>CBDDJS010000001.1:4677500-8112172 GCA_965229785.1 Cyclobacteriaceae bacterium
AATAAAATTGATTCTTCATATCAATCAAAGAACACGAAGAATCAATGGCTTTCACGGAGATTAACTACGAGTGATTGTTTGTTTTCTATCTGGCCCTATAGAAACCAGATTAATCGGAACTCCTGTGGAATTCTCAATGAAGCTGATGTAGTCTGACAACTCAGATGGAAATTTATCAAAGCCATCTGCCTCGTCCTGATCAGACCATGAGCTGAAATCTTCCAACACTAAATCCCACTCGTCATCATTGTAATACAATGGTACCTCGGAAATAGCTTCTCCTCCTTTCTTATAGCCTGTACACACCTTAATGTCATCTAAGCCAGCTAATACATCTACTTTCATCATAAAGAGCTGAGAAACTCCGTTAATCATAGTAGCATAATTAAGGGCTGGCAAGTCTAACCAGCCGCAACGTCTAGGACGACCAGTTGTAGCTCCGAATTCATTTCCTTTCTTTCTCAGGTCTTCACCAGATTGATCATGGAGCTCCGTTGGAAAAGGGCCACTACCCACACGGGTACAATAGGCTTTGAATATGCCAAAGACTTCTCCAATCCTATGGGGAGGAATACCTAACCCCGTACAAGCACCTGCAGAAATTGTGTTAGAACTGGTAACGAATGGATAACTTCCAAAATCCACATCTAACAGGGATCCCTGAGCTCCTTCAGCCAGCACTGACTTCCCCTGGGATAACATATCATTCAGCAGATATTCCGTATTTCTAATCTGCAGACCTGACATCACCTCGACGTAATTCCAAAACTCTTGTTCCGCTTCCGCTAGATTGTATTCAAAATCATGCTGTTCTAATATACGCAGATGCCGATCCCTAACCCTTTCATACCTCTCCTTAAAATCTTTCTCCAGGATATCTCCAACACGCAATCCAACTCTCGCCATTTTATCCTGATAGGTTGGTCCTATTCCTCGTAACGTCGAACCTATCTTTGACTTACCCTTCGCTTTTTCGTAAGCCTGATCCAACAATCTGTGTGTCGGTAAAATGATCTGGGCCTTGGTGGACAATATTAATTGTGACTGAATGTCAATATTGAAAGGCTCCAATTCCTCCAATTCTTTTCCGAAGGTAATTGGATCTAAGACAACTCCATTTCCAACAACATTCAAAATCTTCTCATGAAAGATGCCTGACGGAATTTGATGTAAAACATGTTTATGGCCATCAAACTCCAGCGTATGACCGGCATTTGGCCCTCCCTGAAAACGCGCAACAATGTCGTACTTAGGTGCCAAGTAGTCTACCACCTTTCCTTTTCCTTCATCGCCCCACTGGAGGCCTAGAAGGATATCAACTGCACTCATTTTTAATTATTGATTGACGATCTTAGTTATGACCTCTTCTTCGGAATCAGCAATGTTAAATATTGCCTGGAGTTTAGTAATGATGAGTAATTTTTTTACATGTTCGGACGGATTGATCAAATAGAGTTCACCGCCTTTGTTCCGAAACTTTGTTAGAATGGTAATGAGTACACCAATACCACTGGAGTTAATGTATCTAACATCCGTAATATTTACCAGGCAAAACCTTGCCTGATCCTTGCCAAGCACATCGTTAACGATTTCTACCAGTTCAGGACCTTTGTTTTCACCGATCAGGTCTCCAGAGAACTCCAATCTAAATATGTTGTCTTTTATCGTGTGTGTGTAATTCATTTTGATCTAACGATGGCTAACAATAAGTTTCAAAGCATTGACCTTCAATGATTCGCCAATGAAATTGATTCTTGCTCAAAGTTAAGGTTTAATAGAATATAGAGCCTTGCCTTTTGGCTATTTGGCCTTTTGACAGGTTAAGTAGTACACTAATCGACTATTTGGCCTGTGGACTTTTGTGGCCTTGCAGCTCTCAGGTTTTTAATTTCCAGATAGTAATGATTGGTATTTGCCCTGATCATTAAGTGCTTCTACTGCCGCCAAGATGTCCCGATCTTTTTCGAATGTAGATTCTATGATGCCTTTTTGAAACTGATATCTTCCGGCAATCTCTTGTTCTATTAATATCCGAATCTCACTTTGGAAGGTCATTAAATCTTGTTCTTTATTGTGTAAAGTCGCTTTTTGAAGCTCTGTGATCTGACTTTGAATTTCATCAAAGTATTTTTCTTCTTTCGCTGTTTTCACCAAAGCCTCAATTGTGCGTTCCACTTTCGTTGTATAATCATAATCCCGACCCTTAAGCCAAGAAACGAATCCATTGTATTCTTCATCGGACAAACGGAAGGTTTTCGCATCGAAAGGCTCTTCCAGTTTTCCATGGACAAATTCGGTCACAAAATTGAAGATATGATCTTTGCGAAGCAGGCTAATCGTAATAGGAGCATATTTTGTTCGGCCTACCGCAATATCAGGATCCAAGCCTCCTCCATCGAATACCAGGCGACCTCCTTTTGTCTTGAATTCCACCTTTAACGAATCCGGCACTTTCCCCACACTTCCATCAGGATTTCTATGGCTATAATCTATTGCCTGAATGCATCTACCACTAGGGATATAATATTTTGCCGTGGTAACTTTCAATTGAGAGTTGTAGGCCAATGGTCGAGTTTGCTGGACCAGTCCTTTGCCAAAAGTCCGTCGACCTATTAACACTCCACGATCGTAATCCTGTATGACTCCAGCTACTATTTCTGAAGCCGAAGCCGAGCCATTATCAGTAAGCACCGCGACAGGTATGTCCGTATCAATCGGATTGTTAAGCGATCTATAAGTTTTGGTCCAGGCATCCAATTTCCCTTTGGTGCTTACTACTTCTACCCCTCTAGGCACAAATACATTCGACACATTGATGGCTTCTTCCAACAACCCTCCAGGATTGCCTCGTAAATCTAAGATTACTTTTTCTGCTCCCTCGGCTTTTAAATTTTTTAAAGCATTCGCGACCTCTGCTCCCGCTTTGGTGGTGAAGTCCGTCAATCTTATGTAGGCAATGTCATCATTGATCATTCCTGAAAATGGGACATTATTGACTGTGATCTTCTCTCTTTTTAATTCAACATCAAAAGTTCCCTCTTGTTTGTATCGCTTTACTGTCAGTTTAATCGCCGAATTAGATTGACCTTTCAACAATTTCGAAATTTGATCCGAAGGCTTATCCGCCAGGTCAACTCCATTGATTTTTAAGATTTGGTCTCCAATCCTTAATCCAGCCCGATGCGCCGCATAGCCTTCGTAAGGAAGAACGATCGTATTAATACCATCTTTTTTATCGACCACTGCTCCAATACCACCATACTCACCCGTGGTGACTGTAAGATAATCTTCGATATCGTCCTCACCAATGTATGTTGTATAAGGATCCAGGTTTGACAACATGGCTTCAATACCCGACTTCATCAAAGTGTTTGGGTTTACCTCGTCAACATAGTAAGCATTAACTTCCTTGAAAAGTGTGGCGAAAATGTCAAGGTTTTTGACAATCTGGAAATATCGATCATTTGAAGGATTAGCAAAGGCTAATGTGACTGTGGCCACAACAGTTAAAATGATGATGTATTTCGCTCCTCTTTTCATGTGCATTACTTTAATTCAATCGCCACCTCATGGCCATTGATGATCTTCGTTTTAAGACAATCTCTGTTCTAAACGTTGCATCAAGGTAATTAGTTTTTCCTGAATTTGCTGAAAGGAAAGTGTATCAGGGCTCAGAAAAAGAAAAGCGAGGTGAATGTGTTGTTTGTCGGAAAGTAAACTGTGCTTGTTTTGCCGATAAGCCTCTCTGATTCTTCGTTTCAACAAGTTCCTTGACACAGCCTTTTTATGATGCTTCTTAGGAACGACAACCAAGATTTTATTTTCTCCTGGCTCATCGAAAACGACATACTTCAATAAAATTGGCTTAACGAAAAAAGAGGAACTCTTCTGGAAAAGCTCCTCTATCTCTTTTTTACTCTTCAGCCTTTCGGTGGCTTTGAGTGTATATTTTGGCCGGACCTCTGAAGTCATGGCCTACTTATTTTATCTTTTGTGCTTGCTCTCGCTAGAAACACTCAATTTCTTTCTGCCTTTTGCTCTTCTTCTGGCAAGTACCCCTCTTCCACCTACAGATTCCATTCTTGATCTGAAACCATGTTTGTTCTTTCTTTTTCTGTTTGAGGGTTGAAATGTTCTTTTCATTTCTTGCTTGTTTTAAAAACGGAGGGCAAAGATAATTTTTTATTTCTTAAATTCAATTTCCGAAGCAAGATTCTATGAGAAATCTTTAGCACAATTCAGAAAACGCTAATTCACAACCTAAGCCGGGCGACCCTACCTCCCTCAAGGAGGGGAATTCTAATGTAAATTCCTAAGTATCTCCTGGATCTGCGGAAATTCTAATCTCGGACCAAACTGTGACACTACCTTGGATGACGCCATACTAGCCAGTTTCCCAGCTTGCGCGAAGCTATGACCTTGCGTAATGGCATATAAAAAGGCTCCTGAGAACATATCTCCAGCTCCAGTTGTGTCCACTGCCTCAACTGGATAAGGCTCAATATCGATGAAAGTATCACCATCCCAAATGATGGCTCCGTTTTCGCCCTGCGTGATGGCAAAATTCCGAGCTATTTTCTTCAATTCTTCTCGGGCCTCTTTCACATCTTCCTTCCCGGTGAACAGTGAAGCTTCTTCCTCATTACAGAAAAGCAAATCGAAACCGTCCTCCACCAGTTCCTTCATTTGCTCCCCAAAGTATTTGACCATGGCCGGATCAGAGAAAGTGATACTGGTCTTAACTCCATTGGCTTTTGCAAAATCCCTGGCCTCTCTCATCGCGACACGGCCTGTATCGGAAGATATCAAATATCCTTCGATGAACAAGTATTCTGACTGTGTGAGGGCTTCTTTATTGATTTCGCTAACAGAAATATCCGTCGTAATACCAAGATACGTATTCATGGTACGATTGGCATCAGACGTAATCATCACCAGGCATTTACCGGTTGTACCAGCTTCGAGGGCTTCAAATTCCAAATTTGAATCGATCCCGTTTTTTTTCAGGTCTTCAATGAAAAATACTCCATCATCATCATTAGCGACTTTGCAAGAGTAGAATCCTTTACCACCAAATTGAGCAAGAGATACGATCGAATTGGCCGCCGACCCACCAGCTTGTTTCTTGGTGATGTGATCTCCCATTGCGGCTCGCAGGACACCCTGTCGCTCTTCATCCACCAACGTCATCAGGCCTTTTTCTACCCCTTGTGTCTGCAGGAACTGATCATCAATCTCTATTTCATAGTCAACCAGCGCATTGCCAATGGCGTATACATCGTATTTTTTCATGTGTAATCCTGAACTCAAAAGCTCGTTTTATTGAAATCGGGCGCAAAGATGTGAAAGAAATGGCTTTCGACAAGCCCAAGCTAAAGTTTCAACAGACTCATACCGGACATTTCTTTGATGGTAAAGGGGCCATTGGAAACTTCAGTCCAGACCACTCCCTTTTAAAAACGGGGGATTTGATTCCACTAAAGCTCCTGGATACGGTCGGGATAATCGGTGATGATGCCATCCACTCCCCACTCGATCAATTCACGCATTTCGTCTACTTCGTTGATCGTCCAGGGAATCACTTTAATTCCTGCCTCGTGCAATTCAGCAACTACCTCCCTGGTAAGGGATTTATAATAGCAGCTATAAATCTCCGGATTGAACCCTAAAGTTTCGACATTCTCTTGCCACGGAAGTTCGTTCTCTATTAATTGTGAGAGTATAACCTTGGGATATTGCTTGCGGAAATATTGTAAAATTCGAAAATCAAAGGATTGTATGGTTACACGATTCCAATCCACACCTGGCGTCTCATTGATGAGGTTATAAACCATCTCCGAAAACTTTGCTGGTTCCGGGTGGTATACATTGTCATATTCTTCCAGGCTTTTTAGTTCAATATTATAATTCAATGGCGTAAGGTTGTTGAGTTGGGTGTATTGCTCAACGCGATTAAAGACTTCAGACAATAAAGGTTTTACTACTTTGACTTTTCCCTGAGAAGGAAATCTTGGATGCATCAAGCTACCACAATCGTATTGCAACACCTCCTCATAGGTCATCTTGTACATATTGAGTTTAGTCGCTTCCTCTTCGGGAATCATATTCCGGTTTTCATCCAGACAAATTTCAGATGAAAAAAATGGCTCATGACTCACTACTATCTGTCCATCCCCTGTTACACATAAATCCAATTCCAGCGTATTTACCCCCAAATCAACTGCATGTAGAAAACCGCGAATGGAGTTTTCAGGCAGAAGTCCCCTGGCCCCGCGATGGCCTTGAATATCAATTGAAGAAAGATCCATATCTGAATGCTTGTTGCTCGTACTCTGACACCCAATCAATATAATGATCAGAAAGCAGCTCCATATTCCTTTCATAGTTGCAATATGCGTTAACTCAAGAATTTGATCCGCGTAAAAATATAGTCTAGCGGCTCTTCATTGATCACCATTCGATAGAAATCTGAATCTCCAAGTTGCTCAGGGGCATATCCCGTCTGCTTTAGGTATTTTTTTGAAATTTTCTTATCGAACCAATGCACCAATCGAATATGGTGATTTTCAATCTCCAGGCAAGTCATTCCCCGCTTTCCAATGACCGTTCCAGAATTGAACAGACAAGGAACATGGAAAATATCGTGATAAATCAGATTGAGCACATTGAGGCTTTCATTGTCTTTATGATACTTTTTCAATTCATTTTTGTAAGCGATGATACTCTCTTTGATTGATGAGGTATCACCTTGTTTCTGCGTGTATTCGCGGCACAATTGATCAATCTTGTACTTTAACCGGTCCATTTTATCCAGGGATTCAAATAATGGACGGTGAGTATGGCCAATCACGGAAATGATTTTCCTCTTGGACGAGTAGTGATAAAGCTTCTTTTCAATCTTGAACTGCTTTACCGAGGAATGCGAAACGCTGTAATTTTTAATCCCCAGAGGATTTGCAAAGTATTTGAGTGTAAAGCCTACCAACTCGTTGTGTTGCTGATACTTTTTTGAAGCCTGATGACCATGGAACAAGAAAATATCATTCTCCTGATATCCAAGCCTGTACCCCTCATGAACATTTAGATCAAAAGGCAATTCTTCGAGGGTAGCGAGTTCCAGATCGTGATTTCCTATGGTTTTGATCAGTCGGTCTTCTTTGGCGAATTGAGCAAAAAGCTCAAAAACCTGTTCCCAGTATTTGACGATCTTCTTTATCGAATATCGCTGTAATTCTTCTACATCACCGTTTAAAAAAAGCTTATAATCTTTCTTCAGGTAATGATGCCGCAAGGCATTAGTAAATAACTCTGAATTTGTCCTGAAATCGTCCGTGGAACCACCATCGCCCATATGCAGATCACTGAAGATGACCCACCTATGTTCCGGATTTAGTTCTTCTCGTGGCGACTCCTCGTAAATTTTGTCGAGGTTCTTGTAAACGATCTTATTGGTGATCTTCACGATTTCAAAAATCACCTGAAAATTGTTATTTCAAAAGGAGGTAACAATTTGTTAAAACAGGGCAGCTATTAGATTAATGAACTTGTGGCATTGTGAATCTATTTTGACTGCTCAATCGGCGCGCCTAAGAATCCCCCTAACCCCCTTTTCAAAGGGGGAATTACTAAATTTCAACATTAGGATCAAGTTGAATTATTATTCACATATATGCTGATTAAAGCGATACATGTGCTATGGTTGTAAGGGAGGATCTGTTCCTCTTAAGCTACCAAAAAGGCCGCACCAAACACACCGGCCGAATCGCCAAGTGTGGGTTTGAGAAAAACTGTATCCATTCGAGTATTGAACACATGTTTTTTCACTTCTTCCACACCTTCAGTATAAAGCAAATCAATGTTTCCAACACCTCCGCCTAAAATAATCACATCCGGATCCAGGATATTAATCACATTGGCAATGCCTTTACCGAAAAAGCGGATTAGTCTATTGATCAACATAGATGCCTGTTCATCATTTCCAGCCAGATGAGCTTTATAAAGATCTTTCAGTTTACGGTCTTGTCCGGTTTGTTCCCTGAAATATTGCTCAAGATTTCTTCCAGAAATCACTTTCTCCACACACCCAACACGGCCGCAGTAGCAGTCTCCTCCTGACTCATCGAGAAAATTGTGGCCCCATTCTCCAGCGATTCCTTGCCGTCCATTGAGAACTTCACCATTTACTACTATTCCACCACCGACGCCTGAGCCCATGATGACACCAAAGCACACCTTGGCATCAGGCATATGCGTTTTGACCGAACCCATCCTGGCCTCCGCCAGTGCAAAGCAATTGGCATCATTCGCCATTTTAACGGGCACCCCTAGTTTCTTTTCCAAATCGACATGAAATGGCTGACCATTTAGTGCGGTGGTATTGCTGTTTTTCATGGTCAGTGTGACTGGGTCTAAAGCACCGGGAGTCCCAAATCCAATCTTATCTGGCTTAAGACCAGATTCGGTACTCATCTTATCAATGAGCAGTTTAATTCGATCCAGAATATGTTGATAACCATGATGAGCCTCCGTATCCAAACGCGTCCTAAGGATCACTTCCGGATTGTTCTTGTCTTTCAGGATGACTCCTTCAATTTTGGTTCCGCCTAAGTCAATACCCCAAATCGCCATATCAATTGGTTTTCTTGATTTTATACATGATCCCCTCCCATGGTTGTAAAACAATAGTGCCGTTTTCGACTTCATTGGATTGCCGATAATTTGAAACGATCCGAATGAGCTCCGCTTTCGCCACCTCTCGTTCTAATTGAAAAGGCTGATCCACAGAAGAAAAATTCAGTACAATTAACATATGATACTCCTCATCTTGTCTGTAGTAGGCAAAAATCGACGGATCATCTTCATTGATACATTTGAATTCCCCATAAACCAGAACGGGATAGGTCTTGCGAATGGTGATCATTTTGCGATAAAAATGCAAAACTGATCTCGGGTTCATCTCCTGACTTTTCGCATTGATGGACTCATAATTAGGATTCACCTTAATCCAGGGATGACCCTCCGAAAAGCCAGCATTCTCGCTGTTATCCCATTGTACCGGAGTTCGGGCATTATCCCTTCCCTGCCAGTGTATGGCCTTCATTAGATTCTCTAAATCTCCACCATTCCCTTCTGTTTCTTTCCAAACGTTGAGTGTTTCCACATCGCGGTAATCACAGATATTATCAAATGCCACGTTGGTCATACCAAATTCATCGCCCTGATAAATATAGGGTGTACCCCGCATGCTAAGGAGCATCAATGAAAGCAGCTTTGAAGATTCTTCCCAATACTCCTGATCATTGGCGAATCTTGAAACAATTCTTGGAAAATCATGATTCCCCAGAAAAATACTGTTCCATCCGGATGTCCCTAATTGCCGATCCCAGTCGCTAAAGATCTTTTTGAATCGTACAAAATCTAAATGGACCGTATCGAATTTACCTTTTGGACCATGATCAATGAACATGTGATCGAAGTGGAAGATCATATTGAGTTCATTTCTCTCTTCACCTACGTAATCAAGGCCATTTGAAAGTGAAATGCCCGGGCCTTCACCAACAGTCATGACATCATGATCAGTCAATACTTCCCGGTTCATTTCCTGCAGGAACTCATGAATCTGTGGACCATTGGCGTAAACCCTGGTGATCGTTTCATTGAACTCTTCATGAGGAGTATCCTCATAGTTCCTTTTCGAAATCAATGAAATCACATCCAATCGAAAGCCATCAATTCCCTTTTCAAGCCAGAATTTCATCTGATCGAATATCTCAGCTCTTACCTGTGGATTTTCCCAATTCAGATCAGGCTGTTTTTTGGTGAATAGGTGCAGGTAATATTCTCCTGTCCTTTCATCATATTGCCAGGCTTTTCCTCCAAAGAAAGACATCCAGTTATTAGGCACCTCACCATTTTTTCCCGGCTTCCATATATAGAAGTCTCGTTTTGGGTTGTTTTTAGATGATCTGGATTCTTCGAACCAGGCATGTTCATCGGAGGTATGATTGGCCACCACATCCATGATCAATTTCATGCCTCTACCGTGAATTCCAGCGATCAATTCATCAAAATCCTCCATGGTTCCAAACTCCGGATGGATACCTCGATAATTGCTGATATCATAGCCATTGTCATCATTGGGCGATTCATAGACCGGACATAACCAAATGACGTCTACACCAAGGCTTTTGATATAGTCTAATTGCGCAATAATGCCCGGGATATCTCCAATCCCGTCACCATTGCTGTCTTTAAAGCTCCTGGGGTATATCTGATAAATTACGCTCTCTTTCCACCAAGTTTTCTTCATCATTGAATATTGGCTCTTCCTTGTTTATGTTTTTTTTGAGTTGATGTTCTGAAACCCAGTGAAACTGATAAGGTTCCAGTCTGATTTGATCGTAGGGTGTATCTACTGAAAGATCGGTATTCTGATCTTTAATGCCGGAATCGACGTTTATGCCCTGCTGTCTCAAAACGTCCAGCGAAACCCACTCTTCATGATCGTTCAGATTGAAAATGCAAGCAACTTTTCCGGCTTCATTGTACCGCACAAAGCCAAGGAGATGTTGATTTCCACAATCCAGTAAGTAAGTATTATTCTTATCTTGAAATTGCCCGATCAACTTCCTAGACCGTATCATCCTTTGGATACTGAGGTAAATGCGACCTTCCACGCTGAGCTGATTGCGTCGGTGTTTTGCTTGTTCCCAATTCATTTTAGGGCGATGCATCCAACGATTGTCCGCTACTTTGGCCGGGTCCAACTCATAGGAGTAGTCATTCGTAAGTCCCAGTTCATCCCCCATGTAAAGCATGGGAATGCCACCCCAGGCAAGTATGATTCCGTGCAGCATCGCTATGCGGGCTACGGCCAGGTCAATCTGATAATGATCCTGACTTTCCAGTGCTTTTTCAAGTCCTGCCAGGGAGGCAAGACTCCCGGAAATTCTGGCATCACCTTTCTCAGGATCCTCCATAAATCGACGCCCACGGGCAAAAGACCAATTAATGCTTCCTGTAAGAAAGTTGATGATAAAATGTCTGTGGCTATGCGCATCGTATCCTGCCCATCTCGCATGCTCATCTTCATAACCCAGCCCGATATCATCATGGCATCTCAGATAGGTGATCCAAGAAGTTCCTAAAGGTTTCTGAGGAACATTATTGATGGATACAGCGGTCAGCCTGTTGTTTTTGGTAGCGACGCTCTCCCACAACAAAGTCATTAGGGTAGCATTGTAAGCCAAATCACATTCATTCGTTACGGTTTCCGTCTCGCCAAAATATTTGATGATCTCTTGTGGGGCAACAATCGCCTCTGCCAAAAAAATGGTACCCGGACATGCAATCTGCATACAGGCCTTGAAGGTCCTGACAATTAAATGTGCTTCATCGAGGTTTTGAGAACTGGTTCCTAATTTCTTCCACATGAATGCCAGAGCATCGAGTCGTAGCACATCGGCGCCTTCATTGGACAGGTATAGGAGGTTGCTAAGCATTTCCACAAAGACCGTGGGATTTGTATAATTTAAATCCCATTGGTAATTGTTAAAAACACTCATTACCCACTTCTCAACTTCCGGTATATAGGTGAAATTTCCCGGCGATGAATCCGGGAATACTTCCGGCATGCTTTGTTCGTATTGATCAGGCCAGTAACGATCCTCGAAGAAATAATAGTAATCCTGATAACGGCCATCTCCTTCTTTAGCCTTTCGTGCCCATTCGTGTTCATCCGACGTGTGATTAATCACAATATCCAGCATCAAATAAATTCCGCGCTTTCGGAATTCCCGGCTTACTTTTCGAAAGTCCGCTTTTGTGCCAAATTTAGGATCGATCTGTCTATAATCCGAAACGGCATACCCCCCATCATTATGATCTTTGGGCACTTTGAGGACGGGCATCAAGTGAATGAAATTCACGCCTAATTCTTCGAAGTAGTCGATCTTATCAATAAGGCCTTTGAGGTCTTCGTTGAACAAGTCGACATAGAGCATCATACCGACAATTTTCTCACTCAAAAACCAGTCAGGGTTCTCCTCTCTGACCTGATCTGCTTTTCTCCGTTCATTTGAACGTTGTTGATGAAAACTGACCAGGGTTTCCGTGATCTGTTCTAAAATTTCACGTTCATCTTGACGATCACCATATAGGGTCTTCAGGTTCCTGCGAACTACAGAAAAGTTTGCATGTAACCTGGACATAAATTGATCATCGGATGATCCTGTTTTTTTCAGAATCTGTTGTAGTAATATGTGTGATTTAGGGTCGTACACGACTTACTCAAATTGACTTGAAATCTTAATAGCGTGATCTAATGCTTCGACTTGCTCTTTTAGTTTCTCCGCACTCCAACCAAAAAATTGGGACATTCTGTTTTCTACTTCTTCTCGCGTCCGATCAATTGAATTGATATTGAAATAGAGTCTTCCCGTGCGTCTCTCGTAGAAATCAAGCAGGGTAAAAGTAGATTCATTTTCCAGGCAAAATTCCAGTTCGGCCAATACAAGATCCACCTCGGGAGTATGGTCTCCTGCCTTGATCGAACGAATGATATCGGATGTTTGTCGACCATAGTTACTCACCAGGTACTCTGCATATTCAGCCAGGGAAGCATCTAATGCACTCAATTTTTCAACTACTTTTTTCCGGTATTTCTTGACGTCCTTTTTTCCGGCAAATACACCCCCTACCAAAACGGCATTTTCCGTTTGGCAAGGTTTTAATTCTTCATCAAATTCATCTTTCAACTTTTCTGCCAATCGGTCCAGGATGCGTTCGGCCATCTTTCGGTACCCTGTCAGCTTGCCCCCGGCAATAGAGAGTAATCCCGTTTCAGATTCGAAAATTTCATCTTTTCTGGACAACTCCGAAGCAGATTTACCTTCTTCTTCGATAAGTGGGCGCAATCCTGCCCATGTCGATTCAATATCCACCACTTTCAGATCGACTGACGGGAAAATATGATTTACGCCATCTACCAGATATTGTACGTCTTCCAAATTGGCGCGAACATCATCCAGATCACCGTGGTAATCCGTATCCGTTGTACCGATATAAGTGGTTCTATCTCTCGGAACCGCGAAAATCATTCGACCATCAGGCACATCAAAATACAATGAATGTTTCACCGGAAAACGCTCGTGAGGCACCACGATATGCACGCCTTTCGTAGGATGCAGGTATTTACCTTCTAGTGATTGATTCTTTTTTCTGAGTTGATCCACCCAAGGGCCTGCGGCACTGATCGTGTACCGAGCTTTTAGCTGACGCTCCTCTCCCGTGAGATGATCTCTCCAGGACAAACCTGAGATTTTACCATCGGAATAAATAAATTCTGTGGCTTCAGCGTAATTGATGACATCTGCTCCGAACTGCGCTGCTGTCTTCAAAATCTCCATTGTCAAACGTGCATCGTCTGTTCGATACTCAGCGTAGATACCTCCACCTTCTAGCAGGTCCTCACGAAGTGCCGGCTCAAGTTCCAGGGTTTCTTCTTTGGTCAGCATCTTACGCTGGTCTTCCTTCTCAACACCCGCCAACACATCATAGACCATCAAACCAAATGACGTGAGCATTTTACCAAATGATCCGTCCTTGATCAATGGCAGAACCATTTTTTCATTTTTAACCAGATGAGGAGCCAGATTATGCACCACTGCTCTTTCGCGTCCTACCTCACGGACAAGCGCAATTTCGAACTGCTTAAGGTAACGTAACCCTCCATGAATAAGCTTCGTGGATTTACTACTGGTACCTGAAGCGAAATCTTTCTTTTCAACGAGCACAGTCTTCAAACCACGAGTAGCCGCGTCTAAAGCAATGCCAGCTCCAGTGATGCCCCCTCCAATAACCACCAGGTCATAGGCCTCTTCACTAATCTTCTCTATTAGCTTCGATCGATTTCCGGATGCTAGTAAATTCATCAGTCTTTGGCCCAGCTAAAGGTTCTTTCTACTGCTTTTTTCCAGGTTTTGTACAGTTTTTCCCGATCGGTTTCAGTCATTTTCGGCTGGAACAACTTCTCGGTTTTCCTTACTTTCTTCAAGTCTCCAGGTTGCCATATACCTGCTTTCAGCCCTGCCAGATAGGCTGCTCCCAGCGCCGTAGATTCCGTGATCTCAGGTCGGTCAACTGTTAATCCAAGAATATCAGACTGAAATTGCATCAAATAATCGTTAGCAGTCGCTCCACCGTCTACATTGAGGCTATTGATCTTGATGCCCGCATCCTTTTCCATCGCATCCAGTACATCACGCGTTTGGAATGCGATCGACTCTAAAGCCGCTTTGATCAAATGATTCTTTCCGGTATCCCGGGTAAGTCCAAAAACTGCACCTCGAGAAAACTGGTCCCAATAAGGAGCTCCCAAACCGGCAAATGCCGGAACCATCACAACCTCATGCCCTTCCACTTTGCTGGCGAAATGCTCAGAATCGGAAGCACTATCGATCAATTTCATGGCATCACGCAACCATTGAATGGCTGCACCCGCAATGAAAATACTGCCCTCAAGGGCATACGCCGGAGAGCCATCGAGGCTGCAGGCCATAGTTGTCAGTAATCCACTATTAGATGGGGTAGGGTCTGCGCCCATGTACATCAACATGAAACAACCTGTACCGTAAGTATTTTTAGCGTCACCTGGCTCTACGCACGCCTGTCCAAAAAGCGCTGCCTGCTGATCACCAGCTACTCCGAGGATAGGGATGTCAACTCCATCTAAATTGAACGAACCAAATTCGGAACTGGAGCCCTGCACAGAAGGCAACATCGACTCTGGCACTTCCAAAACATTCAGTAAATCAGTATCCCATTTTAAATCGCGGATATTATACATCAACGTTCTGGAAGCATTTGAATAATCCGTGACATGCCTGGCTCCTTTGGTCATCTTCCAGATCAGCCAGGTATCGATGGTTCCAAATCTCAAGTTCCCGGCTTCCGCCAATTCTCTGGCACCATCGACATGCTCCAGCATCCAATTCACCTTTGTCCCTGAGAAATAGGAGTCAATGACCAGACCTGTTTTTTCTCTTACCTCATCGGAAAGTCCTTTTTGTTTGAGGGCCTCACAAAAATCTGAGGTTCGTTTATCCTGCCAGACGATCGCGTTATGAATCGGCTCTCCCGTTTCAGCATTCCAAACGACAGTAGTCTCCCTTTGATTTGTGATACCAATCCCCGCAATTTCTGAAGCTTTGGTCCCGGTATCCTTCAGTACACCTTTTAGTACTTCCAATTGAGTGGACCAAATCTCTTCTGCATCATGTTCGACCCAGCCAGATTGAGGGAATATCTGGGTAAATTCTTTTTGTCGAATCCCTTTAATTTCTCCATTAGAACTGAAAAGGATGGCACGGGAACTGGTGGTTCCCTGATCTATGGCCAGTACGTACTTTTTACTCATATTAACTCATCAATGTTGTTAAAGATTCTCTCGAAACCAGATTGAATCATAATCTTCTTCCCGAGATCGCCAATACTTCAAAAATCACTATACCTCGATGGCAAATTGCTTCAAAGTGGCGATCATATTAGTAAGAAAAATCCAATTAGTCACCAGAAAAAACGGACCTATAAATGAAAAGCCAAATCCAAACGTTTGTATTTGAAAATTGGAAATTTAAATCCGTTGCGGAACTGAAAATCTTCGGTTTACGGTAAAAATATTAAACCTTTTCGAGATTGGTAGCACAGTATAGCACAGTATTGAAATATTAATATTTTGGGTCATCGGAAAGCAAGCCCAAAACTACCCCATTGGTCCAACCAAAGCCGTCTTGATTAGGGTATTCACCACCTCCAGCAAGCAGCGTGGTATCCGCCACATTATACTTCTCCATCATCTTGCCAGTATTTCGGAAAACTTTATCATTGATGCGAAGCCATCTTGAACTGATCTCTTCTGCCAATTCCTGCTCGTTGTAGTGTTCAAGTCCTCTTATTGTTAACCATTGTAATGGTGCCCAACCATTAGGAGCATCCCACTGTTGTCCCGAAGTAATCGGTGTAGTAGCAATTCCTCCATCATATAAGAGTTGTTCCTTTATGGTTTGTGCCTGCCTGGCGGCCAAATCTTCTTTTGCAGCCTTGAAATAAAGTGGTGTAACGGAAGCCGCGGTGATTCTTCCAGTATGTTTGGTGGTTTCTTTTTCGGTCCAGATGACATCCTCGTAAGACTGATCCTCCTTATTCCAGAAAAACTGGTTGATGGATTTTCTTCTCACTTCATACTTTTTCTTATAGTGTTGAGATTTCGCCACGCTACCCTCTGCTTCGTACATCACGCTCAAAGCAATTTCCATGGCGTATATCAGGCAATTGAGATCCACGGGCAGCAAATCTGTGGTTCTTATCGTTGAGAATTCCTCTCCTTCAAACCATCGGCTACTAAAATCCCAGCCTGACTCAGCGGCGGCTCTCAAGTTCCTGTACAGTCTACCTCTTTCGGCTTCAGGCAGTTCTTCCGCCAATTCTATGTCTTCCCGATACGATTCAGGTCGCGGGGTATCGAAATTATCCCAATACCGATTCAGGATGAAACCCTGGTACAATATCACTCTTTTACCTTCAGGATTATTTGGTGTCAGGTCTTCTGCTCCATCCATCCAGAAATCATACTCGGCCTGTATCGCTGGCAAATACTTCAATGCTTGTTGAATAGAAGTCTGCTGGATGTATGTATTGACCATCGAAGAAAAATACGGAGGTTGACTTCTCCCCATGTAGTAAGTCCGGTTGCCATTTGGAATAAATCCGATCGTATCGATCAGGAAAGCGAAGTTGTCCAGCATAGACTCCATCAGGTCAATCCGCCCTGAAGCGCCCAATCCGACCATGGTAAAGTAACTGTCCCAGTAATATACCTCACGGAACCGACCTCCCGGCACCACGTATTGGCTGGGCAATGGGATCAATGTCGTGTAATCTGGTTGCGCTTCGGTAGAACGAGTGAGATAATTCCAATGGGAGGATAAATGATCTTTTATCGGTTTATTCGTATCAATATCACCCGCAGCCGGATTGACCGGCATGTTGAAATTTCGGGTTACGAAAGACTTCAGATCAAAACCTGTTACATCCTTTTCGACCCGATAAGCGGCTAATATCGTTTCCGGGGCAGACTTTGGCGTACAGTCGACAAAAGTTTTGCTATCGGGAAAGATATGCGCCATCTGTACATCATGAAAGAGTTCTTCCAGGTCTTCCCAAGGCTGATAAAAAGACTTTTGCTTCGATTCAGATGTGTTCTTTTCGGATGAGGTGCAAGCACTGAAAAGAACAATAAGTAACAGGATTCCGGAAAGTTTTTTCATAGGATGGTAATTATATATGGATTTTAACCGTGATTGAAATCCCCCTAGCCCCCTTTATAAAGGGGGATTACTCACCGGAATAAAATTAAAATACTTTCAGCATCATTATCAATTCGATGCTTCCGTCAATTTTCTCGTCCGAAGGTTAGCCACCACATGTTTACCCACTTCTTCGCCTTGGGTCACCCCATTGTCGATGGCCATCATGTAATGGATGCCTCCATAAAGTCGGCTGATGGCTGCTTCTTCCGATGCATGCAGAAATGAATCAAATTTTCGCTCTGTCAGGCCGTATTCGATCTCAGTTGTATCATTAAAAGCAAAGTTATCACCGTAGTAATCGGTTAGTGTTATAGCTGCCGCACGGGAGATCACACTATGACCGCTCGTATATTCCGGAAAGGGTGGTGTCTGAAGTAAAGGTAACCAGTCCTCGTCCAAATACTGATTAATCACTGTTTCCGGTCGAACGACAATGCTCCTCCACTTCTCATCCCAGCAGCTAATGAAACCATCGAATAAAGCAACGGATGTTCTGGCATACACTTCTATGGTTTCATCAAAGCTATTCTGTGCCTGTCGCGTTGCAATGGCGACAATACCCATCCAGTGACCTCCAGGAGTGATTTTCTTGGTTGCAAACATCGCATGTCCCCGGTGGTGAGAAACATAAGGATTGCAATCCCAAAACTCCGCGATTTCCTTTTGTTCTTTATCGAGGTTTTTCCCGATCTCATAAACTTCTATCAATTGCCGGTAAAATTCTGTTCCTTCATTGAGGCTAAACACTTCCGGATCTATGGGCTCAAATTGCTCCGCAGAATCGATTACCATTGGGCGGATCTCTCTCCAATGAGGCTCAATACCTTCCATATAATCGGGAGGTGTAGGTTTCCATTTGGCATCTACGTCCTGAATGGTATACTTGGGAAAAGTCCGTGTCTGCTTGTACATGTCTTTATCCGCCCAGGCAAGGATATGATTAGCAACCGACTCACCATAAGCGAGCGAATTTTCTTTCAAGCCCGATGGCAGACCATGGTCACTTAATCTACTGTAAAGCTTTTCCCGATACTCATCGATTTTAGATTCGGAAAAGATCAACGCTTTACCCACTTGCAAAAAGGCATGTAAGCTCGCTAAGTGAAGATCAACCTCGCCTTGAGGCGCGGGCGCTTCCGTAAAATCAGTCAATTGACCGGCCATGGTCACATATTTGCTAGGCTCCAGGTGTCGTATCACTTCATAAGCAGCAATATTCGGATACACATAAACACGCGAAGCAACAGGTGGAGAAAAGATGTCATACACGATAACATCGGTGAGTTTCTTCATAGATGCCTGGTAGGTCTCCGGGTCCGTTAGAATCTGTTTGTATGATTCGTCCTTTTCACAACTGAAGGAGAAAACAGCTACCGCCAAAATCAATAAAGCCTTCTTCATTTTCGGTCTTCTAAAAATTCTTCAACAAACACAAAGATGAGGGATTGTGAGGAATTAAACGGAGGTTTCCCCGCTCTTGCCGTGAAGAATGCAACATTGAATCCTGATTAGACAAATTGCAAACGTTGCCAATTTGAGAATGGCTCATTTCTCCTAAATTGAAGGTTAAACTTTCGTGTAACCCCTTCATAACAGATGAAATTACTTGGCATAGATCTGGGAAGTTCTTCCGTTAAGGTAGCCATTGTGGACAGTGAATCAGGGAAGTGCCTTGGAAGCGAACAATACCCTAAGGAGGAAATGGTCATCCATTCCCCAAAGCCAGGTTGGGCTGAACAAGACCCTGAAAACTGGTGGCAGGTTTTGAAGGATGCCCTTATACTTCTGAAAAAAAAGGTAGACCTTTCTGATGTAGGGGCCATCGGTATTGCCTATCAAATGCACGGTTTGGTTGCGATTGACCGGGATCAAAAAGTCGTTCGGCCTTCCATCATTTGGTGCGACTCCAGGGCAATTGCTCAAGGTGAAGCAGCCTTCCATAAAATCGGAGCAGATAACGCCCTGCGCACTCTCCTCAATTCTCCAGGAAACTTCACCGCATCCAAATTGAGTTGGGTAAAAATCAATGAACCTTCATTGTTTGATCAAATCAAACACATCATGTTGCCGGGAGATTATTTGGCCATGAAATTATCGGGAGAAGTTCGAACAACCGCTTCCGGGCTATCAGAAGGGATTTTATGGAATTTTGAAAAACGATCCCTATCCAAAGAGGTTGTTGACGGTTTTGGATTTGATGTGGGACTCATTCCTGACATAGTACCTAATATGGGAATGCAAGGTACGGTTTCAAAATCAGCCGCGGATGAACTATCACTTCCCGTTGGGATCCCGATCAGTTATCGCGCCGGAGATCAACCAAATAATGCGTTATCATTAAATGTATTTGAGCCAGGTGAAGTGGCAACTACTGCTGGTACCTCCGCCGTAATATATGCGGTAGATAACCAAAATCGTTACGATGCTACACAGCGTGTAAACACTTTTCTGCATGTGAACGATACTCAAAATGCACCTAGAAATGGCGTATTACTTTGTGTGAACGGCTCCGGTATTCTCTACAGTTGGCTTAGAAAAGTATTGAGCGATCCTGCTCATCTATTGGATTACCGGCAAATGAATCAGGAAGCTTCAAAAGCTCCAATTGGCTCAGAGGGTCTACAGTTTTTCCCCTTTGGGAATGGTGCCGAAAGATTGCTTGGGAACCAGAATATCTTTGCACATCTGCATCATCTGGATCTGAACCGTCATGACCGGCGCCATTTGATCCGTGCCGCTCAGGAAGGCATCGCTTTCGCGATGAATTACGGCCTGGAAGTCTTCCAGGAAATGGGATTGGCGGTTTCCGTCATGAAAGCAGGCATGGCCAACTTATTCCAAAGTGATCTATTTCAAACCGCATTTGTCGATACCACGGGAGTTCCGCTTCAGTTGTTGGAAACAGATGGGGCTGAAGGGGCTGCGCGTGCTGCCGGAGTGGGCATTGCTCACTGGAGTCGGAAGGAAGCATTTGACAACCTGAACGTATTAAAAACCATAGCCCCCAGCTCAGCAGGAAAGACAGCATATGCTGAGGCTTATCATAGTTGGAAAGAAAATTTAGCTCACCTCATTAAACATTAACCTCAAGAATCATGGCAATCATCGGAGAACAAACATTTTTCCCAGGGATCGGAGACATCCCGTTTGAAGGCCCGGGATCGGACAACCCTTTCGCCTATCAATATTATAATCCTGAGCAATTGGTTCTCGGCAAGAAAATGAAGGATCATTTCAAGTTTGCCATTGCCTATTGGCACTCCTTCTGTAATACCGGAGGTGACCCTTTCGGACCAGGTACCATTGAATTTCCATGGGACAAAAAACCAGATGCAGTAGACCGGGCCAAAGACAAAATGGATGCTGCCTTTGAATTCATCTCTAAACTGGGTCTTGAGTACTTCTGTTTTCACGATGTGGATTTAGTAGATGAGGGGACTTCACTGAAGGAGTTTGAGCAACGCCTGGATGCCATTGTGAATTATGGGATTGAAAAGAAAAAAGGCAACAACATCAAGGTGCTATGGGGAACTGCCAATTTGTTTAGTAATCCCCGATACATGAATGGCGCCTCTACTAACCCTGATTTCAATACGGTTGCTTATGCCGGAGCTCAACTCAAAAATGCTATTGACACAACCATTGCTCTTGGAGGTGAAAACTACGTTTTTTGGGGCGGTCGTGAAGGCTACATGAGCCTCTTGAATACGGACATGAAACGTGAGCTGGACCACATGGGGCAATTCCTTTCCATGGCCCGGGATTATGCTCGAGGGCAAGGTTTTGAAGGCACTTTTTTTATAGAGCCAAAACCCGCTGAGCCTAGTAAGCACCAATACGATTTTGATAGTGCGACGGTCGTTGGCTTCCTAAATCAATATGGTTTACAAGATGATTTCAAGATCAATATCGAAGTGAATCATGCCACTCTTGCCGGACATACTTTCCAACATGAATTACAAGTTGCTGCCAATGCCAATATGCTAGGAAGCATTGATGCCAACCGTGGTGATTATCAAAATGGCTGGGATACGGACCAGTTCCCAATCAACTTAACAGAATTAGTTGAAAGCATGCTCGTGATCGTACAATCCGGAGGGCTGCAAGGAGGGGGCGTCAATTTTGATGCGAAGCGTAGAAGGAATTCGACAGATCTGGAAGACATGTTCCATGCTCATATCGGCGGTATCGACGCATTTGCCCGATCCTTACTCATTACCGAGAAATTGTTAAATAACACGGACTTTGAAACCCGGGTCAAAGACCGATATGCCTCGTTCGACAGTGGAAAAGGCAAGGATTATGAAGGAGGAAAGCTGTCATTAACTGACCTCCATTCTTTCGCGCACGAAAATGGGGAACCACAGCAAGTCAGTGGTAAGCAGGAATATTTGGAGAATTTGATTAACAGGTGCATTTAAAATACTGAGTAGTAGTCACTCTGTCTCACCAGCTATGCCAGGGGGGGTTACCCCGTCAAACTATCTAAACAGAAAAGGCACCACGAGGTGCCTTTTCTTTATTTAAGATCTGGATAAAGTAATGCTATCAGGAAGTTGGTTCACTTTCTTGCTGTTTACTTATAGCTAAATCATCACGAGTATTTTTCTGTACAGCGACAACTCCGAATGTAGCCAGAATAAAGGCAAAAGCATAAAACCCTTTCTCACTCGGGAGCAGGTCTGCATTCCATAGACCGATCACCAACAGGATAATGGAGAGGATTGTGGAAAACCAGGAAAGACCGTAGTAAATGTCCGTGACCTGCAGTCCTTCCAACCTGTCTCGCACACTCTTTTGCAGTGATATCACCGCAAAAAGTCCAAACATGAGAATTGTGAAATAATAACCCTTTTCACTGAGTGCCAATTCGGCTCTCCATAATCCAACCAGATACCCAATCAATCCAGTCAACAGGGCCACCCATGAAGCAGCGATAAATGCATTTGATGTTTTTTGAATCATTGCCATTCAATTTTGAAGTGAATTCGATGGTTCAAACGAGGGTCATCGGTACATTGGTTTGTACATTCGTGTACAGAACAAACCGAAATGAATGGAAAAAGCAGCGGATAACCGGCTCAAATGGATTGAAACAGGCTATCAATTATTTGGAGAAATTGGCCTGGAATCATTGAATGTAGAAAAGTTATCCCATCTGGTGGGACTCAAACGGTCCAGCTTTTATCATTATTTCAAGGATCTGATGGGCTTTGAGGAAGCGTTATTTGAATACCATGATAAAAAGTATCAGGCCATTGCTTCTGTGATCAAAGGATATGTTGAGTTTGAACAACTCTTCAATAAAGAGGTATTTGAACATAAAGATGCCCTCGCTTTTCAACGGCAATTGTTAATCAACCAATCGATTTCCCGGTACAAGGAATGCTCAGAAGCAGTACGTCGCCATACGGAAACAAAAACTTTTGCCTTGTGGATTGCTGCCAATAACCATTCGGAAACCAATGAAAAACACTGGGCCATGTTCCGGGCAATGCGCGATTTTTATTTTGTGCATCATGGGCAATCGAATGGTATGGACAATCCGAAAGAGCTTATGCTGTTGCTAAACCAATACGTAAATCAGCATTTAGAACCATAGACGGGTGTTTGTTTCAGTATTCATCCGGAACTAGCTTACCTTAACCAAAACGCCATAAATGAAAGGAAGCTGACCCTTTCGAGACAGCTTCCTTTTCAATTTTCTATAATGGATTTGATTATTTCTTGGTGTCGATGGTCATGTCCTCTACCACGTCACCTTTCGCATCCAGCTCGATCAGGTCATAACCCAACTTTCTTAGCTTTTCACGATTGCTTGCTCCATCTCCTACAACCAGAATGTAGAACTGATCATCGTCCAGGTATTTTTTAGCAAGGTCATTGATCTCCTGCTTTGTTATGGAATTGATGATGCTGGTCTGCTCGTCAACATAAGATCGATCCAGATCATAATGAACGATCCTTCTCAGAAAACCTGCCTTTTGTCCGGGTGTTTCATAACTTCTTGCATCTCGCTGACCGATGGATTTCCTCATGAAAGCTAACTCATCGTCAGTAATTCCTCTTTCCCGATAGTTTGAAATCTCTTTCATAAACTCCACTACAGAGCTATCAGTGGCAGTACCCAGAACTCCCGCCGTTGCAGCATAAGAACCTTCATCCTCGGTTGAAGAAAAGAAACTTCCAGCGCCATAAGTCCAACCCTTATCTTCTCTCAAGTTCAGATTGATTCGACTATTGAACGCCCCACCCAATGGATAGTTCATCAGAAAGGATTTGAAGTATTCTCCGGTAGCATCATATTCCAGACCAGTCATATAGCCTATTCTGACCTGAGATTGTGGCGCATCTGCTTTGTCCACCAGAAATAATTTGGTTTTGTCTGCAGGTTTTGCTTTTGGCAATTCCGGGATCTCTA
This sequence comes from Cyclobacteriaceae bacterium, assembly GCA_965229785.1. Taxonomy (GTDB): domain Bacteria; phylum Bacteroidota; class Bacteroidia; order Cytophagales; family Cyclobacteriaceae; genus JAWPMT01. The sequence goes on from CBDDJS010000001.1 coordinate 4,701,288, forward strand.
CATTTTTATTTTCCCAGTTTTTAAGAAAATCCAGCTCATTAAGGATCTCATCTCTTTCGACATCACCCACAATCACCAACTCTCCCAGGTTCGGGGAATAATAGTTATTGTAAAAAGATTTCACGTCTTCTATTGTGATGTTTTTTACTGTTCCTTCGATTCCCTCAGAGGGTGAAGAAAATATGTGATTATCACCGTATAATAAGCGGTTGAAAACCTGTGAGGCAATTGCACTTGGGTCTTTCTGATTCGCAATGATATTTTCCATCTGCTGCTTCACCACCCGATCGAAATCAGCTTGTACGAAACCTGGTCTTAGCAGTTTCTCCTCAACCAGCTCCATGGTTCTGGACAAGTTCTTCCTCAAGGTATTGACACTCAAGGTTGTTGCACTTCTACTCCCGGATATGTTTATGGAACTCCCGATCTTCCGCAACTCCTCCTGCATTTCTGCAGCAGAATAATTTTCAGTAGACTCGTTGAGCATCGCCGCAGTTATCTGAGCCAGTCCACTCTTTGAAGGGTCATTGGCATCAAACTTATGCCCTCCATTCAATGTCAGTCTAACCGCAACAGTAGGAATTTCGTCGCTCTTTGTTCCGATCACTTTGATACCATTATCAAACTTTGTTTCCCAGAATTCAGGTACTTTAACCAAAGGACTCGCCCCAGGAGTAGGTTGCTTGCTTCGATCGAATGATTCGCTGGTTGGTTTGTTGTAAGTAAGGCCTGTATAATCCGTCTGTGGGAATGGATTGTCCCCGCTTGTTGGTTTCACGAAGTTATCGTCCGCGACAGGAGCAGTCTCTTCATTGGGCAGGTAACTTAACACCACTTTCGATTTGCCATAGATGTACTTATTGAATACGCGCATGACATCTTCAGCGGTGATGTCCAGATAGCGCTGCAAATCATCTGCAATCATGTTAGGATTGTCAAACATATATTGATACCGAGCCAAGCGAGAGAGTTTACCACTAACACTGGCAAGTCCATTGATTACGCTAGACTCCCGATTTGCCTTGAATTTCTGTAAGTCCGTTTCTGAAACACCATTTTCTGCAAATTCATCAAGAATTGTACGCATCTCTTCCGCAAACTGAGTAAGGGTCTGACCAGGATAAGGCAATACGAACATGGTCAATTCTCCGGAAAGTTCTGATGTTGGATGGAAAACAGAAGCCTGAATGGCTTTTTGTGTCAATACAAATTTCTTGAAGAAATATGAGCTTTGTCCGGTACCCAGTATTTCAGAAAGGCAATCTAATGCCGCTTCATCCGGGTGCATAGCTGGCACTGTGGGATAGGTCAACATGACCGCAGGGAATCGAATATTTCTATCAACATGTGATATGTATCGATCCGCATCGAGTGTTACCAGATCCAAATCCAGGTCTTCCACTTCAGGTCCTCGTGGAATAGATCCGAAATACTTCTCTGCTAACCTGATCACTTCCTGAGGATTGACATCTCCACCTACGGTCAAGGCCGCATTGTTCGGGCCATACCAACGCAAAAAGAAGTTTTTCAGGTCATCCAGATTTGCACGATCCAGGTCTTCAAGCAATCCAATGGTCAACCATGAATAAGGGTGACCGTAAGGATAAAGGGCCTCCATGGTCTTCTCAGACCACATACCATAAGGTCTGTTTAGATAATTCTGACCTTTCTCATTTTTTACCGTAGCTCGCTGAACTTCAAATTTCTCGGTAGTTACCGCATCCAAAAAGAAACCCATACGGTCTGCTTCCAGCCATAGCATAGTTTCCAATTGGTTACTCGGAACCGTTTCAAAATAGTTCGTTCTATCACGATTAGTAGTACCATTCATGGTACCTCCAGCTTCTGTGATTATTTTGATGTGTTCTTCATCGGCAACATTGTCTGAACCCTGAAACATCATGTGCTCGAAGAAGTGAGCAAAGCCGGATTTGTTTAATTCTTCTCTTGCAGAACCTACGTGGTAGGTCACATCAACATGGACCAAAGGATCAGAGTGATCTTCGTGAATGATCAGAATAAGACCATTGTCCAATTGGTATTTCTCATAGGGTATGACGACACCATCGCCAGTCTTCTCTACTTTCTCGATCAGTTTGGTTTGCGCCTGCACGATAAGCACAGCTGCGACTGCCAAACAAAAGGCGATCAATTTTTTCATTTGTTTTAGGATTTGTTTTCCACAATGATACGGTGAAAATACATGAAGAGATATCTCAGGTTCTTTTATCCTCCGCTGGCTTACAAAAAAGAAGCTCAGTATGTACCTGACTGGACTCTTTCACACTTTCAATTCGCGCGTTTTATTGGAGAGTTCTTCTACAATAGATTGCACGCGTTTGATGTTTTCGTGATTGGCCTCAATCGATTGAACCACGGTGCCTGAAGCGGCATACACTTGTTGAGCGCCCGCTGCGGTTTCTTCAGAAATAACAATCACTTGCTCCGTGGCTACAATCACGTCTTTGATGTCATCATTTTGCTGACGAGTAGACTGAACAATCTTATTGGAGAGGGATTTCGTTCCCTGATAGGACTCCACAATCTCCTGAAAACTAGCGGTGGCATTGCTGGTGGTTTGTTCCCCTTCTTCAACGACACGGGTGATGTCTTCAATCAGCTTGGAAGTTGTATTTGCCGATCCCTGGATACTGTTTACGAGGGTCTCAATCTCTTTGGAAGACTGTTTGGACTGTTCTGCCAACAACCTGATCTGAGAAGCAATAATGGCAAATCCCCGACCCGCTTCGCCAGCTTGGGCAGCCTCTATGGCAGCATTCAGGGCCAATAAATTGGTTTGTGCCGCAATCTCCTGAATGATTGTAATGATCGCGTTGATTTGCCGTGATTGATCTTTCAGGTCCTTGATCACGTCATTGCCCACCTTAAATTGGCTGAGGATATTGGACATGTTTCCTCCAATTTCTTCCACAAGCCGCAAGCCATTCTCACTTTGACCTGCTCCGGTATTTGACATGTCCTCAATGGATTTCGCTAGTGTATGCATGTCCTCCGAAGATTGCATGATGTTTTCTATCAAAGAAAAAGCATGATTGACCTGATCGACTTGTTTAGAGGCTCCGGTTTCTATTTCTGAAATTGAAGTTCTAATGCCACCGATTTCTTCACCCATGGATTCACTATGACTTGTGCTTTCCTGAGCTATGGTTTGTATCGCAGCAGATTTTACCATAAGTTCAGAAAGATGGCCCGCAATTCTTGCCAGCGCATCATTCAGGTTCAGGCTAATTCGGAACCAGTCTCCTTTCACGTCCGCATCGAACCTTGTTGATAAATTTCCCTCGGACATTTGTTCTGTCACCCGGTTAATCTCCTGAAAAGGTACCAGCAAAGACTCCAGTAAATTATTGGTCGATTCCTGAAGCAGTTTCCAGTCACTGGCCTGGGGATCCACGTCCATACGCTGACTGTAATCTCCGGATTCCAGGATTTTAGTGATCAGCACTTGCATTTGATTAATGGCCCCCGAGAGGTTCTTCTGTTCCAGTTCCAATGTCCCCGCATGTTGATCCGCTAATTGCTTTTGCCTGGTCAATTCATCTTGTTTAGAAACAATGTCCGTTTCATAACTCATGTTGATGTAGACCAACAAGTACAACTCGAAAAGGATTAGGATAGTAACAGTGAGTAAAATCGTCTTGAAGGATTTCAAACTCGTATCCTCATAAGGCATGTCGTAAATAGGCAATCCCAGAAAATCCTGAATGGGTTCGAAGAAAACGAAGCACAAGAAAATAGCGATCACCACGCTGTTGAAAAGCCATTTCTCACGACGAAAATCAAAAATGATGGTAGCACCAACGATTATGGGCAAAAAATACAGCCGAGTATTTTGGGGTCTGATTATTCCCCTGTCAATACCATTTTCGATATCTCTCAAATTGAAGATATAAAAAGAGATAACGAGAAAGGCAACAGAGCCCAAAAGCAAAGTAGCCCGCCCAAGTTTATGATATCCAAATCGGTTAAGAAGCAATGAAATAACAGGAATAGGAAGAAAGTACAAACCTTCTCCAGCAGCTCCCTTTAACCCAACAGACGCCTGATATACCATCTGCAAACTGATCAGGGTAAAGATGAAAAGGCTCAGGCCATTGGTGAATATCAACCTGCTTCTGACGATGTTGGGCATGGACTGGTCAATGCCAGCATGCAAGAGATTTTTCCTAAACCAATTCATTCAATGAGATTCTGATCGGAAGTTATAACTTGAAAACTACCGTTCCAAAGCCAATGTTGGGAAAAATGAGAATAACTGAGTCAGTCGGCTGATCTTTTGACTTATAGAGGAAATTACCGTCAGACTCAGACTAACGTGGCATGTGTGTTCAGGACCTGGGGAATGACTAATTGCGACTCATCATTGACGATGATCGTATCTGCCAGTTTAGCTTTTTCTTCCTCTGAAGCTTGCCTTTCAATGATGGCACGTACATCCTTTTCATTTCGGTGAGGATCTCTTTGCAGGACACGCCGTGTACGTATGTGAATGGGAGCAGAAACCACTATCAGGTGATCTAAGGACTTATACGAACCTGTCTCTACGAGCAAGGCTGCCTCTTTTATCACGTAACTACTTTGTTGAGCACTGCTCCAGTTTTTAAAATCTTCGGCTACAGCAGGATGTACGACGAGATTAAGTTTTTCCAGAAGTTCGGGTTCATGGAAAGCAATTTTACCAATATGAACACGATTAAGCTCGCCGTTTTGATAGCTCTCAGCACCAAACAACTCCAGGACACGTGCTCTAATGACCTGATGTTCGTTCATGAGGAGTTTGGCCCTACTGTCGGCATCGTACACGGGTACACCAAGGATCTGAAATATGTTGCAGACGATACTCTTACCTGCACCAATCCCCCCGGTTATACCTACCGTTTTCAATTCAATTGGGGATAAATGACCCGTACGGTATCCGGCATCATGTCTATCTCAATGGCCTCTTCGGGTGAATAGATCATGATTGGAAAGATCGTGGAATCTTTTTCGTCCAGCAGATTGAAATCTACAGTGATCCCAAAATCAGAAGCCTCATAATCTCTTTTCTCGGACCTTGGAACTGTAAAATTCACTTCGATCTCATCAACCAAAGGCCAGGCGGAGGAATCTTCCGGGAAATTGAGCCTATCAAAAGGAACCGCCACCGAAAGCCGATCAAAACGTTCGACATTAAAAACCACATTGATTTCTTCCGGAATGGCCCTGATGACATCTTCATCAGCGATTGGTATTTCTATATTTTCGTCAAAGTCATCGTCAATAGATGATTCGGAAATACGGATTATGAATGGACTTTGTAACGAATCTATAAAGCTTTTCGGGCCTATAAATTCGACAGAATCAAGAGATGTTGTAAGCGCAGAAATGATCCGGTAATCTTCACGCATTTGAATCGCCGAAGAATCAATCTCAACGGCCACTCTTTTAGCTAGCTTTTCTTCTATATGAAAATAAAGCGTATCTGTCATCAGATAGTTGACCTGCAGTTCGCTAAGCTGATCTCTCACTACAGGTAATAGGGTCGATCTGGAATAAAACCGGATCAGGGTAGGATTGTCCAGATCAATAGTCAGCGGAGTAGGGTTGAAAAGGATAAATGTCCTTCTTAGTAGGTTCCAGCCTCCTCCGGACACATCTACTTTGATCGATTCAGGAAGTGGCTGCATTACAACCACGCTATCCCTTTCAAAATTGAATTTTAGTGGGTAGATGAGTCGGGTCGTGTACTCTTTATTGAGTTCATTAAAAAACCAAAAGGTAGTGGCTCCTAACAATGAGAGCAACACTACCTTCCAGCTATTGAGATTATTAAAAAACCCTTTTCCTGCCATCTACCGCATTCGCATCAAGATTTGGTGTCGTAGCGTTTCGAAGCATCGAGAGAAATAGAAGACTTCTCCACTACCAGCTTGTTACCACGATCAACATCCAAGGTCACCGTTGAGTCATCAATTGATGAGATTTTACCATGGATTCCGCCCATGGTAACAACCTGATCGCCCTTTTTGATCTCTTCGATGAACTTCTTGGTTTCTTTTTGCTTCTTCTGCTGAGGCCGAATGAAAAACAGGTAGAACACCGCTACCATTCCTCCCAACATGATAAACTGGCCATAGTTAGCGCCAGCTCCTGCTTGCAGTAATAGGGTTTGAATCATTTTTTATAATTATGAAGGCTGATCACCCTTGATCACGTTCGCCTTAATTTTCAAGCGGCTGATCTTAGGGTAAGTATTTGCCGTAATCGTTACAGTTTTATTCTGGATACCAGGTTTTTTGCGGCTATTGAACTGCACTTTGATTTCGCCAGTACCTCCTACCGGAATAGGCTCTCTTGGCCATTGTGGCACAGTACAACCACAAGAAGCGGTAGCACTTGAAATGATCAAAGGTGCATCGCCATTATTGGCAAATGTAAATACGTGATCTACGATATCACCTTCGTTAATGGTACCGAAATCGTGCTCTTCTTGAGTGAATTCAAAAGAAGGCAGTGGTCCGTCAGGCTTAACTTCTGGCTGAGCAGGGGCCGCGGTACTTCCAGGAGTAAAAGGAGCCGTCTTAGCCGTTCCGTTCTTTGCTTCCAGCTCGGCTACTTTGCCTTCCAATCGGGCAATACGAGCTTCTGTTTCTTTGTTTGAGCAGCTTGCCACAACCGCCCCCACAAAAAGGATTAACAATGCTTTTTTCATTCGAATATTTATTTGATTAAATCGTGCCTTTGTGTGGCCTACTTTTCTAACAACCGTAAAACTATCGAAAAGTTAGTCTCTAACTTTTGATGAAATCCTAATGATGTGTTAAATCCGACAAATGGGATCAGCTTTTCTTGATCTGATCCATCAATCCGTTCACATCATCCAGCAGTTTTTCCGCTTTTTCTTTGGCACTACTAATGATTTTCTCTCCTTCGGCCTTGGCTTCACTTTGCACTTTGGTCTTTCCCTCCAGCAATTCTTCCAGGATCTCCTCGGATTTTTTCTTGTATTTATCCAGCAAGAAAGAGAGCTTGTCTCTGGTATGCGACCCTTTCTCAGGGGCATACAGCAATCCCAGGATGCCACCGGCGATAAGGCCGATTAAAAAAGTTAAAAATGAAGTTCCTGATCCTCTGCTCATGATAAATTGTGTCTTTACTTATTGTCAATCAGTCCACGTCCGCTCTTCCTGATCGTTCCATCCGAAGTTAGTTCGTTTGCCAAAACATCCAAAATACCATTTATAAATTGTTTGCTTTTGGGCGTACTGTATTGTTTGGATATTTCAATGAACTCGTTGATGGTGACCTTCACCGGAATACTGGGGAAATTGATCATTTCTGTCAATGCCAACTTCAGGATCATCTTATCCAGTGTAGCTACTCGTGACATATCCCAGTTTTTGGTTTTGCTTGCCAGAAGTGCCTCGAAATCGTGTTCTTTCTTGATGGTTTCATCAAACAATACCCGGAAGTATTTGAAATCATCTGCCTCATTCAGGCTGAGCGACTTCAGTTCGAAGGGCTCATCCAGTCCTGGCTCAAAACTCTGCACAGTCTTGGTGACCATACTTCGAACGATGGACTTGTTTTCACTCCAATGCAGATCCTGACTAGCCATGTATTCGTCAATGACCTCTTCCTTAAAGAGCAATTGCTTGGTCAAATGTCTGGCTGCCGCAATATGTTCTTCCTCAGAGGGCATCTTTAACGCCTGGTACATCTGGAAGGTCTCGTTCTTACTCCAGATATCTTTATACCACCCTCGAAGCTCATTCCTTTCCGCATCCCAACTGATCTTTTTATCAATCGTCTCCTTTAGCAATGGCTGAAATGTACTCAAAGCCTTGATCAACGGGTTATCCATGTAATGGTAACCAAAACCACCATTTTTGCTGGTCAGGCTCTTGGCTTTACGATCCTTCTCCTGCGTTTCTATGAAGGCAACTTCGGAAGGGATCAGCAACAGCTTAAGGTAGAGTTGATAAATATTCTGGATCTCCTCCTCCATTCGCTTGCGACCTGCCCGATGTTCTTCGACAATTCGCTGATCAAGGATGCGCATATGATCCTTCACCAAGGATGCCATTTCTTCATCCTCTATTGCAGGGTCTAATCCTTTCAACGAATCAAAGAAGTGATTCTTCGCCAGGCGTTGCTGTTGCTCATGATGCTTCTTATCCAACGAATCGTGGATTGCAGGATCCCACTTAAAGTGGTCTGCCAGCTCTTCGGCCGCAATTTCACGTAGCGATTCGATGGCTAAATGATAGCCATACAGTGCCTGCATTGCTTTGACCCTAAGAATCCGCCTGTTCAGCATCTTTATTATTTACCCGATTGATTGATGATATTGATTAATAAGGGAGCTTCACTTTACCGATCTGCTCAATTCTTTTCAAGGCCAAATCTAATGCTGCTTTGTGAGTAGTCACGTCATTTTTTTCCGCGTACTCAATTACTTCAAGGCAAACATCATAGATTCTTTCAGTCTGCGACATCACTCGCTCTTTGCTGTAGTTGCCCTGCATTTCATAATAAACGTTGGTGATACCACCACTATTGATCAGAAAATCAGGCGCATAAATGATGCCTTGTTCCTTTAATAAGTTACCATGACGAACTTCATCATCCAATTGATTATTGGCACCACCTGCCACGATCGTGCAATTCAACTGGGCAATGGTCTCATCATTCAGCGTCGCACCAAGCGCGCAAGGCGCATAGATGTCCATATCTGTCGTATAAACCTGATCGGGATCGATGACAGTAGCGTCGTGGTTTTTGGTCACTGCAGCCAGTTTATCTTCGAATATATCGCTGACCATGACTTGAGCACCCTCTTTGTTCAGGAACTCGATTAGGTAGGTACCTACATGTCCTGCACCTTGTACCATCACTTTTTTCCCTTTGAGGTCTTCTGAACCGTATACTTTCTTGGCCGAAGCTTTCATGCCCATATAAACACCATAGGCCGTAACCGGACTAGGGTCTCCTGATCCACCCATGTTGATCGGCAATCCTGCCACGTAAGGAGTCTCCATTCTGATGTACTCCATATCCCGGGTACTCATATTCACATCCTCAGCAGTCCAGTATCTGCCGCCAATGCTGTCAACGAATCTACCGAAACGACGCATCAGGGCTTCGTTTTTCAACTTTTTTGCATCTCCAATGATCACCGCTTTACCACCACCAATATTCAGTCCTGCAATGGCTGATTTGAAGGTCATACCTCTGGAAAGTCGCAGCGCATCTTTCACGGCTGCTTCCTCTGAGGTATAGTTCCACATGCGGGTTCCTCCCATACCAGGGCCCAGCACAGTATTGTGCAAGGCAATAATTGCTTTTAGCCCTGTCGCTTCATCATTGCAAAATACCAACTGTTCGTGTTCCATATCGCTCATCTGCTCGAACACTGAAGGGGTATCAGTTTGGTGTTTGGTGTCGATCATTCTGAAAGAATTTAGAGTTATGCAGTTTACCTTTGAATCAATTCTCCAATGGAGGTGTTTATATTCGTGGGTTAATCTGAAAATGACGCCAAAATTAGCTGTTTTTAAAGAAATAAACATTTGATGGCCGAATGTTGTCATCCTTCTGTCCAGTCTTTGCAAAGAGTGAAAAATTTATTGACCACAAAGAATTTCGGGCTTTAAAACGAACCGAAAATATTATTCTGTGAAAGATCTTTCTGTCCTAAATAAGTACCTGCTCAAATACAAGTTTCATCTTTTGCTGGGCACCCTATTTATTATCATTTCGAATTTCTTTTCGATCATTCCGGCCTGGGCAGTACGGCATGCTTTTGATCTTTTGGAAAATAGTTTTGATATCTATTCCTTGTTCGATGGCAGTGACTTGCAAGGAGAAACCTACAGTCTATTTGCCGCCAGCATCCTGATTCTTGGTGTCCTGATTTTGATCTCGGCGTTACTGAAGGGTATTTTCATGTTCTTTATGCGGCAGACCATCATTGTGATGTCGCGACATATCGAATATGATCAGAAGAATGAGATCTACCAGCACTATCAGACCCTTCCGTTAAGCTTTTATCGGAAAAATAATACCGGAGATCTTATGGCGCGGATCTCAGAGGACGTTAGTAAGGTTCGGATGTACATCGGTCCGGCGATCATGTATGGCATCAATTTGTTTACGCTGTTTTTGATGGTGATCCCTTTTATGATCTCCATTAACCCAACTTTAACGGCCTATTCGCTACTGCCCTTACCACTTCTTTCGATCAGTATCTATTTTGTAAACAACATCATCAATAAACGGTCTGAAGAAATACAAAGGAGTTTATCCAACCTTTCCACCTTCGTCCAGGAGGCCTTTTCGGGCATAAGGGTGATCAAGGCATATGTGCGTGAAGACAATATTGCCAAAGATTTTGAAACCGAAAGCAATGATTACAAAACCAAATCGCTTCAGCTGGCTTTTGTCAACGCGTTATTCTTTCCATTGATCATGGGGCTGATCGGTTTGAGTGTGATCCTGACCGTTTATATCGGTGGTGTGGAAGTATTCAAAGGTCAGATAACTACCGGAAATATTGCGGAATTCATCATCTATGTAAACATGCTTACCTGGCCTGTTACATCGCTGGGGTGGATCACGAGTATCATACAGCGCGCAGCAGCTTCACAAAAACGGATCAATGAATTTCTGGACACCAAGAATGATATCATCAGTCAAAAAGACCTGGAAAAGGAATTGGAAGGACATCTTGTATTTGATGAAGTAAGCTTTACTTATCCTGATTCTGGTATTGAAGCACTCAAAGGGGTTTCATTTGAAGTACTTCCCGGAGAATCGCTGGCTATCGTCGGGACCACCGGTTCCGGTAAGAGTACCATTGCCAACCTGATTTGCCGAATGTATGATATTGATGAGGGTAAAATTGCTGTGGATCAAAACGACATCAAAGATTATAATCTCTCCAGTTTGCGCAGCCAAATCGGATTTGTCCCTCAAGATGTATTCCTGTTCTCAGAAACCATCAGAAATAACATCGCTTTTGGAAAACCAGATATGAGTGAAGAAGATGTTATTCAGGCGGCCCGGGATGCGGACCTGCTGGAAAACATTGAAAGGTTCAGCGATGGCTTTGACACCAAGGTAGGTGAACGTGGCATCACCTTATCGGGCGGTCAAAAACAGCGTGTATCGATTGCCAGGGCAATATCCAGATCACCGCGTATCTTAATTTTGGATGATGCACTTTCAGCTGTCGACACCAAAACAGAAAACACCATCCTGAATGCAATGGCCAAAATCATGAATGGTCGAACTTCCGTGGTGATCTCTCATCGGGTTTCGTCTGCTAAACTGGCGGATAAAATCATTGTATTACATGAGGGGAAGGTGGTCGAACAAGGCACTAACGAATCTCTTTTAGCGGCTAATGGCGTCTTCAAAGAATTGTATGACAAACAGATGAAGGCAGACGAAGCGCCTATTGGCTAAAGTAGGTGGTGCACAAGGCCGTAGAAGTTACCGAATAAGTTGTTTATTTGTACTGATTTAATCAAAACAATCAGAAACAATTAATACAATGAAAAAGATAACTTTTATGCTTCTGTATTGGAGTATGATCTCTACTGCTTCGGCTCAAGTAATGACTTCAGAGATTAAAGTCGATACCGACTATACTGACAAAACGGAAATCCTAAATGAACTAAAGGTGCACGGTGCTTTGGAAGCCGTATCATTAACAACTGGTGCAATTAGTGCAACGGGAAACGTCAACACCACAGGAAAAGTAATCTCAAATGGAAATCTCCAGACCAATAACCGGGTCTACTTCGGCGGTGGGGAGAACAGTTCCTTCATTCAACACATCGACGGATTTGCCTCGAAAAACGGAGGTAAAACCACCCACATCGTGAATGTGGCCGCAAATGGCTTCATTAATGTGCAGTTGAACGCAGGAGGAAGGGCAGGATCAAACAATGTTAGCGTTGAACGGAATGCTTTTGGTTACATGTGGGGTACAGGATATATCACAGAAAGACCCATCTACAGTCACGGCAATATTTCCGCAAAGATCACATTTGTCCATCCATGGCAATTAAAGATTGAAATCATTAATGATGATCCTTCAAATGATTTAATGGTGGCAGGGACGATAACTATTTCTCAGACCGGTTGGGGTTGGTAAATCGGCTATCCTACAGGTGCAACTTCTTCGATTTTGGGGCTTTCTTCATTGGAGGTCCCCTCTTCGTCTTTAGTAGTCTTTTTTTGATTTCCTCGACCGTTCTTTTTTCCTGTGTCCTCCATGAGGTACTGATTGATTTCAGAACGAAGTTCTTTTGCTGAGAGGTTTTCAACAAAATCCCCTTGTTTCACGATAGAGATGTGTCCCGTTTCTTCAGAAACTACAATGAGTAAGGTATCCGTGATTTCAGACATCCCAATAGCCGCACGGTGCCGCAAACCAAACTGGGCGGGGATGTCATCACGCTCTGTAACTGGCAAAATACAACGTGCCGCTACTATCTTGTTGCGATAAATGATCACTGCGCCATCATGCAAGGGGCTGAATTTATTGAAAATGGACAATAACAATCGCTTTGAGATCATTGCCCCCATGCGATCTCCGGAATCTGCGTAAAACTTCAATTCGGAGTTTCTGGAAAGCACAATAAGCGCGCCTGTTTCACTTCCACTAAGCACTTTAGCCGCTTCGACGATTGAAGACACATCCGAGCGGATGGCGCGTTTATCCGGTGACCAGATCCCTTTGATGTTTTTAACCAGTTGACCATCATCCAGGGCCGTGGTTCTGCCAATGAGTAACAGGAACTTTCGAATCTCTTGTTGAAAAAGTATGATCACTGCCAGAATTCCTACATCTACGAACTTTCCCAGAATCGTCGTGACCAGCTCCATTCCTGCAGCATTCACCACTAAGAAAAGCAAATACAGAGAGATGATGCCAATGAACACCCTGACAGCCAAACTTCCCTGGATCAGTTTATAGGCCTGGGTCAAAAGGATGGTCACCAAAGTCACATCGATGATGTCGACGATGGTAATTTCCAGAAACCCAAGTTTAAATGCCAGTATCACTCTTTTATCCTCTGCGTTAATTCAACTACCTCTTTCGCTTCCTTCACATCATGAACCCTCAAAATGGATGCTCCGTTCATTAAGGCCACGGTATTTAGCACCGTCGAACCATTGAGCGATTCTTCTGCGGTGATACCCAGGGTCTTGTGGACCATGGATTTTCTGGAAACTCCTACTAATAGAGGTTTTTCGAGATTCTTAAAATACGCCAAAGATCGCAGCAATTGAAAGTTTTGGTCAATATTTTTAGCAAAGCCAAAACCCGGATCAATGATCACATCCTTAACGTGACGTTTATACGCCAACTCCAGCATCGCACTGAAATATGACATCATCTCAGTAAGTAAATCGTCATATTCCGTTAAATGTTTCATGGTTTGCGGAGAACCTTTCATATGCATTCCAATAAAAGGCACTTGTAACTCCCCTGCCAGGGGGATGATCTCCTCATCCAGATGGCCTCCCGAAATGTCATTGATAACATGCGCACCTGCCTCTATCGCTAAGCTCGCTACTTTGGACCTAAATGTATCGATTGATATCAGGGCTTGTGGAAATGCCTTCGCCACCTGCCGGATCGGTTCCAACACTCGTTCAATTTCTTCTTCCTCAGCTATGTCTTTGGCTCCCGGTCGTGAAGAATAACCACCAATATCCAGAAACGTGGCTCCGGCAGCGAGGTGTTGTTCGGCTCCTGCCAATATGGCATCTATTTCCTGAACCCGACTGCCTGAATAGAAAGAATCCGGTGTAACATTGAGGATGCCCATAAGTTTAGGGACTTCCAAATCAACTAACCTTCCCTGAATATTGATAGCATTCACCTTTTATAAATACGCTTTTAGCTTCGAATCACCTCTCGTTGCGATTGTCCGCAAAAGTCGTGTATTTTGGGCTAATAAATAGCTCGGCGGTTAAAGAGAACACATGAGAATTTTACAAGAATTAGCAAGATTTATGGTCGGAGGGTTATTCATCTTCTCCGGCGCCATCAAAGTGAACGATCCTATCGGCACAGCCATCAAACTCGAAGAATATTTTGAGGTATTTGCCTACGATATCGCACCGTTCTTTGAACTGTTTGTCCCGGCAGCACTATTCTTGTCTGTTTTCCTCAGTGTATTGGAAATTGTCCTTGGTATCGCGTTACTGATCGGCTATCGGGTCAACCTGACTTCATGGGTGCTGCTCCTGATGATCGTATTCTTCACTTTCCTCACCTTCTATTCAGCGTATTTCAATAAGGTAACGGATTGCGGGTGCTTTGGTGATGCCATCAAATTAACTCCGTGGCAATCTTTCTACAAAGACATCATTTTATTGATTTTGATTGTTGTCATTTTCATTTTTAGGGAAAAAATTCCTGCTTTTCTCTCTGAAAAAGTGGGCATGATCACAGTAGCGGCATCTACGCTTATTTTCGTAGTAGTGGCCATTACGGCTATCAGGCATTTACCTTTCATAGATTTTCGGACTTACGCCATTGGTAATAACATACCCGAGTTGATGCAGCCCAGTGGAGAGCTGGAATATGCTTACATCATGGAAAAGGACGGCAAAGAGTATTCATTCCCTTCTTATCCGACTGACAAATCATACAAGTTCGTCTCCCTGGATGTTTTGAATCCCGAAGTACAGCCAAAAATCACTGACCTGTCGGTTTGGAATGATGATGGAGAATTCACGGAAGAACTCCTTACTGGCAAGAAACTGATAGCAATCATGTATAACACAGACAAGACATCCACGAATAACCTTGAAGAAATGAATGCCTTATTGAATGCTGTCAAGGGAGTTGAACCCTGGATCTTGACGGCTTCAGGGCATGAGCAGTTTGAAGGCTTTCGTCATGAACATCAGGTCTCTACACCCTACTTTTTCGCGGATGCGACGGTTTTAAAAACCATGGTGCGATCTAATCCTGGCTTCATGTTATTGGAAAATGGTATTGTACTGGGTAAATGGCATCATAACGACACCCCGTCCGCCAGTGAAATCCACCGATTGATCCGCTGATGAACAAAAAGATATTCCTGGTAGGAATGCCAGGAGCAGGTAAAACCACGTTGGGGAAGTTATTGGCAGATGCGTTGAATTGGCGAGTGACGGATGTCGATCATGAATTGGAAAGGATTGAAGGAAAGTCCGTCACGGAAATCTTCAAAGAAGAAGGTGAAACTTATTTCAGATCCGCTGAAAGAAATGTACTGAAGTCGCTGGCTGAAACACCTGGCAACCTGATCGTTGCTACAGGAGGTGGAGCTCCCTGTTTTCATGGCAATATGAAATTTATGAATGCCATGGGCACTACTATTTTTCTGGATCCCTCTCTGGATGTATTGCAAAAAAGGATCGAAGAAGAGGATCAAAGACCCTTGTTTCACAATACGTCTATTCGGGAAAAGATCAACAAGTTGTATTCAGAGCGCATTCCTTTCTACCAGGAGGCAAAGCTTACGATCAAGGAGAATAATCCTAATATCAAAAAGATTGTTGCTGAATTGGGATTGAAGAAATAACACATGGGTCATGCCAGATAATCGCATGACCCAGAATTCATTTTTACCTTTTAGAAAGTGAACCCGAAGGTCACCAATGCGCTGGTCGTAGATTGATCTACGGTGGCCACCGGTGTATTCTCAGCAGTAAAATAGGGACTAAATAAAGCTTCGCTTCTGCTATTGACAATGGCCAGGTCCACAAAATATCCTGAAGTTCGATAGCCGACACCAAATGATATGTTCTGGACACTTCGATCAAAATCTGAATCTTTGAAAGGATCGGCCTGGTATCCGTAACCTCCACGCACCCGAATCTCATCAAACCTCATTTCTGCTCCTAATCGGTAATTCACAACAGCATCGTATAAGGCCAGGATCTCCTGATTATCCGCTCTCTCCTGAAAATCATTGCTACGCAGTTCGGCACTGGAATAATCCACAAATTCAACATCCCCGGACAAGAAGCCTCGTTTCCCAAGGAATACTGTTGCTCCAACGTTCAATTTTGATGGTGTGCGTAAATTATAATTTGAGGTGAAGATGTCACTTTGCTCATTAATGAATCCAAGTTGAACTGTGTCATCGGGCAACTCATAGGAATAGAAATCATTCCATAAAGTGGTGAAGTCAAAAGAACTTTCCTCTTCCAGAGAATAGTAAGTCGGTGAAGTATAATTCACACCAACTGTCACAAAATCGACGGGTCGGGCGATCAGCCCCACCGATAAATTCACGCCTGCTCCGGTCACATTCAGTTGATCATCGATGGTCAAACTGGTCAGGATATCATCGGGATTTCCATCCGTAAAAGTGAACCCATCTTCCGTGTAAGTTCTTGTTCTTCGGAAATCCACTGTGGCTATTCCCAATCCTGCTCCAAAGTAGAACTTATCCATGTAGTTACCGCCCCAGGCAATGTTGATCTGATTTTGGCCACCTCGTGTTCTGATGCTTTCTGTCTGTCGGGGAAGTGAGCCCGGAAAACGACCTACTAAACTGGCATATCCTTCGAAAGTTCCATCGCCAAAATTGGGAGTAACCAAGCCAGTTTCCGGATCAACGAAATAATCAACATCCGAATCAAAATCTGCGACATCAATTAGAAAATGATTGTAAGCCACCGCTTCAAAACCTCCTAATGCACCAGGGTCGGCCACTCCAGCATTTTCAACGAAAGAATCTACAATAGAATTTTCACCGTTGACTCCTTGATATTCAACCTCATTCTGAAAGTTGTTGGTACGATTGAAAGTGATCGCAAATGAACCTCCTCTGAATTTGTTTTCTGAAGTATTGGGTCTTCCATAATTAATGACCACTCCCAAATGTCCAAAATTGAAATTATTTCTAAAAGAAGAAGTGTTCTCTCCCAGATAGGAAGCATCTGCA
Organism: Cyclobacteriaceae bacterium; assembly: GCA_965229785.1. Lineage (GTDB taxonomy): Bacteria > Bacteroidota > Bacteroidia > Cytophagales > Cyclobacteriaceae > JAWPMT01. The sequence goes on from CBDDJS010000001.1 coordinate 4,718,255, forward strand.
TTATGAAAATTCAATGCAGGGGTAAACTCGAATGTACTTCTGTTGTAAAAGCCCAAACCAGCTGGATTGGAACTTGCGGAGCTTTGATCACCTCCCAGAGAAACCTGTGCTCCTCCCAACCCCTGGATTCTGGCGGTACCACCAAATGTAGTCCGGCTAAAGAGCAATGCGTCGTTATAGTAACCAAAGGGGCCCTGGGCCATTGCCGAACTCATGAGACATACCATGAGCAGGCTAAATATATTTAGCTTCAAATTTTTGAACATTTCTTTTTGAGTTTTGTGAACGACTTACGTCAGTTAAATCAGGCGGTAAAAACGATTAGTTTCTACCACCTCTTCCACCTGAGCTACGGCTTCCACCACTACTGCGGCTTCCTCCGCTGCTTCTACTCCCTCCACTACTTCTGGAACCAGAAGAATAAGACGATCTGGAGCCACCACTGCTTCTACCTGGAGAGACAGAACGGCTGCTCGATCTGCTGCGAGAACCAGAGCTGTATGATTTGCTACGGCTACTGGAACCAGAGCTATATGATCTGGATCGACTCGAGTTTCCGGAAGAATAAGAACGATTCGTGCTTCGGGAACTCGGGTTTGTGCTACTGTAACTTCTTCTTGTAGAGTTATTTCCTGATGCTCTATTCGTACTTGAATAGTTTCTGGATCTGTTGGTACTAGAACTGGAATAACTTCTTCCTGAAGAACTTCTTGAAGGCTGTGTGCTTCTTACCGCACTTGAGCTTCTGCTGCTTCTGGAGGTATTTACATTGGCACTACGTGAACTCCTGGCCTGAGCCGCTGATCCACTTCTAGATCTGGAAGTCGAAGAATAAGATCGACTGGTTCGACCGCTATTGTAATCTTCTACTCTCCTTGATGAGTATCTTGAACTGCTTCTGTTAGCAGACGCGCTTCTGGAGGAACTACTTCTACCAGTCCGAGCGGTTGCAGCACTTCTGTATCGTGTACCACTAGTACTTCTTGCTACACGACCATTACTCGCAGCACGGCCGTTGGCATTAGGAGAAACGCTGCCTCTGGTGATTGCACTCCTGCGTCCGGATCTACTACCCGAAACCTGATTCGCCAGCGAGCCTCCCCTGCTATTTCTTGCGCCTACCACTACATTTCTGCTTCTGGCTGCACGTCGTTCACCAACGACTACTACGCGATTATAAGACCCTGTATAAAATCCGTTGTAATATCCTGCCAGGTAAGCGTTTCCTCGAGGCACATATCCATATCCAAACCCAGGAGGGCAGAAGAAAGGATCGTAAAATCCACCTCCCCAAAATGGATCATAGAATCCGCCTCCCCATGGATTTCTTCGGCCAAAAGAGAAACCGAAACCGGCGTTCCAGCCCCAACCAGCATTCCAACCGAATCCGGCATTCCAACCGAGCCTTGGCCCCCAGAAGGGATCGTAGAATCCACCACCCCAGAATGGGTCATTCCAACCCCAGCCGGTGTTCCAGCCCCACGGGTCGATGAACGATGGATCATAACGATAGGCGGAAGTGCCATAATAGTTATTAATGACCGTTGGTGTGACCGTTGACACGTCATCCGGATAATATTCAATCACCTGATCATCTTCGGCCCCATAGTTTGGATTAAGGGTATCCGCCGCCGCATCCGTCTGATATCGGGCGATGTATTCCGGATTTACACGGGTAGCCGAATAGTTATCGCTGTAAGTATCATTTTGATAAGACTGGTAAGTTGCTCTGGATTCAGAGCCAGTTACAGTCGGAGCGACCTTAGTGCTCGCAAGCTTCAGGCTCTCCTTCTCTCTGTCTTTAGAGGTGTAGTAGAGATCGTCATTTTCCTGAGCTGCCAATCCCTGCACACCCACGACAAGTGAAAAAATCACTAACAAAAACGGGGTAAAAATCTTCGTCGCTTTCATGATACTACAATTTTAAGCATTTAAAACCATTAAATCGAGTCCACGTGCAAGCATGGTCGGCTTTATATTTGCGCCGCTTGCTCGATTTGATTAGAGTTATGCAATTACTATACCAAAAAAGAAAAAGCTGAAAATGGGCAAAGGAATTCCGTCAAGATCGGAAGATTATTCGCTGTGGTACAACGAATTGGTCAAAAAAGCAGGTTTAGCAGAGAACTCGCCGGTACGAGGATGCATGGTCATCAAACCTTATGGCTTTGCTATTTGGGAGAAAATGCAGCAAACGCTGGACCAGATGTTTAAGGATACAGGGCACTCTAATGCCTATTTCCCTTTGTTCATACCGAAATCGTACCTCAGTCGTGAGGCTGACCATGTTGAAGGTTTTGCAAAGGAATGTGCAGTCGTAACCCATTATCGCCTCAAAACGAATGAGGAAGGTACTGGCGTAGAGGTAGACCCGGAGGCAAAACTGGAAGAGGAGCTAATTGTCAGGCCTACTTCCGAAACAGTGATCTGGGATTCTTATAAGAACTGGATTCAGTCTTACAGAGACCTTCCACTGATGCTCAATCAATGGGCCAATGTTGTGCGCTGGGAAATGCGTACGCGATTATTCCTCAGAACTGCCGAATTTCTTTGGCAGGAAGGCCACACGGCACACGCCACCAAGCAAGAAGCTCAGGATGAAACGGTTCAAATGATGAACGTCTACGCGGAGTTTGTGGAGAAATACATGGGCGTCCCCGTGATCAAGGGAGTTAAAACGGAAAGTGAGCGATTCGCAGGAGCAGAAGACACTTATTGCATCGAAGCAATGATGCAAGACGGGAAAGCTTTGCAAGCTGGTACCAGTCACTTCCTCGGGCAGAATTTCGCCAAAGCTTTTGATGTGAAATTCGCTACGAAAGAAGGTAAAGAAGAATACGTGTGGGGTACTTCCTGGGGAGTAAGTACAAGATTGATGGGCGCATTAATCATGGCCCATTCTGATGACGATGGATTGGTGCTCCCTCCAAATCTGGCTCCGATTCAAGTGGTTATCGTACCTATTTATAAAGGCGAGGAGCAACTACAAAACATACGTAATGTCGTTGATCCATTAGCCAAAGAGCTGAAGTCCCTGGGCATTTCACTGAAATTTGATGATCGGGACACGCACAAACCGGGCTGGAAATTTGCTGAATACGAATTGAAAGGCGTACCGGTAAGAATTGCGATGGGTAATCGGGATCTGGAAAACGGGACCGTTGAAATTGCTCGTAGAGACACCAAAGAAAAACAGACCATTGCTTTAAGTGAGTGTGTTGGTCACATTCAAAAGCTCCTTACCGAAATGCAGGAGAACGTTTACCAGAAAGCGCTTACCTTCCAGCAGGAAAATACACATGAGGTTGAATCTTATGATGAGTTTAAAGAAATACTCGAAAAAGAAGGAGGCTTTATTTATGCTCATTGGGATGGCACTGCAGAGACGGAGGAAAAAGTGAAGAATGACACAAAGGCTACCATTCGTTGTATTCCGCTCGGTCGTGATATGACGCCAGGCACTTGTATGGTCACTGGCAAACCATCTAAGGGAAAAGTTTTGTTTGCAAAGGCTTATTGACACCAATCTAAATACTGGAACTTGAGGCCATTCGCCGGATTTCAACTTTTGATGTTTGTCCGTCGAATGGTCGTCATTGACTTTGTCGCCACTAAATCCAATCACCCAACATCAGCACTCTGTCTAAAGGACCTGCCGACAAAACCCAAACCACCTCAAGGTTCGTTTAATTATTTGGAAGCATAATATGCCTTCGAAATTGTATCTTGCTGATTTAATTGATTGAAGTCGATATGGAACTTGTTACGGTCTTAGGATTCATTCTTTTTGGTCTGATTTTAATCATTGTCGAAGTGATCTTTGTGCCTGGAACCACCTTCGTAGGAATAGCCGGGTTCATTTTTGCCGGATATGGCATTTATCTCAGTTTCGATTACTATGGAAACAATGCCGGATTCACTACTTTGGGTGTATCATTCATTGTAGGAGTTGGTATCATGGTCTATGCTTTTAAATACCGGGCCTGGGAGCGTTTCGCCTCCAAGGGAACCATGGAGGGTACTTTCAATGATGAAAAAGAGATCGCCCTTCATGTTGGTGATGAAGGGGTGACGGTTTCTTCCCTTAAGCCCATCGGGAAGGCTTCTTTCAACGATGAGGAAATGGAAGTTCGTTCGCTGGGCGAATTCATTGAAGAAAAACAACCCATAAAGGTTATCGAAATTGATAACCAGAAGATCGTCGTTTCGAAAATCTGACTCCAACTTTCTTATGTCAAATTGCATTTGACATTACCAATAAATTATCTGATCTTCACCTTCTAACAATTTGCGTTTATAACTATGGCTAATTTTACTGTGATCATTCTGGTTTTCGCCGGAATCATCGGTTTTTTTATATTCCTGTATTTCGTTCCAGTCAACCTTTGGATCACGGCAATTTTCTCGGGCGTACGTGTCGGTTTGGCGGAATTGGTCTTCATGCGAATTCGTAAGGTGCCTCCGTCCATCATTGTTAATTCATTGATCACAGCGACCAAAGCTGGTTTGACCATCTCCGAAGATGGAACAGAAGCCAGGCGGACGTTGAAAAGTTCAGACCTGGAAACGCATTATATGGCCGGGGGAAATGTTCCCCAGGTAATCAAAGCACTTATATCCGCAGATAAAGCCAATATAAACCTTTCATTTCGTCAGGCTACTGCCATAGACCTGGCGGGCAGGGATGTATTTGAAGCGGTTCAGATTTCAGTGAATCCGAAAGTAATCAATACACCTTCGGTAGCTGCAGTAGCCGCGGACGGTATACAGCTCGTCGCAAAAGCCAGAGTGACGATCCGGGCCAACATCCAACAACTCGTCGGGGGAGCTGGTGAAGACACCATCCTGGCAAGGGTTGGTGAAGGTATCGTAACTTCTGTAGGTTCTGCGGCTACTCACAAAGAGGTACTGGAAAATCCTGATAAGATTTCTAAACTGGTACTTCAAAGAGGACTGGATGCTGGAACTGCATTTGAGATCTTATCTATCGATATCGCAGACGTGGATGTGGGAGCTAACATTGGCGCAAAACTCCAAACAGATCAAGCTTCTGCTGATTTGAAAGTGGCAGAAGCTAAAGCCGAAGAAAGAAGAGCGATGGCGGTTGCGGAAGAGCAAGAGATGGTAGCAAAAGCTCAGGAAGCACGTGCGCAAGTGATCCTCGCTGAAGCAGAAGTTCCTAAGGCCCTGGCAGATGCTTTCAGATCAGGAAACCTTGGCGTGATGGATTATTATAAATTCCAAAATATCCAGGCAGACACGGAAATGAGAGAATCTATTGCCGGGACGGGCGATAAGAAAAAGAAGGACTAATTCTAAGAAAATCATACAATCGAAAGGCGACCCAGATCAGGTCGCCTTTTTTGATTTCCACGAATCGAATCTATGTCAATCGAAAGGAAGGTTGACTAACATACGCTTCCAGGTCACCACAAGCTGGAACAGTCTCACGCTTTTATCCAACGGAAGTTCTGTCGAAATAAATACTTTGTGAAAAGGGTTTTCGAACTGATTCAGATCATCCACTTTTTGCCCGTGAAGCAACACCTTGTCATCGGACTCCAAAACAAACTCAGTCAAGTTTTCGATAAGCCTAAAGGGTTCACCTCGAAGGACACCTTCCATCGTATGACCATCTATCACCCTCAAACTACCCACTTCATTGCCATTTTCAAATATCGATGCTACCGTTTCCGGCTCAGTATAAGTAAGGATTTTCGCATCCATAACCCGGGTTTGCTCTATGGAATATTTAATCTGCCAGTCCGGAATATTCTCTTCTGTTTTAATAATCCAGGTACCTTGGCGGGTCCGCTTTGTTTTGAATACTTTCCATTGTTGACGTTCCTCGTCCACTACATTTTCAACCAGCATGCGGACTTCCTGATTCGGCCCCAAATTTTTTAGTAGAATCTCAGGTTCGTACCAATCAGAAGCCAAAAGATTAATTTGAATGTTGCTATTTGCATCGCTGTTGATTCCTAATTCAGGTTGACGATAGATCGTTTTTGGCGGCAAGCGTCTTACCTTATCAGTATTGAAATTCTGAAGTAATTGCTCATATGTTTCCTTAAATTCCCGTTCAGATATCAATACGTCACTGTCTAGTCCGGCAGTATTAGATTTCGATAATAGCAAAATCCTGGATTTCTTCTTGAACAACTTCTTCCCGCTAGATTTTTCAACCTGCATCAGGATACTCATGTCGTAATTGGCATTGATGTAAGAAGATATTCCCACAAAAAGATCTCCATGGGATCGATCAAACTCATCCAGGTTCCAGATGTCTTTGTCTCTTCCATCAGATTTTAGGGTCACTCCTTCCTTATAAAAGATCACTTCTGAAACATCAAACTTATCTTTCAATAAAATTGAGAGTTGATCCTGAATAGCAGAAACCCATGCAGGGTCATCGGTAAAGTAATCGGGAACCGTCAGCCCCATTCCTACTTCCGTTTGCCAATGCTCCAGGTCCGTCACGACACAAATCTGGGCCTGAGACACATGACTCCACACAAAAAAGAACAGGCTGAGCATAAAGTATCTCATGATTCAAGGATGGATATTCCTTTTTCAAAAACGGTAAAATAAAAGAAAGGGTATATTGATTTGGCTCGAGTACCTATCGTATTTCAGACTTGGCAACTTAAACACTCATCAAACTCACATTTCTATGACAGTTGATTGCTCAATTTTGAAATGGTGGGCTACTGACAAACCATATTAGAACAGATACTTATATTTTAGCGGAAATTTTTAGGAATCTTATGAAGTTACTGGAAGGAAAAAATGCACTAGTGACCGGCGCATCAAAAGGAATCGGAAGGGCTGTTGCCCTGAAGTTAGCCGAGCACGGTGCTAATGTAGCGTTTACCTATTTGTCAAGTGTCGAAAAAGGTGAGGCGTTAGTAAAAGAATTGGAAGCTTTTGGTGTTAAGGCCGTAGGCTACCGGTCAGACGCCTCTGATTTCAACGCCGCACAAGAATTGATCGACGGAATGGTCAAAGAATTTGGCTCTCTTGACGTATTGATCAATAACGCTGGAATCACCAGGGATAACTTACTCATGAGAATGTCTGAAGATAGTTGGGACGAGATCATGAATGTAAATCTTAAATCTTGTTTCAATACGGTTAAGGCGGCTTCAAGAACATTGATGAAACAACGCTCAGGCTCCATTATCAATATGTCATCCGTAGTGGGCGTCAAAGGAAATGCCGGCCAGGCAAATTATGCCGCTTCCAAAGGTGGGATCAACGCCTTTTCAAAATCAGTAGCACTGGAATTCGGTTCTCGCGGAATTCGCTGTAATGCCATTGCTCCAGGTTTTATTGAAACAGAAATGACCGAAACGCTGGACGAAAAAGTAGTTCAGGGCTGGCGTGATGCCATTCCACTAAAAAGGGGAGGGCACCCCAATGATATTGCCGACTGTTGTGTATTCCTTGCTTCAGACATGTCAACCTATATTACCGGCCAGGTGATCGGAGTAAATGGAGGAATGGCTACCTGATCAGGTAACTATCTGACCGATCATCCGAAGTTTTCAAATTTTGATCCGGGAAAATAAAACTGAAATTGAAGTGAGCCGTTTTACCATCATTAGTGTGTAGCAAAGCGGCTCCTTTACCTATATATGGGGAATTCTTTTATTGTATTTGAACAATCAGGCGGGTGGATTGCCCTTGGTGTGGTCATTGCGCTTGTCTTGGCGATTATCCCTTATTTCCGTGTCAGCTATCCCTGGTCAAAAGCCACTTCCATTTTTCTAGCAACACTAAGATTCATTGGTGTTTTCTGTATTTTCTTGCTGTTGCTAAACCCATTACTAAGGCAACTGAAAAATCGCACGGAATCACCCATCGTGGCTGTGATCTACGATAATTCCGAATCAGTGACCATGATGACTGATTCTCTGGAATTGAGCGCATTGCACAATTCATTGAATGAACTGGGAAATGCACTACAAGGCCAGGATATTGGCACTGATTTCTGGAACCTTGATCAACAATTGAATTCCACGACAGAAGTTGGCTCCGATATCACAAATACCACTAATCTATCCGGCATTCTAAATAACGTCACGGAAACTTATCAGGGAATCAACCTGGCGGGAATCGTGTTGGTTTCCGATGGCATCTACAATCGAGGTGTATCCCCTACTTATTATCAATTCTCGAAACCAATCTATACCCTTGGATTGGGAGACACCATCCCGGTAAAAGACCTTTCCATCAAATCCATTAAATCCAATACGGTAGCTTATCAAGGCAATCAATTCCCGGTTGAGGTGATCGTAGACCAGGAGGGGTTTGAAAATATCGAAAAGACCCTTACGATTCGCAAAAACGGTCAGGTCCTGCAAACAAAAACATTTACCAATGATGCGCGACTAAACTTCCTGTTGGATGCCGATCAGTCGGGATTAGCCAGGTATGCGGTCAATGTTGCGCCATTGGAAGGGGAAACCTCGCTGACCAACAATGCTTCTGACTTTTATGTAGACGTCATTGAAGGGAAGGAGCGTATCCTCATCATGTCCGCGGCCCCTCATCCGGATATGTCGGCAATTAGGAGAGCACTGGATCAATCTGAAAACTTTGAAACGGAATTATTTATCCCTGGCATATCCAAGCAAGATCCCAGCGGGGAATACGATGTAATTATTGAACACGGGGCTTTTACCCGCAATTTCCCAAAAGTAATTGTAGAAGGTAATCCTTCTCGGTGGTATATTCTGAATCGAAATTCCCAACTGAATGTCGCTGAGGAATCTATGGGTTGGTCCGTGGCAGCACAAGGAGGGCAAAGAGACAATGTCAGAGCTGCCTTTAATCCCGTTTTTTCATCTTTTGAACTGGACCAGGATGAGATAGACATCTTTTCACGGTTTACGCCTATTTCTGTCCCATTTGGAGAATACAATGCCATAGGGCCTGTACAGACGTTGATCTATCAGCAAATTGGAAGTGTGATCACGAGTCGTCCACTTTTGGCGGTTCAAAATGATGGCTCAAATAAATCGGCAATACTCATGGGCCCTGGGATCTGGCAGTGGCGCATGCTGGAAAACACCGAGAATGGTTCCAGCGAACACTTTGACGAGATCATCAATAAGCTGATTCAGTTCCTGAGTGTTAAAGCGGATAAAAGAAAATTCCGCCTCCAGCCTATCCGGAGTTCTTTTGATGAAAATGTCAATGTCCAGTTTAGTGCCGAACTCTACAATGACATTTACGAAAGAGTCTATGGACAAAAGATTGACCTCAACTTGATAGATGAATCAGGCAACACGCAACCTTACGAGTACTATCCGAGTGAAGAAGATGGAGGTCTGAACATCGGCCCTCTACCTGCTGGGGTATATCGTTTTGAAGCCAGTTCTTCTTTTGGAGGTAAAAATTATGCTGCCAGAGGCGAGTTTTCAGTCAAACAGATCAATTTGGAAAGCATTGAATTAACTGCCAATCATCAAGTATTACAAGAAATCTCGAAGAATACCGGCGGCACCTATTATCATATCGATCAGAAAGAGGAATTGTTAAGTCAGCTTGGAGGTCTGGATCCTCCGGGTATCATTCGTACCTCCGAAAATTTCTTTCCTCTGATTGAAAGCGTTTGGCTTTTGTTTTTTGCAGTCCTATTCTTTACCACAGAGTGGATGATAAGAAAGTATCTCGGCTCCTATTAACAAATCCACGAATCTTACTCGTCAGGAACGATAAAGAATCACATACCTAGTCTGAGATAAAAGTATATACACTACTATACTGATCTCCTATTAGGATTTTTCATCTTTTCACTGATCAGACTTCATGGGTAAAACCGCCGAAAGATCCTAAGCTATTTTAGCTTTAGGTAATTATTCAAAGACGAATTCATGAGCAGCATACAGACATTGGTTTCACTTTACGAAAGAGACCTTGATCGACTAAAAAAGGAAATTGAAACTTATCGACAAGAGGCCAATATCTGGCGCAAGGAAGGTGATATCGCTAACTCCGCTGGAAATTTGTGTCTGCACCTGATTGGTAACCTCAAGCATTTCATTGGTCTTCATATTGGGCAAGTACCTTACAAAAGGGACAGAGATGGAGAATTTTCGAATACAGAGGTCTCCAGAAGCGAAATGATCCAGGAAATTAACCTCACCAAGGAAATTGTTTCTAATGCGCTCAATAGCTTATCCGAAGAAGACCTGAACAAGGATTTCCCAATTGAATTCGGGAACGGGACACCTACTATAGCATACATCCTAATAGCCATGCAATCGCACTTGGGTTATCACCTGGGTCAGATCAACTATCATCGTAGGTTGTTGGATAAGTAAAGGAGATCGTGGAACACACTTCAATCCCCGCTTCCGGCGGAATGTCTTTAGAGATTCGCCGAAGTGTGCTGTAGTTAATCTTAAGACCAACGCCAATTTCAACAAAGGGATATTGCAGGTGATAACACCTGCGAGGGCTATAATGGCTCAGAAATTTTTATCGGAGTTGGTGGATAAGTAATTAAAGTCAGTACAAGTATTTATTGTCTTCTTCGAAAATTTTGAAGTCAAAAAACCAGCATGAAGGCACACAATCACAAAAAGTTAAAAATCACCCCAAAGTAGATCGTGCGACGATTGAATAACTGTTCTGAGGTAGCTGTGTAATCTCTGTTATAGGACAGCTCTCTGACATTTTGAAAGTCCACTACGTTGCTGATGTTACCAAAAGCGATGATTGTCAGGTCTTCGGATATGGGAAATAACCGGGAAACATTGAGGTCAATCAATCGGTATGGGGTCAGATGTTCACGATTTGATAATCCGGCATATTGCGGCTCGAAAGCATTGAGTGTTTCATCAAAAGTCGCATCAGTTACAGGCTGATAGCGGGTCCCAGGTCTGAATATCCATCTGGAACCTAAAGTCCAATGTGCTAAAAATGCCCACTCAAGCCCTCCTTTGATGAAGTAATCCATGTCAAAATTCCCAGCGTACGTTGTTTCCTCTGTTTTTACTGTCGCATCAAGAAAGGTGTAAGAGGCATTATAAGAAATCTTAGAACCTATTTTATCATCGATACTTATTTCCAGTCCGTGGGTAATGATTTCACGATCTTCCCATTGACTGTCTTTGGTGAAGACAGAGATTGCCAAAAGATTAGAACCTCGCTTGCGTTGTGCATCGATGGAAGCTTGTGTCGTTTTGACCTGCATAGTAGTCGGATCAATGGATTGAGGTAACACAAACTTGTTAAAAGTACCATAAGCAGCCTTTACTCCCCATCGGTCATTGATTTGGAAGTTGATATTGGTTTGTCGACTCCAAACAGACTTCTGTCCTCTTATAGGAATATTTTTTCTCACGGCGCTGCCAATGACTAGTCTGTCGGTGATATCTCGTTTGAGGTATATGTAGGCATCCAACACTTCTCTCCGATTAGTGACTTGCGAAAGGGAGACTGGATGTTCAGGTCCGAATGCATAGCCAAAAGTCGCGACCATTCCTTCAAAATCAGATTGACGAGAATCGAAGGCTACTCCTGCTTTAATGCCTAACTTTTTGCCTTCATATTGATAATTCCCGCCTAAAAAGAGGTCCTGATTTTGGATCGAAATATCTGTATTACTGAAGTCAAAATCGATGGTCGAATAACTAAAACCCGTATTCAAAGCTAGTGTAGTACGCTCCCACTTGTGTGTCAGGTTCCCTATTGAAAAGTTCCGTCGTTTTCGTTGGCGAAAAAGTCCATTGAATGTAGGTGAAGTAAAATTGAAGTCATAACCTTCCAATAAAGTGTAATTGAACAATTTCAGCTGGGTTCGGGTCTGAATTTGATTGACATAATGTACTCCCAGGTCCACCGAATTGAACTTCAGAATATCTTCCAGGGCAGTCTGATTCAAATCACGAAAAAGCCCGGAAAGCTGATAGTTGCTGTAAGCGGTAATCCCTTGCTTTTCATTAATGCGTTGACGAATGCTTGCACCCATACTGGCCAGTGAAACCACAACTTGTTGCTGATTCTCTTGAGGGATCTGATCTTCTGTTTGCATAGCAATTAATCCTGAAGAGGTATTTCCGAATTCCAGTGGCGGGTTCCCCGGAAAAACCTGAACACTCCTTAACAGATCCGTATTGAAAAAACTTAAAGTGCCCAGGCCGTTCAATTGAGAAAACCGAACAAAGTCATATACCGGTACCTGATTTAGAAAAACACCCGTCTCTGCCGGACTACTGCCCCGAAAACTCACATTGGCTGTTTCATCGAGCGTAGTGGCACTAGCCAGTGAATTAACTGCTAGCAGTGCATCGGCCTTGGAACTGGGATTTTTATAGATCTCCAGTTTACTGATTTTCTTAATACTGAATTCTTCGGCAATCAGGTTTTCGGCCGAGACAACCACCGCCTCAATCATTTGTCTTGAAGGTGTTAAAGCAACGACTGCATCATTCTCCAATTGAGAGATGGCTATTACCAATTCTTCATAGCCGATATAAGAAATAAGCAAGGAGTCCGAAGGCTTAACTTCATCAGCAGTAATGCTAAAGTTCCCTTCAATATCAGTGATGGCTCCTTTACTCCAATCGGACAGGAGGTAAACATGTGCTCCAATCAGGGGCTGTCCATCATCTGCTCCCTGGATCATCCCGGTAATGGTCTGCTGTGCACATACTACCACCGAAACCATCAGGAACGTGAAAATCAGTAAAGGTCGCATTATTTCGATACTTGAGGGAGTAAGACGTAATTGACCCAATTGAAGTCTTTCTCCATCTCAAGGCTAGCGAGATAGGTTTCTTTTGCTTTGTCCTTCATATCAATGGCCTGATAAGCCTGCCCCAACCATGCATATGTATCAAGGAACATCCAATCACTTTGACTACCATCCTGGTCTTTATATAGCAGCAGGGCTTTTTCATAGGCTTTCACCGCTTTTTCTTTGTCTCCGCCCCAGGTCTCTGGTGTGAAAAGTTTACTGTTGCCATAGAGTTTTTGCACAATCGGAGAATTGGGGTCGGTCTCCAATGCACTCTCGATTGTACTGTTGCTTTTTGGTCCCAGGAACATGCCTTTCCAGGGTGAGTAAGCAATTTTGAAACCGTAAATACCTGATTGAATGGCCTTGCAATCAGCTACTCTATACTCCTGATCAATTAATTCATCCAGATGATCCATAGCATCATCGACATACTTATCAAAAAAGTCTTCGTCCTTATCTTTCATCGTAGCACTCATACCTCCGTACATGGCCATGGCCAAATCAAACCGCGATTCACTGGACTGACTTGCTTCATACTGCTGCTGTGCCTGAGCAATACTTCTTTCCCACAGTTGCATAGACCCACTTAGATAAGCCGCATACGTACTGTTTTGAATGGGCTGTTGAAAGGAACTCATCACAATCATCACGACCAGTCCCAGTAAAAATTTATTTAGATTTTTCATGATATAAATTAGTTTATATTATAAACTGAATTGACAAAAAAATTATTTGATGTATTGTTTCAACGCTTTGACATATGCCTCAAACGCTTCCACTCCTTTCCTGGTAACCCGGCAAGTCGTTAACGGACGTTTGCCCCTGAAAGACTTCTCGATTTCGATGTATCCAGCTGTAGATAGCTTGTCCAGCTGAACACTTAGATTGCCCGCGGTGGCTTCAGTCTTTTCTTTGAGGAACGTAAAATCTGCTGCATCTACGCTGATAAGTACAGACATTACCGCCAATCGCAATTGCGAATGTAACAGAGGATCAAGTGCCTTGAACTGACTCACTTTACTTGTCGTTTTTGAGCATAATACCCGGAACAATATAACCTAGGCACATCCCAATACCGGCAATCAGGTATTGAAAATCAATGGGGACCAAAAAGGCTCCAATCGCGCAAAGCGCTAATCCAATCCCACCCAGTATTAACGGGCGGAACCGCAATACTTCTCCTGTGACGTAAGTCCCAATGGCAGAAAATAGCAGGATCACTGGAGTGGTTTGATAATTCAGATTGCTCATAAAGGCCAGGACCATCAAAATACAAACGAATATTGCCCACCACAGTTTACCATAAATTCGATCAAAAGAGCTCGGAGTAACCGTGCGTTTCCCTGCTTTTCTTATCGAGTAAACTATGGTAATGATCACGGCTGGAATAACCAATAACCAGACGATGTACGGATAGCTATAGTTCGTGAATTTCAAGAGGCCAAAATGCCCAAAATCTGCAAACGCGATAACACTCCCCCACAACAGAAAGTAGAAACTTCCTCCGCGAGCAAAATTCGATTTGGCCTTCCCGATCATTCCTGTGATGATCTGAAGGCTTTCTTCCGGTGAAATGTCTCGTTCGTCCATATTACAAGGGTGTTTAATCACCTAAACGAGACAAATATAAATAAGTTTACATTATAAACTAATTTATTAAAGAAAAAGCCGCTTAAAAGCGACTTTTCCATTTTATTTATCTCCTTCGCCTTTGTTTTCTTTCGCAGGCTTACCTTTTCTCTTCTTTATTTTTAGCGTCAGCTCTTCAGATTTTCCATCCCAGTCTGCCACGATGGTATCTCCTTCCTGAGCCTCGCCTTTAAGGATTTCTTCCGCCACAGGATCTTCCAGGTATTTCTGAATGGCTCTATTGAGTGGCCGAGCTCCAAATTGAGGATCATATCCTTTATCTGAAAGGAAATCTTTTGCCTTAGTGGACAAATCGATTTCGTATCCCAATTCAACGATTCGCTGGAATAATTTATCCAAAGAAATGTCGATGATCTTGTGAATGTCTTCACGCTCCAGGCTGTTGAATACAATTACATCATCCAACCTGTTCAGAAATTCGGGGCTAAATGCTTTTTTCAGTGCATTTTGGATGGTGGACTTCATCAATTCATCCATGTTATCCCTTCTCGCCTGAGTTGAGAATCCGATGCCAGCACCAAAGTCTTTCAGGTCCCTGACACCAATATTGGAAGTCATGATGATGATCGTATTACGGAAATCCACTCTGCGACCCAAACCATCTGTAAGAATTCCATCATCCAATACCTGTAACAAGATATTGAATACATCCGGATGCGCTTTTTCGATCTCATCCAATAGTACGACTGAATAAGGTTTTCTTCTTACTTTTTCTGTAAGCTGACCACCCTCTTCGTATCCAACGTAGCCAGGAGGCGCTCCTACCAGTCGGCTGACCGAAAATTTCTCCATGTACTCACTCATATCAATCCGAATGAGCGATTCATCCTTATCGAACAGGTAACTGGCCAATACTTTCGCCATTTCTGTTTTACCAACACCTGTTGGTCCGAGGAACACAAAAGTTCCGATAGGTTTCTTAGGATCTTTAAGGCCTACACGTGTACGCTGAATCGCCTTCGTTAGCTTTTCAACCGCTTCACCCTGACCAATTACTTTGTCTCCCAGCTCTTGCTTCATATTGAGGAGTTTGTCACTCTCATTCTGCGCAATTCGCTTGGTTGGGATACCCGTCATCATGGCGATCACTTCAGCAACGTTTTCTTCGTTTACCTGATATCGCTTGGTCTTGGTTTCATCTTCCCAACGTGCCTTTTCTTCTTCAAGATTGACCAGGAGCTTCTTCTCCTTATCTCTGAGTTGAGCAGCCTCTTCGTATTTCTGACTCTTGACTACTCTGTTTTTCTCTTTCTTAACTTCCTCAATCTGCTCCTCCAGTGAAATCACTTTCTCAGGAACGTTGATGTTGTTTATGTGAACGCGAGCGCCTGCTTCATCCAGCACGTCGATGGCCTTATCCGGCAGGAATCGGTCACTTATGTATCGGTCAGACAACTGCACACAAGCCTCTATGGCTTCCTTGGTGTAGTTCACATGGTGATGACTCTCGTATTTGTCCTTGATGTTATCGAGGATCTGGATCGTTTCTTCCGGCGTAGTAGCATCCACCATCACCATTTGGAATCGACGCGCCAAAGCACCATCTTTCTCGATGTACTGGCGATATTCATCTAAGGTAGTGGCACCGATGCATTGAATTTCTCCTCTGGCCAAGGCAGGCTTGAACATATTGGAGGCATCCAGTGAACCAGAAGCTCCTCCGGCCCCAACAATGGTATGAAGCTCATCAATGAAAAGAATCACATCAGTGTTCTTTTCAATTTCGTTCATTACGGCTTTCATTCGCTCCTCGAACTGGCCTCTGTATTTGGTGCCAGCTACTAATGAAGCCAAATCCAACGTCACTACTCGTTTACCGAAAAGCACACGAGAAACTTTCTTTTGCACGATTCTCAAGGCAAGTCCTTCAGCAATGGCTGTCTTACCCACACCAGGTTCACCAATCAAAATCGGATTGTTCTTTTTGCGTCGGCTCAGGATCTGCGCCACACGCTCAATTTCCTTTTCCCTACCGACAATTGGATCCAATTTATCATCCTCTGCCAGTTTGGTCAGGTCTCTACCGAAGTTATCCAACACCGGTGTTCGACTCTTCTCGTTTCCTTTCGAGGATTCCCCTCTGCCGGAACTGGAAGATCCCCCGCCGAACATACGTCCTGAATCCTCGTCCTGATCATCCGTGTCGGACGTGGCCATAGGATTTTCAGTTTGATATTCCAGTAGTTCTTTTACCACATCATACGCAACTTCAAATTTGTCGAGTATTTGAGTAGCCAGGTTGTCTTCGTCTCTCAAGATCGATAGTAATAAATGTTCTGTACCAATGAGTTGGCTTTTGAAAATCTTTGCTTCCAGATAAGTGATCTTAAGCACTTTTTCAGATTGCCTTGTTAAAGGAATGTTTGCAAGGTTCTTGACGTTGCTGGTAGCCGTCCCCTTTGTCGCTTGTTCAATAGAAGTCCGAAGCTCTTCCAAAGAAACGCCAAGTTTTTTTAATAACCCGACAGCCACACCTTCGCCTTCGCGGATCATCCCCAACAATAAATGTTCTGTGCCAATATAGTCATGTCCCAGGCGCAAGGCTTCTTCCCTGCTCAAAGAAATGACCTCTTTGACCCTGTTCGAAAATTTAGCTTCCATAAATATGATTTACAGGATCGCACCGATCCCTTCTTAAAATTATACCTTATTTGAATCAAATCCCCATCTCCCCTTGATTAAAACGCAACGAGTTTCAGATTTGTTCGCCCTTAAACTTTTGATTTTCTAAGAATCGAAACGGACTCATCGCCCATAGAGAAGAGAAGGTCTAATACCGACAAGCAAGGGACAAATTCTTTGCCAAAGTTCTGAAAATATTCTTCAGGTTCGTAAATACTTCGCTGAGTGTAAGGTTTCTTGGGGTGAATTAGCCCTCTGAAGTCCCGAATGGGAGAATTGGGCACTTTTTCGTAGGTATTTGTCAGATCAATGGACCTGTCAATTTGTAAGTACCTCAGACATAATGTCACAGTGGCCCAACACAAATCCACTAAAAAAGTATGTCGTTTTTCAAGAATAGCCTGTAATTCGGGGGCATAATATTCAAAGTAAGCTGCTTTGCCATAGGCAGAATAAATAGCTCCCCAATGGTCTTTGACCCACCCTTGTTGGTAATCGATGCGGACGTCTTTCATCGGCATATGATTCCTGTAACTTACCGGAACAACCAGATTTTGAGGTCCATTTGACGTCAGAATAGTCGTCCGATTCCGAAAGGTCTGCTTCAAAAAATGCTCCTCTACCTCCCAGGTGATTGCAGCTGAATCATCGATCAGCAAATAATATTCCAATGAACCGAAATAGTGCGGCTCAATCAACAGTTGAGGGGTCTTTTCCATCAGAACAGGTCTTCGAAATCGCCGAGACCTTCTCTGACCAGTTCCGGTTCGCCACTCGTACAATCCACTACCGTACTTGCTTCTATATTTCCGTAACCGCCATCAATCACTATGTCTACTTGCTGATCGAACTTCTCATGAATAAGCTCGGGATCCGTGGAATACTCCAGAATTTCGTCTTCATCATGAATACTGGTGGTAATGATCGGATTACCCAATTCGCGTACGATCTCTCTCGGGATGTTATTGTCAGGAACTCGAATACCGACTGTTTTTTTATTCGCATTAAGAATTTTCGGGACTTTGGTAGATGCCTCCAAAAGAAACGTATAAGGCCCTGGCAGCCCTTTTTTCATGATCTTAAAGATTGGTGTGGTCACCCGGCGGGTGTATTCCGACAAGTGGCTCAGGTCATAACAAATGAAGGACAGATTAAGGTTTTTGCCCTTGATCCCCTTGATCTGTTTTACTCGTTCCAGTGCTTTCGGATTGAAAATATCACACCCCAAACCATATACAGTATCGGTCGGGTAGATGATCACACCGCCTTTGGAAAGGACATTGACCACTTCTGCGATCTTACGGGGATCTGGATTTTCAGGGTAAATTTTCAGCAATTCAGCCATTGACACAAAGGAAAAACAACCCAACCATTTGTTGATAATGGTTGCCTTGCGAAATTACTATTTTTGCCGCCTATGAATCGAAAGAAGTTTGTTGCGGTGTTCATGATCGTTTTTACCATCATGGCTTCATCCTTTGCTTTCTACTTCTATCAGATGTTGTTCACCCCAAACATTCTGGTGGAACGTGAAGACGAATTGTTTGCTATTGCTCCCGGGGCAACTTTTGCAGAAGTACAAGACAACTTGTATGATCTGGGCATCGTGAATGATCTGGTCTCCTTCAGTTTTCTGGCGAAAGTTCGGGATTATGATGACTATGTAAAGCCAGGGCTTTATCAGCTAAAAAAGGACATGTCCAATTTACAGGCAATCAATCTGCTCAGATCAGGCGCTCAGGAACCCGTCAAGCTGACTTTCACACTGGCCCGGAAAATTGAAGAGTTACCTGAGAAAATCGCACCCTTCGTTCATTTTTCCGCTGAAGACCTGGCGAAAACCATGCTTTCGGAATCGACCGCTAAGAAATATGGTTTCGAACCAGAGACGTTCATTTCGATGTTCGTTCCGAACACTTATGAAGTTTACTGGACCATCACACCGGAGCAGTTTCTGGATAGGATGAAGAAAGAATACGATCGTTTCTGGAATGAGGATCGACTGGCCAAAGCAAAAGCCATTGGTCTGACACCATTGGAAGTATCCACACTGGCGTCCATCGTAGAATCGGAAACGAATAAAATGGACGAAGCGCCTAGGGTGGCTGGGATGTATCTAAATCGACTGAATAAAGGAATGTTGTTACAGGCGGACCCCACGCTAAAGTTTGCAATAGGCGACTTTACCATCCGCCGGGTGCTGAATAAAGACAAAGAAATTGAATCGCCCTACAACACGTATAAATATGCCGGATTACCTCCTGGCCCCATTAGTTTACCTTCTATTGGCGGTTTAAATGCCGTTCTTGGTGCGGAAAATCACAATTACCTGTATTTGTGCGCAAAGGCTGATTTTAGTGGTTATCATGCATTTGCAACGAATCTTCGGGATCACAATAAAAATGCGGCTGAGCTTCACCGGGCATTAAACAAGGCAAGAATCTACAGATAATGTATCAACACGAAGTACAAATACGGGTAAGGTATGCAGACACAGACCAAATGGGCTATGTCTATTATGGCAACTATGCCGCCTACTACGAAGTGGCCCGGGTAGAGTCCTTCCGAAGTTTAGGTTATGCCTATAAAAACCTCGAAGAAGCTGGTGTGATGATGCCCGTACTTGAATTGAAGACCAGGTACAAACTCCCGGCAAAGTACGATGACCTACTGACCGTAAAGGTGACCATACCGGAAATGCCACGTGTGAAGATCCTCTATCAATATGAGATCTATAACGAAGCCGGAGAACACCTCAATTCGGGAGAAACCACACTGGCTTTCATTCAAATGGCATCCGGAAGACCCACACGAATTCCGGAAGTCATGAAAAACCTGTTAAGTCCTTATTTTGAATGAGGCTTCAACCATAGTTCCCGCCCCCTGGCAGTTGAAAGGAGAAGGCATCATTTTAATGTATTCCTCCTTCAGAAAACAGTTCGATAAAATCAATTTTTTCCTTTCTGAACCATTAAAATCCAGCTTTTTAGGTGGGTTGGCCTATGTGATGTTGGTTAATTACACCGAAAGTCCGGTAGGACCCTACAAGGAATTGTTGGCCATCCCAGGGAAATTCAAAACACCATACGGTTCAAAACAAACCATTTCGAAGATCTATGTGGACTCAGAAGCAAGCCTGAACAGCGGGCGTGCCAATTGGGGAATCCCAAAAGAACTGGCACAGTTTGACTGGAACAAGAGCAAAAACCAAACCCATATCAGCGTCAGAAAAGAAAGTGAGATTTTCTTTGAAATTACCGTCAAAAACAGGCCCGTTAAATTCCCACTGACCACCGCTATCCTTCCAATCCGATTGTATCAGGAACTAAATGACACCACGTATCAGGTCAATCCTTCCGGCCGTGGAATAGGGCAGCTCGCTAAGGCATCCATTGGCGATATTAATCCTGATTTCTTCCCGGACATTCGTGGAACACAATGCCTGTCCGTATCTGTAAATCCTTTTTGGATGAAGTTTCCTTGATCCCTTCTTTCAAAGCAAGAATGGATCATTTTCATTAATTTTATAGATCAAACTGATTGAAATGACAACCATCACAATCAAAAATGCCACATCTTTAACAAAGACCGAATTTGAAGACCTGGAGGATCTAAGAGCGTATTTATCCTCAAACGAGTTTGTTGGGAATGATTCTGAAAGCTTAGGCGAGTATTCATCCAGGCAATTAGGTGAGTTATGGGATCAGGGTATTGATAGTGGTGAACCTGAAGCATTTGATTCAAAAAAACAGCAAGCCTTCCTTAAACAACTGGAGGCAAAGCATCTCAAATAGAATATGTCCGAATATCGTATTTCTCCCAGGGCGATGAAAGACCTGGAAGATATTCATTATTATATCGCGATAGAAAAAGAGGCACCCATTAATGCCAAGAAATTCATAAAGAAGCTTTACAAAACATTTACATTCCTCTCCAAAAATCCCAACATCGGTAGATCGAAGGAATCTATTCGTCCTGGTTTTATGGTATGGACGGAGAGTAGCTATTACGTATTTTACAGAAAAACGAAGCAAAGTGTAGATATCATAAGGATTATCAATAGCAATAGGAGAATTGACAAGTTATTTTAGTGATAAGAGAATTTACGATCTAATCCCAGTCGATTAAATTGCGAAAATGAAAATTTCAATCGCCACTTTATTGGTCTTTTTCTCTACTGTATCATTTGCCCAAACCACGATATTTCTTGTGCGTCATGCTGAAAAAGTCGATAGTAGCCGGGATCCGGAATTGAGTCTACAAGGAAAAGCCCGAGCTGTCCGTCTGATGGAATTACTTTCTGAAGTTGGCATTGATCAGATTTATTCTACGGATTACAAAAGAACCAGAAACACGGCCAAGCCACTAGCTGAGAAGCTCGATCTATTCATAGAATCTTATCGCCCATTTGAAGAAGAGCTAGTGGCAACCTTAAAAGAAGGCATGGATGGTAAGCAAATCCTGGTGGTAGGCCACAGCAATACCATACCGGCATTGGTTAATCAGTTGATCGATGATAAAGCCTATGAACAGTTACCGGACGATGCTTATTCTAATCTGTTTGTAGTAACGATTATAGATGGGAAAGCTACACATTATGTGTTGACGTTTTAGCATCAGGTTTCGAGCACCTTACACTCTGAGGGCTTCAGGGTGACGGTACTTACTCACTCAAGATTGCTGCAGAAAGCTTAAGACTTCTGAAGTCTTTCTGGGGATGAATTCAGTTACTTCGTAATCAGCGATATCATTGATTTTAAATGGATCTTTTGCAATTACATTCAATACCTCGGATCTGCTTTCAACATGTGATAATATAATGCCCCCGTCTCTCGGAATTTTAGGACCAGAAGCCAGGAAGTTACCCTGCGCGTATTGTTCGTCAAGGTATTGAACATGTTCCTCCAGATAGTGATCAACTTTCTCAAGAGGGACTTTGTAAGTCAGGTTGATGATGAACATCTATGAATTAACTTCTTTGAGGCACACCAAGGTGCTGGTTTTTATTTTACAAAATAGCTTCAAATCCCCCTGCCCCCTTTGAAAAGGGGGATTAACAGGAATTTAATCTACAAATACTCCACCGGAGCTGCTTCCAGTGTCAGGTCCTGCTGATCCTGAATGATCTTGGCCAGCCCTCGGGTTCTGCCCATTTCATATTTATAGAAGAATTTCATGGTATGGATCTTGCCCTCATGGAAAGCTTCCGAATATTTGGTGTTGCCGGTCACCAAAGCTTCTTTGGATTTTGCGGCAATTTTCAGCCACTGCCAGCCAATGACGATCGTACTAAAGAAGTCCATGAATAAGGTGGCATCAGCCAGAAACCGCTCGTAATCACCTTTCATGGCATGCGGCATTAAGGTGCCTAACACCTCCTGTACCAATCCCATGTTCATCATTAGCGTCTGGCCGTAAGGCTTCAACTCATCATACTTATCAACTTCGGCCACTGTTGCCGAGATCAGTTTCCCCAGATCCTGCAAGATTTCCCCATTTTTAAGGATCACTTTTCTACCTAACAGATCCAGTGACTGGATACCCGTGGTTCCTTCATATAATGAAATGATCCTTACATCCCGATAATATTGCTGCAAGACAAAATCGGTAGTAAATCCATACCCTCCTAAGATCTGCACCCCATTGTCAATGGCTTCTTTGCCTTTCTCCGCAGGATAAGTTTTCACAATAGGAGTGAGCAACTCCAGCAAGAGTCGATAGCTCTCCTTTTCTTCCCCTTCTGTAACACTCTCCTGATCCAGGAAGTGACTTGCTTCGGTGATGAGGCTAATGCTTCCTTCGATGATCGCTTTTTGCAGCAAAAGCATACGTTTCACATCCGGGTGATTAATAATAAGCGTCTGCTCCTCATCTACATTTTTCGACCCGTCTGCGGTCAATCTTCTGCCCTGAGGGCGTTCTTTTGCGTATTCTAAAGAGGCGAAGTACGCGGCTGAGGCGATGGCGGTACCCATTCTACCCGTCGCGATTCGCGCCTCATTCATCATCTGAAACATGTACTTCAAACCTTTGTTGGGCTCACCTACTAACCAACCAATGGAATCTCCTCCATCACTGAATCCCAGGTGCGTCGTACAATATCCCTTCTGGCCCATCTTGTTGAATTCACCTAAAGTGGCGACATGGTTGTATTCCAAACCACCTGCTTCTACGCGGCTTCTGGGTACGACAAAAAGGGAAATACCCTTCGTTCCGGCTGGTGCTCCTTTGATCCTGGCCAACACCAAATGAACGAAGTTGTCCGCGAATTGATGGTCTCCGGAAGAAATGAAAATCTTCTGCCCTTCGATTTTATAAGTCCCGTCTTCTCGTGGTTCTGCGGAAGTGATGATATCCGAAAGCGAGCTTCCTGCCTGAGGTTCCGTCAAACACATGGTTCCTCCCCACTTCATGTCCAGCATGTTCTGGACATACGTATCATTGAGTTTTTGATCCCCAAAGGCGATGATAAGGTGCGCTGCACCTGCTGTTAAACCAAAATATCCCGGGATATGATTATTGGCGGCTTCCATGATCAAATACACGGCATTAACAATGGAAGCAGGCAATTGAAGCCCGCCAGCTTCGGCATCAAAACCGGCTCCAATCAATCCCATCTCCCCGACCATTTTTAACACTTTCTCAAACTGGGGATGAATATGAATCCTACCCTCTCTATAAACTGCAGGTTGTTCATCCATTTCCGTGATGTAGGGGAACATCTCCTTATCAGAAAGGTCTTTGACGGAATCCAATAGTAAGTCTATTGCTTCTTTATCGTATGCACTGAACCGCTCCTTAGTCAACAATCGGTCGACTTCATGCACGTCATAAAGCAGAAACCGAAGGGTATCCATGTCAATGTATTGATTCGCCATTTTACTTACTATTTTATTGGGGTAATTCTCTGATTAACAGCTCAATAAATTCCAGGGTTGATTTATTGAATAATGCTATAAATCTAAATCAGAAATTGCAGATAGAACCCATAAAGGGCGAAAAAAGTATGCATGCATACGAAATTTGACCGATGTTTAACGCTTCCCTGTCGCCGGTCAATAGAGTGAAATTCTCGCTATTTCCATCATTCCGTTTTCAGTGGTTTGCTTAGATTCCGGTGAGAATTCTAAAACGCAAGATGTGAGTAAAAATGGATTGATCAGCCGCTTCAACCGTTGGTTGGGTCGTGGAACTAACCGGACAGGACTTGCCCTTGGCGGTGGAGGTGCAAGAGGATTTATTCACCTGGGGGTGATCAAGGCCTTATATGAAGAAGGCATATACTTCGATGAAATCGCGGGAACAAGTGCCGGAGCCATCGCAGGGGTACTGATTGCCAGTGGCAAAAGCCCTATCGAGGCTCATGAAATCTTGAAAAAACGCGACTTTTTCGGCTACTCAAAATTCCATATTCCTAAAATAGGTTTGTTCAGTCTGGACGGCCTGACCAAATTGATTGATCATGAAATTGAACCTAAGACTTTCGAAGAGCTGGAAACTCCATTCTATGCCTCTGCCACCAATCTTAACTCAGGCAAGATCGAATACCTGAATCAGGGTTCTCTGTCCAAGGCTGTAACTGCTTCCTCTAGTATTCCCTTCCTTTTCAAACCGATACATATAGGTGGATCCAAATATTCTGACGGGGGTATCATTGATAATTTACCGATAACACCCTTGCAAAAACATTGCAATCGAATCATTGCCATCAACATTAGTCCCATCGAAGAGAAGGAAAATCTCAATAGTCTGTTCAAAATCGCTACACGAACCTTTGAATTGTGTGTAAATGCACGTGCGGTGGAAATGAGACATAAATGCTCCCTTTTCATAGAGCCTGCTGACATTGGCACCTATGATTTATTCGACATTAAGAAGGCCGATGAGTTATTCAATAAGGGATATGAGTACACGAAGCGTTTGCTGGTTGAAAAGCACGTTGAGAAGTAATTGACTTGAACCAAGTGAGTCTGTGATCGTGATTTTCGTCACATGAAGGCCTCAGTCACGCGTTCAGTCTCTATTCAATTCAGCACTTAAATGATGCGTCAAATGGGGTACATCTTCCGTAGACATCTCCAATTGATATCGTAGAATATTGTCCTGAAAAGAGATTATCCTTCTACTGCCTGTCGCTACTTTGGTCCCGTTATCGTTTCTGATGGATTGACTACTAAACGCTATTTTGAAATGGCCATTCTCTTGATCCAGGGCAAGGTAATTACCATAAGTAATCTCAACTCTTCCTGTATTATGACACACATATAATTGAATTGAGCCATTATTATCAGGTTTGAAAAAACCAGTCTCCCAATGTTTAAATGTTTTTCCGCGATCTTCAAAAACCCATGCGATTTCTTCAAAATGGATCAAGGGTTCGTTTTCAAAAGCTTCTTCAAGCCATCTGACTTTTATAGTATTTTCGTAACGATAGGTATCGTGGGTTGGGAAAGAAGCTTCTCCCGTTCCGTTCCAACTCCCTTTCAACCATGTCAATGGCCTTGCCAGCTGTACTAAATCAATGTTCATAAATATTCCTGTTTGGTTAGCCATAGCTCTTCCATCCGATACATATGGAAGTAATCATGCATTAAAAGGTGTCTCAATAAAATGAGTGCTGAGTAGTTAGTGTACTCAGGATGCTTACCTTCTTTCGACCACATTGCGTCATCAAAGCCTTTCAGGAGGCTCAACGTCTGATTACGCGTCGCTTCAAACTGATAAAGCTGCTCTGACAAATCGAGATTAATCAAATCCTTGTCAGAAATCGTATTCCCCGGCAAGTATGGATTGAATTCAGGTTGATCTTCGGCTTTAAATTTTTTGAACCTTTCTTGGATCATGACTTCAGCCTGAGCCAGATGACATGCATGCTCATGAATACTCCACTTGTTCGGCTTCCTTCTGGACTTTAACAGCACAACAGGAATCTGACCAATAAAGGCCCTCAAAAGCAAGGGCGTACTATTGAGATTCGTCATGAGGGTATTTTTTTCAATTTCATTAAACATGATCAGGCAAGCTTTTCATTATCGGAGTGTACCATATTCCGTGATTCTTTGTCAAGTTTCAGAGGCTGTTTAATGCCTGGCCCAGGTCCTGGATGATATCCTCACAGTCTTCTATGCCCACAGATAAACGCAACATGCCATCTGTAATGCCCGCTTTCTCACGCATGGCTTTCGGGACTGACGCATGGGTCATGCTGGCAGAATGTTGTATGATCGTAGATACATCACCTAATGATACGGCCAATGTACATAGCCGCACATTGTCAACTAATTTTCGGCCTTCTTGCGCTCCGGCAACTTCAAAGGCAATCATGCCGCCAAAACCTTTCATCTGTCGTTGAGCCAGGTCGTGTTGCGGATGTGAGGGCAAACCAGGATAATGCACCTTTTCAACTTTCGCATGAGCGGATAGGAATTGTGCTACCTTCAATGCATTGTCATTGTGTCGCTCCATTCGTAAAGCCAGTGTTTTTATCCCTCTATGGGCAAGCCAGCAGGTCATAGGAGCAGGAACCGCACCAAAATACTTATTGGTATTCCACCTGCACTTTTCAACGAAAGTTTTATTGGCAATCAAGGCCCCGGCTAAAATATCAGCATGTCCTCCAATGTATTTCGTCATACTGTGAATGACGACATCTACCCCATAGCCGATCGGATTCTGATTATAGGGTGTGGCAAATGTGTTGTCCATGATCGTGGCGATCTTATTGGATTTCGCTATGGCCACTATTTTCTCCATATCACACAACTTCAAAGTCGGATTAGCCGGAGATTCCAAATAAAATAAACGGGTATTCTGCTTTATGGTATCACTATAATTCCTGTAATCCGTACCATCAACGAAAGTAACGTCAATGTTTAGCGACGATTTTAAGTAGTTTAAAAACCCTCCGGAAGAAGCATAAATGGACTCTGGCGCAACGATGTGATCTCCTTCTCTCACACAGGTCAGAATGGCATTGGAAATTGCCCCCATACCTGACGAAAAGACTATGCACGCTTCACCCCCTTCTATTTCCGCCAAGGCATTTTCCAGCGCCTCCTGGGTAGGATTATTGATGCGACTGTAAAAGTATCCGGGAATATCGCCCTCATGTATCGCGGAACCCTCCTCCGCATTTGGGAATGCAAAAGTGGATGCGTTAAATATCGGTGTTGATACAGCACCATAATGTTTGGACAAGTCGGAACCAGCATGTACCGCTTTCGTTCCTATTTTTCTCAACTTATTCGTCATAACAGCTAGCAACAATGCGCATTTTCATCAATTTCACTAGCCCGAACCGGTTTGGATTCACAACATGACGCCTGAATCGTATTTTCTAAGGTGGGCGCATTCGGGTCTACTGACCGGGGCACACCACAAACCCCCGTTTCTGGCAATTGAAGCCGGACATCTCTGGCTGCTTCCCAATCTCCTACCAGTCCCGCCACGACAGATCTTACCTGCTCATATCCTGTGGCCAACAGGAATGTCGGTGCTCGTCCATAACTCTTCATACCGACAATGTAAAAATCTTTTTCGGGATGCCTTAACTCCGCCTCTCCGTGCGGCGCCACGGATCCACAACTATGCACGTTCGGATCAATCAACGGAGCCAATCTCACAGGGCTTTCCATCCTTTCATCCAGGGAAACCCTTAATTCTCGAAGCATACTAAGGTTGGGCCGAAGACCGGTGGCAATAATGATTTCATCCGAAGAGAGATCAATCCTACCATTGGGTGATGATCCTGAGATGACTAGCTTCCCGGAACGATCATTTATTTTGTCCACAAATATGGGCGTGTGTACACGTACCCAATTGGTATCCACTAATGCTTTGATACGTTGACCAACTTTACCTCTCCCCGGCAATTCATCATTGTCCAGTCCCCCATAAGCATCTTCCACACTGCCTTTGGTCAAAATCCAATCCAGCTTTACGTTGTTTGAATTTGATGCTTTCAGATCCGCCAGTTCCAGTAATGCATTGATAGCGGAATGGCCTCCACCAATCACAGCCACATCCTTATCTTGATATCGCTTCCTATCCTTACCCAGTATATCAGGTATACCATAGACCAATCGATCCTTCAGGTCTTCCTCCCCAATGGCAGGCCAGCCATCCGCACCAGCAGGTTTGGGTGTTTTCCAGGTTCCGGAAGCATCAATCACAGCTCTCCCTTCGATCATTTCCACTCCATTCGGTGTATTCACGCGCAACACATACGGCGCATTTTCTCTGCCGAAATCTCTTATTTTACTGATACGCTTCCTGCTTATCGATACCACTTCGGCATTTAACCTGATAAAAGGTTTGATCTCATCCGTTTCTGATAGCGGCAAAACATAATCTGAAAGCAACGTACGACCCGTAGGGATTTCGTCTGCCTTCGGCATCGTCCAACCATAATTGCCAAGTAATTGAGCGGAAGCTTCATCGATATTGAACTTCCATGGAGAGAACATGGGCACATGCTCCCATTTTTTTACATTGTCTCCAACCTGAGGTCCAGCTTCTAAAACGAGAAATGACTCATTCCTGATACTCAAATGAGCCGCAGCAGCCAGTCCTATTGGCCCTGCTCCTATGATCAAAATCGGATTCTTTTTCATATTATATCGTATATTAACGATATACGAATATAATGCAATTTTGTTGATCTGTAGCAATAGGATCGTAGTAATCAAAATACACAGCAATACTTCATTTGGTGAGCTTAACTGAGGCCATTTATACTTGAATTCCGTGGATAAGCTTCCAGTGCCAGCTTATCAGGTATAGATATCAAAAATAATTCAGGAGAGATTATTACATTTAGTTTCCATCAAATTGGATATCCGCTAGTAATTTCTCCATTTCCTTTTCCTGTTTATTGATGATGATCAGAAATGTACGGTCTTGTAGAAAGATAGCCCGACAAAAATCTCTGTCATGTGCAATGCTCCAGTCTGATAATTCTCTGAAATTACTTTTGATCAGTTGCAACTTTCGTTTGTGGTCTGTTGAAATAACAATAACCTTAGTCACTGGTGTTTCTTTCATTTCTGCCAAGGCTAACTCATCAATCCGATCTCGATAATCCTCAATATTGTTGTATCTGTATTTTCTGTTTAGTGAATAGTAATCTTCCCGACTATCAGTCACCAAAAATCGGTTCATGAATAAATGAGGAAGTTCATTTATCCAGTCCGAATATTGTTGTTCCAACATTTCGATGTAGGCCTCAACAAAAGGTCGATCAATCGGTCTTTTCGCATCGAGGTATTCTCTTACGAATGGATAAAGTGATCTCGCCATCTTGGCAATGTATTCATTGTTGTACCACGCTCCTTCCAGATGCGTTCCCTTCATTTCATGATAGACATGACCGTTGGCCAAAGCAGTAGTTATCGCTTCATTGAACAATAGTTGTGCATATCTTGATGCCGCTGAAGTACTTTCTTCAAACCATCGAGCAATGTCGTTTTTCACTACCAGGGATTGTTCATCATAGATGATATGGAATGCTTCATGGTTCATCACAGATAGAAGTAGTTCGTAATCTTTCAACCCCTGAGGAATGCCAGCAACGGCCAGATTATAAAAAGCAGTCGCCGTAAATCCCTTCGATCTTTCGTCTGGAATGGGGTACAAATTCATGGTGAATGGAATTGAGTGGTCCCAGGAAGATCTATGAAAATCGATGACTTGATTAAAGTAATAGCTTATGTCCTTTGAATTGATCAGTGTTTGCAACGCTTTCAATTGATCCTTAAACTTTGTTTCGCAAGGATGGTAAATCAACGTTCTGTAAACAGGCAGTAACGTGGAAAGGGACTGATAGAATAGATTGAGGTCATTGTTAGGAATAATACCAAAGGATTTCGCTTTGAATTCCTCCAGTGTTTGACTCTCAATCAGGTTTCTACTCAACAGGAAATAGGTATTACCTCCTATTTTACTACCATACGGATATGTTGAATATTCATACCAGTAGAAGTAGTTTAAGTCGTTAAAGTCACTAATTAAATTCCGATACTCGACGGTGTTATATTTTGAACGTTCAAAGGCCTTTTTGAACGCATTAGCCGGATATTGCGATGACAAGTATCTCGCAAATTCGAATACTGCGTAATTCTCTGAAAAGTCAACCTTGAACTTGATTTCCTGAGCGCCAGCAACGTTGGTCAGCCACAGGAAAATGATGATTGTCATACTTCTTTGCATGTCTTCCCACACTCACTTAACTAGAAAAAATACCATACGCGAAAGATCAAATCATTTTTCACCTCGTAAACCGCCATGGCGCTTGTACGGCCTTTCTTTCCTGAAACAGTTTCGTAAGTGACGACTTCCTTAAAACTCATTCTATTCCCATCAATCACATACTCGGTAATTTCCGAATGCACGGATTTCATTTGTGAGAAATATCCATTCATGTTTGTCCTGAAATGCTCTTTCCCACTTAATTCTAACAATAAGGTATCGGAGCCGATATAATACCACTTGAAGTCCTCCGAAACCTGGTCCACCAGCCGATCAATATCTCCCTCATTGAAAGCCAACACTTGTTCACTTACGATGCCATAGACTTTCTGATCCTGAGCAAAAAGTGTGGCCATGGAGAATAGCGTAAATACTGATATTATGAATTTCATGTCACTTGTTTTCAACATAATACTTGAATGCCTCGGCATAAATCATCCGCCAGCCTGATTCGATTTGGACAAGCGTATCTTCCGTTATCATTCCAAAATAGGTATCAGTCAATGAGAAGCGGGTTTCCTTCTCATCGGGTTTCAGCTCAATGGTTGTGTAAGAGATCGCTGGTCCACCAAAATCAGGAGATAATAACCCTTTCATATGAAGTGTTTTCGGGGAGTCAACGCCGATTACTTCGGACCATACCAGGCCTTCACCGTTACCAAAGTCCTCGTAGACCTTGCCACCAATCCTAGCCTCAATTTGAAAGCCTTTGGTTTTAGTACTGGTATAGAAATCTGCTTTCCACCACTGGGTTGTTTGATTCACAAGGCAATCCCAAACACGATGAATATCGGCAGCGATGTTAGTTTCCAGCTTGACTTGAAAGGGATGGGTATTATTTGACATATATTATATCGTTTATCGACTATATACGAATATAAACATATATTTACATATCGTCTACTTGCGATATATCATTTACTCGTACCTTTCAAAATTCGGAACTGGTGAAATCGGCCTATCAACTAAATATGATCCTGATCTTTTGTATCGTGTCCTGGGGATCATCATATGTTGCGATCAAAATCGGTCTTGAAAGTTTCTCACCGGCCCAGGTCGCATCTTACAGGCTATTTGTCGCTGGTACAATCAGTTTGACTTTTCTGGTTTTGAACAGGGTTAGCTTTCCTACCCTGCATCAATTCAGGCAAATAGTAATCATTGCTTTCATTGGGATTTTCGTCTACCATATATCCATCACCTACTTTACGGTTTATTTTGAGCCAAACGTGGTAAGTTTTGTCTCGAATACTGCACCGATGTTTATCGTGATATTCTCACATCTCATTTTAAATGAGCATCTTCGAAGCATACGCTGGAGTGGATTTTGGCTCGCCTTATTGGGCATAGGAATCATGAATCATCAGTTGGGTACGGTTCCTGACTGGAAGCAACTGGGTCTGTTAATCCTGCCTGTTTCAGGGGCATTGTTTTTTGTACTTCAAAAACCGCTGTTAAAAGAAATGGAGCCAAAGTACATGATGCATTGGTGCATCATTTTGGGCGCCCTCATGCTATTGCTGTGGGACGCTTCATTTCTAAATGAATTATCTGGAGCTTCCTATCAGAGTCATATTGCCATTATATACCTGGGAATCATTCCTACGGTAGCCGCCTTTCAGCTTTGGGCCTATTTACTGTCAAAAACTGCAGCTAGCAACCTCGCTAGTCCTATCTATTTGGTTCCGACAAGTACGCTCCTTTGCTCATTGATCTTCTTCCATCGAATACCCGAAGTATCAACCATTTTGGGAGGTTCGATCACTATTTTAGGGGTTGTGATAAGCAAGCAAAAACAAAAAGTCAATGAGTCTGCCAGAGTAAAATGAGCGAATCGATTACTAATCATATGCTGTGAAATCATGAAAATCACCCGCTTCATTTTAGGTGCTCTCTTTTTCGGACCCACACATAGGCCCTCTGAGTAG
The DNA here is from genome assembly GCA_965229785.1 of Cyclobacteriaceae bacterium. Lineage (GTDB taxonomy): Bacteria > Bacteroidota > Bacteroidia > Cytophagales > Cyclobacteriaceae > JAWPMT01. The sequence goes on from CBDDJS010000001.1 coordinate 4,750,454, forward strand.
GGCTTTCAATATCCGTATACGGATCTCTTTGGATTACATCAACCATCTCAAAGCCACATTTGATACATAGGTCAACTATGACATTCTTTTCATGGAGTAGAAAATCAATGTCTACACTTTGTTCAAGAAACTCATTGAGATGAACTGTTTCATTTCCAATGTGAAACGAAAACAAAAGACTCCCCTCCGTTCTTAACACACGATTGATTTCCATGAATGCCCTCGACAGTTGTTCTAAAGTGAAGTGTACAATTCCATAAAAACAAAGTGCATGATCTATTTCACCATCTTTGAATTCCATTTCAAGCATATTACCCACTTGAAAGGTGAGATCACGGTGGATCATCGTGGCCTGATGGATCATACCGGGTGAAAGATCTAAACCCAGAATATCCTCAACTCCAAGGTCTTTGAGAAATCGAGTGGTCTGTCCGGGACCACAACCTATGTCAAGAACTTTGCCATTGCATTGCTCGGCAAATGCGCGAAGTAGCATGCCGTCAAAATGCTTGTACTCCAGTTCATTTCCATAACGCTTCGAATAAGCCAAAGCGATCTGGTCATAGAATTTGACGATATTTTCCTGGTGTTGCACGGATCGCTGACTTGATGAAAACCCTTTGGTACAATGGAAGCTCAAAACAACGCACGTGTTTCCACAGCTAATTCCACTCTGCTTTAGCGGCAGCTAAATCCCTCAAGAATTCAGTATTTTCCAACATAGCCGATAACATACTATGCGCCAGGACCCTGGCAGCTTCCTCATCACTCGGGTAATGTATACCCATGATTTCCCTGGATTCGCCAACTTCGTAAGCCGTTTGAAGAAATTCCTGTCTTTTGGAAGGTACAAGCTCGCTCCAGGTGAACGCCTGAATGTACGCCCACAAAGTATGACCACTGGCAAATGAGGGAGAATTTATCCGAGCCAGTGGTTGTAGTTCCTTACTTAAATGATAAGGTCGCGCCCTTAATAGATGATACTTTACCGTGAATTCCATGATACGCATGTCCTTGGTAACTCCGGCCAATAGTTTTCGGGTCGCGGGATAATTTTCCGGTGTGCAATCACCACCAAGGACCACTCTACCCTCATAAAACAGGTGTCTCAGGTTTTCCTTATACCCTCTGTGGTTTTCTAACAGGTCGATATGTGGCCAGTATCCAATAGGTGCCAAAAAACGTGAAGACCTCTCTATTTGTTTACTGGTCCGTTTTTCCTGCCATTCCAGCAGAAATTCAATTTCGGCATTCGTTTGATCAGAACTATTGGCGGGAGGCGTTATAGATCTTTTCAATTCGTCGATCTGACCAGGTGTCAGGTAATGAGGCGTTGCCATGGTATAGATCAAAGTAGCACTACTGAAGCTTTCAGGAGGGAACGCGATCTCGTCCAACTCTGATCTTTGAGGATTTGGATTAGCATCAAACCTTTGTAATTCTTTGTAATGACCGCTTGCTGGCTCCAAAGGATGGATCCCTTGCGATAAAGCCGCAAATGAGAAAAAAACAGACAGGCTGAAAAGAAAAAATCTGAAAGTCATAGGATGTAATAAAACGTATATCGCTAATATACGATTGCAATAATCTTATGTTTCAAAGCAATCGTATTTTATGGACCATCAAATCATTTTATTCAGAAAGTCATGAAATTCCTGTAGCAGCTCCCGATTCAGGAAATAGTATCGAAACTGGTCCTTTTTCTCAACCCTGAACAGACCACATTGGGTCAGGATCTTGGTATGTTGGGACATGGTGGATTGTGAGTAATCGAACATTTGAACCAGGTCTTTGTTACAGGTAGCATTATCAAGACCAGTTCCACCGTCTTTGTCATTCAGGTACCTTACGAGGGCTACACGTAATGGATGAGACAAGGCATTGGCCAATTCAGCCATTTTATGGTCAGACTCAACAATGTAGGAACTATTTACTTCTGTTCGAATGCGCATTTTTAAAACCCAATAAATGTTCAGTTTACAAACTCAGATTAAAAGTTTGAAGTTCCTAAGTTACCGAAACAACTATAATATAGGCGGTCTTGCCACTTCAAGCGTCCGTCCTCAAAAGCAGAAAAATTGTCTATTGAAATCGAAAAGTCGATCTTTACCGGTAAACTGAGATCGATGAAAGATCTACTGAGTCCTAGTCCTGCACCACTCCCGCCCAATGATACCAGCAGAAGACATTTTGCATGGAAATGCCTGTTGTTGATCTTAATTATGGGAGTATCCGCTTGTCAAACTGAAAAGAAAACCAGTGAGTCGCAGGCAGCAGATACGGCAGTTCTTGCAGACACAGACAGCACATCCGAACAATTGATCGAAGCGTTAAAACAATCCTACCAGCAGAAAATAGACTCAATTATCTCTATCCACAACCAGGGAAATTCCGAATTCCAAATCGAAGTAGCTGCGCTGACTAAAAGAACCAAAGAACTGGAGGCTTATAATCAAAACCTGGACAATCAGATTGGACAACAAGCCGATGCAATTTTAAAGTTACAGGACAGTCTACAGGCTGCTTTAGATACGCAAGAATTTGAAGAAAATACATTCTTCACCCCAGTAGCACTCACGGAAGAATTACTAGATTCACTTGTCTTGTCCGTTGGATCCGGTTTCGAGTCAACTACGTTCGATTTATTTGATTCCACCAGCATGAAACAGGATTTTGCTCAGGAAGTTGATTCGTTGATCCAGGAAATCAACTACAGTAATAGTCTTGTCGCCGAACAGGACCAACGGCTAAATGGCGTGCTGACGGACCTGGCCGTAGCAATTGAGCCGAAAAGTACCAGAACCAATAATGACTATGAAGAGGTCATTGTCAATGCGTTATTATCTACCGTATCAGATGATACTTTGATCGTCAATCAATACAATCGCGGCTTCTACTCAAAGCAGGACCTGAACGCACTGGTCGAGGATTACAAAATTCGAAAAACACAACATACTTATCCCGGCACACTCATTATTTACCGACGCAAGAAAAAACAAGACCAGCAAGAAGCTGTGATCCAAATTGATGGCACACCCTATCGTTTCGCCAGGAACACGATCGATACAGTTCTGGTGAATAATGTATTTGCAGTGAATATCTGTGATCAGGAGGATCACTGCCAAAGAATGGCTTTTAGTGGCACCTTATCCAACTACATGGAGATATCGCTGCGAAAAAACGTAAAAAGCCCAGACCTTACAGCCGTCAACCCTGTACTTGGGGACTTCTACGCCCGACAAGTCATTTCCACAAAACGGAAAAAATAACCTCGTTCAAATTTCTGTAATTCAATGAATCCAATCTCCATATTTTTTCGTTTCTAACTTTCAATACTTTTTGAAAGTTCGAATACATTTATATATTTGCTGTACAATAAAACGAATTGGATATGTCTGAAGTAGAATTTGGCACCGCGATACACAATTATGAAAAGCCACTTTTTGGCTTTGCCATGAAGCTCACTAAAGACGATAGTGATGCGAAGGATTTAATGCAGGAGACCTATGTGAAAGCTTATACCAACAAGGACAAGTTTCGCGAAGGGACTAACCTCAATGCATGGCTGTTTACCATCATGAAAAACTCGTTCATCACACAATATCAGAAAACGAAGCGGAGACAGACTTATGTCGACAATTCTGAAGATCTGCACCTATTAAATACGGCAACCTCTCATAATGAAGGGGCTCGAAACCTAAGCATGAATGAATTGGAGGCGCGCATCGATACGCTCGATGAAAAGCACAGACATCCCTTTCTGATGTACATCAAAGGGTTTAAATATCAAGAAATAGCGGAAAAGCTAAACATACCACTAGGCACAGTGAAAAACAGGATTCATGTTGCACGTTATGAACTGCAGGAATACGTGATGAGGGTAAGAGGCGATCGATTCCACATGAATTGAATGAAATAGCTGAGCATTAGATTTGGTTAGGTTAGAAAGGCGATCATCATTAAGTGATCGCTTTTTTTATGAGAACGCTGATCCTTGGTTCCATCATACAAAAAAAATTACGGCCAAAAGCTGCGCTTCTTCATTCATGGCTTTAAGGTAATGTGGGTTTCTGGTATCAAAGAAAATGGAATCACTTGTCCTCAAGCGCATGACTTATATTCGATCCTTGAAAAATACTGATGCGTCAAAAGCAATTAGGTTATTCCGGGTTATTTGAAAAATACTGCATTAACTTATGCCCCGGATCATGTTGAGCGAACAACAGTTTGTCCAATTTTCCTCTATTCAATAACTCAAATTGCGACCTATGAAAACCAGAAGAGATTTCATCAAACAAACGGTAGCGGTTTCGGCCGGATTCTCAGGATTATCCTTTTATCTACAGGGATGCAATTCACCTCGGGAGAAGGTTATGCAGGAAACCAATCAGTGGCTGGAATTACCAGAGGGGTTTAACGCTAAGATCATCTCGAAATGGGGCGATAAAATGGATGACGGATTTCTGGTACCCTCAAGGGCAGACGGGATGGCTGCCTTTAGCGTAGATGGAAAAGTGGTGATCATCAGAAACCATGAAAATAGTCAGGAACCTTCCGAATTTGGACCATTTGGAGAGGACATGGCATTGATGGAGAAATTAACTGCAGAGCAGTTTTTCGATTACGGCAATGGTAAAACACCAGGTTTAGGAGGCACTACCACCATGATCTTCAATGAGGATACGCAGCAAGTCGAAAAGCAATTTTTGAGTCTTATTGGTACCAATCGAAATTGTGCTGGCGGTCCGACTCCCTGGAATACCTGGATCACGTGCGAGGAAGATGTGACGCCAAAAGGAAGGTATTGTGAAACCTATCATGGATACAACTTTGAAATCCCCGCTAATGGAAATGGACTCATACAACCCAGGCCGATCAAGGCCATGGGTAGATTCAATCACGAAGCGGTAGCCGTATCGCCTGCAACGGGTATTGTCTACCAAACAGAGGATCAGGGAGATAGCTTGATCTACCGGTACCTTCCTGAGGTTCCTGGTGACCTACACAAAGGAGGTATACTTCAGGCGTTGGCCATCAAAGGATCTCCTTCATTTGACACCCGTAACTGGGAAAGTAATCAACTAAAAGTCGGAGAAAGCCTTGAAGTAGAATGGATCACTATGAGCAACGTAGATCCGGAAGAAGATGATTTGAGATTACGTGGTTTTGAGGCCGGAGCTACCGTCTTTGCCAGAGGAGAAGGTATGTGGTTTGGAAATGATGAAGTTTACTTCGCCTGTACCAGTGGCGGGGAAAATCGAACGGGTCAGGTATTCAAATACGAGCCGAGCCCTTATGAAGGACAATCTCAGGAAGCTGATCAGCCGGGGAAGCTCACCTTGTTTGCTGAGCCCAACGATAGAGAAATATTGAAGTACTGCGATAACCTGACCGTTTCCCCCTGGGGAGATGTTATCCTGGTAGAAGACACAGATGATGCTTACATGCGGGGTATCCGTCCTGACGGTCAGATCTACAACATTGGCCGAAATATCGGATCTGATTCGGAAATGGCCGGTGTTTGCTTCTCTCCTTCAGGAAAAAGTCTATTTGTCAATATTCAGGAACAAGGCTTGACATTTTCTATCACGGGCCCCTGGGATCAGCTGAGAAATACGTGAAATTATAGCTCCGACCTTCGCTGGTTATCTAACCAATCCAGGGTACCTGAGGGGCTTTTGGGATAGACTTATTCTTCAGATAAGAAGAATCAGAATACCTTCAGGCATCAATTTTCCTTGTTCTGGCAGGAATCTTCTCGCTGGTTCTGAGCACTTTCCCGCTGAGTAAATGACAATTGCATGGCGTCAGTCAGATCATTATCATTACAATAGAGACATACCTGACATGCATAGTATTTACAAATTCAACCTCAAGTGAAAACTTTCGATATCGTCATCATTGGTGGTGGAGCTCTAGGAACATTCCATGCCTACCATGCCCTCCAAAAAGGCCTGAGTGTGGCTTTGTTGGAAAAAGACCAACAACCCCAATCCGCTACAGTCAGAAACTTTGGACAGGTGGTTCCTTCCGGGATGAATGCCAAATGGCAAAGCTACGGCCGAAGGAGCCTTGAGACCTACAAAGAAATTCAGGCGCAGACCGATATCACTGTACGCAATAATGGCACGGTCTATCTCGCGTCTAATGATGAGGAAGTACAATTGATCGAGGAACTGGCTGTCATTAATCAAGACAACCAATACCCTTCCGAGTTACTTACTGCGGACCAATGCCTGGATCGATATGAAGGATTGAAAAAGGACTATGTGAAAGCAGGCTTGTTCTTTCCTGAGGAAGTCACGGTAGAGCCCCGAATGGCCGTTCATCGGATCAGAGCCTTTTTGATAGAACAATTCCATCTGGCCTATTTCCCTAATCACCTGGCCATAGATGTTCACTCTCAAAATGGTAAAGCCACGGTCCGTTGTGCAAATGGCGCAACATTCGAAGCGACCAAAGTGATCATTTGCTCAGGTAGTGAATTCAAGTTGCTCTATCCGGAAAAATTCCAGGCAAGTGAACTGGTAGGTGTCAAAATCCACATGATGCAAACCGGGCCTCAACCCAGTCAATTCATCAAAGGGTCCATTCTCACAGGGTTATCTATTCGTCAATACGAAAGCTTTCACGAATGTCCCTCCTTCAAATCCATCAAAGCCAGAGAAAATCCCAATAGTCTGGACAAAGAATGGGGCATCCACATCTTGTTTAAGCAAGCAGTAGACGGCTCGGTGATCATCGGAGATTCTCATCACTATGCCGATGCAAAAAATTTCGATGACCTGGGATTTGATGTGGAACAGGAGATCAATGCCTACATGCTAGCTCAGGCCAAGGAAATCTTTGATCTTCAAAACTGGAACATCCAGCGCTACTGGTTTGGCGTGTACAGCCAGTGCAAAGAAAGTGATATCTATTTGGAAGATGTAGATGATCACATACACATCGTGACTGGTATTGGAGGAAAAGGGATGACAGGAAGTGCCGGATTTGCAGAAGAAAACATGGACCGCATCATGGGATCTCTTGCGTTGTTATTACTGTGAAATGAAGGACTTCTACAGGAAGTCTGATTCATGACCGGCTAAGCTTTTTATTCTGCTTCTTTCTGTAAATAAGCTACTACATTGAAATGCTTATCTCTCTGAGCAAGTGTTAACGGAGTATCACCATTATCCATTTTCGTGTTCACTTCTGCACCATTTTCTACCAGTAGCCTGACTATCTCCAGGTTTCCTCTATGAGCAGCTGAATGTAATGCAGTAACATTCTGCATTTGAACGGCATTCACATTTACTCCGGCATTGATTAGCTTTTCGCACAATTGATAATTCTCTTTGGCCACTGCGGAATGAAGTGCATTGACTTTGGAAGGGTTGGTCGCTTGCAAATTAGGGTCTGCACCATTTTCAAGCAGGAAAATAGCAATGGCTGAGTGTTCAAAAAATACGGCTAACGAAAGAGGCGTAAACCCATCTTCGGAATGTTGGTTGGATAACGAACTAATTTCCGAATCAGAATAATCTTGCAACCTGGCCAATTTGCCAGCCACAATGGCCTCGTGGAATGAAAAAGCCGGTTTCAGGTCAATGGCTTTTTCAAAAGCAGCAGTAAGTCCACTGTAAGCCAGTAGCATAAATCCTGAACTTCCGTTCTCATCCCGCATTTCCAGAACAGATGGATTCGCTTCAACGAATTTTACTATTTTGACTGTATCCTTATGCTGAATAAGGGTTTGTAATGAATCAATCATATCATTTGCACTAAGTGAAAAGGAAAATAAAAAGCAAGCAGTGGTTAATAGAATAGTTTTCACCTTTTTCTTCAAAGAAAGGAGACTTTCTCCCTGAGGAGTTCCTATATATCACCCAATTTATAGCGTGAAGGAGATGCTCCCATGAGTGATTTGAAGTAATGACTGAAATTGCTCATGCTTGAGTAGCCTACCTCCATCGCAATTTCTGAAATCGGTTTGTCAGATGTCTTCATTTGTCGGGCGGCTTCCTGTATTCTCAAGATGGACATATACTTAAATGGGCTCAGTCCAAATACCTGTTTGAAACACCTCAGTAGATGGTTTTCTGAAAGCGCCGCTATCATTGCGATTTCTGAAAGGCTCAGGTTTTCGGCATAGTTATGCTCTATGAAGTCTTTGGCACAATGTAATCGCTGGTAGATCTCAACTCTGGTTGACTTTTTCTTTAAAGTCAGCTTATCAACTTCCAGTAGTGAACCTTCATTTTGCAAAATTACTGCGTTCAACAGTTGATGATAAAATTCGTCATGTTCTAGGATTGAATCCGATTTGTCAAGTTGATTTTTACCATTCAACAACATACGAGACAATACGCCTTCGTGCCGGTATTTTCTTTCCAGGAAATACGCATCGCTCTTTCTACCGGGGTTGAAGTCGAGTAGTTGCCTATCTGTTGAAGCATGTTCCGCAATGACCTTTGAGACAAATGCAGGTGAGAAAAACACACAGAAAGACTCTGTTTCGTTTTCCGTGTCTATGGTCAAATCATAGTTAGTACATTCATTCAGAATCAGAAAACTATCCTGATCAACCTGATACGCTTTGTGCCCCACATTATAATTAGCAGAACCATGGTAAAACGACTTCACTGACAGAAAACATTCTCCCGACCATTGATATTGCTTTGCATGCTGATGAATAATGAAGTTCTCCATTAACGGGTAATAGCGTTGAAATCAAAGGATAATTGATTTAGATCAGATCGTAATCTTTTAAATACTTCTAAGCTTTTTGCGAAACACAAGATAGCAGGAAGAGGAAACATTCGCTGTTGTGAATGGGCGTTTTTCCCAAATTTCAACAAAGTTTAGAACCTATCAATATCGTAGGATCTAATAACATCAAAGCCAAGACGACCTTGCTCTTCTGGTCCTAGCGTCTCAAACCAACAGTCTTTCAGTCAGTTGCATCCTGGAGAATTTCAATTATTTCACGTAAGCAGGATAAATGAGTAACACATCCAGATAACCCATACTCCATGCTTATTCCAGCACAAACTTCCTTGTTTCAGACCAATCGCTCCAGACCAGCCCTTTGGTGCGGTATCGCACCCGCCAATAATAGGTAGTTTTCTTTTTCAAATTGATTTGATGTTGGGTCAGGTCAATCCCCTCATTCAAATCCTCGCCGCCGTACCAATCTTCATGGTGGACCCACACATCTATGTCGGGGTTAGCAAAATGGTAGGTTCGGGCCACCTGCCATTGGGTAGACCCATGTTCAGCATTATCTGATGATTTAAAGGAAGCTGCCGATAAAAGGATCTCTTTCGTAGACAATTTAGCCTCCTGTTTAGGATTGATCGTGACTGGGGTCTCAGGTTTGGTGTTGTATCGTTTTACGGTGATCGCATCTGTCACTTCATTGTCATTAGGATTCGAGACATCACCTCTGCTCACACGAACCAGTTCAAACCTGGGATCAGCACCGTTGGAAACTTCCACCAGCACAAACCCATAGTCGCTGTGGCTCTTGGAAAACTCATCGTAGTTGGTCTGAGCGTATTCGCCCCAGCCGTCAATTCTACCACCCGCCGTAGCCACATTTACCCATAGGTGCATGTGATCTCGAGATTGTCCACGGGAATAACCATGCGTATGTCCATAGAAATGGATACTGGGCTTACCGGTTCGAGTGGAGAACTTCTCCAATTGAGAAATGACCTCACCCGTATAATCCCTTTCTCCATCGATCCATAATTCCGACTTGTGCGGATGATGTAATTGTGCAAAGACAAAGTCCAGGTCGTCGTTTTGCGCAGCATCCTTGAGGACCTCTTCCAGCCAGTCCAACTGTACCTGGATGCGATAGTTGTCGTTGGAATTCAATCCTATGATGCGCACATTGCCATAGTCCTTGTAATACCAGTGCTCCATGTATCCGGGAGAACCATTATCGGGCAGATGAAAATAATTGAAATAGAAATCGCTGTTACGTTCGTGATTCCCCAGTACCGGGTACAAGGGAACATAGCTTAATAACTCTTGGGATTGCCGAAAGAAATCGTTGGTCCAATCCGTGTAGACATCTCCCTCTTTGGTCAAATCACCGGGAATCAAAACAGCCGCCAGGTCTTTCGAAAGGTCTTTTTCTTCGTTTCCGCCTTTTAGGAAGGGCAAAACGCCTTCTTCCACGATCTCCTTGAATTGATTGGGTCGCTCATCATCTCGCTGCATATCGCTCATGGCGAGCAGCTTGAAAGTCACTTCATCGGCGGGTAAAGGTGGCGTGGTAAAATGATAAATTTCAGATTTGGCACCACCGGTACTGACCTGATAATAATATCTGGTGGATGGTTTGAGATTCTCTAAAGGCGCCCGATGGATTTGTGAAGGTCGCTGGTTAACGATGGAGAAGATTCTTTCGGATTGATTAGCGAGTGCTTTGGTAGTACCCCATCGCAAGCTGCACTCACCTCCTTCTGTGGTTTCCCACATGATTTGAATGCTTGTTGGTGTCGCATCCTGCAAATAAGGACCCACAACCATCTTTTGCCCGAAAGTAAAACTCGGAATCATCACAAGGGAAAAATACAAATACCGAGTAAAAGGGTTCATGATTGTGAGGTTTAGGTCCACTCAAAAGTAGGGCTATCCACAACCGAAAGTACGCCTTAAACTTTACTTAATTTTTAAGCATCGAAGAACTGATCGTTTTGTCTATTCACTTTTCTTTTGGTGATTAGCAACGGTGAATGGTATTTTCCCCCGTAAATGGATCCTTCTATTTCTGTATGTCATTCCGTTTTATTAACGAGCCACTCCAGCAAAGCTCGATCAAATAATTCTGGTTGCTCCAATGGGGGTGTATGTCCGCTTTTTTCAAAGACGCGAACAGTCAGATCCTGAAACAAAGGTCGGATAGGGTCCCACATCGAAGGTGGGCCTACCAAATAGTCGTAACGACCCAACGCGAGAAAAACAGGTTTTTTAAAGTCGGTGAGACCTTGAGTGATATCAATTTCCCTAAAGACGTGGCCCCACATGTAGCCAAACATTTCTGCATTGATCGTTACACCTTCCCACAGAGGCGTAGAATCAAAATGTGGATCATACCAGGCCATGGGTCCGTTGCGGACATACGTCTGGATAAATACCTCGCCAGGAGTCAGCTCAGCGAGCATTTCATTAGTTATCCGAAGCTTATTGTCTTCCAGCGCCCGTTGGCGGACCGGATCTACAGATTCGTGCCATTTCTGTTCGATCAATCGCTCTGTCTCATCTCCCAGATCCGGGGAAATACAAATCATCACCACGTGAGTAACATTTTGAGGGTATTTTTTGGCGTATTCAAGTGCCATATAGGAATGCCCAGAATGACCTATGATCATGACTTTGCCCAATTGAAGTTGCGCACGTGCCTTCTCAATGTCATCGAGGATCTTATCCAGTGAATAATCCTGAATACTGCCGTGATCCGGGGCCGGAACGAATCCACGGTGATCAAGAAAGGTCAATCTTAATTGTTTCCTCAAATGCTTTGAAAAGACACGATCGTAATATTTGGCACTTCCTATAACGATAGCAGATCTTCCTTCACCTTCTATGATATAATTAAGATCGAACGCATCAACTTTCAAAGTACCCGTTTCAATATCATTCTGTCCAAATGCAGTTTGTTGAACTAACATGCAGAGAGTTACAAACCAGCAAATGGCGTCCCATCGCAATGGTGATTTTTTCATTTCCAGTTCATTTTAAGCAGGCAATAAATCACCTACTGTCAAGTATAGAAAAATAATGAAGTACACCTAATACCACAACTACCTGGTCAATCGAGTGCCTTTATCTCCATTGACATCCATCAAAAATGCCGGATAATGTCCATCCACTTCGGCGAAATAGACCAATTGATCTCCAGAAGGTGACCATCTGGGACCGTGCTCATCGTAAGGAGTATTTGTTAATTGGGTGAGCTGGCCTGAAATGAGGTTCAGAAGCCAGATATCCAGGTTCCCAGATCGTTTATTGGTAAAAGCAATGGTATTTCCATCTGGAGACGGATCTGAAAAATAAATCTTATGCACACTTTTGAATAATTCGGAAATCCTACCCGAAGTTGGGTCGAATCGGATTAATGTACTTCCTTCTTTCATCAAATGAGTAGTCAATATATCGCCATTTGAGAAAAAGGACGGAGCACCAACTGTCATTCCTTCAAGGAAGGAATTGAGCTTTTTCTTTTTATAATCATAAAGGTAGAGGGTCGATTGACTGGATCCGTATTCAGCATGAAAAGCTAACATTTTCCCATCGTGCGACCATATTGGATGAAAAGCTCGTCGACCTTGAGGAAGGCCTTCTGTCACATGTATCCTTTCATTTCCAGAGGTTTTTGTAATGGCGATGGCAGATTTACCTTCCCATTTCATCCTGACCGCATAGGTTCCAGGTTCAACTGGATTTGGTGCAGGCTGGCTTCCCTTCAGCAATTCTTTTCTGGTATCTGACGCAAGGTGATGTAGCCATACGGTTCCGGACCGATCGTAATAAATCACTTCCTCGGCATTTGCCCACTTCACATGTAATCCTGACTGCCCTCTGGAATCAAAAACATATACCATCAGCACTATTATTAGGAGATACCGCTTCATCGTCACGTTGAAATTGATCACACGTTCAATGTTACGACCAGCTTCGGCCCAGGATCAATGAAGCATGATCAACTGCTAAAAAAGTGACTAATCGTTAGTCAGTGGTCAGCTTAATTCAGGGAGGTTATTGGGGATCCTCATGAACGCCAGATGTTTTTTCCATGATCTTTTGGAATAGCATTTCGAAGTATCCTTTCGGAATTGGATACTCAATCGTTATTTTCTTCTCAAGCCAATTGAAGGGTTTCATGAACATAAATTTTATCAAAACAAACGCTCAGCGAGACTGGAAGTAACCCAAAATCCAGTGAAGCTTCCAAATACGCAGTTGAGTGCTCGATGGTCTTCCATTTTTATTTTCAGGCGACGATAACTCCTAAAAGTTCACAAGACGATACGGCAGCTTCACCTTCTGATGGATCAGGCTCAATAAGTTATCGGGTAAGTCGGCTAAATCAGCCTCGTAAGTTTGAAAAATCAAATTCAAGAAAAATGAAAACGAAATTTTCAAACGCCATTGGCCGCTTTGGCAAGTATTTTTTCCTGGCCTTAATCATAGTGAGCATGGCCTTAACCAGTTGTTCGGATGACGAAGAACCTGTGGTATTTGTAATCTCTGAAGATGATGCTGCAGAATTCGTGGCGGTAGTACTTTCAGTCAATACCTATGGATTTTCAGCAAATGCCATCCGATTCAGCGAAGACGTATCAAACGCGTTGCTTTGTGGCTCTCAGCAAACGGATATGGGTACGATCTCAGACACTTCATCAGATGGAACCATCAACTATAGCTACCATTTTGATGAATCTTATGGTTACATCTGCAATTCGGACGGGGGAATGGTCCAGTATTCCTTCGTTGCTGACCAACAGCTTTCCACGCTACGCTCTGATGTCGATTCCGACATCTCCGGCATATGGTCGCTGACTAACATCGATAACGATGAACCGAATTACACTTTGAGTGGCGTTTACAGCAGAAGTTCAGACCGTGATTCCAAAACGGATGAACTTCCTTCGGCATTCATCATGACCGGATTGGAGTTTGAAGGGATCAGTATCAACAAAACCAGTGGGTATCTGGTTGCCGGAAATGCCAATTTTGAACTATCAGGCCGACAAGCGGGAACGGATGGTCAGGTGTTCCAGGGGATCATCAATTTTGTCGATCCTGAAGCCACCGAGGTGATCTTCACGGATGGAAGCACTTATGTTTTGAACCTACTAACAGGAGATATACAAAAGCTTTAAAAGTGCTCAGGCGAACTAATTTATTTATGCTCTACCTCATCTGGGGAACGATGCACGTCTTTTCCCAGTCACTGGGTGATCTCTATGAACAGGTTAAACCCTCTGTGGTGATCATTGAAACGGAATTGGAGTATCGATCAGAAGATGGTCAGGTAAGCTTCGAAGGGGCTCAGGGATCAGGCGTACTGATTTCGGAATTAGGTGAAATCCTTACTGCAGCACATGTGGTCAGTGATGCCGAAAGTATCAATGTCATTTTTCACGATGGAGTACGAGTCCCGGCTAAGATTGTCAGACTTTCTCTGGTGGCAGACGTGGCGCTGATCAAGCTGCATTACCTAACGCCAAAAATCAAAGATTACCCGGCGGTTCAGTTGGGTGACTCAGATAAGGTGAGAGTAGGGGATGACATTTTCGTCATTGGTGCTCCCTTTGGCCTGGATTATTCCCTGTCTAAAGGCATTATCAGTGGCGTATCTGAGGAGAAGAGTCGCATGGCAGGTTTTACGTTTGCTGAATTTTTCCAAACAGACGCAGCTATCAATCAGGGCAATTCCGGTGGCCCTATGTTCAACATGAACGGAGAAGTCATTGGCATTGTCAGTTATATCGTCACCGAATCAGGAGGATTTGATGGTATTGGTTTTGCCGCCACATCGAACATTACCGATTTCCTGGTCGTGGACTCGGAACGAAGATGGACTGGCATCAATGGTATCATGCTTGATCCCTATTTGGCCAGTGTCCTAAACGTCCCTCAACCCGGAGGCATACTCGTACAAAGCGTAGTTCCTCTCTCTCCTGCCTATATCAGTGGCCTGGAAGGCGGAGGTCATTACCTGCTTTACAGAGATCGGGAGGTGATCATCGGTGGGGACATCATTCTCGAAGTAAATGGCATCCGGATCACCAATGAAGCGAGCATCGGAAATCTCATTAGAAGCATCGTGTTGTCCAGCGATGAAGATCGCCGGCAATATAACCTTACCATTTTGAGAGGAGGCGAAAAACGACAAGTCACCCTGAGGTTCGATCCATAAACTCAACCTATCTAAAGGAAGGCTGACCTTCAGATTCGGCAGCCTCACTGCTAAAATCAAGTCGAGGGATTTTAGCTCCCGTTTCCTTTACAAAGTCAAACAAGAAACTTTTCACTGAAAACATATCGTAAAAATGAAAAAGCTATTAAAATTCACATTCGCGCTCCTACTCCTTGCAATCGCGGGGGTTTCTCAAGCGCAATCCAATATGACCGATGAGCAAAAAGAGGAAGCCAGACAAAAGTATGAGGCTTATCAGGAAAAGCTAAACCTCACCGATGAACAAGCTCCACTGGTAGAAGAAATCAATTTGAAGTTTTATGAAGGACTGAGTGAATTGCGCAATTCCAGTGCTTCGCGATTAAGCAAATACAGAAAATTCAAAGGACTTGATTCAGATCGGGACAAAGGAATGAAATCCGTGCTGACAAACGAGCAATACAAAGTTTATCAGGAGTTTAAGAAAGAGAATCGGGAGGAGTTTAAATCCCGAAGGAAAGAAGGCTAGTACTCAGGCTGACCTCATACTACACTTTTAAGAAAAAACCATCAGAGATGTGCATCCCACATCTCTTTTCAATTATAGCAATCATGAAAAATTCCATAATCGTATTTGTCATCCTTACAACCACAGTCCTGCTCCTTTGGAGGCCATGGACAAGATCTACGGAAGAAATATCGGAACCTGGATCGATCGCACTTTGGGGAAACCCGTTTGATGGGGCAGATACAACTGTAAGGTTCTTCCCCGACCAGAATGCCGTGTACTGGAAATACACCCAAGCTGTCGGGTTGATCGATAATGAAACGGGCATACTGATCAGCGGAAAGCTTCCCGCCGCGAGATACATGAGCATCAACGTGTACAATGACGCCACGATGGACCCATTGGAAAGTCTCGTTGACAAAGACATCCTTGTCGAAAGTAATGGAACCTACGAGGTACTGATTAGCCAGGGAAGTACTTTGTCGTCATACCCCAATCAATTGCGTATTCCCGAAGAAGTATCCAAATTCTCTATTATCCTCAGGCATTACCTGCAAGGAGAGCGCAGCCTGAATGCTACACCCCTCCCCGCTCTTTCGCTGATTGACCTTCAGACAGGAAATGAAATTCCCATACCTGGGTCACTAACTTCCAAACCCAGTTTACTGCCCATTCTGAGGAAGTTAAGGAATACCCCTGCCCTGTCTGGTACAGAACAAGGCCTGAGCATCCGAGATCGGATCAGAACCCGATTGATGAATGCCTTTTTCCAGGTACAATCTCAGGAAGAAGTGCTCCATTTTTTTAACTTCTCCGCTTCCGGCTTGTATGCCAACAAAGACAATCAATATTTGACACTACCATTTAGTAAAAGTGAAGATGAAGCTATTGTCATTCGCTTCAAATCGCCAGCTTATGCCCGCGACAAAAAGGAAACCACTGATGTGAGGTATTGGTCCATTTCACTTGGAAATGATGAAACGAAAACGGTGCAGACGCTAGCTGACTATGAATTAACCGTTCATGAAGACGGATTTCATTATGTCGTTCTCGACCATTCAAATTCAAACATCTTAACGCCTCATGGCCAATTGAAAACACCCAAAGAGATGGAAAGAGGACTCATCATTTACCGGAACATGCTGACGAATGAACATTACGAATTCAATTTCAATCGGGTCCCGGTTTTTAGTTATGATAAGGAAACGAAAGAGCAAAGTGCTTCGCAGTTCCTGGGAGAATATGCTCCTGTCGGAATTCGGGTAAGTAAAGAACGCCTTATGAAAACACAGGCATTGGAATCACTTTTTCCCTGATCCCGAAGCTTCACTTCCGCTTTTGTCAGCCTCACCAGGAATATCGGGAAAACAGGTCTGATCATGCGTGAACATTACCAAAAAGAAAAATTATGGAAGCATTAGCGATATTTCTGGGGCTGTATTTTGGAGCCATGTTCATTGAGATCATATGGTCATTTTGGAAGAAAAAAGAAATCTATAACTGGAAAGATTCAGCCGCAAATTTTGCCATTATTTTAGGAGGGCGACTGATTAAACCTTTGTCTCTTGCCTGGGGGTTATGGTTATTTGGTTTGGTTGAACCCTATAAACTATTCACCATTCCGGTCAATATTTTAACCATCATCATCACCTTTCTGATTGTGGAGCTGATCTATTATTGGTATCATCGACTGAGTCACGAGATTCCGATTTTGTGGACCATCCATCATACGCATCACTCAAGCCCATGGCTCAATATTTCTACCGCCGGGCGACTGCATTGGCTAGGAAAATTTACCAGTGTCATCTTCTACGTGCCAATGATTCTTGTTGGTTTCTCACCACTGGTTATTACCGGATCACTGGCCTTTAGTCTGGTCTATCAGATTTTCTTACATACCCAAATGGTCGGAAAGTTAGGATTTCTGGAAGGCTGGTTTTTCAATACCCCGTCTGCACACAGGGTGCATCATGCTTCAAATGAGCAATACATCGACATGAACTATGGCGGAACCTTGATTTTGTTTGATCGCTTATTTGGAACTTACACGCCAGAAGTGGAAAAGGTATCGTATGGTGTAACCACAGGATTCATTGGGCACAATCCGTTGAGGATTTTGTTTACACCAATCACAAGATTGTTCAAAGGGGAGAAACCATAAGGTTCTTCCCCGTTTTTGCAGGTCAGGACTTCATCCAGGCCTTAAAAACCGGAACCCTTGCCTTACTGATCAATACGTTCTCTTTAGGCTGAGGATTCAAATTGATGGCAAGACGACCATTGAAATAGAACTCTATGTCCTGGACTGCTTTTCGGTTAATGATGAATTGCCGATTGGCTCTGAAGAACAAGTGTTTATCCAGGGAATTCTCAAGATCATCCAGCGTCTGGTCAATGGGATAGACACTGTTCTTAAAAGAACATCCATGCACCAATCCTTCTTCTATGTAGAAATACCCGATATCATTGGCGGAAACGGGAACCAACTTATCTCTAAAATGGACCAGGAAAGAAGTCGTCTTTTGACCCGTTACCGTTCTTAAAATGGATTCGATGGTATCCAGGCTGGCGCTGGACTTTTTCGTCTGTTCGAACTTATTAATGCTAAAGAGTAAATCTTCCTCTTTAATGGGTTTGAGCAAATAATCAACGCTATTGACCTTGAATGCATCTATGGCGTACTGATCAAAAGCCGTGGTAAAGATCACCGGAAAGTTGACTGTCACTTGCTTGAAGATTTCGAAGGACAGCCCGTCTTCCAATTGAATGTCAAAAAAACCCAGGTCCGGATTCGTATTTCCTTCCAGCCATGCTGAAGCTTCTTCGATGCTGCACAGCACAGCAACGACACATACCTGAGGTGCCATATCAGCTAGCATATACTTGAGGTTATCGGCGGCGCCCGACTCATCTTCTACGATGATCACATTGATCTCTTTCATAATAAACTTAGTGTTACCAGAAACTCTTTTCCAGTTTTGTGGATCTCTATCGGATCCATTTCCAACAATTCATATCGTTTTGAGAGATTGGATAATCCGATACCATATCCTCCCCCTATACTGGCCTTGAGTTGAAGGTTATTACTAACCTCTAACTTCCCATTGGATGAGGTCATTCTGATCACCAGAGGGCTTTTTTGAGAAACAATATTGTGTTTGATGGCATTTTCAACCAGTAATTGAAGGGCGAATTGCGGGATTTGTTTGTCCAGGTATTGCTCTTCAATCTGATTATCAATTCTGAAACCTTCTTTGAATCGTATTTTCATCATAAACTCATAGGATTTCAGGTATTCAATTTCCTGTCTGAGAGTGACGAAAATCGTATCCTTATGATCCAGCGTATAGCGCATGGTTTCAGATAAATGCCCAACAAACTTCACAGCCTGTTTTTGATCTACCCGAATCACACCTGTTAGGGTATTTAAGCTATTGAAAAGAAAGTGCGGATCGATTTGCGCCTTTAACGCACTCAATTCTGTAGCCATCTTCTCATTTTTCACCGTAAGCAGGTTTATTCGGTCGAGCCTGGACCTTTCCAAAACGTCGTAAGCATACGTGACGAGTAGTGAAATCACCGCCACACCAAGATATCGGATCAGGTGCAATGAAATGAATGTGGTGGACGCATCAATATCTAATATCCGAATCGACGCGCGATGGGAAAAACCAGCGATCAGTACTATCAATACCAGGTTGAGCAAAATCAGGATAAGTTGAGAAAACCATACGTTTTTCAGCAGTTTCGCTGACCTCCAGTAAAAATTGACCTGAAAAAACAACATGGATCCCGTGAAAAGCATGATGACAAGGAATAGCAGTCTTTTCCTCGCTATCTCTTGGGGGATAAACTGTTGTAATTGTTGGGCCTGATCAAATATCGAGATCCACGGAAGTACGAAAAAGGCCGTCAGAGCAAGAGAAACGCTTATTGATATTTTGAATCGGGTATTCATGAATCAATCCAAATGAAGAAACAAAGTTCTCAATTTTAACAATGGTCTTCGGAAAGTTCACTTTTCAAAAAGGAAGCTTCAACTTGAAATAATACTGCTTCGCCAATTCAACTCTTGAAAAGTTGAGTTTCTCCCTGTAAAACTTCAACCCCCAATTTTTCAGCTTCGCCAGGAATTGTCTTTAGATCGAAGGCAAAGGAGCTCAATCTTGTATCGGTTTAAAATCGAATGCAATATGATTTCAATGGTCAGGAAAGGTCTTTTCATGTTACTCATCACCTACATGCATCTTTCCAATGCTCAGCAGAACATTACCGGACAAGTAGTAGAACAAGGTACCG
Source organism: Cyclobacteriaceae bacterium (assembly GCA_965229785.1). GTDB lineage: Bacteria > Bacteroidota > Bacteroidia > Cytophagales > Cyclobacteriaceae > JAWPMT01. The sequence continues at coordinate 4,770,163 of CBDDJS010000001.1, forward strand.
GAGAAACTTTACCTTTTGCAACGGTGATATTAAAGGGTACAGCAACGGGAACCACCACCAATCTGGATGGGTACTTCTCTCTGCTGGATATTGAGACGAGCCAAACCATCCTGGAAATCAGCTACGTTGGTTTCCAATCGAAACTTATTCAACTGGATACCATCGATACATTTGAATTTGTAAAAATATACCTTGAACCGATCAGTTCAGAATTGGAGGAAGTGATCATCACTGCCAATGCTTACAAAGTTTTGGATGCCTCGTCGGGGATCAGTTCCACGACGATTTCGACCAAACAACTGGCTCTTCTGCCCAATGTAGGTGAGACCGACATTTTCAGGTCGCTCCAATTACTTCCCGGGGTGAGCGGTACTAATGAAAGCTCCTCGGGTTTGTTTGTAAGAGGAGGCACTCCTGACCAGAATTTAGTGCTTCTGGACGGCATGACAGTATACAAAGTCGATCACTTTTTTGGGTTCTTTAGTGCGTTCAACGCTAACGCTGTAAAGGATGTACAACTCTTCAAGGGAGCCTTTCCTTCCAAGTACGGGGGCAGAACTTCTAGTGTAGTAGATATGACCGGAAAGATCGGAAGTTTTGAAAAAGTACAGGGTGGAGCGAGCGTCAACCTACTTAGTGTAAATGGCTATTTGGAAATCCCGCTGGCCAAGGATGTGTCTTTCTTGATCGCAGGGCGCAGATCATATACAGATGTGATCCAAAGCGGACTGTTCGAGGATATCTCTGACAATGTGATCGGCGACTCAGGGTTTGATAATCCCAACCTTTCTCAGGAAAACCTTTCTGTGGTGGAGCCCAGCTTTTATTTCTACGACTGGAACAGCAAACTTTCTTATCGGCCTTCTGATAAGGATCTGATCACGCTAAGCCTTTATAACGGTCAGGATTTTCTGGATGAATCAAGAGGAGTAAATCGACCCATACAGACCAATCAATTGCCCAATGGGGAATTAGCTTTCAACCTGGCAGAAACAACAGACTGGGGTAATAAAGGCATTTCCGGAAAGTGGTCTCGGCAATGGAACCCGAAGTTATATTCCAATTTTCTTATCGCAGGTACGGAATACTTCAGCAGGTACGATCGCGATGCACAACTTGATCTCATCAACAACGACACTTTGGTTTTCTCAGGGAGCCAACAAAGTTTTGAAGACAACAGCGTCATTGACTTTTCCATTCGGGCCGATTTTGAATGGCAGCGATCTGCCAAAGCCAAAACCAGTTTTGGTGTTTCATTCACACAAACAGAAGTGGACTACAGTAATATCAGAAATGACACGATTGTCATTCTGGAAAGACAGCAAGAGGCCCAATACAGCTCAATCTACCTTTCCAATGAACGGAAAATTGGTGATAAACTCCTGATCACTACTGGTTTCAGGCTTTCTAACTATGAGTTTGAAGACAAACCACTTTTCGAATCCCGATTCAATTTCAGTTATCAGTTCACCCCGGAATGGAAGTTAAAAGGAGCTTTCGGTAAGCATTACCAGTTTGTCAATCGGATCATCAACGAAAACATCACCGAAGGGTCGAGGGAGTTTTGGCTGCTGGCCGATGGCGATCTTGTAAACGTTAGTAGCGCCCGTCATTTCGTATTAGGGGCCAGCTATGAAATTGATAACTGGTTGTTTGATGTGGAAGGATACCACAAAGACTTATCGGGTCTATCGGAGTTCTCTTTAAGGTTTAGAAGGGGTCCGGAAATAGAAGCTAATGAGTTGTTCTTTACCGGGGAGGGTATCGCAAAAGGAGTAGAGTTCCTGGTTCAAAAAAAACAAGGCAAATACACCGGTTGGGCATCCTATACCCTGGGTAGTATCAGAAATACCTTTGAAGCATTTAACGAAGGACAGGAATTTCCGGCGCTTCATGATCAGCTGCACGAATTCAAAATGGTGCACAGCTATGAAGTCGGGGACTGGAATTTCTCTTCCACGTTCGTTTATGGTTCCGGGAAGCCTTTTTCTGAACCTGAGGGACAGTACAGCATCGAACTGTTGGACGGACGGACTTTCAATTACATTGGCATAGGCGCTAAAAATGGCTCCAGATTACCCGCTTATCACCGACTTGACCTCTCCGCCAATCGAAAATTCCAAATCGGAAAACTCGATGCGAATGTTGGCATCTCTCTTTTCAACCTTTATGGAAGGCAGAATATCTGGTTCATCGAATATGATTTCACGCAAGAACCTGTGCTCGTAAGTGAGGTCACTTACCTAGGATTCACTCCAAATTTTTCATTCTCCATCAATTTCTAAATCTATGAATCAGGTTAGATCAACAATCTCTGTACTTCTCATCTTCTTGATCTCCGCTAGCTGCACGGAAGAAGTCACCATGAAATCAGGAAATTTTGTCGTGGAAGGGTTTATCGTTGCTAATGAAGCGGTGAACAACATCAAGATCAAGGACATCTCGCCTATCGAAAGTGAAGAAGTGACATCTGAAGCCATTCCGACGGCTACGGTATCCATCTCTCAAGGCACATCTACCTTTCCCTTGATTTTCAATGATGAAAAAGGATTATACGAATATCCTGATGAAGATCTTTTTATATCCAATCAGGAGTCTTATTCTATCAGCATTACCGTTGGAGATCGAACAGCCACCTCCACGACGATCGTTCCCGACCCTCCAACCGGGCTTTCGGTCCCCAAAAACACCCTTGTTGTTCCTGAGTTGAGTTTGGGCTTTGGCATAAGAAATGAAATTGCGGAACTGTTCCAGGAGGAAAGGATTACCCTGGAATGGGATGCCAGGGAAGGTCAATCGTACTTCGTTGTGATAGAGAACAGAGCGGCAACACCTGATCCTATTTTGCCGGACGGCATCCCTGAGGAAGCAATCGATCTGCTATCCTCTTTTCGATTCATCAGTGCGCCTTCGGAACAGACTACTTTCGACATCATTGCCGTTGCTCTGGAAACGTATGGACCACATATCGCCAAAGTTTTTACCGTCAATCAGGAGTACGTTGATCTTTTTGAAAACCTGGAGCAGGATTCAAGAGACTTGAATGAACCGCCTTCCAACGTGTTCAACGCCTTGGGCATCTTTACCGCATTTGCAGTGGACAGTGTAACATTCGAAGTAGTAAAACCATAGCTAGTCGCACCATTTCTGTTTTTCAGGTCTGCAGAAGTGACATAGGGTTGTCACTCCCTGATTTTTTATTAGCCCTTTGATTACTTAAAGCAGACCTGAAATAATATGAAAGCCCGAATCAGAATCTTTTTATTTGGAATTCTTACCTGGTTAATCCCTTTTGTATTTTCCATTCCTTTTTATTCAAAAGAAGGGGTGCCACAGATCGATCTCTTTTTCCTGAAATCGCTATTGATCATTGTGGGAGCCCTTACAGGATCGATTTTTTTAATATTATCCTTTAAAAAAATCAATAGCAATTTCCTGGCTAATGGTTGTCTCATCGGTCTCACGTGGCTCGCAATCAATTGGTTGCTCGATATCTTCATTCTGATACCCTTATCAGAAATGACATTTGAAGATTATTTCCTACAAATTGGAATACGCTACCTGATCATCCCTATTACCAGTATTGCCCTGGGCTATGTTTTGAAGGAAAAAGTGGTGGATCGATTGGCATAACGCTCATGACACCTGTCCGCAAATCATAAAATTGATCGAAACTGAACAGCAATTCTGCGTTCTTAATTAACACAAATTACTGTATATCAATGTGTTAATACCTCTGGCATATGGATTGTATCCCTAACTCATATTTCGATTACTATGTACAGCGAGCTCAAATTCACGATCCGAAGGATCTTCCGAAACAAGGTAAGCGCCATCATCAATGTAACGGGACTTACGATAGGTATTTTTGTTTCTATCCTTTTGCTCAATTTTTTCACTCAGGAATCGACTTATGATCACTACCACACAAAGGCCGATCGCATCCACAAAGCCGTGAGCCGTGTAGCCTTTAGTGAAGGTAAAATGAGCAATTTTGGCATCTCTATTGGCACACTGGCCGGTGACCTGAAGCATGGTTTCACACAAGTGGAAGATGCCGCCCGAATGTATGGACCATTTGCCTTAGAAGTCGATCTGCTGGAAAATCGATATAACGATAATCAGGTATTATTCGTCGATTACGCTTTCTTGAATCTGTTTGATTTTCCAGTGAGTCCTCTGGCTTTTCAGAAAACCACCGATGCGATCGTGAGTGCTCAATTTGCCCGGCAATTACCGATGGAAGATCCGGTTGGACAACAGATTGAGATAGACAATCAATCTTATGTCATCAGCGCTATTGTTGATATTCCGACCAATACGATGTTCCAGTTTGATGTACTTGTTCCTATAGCATCAGACCCATTCATGAAAGAAATGGAACAAGGTGGATTGGAATTCGAAACTTATGTCTTGTTGAACGAATCAGACAACCATGATCAAACATTGGCGCTTTTGAAACAAAGACATGATCGACTCACCCAGGAAAAATGGCCTCAATATGTATCAGATAATGACTTCATTCCCCTGAAGGATGTTTATTTAAGTGACTGGGTAAGTAATCGGTTTGGTAATGGCAACCGTCAATTACTGACCATTATATTGTCAATCGCTATTCTGGTCATAGCCCTGGCATTGATCAATTACATCAACATTCAGGTGGCGAACAACCACAGTCGAATGGCCGAGTTAAAGCTAAAAAAGATCATGGGGGCTGGCAAAGCCATCATACTGAAGCAAGGGGCCATTGAATCCTCGCTCGTGATTGGGATTTCAGGCATGGTTGCACTCCTGCTCACTGATGCATTTGACCGATCACCGTATTCCGCCCTACTCGGTGATCATTCATACACCTTGGCCAGTTGGCCTCTAACGAACTGGATCCTTTTTGTTACGAGTCTCCTGGTCATCGGATGTATTGCCGGTGTGATCCCCGCGCTTAAACTCTTCAGCCTCAGGTCCATTGTCCAACAACCTCTGAAGGCAAGGAAACTTGGCATGCTCACCGTCTCCTTGGTAGTATTTCAATTTTTCGTCTCAAGCGCCCTGTTGACCAGCATCTTATTTGTGAATGCTCAAATGGATTTTATGCGGTCTCAACCAAGTGGGTACGATTCAGAGCAGGTCGTGGCGATTGAAAACCTAAGTGAAAAGCAAAAAGAGGCCTATGCGTTCATCAAAGAACAACTGGTACAAAATGCTAATATATGGAGCGTAGCAGGTGCGCAAAACAAACCCGGAAGCGGCGCCAGTGGTCAGTTTGCTTATCGCATTAGCAAATCTGAGGAAGAGGGTATTTCAGTTGCCCATATTCGCACGATAAACGGGTATGCTGAAACACTAAACCTGGAATTTGTTACCGGTGGAGACTTTACGATGCTCGAACCAGGTCAGGGAACACAATTCATATTGAATGAGGCTGCAGCCAGGCAACTCTTCAAGGAAGGTGAAGACCCCATTGGGGAAACCATAAACATGAGCAGCAGAAGAGGCAAGATCGTCGGAGTTGTGAAGAATTTTCATTATCTCTCGTTTCATCATCAAATAGAGCCTTTGATGATCAATGTGGAAAACCCCTACAAGCTGACTTTGATGGCGAAAATTCAGCCCGGAGCAATCGAGGAAAGTTTGAATCTGATCGAAAGCGTATTGAAATCCGTGGACCCGAGGTACGTTTTTGATTATCAATTCCTGGATGAGCAATTCGATCGGATGTATGCATCTGAATTAAGGAACCAACGGATCATTACTTATGCCACCGGCGTGGCCTTCTCCATATCGATCATTGGCCTGCTTGCTTTAAGCATTTTTGTCATCAATGCGATGATGAAAGAGATCGCCATCCGCAAGGTACTTGGCGGGAGTCACAAGCACATTCTTTCAAAGCTTTCCGGCAAACTCGTTACCTGGATCATTATTGGAAACCTGATCTCTATTCCGGTATCTTACTACCTTTCAGTCCATTGGGTCAGTGATTTCGTTTACCAGATAAGCATGGAACATTTGTTGTGGATGATTCCGCTCACCTCTATAATTACCTTATTTGTAGCTTTCGCTGTAATCGTGAGAAAACTCTACCGAACCATCTATATGAACCCGGTCCTGTTTTTACGGAATGAATAAAATGGCGTAACCCGATCCTTTAAAATGAACAGGAAATAGTGACCGACGGACTAATCAATCATGTTCGTATCAATTGATCTCGTCGAAAGTACGACCACATGCCGATTGCCAATATCATAAAAATCACCCAATAGACGAATTGCGGAACCGGCAATGGGTCGCCTGCCGCATAAGAATGAAGGCCAGATAAATAATAATTGACGCCAAATGAGGTCATGATGATGGCGAAAAAGGAAATCACGCTGGCAAGGCTAAACGCATAAGGACCTCTCAACCCGGGCACCAAACGCATGTGCAGGACTACCGCATAAACGATGATGGAAATCAAAGCCCACGTTTCTTTGGGATCCCACCCCCAGTATCTACCCCAGGATTCATTGGCCCACACACCTCCCAGGAAAGTCCCTATGGCCAACATATACAGACCAATGGTCATCGACAATTCATTGATGTAAGTCAATTCCTTGATCGGACGATCCAGACTCGGGTGTTTGATGATCATAAAAATCAGCACCAATAGACCCAGCAGCGCAGAAAGTGCAAGCGGTGCGTAGCTGCTAACGATAATTGCCACGTGTATTTTTAACCAATATGATTTGAGCACCGGTACCAGGCTTGTGATCTCCGGGTTAAGCCAATCCAAAAAAGAAACGAAAAGTAAGGTCCCTCCGAACATGGCCACAACCGGCAAAATGAAGTCGCTTTTCCGATAGAAAATAAAGCCAAAAAGGAAAAGCGCCCAGGCCACTAAAATGATCATCTCATAACCATTGCTCCATGGGGGATATCCTCCTGCATACCACCGAAGTATGATATTACCAGTTAGGGCGACAAAGGCCACTGCTGTCAACAGAACGCCCATGAGATAGGCGAACCTGAGTGCGCGGGACTGGAAGAAAACCCGACAAAGGGCTAGCACCAACAAGTATAACCCGAGCATCCAGAAAACTGGAAAAAGCCGACTATAGATGTTCAGTTTGTTGTACAACAATTCAGCCTTTATGCTGCTTCCCTCAGGCATGACCGCTGCCCCCATGGTCGCCTGAAAAGTTCGAATGTATTGCAACTTGTTATTGGCTTCCGTCCAGTCGTGATTCATCTGCGCCTCCCGAATATCCTGATAGTAGATACCCAGGATATTACGCACAAACAAAGAGTCTTCCTGTTTGAAACCGGCCCGTTGAAATTCACTATTGAACCACTTGTTATCCTCCGCCTCTGGCTGTGGAAACACTTTCAGGTAATTGCCGGTTAGTGCCTGATATAGGATATTGAACCGTTCGTCGACCTTGATCAATTCTTTGTCCTGTTCGGATCGCTCAGCGGGTTTTTTCCGGAGTGCGGTTTGCACCGCTTCCGTTAATCGGTAAGCTCCACTCTCATCAATCAGCTCCTGGAAACTTAGCAGGTTACGGTTTTCGACCTGCAACATTTCCAGCAATACCCTTCCTTTCTCATCATCTACTTTGATCAAAGGCATGTCTTTCCAGGCAAAAGGGTTTTGATGTATAGAAAGGAACACCTGGTCACTGCTGAGTCGCTGTGGTTCGTCTTTCTGATTTAAAAGGTAACTGGTTTTCCGAGTCAGCTTTCGAAGAAATTCGGAGGCCAGTGTGTTAATGGGCTTGATCCTGCCATCCATGTCCTGAACCATCAGTTTCCCGAAACTGGCCGCATGTTGGGCATCAATGACAAAACTGAATTCCGCTCGCTTTACTTCATCTTCATCATTGGCCTGGGAAGCGAAGGGAATGACCAGAACAAGCACTACGGCAGTAGCGGTTTTAAGCTTGTTTAGTTTTTCACTTACCTGTCTGAATCTCGATTGGCGACCAAAAAGTGAAAAAAACATACCTAGCCCCATAAGTAAATATCCGAGGTAACTTATTTGCGTTCCCCAATAATCCTGATTCACGGAAAGTACCGTTCCCAATTCATCCAAATCATAGGACGCCTGAAAAAATCGGTAACCACGATGATCCAGCACATTATTCATGGAAACCCTAACCGGAAATTCTCCCTCGGGATCTTTCACAATCAGCTCACTGGCATATGAGGAAGGGCTTACCGAACCCGGATACCGCTCCAGTTGAAAATCTCTGAGGTGCAGTGCAAAAGGCAGGGTGATCAATTTAGGGCCATAAGATACATTCACCTGATAATTACCGATATGAGCTTCTTGCATCGGACTGTATACCCCATCGATCGCCGCCAATATGATGTCTCTCTGTTGCTGCTCAGTACTCAACGTCAAAAACAACAGATCTGCAGCACTTTGTGCCTGTTCCTTATCCTCAGTCGTTTGATAAGCGAGTGTTTTTCCCTGATGTACCTCACTCAACACAAAATTCAGGTGATCGGACTGGTATAAAGCCCGCAATTGGAGTGTATCGGTCACAGCTCTTTCCAGTATCCCTACCTGCTGTGTGGACATCACCATGTAATTAAAAGCTTCTGGTGATTCGATCAGAAAAAGATCATTCTCCTGACGGATGTTGATTGCACCAGGCTTATGCTTGTCCAGGGTGAATTCATGTCCGTTAATGAAGACACTACCGCCCCTTCCCAGATAAAAGCTCTTTCTACCTTCATTTACCACGGCAACCAGTTCGATCACAGATTGCTCTGGTCTCCCCTCAATCAGAGATTGTACAGCATCAGGCACAAAGGCTGTGACCTCTATCTGAAGGGGAGTACCACTGTTACCGGTCTTAATTTTCAGGTCCGGTTGTTGTAATCGGGTTGCCTTGATCGGCTCGACCTGAGACCATTGCTGATCACCCAGATGTACCTCAAGATTAAAATAACGTTCCTGGGAAATAATTGTATTTGATTGTTGTCCTTCCCGGATATGGATCAATCCTTCATAACCCGTGTATCGCGTGACAGCCGCCCCCAGAAGTATGATGACGAATGCTACATGGAAAAGGAGAATATTGAATTTCTCCTTTCTTAAAAGCTTGTAACGGACAATGTTTCCCAGAAAATTGATGGCCAGGAAAAGCATCAGCACCTCAAACCACCAGGAATCATATACCGCCCCTCGTGCGGCAGCAGTACCAAAATCATTTTCCAGAAACGTGGCCACCGCCATCGCCACACCAAAGGCGATCAGTGCCAACAAAGTCAGTTTGTTGGAGAAGAGTAAAGAAGCTATTTTTTTCATTTGAAGGGCCGCTGGAAAAGTGATTATTTATTTTGTGAAACTGTCTTCACTTCCATCCTGGCTTCACGTTCCTGGGCTTCTTCCAGCCAAATGGGAATGATATTTTCCTTGAAAACAGCTTTCTCTTTTTCAAGCTTTTCCATGTCTAATCCTGCAAATTCCTGCGCTTTGGCTTTGGTAGAAATGTCCGGATAAGGCACTTCGTCAGTATATCCCAGATCCGCCAGTAATCTTGCCAGTTTTACTCTGGCTTCTTGTGCGGTTGCAGTTGCGGAAGACACAATACGGCTTACTTCAACCGGCGCATGGAAAGAACCGCCATGTGAAGCTACTGAGTAATCCCAACGCCATTGCGCATGTCGAATATCTGTCAGAATAGGAGCCATCTGTTCTTCGGTCGCACCCAGGTCCCAGGCTTTTCTGGCCTCCACGTGTGCCCTCACGATCAACTTCTCTAAATCGCTTTGGGTCTTCTTGATCTTCCTTTGTTTATCGTAAACGTTAGCAATGAGTTCACTTTTATCCTGTCGGTGACAGACCTGGCATGAATTGGCCGGGTTTGCCAAAGGAGAGCGAATGTGGTGATCAGTAAATTTTTGTCCACCTTCAGTTTTATATGGCATATGGCAATCAGCACAAGAGACCCCACGCTTGGCGTGAATGCCTTGTTCAAAAAGTTCGTATCCCGGGTGCTGTGCTTTCAGCATAGGCGCCTTGCTGATGGCGTGGGTCCAGTCCTTGAAATCCAGGTTATCATAATATTCCTCCATGGCTTCAACACTCATACCCTCTTTCCACGGGAAAGTCAGATAGGGCACCCCTTCCTTTCCAGGTGAGTTCTTATCGAAGTAATACTCCACGTGACACTGTGCACAAACCAGTGAACGCATTTCCTGATGGGTGGCCTGATCGATTTCTTTACCCATGGATTGGAAGGCTTCGATCAATGCAGGTCTGGATATTTGCAACGACATAGTTTTAGGATTGTGGCAATCGGCACAACCAATCGGATTGACCACTTCTGATCCTTTATCCGCCCACTTACCTGAATAAAATTCCTTGATGCCATTTTCATTCATTAGTCGTGGCACATCCGGGCTTTTGCAAGACCAGCACGTACTTGGCATCGGTCCCGTCCCGGGGCCTGTAGGGCCTCCGGTTCGTAGCGTATTTTGTAAATCTTCGATGGCATAACCGTGGCCGCGAGGCTGATTATAATCTTTCGAGAAGCCATACCCTGCCCATAACACAACCAACTCAGGGTTTTCTTCCAGGGCATCTCGAAGCTTCGAGCCATTGAGATAACTCGCAAAGGAAGTATCCCTGGTCTGCATAAATGACTGATACTGTCTTGGGAAGTTCTCTCCCCAAACCTCGTTACGAGGCTCATTTTCAGCTATTTTAACCTGAGGTTGATAAGCAAACTGACTTTCAGCCTTTCTGCTTAATATACTATTAGCCAGAATACTCAGCAGCAAAACAATTGCTACCGTGGCACCAAATAATAACCAGTTTTTCGTACTATTCATCTTCTGGGGATTTAGGTTCTGTGGCTTCTTTCAGCCATTTGGGGATCAAAAGTTCTTGTTCAGTTTGAATAGGTATGGGTTCAATGTGATACCCGACAGAGGAGAGGCTTCTCACCCGGCCGTGTGGTGTTTCGCGATGGCATTCCCAACAAGTTCGTTCTAATCGGTCACTGGTATGTGTGGCTGTCCAGGATTGCATTTTAGCATCAGTTACCTGATCCACATGACATCTGATACAGTTATTCTGCACAGCTTCCCGACCAGCCTCGTGCATAACAATGGCTTCAGGTTCGGCCCGCAGGGTATAGATTGTGGCATGATAGATACCATCTTTCGCTTTGAAAGCGTATTGCTTTATCACATTATCATGTGGCACGTGACAATCGTTGCAGGAAGCCACTTCGCGATGAGAGCTATGATTCCAGGTAATGTACTGAGGGGTCATCACATGACAATTGATACAAGCGCGGGGATCGTCGGTCAGGTAGGAGGCGACATTGGCGACCTTGGCTATGTACGCACCCAGTCCGAAGATGGCGCCCAGCAGCACAATGACTACCGGCTTCCAGGCTTTGGGGGGTTTTATTCGTTGATACAGGGCCATACTAAAAAGGTTAAATTGTGCCGTTCATGCTATACGCCTTTATTGAAATTCTTTCACGACTACTGAAGGGTTAAAATCAATCATTGCCCAGATCCAGTTGTTCAAGCTGTTGGAATCTCCGGTCGACTTGACCAACTCCATAGATTCTGAAGCAAACATTTGAGAATACCCCAGGTTAAGTTTTACATCTTTGGTCATGGTCAGTGTGTACACTAGATCAACTTCGGTTCCCAGATATTTACTTTCTGAGATAGTCACGTCCGAAGGATCATAAAGGTCCGCTGCACTTTGGAAAACATGCGTATTAACGACCAATGAACCCTTCTCACCTGCCTTGAATTTCGTTTTCAGATGTACATCCATCAACCCGGCGATGTTTCCTGCCTGTCCGTGTGCATTGCCGACATAGAAATAGTCCATGTATCCATAAAACTTGTGATTGGTACCATACAGAGGAATAAAAGCCTTGTCCTCTGTGTCCGTTGTAGATGTACCCGACAAATAATCCATACCAACCGTAATCGGAGTGGCAGCGGTTTTGAATCTCAGGTAAGCAGAAATAAAGAATGCGTTGACCGATACATCTCTGGCATTTTTACCCCCCTGATAGAAGAGTTCTCCTCCCCATCCTAATGCACCTGAGCCACCGGTTCCGGTCAATCCATAGGTCTGGCGCATCGCCAATGAAGAATCTGCCTGAACCTGACGACCATCATTATGAATCAGTAAGGAAAGGTTGGTATCCTCAAAGCCTTTTTTCAGATAAAGGAACTGGTTGGTTTTATAGTTATTGACACCTGAGTAAAAGGTTTCAGAGAGAAGAGCAGGCTCAAAGCCCACCTGATTAAATGCAGCTCCCAGGTCTAATTGAAACTGGCTTTCATCATTTTGATAACTGAATACTAGTCCATCATGACTTCTGCTCTGAGCGGCCCATCGCAGATCCCCTAAAAATCGGGCACTGTCATAATCCCAGGCCATTCGACCTATTTTCAGCGACCATTGATTTGTAAAACGGTACAGCCCCCAGGCTTCGTAAACATTCGTAACCACATTAGGATCGGTCTTGTAGATTTGACTTGTGCTTCCCCAGATCCGTACATCTTGAAAATTGATGCGAACCCGAAATTTATGAGTATTGTAATCAGCGAATAACCTGGCTCGCTGTTCAATGAAAAAGGCAGGGGAACGATCTTCTCCATTCAAAGTTTTGAAGCCATTTCGAAATTCTGCCCTGGGCCTGACTTGGGTACCGAAAACCAACTGAGCAACAGTGGGGAGAGAAATAAAACTAAAAAGTACAAGCAGGATTAGTTGAATTATTCTGGTCATTCATGTTTGGGTTAAAAAGTCAGAAATGATCAATAGCGTGCTCAAAGAACTCATTTTGACCACTCAGTCTACATGACAGAAATCAGGTTCCCGATTGATTTTAGTATTTGGGTGTGAGACCCTGGAAGTGAGTCATAGCCCGCATTGTACCCATGAATGGATAATCCATTACCCTTTGGCGTTCAACGTTTTAGTTGCCAATAGACGACAAAAAGTCAACAGGAATCAGGTCTCTTGAAATCGAACACTATCCAGCGATGTACCTACTTAAGCCTTAGTCGTGAGTTGCATAATGGAATCTGAAGAAAAGGTGAACTTTTATTCAATCTTCCTGCCAGGAATTTCCTGACCACCTTGAAAGAGGGTTAAACTTTTGACCTCATCTTCTTCTATCAAAAACGAGATTTTGGCTTGCACCACAGTCAGGTAAAACAGCGTATCGCTTTCAGGAAACATCTCAAATCTATTTTGTCCCGTAGCCTGACCGTATAGTTGTTTTCCTTCTTTTGTGATCGTAATCTTAAAGACAGGACTCAATTCGTATACACCAACATATCTCGAAAGGGTAGCCTCAGATAATTCTGTTGCATCCGACTTAAATTTCAATTGAGCTAGCTTCGATTCAGGATCGAGCAGCCGAAAACCGATATCATCGGAACCTTGTGATGAATTTGTGAGCACCACCACTCCTTTTCCGGTCTCCTTCACAAATCCGGCAAATGTGCGGTAACCGCCTGTTCCTCCATTGTGCCAGATGACCTCTCCTTCCGATCCCTGCTTGATATGCCATCCCATGCCAACGGAATTTTCACCGGCTTTATGGTGCCTTGGCTGATGTGAAAGCAACATCGCTTCCTTTAACGGTGTATCTTCATAACCCAAATTGGCAGCGATGAACTTCGCCATGTCCTTGGTGGAGCTCCGGATGGCACCTGCCCCGGCAAGGGTCGGAATATCCCAATTCTCAACTACCTGTCCTCCGCTATGTGGCAGGGCTAAATTTTCTTTCATGCGTTCGGTAAACACGATCCGAGTGTCAGCCATCCTCAGGGGTTCCGCTATGGTTTGTTGCATAAGGTCTTCATAAGAAAGATCTTTGTTCTTCGCCAGGAGATGTCCCAACAGTCCTTGTGCCAAATTGGAATATTCATAGCCCGCTCCCACTTTACGAACTGGCTGATAAGAAGAAATGAATTCATACATCTGATCCACCGAATAGTCGGCATAGGGATTGAGCGGGTTGGCCGGTGTAAAATTACTCGGCATCCTGGGCAGACCTGAAGTATGATCCGTGAGGTGACCGAGTGTGATCTCCTGTTCGCCTTTCACAGGTACATTGATGTCATCAGGAAGCAAATCATTAACCGGAGTTTCTACGGTCAGATCACCATCCAGCGTTTGTTGGGCCAGCAGAATACCGGTAAACACTTTTGAGATCGAACCTATCTCATAAATAGTATTTTCATCTACAGGTAATCCATCGGATGCCGTTTTGCCAAAGTTGAAAAAATAGGTGCCCGATGGGTCGATTAAGGCAACAGCTATACTAGGTGTGTAATCATTCGCCACACGTTTTTCGATGGCTTCAACCACCGTTGGAGGTAGCGTTTTGTTAATTTCAGTTGTTTGGCCTTGAACCTGAAAGACGATTAAGGCAATCACGAAAATGTTCAGGTAGCGTTTCATAGGGTATGCCCGGTTATAGAATGTAACCTAAGTTAGTGATTTTCCCGGGGACTTCTTTTCACGGTAAATACACCAAAAGGCTACCCACCCATTTATGAATAATTCTAGCGCCATTCAAAAAAGATTTTCTCAGACTTCTTAAGACTAAAAATTAGGTTTGCGCTCAGATTTTTTGACCAGATGAAACGAATTTTCTCCGGCTTTTTTTGGGCTTTGCTCCTTTGTAGTCACGACATGTACCTGAAGTTTGACCAGTACATGCTTGAGCCTGGCACTCAAGCGGTCATTCAACTGTTCAACGGAACGTTTGATCGTAGTGACAATGTGATCACCCGCGATCGCATGCTTGATGTGAGTCTGGTAGGTAATGACCAACGAGTAGCAGTGGATACATCCTCCTGGTATGAAAAAGACAGTACTACTTATCTCAATATCCGCACCGGATCATCAGGCACATGGGTAGCGGGCGTTTCTACCAAATCACGGAGTTTTGGTCAGTCTGCAGAAGATTTTAATGATTACTTAAAGCATGATGGTGTTCTGGACATGCTGGATCTCCGCAAACAACAAGGTACGTTGCAGGACTCTGCAGTAGAGAAATATTCCAAACACGTGAAGACGATCTTCCAGGTAGGGAACAAACTCACCGATGATTACAAAACAGAATTGGGCTATCCAATCGAATTTATCTTAGAAGAAAACCCGTACGAATTACATCCTGGTCATGACCTGCCCGTCAAACTCCTCTATGAACAAAAGCCCCTTTCCTATCAGCTGGTATATGTGGGACACCAGCCCTCCTCAGGTGAACATACGCACGATGGTCATACCCATTCACACGATCATGAAACAGATCATCATCACGACGAAATGTTGCAGTTGAGGACAGACCATCGGGGTATGATTAGTGTCCCCATATCTGAAGAAGGCATTTGGTACTTGAGAACGATCCATCTGGTAGAAGTTGCAGAGGAAGGACTTACCCACGAATCGAACTGGGCAACGGTGACTTTTGCCATAGGAAGCGGTCATTCGCATGAACACTCGCATGCCCACGACGGGGAACACCACAGTCATGAAGAGGGCATCCCAGGCTATCTGTACGGGTTGCTAAGCTTATTGGTGATTGTCGGCTTATACTTTTGGTACAACCGAAAATAATGAACGGATGAAAGTGAGCCGCAAAAGCATCTTGTTCTTTCTTGTTGTCTTACCGCTGGTGAGCGTGGCTCATGACGTCTCAGGTGGTGATCGGGAGTTACTTCAAAATGGTGGTCTACTTGCTTACATCTGGGTGGGTGCCAAACACATGCTTACCGGCTATGATCATTTGCTTTTCCTGATTGGCGTCATCTTTCATCTGACGGATTTTCGCCATATCGTAAAGTTCATTACGGCTTTTACCATTGGGCATAGCATCACACTTATTTCAGCCACTTATCTGGGTATCGCTGTTAATGAGCACCTGATTGATGCGATTATCGGTTTGAGTGTGTTTTACAAGGGTTTTGAGAACCTGGGGTTGTTTCAAAAAGTTTTTAAAGCCGAACCACCACACCTCCTAAACATGGTCTTCCTATTTGGATTGATCCATGGGCTTGGATTGTCCGCACGCCTCCAGTCATTTGCCATGGCGCAAGAAGACATTTTGTTGAAGATCCTCAGCTTCAATCTTGGGGTCGAACTCGGTCAGGTTTTAGCACTGATCCCAATCGTGCTGATCATAAACGCCTGGCGAAGCAAAGAAAGCTTCAATCCTTTGTTCAAAGCCGTCAACACTTACCTTCTTCTTTCTGGCCTTGCACTGGCCTCTTATCAGATCTGGCTGTGGTTGGGTTAATAACCCCTTAACAACCTCTAAGACAAAGGTTAGAAAAACGGCGATTCAACCCATACCAGGTTTACGCTTTTCAAAATCGCAGGATTCAGTTAAATGTGGAAGGCAAAATTACACTCCTCTCTTTGGGTGTGTGTAAATCTAAAACTTGATATCTATGTCGAAACGGATTCTTTGCCCGTTTTCGGTCAATGTGTCGAAAGGCACCAGTTGTCGAACGAGGTAGTATTTTGATTTCAATGTGATTCTGTCCTCGATGTTTGTACCCAGTGTTAATTCAATCCCTTTGAAGTTCGTCAGCCTCCCATCCGGAGAATCATAAGCGGAATAATCCCAGCGAGCCCAGTCATTTTGTGCCATGAAATCCAACGCTGCATAACGTTGCAAATAGGCGTAGGTAAATTGAAGTAGCCAATCTCCTTTTGATGACAATTGACCATAACTCAAACTCATGGTAAGTCCCCTATTTTGGTTTCGCAGGTTTTGTGGAATGGAGTCATTGGTCTCATAGTCTTCAAGGTTGTAATACCCATCCATGGCGAGTTTGATCAGGGGCTCGCGAACCAATTTTATATATCCTCCTACGCTTAAAATTGAGTAATCAAGAAAGAAGGTTTCTGCTCCGTCGGGGATGTTCTGGATGTTTCGCATGAGATATAAGCTGGGCCAGAAGGCGACCCTGTCCCTGAAGTATTGCGTAACAATCTGAAAACCTTGCAGATAGCTGTCATTTCTGAAGGCACCTCCACGAGCATTCAGAATAAAGTGTCCGGCATTAAACCGGATTTGATCGAGCCAGTTTGCTGCAGGGTTGATGGTTTTATTGATATGTATTCCTTCCGGAAAGACATTGTCACTCCAAAAGAGTTCATTCTGCTTTTTAAACGGAAAAGTGTTTTTACCCAGCCAAATATTAAAGCGCTTTAGCTCTGTTTCGAAGTAAGCCTTTTCCAGAGCAATAGGCAACGTACCAAACTCTTTGAAACTATCTCCCAGTGTAAGCTGAGGGTCTTGCTGTTTTCTAGGGTCTCCGGTTCTTAGCCTTAACCCAACGGAAGTGCGAGGGTTGTGCTGGTATACTAATCCGATCCGGCCTCTGTACCGCAATCTCGATCTGTCTTCCCTGAAAGTTCCATCGGATTTACGGGAATTCCAGTCCTGTTCGGCCCGGAACCTGAAATCTCCACTGACTTGGAATTTTGATGGAATGGAATCAGATTGAGCAGTCAATACAATTGGTGCAATCAAGAGCCAGGCCAACAGGTAATATGGAATTAATTGTGTGTTCGTGATTTCAGCTCTTTTGTGCCGAAAATAAAAACTTTGCCCTGAGCTGCTTCAATAAGTGGGCATGATATAAATCAGGTTGTGGTCAGGCACAAACGACCTGGCCTCCGAACTTGTCAAGGGATAAAGGAACCTACTGCAATTGCAGTATCGGTAAAATTCGACCAAAGTGGGTACTGCCCAAAATGACCAGCGTCATAGGTTTACACCCAATAATTAAAACCACATAGTTCCATGTCACACACATCCACAAAAACCATGACTATTTCAGCTGAAGGCCTTTATCCGGTAGTTCAAAAACTCAAAGATTTACTGGATCACGAGGAAGCCATGAAAACTGATCTTTTGAGGTCACTCAAGGCAGCCGTACTAAAGGCTAAAATGCAGTTGAATCCCGAGTTATTTAAGGCCATCAATGCAGAATTCAATGGTCACGGATGGCCGACTACCATCGATGATTATTATGTCTATCTGAATCTTTATGTGAGACTGATCCCTAACGAAGAAAGAAATCCTGACTATCCTGGAGGTTGGACAAGTGACGGCACTAAAAACGGTTACAATCAAAAAGTATATGACCTGTTGTGTCAATTCTACTGGTTGGTTGACCAGCCTCATGAGGGAAAAACGATGCAGAGTTATTCGAAATTTTCAGACTGGCTAGTTGAATTTGCACAAGCCTGGGGCGAGTTTTTGGATACCGAAGAATCCCTTACCCCTGAAACACTGGCATCTTTCGCGAACGATAGCGTCATAATAGATGGTAAGAAAGAATCGGTATATAACTTCCCCTTGTACCAGGACAATGCCGATACCTGGACCACCTTCAACCAATTCTTCTATCGGGAATTTAATCAGGCTGCTCCAGGCACAGGAATTACACCTGTACGACCTATAGCAGAGCCCAACAACAATCAAACCATCACATCTCCGGCAGATTGTACCTTCAAGATGAATTATCACATTGATGAAGCTGGAAATGTTTTGGACCTTGAGGGTAACCCTGCAAATGTCATGCTGAAAAATACGCACAGTATCGGGACTATCGACGAGCTGCTTGACGGCAGCGAATTCGCCAGTGAATTTTACGGAGGCACATTTATCCACTATTTCCTAAATCCTTTCGATTATCACCGATTCCACACACCTGTGTTTGGAGAAGTTAAAGATTTCCGGGCCATTCAGGGTAAGGTATTCCTGAACGTAGACTTGTCAAAAGAGGGTCAATTTGATGCACCTGATGGCGCCGGAAATGGCTATGAATTCAATCAGGCCAGAGGTCTTATCCTCCTGGATGCCCCCAATTTGGGAAAAGTAGCGGTACTGCCGATTGGTATGGCTCAGGTTTCCGGGGTAGACATGTACACCGATCGAATCAAACCCGGTGATCTGGTAGTAAAGGGTCAGGAGTTTGGAAAATTCAAATTCGGCGGATCGGATATCATCGTCTTGCTTCCCAAAGCACCTGATCTCTATCTGTATAAAAAAGATCCCGGTCACAATCCTATTCACTTCCAATATGGCCAAACCATCGCCTACTGGAACGAAGCGAATGAGCAATAGATAACTAAATCAAGGTGGGTTATTACTAATCTGCCTTGGTTTTTTTACCCTACACCATCAATCCGGAACCTTCAAAAGAATTTCCCAATTCAGCTAAAGATTGAAACCTTTTCCTCCAATATGTATGCATCTATCGAACTCCTATTGGAAAGCGTCTTCACAAAAAGAGGGCGCCCTTTTGAGCTCCCTCTTCCAAAACTGTGTCAACTCATTGTAGATGGCTACGATGATTCGGCAAAAGACTGTTTATGAATGGTGTCTTTCGCTACTGGTACAAAGCCATTATCCTCCAACAAAAACCGAGCACCTGTCATGGGTGTATTTAACGCTACGTAGTAAGTGAAATCATTCCAACGCACCCACTGAGAAGGTGGCGTCCCTTCTGAACTACCGTCACTCCCGAAACTACCCCCATTTGAGGACTGGGTGATCGTATCGGTCAGGATCTTACCATTTGCATCGATTTCCCCATGCTTAACGATGAGGTAAACACCACTGTGGTTGTAGGTGGCGCTGGTTTGACCAAAGGTTGTACTTTTAGAATAAGATACTCCTCTCCCAAAACCCATGTTCAAAACCACATGGTTCTCGGGAAGGCTGATTTCTGTCGTATCCAGGTAACCCAGGTGATAGTTTGTATGACTTCCCACGACGGAGGGGTCTTCCTCTACGTTCCAGTTATCGTTGGTGGTACCCATTTGATATACCTGGTCCTTACTTTCACTGGTGATGTAGCCTGTCTCATCACACTTGCCTATATCCAGGAAAAGCAGGAGTTTGCCATCGCCATCAGTTCTAATACGGAATCCAGTAACCAGATAGCCTTCCGGCACAGCGTCTTCATTGATCCCGAATCGTAACTGACGACCACTTCTGGTTTCGACATGACCGCCATGCCTTCCGGCCCAGGAATCAGAATCCGGCAGGGAATCGACTTTTCCCTGAATCTTTTCCGCCTGCAAGGTGATATTGGCTTGCAAGTCCGCTGCCCATGACCCCATACTATCAGTCATGGACAACAAAGTAAGCCCCTGAAGTTGTGTATAAATTACTTGCTGCGTAAAGAAAAGATAGAGGTACTCAATATTGGATTTAGTGATTCGAGCCTCCAGAACAATCTCATTGTAAAACAAATCGATCCAGGAGTTGTGATTGGTGGTCAACTCTCCCATCACGCCCTGATGAATAGCGGTGAGCATATGGCCAATCGAATCCTGATAATTATCCGGGGTAAGGCTGGCAATGAATTGTTCCAGTTGATCCTTCTCTCCTTGAGTCCACGAAGAATAATCACCTTTTGCGGTCAGGTATTTGGTAACGATAGGCTCAGCGTAGGTAGTCCCAATGGTATTTGGGGCATTACTCATGGCTTCGATAAGGGATTGCAGATCGGCTTTGGCGCTGATTGTTGCCAAAGCACTGCTGATGGCATCCAGTTTCGTTTGAATGGCCTTTAAATCGCTCAGTACATCTGAACGGAAACTTGCGGTTTCGATGGAGCTATTGATCGAATTAATGATATTAAATGCTCCGGTTAAGTAAGCGAACATAAATAATTGGTTGTATGTAAAAAAATCCGTAATACGGGTCTATGCGCTATGAAAGTTAGGCAACTCCATTCAAAAAGCTACCTGAGTGTCATAATTTTATTATCATAACGGAATGCGTAAGCTCTCAAGCTATATGGGTGCCGCGTTTTAAGTATCAGATTTGTCCCTTCGCGTCCATGACTACATGGCCTTGACAATTGCAAAAAGGAGACTACAGGGATTTTGAAAAATGGGTATTGTACTTATTTCGATAATCGACAGGGGAAATACCAGTGTATTTTTTGAAGACCGATCTGAAAGCTTTGTTATCCGAATAGCCTACTTCTACCATGGCTTCAGTAATGTTTTTATCGGTGCGTTCCAACAGTTTTTTGGCAGCTTCCACCCGGACCCGTTGTAGATACTGAAAAGGCGTATTTTGCGTAGCTTTTTTAAATCTCCTGATAAGATTCCTCCTGCTTAAGGCTGCCTGATCGGAAAGTTCTTCCAACGTTATGTTATCTCCAAAGTGATTTTCAATGAAGGACTGCACATTACGAATGGATACATCACTATGTGTCTTTTGAGATTCGAAGATGACGAATTCCGATTGGCTGTAGCGGTCAATGTCTATTTCAAAAAGTTTGGCGTTCATAATGGCCATGTCGCGACCATTGTACTTTTCGATCAGATAAATTAACAAATTCAGGAACGAGTAAGCACCCCCACTGGTATATGTTCCATCCTCATCCGTGATGATTTTATCCTGCTGTAGCAGCACCTTTGGGAACATTTCCCGAAACTGGTCAATCCCGATCCAGTGCGTTGTGGCTCGTCTGTCATCAAGTATACCCGTGGCCGCTAACAAAAAGGCACCCATACACAGACTGGCTACTTCGGCTCCTTCTCTGAATCTGGCATTGATCCAGGGAATGAAAGCACTGTTTTTTGTCAGAGAATCGACCATGTCGCCAGTGATCGTTGTGACTACTATCAGATCTGTTTTTTCTACCTGATCGATGGTCACATGTGGTTGGATAGAAAAGATACCCTCATACAATGAAGTAGTCTTACTGAGCCCAACCAACTGAATATCGTAATAGGGTGGTGCCCCTTTTTGAGCAAGGAAATTATTGACCTGTCCAAAGAGTTTGAAGGCACCAACCACGCTACTTAGCACAACCGGACCTTCTGGCACCAAAACAGATACGTGTTTCATTTTTATCAGGGGTATTTCCTTCAAAAATATTAAGCTGGCTGGTC
Organism: Cyclobacteriaceae bacterium; assembly: GCA_965229785.1. GTDB lineage: Bacteria > Bacteroidota > Bacteroidia > Cytophagales > Cyclobacteriaceae > JAWPMT01. The sequence continues at coordinate 4,792,082 of CBDDJS010000001.1, forward strand.
ACTATCAACCCCTCAGTATGTCGCTAATGACCATCTCATGGCAATATCTCCCCTCTTAGCTTTGTTAATGAAAACTTTAACCTATTCAGATTATGCCTGAGATCAGTGTAAATATGACCGCCGTACTCATCGCAGTTTTGGCCAACTTTTTCTTTGGGTTTGCCTGGTATACACCCCTGTTTGGAAAAGCCTGGGCGCGAGAAATGGGGTTTGATCCTGATGAGAAACCACCCAAGAATCTCATGATTGGTGGAATGATTGCTATGGTGATCGGAAACTTCTTATTCGCTTGGGTACTGGCCAATAACATGGCCGCTTACAATCCTCTGACCTGGGGATTTGATCCCTCTCCTTACCCGCCTTTCGGCGTTGCCATGATGGCTGCATTTTTTACCTGGATGGGATTTTATCTACCCGTAGACATTGGCACGGTTACCTGGGAAAGAAAATCCTGGAAGTTGTTTTTCATCAATACCGGATATCACTTCTTTAGTCTCGTAATAGCCGCAATGATCATTGCTTTCATGTAAGCATCTTTGGAAGATTTTAATTTCCCTCATTAAGGTGGGGAATGTAACGCTTCGATCGTGACTCAATACTAAACCTTCAAGCCATCCCTGTAAGTAAGGAACGGCTCATGTTTGTTTAGGTCATGAAAATCGGCGAAGGGGTATAACTTAACAGTGGAAAATGACGGGTGGAATTAAATTCACCCTTTTTCATGTTAAAGGAACCACAACTTTACCACTATGATCATTAGAATTTTCACGGCAGAAGTACCTCTCGATTTACAGGAAGCGTTTGAGATCAAATACAAAGCCATTTCTGTTCCTCTGGTACAGAACCACCCTGGACTGATCTCCCTGGAGATTGGCAAAGGCTCCAAATGGAACCCTCTGGAATATGTGATGGTATCAAGGTGGGAAAGTGAGGAGCATTTGGTAAATTTTGCGGGTGAAAACTGGAGTGAGGCACTGATTCCGGAAGAAATGGAGACATACATTAAGCAATGTTCCATCCAGAACTTTCATCAGATGGACTTCTAGAAAAAGGATTTCGCATTTTTGTTGCGTTAGTGCAAGAAGTCACGGAACTATGAACAGTCAACATCAAATTGCAGTAATATTTGAGGTGGAACCGGCATCAGGTAAAAAAGAAGAATACCTGGACATAGCGGCGGAACTAAAATCCTCACTTATGAAAATCAAAGGTTTTATATCTATAGAACGGTTTCAGAGTTTAAACAATCCTGAAAAGATGTTATCCTTATCTTTTTGGGAAAGCGAAGAGGCGATCAGGGAATGGAGAAACCTGGAACAACATCGGGTCGCACAAACTACCGGAAGAGAAAAAATTTTTAAAGACTATCACTTAAGAGTAGCCCACGTAATAAGGAATTATGGGATGTTTGATCGCGTTGAAGTTCCTTCTGATAGCAAGTCGACGCACGACAAGGAGCTTTGACCGGAGCAGAAATTCTCTGACAATAAATTATTCATTTAATCAACTGCGTTCATCCGATTAGCAAGTAGCCGCTATTCTCATGAGGCTCCTCATTTTGTCGATTCCTTTAACTTCGTCGGCAACAGAGATCATGATTCATATTTATAAGTTGAACATCAAAGCGTCAATCGGAGAAAACAAGATATTGATCATTCTTTCACTGATGATCATCCTGGGAGTATTGGCTTTCGACATTTTTCATTATTCGAAGGCTTACGGTGTTGTGCAAATAAATATGGTCAATTCATTGTTGCTCGTACCGTTCATTGTTCTCGTCTGCGGTTTGGGCATGTTATTAGGCACAACCAAGCAAAAGGATGATTTTGAATATTCTTTTCAGAAAAGACTCAGCAAACGTGAAATAGAAGTAATCGCACTCATCAAACAGGGGAAAAGGAACAAGGAAATTGCGGAAGAATTATTCATAGACCTTTCCACGGTAAAGACCCATCTCAATAAGATCTACAGAAAGACCGGAGTAAAAAACAGAAAGGAACTGGCAGCGTTGGGATTTTCTGTTCCTGGGGAGGTTGAATCCTAAAATCAACCTTTTTTTCCAACCTCCAGAGCTCAATTTTCAGGAAGAATCCTTCGAAACTTGAGGCTTTAATTAATACGAATGTCAAAAATGAATTTACGTACCCCAGTGACTTATGGGCTTATGATTGCCCTGGGAGGAACCCTTTTAATGTTATCACTTCTTGGGTTAGATATGATCGGCCCGGATACTATTTCGTCAGAAAAAGAAATGATCGGAGGAACGATCCTTTTTTTAATGATCTATCTGTTTTTGCTCTTTGGAATTTACTTCGCGCTTAAAAAAATAAAAGACGAAAACAAGGGAATATTGACTTTCCAGAAGGCACTAAAGACCGGGATCCTGACAAGTCTCTCAGCTGCAGTTTTCAGTGTCTTCTTTACAGTCATATTCTATGAAGTCATCTACCCGGATTACGTTTCGGATCTCATGGCGTCCCTGAAGGAAAAGATGGAACTTGAAAAAATCCCTAATGTAAGAATCTCAGAAAAGCTGGAGGAAACCAAATCTTACTACAGCACACAAAGTCAAAGCCTGTTTTCCTTCATCGGCAATTTCACTACCGGAGCGGCATTTACATTACTCTTAAGTTTCTTTCTCAAAAACAACAAAAGGTAATGAATACGGATTTTAATGAAGAGATCACCAACTATATCGCTGGTGCAAGTAAGGACCATATCCTTTTATTGGAAACGTTGAGAAGTATCGTTCATAAAGCGGTACCGGGAAGTTCAGAAGCCATCAAATGGGGTTTCCCGGTTTTTGCAAAAGGTAAAGATTTCGCTTATATGAGGTATGCTAAAAAGCATGTCACACTGGGCTTCTACAATTTTGACAAAATTGAGGACCCGGACAACAAGTTAGAAGGCAGCGGAAACACATTGCGACACATCAAAATTACAAGGCAGGAAGACATTGATGTATCCTTAATAAGCCAATGGCTGAAGCTTATTGCCGGGTAACATGTCTACCAAATCAGGATTCAGGTCTCAAATCAAGTCCTTTTTTGGAACCTGATCTGGCTGTAAAAACGATGGCATCTTATCCCTCCATTACCGCAGCAATATCGGCAACAGATCCTTCTAGGCTCTCCAGAATGGCCCGTACACCCATCGACTCAAAAAAAGCACACTGCCCTACTACTTCCTAATGAGGGCAGTTGACATAACATATGAAGCGACTTTCAATTGTGCTGTGATCATCTTTCCGATCAGTCCATTGGCACCTATGATCAATACATTCATGAGTCTGGAATTAGTGTTAAGTGGCAGATGGATAACATCCTTTTGACAAATCAATTCCAATTGTGCGGATGGTGAATTTTTCCAATTGATTTGCTCTATTATTGCAACTTTGTTGCATTTATGCATTTAATCAAATGAAAAGCTATCAGAAGCACTTTGTTTGCAATAGCTTCGGGGCAAATAGGGACGATGGGCGGAGAAAATCAAGTTGATGTAATTGTAGTTGGGGCTGGCCCCGCAGGAATAGGGGTGTCGGTGGTTCTCAAAAAATTAGGGTTGAATTTCATCATTCTGGAAAAAACTGAAATCGGAGCTTCCTTTAAAAAATGGCCCAGGGAAACCAAGTTCATTTCTCCCTCTTTCTCGGGGAATTTCTTTAAGATGACCGACCTCAATGCGATAACACCGGACACTTCGCCCGCCTTAACGCTATTGACGGAACATCCGACAGGAACAGATTATGTCGTATATCTGGAAAGGGTTGCCATGTTTCATGATTTGCCCATATACAATGGAGTGAATGTGAAAAGTGTAAAAAAAGAAGGACTCTCATTTGTATTGGCAACCAGCCTGGGTGAGTACAGAAGTACGTATCTGATTTGGGCCGCCGGTGAATACCAATACCCCAATAAGAATAGCTTTCCGGGAAGTGACCTGTGTCTGCACTATGCCGAAATTCCTTCATTTGCCGAATTAGAAGGAGATAAACGCATCGTGATCGGGGCCTATGAATCTGGTTTTGATGCCATGGTCAATCTGGCGAAGGCCAACAAAGAAGTGACCCTTATTGATAGTTCATTCTACATGGAAATAGTCAAGAGTGACTCCAGTTACTGCCTTGCTCCATTCACCAGGGACAGAATTCACGAAGTGATGAACCGTCTGGATTACCACCCGTCCACAAAAGTCACCAACGTGGTAGAAGAAAATGGCGAATATCTGGTTCAAACCGACACAGGAGAAACCCTAACTTCTGCTCATCCGCCGATCAACTGTACGGGTTTTGCCAGCAGTCTGACACTGGTGGAAGATTTGTTTTTGTTCAAAAAAGGTTACCCATTATTGAGCGAATTGGATGAATCTGTTGAAACCAAAAACTTATTTCTGGTAGGACCTCAGGTGAAACACAAGGATGCGTTGTTCTGCTTCATCTATAAATACCGACAAAGGTTTGCCATTGTAGCAGAAGCCATTGCCGGCAGAAGTCGCATACGTCGCAGAGTGATAAAGGAAGCATTACATGACTATAAGGAATACAATTTTTATTTGGACGACCTCTCCTGCTGTGATGACGAATGCGTGTGTTAGACCGTAAGTCTGAGCAGTTTCTCAAAAATATGCCACAAAAGGGAATTTGAAGAAAGCGATGAAACCCTACATAGAATCCCTGATATTGGTCATCGCTATCCTTACCGGCTCATTGACAGGTCTGTTTACGTCATTTGAACCCTCAATGACGGATTACTTCATCATTGCGATGCTCTTCTTTCTCTTCTTTAACATCTCACTTACCGACTTTTTCAAGGGGATCAAGAATCGAAAGTATATCCTGCTGGCCCTGTTATCGAATTTTATCGCGTTACCAATCATAGCGTTTCTGCTATCCAACATTTTTATTGTCCAATCAAGTGCCATTTTCGTGGGCCTCATTATCTATTTGATTGCTCCCTGTACAGATTGGTTTTTAGGGTTCACGAAACTGGCTCATGGAGATGTCGAGGTAAACTCAGCCTTACTACCCTTCAACTTGCTGATGCAGATCATGCTTCTGCCCCTTTACTTGTATTTATTCACAGCCAATTCGATCAGCATTCCTTTAGAAGCCTTCTTCGATGTATTGGTTTATTGGGTGTTTTTGCCTTTTGTCGCGGCACAATTGGCACGTTGGTTGGTATCAAAGCTCAACGCGGATCTCCTGGCAAAAAGTAATACATTGATCGAATGGCTCGTATTGATGGCCATTGTCTTATTGGTTTTCTCCATTTTCAATACCAACGTTGAATCTCTTCTCGCCAACACAGCCATTCTTCCCAGGGTTCTTGCCGTTATTTTGGCATTCTTTATTGTCTCCTTTTTTTTGGCCAGGATCGTGTCCAGGTCCGCCTCATTTTCTAAGAAAGAAGAGGTCAGTTTAACCATGACAACTGCGGCAAGAAATGCTCCCCTGATGTTAGTCATCAGCGTACTCTTTTTCCCGGACGAACCGCTGATCCACGTAGTTTTAGTAATTGGCATGCTGGTGGAATTTCCGCATTTGATCACCATCACTTATTTGTTGAAAAAACAATGATCCTGATGTATTCGATCAGGTATTACTATTCATACTCTTTTTTACTAGGCAAAAGTGAAACAAATAATTATCCTTGTAATATGAAAGGTACTTACCTGGGAGAATTTGAAGAGTTGGTACTGCTTACGGTTGGTATACTCAACGATAATGCTTACGGTCTGGCTATCACCGATGAGCTTGAAGAACGCACAAAGAGGAATGTCATGATCAGCGTCGTGCACAAGTCCCTGGTTCGTTTGGAGCAAAAAGGATTTCTTACTTCTCGCATGGGTGGTGCCTCAAAAGGAAGAGGAGGAAGAGCCAAAAAACTTTATACGCTTACGGCTATGGGGAAAAGAGCTTTGACTGATTCCAGATCACTTCGCAATAGCATGTGGCAGGATGTGCCAAAAATCGTATGGGAAGGAGGAGAAATATGACACCTTCTCCACCCGGTTGGATGACCCGGTTTCTTCGTTGGTATTGTAGAGAAGACCTTGCTGATGCCGTGGAAGGAGATCTATACGAGCTCTATATCCGAAGAGTAAAGAAGTATGGCAAAGGCAGAGCTAACCTACTATACCTTTTCAATACACTCCATTTTTTCCAGCCATTCGCACTGAAAAAACACACGCAACATCGCAGACTAAATACATTAGATATGTTCCGTAATTACTTCAAGATTGCTATACGAAGTTTATTGAAAACCAAGACTGTATCTATCATCAATTTGGTTGGTCTTGCCATAGGAATATCGAGCTTCATAATGATGATTGCTTATGTTTTTGATGAGCTCTCTTATGATAAGTTCCATACAAAAGCAGATCGCATCAGTCGGGCCTACTATTCTTATGAATCCAGAGGTGCCACCACTACTGTGAGTCGAACCGCGTTTACGCTAAAGCACCGATTACTTGCCGAATATCCTGAAGTAGAAAAAGTGGTAAGGTTCCATAAAGACAATAATGACGCAGCCACGCTGGCCTATGAAGATCACATCTTTACAGAAGAAAAGGTGTTTTTCACTGATCCTGAAGTTTTTGAAGTATTCGATTTTGAATTTCTATCGGGGAATCAAAATGCGCCATTCGCTTCTGCTAACAGCATTGTGATGACGGCTGGAGTGGCGAAAAAATACTTTGGAGATGAAAACCCTATCGGAAAAACCATACGGTATAAAAATCAAAACCAACTTACGGTAACCGGACTTATCAAAAAGCCTACGCATTCTCACATTGACTTTGACATCCTCATCCCTTTGGAACTTCAGCGGAGGCGCGAAATCAACAGCAGGGGATATGATCTGGAAAAAGATCACCGCTGGGCTGCCGCCTGGACCTACATTTTGCTCAAAGATGCCTCTCTCCTAAAATCGTTCAATTTGCGACTTCTTGAAGATGGAAGTGACTTGTTTGGCAGAGACCCAAGTCCACGAGTTGACTTTCAATATTCATCGTTCCCCCTTCTGGACATTCACCTAAAATCAGACATGATCGCTGAAATGGAAGTGAATGGTAATATTAATCAAGTCTATGGGTTTGCCGTTATCGGCTTTCTTATTCTGGTCATCGCCTGCCTCAATTTTATCAATTTGACTACTGCTCAATCCGTGGCCAGGGCTAAAGAAATTGGCTTGCGAAAAGTGATGGGTGCTTATCGGTCCAATCTGATATGGCAATTCATCATGGAGTCTATTCTACTGACCATCGCCAGCACTGTACTGGGCCTGTTATTGCTGGAAATGATGATCCCTGTTTTCAATACATTCATGGATCAGAACATTTCCGTTCCTTATTTAAAGGTCCCGGCCTTGATGCCTTTTCTTTTGGCCTTTGCCATTCTGGTGGGCGGTTTGGCTGGGTTTTATCCGGCACTTTATCTGAGCAAACTCAAGCCTGTAAAAACCCTAAAGGGGGAATTCTATCGGGACCGAAATAATACCAATCTCCGTAAAGTCTTTGTGGTAGGTCAATTCATTGTTTCGAACATGCTCATTGTCGGTATTATGGTGGTGCAATCTCAAATGAACTTCATCAAAAACAAAGATCTGGGATTCGATAAAGAGCAAACTATTTTACTGGAACATGGATCGAAGATCGGCGGACAATTCGAGATACTTAAGTCAAGTCTGAGTTTACTTCCTCATGTGGAAAACGTCAATCTTGGGTATGTAGCTGGTAAAGAAGGCTGGGTACAATCCTATGATATTGAAGGTGAAGAACGCCAAGAGGGCAAAAGCATGGGGCTGAAAATAGTCAGCTTTGATTTTCTGGATTTCTATGAATTGGAAATGGCGGCGGGCAGGTATTTCTCAAATGAATTTGCAACGGACTCTACACGAGCCATAGTCATCAATGAAGCAGCAGCCCGATCTTTTGGCTGGTCCAATGAAGAAGCGCTCGGCAAGAAGTTTTCCTGGAGAGGCAGGAATGGCATCAGGGAATGCAGTGTCATTGGAGTCATGAGAGACGCCAACTTCGAATCACTTTACCGGCCGATTAAACCTAGTGTATTTCGCCTTGGTTTTTTTGGCGATGTGGCCATTAAACTACACGTAGATAACCCACAACAAATGATTCAAACCATTGAGGAGTTGGAAGATGTGTGGGCGGAGTTGTTTCCACAATGGCCATTTGAATTTACCTTTTTAGACAGTGAGATTGTGGACCAATACAAAAAGGAAGAACGCCTGGGGCAAATGATGCAATTCTTTGCATTACTGGCCATCCTGATCGCTTGTATGGGGCTTTTTGGGCTGGCTACCTTCACCGTGAAAAAAAGAACGAAAGAAATTGGTGTGAGAAAGGTCTTTGGCGCAGGAACATGGAACATTATTGTTCTGATCATGAAAGGCTTCTTATTGCTGGTGGTCATCAGTTTTGGCATTTCTATTCCGGCGGCTTACGTTATTCTGAAAAACTGGCTACAAGATTTTGCCTACAGCATCGAACTTAGCCCAATACTCTTCCTTACAGCTGGTGTTATCTCTGTATTTGTGGCCGGATTAGCGATTTTATCACAAAGCTGGGGTGCGGCAAGAACCACACCAGTGACTACCTTGAAATATGAATAAGAAGTGAACAGAATTCTGCCTTCTGATCGTCGGTGATCACGATACGCATCGACATAAAGTCAATTTCATATGAGCGTACTTAGGCCTGGTGGTTGTCGTTGAAGTGCACGACCAGCTCTTTCTTAATAACACAAATCTGAGAGGCCCATCTGGCAAGTTTGTTCAGATTCGAAATACGAAATAAAGTACAACTAGAAGCTTCCGCACGTCTTTATTCTTCTTCCGAATGGTAAAAGGGGCCCTCTGAGATAAATTGGCTGGATCACTTTTTATCATTCATGAAGAAAATTATCCTATTATTAGCCTTATTGGGGAGAATAGAGCTCTCAGCACAAACTACGAAATCACAGGAACTGCATCCTTCCTGGTCACCTGACGGAGAATGGCTAACCTTTCATTCCGACAAAAATGGAAATGAGGATATATACGCGTATCATTTGAATGAGAACGATGTGGTACAACTGACCTCAAATGATAGCTCGGATACAGGGCCGGTGTGGTCCAACGATGGTGCTTTCATCGTTTTTGAATCCCTTAGAAATGGCAATAGTGATCTATATATGGTCCACTGGGAAAGTTTCCGATTATTTGAAGTCGCGACAGCACCTTATGATGAAATACAACCCACTTTTGGCATGGACGGGTCTGTTTTCTTTTCGGCCTACGTTCAGGAGAACTGGCAGTTATTCAAGGTGGATACCAAAAGTCAGGCAGAACAAATTTCCTTTGAAGCGCAGGACCACTTATCACCTGCTCCGGGGACCCGCGAACGGGAGCTCTACTACAGTATCTCAGCGCCCGACCTTCATCAAACAGATGTCGAGATCATGTTGTGGGATTTCGAGTCCGGCACCCAAACTGAAATTACTAAAGACTCTGGTGTGTCTTCAAACGCTTCAACGCACAAGGACGCAGAATGGATCGTTTTCAACACCAAACGAAATGGCAATTGGGATCTTTATAAAATGAGAAAAGATGGGGCAGAACCAATTAGCATAACATCAAATAAAGGAAACTCATCTACTGACTTTGCCTTTACCTCGCTGGATGGTCAACCCGCCTTATCTCCCGATGGCAAACTTGTCGCATTTATCAGTGGGCGTGCCGGTAGTTTTGATATTTGCCTCATAAGTATTGATGGACATGATTTTCGAAATCTAACTGAAGGTTGGGTAAAGGAAAGAGACAAGCACTAAGGCCATTTAATGCAATAATAAAAGTTGAGATGACGGACATCAACATTCATGGAATTAGACCTTAAACAACCAAAAATGAACGAACTACCAGACCTATTGGAGAAAGGGCCAATGCCTTTGATTGTAATGTGGATGATCCTGTTGATCGGGACTTGTCCAGCATGTTCGGAAAGGGCTCACGTGATACAGGGTCGTTTTGGCAGGCCCGACATATCCCCCGATGGAAAGCACATTGTATTTGTATACGCATCACATGAAAAGGGGGTAAGAGAAATCTATGTTTCGGACATTGATGGGCGAAATACCAGGCAACTAACTCATTTTCCAGAAGCACCTATCAAGAAAGGCCCGGTTTGGTCCCCGGAAGGAAGCAAGATCGCATTTCACGGGGATATCGAGGACGGTGCACAGATTTTTGTAATGGACAAGGATGGTAGCAACCTAAAACAACTCACCGAGATGGAAGGATATAATGTTGAGCCACATTGGTCGTCAGATGCCGATCAAATTGCTTTTAACTCCATTGTAAGCGGAGAAAAAACGCAAATGTATATCATGGATCATGATGGATCTTCACTACAAAAATTGTTCAACCCGGAAGGGAATAATTGGTATCCTCGAATCATTTCTGATCAACAAATGATGTTCACTTCAGACATAGCAGAAGGAGGTTCTTATGATATATTCATCGCCCATTTAGATGGATCAGGGCTTAAGCAACTTACTTCAACCCAGGCCATCAACTGGTTCCCGGAGCTTTCACCAGACGGAACCCTGATCGCTTTTCACAGTAATCGAGACGATCCGACCCTAAGTGATGCGGGCAATTACAATATTTATGTGATGCATGCTGATGGTACAGGGCTTAAGCGGATCACTGATTTACCGGGGCAAGAACTTCATGCCAAATGGTTTCCCTCCGGAGATAAATTAATTTTTGGTGCATGGTCAGTGGAGGGTGAATCACTGGGACTTTATGAAGTGAACGTGGAAACGGGTGAGGTTCAAGAAATTGTGTTGAGAAACTAAAATAAGGGTAATGAGAAGTGGTAAATCTCTACTTGACAAGGCCACCATCAAGGCTTCAAACCACATTTGGTATTAAATAAATTTATGCGAAGCATTTGAAAATTTGATATTGAAGCGCTTGCTTCCCAGCCGTTTTACTCACTTGTCGACGGTACTTTTGCCGCCATGTCTTCAGAGCTCCTTGAGAATGGTTTCAGCAGCCTCAAAAAATACTGGAAAGACGATCTGGTTTCAGGTTTTTTGGTCTCCCTGATCGCTTTGCCACTTTGCCTGGGAATAGCGGTTGCATCTGGTGTCCCGCCCATGTCCGGACTGATCGCCGCGATCGTAGGAGGACTAATTATGTCCAGGTTAACCGGATCATTCGTTACCATAAGTGGACCAGCCGCCGGACTCATAGTCGTAAATCTCGGAGCGGTAGAATCTCTGGGACAAGGAGATCTTCTGGCAGGATATAAATACGCTTTAGCGGCTTTCCTGGTAGCCGGAGTGATCCAAATGATTTTAGGATTTCTTAAAGTTGGAAAGTTCGGAGACTTTTTCCCATCTGCGGCAGTTCATGGCATGCTGGCAGCCATAGGCGTAATCATCATTGTAAAACAATTGTTTGTGGCGCTGGACTACACACCGGAAGCTGGTCATGTTCACGGTATCCTCGGGTCCATCATCCAAATTCCGAATGCGTTTATCAACATGAATCCTGAGATTGCAATCATTGCTCTCATCAGCATTTTTATCCTGATCATTCATCCTCACATCCAATTCAAACCCATCAGGATGATCCCAGCACCCATGTGGGTCATCATATGTTCGATCCCTTTCTCACATATTTTCGACTTATTTCACGAGCATGACTATAAACTCATTGGGCAGGTATATCACTTAGGCCCTAAAAACCTTGTGAACCTTCCGGAGAAGGTGGTTGAAGGAATCGTCCTTCCTGATTTTGGTATGGCTACTACCAGTGCCTTCTGGATGGCAGTACTTAGTATCTCATTAGTGGCCAGTCTGGAGTCTTTGTTAAGTGCACAAGCCGTTGATACCCTGGACCCATATCATCGAAAGTCCAACCTCAACAAAGACGTATCTGCTATGGGAGCAGGCAGTGCGCTTTCAGGTCTTGTGGGTGGTTTGCCTATAATTTCTGAGATCGTGCGGAGTTCGGCCAATATTGGAAATGGAGGCAAGACGCAGTGGGCCAATTTCTTTCATGGAGGTTTTTTGTTGGTATTCCTATTGCTTGGGAAACCCATCATTGAACAAATCCCTTTGGCGGCCCTGGCAGCCATGCTGATCCATGTAGGGTTCAGGCTGGCTTCTCCATCCGAGTTCAAGCATGTCTATCAAATAGGCAAAGAACAGCTCCTGATCTTTTTAACCACCCTCATTACTGTACTGGCTACTGACCTGATCATTGGTGTACTGGCAGGTATTCTGATGCAGGTATTGATTCACCTCTACTACGGAGCTCCACTTAAGTTTTTATTCAAATCAAGATTTGATTACGCCAGGAATCAGGATCAGGATGTGATCTACCTTCAACATTCCGCCATTTTCTCAAACTACATTTCCTTAAAATCGGAAATAGAAAGACGCAGAGAACAAGGTCGACTGGTCATTGACTTTACGCATGTAAACCTGATCGATCATACCTTCCGGACTCACCTCAATGGATTGATAAAGGAATGGCGTAACGAAGAGAAGCAATTGATCCTTGCCAACGCGGAACATCTCATACCTGTTTCGGATCACCCGCTTGCCACACAAGTCAGGAAAGATGCCCTCCCAACAATACAAGATTCATTGACAGATCATCAGCAACATCTGAATACAATTGCGTCGAAAAATGAATGGAAATTCCTGCCTTCTAAAACCATCTCTTTCGACCATTTTGTCGGGTTTAATTTTGGGGTAAATAGCAGGATCGTACATGCACAGAATATCGTTTCTGGCAAATATGAAGGCGTGCGCCTGATCTATTCTGAGATCATTTATGACCGGACCCCAGATACTGCGTCAGCAGATGCGCAATTGTCCGTGCTGATGATCAAACCGCCCAACAATATTCCCGTATTCATTCTGGAGCGTGAAGGGTTCTTCGAGAAGGTAACCGACCTGGCATTTCGAGCTGATATTGACTTTGAAGCCTATCCGGCTTTCTCTGACAAGTTTGTACTTAAAGGACCCAATGAAGATTCTATCAGAAACTTCTTCCATCCCGGAATTATTCGCAAAATAGAACAGCATCCAAATTTTCACATGGAGAGTAATGGTGAGGCCATACTGCTTTATCGCTTGGATAAAGCAGATAATGATGCTGCCATTAGCGAATTGATCCGTTTTGGAAAAATTTTGGCTTTGATGGTTTGACCGGAGGGATAAATGCAGGTGAGTGTTGCTCACCTCTTCGCTTACCATCAGCGTTTCAGAAATTATGAGCCGCCCAGCAATAGATCAGGTGATCTCAAACAAGAATTCTTTCTCCTCCTGAATGTTATACTTCTTTAATTTCTTATGAAACTGTTTGTCTATTGGGTAATGGTGCCCTAGCCTGTCATTACAGCGATTGACGTACATCTGATCAAATGTTTTTAGATAAAAACCTACTTTTTTGTGTGTTTCGTTATGCTCAAAAAGTGACTTAGCTACGTTAAAGTAATGGGTCGCCGCTGCCTGATCCCCTAAAAGGTGTTGTAGTATTCCCCACCAATAATTGGCATAACCTTCCTCGCTCCGATCCACATTTATGGCTAGGGAAACCCACTTTTCAATCCACGACCTTGCCTGATCAAACTTCTTTTGCAAAAGGCAAATCTGCACCAACCGATTAATCACAAAACATTGATCATGTTTACGACCGAATTTCCTGAATAGAAAAAAACATTTTCTAAAGTCCTTTTTGGCTTCCCTGAGCTGTTTTCTGGCAAGGTGCAGCGATCCTTTGGCCAGATATAGGTCAGCATCCCGTACATCCAGGTCATTTTCCTTCATGACTTCCTCGCACCGGGTCAGATATTGTTCCGCTTTATCGTGATCGTCACAGGAAGTATAAGTCCTTCCTCCGATCAACAACGCAAAACTATGATCGGAACGTACCGGGCTTTTTTGGGCAAAATCCACCGCATGTTCCAGGTTTTCATGAACACCAGCCATGTCCTTTTTATAGCCACATGAAGCGGCGCGGTGCAAGTGATATTTGTAAGCAACCGACGGGTCTGAATCCACTTCAAACCAGTCGGCGATTTCATCTAGTAGTCTCTCGGCTTCAATCTCTAGCTTTTGCAAGGATTTTAATCTGACAAGCTCTATGGTTATGCGCGTCCATAGTGACCATTCTTCCAACTTTCTCAAGATCTTTCTCGACTTGCTCATATAGAGATTAGCCTGATAATACGCCTGCTTTCTGGACAGGTAATCTCCATGGTTGCCCAAAACAATGGCAGTGGTATAATCATCTTTGCTCTTGTAAGCCATGTCAAGTGCCTTTTGACTGTAGCTTAATCCCAAATCCAGATCCCCATCTACGATCACGACCAATTCGGCCAACTTCCAATAAATCTGAATGAGAACCGGTCCTTTGCCCTTTTCAAGGACCTTGAGTGATTGCTGTAAAGCTGACCTGGCATCGGCATATTTCCCTTCACGATAATAGGAATATCCCAGGCTTACCTGGACCTCCGCTTTGCCTCTTTCATCTCTGATGATGTCGAGGATATCAATGGACATTTGAAAGTATTGGTGTGCTCTTGAAAAATCCTGTTTCGACGAATAGTTTGAACCAATACTTCTATAGAGATTGGCGATCATGTCTTGCCTATGAACTGCCTCAAAATGGGTCACCGCCCTCCTAACGTGATAAGCAAATTCAGCCTTATTGTCCATGATCAGGTCTGCACAAAAAGCGTGATTTTCACCCAATCGAAGATGATTCTTGACGTTGATAAGATGTTTCCTTGAGTCTGTGAGGTTTTGATAAACCTGATCCCCTTCACCGACTTGTAGCTTATGCCAGCTCCTGGTCAATTCAAGTTGAGCAACCTTAGCCAGGCACCCTGATTCCTGGTACATGGATTGCGCCGTTTCTATGAGATGAATGGCCTCCTGAGAATTACCATCCAGGGTATGTTTGTACCAGGCTTGTGAAAACAGAGCATTCGCCATTCCAGTCTTGCAATCAAGATGCTCATATATCTCATATGCCTTTCGCGCTTTCCTTAAGGCTCCCTGAAAATCATTTTTACGCTGTAAAAGTTCTGAGTATTCGATTAAAGTGTTGGCCCAACTTGCTTTTGCGTCTATTAAAAAATATTGCTCAATGGCTTTCCTGAAATAATTCTCAGCGGACTTAAGCTTCCTTTCCTGAAAGAGCAAGATCGCTATTTTCTGATAGGCTATACCGATATCCACAGCAACTTCACTGGATAGGGCACGCTTAAGGAATGCAAAGTATTTCTTCCTGGCAAGGGACTTATTGTGAACCAGGTTTTGATCCCCTTCCAAAAGAATCTTCCGATGTATTTCACCAAAGGGCTGGCCCTTGGTTTCGCTCAATGCCTCTACCTCACTGATTTCCACAATCAGGTCAAGATGGTATCCTAACAGCCTTTTAATTCGCACAATGATGTTAAGTACCCGTCTGTATTTTTCCAGGTCAGCCACCGCCAGTCGTTTGGTTTTGATGCGCCGGGATCTAACTAATGCCTCCTGGACAGAACCTCTTGCTATCAAATGCTCAATATGGGCTAATTCCAGGTCTAATCGATGCTTCTCAGCACCAGATGTACTGACAAATGATTCCGCTTTCTTAAGGTATACTTCCGACATCAATGATTGTCCGTCATCCGTGCGCTCTCCTATGGTCTCATAATATTCTCTTATATACAAACGCGAATAGAATAAGAAGGCATTACTACCCAGTTGCTCCTGAATGGTTTCAGAGGTCTTCAATAAGGCTATGGCCTTTCTGTACTTCCCCTGATCGGCAAAGAGAAAGGCTTCCTTATTAAGCAAAGAGCTCAATACTTGCTGATCCGAGAGAATTTCAGCCAACCCTCGCGCTTTAGCATAATATCTCCTCGCCTGGGCTTTCAAACCTGTGGAAGCCAGCGCTCCTCCCAAACTGGCCCAAACCATCAGCACCCCTTGCATCGAACCGGCTATTTTGTAGTTTTTCTCCGCCAGCCTGAAATATTTGACGGCCTTCTTATGATTAACTCCACCACTTTCTAATGTCCCAAGGTTGTGATACACGTCACCGAGGCCAACCCTATTATTTTCTGCGGTATAAATCTTCAGGGCTTGCTCATAACACCTCTCTGCCTGCCGATACTTACCCAAATTGACATACGCAATTCCTAATACCGTCAGATCTATTGGTTTTTGAATCAACCGGCCTTTTTCCAATCGTTCCAGCGCAAGGATATTTTTCTTTAGAAGGGTGGCTGCTTCCTGATTTTTGCCAATTCTGGACAAATGGGAAGCATAATTCCTTAGTGCCAGCACTTTATCAATCGAATGATTCTTTTGCCGATATTTTCGATAGACTTTCGACCGATAAGAAAAGGCCAGCGCATTTTCTTCAGCCAGTTCAAGAAGCATCGCCGATAACACATCCCTGGAAGGAACCCTCGTTACCCAGTCAGAGACAATGGGCTTCCATTCGATAGGTGCGCGCCCGTTTGATCCGGATTTCAACAGGCCTTTCACCAGATTATCCGTGTTTGCGTACCACCAGTGATTATTCGCTCCCAAATGTCGGAATGGATTCCTTGGGAGTAATTCACTCGCAATTCTGTTTGCCTCTGCAATATTCTCTTTCTGTAAAAGGTTGCGTCTTTTGGTAGCCAGTGTTTTACGATAGGCAGGAGTCTTTCGGACATCTACCACATCTTTCAGCTTTCTTAATTCATCCCTATCTCCATGGCCATTATGATTGATGTAAAGCAGTTGTTTTTCGGAATGCTTAAGATTTTTAAGATAGGGCGTAATATCCAGGCTATCAGAGCAACTATACCCCATAATCGCTATTTTCTGATGACCTCTGGCTTTACTGAAAAACTCCCTTACCAGACGCCTACGGATCGACTGATATTTCTGTTTTGCAATCTGTGAAATGGTAATGACCAGCTCCTCTTTTCTGGTGATACAACCATGGATCTTAATGAGCCGAGGCACTTTACTTGCCCAATCACAGTTTCCGAAGTAATTCGAAGACTGGGTGGCCATGGTATTATGGACCTGGTAAGAAAAAGAAGGATCGGCTTCCACGATTTTGTCTAACGCCTGCTCGATAAGCGTATCAAAATTGGTGGTCATTATAGAACCCACTTTCCCTTCATACATCATTTGAGCCATCAACTGATGGGTGTGATTTGGCTCGGCCTTCAGGTGACTATTGTCAAATACATTGAAAAGAATATTTTGAGTTATTTCCGGAGCCGCGTTGACTAGAGTTTCAATGATGGATTCGAAGGGGAGGTTCTTCGCCAATATTTGATCCTTCTCAACAGGCGATAACCCAATGGCGCTAAACAAATAAGGGATCAATCCTCCATTTCCCAGTACCTCAGGCACTCCTGAATTCACAGAGATCCCGGCACCACAAAATATGGCAAGTTGACCATCATCAACTTGATTAAAGTATTGATCAATTAAAGCTTCCTCCTTCATGTTTTGCAGTTGGCCTACCATCTGTAAGATAGGCAACTGTCATATTAATATCGCACAAATAGATTCTCAAATAGGGAATTGATATGGCCCAATGAGAGCGGAAACTAGCGTGGAAACAGTTAAAAGAATGACCAATTTTCTGAATAGGCTAACCAGCTAGATTTTAATCTTTGTTCGATATTTCCTCAATAAACCGATAGATAGCTTCTTTCTCCGTCGAGTCCCAATTTGCCTCTTCATGCATGAGCAGATAGTTGGGTGGAGGCATTTCTGCTCTCTTTATCTCCTCTACCATGAGGGCCAGTAATTCTGCTCTTTCCAAAGCATTGTACTTTCCCCAGTCGCTAAGGTTTAACTTTCCTTTTCCATGTTGGATATGCCCCTGAATCCAATTAGATATTGGAGGAAAATAGGCATAAAATGGATATCGCGTTCGATTTGAGTGGCAGTCGTAGCACCCAGTTTGTATCAGGTTGGCAACCACCTGTGGAGGCTTGTGGATATTCATGAAATCATGCATTTCATCCGTATGGCCCTTGGTTTCCGGCAAAGAATATAGGGTTAGGGCTACATAACCTGCACAAAAAATGAATATTATCCTTCGCGTCTTTTTCATCAGAAAGGATTATTGGGTCAATGATATAGTTACAAAACCAATAAGAACTCCATGCTCTGTTGCGTAAAGATCCGCTAGAAAATGTTGATCACTCTGATGAACAAACCTCCTGAACATCCAGGTGGAAAAGTGCTTGAAATGTATATCATAAGCCTTGGGCGTTGCCCCTGCGATGCTCGTATGAATATGTCTGTTATCTGAAGAGGATCCGTAATTACCGGGAAGTATGGTATGAATGAAAATCCTGCCAAGCGAATCTGTTTTGGCCATGCCTCTCAGTCTCGCAGTAGAGTCATTTCCCTGATCAACAACATCGTAATTGCCTTCGTCATCGGTATGAAAAAAGGTTACCTCTCTGTTGATAACTGGTTCAGCAGTGGTTCGATCCCTAACAGTAAGACAAAGTTTCAGTTGTCGGCCAGGCTCTGATCCGTTATAGATTTTAACAGACGATTGAACATCCAGCGTTTCAAAGGTTTCCAGAAGCTGCATAGCTTCATCGGCAGCCTGATCGATTTCTGGCTGACCAGCACAACTTACAATGATCAAAAAGATCATATAGAATCCTTTTTTCAATTTAAGTATCCGCATCTGATACATTTACAGGGCAGTTTATTTATTCCTGTTTCAGGTGTACAACCGGGCTATGAAGCATAGGAACAATAAGCCGTAGGACTGGTTAGTAAAATGTAAAATGCCTCGTCACAGGAGATTTTCTTGTTCAATTTTTTGTCGGATCCCCTTATGATTGTACCAAAACTTAGCTTCAATCTTCTCAACAATTGATTCGTATTTCGAGTGGCTCCTCAAAAGCAAGATGATGGGATCTTCCCTCAACATGCGTACTGACCAGTAATCAACTTTTTCCTGACCCAGGAATTCATTTAAGGCCTGTATTCCTGCATCTACCTCTCCGATGATCGCATAATACGATGCTAAATACAGGTTTTTATAAATGGAGCCATCCTGTAACGCAAATTGGTGAAAACGATTGATGCATTTTGAGGCCTCTTTTTCGTTCGAACTTTTTCGCAAAACGTAACCTATTTTCCCGTACTCCGAATTGAAGAAGTCTAATTCAAAATCTTTCTTTAATGCCAGGAATCTTGAATAATAGTGATTCGCCGATGCATAGTCTTTCATGAGGTAACAGATATTTCCAAGTCCGCTAAGCAGGTCTAATCGTAGAGAATCCTTGCGATGCGTTTTGATGAGCGAATTTCTAGCTTCCAGATACTTGTTATTCCTGGCTAGATTAATCTGTGCCGCTACATATTGCGCATAAAGGTCATCGGGATCATACCCAAGAGATAAATTGATGTGATGTTGGGCCTCCTCAAGAAAACCGGCCTGGGTCAGGGCTTCTGCAATATGCAGATGAATGGAACTATTGGTCGTTGAGTCCTCGATGGCCACTTCAATCTTTGAACCCCTCAGCGCAAACAGGACATACTTTTCCGTATCTCTTAAGAACCGGCTGTAAATAACAGACAGGTAAAGAATCGCCCTGGTGGAATTGGGATTTACCTCATAGGCTCTCTCGAAGTACTCAGCCGCTCTTTGATGCTGTGCATCATGCATATAGAACAGACCTTTAGCGATAAGGCTGTGATCCAGTTCTGAATCGAAAAACAAGGCTCTATCTGAATACCAATTAATGGAATCTCCAAACTTTTTAGGGTTCTGCCACCTGTCCAGGAAAAAAAAACAGCTTGCTATATAGGCATAAGAATGCGCAAATTCAGGATCTTCCTGAATAGACTGTTTGAATAGCTTAATAGCTTCCTCAAAATAATCCAGAGACCAATTGTTTACCAGGTCTAAGCCTCGCATATACAAATCATATGCTTTCAAATTGTCAGTGGGGATCTTCCTAATCAATTTCTCCTCTTCCGGAGTGATCAATACCGCTGCTTCCCTGGCTATATCTTTGGCAACTTCAATTTGAAGCGCGAAAATATCAAGTGCAGATCTCTCATACATTTCTGACCATAAGTGATCGTCTTTTTTCGCCTCAATCAACTGTACCGTCAGCATAAGTTGGTTGCCTACTTTTTGACCACTTCCTTCGATGATATAACTGACGTCCAGCTCATCAGCAATCTCGGTGGCAGATTTTGGACTTTCCCGATACGTCTCAACGGAGCTCCTGCTCACAACTCTCAAATCTTCAATTTTTTGAAGGTTATTCAGAATAGCCTCCATCAAGCCATTGATGATATATACATTCGCCGAATCATTGCTGTCATTAATAAATGGCAGAACTGCTATGGATTTTTCAGGAACCGTCGTAGCATTTGTTCTGGAGACCGAATAGAAACCAAAAACAGACAGTAAGGTTATAGTAACCATCAGGGCCGAAATACCCAATTTCCTTACCAGTAGATCTTTATGCTTAGCCTTGCCTTTTCTAATGGAATTTTTCTTCACCTCTTCACCTGGTGAATATCCAAATTCATCCTTGTAGCATTTAATGAAATACGACAGGCTACTAAATCCTACCTTATAACATACCTCGGAAACATTGTAAGAATCTGTTTGGAGAAATTGTTGTGCATGATTCAGCCGGACTTGCCTGATTAACACACTCACAGAAAGATCAGTGAGTTTTTGAACCCTCCTCAACAAATTAGACCTGCTCATTCCCACACTTTCAGATAGTTCTGAAACGCCAAAATCTTCGTCGCTCAAATTTTCTTCAATGATGGAAACTACTTTATCAAGAAAATCACTCTCTACGTTTTGATAGGAAGGCATTCAAGGGCTTATTATTAACTTTCACCTATGTATTACGCGCAATTATGTACTTAACCTGGTGAAATCATTGGGTTTGCATCATAATTTACACGAATACGTCATGATCTGAATCATTTGATGTTAACTCAAGGTTTTTGAGTCATTCGTAACATCATTTACAAGATATCCATGTCACCTTTATTTTCCACTATTCCGATTACCGACGACAAAAGGAAAATGATAGTAAAAAAGTGCGTTGTATTCATCATCCGGGCTTAACCCATCAAGCCGGGATTAATGGTTAGCATCAGGGAAATCTGCAAAGAAACTTGCAATAATGATCTTGATCATGATTGGGAATTGATAGGCTATTTGTTGGGATGAACACTAGACTTTGAGATACCCGTTCTTCGTCCGAGGGAATCATAAGAAAAATGCATCACGTAGCAATCTTGAATAGGGTGTAATCTCGGCACCCGATTTAAACCGAAGTACTCAATAGACTCCAAATCCCCACTTGCATTCATTCTATAAAGGGTTTCATGAATTTTGAAATTGTTCTCAGTTGGCTGTGCAGTTGAATCGAAATACCTCTCACTGATTGAATCAGTCAAACCTAGCCTCCTGTTCTTCCAATATTTTTCGTACTTCCAGGAAGCATATCCATAATCACTTTGACGGTACGCCTTTCTTTCAACGGATTGGCCTTTATCATCAAAAAACTTCCATTCAAGTTCATTACCAAATTCGTCAAAGTCAAAAACTACCCTGGCATATCCGGCACTATCACTCATCGTCAATTGATCCATTTCGTCAACATTTTCAATGGTGTGCAAATGCGTTAATTTGTCCCAGGTAATTTTTGAACGATAGAACGGGAAATATTCTGTCAGTAGATTGGGTTCACCATTCCCTTTGAACTGCGTTTGAATAAATGATCTTGCGCCATTTTGGACCCAGTAGAAGTCTGTCGTTCCCAGCGCCGTTTCAGTCGCCTGTCCGATCGTATCCAACATGGACAAAGACAACTTATTCCCGCTATTGTCGAGTTGAAATTGTTCAATATGAATCGGACCACCCATATAATAGTGTCTCCACATATGACTCTTGTCACCAAGCGTGTTGAAATAAGACCTTTCCAGGGTGTTTCCGGAGTAGTTATATTTCACTTGATGTGTCCGGAAATAGCTTTCATTACTTTTTACGCGCTTTTTGTAAAAGGAAATTGCTTTGATTCTCTGAGCCTCATACAAAACCCGGTAGTGATTCAATGAAATTGCTTCCTCGTAAGATATTTCTCCTCTGGGTTTATACTTGAAATATGGAGAAATGATCCCGGTCAAATGAGTGAAATATCTTATATCCTGTCGGTCCGCTCCTTCATTACATCCCAACAAACTAAGCGAGAAGCCTAACAAAATCAGCTTTACCAACTGAGTGAACATAAGCCTGATCATTTGGAAATGAATGCTATTTATTGTGGGCCTTGTTACCCTTTCTTATCTGAGGAAAGTAAGACAGAAAGTAGTCTTCCCAGAAATACACCGAAAAGGATCAGAAGGGCAGTGTCCATAAAGTCCACACTCATAGATTCATATCTGGTAAACAGGAATGAACCGATGACCATTAATAAAATGAGAGGTACTCGAATTGCTCTTTTGGTAATCATGAATGTTTTTTTTAATGTTATTGCCTGACGCTTTCGTAAAATGTGATTCCCGTCATAAACGGATCATAGAAAGCGAATTCTTTAGTATTCCACAGGGTTTTTTCCACGGACTTACCTTCTTTGGTGACCTTTTTCTCACTCAACTCCTGAAACAAAACCTCAATGTTCTTGACCGGGAACTTCAGCATAGGCATGGTAATACCGTTCAGGCTGTCAAACAGTTGAAAGTGAAGACACGCCTCGCCCCTTCTCAGTACCACATAATCTAGCGGTCCCTGCTGATATTCACTGGAATCGTACGTGTTTTCAAAACCTAGTTTGTCCGTATAGAAATCGATGGCTTTCTCAATATCGTCTACCGGAATTACTGGTGTCACTCCTCTCATTTCCAACTTTGGAGCCAACTCCGAGGTAGGATCCTCAACGCCGTTTTGCTTCAACTTCCTATCGATAAAATAAATACCGGCAGCAAAAAGGATTATCACAGCATTTCCAATCATATATAATGCTTCGTTGTTCAGCAGGTGAACTCCTGCCGCCACGATCATCATAAGTCCCAACCCCACGCTACCGTAGTTCCTTTTTCCTACCAAAAAAAGAAGTGAAATTGCCAACTCGTATAGTGCAATGGGATACATTAGCCAGTAGGGAAACCCCCAGTTAGCCGCGTTTAGTCTTTGTGCCTCACTTCCGGAAAACTTACCGTACGCAGAGGATACAAGAATGATTACCACCAGGGTTATCAAAACCCACATACCGATTTTTAGTAATGTTATTCTTTTCATGTTGAAGACTCGCTTAGTAGACTTTTATAAAACACATAGTGATACATCTCCCATTTTCACCGTGATTAAACTGATTACCCGAAAGGTTATTGATCGCTCAATATTTCCGCCATTTCCAGTGTTAGTTTTCTTAAATTCAATGGGGCAACATTTGACAGGATCACTATCGAAATGTTGTTGTTGATCATAGCAATGTTGGCTCTGTATCCTTCCACTGCTCCCAGGTGTGAAATGATGTTTAACCCGGACCCGTACCGAGGATCATTTATCCACCACCCCAGGCCATAATTGGAATGACTGGAAGCCGTAAACATCAATTCTGTAGCACGACTCGATAAAAGTTCACTCCCATTTACAGCAATAAGCCAACGGTGAAGGTCTTCAACCGTTGAATAAACGCCACCCGAGGTGTATTCCCAACTTCTATCTCTGTAGGTTGGTTTAATGAAGTCAATTGTATGATGCGCACTATCGATCCGGAACCGATAGGAATCAGCCAAATGTCTCAAAACAGTCTTGTTTCCGGCGAAACCCGTATTTTTCAAATCAAGTGGATTGACTACTCTTTTTTTAAGATTAGTCTCAAAGGGAAGGCCTGATATTCCTTCAAGAATGAGGCCCAGAAGAACGTAATTCAGGCTATTGTACTGAAAGTCCGATCCAGCTTCGAATGACATCTCTGCCTTATTCATTCGATCTGACAGGAAGGAGCGTATTTCATGAGACTCAGCAGTTTGTTTCCAAAGCACATTTACAACTGAATCTATGCTCATCAGGTGGCCATATTGGGGTAGGCCACTGGTATGAGACAGTAAATGTTCTACTGTTACTTTTTCGGAACCACTGATTTTAATTCCCTCAATAACATCGATCAATCGCGTCGTTAAGCTCAACTTCCCTTCGTCGACCAATTGCATGATCAGGAAGCTTGTAAATGTTTTGGTGACTGATCCGATGATGAATTTTGTATCTATTGCGTTTTTGACCTTCCAACTCAAATTCGCATAACCATAGGCTTTCTTGAAAAGAACTTGCTCCGATTTGGCTGCAAGAACCACGCCATTGAAGTTACTTCCCATGTGATGCTTATGCCCATGCAAATGGTACATAGAAATAAGCGAGTCCAATTTCTTCGCAATGTCTTCATTTTTAGGATCTGTACTCGCGGACCCTAAACACAATAGTATCACTGACATAGAAAGAAACATTAACTTCAATACCCTGGGTCTATCCAAAATCAATAAAGGATTTTCAGCGATGGTTTATTCTCTTTGAACTTCCTTATTTCTGATTCAGCAAGTGGGTTCTGCCTTACAACCAGGTATTGGAGTTTCTCCAGGTCTTCCAGGTTTTCTGGCAATGATTTAAGATCATTATTACTCAGACTAAGGAATCTCAGATTCGGAAGCTCTTTCATGCTCCGAGGTAATTTCTTAAAGGTTAATTCAGGATTGTTATCTAGAGATAGAGATTCCAACTGAGCGCATTTTAACAGCGATCCAGGAAGGTCGCTTAAGGAATTCCCATTAAGATTTACCGATTTGAGTTTTGGTAAATTCTCAATACCTATGAGCGAGCGAATGTTATTTCCGGCCAACCATAGGTTCTCGAGACGTTCAAATGATCTTTGATTGAAATCGAGCTGCGGAATACCATTACCCCCAAAACCTAAATGTTGGAGGTTATTCAGTTCGTCAAGCAAATCAAGGGCTTGGTTTACATCTAATTGAGGATTTTGCCCAAGCCATACCTGCTCCAGGGGCTTCAATTTTACCAGGTTTTCCGGAAGCCGTTGCAATCCATTACCCATGATCGCCAAAATTGCCAGGCTCTCCAGGTTTGACAATTGATCAAAAACCTTTGCATAGTTCAGGTTTGGGTTCCCATTTAAATTTATCTCCTTAAGCCCTGTAAGCTTTAAAATATTGGACGGTAAAGTAGTAAGGTGCAGATTTGGAGCTCCAAGGTGATCAAGGTTGAGTTGCTGTAATCGCCTTAGCTTTCCTATCTTCTCAGAGACTGACTTAATTCCGGTATTGCTAAGATTCAGACGCTGCAAATTTGGCAAGTCGAAGACCTCATTTGGAATCTCATCTAATTGACTCCCGGATAAATCCAAAACGAATACCGAGTCCTCGCTACCATAAGTCGATTCAATTGACTTATAAATTACCGCCGCTTTTAGTTCCGCGGGAGTCAAGGGTTTAGCAGCTAAATCAACGATGGCTAAAGCCTCCGTTTCTACTTTCATTCCTGGAAGCGCCAAACCATCTACGCCAACCATGGTTATCGCCGGCATTTGCCCAATCCCAAAGATTTCCTTCCTGGCCTGAGCAATCAATGCTAATTGACTGTCGTCATATTCAGCGATGTAGATCGTCATCCTTACCACGTCTGAAAAGGAAGCTCCACAATCCTCCAATTGTGAACGAACTCTCCTGAAGGAACTCCTATATTGTTCTTCCATCGTATCTCCCGATCCCACCTGCCCGGCGATAAATAGCGTTTGGACATTGCCATTGGTCAGGGAAACCACATTACTGAATCCAGGAGTAGGGTTCACGTATTGTTTGGCAAGTTTTTGCGCCTTAACCTGGGTTAGCAAAAAGAGCGAGCAAATCAATAGGGTCATCTTCATCATTCACAAAATTTTAGCTGTGCTTACCGGGCACCATTTCCTTGTTTAGGTGGCAATCCGCTTCAGGATAAAAACTCCATTGACAGACCTGGGTAATGTTCATTTATCGCTAATATTCCTCGTCTTAGCGTTCGTACAAAGATTGGTCAGGGGCGTGCGTCAGTGTCAACAGTTATGCGGCGATAACTGTAAAATATGACCAAGAGATAGCAACTTATGACGCATGGTTACCGTCTGAGAGCAAAAATTGATTGTTGACCGGCTTACGTCGAGGGATCGCTGAGTTGGAGTACAGAGAAAGTTTGGTAGGACTTACATCTTCTTTAATAAAATTCAGAAGTCACCATATCAATTAGTACGACAAAAATTATCACCAAACTCCTTCAAATTCAAACCACATCCTTCCCTGCAGGCTCCCAAGAAACGTGGATCAAGCGGTAAATCTGGGGAGGAATATAATTTCTCCATTGATCCAAAGAGATTGAGTTAATCAGTTATTCCGTTTTTCTGCTTTTAAAATGGTGATTTCTTGGTTCTAGTGAACCACTTTGTGCGGATTACTCTAGAGGGGTAGCATAATACCTCTAAAATGAAATTTCACTATTTAAGGATGGTCCTCAGAAACACTGCTTGACCCACGAAACATTCAACTATCTAATGCTTCAATCAGAAATTTCGGATCAATTAAGGGGTCAGGAAACAAAAAACCCTTCATACGTGCAGTATGAAGGGTTTTGATTGATTTTGCTTTCTTAAAAGCAGAGGAGGAGGGATTCGAACCCCCGGTACCTCTCGGCACAACGGTTTTCAAGACCGCCGCATTCGACCACTCTGCCACTCCTCTGTGATCTTTTGCGTTTAGAGTAACTACTTTACTCTCGATTTTTAGATTGAGGCGGGGCCGCCGCATTTGACGCGTCCGGCTAGGACACTCTGCCACTCCTCTGTGATGCGATCCAAAAATCGGATCGCAAAACTAGTGATTTTATTATATTAACCAACAATAGGTACGACTTTTTACCCGCCAGACATAAAAAAAGGGTGCCATTCGACACCCTTTATAATTCTTGTTTTAGGTCGTTTTATTGAAACTCAACACTTCGTTGGGCCAATACATCGACGGATGGCAAATCCGCACCCCATGTAGACTCGATAACAGAAAGAATCTCATTGGCAATGATGGCATGTCCTCTAGGGTTTGGATGAATACCATCTGTGGAATAAATCCCATTAGGAGAGAAATCCGGAGCAAGGTTTTGTCCATCCACCATGACGCCTCCCATTATTGCTGCATTAGTAATGATCGAATTCGCATCTACCAGCGCAATGTTACTGTTTGCCGCTGCAACCTCCGCCAGTTTCGTATTGTGAGCGATGGTTCTGGAGAGAAGCAATCCGATCTCATCCGTAGTAAGTGTAAAATTATCGCCCAATGGAACGCCCACTCCAATAACTGAAGCTGGATTATTAGGATCTGCCAGTGTTCCCAGGCTTGAAGCCGCACCCAGTGTTAGTAATTCTGCGGGAAGACCAAAAGGAACAAGACTTGCATCCTCTGCAGCAGATTTCAGTTGTCGTGCCTGCACTAAAGGTGTCAATGCCGCTAATTGATCTGCGGTGATCTGACCAGCCGCCAACAGGATATTCAAGTCGGTCGTGATATCTGTTAAGGCATCATCAACGACTAAAACAGCATTCTGACCAGCACTAAAAGTCACGTTTCTTTTCGCCGCTTCTTCCGCACTGATCCCCTGAAATCCAAAGCCCGCTAAAGCCGTTTTGACGTCATCACTTGCCAGGTTGGCCAAAATAGCATTGTATCCATCGAATCCGGCCTGAGCAGCTGCAGCAGTCGCCTCATCCAAAGGAATGGCATTGTATGCTACCGCCTGAAAGAATGGCGTGACGGTCATGTTTGGCAAATTCATCATCACAACTTCCGTATTTGGCAAATTGGCTGCGAGAGTTGCTACAACACCATCAAGAGCGGCATTGAAACTAGCAGTGCTTACCAACGTACCCGGAATGGCATCTGAAGTTGGATCAGGGTTACCAGTCGTAAGATCAATACCTATCGCTCCAGTCCCACCGGAAGTAGCCCATTGTAACAATTCATTATTGCCTAACCAAATGGTCATAAAGGTAGGATTCTTAGCCACCGCCTGTGCTAAAACCGATGTTGAGGATGGGTCTAAAGCAAATCGCGTATAGAATGGATTTAATGTCCCGTATCCTTCGGTAGCGATCTCAACTAATCGCATTCCAGGAACACCCAGGTTATTAACTGAAGCTGGATCTGCAAACATGGTCATCGCATTACCAGGCATTGTAGGAACTGGTCCAGGTATACTCACATCCAGGACAAATTTTCCAAAAATTGCTGCCGAAGCTTCAAACGCCTGAGACAGATCATTTAAGCTGGTATTGAAACCATTTTCAGCATTGATATCCGGCTGAACAAAAGCTCCACCTCCTGCTTGCGCGAAAACACTTGCCAGTTGATTAGGGAATGCTGCATTCTGGCCGGAGGTATACAAAGCCGCATCCATCAGACCAGCAGTGATAGAGTTCCCTACTGCAACGTATGTAGTAAAGTCCAATGATCCCGCATCGTAAGTTGGTGCTGCCGGCAAGGGATTCAGGTCTAGTTGCTCCTGCACCAGGTCATCTTCTGACGTACAAGAAGCAATCAAAAAGACGACTGCTAAAATGTATATATAATTCTTTTTCATGTTCTTTTCTTCTGGAGTGGATTAGTTCAAGAATTCGTCAAAATTCAATTGGATAAAGAAGATCGCCCCTTGACGAGGGTTTCCGAATGATGTTGTGAAACGCTCATTAAGAACGTTTGAACCACCTACCTTAACGACTGTTTTCAGATCAGGAATTTTGTAAGATACCTGTGCATCCAACGTCCCGAAAGCAGGGATCACAGCGGTACCAAAAGAAGATTCCCAAAGGAAGGCTTCCTGCCATCTCCACGCTACATTAAATCCGAAATTGTCAGTAACCTTTCTGTTACCAAACCCAAGGTTGTATTTGTACTCAGGTGTATTGAAAGAGGCAATAAAGCCTTGATCCAACAGGTCCTGCTGAGAAATCAGGTTATTGTAAGAGACATTACCTTTTAATGCGTATCCGCCATTCAACGTGTATTCAGCACTCAATCCCCATCCCTGAGAACGAACATTACCATCAGCGTTGATGTCTACTCCGTAAGCTTGCGTAGCCACCGTACCTTCCAGGATCGCCTGCTTACCCTCTAAAGATGTCGCATCAAATCCGGCAATGGGTGTCTGAAGTTGCTGACGAATATTTCCAGTTCCTGGCTGATAAGCCTGGACTGGAGTGATCTCCGCGATGAAATCCTGATAGATGTTATAGAAATAGAATCCATCGATTAACAGACGGCCATCGGCAAACAGGCCTCTATATCCGCCTTCGAAAGTATTTACTTTCTCCGTAGTAAAATCCTGCTCCATCAATCGAGTAGCTTCCGGAGACAAGTCAGCAATTGAAAGCTCGCCCGCTGCAACTGCCTGAAGATCGCTAGCCAGATAAGAAGCAGAAGCGTTTCCACCCCCAATCAGGTTGTATCGATTCAACAAGAACCTTGCACTACCGATCAATCTTCGGCTTACTACATCCAGGTCAATGAACTGATCCTGGGTCGTAGGGATTCGGAAGCCACGCTGGAATGAACCACGAATGTTATGATCAGGGGCTACTTCGTATACGGCACTGAAACGAGGAGAGAACTGGCCATTGAAGAATTCATTTTTATCATATCTCAGTGAAGCCTGCAAGTTCAATGCGTCATTGGCCAAAGACTTCTTAGCCTGAACATATGCTCCCCACTCCGTGTAAGAAATCTCCTCACCATTGTCTTCCAGCGCAAATAAGGTCGCTTCAGAGTTCAGGTTGAAGTTTCTAAAGTTAGCTCCGGCCACCAAATCGATTGCCTCTATTTCATTTTCGAAGTTATAGCTACCTTCATAGTGATACATATTAGACTTATCAAGGAATAATGCACCACCATCCGCGATGGAAATTCCTCTGATCCTGTTAAACGCCTCATTGAAAGCAGGCGTACCGGCAGCGAATGCAGGGACACCTAACGTCGCATCACCATTTTGCTGTGCATTATCCGTCAACCCTTTAGCGATGGCATGCAATTCAGCAGCACTTGCATTCAAATTTTGTTGCAATGCACCAGTGTAAGCTGCGAAGTACGTCGGCAGATAGAATTCCTGATTGATTCTTTGTGTAACCGTATTTGCTGCGTAGCTGTCTCCACTATTTTCCTGCGTTGTGTAAGCTCTGAGGAACCAGTTCGAAGCTTTCAATTCAAACTTACCCGTCCAGATCACAAAGTCATCTAATACGAATCGGTCGTTAGCCGTGTAAACCGTGCTACCACTACCCCAGTTGAATTGACCAAGTGCCTCAATGTTATCATTGATACGGTAATGCAAACCAGCACCTACTTTAATACTCTCGGTGGTATTATCCACAAATGAATTCTCCAAATATCCTACAGGCGAAAAAGCACCTCTCGCACCATCGGGAAGCAGACTTCTGATACCTGCAACAGAGGCAGCCAATGCAGGATCATCTCCATTGATCACAATATCTGCTACCGTTCCTACGTCGATGATAAACTCTCCGTAAGTATTAACACCATCGTATAAAGGGTTATTAGACGCATTTAAACCTAACTGCTCATTTCTTGCTACTCCCAATCCACTCTGATCTCGCACGTCTACTCCCACAAAGTCATTAGCTCTTAAGTAAGAACCTGTCAATTTGAAAGCGAACTTGTTATTGAATGCCTTAGCATATCGGATGCCCCAATCCTGATAAAGTGAAGCATCATCATCTTCATTATCAATGTGGTTTACTCCTAATTTAGAGTACATAGAAAGTCCCTGATATTCGAATGGACTCTTACTCTGCATTAAAAGGATTCCCTGCAAGGCGTTGGGTCCGTAAAGAGCTGAAGCTGGTCCAGGAATCATTTCCACGCTTTCCAGATCCAATTCACCAATACCTACCACGTTACCTACAGGAAAATTCAAACCTGGAGCCTGGTTATCAATACCATCAATCAATTGCACAAATCGCGTGTTACCATTAGAACCGAAACCCCGGGCATTTACTGACTTAAATGTCAAACTCTGTGTACTGAAATCAATACCATTCAGGTTTTTCAAGGCGTCGTAGAAGTCCGTAGAAGCATTGTTCTGAATGTCCAGGATGTCCATTCTTTGAATAGAGACAGGAGATCTTAAAGTGCTCTCCTCGACGCGAGAAGCAGACACTACCACTTCTTGCCCCAGGAGTACAGATTCGTTGAGCTGTATATCAAGATTAGTTGTGGCACTTGATACTTCAACCTCCTTTTGCTCATAACCGACGCTACTGATCACTAAAGTCAGCGGTGGTGCAGATTGAACTGTCAGATTGAAATCTCCTTGTAAATTGGTGATTGTTCCCAATACGGTCCCTTTTACCAGGATGTTGACTCCCAGCAAAGGCTCACCCGTATTAGCATCCGTAACGCTGCCGGACAGTTGCGTCCCTTGCGCGCTTACGAACGAAATAGTATGCATGCATACTAATAGGGAAAAGAAAGCCCTCGTAAATATTCTTTTCATATAGTTAAGGTTTAGACATCTAATAATTCTTTAATATTAGGTAAAATTTTTGTGACATTGGACAAAAAAGTCCATTTAAGGGCAATTACATTGGATTTTTTGCAAAAACCAGTGTCAAACAAAAATTCTGACAGGGAACGGCAAACAATTACCCCTACCTATGCAGTTTACACTTGTTAGCCCGATTTTGAATTAGTCAATCATTCAACTGAACTACATATTATGATCAACTTGGAAGGCCAGGTGGCCATCATTACCGGAGGTGCTAAAGGTATTGGGGCCGGAGCCTGTGAAGTATTTTGTCAGGCAGGTGCGCAGGTCGTCTTATGGGACATCATCGATGGCGAACCCACCGTGCAAGCTCTTCAGGAAAAGGGTGGAAAAATTATCTTCCGGAAAGTAGATATCACCAATCGAGAAGCGGTTGATCATGAAGCTGGATGGGTACTTTCAGAATATGGAAGGATTGATATTCTCATCAATAACGCAGGCATCATTCGTGATCGCTCATTCCTGAAAATGTCAGAACTGGAATGGAATAGTGTGATTGAAGTAAATCTGAAAGGGGCCTTTAATACCTGCAAGGCCATTGTACCGATCATGAAAGAAGCCAATTACGGTCGCATCATTAACACGTCATCCATCAATGGACTGGCCGGTGCTTTTGGTCAAACGAATTATGCCGCATCCAAAGCCGGGATCATAGGATTTACAAAATCCCTGGCACGAGAGACCGGTAAATATGGCATTACGGTAAATGCAGTCGCTCCAGGATTCATTCGTACGGATATGACCGACAGTATGCCGGATGAAGTGATAAAGGCAGGAATAGCGATGATCCCTGTTGGCAGGATTGGCACACCAGAGGATATCGCTCATGCCTATTTATACCTGGCTTCCCCACACGCTGGCTTTGTTTCTGCCTTCACCTTAAGTGTAAATGGGGGCGCACTCGCGATCTGATGAACATGGAAGTAAAAAATGAACCCTTTAAAACTTCGCTGGATCATCTGGCGGAACTGGAAGAAAAAGTAGGG
The DNA here is from genome assembly GCA_965229785.1 of Cyclobacteriaceae bacterium. Lineage (GTDB taxonomy): Bacteria > Bacteroidota > Bacteroidia > Cytophagales > Cyclobacteriaceae > JAWPMT01. Next base: position 4,824,741 of record CBDDJS010000001.1, read on the forward strand.
CAAGAAATCGGCTTATCACCCTGGACAGAGATCACCCAGGATCAGATCAGCACCTTTGCCCGGATTACCGGAGATGAGCAGTGGATCCACACGGATGTGGAACGATCAAAAAAGGAATCTCCCTATGGTACAACCATTGCTCATGGTTTTATGATCCTGTCTCTGGCATCCAAATTTGCATATGAGACGATGCACATAGGTGATGTGACCATGGGACTCAATTACGGATTGGACAAAGTCCGATTCATGAATGCCACACCTTCCGGAGGCAAAGTCCGCGGACGGGTCTCACTCATGGCCTATGAAGGAATAGAAAATGGCGCGAAATACAAAGTGAAAATCATATTTGAATTGCAAGGACAAGAAAAACCCGCCTGTGTCGCGGAATTTCTGGCCCATGCCTACACCTCAAAGAATTAGAAAAATATGCACAAGGATTTACCAGAAATTCTGAATCAATTCAGGGCTTTCATGGCTGAAAACCTCACTCCCCTGGAAGAAAAATACCATCATCGACCATGGGATGAAGTGGTCCCGCATTTGGATCAGGTCCGTGAAAAAGCCAAAACTGCAGGTCTTTGGACTCCACAAGTATCTCAGGAGTATGGAGGCATGGGACTTTCAGTTGCTGAATTTGGAGAGGTCTGTGCTGTTCTGGGGCAGAGTCCTTATGGTTTCTATTCAGTCAATTGCCAGGCTCCCGACGCGGGCAATATGGAATTGCTTATTGAGTTCGGGACCGATGCACAAAAAAAGCAGTTTCTCGACCCTTTGGTTCGTGGAGAAATTCGAAGCTGCTTCGCCATGACAGAACCGGAATTTGCGGGATCGAACCCTACCATGCTAGGAACTACTGCAGTTCAAGATGGCGATGAATTTGTTATTAACGGCCACAAATGGTTTACCTCCAGTGCAGATGGTGCCTCATTCACGATCGTTATGGCAGTCACTGATCCAGACGGAGATAATCCTCATAAGAAAGCGACTCAAATCCTGGTTCCGCTGGATAATCCGGGATACAAGTTTGTAAGAAATATCCCCATCATGGGGGAGGAAGGTTCCGGTTGGCACAGTCATGCGGAAGTGCGTTTTGAAAACTGTCGTGTACCAGCTTCCAATGTGCTTGGGGCTGTAGGAGAAGGTTTTGCACTAGCCCAAAAGCGGCTTGGACCGGGAAGAATTCATCACTGTATGCGATGGATGGGCATGTGCGAACGGGCCATGGACATCATGTGTGAACGTGCAGCTACGCGTGAAATTGCCCCCGGAAAAGTCCTGGGCGATCAACAAGCCATTCAGTTCTGGATTGCGGAATGCCGGGCAGAGATCAACGCGGCAAGATTGATGGTGCGTGATGCTGCCCAAAAAATAGATACGGTGGGCGCCTCCAATGCGCGCCAGGAAATCAGTATCATCAAGTTCTATTGCGCCAATGTTTTACAGAAGGTACTGGATCGCGCCATTCAGGTACATGGGGCTTATGGCATTACGGATGATTTGCTGATCTCTTCATGGTACCGCCTTGAACGTGGAGCCAGAATCTACGATGGAGCGGATGAAGTGCACAAAGCACGTGTTGCCAGAGATATTCTAAAGAAATACCGAAAGAAATAACCAGCTTAGTTACTCATTGATATGTCAGATTGGATAGACCAGCCCAGGGCCATTCGCGAAGGCGAAGGCTTGAATGAAGAAAATCTCCACAAAGTTTTATTGGATCATGTGCCCAATTTATCGGGAGATATCAAAGTGAATCAGTTTCCGGGCGGATTTTCTAACCTTACTTATTCTGTTCAGGTAGGTTCGAGAGAATTTGTTTTGCGTCGACCGCCTTTTGGGGCTCAGGTAAAATCCGGACACGACATGGGTCGGGAATATAAAATTCTTTCAAATCTTAATCCACAGTTCAGTAAAGCGCCTAAGGCGGTTTATTATACCGAAGATGAATCCGTAATTGGTTCTCCCTTTTATCTGATGGAACGGGTAAAAGGTGTGATACTCAGGGCTAAAATGCCGTCAGACATGCAGCCCAATGAAATACAAATGGCGGGTATCGCCAATTCCTGGCTAGACACGCTGATCGAATTACACAATGTAGACTATGAAGCAGCGGGACTTTCTGATTTAGGAAAACCTGAAGGATATGTCGAAAGGCAGGTTGGTGGATGGGCCAAACGGTATTTTAAGGCTAAAACCGACGAAGTGCCTCTATTAGAAAAAGCTGCTGAATGGTTGAGCAAAAACATACCCGCAGAAAGTAAGGCCACACTCATTCACAATGATTTCAAGTACGATAATGTGGTACTCGACCCAAATGACTGGACTCGGATCATAGCGGTTTTGGACTGGGAAATGACCACCCTTGGAGATCCATTGATGGACCTGGGCACAAGCATTGGGTACTGGGTCAATGCCAACGATCCTGATTTCATGAAGCAATTGGACCTCACTCCTACGCACTTGCCCGGAAATCCAACGCGGGGAGAAATCGTGAACCGATACGCAAATATTACTGGTATAGAAGTCGGTGATGGAGTCTTTTATTATGTATTTGGGCTTTTCAAAATTGCGGTGATCGTTCAACAGATCTATTACCGGTATAAGAAAGGATTAACGAAAGACCCACGATTCGCCGGATTGCTTGATGCCGTTCAGGGTATTGGCCATATCTCGCACCAGGCCATCTCCAAAAAGAAAATTGACGACCTATTTTAAATCCTGATCCAATCCATGTCTAAGAATCCACTATACGACCTAATCGAACTTGAAGAACTAGACACCAACTTGTTTCGTGGACAAAACTATCCTGCTTCCTGGGGCCGGGTCTTCGGTGGTCAGGTGTTGGCACAATCATTAAATGCTGCCAATCGCTCAGTTCCGGAGGATCGACATCTGCACTCTATGCACGGCTATTTTATCCTTGGTGGCGACCTTTCAGCTCCCATCATTTATCAAGTGGAGTGCATCCGGGATGGTAAAAGCTTTAACACCCGAAGGGTAGTGGCCTTTCAGCATGGTAAAGCGATTTTCAACATGTCAGCCTCGTTTCAGGTACAGGAAGAAGGGTTTTCTCATCAGTATCCCATGCCCAATGTAACTTCTTACAAAGACCTCATCTCCGATGAAGAATGGATGCAACAAAATGCAGACAAACTCCCGGAAGCTTATAAGAAATACCTGGTCAAACGACACATTGAATTTCGGCCGGTGGAGCGTATTGACATTTTTAGCACTAAACCTCAACCACCGATCATGCACATTTGGATGAAGAGTGAAGAACCACTTCCTAATCATCCGGCATTTCACAAACAAGTACTGGCTTTTGCTTCGGACTATAATCTGATGACTACTTCGGCCCTGCCACATCGAGGGAAATTTCAACCCGGTCAGATCATAATGACCAGCCTGGACCATGGCATGTGGTTCCACCAGGATTTCAGAGCCGATGAGTGGTTGCTTTTCGAGGTGGAAAGTACCGTTACCAATGGCAGCAGGGGATTCAACCGGGGATCATTTTTTAATGAAAAGGGGGATTTGGTGGCCAGTGTTACCCAGGAAGGCCTGATCAGAATGAGAAGAGAAAAATAGCATGTCAGAAATACTACTCGATAAACAAGGGCCTGTCGCCCGGATCACACTTAACCGTCCTGAAAAGTTGAATGCTTTGACCGGCACGATGGTCGAGGAGTGGCGAAAAGTATTAGAAGGGTTATCGAAGGACCTGGATTGTCGGGTAGTCATTGTCACAGGAGCCGGTCGCTCCTGGTCAGCTGGTGTAGACCTGTCCGCCTTTCAGGAAGTAAAAGTGGAACCTGGCTTCCAATTCTGGGAAGATGGCATGGCCGTCATGGAATTACTGGAAACCATGCCGCAAGTGACCATCTGCGAACTCAACGGATTTTGCTTTACCGGAGCCATGGAGATCATGATGGCTTTTGATCTCGTTGTAGCATCTGAAGAAGCCAAAATCGGTGACACTCACACCAAATGGGGCATTCTTCCAAAATGGGGCATGACCCAACGATTACAACATTTGGTTGGACTTAGGAAAGCCAAAGAGCTATCATTCACCGCTCAATCCATATCTGGTAAAGCAGCTGAAAACATTGGACTGATCAACAAGGCAGTTCCTGCTGCGGAACTTGAACAAACCGTGAGGCAAATGGCTGCTCAAATCATAGAAAACAGTACGCAAACCATCGCGGTGGTAAAAGAATTGTATCATCATGGCAGTCGACATGGGTTAGCGGCCGGATTAAAATTCGAAGAAAATTATCAGGCGCCATTGACGGATAAAACCGACGAATTGGCCAATTACAGATCAAATCTTAAAGCATGAAATTTGAAAATCAGGTCGTGATCATAACTGGAGCTGGCTCAGGCATAGGAGCCGCCGCCGCTCTCCAATTTGGAGCAAATGGCGCTACGGTGATCGTTTCGGATATCAATGAAACAGAAGCCCAAAACACGGCGAATACTATCCTTGAAAAAGGTGGAAAAGCAGAAGTCGTCAAAACTGATGTCTCAAGCTTCAAACAAGTAGAGCAACTTGTAAAAAGCACCGTAGAAAAGCATGGCAAACTGGACATATTAGTCAACAATGCCGGAATTGGCCCTCGTCAAATGCTGAAAGCGGGTGACCACACTTTAGAAGATTGGGATCGGGTCATTGCCGTCAACCAAACAGGCGTCTTTTACGGCATGAAATGTGCCTTACAACAAATGGTCACACAAAGCAGTGGCAATATCATCAATGTGGCCTCATTGGCCGGACTGAAAGCATCAGGGAAAAACCTCTCCTATTCAGCCAGCAAATTTGCGGTGGTGGGTATGACCAAGTCAGCCGCATTGGAATATGCGAGGCAAAACATTCGTATCAATGCAGTTTGTCCCGGATATACGGAAACCAACTTATTGGGGCAATTATTTTCTAGTAAACCTGACATGGAACAACGCCTGTTGGCCTTTATGCCGATGGGTCGATTCGGAGAAGTCAAAGAAATTGCCAATGCCATTACGTGGCTGGCTTCTGATCAAAGCAGTTTCATCACCGGCCAAACCATTACATTAGACGGAGGATCATCGCTTTGAGAAAGCCGGACGTAAATATGAGAGCCGACCTCCAGGTGCTTAATGAGCGGAAAGCCTTAACGGAAGATGCTAATCGCCCGGAAGCAGTAACCAAAAGACATGAAAAAGGACTCAGGACAGCTCGCGAAAATATTATGGACCTCTGTGACGAGGACACTTTTATAGAATATGGCTCCTTAGCCATCGCTGCGCAGACGACAAGAAAATCAAGAAAAGAACTTCGGGAACAAACACCCGCTGACGGGCTTATCACGGGTATTGGCAGTGTTAATGGACAGGATTTCAATGCTGAAAAATCAAAATGTGTGGTCCTCTCCTACGATTATACCGTATTAGCGGGAACACAAGGGGCTTTTAATCACAAAAAGACTGATCGGATGATGCAGGTCGCCAAAGCTTCCAAAAAACCAATCGTGTTTTTTGTCGAGGGTGGCGGTGGTCGTCCTGGGGATACAGATTTCTATCCCATATCAGTAGGAGGGCTGGACTTGAGTACTTTCAAAGCATATGCTGGTCTCAGCGGTAAAGTACCTCGCATTGCTGTTGTTTCTGGTTATTGCTTTGCTGGAAACGCTTCCATTGCCGGATGTTCCGATGTGATCATCGCTACGGAAAACACCTCCATTGGTATGGGTGGGCCTGCCATGATCGAAGGAGGAGGCCTGGGCGTTTTTCATCCAAAAGAAATAGGTCCCGCCAAAGATCAAGCGCTAAACGGAACCATTGACATCCTGGTCAAAGATGAGCAGAAAGCGGTGTTAGTAGCCAAAAAATACCTGGCCTATTTTCAGGGTGACCTGAAGGAATGGACCATAGGAGATCAACTTGGTCTCAGGGATTTGGTCCCGGAAAACCGAAAGTATGGGTATGATGTCAATAAAGTAATTGACTTGCTCTCTGACGAAGGAGCCGTACTCGAACTGAGAAGTCACTTTGCCAGAAACGTGGTGACCGCCCTTACTCGTATCGAAGGAAAGCCTGTTGGGATCATTGCCAATAGTACACGGCATCTTGGCGGAGCGATAGATAGTGACGCTGCGGATAAGCTATCCCGATTCATGCAATTGTGTGATGCCTTTGGCCTCCCGATCCTTTCTCTATGTGACGCTCCCGGCTTCATGGTCGGACCGGAAGTTGAGAAAACGGCCATGGTTCGTCATGCCAACCGGCTTTTTGTAACTGCAGCCGCGATACAGGTCCCAATTTTCACCGTAGTGCTTCGAAAAGCTTATGGCCTAGGTGCCATGGCAATGGCCGGAGGAAGTCTATGGGAATCGTTCTTTACGGTTTCCTGGCCATCCGGCGAATTTGGTGCCATGGGCCTTGAAGGGGCCGTCAAATTAGGATTCAAGAAAGAGTTAGCCGCCTGTTCTACGGATAAGGAAAAGGACGCTCTTTTTGAAAAACTGGTCAAAGAAGCTTATGCCAAAGGCAGAGCCATCAATGCTGCGCCCATGTTGGAATTTGATGAAGTAATCGATCCTGCCGATACTCGAAAATGGCTGATCGCCGGTCTGAATACGGCAGAAATCAGGAAATCCGAACGAATGATAGATAGTTGGTAAATGAATACACTGAAAATAAATAAAAAAGGCAATTACGTTGTGGTTGAACTGGCCAGAGGGAAGGTAAACGCCATCAACGCAGAGATGGTCGCCGAAATAAGAACGCTGTTCAAGGATCTGGATCAGAACGATACCGTAGGCGGGGTAGTCCTCACGGGTAGTCCCAAGATCTTCTCGGCAGGCCTGGATCTGATTGAATTGATGGGTTATAATGAAGAACAGATCGAAAGCTTTTTAAGGGACTTTGGTTTGATGCACGTAGAGCTCAGTCGATTTTCTAAGCCATTCGTCTGTGCACTGACAGGATTCAGCCCCGCCGGAGGCACAGTCATCGCCATTACCGCCGATTATCGTGTCATGGCTGATGACCCGAAATTCTCATTGGGGCTCAACGAAATGCAAGTAAACGTCCAAATCACCCGCAACCTCACAGAAGCATACTCCTTCTGGCTTGGTAGAAGTTTGGCTAACCAATTTATCCTGGATGGCAAATTGCTGAACCCTCAGGAAGCCCATGAGTTCCATTTAGTAGAAGAAATCTGCCCACAAAGTGAAGTATTGGTGCAAGCTGAAGCTAAAATGCAACAGTATTTGAAGGCCGATCCAGATATATTCCAATACACCAAAAAAGCCTTGCGACAACCCTGGTTCGATGCGCAAAACCTGGAGGGAGAAGAAGACCTCAGACAGGCTTTGAAAATTTGGTGGAAGCCCGAAGTAAGACAAAGAATAACCGCTCTCATTGAGAGCTTTAGCAGTAAAAAGAAATGATCAATAAGCAGCAAATCTTAGTAAAACGTCCTTTAGGACTGCCTGAAGCAGATACCTGGGAATTGAAAGAAACAGAAACCCCTGCATTGGCAGAAGGCGAAGTACTCATCAAAAACCATTTCATTTCCCTGGATCCTGCAATGCGGGGGTGGATGAACGATGCCAAAAGTTACATTCCGCCGGTGAGCATTGGAGAAGTAATGAGAGCCGGCTCTATTGGTGAAGTCATAGAAGCCAATAACCATCCTAAATACAAAGTGGGCGACACGTTGGCAGGATGGGGTGGTGTACAACAATATACCGTGACTAATGGAGAAGGTTTTTATCCAGTTGATCCAAGTCTGGCGCCCTTACCCACTTACATCGGTACCCTGGGTATGCCAGGAATGACCGCTTATTTTGGCATCCTGCAAGTAGGGAAGATCAAAGAGGGTGAAGTAGTTGTCGTATCTGGTGCAGCGGGTGCTGTCGGTGCCGCTGTTGGACAAATTGCCAAGATCAAGGGTTGTTATGTTGTAGGGATCGCTGGTGGACCTGACAAATGCAAGTATATCACTGATGAATTGGGGTTTGATGCAGCGATCGATTATAAAAATGAAAACCTGCGAGACCGATTGAAGGAAACTTGCCCAAAAGGCGTAGACGTGTACTTCGATAATGTAGGGGGTGAAATGCTGGATATTTTATTAACTCGGATTAGAAGAAAAGCAAGGATCGTGATTTGTGGTGCGATCTCACAATACAACAATAAAACGGAGATCAAAGGCCCGAGCAATTATCTATCCCTGTTGGTTAACCGTGCTACCATGGAAGGAATGGTCGTAATGGACTATGCGAGTCAGTACAAAGAAGCCGCCATGGAAATGGGCATGTGGATGATGCAGGGCAAGCTGAAAGCCAAAGAAGATGTGTACGATGGCATTGAAAACTTTCACGATACTTTCTTAAGGTTATTCTCGGGAGAGAAACTGGGTAAATTGATTTTGAAAGTCAAAGAAGACTGATCAACACTATAAAATTTGAAACGGAGAGCGTTAGGGCACATTCGATAACTCCAATCATGATAAGCTAAACGCTCTTTTGTTTTCGATAGTCCTTCCCCCATCCCTGAGTCAATTTTGATCCCTCCTCAATTTATCGTGGATCCAGCTCTTTTATTTCTTGATCAACCAGCTCTTCTTTCTTTTCGCCCGGGAATTGTTACATTCGTACAACGAAATGCTAATTCGAAACAATCATGAAACTTCTAAACAAATCATTACTATTAGTTGTACTATCGATCATTACTATCACAGCTTGTCGGAAATCAGATAATGAAGTCATTGGCACCGGAAGTCTGCAATTATCTTTAACCACCATTGCCACCGAAAATGGTGGACGCATAGAAGAAGGTGATCCCGCCAAAGTGGTTGTTTCAATTAATGATGCTGACGGGGAAGTGGTCCTCAACAGTGAAGAACTAACCATCACTCAATTCAATGATGCTTTCCTTTTAGACCCTATAGTTCTTGAAATAGGGACCTATAACATTGAAGAATTCCTTGTACTCAATGAAAGTGATGAGGTCATCTACGCTACGCCACTTGAAGATGCTACATTGGCCTCACTGGTAGAAAACCCACTTCCTGTAAGCTTTACCATTACTGCAGATGCAGTTTCCAGTCTTTCGCTTGAAGTGATCAGCACCGAAAACGTCGATCCGGAAGACCTGGGATACACTTCCCTGTCCTTCGAAATTGCACCAACAAAAAATATCCTTTTAAGTGTTCAGGCCTTAAACAGTGATTCCACCGCTTACATCTTTACCAATTCGGAATTGACCGTATTCGGTGATGGAGATTCTCTTTACTCTCGATCTCTGGGAGATTCTATCAATTTGGTTCGTTTAAGAACAGATTATGATGAGGTCACCTTAAACGTTACTTTTAATGAAACCCACACAAAAACCGCGACCTTAACTTCAGACTCAGTTGATTATCACACCACAACACCTTTGACCATTACATTTGGTTCCGCTGCCTGTACCACAACAGAACCTTCCACCATAGATCAAAATGTGTTTGCTCGTTATAGCTTCAGCGGAGATGCCGATGACGAAAGCGGCAACGGGTTAAATGGTGTTCTAGGTGATGGTTTTGGAGGAAGTGAACCGACACTCACTTCAGATCGAACAGGGCAAATCAACAGTGCATATTCATTTAACGGAGATAGCTATATCGATTTAAGTGAATCTTCTCAATTCAACATGCGAAACCACAGTAACTTCAGTATTTCTCTATGGTTGAAACAGACTGATCCGAATGATAGCGAGGTACAATATATTGTCGGTAAATACAATTCCGCTAGCGATAACCGCCACTGGCTGATCCGCTCAAAAGAAGGACAATTAATTTTCAGTGCTCATGATCAGGGGACCAGTACACGAAATGAAATAGCTACTACAGTCGATGCTGACTGGCAAAACATCATCGTCACTTTTGATGGTACCAATTACGAAATGTATAAAAATGGTACATCTGTTGGTTCGGTAGCGAATACCATCACCTTCAAATCTTCCTCCCCAACTACCAAATGTGTAGTAGGCGCAGCACATCATTCGGATCGACTTTTCGATCGAAATTTCACAGGGAAGGTTGACGATTTAAGGTTTTATAGCCGGGCGATCACTGCCGATGAAATCGCTTACCTTAGCTGTCATTAAAAACGCTACGTTCTACATAAAAGACATTAAGGAACTTACTTTTGGAAAGTTCCTCTTATCGGAATACATCGTTCTGCTAAGAACTATGTTTACACTTAAAACAGCTTTAGAATTTGATCAATACCCGGGCAGATGATAGCCTGGTATTCGTCGGGGCTGGTTTGTTTGCTTTAATCTTTTAACAAACTCCTGGCAATGACTAGTTTCTGAATTTCAGAAGTTCCTTCGCCAATGGTACAAAGTTTCGAATCGCGGTAGTACTTCTCAACCGGATAGTCCTTGGTGTAGCCATATCCTCCAAATACCTGCACGGCTTCATTGGCCACGGAAACAGCTGTCTCAGAAGCATAAAGCTTGGCAATAGCACCGGCATGGTTGATATCTCCCTTACCTGTATTCTTAATTTCCGCTGCTTGATACGTTAATAGTTTTGAGGCTTCTACTGCAGTAGCCATTTCAGCTAATTTGAAAGAAATGCCCTGGAATTTGCTGATGGATTGACCGAATTGTTCTCGTTCTTTCGAGTAAGCAACTGCGGCATCCAATGCTCCTTCCGCAATACCACAACTTAACGCAGCGATAGAAACCCGGCCGCCATCCAGCACCTTCAGTGCTTGTACGAAACCATCGCCTACCTCACCAATCAAATTATCCGCCGGGATTCGGCAATCTTCAAAGATCATTTCTGAAGTCTCTGAAGCGCGCATACCCAGTTTATTTTCTTTTCTGCCACCTCTGAATCCTGGTGTACCTCTTTCTACAATGAAGGCCGAAGCATTTCTTTTGGTATTAGGCTCACCTGTTCGAGCTACTACGACCGCCACGTCACCTGAGCCCCCATGGGTAATGAAATTCTTAGCTCCATTGATCACCCACTCATCTCCATCCAGCACAGCGGTGGTTTTCATGTTGCCCGCATCTGAACCGGTATTAGGCTCTGTTAACCCCCAGGCGCCAATCCATTCACCGGAGGCCAATTTCGGCAGATAAGTATGCTTCTGTTGCTCATTCGCATGATAGAAGATGTGCCCGGTACATAAAGAATTGTGTGCTGCTACCGATAACCCAATAGAAGGATCTGCTTTTCCTAATTCGATGATAGCCGTCGCATACTCATGATAACCGAAACCACTACCACCATATAGTTCCGGAACAAAAATCCCCATCAGTCCAAGTTCACCCATTTTCCCAAACAGATCCGTTGGAAAATGTTGCGCTTCGTCCCATTCCATCTTGTAAGGTTCGATCTCTTTTGCCGCAAAGTCCCGGATCATTTCCTGGATCATCGTCTTGTTCTCTTCAACTGCAGCTGGGTTCACTTCTGTCGTAACCATAAGGGGTGAATTTTTTGGGTTAGAACAAATATAATTCTTTATACCATTAAAATGTTCTTATAATCTTTCAAATTCATAACATGACAATCGATTACCAAAAAATTTAATTTGGCGTTTCATTAATTGTCCAGTCGTAATCCATATAACCAATATCAGCATCTTCTAATATTTTTTGCGCTGCATATTGATTCAAGAATTCTCTTAAAGAGCCATCTTTTGTAAAGTCCCCGCTAAACCACTGAAAAATCTTTGACACTTCAGCCTTGTCTGCTGTGATCTGATTTCGGGTAGGATCATTGAGGAATTCAATTGCCTGTTCCTGCAATTGTTGCTCCAGTTTAGAACCCAAATAAGCTTCTTTTCGCAACTTCGGGCAAGACATAGAGGCACAATTAATAGCAAAATGAATTCTGGGCTCCTTAAATATCTTACGTAAAATGTTATGCTCAATGTTGTTCAAATCATATTTTTCTCCTGCTATTTCGATGAATTTGATGTCCCACGGGGTATTGACGAAGGGTACCTGCAGGTTTGCCCCTATGTCTTTAATGCTCTCCACGGGATAATGATCTAAAATCAACGCTATGGTGAAGCCATTGTAGAGGTTGATCCAGTAAGCCAGTTTTTCTGCCTCTGTCCAGTGCTGATCATTGGGAGGGTTGGCCGTAAGCAAAGTGAGGTATTGATCTAATTGTTCCCGGTCCTCTGCAAAACCTGCATAAGAAACAAGACCCGATTTATCCACATGCTTTTTGAGCAATATATCAAAAAGCTCATGTGAGACCGGCTGAGTATTAGCTTGTTGCGGATCGAGGGCACTACATCCTTTCAATAAAAGAGCCGCCAGCGCCAAAAAAAGAAGTGGTTGAGTGGGCAAGTATTTTGTTGGATTTTGGATAGAAGCCATTATTTTACGAGTTGCGAAGTGCGGGAACAAACCTTTTTGACACCTGAATCAATAACGTTAGTGTGTCCAATTAGGTCTTGCAATGAACCTAATTTGTTATCCAAGTGACACAGTGAAAGCTATGGATTTTATTTTGGAAAATAGTCAACTAATAGCGCTCATAGCGGGATTCCTGATCATTGCGATCGCAGCGGACCGAATTGCGCGTGTTTTCCAAAAAATAAATCTGCCTCTCATTACCGGAGTGATCATTACTGGCATTCTGGCGGGCCCCTACATCCTAAAGCTCATCCCCATTGAAGCCGGTACACAACTTACGTTCATCAATGAAACGGCTCTGGCCTTTATTGCCTTTGCAGCAGGTGCGGAATTGTACCTCCGTGAATTGCAGGATCGAATTAAGAGCATCAAGTGGAATACCTTCGGCCAGCTCGTTGTGACCTTCGTATTGGGCACTATTCTGCTGGTTCTGCTTTCGCAGTATATCCCTTTCCTGGCTGGAAAAAGTCTGGGCGTCAGGATCTCCATCGCGACCATTACAGCGGCCGTTTTCGTGGCTCGGTCTCCCGCTTCTGCCATCGCGGTGATCAACGAACTTCGAGCTAAGGGTCCATTCGTCAAAACGGTAATGGGTGTTACCGTCGTGAAGGACTTTCTGGTGATTGTGTTGTTCTCCATTTGCCTGTCCGTCGGCCAATCGTTGATTTCTGGCAAAGATTTCAACTTCACCTCCATTTTGTTTTTACTGCTGGAGCTTGGACTATCATTTGCGCTGGGCTTCTTTGTTTTCGGGTTCTTATTGAAGAAAGCATTATCATTCAGGATCAGACGCGATGTGAAAATTGTAGTGGTGCTTCTGGTTGGTTATTCCGCTTACTATTTCTCAGGGTTAGTACGGGATTATTCCGGAGAGATCTTACCCCATTCACTGTTTCTGGAACCGCTCTTGATGTGCATTCTGGCTAGTTTCAATGTAACCAATTACAGCCGATACCGCCCTGAGTTTCTGAAGATCCTACATGATGCCAATACACCGATCTATGTGGCCTTTTTCACTTTAACAGGCGCCACTTTATCTGTTAATGTACTGGGAGAAATCATCGGTGTGGCCCTGATCTTATTCGGGATCAGAATTGCCACAATGATCATTGGTGGTTATGTGGGAGGTATATTGGCGGGAGACCCGATGAAACAAAATCACCTGGGATGGATGCCCTACATTACCCAAGCTGGGGTGGCACTTGGCCTTACAACGGTAGTGGCCAATGAATTCCCGGATTGGGGTCCACAGTTTTCCACGGCGATCATCGCCATGATCGTGCTCAACCAGTTCATTGGACCTCCCCTGTTCAAATTTGCGATTTTTCAGGTTGGAGAAGATCGTACACGTGGCCATACACCTGAGTTCGACGGAGTTAATGATGTGATCATTTTCGGTCATGAAAGCCAATCCCTGGCACTGGCCAGACAACTTAAGGACAATGGCTGGGAGGTGGAAATTGCCACCAAAAAAGAAAAAGGAAGTTTTACGGAGCCTGAAGACTTTCCAATTGTTTATTTCAGCGAGGTTTCAAAGGAAAAATTCGATGAGATGGACATGCAAAAAGCCGATGCCATTGTGACCATGCTATCAGATGAAGAAAACCTTGAAATCTGCGAACTGGCATATCACGAGTATGGGACTAAAGACCTGGTGGTCAGGTTAAATAACCGTTTTAATTCTCAGAAATTCGTAGACCTGAATGCTTTGATCGTCGACCCTTCCACGGCCATCGTAAGTTTAATGGATCATCTGGTCAGGTCGCCACAAGCCACTTCCCTGTTGCTGGGCATGGAAAAAGGTCAAGATACCCGCGATATCAAATTGGGCAATGCTTCCCTTCACGGTATTGCTTTACGGGATTTACGGCTGCCTTCGGACATCATCGTTCTTTCCATTTCAAGAATGGGTCAGTCTATCATCAGTCACGGCTACACACGCCTCAGGATCAATGACACCATCACGGTAGTAGGCTCCATCGAAAGCCTCAATGAAGTTCAGTTCAAATTTGAGAAGTAGCCATCTTTTGTCGCTAAAAAATTCCCTTGCTGTATAGAGAGGCTCAGTTTTTGCGTTGTTCTTCCTGAAAGAATGACATAAACATGACTAAAAAATTCATATTGATCTTAATGATCACCTCAGTGTTCTCCATTCAAACTGCGAAGACTCAAGGTTTGAAAGGCTTAAGCAAGAAAGCCAAGGCGTTAACTTCTTCAAATTCCGGTCTGAGTGCAGATGAAGTTGGAAGGGGCTTAAAAGAGGCACTAAACCAGGGTGTAGAAAAGGGTGTAACCCAATTGTCAAAACCCAATGCCTATTTTGGAGATGCAGCCATCAAAATCCTGATGCCTCCTGAAGCCCGACAAGTAGAAAGTAAGTTAAGAAGCATCGGGCAGGGTAAACTGGTTGACGATGCCATCGCCTCTATGAATGCAGCCGCCGAGGATGCAGCAAATGGCGCGTTGGACATCTTTCTTCAAGCCATTACTGCTATGACCATCGAAGATGCGTTCAACATACTAAAAGGAGATGATAATGCCGCGACGGTCTATCTCGACAGAGTAACGCGAACTGATATTACTAACAAATTCCTGCCGGTCATTAAAGTTTCACTGGAAAAAGTAGGTGCTACAAAGCATTGGAAGACGTTAATAACGGCTCATAACAAAATCCCTTTTGTGAAAAAAATCAACCCGAATCTGGAGGAACATGTGACCGAAAAAGCAATCGATGGACTATTTGTACAGGTAGCCAAAGAAGAAAAGCAAATCAGAGATAATCCGGGAGCCAGAACAACGGACCTTTTGAAGAAAGTGTTTTCGGATTAAATACTGATAGGTCACTTCCTGGACAAGCCCAGGTCACGTCTTTATTACTGCATGGAAAAAAGATATGATACCAGTCATTCAAATTAGACAATGCCTCTCTTCAATGATTTAGATCTTGAAATTGAAAAGAAAGCAATAGGTCTTGAAAAGCATCTCGATATTCAATTGTAAGAAATCAGACAATTGTTGCCCTTTTCAGGAATACAGGTTTCACTACAATTAAAATCAATAACAACTGTAACAATCAAGCTCTAAGATTGCAGCCAATTTAGAAATCTCCAGAAAAGAACTAATAAGTATACTTTAAAAACCTAAGTTTTTGCTTCACTTGACCCCATA
This sequence comes from Cyclobacteriaceae bacterium, assembly GCA_965229785.1. Taxonomy (GTDB): domain Bacteria; phylum Bacteroidota; class Bacteroidia; order Cytophagales; family Cyclobacteriaceae; genus JAWPMT01. The sequence goes on from CBDDJS010000001.1 coordinate 4,840,317, forward strand.
AACATGATGAGAAGAATCACATTCGTCATAAGCATTTGCCTATTTTTACAATCTCCTCTATTAGCCAGCGATGACGTCATCCGACAGGACACCCTTAAAGCCCATCAAATACTTTTAGTTGCCGATTCACTTATTGAAGAGCAAATCTTTGATCAGGCAGAGCATCAGTATCGCCAAGCTTCGAAACTGTTTGAAGCTTCAAATTACGCTCAAAGACAAGCTTACTGTTTGGCGAAAATTGCACAGATCAACGTACACAAATCAGCTTCAACTAACGCTCAAAATATGTTGAAAAGTGCCGAGAGCCTAATTCAGCAATCCAACCAAAAGTACCCAGTAATTATTGCTGCGACTTACAACGAGCTAGGCAATCAATATCTTCAAAAAGATCCCATCGTAGCCCTTTCTTACTTCCAAAAAGCACTCTCACTGCAGCAAAAAAGCATAAAGAGCGTTCATCCAACATTCGATGTAACCATAGACCAAATTGCCCGATACTACTATAGAAAACAACAAAATGACAGTGCGGTTTACTATTTCCGGTCCCTAATTGAATTACGACAAAACCTGTTTGAGGGAGATCACATTCAGGTAGGTGGAGCATACATCAATGCCGGCATGACCTACCGGAGACTGCCGGACAATGAGAAGGCCATTGAATTTCTGAATAAAGGAATAGAGATCTATAAGAATCTAGACAAGGAAAATGATGGCAGCGTAGCAACTGCTTACAACAATTTGGGTATCATTCATAATCAACTCGGGATCTATGACAAATCGGAAGCCTACTTAAAAAAATCATTGGAAATCAGGATCGCAGCAAATGGCCCCGAACACCGATCAGTAGCCTATTCCTACAACAGTCTGGGACTTCTGGCCATGGAGATGGGCAAGTATGATCAGGCCTCGGATCATTTTCAAAAATCCCTGGAAATACGGCGAAATGTATATGGTGAGACGCACCCCCTGGTTGCTAAGACCTACAGCAATTTGGGCTTGGTCAAGGAAAAAATAGGTGCCTATGATGAAGCGGTCGAATTATTTCAAAAAGCCACAAGAGAACTTTCAAAGATATTTGGGCCTAATCACAGCGAATTATTCAATGCCTACAACAATCTGGGATTAATTCATCACTATAGAAAAGAGTATCAACAGGCCATCGAACTATTCGAAAAAACACTCGCAATTCAAATAGAAACCCTTGGAGAGAATCATTTCAGAGTTGGAAGAACTTATAGCAATCTGGGAGAAGCACACCGTGAGCTTGAATTATATAATGAAGCGATAGCTTATTTCGAGCGAGCACTGGAGATACATGAAAGAACCCTTGGTATTGATCATCAGGAAACAGCCCAAATATTGGTTAATTATGGGCGAGCATTGCATGATGGTGGTGCTCCTGAAAAAGGGCTTACTTATTACCTTAAAGCAGCAAACATTTTGAAAAAGGCTGTTTCTCCAGATCATCCTAAGATCATTGAAAATTTGTTATTACAAGCAGAAGCGTTAGTTAACCTGGAGGATTTTGATAGGGCGATCCATATCCTTCAACAATCCCATCAAATGAGCATTTCAATAGGCTCACCAATGTATTTACGGTCACTCCAACTTGAGCTTGACATGTTAGTAGAGGCAAAAGACAGTGGAAAAAAACCATTGAATTACCCTGAGCTAAAAAGTAAGTTCTATCAAGCTGATTCGATCATCCTTAACATGCAGATGTCTTTGCTCAGATATGAAGATCGGCTTTTATATTCCAAACTAGGAAATGCACTGTACATAAAAGCCGTGGACCTGTTTTATCATGCTTCCATCAAGGAAAAAGGATTTCTAGAAGACGCTTTCTATTTCGCGGAACGCTCCAGGGCATCGTTATTAGCCCAAAACATAAACCACCATCAAGCAAGATCCTTTAGCGGATTACCTGCATCACTCTTGAATTTAGAAAAGGATCTAAAGGCAGAAATATCTCACTACCAAACGCTCATAAATGCTCAGAATACAGAGGGGTCAAATACACGACAACTTTATGAGGAGAAGGTATTTCTTCAAAGCAGAAAACTAGACTCGTTGATTGGTGTTTTTGAAAAAGTAAATCCTGCCTACCATCAAATGAAGTACAATCGCGATTTGATGTCATTACAAACCATTCAGGCAAAACTTGATGATCACGAAGCGCTAATAGAATACGTGGAAACGGATAGCGTCATTTTAGCATTTATCCTCACCAGCACAGGTATTAATCTAAAAAAAGTAGAGAATAAAACGCTGGTACTATCAAGTGCACAGCATTACCTTAAGACCATCCAAGAGACTTATAATGCATCCTCTTTGACCGCCTTTAAAAAGTGGTCTTCCTTTTTGTATGATCAACTTTTATCGACATCACTGGCTTCAATTTCAGAAGACATTACTTCGCTTATTATCATTCCGAGCGCCAGCTTATCCCTGATACCCTGGGAAACACTCACTGAGGATCTGTCCGGAGATAATTACAAATCACTTAGCTATCTGATCAGAAAATATAACATCAATTATGCTCACTCAGCCAACTTGCTCTTTGGGGAGAAGTTTTCAAGCGGAAAGCAATCAAATAAAACAGTACTGGCACTTGCACCAAGTTATGAATCATCTATTGAGCAAGCAGACATCAAAGCGATATTCAGAGATCAGCTTGTGCCACTCCAGTGGAATCGGCCAGAAGCTTCTGTTGTTAGCAAAGCGTTAAATGGTGATATCTATGAAGGGGCAAATGCCACTGAATCAAATTTCAAACAAGAAGCATCCAATTACCAAATTCTACATTTGGCAATGCATGCGCTAGTCGACCATGACGAATCCATGAACTCCAAACTTGTTTTCACACAAAGCAAAGACAGTATTGAAGACGGTATGCTGCATACATTTGAGGTTTTTAACATGGAACTTCCTGCTGAGATGGTCGTACTCAGTGCATGCAATACGGGAGTTGGGCAAGTTCAGGAAGGGGAAGGCGTGATGAGCCTAGCGCGGGCATTCGCTTATGCTGGCGTCCCTAGTCTCGTTATGAGTCAGTGGAATGTAAATGACGAATCCACATCCAAGCTAATGGCCTCTTTTTATCAAAATTTGGCCGACGGTCAACGAAAAGATGTGGCACTTAAAAACGCAAAACTAGATTTCCTGAATAACGCTAATGAAATCCAGGCGAGCCCATTTTACTGGGGTGGCTTTGTATTGGTGGGAGAAACCAAGCCAATCAATCAACAGAATTATAGCCAATGGATCATTTTCGCTGTTGTTATAAGCGCTGCGCTTATAGCGTTACTTTTTTTCAAGCGACGTTCAACCACTACTCTTCAGCCAGTCTGAACCCTTAATAAATCAATCGAAGTAGACCCGCACGCGATGAAAAAGAACTCTATCTGCTGATCTTGAATATAAACTGAAAAATCTACCTCCTGAAATTTTTTGAACGCACAATTATAAAGGTCAGGTTTTTTCCATTGTTATCTCTAGAAACAGGGCAGAAAATGAAAATGGTTTTTGGCCCTCATGATCTTACAAATGATTTGTTTCCAAAGAACCACAGGCTAAAGTTTAGGCTTAGTAAGCACTTTCTCAAGGGGAAGGAAAGGGGTATATCTGCTATCCAAGGCCAACGCTTATTTTGGTAATGGCTACAATAAAGATCGCTTTGTTAAGAAAATCAATCCCAATTTGGAAAAACATGTTACAGAAAAGGCCATACATGTTACAGAAAAGGCCATTGACGGCCTATTTGTTCAGGTAGCCAGGGAAGAAAAACAGATTCGCAATAGCCTGGAGCAAGAATAACGGATTTACTGAAAAAGGTTTTCGCAGATTAGAAATAAGGAGCACCGTAAATGCTCCTTATATAAATGTGAAAGTGGGTACTTTGTTAATGCCAGTTCCCAAAGAGTTCCTCAAGGAACTCCTCGGAGCCATTTTGATGCTGATTCATCAGGTTAATTCTAAAAAGATCCCAACTGCCGGCAGTTCTCAAAGACTGCTCAATCTGGCGAAGGGTATATCCATCCACACGATCTACAGGCCACGCCCCATCTCCGTTGAAAAGTTCCGCTCGTTGGTTTTCATCATCAATGAGGTCGATGACCAAAGACGTATAAATCAAATTATCGTTAATTCTTCTACGTTGAAAATTGTCTCTATACCGGTATCCATTGACACGCAATAAATCCCGATACCGCGCCTGCGCAAAAGACCATTCTACTCCTACTGCCCAGCTTTCAATAATAGCAGCAAAAGGCTCACCATTGTCTCTTAAATTGTCCGATGGGACCCGATAAGCTGAAAGCACTAACAGTCTGAACAAATCTCGATTAAGGTCCCAATGAGCCAAATGGGCTAATTCATGTGCCGTAATAGCATACACTCTATCACTTGTCCTGTTCCACTCTCTTAATAAGACACTAGGAAGTATTCCCCCCGTTCGCGTATACTGAGAAGCATGACTGTCCTTATCTGTCTCGTCTGTGTGCGCGGCAATTTTCACTTGAGGCTTAAGGGCACCGTTTTGCGGAGGGCTAGACAAGCCAAATCGTGGGCCGTAGTAGTAATCACGCGCTGCCTGGAAAACCAACGCATAATACTGCTGCTTATCAACCACAGATGTGGAGCCGGCTCTGCCGTAATCACGGTTCCAACTAGATCTGATTTTAGGACCATTATCCTCTGCCTGGCCGATGGTTCCTGACCGGACACTAAAATGGTATTTTTCCCACTTCAGGCTATAATTAGCATCATTCTTGAAGGTGCCATTCACCTGGAATCTCCCATTAATGTCTGTTTTGCCAGTATGTGTCGTAAACCATCTTCTCGCGCGGACCTCCACATCATGAACCCCAACATACTGACCATCTCGTTGTATTTGCTCATAACGGTAAACTGGCCTGCGACAGGTTGTGAGCGTTGGTGGAGATATATTCCCGCCAGCATCGGAAAAACCTGTGTCTTCACGCAGATCCGCAATGCATGTATATTCCTCATAGTGACTCAAAACTCTGCGTGTATACGATGAGGTGCCGACATTTTCCCACACGCGTATTCTTCCTGAAGGCCTCCAGTCATCCATTTCTGTTCGACTGCTTGAACTTTTGGTTGAAACGTCTTGATCCGGGGATTCTAGATTATCGGTGATTCGCAGTGCCTCATGGACCAATTCATCGACAATCCACTCAGAGGCAACTCGACCAGAGGCATTATCTGATCGGTCATCAGGAATAAATAGCTCACTTAAGACTTCATATGCTACACCTGAAGGAAGCTCCTGACCTACTTCCACTGAGGCATATTGAGGTGTTGGTTGGCTATTGGGAATTCCTGATTCGCGATAACTTTCCCCTTCATTCAAGATTTCGTGATCCAAAGGATAGCTGTAGAGAATGAGTGACTCCTCACGATTCAAAAGGTCCAGTTCCTCTTCATTTTTTGGATAGAATTTCACGTATACATGAGTTGGTTTTATGTCCACCACCTCACTGGCAAATTGTGGGTTTTGCTCCTGGAGATTGCTCCAAGCAATTTTCATATTTGCTACCGAGTATGGATTTTTTAGTTGTTTGCCAATTTTTACCTTAACTCCTTCATCTATCAAGCTGTTTCCTGATAGAGGAGTAATGTCATCTTCCAAACTACACGCATATAGCATGCAGATCAGGGAAAAAATCATAGTGATTCTTAATCGATATCTTTTCATAATGTATTGTTTGTTTTTGTAGTAAGGGTTGGTTGCTTAGCACTCCGTTCCGTTCCAAGTAAAGCAATAAGATCTTATGAGTGCCTATCCATTGTACCATGACTGTAGGTCAAAGAAGTCTTAAATAGCCATCACCATATATGGGCATCCCCTGATGGGGGAAATGCACCATCAAGATCAAACTATTTTGGGAGCAAAATACTTTAGTCGTATAGCAGAGGCCTAGTCAATTTTCTCTTTGTTCCCCAGCAGAGAAAAACGTTCCCTTGCTTTGAGAATTTTCCTAAAAAACGTAGGTATATCTGAAAGAATTGCCGCTACCTATCAGATTGTCACCTATCCAAGTATTCATGATAGCAATTAAATAGGGAGCAGTCACAAAATCATGACTACTCCAATAATTTATTCTAACCACCATCCTTTGCGACCTACGGCAAAGGACACCACCTCCAACCAGTTGGCTACGGACTGATAGGCATAGCCCACTCCATAGGCTACATCCTTGTAAAAAGCCCCATCTTCACCGCCATTGATGTTATCTAATGTTGCACGATCTAATTCTTTCATTTCTTATTTGATTCCGTTTAAAAGAATAAAGCAATGATCACGTAGCGGCTTTTATACCAGTTTACATCATCATTGCTCGTTCTCATTAAAGAGGAGCGTTTCCACCTAAAATACCTTGATGTTTAAGCGCATAACCTAAATCATCAAAATACTCTTTGGTGTCTTCCCAGGCATCCTCAATGGCGCTTTCCAGTTCACACAGCCAGCCACCACCTTCGATGGTCATTAATTCATCTTCTTTTAAATCTTTCATGATATTGTCTTAATCGTTAAAAGCTATTTCTGGAAACGAGATCGTGCAATAAGTACCACACGACCTCTGTACTCTGTTTAAAGAGGTGCGTTGCTACCTAAAATCCCCTGGCGCTTAATTGCATAGGAAAAGTCATCCCACCAGTTCACTACTGATTGATAAGCATAACCTGCAGCGTGGGCTACATCTTTGTAGAAATCTCCATCAGCACCGCCGTTGATTTGGTGCAACTCTTTAGCATTTAATTCTTTGAAATTCATAATTCTGTTAATTGTAATTTGATCTCTCACTTTGAATAAGGCGTGAGAATTCTCCTTTATTGGTTTGAAAACCCTTATTTCGCTGCCTCTCGACCTTCATTAAAAGCTTGAGCGATCGCGTCAGCATTATCGTAGATATCAATGGCAAAACCAACAAGGGTTACGACACCTGATGCTACAGCAATAACACAGATGATTCCTCCGCCTTGCACTTCTTGAAGCTCATCTTCTTTCAATTCAATTAATCCTTGATTGTTCATTTAATAATTATTTAAAACCTTTCCACATTTCATAATTCAGGCAGTGGAATACTCCTGTTTCTTAAATTCAACTTAACTTCTGCTGTATTTTCAATCCCTTAGAAAATTTCCTTTTGGATATCAGGCCATCATAATTCCTCATAGGATGTCTGAAAAATACCTCAGTCGTATATTGGTAAAAGGTTGCCTGATCAAGTTTCTCTTAGCGATCTTTTGAATGCCCATGAAAGACGTTCAAAATAATCCAACGTAGATTGGTAAGCATAACCTGCAGCATAGGCTACATCCTTATAGAAGTCGCCATCTTCACCACCATTGATCTTATGCAATTGATTATTATCTAATTCTTTAAAATCCATGATTTCGTTATTTATGTAATGATGTCTCACTTTGAATTAGGCGTGAGAATTCTCCTGTTTCTTTAATTCAGCAGATCATCTACTGCATTTTCAATCTCTTCGATAATGTCCTTCTCGGTATACCAAACTAGCAATGTCACCGGGATTAAAAGATCAGTCAATAAACCTCCGCCCTGAACTTCAAGAAGTTCTTGAGAAGTCAAATTTTCTAAGTTGCTCATCCCCACAAACTTTTCTTTTTAGGACACTGATGTCCTGTCAGCACATTACAAGCCAACCAATCTTCAAGTGGCCCCAGGATGTCATCGAAAATACCTCCGCCATTTGTGGCTAAAAGATCGCTCTTTGATAGCTCTTTCAAGTTTTGCATACGTTTTTGTATTGTTATGTTTTCTCCTCTTTAAAGGCAGACGAGTTAACCTTTTAGTTTGCTTTTTTACAAGCTTTAATCCAAAAGTATCAGTCCACGAAGAAATTAAATTGCACTTAATACTTTTAATAGATGTTTTTCTAGAAAATCCGTACTAAAATCATGATTTCCCCCATAAATTGTAGTCAGTTCTTCTCCTTCTATTAAGGTTAATGAAAACCGTAGATCAAGTCTATTGGTCTTGAATTTGTAACTATTTACCTTTTTAGAATACTCAATGTTTGCTCCCAGGTTTTTTAGTGATTCTAACTGATTATGTAACTGTCTTTTGCTCAAATGTAACCTGCTGGCAAGCTCGTCTGGAGTGCCCGTATTTTCTTGCTCAATAAGTTTAATTAAGCGCTGTAAACGCTCTATTTGTTGAATAAAATTCATGGCTATATGTTAAGCAGTAATAGGCATCATTCCGGAAAATGTACTTTGCCAGTAATTAGCATATTGGTCACTATTCAACATCAACTCTTCATGCCTACCATCTACCACGATCTGACCTCTATCTAATAAAATCACCCGATCTGCCACTACGGCAGCATTCATTCGATGAGTAATGGCAATGACCGTCTTGCCCTGATCTTTTAAAGCCAACATTACTTTCACGATCAGTTCTTCTGATTTCGCATCCAATGCAGCAGTAGCTTCGTCAAAAATGACAATTTCAGGATTCGCATATAAGGCCCTCAAAATCGCCAATCTCTGCCGTTGGCCTCCGGACAGATTCAAGCCATTTTCAGATAAGCGCGCATGAAGTCCTCCGGGTAATTCATTTAGAAAATTGATCGCTCCTATCTGTTCTGCTAATTTGATGATCCTTTTGATATCTGGCTCAAATTCCCCTAAAGCAATGTTCTCCACTACCGTACCGGTAAACAAGTCAATCTGTTGTGGAACGATGCTGATGTATTGATTCAGTAAATCCGGCTTGATTTTATTCAGGTCGTAGCCACCAGTGGTAATTTTACCCTGATCCAGGGGATATAAATTTCGCATTAGGGCTGCAATAGTAGACTTACCTGAGCCGCTCTCACCTGCAATAGCAAGAAATTGCCCCTTAGGTATTGTTAGGTTTAGGTTTTCGAAAACGGTGACCCGTGTCCCATATCGAAACTTGACATCCTGAAACTGGACTTCACCAACTTCATCACGAATAATTTCGAACCTATCATCTTGCCTTTCGCTCTCGAGATCCATGATCTCAAATAATCGATCCGCAGCAATTTTCGCATTTTGATAGGTCTTATTTGCTCCAATAAGACCACTCACTGGTCCCGTGAAGTAACCAACAATCGCATAAAATGACATGAGTTCTCCTGGTGTGATTTGTTGCCTCATCACAAAACCTGTTCCCACCCAGAGTAAAATGATTGTAAATACTTTTGAGATGGTCATTGCGCCATTTCCTGAAAAAATACTGTTCATCCCTGATCTGTAGATGGTATTCAACAGTTCCACAAATCGAATCTCGGTTTTCAGGTTAGCATAGTTTTGCATCCCAAAGTATTTTATGGTTTTGATACTATTGAGCGATTCCACCAGCTGCGACTCAAGTTCCGCAGACTTTTCCATGACTTTTCGTTCTACTTTCTTATTGAGATGATTTGCAATCCAATAAAGGCTTCCATAAAGCGGAATAACCAATAGAATAATTACAGCTAGCTTCCAGTAATAGGTAAACATCAAGCCAAAGGAGAAAAGTACAATGAAGCAATTGATCAAAATATCTACGCCTGCTTCATTGATGAACACCCTGATCTTAACCGCATCATTGACCCTACTGATGATCTCACCAACCCTCATGGTATCGAAAAATCGCTGTGGAAGACTCAACAAATGTTTGTAGTAACCCAGTATCAATTTTGCATCTAATTGCTGGCCAGTTTTCAAAATAAAGACTGACTTAAAGGCATTTACCACGATTTGTATCAGGATCAAAATCAACATGCCCACGCTCAGCAGGTTTAACATATTGGTGTTCCCGGAAGGAAGTACCACATCGATTATTTTTTGCACGTAAATAGAGGTGGTCAGTCCTACAAGGGTAAAAACAATTGCTCCTACAATGGATTGTAAAATCGTAGCACGATGTGGCTTGATCAGAAACCAAAAGCGGCTGGAAACAGATACTTTTTCATCTCGTTTTTCAAAAGTTTCATCGGGTGTAAGCAGAATCAATACGCCCGACCAAATCTCAAGAAACTCTTCTATCTTGTATTTGACCACTTTACCCAATCCCGGGTCCATTACTTGCACTTCCTTCGGGCTGGTTTTGTAAATGACCACATAGTGATGTAGAGAATTTTTCAGAATGACATGCGCAATCGATGGGGTAGGGATATCCGGAATAACAGAAGCATCTCCTCTAACTCCTTTCGCTGAAAATCCCAATTTACCGGCTGCTTCTATCATTCCCAGTGCGTTGGTACCTCTTTTGTCCGTCCCTGCAATTTGCCGAATTCTGGAAACAGGAATTTTTAAATCATAAAATGACGAAACAGATGCTAAACACGCTGCTCCACAATCCGTAATGTCCCTTTGTTTAATTACAGTTTCTTTCTTCATATTAACTTCTGTTGTGCGGGTTTACCCAGTTATCAATCTTATCATAGAGCAGTTGGTACAACGTCCGGGAAGTCACCTTAAAATTCCCCTGGAGGGTCATCCCTTTTCTTAGCTCACCTTTGAAGCCATTTTTCAAGGAAAGAAAGGAGCTCTTCAACTCACACTGGACTTTAAAAAACGGTTGACCTTCCAGCACATAAGCATCATAGGAAATATCACTTATAACACCCTGCAACAAACCCCAGTCATTGGCATCAAAAGCATCCACTCGAAAAGAGCCAGGCATGCCTACTTTTAACAGACCTATATCTGTTGGTGGGACCCAGCAAGTTGCCAGTAATGAAGTATCTGGTGAAAGTTCTGCCAGCATCAATCCTCCCGGAATGAACTGATTCTCTTTCACAGAAGTCACATTCTGGAGCTCCCCCTTCTCAGGTGCGACCAATGTGAACTTTTGCAACTCCCGGTCGAGCTTGCTTAGCTGTAAATTCAGTTCACGTCGCTGATCAATAAAGCCATAAAGCTTTTCTTTCCAGGAGTTGACAGCTTGCCTTCTGAAAATTTCGATATCTGCTTGAGCATCATCGAATTGTGCATCAATTTCCTCAAAGTCCGCCTGAGCAATGATCTTTTTCTGCAACAGAATCAAATTCCGGTCATACACGCGCTTGAGGTTGCGCTTACGAAGCTGTCGTTTATCTAATTCAACCAGGTATTGCAAATAAGCGATACCAAACCTGGAGGTACTCAAAACAGGTCTTTGCGTATCAATTAAGATCAAAACTTGCAGATCCTTAATAAAACCCGAAAGCTCTTCGATCTTGTCATTGAGCTGCCTCTGCTCTTCTTCAATCCCTGAATAATCAAACGTGACCAGGGTATCTCCAGCATTTACCAACATGTTTTCACGAACATCATAAGCAGATATGCGTCCCGATACCGGAGACTGTAATTGATACCTGCTTCGCTTCGTATTGATCTGCCCTGCAGCCGACGTGACGATATCTACCTTAACAAAAGGCAACGCCCCAATCGCAGCGAAAAAGCAACACAGCAATAGGAGATAAATCAGGTTCGATTTTCTCCCAATCTTGAAAGTGTAATTCTCAAGAGAGGAATTGATGAATTCCTTAGGAAATAATTGTTTTTTCAAAATACTAGCATTTTAAGCGTGGCATGGAATCTTTCCCCTAGCGGATACTTCCGTCAGTACCATCCAGTGAATCCCGATAGGGCCTCTTTAAGTTGTCTCATACATCGGTTCACCAGACTTTAGCGAGTCTTGTACTTAAGGATGCGATAAGCACCGATAAGTATAACCTATGTTTTGGGAGCCTTCCCTTATCTATCTTCTCCGGACTGATGTTCCATTCTTTTGTTCGTTGCTTTGCCGTCAGGAACGTTCCGGAATATTTTAAAAAAGTCTGATCTTATATCAATTACCCACCGAAATGAAGCCAAGCAACTGCTTAAGTCTACTTGAAAAGGAAGAAAAAAAGACGTTGGCTGTAGCATACGATTGAGAATCAAATCAAGCTAACATACTACAAATGAGGCTATTAGAATCTTCAGCATCTTAATCATAGTTAGGAATCGTTTTTTATTCGATCGAAACAGAAAACCCGTTATTGATTTTTCTCTGATAATGGATCTTTTCAGGAATTGGGCACAGACGCCTAAAGATCCTCAAGAAGTTGTTTTGCCTGCTTTTGAAAAGACGAATTCCCATCAGCAAGTATCTTGACTTTCGAGCGGGCATTTTCAATATCTTCAAGTGCAAGATCAGTCAACGCTGAGTACCAAAGAATGGTGTTAGGGTAAATGCTGTCATCTAAAGATAATTTCTGCCAGATCTTTCGTGCCGCCACATAGTCCTCTACTCCCATGTATGAAACAGCGAGATACAATTCAACCAGAGGTTCCTCCTCCATGACCAGCTGTTCTAATATCGGTATTGCTGCTTCAAAATTTCCTTGATTATAAAAAATCATTGCTCTTGAGATCAGGCTATCCCCTTCATCTCTGGAAGTCATCGCGTCCGAAAGAGGCTCGAAATGCATCTGAGCCAATTGTTGTGGTGACAAGTCAGTGGCAACGAAATAGTTGTAGGCAAACATCGATAGTCCTATTGCCACCACGATAAACGCTGCGATCCGCCAGTATACCTGAAAACCAGATGCTCGATTTGTACTAACTACTTCTCCCACGGTCTTTTCAAACACGGTGATCAAGGGGTCTTCATTGATGACTTTCTCAATACGTTGATGATGACGTAATCGTTCTTCAAGCTCCGCGTCATTTTCAACCTGAGACAAGAAATCTTGCTCCTCTTCAGCAGAGAGGTTACCAAACAAGTAGCTTTCAATCACTTGGTCGATATGTTCCTGCGGCTCCTTCACTGTTTTTTCAGCTCGTGGTACCGACTATCTGTGCTGATCATTTTTATCAGGTCGTTTTTACAACGAAATTTCTTTTTCCGAGTGTAAGCATCACTTGGAAAGCGAAAAATTTCCTTGATCTCCGCCATTGACTTTCCTCGAAAAACGAAAGTTAAGAGTTTTTTACAGGCTTCATCCAGTTTGTTGAAGTACCACCGATAAAGTTCCAAACTTTCTTGTTCTTCGATCACAGCTTCAAGGTCTTCCACATCAGATTTAGTTGATAGAAACTGCTCGTACCTGGCATGAACACCCTGTCTTCTTATCCTCTGTAGCCAAAGTTTTTTCCCGATGGCAAAAATGTAAGTTTTAAGCTCATGGTTTAATTGAAAGGAAGGCTCCTGTGCCTTTCTGAAAGCAGCAACCATAGCATCCTGAAATATATCTTCTGCGTCCTGACCAGTCCCTGAATTCTGTTTTACCCATTGCTGCAAAGCCGGGAACAATTGATCATAGATTTCCTGAATGACACGTTTATCTCCTGCTTTAAAACTTTCTATCAATTCTGTTCTGGCCCTGGATGTGGATTAATGATCCGCAAAAATAGTGTTTCTGTTTATTGTAGCAATTAAACAAATCAGTTTACCCTAATCCTTCCCGACAAAATGGTCTTAAAACCGTTCGTGAGTTCCTTCCAATTTCCACACCGGATGTGTTAATTCAAACTCCTTAAAAATCTCCTGGGCTTCTTCAGAGGTCCACTTTTTCCAATCCGGATCCAGGTGATTTCCATACCACTTTTGAGCAAAAGGCCAGATCTTACTGATAGGTTGCACATCTCCTTTTGGGATTTGATGTTGATCACACCAGGCATCCACTTCTTGTTCACTGCTAAAAAATAACATGGTGCTGCAGGTGTAGATCACATTGTCCCAGGCATTCTTCATAGGAATTGGAAAATGGACAACCAGATCGTCATTAATGACACCATTCTTCACAGCAATTTCCAACGATTCACTTTCAGAACCAATCGTGGTTCGAATCGTAAGGTCTTCTGCAATAAGTGCCGCAGCGCCCAATGAACACCAGGCACAATTGCTCCACCATTTCTGACGGGCAGATTGTAAAAAGAAATTGGTGGGCGCCAATGAAAAAGGATGAATGACCCAGACTTTTGGTTCATTAGGATGCAAAACCACGCCATGAATTTCTTGCAGCGACAGCAAACCTTCAACGACTTGCTCTTCATGAACACCAAAATGATTTGCTATTTCCTTATTATCTGGTGCAAAGCCATGATCAACGATGTGTCTGATTAGATAATAGTGAAGACCAGCAGTATTCATGATCTCTAAACTTTACCAATTCGTAAGTACAAGGGAAAAACGACCTCTAGCGATCCCTTCCATAATGGAGCTAATTTTTCTGCCACCTCATCCACCGGGTTGTTGCCATTTTCCTTGATATATTTCTGTACTGAGGACCATGAATTTAAATAACCTTCCATGATGTCCAGGGTCCAATTTACATGCATCAACACAGGCGTGTTGCCCATATTCACCTCATCAAATGGAAAGGGGATTGTAGCATAATGCTCATCAATAAATCGTCGTTCCGGGGCCCAGTAAGTTCCAATTTTATCAGTATAGAAATCCCAAATCACTGCATCGATCTCATTGGAAACCCTGGACAATTCGTAGCACCAGATCGCGAACGTTCCGCCGGACTTCAGTACCCGTTTTACTTCCTGATTAAAAGCATCATGATCGAACCAGTGAATGGCCTGCCCCACAGTGATCAGATCAAAGGAATGATCCGGAAAATTTGTCTTTTCCGCTCGACCTACGGCATAATGGATATTTGATTTTCGGACCGCATGAGCAAGCTGATTTTCACTCAAATCCGTGGCATCTACCTGATCAAAATGTTCGGCGAGCTGAGCAGCCACCTGTCCGTTGCCACAACCCACATCCCAACAGGTGTTTCGTCCAGAAGTATGTTCAAGAATGATATTGTACAGTTCCTCCGGATAGGTGGGCCGGTATTTCTTGTAAGTGGAAGATTGCTTGCTAAAAAGGTCTTTTGCTACTTTCATTTGCGCGCTACGATTTCATCCACAATGTCACACATCGACCCTTCCACATACCAAAGGTTTTCCTGATCCTTGAATTGCTTACTGATTCTGGCATTATTGGTTTCCTGATCCACGCCAATGATGTAATTGTAATCACCGAAAAAGTATGAAGGCTTAAACTTCAGGTCCTCGAACGCGTCTAAAGGTCCTTCACCATAAGGATCATAAAACCTGAAATCGTAATTAATGCCACTTTCATCTATCGGGAAAAGACCAAATTGACCATCCCGACCATGGCCTAAAAATTGCCCGGGGTTGTAGAAACTTTCCAGCAAAAAATCACTACCGTTTTCAAGAATCTCATTGCCATTTTCGATATGCACTATCCAGCGATCGATGGGTTCCTCACTAAAAGTCAATCCCCAATACGGCACATTGGTGATGCTCAACACATCGCGATCCATGATCACTTCATCTTTCGCCAGGACAAAATTCAGCGATCCACACATCAGGTATCTTCCTCCAATCTCACAGGATAAAATATTTGTCCCAAGTATCTCATCACTTCCGAAACTTATTTTCAACGAGTTTTCAGACACAGAATAATAACCTGAAGATGCTTTCTGGGTATTGTCATACATCTGAGCCTTCGCATCAAGCTTTCCCATGATCGAAAGATCCGAATTTGAAATCCGTTCTAACTCTTCTTTATAGGCTTGTTCATCGGCATATTGCGACTTGATCGTATAATCATCGAGCGATACAAGCACATTCCCCCCTTCCTGAAAACGAACGCTTATCGTACCCCATCCTCCGTATTCATAATTTTCGCATCGGTCATAATCATGATCAAGCAAAGGCTGGTTGGCATCGTCCTGTGCACCTACAACCATAGAGCAAGTCAGAAAAAAAGCAGCAATTAAAAATCGAATCATACTACATGCGGTTGAGTTACGATATTAGTGGAATTTCACCATACTTCGACATAAGAAACGATTTGTCCCTTCAAATTGGGAACTTTGTGAACCATTTATACATCGAATTCAGTCTTGGAAATCTATTTTATCCTGGTCCAACCGGCAGTTCCTGAAAATGTCGGGTTAGTTTGCCGGTCATTGAAAAACATGGGACAAAAGCATTTGCGCATTGTCGCTTCGGAAGTACATACGATGCAAGGCGCCCGGAATACAGCGTACGAATCACATGACCTTTTGGAAACCATTGAAACGTTCGACTCCCTGGAAACGGCAGTAGCTGACATGGAACTGGTAATAGGCACTACTGGCAAACCAAGAAAACTTCGTTATGAAATGATCCCTTCTGATCTCTTGCCAAAGTTCCTGGATGACAAAGCTGCCATTGCTTCGAAAGTGGCCCTCATCTTCGGATCAGAAAGTAATGGCCTAAGCAAAGAAGAAGAAAACCGATGCGATGTTTTATCCTCCATACCGATGACAACCAGCTATCCCTCTATCAACTTATCGCACAGTGTCATGATCTACGCCTATGAATTGTTAAAAAGCACGTCAGGCCCAAGCAAACCTGCCGATACCACGGATAATAAAGGTGATGTTTCAAGGGCGGTGAAAGAGCAATCACATCAGTTACTGTCTGAACTCCAAATGCCGGACCAACAACCCGGCTTATACCGGAGGATCACAGATAAAATTGCCCTAATGAACGAACCTGATTCGCGCCTGGTCCTTTCTCTTTTGAGGTACTTGAGGAAACTCCGTAAAAATGACCGCTAATAAGTCTAATCCATCATTTGTCCGCATCACCCCAATTTAAATCCCTGATCCAACTATTTTTGTCGATATGCACGCAACAGAATACTTAAAAACCCATCAATCGAGACAATTAGAAGAACTCTTTGAGCTCTTGAGAATCCCATCTGTCAGTACAGATTCGAAATTCGCGGATGACGTCAAACAAGCCGCAGAGTTCGTGAAAGACAAACTGCTGGAAGCTGGTGTTGACAAAGTGGAGTTATTCTCAGATGGTCGTTACCCCATTGTTTACGGTGAGAAGATCATAGATCCATCCTTACCTACCGTCCTGGTTTACGGACACTACGACGTGCAGCCGGCCGACCCCTATGAATTGTGGGACACCCCTCCTTTTGAGCCTACAATCAAAGACGAAAAAATTTATGCGCGTGGTGCCTGCGATGATAAAGGGCAGATGTACATGCATGTTAAAGCCATCGAAGCATTGATTCAGACCGACTCACTGCCTTGCAATGTCAAATTCCTGATCGAAGGAGAAGAAGAAAGTGGCTCTGGCTATCTCAATGATTTTGTCAAAGAACAGGAAGCGTTGCTAAAGGCAGATGTCATTCTGATCTCTGATACGAGCATGATCTCAAATGATACCCCATCATTGACTACTGGTATCCGTGGGATGAGTTACATCGAAGTGGAAGTGACCGGCCCTAATCGCGACTTGCATTCGGGTACTTACGGAGGAGCGGTGGCCAATCCCATCAATGAACTGGCGAAACTCATTGCGGACATGAAAGATGAGTATGGACGCATCACGATCCCGGGATTTTATGATGATGTAGTTGAATTGACGGAAGAGGAAAGAACTGATCTGGCGGACCGACCTTTCGATCTGGAGGCCTATAAGGCGGCCCTGGAAATTGATGAAGAGTCCGGCGAAACAGGCTACACCACCATCGAAAGAACCGGCGTTCGACCTACTCTTGACGTGAATGGCATCTGGGGTGGATACATCGGAGAAGGAGCAAAAACAGTTTTACCTTCTAAGGCATATGCCAAGCTCTCCACCCGACTGGTTCCCAACCAAAACAGTGATAAAATCACGAAGCTTTTAGAAGACTATCTGACGAGTGCTGCTCCAAAATCAGTAAGCATCAAAGTAACGCCGCATCACGGTGGCGAACCTGTAGTGACTTCTACGACTTCCATTGCTTATCAAGCGGCGAGTGCAGCATTTGAAGAAGTTTGGGGTAAAAAACCTATCCCGACCAGAGAAGGCGGAAGTATTCCGATTGTGGCTCTTTTTAAAAATGAATTAGGGATCGACAGCATTCTGATGGGATTTGGCCTTGATTCCGATGCCATCCATTCACCGAATGAACACTACGGTTTATTCAACTTTTACAAAGGAATTGAGACCATCACGCAGTTTTATGGTCATTTTCTGCAACTGTCCCAAAAGTCGTAAACCGGGCACAACCGGAACTTTAGTGGGCCGTTTACTGTAGATCGAAGTAACAGGTTACCAAGTGACGCATATGACAAGGATTCTTTCATTCACATTTTTGAGCCTTCTGACGGTTTCGATGGCTGTTGCCCAGGTATTGATACCCGCCAAATGGCAAAACCGTATTGCCCCTGCCAAACCTGGTTCAGGTGACGAGGCGGAGATCATTTTCAAAGCGAAAATCGATCAGAATTGGTACCTGTACTCTTCGGATTTTGATCCAGAACTTGGCCCAATGGTCACGGAATTCCAATTTGAGGAAAATGACACCTATGAATTAGTAGGAGGAATTGTTCCTCAAAATCCCAGCAAGAAGTATGATAGTCTGTGGGAAGGAGAATACACTTATTTCAAAAAAGAGGGAAGCTTCAAACAAAAGGTCAGGATCCTGAAGGACGATTTCGTGATTAAAGGGATCTACATCTATCAGGTTTGTAGTGATATCGATGGTAAATGCATTCCTTTCGAAGAAGAATTCGAATTCACTGGTGCCTCAGCAAAAGGAAATACTGAAAGTAAAAATGGAGAGGGCGGAAATATCTTACTACAACGAGATAATACCGATCCGTATTCGCTGCTTTCGTTCATGGTAATTGCCTTTTTGGCAGGTCTAACCGCTTTGCTAACACCTTGTGTATTCCCGATGATCCCAATGACCGTGACCTTTTTCACGGGACGGGGAGACAATAAGAAAAAAGGTGGGGTTCGAAAAAGCTTGCTTTACGGCTTTTTCATCATCGCCATTTACACGTTGATCGGGGCTGTTCTGGCTCCTTTCATGGGACCTGAAACGGCCAATGATCTGGCAACGGGTTGGATTCCCAACCTGATCTTCTTCATTGTGTTTGTGGTCTTTGCGCTTTCCTTTTTTGGATTATTTGAGATTACGTTACCTCATGGCCTGGTTAACAAAGTGGATGCCCTGGGAGATAAGGGAGGAAGTGCAGGTATATTCTTTATGGCCCTGACTTTAGTGCTGGTTTCCTTTTCATGCACTGGCCCGCTGGTAGGAAGTATTTTGGTAGAGTCCGCCGGTGGTTTGGTACTCAAACCCATATTGGGAATGGTAGCGTTCTCAGCCGCTTTTGCGATCCCGTTTACTTTGTTCGCGCTCTTCCCGGGTTGGCTCAACTCTCTGCCAAATTCCGGTGGCTGGCTTAACTCAGTGAAAGTGGTACTGGGATTCCTTGAATTGGCCCTGGCATTCAAGTTCCTTAGTATAGCAGATCAAGCCTATCACTGGCGGATCCTTGATCGGGAAGTTTATCTGGCAATCTGGATCGTGATCTTCATCTTGCTTGGTTTCTATTTACTTGGCAAACTCCGCCTCAAAGGAGACGATAAACTGGAGACTGTTTCGGTTCCCCGGTTAATGATGGCCATTGCCACTTTCTCTTTTGTGGCCTACCTCATACCCGGAATGGTAGGAGCTCCTTTAAAAGCCATGGCTGGTTATCTGCCACCTCTTACGACTCATGATTACGATCTGATTTCGGAGGTTCGCAACATCGTTAGAGAAGAAGGTGGTGTAAGCAGCGAAGGAAGACAGACTGCACTCTGTGAAGATCCGAAATTCGATGATTTCCTACATCTTCCTCATGGTTTGGAAGGTTATTTCGATTATGATCAGGCCCTGGCTTGCGCCAAATCTCAGGGTAAGCCGCTTTTCATTGACTTTACCGGGCACGGATGTGTCAATTGTCGGGAAATGGAACAACGTGTATGGTCGGACCCATCCGTACTGCGCCGACTGAAGGAAAATTTCGTGGTTGCAGCTCTGTATGTGGATGACAAACAAAAGCTTCCTGAATCCGAATGGTATACGTCATCATATGATAATAAGGTCAAAAAGACCATCGGCAAGCAAAATGCAGACTTCCAGATCACACGTTTTAACAATAATGCGCAACCTTTTTATGTAATTCTTGACGAAAATGGTGAATTATTAGCCGGACCAAAAGCTTACGACCTTAATGTGAGTAATTTTGTCGCGTTTCTGGACGAAGGAAAAAAAGCACCAAAACCGGGTGCACTTTTCTCTGGATTTACCAAATAGATCAAATGCCATACCTGCCAAGATTAGCAGCATTCGCTTTCCTTGTATTTTTATTGAGCGCCTGCCATCAAGAATCTGTGCCAAATGAAATTCCGGTTGCCGCGATGGATTCAGTGGCGGTAGCACCAGAGCCTACATTGCTCTATGGCTTCCCTGTCGACTCCTTTCAGGTAGTGGAAAAAAAGGTGAAGTGGAACGAAAGCATTTCTGATATCCTGTCAGATTACAACATTCACCACCGTCAAATCTTCGAACTGGCGAATAAAGCCAAAGGAGTGTATGACGTTCGATTGTTCAAGGCGGGTTACAAATACACCATCATTTCAGAGGGCGATTCACTCAATACTGCCCGGCAAATGATCTTTGAACCCGACAACCGGTCTTACGTCGTATTTAATCTGGCGGATTCCATCTACGTCGAAAAGTTTGATTACCCGGTTCAATTAATCGAACGGGAAATTTCAGGAGAAGTCACTTCTTCCGTATATCAAACTATCGTCGACGCGGGTAGTTCACCCATGTTGGTGCTAAAACTAGTTGATGTTTTCGCCTGGCAGGTCGATTTCTTCCGTATTCCCAAAGGCGACAAATTCAAGGTGATCTATGAGGAAGAACGCATAGGTGATAAAATTGTGGGGATAGGGAAGGTAAAAGGCGCCTATTTCAAACACTTTGACAAAGAGTATTATGCCATCTATTATGATCAGAAAGGACAAAGTGACTATTTCGATGAAGAAGGCAATAGTCTCAGAAAAACTTTCTTACGGGCTCCGTTGAATTTCACACGGATTAGCTCCCGATATTCTCCCAGAAGGTTTCACCCGGTTCAAAAACGCTACAAGGCACATTTGGGAACTGATTATGCCGCACCCGTAGGAACTCCCATTCGAACGGTAGGCGATGGTGTAGTCCTGGAGGCGAGGTATGGCAAATACAATGGTAACTTCGTGAAAATCAAACACAACAGCAATTACACCACTCAGTACCTGCACATGTCTAAAATCGCACGAGGCATCAGACCCGGTACTCGCGTAAAACAAGGACAGACCATTGGCTATGTGGGTAGCACGGGTTTGGCCAGAGGACCACATTTATGTTTTCGATTCTGGAAAAATGGTCGGCAAGTCGATGCTTTGAAAGTGGACTTACCACCTACGGAACCTATTGTCACAAAGCATTTAGCCAATTTTTTGCATACGAAAAATGTGATGCTTCACCGTTTAGACCTGATCGATTGGCCCAGGAAAAAAGAGCTTCTCGCAGGCATCTCTGAGTCAGTAGACACTAATGAATAGTGAAGAGTTCTTTAAATAATGCTAATTGATTTGGCGTATTTCACAATTTTGGCGTTATTTAGTCTGTTAATCATCTGCTTATCATGCCCTTCGCAAGAAAATTTTCGATCCTGTGCCTCCTGACACTTGTTATGCTTTCGGCGACTGGACAAGAACAGTACATCAAAGTCTATGGAAATGCACTTAGCGCGGAAGACAGTTCCGAGCTTCAAGTGCCTATTTTATATGAGAAACTTCCCTATTACGATGACATGGGAATGGTCTCCAGCAATGCCACTGGTAATTTTGAGTTTTACCTGATCGCAGGTCTGGATTACAACATCACCATTCGAAAAGATGGATTTGAAACATTAAGTCAAGGCATCAAAGTAAGTGATACCGGAGGGGATGAATCGATGAACATCAATTTTTATGTCAATCCCATTGCTCAGGCAAAACCCGAGCCAGAACCGGAACCGGTGGAAGAAGAAATATTTGTCCTTGAGAATTTGATCTTTTCAAGTGGCAGTAATGTGATCCAGCGAAGCTCATATGCAGCATTAGATGAATTTGCAGAGTGGTTGAAAGCTCGTCCCAGCTATGTCGTACAGTTGGAAGGACACACAGATATTGCGGGAAATGCTGATGCCAACATGCGACTTTCTCAGGCCAGAGTTGAGTCCGTGAAAGAATACATCCGAAAAAAAGGTATTAAGAAATCCAGGGTACTTACCAAAGCATTTGGTGGTACGCAGCCATTATCGACTGAACGAACTGATGCGGCTAAAAGAGCCAATCGTAGAGTGGAAGTTAGGGTAGTCGCACGATAATTTGATATTGAATAACATGAGAAAAAGCCTCATTTTTTGTCTGGGATTGCTGTTGGGAGCGGTCGCCCTCGCTCAGGAAACCGTCGTTTGGGGAGCTGAGGTCCTTGATGTGTCAAGTGAGTACGGACCTTTGGAATACTCTGCCTTGCAGGCACTTCACAAACCAAATGTACTCCCAAGAGGTGGCGATGATCCAAATGCCTGGCGGCCGAAACGAGAAGATAAAGCTGAGTTCATCACCGTAGCCTTTGACGAGCCGATCGTTGCGAAGCAAGTCGCGATTGCCGAATCGGAGAACCCAGGTGCGGTCACGAAAGTGATCGCTTACGACGAAGATTACAATGAATATGTGCTGTTCGAATTACCAGCGAGAGCACTTCCCATCGAACAACGATTGCTGAATCTGTTTTTCGAGGAGACACCTTACAAGATACAGGCCGTTCGTGTAGAATTAGATGGTTCTGCCACTCCCGGATACAACAGTATTGATGCCATTGGTATTTCTGCCTCTAACATTCCAATCAATGTCCTGATTGAAATCGCTTCCGGCATCAATAGAAATGTGACCGCTGAAAACCTTGGTGAAAACGTCAATAGTCAATATATCGAGCACAGTCCAATCATCTCTCCGGATGGTAAAAAATTATACTTCAGCCGTCGATATCACCCGGATAATGTAGGTGGTGCTGATGATCAGGAAGACATCTGGGTTTCAGAACTGGACGAGGAATCAGGACAGTGGCTACCCGCTAAAAACGTAGGGCCTCCTCTGAATACCGTGGGACCTAATTTCATCAGTTCCATTTCAGTGATTGACGGAGAAGAAGTCTTGATCCTGGGGAATAAATATGGAAAGAAAGGTCGGATGTATACAGGTACTTCCATGTCAACGTATAAGAATGGCGAGTACCAAAAACCCGTTTCATTAGAAGTAGAGAATGAGTATAACTATTCTCCAAAAGCGGATTTTTTCCTGACTCCCGATGGTGAGGCCCTGATCCAGGCATTGGAAAGAGATGATAGCTATGGAGGAAGAGATCTCTACATTTCTTTCAAAGAGACAAAGATCAAATGGTCAGAACCAAAGAATTTGGGGGGTGTATTGAATACGATTTCCGAAGAGGCCTCACCATTCCTGGCCAAAGACGGCAAAACCCTATATTTCTCCTCCGGTGGTCATTCCGGATATGGAGGTTTGGACATCTATGTGACACGTCGACTGGACAATACCTGGCTCAACTGGTCAACTCCGGAAAACATGGGGTCCGGCATCAATACCGATCTGGATGATGAGTACTTCAGCATTCCTTCATCTGGTAAACACTTATACTTCACACGAGGCAGAGTAGACGATGACACGGATATTTTCCGATTTACGGTGGAGGAGTTCTTCGTCGATCCTGAGGATCCAATTTATGCCTCTGTTGAGCACCTGGAGCAAGAAGAAGTGCCCATTATCGTTACGATCATGGGAACCGTAACGAACAGCAAAACAGGAGAAGTTCTACCTGGAACGCCAGTCATTGTCAAGCGACTTCCTGATGGTGTATCGATCGGCAGTGTGGATTCAGATGATAATGGTGCCTATACTTTTTCTCTTAGACCGGGTGCCCGTTTTGGGTTTGGGGCTGAAAAAGACGGGTTCATTCCTCAAAATGAAAACATTGATCTTAACAACATCGACAAGTCCGATACCATCACGGTTGATCTTAAGTTATCACCGATCATCGTCGGTGAACCAATCGTTTTGAAAAATATTTTCTTCGAGTTTGACAAGGACATTCTTAAAACCGCTTCTTATCCCGAGCTTGATAAGCTATTGGGCTACATGAATGACGGGCGCATCAAACGAATTGAGATTTCCGGACATACCGACTGGAAAGGACCTGGGGAATACAATCAGAAACTTTCAGAACGTCGTGCTAGGGCAGTTTACAACTATCTGCTTCAAAATGGCATTACCGAAGGTCGAATGGAGTATAAAGGGTATGGAGAGTCGCAGCCCATCGATACAAATGAAACCGATGAAGGTCGTGCAAACAACCGACGGGTTGAATTCAAGATCCTGGAAGCCAATTAAAAGCAAGCCGTTCTACGAACGACAAGATATTTTTGGATGAATCAGCTAATTAAGAAGAGCCTGTGGGCCGTTTTGGCACTGGGCGTCGCCTGTCAACCGGCAAAAGAAAAACCGGTAGAGGGAGTACCGCAAGTCGTCGATTACAGCAAGATGTATCTAGGTACCTGGCAAGCCACATGGAACACCACGCCTGAAGCGTTTCCGGATGTCAATGATGCTGAACTGACCATGAATGGTGTTTTCAGTTTTTCTGATGATAGTCTTTCTGTCACACTTTATGGCTACCCGGGATGTTTGTTTAGTCATGATACCCTCTCCAACAGATCAGGGTGGACCTTGTCAGCGAATACACTATCTCTCATCAATGATGACAACACCCCTAGTATCTCTTATGAGATCAAGTCTCAAGATTCGTCCAGAGTTGAGTTGGTGTTTCTGGAAGATATTTTCGTAACGTTGACACGCTAAAACAACTATCGCAGCGTGTTAATTAACAGTGAAGTCAATAGCATACGCTATTATTTTCACTTATTTTGTGTCAAGAGAAGTCTCGAATAAATCCGAACCAAAAACCGTCATGAAATGAGCGTAAAGAACATGCATCCTAAATTGTTCAAATAGGATGAATGGGATTAATGCAAATTCCGTGAGACGATTGAAATAAAACCATTCTCATGAAAAAGTTTTTCATCATTTTTTTTACCCTCATCGGCCTTTTGCTTATCGCCATGGCTGTAGCTCCCATATTTTTCAAGGACGATATCCAGAAAGCCCTGGACGAGCAGGTAGCAAACAATCTTAACGCAAGGATATACTACAGCACTGATGACTTTAGTCTTTCACTTTTTCGGAGCTTCCCAAACCTTAGTGTAGCCATTGGAAACTTTGGTGTGGTTGGCGTAGACAATTTCGAATCAGATACCCTTTTGGCCGTAAAAACCTTTGACATCACGGTGGACATTATGTCCGCGATATCGGGAGAGAAAATCGTCATCAAAAATGTATTATTGGATGAGCCTTTGATCAATGTGCATGTTCTGGAAGACGGAAGTGCCAGTTATGACATAGCCAAACCATCCGACGCAACAGAAGTAGTTGAAGAAGAAGCCACAACTACAGAATCAGCGGATGTTGCCATTTCGGTAGAAAAATGGGCCATCAGAGACGGAGAAATTGATTATGTAGATCTAAGCTCTGGGATCTCCTTGTTGTTAGATGGCTTAAATCACGAAGGGTCCGGGGACTTCACCCTCGAAGTTTTCGACCTGACGACCAACACGGTCATCGAAGAAGTTTCATTCGCCTACGGAAGTGACGTTTATCTCAATAGAAAACGATTTGAAGCGGACCTTACGCTGAACATGGACCTGGCCAATATGGCATTTGTATTCAAAGAAAATCGCCTGGCTTTGAATCAATTCGGGTTTGGAATAGATGGAACTGTGAACATGCCTAGTGAAAACATTGACATGGACATCACCTTCGAAGGTAAGGACATTGACTTGAAAAGCATTCTTTCTCTTATTCCGGGAGCTTATCAGGAATATCTTAATGGCTTAACGGCTGGTGGTCAAATCGGATTTGATGGCTATGTAAAAGGCACCTACAATGAAACAACCATGCCTCAGGTGGCCGCTAATCTTTCTGTTTCAAATGGCAATATAAAATATGCGGAATACCCTATTCCTATCGAAAACCTCAACATTAAAGCAGGATTCGACTACCCTTCTGCTGATTTAAAAGACTTCACTTTCACAGTAGATCAGTTTGAGTTATTGGTGGATGGTGAGCCAGCTTCAGCCAGCCTGCTCTTCAAAGACCTGGAGGATTACTTCTGGGACTTCAAATTCGATGGCAATCTGGACCTTGAAAAATTAACCAGGGTTGTTCCTGTAGAAGGCATGGACCTGGCTGGAAAAATCAACGCCAAACTGGCTTCCTCCGGACGAATGTCTGATGTAGAGCAAGAAAACTATAAAGCATTGAGTACTTCTGGTAGCATGTCTATTAAGGATTTTACCTATGCTTCGCCTGACTTGCCACAAGGTTTTGGCATTGCCGAAACTCAGGCTTCCTTCAGTCCTGAGGACATCACCTTGGCATCGTTCAAAGGAAATGCTGGCAAAACAGACCTCAATCTGGATGGAAAAATCACCAAATACATGGAATATGCCTTAGGTGAAGAAGCAACCCTAACCGGCGTATTTAATTTCAGTTCAGCCCTGGTAGATATTAACGAGTGGATGACTGAAGAAGATACGGTAGTGGTTGAAGAAGATACTACAGCCCTTGAAGTAGTTAGAATTCCTACCAATGTCGATTTCGAGCTCAATTCTTCGATAGACAAGCTGGTTTACAGCACCTACGATATCAATAATTTCAAAGGTTCTGTCGTGATCAGAGATGGTGCACTACGCATGGAAGGCGTGCAGTTTGAACTTCTTGACGGCACTTTCGAAATGAGTGGAGCTTACGAAACAGTTCCTGAAGAACCGCTGTATGATTTTGATCTGGGCATTAAGGATTTGTCTATTCCAAGAGCCTTCCAGGGATTCGAAACCGTAAAAACACTGGCTCCTTTTGCCGAAAAAATGACTGGAAATTTCTCAACGGAATTCCAAATCGCCGGATCATTACTGAATGACATGTCTCCTAATTTCAATACAATGCAAGGATTTGGCCTGGTAAATGTTGCCAATGCCGCATTGAATGAAGTAAAACTCTTAAGCACCGTTTCCGGATTTACAGGAGGCAATAGCTTAAAGGACAATGATGGAACTGTATCATTGAAAGACGTACTTCTTCAAACTGAGATCAAGGACGGTCGGGTATTCGTTAAGCCATTCGAAATGCGACTTGGGGGCTACAGAACTGAAGTAGGGGGCAGCAACAGTATCGTTGGTGATCTGGATTATACCATGTCTGTAAAAGAAGTGTCTACAGGTGCCGCCGGAAGTGCCCTGAACAGTCTCGCATCTAGTACACTGGGTCTCAATAATGCCATTTCAACAAAAGTAGATATTGATCTGGGTGTAGGCGGCACATTCGCGGATCCTAAAGTAAAATTCAAAGCGCTGAAACCTTCGGGAGGCTCTGCTTCAAACAATGCCAAAAACGCTGCCGCCGCCAAGGCAAAAGCAGAACTCGAGAAGGCTAAACAAAAAGCCAAAGCGGAGGCGGAGAAAAGGAAAAAAGAAGCTGAGAGAATCGCCAACGAAAAGAAAAAAGAAGCGGAGGCCAAACTGAAAGCAGAGCAGGAAGCGGCTCAAAAGAAGCTTAATGCAGAAAAAGATCAGGCCAAGGAAGCCGCCAAAAAGGAAGTAGACAAAGCCAAGGATAAGGTGAAAAACCTCTTTGGAAAGAAAAAGAAAAAAGGCGGCGGAAAGTAAACGCTATGAAGCGATCTTTCAGATATGTACTCTACATGCTGATAGGGGTACTCCTCTATCAGCTCATTGAGTCAGGAAATACATCCTTCTCCAGAGAACAACTAAGAGATGGACTGGCCATCGCCATTATAGGAATATTTGCCCTGCTTCTGGTCGTTCGTGTAATCAAGAACAGAAGTGGAGAAAATGATCAGTAGAAATACTAATTTTAGCCCCTCCTTAAAATTAACCCAATGAAAAAGCACCTACCGATCCTATTGCTGGCACTTCTGGCCATGTCTTGTCAAGTGACCATGGACAATGATGAAAATACAGATGACGCCAAACCGGTCGAACTATATGATTACGATGTAGAAGAACGCATCTCCAATTTGGGCTTTGAACTTCCGGAACCTTCTACGCCTGTCGCCAATTATGTCAACGCCGTTCGTACAGGAAACCTTGTGTTTATGGCAGGAAAAGGCCCTAGCAAGCCTGAAGGTGGCTACATCCAGGGAAAAGTTGGGGTAGATCTAACGGTTGAAGAAGGATATGAAGCTGCTAAGCTGTCCGCTGTAACTCAACTTGCTGCCCTAAAAGCAGAAATTGGAGATCTAAACAATGTCGTCCGGGTAGTTAAAGTGTTAGGAATGGTGAATTGCGCTTCTGATTTTGGTAACCAACCTGAAGTAGTCAATGGATTTTCTGATTTTATTGTAGAGGTTTTTGGTGAACGTGGAAAACACGCCAGGGCAGCCGTAGGTATGGGATCACTTCCGCGAAATATTGCCGTTGAAGTGGAAATGATTGTTGAAGTACTTCCTGAGTAGTTACCTTTTTAATTATACTATTCATCGATTAAATTGTATTAAGTTCATATAAGCAGGAAATATTCCGTTCTGTCTGTCGTATATTTATAGATACTGCTGACTCCCATTCAGATTCGGACTTTTACACCTGCAATTGTGAATAAGAATAAAGATCCTCGCCAACGACCCTCTAAAAAGCTATTGGAACAGTACAGGAAAGTAAAACCTGTTGTTCTCAAAGAGGAGCGTCTCCCATTACCCAAAAGGGCCACCTTATCGACGGGTCTCGCTCCTTATGATGGCGAGTGGACAGAAGTTCAGGTAGCACACTTGCTGAAGCGTACGCTTTTTGGCGTGAAGAGAGCAGAAGTTGATCATTTTTCAACACTTTCCATGAATGAAGCTGTTGAAGCGATCATTCAACCGTCTGCAAGGCATGAGCCTCCCATCAATGATTATGCACCCGACGGAAGTGGGCTTGAAGACGAAATTGTCCCTTATGGCGAAAGCTGGATAGAGGCCCCTTTCAGTCCAGAACTTGAAGGTTCCAGGATCATTTCCTTGAAATCCTGGATCATCAACAATATCCTGAATCAGGAAACAACGATCCACGAAAAACTTACGCTGTTCTGGCACAACCTGCTGGTCACTCAATTTTGGGATGTATTCATTGCAAAAGCCAGCTACGAGTATTACCAGATGTTGTATGACAATGCCTTTGGAAACTATCGGGAACTAGCGGAAAAGATCACATTGGATCCAGCCATGTTGATCTACCTAAATGGTGCATTTAACAACAAGGAAGCTCCTGATGAAAATTATGCCCGGGAATTGCAAGAGTTGTTTTGCATCGGAAAAGGGCCGGATGCAGCGTTTACTGAAAGTGATGTCTATGAAGCGGCCCGTGTCCTTACCGGCTGGTCTGTTACCTGGGAACAATATGAATCGGCAGGAGGTTTTGAGGCAAGGTTCAACGATTGGGATCACGACACAGGAGACAAGCAGTTTTCGGCATTTTACGGAAATCGTCTCATTGAAGGTCGCTCTGGTAGCGATGGACAGAATGAAGTCTTCGAATTACTGGACATGATCTTCGAAAATGAAGAAGTCAGCCTTTTTATTTGTCGCAGGCTTTATAATTTCTTTGTTTATCATGAAATCAATGAAGCCACTGAGGCTAACGTAATAGTCCCGTTGGCTCAAATTTTCAGGGATAACGATTACAACATCACTCCCGTACTTATCGCTCTATTCAAAAGCGAACACTTTTTTGATACTGCAAATTATGGTGCGACCATTAAAAATCCGATGGATCAAATGCTTGGTTTTGCCCGGGTGCTCGACAATGATCGACCAGAAGATATCAATGAGTTATTCAATACCAATCAGGAGTTTATCTGGATCATGGCTCAGGCTGGACTGGAAATAGGAGACCCGCCAAGTGTGTCCGGCTGGCAGGCTTACTACCAGGCGCCCAGCTTCGATAAGTTATGGATCAATACAGAGACCGTCATTAGAAGAATTCAATACTCACAGTACTTCATGTGGCGCTCAGACCTTACCATATTTATTGATAGTCTGCACAATCCCAGTGACCCCAACGAGATGATCCGGGAGGTTGCCCTGTTACTACTCGGCATTGAATTATCTGAGGAAATTAGGAATGGACTAAAGTCAACCCTGCTCACGGGCCAGGACAGAGATGAATACTGGACGTTTGCCTGGGATCAGTTCATCAATTTCCCGGAGAATATGGATTACCGTACTACGGTACAAAACAGGCTGGCAGCGATGTTCCGGTCGATGTTAGAATTTGGGGAATTTCAATTGATGTGAGATGAAAAGGAGATCATTTTTAAGACACACCTTCCATGCAGCTGCCGTTCCCAGTATGCTGGGCACCATGGGATTCAACATGACCCAGGGCAGCTCCATGAAAAATATGCTGAAAGAAGCATCTCAAAGCGGCAAAGCATTGGTCATGATTTTTCTGGAAGGCGGAAACGACGGGCTCAATACTGTAATTCCCAGAGATCGTTTTTCAGAACTGGAAGCCCTTCGGGGAGATTTGGGTCTAAAAGAGAATCAAGTTCTGAAATTATGGAACGCCGAAGTGGGCTTACACCCGGCGCTAACGGACCTGCGCGACCTCTACAATGAAGGTCGGTTTCAGATCATACAAAATGTTGGCTACCCCGACCAGAACTTCTCACATTTCCGATCAACCGACATCTGGATGAGTGGCTCTGATGCTAACCAACAACTCAATACCGGTTGGACCGGGCGATTCCTGGACGACATTTATCAAGATTATCCAGAAGCTTATCCAACGGACGAGATGCAGGACCCTTTATCCGTAGAGATTGGATATGGCTCTTCCCTATTGTTTCAGGGACCTAATGCCACTACCAGCATCACAGTAAACGATGTACAATCCTTTTACGAATTACTGGACAATGTAGAGCAAGACGCTCCGGATACCGCCGCTGGTGAAAAATTGAGGTTCATTCGGTTGATTGCGCGGCAATCCCAGACCTACGGTCAACGCATCGTGGAGGTAGCTTCCAGAGTTAATGAACACGTCCCATATCCGGCTGACAATTATTTAGCGGATCAGCTGCAGGTGGTATCCAAACTCATCGCCGGTGGTAGTCAGACGCCCATTTATTTGGTAAGATTAGGTGGTTTCGATACGCATGATGCGCAGGTATTGGCAAATGACAATACACAAGGCTGGCACGCAGAACTCCTCACGATGCTTAATGATGCCATCGCAGCATTTATGGCGGACCTGGAGTTTCATGGCATCGGTGACCAGGTGTTGGGCATGACCTTTTCTGAATTTGGCCGGACCATCCTCGCCAATGCCAGTAATGGAACGGATCATGGCGCCGCGGCTCCCATGTTTTTCTTTGGAAATGCGGTAAAAGGTGGAGTCACCGGGAGAAATCCGGTGCTGGATGCCTCAATGACGTATGCCGATAACCTGGATCATCAATATGACTTCCGGCAGTTGTACGCTTCTGTGCTCTCTCAATGGTTTGATGTAGATGCTGGACTTAGTAACCGGGTGCTCCTGAAAGATTATCAAACGCTCGAAATCATAGGAGAAAGTACCATATTAGACACGCCATCCAATCATTTTCAGGATTTCAAAGTATTCCCCAATCCTGTTAGTGACATGGCCACAATACAATTCAATGGCAATCAGGAAATGGCTTCCATAGACGTACTGGATATGCGGGGCACACGGATACAAGCATTGCACAGCGGTAGAAGTAAACCCGGCTCCAACACATTATCCTGGAACACGCACCAATTGGAACCTGGCAGATATTTCGTACTATTGACCCTTGGAAATCAACGCAAGGTCTTTTCTGTGGTCAAGTAATGCCACGCGAGTAATCCGCACTGGATTTATACTCATTGAATTTTCTTTAAGGATTCACCATTTATGTGGGCAGTCTGTTGACGATTGGACTTCCTATTTCAAAGCAAAGTATGACCTGAATGTGCTGATTGATTCGGCCGACATGGAATTATTGGCACTCAATGAAAGGACTTACCTTACCGGGAAGGATGGCATCAATTATGTTGCCCATCAATTTGAGATTGATTATCAATACGATGAAAAGTTATTGAATAATCACCTTAATTTACTGGCGAAAGAATTTGAGCATTATCCCGAAGATTTCTTTCAAAGAATAAACTTGAAATACTTGTGCCTCGCTGCTGCCGCCAGGTATTCCGGACAATTAAGAGCTGCCATACCTGACCCTGCTCGAAGGACACTCATCCTCGAAACGAGTAAAAGACTGAAGTCCGATACCACCTATCAAAAGCACGTTTTTCACCATGACTTGTTCCACTACATTGAAATGATGGCCCTGCGTCAGGAAGTCATTTTTAAAAAGTGGTATAAACTGAACGCGAAAGATTTTCAATATAGAGGTTCTGGGGCGATGCAATTCAATCCAAGGTATGCAAGTGTCGACTGGTCCTTTGTACACCCTCAGGAAGGTTTTATTACAAACTACGCCATGACGGCAGAAGAAGAAGATCGTGCTGAATTAGCTGCTTTCCTGTTAATCCCAGAAAAGTGGAACATTTTGAGGCCTTTGATTCACGAGGATAAAATATTGAGAAAGAAAGTGAAACAAATAGAAACCTTTCTCCGGGGATTAGGACTGAGTCTTGAAAGTCATTTCAGATGACTTTCACATTCTTTTACTCCCTCTTCAATACCGAATTCCGCGTAGATATCCCGAGCTCTCTCCCAGAAATCCGCTACGTTAGGTTTTGCGGCTCCATCCTTTTCAAGAAATAAAGCATATGCCCGGTAAAAGTTTGCAAGGTCCATCTTAGAGGCTTCAACCTTGCCCTCATATAATTTTTTGCATTCCTCGTAATCATCCCGTGCCGCTTCTATGTCATCCACCTCCTCCTTTATTTCAGCCAAATGACGCAGGGTATGCGCAACCCTAAGCTGATCACCATGTTGTTCAAATTGATCAAGTGCATCTTTATAAGCATCAATGGCCAATTGCAGGTTTCCCTGATCGCGAAATAGTTGTCCTGTCATTGCTGCGAGACCTCCTTGCAAGTCATGGCGGTCTTTAGGACAGATGTCTTTTGCCATCGCCAATCGTTCCCAGGCATCAGGGTAGTCTTCTGATCGTCTGAAGGCCCGAACCTGCTCTAATAAACCATATACCTTCTCTTCAATTGTTCCCATTTGGAAATTGAATTTGACCTGTGATCATACAACCTACGATTTTAAAACCAGCTTTTAATAAACTGGCTTTAGAATCTGGATTTGATACATTGCATCTGGCAGCAGGGTATCGACCAGCCGTATAACATGCCTTTTTGATCTCCTGTAAGATCAAAGCAGCAAAGCCCTTCCTTCGATATGCTGTATCCACTTCCATGTATAAATCAGCAAAGGGTTCATTATAGTGCAGTAAAAATCCTCCTGCGGCAATGACCTGATGATCAAGCGCTAACACGTATTCGTCCACCTCCTCTTGCTTACCAAAAACGACATCTGAGGCTTTTCGTTTTCGAAATGTTGTTCCCTGATCCTCAAATGAAGTTTGATTTTCATCTTCAAACAAGATCACATTAGCATGAATGGATTGACAATTTTGATACAGAAGTGCGGATGTAAGTGGGTCATTGGTTTGAGCCTCCATGAATCGCGCACCTGATTGCTCAATCAATATCTCCAAACATGCCTGTATCTCATTCCTGAATGCCGGAAGGATAAATACTTCAAAAATCGTGTCCCTGTCCTTTAGCTCCTCAAGTCCCTTAACCGCAGCATATCCGGCGATCTGATCATTGAAAGTCAGTGAATAATGATCCGCCCAACCTCGCCAATGACAGGAATCATAGCGGATCTGACAGTTTTGTTTCCGCAAATACAGCTTTCGAAGTGGAAGAACATCTTCATAAGCACACTTCGAGACACTGATACGGCGATTATCCATCTCTGTTAACGCGTCAGTTCCTCAACAATCTTCTCAAGTTTTAGAACCCTTTCTTCCAACAAAGTGGGAGGATTAAGATAGGTGGAATAAACCGCTTCGACTTTCCATGCTTCCAAAATCTGATCCAGGTCAACGATCAGAACCTCATAATTCGGATCATCTGTGATCAGTGTCAGCTGTTTTTCGCCAATCTTTTCTATTCGTCTGTTGATTATACCTTCAGCAGTAACCAGCGTAACCAATGTTCCGGCCAAATTGGAAAGGTCCGCCACCTCTACTCTTTTACTGATTAAGATATCTCCATGATGTAGGCCTTGCTGATGGTATTCCATCTCACTACCATTCATTTCGAAGGCACGCATGGTCCTGACGTTACCTTTGGGAATGGCAATACGACGAAGGTTACTCACAAAATCGCCATTTTGGTACTGAACCAAATAATTGATGTATTCTTTCACCTCAACAAAGGCAATGGCTTCTGCAAGCGGTTCTTTGGGCGCTTCTGTCAGTTTATGTGCTTTGTTCAGTTTCTCATTGAGCAACCCGAAAGAATAAATATCATTTACGGTCAATTCTCGGGTAAGAAGCACATCAATCGACACTCTAAAATGATTAGCAATTTGGATGATCGTATCGATTTTGGGCTCAGACCTCCCTTCTTCATAAGCACCTACACTAGGCCTTGCCAAATTAAATAGGCCTGCAAACTCAGCTTGGCTAATATTCTTTGCCATTCTGATCTTTTTGATGTTTTCTCCAATGAAAGAAAGATTTTTGCTATTTTTTTGAGCCATGCTACAACTTTTGACAAAATGCTGCGTAAAAGTAATTAAATTTAATCCGCGAAACACGAATAGTTCTAATGACAATAACGCAGAAAGATGACAACAAGGAACAAAATTCGTATTTTCGGAACAATGACTAATCTCAATCTCAAACTATGAACTCGTACTTTCAAAAAGTAAAGGACTACCTACTAGAACTCGACTTCACTATCGTCTCAGAAGATGAAGAAGATGGCGTATTTGTAGTCGAAAATGAGGAAGAAGGCATGAAAAATGTGGTCCTCATTGTATCCGAACCGATCGTAATTGTAGAGCAGTATCTCTTCGACCTTTCTGCCGATTCGGGAGAGATCTTCAAGAAATTATTAATGAAAAACAGAGACATCATCCATGGTGCATTTGCTCTGGATGAGACTGGGAAACGCGTGCTTTTCCGTAATACCCACGAGTGTGAGAACCTTGATCTGAATGAAATAGAAGCCACACTCAACTCACTCGCTTTATTACTGAGTGAATACACAGACGAATTAATTGCATTTAGTAAGAACTAATAAATAGAAACAAAATGAACGTTTTCAAAAGAATGTTTAAAATGGGGGAAGCAGAGGCTCATTCTGCCCTCGATAAATTAGAGAACCCCATCAAATTAACAGAACAAGGTATTCGAGATTTAAAAAAAGATCTGGACGCCAGCTTAAAGGCATTGGCCGAAGTAAAAGCCATGGCCATCCGTGCTAAAAATGACGTGCAAACCAACATGTCAAAAGCCAAAGACTATGAGAATAAGGCCATGTTGTTGTTGAAAAAAGCACAGGCAGGTGAAATGGAAGCTTCTGAAGCGGACCGTTTAGCTACCGAGGCTTTGAGCAGAAAAGAAGAATTCACTACTGCCCTGACACAATCTAAGTCCGAGCAGGATCGTTTTGAGAATAACGTATCTCAGTTGGATGGTAAAGTGAAAAAACTGAGAGCTGAGATCAGCAAATACGAAAACGAATTGCGTACCCTGAAGGCTCGGGTAAAGGTGAGTGAAGCCACTGCCAAAGTAAATAAGCAGATGGCTCAGATCGATTCATCCAGTACCGTGAGCATGCTTGAGCGCATGAAAGATAAAGTTGCCCAACAAGAAGCGTTGGCCGAAGCTTATGGCGATATCGCCGGTGAGTCCAAGTCACTCGATGATGAGATCGACAGTGCATTGGACGGCACCAACACCAAAGCTTCCGATGACCTGGCGGCCATGAAGGCCAAGCTGGGTATGTAACAATAACACAGTGTATTCCGAAGGCGTTTAGAAACTCTCATTAAGAATCAGCGAGTTTTAAGGTCAAAAATTCTCCTTCGGAATACTTTCTCTCTTAAATTTCAATCCACAAAACATGTTGGTCATGGACTTAATCAAATCAGCACTGATACTGGTGTTGGTGGTTTTTCTCTTTAGTATCTTTTTTACCTTTTTATTTAAGGTAGGCATCATAGCTTTGTTGGTCCTTGGGATCATGTATCTTTATCGAAAGGTTACCGAAAAATAACAACTCGCCGAATGTTTAACTTTTTCAAAAAGAAGAAAGAACCAACCTATGATGTTACAGATCTGAAGATTACGGATCTGGATGTAGGTTTCATTTTTGAATATGACCTGAAATCATGGGTCGTTCGAGAAAAGTATGAGTATCAATGGAGCACCAATAGTTTCTCATACGAATACAAAATTGACAGTGGTGATGACGTGGCCTTTCTCAGTGTGGAAGATGAAGGGG
The DNA here is from genome assembly GCA_965229785.1 of Cyclobacteriaceae bacterium. Lineage (GTDB taxonomy): Bacteria > Bacteroidota > Bacteroidia > Cytophagales > Cyclobacteriaceae > JAWPMT01. Next base: position 4,876,858 of record CBDDJS010000001.1, read on the forward strand.
TATTGAAACTCGGAATATTTCGGCCGATGAAGATCCGAAAGATCGACGAAGATGTAACGGAACAAATCGCCAGAACAGAAAAGGCGCCAAGACAGATCCACTATAATGGCGAACAGTATTTTCTGAACGCAGATACCGCCGGGCATTTTCGTGAATGCGGTAAAAAAACAGAAGACTGGGAAGAATTGATCTCATTCGAATACTTCAATGAGGAAGAAGACAAGATCATATCGATCTCTCAATGGGACGAAGAAACCTTTGAAGCTTCAGAAGGGGTTTCTATAGAATCCTATCAAATTTCAAACATCATACCTGGAAGCTAATACCATGTACACCTTTACCATTTCCAGAATTTTTAGGTTTTTCAGCATCGCCCTGTTGGCTTTTTTCCTATTGGGATGCGGTGGCGGAAGCAGCTACAAGAAAAGCCCGCTAGACGAACTCATACGTGACTTACCGGATGATGAAGTTTACTCCATTATTCTCTACGATATGGATGTAAAAGGAAACTTCTTTGAGTCCTACTTCCATAAGTATAAGATCGTGCGAGGGTCCGGTCCTGAAAACATCAGTGAGATAGAGACGGACTGGAAAGAAGTCAGCGAAAAAGAATTCAAGAATTATGTCAATGACATGGGAATGGAAATTGCGGCGAGAGACAGCACTGGTGAGTTAACGAAAAATGTCGCCCCTCCTGGATATAATAATTACGTCGGGAACCCCAGATATGGTTATTGGAACAACAGTGGCGGATCGAGTTTTTGGGCATTCTACGGCCAATACGCATTCATGAGCAGCATGTTCAACATGATGACCTATCCGGCACGCAGGTCATATTATGACGATTGGCGTGGCAACTATTACGGAAGCGGAAGAAGATATTATGGCCCCAGGGATGATAGTGGCGGATCAGGTGGCCGATATTATGGGACTAATAGTTCGTACAATCGAAATAACAACCCCTCATCCACCTGGAGTCGTAATAACTCCAGCTTTAAAAACCGCGTGGCAAGCCGAACGGGACGCACTTCCAGTAATCGCAGTTCCAGTAGCAGTTCACGATCTCGCGGTGGTGGATTTGGCAAATAAGCAGTATTTTTAATCTATATCCCTAACCTAAATAGTACTTATGGAAATCTTAGATGGCGTACTGACCACAATCATTTATGTGATGGCCAGTTTCGTTCTTTTCCTCGTCGGCAAGGTCACCTACCAATTATTTCATTCTAAAGTAAAAGTTGGCTGGGAACTGGTTGAAAATGACAACCTGGCATTCTCATTTGCCTATGTAGGGTATTACATTGGCTTATTATTGGCCATAGGGAGTGCTGTCCTTGGGGATTCCGCCGGACTGATCGAAGATTTGATCAACATTGGCATCTACGGTGTACTTTCCATCATTCTGCTGAATATCTCCCTCATTATTAACGATAAAGTGATCTTCTCCAAATTTGACATGAAGAAGGAGATCCTGGAAGATAAAAATCTGGGCACCGGTATCATTGAAGGAGCTAATGCCATTGCTACGGGATTGATCGTATTGGGAGCCATCCATGGTGAGGGATATGGCGCTGGCGGACCAATTGTAACCGCTGTACTTTATTGGCTCCTGGGACAGGGCATATTATTCGTTACGACCCTTGTTTACAACCTGATCACTCCCTACGACATCCACGAGCACATTGAAAAGAATAACGTAGCCGTAGGTGTCGGATATGCAGGTGCAGTAATCGCTATTGCCAATCTGATACGCTTTGCGCTGATGCATGACTTTGAAGATTGGACCGTAACCTTGATTGACGTAGCGGTGGATACAGGCATTGGATTACTGTTCTTACCTATCGCCCGATTACTTACGGACAAAATCTTACTCCCCGGTCAAAAGCTGACTGACGAAATTGTAAATCAGGAACATCCTAATGTCGGCGCAGCGGTAATAGAAGCGTTTGCCTATGTTGGAGGATCCATGCTGATCGTTTGGTCATTGTAATCCTACTCAGGATTCGGCCTTTTCGGATACAATGAAGTATACTTCTACCCTACTGAAGGCAGCCTTGTTTGCCACGGGACTGGCAGGCATTGTATCGGAATACACCCTATCAACTCTCGCCACCTACTTCTTAGGAGACTCGGTCTTTCAATTCACGATGATCGTCTCGACCATGCTTTTCTCTATGGGATTGGGCAGTCGGCTGAGTAAACGCATCGAGCATAACCTAATCGAAAAGTTTGTTTGGATCGAATTTGGATTATCGGTCATCGCCTCCAATGTGACCATTATCGTCTATACGTTCTTCGCCATATACAGTGATCCTACAGTCATCATTTACCTACTCAGCATAAGCGTCGGATTACTCATCGGCATGGAAATACCACTGGTCATTCGCCTCAATGAGCAATTCCAAAGTTTACGGGTTAATATCTCTTCTGCCATGGAAAATGATTACTATGGTAGTCTTGCTGGAGGCGTATTCTTTGCTTTTATAGGATTACCACACCTGGGCCTTACTTACACGCCGGTCATATTAGGCGCTGTTAACTTTTCTGTCGCTTTAACCGTGATTGTAGTAATCTGGAAGGAATTACCGCAAAACAAACGCAGCCGAATGATGGGCTACGTATTGGGAGTGATCGTTATTTTATGTGCTTCAGCTTTTCTATCAAAAGCCGTCGTAAACTGGGGGGATCGGGTCCGATATAATGACCGGGTGGTTTACAGCGAGCAAAGCAAGTATCAGAAAATCGTTCTGACCTACTCCGGAGATGATTACTGGTTCTTTCTCAACGGACACCAACAATTGAGCACAGCCGATGAAGCACTGTATCATGAACCCCTGGTTCATCCGGTAATGCACCTGCATGAAGCGCCAAAAAATATCCTCGTCCTCGGTGGAGGCGATGGCGTGGCCGTACGTGAGCTGTTGAAATATCCTAACCTCGAGCAAGTCGTACTCGTAGATTTGGACCCAAGAGTGACCACACTCGCACAAAGCCATCCTATTCTGCTGGGGATCAACGAAGATGCTTTGAACCACCCGATGGTAGAAGTGATCAATCAGGATGGGTTTACCTATCTGGAAGGTGTCAAAGGGCAATATGATATCATCATCGCCGACTTTCCTGACCCCAGGACCGTGGATCTCGGCAGACTTTACAGTCAGGAATTTTACTGGCTGTGTAAACAGGCACTTCGAACGGATGGTTTTATGATCACCCAGGCGGGTAGTCCCTACTACGCTCAGCAAGCTTTTGAATGTATTGAATTGACCATGGAGAGAGCAGGATTCACCACTTTGCCGCTGCACAATCAGGTGCCTACGCTAGGCGAATGGGGCTGGGTCATTGGGAGCAAAACGCCTCAAACTCAATTAGCCGCCATACTCCAATCCAAGAAGATTAGGGTCTCTACACAATGGCTAAATCAGGACGCACTCACTCTGATCTCTTCCTTCGGGAAGCAAGTTTTTAAGAAGCAATACAACAAAGTAAAACCCAATCGCATCCATGACCCGGTTTTGTATCGCTACTATCTGGCGGGTAACTGGGACTTATATTAGCCAGCAACCTATTGTTCCTACAACACGCAAACCTCCGTTTCTATTGTAGAATTAAAGAATGTTCAATTACTTCGCGGTAAAATTCAAGGAACCAAATCCCATGCGTCGTTTCTCAACTTTATTCTTACTGGCTTTGGCGATTTTTTTATTGCCTGTTTTGTCCATCGCTCAAGATCAAGAGACCATAGCGCCTGTTACGCTTGATGAAAAATTCAATGAGCTCAAGGCCACCAGTGAGACTTACGAACAGTTTAAAGTAATTACTACCACCAGATTGGACGATTTCTGGAAGGAAGTAATGGATAGTCTTCAAATTCAGCAACAGAAAATTAGCCAATTAGAGCGCCTGTCGACTGACCGAAAACTAGAAACTGATCAGTTACAATCCAAAATGGATGGAATCAGTGCGGAACTGGAAAAAGCACAGAGCAACACTACAACTATTTCTTTTTTGGGTGCAGACATCCAAAAAACAACTTACCATCTGGTAGTATGGGGTATTATAATCACCTTGTTGGTGGTTTGTATCCTGATTTGGTGGTCTGGAAAATCAGGTTCTTCTACTGCGAAACAAGCTCGCGAAGAATACGAATCGATCAGCTCGGAATTGGAATCAACCAAAAATAAAGCGCGTGAAGCTCAAGTGAAATTGAAGCGTGAACTACAAACGGCACTTAATCAAATCGAAGAGTTGAAAAGAGGGAGAAATTCGTAAAGTCGTCAGGCTTTGTTTCTAGTTGCTATGGTTTGTGCTCCCACAAACCATTGAACATCAGATGATACGTTTGTGAGGACACCAACTTTGGCCTCAGGCTTCAGAAACAAGTCCGTGGAGCATCAGGAAGGTGCAAGAGGCCCAGCTGATGTATCAACCGCAAGTGGGCCTCCCATTACTTTTATCTCTATTCCACTTCTTTATGAGACAGGAACAAAGTACTTTTCAAATCCCCTGGACTTACTTCCAATGCTTTTTGATGCATCTCAATAGCTTCTTCATCTTTCCCAAGCGCATGATGGATTTCAGCCATTAAGTGATAGAAACAAGGAGATTCCGGGAATAGTACAATAGCATCATTGACAAATTGGGTAATGGCCTCAATATCGGGCGTTTCTTGTTCAGCCACATGATATCGGGTACTGCTATACAGCTCCAGGGCGAGAACGTTTTTGTCCACAGAAGCCAGTGGAGAATAGTTCCGATAATGCTCAATTACCGCTTCATACTGCTTTTCTTCCATTAGCTCATTCTTCTGTTCAAAGAAGTTAGCCAACTCCTTGGGATAGCAATTTTGTGACTTCATGATCTCCCGCATTTCTGTAGTGTGGGTATATAATTCTGCGAAATGATAGAGTTGCCAACTCAGACCATGTTCAATCACTTCTTGATCCCGACGTTTCTCATCCTTCAATCGATAGTTTTTTCGGATACCATAATTCAACGCATACCCGATGATGCCAAAAAGGTTTTTCTGTTTATAAAAGATCAAGTGCCCCAATTCATGGGCAAAAACCCCCACCTGTGCATTCAGTGATTTCCCCCGGACGTGATCACTTTTTCGATCCACAATCAATCGATACACATGGTTTTCCTCTTTTCGAAAAAAATTTCCAAGGTGAGGCCTGGCATAAAGTGGTGTACGCGTGTTTTTATAAACCACCTGGATTTTGGTGTCCTTCAAACTTGGATAATGGCTAAGGGCGATTAAAAGTGGCAATTCGTACTCATCCTTTTCCAGATCGAGCCATTGTCCATAGTTACTCCTCAAGCTATCGATTTTATCGAACATTTCATGTTCCAGATAGATCTGACTTTGCCTGCAGGTGTCAGGATGTTGAGCGTCAAGGGAGGTAGGAAATATTAATAATAAGGCTGCCACAAGAAAAAATGGGCACACCAATAGCAGTGAAATTTTTAAGATTTTCATTTTGAGTTTTTTTGACCGTCGTAAATATATGACAAATCATTGCTGGTGATTTTGGCCTCCTCACCAATACTCGCTATTTGACAGCTACACGGCATTTCGGTATCGTATCGTGGTGGTTTATGTCTCCTAAAATCGCACGAGATAGCATAGCAGAATCGCTTGTGAAGACACAAACGTTGGCTTCAGGTTTCGAGGGCTTCGGGGACGCCTGGTCAATCTGACAGCATTCGCAAATATTGATGGTAAATCCTAAGCCTGCAATCCCGAATCCAACGCATCAAATAACAACGGCAAACGACCCGTATCTACCCCTGCATAGGATAAGCTCGTAGATTGACTTCTCTCCTGAAATAAATACCCAGGCTCGGGAATTGGCATGGCGTGGCCCATCACTTTGACAAAAGCTTGCTTGATCTGAAGTTTGGTCCCCAAGAATGTTTCAATTTTATCGAGTGTTTCTGACACGATCCTGTCCTTGTTTTCAGGAATGGTTTTCAGGACTTTTCGATCTTCCGGTTTCAAGCAATAGTAAGCGGTCAACACTCTGTTTTGATTCAGACTGGTCCTATCCTGCACACTCGAATCAATGAAGCCCAAAAATGAGGGATCTTCACCCAGGTATTCATTTTGCCAATAGCCGTATTGTCCCGATTGTTGATCTGTAATGAAATTCATCACCATCCAGGGTGCGTAGTTGTTCCCGGAGAACAGCTTGTATTCCTCCGGAAATACATACTTCAAAGCATGTTTTTGGCCGGCATAAACCACTCGATCTGACTGATAAATCCGGACCACCTTCTCATTGATATCCAACACCTCAACAGTAAAGCCTTCTCCGCTCTTCTCAATTTTAGAAACCAGGTGCTTTTTGTGGAGTTTTCCAGCATCCAATTGCGCCATCATCTTTCGAACAAAATAGTCGTTTCCCATCGGTGGCGAAAACAAAGAAACAGGCTCTCGATAATACGGCCTGCACATGAAATAATGAATCCCGGCCAAAGCAGATACCTGATCGGCTGTACCTCCATAATCATCCATCATATGGTAGTCTAGGTAGCGTTTGAACGAGTCGTCAACTTCCATTTTTTCGGATAAAAATTCAACAAAAGTCTGTTGATCCAAATCCGCTAATTCCCGACTGATCAATCGAGTTGGTAATTTCATTTCTCCGAGAAAAGGGTCAATGATTTCCAAAAACCGAACTTTCTGTGGGCCTTCAGGGATTACATCAGCGCGGATCTTACCATCCTGAAAACATTGCTGTCTTCTGGTTGCAGGTATCAAGTGCTGCCTATCAACGAAAGACCAGGACTTTTTCCAGGGTTGATATTCAATCGCTCCAATTTGTTCCAGCAATTGCAGTACTTCCTCACCATAATAATCAGGGTAATCCAAATCGTAGTGAGCTCCCTGACAAATATCAATCCCCTGAAAAGACTGACTCGCCGCTGTACCTCCAAATCGGTCTGACAATTCAAATAACCGGAAGTCTTCGGCGCGATACTTCCAGGCGGTAGCTAAACCTGCCACACCTCCTCCTGCAATAATTAATGGAATTGATTCTGCATGTCTCCTCGACCACTGTTGGCTTTCAAACATCAGGTGGCCCGTTTGGTGATCGGAATGCACTGAAATCGGAAAACCAGCCCTAGATTCCCAATCACAACCTTGCAACCAAAATGGAAGTGTGCCTCCGAGGATCGTATTCCGAACGAATTGTCTTCTCTTCATTGTCGCTTTAAAGATAGGCAGCTCCTATAGCGTATAAAGCGTTCACATGAAGGAAATCCATATTTTTGCGCCATTCATGAAACCCAAAGCTGCATCCATACCCCAGGTCATTTTTGAAGACAATCATCTATTGATCATCAACAAACCATCTGGCTGGCTGGTACAAGGAGACAAAACCGGGGATATCACCCTGACGGATTGGGGCAGGAAATACATCAAAGAAAAGTACAATAAGCCGGGAGAAGTTTATTTGCATCCGGTCCATCGTCTGGATCGCCCGGTAAGTGGTTTGGTCACTTATGCCAGAACCTCCAAAGCTTCGGAACGCCTCAATCGAATGTTTCGGGAAGACCGGGTTGAAAAAAAATATTTGGCTGTAGTACAAAACGTCCCCATGGAATCCGAAGGAAAACTGATCCACTGGCTGGTTAAAGACGGAAGTAAAAACCTGGTGAAAGCTTATAAGAAGGAAAGAAAAGAAGCCAAGCAAGCGGAATTATCGTACGAATTATTACTGGTTCAAAAAGACCAATCCCTATTATTGGTGAAACCGAAGACCGGAAGACCACATCAAATTCGAGTCCAGCTGGCGAGTATGAAAAACCCAATTATCGGTGACCTCCGATATGGCCAGGGGTCTCCGAACCCTGATAAAAGCATTTCTCTGCATGCCTTTCAATTAAGCTTCATACATCCGGTGCGAAAAGAACCTTTACATTTAACTTGCGCCCCGAAAGGCCAAAATTGGTCTGCGTTTCAAAGTAAAATCGATGAGTTGGATCAATAAACTCCAGGAAAAATGGGGCGTTAAAAGTGTTTGGCAGGTCATTATCATATTGATCGTGTTTGCCTGTACGGGTTTTACGGTCTTGCTGATTAAGCCCCTGGTAACCGATTACGTCACCGATGGTGGACAAAGCAATGATTGGTTCAAAATCGTATATTGGATATTGATATTCCCATTTTACAACTTGATTTTGCTGACCTACGGATTTCTTTTCGGGCAATTCGAATTTTTCTGGGCTTATGAAAAGAAAATGATCAATCGATTCAGAAGAAAGAAGAATGATACGCCCGCGCCATGAAGCCATTGCGTATATGAATCAACTCGGTGAAGCACAGAGTCCTTGTTTGTTTTTCACCGATTTTGAAGCATCAAGGGCATATGTAGCTCCACTACCTTTAATGGGAAATGATGTGCTTTTTGACATAGAAGGACTCAAAAACTTCCAGATTACTGATTCTGAAGGCATTAAGATTCGACCAGATTTCATTCCTTTTCCTGTATTTAACGAGGCCTTTCAAGGTGTTCAGCAAGAAATTAATATTGGCAACTCCTTTTTAACCAATCTGACTTTCAGTACACCGATCACCTCTTCGGGTTCATTGCTAAACATCTTTCACAGATCCAATGCGCCCTTTAAAATTTACTTTAAGGACCATTTTGTCTGTTTTTCACCAGAAAGATTTATCTCTATTAATGAGGATGGACAAATCGCCTCTTTCCCAATGAAAGGGACCATCGATGCTTCTTTACCTGATGCAGAACAACACATACTCAACGACCCAAAAGAAATCGCTGAACACGTTACTATAGTAGACCTCATACGCAATGACCTTAGCCGCGTGGCCGATCAGGTTCATGTTCCACGTTTTCGATACATCGATCAGGTGGTCTCCAAGGAAAAGGTCTTGTTACAGGTGAGTTCTGAGGTCAGGGGTCAACTCCCGGATCATTGGCAAAAAAACCTGGGATCATTATTATTCGAATTACTACCGGCAGGATCTATTTCAGGAGCTCCAAAACCAAAGACTGTTTCAATCATCTATACCAATGAAATACATGATCGAAACTTCTACACAGGCATCTGCGGCATTTACGATGGCAAACAGCTCCACTCAGGTGTTATGATTCGCTTTATTGAAAAGACTCCTGAAGGTCTGGTTTATAAGAGCGGGGCCGGCATAACCGCTCAGAGCAATGCTGAAAAAGAGTATCAGGAAATTTGTGATAAGATCTATGTACCGGTTTCTTGAAAGTATTTGCTATGACGGAGAAGGGTTTCCCCTTCTATCGTATCACCAGAAGCGTATTGATCGCGTTTTTAATGATCATTATAGCAACCATCACACGCTGCGATTAAGTGAGATCCTCTCAGAAAAAATAACCGGGTCAGCAATCCTTAAAGTCAGGTTGCTTTTTAACGACCGTGATCATCAGATCGAAGCAATTCCCTACAAAATAAGGCCCGTGTCTTCTTTACAAGTCGTTCATTCCGACATAGCATATGACTATAAATATGCGGATCGCAGTGGGTTAGCGGAGTTATTTCAACAACGCAACAACGCAGATGATATACTGATTGTTAGAAAAGGATTAATTACCGATACGAGTTATGCCAATGTTGCACTTCTTAAAAACAACATCTGGTACACGCCTCAGAAACCACTTTTACAAGGGGTAAGAAGAGCCAAATTACTTGATGAGGGTCGTATCGCAACTTCGAACATTCATATAGAAGAATTACCTCAATATGAACGATTGTCTTTATTCAATGCCATGATTGATTTGGAAGAGATCACGGTTCCAGTCGGAAACATACTGTGAGTATCCAAAGGGATAATGGATGGGCTTTCCTTTTGAGGTCTCCAGAAATATCGCCAGTTCCCCTTTTAGCGCCTACTTCTTCAATCTCCTACAAATAAAAAAGCTACCCTAAAATAAAAAAGGGTAGCCTCCACTCACTGATTGAAACCACTAAGTACCATTAATGCCCTGAAAGCCGCCAAACAAACAAGGCAAATACCGGATTAAGAGTTAGTAAAAATCACCGCCAAATGACACTAACCCTCGATAGACAATCTCGGCATGTGATCCTGGTAAGATCACAAGTACAAAATTAACGTTACTGATTGGCGGACAATATTGTTCCGGGTGACAATTAGGGGACAATACAATTAATTGTCTCCTTCTGGACGCCTACGACTGATTTTAGTCGTTATAGATCTTCTCTGCAAGTACTGAAACACGGTTGTTTAGTACTTCTACGATACCACCTTCCACTAATACATGGGTCTCTTCAGGCTTCTTCTCTACCATTCTGATAAATCGGATATCTCCTTTTCCCAAGGTAGAAATCAATGGGGCGTGATTATTCAAAACCTGGAATGAGCCGTCAATTCCAGGGAAAGTAGCACTTTCTACTTCCCCCTCGAAAAACTTTTCATCTGGTGTAATGATCTCGATATACATGATTAAGCTTCAGCTTCAGCTAACATATTCTCACCTTTCTCGATGGCCTGCTCGATCGTTCCGACCAGGTTGAATGCCGCTTCCGGCAAATTATCATGCTTACCTTCCATGATCTCATTGAATCCCTTGATGGTATCCTTGATGTCTACCAATACACCTTGCAATCCAGTAAACTGCTCAGCTACATGGAAAGGCTGCGAAAGGAATCTCTGAACTCGCCGCGCACGGTGTACAACCAACTTATCTTCATCAGAAAGTTCATCCATACCAAGGATGGCAATGATGTCCTGAAGTTCTTTGTATCGTTGCAACAACTCTTTTACATTTTGAGCGCAGCTATAATGCTCGTCACCTAATGTTTCAGCATTCAGGATTCGAGAAGTACTATCCAAAGGATCCACCGCAGGATAAATTCCAAGCTCGGCAATCTTACGGCTAAGTACAGTTGTTGCATCCAGGTGAGAAAAAGTGGTCGCCGGAGCAGGGTCAGTCAAGTCATCCGCAGGTACATAAACAGCCTGTACGGAGGTAATAGAACCTCTTTTTGTAGAAGTAATTCGCTCCTGCATCAATCCCATCTCTGTAGCCAAAGTAGGTTGGTAACCTACCGCTGAAGGCATCCGCCCAAGAAGGGCCGACACTTCGGAACCAGCTTGTGTGAATCGGAAGATGTTATCCACGAAGAACAGAATGTCTCTTCCTTGTCCAGAACCATCTCCATCACGGAAATACTCAGCAACCGTCAGACCTGACAAAGCCACTCGTGCTCTCGCACCAGGAGGCTCATTCATCTGACCGAAAACGAAGGTCGCTTTGGACTCCAGTAAATCTTTCTTATCAACTTTCGACAGGTCCCATCCACCTTCTTCCATGGATTCTTTGAAACCTTCGCCGTAGTTTACAATGCCCGCTTCGATCATCTCTCGAAGCAAGTCGTTTCCTTCTCTTGTTCTTTCACCTACACCAGCAAATACAGATAGACCTGAATATGCTTTGGCAATGTTGTTGATCAGCTCCTGGATCAATACGGTTTTTCCTACACCCGCACCACCAAACAATCCGATCTTACCGCCTTTTGCATAAGGCTCAATCAGGTCAATCACTTTGATTCCGGTGAACAACACTTCTGTTGCAGTAGAAAGCTCTTCGAACTTAGGTGCTCCACGGTGGATAGGTAGTCCTTCTTTGGTGGAAGGTTGCTCGATACCATCGATGGCCTCTCCAACCACGTTGAACAGACGTCCTTTGATATCATCTCCGATAGGCATTTTAATAGGAGAACCCATGTCTTCAACTTCCATTCCTCTGGTGAGGCCATCAGTGGCTTCCATCGCAATGGTGCGAACGCGATCTTCACCTAAGTGCTGCTGAACCTCCAGAACAATCTTCGTTCCGTCAGCTTTATTCACATGAAGTGCATCAAGAATATTTGGTAGGGTGGAGCCTTCAGCGTCGAAACTTACGTCAACTACTGGTCCGATGACCTGGGTAATTTTGCCCGTATTTGCCATTTTTCTCTGTGGATAATGTATATACCTAAAATCGAGTGCGAAATTACATACATTTTTGATTAAAAAGGAGTTAGTAGCACACTAATCTGACTCCTTCATTGTCTTGTAGATCAATCCTGTGAGGTTCAATTGGATTCTACCAGGGTCAAATCTGTTTCTTCAGTCTTTTTCCTGTTCTTCTTACGAAGCATTAGTTCATACGACTTGTCAAACTCCCTTCTTCCGGCTTCCATGATCTCTTCAGCCTTGTGAAAGTCAAAGACACCCCCTACTTCTCTGGAAACTTCAACAAACAGGTCCGGTTTATGTTGATCTACCAACAATTGAGTCAATTTATCCTGCATTAGATCTACAGTCTTTGTCATGATATCGAGATAGCCCATTTTTTTATGCCCTTGTTGGCCATTGGCAGGAAAAAACTTTTCCCAGGTAGCCTTCACTACCTGCAATTGATCCAAATAGGCTTTGGAAGGCGGCTTAACGTCTTTCGGCTTTTTGTAAGTCTGACTACCATTGACATTACAGATCACTAACAGATCCTTTTTCTTCCGTTTCACGAATTCCACGGGAATAGGTGTCATCACGCCACCATCTACCAGAATTCGACCTTTGCGTTGAGATGGCGTAACCACCGTTGGAATGGAGGCAGAGGCTTTAAGTGCCCGGTACATACTTCCTTTTTTGAAGGCCACCTCTTTCCCTTTGTGCATGTCCGTGGCCACCGCAACGAAGGGAATTTTCATGTCCTGAATGTCTATATCAGGAATAAAAGACTCCAGGGTTTTGAAAACTTTTCTTCCCCGAACAAAACCATACGAGCTAATGGTAAAATCCATCAGTTTGAGTACGCTCCAGGGATCTAGTTTCAATGCCCACGCTTTATAGACATCCAGTTTGCCACAAGCGTAAAAAGCGCCAACTACAGCTCCCATACTGGAACCAGCAATTGACGTAATTTCATAGCCCCTGGCTTCCAACTCCTCAATCACCGCAATGTGGGCCAAGCCTCTGGCGCCTCCGCTGGAAAGTACCAACGCTACTGATTTCTTCTTGCCTTGAAAGGAGTTTTGCATGGTGAAGCAGGTTCTGTCACGCAAAAATAACGTGGTAAACTCATCGGAAGTTTAAGTATTTATTACGGTTGTTGCCACGTTCCCTTTCTATAGACACTCTTCCAATCAAGTGTAGAGCAATTCAGAATATTCGGTATTCGGATACGTTTGAAGGCGATTTCATAAAACTGGTATATTGCAGTTTTAATCACGGCCATTATGAAATCAAAACTCTGCATTTACTTATCGCTGCTTTTCGGGGTATTTATTTCCTTATCCGCACAGAATTTTGAAGGAATCGTTACGTTCAAAATCAGTCTGATCAATCCTCCTCAAGAAATGAAAGAAATGCAGGGAATGCTGCCTGAAACCATGGATTACCTCCTAAAGGGAAACAAAACGCGCATGGAGATGAATATGATGGGAGGATCAGTAGTGACCATCATGAATAGCGATACCAAATCCACGGATGTACTAATGGACATGATGGGGCAAAAAATCCATACACAATCATCCTCGCAAGATTTTGATAAAAGCATGGACATGACGGATGTTAAGGTTCACTCAAATGATACGAAAAACATCGCAGGCTATTCCTGCAAAAAGATAACGGGTAAAAGTGCAGACGGATATCCGGTTGAAATCTATTACACAGACGCTATTCAAGCCGGGGCCTTCAACGAAATGCTGGAAAAGATTGCCAATGTGAGCGGGCTTCCACTTGAATTTACGGTAAACAATCAGGGAATGAAAATGCTGCTTTCAGCGACAGAAGTAAAATCTCAGGACATCAGCGATGATCTTTTTGAAATTCCGGAAGGATATAGAAAAATGGATAGTAATCCCTTCGGTGGAGGATAATGTGCGACACACATAATTCTCAAGTCATAACAAAGCATCAAACAATATCTCCACCGGGTGTTTAGCAATTCTACTGGTACCGTCTTTGATCTGATGTCGGCAACTGGTACCAGCGGCGGCAATGACCACTTCCTGAGGTTGCTTCCGTATGGTTGGGAAGAGTACCAATTCACCGATCTTCATGGACAAATCGAAGTGTTCTTTCTCATACCCAAAAGATCCGGCCATTCCGCAGCAGCCAGAAGGAATCATCTCCACTTTGGTCCCTCGGATCAAACTAAGAATTTTCTTACTGGGCGTCATAGACGAAATGGCTTTTTGATGGCAATGCCCGTGAAGCTTGATCAATTGTTCCTGATGCTGAAATTGATCTTTGGTCAGTCGCTTTTCGTCCAATTCACTGGCCAGAAATTCTTCAATGGTAAATACATGCGCAGCAAGTTTTCTAGCCTTATCCTGTTCCTCATCGCGCAACAATGAAATGTATTCATCTCGGAAAGAGAGAATGGCTGAAGGTTCAATACCAACAAGTGGTGTGTCTTGCCCGATCAAATCAGAAAACAAGGCCACGTTTTTGCGAGCAATGACTTTTGCTTTTTCCAGCAGACCTTTCGACAAATACGTTCTGCCACTTTCTTCATGTTGGATCAGGCAAACTTCATATCCTAAACGATCCAGCAAGGAAATGGCTGTTTTGCCAATACCTGCGTCATTATAATTAGTGAATTCATCACAGAAGAAATATACTTTTTTTGACTTCTTGTCTTGTCGGAATTTCTTCCTGTACCACTTACTTACCGTTTCTCTCGCCAGTTCTGGCATGCTGCGTTTGGGTGCAAATCCAGTGATCGCTTTCGCCATAGCACTGATTGCGGGATTGCTGTAAGCCCAGGGAGCCAAACTTGCCAATTTCATCAAATTTGAAAACTCGGCAATCATTCGGGTGCGAAAAGGAATCCCGTTTTTCTGATAATGCTGATGTTGCCATTCCGCTTTGAGCTTGCCCATATCAACGTTTGAAGGGCATTCGGATTTACAACCTTTGCAAGAAAGACATAAATCAAGCACTTCTTTGACATCTCCCGAATTGAATGCGGCTTCTGCTCCTTCCCGAGTTATGGTCTCCCGTAATATATTAGCGCGAGCCCTTGTCGTTTCACGCTCACTTCGAGTGGCCATGTAGCTTGGGCACATGGTTCCACCGGCCAGTTCAGATTTACGGCAATCTCCCGAACCATTACACAATTCCGCAGACCTTAAGAATCCCTGATTATCTGAGAAGTCTAAGGTCGTGGCAATTTCAGGGGTATCCTGGTCTTTTTCGAAACGAAGCGACGTGTCCATGGGCGGCGTATCAACGATCTTTCCAGGATTAAATATGCCTTTGGGATCCCAGATTTGCTTGACCTGCTTGAGCAATTGATAATTCTTTTCCCCAAGCATTTTGGGAATAAACTCCCCTCTCAGCCTTCCATCACCATGCTCACCGGAAAGTGAGCCGTTGTATTTCTTTACCAAATCGGCGATTTCTTCAGCTATCAACCGAAAAAGACCTATGCCCTCCGCCGTTTTTAAATTCAAAATCGGACGTAAATGCAATTCTCCGGAGCCTGCATGCGCGTAGTGTACAGAGTACAATCCATGCCTGGCCAGAATCGCATTGAATTCCTCAATGTACGCAGGCAAATCCTTTACATCCACGGCCGTATCTTCAATCACCGGTGCAGGTTTAGCATCTCCGGGAATATTGGACAATAATCCAAGTCCTGCTTTTCTCAAATTCCAGACTTTGGCGACATCCTCCTGAGCAATCACAGGAAATGCATAGCCCAAATTGGCTGATTTCAATTCTGCGATAAGGGCCTGAATGTCTTTTTCAAGGTCCGCTTCATGATCGCGGGCGAGTTCTATCACCAGGATAGCTTTCGGATTCCCCTCCAGGAAAAAGCGGTTTTGTTTCTGCAACAAATTCCGCTCGGTCGCTTCAAGGATGTAATGATCCATAAGCTCGCAGGCAGAAGGGTTGTGATTCAAAGCCACGAGATTGGCCTTCAGGGACTCATCAATGGAATGGCAATGCACTACCACTAGTTTCTTATTCCGTGGTGGTAGTGGCGTGAGCTTAATTTTGGCCGCCGTAACCAATGCTAAAGTGCCTTCAGAACCAGCAATCAACGAGCAGAAATTGAACGGATCTCCATCTGTAGCGAAAGGTTGGTGTCGAAGTAGCATGTCCAGGGCATAACCTGTATTTCTCCTGGGAATATCATACTTAGGATATTCCTTCTTTATCGAGGCCTGATTATCTGTGTCAGAAAGTAATTCCTTTGTGTTCAGATAAATCTCGGTGTGCAGGTCACCGGAAGTGCCAAGACCATTACATCTGGCCAAAAAAGCATCCTGATCTACCGGGCCAAACCATGTCTCGTTCCCATCCGCCAAAATCGCTTCTACTTCCAGCAGATGTTCACGCGTGCTCCCATATACCACCGAGTTAGATCCGCAGGAGTTGTTACCGATCATACCGCCAATCATCGCCCGATTTGCCGTACTGGTTTCCGGCGCGAAGAAGAACCCATATTGTTTTAGCGCCCGATTCAGGTCATCTCTTACCATACCGGGCTGTACCCAGGCCCACTGCTCCTCCTCGTTGACTTCAAGGATCTGATTGAAATGTTTCGATACATCAACCACTATACCTCCACC
The DNA here is from genome assembly GCA_965229785.1 of Cyclobacteriaceae bacterium. Lineage (GTDB taxonomy): Bacteria > Bacteroidota > Bacteroidia > Cytophagales > Cyclobacteriaceae > JAWPMT01. The sequence continues at coordinate 4,893,454 of CBDDJS010000001.1, forward strand.
TACCACCTGTCCGGCAAGGGAAGTACCAGCAGTCCTTGGAATCAGTGATTTCCCAGTAGTCCGGGCATATCTGACCAGTTCGATAAGGTCTTCTTTGGTTTTAGGGATGGCCACAGCTTCAGGGACTTCCCTATAGGCTGAAGCATCAGTCGCATAAATCTTACGGTAGGCACTACTGGTTAAAAACTCTCCTTCCAACTTAGGAATGCCTGTTGTCTTCTCCATCATTGATTAATCCACTCGCTTAAGTACCAAAGCTACTCGGTTAGGCAAGTATACACTCAAAAAGTATTCGCCGAACAAAGAAACGGCTGGATAGATCATCCCGTCATCAATGCGATTGAATCCGCCAAATTCTACACGATCAGAATTTAATATCACCTGATAATCTCCTTCATCAGGTACTTTGAATCGATAATCAGGGACCGAATTCGTTGGACTAAAATTGAATATGAATATCAAGTTATGGCGTTCGAAGATCAATGTCTGATTATCCTGGTCTACATTGATCTGCTGGGCAGGAAGCGCATCCACCAGCCCATTTTCAACGCCAAAACGAACCATTGCCGAACCGTAATTATTCAGGTATTTGTATTTCAAATCCTGATTATCCGCAAGGTTCCATTGTCTCCGTGCATAATGGTAGCTCCAGTTGTTCCCTTCCCTTGGGAAATCCACCCATTCAGGATGCCCAAACTCATTGCCAATGAAATTCAACCAACCCTCGCCGCCCAGGCTCAAAGTGATCAAACGTATCATTTTATGAAGTGCGATCCCACGATCAATGATCAGGCTATTGTGATTGACATGCATGTTGTCATACATCTCCTTGTCCATGAGCCAGAAGGCGAGAGATTTATCTCCTACCAGCGCCTGATCATGCGATTCGGCATAGGCAATGGTACGCTCACCGTACCGCCGGTTGGTCAGGGTTTCCCATATCTCATGGATATTCCATTCTTCATCGCTTTTATGCTTAAGGATCTTGATCCAGTAATCGGGTATACCCATGGCTAGTCGGAAATCAAATCCTAATCCACCTTCTTCCACCGGACGACAAAGGCCGGGCATTCCACTCATATCTTCCGCGATAGAAATGGCCCCTGGTTTCAGCTCTTTGATCAGTAAATTGGCTAGCTGCAGGTAGGTAAGCACATCCCAGTCTACCTCATTGAAATACTTCTCGTAATGATCAAACGAGATATTGCCATGATGGAAGTACAACATGGAAGTCACTCCATCATAACGGAAACCATCGAAATGGAATTCCTCGATCCAAAATCGCACATTAGACAATAGGAATTGCAAAACCTCCTCTTTCCCGTAGTTAAACAGCTTCGAATCCCACTGATCATGAGTGCCTCTGCCTCCAGGATGGAAATACTGATCTTCTGAGCCATCAAACTCATTGAGCCCTTCTGCTAAATTTTTTACAGCGTGAGAGTGAACAATATCCATGATCACCGCAATCCCTGCTTTATGCGCTTCATTGATCAGGAATTTCAGATCATCGGGGGTACCAAATCGACTGGAAGCGGCAAAAAAGTTACTAACATGATAGCCAAAAGATCCATAATAAGGATGTTCCTGAACGGCCATCATCTGAATGGCATTGTACCCCTGATCTTTGATCCTCGGGAGCACCTGCTCAGCAAATTCGCGATATGTAGTTACCCCGTCTTTTTCTGTGGACATACCCACATGGCACTCGTATATGTAAGGGGCTTCGTTAGCCGATGTGGGATCAAACTTGCTGTCTGCCCATTTAAATGCCTTATCCGGTGCCCAAACCTCAGCACTGAAGTCATAGGTTTTTTCATCCTGAACCACATAATCCGCATATGCGGGAATGCGATCATGCCCCCCTTTATCAGATATCACATGAACCTTATACTGACTGCCATGAGCGAGATTGATCTCATTTTCTGGAATAAAGATCTCCCAAACACCCTGATCATTTCGATCTAAAGGATACCTGGCACGATCCCAGTCATTGAAGGCTCCCGTCAAAAACAAAGCTTTCGCATGGGGTGCCCACTCTCGATATCTCCAGCCTTTGGCTTTCTTATCGTAATGCAGGCCAAATTGCTGATAAGCACCCGCAAAATCTTTAAGCGAGCCGTACTTCTCATTGATCTCACTCAGGCGATCAGATTGCCTTTGAATTCTCCCATTGATCTCCTCTGCATGAGGCTCAAGCCAGGGATCATTTTTCACGAGGACAGGCAATTCTTTTTCTTTCATAGCCATCTTTGATTGACTTACTGATGCAATTTATGGGAATGCCCAAAGGCTAACAAAATTTCTTATCAGACAGGATCTCCTGTTGCTTAAATTCTAAAAATAAAGCCTTGAAAATGAAAATTTCACAACAAATTAGCATCGAAGCCTTAAATTCATCGATAGAAAAATATTTTTTACTACCTCATGTAACCATCCCCAATTCGGCCGGTTTACCCGGTTGACTAACGACCTGAACATTGGATTCACTATCAGATCATGCGCTTATGCTAAAAGTGAAGAAGGGAGACCTGGAGAAGCTCTCCCTGCTCTATCACCGATATAGCAGAAGGGTATTTGGATTTTTTTACCGGTTGACGGGAGACGGAGCTTCAAGTGAAGACCTGGTGCAAAACGTATTTATGCGCATCCTCAAGTACAAGCATACTTATGCTGAGGATGGCAGGTTTGAAACCTGGATCTTTCACATGGCACGCAATGTCCACCATGACCATTACAAGAAAAACAGCCGGTATAGCTGGCAAGAAGATATGGGAGATTGGGAAGTACAATTGAGTGACCATAAAAATGCCGAATCGGAGGCCGAAAAAAGTGACGAACTGAGCATGCTCAAACAAGCTTTACAAAGTCTGGCCCCAGAGAAAAGGGAATTGATAGAAATGACCCGATTTCAGAAAATGAAATACGAACAGGTTGCCGCCTTATTAGGAATAACCGAAAGCGCAGTAAAAGTACGGGTTCACCGCATATTGAAAGAATTGAGACAAGCCTATTTAAAGTTGGAGGTATAAGATCATGGAAGCAATTAATCAGGATATCGCCATCGAATGGTACATGGATTTCCTCACCGGAGAACTCAACGAGGAAAAATCAGAAATACTTAAAACTTATCTGGAAACTAATCCCGAACTCAAAGCCGAGCTAAACGCGGATGAAACACTATGGAATCAGCTTGGCAAAATCGAGACGCCAGAGCCAAGTGTAGCCATGGATGCCCGGTTTGAAGCCGCCCTATCAGGATACCTTGCCGGCAGTGCGAAAACTTCAAACAAGTCTTTCCAAATACCAGAATGGTTATCACTCAATTGGCGAATGGGACTGGCATTCTCACTGGTGGGATTGGTCATGGGGTATGGTCTGTTCCGCAATCCAGCGCAGCAATCTGAAATATCCTCATTAACAAATGAGGTACAGGACATGAAAAAAATGATGATGCTCACGCTGATTGAACAGCCTGGCGCACAACAACGGATCAAAGCAGTGAGTATGGCTCAGGAATTCGTGGAAGTAGATGACAAAGTGATCCAGGTATTGGGAAATACTTTACAATCTGACGACAATGTGAACGTGAGGCTGGCGGCCATAGATGCGCTCCTGAGTTATTGGGATAATGCCGCAGCCCGGCAGATCATGGTGGAAAGTATAGCTTTTCAATCTTCTCCCATCGTGCAATCGGCTATCGCTGATGCGATGCTGGCACTGCGGGAAAAAGAAGCCATAGGCGCCTTCGAAAAATTGATGTCCGATGAGGAAATCAATGAAGCGGTAAAATCAAAAATCGAATCGACAGTCGATCAACTTAAATCCATTTAGAAAGTCAAAAACCGAAATAAATCATGAAAAACTTAATCATTTATGTGGCCTTACTGCTACCCGTGATTGCGATCAGTGGCACAAGGGATCAAAAAGAAATCAAAAGAAGCTACGAAGTACCCGCTGATGGTGAATATCACCTGATCGTTGACAATATTCAAGGAGACGTGATTGTGGAAGGGTATGAAGGAAATACCATCGAGCTCGTGTTGAACATCACTGTGAATGCTTACGATCAGAAGGAATTGGACAAGGCCATGAAAGAGCTGGAATTGGATGAAAGAACATCTGCGGATGAACTTTTGCTAAGAATGAAAGCTCCTTTTGTAAAGTACATCGATACCAACCGATTCCGCGGAGGAGGCATGCAGTGTGATGGCCCTGATTACGACTATGCCTATGATTTCAAATTGCGTGTTCCAAGCAATGTAAAACTCCATGCCTCAACGATCAACGATGGCCGTATCCGCATCACCGATATGCGCACCATTGAGCGATCCGGAAACGTAAACGGCCCCATCTTCATCACGGGCGTCGAGGATACTAAAAACATTTCTACCGTGAATGGCGATATTGACATCAAATATGCATCAAGGCCTTTAAGCGATAGCCGATTTAACACCATCAATGGTGACATCACATTGGAACTTCCAGAAGATTTTTCAGCTGAAGTACAGGCTAAATCGATGCAGGGGGATCTGTTCTCGTCCTTTGATTTTGAGCGCATCCCTCCAAAGGTTAAAAAGACTGAAAACCGTAAAGGGAGGACGACAAAGTTTGAAATCCAACAAACCACCTCGGTGAAAATTGGGAAATCTGAAGGTCCAAGGTTTCAATTTGAAACGCTGAATGGGGACATGTTTTTAAGAAGAATTTAAGTAGTAGAAAAGATGAGAAAAGTATTGATATTGTTAGTCCTGATAAGCTCATGGGTGAGCAATGCGCAGGATGGAGGCATCAGTGAGAAACTTGTGGTACCACTCAGTAGTCCCGGAGAGGCTGGTAAATTAAAAGTCAGTCAGATCAATGGTGACATCTTTGTCGAGGGTTACAGCGGGCAGGAGATAATCATAGAAGCCACCTTTAGATCCAATAATCAGGAAAAAGAGCGGGAAAAAGATAAGTCAGCACCTCCCGGCATGAAGCGGATAGCCAGTAATCCTGCAAAAATCACCGCGAAAGAAAATGGCAATGTTGTTTCTGTAAATACGGAATCATGGAAGAAATGGACAGATCTAAAAATCAAAGTTCCTTCCAACTTTGACCTTGATCTCCATACCATTCACGGAGAAATCGACGTACGATCTATCCAGGGTGCGATGGAAATTTCCGGAGTAAATGGCGGAGTAAATCTGGATGAAATTTCAGGTTCTGCAATTTGCAATACCGTCAATGGTCCTGTGAACGTCAGGTTCGTCGAAATTGATACGGACACTCCCATGTCCTTTGTCACACTCAATGGCAATGTTGACGTGACTCTGCCGGGCTCTGCCAGCGTAACCGCCAAAATGAAATCTGATCAGGGTGAGATCTATACGGATTTCGATATGGAAATGAAATCCGGCAACAATCAGGTAAAACGCGGGAGAGATTGTGATGATTGTAACTACGAAATCTCTATCAATTCCTGGGTATTTGGCAACATCAATAGTGGAGGACCAGAGTTTACCTTTAAGAATATGAATGGCGACATTCTGATCCGAAAAAGAAATTAGATCAAATCATAGCAGCAAAACCAAGGGCCTCTTCAAAATCGAATTGGCCCTCTTTTTTTAGCTGTCCAAATCGCGGAGTATTTCCTCCATCTGACTCAGATGCCGCTGAATATGACCCGGAATAAAGATCATCAGTTGATAGGCGTCCACTTCTCCATATGGAGACTTGCCGTAATGATTCCTAAACTCAGTTTTCTTATTTCGTAGAATTTCAAGAAAACGGGCGCCTTGTATCCGATAGGTTTCCAGCATCTCTTCTTTGGTCACCTGACTTCCTTTTGGCTCCAATGGCGTTTTCACCTTGACACCACGGTCCGTAATCTTCGATAGGAGCCAACCATCACGCAGCCGTAAATCTTTGAATTCATGGGACTCAGTCGCCAGGGCTTTTTCCAATCCTGTGATCTGAGCAGGCATGGCTAAAACGACATGTTCCATGGTTTCCTGAATGCTCCATCCTCCGTTTGAGGGCCTTTCACTCCATTGCGATTCACTCAACCCTTCCAATAGACTCTCTAATAACTCTGTTGTCGTTAGGTAATTGCCCTCCAGAAATTGTCGTTCGGCATCTGAAATTTTCTTCGACTGGGCCAGCAATGGGTAATTGATCATACCAAGCATCGTAAATAGTAGGATTTTTTTCATCTTATTTAAATTGAGATTTCCATAGATCCCTTTACCGCAGGACCTACTCCATTGAAGACGGTACTCATAGAGAGGGCAGTTGATTTGTTTTATCAGAAAAAAACGGAAGGGTACATATTTCCGGCTGAAGGGTACACAAAATAGCGAAAGGAAGGCATGATTATCCGTTCATCAATTTACATCGGACTAAATCCCCCTGGTTCGTTTAATCACTTAGGGCAAAGTCTATCTAATACCTAAAATCCTATTTGAGTGACACGTGCATTTACCAGACCTATCAGAGATTTGCATGTATTCGACTTCAAACCTGAAACAGCAAGCATCAGGTACGGAGTGGTCGTTTTGATTGCATTAGTCAATGCACTGCTCCGATCATCCCGTCCGATCTTTTCTATGGAATTTGAATTTCCATGGTCAATCTTCCTGTACAGTTTACTTTTTACATTCGTCATTTGCAGTAGCTCCTGGGTCGCGACTTCCTTATTAAAGAAAAGCCTATTTGAAGCAGGTGAGTTAAGCCCTTCGTCTGCCATGAGATTCATAGCTGTTAATCTGGTGGTGGCATTGGTCATTTACACAGGACTCTATTTGATCATAAATGGAGAAATTTATCCACGACACTACGCATTGTATTTCCTACTAACCATTGCTGTAGTTTCCATTGAAAATCTCATCTATCTGCTTTATTGCACGCTCCAGTTCACGAAAAAATCTCGTCCACATGCTGAGAAAAGGTATTCTGATCTGATTGTTCCCACAGGACCGAAACAAATAGTTCTGGCCCAGAATGAAGTTGAATTGATCCAATTGAAAGATGGATTGATCTTAATCCACACAAAAGACAGGACCATTACTTCTCAATTCGGATCAATGGAAGAACTGGAAAGGTCACTTTCTCCGGCGCAATTCTTCCGAGCCAACCGTCAGGTTATCATCAATAGACTTATCATCAAAGAGATCAAAAAGGGAGAAAATCGAAAGTTGAATCTGTTAGTCAACGAGTATATGCCCTGTCAGGAAATATCAGTGAGTCGTTACAAACGCAAGGAATTGCTGGATTGGGTTCAGTCGTAAGTGTTGTCTTCAGTGTTATAAAAAGTCAAACCCGGATCCTAGATCCGGGTTTTTGCGTTTTTGTTTAGTTCCCAACCTAGGTCAGGACTTCTATAACATCCAGCGTTTCTAATCCCCCTACCTCCTGTCGCTGGGAAAGGTAAATACGCCGAAATCAGTCAATTGTTCCTCCCCGACTGACATGTATTGCCTTCCTGTCATTGTAATACCGCCAAATCACAGACCCAACCAGACACCTTTCTGTCATTATGTCATGTTGAATGTTTTGGCACAACCCTTGATCAATGCAGGATCGAACACTGGAAAAAATTTGAACAATATATACTAATCAAGAAATGGGTAAAATAATTGGTATTGATTTAGGAACCACCAACTCATGCGTCGCCGTGATGGAAGGTAACGAGCCGGTTGTTATCCAAAACAGTGAGGGTAGAAGAACCACCCCTTCTATTGTTGCTTTTTTGGACAATGGCAAGGGTGAAAGAAAGGTCGGAGATCCTGCAAAACGTCAGGCTATCACCAACCCTAAAAACACCATTAGCTCCGTGAAGCGATTCATGGGGAAGAAATATTCTGAAGTATCCAACGAAATCGCTAATACATCTTACGATCTCGAATCAGGCTCTAACGACACGGTTCGAGTTAAAATTGGCGACAGAAATTATACCCCTCAGGAGCTTTCAGCCATGATCTTGCAGAAGATGAAGTCCACTGCTGAAGATTTCCTGGGACAGGAAGTAACAGAAGCCGTAGTAACTGTACCTGCCTACTTCAACGATGCAGAGCGTCAGGCGACCAAAGAGGCCGGACAAATCGCCGGACTGGATGTAAAACGAATCATCAACGAGCCTACTGCTGCAGCATTGGCTTACGGTCTTGATAAGAAAAATGCAGACATGAAGATCGCTGTGTACGACCTTGGTGGTGGTACATTCGATATTTCTATTCTGGAATTAGGCGATGGCGTATTCGAAGTGAAATCTACCAATGGTGATGTCCATCTGGGTGGAGACGATTTCGATGGTGTGATCATCGATTGGTTGGCACAAGAATTTAAAAACGATGAAGGCATTGATCTGAAAAAAGATCCAATGGCCCTTCAGCGATTGAAAGAGGCTGCAGAAAAAGCGAAGATCGAGCTTTCAAGCTCTAGCAGCACTGAGATCAACTTGCCGTACATCATGCCTGTAGATGGCATTCCTAAGCACCTGGTAAGATCTTTATCAAGAGCCAAATTCGAGCAATTGGCTGATGATCTGGTTCGTCGAAGCATGGAACCTGTAAAACAAGCTTTAAATGACGCTGGAATGAGCGTTGGCGAAATTGATGAAGTAATCCTGGTCGGAGGTTCTACACGTATTCCTAAAATTCAGGAAGAAGTTGAAAGTTTCTTCGGCAAGAAACCTTCGAAAGGTGTGAATCCTGATGAAGTAGTTGCCATTGGTGCAAGTATCCAGGGTGGTGTACTTACGGGAGAAGTAAAAGACGTACTTCTACTGGATGTTACCCCTCTTTCTTTGGGTATTGAAACATTAGGTGGTGTATTCACCAAACTGATCGAGTCTAACACGACTATCCCAAGCAAGAAGTCAGAGACTTTCTCAACTGCCGCAGATCAGCAGCCTTCTGTGGAGATCCACGTTCTTCAAGGAGAGCGACCTATGGCGAGAGACAACAAGTCCATCGGAAGATTCCATTTGGATGGCATTCCACCGGCACCAAGAGGAGTACCTCAAATCGAAGTGACCTTCGATATTGATGCGAACGGAATCCTGAATGTGTCTGCTAAAGATCAGGGAACGGGTAAAGAGCAGAAAATCAGAATCGAAGCTTCTTCCGGTCTGACCGATGAGGAAATCGAGAAGATGAAGAATGAAGCAAAAGCCAATGCTGATGCGGATAAAGCGGCCAAAGAAGAGGTTGAGAAAATCAATCAGGCGGATTCTTTGATTTTCCAAACGGATAAGCAATTGAAAGAATTTGGTGATAAGCTTTCTGATGGCAATAAAACAGCCATAGAGGGTGCTTTGAACCAACTTCGTGAAGCCCATGGCAAAAAGGATATCCCTGCGATTGACACAGCGATGGAAGCCTTGAATAAAGCCTGGGAAGCTGCTTCTCAGGAGATTTACCAGGCGCAGCAAGAAGCTGCCGGCGGAGCAGGAGCTCCAGGTCCTGATGCAGGTGCCGCAGGCGGTGCTCAGGCGGATGCAGGTTCGGATGCCGACGTAGCCGATGTAGAATACGAGGAAGTGGACGATAAGAAATAATCCACGACCCATTAATTATAGATGAGACCCTCTTCAGCAATGGAGAGGGTTTTTTATTTTGTATCCGATCATTGATACTCATTCCATCCGAATACGTTCCGCAATACCTAATAAGGACTCTAAACATTCGCCTGGGATTAAAAACAAAAAAATGAAAAAGAATAAATACTATCGAAGATGGCTCCTCTATGCACCCCTGGGATTGGTATTAATTGGAGGAGGGATTTGTTTCGCATTAGAATCTGCCTTTCTTAAAAATGGTGGAGCCCCAACCTGGGAATGGGTACTGGCCGGTACGGGATCGTTAATTACCCTGAATAGTGGCCTTTGCTTTTTCGGTGAAGCGGTGGTTTGCAGGGTGAGGTTTCTAACCCATCAATAAACCAAATCCCTACTCAAAAATCTGCAAACACAACTTTTTATATACTTAACCGTATTAGGTATAATACCTAACAGTATTAAGTATGCTTTCCAAAGAAATGGTCGGGGCTTCCACAGTCCCAATAATTCTCTCAATCTTACTTCAAGGCGAAAACTACGGGTACGAAATCATCCGAAAAGTAAAGGATATCTCGGGAGGCACCCTGGAGTGGAGTGAACCGATGCTATATCCGGTTTTACACAGATTGGAACGTAACAATCACATCCAATCCCAATGGAAAGTTTTAGAGAATGGTCGAAAGAGAAAGTACTACTCGATCACGACCTCAGGGCGAGAATTACTGGAGGAAAAACAATCTGAATGGACCGAAATAATCGGTGTAATGATCCGTATGTGGAACCTTAAACCTTCTCAGTTATGAGCTTTAATCTGGAGTCTGCCATTGCGCAATGGAAACAATCATTGATGAAATCCGGAAAATTTGAAGAGGGCGATCTGGCCGAACTGGAGGATCACTTTCGAATGAGCCATGAAGCAGCAGTGGAAAATGGAATTTCCGAGGAAGAGGCATTTAATAAGATATTGAATGAGCACTATGAGGATGTCCATGAAATCTCTTCGCAATTCGAAGAGCAGCGTCAAGTTTCCAGGTTCGCCTCAGCGTTATTGATCAATTATTTCAAAGTAGGGTATCGCGCCTTTGGCAGGCATCGGATGTATTTCATGATCAACCTTTTTGGATTGATATTAGGCCTGACGAGTATTCTTAGTATTATTCTTTACCTGAATCATGAATTGAATTTTGATACGTTCAATGTCCGGCATGAACAAATACACCGCGTGAGCATTCACTATGAACGTGCGTCGGGCGCCATTGACTATCCTTTGATTCCTCCGGCAGCAGGACCTGCCTTTGAAGATGCCGTCCCTGAGGTCTTGAAATCAGCGCGCCTCAGATATGCTTACAGCGTACAGATGCATCATGAAAATCAGTCTTTTTATGAAGACCGGGTATTTTTTGCAGATCCATCTTTTCTGGAGATGTTTTCTTATCAATGGCTCAAGGGAGATGCTTCCGGAGCACTGGCAGCGATCAACACGATTGTACTCACATCGTCCATTGCGGAAAAATACTTTGGTCAGGAAAATCCGATTGGAAAAATCATCACCTACGACAATGCCATCGACCTGAAAGTAATCGGAGTAATTCAGGATCCGCCACAACAGTCTCATCTGAAATTTGACTTTCTCATCTCATTTAACACCTACAAACCAGGACCTGGTGGCCTTGAACCCATCACCAGTTGGCGCTGGCTTGGTTTCCCAACGTATCTGGAATTAGTGCCTGATGCCGACCTCAAAGTAGTTCAGGAAAAGATCATTCAGGTAGCCGAAGCTCTCAATGACCGTCCACCGAACGGAACTGAAGTTTCTTATCAATTGCAACCTCTGGCTGATGCCTACCTGGAATCCGGCCACCTACCTAATCCACAAGGGGGTTTGTATCGGGTAAATGACCCGGAAAATCTAAGGAATTTGGCCATCGTAGCTGCGCTCATCCTGATCATCGCCTTCTTCAATTATTATAACATATCGATGGCCCTGGTCCGAACCCGAACCAGGGAGATGGGCATACGAAAAGTATTCGGTGCTTCCAAAAAGCGACTGATGCACCAGATGGCTACCGAATCATTTGTGCTCCTTTCCAGCGCCGCTCTGGTCGCATGGTTCGTGATTTGGGTTGTTAATCAATCGGTCGATCTCTTACCGGCAATTACCGCAGCAAGTCTGATCCCCATGGTGATCTTTTCCATTGGCATTATCGTCCTGTTTACGCTTTCCAGTGGCTTCATGCTGGGTGGGTCATTATCCATTTATTCCACATTGGCCCTGTTGCAACAAAACCTCTGGAGACGTAGTAAGAAATTTTCTCCGGCAAATCTCGTCTTACTCGTACAATTCGGGATTTCAGCGGCCTTGATCATGATCAGTTTTATCGTCATTGAACAAATCTCCTTTTTCTCTGAAAAGGAACTCGGCTATAATCATGAAGGTGTATTGGTGGCCAAATTTCGGGGAGAAGCGATGCATCAGAAAAGAGATGCTTTTGTGAATACCCTCAGTGAAGTTCCTGAATTCGTTTCTGTAAGCTACGGTCCCAATCTGGATGGTAGCAATAGTAGCAATCCACTGAGACTTAGATCCTGGGGAACGGAAGAAGTAGTACAAACCGCTTATTTCGGCGTGGATTATGAATTCCAAAACATCATTGACCTGGAAGTTTTGGAAGGACGTTATTTCTCTCGTGAGATAGCAGGAGACTCGACGAGGGCCATTATGATCAATGAAACTTTGGCTGACAAATTAGGCTTTGATAATCCCATTGGAGAAAAGGTCATTTTCACAGCCGGAAACGAATTTGAGATCATTGGTGTATACAAGAATTTCCACTATAAAAGCCTTCACCACCAAATCGGGCCTATGGCATTAGTGATGTGGCTGGGCGTCCCCAGAAACGTACTTATCCGATACAACAGCCCCAACATTAGTCAAGTCCTAAGCAATCTGGAATCGAAATGGGCCGAGGTATTTCCCGGCGGGAATTATCCCCTGGATTATCGCTTCCTCGATGAACAATTACAATCCATGTATGGAAAAGAACAGGAATATGCCACACTTCTCAAAGTATTCACGGGACTTGCCATTTTTATTGCCATTCTTGGCTTATTCGGCATTTCATCGGTAAATATCGACTTGAACCTGAAGCAAATCGGCATCAGACGAGTGCTTGGAGCAGACCTAAAACAGATCACGCGATTGGTGAGCAAACAATTTCTGTTGTTGGTGGTTTTCGCCACAATTGGGGCCGTTCCGGTGGTTTACTTTCTTATGGAAAAGTGGCTGGCCAATTTTGCTTATGCTATCAGTCTGGGTCCGGGGTTTCCGATTCTGGCTATGACCATCATGCTTACGGTCTCAGTGGCTACGCTGGCCTTTCAGGTATATCGGGTGATGATCGTGAATCCAACGACCATTTTGAAAAATGAGTGATCTATTGTTTCCTGATCTCCCTTGCTGAAATGGTCATGCCCTGTCCCTGAATCCAAACGATGATGTTGAAGTTTTCCTCGGTTTCAAAAAACCATTCTCCTTCATCTGAGTTAGATTCTCCATACAGCTTCACTGCCTCTTCGTAGACATTCGTTCCTTCCGGATAGTTTACTTGCATCTCATACAGGGCCTGGTCGTTTTTGGCATCCGTGAAGTAAAGGACTTCTTCGAAGGCCTTATCATTGTGTTGCTCCCTATATACGACACGGGTAGAATCACTATCATCAGCAATCAATTCTAACTGCGTATCTGTCCTCGTTTTGTCGAGGAACTTACCGGGCATGCCTAAATAAACTTCTTCCAGTCCTTCCGGGAAATACTTTTCCTGATGCAAAGCATACTGAGGGACCACCGCACATCCAATTAAAAAGCCACAGGTTAACAGGAAACTACCAATCTGCTTCATAACACTAAAATTAACTCAACTTCCTTTCAAGCCACAAACCCGTGACGGCCAGGAGGAAAACAATAAATGAAATCCAGGGTGAAATGGGCTTTTCAATTAAATGTCCTTCTCTACTCACCACCATATTCGTTGCGAAAAAAAGTTTATTGTACCTCTGCTTTTCAAAACGCTGTAAAGCCTCCCAATCTTTTGGAGCATGTACAAAAAAATAAGTTTTATCTTCTCCGTCCACTTGAATAGCATGCCAACCTTGCTTTTCTGGCCAGTAACTCACTGTCCAAAGATCCGGACGTAAGGGAGAATTGATTGGAGGAACCGTTTGGCCATCAATGGAAACACGAGGCTGACCAAAATAACTGAAAGAGATATCCGTTTGTCGATCAATAAAATTGAATCGAGGCACATAAAATTGATCTGCCGTAATATCAAAACCTATAATGGGAGACAACAATTGATCCCACAACTGACCATATACCTCAGATGCCCCTTGTAGTTCCAGAACATGACTATTGGCAATCATACTGAAGCCTATTTTTCCAATGCCTCTACTGGTAAATGACCCTATTTCCTGATCCTGGAACATCAGTTTTTCCCATTTGCGATCATTGATACTGAAGGGCATTTTAAGTAATGATATTTGTTTTTGAGCCGTAGAAACAAGCACCTCTCCACTTCCATCTACTGCGTTCAAAGTTGCAATGGCAGATAATTCTGCGAAATCGTCGATCATGAGAAACAGCCCTACCTCAGCCAATTCTACGGCTTGATAGATCTCACGTTTCTGGCGATTGGTCAAGCGTCCAAAAGCACCGGCATCCATGATCACCAACTTGAAGGATTGGAGCAATTTTTTATTGACCATATTCAAATTCAGGTTTGGCATATTCAGAAACTCCGTATGAGAAACATCTCTGGAAAGTTGAAACTTACTGGCCACACCAAATCCAAGGTCTCCCAGGTGATTTTTCAAATAGTTCCACTCAAATGATGGAAAGGAACCCAATAATAGCACATTGGCTTGTCGCGAGGGATTTACCTCCACCGGAAGGGTCTCCAAAAACACAGTGTCCTCCCCTCTTGAACCGAGCAATTTGTACAGAAACAGACCCGCCGTTTTAACCTCACTCTTAAACTCAAATACACTATCCGGCGGACTCAGCTTTTGATCGATAGACTTCCCTTCCGGGTCAATGAGAGAAAGGGTTAACTCCTCATTTGCTGTGATGTTCCCTGTGATTTGAAAGGGAACTCCTTCCAGAATTTCGGGTACCTGGATTGCTGTAATACCCTCATTCAGATCAGATGGACTCCATTCTAATTCATATCCTTCGAAGCGCATCAACTCCCAGGGTTCAAGGCCATCCCCATGCACTTCGATCTTATCGAAAGTATAGGGCAAACGGGCAGGGTCACTATATTTTGGTATGGCAACCCGGTGGCTATTTTGAAGGAGGTCACTTTTTTCAGTCTGGTCAGAAGGAGTGGTGAAAACAGCACCCTTGACATGAGGTGCCTCCATATGTAAAGCAGGCCGCAGGTACATAAAGACCAACGCACCGATAGCCATGAGGAAAGCAGCTAACCTCAGTGCTCTTCTTTGGGAGGGTTGATATTGGAAGTCCCAGAATACAACAAGCCCCATGAATAGTATCACCAGAGTGGCTTCCGGCCAGGACCAATGGGTTTCAACATTCATGGACGACTGGATTGTTCGGATAGTTTTTCCCTGACACGTTCCGTCAACGGGTGCGAAAGTGCGCGTCCAGGTGAGGGCGCAACCTCTTTTGTCTCCAGTAATGAGATAAAGACACGTTTCAAATGCGCCAATTCCCGTAGAGCCTCCAAATCAAATGATTCCATTTTCATGAGTCGACTAATGGCCCCAAGTTCATCCAGGTATTTGGACGGAAAACGAATGGCTTCGACAGCCAATTCATTTCCTGCAAGCCTAAGCACCTCCTGAAAAGTATTGGGCACCGAATCTTTGGCATAGCTCAGTGGACCCAACTGTAGGATAGCGGCTCTAATGGCGGGATAGGTCAAAGAATCTGCGGTGAATGCTGAAAATTCCTGGGCATGGATTTCATCCAGGTCGCCGGTTAATCGCTTCCCATCTTCGGTAATTGGAGGAGGATCAAATCCAATGCGTTGCACATAAATACGCGCATGGTTCTTAATCTCCTTAAGCAGCTTTAAAGCTGCGTATTGATACGGCAGTGACTTTTCAGGTTCGAATAATCTTAGATAAAGTTCCGAATCCCACATTTCACTGAGTGCAGTACGCAATTTGGTTTTCAGGGACACTTCATAGAAAGTAGCCGTCTCGGCATCATCATGACTGTGGGCGATTTCTTCAATGGCTTTTTCGGCATCGGTCTTGCGCTCGGTCCCTTTATCCATTAATTGCCCCTCCTCATCTTCATGGTCATGATTATGACCGAATTCCTCCAGAACATTTTCTCCGGGTTTGTGGTCATGCTCTTCCTGTATCCTACGAGGGTTTTGTTTACGATCAAGGTCCTCCAGCTCTTCCGGGTCTATTTCATTTTCGATAGCGATACCACTTTCAGCTTCTTCTCCCAGGAATTGGCCGTATTTGATTCGCAGGTTCTTTTGATCGAAACCTAATGCATTGCTTCTTGCTTTGAATTCCGAAAGGGGGATATCATCCTTCTCTGCCAGTAACTTTTCTGTATCGATGATGATCTGACGCTGGCTTCTGAAATATTCAGGCATCAAGTCCACACCCAAACTTCCCACCAAAGAAAACTCAATGTCAGTAGTGTCTTCCAGCACGAAAAAATAGGTTTCAGTCCTATTCGATTGATTTACGGGCGTCTTATTATCGAAAGCTTCAAGGTAGAAATACAATTCATTCCCAGGTTCCATTCCAAAATCACTGGCTTTTAGCGTCATGCTCTCGGAGAATCGCTTCCCGGAGACGGATGACTGAAAGGAAAGTCGCTCTTCACGAAACTTGACCGATTCGCCATCTCCTTTGGTGACTGTAGCCACGATTCGTGCGTCACTCAAGCCGTAATCGTCTAGTGATTCGGCCGTAAATGTCAAACTGGCCCCGGTACTAAATGGCAGCTCCTGATATTGTGCAATGCCTGAAATTTCAACGACCGGGGGTTCATCCGGTACTACCTCGATTTTATAATAATCCGTTCTTTGCGCTGCGCTGCCATCAAAATAGCTGATCCAATAGAATCCCTGATCCAAATCAGAAAATCGGATAGGTGTTATGCTTTGATTGTCTAAAAATGTAAGGCTATCACCATTCGAGAAATGAAGGTAGGCATATTCTGGAATCCTGGAGAACTCCACCGTCCATGTCACCACGCTACCCTCAGGCATACGGATGTCCGTATCCGAAATAAATGACTTCAAACCTGTGTAAGGTGGAGGCTGAATCTTAGGATTGATTCCTTCAAGATCTATTTTTACCCGCTTCGGTGATGGGTCAGGCGATACAACAACCTCGTTAATTTGATGTGGCTGTTTTTCGGGATCTCCCTCGGCGACGGGTAGTAATTGAAAGGTCCAGCTGATTATGGTGATGATCACCCAAACCATCAATTGTGACCAGTTTACCGGGTATTTGAATGACCGAATCGCTTTTTTGAGTCGATGTTCGACTTTCTGTTGTTGTAACCCAGCTAACCCGGTCAAAGCACTATGTTCAAGCAATTTGGTACTGAATTCAAGCTCAGGGAATTGGTGATTAAGCAAAGAAGTTACCTTCTCTCGATTAGGTTTTTCTCTCAAGAAGAAATAAACGATCCCAAATACCACAACCGCAGCCATAATAAACCACAGACCCTTCAGCCATGGAAAAAGCAAAGTGATACAGAGTAGCAGAATCACTGTATTTCGTAACCAAAAACGCAACATCCATCGTTGGTAGAGTTGAGATATGACGTGATTCACATTCACTACGCAGCTGTTGTTTTGAGTGATAAATATCTTTCCACCATGAGGATGATCAGTAATAACCCCCATAGCCAATGAGAAAAGCTTTCGGTGACTTCCAGGGAAGAAGTAGCTGTATTGAGCGCCTGCTCTGGTAATTGACTTTCTGGTAACTGTCTCCAATCATATCCAGTGATATCAATCTTTGACTGACCTAAAACCTGTTCGAGCCGAATAGGGAAATTGTAGGCCAAAAAAGACTCCAATTGAAAAGCGGCTATAGTAAACACACCTAGGGAAACCTGGTTAATAAGCTCTTGACCTGAGATCGTGGTAGCATACAACAAATTTCGCCTATTCGGGGCGGGTTCATCCTTTAACCAAATCAGCCATTCTGCGTGGCTATCGGCAACTACGCTTATTTGTAAAGGACTGTCCTCATTTATCGCCTCGATGGAAGCTCGAATAAAATCATGTAATTCAGCAAAAGCGTCATCCGATTGAATAGCCACAGTGACCACAAGGGAATCATTGGCCGACGATCCTGAAATCACGGCATGGGAAAATTGAGTTGACTTCAGATCGGTGGTGCCTGTTATACTAACCGAACCAGCGCCCGATTTGAAATCCCCTAATACAAATGTTTGAATATCTTGTGGCAAACTCACCCAATTTACGGTGGATATCGGGGGCTTCACGCCAGCATATTGAGATAGCCTCCTAGGAGAAATGATGGTAATGCCAGCGTTTATCCGCCGCAAATCCCTCAACAAATCCCAATGAGATATATCGGAATGGATCACAGAATCTTCAATCACCGGAAAACCTTGACTAAACCATCTAACATCAGTATTCTCTTGCAATGAGTCAATCAACTCGTTGAAATTCGGATGGTTTTCATAATCCGGATCAATAAGTACAATCTCCGTCTTTTGTGCGGACTTGTTCCATAGGGGTTCGCTCATGATCAACACCAAAATCACAAAAATCATGATCCTCAGAGACAACAGGAGCCACTCTGTAGGGATCAGACTTTTAATTGCTTGTGTGTCATCCTCAGAAAGGAAGCGAATGGTCCCAAATGGAATCGTCTTTCTCGTTTTTTTGCTCCACAAATGGATAACAATCGGTATAGCGATAGCCAGTAACCCAAGGAAATATGCCGTAGTGCCAAATATCATCAACCTACCGATTGTCGGGTTTTCTTGATAAACTGTTGGACCAACTCACCGGGATGATCACCTAATGTAATCGTCTCGTACCAAATACCTTTTTGCATCAATTCCATTTGGAACTGACCAAGCCACTGTCCGAGGCGTTTTTGATAACTCTCCGACTGACGTCTGGTATTCACTTTCACCTTCTTATGATTTTCCAGGTCCTCAAATGCCACTGATCCTGAAAAATCAAGTAATTGCTCCGCCTTCCCCAGGAGGTGAAAGGCAAATACTTCAGTTCTTGGACGCTTATAATCTTGAAGCAGCTTTGACCAGTCCATGCCTTCTCCGAAAAAGTCCGAAAAAACCAACGTTACACCTGGTGAATATCCTTTCAATGATTTAGGATAGAAGTCATTGATCGGTCGCAATTCCACCAACTGATGCAACAGCCTTTGCCATTGTTTTTCTCCGTGCCCGGCCGGCAATTGCTTGTCACTCATGATCAGGGAGAAACTATCCCCATTTCGCAGTGCGATGTAAGCAAACAAGGCGACCAGCATTTTGGCCTGATTGAACTTAGAGATATTACGTTCTGCATACATCATTGATAAAGAGTGATCAATGACTAAATTGAAATGGATGTCAGTTTCTATTTCTGACTGTTTGATGTAAAAGCGCTCCGTTCTGCCATACATTTTCCAATCCAGTCTTCGCAAATCGTCTCCCTGACTATATGGACGATATTGACTAAACTCCATGCCCGCCCCTAATCTCAGACTATGGCGACCACCAAAAAGTATTCCTTTGGCCAGCGCACGGATGAACCAGTCAAAATCGGAAACAGACTCCAATAAAGTGGGGTCAAAAGACCAATCTTTTGTGACGGGCCTGGCCAAAGTCTAATAATTAAAATCCTTCAATAAATGATCAATCATCCGATCCGCAGACAATCCTTCTGATTCCGCTTTAAAGTTCAGTGCGATCCTATGCCGCAATGCAGGATAGGCTACTTTTTTCAAGTCCCCCGGGACCACTGCGTAGCGTCCGGATAACAAGGCATGAGCCTTGGCACAAAGGATAATCGCCTGCCCCGCACGAGGACCGGCACCATAGGCAATGTGATTCTGGATATAATCATCGGATGATTCATCAGGACGGCTACGGCGTACCAACTTACTGACAGCTGTTATGAGTTCGTCATCGATCGTGACCTCTCTTACCAGTTCCTGTAATCGTATGATCTCTTTATCAGTCAAAATGGCTTTGGGTCGTTCCGGGGATTTACCCGTTGTTCTTTTCAATACGTCCGTTTCCTCTTCTTCACTGGGATAACCAATCTTGATAAACAGCAAAAACCGATCTGTTTGGGCTTCGGGCAATGGGAATGTCCCGGATTGCTCGATGGGATTTTGGGTGGCTAACAAGAAGAAGGGCAGATCCATGTGGTAGTCCTTTCCTCCGTACGTCACTTTATATTCCTGCATGACCTCCAACAACGCGGCCTGTGTCTTAGGTGGCGTCCGGTTAATCTCATCTGCCAGGACCATATTTGCGAAAATGGGGCCTTGTTTGTACACAAACGTTTTGTGCCCACCTTCTTCTTCAATGACCTCAGTGCCGAGTATATCCGTAGGCATCAGGTCTGGTGTAAACTGAATACGTTTATAAGAAAGATCAACTACTTCTGAAAGGGTCTTGATCAGCAAAGTCTTGGCCAGTCCGGGCATACCTTCTATCAACACATGGCCCCTGGCCAGCAGTCCGATCAATAACTCGTCGATGACCTGATCCTGACCTACGATTACTTTGTGGATCTCTGATTTTAGCTGACCCAGTTTATCGACAAGTTCGTTGACTTCCGATGCTAATGCTTCTATTGCTTCCAATTAATAATAATTCGATTCTTGTTCTTCGATGTGCCGAAGGTCTTCGAGAATCGCAATAGTGAATGTTTTTACTACCACGCCGCCTAATTCAATGTCTAAAGTCTCCTGATGAATTACTTTTTTGAAACCACTTCTGACCTCTTCTGGTAATCCTTTGCCTTTCTTCACCCAAACCCCGGTATAGCCCTGGTTTTCCAACGCTTTTAGTCCCGGCCACAGATCCAACTGATTCTGTCTCCGACCCAAATTGATATTGTAGGGCCGTTGATGATCGCGGGTGTAAAAAGCAGCCTGACAGGCGACTTCATAACTATCACTGAAAAGAAAGTAAGCAGTACTTACCTGCTCATCGATGATCTCCTGCACTCTTTGACCCAATTTATTCCATCCTACTACCCGATGCACGGGATCTTTTTTAGGCGGCCATATTTTATGAAGTCCGAGCGGGTGCAGGTAAGGAGTCAGGTAAGAAAAGACCAGTAAAAGGCTGAAAGTCAAGCCTGCAAGGTTCCACCCCAGTCTTTTTCTTCGCATAGCAAAGAACTGCCAAACCAATAATACGGGGACCGGGCAGAAGGCAAATACTGTCCAGTTTACTTCTACCCGCTTGGTAAAAGCATAGCTCAGAAAAAACAAGAAAATCATGACCGGTCCCAAGGCCAGAAAAGCGTGAGAACTGTCTTGGCTTTTGAGCGCCCGGTAAAGGGCTATGATCAGAATGGGAAATAGAAAAGGAGAAACAATCGCAATTTGCCCACCCAAGTATTCACTGACAAACATCAGACGTTTCGCAAAAGTCAATTCGGACCTACCAATGGAAACCACATGCCGAAAGGAGATAAAGTCCATTTGCAGGTTCCAGATCAATACCGGAAGTAAGAAAAAGGTAGCAACCAAAAGAGCAAGGTATGGACCCTTTTGAAAGAAATACGCTTTCTTGAACCAAAGCATATGGATGACGACCAATGGAGCAAAAAGTACCATCGTGTATTTCGAAAGTAGTCCCAGGCCACAGCATATTCCGAGGAGAATCCAGTGCCTGGACTGATTTGATTCCAGTACTTTCAAATAGAAAAAAACCGCTCCGGACCAGGCAGCTAGGAGAGGTGCATCGGTTAGAAAAAAATTGAAGGTCGTATGGAAAAAGGGCATCGCATAAACCAAAAGAGAAGTCAAAAAAGCTTTTTGTTTATCTCTGAAAACCATATTGGCAATGGCATATACAAATAACGTATAGATCAGTCCCATTCCAACCGCATTGAACTTGATGGCCAATTCGGTATGCCCGAAAATCGATGTACTCAGAAAGTTCAGGTAAGCGACTAATGGAGGTTTAGAATAGTACGACCAATCCAATTCCCTAGACCATAACCAGTATTGTGCTTCTTCAAGAAAAAGGTCTGTGGGGCCAAGGGTGAGATAAAAGAGTCGGACAAGGCTAACCAAGAAATGGAGTAGCAGTACTTTCTTAAAAGTAATTCCCTTGCCGAATGCCTTCAACATGTCGCGAAGATGGGGAATAAATCCCTTTTACTACGCCGTAATCGCGTACATCACGATATTCACGGCGAATCGGGTATTGTCGATCTTGTACCAGCGTTTGTTGCGGAAGTCATAGTCCCATTCACAACCATAATCCTTGTTGCTATAGAGAACGCCGACCCTGCCATCTATTTCAATGGCTTTCAGATAATCGTGAACAATATCATCGCCCCAACCATTGAGCTCCTGAGAAGTGGTCGGCGGACCGTCAAACTCAAAGAAAGACTCGTACAGGCGGTGGTCATTGGGAATTTTCTTCAAAGCCGATTCACCAAAAATATCGGACATTTGCTGCTCAAAGGACTTGGCAAACAAACCATCAATGTCATGATTGCAATCATCCGCAAAGACAAAGCCTCCATTTTCTACATACCGTTTAAAATTGGCTTTCTCTTCCTTGGTAAACTGAACAAGTTTATGTCCGGAGATATAGCAAAAAGGGCAATTGAACACTTCGTCACTCCCCAAGGGAACCACATTTTCAACCGTATTTACGGGAAGCGTTGTATATTCGATCAAAGAATTCAATAGGTTGCTGGGCATACGCTGATCGGTATCCCAATCTCCTGATTCGTATTGTAACCGCGTAAAAAAGAATTCTGATCCCTCCGTATACCTCATCTGCTGTAAAGAAAAAGGCTGTGCCTTAAAGCACAGCCTCGAATATTCATTAAATCAATTAATTATACAGCATCCGACAAACTGGTGAACGTAAAGTCTCGCACTTTCATATAAGGAATCAGATTACCATTGATCCTTACTTGCTGACCCAACTCTTCCAGGTTGTTTAGCATAATGATCGGACTTTCGTTGAAGCGGAAGTTTTTGATGGGGTGCTTGATCTTGCCATTCTCCACATAGAACGTTCCATCCCGAGTAAGGCCTGTGTAGAGCAAGGTCTGAGGGTCTACCGTTCGGATGTACCATAACCGGGTTACGATGATCCCTTTTTTGGTATCCTTGATCAGGTCTTCCAAAGAAGCGTCTCCACCTTCCATGATCCCATTGGAGGGGAATGGAACCGGATCTACTCCTTTCTCTTTTGCCCAATACCGAGAATAGAAAAGGTTAGATACGACACCACCCTTCAACCAATCCATCTTTTGCACCGGCTGCCCTGCTTGATTCCAGGTACTGCCGGGAACAAGCGAATTTTGTGGGTCTGAATAAAGATTGACGCGTTCATCGACAATCTTTTCCCCAAGCTTGGTGCCTCCACCTTCTTTGGACATGAAGCTTCGTCCTTCGTCAGCCGTCCTGGCGTTAAATGAACCAAACATGTTGTTCAACAACTGCACCGAAGCAGCTGGCTCCAAAATCACGGTGTACTTTCCTGGTTCGATGGCCTTCGCCTGTCTACTTTGTAACGCTTTGTCAATTGCAATCGCGGAAGCCTCAGCGGGATCAAATTGATTGACATCATTGACGTCTCTAGTCACCCAGCCAGAACCAGTGCCATCATTGGTCCTCATGGTTACGGTAAAGTCCACACTGGAAGATTGCTCATACGCAAATAATCCATTACTATTCATCATGGCAGAAAAGTCTGCCGAATCTTCCAGGAATCCTGCAGCAGTTACATCCTTCGAACTCGCGGGATCAATACTGCTGGAAGCTACCTTAGCTCGATATTCTGGAGAAATGTCAGCGGTAGACTGAAAATACTGATTGGAATCCGCATATTGCTGGGGACCCAAAGGCTCCATAAACTCCGGGTTCTCCGGCGACAGTTTTGCCAATTCTTCGGCGCGCTTGACTACCTTTTGCAAAGAGGCATCATCAAACTCGTCAATGGTTGCCGTACCCACTCTTAAACCAAAACTGGATTGTACCACCAGCTGTTGATTCGATTGGGCCCCTGCCGTAGAAACTGTATTTCGGGCATACCGAATATTGCCACTATTTGATCCCGTAAGGTTGACTTCACAGGTATCAGCCGAAGAATAGCTCAATGCTTTTTCGAGAATCTGTCTCGCTTCGTCTTTGGTATAAATAGCCATTGTCTTTCCTTAATTCGTTATCAAATGTTTCTTCCTGTATTGATCACATTCACCCCATTGAATCGAGTAGTAGCTGATCCATGAGATACCGCACTGATTTGTGAGGGTTGTCCTTTACCATCGAAGAACGAACCGAACATACGATAATCCGATTCATCACATATTTTGGTACATGAATTCCAGAATTCCTGGGTATTGCTTTGATAAGCCACATCGTCCAGCATTCCGGCAATCTTTCCATCCTTGATCTCATAGAATAATGTACCGCCAAACTGAAAGTTATAGCGTTGCTGATCAATGGAATAAGACCCACGTCCTACAATGTAGATACCTTTTTCTACGTCTTTCAACATGTCTTCGGGAGAATACTTTTCAGTACCAGGCTTCAAGGAAACGTTTGGCATACGTTGAAATTGAACATCGTTCCAGCTCTGCGAGTAGCAGCAGCCATGCGACTCACTTTGATCGATCATGTGCACCTGATCCCTGATCGCCTGGTAATTTACCAGTACGCCATTTTTAACCAGGTCCCACTCTTTGCATTTCACGCCTTCATCGTCATAACCCACCGCGCCAAGTGAACCCACTTGAGTCTTATCGGCAACAAGGTTCACAATATCACTGCCATATTGGAATTCTTTGGTTTTCCACTTATCCAAAGTAGCAAAGCTGGTGCCGGCATAATTGGCCTCATAGCCCAACACACGGTCCAATTCCAGCGGGTGACCTACACTTTCGTGAATGGTCAAACCAAGGTGATTTGGATCCAATACCAGGTCATATTTACCCGGCTCCACCGACTTGGCAGTGAGTTTTTCTTTGGCTTGTAGCGCTGCAGCCGTAGCATCCGCCACA
Organism: Cyclobacteriaceae bacterium; assembly: GCA_965229785.1. Classification (GTDB taxonomy): domain Bacteria; phylum Bacteroidota; class Bacteroidia; order Cytophagales; family Cyclobacteriaceae; genus JAWPMT01. The sequence goes on from CBDDJS010000001.1 coordinate 4,918,249, forward strand.
ATATCATACCGGTTACGATAAAGATCCACGCCACCCAATCCTTTGATCGTCTCATTTGGATCTGGCGTCATGTATTCATATCCAAGTCCCATAGGGGCAGATAGCCCCTGGCGGGTTTTGAATTTACCGGCCTTTGGATCTATGGCCGTAACGGTCATGAACGGCCAGATTCGGTGTACATCCTGATCGATGTAAGAACCATCTGTAGAAGCAAAATACTTTTGCTCATTCACCATGAACAACGCCGAATTGATATAGTTGGCACCATTCTCCATGGCTTTCGCGTTGGCTGTCAGCAAAAGGTCCGCTTTTTCGGAAACGGGTACTTCCATGGAATTCCGCACGATCGGCGTATTCCAGGATACTTCTCCGTAAGACTGTACGGGAGCCAATCGAACTGGCTCTTTTTGGATCTTGGAGTTAGCACGGGCAATTCCGATCGCTAATTCCGTTGCCTTCTTAATGCCTTCTGCGCTGACATCATTGGTGGACGAAAATCCCCAGGTACCATTGGCAATCACACGAATACCAATACCAAACGACTCGGTATTAACAACATTTTGCACTTTATCCTCCCTGGTAAAAACGAACTGGTTCAGATAACGCCCGATACGAGCATCAGCATAGGTAGCTCCCATGCTTTTTGCCGTATTCAGCGCTACATCAGCGAGTTGCTTCTTTTGAGCGATGCTCAAACCGGGATTCAGCAACTCTTCGGCATGGATGGGATTTCCCATGATCGGCACAGATGGCAACATCATCGCCCCTGCTCCCAATCCTGCCATTTGCATGAAATCTCTTCTCTTCACTATAACTAGGCTTTAGGTATGACAAATCAGAAATTGATTGATGAAAGTATTCTCTGCCAATTAGAAATCAAAACCTAAATTATTTAAGCGGCTTCAAGTTTCAGCAGATAGTAAATTTTCCCGGAGACACCTGGCAGTATTCCACATCACCCATAGTCCCGTCCTCCACATCAACCAACCGCCCTGCCCACGACCGGGTCTAAGTTGAAACCTGGTTCCTTCGAGTTGGCAAGAAAATCCCCCTTTCAGTTAAAGGGGGTGGTCGGAGACCGGGGGATTTTGGGAATCTAGCCTCATTAACACCTCCTCAGAGTCATTCTTCGAAGATGCTTAATCAATCTAATCAGGCCCTTCAGACCAGAGTCCTCTTTGAGTGACTCTGAGGAAAGAAAAGTTTCAGCAGATAGTAAATTTTCCCGGAGACACCTGGCAGTATTTCACACCACCCATAGTCCCGTCCTCCAAATCAACCAACCGCCCTGCCCACGACCGGGTCTAAGTTGAAACCTGGTTCCTTCGAGTTGGCAAGAAATTCCCCCTTTCAGTTAAAGGGGGTGGTCGGAGACCGGGGGATTTTGGGAATCTAGCCTCATTAACACCTCCCCAGAGTCATTCTTCGAAGATACTTAATCAATCTAATCAGGCCCTTCAGACCAGAGTCCTCTTTGAGCGACCCTGGTGATAATGAAGTGGTGCGAAAAATTCCGCAATCACGCTCCGGAGTAAGCTCTCAGTTTAATTTTTCTGAAGTCCAATCCAATCATTTCCAGTAGCTTCGCGTCGAAATTCGACCACAACTCATGAAGCAACGAAAAGCTGCCCTTGGTTTCATCTTTGTAACCGTCTTTGTTGACGTTATGGGGTTGGGGTTGATCATCCCCATCACACCTGATCTCATCAAAGAATTAATTGATGGCAGTACACAGGAAGCAGCAGGTTACGCCCGGTGGCTGACCGCCTTATACGCCTTTTGTCAGTTTGTTTGTGGCCCTATCCTTGGTGGATTGAGTGATAAATACGGTCGGAGACCCGTTCTGCTCATTTCCCTATTTGGCTTCGCTTTAGATTATTTGTTTCTGGCCTATGCACCTACCATCGCATGGCTGTTTGTGGCCAGAATCATTTCCGGGATTGGTGGTGCCAGCTACACGACCGCTTCGGCCTACATAGCCGATATCTCCTCTCCCGAGGATCGAGCAAAGAATTTTGGCCTTATTGGTGCCGCTTTTGGATTAGGTTTTGTCATTGGTCCGGCAATAGGTGGATTGTTGGGAGAAATGGGCACAAGGATTCCTTTCTTCGCTGCAGCTGGACTCACAGGCCTCAATTGGCTTTATGGCTATTTCGTGGTTCCTGAATCTCTGTCCAAAGAAAATCGAAGGCCTTTTGACTGGAAACGCGCTAATCCTGTCGGAACCCTGCTTCAATTGAAAAACTATCCGGTACTTGCCGGACTACTGGTGGTCATGGTATTCATCTTTATCGGCCAACATGCTACCCACAGTACCTGGGCCTTCTTTACCGGAGAGAATTTCGGATGGTCACCGCTCGAAATTGGTTTATCTCTGGGATTCGTAGGGGTAGTCATTGCCATCGTTCAGGGAGGTATTGTTGGCACTTTTGTTAAAAAGTTCGGCCAGAATAAGGCAGTAATTGTAGGCCTGTCTTTTAATGCTGCCGGACTGTTGATGATGGGATTGGCCACAGAAGGCTGGATGGTTTATGTCATTATGTTGCCGTACGCATTAGGTGGTCTTGCCGGTCCTTCGCTGCAAGGAATCATGACTTCACAGGTAGAGGCAAACCAGCAAGGAGAGTTGCAAGGAGGGATCACCAGCCTACAAAGCCTGACCAATATTGTAGGACCACTCGTCATGTTGAGCATTTTCTATGAGTTTACTGATCCCCAGGCTAAAATCTACTTTCCAGGGGCTCCTTTTATGTTGGGTACGATTCTGGCGGTCATAAGTCTGTTCATCGCGATCAAGTCACTTTCCGGGAAGAAATTCTAAGCGTTGATCAAGGCTTATAGTTCATGGGCAATGCATCACCCATTTTTTCCCAACCCATGTACCCTCTAAAGATCAGCCCCAATGGAGGGTCAATGGTTCCGGTAGGTAGAATCTTTACTTTCTGTGAGGCAAACTCCATTTCCGTGTATTGTCCACGACCTATTTCTTTGATGCCACTCGCTTTGAGCCATCTCACAAAATTGTATTCTCTTCTTTCAGCCAGATAGATGATCCGAAACTTCCCTGCACCAAACAGGAAAACGCCTTCATCATTATAGACTGCCAGATCTGAAACAGGAACTTCTTTATAAAGCCAGCCATCGCCTACCTGTGTTGCAGTTTGAAGTTTATAACCTTCCCTATTGTGTTTACCAGCTAAAACGGCCTTTAGAAAATGAGCTGTAGACCCTTTATAGGCTTTTTCCCTGGCTTCAAAGTGCCGGGGTTTCAGTTCCAAATCAGGAGTATTCTGAAAACTCACGTAACCCACGTAGGACGATATCCTGGAATTGCGCTCATAAAATTTTAGATGATAAGACATGTCGTACCCCAGCCTTTTGTTCCTGATCAACAGAGGTTTGGTAGCCGTCGCTATCAAAGACTCCCATGTATTCAGTTCAAATTTGAGCACCTCAGGATTCAGGATCTCGCAATGCTCAGCATTCTTACTTTGACCCAGAAAATCGCGTTTGAACGTATTGAGCATTTCCTCTTGTTCCAACTCCGAAAAGGAAGAAGAATTAGCCCAATTTTTACCTCTTTGACTTAACTTCAACGTTATTTTCAGATTGACAGAACGACTAATTTCGAGAAAGTGGAGTTGATAATCTTCTTTGTACGCAATCAGTTGATAGTCCCCATTCATTCCATCCAGCGTAAACCTCCCAATCGAATCAGTCCGGGTTGTATAGCTGGTATTGTTCAGGAAAACCGTTGCGCCAATGACGGGTTGGCCTTTCTCATCGATAACCAACCCTTTAATGGACAGCTGCCCCCATGAACTATAGCATGTCAATGCACAAAAGAGGAAAACATGGAGGATTTTCATGATTCATCTTGGGTTAGGTTGGTAGTCTAAAGGTAACGCATCCCCCATTCTCTCCCATCCCATATAGCCTCCAAAGACCACTCCATAGGGCGGATCAATCTGGCCTGAAGGAAGTATTCGGATCTTGGATATCGAAAATTCAATTTCGGATTCCTGTTCGGGAGGGAGTCGTTTCGGGATTCGTACAAAGGTCGACCTGACATAAGCCCAGGATGGTCGTTCCTTGTTATAAGTAACTGTGATCTTGCCAGTACCATTTAGGTACACATTTTCCCCTTCCTGACTGACCACCTCATCAAAATCGACATATTCCTGACTCCAACCCGATTCATCCAGCCTTTGCAATGAGTATCCTTCTTTCGCGGCAGTCCCGTGATACAGACACTGCATGAAATGTTGGACAGATCCATAATACGCTGTTTTTCTCGCTCTAAAATGTTTCCTTTTCAATTCCAATTCTGGAGTATCTTCAAACTGAGCATAACCCAGATAGGAGTATGTCTTCCCATCAACTTTATAAGATTTCAAGACGTAGGCAATGTCATAGCCCAGGCGCTTGTTGCGAATCAAAAGTGGCTTATTGGACCATCCAAGCAAAGTTTCGGCTGCTTCATCTCTATCGAGGATCATCGTATGTTCATTCAGGATATCACTGGAATATCCATTAAAACTCTCTCCCAAAAAAGAACGCTTGAAAATTAGCATATTCCTGAACCAGCTTCTATCTCGAGAAGCTTCTACCACTTGTTCTTCTAACTCCAGCGTGATCGGTCTCAAATTAAAGTTTACTTCCAAGTGCTGATCTATGTGGATTTTGTGAGAAATCGCTCGGTATTCGTATTGATAAACTACGATTTCATATAAGCCCCCCGGAACTTCTAACGTGTAAGATCCGTCAATGTCAGATTCCGTTCCATTACTTGTGTTATTGATAAAGATGTCCACACCTTCAACAGGGTTTTGATTTTCATCTCTCACCACTCCTGATATCCTGTATTGTCCCAATGCAGCCTGGGAAATCAGAATAAAGCCAAATAGCATTAAAATAGAATAAATTGACTTCATTTTGGGTTAGTTATTTTTACAACTAAGCAACCTTCGTGCCTGTTTTGGCATCTCATTAGTTCTAAAAGAAGGTCATTATGCTCAAGAACTACCTAAAAACCTCTCTGAGGAATATCCTCAAAAACCCCCTATCTGCATTTATCAACGTCTTTGGACTGGCTTTAGCCATCGGTACCTGTATGGTCACCTACACTTATTTGTCCATGGAGTTTGGTTACGAGACACAACATACGAAACGTGACCGGGTATTCATGCTCACAAGTCTGGTTGACAGGGACGGATCTGCCGAACTATTTGGAATTTCTCCTGCTCCTGTTGGTTTAAAACTTCAGGAAGACTTCCCACAAATCAAGAACATGACACGCATGTCGAGTCGAGAAGTCATCGTCAAGAAAGAAGCAAATGTTTTTCGTGAAAGAATCCGGCTTACGGATGCCGCTTTTGTAGATATGTTCGATTTTGATGTGGTACAAGGTGATCTATCAAAAATCGCTGATCGCAACAATGTGGTGATCAATACAACCACTGCTAAAAAATACTTTGCAGATGCCGACCCGCTTGGAAACACGATCCAGGTCACTTTTAATGGCGGCAAAAAGGTACCCATGAATGTCGTTGCTGTGGTTGATGTTTCAGAAATGAAAACAAGCTACGCGTTCAATTTCCTTGCGAACTACGATATCCTTGAAATCGCGCAGGAGGAATTTCTACCATCTGACTGGTCCCGAAACATTGGTGCGACCTTCATAGAACTACAAGATCCTTCACAGATAACAGAAGTGACCAGAACGGTCAACAGCTATCGCGAATTGGTTAATTCAGCACAACCCGAATGGCAGATCCAGGAATTTTCTTTTGAGCCTTTGGCGACACTTTACGACCGATCAAATGAGATCCGTTGGGATGTATCAAGAGAGTCCGATCGGGAAGGTCATGTAGTATTGACCATCATCGCGGCCATGATGCTCGCCCTGGCGTGCCTGAACTACCTCAATATTGCTATCTCGTCTGGAACAAAAAGACTTAAAGAAATTGGTGTTAGAAAAGTAATTGGAGCCAATCGGGCAAAGTTGATCGTACAATTTATCACCGAAAATATTTTACTTTCTGGTATCGCACTGGCGCTGGGATTCTGTCTGGGAACCTTCTTTTTCATCCCACAACTCAATATTCTCTTCGGCATTGATATGTCATTTGAAGTCTTTGAAATGCAGTTCTTTGTATACATCATTGGCATGTTACTGCTCACGGCTATTGCATCGGGCGCTTATCCAGCCATCTATATTTCCAAATTTCAGGCCGTCAGCATTTTTAAAGGCAAATTGAGATTCGGTCAAAAAAACAAGCTTACTAAGGTCTTCCTGACCATGCAATTCGCTTTGGCCTGTATAACTGTTGTTGCCGGTATCACTTTTACGTTGAATAACAAGTGGCAAAATGAGAAACCCTGGGGATATGATCAGGAAAACACCATGATGGTGGAAGTGCCCGATTGGGCCTCTTTTGAGCAAATGAACGCTCAACTGTCAAGCAACACGAAAGTGGCTCAAATATCTGGTGGACGGCACCATGTGGGTAGTGCTGTTTCCTCCTCGGTTGTGGACCTACCGGATCGCAAATTCGAAGCAGACCGGCTGGACGTGGCGGCCAACTACACACAGACGCTTGGCTTAGCAATCATACAGGGATCCGGTTTTCAGGAAAATTATGAAAGCGACAAAACAAAAGTACTCATCAATGAAACGTTTGCAAGACAGCTGGCGTGGGAAGACCCGTTGGGAAAAACTTTCCGCTTTGACAGCACGACTTATGAAGTGAAAGGAATACTCAGGGATTTTCATGCCAGAGGTTTCTGGAGTGATATCAATCCGCTTTTCGTACGGGTAGCCGAAAATGAGAACACCCGATACATATTGATCAAAGCACAACCCGAATCTGTAAAAGCGGTTTTTGAAGAGGTTCAACAAACGTGGGCTGCCTTGTATCCGGAAGAACCCTTTGAAGGGGACTTTCAAAAAGAACTTTTTGCTGAGTTTTTCAGAAATGCCCATGGACACAAAGTCATCATGACTTCCGTAGCCATCATGGCACTAATGCTATCTTGTTTTGGTTTGTATGGACTTGTGGCATTGAATGTAGCCGGTAGAAGGAAAGAATTTAGCATCAGAAAAGTTTTGGGAGCAGATCTGATCGCATTGATCAAGTCAGTATCCGCCCACTTCTTTTTGTTTCTGATCATAGCACTGGTTCTGGGAGGTCCTATTAGCTTCTTCCTGATCAAGACCCTGATGGATTCCATCTACAGCTTCCACATGCCCATGTCTGTAGTGCCCGTTTTGATCGCTGTTGGATTCATTCTGCTTTCTGTGGTTGTAACCATCAGTTCACAGATCCACAAAGTCCGAAGAAGCAATCCAACAGAAGGGTTGAGGATTGAATAAAAACGAAGGCCGTCATATCGTTGCGTTATGACGGCCCTTCCAACCAGTGTATAAGCGTTTGGCGGCTTACATATTTTGAAGTTGATCGGCTACTCCGCAATCGATGCTGGTTTCGGCATTCATGCTATTGAAGAAAGTGATGCTGTATCCATTAGATGATTTTTTGCCGTCAGCATAAAAGCTATTGTATTTACAGGCTCTTCCTTTCCTCGTGATGTAATAGCCATCTACTTTAAAAGCAGTTCCCGCTGTGTTTTGGTATTGCCGATCGGTGAGATGTACCGTCGTGATGTTTTCCGAAGGCCACTTATTTTCCATGTATGATGCCACAGCGGCGGCCAGCGTTTCATCATTGATCGCATTAGCTGCCAGACCTGTTCTGAACAATTTCAGGATCTCTACTCCTGAGCTTGAAAGGCTGGCAGTTTGAGCGTTAGAAGGAATGGACAACAATACCTGACTGATGGTCATCATCGCCCCTTTTTTATTCGGAACGATCAAATTCAAGGCTACACTGCCACTATTGGCCCAACCACATCGTTCAAATTCCCTTTCTACGGCACCATTGATGTCATCTCCATCGAAAGTTAACACCATGGGTTCCCCGGAACTACCCATGGCAGCCAGACTTGATTCGGCGTAAACATCCTGCCAATTGGTGATGCTTTTAGAACCACATTCGCCAGCATCGACAAAAGCCAGTTCAACGGCATATTGAAAGTTTTTACTCTTGGCCATAAAGGCATTTTTTACTTCGGCGGCACCGATAGAAAAGTTGATTTGATACTCATCAGCATCAAAATTGAGTACGCTCGTTTCGTTACCATCGGCCTTGGCTGTTCCTCCAGATTGGGCAGAGGCCAAATGAAAAACGAGATTCAACACAATGGTTAAGGCTAAAATTCTGGTCATTCCTGCTTCTTTTTTGATTGATTTATTTCCAATTCAGGAAATCAAAAGAATCTTGAAAACAGGGTAAATGCCAGTAAGTACCGGTGAACAACCCGGCGAATGAGTGAACGGCTTTAAAAGACGGTCAAACGATCAAAGAAAGGTTTACGATATGCTTTACCAATTGGCAGCATGGTCTCTTCTATGAAGACGACACTATGTTCAATGCGATTGATCTTTTTGATGTTCACCAAAAAGGATTTGTGTATCCGGCAAAAACCCGCATTCATGAGTTTTTGCTCGATCTCTTTCAACGTGTGAGAAACCACATGTTTTTCGTTGAGCTCGTGGAAGATACAATAGTTATCATCCGCCTCTACGTGTGTCACTTCTTCGAAATTCAGGGGGACAATTGCTCCCGATTTCCGGACGAAAAGATTAGACTCAGGGGCCTCAACAACTTGAGTAGTCTTCTTTTTGGTGAGCGCCAATTCAATGGCCACTTTCAGGTCCTGCTCTTTGAATGGCTTGACCACATAAGCGCCCGGGTCTGCACTCTTTGCACGCTGAATCGTATTTTCATCATACAACGAACTCAGGAAAACAAAGGGAACCTTGAATTGCTCATTGATCTCATGTGCTAGCCGAATGCCATCTTTTTCGCCTTTGATCTTAATGTCCAACAGCACCAGGTCAGGTCCTTTTTCCTTGATGGCTAGCAAGGCTAATTCCGCAGAATTGACCATATCCACTACTTCAAAACCCAGATCATCCAACGTCAAAGCAATGTCATCGGCAATGATGGGTTCGTCTTCTACGATCAGCACTCGTGTGCTCATAGCAATTTCGTCATTTGAGGCTTAAGATAAAGCCCAAAATTTTATTTGACTACCGAAAAATGCCTAATTCAATTTACAGGTCTATGAATTCGTTTTGTTTTGAAACGCTTCCAAAAAGCGTTCTGGTTCATCCAGATGGAAAGCCAATTCCTTAAATGATCTTTTAATTCCGTAAAGGCCATGGATTTTCAACGGCTCTTTTACTTTGATCACAACATTATGACCCTCAAAATCGCCAAATGGAGATAACGCTCGCACTTCTTTATTCCATTCTTTAGAAGCAGTGGAATTGGTAACTTCCTTGATCTGATCAAACGGAATCGAAACTTCATTCAAAATACCATACCTTACATTAATGGCATCATTAAGCAATCGCGTGGGTCTCTGACTTAATGAACGAACAATGCCCAGTACCTGAAAAACTGTGTATATGCTGATCGCAGAAAATATCCAGGCTGCAACTTCGCTCCATCGTTGTAGCAGCAAATGAAGGACAAAAGTTTCAACGATGGCCAGAAATATTACCGCGTAGAATAGCGCCCTTCCTGAACTTCTTTGATGGTAAGAAAACTCGATGGAACTGAAGGGTCTCTTCTTCCAGTTGATGATCCCATAGTAAAATGTAGATAACTCCGTGGCTAAAAAGACACTCGCCTTGCCAGGAATTACTTCTCTGGCTGCCACTTTCATTACTTCAAAGAAATCGACATTCTGCTCCGAGTTTTTAACGAAAGACCTCCTCAATTTTACGAACTTCCAGATGATGATAGAAATCGCCGCCAACTCTACAAAAGGCAATAAATACGTTTCAATAAAATGGAGTGTAGCGTGGTGCTGACTGGGCAAAATCAACCCCGTAACGATCATACCCAACACAAAAACGGGGACTACCGTGAGATTCGGGAGTTTGGTATTTCGGACCAGCAATAAATATACGATCGGGCTTAATAGGGACAGGTCAACCGTAATCGCCATGGCCAATTCTTTTGGGTTGGTTTGGAACGCCTCTGAAGAGACAATTCCGAAGGCCGTTAACATGATGACAAAGACCACCAGAGGCCCTGCAAATGATCGGTAATTAGCAAGTATATTCATAGTAGTAGGAGGTTTCTTACTTAGTCGTTCATTTGTACGAATTCTTACACCTTTCGCTCGAATATTCCATTTAAAATAATTGGCATTGTACTCCCCCATAGTGCATAGGACAAGAAACAAAATCCGATTCATGTATTTTCGCTATAAAAACGCGATTCAGGCGCAAAGATGAGCAACAATCCTTCTTCAGAAAACTCTCAACTCGTTTTAGAAATACAAACCACTCATGACGGTTCACATACGTTATACCGGGCGGACCTGGATGAAACCTATCATTCACACAAAGGGGCCATTGGAGAATCTGAATATGTGTTCATAGAAAAAGGGCTTCAATACCTGGCAGATGCTGTCAAAGAAAAAGCGGTGACCGTATTTGAAGTCGGACTTGGAACTGGGCTGAATGCCTTGTTAAGTGTTCAATTTGCCAATGAAAATGGAATTAATGTACAATTTCATTCTATAGAACCTTACCCTGTTCCTGCAGAAGTATATCAACAATTGAATTATGCCAGCGAAAAAAAGGACAAGAAATTGTTTCAGGCCATCCACGAAAGTCCCTGGGGGGAAGAAGTAGAGATTGCGGAACAGTTTACCTTGTACAAATACAAGCAAAAGCTTGAAGTCTTTGACCAACCGTTAAAAGCAGATGTCGTTTTCATGGATGCTTTTGCTCCCAGTAAACAGGTAGAAATTTGGGCGCTTGCCAATCTGATGAAATGTTATGACCTTTTGAATCCTGGTGGTATTCTGGTAACCTATTGCGCACAAGGTCAATTCAAGAGAAATCTAAAAGCCTGTGGGTTTGAAGTAGAAGTACTGCCCGGAGCATTGGGAAAAAAGGAAATGGTCCGGGCTGTGAAACACTGACCCTAATTTGGTTTTAAGATCAAAAAGTAAATTTTCTAAACTCCTCAGAGTCATTCTTTGAAAACTCGGAATCTTAAGCCTGATCAGAGTCCTTTATAAGTGACTCTGATCGAATGTATAAGCACATATCGAGAGGCCTCAATGTGACATAATTCATATTGGCATAGAGTGTCAGCTAATCCCCTCAGAGTCATTCTATGAAGACTCTGAGTCTCAGTCGGATCAGGGTCCTCTAAAAGTGACCCTGATCAAATGCTAGTGTTCTAAAACAACACCCTTATTTCATCTTCGGAATTCAATCTGCGACCTGCTCCTGACACGGCAGCCACATTAAAAAATCCAGCCACACGATTTTCAGGAGTTTCCGGAATAATATTAGTGGAAACATTGGCCAGGGGCGTGGCAAACAAAGCACCAAACCCTCCCGTACGTGTGGTTTCAATAATAACCTGATTCATAAAGAACCACGCGTCGTTACTGATCGAATGAATCTCTACATATACCGAATCTCCGGCAACAAACAGACTATCGTTGCTTATCGTGAAACGCTCATCTTCCAGGGAAATCTCATCTATGTCTTCAGAAATGTATTCGTTATCCTCATCAATGACGATCATTTCATCTCTTAGAAATCCATAGATACTACCTGACCGATCAAAAATGGTATCCCGGCTGATCAGAAAGGTATCAGGAAGCAAATAAGGAGATAGAAAATCACCACTGTGAGCCTGTTCGAATGGGTTTGGTGCATCTCTAATGGGCTGAATAAAAGGCAAATTATCATTATCCGGATCAGCACCAAATGCTGCATCGTAAGCCACAACAATCTCGTCTGGCTCACCCAGATACTGTCCGTTTCTCCAGCTTCTGATCCAGTAAGTATCATCCAACCCTTCCAAGTCTGTGGCAAAAAATTCTGCGAAGATCAGATCATCAAAGAAGGCGTTTCCTTCTTCCAACCGAAACGTCAAACTATCAATCTGAGGTACGTCACTCATGGTTGTTCGACTCGTATACGTTACTCCATCAATGACCACCTCTAACTCATAAGTATGACCAACGATGCCAAGTGGATTACCATCGGTACTGTTCCATGTATATCTTTCTTCTGTTTCCTGAAAGACATAGGGTGCAATCCCCGGATCAGTCATATCCGTGACAGTTACCACAGCATTTGGAATTTTGGGAGGTGTAGCATCTTCAAAATAGGCCTGTGAACGTGTCACATTAATGTGTTGGGTAAGTCCCTGGTTTGTTAACCACGCATCAATCACCACGATGTTTGCGGGTTCACTCAAATTCGGTTCGACTCTTGTTTCACAAGCAGTGAATATCCCAAGCGCAGCAAGTAAATAAATGAACTTTTTCATGACTGGATCAGAATTTGAAGTTGTAAGTGATGGATGGAAGAATGAAGAATAATATCGACGTTTCAAACGAAGAAGTTGCCACGGGTGAAGTAGGCACCGTCAGGTTATTGAGTTGTTCATAACCAACCCGGCCTCCATCCTGGGTGAAGTAGATCGCAAAGGGATTCTTTCTGTTGTAGGCATTGTAAACGGAAACCACCACATTGTCCGAAGCCTTGTTTTTATTGTTCTTTTTGCCCAGCAATACATTATCTACCGTCAGCGAAATATCGAGTCGGTGATAATCTGGGATCCTGACGTTATTGCGACTCCCGTCATTGAGTGGGATCACTTGCCCGGCTACTACAATCCGGTCTGTCGGATAGGTTGTAGGTGTACCGGAAATGTAGCTGAACACACCGGATAGATTGACACGTTCATTGATCTGAAAATTGGAAGTGATCTTCAGGTTGTGCGTTTGGTCAAACCGGGTAGGGTACCATCTTCCCGTTCGTTCAACCGAGTTCAGTCCTACGTTGATTCCATCGATATTTAACTCTGACCGACCAAGGGTATAGCTGATCCATCCATTGACCCGTCCTGCAGGTTTTTTTACGTAGAATTCCAATCCATATGCCCGGCCATCTCCGGCAAGTACATCTGCTTCCAAGGATTCATTGATAAACAGGTCGGCACCGTCAATATAATCCACCTGATTTCGAGTCCACTTGTAATAAGCCTCCACCGAAGTTTCTATGGTATTATCTCGTAGGTTTTTGAATAGCCCCGCAGCGATCTGATTTCCAATCTGAGGATCGATGTTATTTGAACTGGGTTGCCACACATCGATTGGTGTTGCCGCAACCGTATTAGAGATCAGGTGAATGTATTGCGCCATTCGATTGTAACTCGCTTTAAGAGATGTTGACTCGTTCAATTTGTATCGGACGGCCAAACGTGGTTCCAGATTACCAAAACTGGCGATGGATTCACCATCTTCAACAGGCTGGGTATCCAGAACTGGTTTCCTGACTCCTGGGATGGTATCGCCCAGTGTAATTTGATTCCCTGGTCCTATGTTGTTGAAAAATGAATAGCGTAAGCCATATTGAAAGCTCCAGTCTTCGCCAATCTTTTGATCATTACCAACATATACAGCACCTTCCAGGGCATATTTTTTGGGCAGGCCAATATCAATAGGGTCACCTGAAGTTACACCTACGGCATCAGCAGGATCGAATACGTAATACAGCATTTCCCCACCGAAAGAAATTTCATTGTCCTTATTCAGGAAATAAGAAAACTGAGGTTTGAAATTGACTGTCTGAATGCGGGAACTCCAGTCGAATTGATCATTTTCCGTATTCCCAAAAGCGAAGGCGTAATCGTAATTGCTGTAGAAGAACGTGAAGTTGCTAAAGAATTTTTCGGAAAACAGGTGATTCCAACGAGCCGAAGCGGTCTGATTTCCCCAGTTAAATCCCTGCTGTCGATCAAACCGAAAGACATCCCGACCAAAATATCCGGAGACGAATACCCGGTTTTTATCATTGATATTGTAGTTCGCCTTGGCCGTAAGGTCATAAAAATATAGGGCTGCCCCGTCTTCTAACACATTAGTGAACAATCGCACGGGTATATCTGCGTAGGACCTGCGGCCAGCCACAATGAATGATGCCTTATCCTTGATGATGGGCCCTTCTACCGTTAATCGGCTAAAAATAGTTCCGACACCACCGGAAACATCATATTCTTTGCTGTTACCTTCCTTCATCCGTATATCCAGAATAGAAGACAAACGACCGCCGTATTTAGAAGGAATACCTCCTTTAAAAAGCTTTACGTCTTTAACCGCATCCGGATTGAACACGGAAAAGAAACCGAATAAGTGACTGCTTTGGTAAACCGGGGCCTCGTCTAACAAAATGAGGTTTTGCCCTACTCCTCCGCCACGTACATTAAATCCAGAGGCTCCTTCTCCTACGCTAGTAACTCCTGGAAGCAGCTGGATACTTTTAATGATGTCCACCTCACCAGCAAAAACCGGAATTTTCGAGATGGTTTTGATATCCAGTTCTGCGACACTCATTTGTACATCAGAGACATTGGCATCTTCTTTTTCGGCCGTTACCACTACGGCTTCAAGCTCTTCCTGGCGAAAAGACAGTTCAACATCTATCTTGACATTATCAGACAGATCAACTGTTTTGGTTTGTGTTTCATACCCCACGTATCGGTATTTCAGTGTGTACTGCCCGGCTGGCAATGTCACGGAGTAAAATCCATAAACATTAGACACGGAACCTCCCGAGACCTCCTCCACATAGACTGTAGAACCAATGAGTGTCTCCCCATTTGAGGCATCTTTGATGTACCCACTAATTGTATATTCCTGGGCAAAAAGTGATATCACACCCATACTCAGCATCAGACTGAGCACGAGCTTATTAAACATTCCCATTCGTTTCATTTGAATTAACCTTCGATAGCTGATAATAGATTGGGCATCCTGTTTGTTCTGAATTTCGAAAAAGAAACTATTTCTTCTCCGAAGTAGCGGTGTAGCGGTGCAATTTTCATAAAAAGTGGCAGGGTCCTATTTTTAATCCCCAGTACAGGACGCAAGGCAAGAGGAAATGTTTCTCGAATAGCCGGAATAATTGTGATCTTATTGTTAATTCCATAATTTGACTCTTTAATTTTTAGTAATCTGCCATGCATTTTCTGTCTAAATTGCAAAGAGAGGGGCTGATCATAGCAGATTTTGACTATGTATAGATGTGCTTTGAGCGCGCGTGAGTTTTTTTGGAAAACCCGCCAAGTTTTAATTCTGATTGCTTTCATTTCATTGTGCTGTTCGTGTAGTTCGGAACTCTCGACGGATGGTGAAATGGCAGTCGCCAATGATCCTGATCGGATATACAAGGTAACCGGGCCGTGGGATTTCTATTGGGATGAACTCGTCGAACCGGACAAAATAGCAGCTAAGGCAGGCACACCCATTCTGGCCAATGTTTCCTGGAACAAGCAAGGATTTGAAAAATTTGGGAAAGCAACTTACCGGATCAAAATCGGTGCCGAGACCATTGAACAACCTGGTTTATTAATTCCAAAGATCAACAGCGCCTGTAAAGTGTGGGTAAACGGGAAATTGATCACACAAAAAGGCCAATTAGACGAAGTTCAGTATGAGAATTTCATTTTAGAAGAGCTGGTTACGCTGGAAAAGGCTGAAACTTATGAGATCGTCATTCAGGTCGCTAATTATGACGTGGCTCGTGCCGGGCTAACCGAAGCGCCAACTTTCGGAGAATACCGGCAACTCTACAATTATAAGAACAGTAAGGAGTCTCTGCTGCTATTTTGGACAGGCTGCATCTTCCTTCTGGCCATCTTTCATTTATTCATGTACGCAACTTCAAGGCCTTTCATCCCCTACTTTTTCCTGGGGATTTTATGTCTGTTTCTAGTCGTTAAAATACTCGTTTATGAAGATCATTTCGGCTATTACTTCCTGAAGGACTCAGGTATCTTGAATGCCTGGCTGCAGTTACATCTTTATCATTTTTCTGCTAGCATGTTCGCAGGGGTAGGTCTGTTGTATATCCAGTCTATCTATCCTCCCTTAAAATTTCAGGAGATCGGCAAATACCTGTTTATCTCTTTTGGGGTATTGGGATTGTTTTTCCTTATTGCGCCAGCTTCCTCTTTCGGGCCGGCAATATTCCTGGCCAAAATACTGGCCCTGTTTGGGTTTACCTATGCGGGATTTTGCGGATTCCTGGGGTTAAAAGAGAAAAGAAACTGGCTTCAGATCTTTGCATTAGGCACATTGCTTATTTCTGGCATCCTTGACACATTCTTATCCTTTTCTTCCCTGGAGTGGATCATCCTGCCATTCGCTATTCCGTTCTTTTTAGTGGCTCAGTTCATCTATCTGGCACAGGAATTTAGTGTAGCCTTCAGGAGAGCCGAGAAGATGAATCGTACACTGGACGAGACCGTCCGTGAACGCACGCGCAAGATTATCGCCCAAAATGAAGAGCTGGAACAGCAGGCAAAAAAACTAGCCAAACTCGACGCGACCAAGACCAAGTTTTATGAAAATGTCAATCATGACCTAAGAACACCTTTGATGCTGATTGAAGGGTATTTGTCACAAATAGAAGACGATCAAGACAATTACCTGACCTCAAAATCCGAAGGATTCTTCAAAAAACTGAAACGAAACCTGGCTTTGATCCGCTCACTGAATGATCAGATGAATGACCTGAGTCTGGTTGAAAAGAACAAACTGAAACTCCGATTTGAACAGGTTAACCTGGCGGAATTCGTTCGGGAGATTGTTGACCTGTTCCAACCGAAAGCACAAACGGAAGGCAAGGAACTAAAATTCAAAGGCAATGTTGGGGACGCCATCCTGGCACATGTTGACAAGCAACAGTTGTCACGCGTATTGTTCAACATCCTGAACAATGCCTTGCAATACACGCCTGAAGAAGGGAAGATCATCGTGATTCTGCAAGGTCATAAACTCAATGATGGATTTACGGTTTGTATTTATAACACCGGTAAAGCCATTTCTCAGGAAGTCTTGCCACATCTATTCGACCGATTCTATCGAGGGCAAGAAGAAGGTCTGCGCAGTAATGTGAAAGGTATGGGTATTGGCCTGGAGCTGGCGAAAGAGATCACGGAACTTCATGGAGGTCATATCATGGCTGACAGTCTGAATAACTATGGTACTTGTTTCTTTATCAGTCTCCCCTACAACCTTGACATAGAGGTAGATCCAAATGGTGTAAAAATAGAAGGGAACGTCTACGAAAAGAACGTACCCCAAGCCATTCCCAAGAAAGATACACAGACCATCAAGGTCGATTCGAAAAAGGCCAACGTGTTGATTGTTGATGATAATCAGGAAATCCGGGATTACGTCAAGGAAATCCTGTCTGACGACTATGCCATAGACGAAGCCGAGAATGGTAAAGTAGCACTGGACAAAATTGATACCGGTTATTATGATCTGGTAATTTCGGACTTAATGATGCCCTGGATCGATGGGTTTGAATTGATCAAACGAATGAATGAGGAGCGATACAAGGACATCCCCATACTCATTGTGTCTGCCCGAACCTCAGAGTCCGACAAACTTAAAGTGCTTGATGATGGTGCCCTTGACTTTCTAACCAAACCCTTCAATCCAAAGGAGTTAAGTCAGCGTGTTGCGAACATCATGAAATACAAAAACAGCTGGAACGCCTACGACGACTTAAATCACAAACACAAAACCCGGATTGAGAAAGACCTCCTTAGCAAGCTCCAAAACCTGATCCACGAGCACATTGACGATCCAAAACTATCGGTAGCCATGATTGCTGATGAGCTTTGTATGGCAGAACGAAGTGCTTACCGCATGATCAAGACCCTGACGGACAAAACCCCACTGGAGTACATCAAAAGTTTGCGATACGAGTATGCTTACGACCTACTAGCCAAAAGAAAGGTGAACACCGCATCAGAAGCCGCCCGATTAATCGGAGTATCTAACTCGACGTACTTTTCTACGCAATTCAAAAAACGCTTCAACGTTTCTCCGGATGGGCTTTTGAAGCAAGATGAGGCGCATGGCTAGATGCCTATCTTGACTTATCTCCTGTAGAATTTCAACAATTATTTGATCCTACTATCAAAGTTTGAGACTCCCGCCTACGCGGGTAGGACGGAATAATCCTCAATCCACCAAAGCTTCTCGCTCTGCCTTTACTTTAAGGTGATTGACGATCATTTCGGCGTGTTCACGGGAATTCTCAATGAACCACTTATTGGTTTTTAAGCCCCCGCATATAACTCCCGCCAGAAAAACGCCTTCCACATTGGTTTCCATCGTCTCCGAATTGTAGGTAGGTGTATGATACTCATCATTCTGAAACGTAATTCCAATTGATTTCAGAAAATTAAAGTCTGGTTGATATCCCGTCATCGCCAGTACAAAATCATTTTCGATGGTGACTTCTCCTTCTGGCGTATTGATTCGAACTTCGTGTTCCTTGATTTCTGCAATGGTGCTATTAAAGTAGGATTTGATACTGCCTTCTTCAATACGGTTCACCAAATCGGGTCGGACCCAATACTTTACGGTGGGTGAAATTTCAGATTCTCGAACCACCATGGTCACTTCTTCGGCCCCTTTGCGGTAAGTTTCCAAAGCGACATCCACCGCCGAATTTGCAGCTCCGATGACAATGATCTTCATCCCATAATATGGATGAGGCTCATCATAATAGTGCTTCACCTTGGGAAGGTCTTCTCCAGGTACATTCAATAAATATGGAAGGTCGTAAAATCCCGTTGCCAGCACGATGTGCTTTGCGCGATACTTTCTTTTCGAAGTGGTCACTTCAAAAGCATCTGACTTATTAATGGACTGGACTTGTTCGTATAATTTGACATTCAACTTCCACGAAGCAGCCACGCGCCTGTAATATTCCAAGGCCTCAGAACGAGTTGGCTTGGGGGTATGCGAAATGAACGGTACCTCACCGATCTCCAACCGATCCGAAGTTGAAAAGAAGGTCATGTTTTTCGGATAATTATAGATAGAATTAACCAGGCAGCCTTTGTCGATTATCGCATAACTAAGACCTGCTTTGGTCGCTTCAATTCCTGCGGCAAGCCCAATAGGGCCAGCACCTATGATCAATATGTCTAATTCCTCATTCATAGCAGTCAATCACCTCGTAAGGGGTGATACAATAATCCAATTTTTGATCGTGAGGTTCCAGAAAGGAGAACTTGTCGAAACAAGCCCCCAAATTTAGTCCGATTTTTATGACATCCCCCGTCATTTCCTTGATGAGTCGATCGTAATATCCTTTTCCGTAACCAATCCTGCCTCCATGTTTGTCTGCTGCCAACAAAGGAACCAGAACAACCTGTACCGCTTTCATATCCGCAGGTTGGGCATTAGTAGGCGTGGGGATTTTAAATTGGTCCTCTTCGAATTTCACATAGCTATCATACAAGAAATGATCCATCGTTTCAGTATCGAAGTTGGTTCGGGTAATCACCACCTTTTTACCCATTTCCTCCAAGGCTGAAATCAAAGGCCAGGTGTTCACTTCCTTATTTCGTTCAATAGGCAAAAAGCAATGGATACAGGAAGTTCCTTGCGCTTGTACAAAAAGCAAGAATCGCTCTTGAACGGCAAGGCTCAAATCATTGACCTGCTCCTGAGACAAAAGCTTTCGTCGACGTAATATTTCTTTTCTTAACTGTGCTTTGGCTGTTATTCCTGCCATAATACGTGAAACCGCATGTCAAAGGCATCGAAGTTAGCCAATAGGTCACGTACAAATGAAGCATCTTCCAAATAGAAAGTCAGGAAATTTAAGGTCCTTTCCTGAAGGCCATTTCCGGGAAACAAGCTCTCTTTAATAACATCAATTTGCCTCATGGCTACCTCATTTTTTGATTCAAGGGCTTTTTTCAACTTTCGCTGAATGTTTTCGAGGTTCTTGATCGCCTTGGCTTCTTCCGCTCCAATGTAGCCTTCCAACGATTTATCAATGTTCATGGCTTTGGCCTTCAGCCCTTCAAAGACCTGAGTAACGGATTGCATATCAGCTTCCAGCACATGATCTTCTCCGTACTTCGCAAGCTGCCAGGATTTTAGTGATTGAATGTCTTTGAAAAGGTCTTCCGTCTCTAATTCCAACTTATTGACTTTACGTCCTACATTCCTGGAAATGACCATACCGAAGTTTCTTGGCAACAGGATAGGGAAACCCACCTGATGCAGTTCAAAGACGCCTTTGAGCTGCAGCCAATATGCCACTTCAGCCGGACCACCAGTGTAACCGATATTGGGTAAAATCACTTCCTGATAAACGGGTCGCATGATCACGTTCGGACTAAATCGTTCCGGGTGTTCATCTATCTCCTTCAGGATTTCATCTTTGCTAAATGTGAGGCTGGTATTTCTTACCTTGTAAACGCCATCGGTCTCCACAATACGTTCACGGGAGGTCCCATCGAGATAGAAAAAATTGATTTCCCTGGAGAACGCCTGAGAGTTGTACCCTGCATCAATCAACTTTTGATTGGTCGCTTCAACAATGGGTTGAGCCGATTGATTCGCTACTTCTTCTTTGATGATTGGGGCAAAGAGAGATTTCAAGTCCGCATGGTCCGCATCGACCACTACCACGCCCTGATCTCCAAATAACTCATGTACGTAACATCTACAGGCCTCTGCCAGCGTCCCATGTTCCTTGTAGGCCTTATCAAACAAGGCTACTTTTTCAGGGATGCTGTCCAGAAAATCGCCCATTGGCGAAGTATCAAAACGCCCCACTGGTCCGGTCTGATCACTTTCCCAGGTGTAACGCTGACCATACAAACTGAAATGATTGATTTCCTCAAAATCGTGATCTTCCGAAGCCATCCAGTAAACGGGCACGAAATCATGATCGGGATAGGCTTGCTTTAACTGGATGCTAGCATTCACGACCGTTGCGATCTTGTATATAAAGTAAAGAGGTCCCGTGTATAGATTGAGCTGATGACCTGTAGTAACTGTGAAGGTTTTGTCCTTCGCCAGTAAATCAATATTTTGATCAACTGTCTCATGATGCTCGAGGGATTCGTATTGCAATTTGAGCGTGGACACCAATACTTTGCGGCTTTCCGAAGAAAATTGCCGTCGTTTTATAAGGTCGCCAAAACCAGCTACGGTGGGTCTATCACCATAAAAAGGGGCTAAGGAAGGCTCATTATTGCAGTAATCAACAAATAATTTCGAAAAGGCTTTTACTTTTTCGAAGGGCAATTTTTCAACGCGCATCAAAGGGTCTTGTTAGTCTGATATATGATCCCGTAAACAGGAGTTAATTTTAAATCCAGAAACAGTAACACCACCAATGAGCCAAATAGTTTATTTGACCACCTCGGCGTGCAAGTCAAAAGCGGTAGCGTCTACAATTTTGGCATTCACAAAATCCCCGATCCTCAAATATTGATCTTCAGCGGGTATCAATACCTCGTTATCTACCTCAGGTGAATCATGTTCTGTTCTGCCCACAAAAAAACCTCCTTCTGCTCGATCAATCAACACCTTATACGTCTGTCCTACTTTCTTCTGGTTCAATTCTTCGGAAATCGATTCCTGTAACTGCATTACGTCATTGGCCCGCTCTTGTTTAGTTTCTTCCGCGACATTGTCATTCATTGTGTAAGCGTGCGTTTTTTCCTCATGAGAGTACGTAAAAATCCCTAAGCGGTCAAAGCGTTGTTGCTCCACAAAGTCCATCATCTCGAGAAAATCTTCTTCTTCTTCACCGGCATGCCCTGCAATAAGCGTGGTTCTAATAGCTATTCCAGGTACCTTCTCTCTCATCTTGGCCAATAAAGTTTCCGTCTTTTCACGAGTCGTGCCTCTTCGCATCAACTTCAGCATGCGAGAAGAAGCATGCTGTAAGGGGATATCCAGGTAGTTACAGATGTTACTACGCTCTGCCATTACATCAAGGACATCTTCCGGAAATCCTGTAGGGAAGGCGTAATGCAATCGGATCCACTCCAATCCATCCACATCGGAAAGTCGCTGTAGCAATTCAGCCAAATTTCTCTTTTTATAGAGATCCAGGCCATAATAGGTAGAGTCCTGAGCAATCAACAAAAGTTCTTTGGTCCCGTTTTTCACCAACGAATTGGCCTCTTTGACCAATTCTTCTATTGGTCGCGAAACATGCTTACCACGCATCAATGGAATGGCACAAAAAGAACAAGGCCGATCGCAACCTTCAGCGATCTTTAGATAAGAATAATGAGTGGAAGTGGTGGTGATACGTTCTCCCAGCAATTCATGTTTATAATCCGCGTTGAACTTTTTAAGCAGTAAAGGCAGCTCCATGGTCCCAAACCAGGCATCTACTTCAGGCAATTCTTGCTTGAGCTCATCGCGATAGCGTTGTGATAAACACCCGGTTACATATACTTTTTCAACCAGGCCCTCCTCTTTGGCATCGGCATAGCGAACGATCGTGTCAATCGATTCCTGTTTGGCGTTATCAATGAAACCGCATGTATTGATGATCACAATATTGGCATCATCTTGTCGGGATTCATGTGTGGCATCGATCTCATTGCCTCTGAGCTGAGTCAACATGACTTCTGAGTCCACAAGGTTTTTTGAACACCCCAGTGTTACAATATTCACCTTATCCTTCTTCGTTCCCCTGGTTTTCACTTCTCTCTTCTGTTAATATCCTTTTCGGGCGGCAAAGCTAGTTTATTTGATAGCAGTTTGTAAAAAGTAATGAATTCATCAAAAAGTAACGCCAAAGCATAAAAACGTTTGCATTCAGTAGATTTTATAGAACTTTCAGAATCTACTAAAACAATATTCGGCTTATTGCGTGTATCTACATTTTTTATATCAACAATTGATTTGCAATCGTTTTAAAACCCATAGGCAGGCCATTTGTCAGGCTCCCGTAACAACTTAACTTTTTCATCAGAAGTGTATGATTTTCTGAACCTTATCTTTAATTTCCCGTTCCATTAAAAACTAAATCAAAGAGTTCTGAAGAATATCTCTATCATATTGCTTCTTCTTTGTGTTTGCTTCACATTTTCTGCAACTGCTTCTGGCGGAGGCGGAGAAAAAGAGAAAAAACCCCTTCAAGACCAACAAGATCCCAACAGACAGCAAAGTCTTTTGCCTAAACTGGATGGTGAACCTGAAAATGGCGGCATTGAGGAGGAAGACACAGAATTGGAAGAAGATTCCGACGAGGAATTCTTACCAGAAAGTGATTCTACTCAAAGCTCTTTCCGAAAATTCAACTTCATCTTTTACTTCTTGTACAAATTCAAGTATGAGAATGACGCGAGATTTGGTACGATTCCCCAGGAGTTGGAATCTAACTAGAGAATTTCTCGATTTCTTTTAGGCTAATCTTTCCTTCGTAGTACGCTTTACCGAATACCACTCCGTATACGCCTGTATCTTTAAGTTTTTCCAGGTCCTCTATGCTGCGCACTCCTCCGCTTGCGAACATGCAAATGTCCGGGAATCGCTTGATGATTTCTTTGTAAAGATCAAATGAAGGGCCTTCCAGAGCTCCATCTCTCGAAATGTCGGTGGTCTTCACATATTTCAATCCTCGATCATAGAAATAGCTAATGTGATCGAATAGATCAATCTTGGTGTCCTTTTGCCATCCCCCTACGCGAATAAAGCCATTATAGATATCGGCCCCCAAAGCAATCTTCTCCCGGCCGTAAGACATCAACCACGATGAAAACAGATCCTGGTTATATACAGCGATAGTAGCGGTAGTCACACTATCTGCTCCTGATTCAAAAGCTTTGTTAAGATCACCATCCGTATGCAAACCACCTGAAAAATTAACATCCAGATTCGTATAGCCCGTAATGGTCTCAATGAGTGGATAATTCATCAAACGCCCGGCTTTTGCCCCTTCCAGATCTACGAGATGGATCCTTTTAATTCCATGATCCTCAAATTTTCGAGCTACATCCAGTGGTGTATCCTCATACAGCTTCTCCTTGGAAAAATCACCCTTAGTCAAGCGAATGGTCTTTCCGTTGATTACTGTGATTGAGGGTACTAAAAGCATAGATAGTGAAAATTAAGCGTAAAAATGATATTGTCGATTACCGGTATCGACTCCAGTAATTTCACTAACAAAGATATGGATTACTCGTCAATTGAGATTGACCATCTTAAAGCCTTCGCCATGAATGGTCAATATCTTAACCTGCTCATCATCTTTAAGATATTTTCGAAGCTTGGCAATGTAAACGTCCATGCTCCTTGCATTGAAATAGCTGTCATCCTTCCAGATCTTCTTCAATGCGTCTGAACGATCTACGGTTTTATTGAGGTTGGCAAAGAAGATCCTGAACAATTCATTCTCTTTCGTTGTGAGTTTAATTTCACGAAGAGGGGTCACCAATTTATTCTCCGTGTAATAATACTTCATGGAGCTGATAGCGAACTCATCCGGAAATACATTGGATTGAGTTTCTTTTAAGGTTCTTTTCAGTACGGCATTGATCCGAAGCATCAATTCTTCCATGCTGAATGGTTTCGTCACATAATCATCCGCACCGATTTTGAATCCCTGTACTACATCCTCCTTAAGCGACTTTGCCGTTAAGAAAATAATTGGCACCGTTGTGTTTTGTTCGCGTATTTCCGTGGCCAAGGTGAACCCGTCTTTCTTCGGCATCATGAGATCAAGGATACAAAGATCAAAATGATTGGTTGAAAAGGCTTCTCCACCCTCCTCTCCATCTCTGCAGAGTTGGGTATCCAACCCTTTTAATGTCAGGTACTCACTTAGAATTTGTCCCAGGTTAGGATCATCTTCTACTAGCAATATCTTAGGCGTCTCCATAATGAAGGGGTAAGGTGATAAAAAATTTGCTTCCTTTTCCAGGCTCACTTTGCACATCAATGGAGCCATGATGGTCTTCTACTACATTTTTGACATAAGCCAAACCAAGTCCGAAGCCTTTCACATTGTGTACGTTTCCGGTGGGTACACGATAAAACTTCTGAAAAATATTTCGAACTGCTTCCTTACTCATGCCCAGGCCATGGTCTTGCACTGAGAGCACAATGTTCTTGCCAATCTTTTCAGTTCGAACAATAATATTCGGTTTTTCCGGAGAATATTTATTGGCATTGTCCAGCAGGTTTACAACGACGTTCATCAGGTGCACTGCGTCTCCTTTAACCAATTGAGTCTGTGCATTCAAAACCGTCTTTAACGTTCCCTTTCTATTTTCCACCTGTAGGGCCATTTTTCGAGTAGCTGCTTCCACCAGCTCGTGGAGATTCATTGTCTCAAATTTCATCCGCACATCTTTCTTTTCAATAGCGGCCATTTGCAGCACTTTCTCCACGTGTTGCCCCAGTCGTTTGTTTTCCTCTCCGATCATTCCAAGATAACGATCCTGTAAGAGGTCTTCACTTCGAATCGATTTGTCTTGTAATGCCTCCACTGCCAGCCCAACCGTAGCGATCGGGGTTTTAAGTTCATGGGTCATATTGTTGATGAAATCCGTTTTCATCTCCGACAATTTCTTTTGCTTGACGATGGTTCGAACGGCATATCCGAAACACAACATGATCGCCGTGATCAGAATACCGGAACTCGCCATGGTCAACCAGATCTTACCCAATAAAAACTGACCTTTTTCAGGAAAATCAACCACGAGCAGGTTGTATTCACCCGTCAGATCATTGGGGAACAAACTCGCTCTCAATTCACTTTGGGCCAGAATTTGATTCTTGCTTGGGTCCTCCAGATACAAAAACAGGTTTTGATAAGGTGCAATCACCCCAAAATCATAATCAATACCAATGCCTTTTTCTCCCAGTTCATAGGTGATCAGAGAATCCAATTGATCAGGGCTAAGGCGTGTCTGAATGGGGGCATTCGAGTACATCATGTCTTGCAATACGCCGAGCATCGTATTCGAAGCATTGTTCACTTTTGATAGCTCCTCCTTGATTGAGGGGTCGTTCATGATGGCCTCAGGGTTGGGGCCAGATTCGGGACCAGGCACCAATTGATATCCCCCCTGAGTATACGTCAAAGAAAAACTGACATCCCTTAGTACTCCTGCACTATCGGTCACCTCAAACACAACCGATCCGTTTTGTTGTATTGCCTGCGGCAAGAAGTTCTGCGCTTGCATCCTACGTTGTATGGCGTAATAGGCTTCCTGTCGTTCCAGTTTTTGAGATACATTCTGAAGTGCCCCAATTACATCCTTGCGAAATCGCTCCTCATTGGCACGAATTACCGTATCAATCCAGTATAACTGAAAAATTATAAGACCGGCAAGCGCCAGACTCATAATTCCTATGATCCATCTCAGGGTTATTCGATTCACAAAATCAAATGTAAAGCGCCAAGTAATTGACTTCTTGTACTTTAACCATTTTTAACTTCACTATTCTCAGCGATTTTAGGGACTTTCCATACCTATCGTCCATTTTTTGCGTTCTTATATGGGCTCAGGTATTTATCAATTCCGGCGAAAAGTAAGCCCATGGCACCAATTCAAACGCTATGATTATTAACTGAAAATTCATATATTTACCTGACCTGCATCATTAAGAACGAGCTAATGTTAAATCACAAAGATTACGAGGAGTGGAAACCTCTCGAGACGGATGAAGTCGTCGATAAGCAAAAAATCCACATCTCCAGTCATGGGAGATTAAAAAGTTTCAAGACCAACGAAAAAGGCCACATCTTGAAATTTGCGACAGTACGTGGCTATAAAACCATCACTTTAAGGTTAGAGAACGGAGGAAGGCGATCCTTTTACATCCATAAATTGGTAGCCGCTCATTTCCTGCCCTCACCCTCTGATGAGTCCAAGTTTGTCCTTCATTTAGATCATAACAAGGAGAACAATCAATTGGGCAATCTCAAATGGGCAACCAAGGCGGAAAAAGAGAAGCACCAACAGAGTAACCCTGCCTGGAGAGATGGTATTACAAGAAGTGCTAAATTGAACGAGTCGAAAGTTCGAATGATCAAAGAGCGCATCTTTGACCCCAATCGAAAAACGCGATTGAAAATGATCGCCAGACAGTTCGGCATTTCCGAAATGCAATTGTATCGAATCAAGAGCGGTGAAAACTGGGGCCACATCAAGGTTCCGGAACAAGAGAACGCTTAAACAGATCAATTCCAGGGTCTCATCACGATGATTGAGACTCTGGTTTCATAACGTTCATCCATTTTCAATGGTCAAGGTAAATCCAACTCCATGGTGGTTTTTTATGGAGAGAGATTTGTCATGTCTCAGGTATTTTCGCAATCTCGAGATGAATACATCGAGACTTCTTCCTTTGAAATAATCATTTTCACCCCAGATCCTGACCAGGATATCCTCTCTCCGAACGAGTTCATTCGTTTTAGCCATTAACATGGAAAGCAACTGCCCTTCCATTTGGGTCAGATTGATGGTCTCTTCTGTATGAACCAGTTTGAGATTACTTTGATCGAACTGGTAAGCACCAATAGTGGTCTCAATCTCTTCGTTCTCCTGATGCAAAGACGTCCTGCGCATGAAAACCGCCACTCGATAAAGCAACTCTTGCATGGAGAAAGGTTTGGAAATGTAATCGTCTCCTCCGATTTCAAACCCCGCAAGGCGATCTTCTTCCTGCACACGGGCCGTTAAAAAAATGATGGGGACAAATTCATTGACAGTCCTGATTTTTCTAGCCAATTCGAATCCATCCATGGCAGGGAGCATGACGTCCAGCAAGCATAGATCAAATTGTTGTTCTCTATAGGCTTCCCAAGCTTCTTTCCCATTTTTAAACCAGGATACATGGTATCCTTCTACCTGTAGGTTATCCTGGGTAACAAAGCCTAAACTATCATCGTCTTCGACCAAAAAAATTGAACCTTTCATAGGGATCTAAATTTGAGCTGAAAGGAATTGCCCCCTGGAGCCAGGGTAATGGTTGCCTGATGGTTTTTCATAATATTATGAACTATGTACAAGCCTAACCCAAATCCTTTTACATCATGAACATTGCCGGTAGGCACACGAAAAAACTTCTTCCATACTTTACGCCGATATTCATCGGGAATGCCAGGCCCATCATCACATATAGTGACCACCATTTGGTGATTTGTTTCTTTTAAGTCAATACTGATTTGATCTCCCCCATACTTGATGCTGTTGTCAAGTAAATTGTAAAAGACCGCTTCTAACATATCAGCATTACCAAGTACATTGAAGGAACCCGTACTTTCTGCACAAGTAATTGATTTTCCAGCTGCATCAGCCACGGGTTTCAGGGTCTGCACCACCCGATTAAGGATAGGCTGAATGGCTAACCTGACCTTTTCGAACTTTGGTTTTCGTTCCAACAAACTGTTTTTCAGTAATTGACTAACCTGGCCTTCGAGTCGTTGTGTTTCCAGATGGGCAATTTCTCCGTACTTCTTCAATCGCTCCGGTCGCTCGGCATCAGCATTGGCAAATACTTCTGAGGCGATTTTTAGCGTTGCTATTGGCGTTTTGAATTCGTGGGTGATGTTATTAACAAAATCTCGTTGAATGTCTCTTAGACGCTTCTGCTTCAAGATAACGAACAGGCCATATCCCATGAATAAGATCACGATGATCACCAACAAAGTAGTGATCTGCCAAAACTGCAGGTCTCGAAAGAAACCCCTTGCCCGGCCTGGAAAATAGATACCGAAATAGTAGGCTTCACCTTCCAATTCAGGAAATACAGATGTCTTTTCTACCGGAGGGTTAGAAGACAGATGAACGATATCACCGTACACCATATGATCACTCTCACAATCA
Organism: Cyclobacteriaceae bacterium; assembly: GCA_965229785.1. Classification (GTDB taxonomy): domain Bacteria; phylum Bacteroidota; class Bacteroidia; order Cytophagales; family Cyclobacteriaceae; genus JAWPMT01. The sequence goes on from CBDDJS010000001.1 coordinate 4,947,051, forward strand.
TAGAGGCCGTATTCAAAGTCCTGAGTAATGGCACGTTTCTCCAGCTCCGCTTTCAGTAAATACTCCAAAGACTCCAGATTAATCCGGTTCTTGGTCCTAACAATGTAATAGTTGTTAGATATTCGATCAATAGGATTGTTTAGCGGGATATCATTGCCTTCAATCTGGCAAAGACCTTCTACCACATTGTTAAGTGCCATTTGCACCGAATGATCAAATTGCTGATTCTCGTTAGACAGGGCCATGTTCACCCAGTACATCTGAGACGCAATGATGCCTGCCAACGCCACAGTGGCCAAAACAATCAATATGCGGATGGGTGCGTTCTGCATTTCGTACGGATGGGTCTTGCAGTGATAAAGACAAACTTTTAGCACAGTAAAAGTAAAAGGTCAAAGATGAAATGAGAGGAGATTAACAGGTCATTAACACCTCCGACTTCCTATTGGCTTCCTGGGCATGTAGTGGGTCCATCACTCTAGTAATTGATCATAATGAACCTATGTTACCAGGGTTAGACGGTATTGAAAGGGATTAAATGACTCGCCAGCCATGAATTTATTCATAAATGAAGTCGTTGTTTACTAAGACCCAGCTTATATTTGAGCAAAACAATTGAGAGAGGTAGAGACAAGACAACATTCGTACTCTTTCTTGATAGACAAATTTTTAAATCAAAACGTAACTACAATGAAAAACAATTGTTTAGGCAGAAGAGGTCTTTCATTTTTAATGATGATCTCAATTTTATCTCTGGTAATGTTCTCATGCCAGGTTGAAGATGTTCCAACACTTGATCCCCTTGCCGATGCTAAGATTGCGTCACAAGTTGGTCAGGAAATTGTATTGGGAGAAAGACTTGACAATCCCTATACTGTTGATAACATGAAAGCAGCGCTCGCAAGTTTGAAAGCACAGGGCCGCGCTGAAGATGATCCGATTCAAATTGAGACAACACATTTGTACGTGAGGTTTTTACCCGCTGACAGCACCGAAGTGGATATACTGGTCGGCGACACCCTGCTAGACTTATATGATCATCCATTAGATTATGAGATAGAGGCATCAGGGGATTCGTATCATGACCCTGAAATACCGGAAGGAGAGATTACCTGGCAGTACACGGTAGTTCCCAGAGATTATCAGTTCCCCAATGTTCAGTATGAAATAATTGAAGAATTGTTTATGGCTGATGAGGAAGATGAAGAAGAAACTGAAAACGGGAGAACAGAACGGAGTATCTGGGATGATTTAGAAGAAGAAGCCATTCGAATTACGGGAAATGAAGAAGAGGAAGATGGTCCGGCCAACGCCCTTTTTGGGAAAAAATGGTATCCGAGTGGCTATATCAAAGTGGAAGAGTACATCGTTCGAAGACCCCCTCCATCAGACCCAATTGGAAGAAGTACAATCGAAAGAAGGTATATACCCGTAAGAGGTGTCAAGGTACGCGCAAGGTATTTCACAAAACTCCGATCTAAACATACGGACAGCAGAGGTTACTATAAAATCAGTTCATTTAAGAACAAAGTATGGTACAGTATCGAATGGGAAACCTTCAATTACAAAATAACCAATAGCATTGGATTTTCTATAAATCATAATGCTGGTTCAAGGAAAAAGAGTCCATGGGATCAGTCATTCGTCTACAGTCCCACTTCTACGAGCTGGGCCGGAGGAACCATGCTTAATGCCATTGATCACTTTAAAAAAGAAGCCTCAAAAGCAGGCCTGAGGCAACCGATGGGAAGCGCTACCATCAAAATTCGGCCAATATTCAAAAGTGGAAGTTCAAACGTCATTAATGCCTCTATCAGACATGATGAAGCCTTAGATGTAATTACGAGGGCGATATTGTATAATGACATTAGGTTTTTTGTCAGAGGTCATGATGATACGGCTAATATTTGGAGGGTAATGCTTCATGAGCTAGGACATATCAATCACATTTTATTATCACCGGGGAATTTTCAGGGAGCTTACAGAGTGGACCCTTTGTTGGTTGAAAGTTGGGCCAGAGCTATTGAACATTACTTCTTACCTATAAACTATGCAATAACTGACGATCCCAGAACAGCAGCAGTAGAAGGAATACCCGATCAAAGTCGACAGGATATTGAGGGTGATGGAGGCACAGATTGGCAGTATTCGCCATTTTTTGTCGATCTTCGTGATAATACCAATCAACGGAGAAACAGGGGTGGAAATCCTAATTTTGCTGATGATAATGTTTCAGGTTACACACTTTTACAATTGCAAGATGCCGTTAGGGTCAGCCGAAACATAGAACAGATTGAAAGGTTTTTGACGGATAATTTTAATAATGGAACGGAAAGGAATATCCCACGGCTACGAGATTTTTATGAAGACATCAAAGATGCTAATTAGTGCATGCTTTGTAAGTTTCATCATTGGATTTTCAGGATGTGAGGAATCAGAAGAGCTATTGGTCACGAGAGTAATCAAAAATGCTTCTTCACACAATGTCCGTCTTGAAGGTTATTTTGATGAAGGCCAAAGCACACAGCTTCCTTCGCTAAATCCCGGTGATTCTCTTTTGAACACCGAGCTATGTTTTGAGGATGTCGGTAATTTCAGATGCAATATCCAGACATTAGGATTCGATTCTGTGAAAGTTATTTTCAATGATGATCGAGTTCAATTATTCTGCGGTGCCAATTTCCCCGAATGTTATGATGCAGATTCAGATATTATCTCATTCAACGTTCGTATCCCTGAGTTCAGGGGAGGCTATGTGGAAGAACCTGAAAACACCTTCACATACACAATAACAGATGAGGATTATGATAAAGCAAATCCAATTTAAGATTCTTTGCTTTCTGGTTTTGTCATGCTTATCTCAATCTGCCATTAGCCAGGATGTCTTGAATAACAAAGCAAAACCTAACGTTTGGAAGGTGAGTAACATTGGGGCTCGTTTTCAAGTTGTAGATCAGCACTTACCTGATTTATCCTATGAAATGCTTCGGGCCTTTTCAGGAAGTGAACAAGCCCAAAGCGTGGATATGTCAGGGTTTTTGAATCACGGAGACTATGAGTTTTACTCAAATAATTTCGGGATCTATGTGGGAGTTAGTAAACCCATGAAAGGTTTGTTCTCTCAATACCTGGAACTAGGATTAGACTTCCATAGCGATAGTGAATATCTGGTAGACTACTACAAAGGTGATCTTACCGGCCCCGATTTCATTACTTACGGATGGTGTGTTCTTAACAGTGGCATCACTGGACATGCCCGTTATGCTTTGCAAATGCAATCGAAGAAGTGGCGATTACGATTTGGACCCGGAGTGACCTTTGGTTCCACTTTTGATGGTGAGTTACTATTGCTTGTGTATGACTACAGTAACCCGGATACCTGGTACAGTGAAGAACGTTTCGGAAGTGTCCAGGGAACACAATCAATCACCGGATATATGGATTTACAAGCAAGTTTTGATGTCTTTAAGGGAATAACGGTAGTGGCACAAGGCAAGCTTGGACAGGGATACGTCTTTGGATTAGACACAAGGGTGTCCAGATCAGGTGTATTTGGTATTGGTCTTGAATATCAATTCTGATTCATCTGAAAGACTAATCATATGCTAAATGAGAACAATGCCAGCAAAAAGCTGGTTTTGTTCTCACTTTAGGGGTTGCTGTTATACCATCTCTTCTATTTACCCAGAATTTCTATTTACCCAGAATGGTGTGAATGCGGATCACTTAGACCGAAGAAAATAAAAAACCCTTCATACGTTTAGCATCAAGGGTTTGAATGATTGTGGGATATACTGGATTCGAACCAGTGACCTCTGCCCTGTCAAGGCAGCGCTCTAAACCAACTGAGCTAATATCCCATCAATGAAAGGACGACAAAACTAGGGATTTCCGGTTTCTTAGCGATAATAAGCACTAAAAAAAGAACCCAAATCTTACAGAAAACAGGTCTTCTTCATCTGTAAAGGTCCAGTTGAAGGAAATAGCGGTAACATCCAGTGGCGCAATATAGGCACCAATTCCGCGACCAATATGCCAGGTATCGGAAGTTTCGCCATCAAACCATACACGTCCAACGTCCTGAAATGCCAGTATTCCGAATTGCCCGGGGAAAATATAGGTCGTGAAGGAGAATAACTTCAACCTCAAGTCCAGGTTGTGATAGAAGGCTGTCTGACCATAAAATCGATTCCTGCGAAATCCTCGGAGGTTTGTCCATCCACCGAGTTGAGAGGCATTAAAGAACTCAAAATCATTTCCAAAGATGTGATCCACCCCAACCCGATTGGCGATGACCAATCGTGCCGGATACTTGATCGGTGTGAAAAATGAGAAATCTCCGGTTACTCTGGTAAGGTCTTCCGACACGTTATTCAAGCCCCATAGCTGCTCAAGTTTCGCATTGAAATTGATCCCCTGGGTAGTGATCGCTTTATTGTCTCTTGTATCAAAAGATAAACCCAGATCCACCCCATAGTAGAAATGATTTTGATCCACTTTGGACGGGTCAACTCCTGTCTCAATCAGGTCAATAAAACGATTATCATCCCGTTCTACTTCTGCCTGTCGTATCAACGTTCCAAACTTAAGTAAACCTCTTTCCCGGCCTCCTAAAGGTTGTGTAAGTCCCAATCTGAAAACACTTCGATCCGTTTCCAGGCGATAAAAATCAATAGGATCCTCTTCTCCAGAAGCGATCCCCTCGCCATTGAAATCCCAGGTCGATTCATTGCCATAACCAAAGAAGTTACTCACGAAAAAAGGCTCTTGTATCTCTGCCTGAATCTCCAATCCGGTTTTACCAAATACATTGAAGAATTTGCCATCGTACTTGAAATTGAACGAGTTGATCGCGAATGCTGCATTGGCCAATAACAAGTGTTGAGAAGCATGCGGCGATTTACGCCAACCTTCTTTCCACATAAAGAATCCTCCTCCCAGGTAAAGTCCGTTATCAGGATTGTACTGAGCACTGACCAAAGGAAATGTCTTGTCATATACATACCCTTTCCGGTTGTAGGCGTTTACCTCGGGATCATCTGACAACTTGGATTTGGTCTCTTTACCGTAGGTAATAACCGTCTTATCGATCTTGTCATATACCACTGTCTTTTTACCACCCTTCTTTACAGAGGACTGGTCGTTGATGACGTCCTTCTTCTTCCCGCCGATAATCCGCACTTTCAGGCTTTGTCGAACATCCCCTTCAATATCAAATACATCCTGACCGCTCAATCCATACAACCGGATTTCTCTTGTTTCACTGTGCAGGAAAGTCCTTTGATACATCACATGCTTCAAATCACCATCCTTTGTTCGCTTTCTTACGGTCACCCGCGTCTCATTATCGTTTAAACGCTCAATCAGAAAATGCTCATGTTTATTGGTACCAACAACCTCTACTTCCTTTGATAAGTAGTCGTAAAGTTCACGAGCGAATGTCTTTAGCTTTTCTCTTCTCACTTTCAGAATTCTGGCTATTTCTGGGCCGGTTAACTCATAAGTTTCTTTAGGCAAGTCTTTGATGGCCTCATCAATGACCTCATCTGTAACATTGGCCTGAATATCACTGATTACTTCGTCCCAATCCTGCCATTCGGGTTCGTTGATGAAGGATCGGTCAAACCATCGCATGTTCCAGCTCAATCCCGGAGCCCAATTCACTTCTTCATCGAATCCCTCGGAAGAAGGAACCGCCCACTTGCTTGCCGCAATTTTGGGTAGCAGTCCATCAGTGACAAAAAATGCCTGGTCCCTGTCTCTGGGAATTGGGCGATATCGTCTCCCCTCTCTGTCTTCATTTTTCTTACCTACCCATCGCCACTGGTCATCGTGTCGGTCCCAATCACCAATGAGCATGTCGAACATGCGGCTGCGTAGTACGAACCGCTGATCAATCCAGTTGTCATTGTCTTCGTAAATTTCTTTATCAAGAAGATCAAGCGTCCCTTTTACATCATCTCCGCCACCAAAAAAAGGAGCACTGGCCGCGGCATCATTGGGGCGTTCTTCATAGAGGTACATCTGGTCCTCAAAGGCATAACGAAACTTACCAAATGCGGGATCAGATGGTACGTAGACCAGCTTTGGGTTCGCATGGTAAACACCAGCCGCATCCGCGAGCTTAGGCACAGCAAGGGCACCATATGGATGAGAAGAAGAAATCTGATCCTGAAGGAAGTCTGCTGCAAAACTTCTCCTTAATGTTTTAGGAAGTAATTGCGAAGGATCCTTTTCAATGGATCTCAGCACATATTGTTTCCCATCTTCGGCCTCCATGCGCAAAGACAAGGTCTGCCTACCTCCTCCGCGTTTTAAAATTTCCAGGCCTCCATACTCCTTATTCACATCAAAAAATGGCACTTCAATAGGAGTTTCCCAGGTCTTTCTATAATTCTCTCCAAGCCAAAAACTCGCCTTCTTGCTGATTCCATATTGCTTGCTGGCAGGAATAGTAATTTTCTGGGTGCTATAATCTGGTCGGGTTTCCAATTCTTCCTGATCCGTAACCACATCCTTGGCGTAGAGTTCTTTGCGATAAAGCTCTGATGCTGATTCGCCAGACCAAAAAGTAAGTTCCACAGGGCCGGTCTCTTTATAGTTTACTTCGGCAAAACCCTGTTCCCTTTTATAAAACTCGGTTCCCTTTCCTTCTACGACATGTGAGGTCTTACTCCCTGATCCGCTCACAATCTGATGGAGGTTTTCCCTTGCGATGTATTGCAATGAGTGCTCATGACCACTTGCCCACACAACATTATCCGCTTTTTTTAGGATATCGAGAATGACATTTCGAATGATCTTATATTTTGGGTTTGGGATGTCCTGAATATTCCCAATCACTGCTCGGTTCACCCAGTAAATCGTGCCTAATCCAGGTAGTGGAATGTACAGATTGCGCATACTTTTCGCTTCCGTGAGTGGAAACAGATTCGCTTTCCAGAACTTATACTTCCCCCCATGTGGACCATAAGAATAGAGTGGGTGATGGGCCGCCACAATTATATGCTTATTGGCATTTCTAACGATCATATCTTCCAATAGCCCCAGTGCTTCACTCGTACCAGGCGCTTCGCACCCATCGGCCTCACGTGCTTTTTCCTGTGAATGCAGGAAATATTGAGTATCGAGAATAATCAAAGTCACTTTATCAGACAGGATGATTTCTTCTGGCCCCGGACATCCGTTTTTCGGCAGAAACGCTTCTGGTTTTCCCGTATATTCAGTGACAAAGCGCTCCATATTCCGAACATTGTTCAAGCCTTGTCTGCGACCCTGCGCCCAATCGTGGTTTCCGGGGATGATAAAAGATTTACCCTTGAAATTTTTGATGATGTCCAGTTGTGGAATCAGTTTCTTTTCCATTTCCGCTCGTTCCGGATCTTCCTCATCCGGCAGGCCTTTGGGATAGAGGTTATCTCCAAGAAAGATGAGTACATCATCCTCCGTGGCATTGGCTACTTTTTCTTTGAGGAAATTGAGATTCTTATCTTCGGGAAATTTAGGTTCTCCTGCATCTCCCATGAGGAAAACGGAAAAATCCTGAGCGTACAATCCACTCAAAAGAATCATCAATAAAAATGTCAAAAAAGCTCTCTTCTCTGTCATCTAACCCGGTTTTTCATTGGAAATCTTAAAATATAACCTTTATCTCCCTCACCTTCGCTACTGATATAAAGGTCGCCATTCGGAGCAAAACAAATGCCCTCAGGTTGGTTGAGTACTCGCGGGGCAATGGGATAGGTTGCCCTGATCGTTCCATCCTGATTCAATACTACTAAAAGCTTTCCTACCGAAGCTATGACGTAGAAAGTCTTCTCAATGGGGTGGAAAGCAATTCCTGATGGCTCAAATTTTATTTTTTCATCGTCGTATTCAGCGGATTTGTTTCGCTCAAAGAATTTCTTGAGATCCTTCATGCTCAATTCGAACCGAGCATCCTTCTTCAATTTCTCTTTTTCCAGGTCAAAGGCATATATCGCTTTCCCTTTCGCATTATGCCCTTTTATGTCTCCATCTTCTTTGCAAGCAATCAGTAGCCTTCCCGATATGGGATCATAACCCAGCCCCTCAGTATCGTTCGCACTCGAAAGAGGGGTTTCTATTTTCTTGCCGACTAATTCTCGTTCTTCGGAAAGTTCGAAATGATAAAGGTCGCCGCTACTCTTCAAGGCGTAGACCTTATTTCCAACCAATTCCACGCCTTCAAAATCCCCGGGCTTGGCGAATCTGACTGCCTGAACAATTTTCCTTTCACTGAAATCATAAAAGTAAACTTTGCCGCCTTCGTCCTCAACACAAGCCACGGTATTTTCTCTTACCCAGGTCAGTCCGGATACTTCGGACAAGACATATGGTAAAAAATATTTTTGTTCAGGTTGTTTCAGGTCATAATAAATCTCACTTTGAGCGTTAACGAGAAACAGACTGTCTGCTCTTTGCCCAAATGCAGTGTTGCTACCACAACTACTGGATAGCATGGACCAGATGCAAAGAATTGGTATGGCTAGTATTAATCGAGACATGAGTTTGGAGCTCAAATTTAGCCAAAGTACCATTCCTCTCGGATAAGAAAACCTTTGACAGCATTTCAGCCTTACATTTAAGTGAATATAGCGACAGACCGGGCCATGTCAAATCCGACGAGGAGTAGCGTTAATTGTATTGTGCCTAATATTGTATAAATGAGTGTTAAAACTCGACATTGAATGGAAGCAACCATCCTGAATAAGGCGAAAGAGAAAGCTACTCATATATTGCACGAGGAGCTTTCCGAGGACATCACCTATCATACGTTGAACCATACGGAATTTGTCGTCAGTGCTGCCCGGCAAATAGGAAAAGGGGAAGGGCTGTCCGATGAAGAACTGGAAATTGTGGAACTGGCTGCATGGTTTCACGATACTGGCTACAGTCAATCCATTGACAATCACGAAGAAGCCAGCACTAAAATCGCCCGGGAATTCCTGACATCAGAAGCATTCCCTGAGGAAAAGATCATTGTGGTAGAAAATTGCATTCTTGCTACGCGAATGCCTCAATCTCCACAACAATTGATTGAAGAGGTTTTGTGCGATGCGGACCTGAGTCATCTTGGGGGCGATGACTTTTTTGTTCGATCGGAGGCGCTGTGCAATGAAATCAACAAGCTCCATGGAGAAAACATGGCTTCAGAAGAATGGTTGCAAAAAAACCGGGAGTTCCTGAGTGATCATACCTATTTCACAAATTTTGCCAAAGCCCACTATGGTGAAGCCAAGGCGGCTCATTTGAAAACGGTCAAAAAGCGATTGAAATCCATGAAGAAATCAAGTGAAGCAGAAAAGCTTCAACAAAAGATAGAAGACCTGAAAGTCAAGGTTAAAGAAGCAAAGGAACTGACACCTACTCGCGGTATAGAAACCATGTTTCGATTAACCTCCAAAAACCACCTGGAACTGAGTGCCATCGCGGACAATAAGGCCAATATCATGATCTCTATCAACGCCTTGATCCTGTCGATCATGATCTCAGTATTGTTCCGAAAGCTGGAAGAGTATCCGCATATGGTGGTCCCTTCTGTTATTTTGACCCTGGTGTGCCTCAGCACGATTGTCATCGGCATTGTGGCAACACGCCCCAATATCAGCAAAGGAATTTTCACCCGTGACAACATCCGAAACAAGGAAACTAATCTGCTGTTTTTCGGAAACTTTCATAGCATGAAGCTCGAAGACTATGAATGGGCCATGAAGGAAATGCTGAAAGATGCGGATTATCTGTATAGCAGCCTTATCCGGGACATCTACTTCCTGGGAAAGGTACTGGGCAAAAAATACAGATTATTACGCCTGGCTTATACGGTTTTCATGTTCGGCTTTGTAGCTTCCGTAATTGCTTTTGTGATTGCTGAATTGTTCTTCAAAGCACCATATCCTTACTAGTCGCCGTGTCTTAAAAAGTCAAGCCCTTCCATGGAGAAATCGCTTGATCCGTCTACTTGTAGGACCTGCGTTTTTAAAGAATAGCTTTATCCCCAAATGACAATTTGGTCTTTAAGGGTCATCATCATTTGATGATCTGCGTGTTATGGCTGGGCTATTAGCACAAAAAAAAGATGCCCCGTATGAGGCATCTTTCTATAGAATTAGTTTCCTATGTTTAGAAGCTGTATCTCACCCCTAATTGGGCAATCCACCTGGAACTGTAAGTACCTGCTTGTACGATATCGTAAGGATCTCCTGGGTCATTGAACTGGAATCCTTGCAACGCCCCCGAATCAAATACAGGGGTCAACAATGGGAAAGTATTGCCACCCACGAAGTATCTTCTTCCCCAGTCCTTGTTCAAGAAGTTAGTGAAGTTGAAAATATCGAACGAAATCTGCATCGCATGTCGGGTTCCACCCTGACTGATGAAGAAATCCTGCGTCAATTTCAAATCAATGATGTGCTCAAACGGTGTTCTAACACGGTTTTGCTCCACAAATTGACCTCTTCTCTCGCTTAGATAGTCATCGTTCTCAATGAAGTTATTGAACGCAGCCCATTGTTGATCAGCTGAGACAATTACATTTCCGTCATTATCTGTCTGAGGGATGAAAGTAATGTCCTCACTGTTATTGACAGGAACGTACAACAAATCGTTATAATCCAGGCTGCCGGATAAGTCAGAAATGTTGTTAGCATACACGTAAGTATAAGGCGATCCGTCGCGGCCTGTGTAGAACAAGGAAATACCAGTAGCGAAGTTGTTGAGATACTCTTTTCGGTAGCTCAGGAAAGCCGTGATTCGAGAACCTGCATCAAACACAGATCTCCCGACAGAAGGGTTGTTATTTCCTCTCACGCTAAGGATATTTTGCCAGTTTGTATTGTTGATGAAACCTGTTCCGTCAAACAAGGCATCCGCTCTTGTGAATGAGTAAGCCACACTTGCATCCAATCCGTTGCTGAAGCTTTTTGAAGCCTGCGCACTGAAATTGAAGGTATAACCTTGACTGGTATTACTAACATGGGTAATGTTCGTATAAGTAGGGTCAACAGGACTACCAAAATCAAACGCAGGACGATTACCTGCTCCTGGTACCGTGACTCTGCCTACGCTAGGTCGAAGGTTTACCTGACGAACAAAAATATTATTCAGCGTTTTTGTGAAAGTCACTTCTGCAGTAGTCTCGATACCACCAGGCAATTTGTGATCGACGGCCGCGCTTGCTCTCAAGATCTGAGGATACTTGAAGTTGTCAGAAAACAGATCGACATCTCCCGTAGGGCTAACCGAACTCGAAAGATTGTTTACCCACTCTTGTGGTGACGCATAGATTGGCTCATCAGAGAATACTAACACATTGAATGCACTATTCAGACCATTTCTAATATACATCCCGCCAGGCCATACCCATGGAACACGGCTTGTGAAGACACCTACACCACCACGTAATTGTGTGGTTTTGTCACCAGAAGCATCCCAGTTAAATCCAATTCGTGGCGAGAACAATACCTGCGTGTTAGGTGTGTTGCTCGCTTCTGCACCTTCAAGGTCATATAGTGACTCGAGTACCGGAACTGTGTTTGTGTTGAAATCCACGTTCTCCAAAGGAGCATCTTCCAGGAAGACAGGTATATCTGCACGCAGACCTAAGGTTAATTTAAAATCCGGGCTTACCTGAATCTCATCTTGCACATAAAATGCCATTTGCAGTGCATTAAAGGTAGGTCCGAGGTTTTCTGCCTCATCCCCAAATCGAATCGCAGACTGTCCATTCGCCAACTGCTCATGACCAAACAAGATCAAATCAGGATTCTCGTCAGACAGGAAACGGTTTACGCCATCGAAGAAATACTCATAACGAGGAGTTGAAAAGATGGTGAACAAATTCTGTACTTTGAAGAACTCATTGTGTGTTCCGAAGGTCCAGGTGTGCTTCCCTTTGTACAAATTGAAGTTGTTGGTCAAAGTATAAACATCCTGAAATACAATATTCGAGAATGAGAAGTTATCCGTTCCTACAACGATATCTGCTGATCCATCAGGAATGATGATCTGTGGGAAAGGATCTCCCAGCAATTCTCTGTCATCTCTTACGATGGTGGCTCCAAGAATCAGGTTGTTAGAGGCATTTGGCCCCAGGTTACTCTTCAATTCAATGGCTGTGGAGTTTGTGGTAGAAGGGAAGTTATAACCTACGTTTCCGAAAGTAACTCGATTGCTGTTAGGTGTAGGGTGAATTTCAGTAGTTCCTTTTACATAACTATGTCTGGCGGATAGTTTATGGTTCTGGTTGATGTTCCAGTCAAGCTTGAAAAGCACTTTCTCTCCATCAGTCGTCTGGGGATTGTCCCGGAACCCTCCCGGGTCATAATTGTAATCATTGATCAGCTTTTGGCGAATGTCTTCCAATACTCCGTCAATACCTGCCCCTGAATCTCCATTCCAGGCACTGCTTACGAAAGGCCGTGGTGATTCGTCTCTCTGTATTTCCACGTTTGTGAAGAAGAACAATTTGTTTTTGATCAGTGGACCGCCTAATCGGAAACCATAAGTCTGAGCGGTAAATGGATCGAGTTTGGTTCTTTCTACATTGTCATCGTCGGTAGGCGTTTTTCCGGCCAGGCTTTCATTTCTCAGGAAATAATAAGCGGATCCTTCAAAGTTGTTAGTACCACTTCTGGTCACTGCGTTGATTCCGCCACCAGCAAAACCACCAAGGGTCACATCATAAGGTGCCAATACTACCTGGATCTGCTCAAGGGCATCAGGACTGATCGGTGAAATACCCGCCTGACCACCGTTGGTACCGGAGTTGGCCAAACCAAATACGTCATTGTTTACAGCACCATCGATGAATATGGCATTAAAACGGTTATTTACTCCTGCAAATGAAATGGCGCCACTATTGGTTGCTCCATTGTTACCTACTGCCGCTTGCGGTGTAAGTCTCAGATAATCATTCAGGCCTCGATCAGCCGTAGGCAGGCTATTGATGTCGTCTGAAGTTACTTTTGTTTCAGATCCCGTCCGGTTACCATCAAACAGACCGCCAGTACTTACAACGATACTTTCCAGTTCAATGGTCGATTCTTCCAAAGAAATATCAAGGGTTTCCGTTTGACCCAGTGAAAGGTAAATGTCACTGAGTTTCCTCTCAGAGAATCCTACGAAAGTGATGGTGATCTCATATGGACCGCCAACGTTCACATTGTTCAAGGTAAAAAGTCCTTCAACGTTGGTCACCGTTCCGTATTCAAAACCTGTAGGCGTATGGACCGCCAAAACAGTAGCCCCAGGTAAAGCTCCACCATTTCCGTCAGTTACCTGACCGGTGATCCTGGAGGAAGTGGAACCCTGACCAAAGGCCGTGTTCCCAAGCAACAGAGCAAAGCAAAATGCTCCAAGTAATCGTAATGCTTTCTTCATATTGTGATAAGATTGGGTGGGAAATTCCGGGACCGTATTCCAGTCTTTACCGTAAACACGCCTGAACAGGCGATAAAAATGGAGTGCTTTTGGTGGTTGTGGTTAGGCACCGGTCATTCGAGTAAGCGGTAAATTTAAAAATTCACAAATAAATGGCGGATGATTTAATATCTAATAAAGAAAACATTTGCGAATTGACAAAATATTGATTTCTTCTTGAGAATTTTTGAATCCCTAACGTAAGTTGAGCAGTTGATTTTTCAAATTCACACCTGTGAATATTCAGGGTGCCCATAGAGGTATCCTAGGATTGAGGAACAATTCCACCGTTCAAAGAATAGCCACGAACTTTTCCACGGAAGGAGACCTTCCTGTCAGATCAAAATCCGATTCGTTTACCCCGCCAACCATTCTCTTCTAATTGAGTGGCTGAATCAAGGACTTTGTCCTGGAGGCCGTTTTTAAATTTCTCCAGATTATTGGCAACTTCCTTGTCATGCGACCCAAGGATTGAGGCCGCCAATATTCCTGCATTCTTAGCCCCATTCAGCGCCACAGTAGCTACGGGAATTCCTCCGGGCATCTGGAGAATAGACAATACGGAATCCCAGCCGTCAATGGAATTAGAAGACTTAACGGGAACACCAATCACCGGAAGTGTCGTGAGTGAGGCTACCATTCCCGGAAGGTGTGCTGCACCCCCGGCGCCCGCTATGATCACTTCAATACCTCTTGACCGTGCATTTTTCGCGAACTCATACATCCGATCCGGAGTGCGGTGTGCTGACACGATCGTCACTTCAATCTCCACTTCCAATTCTTCCAATACTTCAGCAGCCGCCGACATGACGTTCAAATCGGACTGACTACCCATGATGATGCTTACTCTCGGGTGGCTCATTTATGCAATTACTTTTAAAGTTCCTTTGACTTGTTGTGCTTTCTGCTTGAGTGCCGTGACGGATTGATCTCCCAGCGTGACATGTCCCATCTTTCGGAAAGGTTTGGTCTCCTTTTTCCCATAAAGATGCACATGTACATCGTCCATCTGCATGACTTCCTCCAATCCCTGATATAAGGCATGTCCCGTGTGTCCTTCTTCTCCGAGAAGATTGACCATAGCAGAGGGTCTGGTGAGGTCCGTATTACCTAGCGGAAGGTTCATGATGGCCCGAATGTGTTGCTCAAACTGGGAAGTGACATTCCCTTCTATGGTTTGATGTCCACTATTATGGGTACGAGGAGCTACTTCATTGACAAGGACTTCCCCCTCTTTGGTCAGAAACATTTCCACTGCTAATAACCCGATCATACCCAATTTTTCAATGACAGCTTCCGCTAGTTTCCGGGCCTTCTCCTCGATCTCGGGTTTGATTTCCGCTGGAGAAAACAAAAATTCCACCAGATTCTTAGTAGGGTGATAAGAACATTCAACCACTGGAAACGTACGAATTTCTCCTTGCTCATTTTTCGCCACTACCACACTTAACTCTTTTTCGAATGGCACCAGTCGCTCCAACAAGCCCGGTTTGTCGAACGCCATTTTCAGGTCTTCTTCTGTTCTGATGATCTGCACGCCGCGACCATCATATCCCTCTTTACCCAGTTTGTTCACAGCCGGCAGAAAATCCCGATGTTCTCCGACCTCAGCAGCATTCTCCGTTAACACAAAATCTGCTGTTGGAATCCTGTTGGCTTTATAGAATACTTTTTGTTTGCGTTTATCCTGTATCAATTCGATCACCTCGGGCTGCGGATAAACGCTTTTGCCTTCGTTTTGCAAGGCTTTAAGGGCATCTGTATTTACATTTTCAATCTCAATGGTGATGAGGTCGCAGGCTTTCCCGAAGGCATAAACCGTATCAAAATCGGTCAATTTTCCTATCTGGAAATTTTGAACAAGATTTTTGCACGGAGCATTGGGATCAGGATCAAGTACACTAATGTTCAAATTGTAATCTATGGCAGACTGGATCATCATTCGGCCAAGTTGTCCACCACCAAGTACTCCAATTTTGCGAGCCGCAATATCATTCATGGATTGTATGCTTTATTTTGGGCTATTCCCGACTGACGAGTCGCAAGTACGCCTCAAAATTTCTGCAAATATGATCAAGTTCTGTTGATCAGCCTCCGGGCTAATCCCAGGAATATTCTCGCTTGACCCTGTGACTGATAGAAGTGAGGATTTCATACGGTATGGTATCTGCCCAATTCGCCAGTTCTCGAATATCGGGTTCTTCTCCAAACAATATCACTTCATCACCCTGCCGAGCTGGAATTCCAGTCACATCGATCATAGTCATATCCATACAAATGTTCCCAATAGTCCAAGCTTGCTGACCGTTAACCAATACCTTAGCTTTACCTCTTCCAAAACTTCTTCGATACCCATCAGCATACCCTACGGGTAAGGTGGCAATCGTCATATCGGATTCCACTACCCCCGCACGACCATATCCGATCGTGGCTCCTTTTTTTAGATGTTTGATTTGACTGATCTGCGTCTTAAAGGTGCTGACAGGCAAAACATGCAGCTCTGTGCTCGGGACAATTCCGTACAAACCAATTCCCAGACGTACCATATCGAAATGATACTGTGGCCATCGCACAATTCCCGCGGTATTCAGGGCATGTTTAATAGGAGCATAACCCAGCCCATCATTTATTCGCTGATAAGCCTCATTGAATACCCGGACCTGTTCCTTCGAAAACTCATCTTCTCCTGGATCTTCGGCAGCTGCCAAATGTGTGAATACACTCTGTACTTTCACCTGATGCGTATTCAAAGCATTTAATAACCCTTCTAATTCATTTAAGGAGAAACCCAACCGATTCATACCGGTCTCTATTTTGAGATGCACTGGAACAGATATACCAAGAGCAATGAAGTAATTCAGCATTTCCAGTGAGTAGATCTCCGGCTCCAGCTTGTAGGTACCAAATAGGGGTAAAGACTCCCATTCCGGATTCATGACCATGATGGGAATTTCCAATCCGTTCTTTCTCAGGTCGATCCCTTCATTTACATAAGCGACGCCCAGGTAATCCACTTTGTGATACTGCAGAAAGTTCGCCAGCTCATAGCTTCCCCCACCATAAGCATGGGCTTTCACCATCACCATCAATTTGGTATTGGAAAGACGATTCCTAAAAACATTCAAATTGTGCAGGACTTTCTCAAAATGGATGGTCAAAGATGTACCATGCTGTTTGTCCTCAAGAATACTGACCACTTTTTCCAATCCAAAGGTTCGTGCTCCTTTGATTAAAATGATTTCATTCTGAAAAACAGGCAGTTCATTGATCAATTCCTGTGTCGATTCGAAAAAGGCCTTATTCATGCTAAAGACTTCCATAGCATGGCTGATCTGCGGACCTATGCCAATCAGACGATTGATCTGATGTTTCTTCAATAATTGGTTGACCTCTGCATAAAGTCTTTCATTCGGCATACCGGATTGCTGAATATCCGACAGGATCAGGGTTTTGTTGTTTTTCTGACGTTGTTGATCAAGAATGTTTAATGCGACACTTAATCCGGACAGGTCATTGTTGTAAGAGTCGTCCAACAGATAGCAATCATTGGCTCCTTGCCTGAGTGCCAATCGCATCTCCACGTCTCGTACTTTAGAAAGAGCAGTTTCTACTTTGTTCAGGTCGATTTCCAACAACAGGCAAACCACCAATACATGCAGTAAATTCTCTAACTGCGGGCCTTCGGAAAAGGGTATTCTAACATAATGATCACGGCCTTTCCAGGAACAACTAAGTTGGTTTCCCGCAAGCAAGAAACGAATATCGGCTTCCGGGGTATCAAGTGACCAGCTTACCGTTTTGTCCCCATATCGCTTCTGCAGCGCTTCTCTGACCATTGAGTGTTCATGTCTGCAGACAATGAGATCACTATTTGAAAACAGGTTGGCCTTTTCCTCCACTTTGGTTACCCGATCATCGAACCCCTCATCATGTGCTGGCCCGATATTGGTAAAAATCCCAATATTGGGTTGGATCAAATGGGCAAGTGTTTCCATTTCCCCTGTTTTGGAAACTCCAGCCTCCAGGATGGCTAAATTGTATTGACTCGCCATCTCCATGATCGAAAGGGGCACACCTAACTGCGAATTGTAGCTTTTGGGGCTTTTTACTACCTGACAATGGGATGCTAACAACATGGCCAACCATTCTTTCACGATGGTCTTGCCATTGCTTCCGGTAATCCCGATCACTGGATAGTGAAATTGTTGACGGTGATGGAAGGCTAACTCTTGTAACGCCTTTAGCGAATCATCCACCATATACACCGCAGCCTCAGGCAAATGTTCTGCGATACGTCGCTCAACAACAAAAGCCCTCACGCCCTTTTCGTATAATTCAGGTAAATAGTCGTGACCGTCATGATTAGGACCCTTCTGAGCAAAAAACAAGGTGGCATCCGGGTCTCTTATGGTTCGGGAATCCGTAGCTACATATTGAAAGGAATGCGTTCCCGATTGTAAAATCGTGCCGGATACTGCCTGAACAATTGCTTCGAATTCCATAGGCCGAAATTAGCCGAAGAATGAGCGGCTTTCAAATTAAGTTATTTGCTACGACTCACGTATGATCAGTAAAGGCACATCCAGGTCAACGGCCAGGGCATTGGTGATGGACTTTTTAAATAGCCTTTCAAAAAAATTGCGCTTTTTGGGGATCATTGCCAGCATGTTCAATTCATGATTAGCCACAAATCCTTTGATCCCTTCGGTAATAGAAGATGCTTCTACGGTTCTAACGGAAGAATTTGTAGGCTCCAGATAGCCTTTAAGTTTCCCAATTAGTTTTTGGTCTTCCACGGATATGTTTGAAGGGTCGTCAGAAATATTGAAAGCCAATAATTCTGCGTCAAAAGCCAGGCAAAGCAACTTTAGTACATTGAAATCCTGAAACAACAAACTGCTGTCGTATTCGATGGCAAGACCCGCTTTATTCAACTCAAATTGACCATGGGTTTCGGGGATCACAAGCATTGGAACAGGAATGGTCTGTATGACATCCGTGGCCCTGGTACCTAAAAGGTGTTCCATTTCCGTATGCTCTGATCGCGTTCCCATTACGATCAGGTCAATGGATTTATTCTGGGTCTCTGTATAGATCGCATCCGTCAGATAAGCGATGAACCGATCCGCCTCATGCGGCACATCCTTGAGCTCAATGATTTCGGATTCCAGTTCCTTAAATGATTCCCGAACCTGTACCTCATAGTCTGCCACTATTTCTTCAATCAATCCACCTGTAATCTCAGGGTGTGGGGAGTGCACATGGACCGCATTAACCATGATTATTTTGGCATTACTTTTCTTCGCAATTACAATAGCGGCTCTTAGCGCATTTTTTGCACACTTTGAAAAATCAATGGGAACAAGGATGTTGTTGATCTGCATGGGTCAATATTCTTAGCTGCTTCTAAGGTAAAATTTAGTCTGAACATTACCCAATGACTTTACATCTTGATTTCGATGATATAAATCAGAATGAAGTCCATTAAATTCGATTCCCGGAATACTTATCGCAATCTTCCCCATGGAAAACCCTCCTTTTTTCGACCGTGACCTTAGCTGGATCTCCTTCAATTATCGGGTATTGATGGAAGCCAACAATCCGTCGGTGCCCTTACTTGAACGCCTTCGGTTCATTGCTATTTACTCTTCAAATCTGGATGAGTTTTTTAGAGTAAGGGTGTCAAATATTCGATCTATCGAACAGATAGACAAGAAAAAAATCCGCAAATCGGCGGAAGTTTCAACAGGTTTGTTGTCACAGATCCGCGAAGTGATTGGCAAGCAATTAAATGAATACGGCCTATCTCTTCAAAAGATCCTGAAGGAACTTGCAGAACAAAAGATCATTGTTCAGGCCCCTATCGAAAACCTTTCCGCGGAGAGTCAGGCGAAACTTGGGAAATATTTCAGAACAAAAGTGCTGGCCTATTTACGGCCATACATCTTTGGCATGAACGATGGAGAGCCATTCCTCAATAATCAGATGCTCTACCTGGCTCTGAAACTTAAAAAGGAAGATCAGACACATTTTGCTTATGTCAATATTCCCTCAGATGTACTTCCAAGGTTTTACCATATTAAGGAGGGGGATTCGCATCAATTCGTTTATCTGGACGATATTATTCGCGCCAACATTGGCCGGGTACTCCCTGATTTTGAGATTGTAGAATGCGTCGCGATCAAACTGAATAAGGATGCTGAATTGTACATTGATGATGAGTATTCAGGCGATTTGGTCGAAAAGATTGAAAAACAGATCAAGAAACGCGATTTGGGAGCTCCCAGTAGGTTTTTGTACGACGCTGCCTCTTCTGAAGAACTCATCGCAAAACTTTCCGAAGCATTTGCTTTGGAAGAAAATGACCTGGTAGCAGGTGGACGATACCATAATCTCAACGACTTTTTCCAGATCTACAATCCAACCGCGACCAACCTGGAATACGAAAAACTCCCAGAGGTGCCTAGCTTCAACATCGATGAAGCGCAATCGGTAATGAAAGCAATGGAAGCTAAAGACCAGTTGCTGCACTTCCCATATCAAGATTACAGCTATGTGCTACAGTTTTTTAATGAAGCGGCATCAGATACAGAGGTCACAGATATCTATGTAACTTTTTACCGAATGGCCGCCAATTCCATCATTGGTGAAGCATTGATCAGCGCAGCCAACAACGGCAAAAAGGTGATCGTCTTCATGGAATTGAAAGCGCGCTTTGATGAAGCGAATAACCTAAAGTGGTCTGAGCGAATGAAAGAAGCAGGCATCAAAATCATCTATAGTCTGCCTGGCTTGAAGGTCCACGCCAAGGTGGCACTGGTTAAGAAAAAGGGTCGCAATTATGGTTTCTTCGGGACAGGCAACCTGAATGAAAAAACTGCTAAAATCTACTGTGATTACGGATTATTCTCCTGTGATCCGGGCATGACCGATGAATTGCAGCAGGTCTTTAAGTTCCTGCATAAAAGAAAAGCACCCGCAGGTTTCAATGATTTGATAGTATCTCAATTCAATGCCATCGATAAATTCCTTTCACTTATCGATCGTGAAATCACGCATGCTCAGGGCGGAAAAAAGGCACGTTTGATCATCAAGGTGAATAATCTTCAGGAGAAGCAGATGATCGAGAAGTTGTATGAAGCGGCGGAAGCCGGTGTTGAGGTAACCGTTCTGGCAAGAAGTATTTGTTGTCTGGTACCTGAAACAGCAGGAATCAAGGTTTTTCGACTTGTTGACCGGTACCTGGAACATGCCCGGGCATTTTACTTCTATAATGATGGTGATCCGGACTTGTACATGGGCTCTGCCGATTGGATGAATCGTAATCTGCACAGCAGAATCGAAGTGTGTTTTCCTCTGAAAGATCAAAACCTGAAACGGCAGATCATTGATATCCTGGAATTACAGATTTCGGATAATACGAATGTGGTTGAGCTGGACAGTGAACTGAATAATGTGTATCGAACTGTCCCTTCGGAAAAAGTTAATGCACAGTCACAAACAAGGGATTTGGTAAGGCAGTGGAATAGTTAGACACAAAGCATGATAAACCGGTACCCCTGTGAAGGTTAAGAAATCGCAAACTTAAGCGCGAGGCCTGTGAAGGAGTATTTCATTTACGGGATCACAATGTCCTTTATAATTTCTTACGTCTCAATGGCATTGTGGAACAACGAAGTAAGCCACTCAGTTTGGACGTTTCTGCATAATCCACTTCAAATACTTCAAAACCTCGCACCTGGAGCTCTTCTTTCAATCGATGAAAGTTTCGTTCAATGACAACCTTCGAGGGAGATATCGAAAAGACATTCGGAAACATCAGGTTTTTTTCTTCCTGATTAACATCGATCCGGCGTTCTTCAGGAAACAGATCTAACAGGATACCCGGTGAATTCAAAAAACCATCCCGATAGAAGATGGCATGATCCTTTCCGATGGGCTGAAACGTGCAATCAAGGTGTAAAATGTTGCGATCGGCATTATCCTGATCTACCAACAAATCCAAACTAACCACTTGCTTATCAGGGAAAAACTCCTGCAAAAAAGCGGCACCTTCAGCATTGGTTCGATCGCTGATCCCTACAAATAAATAATCTCCGTGGAGAATGATATCCCCACCTTCAGCGAGTGCTCCTTCCGGTAATCGGATAATTTTATCGGAATTGGCATTTTGCAAAATGTAGTTGACTCCCTGGAGCTCTGCCTGTCGGACTTCATGCTTCATATTCGCAATGAAAAAGTAGTCCTCGATGACAAAACCAATGTCACGAGTAAAAATCTGCTCAGTTCCAGGCAGGTCTTCTGGTCGCAAAACCTGGACTCCATTTTGAAGCAATACCTCTTCAAACGTTTTGATCTCCCTGACAATATCCTTTTCCGTAGGCGCCGAATTGTTTTGAAGGTGTTTTCTGATGGTCGGATTTATCGCCCTGGCCTCACCTCTATTTTCCCCCATACCCAATACAACCGACTCTAATGGAGCCGTTTCATCTCTTAAATAGAATTCCATGGTAATTGCTTAACAACCGAAGTGCGGGGTGACTAAAACTCGGCTTACTTAAAACGTTTCAAAGATAACGAGATTCTAGCCTTCCGAGTGTTCTACCAATTCCGGCTTTTTCGGGAAGATCAATGAAAACACAATCGATAGGGTCAAGGCTGCGATGATGATCCCAAATGACAGGAATATCGGGATATGTACGTGCTCAACACCAAACAATGCCCCTAATCCCTGTTGAATGATGTTCATTTCCAATAACATCTTGGCACCAATGAATATCAGGACGATGGATAATCCTTTTTGCAACAAGTAGAACTTGTCCAAAACATTGGCCAGCAGGAAGAACATTGCCCGTAATCCCATTACCGCAAAGATGTTTGACGTGTAGATCACAAATTCATTTTGAGTAATGGCGAAGGCTGCAGGGATCGAATCCACAGCAAAGATCAGGTCGGTAGACTCGATAAGAACAATTACCAGGAACAAAGGGGTGAATAATCTTTTACCGTTTTCGATCACAACGAATTTACCATTGTGATCATCGGTGGTCATTGGAAAAACCCGCTTCACAAACTTCATTAGGGCATTTTTCTCAGGCTCAACCTCCATGTCTTCATCTTCATTGAAGATTTTCACTCCGGAATAAACAAGGAATGCACCGAATATGTAAAGGATCCAGTGAAACTGAGAAATAAGCAAAGCGCCAACGAAAATGAAGATCGCCCGAAAGACTATGGCTCCGAGAATACCCCAGAAAAGGATATTGTGATAATATTCTTCTTTGACTTTGAAATACCTTAAGATCAAAAGAATCACGAAAATGTTGTCCACAGAAAGCGCTTTCTCTGTGACATAGGCCGAAAAGAATTCAAGCGTACTGGCCTTGCCATCACCAAAAAAGTAGATGAGTAGTCCGTAGATCACGGAAACTGCGACCCAGAAGATGGTCTGATTCAATGCCTCCTTTTGAGAGACTTTGTGATTCTTCTTATTAAAAACTCCCAGGTCAACGACCAGAAACAGAATTATAATGACTCCAAACACACCAAAGAGTATACCCTCGTTGTGCCCGGAAAGTATTGCTAATAGCATACCTTAAGGCTCTAAGTTTATATCATTAACTTGAAGTCTGTAGCCGTTGAAAAAATCGAATACAAGAAAAAATCAGCGTCTGGTTGAATTGCTGAAAGATCTTTTTTTCATACCGATCCATACAAAGATATAAAGTTTCTGGTCATTATTATTTAATTTAGAATTCAGTCACCATGGCACAGTTCTGGATCAACATGCTTCTCACTATTATCGTGTATGCCATTCTCATTATGGTTATGCGATGGAAATCCTCTATGCGGAAGCCGAAAAATCAAAATGATGATGGTGACGGGGGTATCCCTCAAGACAATAACTGGGAACCCGATCTTGACCTCCCTCCTGGCGTCGTATTGCCCACAGGACCGCATGTAGTGGACACAAAACTTGAAGAAGAGTTAACTACTTAAGCCACTTCCCTACTTCATAATACCTCAACATTTAGCCGGAAATAAAGTGGCCCTGGCGCTCATGGCTTAATGGAAATAATTGGTCATATTATTTATTCATATAACTCTAAGCGTTATTAATAATTTATAATTTATTTCGATAAATATTTTTTTATAAATAACTCATAACATTATATTTGGAATACAAGACGCGTCGAAACAATTTATTTAAACAATTAATTACTTATTTAAAATCATGAAAATTTTATCAGTAGTGTTTATCACTTTAGCAATGAACTGGAATGTTTCTTTAGAAGAGACTAATGCACCCGAGGACATTACCATTGTTATTGAAAATGGTGAAAGAGTCGCATACGATATCCCTGGTCCTAATAATACCATCTGGGATTGTACGGCTCCAGTGGGTCCATGTACCGCAATTCCTTTGAGATAATCTAAGTGTGGTCGCCTTAGGCGGCCACTTCTTCCTATTTGCCGCTAGCCTATCATGGATTATGGATCCAATTCATGAGGAATTTTAGAGCCTTTCTTAGACAGCTCAATTGAACCATGCTTATGCCATCAAATGACTAGTCGCTTACCCCATTAAAGAAAAATAGCATTAGAAAATCCCTACTTGAAGCCTGTATTGGCCTATTTGATAATCATTATGAGTTTTGAAAAGCTATTTCTATTTTCTATGCACTGGTATATTATTTACAGTATATAACTGAAGTGGTTTTTTATCATAAAATTTTATTTCTTTTCATTTTATTTTGTGAAAACAACAAATCGCATTACGTTTGGCTCCACAAAACGCGCGTTACAACTAAATTTTATTAAACAATTAATTATTCAACTATGAAAATTCTATCAGTAGTATTTATCACTTTGGCGATGAACTGGAATGTCACATTAGAGGAAACTAGCACCCCTGAGGACATTACCATTGTCATCGAAAACGGAGAGAGAGTAGCGTATGACATCCCTGGTCCTAACAACACCATCTGGGATTGTACGGCTCCAGTAGGACCATGTACTGCTATTCCTATCAGAGCAAGACGATAAATTATCTTGTGATCGCTCCTCACGGGGCGGTCACTCTTATTTATATTACTGAAGTTAAATCATGAGAAACTTAATCAGCCTAATTTTCCTCATTGGAATTATCGGAGTAATCCAAGGTCAAAACAAGCGGTTCGTCGCTAGTTATTACAGTATTCTGGATGAGGATCGAGATATTTCAACCGCCTTAATGAGTACGGGCTTAACACTTGAGCAAATCGCATTCGCCAATGAGATCAGTAATGCCAGAATTCTGGAAGGAAGACTGTGGATAGATGGAGCGAAAAGTGCATTTAGATACATCGATAGCTTCCTACCCGAGGAATACAAAGAATACGATATACCTGTTGATCCCAGCGAATGGGAATTAATGAGTATTTATGTTAAGAACCTTTCTGAAAAGAAACTGTCGATCGTAAAGGGCAAACTGGGAGAAGAAAAAGCGGTTCAGGATGATATCATCATGCACAATGATTGGAATCTGGTGCAAGGAGATAGTACCATAAACGGACTCCCGTGCAAATTGGCCATCAACAAGAAATACGGTTACCGAACATGGTACACTACTAACATACCTATTTCACATGGCCCTGAATTTTTAGGTGGATTGCCCGGCCTTATTGTTGTCGTCCAAATCCCAGAACAAGAGAGATCGCTGGTACTCCAAAGTATCAAAGAAGAATCATTCGACTCTGACATCTTCACTTTGGGAAACCCTAAAAAAACAATATCTTACGATCAATACGTTAAACAAGGTTATTATTGATGAGATGCTGGCCAAAGCAGTTTTTGACCCGATTTGGCTGTTTTTTGTCTCTATTCCTGATGGCCTATTCATCTGTGGGCCAAGATAAATATGAAGGTTTTTTACGCTCTGCTAAAGAGAAGGAACCAGTCGAAGGGGCAGTTGTTACCTTTTTAAACGAATCAGATTCATCACTGCTGGATTACACCATTTCAGGAGCACTGGGTAAGATCGAATACAGCAATCAGGATTCAATTATCTTCTTCCTTCGCATCCAAACACTTGGCTTCAAAGACACCACTATTCATCAGGTTCATTTCGATCAAACAAACGGGCCTTTAGCAATATATCTTAATGAAGAAACGAGTGTCCTTGACGAAGTGGTCGTGAGTGAATCTCGATTTGGAGTTGAAGTAAAAGGAGATTCGGTTCTTTACGATATTGATTTATACCGAACGAAAAAGGATAAGAATCTTCAAGACCTTTTAAAGAAATTACCGGGGGTTTCCGTTAATACCGATGGAGAGATTGCCTACAATGGCAAAAGGATTGATGGCATTTTACTGGAAGGAAAAGACCTGGCTTCCAATATGCATCAACTCATAGGAGAATCGGTGGAAGCCATAGATGTAGAAGGCGTAGAGGTCATTCAAAATTACAAAGCCGCCAGTGACAAGTTATCAAACTTATCTACCGGTAAGGTCATTATGAACATTGACTTGTCTCCTGCTTCCCTGGACAAGTGGAATGCCAAAGCAAAGCTTTTAGCGGGCCATAGGAACAAAGGAGCAACTGAAATTTCAGCTTATAAAATCGGAGATTTGCTGTCTACACTAAACTTTGGTCGTTATAATAGTACCGGGCAGGAAGTTATCAACTTAAGTGACTATCTCTCTAATCAAACTTCACTATCCAGGGCATTTGAAAATGTAGACGATCTGAATGCTCTTGTCCCTGCTTACTTTTCCATACGTCCAGACTTACAAAGAAATAACGATGCGGTGGTTAATAGTAACTTTCTTTTTACCAGACCAAAACATCAGATCAAAGCCAATGTTCTGGCAACCCGATTAGATCGATTATCTCAAAATAATTTTGAAAATCAATACTGGCTGGATCAGTCAATTTTTCAGGGTCAAAAAAGGGTTTCAGAGACAACTCAAATGATTGACTTGGCACTGAATTACAGCAGCAAGGGAAACGAGCAATTCGTGTTTGAGTTTGACTTGCCATTCTCGATGCATTCGTTTTTGACATCAACGCTTCAAACTGGAGTATTTAGTGAAAATGAAATTGAAACAGATTCGAAAAATGAAGGCTCTCAGGGTAAATTAAGTCCCTCTGTATTCATTACACACAAGCCGTTTGATAGTTTTCTGGTTTCATTAGAGTCCAATTTTCAACTTAACTCAACAAATGACAAACAAATGATTGAAGACATTCAGCCTTTGTTTGGAACCGATGGTCTTTTTGTCTCACAAGATCTATCGCAGAATAGAGCAGAATTTCTGGTCAAGTTAAAAACGGAATATACCTGGAAAGATCATACCCTTGCTCTCGCATATGCCAGAAGGTCCAAAAAGCAAAACATAGTAAGTGAGTCTTCTGAAGATACTTTTGTTTGGAATAACGATTTAACCAGAAATGAACATCTCGCAGAGGTTACCTATCAATATTTTGTACCATCCGTAGCCGTTACTTTGAAGTCGAAATGGTCATCCATTGAAACAAAATCTACAACAACCTCCTCGTCATTGGTCTCTGCTACAGAAATCGATTTAGCATATAAATTCACGAATTTGCATTCTATCGGAATCAAGGCAAGTTTGAGGGAAAGGCCGATACCATTGCATTACCTGATCAATGAAGTCTCGATTTCCGCTCCAAACGAAGTGTCATTAAGTACCATAGGCTTTGATGAGATCAGTTTACAAAGAACAATATCTGCTACCTACTTCAATTTCAATCAAAAAAATGGACTCAGGATCCTGGGGATTATAGACTATACGGATTCAGAAAACTCTCCCGTCGCCCAATTTAATGTGGACAACAACTTTGCCCGCCAAATTTGGAACCTCAGTGTTTCTGAAAACTTGTTAAGAAGCACAAATCATTTTAACATTCCTCTATTTGCTAATTCATTGATGTTCAATAATCAGCTGAACTTCATGATCGGGACCACTTTGCTCGATGAAAACACATCGATTAAGAGTGAAACATTCAGATCCTCTAATCAAATAGCATCCAATTTCCCAGGTGATGTGGACTTTGAAGTGGGTATCAACTATCACTATCGGAAAAATGATACTGGTTCCAGGGAATTAGAAGGATTAAGTCAAATAAGCTATTCAGGAGCCTTAAAATACACTTCTGGAAATTTCAATAGCAAAGCCTCTCTCACCTACTTCCTGAATCAATTTGGGGCAGCCAATAAATCTGAATACCTGGATATCGGAGGGGAAGTAACCTATGACTTAAAAGATAATTTGTCCATTAATTTGGAAGCCACAAACGTGTTGAACCTGAATGGTACCAACGTGGTATCAGCAAATTTCCATCCCACTTACATTGGTCAGATAGAATTTCAGCGGTTTCCGGGATTCATTCTTATGGGATTGACATGGACGCTTTAAACAGACGGGCCACAACCTGTGGTTTCCATCATCCCATTTACTCCACTGTCGCCTTCATAGCGAAAAACGTCGTGTCTTTATACAACATCTTTTGAAAGCCCTGCAACGAGTAACTTTTCACTTTCCCTGACGAAACTAGCAAGTCCATATGCTTCTGAATGACATAGATACTGGTCTCTTCTAAGATCTCGCCGGTGATCTTCACCCCATTCCCTAAATCTTCCATCTTCACCCATTGTAACGACTGCCCTTCCCCTTGCTTTTTTATAAATGAAGTTGTTGATCCTTGCTCAAGAACTTCAAATGCATTCTTGAATTGTGATCTCCCCGGGTCAAAAGCGTTAAAAATGGCCAATTCATCCCTCAAGGCGGTGGAGTCCAACGTTTGTTGTAGCTGATCCTGGTCCTGATTGACCATGATTTGTTTTTCAACCCTCAAAGTCCCATCAGACAGAAGCTCAACCTGCTCATCAATTAAACCTTGAAGGCTGAAATAATCCGAAGTAGCATTTTGATCGACAGGAGCCTCACAAGCTATCAGGATCAGCAAACTCAGACACGCATAAAACGATTTACGCATCGACCAGTACATTTCCGCTCATTTCTTCTGGAATATTGAGTCCCATTAGTTTCAGAATAGTGGGTGCAATATCTCCCAGTTTACCTGGTTGCAAGCTGCCTTTGTAAGTATCATCAACCAGTACAAAAGGCACAAGATTCGTTGTATGCGCGGTATTAGGCGTGCCATCCTCATTGATCATAATATCGGAATTTCCATGATCAGCAATGATGATCGTACTGTAACCATTGGCTAATGCCACGTCAACTACCTGATTAGCACAAGTATCTACGGTTTCACAAGCTTTTACCGCCGCTTCAAAAACACCCGTGTGCCCTACCATATCAGGGTTGGCAAAATTGAGACATACAAAATCCACTTCGCCTTTTTCCAATTCCGGAATGATGCTATCACGAATATCTCCTGCGCTCATTTCTGGTTGCAAGTCATAAGTAGCCACTTTTGGAGAAGGGCATAGCAATCTTTTTTCTCCCTCGAATTCATCTTCTCGGCCGCCGGAGAAAAAGAAGGTCACGTGCGGATATTTTTCCGTTTCAGCAATTCGTATTTGTTTTTTGCCCTGTGCGGCAAGTGTCTCTCCTAATGTTTGCGTAAGGTTATCCTTACCATATACGACATGCACTCCTTTAAAAGTGTCGTCGTAGTTGGTCATGGTCAGGTAATGCAATGACATTTTTTTCATGTCCTCCTCCGGAAAGTCTCGTTGTGTCAACGCTTGCGTGATCTGACGACCTCTATCCGTTCGGAAATTGAAGCACATCACCACATCGCCTTCAGAAATTACTCCAACCGGCCTTTGTTGTTCATCGACATGGATAATGGGCTTGATGAATTCATCTGTAACGTCCTGATCATAGGAGCTTTGAACCGCTGCACTAATATCTTCTGTAGTCAGTCCTATACCCTTCACCATGGCATCGTAAGCTAGTTTTACACGGGGCCATCGGTTGTCCCGATCCATCGCATAATAGCGCCCTGTAACCGAAGCAATTTTTCCGCCATACTGGTCCAATGTGGCTTGCAAGTCGGCCAGATAATTCAGCCCGCCTTTGGGGTCGGTATCTCTGCCATCGGTGAAGGCATGCACGAAAATATCTTTTACTCCCGCTTCTGAGGCTGCTTTCACCAAGCCTTTCAAGTGATTGATGTGCGAATGCACACCTCCATCAGAAAGTAATCCCATCAAATGAAAGGGCTTTTGATCTGAAACTGCTTTCGAAAAGGCAGCTTTCAGGGTTTCATTCTCCGCAATAGAACCATCTTCAACTGCACGATTGACCTTAACCAGATCCTGATATACCACCCGTCCGGCCCCAAGATTCATATGGCCTACTTCTGAATTACCCATCTGACCTTCAGGTAACCCAACTGCCAGTCCTGAAGCTTCCAGTGTACTGGTCGCATAGGTGGATGATACCCGGTCCATGAAGGGTGTTTTCGCGGCTATAATGGCCGAAACTTCATCTTTTGTCCCAATACCCCAGCCGTCGAGGATCATTAAGATCACTTTCTTGTTCATATCCAAATCATTTGCAGGGGGCAAATATAAACGCACGTTTTCCAGCTTTTCAGCCGTTCCGGGTTTTTGTAGGTTAACATTCCGTAACTTTCAGGCACAATTTTGGTATAAGCAGATATCATGATCAAACTAACACCGCTTCTTTTCTGCTGCCTTTTGGTTCATTCCATGACCATGGCCCAGGACAAAGTGCTGGAAGACATTGGGGTTTCGCTCAAAAACGGCTCTGCCAGAGAGTTGATTAAATTTTGTTCTGATCCCCTGACCATCAAGCTGAACAATTCAAGTAACTCTTACACGAAAGCACAGGCTGAAGGTCAATTGCGACAGTTTTTCCAGGACAATCCTCCAAGTAATTTTTCCTACATCCATCAAGGTTCCTCACGAGAGGGACTGAGGTATTGCATTGGAAAATACACTATGAAATCAGGGTCTTATCGCGTGGTTTTACTCATTAAGCAGCAAGGATCCAACTATCTGGTCGACCAGATCACGCTTACCAAAGAGTAAGATAAAAGAAGATTTACAACAAGCATGAACCAACCGTACCTAACCAAGAAGCGAGTTGCTCAATTTATACAAACCGCTCTAAGTGAGGATATTGGAAACGGGGATCATTCCTCAATAGGAGCAATTCCGCAAGGCACGAAAAGAAAGGCCAAACTACTGATCAAAGATGATGGCATCATTGCTGGTATCAAACTGGCGCAACTCATCTTCCACAACGCTGCTCCACACCTGGAGTTGAAACTGTTTAAAAAAGATGGTGATCGGGTAGAAAATGGAGAGATCGGACTGGAAGTGGCGGGTGATGCCCATGACATCCTAAGATTGGAACGACTCGTTCTAAACTGCCTGCAACGTATGAGCGGAATTGCTACCTACACGCACAAGATCAATTCACTGATCAAAGGGACAAACGCGAAGTTGCTGGATACCAGAAAAACAACTCCTAATTTCCGGTTAGCTGAGAAATGGGCAGTGGCGATTGGCGGTGGTGTGAACCATCGATTTGGCCTGTTTGATATGGTGATGCTGAAGGATAATCATGTGGATTATTCGGGTGGGGTTGAATCAGCCATTTCCAACACGCAGAAGTACTTAGCTGACAATAATTTATCGTTGGATATTGAGATAGAAGTCAGAAATTTAGATGAACTTGCGGCAGTTTTGAAAGTAGGGGGTGTTAAGCGCATCATGCTGGACAATATGTTGCCTTCGGATATGCGTCAGGCAGTCACCATGATCAATGGACGATATGAGTCGGAAGCTTCGGGAGGGATCACAGAAAAAAACATCAGAGAGATCGCTGAAACCGGTGTAGATTTCATCTCCGTCGGGGCATTAACACATTCTTACAAAAGTCTGGACATGAGTCTCAAAGCCTTTTAGAGAAAAATGAACATTCGCACGAGAAAGTACCAATTAGAAACAGGAACTTATATTAAAACCGCATTGGCGGCCGTATTAAAAGAACAATGGTGGGTAGGCCTGATTTATTTAGGAATCTGTGCCGGATATCTTTGGATACCCAATTGGTGGTGGATCATCGGCGCCAGCATTGGATTGGTTTTGTACATTCTTTTTTGGCTGATCCAATTTGCCGGAGTTACGCAGTTGGAACAAGGCAAAATACTTTTTCAGAAGTTGTCTTACGAGATCAACAGTCAGCAGATACTCATCAAGCTGAATAGTAAGCAAGGAATGCCCATGAAATGGGATCAGATCAAACGCGCTCAGAAAGGCAAGGATGCCTTTGTCCTATTCGTTAGTAAAGCACAGCTGATTCATTTGCCCTTTCGCATTTTCAACAGTGACAATGAGATTAAGTTTCTGGAAAGTGTGCTGAAACGAAAAGGCTACCTCAAATCATAACATTGTGGGCTCCGCTTCGCTCAAGACTTTGAAGCCCAAAGCGGCCAGGTTTTGTGCTTATCGGGAAAGGTCTGTATCTGAAGTACGGTCGAAACTAAAAGCCTTAGGAGCGAGTGAACCTGATGCTGAAACGCTAATCAAGGAACTGATTCAGGAAAATTTCATCGATGAAAGCCGGTATGCCCGGGCCTTTGCCTCAGATAAATTTCGATTCAATAAGTGGGGGAAAGTGAAAATACGTCAGCTACTCCGGCAAAAGCAGGTGGATGAAGATGAGATTGAGCGTGCTTTGGAAAATCTTCCCCGTCAGGAATATCATGAAATGATCAAATCGTTGGTAGCACAAAAGCTGAAAGGGCTTCCAACAGAACTGGATTCTTCTCAGAAAAAACAAAAGGTGATTCGATTTCTCCTGCAGAAAGGCTTTGAGTACGATTTAATTGCCCCACACCTCTGAGTTCTGTCTTAAAGGCAACAGTTTCACTTAATAACCGTCTGTAATTCAAACCTTGAGGCGAAATAATGAGTAAATCGCTCTGTGTTCATTGAAAACCAGCGTTTATTCAGTCCCTTAACTCGGTAGATCATGAAACTTTTATTTTTACTCTTCTCGCTTACGCTGCAACAACCTGAAACAAAACATGCCAATGTCAGAGATGGCCTGGCGGTAGGGGGCTATGATGTCGTTTCTTACTTTGACGGTGAACCTGAAAAAGGAAGCAAGTCAATCAAAACGTCACACAATGGCATTACTTATCGCTTCAGCTCAGACTCCAACAAACAGAGATTTTTGGAATCTCCGGACATGTACGTTCCTGCTTATGGTGGTTGGTGTGCATATGCCATGGGTGTGAGTGGAGATAAGGTCAAGGTTGATCCTGAAACCTTTAAAGTGATTGATAATCGCTTGTACTTGTTTTATAATTTCTGGGGCAATAATACCTTGAAGAGCTGGAATGAGGATGAATCCGCTTTGAAGACCAAGGCAGATAAGTATTGGAGCGAAACCCTGTCTTCAAATAAATAATAGAACTATTTTTGCACGTTTAATACGTAATTCATGATGCCCATACAGCAGTCTGCACGTGGTTTGCTAGCTCAATTAGTCGAGGTAATGGACCAGCTTTCTGATGATGATTTTAAGAAGCCTATTGATACCCTAAGTGGATCTTCGGTTGGTCAGCACATAAGGCATACCATAGAATTTTTTCTATGCCTCATGGACGGAGCCAACAAAGGTGAAATCAATTACGATGAGCGACGGCACGATAAATTCATTGAGACAGACCGAAAACTAGCGATTAGCGTCATTCAGTCTATCGATGAATTCCTGGCAGGAAAAGTTGATGATCATCCGATGAACATGGTGGCCAACTACGAGGTGGAAGGTGAAGATGTCGTAAGTATTCCCAGCAGCTTATATCGCGAATTGGCGTATAACATTGAACATGCTATTCACCATATGGCATTAATCAAAATTGGCGTGAGGGCTATTGGCGAACATGTGAGTCTCCCTGAACATTTTGGTGTAGCCAGTTCTACTGTTCGCTATCAAAAGCAGCAATCCTAATTGCTAAATGTCTAATAAAGTAAGTCGGTTTTCCCGTTGGTGGACCCGTTTTACACATTTCGAATTCTGGTCTTTCGATGTATTCTATTTCCCGGTAAAGATCTATTATATCTTTCTGGCTATTCGAAGCAGGTCGTTGTTTTTCTTCACGGCCTCTAATCCTTCTATTGAGTTTGGGGGGATGTTAGGTGAAAAGAAATCAGAGATTTTCGACTTAATCCCTGATGAATACATGCCTGTTACCCGCCTCTTTCCTCCTGACGTTAAAAAGGAAGAAGTATTGGCACATCTGGAAAAAGCTCATTTGTCCTTTCCTATTATTGCCAAACCTGATGTAGGCGAGCGAGGATGGATGGTGTCCAAACTGGACTCAGAAGAAGAACTAATTCAATACCTGAAGGAAATTCGTGTCAATTTCCTGATTCAGGAATTCATCGATTACCCGGTAGAGTTGGGGGTTTTTTACATCAGGATGCCCGGTGATGAGAATGGCAGAGTGACCTCTATCGTCAAAAAGGGTTTTCTAAATGTAACAGGAGATGGCTCAAGCACAGTAACGGAACTCCTTGAACAGAATGTAAGGGCCGTACTTCAGGTAGATTTCAACAGCCCGGATGTAAAGGCCAAAGCCAGCGAAATACCCAACACGGGTGAAGAAGTACTTATCGAATCCATTGGTAACCATTGTCGCGGAACTACTTTCCTCAATTACAATCACTGGATCGATGAAGATCTGCATCGCGCTTTTGACAAAATCTCAAGTCAGATAAAGGATTTTTACTTCGGGCGTTTCGATCTCCGATGCACTTCCATCGAATCCTTGCGTCAGGCAAAAGATTTCAAAATACTGGAATTGAATGGTGCAGGCTCAGAACCAGGGCATGTCTATCATCCCGGCAGTTCTATTTTTTCGGCTTACCGAGATATTCTTTGGCATTTGAAAATGCTGAGAAAGGTCAGTGCTGCCAATCGCAAAAAAGGCCACGAATACTGGAAGTTTTCTGACGGGATCAGGAAAATGAAAGAAATTAGTGCTTACAACCAA
Organism: Cyclobacteriaceae bacterium; assembly: GCA_965229785.1. Classification (GTDB taxonomy): domain Bacteria; phylum Bacteroidota; class Bacteroidia; order Cytophagales; family Cyclobacteriaceae; genus JAWPMT01. The sequence goes on from CBDDJS010000001.1 coordinate 4,981,498, forward strand.
CAGAAAGATTCCAACACATGACCTTACAGGTTTTTGTTGTCGCATTCATCGTAAGCTTTTTCGGATCAATCCCACCAGGCACGATCAATATCACTGTGATGCAAATGGGTGTTCAGGGAAAGTTACGAGCTGCTTATTTTCTGGTAATTGGTGCCTGTATCGTTGAGTTTTTCTACGCCATGCTGGTGGTCCGGTTTCAAATCTTCTTGAACGAGAATATCACATTCACCCATCACTTTACACTCATTACAGGATTAGTCTTAACAGCCCTTGGGCTTTATTCGATTTTCTCAAAAAGCTCATCCTCCTCTATCAAAGTAAATACGGGTGCCAGGGGAAGAACGGGGTTTCTAAAAGGAATTATCCTCGGCTTTCTGAATCCACTAGCGATCCCTTTTTGGTTGGCCGTCACTGCCTATTTACAGCAAAACAAATGGATCGAACTTTCGGGATTTGGGTTTTGGTCTTATTTGCTTGGCATATTTCTGGGTTCTGTCATTGTCCTTTTTCTGGCCGTGAAACTTGGAAACCGGTTTACCAGGATTTCAGACAATCGTTTTTTAGTGCATATCCTCCCCGGCTTGGCTTTCTTATCACTCGGACTTTACAATTTTTATCAGTGGGTAATACAATGAACAATAGTTTCACTTCCTGATTTTTTAATCATCCCAAATGCCATTCAAACGACCGTAGGATAGCTTGTCATTATCCGCCCTTTGGGGGTACCTTTGCCGCACAATTTTCCTCGCTATCAAGTTCAACAAAATCACATATAGCAGGCTGTTGATGAAGTTTCTGGTTTGGCGCCTGAAACACATCAGCGACAACAATTTCATTCTCATTGTAGCGGGTATAATCGGATTAATAGCGGGAATCGCAGCCGTTACACTCAAAACAACTGTGCACTTTATCCAGGAGGTATTAAGGCACAACATTGATTTTATCGGAGGAAATTTCTTGTATCTGGGTTATCCCATTATTGGGATATTCCTTACCGTTCTGATCTCGAAATACTTGTTCAAGGAAAGTCTTGGGCATGGCATCACTCAAATTCTTTATGCCATTTCTAAAAACTCAAGTATCATCCGACGGACACGCATGTACTCCAGAATGATCACCAGTGCGCTTACGGTAGGATTTGGAGGGTCAGTAGGACTGGAAGCGCCGATCGTGGTAACTGGTTCCGCCATTGGTTCAAACCTCGCCAGGTTAGTGCACCTGAACTATAAAAGGCGGACACTTCTCATAGGTTGCGGATCCGCTGGTGCCGTTTCCGCGATATTCAACTCGCCCATTGCTGGTGTGATCTTTGCCGTGGAGGTGATCCTGACAGAAGTAACCATTTCCAAATTCATCCCTATTCTGATCGCCTCAGTAGCCGGGCAATTAGTCACCATCATTCTTCTGGGGGAAGACATACTATTCTCTTTCCGAATCGTAGATGGGTTTTATGCGAGAGATACGCCTTATTATTTTGGACTCGGAATTGTCTGCGGTTTAGCCTCGCTGTACTTCACCCGGGTTATGTTTAGGGTTGAAGATGCCATACATAAGATCAGGAATTCATTTCGACGAGTACTCGTAGGAGGATTGGCACTGGCTTTGATCCTCCTGATTTTCCCACCCATTTACGGTGAAGGGTACGACACCATTAAGCAGCTACTTTCTCACGATGAGATCATGCTATTCGAGGGAGGCTTTTTAGATCCTATTGATGATAATCAGTATTTTCTGATCCTCTTTTTGCTGCTTGTAGTATTGATCAAACCCATTGCCAGTGCTCTGACCATCGGTGCAGGTGGTAGTGGAGGAATCTTTGCCCCTTCCCTGTTTATGGGAGGAGTGACCGGATTTCTCATCGCCTCACTTTACAATATGTTGATTCCTGGAGCCGAAGTGAGTTTGAGCAATTTTACTTTGGTAGGCATGTGTGGGGTCATGAGCGGCGTACTTCATGCTCCACTGACCGCTATCTTCCTTATTGCAGAGATCACCGGTGGTTACATGTTGTTTGTGCCACTTATGCTCGTTTCAGCGCTTGCCTTTACGACTATCTCCTACTTTGAGCAACATTCTTTTTACACCAAACACCTGATTGAGAAAGGGGATTTGATCCCTTATGATAAAGATCAGATTGTACTCAGTCTGATCGATATGAAGAAAATAATCGAGACCGACCTGTTAGCAATACATCCTGAAAAGAAGCTTGGTGATCTGGTAGCTTTGGTCCGTAAAAGCAAACGAAATATTTTCCCGGTCCTTGATGAAGAAAATGTACTTCATGGCATTGTGACGCTGGATGATATTCGTGACATTATGTTTGACGCAGAGAAACGAGACACAATTGCCGTTCAGGCCATCATGCAAAAACCTCCGACATCAGTCTCCTCCCGTGAAAAAATGCAATCTGTGATGAATAAATTTCAGTTAACACAGGCCTGGAATTTACCGGTAATTGATGATGGGAAATACGTTGGATTTGTATCTAAGAGCCGAATTTTCAATGCCTATCGTAACAAACTACGTCGGCAGAATCAAGATTAGAACCCGGCAATATAAAATAAGCCCTAATTTCTTCACTAATTCAAACAGTTTTTAGTTTTCCACAGAAAACATAGTTAATCGATCGGTTTATATCTATCTGATTATCAATCACATAAACTAATTCACATCAAGCAATGTTGATAATTCCAGTTTATGTGGAAAACTGACGGCCGCAGTTAAAATGGTTAAAAACCTCCCCAATGACCCCTAACACTTGGTGAAATTCCTGAAATAATTTAGTGTTTGTTTTGTCGAACATCTAGGTAATATCCTATCAGGTTAACGATAAATTAACAATAGAGAATGTTTTCCGGCATGTCATCTCAACAAAATACAATTCTGGCATTTCTTAAAATTTTCTTTTTCTGATCAAAACCCTGCCACTAATTCATACGTATAAAAGGGATCATGAAAAGCGTATTTGCTCTTTTGTGCTTTTGCACTTTCACCCTTGCAACCGCTCAAGACGTCAAAATCGTCAAATACGATCAGTTAGAGCAGTCCATTGAAAGTAATTCTGACAAGCTCAGGGTTATCAATTTCTGGGCTACCTGGTGCGGTCCGTGCATTAAAGAGTTACCTCATTTCGAAAAGGTCAATACCAATAAGAATGTTGAAGTCATTTTGGTAAGTCTGGACTTTGTTCAGGATGAGGCCAAAGTGAAAAAATTCGTAGAAAAGAAAAATCTACAATCCCAGGTCATGTTGTTGAATGAGAAAGATTACGACAGCTACATGGGAAAAGTAGATGACAGTTGGACAGGTGCGATCCCTGCCACGCTTTTTGTGACTTCTTCCGGCAAACGGCATTTCTATGAGAAACCATTCACCGGGGAAGAATTGGAAGAAGCCATTAACCAATTCATGGATTAACACATGAAAGATAATATGAAGCGAAATTTTCTTATGATCACCGGTCTGGTAACCGTTGTTGCCATTCTTTTCATTAATGCCTCTGCGGATAAATTCGGTATGGGAGTTGGCGATTATGCCAGTGATTTTGAATTAGAAAACATCGACGGGAAAACTGTATCTCTGGCCGATTACAAAGACAACAAAGGTTTTATCGTAGTATTCACTTGCAATACTTGTCCTTATGCAAAAATGTATGAGCAACGCATCATGGAATTGGACACCAAGTATGCAAGTAAAGGTTTCCCTGTTATAGCCATCAATCCGAATGATGTCGATCAGCAACCTGGTGACAGCATGGGAGAAATGAAGAAACGTGCCAGCGATAAAGGTTACACTTTCCCCTATTTAAGAGATGACTCGCAGCAAGTAGCTTCAAGCTACGGTGCCACAAAAACACCTCACGTATACGTACTCAATGAAGAGGCTGAAGGAAAATATAAAATTGAATTTATCGGTGCGATCGATGATAGTCCTCGCGATGCGTCAGATGTTGAGAAAACATATGTTGAAGATGCGGTGGATGCTTTAATTGCCGGAGATAAACCTGCAGTAACAGGGGCGAGAGCAATCGGCTGCACCATCAAATGGAAAGAATCTTAAGGAAAATATTTTACTGATTTCCAGAAAGCTCCCTTGAGGAGCTTTTTTTGTTAGTGACTAATGGACCATGCGGATCATTGGAATAATATGATCGCTCCACAGGTTTTTCGATTGACCCCAAATTATCAAAGAGATACCTGACGGGCTCCAGTATTTCTTCTTTCTTCAGCATCTAAGCCAAAGAAATCGAGCATGACGAATATGTGTATTTCTACTGTTTCTTCGCCCGTTCCCAATATACGTCCATCTCTTCCAGGGTCATCTCTGATAGCGCTTTACCATCCTTTTTGGATTCGGCTTCCAGATATTTGAAACGCCTGATGAATTTCTTATTGGTTCGTTCCAGGGCCTCCTCGGGATTAATGTCAATGAATCGGGAATAATTAACCAATGAAAAGAGTAGATCTCCAAATTCCCCCTGAGCTTTGTCTCTGTCAATATCAGCCTCGTTAGCCACATCAAACTCGGCTTTGAACTCTCCCATTTCTTCCTCCACCTTTTCCCAAACCTGGCTTTTATCATCCCAATCAAATCCTACACCTCGTGCTTTCTCCTGTATTCTCATGGCCTTTACCAATGCTGGAAGGTGCTTAGGCACTCCACCCAGAACAGATTGATTACCTTTTTCCTGAAGTTTGATCTTCTCCCAATTCGCTTTCACAACTTCTTCATCTTCAGCATCTACATCACCATAGATATGTGGGTGTCTTCGGATAAGCTTGTCACACACTTCGTTGAGTACATCCGCCACATCAAAATCTCCTTGCTCAGAACCGATCCTGCTGTAGAAAACCATGTGCAACATGATGTCGCCGAGTTCCTTTTTCACCTCTTCATTATCCGCGTCTATGATCGCCTCCGAGAGTTCATACGTTTCCTCAATAGTAAGGTGCCTCAAAGATTCCATGGTTTGTTTCTTATCCCACGGGCAATTTTCACGTAACTCATCCATGATCGTCAACAATCGATCAAAGGCTTCCAGTTTTTTGGCGCGATTGGGATCAGGTTTAGCTAAACTTTTGGGCATGACGTGAATCTTTTCGGTATGAATATTGGTTATCTCAGTACTTGCACAATAATGGTTAATTTTGCCTTAAATCACGTCACATTATGACAACTGTATTACTAGGAATTGGATTTGTTGCGGCCTTTTTCATCTTGATGTCCGTCCGCCTTCTTTTCGTAAAAAATGGCGAATTTAAAGGTACGTGTGCTTCACAATCTCCATTTTTAAATAAAGAAGGGGCACAGTGTGGTTTTTGCGGCAAAACAGTAAAAGCCGGGGATACCTGTGCCAATCCTGAATCAGAAGTCAACAAAGTCTTGGCCAAATTTGACTAATCCTTTTCTTGCAAATTTTTAGGGTTTCCCTTTCACATTTTTGACCTCAGTTTGAAGGTCCTGTTAAGGATTTTCTGAAGGCCTTTGCTTACTTGTAAATCCTTCTATCTTTGCGCACCGCTAAAAATTAGATCATTTTGACGTTAATAAAATCAATCTCAGGTATTCGTGGAACCCTTGGTGGTAAACCTGGAGAAACGCTTTCACCTCTGGATGTTGTGAAATTTGCCGCTGCATTCGGTACGTGGGTAAAAGAAAAAGAAGCCGCACCTACCCTGGTAATAGGACGGGACGCACGGCCTTCCGGACCCTCAATCTCCAATCTGATCAGCAACACCTTGATCTCTATGGGCATCCATGTCATTGACCTGGGTTTGTCCACCACGCCAACAGTTGAAATGGCTGTAATGATGGAAAAAGCGCATGCTGGGATCATCATAACCGCAAGTCATAATCCAGCAGGTTGGAATGCCTTGAAGCTCTTGAATGAAAAAGGTGAATTCATTTCAGCAGCAGATGGTAAAAAAGTACTTGAAATTGCCGAATCAGGGGACGTGACGTTTGTCGAACCAAGAAAATTCGGCCAGTATAAAACAGACGATTCTTACATAGATCAGCACATCGATGCGGTACTGGCACATGAATTGGTAGATGTGGACGCTATCAAAGACCGCAAGTTTAAAGTGGTCCTGGATGCTGTGAACAGCACGGGCGGAATTGCCGTGCCCAGGTTGCTGAATAAGCTTGGAGTAGAGGTCAAGGAAATGTTTTGTGAACCCAATGGTCAATTCCCTCACAATCCTGAACCACTCCCAGAAAACCTTACGCAAATCAGTCAGGAACTCGAGTCTGGTCAGTTTGACCTGGGTATCGTCGTAGATCCTGATGTCGATCGGCTTGTGTTGATGTGTGAGGATGGTCAAAGTTTTGGTGAAGAATACACGTTGGTTGCCGTAAGCGATTATGTACTTACCAAGAAACTTGGAAATACGGTTTCCAACTTATCCAGCACTCGTGCCCTTCGTGATGTAACTGAAAAGCATGGTGGTCAGTACTATGCCGCTGCAGTTGGCGAAGTTAATGTGGTGGAGAAAATGAAGGAAGTTAATGCAGTCATTGGTGGAGAAGGTAATGGCGGTGTGATCGTTCCTGATTTACACTATGGCCGAGATGCCCTTGCAGGAATTGCCTTATTCCTGTCACATTTGGCACACTATGGCAAAAGTGCCCTGATGTTGCGATCAACCTATCCTAACTATCATATTTCTAAGAATAAGCTGGAACTAGGTCCTGATATCGATACGGACAAAATCTTATCAGCTCTTAAGGAAAAATACAAAAACCAGCCCATCAATGATATCGATGGTATCAAGATCGAATTTGATCGAGAATGGGTGCAATTGAGAAAGTCCAACACTGAACCAATTATTCGTATTTTTGCAGAATCAGAAAGTTCGGCGACCGCTGAGCATCTGGCGAATAAGATCATCACTGACATAAAAGAGTTTATGTCGAGTTGAACAAATTAACCATTGTGATATGAGAGCTTACTTTGATAATGCCGCTACCACCCCTGTAGACGAGGCCGTTTTCGAAGAAATGAAGCCTTACCTGTTGAATAAATATGGTAATCCTTCGTCCATTCATAGTCATGGCCGGGAAGTGCGTTCTGCGCTTGAGCGGTCAAGGAAAAAAGTGGCTGATATTCTGAACACCTCCCCCTCAGAAATCTTCTTCACCTCCGGAGGGACCGAAGCCGACAATACGGCGCTCAGATGCACCATAGAATCCCGGCAGATTGGTCACTTGATCACCTCTCGTATCGAACACCACGCAGTGCTTCACACGGCTGAAGCCCTTGAAAAGGAGGGAAAAGTTGAGCTCCACTTTGTAGACTTATCCGATGATGGACAGGTAAATTATGACCATCTGGAAGCGCTCTTAAAAGCACATCGGGGAAATGTAATGGTTTCGCTGATGCACGCAAATAATGAAATCGGGAACGTTACAGACATTGAGCGTGTCGGAGAAATGTGTGAGGAGCATGATGCCATCTTTCACAGCGATACGGTTCAGACTGTTGGGCACTTCAGACACGATTTACAGCAATTGAAAGCCCATTTCATTGTTGGTTCTGCTCACAAATTGCACGGTCCAAAGGGTATCGGTTTTTTGCACGTTCGTCACGACAAGAAAATCACACCTTTCATTCACGGAGGTGCTCAGGAACGAAACATGCGTGGTGGTACTGAAAATGTATCTGGGATCATTGGTTTGGCCAAGGCATTGGAAATTTCCTATCAACATCAATTGGATCACCGACAGCATATCGAAGGGCTGAAAAGTCGTATGATCCAAAAGTTGCGCGATCAAATTGAAGATATTCACTTCAATGGAACCTCTGGAGACATCCAAAACAGTCTGTATACCGTATTGAATGTATGTCTTCCCCCTTCAGAGGACAATGACATGTTACTTTTTAACCTGGATATCAATGGAATTTCCGCTTCAGGTGGAAGTGCCTGTTCCAGTGGATCAAACATCGGCTCACATGTGTTAGCTGCACTAAAAAGAGATGAAACCAGGGGGGCAGTCAGATTTTCATTTAGTAAGTATACAACGAATGAGGAAGTGGACTATGCCGTGGAAAAATTGGCCGAAATTGTCAGCGTGGGCGTGTAAAACGCTGCTCTTATTTTTCGGTTTAGGCTATACCCTTTTTTCCAACGCGCAATTCGTCCAGAAACACACGATTGACCCATCATCAGATCCTGTTGCCTTAAAGTCAACCGGGATCATCACAGCCGTTGCCATTATAGGGGACGATACTACTGTCCCTACCAGGACCATCATCATCGATGATACCAAATATGAGCTTGAACTCGACATTCACGCGCCCAGACCAACTTATTTTCTTTCCCTCCCTGTACCAACCCATTCAATTACCGTTCCTCGAGTTTCTAGTAAAACAGAATTGTTTACCATTCACAGCGGGACATCTCCCGATTTAACTACGCGGGGAAAAAATGAATCGCATTGTACCGAAATTGATGCAATTCCACAATCAGAATGGCGTGCAGGACTTCCTGACCCAGATCCCTCTCCTTCCTTCCATACCGTAACCCACCATATCGTTCATCATACTGCCGGATCAAATTCAAACACGAATTATGTGCAGGTAGTACGAGACATCTATTTGTTCCACACCGAGATAAATGGTTGGTCGGATATTGGATACAATTTTGTCATAGCACAAGATGGGACCCTGTTTGAGGGAAGAGATCCGGGAGGAAGCCGATCAGAATTTGACGTCCGTGGAGCGCACTTTTGTGGCAAAAACACAGGGACCTTTGGTGTGGCATTATTGGGTAACTACCAAACTGCCCTATTAACCGAAGAAACCAGAGAAACACTGGTCAATTTATTGGGTTTCAGCCTTGCTGAATTGGCTATCCACCCCTTAAGCAGAGAAGTTCACCGAGGTGTAGAATTGGACGCCATATCAGGGCACAGGGATGGATGCGCTACGCTGTGTCCCGGGGAAAACGTGTACGATCTGCTACCAGAAATACGGTTAGAAGTCCTGGAGTCTCTTCAAAACTGTTCTGAAACGCTGAGACTTTCCTACACAACCACAGGCCAGATCATTGGCCCAGGGGAATCAGTAACCTTCGAAAACACCAGTATTGGCTATGCGTCTTATCGCTGGAAATTTGATGGAGGATCTCCGGAATTGAGTGAAGCAGAAGCACCGGAAGTCACCTACCAAAGGAACGGGCTTTATTCGGTGACCCTGTACGGACAATTGGGAAGTCAGGTGGATAGCCTGGTGGTCATGGACCACATTCGTGTTGAAGGAGAAAGTCCGGAACCCAAAGCGTTCCCCAATCCTATTGCTATTGGAGCACCCTTTCAAATTGAGTTCTTTGAGGATATCACGTCTGTCTATATTTATTCACTCTCAGGAAAACTAGCTGCGCAATACACTCCACTTGAGAACGAGCCTTATCAAGCTCCGTCTCGTCCCGGATTCTACACCATTGTAATAGAAACAGCCACTGAGTCCTTTGCCAATAAGATGGTTGTGAGATAAGCCTTGGGAAATTCCCCATTCCTCTCTTAAATCCTGATATATCTCCTGTTTTCTCAACCTGGAATGAAAGAATTTTTCATTGCAATGGTTTGCAAAATGTTTTGTGAAATCAACATTCCAGAAACTTGAGAAAGATTGGATAGATTCACTGTGCATCAAACCCAAACTATCATGAAAGTAGTTCTTCGATTGATCCTAATGGCGTTTTCATTTCAAGTTTTTGCGCAAGACTTGACGCAATCTCCATGGCATATTGTTGCAGATGATATTGACCCCAATAATTACTACGGTGTGACTGTGGCCAATGGTATGGTTGGGTTAGTCTCTTCCCCAAATCCACTGAAAGTCGATGAAGTAATCCTTAATGGAGTATATGATTACTATCAACGTGGCAGGGTCAGCAATATCCTGAAGACTTTCAGTCATATGAACATGGATCTCATTATCAATGATCGGGGTATTGAACGCAGCCAGATCTCTGGATATGCTCAAACCGTGGACATGAAAGGGGCCAAGTTGATCACCACATTCGATGTACGGGATGAGGCATCCGTAAAACATGAATTGATGTCATTAAGAAACCTGCCCTTTACCGCAATGAGTGTAGTGGAGATCACGGCAAAGAAGGACATAGAAATTGTGCCTATTAATCAGATTACTACACCGAATCACCTTTCAGATGTACGGAACCTCTACAGCGAAATTGACCGGCCACATGTGTTGCTCCCATTGATGAGTTCCGTGGCTTTCAGTCCAGGTGGTAAAAAACTAGCGGCTTCTACATCATTCATTTTCCCGGAAAAACATGGTGAAGAACCTAAGATCATCCACGAAGACTGGGATTTCAACATGCACCTTATGAAGTTCCGAAAGCAGCTTAAAGCAGGAGAAACTTATCGTTTTGCTTTGGTAGGTTCTACTATCTCAACCGTGCACAACCAGGATCCACACAACGAGGCCGAACGCCTGACTATTTTCGCAAAACTGGAAGGAATCGAAAGATTGGAGAGCGCTCATAAACAGGCCTGGGAGAAACTTTGGGAAAGTGATATCCAAATTGAAGGAGACCTGGCATCTCAACGGGCCGTTCGTTCCGCACTTTACCACCTCTATTCATTTGCCAGAAAAGGCACGGCTTACAGCCTGTCACCCATGGGATTGTCCGGGCTTGGCTACAATGGGCATGTATTTTGGGACACAGAATTATGGATGTACCCACCGATTCTGGTATTGCAACCGGAAATGGCCAGGTCGCTATTAGAATATCGTTTTGAACGTTTAGAGGCGGCCAAACAAAATGCCTTTGCCCATGGATATGAGGGTGCTATGTTTCCCTGGGAATCCGCAGAAGATGGCTCTGAAGATACCCCCGTTTGGGCACTTACCGGCCCCTTTCAACAACATATTACTGCTACCGTCGGCTGGGCTTTCTGGAAATACTATCAGGTGACCAAAGACAAAGAATGGCTGGCCACTCGAGGATACCCTGTATTGAAGGAAGTAGCCAGGTTTTGGTCCAGTCGGGTAGAAAGAAAAGGAGAAGGTCGATATGAAATCAACAACGTCATCGGTGCCAACGAATGGGAAGAAAACATCGATAACAATGCCTTTACCAATGGAATGGTAAAAACAGTCATGGAATATGCTGCTCTGGCCGCTGAAGAGCTTGGTCAAAAGCCAAATCCGGACTGGAGACATGTGGCAGCCAATATTCCCATTCTTAAGTTTCCTGATGGCACAACCAGGGAAAATGCCACTTACAGTGGTCAGGAAATCAAGCAGGGAGATGTAAATCTTTTGGCATACCCCTTGAAAGTGGTTACTAAAGAAGAAGATATCCGTAAAGACCTCAACTATTACGAGCCCAGACTGTCACCCACTGGTCCCGCGATGGGAGGTGCGATTCTTTCTGTACTTTATGCCCGCCTGGGAGACCGTCAAAAAGCGTTGGACATGTTTACCAAAAGTTACCAACCCAATGAACTACCACCGTTTAAAGTCATTGCCGAAACTGCCGGGGGTACCAATCCTTATTTTGCGACTGGCGCCGGAGGAATGCTTCAGGCCGTATTATTTGGTATCGGTGGTCTGGACATTACCAATGACGGTATAAAAGTGTTGGACACCCGCCTTCCGAACAAGTGGAAATCTTTGAAAATTACTGGGATTGGCGTAGAAGGTATGGAGGTGAAGAAGTGATAGCAGGCCCTCTTTTAAGGCATAGCCATCAACTTTAGAATATATACTGGATCAAAAGCCATAAATCCATCGAAATGAAGATGAATTTAATCGTCATCACGAAGACGAGAGGTTTATAACGTTTTCCTTAAGTCGATGGCTATACCATTTAAGGTGGTGATTGAAAAACAGGGGGGTATTCAAATTTAATCGACAAAAACAAAGGGGGAGCTTTGTTCATTTCTCGAAACCGTAGAGGTTGCTATTTCCACAACTCACTAAATTGAAGGAGAACACGTTATAAAGTTGACCCCTGCAATCCATGAGAATTCTGCTGTTCGTTTCCTCAATCATCTTTGCATTTGCTCCTGCTAAATCACAGCAAAGCGAAGTTGTTTCAATAACAACCAAAGACCGGGTTTTTGAAGGCACGATTGACGGTGCCTATCCCATTACCTTATACTTGAAAGTTGTGAAACGATCAGAGAATAATGGATTCATTCAATCAGTATCTGGCTGGTATTCCTACGCCAAAGTAGGTACTCCCATACCACTGGCCGGATTGATAGGATCAGGTTTGCACCTTGTTTCATCAAATGACCCGCAAGTACTGGAACAAATAACTCATTTCAAATATGAATCCGACGAAGGCGACATTCAATTGGATCGCCAAATACATGAAGTAGCAGAAAAAATGGCTTTAGTGAAAAAGGTTACCGAACGATTTGTTCTCGACTATGAGGATGATCAGGTACGGGGTACCTGGCAAGGGAATAATAAGACCCTAAATCTCGAATTATTTGCAAACGAATATCAGGTATCAAAAACCAGGCATTTTCTAAGTTTGGCCAATGGTGACTTCTTCGACCTCAGTTTTTTGGGTCTTCCGAATTGGGCGTTTATCAATATTGAAGCTAGTGGCAGTAACGGCAAACATATAATCCTTGACTACTCATTTCAAGCCAACCTCAACTATATGGGACGTTGCGGCGCCGCTGAAAATAAAGGGAAAGTGGGCCTCGTCTTTAATGACAATTATGAATTAATGAAGTCTTCTTTCATCATTTTCGAGGATTGCTACCGGGGCATCTACACATTGAAAGAAGATAAAATCTCGGAGGCTGTTACTAAATATGAAATCGAGCACTTGGAGTACTCGGATGATCCAGAATACGTCATATGCACTGTGGATCTGAAAAGTGCTACGATTACGAGGAATTAGTCCATCATCAGGCAGGTCTTACGTTATTCGGAAGGCATGGATTCTCTTTCCTTCAAATCACTTATCTTTAATAGCATCCATAACCTGACTTGATCCATCGTGAACGACTTTAATACTCCACTGGAGGCACTACATTACTGGCTTGAAAAAGATCCGAATTACATCTTCTTAAGACAACCTGTTAATCGAAAATACATTACATATACTCGCCAGGAGGTATACGATCAGGCTTGTAAAATTGCCGCATCGCTTCGCAAGATGGGGTTAAAAAAGGGGGATCACGTAGCGATCCTATCCAAGAATTGCGCTCACTGGTTCATGGCAGACCTGGCCATCATGATGGGTGGTTTTATATCCATTCCTTTATACCCTACACTGGATAAGAACACCATTGGAACCATACTTGTACACAGTGAATCAAAAGCGATCATTGTAGGTAAACTTGATGATTACTCACAGCAAAAGGCTGGTGTCCCGGAAAACCTGATCCGTATCGGCGTTGAACTTTATGGCGTCCATGAACAACACAAATGGGAGGATCTACAGCGGGAAGATCATTCGGAGTTTACACCTCACGAATTGGATCCCGAGGCACTGATCACCATTATGTATACTTCCGGAACCACCGGAGACCCTAAGGGCGTGATGCACAAGGTCAAGTCTTTCAACCGTGTAGCAACAATCGCTTTCCCGGCATTGAAACAATCACACAATAAGAAGTACTTTTCTTACTTGCCGCTCTCACACATTGCCGAGCGAATTGGAGGAGAGATGGGATCAATCTATAGCGGTGGTTGCGTGAGCTTTGCTGAGTCACTGGATACATTTGGAGAAGACCTTGCTTCCGTCAATCCTGATTATTTCGGTGGGGTACCCCGAATTTATCAGAAATTCCAGGAAAAAGTTCTCGAAAAATTCCCTCAGAAAAAGCTTGATCGTCTTATTTCCTTGCCACTTTTCGGGAATATCATCAAGAAAAAGATCCGTCAAAAAATGGGTCTCGACAATGCACAACAGTGCTACATCGGAGCAGCTCCCAGTGCCGTAAGTATGTTGGAATGGTTCGATAAAATTGGCATCAACATACTGCAGGGATATGGCATGACGGAAGACAGCATCTTATCCCATTTCAATGTCGTGGGAACCAACAAATTCGGAACGGTAGGCCGACCATTTCCGGGAGTGGAGAGCAGAATTTCTGATGAAGGTGAAGTCCAGATAAAGAATGGATGTTTGATGGTTGGTTATTACAAGAACCCCGAAAAAACGGCAGAAATGTTCACAGAAGATGGCTTCCTTCGTACTGGCGACATAGGAGAATTTGATGACGAAGGATACCTGACCATTACTGGTCGTCTTAAAGATCAATTCAAAACAGATAAAGGCAAGTACATCATTCCCGCACAGATAGAGTTGCTGTTTTATAAAAACTCCGATATAGAACAAATCTGTGTGGTGGGTGTGAGTCTGACCCAACCTATTGCTTTAATTGTACCCTCCGAAATGGGAGCAGGTAAAGAAAGAGCGGAGCTAGAAAAATCTATACTTACAACCATCGATGACATCAACCCAACTTTGATGGCACATGAAAAAATCGCCAAAGCGGTAATCATGAAGGAAGCCTGGACGGTTGAAAACGGATTGATGACTCCTTCACTGAAAATAAGACGACCCAAGGTAGAAGCCATTCATCAGGAGAATTATCAAGTTTGGTACAACCGTGAAGAGCGATGCATTCATGAGTGATTTCATGCTCTCTTGTAAAATTTGAACGTCGTTTCGGTTACTTTTTTATGATTATTCGTATAAATAATTGAACGATTTAAATTTTACAGCCATGATCCATCTACTCAAAACGACCTTTTCCAAAGAGATCAGAAACATTAGAAACCTGGTCCGCATTGCCTTTTCAAATGGGAAAATCAATCGCGAAGAACTAGCGATACTCAACAAAGAGTTGGACTACCTTCATGTTTCTCCGAACAAAGCAATCGATCAAAAGCAATTGCCACTCAATAACGATCTGGTCAAAGACAATTTCTTTCAGTACCAATTAATCTATGACTTAATCAGTCAGTTGATGACAAAAAGTATGCTCTCTCAAAAGAAAGAAAAGATCGTAAAAGCTCTGATGAGCGTTTTTGAAAAAAGTGGCCAACGAATCAACGAATTAGTAAGTTTTGTCCAATACAACATTCGCTCAGGATACTCTTTAGAAGATTCGTTTGCTCGCCTGGGATATCAGATGTACTTGAATAGGAGAGCCTCATAGTATTAACTTAAAGTCGGACAGAGGGTTGTATTAGGTTCCTATACCACGTAATGATGCCGGCTTTTGCTAACTCCTTCTGAAATTACGTTGACCAAAACCCTTACCGGGGCGCCAGGAATGACGATCAAAATTAATCCTCAAACGCCTCCGTAAAGATCAAAGGCTTTCCTTCCAGGGTCTTATGCACCGGGCAGCGATCCGCTATTTCAATCAATCGCTTTCGCTGTTCGGGTGTCAAATCTCCTTCCAGTTTGATCATCCTTTTGATTTGATCAATTTTTCCACCGGGGCGTTCACTGGCCTCTCCATCTTCCTGATGGACTTTATCATGGGTCAGACGAACTTCCACTTCATCCAGGTTGATGCCTTTATAATTAGCATACATTCGCAATGTCATGGTAGTACAGGTACCTAGTGCCGCCAGTAAATAGCCATAGGGTGAGGGACCAAGGTCTTTGCCGCCTACACTTTGCGGTTCATCTGCGAGCATTTTGTGTGTTCCGGCCATGATCTCCGTAGTGTAGCCATCGTTACCTAACCTTGTCCAAACTTCCCCTTCGGGGGCCAGTTCTTCTTCGTGATCAGGCACGATGTATCGAGTCGCCCAATTTGCCGCTACCAGTCCCACATATCGAGCATCTTTCTCATCTGACAGCAAGTGGTCAGCACCATCAAGGGTCACAAAACTCTTAGGATGTTCCGCTTTTGTGTAGATCTCCGTCGCATTTTCTAATCCCACTATGGTATCTTGTGGTGAGTGCATGATCAATAACGCCTTGCCCAATTGACGGATGGGATCATGAGAATCATTAGCATGTAGATCATCGAGAAACTGCTTTTTGATATGAAAGGGCCTTCCACCAATATTAACCTCCGCTTGTCCTTTCGCCACGATTTCTTCCTCACCTTTTGCCAACAGGTGCTTGACATGAATCGGATTAGAGGGTGCTCCAATCGTAACAATTGCACGGACTTTTTCAAGCTTTCCTCCAAGGTGCAAGACCGCCGCTCCACCCAGAGAGTGTCCGATCAGTATTTGAGGGGCTTTGTATTCCTTTTCCAAATACGCATAAGCACAGGTTAAATCACTCAGATTCGAAGAGAAATTGGAATCTACAAAATCTCCGCCACTTTGTCCTAATCCCGTGAAATCAAACCGCAATACGGCAATACCTTCCTGGGTCAACGATCGACTCAAATGGTCAACAGCCAATAAATTTTTGGAGCAGGTAAAGCAATGAGCAAAAATGGCGTAGGCTTTGGGATGTCCCAACACAGGGAAATCAAGCCTACCTGATAGTTGATGACCTTCTTCGCTGTTAAAGGTGATTTTTTTGGATTTCATTATCTATAAATTTCTACTGATGGTCGATCTATCGGGAAACCATCTTGATTTATTTCCGACTTTACTAGTAAATTGATAAGCTAAACTGAGCTTACTCATTTTACAACAAGTTATACGGATCATTACGAAACATGCGCTACCTCTCTTTGATTGTTTTTGCTCTTTGTCTGCAAACTGCCACTTGCCAAAGTTTGCACTATGATGCATTGAGGAAAGACAAAGTAATCGGTGGCATGGATATTACCATCAGCAACAGTGGAGATGATCGCACTTACTATGTAACCAGCAACATGGAGTTTCGGGTATTGGTCACCCTGAGGGTAGAATTTACCAATGAAGAAATCTTCCATGACGGGGTATTGATTTCCGGATCTGTGAATAATAAAATGATAGGCTTCAAAGAAAATGAGGCTCACATAGAACGGACGGATGACAAATACCATCTGTGGATCAATGGCACTCCTGAGCCCATTCACGATAAAGCCATAGAATACACCGTATCTCAAATTTACACGCAGGAACCCGTCGATGGACAAAAAGTATTTTCTCAGTATTATGGGACGTATTTCACTTTCGAAAAAGTCGGGGAACATGAATATAAATACACCTCCTCAGAAGGGGACAATTACTATACTTACCTAAATGGGGTCTGTACTGATGTGAAAGTAGAGCGTGATTTTGCTACGATTTACTTCAAATTGAAACCTGAAAGCCTGGCGGCCGTGAAAAAGAATGCGTCCCAATTTCAGAACAATGATTAGTACCCTGAAAAAACTTGCCCTTCCAGTAGTCCTTTTAATAAGCTTTGTCTTTCTACTTTTCTTAATCAATCAGGTATCTGGCATCTACCTGATGGCTTCTGAATTGAATCCCGTATTTGGAAAAGTAGTTCTGGTCCTTTTATCAGCTATTAGCATTGTCCTGATTGCAAGTCCCTTTGTGGTCCTGTTCAAGCTCCCAAAACCGATGAAACGACCGGAAAATGAAAAGGAACTCATCGTTTACAAAAAACAACTGCTTAAAAGACTTCAAAAGAACAAATTCCTTCTTGAAAAGGAAGAGGTACCTAAAGCAATAGATGATTTACCACAAGCGATCGAGCTACTTGATGAAGAAGCGAATCGATTGATTAAAAGCACTTCAAAAACCATATTTCTAGCCACCGCTATTTCTCAAAACGGAAAACTGGACGCACTCACTGTTTTCCTGAGTCAGATGCGACTGGTTTGGAAAGTGGCTCACGTGTATTATCAACGTCCTTCAGCAAAGGAGCTGCTTTATTTGTATGGGAACGTAGGAACCACTGCTTTTCTGGCTGGACAAATTGAAGATGTCGATCTGGCTGAGCACCTGGAACCCATCGTTACTTCTATTGCTAAAAATGCCAGTGGAAGAAGCGTTCCCGTTCTGGGACCAACGGCTACAATCGTGCTGGATTCTCTGATGGAGGGTACGACGAACGCTTTCCTTTCACTACGTGTCGGTATTCTTTCCAAAAAGTACTGTAATCAACTGACGGTATCCACGAAAAGAGAAATCCGATCCAGTACATTGAAAGAGGCTTCTAAAATGCTAAGGAAAATCGCTGTTGAATCTTCCGGAACAATCATTAGTACCATCATCAATGCAACCAAGAAAGCGGGCATTGAAACCATCAAGAATAGTTGGGATGGTGTGGTAAAAACCGGTGAAAAGGTGAAAGATACGGTGGTAGATGTTTCTAAAAAAATGAATCCTTTTCGGAAAAAGGAAGAAGCTGATGTGGAGTAGTTGAAGTCACTCTTCGATAAACTCAGAGTGACAGTTCGATAAACTCAGAGTGACAGTAGAAACTCAACGACAATTCTTTATTGCTTAAAGAAAGAGTCGACGAACTCCATTTTATTGAAGACTTGCAGGTCATTCACTTGCTCCCCCACACCAATGTATTTAACGGGGATTTTGAACTGATCGGAGATACCAATCACCACGCCACCTTTTGCCGTACCATCTAATTTGGTGATTGCAAGGGCAGAGACATCCGTGGCTTTGGTGAATTCTTTTGCTTGAATAAAGGCGTTTTGACCCGTACTTCCATCCAACACCAACAGCACATCGTTGGGTGGTTCATTCGTAACTTTCTCTACTACCTTTTTGATCTTTGTCAGCTCATTCATCAGGTTAACCTTGGTATGCAGTCGACCTGCGGTATCAATGATGATCACATCGGCCTTATCTTCCACTCCCTGTTTGACCGTTTCATAAGCTACTGAGGCCGGATCGGTATTCATGCCTTTGGACACCACTTTCACACCTACTCTTTCTCCCCACATGATCAATTGATCTACCGCTGCAGCCCGGAAGGTATCTGCGGCACCAAGCACCACCGTTTTACCCATGGCTTTCATTTGAGCTGCCAGTTTTCCTATAGTTGTCGTCTTGCCCACACCATTCACGCCCACAACCATAATGACGTAGGGCCCCTGTACTTTGGGTAGGTCAAAATCCTTTAGGTCTTCAGTATTGTTCTCAGCAAGTAAAGCCGCGATTTCTTCTCTGAGTATCCTGTTTAATTCGCCCGTATTCAGATACTTATCCTTAGCTACTCGCGCCTCTATCCTGTCGATGATTTTCACCGTTGTATCAACACCTACATCAGAAGTGATGAGAATTTCCTCCAGTTCATCCAGGACTTCATCGTCTACCCGGGATTTACCCACAACCGCTTTACTGAGTTTGGTGAGAAAAGAACTCTTGGACTTTTCAAGTCCTTTATCCAGAGAGGCTTTCTTTTCTTTCGAAAACATTCCTAAGAAGCTCATAGCAATTGGGAGGTTGTTAGAATCGCTGGCAAAATTACCTAATTTTTAGACTAACGTTTATGACGTGATGAAGGGTTCAGGTTCGATCAGTTTTGGTGCTGATTTTGAAAGAACAATTGAATATTTCAAACAAAAAAAGGGGACCAATGGTCCCCTTTTCATCTTAATAAAAATCAGGTTCTAGTTTTTCTTGATTTTGATCGTACGGCTTTCGTCACCGTTAACTACTCGCAAGAAGTACATGCCAGGTGCCAGATGACTGACGTTCAGCTCAGCTTCTTTGGTAGAATTGATCAGTATTCTTCCCGAAACATCCAATAGACGAACAGCGGCCGCCTCAGGCAAATTCTGGATCTGCAGCAAGTCCTGAACCGGGTTAGGATAGACCACCACGTCTTCTAATTCAAAACCATCCACTTCTTCCTCGAAAGGATTAGCAATTCCCGCAACGTCGTTGCTTCCATTGTGAATGATCGTTGTACCAGCCGTGTTACAACCTGAAATCACAACATCGTCGATGTAGACATAGTCACTATTGGTAGAGGCATCACAACGGAATCTCACACGGGTATTTGCCGTGAAAGGACCCGGAATTGTCACCGACTCAGTATAGAAAGTATTATTTGAGAAATCTGTTCCTGAAACCCAGGTCTCAACGGTGGTATAACTTGACCCACCATTGGTAGAGATCTGCAACCAAAAATCCTCATTGTTCTCCATACTACGTGGATAGTATCCAAAATCTATGGTCAGGTCATCAAATGTAGAAAGGTCAATGTTATCGGTTGTCATGGTAGAAGTCGAAGTATTATCTCTCAAACGAACACAATAGGAACCCGTTGAGGCATAAGCCGCATCATTTATACTTCTTCGGGCATCAGATCCGCCATCATTCCAAATACCCCAATTACTTTCAAATCCTTCGGAATTAACAGTCGCCGTTGTACATCCACCTGAGTCAGCAGTGGTCACATTGATAGTAGTAATTCCCGAAAGGTTTCCTGCTGCATCAGTAGCCTGTACTCCTGCAGTGTAAGTAGTACTGGCAACCAGTCCTGTAATGGAAGCAGATGTTCCAGCAACGTTTCCAATATTTGACCCATTGATAAAGACATTGTATCCAGTAACCCCTACATTATCTGTCGAAGCATTCCAGCTGAGATCAAATGATGTTTGTGCAATATTAGAAGCTGCTACACCAGTCGGGTCTGTGGGCGCCTGTGTGTCACCAGTAGATCCACCAGCGGAAATCCCAAGATCATCAATGGCAATGTCACTTGACCAACCGTTTCCGGTCGTTCCCGTAATTCTCAATTTTACTGTACCACCAACATAACTTGCCAGGTCAATGTTTGCACTGCCCCATGCATTGCCCTGGTCACCGGAAAGTGTCCAAAGTGTGGAATAGTTGGTATCATCGGTAGTGGCAGAAACCGTCAAAGATCCAACTGCAGTACCAAACATATGATATTGGAAAGTAAAGCTAGCTGAAGATTCCCCTGAAAGGTCAAAACAAGGGCTTTCTAAAATGGCTGTGGCATTGTTCCCAATCTGACCCGCAGAGCCGTTAGTTGAAGCCTCCAGGAACAGGTAGAATGATCCTTCAGCAGCAGATGTAGGGCCCGTTCCACTCGAAGGTGTACTTCCGGAAGTTCGGAACCAGTTGCCATCATCGCCACCAAGCTGTGTCCAGCCATCGCCACTTTCAAACCCTTCTCCATACGGATAAGCAGCTACGGTAGATGTACAAGTGATCGCTCCAGGAGCCGAGGTGGTAACACTTCCAGTCAACTGACCAGATACATTTCCGGCAGCGTCCGTTGCCTCAACCGCTACGTTGTAGGAAGTAGAAGCAGATAGTCCGGAGAAGCTGTAGCTAGTGGAAGAAGTGGTACCATTCAAAGAACCGTTCAGATATACATTATATCCGGTCACTCCGATGTTATCGGTAGAAGCGGTCCAGCTAATGTCAAATCCGGTTTCAGTGACATTAGAAGAAGCAAGGTTGGTAGGATTGGTAGGTGCTTCAGTATCAGGTGCAGCGCCACTGAAAGGAAATCCTGTATAAGAACCACGGCCATGTGTAATCACCATTACCTGACCATCGCTGGCTCTGTATTGCAACATGTCGCATCGTACGTTAGCCAATCCCGAATTTGTTGCCCCCCAATCAGGAGAAGAAGCATTAAAGTCGTCAGAAGACCAAACACCTACCTCAGTAGCTAGAAGTACTTCATTGGTATTGTTAGGGTTGTAAATACCCCAACGAACAGGAATATCGGGAAGGTTACCTTCTTTGTTGGTCCACGTAGATCCGCCATTAGTGGTTTCCCATACGGAAGTCAATCCATAATTGGCATAAGTGATCAGAATCTGGTTTTCACTCGTTCCCAAATCGATGCTTGAGATATATCCGTTGCCAGGAATAGCCGACGTACTGATTTGTGTGACCGTTGGAGAATTGGTATTCGCATTATCTATACGATAAACGGCTGATCCACCTGCTCCTCGGTTAGTACCTGTTGCCATGAATACTCGATTCGCTGTGTAAGGTGAAGCTTTGAAAGCAGAAGCGGTTCTTCCGCCAAGGCTTACTGAGTTCAAAAAGGCTCCAATACCAGCAGCACTACCTGTTAGGTTATCCAGATAAATGTACTGATCCGCATTTGCAGCAGAATAAAGCACTTTGGCATTGTCATCATACTCCGTAGGGTTAATAAATCGTCCATAGGTCTGATTTGACAGAATGGTCGAGAACGAGCCACCATTGTTCGTGGAACGATAGAAACTGTTGTATACGTAAGCTGTAAACTGCACATTACCGTCTAACTGATCAATATGACAGAATGCACCGTCTCCACCAGTCACTTCAGTGGTAGAATTGATCCCTGCGGTGCTGTATCTATGGGAGCCGTTATCCTGGGCGCCTGCCAGCATGATGTTACTTCCGGATTCACTTCTTTGATCCCCTCCGTAGAACTGAGTTACGTTATAACCATTGTTTCTTGCGACGAAACTCGGGTTAGAAGCGCTTCCGACATTAGAAGAATAGAAAACACCACCGTCATTACCGAAGATTGCTGCATCTGTATCAGTGGGGCTCCAAATCATAGCGTGCTGATCTGCATGTACATAAGTATCACAGGCACCAGTCCAGTAAGAAACCAGTCCCCAACTACTACCTCCATTCGTGGTTTTGTAGATATCAATACCACCCACCAAAGCAATGTTTGGGTTCGTGGGACTAACAGACATGATCAGGTCATACCATGCCTGGCCGCGCGCAAAATCATTGGAGCCGGACAGTGTACAACTTTGCTCTGTGTACTGGGGAACGGTGATCGCTGACCAGCTGCTACCGCCATTGGTAGTACGATACATCCAGGCAATGGCCGTATTGTTTGAAGCAACAGCATATACCGTGTTTGGATCAGAGGGCGCAATGGCAAGCTCGATTCTTTCCGCACCAGAAGCCGGAGTAACCGTAGACCAGTTCACCCCATCATTGGTTGATTTTCTAACGACACCCGTAGTGAAGATGCCTTCAGAAGCCCACACATCACCATTAGACGCAACTTCAATATCAGCATATCGACCAGTGAAAAGTTGAGTCCAGCTGGTACCATCGTTAGTTGAACGGAATAATCCTTCTCTGGTCGCAGCTATGACGGACCCGGAAGGTGTAACCACTACTTTTTGTACGTAATGGAAGTCACTACCGGTTGTGCTTGAAAGCTGAGTCCAGCTTGTACCACCATTGGTCGATTTCCAGATGCCTGCACCGCGGATCGCATCAGCATTTCCAAAACCTTCACCCGTCCCTACATAAAAGGTATTGGTGTTGGTTGGGTCATAAGCAATCGTAGTGATGGCGATGTTCGCCCAGAAATCATCTACATTTTGCCATACAGTAGTAGAGGAAGTAACATCGTCGTTGAACCATAGTCCACCACCAACGCCACCAGCCCATACTTTTCGGCTGGTACCATCATTCGGATCAAACATGATCGCCCGGGTACGCCCACCGACATTGTCCGGACCTCTTTCTGTCCAGGATACTCCGGGAATGGCTTTTGCCTGAAGATCTTTTCTTACTTGACCAAATGCCTGAAGTGCTCTTTCTGTAGGCACTTCACTGGTGTTGGGATCCATGGTCATGTCAATATTTTGCAAGACAGCAAGATCCGGTCGGTCGTACTTAGGTAGTGAATTGATCTCCTCTACAGTTGATCCCTGGTATTTGGCTTTCTGCTCCTCGAGCGTTAAACCTCTGTCTCCTTGATACGGATTCAGGAACCACACGGAAAAGGCTAGGATTGCGAGCAACGCAAAAGACATACGTCTCCGCACATTTCGCGGGAAGTTAAAATGTTCCATGTTATAAAAAAGGTTGAATTTGAGTAACCCCAATACTATGGAAAACTTCCGTTCAAGAAAAAAAAATTGAAGAATTTCCCATTATATAACACACAACTAAATCAAGTTGAAATTTAGTTGTGTTAGCTACTTTGTCGAATTTAACACGGCAATTTCCGTTAAATAGGATAGCTAATTTTAGAAAACCAGGCTTTATTGAAATTTTGTTGGGCACAAAAAAAGTCACACATTTCTGCGTGACTTCTGAACTTTTTTGGCTTGGCGTTGGTTATTTGCGGCTCAATACCTCTTTTACCTCACCCTCTGTTACCATTTCTTCTTTAAAAGTGTAAGCGCCAGTTTTCTCTGAACGGATAGCTCTGATCACTTTGGCATACTTAACACCATCTTTACTTTTAAGCGTTGCAACTACTTTCTTTGCCATGACTTATTTAATTTCTTTGTGAACAGTGTACTTCCTAAGGATAGGATTATATTTCTTCAACTCCAGTCTCTCAGGAGTGTTTTTTCTATTCTTCGTAGAGATGTATCGGGAAGTTCCAGGCATTCCTGAATCCTTGTGTTCCGTACACTCTAGAATTACCTGAACTCTATTTCCTTTCTTCGCCATTTTTTTCTACTTGAAATTTTTGGGAAGGCAAAATTAGAGAAACTCTTGAAAACACACAAGAATTATTCATCTAATCCTGGCAAAACAAATTGATCCAATATGCTGGGCTCTTTCATAAGTGCCTCGATCTCATCACTCTTGCGAGGCGCACGGTCAGAAAGCAGTTCATAACCATCTGCTGTGATCAATATGTCATCCTCAATTCTTACGGCAATTCCCCACCATTTTTTTGCGCACTCACTTCCTTCAGGAATGTAAATCCCCGGCTCGATAGTGATCACCATGTTTTCTTCCATCCTATCGTAGTTTCCTTTGTCGTGCACGTCCAATCCGATGTGATGTGACAAGCCATGAGGATAATACAAATGGTTCTCGTTTGGACTGGCAATGATTCCTAACTCGGCCAAACCTTCATTGATTATGTCTTTTGATAAGGCCGTCACCTCCTGGAAAGAAGCTCCTGGCTTACATCGTCTGATGGCTTCATCCTGGGATTTATATACCAGGTCATAAATGAGTTTTTGCTCTTTGGAGAATTTTCCACTAACTGGAATAGTACGCGTCACATCAGCCGTATAGCCATGATATTCCGCACCCAAGTCCATTAAAATCAACTCATCATTAGTGATAGCAGGCTTATAGTTCTCTACATAATGAAGGATACAACCGTTGTGACCAGCCCCGACAATGGAGGGATATCCTTCATATTCTGCACCATACTTCTTAAAAACAAATTCATGAATGCCCTGCACTTCCCGCTCGCCCATGCCAGGTTTCATCGCTTTCATCACCTCTACCTGGCCGACGGTTGAAATGCTTACGGCTTTTCTTATTAAATCCAGCTCTTCAGGTGTTTTAATACCCCGCAGGTCTTTCATGATCTGGTCCAGCGCCCTGGTATCGAGGTTAGTCACCGTTCCTTCAATATCCAGAGAAGATTCGGTTGGATAACTGGCCTTTTCTTTAAACCAGGAAATCAAATCGAATAGATCACCTTCCGTCCGGGTATCCCTGACATCATTTTGAAAATCATAGAAAAGTACTTTGTCAAACTCTGAAAAGTCGATGTTGTAATCTTTAAAAGTGTTGTTCACATAAACGTTCTTGATCTTCAATCTGGACTTAACTCCCTCAACGCCCAATCGTCGGCCATTCCACATTTCCATGAATTCATTTCGAGGCTGGACAAAAAGGATTTCATCGTATTTCCCGTTTGGCCCTTCCTGTTTATCCTTGAAGATCAACAACACACCATGGGGCTCTCTGTATCCGGTGAGGTAATAGTAGTTTGGATCCTGGTGATAGACATAGTCCACATCGTTGGCACGATTTCGGACTGGATTTGCAAAAATGACTGAAACGGAATTAGCAGGCATTTTCTGCCTGACCAAATCTCTTCGTTCTTTGTGAAAGTCGGTGCTTAAAAAATCGTCGGGCTCGTCCTGAGCGAATGCCAGAACGGGGAGCATTAACATAAGCAGCAGGATGCTGTTGTACTGTCGCATGATCAACTAGGTTTTGTCTACCACGATATTAATCAATACCGGAATAAACCACGATACCTATTATCCAGATGGCATCGATCTGTCGCTAAATGGGAATATCGGGAAAACGGATCAAACCCAGGACTTATGGCGTAATGATAGTATTCTAATGATCCACAGTTAATTGAGTTAATGAGTTATTAAGTTGCCCACGCCATGGGATCAATCGGAGAATCTGTAGATTAAATAGATTTATGAATGACCCACAAGAGACTAAGTTATTATGTTACTAGACCCCCATTCATAATAATAGCTTCGCCCCGATCTGGTGATCGGTTTGGGGATCAAGCGCAAAACTGTGGAGTGATTATAGTATTCTAAGTTAATTGAGTTAATGAGTTATTAAGTTATCCACCCCCTGGGATCAATCGAAGAACCTGTAGATTAAATGGATTTATGGATGACCCACAAAAGGCTAAGTTATTATACTACTTGGGCTCCCATTCATAATAATAGCCTTACAACGACTGGTGATCGGTTTCGACACTAAAATGACGATACATCCAATTGCTGGAAGGAGCAAAACATAAAATGGTGAAATGCTAGACTTCTGAAGAATAGACATAAAAAAAGCCCTCAACTGGAGGGCTTTGTATATTTCTTTCTAAGGTCTGTTAAACCAAAGTATTTCCGTTTGCTCTTGCTTTCTTCAAGACAGAGGTGATACCATTCTTATTGATGGTTCTTAACACCTGCGTAGAAACTTTCAAAGTGACCCATTTGTCCTCTTCTGGAATATAGAATCTCTTTGTTTGAAGATTTGGATAAAATCTTCGCTTCGTCTTGTTGTTTGCGTGAGAAACGTTGTTCCCTACTCTTGGTCTCTTACCTGAAATCTGACAAACTTTTGACATGGCTCAAATGGTCTTTTGAAAAACGGAGTGCAAATATCGTAAAAATCCAGTGAAAGACAAGTGAAGGTCTGTATTTTACAAAAGAAATGATACTGGAAGCCCAAAAAGTCAGCGATTCAAATCTATTTGCCAGATAAAAATCACTGGAACACAATTAAATGGCAATTTTCGGAACGTCAAAGGACATAATGAGGTCAGCCAGGAAATTGGTCCGATTCCATTATTTCTTTGATCTGATCGGTGTGCCGCTGCACATGGCCAGAGAGGAATAAAATGGCCTGACAAGCATCAATCGTCCCGAAAGGCAGCGTACAATAGCGGTTTCGAAGATCTTCATCCGTCTTCTTAACGAAAGTGAGATTTTCCTTGCGACGTTCTTTAAACGCATTGACACTCCCTGAATAATCACCAAATCTTTCTTGGGGCTCAAATTCAGGACGCGTTTGAACTTTCTGCTCACGTGAAGTAATTAACGCTAAGATTTGCTCATCAGTCATTTGAACTTCTGATCTTCTGGATGCATCAGGCTCTGCCTGAAGCGCTGCAGCCACCATGCCAAAAATATTCTTCTCGGAAATGGCGATGTGTTCAACGCATTCAGCAATGGACCAGGAATCTTCGGTGACTCTATAGTTCAATTGCTCCGATGTTAGGCCTTTGATGGTCGTAAATAATTCATTTTGTGTTTGCTTGAGATGATTCACCAGTTTAGCACGATCATCTTTGCTCAACTCCTGCGCAAATACATAAGAAGCACAAGAGAACAGCATGAATAGGATTAGTGATTTCTTCATGATTGTTAGAATTATGATCTATTTCTCTGGTGACGAGTAACCCCAGGCCGATAGGACATTGGGGCTGAAAAAAGTTTTGAATTTTTTTTGGTTAGGTTTCAGAAACTCAGAGATCGGAAGCCAATTGGAAGATATCGCGGTAATTTCTTCCCAGACCATCGTAATCCAGACCGAACCCGATGACAAAATCATCCGGGATATCAAAACAACGATATGTCAAGGGAACATGAAATTGCATCGCATCAGGCTTCGATAGCAAGGTGGCAATGTTTATACTTATCGGATTCATTTCCTGCAGAATGGGGAGAAACTTATGAAGGGTTCGACCTGAGTCAACAATATCCTCTAAAATGATGACATCTTTGTCTTTTACGATTTCAGGATCCAATCCGGAAACCTGAACATTCCCGGTACTTTTCATGCCCTGATATGATTTTATGTTCACAAATCCCAGGTGACAGGGCCCTTTATATCGACCAACGAGTTCGGAACCAAACATAAAAGCGCCTTTCAAAACAATCAGAAACAAAGGCTCGGTGTGTTGATAATCCTCGTTGATCTGTTTGGCAATGGCGTCAATCTTGGTGAGGATCTCCTTTTCTTCGATGAAAACCTTAAATGCTTTATCGTGCAGGTGTACTCTTTCAGGCATGGGCTTAAATAAGCGCCCTAAGATAGTTTACCCTGGTAAGTAAATCTCTGCGTTTAACCACCAATCATAGAATTTTAGCTGCTTATCGAGAAATTCTGTCAAACCGTCAACTTTGTTAATAGAAATTCACTGATTTTAAGTTAATTTTCAGGAAGCCATTTGACAATAGTTTAGACAAAAATATGACAGCTTCACTTCAAACCGAACATTTGAAGCGGATCTCAGCTGATGTAAACTCATCCATGGTTTCTCACCTGGAATATTCGAAAGACGAATGTAAGATGAGTATTAAATTCATAAGAGGCCGTCACAAAGGCAAAACACGTGAATACGACAATGTGATGCCTCAGGAATTTTTTGATCTGCTGAATGCACCCTCACTGGGGAAAGCCGTGATCCACTTTCTGGAAAGCAGAAAGTCCGTCTGACAGCCTTATTCTCTTTTCACGAAATTCTCATTGCGGGTTGCCATGGGGGTGGGTACTTTTGGTGAACATAACCTAGTACCCATATGAAACATAAGTTCAGCCTTTTATTTCTCGTTTCTACTTTTGCGCTTGCAACATTGGCTCAAGAAACGCCAACCATGGATTTCGAGGAATATGATCCCATATCCACGCTGGTTGTTCCGGAAAATCCGGTTAAAAAAGCCAAATTCCCTTTCATCGATGTACATAGTCACCAGTGGAATGTAACTGTGGACAGGGTCGCCACGCTGGTCAAAGAAATGGACGAAATCAATATGCAGGTTATGGTAAACCTCAGTGGCCGTGGATTTGATCGGGCTGCCGGCGATATTGGGTCACAAGCCTATCTGAATGGCATGGTAAATCGTTTCAATGGAGAAGCGCCAGGCAGGTTTATCGTTTTCACGAATGTCTCCTGGAAAAATGTTGGCGCCGAGGGATGGGCCGACGAAGCTGTGCGTCAGCTTGAAGAAGATGTAAAGAATGGCGCCAATGGACTGAAGGTCTACAAGAGTCTGGGATTAAGAAATAACGATATTAACGGCAACAGGATTGCTATTGACGACCCAAGACTCGACCCGGTCTGGGCAAAGTGTGGTGAACTGGGAATTCCGGTATTGATCCATGCGGCTGATCCTAAAACTTTCTGGGATCCTCATGACGAGAAAAACGAGCGTTGGCTAGAGTTGAAATTACGCCCCGGAAGAAAAAGAGAAGCGGATGATCCGGCTCCCTTCGAACAGATCATTGCAGAGCAACATCACGTTTTTGAAAAGCATCCTAACACAACTTTTATCAATGCGCATATGGGTTGGATGGCCAATGATCTGGAAAAATTAAGCAGACATCTGGATCGTTTTCCCAATGTGAATGTAGGTATCGGGGCAGTAATTGCAGAACTGGGACGTCAACCACGTATGGGCCGCAAATTCTTCGTTGAATATCAGGATCGCATACTCTTTGCGAAAGATGCTTATAATAAGGAGGAATTCTGGACTTATTTCCGTGTGTTAGAAACAGAAGATGAGTATTTCCCCTACTATAAGAAATATCACGCTTTTTGGAGAATGTATGGACTGGGACTACCTGACGAGGTGTTGAAAAAGGTCTACTACAAAAACGCAATCCGAATCATACCGAATATTGACAAGTCCGGTTTTCCGGATTGATTGCATTAAGTCACCCTGAGATTCACAAAGGGTGACCACTTTCCGTACTTAGTGTGCCTCTTCCTTCAATAACTCAGGAAACTTGGCCTTGAATCGATTTAACCTTGGCACAGAGACACTTCTCACATAAGGTTGATTAGGGTGAAGTGTTTCGTATTCCTGATGGTAATCTTCAGCCACATAGAATATCTCAAAGGGAACTACTTCTGTGACGATCGGATTAGCAAAAGCCCTGGAAGCTGTTAAATCAGCAATCGCTTTCTCAGCAATCGCTTTTTCTTCAGCATTGAGATAATAGATCATAGATCGGTATTGGGGTCCTCGATCAGGCCCTTGTCGATTTGGCGTTGTTGGATCATGTGATCCAAAAAACACTTTAACCAATGTTTCATAAGAAACCACATTGGGATCATAGTAGACTTCCACGGCTTCCGCATGCCGCGTTCTGCCTGAGCTCACCAAACGATAACTTGGGTTTTTGATCACCCCTCCGGAGTAGCCTGAGATAGCTTCCTCTACCCCTCGGACTGATTGAAAGATGGCCTCCACGCACCAAAAGCATCCACTTGCGAAGTAGGCTTTGGAATAGCCTTCTAATTCTTCAGCGGTCTTTGGCTGCTGAGCCGTTCCAGGATTTGAACAAGCCATCATAAATGCCAGGGCAAAAGTGGCGGAGAAGAATAGAGACTTAGAAACACGCATCGTCAATTAATTTTTTTTCAAGTGTACGGAAGAAGTGGCTACAAGGTGGACAAACTTCCCCCAGAATAGTTGATTTAACAACTGGCGGACAGTTTTGATTGTTCGGTCCGATCAATTCTAAAGCTACTCCTTTCAATTGGTGCTCCTTTGATCCTTAGTGAATTGGTTAATCTGTCATGGAGCTTTTCTACTCGTAAAAAAATTAGCGTTACGCTCTAGAGAACGATTTTGAAGCTGAATATGGATTGTATTCAACACCAGAGCCATCCTTAAATAGTGAAAATTTCATTTTAGCGTTATTATGTTACCCCGTTAGATTATCCGCACATTGTGGTTCACCAGAACCAAGAAATTACCCTTTCAAATACAGAAAAACGGAATAACTGATTAACTCAATCACTTTTGGATCAATGGAGAAATTATATTCCTCCCCAGATTTACCGCTTGATCCCAACCTGAATTGCAGGATTGACTTAGTTGTCATAAAATGAGAAATCCACCCTTTTCAAGGTGGATTTAGTGAACCCGGCAGGATTGCGTTAAAGCAATCCTTGGTGGTTCCTAATTTCGATAGTAAAGCACACAATCTCTGATTGCTGTCTTTTTCCTTTATTCGCTTCACTGAATAAATTCGATAAGCCATAAAAAGAAAAAGCCTTTCGCTAAGCGAAAGGCTTTACTCTCTTAGTGAACCCGGCAGGATTCAAACCTGCAACCTCCAGAGCCGTAATCTGGTGCACTATTCAGTTATGCTACGGGTCCTAATGTTAAATTTTCCCAAAAAGAGAATCCGCTTTTGAACGTGTTCGTTGTAAAACGGAGTGCAAAAGTAATAATTTGTTAAATAAATTGACGTTAAAGAGCAGGTTTTAAAATTGACTCTATCTTTGACGCTTCAAATTTGAATATGACGATGAACAAAATCATTGGGACGGGCTTGTGCTTGTTTTTAGCTTTCTTTTCAGTAGCTCAGGGTAGTGGCGAGAGTCGATATGCGCAACCAGAATTGCCAGGTAGCATCATGATCGATATTGGGATGAACTCCATGCAAGGCGCCCCTAACTTGATGGACATCAATGTATTCAACTCGCGCTCTGTTGGCCTCTATTATAGCCGAACCTTCAAAATGGGTGACCGCTTCACTTTCGTTCCTGCCATAGGAATTACTGCTGAAAAGTGGAGATTCGACAATCCTTCAAATTTTCAGTTGGATAGCGATAACGCAATTGTGTTCGACACCTTAGAAAATCGGGGACCGTTACGAACCAACAAGCTGGCCATTAATTACCTCGATCTTCCTTTTGAAATCAGATTCTACCCCTGGAAAACCGTAGGCGGAGAAGGGTTATTTGTTGGAATTGGTGGTATAGTTGGTACCAGGATCGAATCTCACACGAAAATCAAATATGATGCTGATCAAGTGAGAAGAACGGAAAAAGTCCGTGATACTTTCGGTCTAGAACGTTTCAGATTTGGTGTTCAGGGAAGAATTGGCCTTAATGGCATTCACCTTTTTGCTAAATATTACCTGACGGATATCTTTGAATCAGGCGCTGCGCCGGGTGGAACTGCCACGCCAAGTCAACTTACCTTCGGTCTCAATATATCTGGATTCTAGCCTTTCGGCGTTCAAGGTTGCAGGATAAACAGGCCTATCAGGCAAAACGCGTATCCAAAAACGGATCCGATCCAAATCTCCCTTGGTGAGTGAAGTCCCTGGTATAACCTGCTGGTACATACCAGTCCGGAGCACAGCATTGACCCGATCAAGGGATAAAATAATGCGGGCGACCCCTTCCAAAGTAGATACGTTAGGATCCCTGTTGCCGCCCAATTGGCCGCTGCATGAATACTGATCTTGAATTGGGTCGTGATAATCGACAAAATGAAGATCAGGGAGGTCACTAAAATCATCATGACCGCAAATAGGCTACCGACACGAAATTGGGTAATAAACATGTAAGTGGTCACGCCATAGAATAACGTAATCGTTAGAAATGGCATGAAGCGTTCTTCTCTCGAAGAGAGTTCAAGGCTCGTGATCTTTGAGGTCAACCGCATCAGTCCCATACTCAAACCCGGTATGAAAAAGGTAGTAATCGCCGTAGCCACAATAAGCAGAGGAATCCTGTCTACACCTAATCCTCCAAATAACTCAGGAGCGAAGAAAAAAAGCACGGTCATTAAGTAGGTGGCAATCAATAGTGGATGCAACACCGCGGAAACAAGCTTCATGAAAAAATTCATATCACAGCTCTTTTCTAAGTCGGGCTACAGGAATATTGAGCTGTTCCCGGTACTTTGCCACGGTTCTTCGGGCGATGTTGTACCCAAATCCTTTTAGCAATTTTTCCAGCTTATCGTCCGACAAAGGCTTTTTCTTATCCTCCCCATCAATGATTTCTTTCAACTTGTTTTTTACTTCCCGGCTGCTAACATCTTCCCCGCTATCCGTAGCAATACCTTCGGAGAAGAAGTATTTCAGAGGAAAAATGCCAAACTCTGTTTGAATGGCCTTACTATTTGCTACCCTGGAAACCGTTGAAATGTCCATGTTGATGCGATCAGAAATATCCTTGAGAATCATCGGTCTCAATTTGCTCTCATCACCTTCCAGAAAATAATCATACTGAAAATCGATGATGGCCTGCATCGTATTCAACAACGTCTGTTGTCTTTGCTTAATGGCATCAATAAACCATTTGGCCGAGTCCAATTTCTGCTTGATGAAAGTAACCGTCTCTTTCAGTTTTTTGTCTTTTTTATCTCCTTTATCGTAAGCCTGGAGCATCTCAGAATACGAACGACTCACCCGAAGTTCCGGAGCATTTTTGCCGTTCAAGCTCAGTTCCAGTTTTCCGTTATTGTTGGCCAATTGAAAATCAGGCATCAAATACTGAGTTCGAACCATCTCATCGCCGCTTCCTCCCGGTTTAGGATTAAGCTTTGTTACGATCGCAATGGCTTCTTTGAGCATTTCCTCGTCTGAGATCGAAAGCTTCCTGGCAATCTTGTCATAGTGCTTTTTCGAAAACTCATTGAAGCATCGATCTATGATTTCGTAAGCCAATCTATTGACTTCCTCCTCAGGATCTTTTCTTTCCAGCTGAAGCAATAAACACTCTTGTAAATTCCTGGCGCCTATTCCTGCCGGTTCAAAGTTCTGAACCTTAAACAGGACATCCTCCAATTCTTCCGCATCAGTTTCCATTCCCATGGAAAACGCCATGTCATTGGCTATGGCCTCCAGCTCTCGACGAATGTATCCATCGGCATCAATGCTTCCGATGAGCTGTTTTCCCAATGCCTTTTCACGGTCAGTTAGTCGAACAAATCCTAATTGAGAAATGAGTTGTTCATGCAACGTGGAGCCGACTGAAACCGGAATTTCCCGATCCTCTTCATCAGATCGGCCATCGCCTTGCATTTTGTAACCAGAATAATCATCGTGCAGGTAATCTTCCAGATTTGTGTCGGTCTCAGTCTTTTCTTCAAACTCCTCCGGCTGGTCATACTCTTCCTTTTCTTCGTTCTTACCTTCTTCCAGTGCAGGATTGATCTCCAATTCTTCCTCTACCCTGGATTCCAATTCCGCCGTAGGCACCTGAAGCAGTTTAATGAACTGAATCTGCTGAGGAGAGAGCTTCTGCTGTAGCGACTGAGTTAGGGTGAGTTTTTGCATATCTATTGACCAACTATCAAAAATATTTATTTTCTGCGAGTAAGGATGGTACTTGGCACTTTGTCAGCTTCATTTTATCAGAAATTGATCCAAGTCCTGCTTCTCATACAAATACTAAACCAAGTTTGACGAGGGTCAGCATAAATAGTTGCAACGAAGAAATTCCATCTTCAATTCCATTTTGTGCCAGTTCACTTTTACGTATTTTGACAGTTGCTGTAATTATCAAATTATTGCAAGTCATTAAGGCAAGAAATACATTAGATATGAAAGGAACCATTCACTATTGCCTGGAAGATTCGATCATTACTTATTTCGGACAAGACGCCTGGGGCAAACTCATGACCAGCCTCGGCAAAGAAACCTCTTTTAGTTACGGTACTCACATTCGTGATGACATTGATGAAGTACAAAGTGTAGAACTCTTTGTCTTGGCAGCCAATTCATTGGGCCTGGAGCTCGGCGAGGTATTCGATATGTTTGGCGAACATTGGTGTGTCGAATATTCTACGAAGTTGTACGGTGTGTTTTACCGCGGTATGAAAAGTACTAAAGATGCGATTGTTCACCTGGATCATGTGCATGCCAAAGTGACTGAACACATCAAAGGTGCCTACCCTCCAAGGTTTGAATACGAATGGATCAATGATGAAACCCTTCAAGTCAAGTATAAATCCGATCGAAACCTTATTGATCTTTTTATCAGCCTTATCAAAGGACTTGACCTCAAATTTGGAGATTACACGGTCATCGATAAGCTAGATGAAAATTTGTTGCACCTGACCTTTGGCCAAAGTGATCGGAAAAGGGAGACTTTCAAGGCCTATCTGGAAGCCAAATTGGCTTAATTGACGTTAGCTTGATAAATATCTGGGTATACCACTCCGAAATGCGTCCACTTTCATTAGTGCCCAAGGGGTAGATTCATTTATTTTGCCCCGAAATTTTTAAATCATTAATAAGGTGGATTCGAAAAGAACAAAAATCAAATTCGCCCTTACAGGTAAAGTAGATGAACACGTAAGGGTAAGTGGTTGGGTCAGAACAAAACGAGCCAGTAAAAATGTGGCTTTCGTTGCATTGAATGACGGATCCACCATTAATAATTTACAGGTTGTCGCCGATGCCGTTCAGTTCGAAGAGGTATTGAAGTCCATCAATACCGGGGCAAGTCTTAATGTTTTTGGCAAGTTGACTGCTTCTCAAGGTTCCGGGCAGGCTGTAGAATTATTGGCTGAAAGTATCGAAGTGTTAGGGGAGGCGGACCCGGAAAAGTATCCGCTCCAACCAAAACGTCATAGCCTTGAATTCCTACGAGAAATCGGGCATCTGCGTATGCGGACCAATACTTTTGGTGCAGTTATGCGTATCCGGCACAACATGGCCTTCGCGGTGCATCAATTTTTTCATGATAAGGGGTTCTATTACATGAACACCCCCATCCTCACAGCCTCCGATGCTGAAGGCGCAGGTGAGACGTTCAAAGTCACTACGCTTGATCTCGATGACGTGCCGAAAACCGATGAGGGGAGCATTGACTATGCGCAGGACTTCTTTGGTAAAGAGGCCAACTTAACCGTATCGGGGCAATTGGAAGGTGAGTTAGCCGCGTTGGCCCTTGGGGAGATCTATACATTTGGCCCCACTTTCCGGGCGGAAAACTCCAATACAACCCGACACCTGTGTGAATTCTGGATGATCGAGCCGGAAATGGCTTTTTATGATCTTGAAGACAACATGGACCTGGCCGAGGAGATGATGAAATACCTGGTGAAATTTGCACTGGATAACTGCAAAGACGACCTGGAATTTCTTGATCAGCGTGAGCGAAACGAGGAAAAAAGCAAACCTCAAAATGAGCGAAATGAGCTTTCGCTTATCGAGCGTTTGAACTTTATCCTGGACAATCCTTTCGAGCGCATTACCTATACTGAAGCGATTGATATTTTGCGCAACTCCAAACCCAATAAAAAGAAAAAATTCCAGTTTTTGATTGAGGAATGGGGTGCAGATCTGCAATCCGAACATGAACGTTTTCTGGTAGAGAAGCATTTCAAAAAACCGGTGATCCTGTATAACTATCCAAAAGACATCAAGGCCTTCTACATGCGTCAAAATGATGACGGTAAGACTGTTGGAGCCATGGATGTTCTTTTCCCGGGCATTGGCGAGATTATCGGAGGATCACAACGTGAAGAACGGCTTGATGAGTTGAAGGCACGTATGGCAGAAATGAACATTCCCGAAGAAGAACTATGGTGGTACCTGGAAACCAGAAAGTTTGGCACAACACCACACAGTGGTTATGGACTTGGGTTTGAAAGAATGATCCAGTTTGTAACGGGTATGAACAACATTCGCGATGTAATGCCATTTCCAAGAACCCCAGGAAATTGCGAGTTCTAAAAACGCTGTAGCACTTGCATCCGTTGAGCATCCAGCTTGACCAGGATGAAAAGCAATATGGTAAATGACCAGAGGCTGGAACCTCCGTAACTGATGAAGGGAAGAGGGATTCCAGCCACTGGAAACAACCCTATGGTCATCGCGATGTTCACGGTCATGTGAAAAAAGATGACACTGGCCACTCCATAACCGTATATCCTCGCAAAGGACCCTTTTTGGCGATCTGCGATCGCCAAAACTCGCATCAGCAGCAAGCCAAACATGACCAGAATGAAGGTCGTACCAAACCAGCCTTGTTCCTCTCCTATGGTGCAAAAAATAAAGTCAGTGGATTGCTTCGGTACAAAATCAAACTTGGTCTGAGTCCCTTTTAAGAAACCCTTTCCTGTGACCCCTCCGGAACCGATGGCAATTTTTGATTGGGTAACGTTCCAGCCAATTCCCAGAGGATCAAGGTCAGGATTGACCAATAATTGGACCCTACGCTGCTGGTGTGGTTTCAGGACATTGTTCAGGACAAAATCCACACTAAATACTGTTCCAATGAATATAACAGCGATACCCACAATGATGAATATCCTTTTAAGATGCCGTACGGAAAAAGCAATTCCTAATAAAGACAAAGCAATAATTGCAATGATCAAGGCTGTTTTTGCCACCAAAAGCGTCAATAGAAATATGATCACAAATAATACCGGAGCCACCAAAAACCAGTAGGACATGCCTTCACGGTAAAGTACCAAAACGAGACTTCCAAATACCATGGCTGTACCGGCATCTCCCTGTAGGACGATTAACGCAGCCGGAAAGAAAAATATAGCAGCTGCTTTTACAAGATTCGGTAATTCTTTCAGGTTCGGATTATTCCCCAGAAACTTAGCGAGGGCCAGAATAGTGGCAAATTTGGCAAATTCTGAAGGTTGTATACGAAAACTCCCTACTTCAAACCAGGAGCGAGACCCTGCCACTTCCCTTCCAAAAACCAGAACCATGATCAGCAGAGCAATGACCAGTCCATAAATAACCCAGGAAAAGGTTTCAAACAATTTGGCCTCAATCAGGAAAATACCAGCGATAAGTACATAGGAAGATATAATCCAGATGAACTGCTTTCCTGCATTTTGACTCAGGTCAAAAATACTTCCGCTCGTCGCAGTGTCATAGTCTGCGGCATAGATACTAAACCAGCCACCGATCACGAGAACTGTGTAAATGACCAGAGTGAGCCAATCTATGCGCCGTTGTAATTTCTCGCCTCGCATCAGAAAATAAATTCTCCTTTCAAGATAAATTCCTCCAACCAGGGTCGAGTGATCTCTCCTCGCACGTGCTTTTCAATGAGTAAGCTGGCGGTTCCGGCTGCCGCCCGACCTCCTTGTCCAGCGTTTTCCACATATACTGCAATCGCAATTTGCGGATTCTCCTTAGGTGCAAAAGCCATAAATCCCGAATGATCTTCGTTAGCATTTTGAACGGTACTGGTCTTGCCACAGATGGCTATATCCGGTATGTAGGCACGAACACCCGAACCTGCCTGTATTACTCGCTCCATTCCCTGAATGACAGGCTCATAATGTTCAGGAGCTATACCTAGATCATTTCTTTCGATACTCACTGCGGAATCCGCTCCGATTTTTCGAATAAAATGAGGTGTATAGTAATAACCACGATTGGCCAGGAGGGCGCCCAGATTCGCCATTTGGATGGGTGTTACCAGCAATTCTCCCTGACCGATACTTAGTGAATATATGTTTGAAAACTTCCATCTGTTCCTTCCATAAATGCGATCATACACATCAATATTGGGAACAGAACCTGATTTTTCTCCTGGCAGATCAAGTCCGAGTTGTACACCTAATCCGAATTTTTTCACATGTTGCCCCCAGCTCTCAAGCCCGATCCTTGAGTCAATAAAGGCACTTTCATGTTCACCTCGCTGGATCAACCTCCGAAAAACCTTGTAGAAATAATTATTCGAAGAAAACTGAATAGCCTTGGGAATATCATAATATCCAGTGGGCGCCAAATCTCCAATGAGTGTGTTATCAGAATAGATCTGCTCCTTCGGGTACGTTACTTTTTCCTGCAATGCGATCAGCGATTGCACCGTCTTGAACATTGAGCCAGGAGGATAAGTGGCTCGCGAGGGTCTATTGATCAAAGGTTTGAGCGAATCCAGCAGGAGGCTCTGAAAGTTTTTTGAAAAATCTCTTCCGGTAAGCAATGAAGGGTCGTAATTCGGACTGGAAACAAAGGCAAGTATTTCTCCTGTTGAGGGCTCAATAGCCACCACACTTCCTACTTTTCCCTGCATCAGGAATTCAGCATAACGTTGCAGTTCCAGATCAATAGTGATTTCTAAATCCTGACCTGGTTCCGGAATCGTATCGAATTGTCCCTCTCGAAAATCTCCTTCGACTACTCCACGTACATCAACCATTTTATAACTAACACCTCGCTTGCCACGCAAGACATGTTCATATTCACTTTCTAGCCCCGAAATGCCAATGTAATCCCCTCCCCGATAGTAATTGGCCGTATCAGCCTTCAATCCAGCGGCATCGATCTCGCCAACATAACCCAGCGTGCTACCTAAAGACTGGATGGCATACGCCCGGTTAGTTCGTGTTTCTACGCTCAATCCGCGAATCGCACTGAGTTTATCCTGGATCTGGGCAAACTGCTCCGGCGGAATTTCCTCTTCAAACACAGAAGGCTTTGAATAGGAAAACCTTCGGCAGCGGGCGTATTGCTCAGCAAACGCTCCTCCTTCCAGACCCAACAATTCTTTTACTTTAGTGGAGTCCTCTAAATTGAAATCGCGAGGAACCATGATCAGGTTATAGATCGGTGCATTATAGGCGATGAGCTCACCATTACGATCTCTGATCAATCCTCGATACGGATACTCAATCCGTTTCTGGACGATGTTATTTTCTGCCGCAAGCTTATAGGTGTCATCGGTAACCTGAATAGAGAATAGCCTCCCAATCAAAACCAGGATGATGAAAATGATGATTATCCTGACCGCTATTCCCCTTTCATTCATAACCTTCTGGTTTTTGAGGACAATAGGAAATTACTCGAGAGAAAAACTATGGCCGTGAGGAAGGTGCTAAAAACTGCTCGTTTCAACAACAATCCAAAAGCACCGAAAGAACCATGTTCAATTAGAAATACCTGAAAATGATGAACAAATATCAAGGGCACGGCATACATTACCATAGATCTTAAACCGAAATTAAAGATACTAACGCGCGCATCTTCTTCGGGCGCTCCCACTACCATTGTCAACCAGGGTTTTTGCAATACTGCAAGTAATAAACATGCAGAAGCATGGATTCCTGGTGTGTTCGAAAATATATCGACTAACAATCCTGTACCAAACGCCAAAAACAACATGGTCAACCGATCAAGCCCTAAAGGAAGCACCAGCAAAAAACTCACATAGAAAAAAGCGAATGCAGCATCAAACAAGACAAATCGATGTAATATGGGAAGCTGTAAAACCACATAGACCAAAAAGTAGATGACTTGCTCTCTCCCTACGCTTCTCATAGCTCGTCAAGTATGATGGATTCGATACTGTCCTTTTCTACAATCGCTTGATTGATAATGACATGCGCATAATTCAAAGAAGAAAAATCCACACTGAGTCTGGCTGTTGCCGTATAAAAAGGTGACTCCTGGGTCAATTCCAGCTTATCTATAACCCCGACCAGTACACCAGGAGGGAAAACGCCATTATAGCTGGAGGTCTCAATCGTATCCCCTTCGTATAAGGGAATGTGTTTGGGAATATCTTTCACATTGATCGTCAGCGGATCATTGGTTTCCCATTGCACCCTGCAAAGGGTCCCTGTTCGCTTCACCTGGCTACTGATCATCACTGAGGGATTGAGTATAGAAACCACCGTGGTAAAGTTGTTGGAAACAGACTTTACGCGGCCTACCACACCATTTTCACCTACCACTCCCATACCAATGGCGATCCCCTGATCTTTTCCCAGCGCAAGTGTCAGGAAGTTAGCGCTTCGCAAATAGGTTTTATTGATCACTTTACCAGGAACTACTTCATAGTTCGAGGATATGATTGGTTGAATGGTTTTTTCGTAGCTGAGTTCTGCCAGCTGTCGTCGCAATTGAGCATTTTCTTGTGCCAATTGATCATTGATCTGGTCCAGTTCAAAGTAATTGGTACTGTTCTGAGAAAATTGATTCAACGAACCACTCAGGTAATTGCTTGTATTGAAGAAAGAAGCGCTGTAAAATCTATTGGTGGAAACTATCATCAGGAGACAAAGTACTTGCAACACGAAAAAAACGGCTGCTACTCTGTACCTGTATAGGAAGTTGAAGAGACTGTTCATTTAAGTCATCAACACGGCTTTATAGTCTGCAACACTTTTCAAGGCGCTTCCTGTACCTCGCACTACTGCTCTCAATGGATCTTCGGCGATGTGGATCGGTAATTTGGTTTTTAGCGCCAGACGTTTATCCAGTCCCCGCAATAAAGCTCCGCCACCTGTGAGATAAATGCCATTATCGTAAATATCTGCGGACAATTCCGGGGGAGAGATTTCCAGTGCTTTCAAAACCGCTTCCTCGATCTTTGATACTGATTTGTCAATCGCAAAAGCAATCTCTGAGTACGAGATTTTGATCACTTTTGGAATACCCGTCATTAAATCACGACCTCTGATCTCAAAATCGTCCGGTGCTTCGTCCAGTTCGGTCATGGCAGAACCGACTTCTATTTTCACACGCTCCGCAGTTCTTTCACCGATCAAGAGGTTGTGCTGTCGGCGCATATAGTCAAG
Organism: Cyclobacteriaceae bacterium; assembly: GCA_965229785.1. Taxonomy (GTDB): domain Bacteria; phylum Bacteroidota; class Bacteroidia; order Cytophagales; family Cyclobacteriaceae; genus JAWPMT01. Next base: position 5,022,886 of record CBDDJS010000001.1, read on the forward strand.
AATGTCTTTATTAAAAGAATCTCCTGCTACTCGAATCGATTGATCACAAACAATCCCGGATAGAGCAATTACAGCAATCTCGGTAGTTCCTCCTCCGATATCCACGATCATTGACCCAATAGGCTGATCAATATTGATACCGATACCAATGGCCGCGGCAATAGGCTCATGTATCATGTAAACCTCCTTGGCACCTGCATGTTCGGCGGAATCCCGAACTGCGCGCTTTTCTACTTCCGTAATGCCCGAGGGAATACAAATTACCATACGGTGAGAAGCAGGGAACATCCGCTTGCTCGTGCCGTCGATCATTTTGATCAGTCCCCTGATCATGTGCTCCGCAGCATGGAAATCAGCGATCACACCATCTTTCAAAGGACGAATGGTCTTGATGTTTTCATGCGTTTTCTCATGCATCTGCATCGCCTGCCTACCTATCGCCAATACCTTATTGGTATTCTTATCTATCGCAATGATTGACGGCTCATCAACCACTACTTTATCCTTTTGGATGATCAGAGTATTGGCTGTACCCAGATCGATTGCTATATCACTTGAGAAAAAGTCGAAAAGCGCCATAAAATGCCGTCAAAATTTGAAGCCGAAGTTAATAATTTGTTTTCAAAAGCTCGTGTGTCCGCCAGCCCTGATTCTGATCAAAAATGATCTATTTTAATGTTTAAAGTGTCGATGGCCTGTAAATACCATGGATAATCCATTTTCATCACAGTAATCAATCGACAATTGGTCCTTTATAGAGCCACCCGGCTGGATCACCGCCTGGATGCCTGCCTTATGAGCGATCTCCACACAATCCGGGAATGGGAAGAAGGCATCAGAGGCCATTACCGCCCCATTTAGGTCAAATCCAAACTTGCCGGCCTTCTCAATCGCTTGCTCCAGGGCATCTACTCTGGAAGTTTGTCCTACGCCACTTGCCAACAGCTGACCTCCCTTTGCCAATACAATGGTATTGGACTTGGTATGTTTACACACTTTCGAAGCAAAAAGCAGATCTGCCACCTGTGTTTCACTTGGAGTAACTTTCGTTACTTCTTTTAGATCACCTTGCTCATCAGATTTCCAGTCATGCTGCTGAACAATCACACCATTTAGTAACGTGCGATGCTGAACCTTAGGCGTCCATTGCTGTTTTTGGATCAGCAGGATGCGATTCTTCTTCTGTTTCAGAATCGCCAGGGCTTCTTCGGTAAATGCCGGTGCAATAGCAATTTCAAAAAACAGAGAATGCATTTCTTCCGCACAATCCTTGTCGATTGCTTTATTAGTGATCAACACCCCTCCAAAAGCAGAGGTAGTATCAGCAGCAAAGGCCCGTAGATAAGCTTCTTTTACCGTGTTACCTAAGGCGATTCCACACGCGTTGTTGTGCTTTAGGATGGCGAAAGCCGTCTCATCACCAAATTCAGTGATCAACTGAACTGCCGCTTCAATATCTACCAGGTTATTATAGGAAATTTCTTTGCCATGAAGCTTTTCGAAGAAAGCATCCAAATCACCGTAAAAGGCGCCCTGTTGATGTGGATTTTCTCCGTATCGCAAAGTTTTCTTTCCCTGAATACTGGACTTGAAAGCCGGTATTTCTTCATCGGCATTCATGTAACCAAAAATGGCTGAATCGTAATGTGAAGACACTTCAAACGCATGTGCAGCGAAGCGTTTCCGATCAGTCAGAGAAGTTTCGCCATTCTCGGCCTGCAACAATTCCAGCAAATCCGCATACTGATTCCTTGAACTAACGATCAAAACATCTTTGAAATTCTTGGCAGCCGCCCGGATCAAAGAGATGCCTCCAATATCGATCTTCTCAATAATCGCCTGCTCATCGGCTCCTGAAGCTACGGTCTCTTCAAACGGATACAAGTCTACAATGACCAGATCAATGGAAGGAATTTCAAACTTTTTCTTCTCCGTAAGATCTGCCTCATTGTCCCGACGATGAAGGATTCCTCCAAACACCTTTGGATGCAGGGTCTTCACCCGGCCTCCGAATATGCTTGGGTACTCAGTTACATCTTCAACCGCAGTAACTTCTACGCCTTGTTGTTGAATGAAGTCCTGAGTTCCACCCGTAGATAAAATACTGACGCCCAGCTCATTCAACCTGGAAATGATGGGTTCCAGGTTATCCTTATGATAAACTGAAATGAGGGCGGTTTTTATTTTCTTCTGACTCATGCTGCCAATAAAAGCTGCAAAAGTACCACAACTATTGTATTCGAAAGCGGTTGTGTCTCTTTTTCAGAAAATCACCCAATTTCACGGGATCACGGACTCAATTCAGGTATCTACACAATCAACGTTTTCGAAGCATCCATAAGCCAATGAAGGTAAAAAGTCCATTGAACAATAAGATCTCAAAACCTATGGTATAACCTCCAAACCAACTGGCGGAATTGGATTGTAAAACATAGGATAAAATGGGAGAGAGAATACAAACCAATGGGATCAGTCGATCCTTCACCTCCATCTTTGTGAAGATGCCAAAAGTGAACAGTCCCAACAATGGACCGTAGGTATAGCCAGCCACCGTGAACACTGCACTGATCACACTTCGGTCATTGATTGCGTTGAATACAATGACCACCAAAAACAATAAGATGGAGAATCCAAAATGCACAGCAATTCGCGTTTTTTGCTGCTCTCCAAAGTTTTTGGGCTCAAAGCCAAGAAAGTCCACGCAAAAGGAAGTCGTCAATGCCGTAAGGGCAGAATCCGCACTGGAATATGCCGCCGCCGTGATTCCCAGGAGAAACAAAATGGCTCCTGCTAGTGGGAAATGCTGAATAGCAATTACCGGAAACAAATTATCGGTCCGATCCGGAAGGGAGATGTTCTGGAAATCAGCGTATTGATACAACATTACTCCTAAAACCAGGAATAGCACTTTTACGATCACGAGCACGCCCGTAAACCAGAATACGTTTTTCTGAGCATCCTTCAAGGATCGGCAAGTCAGGTTTTTTTGCATCATGTCCTGGTCAAGGCCTGTCATCACAATAGCGATAAAGGCACCCGAAATGAACTGTTTGAAGAAATTGGTTCCTGGCTGCCATCGCCAGTCAAAGGCCGTACTTCTTGGGTCGGATTGAATAGAAGAAATAAGATCTCCGAAGGTAAAACCCATTTCGCTTTTGATCAGGTAAATACTAAAGCCTACCGAAACCAGCATGAAAAGAGTTTGCAGTGTATCGGTCCAAACGATGGTCTTGATGCCTCCTTTCCAGGTATACACCCAGATCAGGAGAATGGCCGTGGCAACAGATACCCAGAAGGGCAATCCAAAAGCCTCAAAAAAGGCAATCTGCAACACCCCTGCTACCAGAAACAAACGGAAAGAAGCGCCAATAACCCGACTGATCAAAAAGAAAAAGGCACCGGTCTTATGCGCGCGCTCACCAAACCTTGATAGCAAATATTGATAAATAGAAACCAGGTTGTGTTTATAATACAAAGGCAGTAACACGAGGGCAATCACGGAATAGCCCAATATGTAGCCCAGCACCATCTGAAAGTAATGGAAGTTGGAGTTACCGACTTCACCGGGTACCGAAATGAAAGTGACACCTGACAAAGTAGCCCCGATCATTCCGAACGCCACGAGATACCATGGCGAAGATCGATTGGCTGTATAGAAGGTCTCGGAGGTGGCCGACCTGGAAGTCCACCACGAGATAACAATGAGCATTAAGAAATAGCCTCCGACCACCAAAGCAACTAAAAATGGAGTCATACTTTCCGGGATTTGGCTCTAAAATAATTAGTTAAAGTAACTTTGCAGAAAATCACGATATCATGCGATTTGAATTTGATGTTGAGGAAGAGATAGAGATCAAGGAAGTTGTAGATGATGAGAAACTGAGAGACCTTATCGTGTACAATGATGATTTCAACACATTTGAGCATGTCATTGAGACCTTGATCAAGGTCTGCAAACATGATCCGCAGCAAGCGGAACAATGCACCTATCTGATTCATTTCAAAGGCAAATGTGCTGTTAAACGTGGTACCTACGAAGAATTAAAGCCCCAACGCGAGGCGATTTGCGAGGCTGGAATTAAAGCTGCTATTGTATAATCATATATGGACTATCCGTCCAAAGTTGTAGAAAAAGCCGTTGAAGAGATTGCCAAGCTTCCTGGTATTGGCAGAAAAACTGCACTGAGACTAGTTCTTCATTTGCTCAAGCAAGACGAGGGGTTCACCAGTTCGCTTAGTGCGGCGCTGACTGATCTTAGGGAAAACATCAAGTATTGCAGTACTTGTCACATCATCTCTGAAACCACTCACTGTAGTTGTTATAATATTTCCACGGACCGATCGGTCATTTGTGTAGTGGAAGATACGCCGGATGTACTCGCCGTGAAAAATACAGGACAGTACAACGGCATGTTCCATGTGCTCGGAGGGCGTATATCTCCAATGGATGGCATAGGACCGGAAGAAATACGCATCGATTCGCTGATCAATCGAGTGACTAATGGCGAGGACGATGTAAAAGAAGTGATTCTGGCCTTAAGCAGCACGATGGAGGGCGACACTACCGCTTTCTACATTACGCGTAAACTTCAAGAATTGTCGGATATCAAAGTAACTACCATTGCCAGGGGAATTCCTGTCGGAGGGGAATTAGAGTACGCCGATGAATTGACATTGGGTCGCAGCATCGCTTCACGAACACTCTTTTCAAGCTAGTCCCGCCGCTTCGGTTTTGAAAAAATGGTGTAAAAGAGCATCAAGCCCATTCCGCATAACATTACCAGAAAGTACCAATTGGTTGTTCCGGTTCCGAAGGTAGACCAGATGTGCCAGGAGGTCATGATCATAAGAATGATCCCAAGAAAGACTCCTAATCGCTTCATTTGTTGCGGATTCATATAGCGAAAATACAGGTACTTCATAAAAATCAGGTATGAAATAGCAGTTTCAACAACTTTGTTCACGCTAAGTTGATCACTAAAATCAGCAGAATTCATTTCAAAAATATTGCCCTGCTCTATTTAGGATTTTTTACAAATTCAGCGGAAAAATTCCATGCTCAGTAAGGGTTTATGCTGATTGATCCTTGAATTGTTAAAATGCAGTTCACAAAGAATAACAAAATCGAGGAGTTTTCTTGTTAAAATACAATTTCATCTAAATATATTACGATTTCTGCCAAAATTTCGATTGGCAGTTCTGTTAAGTCTAATGGCAGTTTTGTAAAAACAGACCACCCCATCTTTGTATCATAAGGTTGCTGGAAGAGCAGCGAAGAAATTCGGACTCAGAAGTTAAGATGCTGAGTTCCTGGTGTATAGAATCACCGTTTTGTTATGCCTTTTTTAAAAGCATTTTAATAGTGACGCAATGCACTATTGAAATTATTAAGTTATTGCATGATGCTAAAATGATGTTTAGCATGTAAATTGCACGAAGATTTCTGCGCACGCAGAATTTGTCTATGCTGGTTGTATGCCCTGAAGCTTCGCGCTTCAGGGTTTTTTATTTTGTACCTCACAGAATATCCCAATCAAATCCTTGCGAGACATTCAGACCAACGAACTTTCTACGGAAAAATTGATAAAATAAGAAAGGCGTATTTCCATAAAAATACGCCTAACAAAACCTATTTTGCCTTTACACCTTTAATCGGTCAAAGCCTCTTTGATCTCATTGAATTGGTTAATCAACTCTTTATGACGGTCGTAGGCGTCCTTTCCTGGCATAAAGTCTGCACTTCCGGAAACCGTACCATACAAATAGCTGATCTGATCTATGAGTTTAGGCTTCATGTAAGTACCTTTTGCGGTTTCTAACATCGATTTGATGGATTTCAACTGCTCCTTTTTGTCATCGTCCAGATCATCGGCTTTCAAACGTTTCGCTAAATCCTGATTGATCTGTCGGGCCTCTCCCAGGAGCGATGCTATTTCCAATGCAAATGATTCATGTGCTTCGACATCCTTTACCGTAATCCCGGCCTCAGCTGTTCTTGGGTCCATGGAAAGGACGAATGATTGCTCTAGCGATGTATCATTAATCGTAAGCCTGACTTTGTAGGTTCCGGGCGTGGCCCTGGGTCCGCCTCGATACCTTCTGTTAGCATTGTTGTGCCAGGGGCCCGCATGTGTCATGTCCCAATTGAACCGGTGAAACCCTGCACCTGTGCCTAGCTTCTCCTCAGAGATGTATATCACTTCGCTCAACTGCATGTTTTCCACCTCCTCTTTGTCCAGCGACTTTCCGCTTACAATGGTTTTGATCACTTGATTTTGATTATTCAGAATGTCCAGTCTTAAAGGCGTTGTAACCGTATCAGGCAAGAAATAATCAATGTTTACCGAAGGCCTCGGATATGCGCCGGTACGCATTTTTGGAAACTGATAACGATAAGTGTCTCTTGGTTTAAAGAGATAGGGTGTAGCTGACAGAGATTCATAGCTGGCATCATGTAAACTGCTCAAATTGTCCAACACATAGAACCCTCTGCCCATCGTAGAGATCGCCAGGTCTTTTCTAAATACCTTAATATCCGTGATGGGTGTGACTGGCAAGTTTTGTTGAAAGGGCTTCCACGACACACCGTCATCCAGAGAAATGAACATCCCAAACTCTGTTCCTGCATACAGAACACCTTCCCGATCAGGATCTTCTCTTACGACTCTTGTAGGATAATCTGCCGGGATGCCATTGGTGCCATCCGTCAACAAGGTCCATGACTTGCCGTAATCTGTCGTTTTCCAAATGTAAGGCTTCCAATCCCCTAACTGATAACGCAAAACAGCGATGTATGCTTTTTCGGCCCGATGTGGTGACGGTTCGACCGCATCTACTCTTCCGCCTGCCGGTAATCTTTTCGGCGTTACTTTTTGCCAGTTCTCACCACCGTCTCGCGTTACATGAACCGGGCCGTCATTGGCACCAACCCAAATCAAACCTTCTTGCACGGCTGACTCCCGAATGGCATAAATGGTGCTATAGAATTCCTCACCTGTGATATCCCGGGTTATCGGAGATCCCGAAATGACTTGTTTATCAGGATCAAAGGCAGTTAAATCAGGAGAGATTGTCTCCCAGGTCTTGCCATCATCGGTGGTCTTATGTACAAATTGTGAAGTATGATAAACGACATCAGGATTGTGTGGCGAAACGTGGATTGGTGAAACTCGCTGGAATCGGTACTTAAGCTCGTTAGGATTATGGCCATACATGTTCGCAGCTCCTACGTCGTAATTTCTTTCAGTCCCGGTACGCTTATCAAACACATCGAATCGACCTTTACAATTCGCATAGACAATGTTATGATTCCCAGGTTTAGGTACCGCAGGACCTGTTTCACAACCACCCGTATTGATGATCCAACCCGTTTCGGGGGCCTGAATGGCTCCTGGTGCCCGACTTGGCACCGCTACTGTCGTAGAATTGTCCTGCTGACCCGCATATAGCCAGTAGGGATATTGATCATCAACTTCAACCTGATACAATTCAGCCGTTGGCTGGTTAAATTGGGTCGTCCAGGTCTTGCCACCATTAAACGTTACATTGGCGCCCCCGTCATTGGCTTGAATGAACAGGTCGGGGTTCTCAGGATTAATCCACATGTCGTGATTATCGCCATGAGGTGGTTGCATCCGTTTCCACTCTTTTCCACCATCTATCGATTTGAAATAACCCGTAGCCATGACATAAAGTACATCAGGGTTTTTAGGATCAACCTCCACGTTCGTGTAATAGAAGGGTCGGGTTCGGATACCCCGATCATTGGAAACTTGTGTAAAAGATTTACCTTGATTGACAGATTTGTACATACCACCTTCATCACCAGGCGCTTCGACTAAAGCGTAAAGTACCTTGGAATCGGCCGCACTGACGCCCAAATCAATCTTTCCTATCAATCCTTGTGGCAGCCCTTTGGTGATTTTCTCCCAGCTATCCCCACCATCCAGTGACTTATAAATTCCGCCTTCGTTCTGATTGCCTCCACTGATGATAGTCCAGGGTTTACGTTCTGCCTTCCAGGCGGTAGCAAAAATCACATTAGGATTTCCAGGCAAGAATTCAATGTCTGAAAAACCGACTTTATCTGAAATGAAAAGCACCTTTTCCCAGGTCTTCCCACCATCCTTTGTTCGAAACACACCTCTTTCAGGATTTGGCACAAATGCATTTCCGATGGCCGCTACAAAAACCGTATTATTATCTGAAGGGTGAATTTCAACCGCCCCGATATGACCTGTATTTTTCAATCCAATGAATTCCCAGGAAGCCCCTGCATCTACGGATTTATACATGCCTTTGCCAGTGATGACATTGCTGCGAAGACCATCTGATCCGGTTCCTACGTAAACAATATTGGGATCTTTCTGATCTACTGCGATATCTCCTATTGATGGCGTAGGAAAATATCCATCTGACACATTTTCCCATGTTGTGCCATAATCTGTGGTTTTCCAAACACCACCACCGGTGGCGCCTTGATAAAAGGTACCCGGTTCTGCTACTGTTCCGGCTACAGACGTAACGCGGCCTCCTCTGAGGGGTCCGACAGACCGATATTGAAAGATAGAAAAGTCCTGTGCGACAAGAATTCCGGTCAGCAGGAATGCGATTAAAAAGGTCGATAAGCGAATCATGGGTCTATTTTAGGCATAAATGGCCAAAACCGCGGACCTGAACCCCATGTTTTATGTAAGTGGCTCCCAGGAGAAAGTGCTTCAATCCATTGGGAGTTTAAGGGGACTCACTTGCCGTATCTCTCAACTCTTTTATTTTTCGGATGTAAAGTGGTTTTGCTTCAGGTTTATTGGAAATCAAAAATTCATACAGTTCAATAGCTTTCTGTATTTCATCATTTTTCGCATATAGTTCGGCGGCCCGTTCAATTACCTTCAAGCTTGAATCTCCTTCTTCTTTTTCAAGCTTCTCATTAGTAACCGCGGTATTGGCATCCATGTCTTTAGCAACCGGTTGCTCTTCTAGTTTCTTATTGAGTAGATCTACTTCTTTCTGATGAGACTTTTCCAGTTCTTTTAGCTGGTTTTCCAGGCCGACTTTTACATTATACAAAGCTTCAATTTCTGAGTCAAATCCGGATTCCTGTGCAGCTATTTTATCATCCTTCTCCTTAATTTCATTAATATAGTTTGCCCGTTCATGCTCAAATTTTGTAGTTAGTTCTTCTGTGATTCTATCCTTCTCCGTTTGCAGTTGTTCCTGTTCCTTGACTGATTTATCAAGATTCGATTGAAGTTCTGCGTACTTTAACTCCAGATCGTTCAGTTTCTGTTGTAATTCCTGTGATCGAAGGGTCAGTTCCTCTTCAATCCGGTCTTTTTCATTTTGCGCCTTGATCCTCTCCTGAATCTCGGAATCCAGTTTGGATTGTAATTCCTGGATCCTTTCCAGAATTGACTGATATTCCGTTTTTGGAACCAAAGAACCATAATCTGTATACCGATATATCCAGGGCGTAAGTCGTTTTTCAAACAGATTGGTTATGGCCCTGGATGCATTGATCAATGTATAAGTTGCGATCAATGCGGCGAATGTCCAGAGTACATTAATGCCAAATTCTAAAAGAAATGAATCTCCGGGAAGCTTCCTTGCGACGTAATCTAACTTTTGCTCCAGGTCGAAGGACTCATCGAAATTGAATATTGCAAAAACCAACGCCCAATTTCTTACCAGCCAGATTACGGCAAATGTGCCGAGAAATGGATTTCGTGTTTTCGTTGCCAGATTATCGAAAAAAGAAGTGAGAGCATTCCCGATCATATTTGCACCAAACGCTTAGAAAGCATTAAGTTAATTGTTTCCAACCACTTGTATGATCTGTCTATGGATCAATCGTACTTATACCCGCCAGGATTCGCTTCGAGTTGTACGCCAAGGGATAATACAATGCGATTGACAAAATTGAAATAGCTGATTACGAGAGTAGCATCCAAAATGGCCCGATCCTCCAGGCCTGCTTTTTTCAGAATGTTGACCAGGCCTGCCTCTTCACTTTTCTCCGGATGTAAAGTCAATTCCTCGGCATACTGACACAGGGCTAACTCCGTTTCATTCAGGTTCGCTCTATGGTAATCTTCCAGAAGTTGTTGGGTCCTGTTTTCGTCTTTCCAGAAATTCTTTACCGCCTCCAAATGGTGAATTTGACAATACTGACATTGATTGGCCCTGGACACAACAACCGCCATCATTTCCCGATGCACCCTTTTGATTGGTGATTGACCAAACATAATTGTCATGTAAAGGTCCATGTGATTGACAATGGAACGAGGGTTGAGGCTTTGAATCTTGTGAACCTCCGCAATTTTCCCACGACTTTCGATAAGTCCATCGTAGATTTCTCTTAGCTCTCCTTCAGCTTGTTCATGCTGAATTATATCAATGTAAGGCATAATAAAATTGATTCTTCATAGACATCACAAGACTTCCCGGGCCTGAAATACCATTCCTCCGGTCGAATCCGGATTGGTGAGATACATCAGGTTATTCTGAATATGGTAATGATGAATCCCCCTAATTCACCAAACACCCTATCCGCATTCCGTGTATAAGCCGCACCATTCGCCTGCCCTTCTGCTTGAAATCCTCCAATGCCTTTGTAAATCAGGGTTTGATTATCTCTATCCAAATCTGTAAACCAAAACCCATAACCATTACCTCCGATCGTTCCCGTGATCACGAAATCAATTTCACCATAGACTTCTCCGGCTGTTCTGTATGCCGCAGGGAATTCCATGTATCCACAGGGTGGATGAAAAATGGTTTCACCATCAAAGACAAATAAAATATCCCAATGGTAAGTATCAATCGAAAAGATGCCCGGTTCGACTTCATAGGACACTTCACAGTAGGCGGGATTTACTTCGTTAATGAAAAGACAGGAACATTCAATTGACTCAGAGAAGGACACTTCATAAACGTCCAGGGGTGTTCTCTCGAAATCCAAAATGAAATGCTCACAGACCTCCCAATGATTCCAATTGCCCAACGAATCAACGTTATTTCCAGTAAAATGTAGTCGTGTGAATTGGACATTCTCTTCCTCCGACGGCAGACACTTTAAGGCATTGTCTTCCGAACAGTGTGCCAGTAGTAATAAAATCGAAATAAGTTTGAATGATTTACGGATATAATCTCTCATGTTGTTTTTGGTATTGCCAGGTCTAATTCCTGTTGATGATACTATAAAGTACCTCGTCGATGATCAGGCCATTTTTTTTCACCGCACCTTCAAGCGTGGCTTCTTTGGTGTAACCCGCCTTTTCCAATACCCGCATTGAACTTTGATTATGTTCAAATACGCCGGCATAAAGTCGATACAATTTCAGGGAATTGAAAGCGTATTCAGTAGCCAGTTTTACCGCTCTGGTAGTAATCCCTTTCCCCCAGTACTCTTCCCCTATCCAGTAGCCAATTTCGGCATTGTGCGCATAAACATCTGTTTGTGGTACCAGGCCAATGACCCCTGTGAATCTTCCATCGTATTCAATAGCAAAGGTGACTTGAGGATTTTCTGATACTTTACTGGTAATGAAGAATTCCGCATCCTTCTCGTAATAAGGATGAGGCAGGTAATCCCTGACATTGTCCCAAATCTTTCGATTATTGGCTAGCCGGGCCAATTCAGGAATATCAGCCCGTCTTAATCTTCTTAATCGAACTTCCATCTACCCTAAAGATAGCCCAATCAAGATGGCTAAAGCAATTCATTGGCCAGGTTCGCCAATTCGGAACGTTCACCTTTTTCCAGGGTAACATGTGCAAATATCGGCTGATCCTGAATGCGATCAATCAAATATGAAAGCCCGTTGGACTGTGAATCCAGATACGGCGTATCAATCTGGTAGATATCACCAGTAAATATGATTTTGGTATTTTCTCCCGCTCTCGTAATGATCGTTTTGATCTCGTGAGGTGTCAGGTTTTGCGCTTCATCGACAATAAAAAAGATGTTGGACAAACTTCGCCCTCTGATATACGCCAAAGGTGTGATTACCAACTTCTCCTGGTTGACCATGTCTGTGATCCGCTTATGATCTTTATCACTGTCCGCAAATTGATTCTGAATGAATTTCAAGTTATCCCACAGTGGCTCCATATAGGGGTTCAGCTTAGACTTAATGTCTCCCGGCAAATAACCAATGTCTTTATTACTCAATGGAACAATGGGTCTGGCCAGATAGATCTGCTTAAAATTTCGGCGTTGTTCCAATGCCGAGGCCAACGCAATGAGTGTTTTTCCTGTTCCCGCTACCCCATTGATACTCACCAGTCGCACTTCAGGATTCAACATGGCATCAATGGCAAAAGTCTGTTCAGCATTCTTGGGTTTGATGCCATAAACGGAAACTTTGTCCACCTTATCTACGGATTTTTCTGTCGCGTTGTATTTCGCAAGCACAGAATTCTTGTCGCTTCTGAGGATGTAAAACTCATTGGCGATACCTTTCTTCCTTCCAAAGATCTTTTTCTTATCAATGCTGTTTTCCTTGAACAACTGATCAATATGTGTACTTTCTATGCCTTCAATCTCGGTTTTGCCGGTATGCAGCGTACTGACATTTTTGATCTTGCCAGTTTCATAGTCTTCCGCCTGCAGGTCCAGGGATTTTGCTTTCAAACGAAGGTTAATGTCCTTAGACACTAAGATAACTTGTCGCTTATCGCCCATTTCATCCTTTAGTGCCAGGGCAGCATTTAGGATACGGTGGTCATTTTTGGCATCATTGAATACTTTTCTGGCATCGACACTGCTATTGGACTCCATGAGCACTTTGAACTTACCTTTGGTTTTTCCATTGAGGGGAATCCACTCCTGTAGCATCTGACCTTCCGCCAGTTTGTCCAATAATCGGGTAAACTCCCGCGCCTCAAAATTTTTGGTGTCATTTCCTTTCTTAAACTGATCCAGTTCTTCCAAGACGGTAATGGGTATCCCAATATCGTGTTCGGCAAAGTTGAGAATGGAATCATGTGAGTAAAGGATGACTGAAGTATCTAGTACAAAGACCTTCTTCTCTTTTCGAGTTCGCGGCATATAGACTTTAGTGTAAGTTATTGACTAACCCTACCTTGTCAACTTAAAAATCACGTCTTCCCAAACTCCGCCGAGGCAACTACTAATCGTGATCTCGAAGAGCTCAATCTGACACAGATTTTGCCATATCTATCATATGACAAGGTTGAGTCATGTGGTTTATCAATATTATGACTTTTTAGTCGAAATACTTCTATGAAGTACCCTTATTTATTGCACGGATACATACCAATCTTCCTGCTCACGAGGAATGATACGAATGACATGATTCATAGCTAACCGGATCACCACATCCGACGCCTGATCAGCTGCCAGTTGACTCACTTCACAAAATTTTGGTAAGGTGATGTGATCGTGAGTGCCGAGGTAGTTGAGTAAGACCTTTTCATGGGTTCCATATTCAAAACTTGTTTCGGAATTTTTGCTCTCCTGTTTTAGAAGTTTTCGGATTTCACGACTGGCCTGAACAGAGCGGTCTTCCACGCGGACAAAAGCTTTTCCATACCGGTGACTTTTTTTCAAAAAAGCAAAATGGGGCTTTTGAAGACTCGGGTGAATCTCATAATGCAGTACACTACGGCCATCTTTGAGCTGAATACGTTCCAAAGCATAATCAACCTGAGGCCTGCAAAGCTCTTCAATGGCCTTGGTCATGACAAATTCTTCCTCATCCGGGAATTTCAGACCCGGGATATTACCATTGTCATCTACTCCTACGAGGAGATGCCCCCCGTCTGAATTGGCAAAAGCAACCACCTCCCGGACTACTTTCTCCGGATGATTGATCTTCCTTTTGAATTCGACCGTTTGATTTTCCCCACCCCGTACGAGTCGTTTGAGTTCGCCCAGATCCATAATCTATTGCTAAACCGATGACGTAACATTAATAAAACGGGCACTTTACTTTGATAGTACCCAAGATCAATTACCCAGACAGCAAAGCTTTCGTCTTTCCCAATGGGAAATTATGGCTATCACTTAATTTGGGTTAAACGAAATCTTCGTCCTCATCCGGATCAGGCATGGTAAACATACTACTAAGCAGATCCTTGAATTGCATGCCTTTTTCAAGGGTATGTTTACTTAACTGGCTGTATTCTGCTAAGCCATACAATGCAAACTCCATCATGAAGTAACGGAAAGCTTTGTGCTTACTTTGGATATAGCGATCCACCAAAGCCCCTAAGCCCGGAACAGCATTGAGTTCCTTTTCATATTCTTTCTGACTGTATTCGAATAGCAGGTCGACCATATTTCCTTTACCAAACCAGTTGGTAATTTCCTCATAGGGGTTCTTCAGTTTCTTCTTTCGGATTTCCTCAGGGTCCGGGAAATAGTCCACGAACTGGGTACGGATGGCCTTGCCGATCAGGTTGTTAGCCACTATCCCTGGTCCTTCCTGCTCTCCTTCGTATACCAGTTCTACCTTTCCGGTAATGGCCGGCGCTACGTTCAGCAAATCTGAAACACGGACAAAAACTTTGTCATCGCCATTGAGCAAGCTTCTTCTTTCCGCCCCACTGATCAGGTTTTCGTAAGCTGAGATCGTCAAACGTGCAGAAACGCCACTTTTCGCATCTACGTATTCACTGTCCCGAGCCTCAAAAGCAATTTGTTCAATCAGATCCTTAGACAATTCGAAGACATCCACTACTTCTTTTTGCTCAGGCTCCAGATTGGCCTCCTGTTCTGTTATCTTTCTTCCAATCTCGATGGACTTAGGATAATGGGTAATGATCTGGCTATCGATCCGGTCTTTCAATGGCGTAACGATACTACCTCTATTGGTATAATCTTCTGGGTTTGCGGTAAAAACAAATTGTACATCCAGAGGCAGTCGAAGCTTAAAGCCACGGATCTGGATGTCTCCCTCCTGCAGGATGTTAAAAAGTGCGACCTGTATTCTGGCTTGTAAGTCAGGAAGTTCATTGATCACAAAGATGGCTCTGTGTGATCGTGGTATCAATCCATAGTGAATGACTCGCTCATCAGAATAGGGCAACTTTAAGCTTGCCGCTTTAATAGGATCCACATCCCCGATCAAATCAGCAATCGTCACATCCGGGGTGGCTAGTTTCTCTGTATAACGTTCATCCTGATGGATCCAGGCAATGGGTGTTTCATCTCCTTTTTCAGTAATCAAATCGATCGCATATCTGGACAAAGGCTGCAACGGATCATCGTTCAGGTCAGAACCTGCCACAACAGGAATGTAAGTGTCAAGCAATTTTGTCAACGTCCTTGCAATCCTGGTTTTTGCCTGGCCCCTAAGTCCCAGAAAGTTAATGTTATGTTTGGCTAAAATGGCTCGTTCAATATCCGGGATCACCGTATCCTCGTATCCCCAAATACCTTCAAAAACGTTAACTCCGGATTTCAGGTTCTTGATCAGATTGTTCCTTAGTTCTTCTTTGATGGATTGAGGTTCATAACCGGTCGCTTTCAACGCACCAAGCGTAGTTATCTCCTTCAACTGTTCAGCTGGGATCTGCTGATATTGCATATTTCTCTAACGGATTAAAGGTTCTTTCTTCGATTTCTTCGGTAATCTTCAAAGATGAGATCACCTAGCCCTTTGAGGCTACTGTAGTAAGCATTGCCGTTGTTCACTTGCGTAAACTCACGTACAAATTCCTGCAGATAAGGATCGGACGCAATCATGAATGTAGTGATCGGAATATTGAGGCGGCGACATTGTGCAGCCAGATTCAAGGTCTTATTCAGGATTTTTGGGTCCAGTCCAAAGCTGTTTTTATAATATTTGATCCCCACTTTCAGGCAAGTTGGCTTACCGTCTGTAATCATGAAGATCTGTTTGTTCTTATTTTTTCTTCGTCGGAGCAGGTCCATGGCCAACTCCAATCCGGCGACTGTATTGGTATGATAAGGGCCCACTTGCAAATACGGCAAGTCTTTGATCTCAATCTGCCAGGCATCATTACCAAAAACGATGACATCCAGGGTATCCTTAGGGTATTTTTTCTTGACCAGTTCTGCTAGCGCCATCGCCACTTTCTTCGCTGGCGTGATTCGATCTTCGCCATAAAGGATCATGGAGTGACTGATATCAATCATAAGTACCGTGGAGGTCTGGGTCTTAAACTCCCTTTCACGAATTTCCAGGTCATTCTCTGTCAGCATAAAATTGCCAAACCCGTGATTGATCTGGGCGTTTTTGATGCTCTCCGTTAGCTCAATTTGCTCAGGTGAATCTCCGAATTGAAACTCTCTGAAATCCGTGGACAACTCATCACCTCGCCCCGCCAGGTCGGAACGATGATTCCCACGCCCGCCTTTCTTCAGCTTTCCAAAAATTTCTTCGAGGGCACTTTTTCGAATTTCCTGTTCGCTTTTGGCTGTGATCTTGAACGATCCTTTGTCATTATCATCTGTGACATAACCTTTAGACTTTAAGTCATCAATGAAGTCACCAATGCCATAATCACTATTCGAAATATTATACTGCTTGTCGAGATTTGTTAGCCAACTCAGGGCTTCACTGACATCACCAGAAGTGATGACCATCAACTGCAGGAAAATTTTCAATAAATTATCGAAGGTAGACTGCTCCTTATTCTTCTCAGGAATAAATTCCGTAAACCGATAACCAATCATGCTTTACCTTGATCGAGATGTTAAAACTTTTTTTAACGCAGGTCCGCAAATAGACAAACCCGTAGTTGGTAAATTAGTTCAGCACAGCCACTAACCCAACAATAAGAATATCTTTAATTATTTTTGAGACATGCCTGGCCGTAGACCCATTTTTGCAACACTCGTCTCTGGCTCGTATTACGCGCTAAGAGATTTTTTGTACAAACGAACGATAGAGCCCAAAGCCCCGGAGATCCGAAAGTCGAAGGAACAACCTAAAGCCCCTTCGATACAGGAAGAGAAAAAACCCTGGTAACTTCTTACTTCTTGGGTAAAGTCCGAAAAAGGAAATCCCAGAAAGGAGAAGAAACACCGAACGCATTATCAGGATCCTTGTAATGATGGATACCGTGATGCACCCACAAAATCTTCAGGAAATTCTTTGGAGGCTGATAGGCATGGATTGCGTAATGAATGGACGTGTACAAAAGGTATCCCACAAAGAATCCCGGAATAAAGCCATAGACATAAGTACCCAACAATAACCGGAATATTCCAAAGAAAAAGAGGATCAGCATAATCATAGGCAGAGGAGGCATTGAGATCCTGTCCTTATCTTTCGGGAACTCATGATGTGCTCCATGTACAATTCTTGCAAACTTTTCTCTACCTGGCGTGGTTGGACTGATGTGGAATAAGAATCGGTGCATGACGTACTCCACCAGGGTGAATGAAACAAGTCCGATCACAAAGAGCCAAACAACATTGCTGGAGTTGGTATATCCTGAGCTCAAGCCGTAATAAATAATTGCGGCTGGCAAGATGGTAAAAATCACCAGTGTAATGGAAATATGAGTTCTTGTCAATATCTCCAAAACCGGGTTCTTAAATAATTTTTTGCTTCCCGTGTTAGAAGGTTTTGCTTTAGGTTCCATACTTAAGTGCGACTGAAACGCGGTTCTAAGCTACTTTAACCGCGAAATTAAATACTACTAACGGATACTTGAGTTCTTAATTGAGTTTTTTCGTAAAGAGTTTCATAGAGTGGAAGAATTTTATCCACTTCGAAATCTTTTGCGCGTGCCAGTGCTCCTTCTTTGAACTTCTGTAAGTTTCGGTCGTCCAGAATATGAATGGCATTTCGCGCCATGTCATCGGTATCTCCGATCTCGCTCACGAAACCTGATTGTCCATTGATATTCAGTTCCGGCAATCCTCCTGCATTGGAAGAAATAATAGGAACTTCACATGACATGGCTTCCAGCGCAGCCAGACCAAAGCTTTCTTTTTCTGAAGGCATTATGAACAGATCACTCACCGAAAGCACTTCTTCTACGGCTTCCAGCTTTCCTAAAAATCTAATGTCTTCACATCGGCCTAATTCTCTGCAGAGTTCCTCCATGTTTGAACGTTCAGGTCCGTCACCCACCAACAAAAGTTTGGCGGGAACGACATTTCTGACTTTGCCGAATACTTCAATCACGTCCTGTACTCTCTTCACCTTACGGAAATTCGAGGTGTGCACAAGCAGTTTTTCACCATTAGGGCAAATGGCTGTTTTGAAATGATCTTTTTTCTGTTTTTTGAATCGACTCAGGTCAATAAAGTTGGGGATAACCTGAATATCGTTCGTCACTTCAAAGTGTTCGTAGGTATCTTTCTTCAAGTCCTCTGACACAGCCGTTACCGCATCAGAAGCATTGATTGAAAAAGTTACAACCGGCTCATAGGTCTTATCTTTTCCTACCAGTGTAATATCCGTTCCATGCAGGGTGGTGATTACCGGAATTTCAATCCCTTTCGTTTTTAGGATCTGTTTGGCCATAAAAGCGGCCGAAGCATGAGGAATCGCATAATGCACATGAAGCACATCCAGGCTTTCATATTGCACTACCTCCACCATTTTGCTTGCTAACGCCAGTTCATATGGGGCGTACTCAAACAATGGGTAGTTCTTTGTAGTAACCTCATGATAAAATAGGTTCTCGTTGAAGAAGTCCAGACGTGTGGGCTGTGAATAAGTGATGAAATGCACCTGATGGCCTTCTTTGGCAAGGGCCTTTCCAAGCTCAGTAGCAACGACACCACTTCCTCCGTAGGTTGGATAACAAACTATGCCGATTTTCATAATCGTAATTCTTAAACGCCTTGTTGAAAAAAAATGTTCGCTGAATTTTTAATTATTCTTCAACAAGAGATCTGTAGACGACATCCTGAATGCGATTACGAATATCTCTCGTGATCAAACGCCGGTTTTCAGAGTCCGGATATATCCTGTTTGAAACGAAGGTAAACACCAGATCATTGGCAGGGTCAGCCCAGACCATGGTTCCCGTAAATCCTGTATGGCCGAAGCTTTCCGCACTTACCTGGTTGGAAACATTTCCTACGGATTCGGATAGTTTATCCCAGCCCAGAGCTCGCCGGTTTCCTTTGAAATAGCGTTGATTGAAGCGATTGATAGTTGCAGGCTGCAAATATTGCCGACCTCCATAGTAGCCATCATTGAGTACCATGTGCATCAGGATCGCCAGCTCTTTGGAAGATGAAAACAATCCTGCATGCCCCGCTACTCCTCCACTGATGGCAGCATTCCGATCGTGTACGGTTCCCCATACTAATTCATCCCGATAATATTTATCAAACTCAGTGGGGGCAATTTCAAAAATCTCAAAGCCTTTTTCCAATGGGTTGAAAACCGTATAATGCAGACCCATCGGGTAGTAAAAATTTTCAAACAGGTATCGCTCCATCGACATGTTGGTCACCGATTCTACGACTTGCTGCAAGATCATAAAGCCAAGGTCACTGTACCGATATTCTCCTTTTTTATCCAAAAGCGGTGATTGGATCAACCAACTGCGAATGGAATCCATCATCACTGGATGTATGGGATAACCATATGATCTGCGGTCCTCCTCTTCGTCCTGCGAAGTGTAATAACTAAAGGGCTCTAGAAAATCTCCTTTAAGCGTCCGTTTCCACATAGGCTCATATGACCGCAATCCACTTTGATGCGCCAGCAATTGCTTGAGCGTAAGGTGCCCTTTATTTGAATTGATGTATTGAGGCAAGTGCGTGCCGATCGAATCATCCAGATTGATCATGCCTTTTTCTTCAAGACTCATGACACACAAAAGGGTACCCAGCACTTTAGTGACAGAAGCTACGTCATAAATGACATTTTTATGAACTGCGATCAGGCTATCGTAAGTCAGATATCCAAAGGATTTATCATAAACGATTGACCCTCCTTTTAGTACCGTAACCTGACAACCGGGAGCAGCGTGTTCGACGATCATTTCCTGAGCCAGTTCGCGAATCAATGCCAATGAATCTGAAGACATCCCTTCCCATTCTGGTGCTGCAAATCTTAACTTACCGAAAGAAGGAACCACCCTGACCGGCAGGTGTGCAAAGGGTGTGGATACGCCAGAACTTTGTCCAAGAATCCCAATCGCCCCAAAAAGCATCTGAGGAATCAGCTCATCGTAGAGTGGGAGGCTCTCTCCGAAATAGAGAAATTCATGTGCATCAACAAACGTGGGCGTTTTCCTAGATACAAGGGCAATAATCTTGTGATCTTGTTGGTATTGCTCTATGAAGGGCAGGAAAGTTTCTGAACTCGTCCGCGCATCTACAATGATCGTTTGGCCAGGGGAGGGTGGTTGACTAATGATATCCCGTACATCAAAATACTTCTTCAACTCGGACGTCAACGGCCCATGAGGGTTATTGGTGAGCAACGCAATCTCACGTGTCTGAACAGGAAGTACACTTTCTTCATTCGACAGATGCACGACGGCATTTTGGTAAATCGCTGTGATGAGTTTTGTAGGAATACTCACCATTTGCGGTCGATCACGTGATGCGACCAAAGAAGAAAGTACTATTGGATTTTTTTGGACCTTCCGCAGCGTTTTAGAAAGCCTTGGCAACTCTTCCGGGTTGACCAGGGCAATTTGATCATTTTCCAATACCTGCCGAAGTTGTTTCTTGCCCATTTTCCCCAATGTGGTGATACGATCCTCACTCAAGAAAAATGAACTATCAATTTTGGTCAATTGACGTAACACAGCAGCCTGCGGGTTGGAGAAATTTGTTAGGTCAGGCAAAACCACATAATCCACCCCCGCTTTCGATAGAAGCTGAATGTATTTTTCCAAATACGCATTTAGGATCTTTTGGTCAGACAGTGTAGCGAGTGTTGATAATTCAGGCAGGTTGTACGCAGGCAAATCAAGTTGCCCATCAAGTCGAAGCGCCACGATCAGATCTTTCTTATCGACATCTCTGAATCGATTGAGTTCATTGCTACTCAATACAATACCTTTGTATTCGGAAGGGATTTTATGGACTAGTGACGTATCACTGGTAGCGTCGAGCCAGATTCTACTAGAAGCGTCGTTTAAGTATGAAGTTGGGTTGCCCGCCAGGAAAATATCCTCGAGATTTGCACCGTAAATATGTGCAATTGGGAATACCCAGAAACAAAAAAGGAGGAATTTTGGAAAGCTCATAGGTACGCGAAAAACGCGATCTGTTTTCTATCTCTAACTGGTTGATTAACGCCCGGATTTTGAAAAAACCCAATAATCTGTGCCGAAATATCATTAAATTTCAACTTAACACGAAAACTTTGCGCATAAAAAACAGTAAAATAAGAAGTAAGCAACAACGATTCATGCCATGAGACTGCCTTCACTCATCAGACTTCCGAGAAATAAGCAATTCAATATCGAACCTCGGTATTACGATCCGGTCAAGGAAGAAATGGAGGAACGGACCTCACGGATCAAGAATGAATTGAGCCGTGGAACAGCTGATTATCGGCCCGGACAGATCTCATTTTCCAAGCGTTCCGCACCCATGCCAAGCACCAACATACTTCAGCTTGCAATTGCAGCCATTTTGTCCTTACTGGTTGTAGGTTGGCTGTATTGGGGCAATGACATTGCTTACGTATTCATTGCTGGTATTCCAGTTTATTTCTTTTTCCGTTTTCGCAAATTCATGCGCCGCTAACCTGAATGGAAGATATAGTTCGATTACTTCCTGAAAGTATTGCTAATCAAATTGCCGCTGGAGAAGTTGTTCAGCGTCCAGCCTCAGTAGTAAAGGAGTTGTTGGAAAACAGCATCGATGCGGAGGCGACGGAGATTTCATTGATCCTAAGGGAATCCGGCAAATCGCTGATCCAGGTACTTGACAATGGTATTGGCATGAGTACTTCGGATGCCCGAATGAGCTTTGAGCGCCATGCTACTTCTAAGATCCGTAGATCTGAAGATCTTTTCTCGATCCGCACCATGGGTTTCAGAGGTGAGGCACTCGCTTCTATTGCGGCAGTTGCTCAAGTGGAACTCAAAACACGAAAAAGAGGAGCAGAACTTGGAACAGAGATTGTCATTCATGGCTCAGAGCTAAAAAAGAATGAACCGGTCTTTACCAACGAAGGCACATCATTATGCGTCAAAAACCTGTTTTATAATGTGCCCGCCCGGCGGAATTTCCTGAAGTCTAATCCTGTGGAACTACGTCATATCATTGATGAGTTCAATCGGGTAGCATTGGCCAACCCAGGTATCAGTTTCAACATGTTCCATAATGATAAAGAGGTACATCAACTGGAACCGGGAAAATTAAGTAAGCGAATCGTTCAGTTGTTTGGCCGCAATTATCAAAATCAGTTGATCCCTTGTCAGGAAGATACGACCGACCTTCAAATCCGAGGTTATGTGGGCAAGCCCGAGTTCGCAAAAAAAACCCGAGGTGAGCAGTTCTTCTTTGTGAACAACCGCTTCATCAAAAATAATTATCTGAATCACGCAGTAAATACGGCGTTTGAAAGTTTGCTTCCGGAAGGTTTCCATCCTTTTTATGTGTTGTTT
The DNA here is from genome assembly GCA_965229785.1 of Cyclobacteriaceae bacterium. GTDB lineage: Bacteria > Bacteroidota > Bacteroidia > Cytophagales > Cyclobacteriaceae > JAWPMT01. Next base: position 5,045,422 of record CBDDJS010000001.1, read on the forward strand.
CTGGAGATGGACACTGCGAACGTGGATATCAACGTGCATCCTACAAAAACGGAAGTAAAATTCCAGGATGACCGCTTGTTGTACGGTATCATTCAATCCGCAGTGAAGCAGGCCCTTTCACAATTTAATGTAGCGCCTTCTCTTGATTTCAGCGCAGATGTCAATTTCAACTACGCGACAACCAACCTCGACCGGTCAGCAGCACAAATAACCACGAAAGACCGGGATTACAGCAACTTCAAATCCATCGATGCTGGGAGTAAGAGCATCGAAAACTGGCAGGATTTGTATCAGGTGGCCAAACAGGAAGATGTGGCCATGCTACGAAAAGCAGAGCAGGAATGGCCCCAATCGGAAATTCTAACGCTAAAAAGCGACCTCAGCACAGGCAAGCTTGAACTGGAATCCAACGAAAAATGGAAGCAATCGCTTCAACTTCATGGTCAGTATCTGATCAGGCAGGTAAAGTCTGGAATGGTCATCATTGATCAGTGTGCCGCTCATGAAAGAATTCTGTACGAAAAATATTTATCGGAGCTCAAAGGAAACAAAGGCGCCTCTCAATCGTGTTTATTCCCACAGCAAGTTGATTTAAGCCCTTCTGATTTTGCCTTAATTCAGGAACTATCAGACGAAATCAGGGCGTTGGGTTTTGATATTGATGAATTCGGGCAAAGTAGCCTGGTAATCAATGGCATCCCGGCCGATTTATCGGGGCAAAATGAAAAAGAAGTATTAGAAGGATTGTTAGAACAGTTCAAACAGAATAAAGAAGAGTTGCAGCTCGATCACCATGAAAACCTGGCAAGATCCCTGGCTGTACGGACTTCCATGCGAAAAGGGAAACTCCTGAACCAAAAGGAGACTGACGAATTGATTGATCGGCTTTTTGCCTGCGAACAGCCCAACTATACCCCCAATGGAAACGCAATTTTCGTAGTTTTGGGATTGGACAGGATCTCAAGCTTTTTTAAGGAATAGCTCATGTTTAGAATCACACCGATGGTCAAAAATTTGTTGATCATCAATATTGGAATTGCCGTACTTCAGGGCATCACAAGGATTTCCCTTGATGAGCTGTTTGCTTTGCGGGTGGTATTTTCAGATTATTTTCAGCCTTATCAGTTTTTCAGTTACATGTGGCTGCATGCTCCCGGATACCGACATATCCTGGGTAACATGCTGATCTTGTTTTTTGCAGGGCCGATGCTGGAAAATATCTGGGGGTCCAAGCGATTTCTGATATTCTACCTGGCCTGTGGTATTGGAGGTGGCGTCTTGTTTGGCGTGGCCGACTTCTTTGAAAAAGGCAGGATCGTAGACCAACGAGATGAGTTCTTCGCAAATCCTGATCCGGAAAGTTTCCGAATATTCATTCTCGATTACGGAAAATACAATTTCAACATCAATTATCTGGATGAAATATCCAACAATTACTACGATGAGCCAGCTAATGAGACCTACATCTCGTCAGCGAAAGAAATTGTAGATGGAATCTCTTCATTTTATATCAACGGGACCATGGTGGGTGCCTCTGGCGCCGTATTTGGGATATTAATGGCCATGTTGATCCTGTTTCCCAATTCACTTGTTTACATTTATTTCCTGTTTCCGGTCAAGGTCAAATACGTCGTAACCCTCTTACTCGTCTATGAGGTCTATGCAGAGATCAACCGGGCACAAGGTGATACGGTAGCGCATCTGGCGCACCTGGGTGGTGCAGCTATTGCTTACTTCATCATTAAATATTGGGGGTCACAGAGTAACCGATTTTATTAACTCATGACAAACAGCATTCTCGACGATTTTAAAAACGCCTGGAACAAGCCGAATAATTCACCGGCCCAATTGATCATTATCAATGTCATTGTCTATTTGTTTCTGGCGATATTATTGGTGTTTTCCAGACTCGGAGGAGCTGAAGGTTTCTTTGAAGTAGTTTACAACCAGTTCTCCATTCCGCCCATTCTGACGGATTTTTTGATGCGTCCCTGGACGTTGGTTACGTATGGATTTGCTCACAGCCTCGGAGGGATCTTCCATATCCTGTTCAACATGTTGATCTTTTATTGGTTTTCAAGGTTGATCCTGGAATATCTGGGTAATCAGAAAGTGATCAGCATCTACATAATGGGTGTACTTACAGGAGGATTAGCGTACTTGTTCGTTTACAATGTCATTCCTTTTTACATAGACTCTGCACCCAGTGTTTCCGGAATGGTCGGAGCGTCTGCAGCTGTTTATGCCATTACCGTAGCCGCAGCTACTCTGTCACCAAACTACACTTTCTACTTGTTGTTTTTAGGCCCGGTAAAGATCAAATACATTGCAGCGGTCACGATTTTCCTATCCTTCCTGGGTTCGGTTGGTACCAATGCGGGCGGTAATATAGCACACCTTGGAGGTGCTTTCATTGGATATCTCTACGTAAAACAACTGCAGAATGGCAATGACATTGGTGGTTGGGTGATCCGATTCATGGACTTTGTCCAAAGCTTTTTTAAGCGTTCCTCAAACATCAAAGTGACCCATCGCAGTGAAAAAGCGAAAACGGTCAAAAGCCGACCTGTTCGTAAATCATCCAAAAACGCTGGTGAAGCCAGTCAGGAGCAAATTGATGCGATCCTCGACAAGATTTCTCAATCAGGTTATGAAAGCCTTTCGAAAGAGGAAAAGCAGCAGCTATTTAACGCCAGCAAGAAGTAGATTTCGACAAGCTCAATCTGACACTCAACAAGCTCAATCTGACACTCAACAAGCTCAATCCGACATTCGACCAGCTCAATCTGAATTCGACCAGCTGACAATATATCGATAGACTCGATCCAACATTAGATCGACAACCCCAAGATGCTAAAATCTTAATTTGCTAAGGAAGTAATAATCGCTCCTATGAGGCTTTTGATTTATTAGCCAGCTGGCCACATGCCGCGTCTATGTCCTTTCCTCGGCTTCTTCTTACATTGACCACCAATCCTTTGTTTTTCAGAAAATCGGCAAACTGATCGATCTTATCCCCTTTGGCATTCAGAAAGTCTGCTTCTGAAATGGGATTATATTCGATAATGTTGATTTTGGATGGAATTTGTTTCGCGAACTGCCAAAGTTCCCGGGCATCACTGATATCATCGTTGAAATTGTTGAATACGATGTACTCAAAGGTGATCTTATTTCCAGTCGCCCGGTAAAAAGTCAACAGGGCCTCTTTAAGTGCTTCCAAAGAATTGGATTCATTGATCGGCATGATCTGATTGCGCTTCTGATCATTGGCCGCGTGCAAGGACAGAGCCAGGTTAAACTTCACCTGATCCTGTGCCAGTTTGATGATCATTTTTGCAATCCCCGCTGTTGAAACAGTAATTCGCTTTGGAGACATGTTCAGACCATCTTCTGCAGTGATCCGATCAATGCCCAGTAGTACGTTTTTATAGTTGAGCAAGGGTTCACCCATGCCCATAAACACGATGTTGGAAAGAGGCTGATCATAATTGCTTTTAGCCTGTTGATCAATGGCTACTACCTGATCATAGATCTCTCCCGGATCGAGGTTTCGCTTTCGGTCCATATATCCGGTGGCGCAAAACTTACAAGAAAGAGAGCAACCTACCTGCGAAGAGACGCAGGCAGTCATTCGATCATCCGCAGGAATCAAGACGCCTTCAATCAATTCTTCGTCGTGAAGTTTGAATGCAGATTTGATCGTACCATCCGAAGACAACTGAGAGTTGGCCAATTCCAGGCCATTGATGACAAAGTCCTCACTCAACTTCTCTCGAAAGCTTTTGGACAAGTTGGACATCTCATTAAATGACTGGGCCGACTTTACCCACAACCATTCCCAGATCTGTTTGGCACGAAAAGCTTTTTCACCCGCTGACAATACATATTCAGTGAGGGATGGCAACGATAGCAGACGTATGTCCTTACTCATAGGTGCAAAGTTAGTAGTAAAGTACCGCTGAAAAGATCTTAACTTTTGTAATCCACGGCATTAGTTAACTTTAGCCGCACTCATGAAGTTCATCAGTCAAATCATAGATCAATTCAACGACCTCATTGGCAAGACCATTTCCTGGATGGCCTTGATATTGGTCTTGTTGATTGTCGTCGATGTATTCCTACGCTACGTATTTCAATTTTCTAGCCCGGCGGTATTCGAACTTGAATGGCATCTATTTGCAGCCCTCTTCCTTTTAGGTGCGGGATGGACTTTCAAAAATGATCAGCACGTTCGCGTTGATCTCTTTTATCAGAAGTTTTCAGAGAAAGGTAAAGCGGTTGTGAATCTTATGGGATCACTCATTCTCCTCTTACCCTTTTGTATTGTCGGCTTTGTCGAGAGTTTGGATTTCACCCTGAACTCCCTGAACATTGGAGAGACCAGTCCCGATCCCGGGGGTTTACCTGCGCGATACCTCATCAAAAGTTGTATCCCCATAAGCTTTCTGTTGCTGGGGCTACAAGGAGTCTCAGTTGTTCTTAAATCGTCTTTAGCCCTAACTAAGAAGTAATGCTGGAGTTTCTTCCTATTCTGCTCTTTGCGGTCATATTCCTTTCTATGCTTTTCGGTTATCCTGTGGCGTTTACTTTAGGAGGGATTTCTATTCTGGCTGGTCTGTGGATTTTTGATGTTCAGTTTTTCTACTTACTGGCACTAAGAATCTATGGCATCATGAACAATTTTGTGTTGCTCGCAGTGCCACTCTTTGTCTTCATGGGAATGATGCTGGAAAAATCGGGTCTGGCCGAACGACTTCTGGAGACCATGAGTCTGATCTTTGGCCGATTTCGCGGTGGATTGGCCATTGCTGTTATTTTGGTAGGCGGACTATTGGCAGCCTCAACTGGTATCGTAGGAGCTACTGTCGTAACGATGGGGTTGATCAGCTTACCTACGATGCTCAAAAAAGGATACGGCAAGGGTATCGCGACTGGCGTAATTGCCTCCTCCGGGACGTTAGGACAAATCATTCCCCCGTCTGTGGTTTTAGTCCTACTCGGTAGCGTGCTTAACGTATCAGTCGGAGATCTTTTCCTGGCCGCGGTGATTCCAGGTGTTGCGCTTGTTTTCATTTACATCCTTTACGTTCTTGTTTATGCCAAATTAAGGCCTCAGGAGGTGCCTGTCGTACCGAAAGAAGAGTTAGAATCGTTCAGGAAGCAAGGTCTTAATTTCAAAATGATCAAGACGTTCTTGTTCCCTTTCTTACTTGTACTAGCTGTTTTGGGGTCCATCTTTGCCGGAATTGCCTCTCCTACAGAGGCGGCAGGAGTTGGTGCTTTTGGCGCTATTGTCCTAACCCTGGTCAACAAAAGACTTAACCTGAAGATCCTGAAAGAAGTTAGTCAGGAAACGACCAAGATTACCTCTATGGTGTTCATGATTCTTGTAGGTGCCACCGCTTTTTCTTTGGTGTTTCGGGGGCTGGAAGGAGATCGTTATTTCCTGTCCATCATCGAAAACGCTGACTTGTCTGCATCACAGTTCCTCCTGGTGGTGATGTTACTGGTTTTCATTGCAGGGTTTTTCATTGATTTTATTGAGATCATATTCATCATCGTACCTATAGTTGCCCCTGTTTTCATGGCGTTGGGTGTCGACCTGGTTTGGATCGGGATCCTTTTAGCCATCAACCTGCAGACCTCTTTCCTCACGCCTCCTTTTGGGTTTGCGTTATTCTATTTGAAAGGTGTAGCACCTCCAGAAGTAAAGACTACTGACATCTACAAAGGCATCATACCCTTTGTCATCGTCCAGCTCGTATTTCTAGGTATATTGATTTTGTTCCCTGAAATCACTTCCGTCTTTTGATCTTCTTTTATCCGGCTAAAGAATTATAAGGACCTCCGGCAGATAATAACCACCTTAGACACTGGCAATGCTTATATTGAACTTAGCAAGCCTGCAATCAGGTTTCGTTTTTCGACCTAACCGAGTCCTTATGAAAAATCTAAGCATACTGTCCTGCCTTTTCCTGATGTTTTATACTCCTCTTGCCGTAGCTCAGGAAGTACAAGAGGAGATTGAGCAATTACAGAATCAAATAGCCAACCTTCGACATAATTTTGACATAGTCCGAAAGCAATTGGATGATGTTCTCTGGTATGACAAAGTAGGAGATGTAGCCTACATCGATAAAGTATACCTGACCGGACCTCCCAAAGCGGATCGTGTGGAAAAAAATAAAACGCGACAAGGATATGGCAACCCTTTTCGATTCCAGTCTTACGTGTTCATCCCCAGAGCCATTGATCCCTCAAAAAAATATCCGTTGCTGGTACTCCCGCACGGTGGTGTACACAGTAATTTCAACACGTACTACACACACATCATTAGGGAACTTATGGCACAGCAATACATCGTTGTGGCAGCAGAGTACCGTGGGAGTACAGGCTATGGAAGAGGATTTTATCAATCCATAGATTACGGTGGACTCGAAGTAGAAGACGTATATGCCTCCAAGAATTACATGATTGAAAACTATGATATTGTGGATGAAAGCCGAGTGGGTATCTTTGGTTGGAGTCACGGCGGGCTGATCACTTTAATGAACATTTTCGATCATCCGAAGGACTATAAAGTCGCCTATGCAGGTGTCCCGGTGAGTGACCTAATTGCCCGCATGGGTTACAAGACGCAAGGTTATCGTGATCTGTACTCCGTAGACTATCATATTGGAAAAACGGCATATGAAGATGTAGAAGAATACAAAAAACGCTCTCCAGCGTGGCAAGCCCATAAACTGGAAACGCCACTACTGATCCACACCAACACAAATGATGCAGATGTAAATGTGCTTGAAGTACAACATCTAATTAAATCGTTGAAGGCTGAAGGCAAAAAATTCGAGTATGAAATCTATGAAGACATACCAGGAGGTCACTCATTTGATCGGATAGATTCCAAAAAGGCACAAGAAATCCGACTGAAGATCTACAAATTCCTTGGAGGATATTTAAATCCACCCAACAAATTCAATTCAGTAAAAGACCTGCGAAAAGCCGCCTACCGATTTTGAATGAAGTCAGAGAATTCAAAGAATGGAAGCACAGTTTAGAAATTGACAAAAAATGTCAATACATTTGTTGGCATGTTTGGGAAGAAGATACGGGCCTGCAGAGAACAACAAGGACTAAAGCTTAAAGAACTTGCTGCCCTTACCCTTATTGATCAAACCCTGTTAAGTCGATTTGAAAAAGGTGCAAGATTACCCACCGACCAACAGCTCACAACCCTGGCTAATGAGTTAAATACCGATGCACAAGAATTGCGAGTTCATTGGTTAGCGGAGAAAATCGTTAAGGTCGTCCAGTATGAGCCCATCGCCATAGAGGCCATGATGGTAGCTGAAGAACGAGTAGAATACCTATCCGGGAAAGCTGCCCTTGATTTGCCCAAAATATCCCCATCAGCCCAGTACAAGCTTTTGCAAATTGATGAGTTGAAAGAACTGTGGCAAAGCAAACATCCTTTGGGTCCTTCTCATTTGAAGCGACTTAAGGAGTATTTCGATATTCAATACACTTTCGAAAGCAATAGAATTGAAGGAAACACCTTGTCGCTGCGTGAAACAGACCTGATCGTCAACAAAGGCCTGACCATTGGAGGAAAATCCATGCAAGAACACCTTGAAGCGGTCAATCATGCAGAAGCCATTGACTATGTGGCGGATCTGGCCACGGCCAGAATCGATTTAAATAAAAGGAACATTCTGGACATCCATCGATTGATATTGAAAGGCATTGATACGGAAAACGCAGGTTTTTACCGAAAAGTACCCGTAAGGATCTCGGGTAGCTCTCAAGAATTGCCTCAACCTCATCAGTTAGAAAATTTGATGTTGGATTACTTTCAGTTCTATCATTTTAATCGGAAAAAACTTCATCCAGTGATTTTGGCAGCAGAAATGCACGAGCGACTGGTGAGTATTCACCCATTTATTGATGGCAATGGTCGTACAGCTCGATTGGTGATGAACTTAATACTCCTCAGGAATGGTTATACCAGAGCAAATATCAAAGGGTCACAAGAAAGTAGAGCGAGGTATTATGAGGCATTGGATGCCGTCCAAAGCGATGCCAATCCCGAACAATTTTATGATCTCGTACTTGACGAATGCATCGAGTCTTTACAAGAGCATATTGAACTGACCTGAAACGAGAATAGCATTTATCATAAATAAAAAATGAAAGAAGTAACCGTAAAAGAACTAAAGCAGCTCATCGATGAAGGAGCTGATTTCCAATTGATCGATGTAAGAGAGCCTAATGAATTTGATTTCGCAAATTTGAATGGAGAATTGATCCCATTAGGAACTGTTCCTCAAAACGTTGATAAGTTTTCGAAGGACAAGCAGGTAGTTGTGCATTGCAGAAGTGGCAAGCGAAGCGGTGATGCCATTCTTTATCTGGAACAAAATCACGGATTTGACAATCTCTATAATCTGGTTGGCGGGATTCTTGCCTGGTCAGATGAAATAGATTCTTCTGTTCCGAAGTATTGAGAGTATTCTTCTTTGAAAAAAGAGAATAACAAAAGGAGTCTCAAAAGCAGACTGTGTCACATTGAGCTTGCCGAAATGTAGATCACAATTATAATCGAGGTTTCGACAGGCTCTTGACCACTTCTTGCTTTCTAAGACTCCTTTTTCAAATTCTTTTATAGATCCCCTAACAGGGTTTCTACTGCTTTTTGCAACTGCGAATCTTGCTTTTTGGCTTTATAAGCCGGAAGGTTCTCCAGTTCGATATTTGGCACCGCGGGGCCATGCTCCATATTCTCCCCCGTAGCTTTTACGTACCAGGCCCTGAATGGCATTCTTACAAATGAGCCATCGATCAATCCCATACCACCTGTAGAGATTACTGCACCAAAAGTGGCTTTACCGACCAGCTTACCAATGCCTAAATGTTTATAAGCATGAGAGAATATCTCAGCATTGGAATAACTACTTTCATTGCACAAAGCAACAGATGGCTTAGTCCAGCTTGCTAATGGCAATCTTTCGGAAAATGGATAAGTTTCAGTGAAGTTCTTATTCTCACGATCCAAATCACTTGCCGCACCTCTCGGTACCGTATAGGCGTGTTGTTTAACATTGAGTACCGCCATCAAATAATCGGTGGTCCAACCTCCGCCATTGTACCGGACATCTATAACAATTCCTTCTTTCCCCTGGCCTGCAGCGGTCAGTTCTCGCTCGAATCGTTCGAAGCTCGTCCAGTTCATTCCTCTGATGTGCAAGTAACCTAATCTACCATTTGAGTACTGAGCCGTCAATCTTCTTCTCTCCTCTACCCAATCATCATATAATTCCGAGCTCAAAGATCTTACTGGCCAAATCACGACATCTTCCACATTTTTATCACGTGATACCTCCAGAAGAACCGGATTGTCGGAAGTAGCTTTTAGCAATTCATAGATGTTCGTATTTGAGGAGATAGGTTCCTGATTGATCGACTGGATCACATCGCCCACATTTAGTTTGCTCTCCTCCTTGTCGGCAGGACTGCCAGGTAAAACCCTGGTCACTTCAAAACCTCTGCGAACATGCTTGCCTTCTATTCCTAATTGACCCGTACGGTCGCGTTGTGTCTCTTTCAACTCGTTGTTTCCTCTAAAGCCCATGTGGCTGGAATTTAGCTGACCCAACAGGTTATTGTAAACATATTGGAAGTCTTCATTGGTACTCGCTTTCAAAGCAACAGGTTTGTATTTTGCCTTTAGCGCATCCCAGTCTTGTCCGTGGAAGTTGGGATCATAGAAACCCGCATTCAAACCTCTCCACGCTTCTTCAAAGATCTGCTCACGCTCTGCCAGGTGATCCACAGAAATCTTGCTACTTACGGTCAGATTAATCGCCTTGTCATCTTTGGTTTTCATGCTCACCACTTTTCCACCTGTGGTTAGGAACACAACTGAGTTTTGTTCACTATCTAGGCTCAGGCTTCTGGGCGTTTTTCCTCCACCGTATACTTCCTTATTCTTGGACCCATCCCATTTGATTTTGTACAGGTTGCGCTCTACAGTGGCATTTTGTCGACCACTTCCACCAAGAGAATAGTAGATCCACTCACCTGATTTATCAAACACCATGTCATTTTCATTTCCCGCATAGGCAGTGACCTGCTCCAGTCGCTGATAGAGATTGGGATCGATTTGGATGATTACTTCCTCGTCTTCATCCTTCTTCTTATCGTCTGAACCTTCTTTCTCCTGGCGTTTCCAATTCTCGCGAGCTCTCTCCCAATCAGATTTCTTCAACCAGGCGAACCAAACGTCCTGATCTCCATTGTTTCGAGAAGAAATGAAGCCAAGTTTTGAACCATCGGGACTCCATACAGGGTTGCCGTCACCCTTAGGGTGCATACTTACATTAATAGGTTCCTGAGAATTATCGGCCTTATGAATATAGACTTCCTGATTGAAGTACAGATCAGATAATCCATAAGCCAACCATTTGCTATCCGGAGACCAGACTACTCCATTTGGTGTCGCCCATCCTTCAACCAATGTTTTCTTATTGCTTAGTTTCCCATCTTCCGCAATGTCTGCCACTAACAATTTGCCTCTTCCCTGGCGATACGCGATCTTGGTTCTATCCGGAGATAGAATGGGTACAAACTCCTCTTCAGAAGTCCTGTCCAATTGCTTCACGTTTCTCCGGAATGTTTTGAACAAGTCCTTTTCTTCCTCATCAGAGGATTCCACCAGAAACAAGTCGTACTGTCCATTACGGTCTGATGTAAAAACGAGTTTTTCATCGCTCAACCATTGAACAGCGCGATCATTAGCCGGGTTATTCGTTACCCTCACACTTCGGCTGTCTTCCTTGTCATTGCGGGTCACGAAAATCTCACCTCTGTGGACATATGCCATGTATTTTCCGTTGGGAGAAATGGCAAACTCTGATACGCGATTGGAAACAGTCTTATCTGAAACCTGATCATATCGTGCGTCAGATGTTACCTGTATGTTGAGATCCCGGGATTGTCCTGAACTTAGATCAACGGCCACTACCTTATCCATCGCCTGATAAACTACTGTTTGAGTAGCGGAGCTCATACTAAAGGTATTGATCCCATATTCTGACAATTGTGTGACCTGACTAATGTTACCAGAAAGATTAGCTCTGTGCACATTGTATCGGCCAGATCGGGAAGAAAGGAATAACAATTCGCTATCATTCAACCATAAAGGACTGAAGTCATTTCCATCGAAAGTGGTTAACTGCTGATATGAATCGGCTTGACGATCCCAAACCCAAACATCACGGTTAGCAGGTCCGCGGTAAGCTTCTCTTGCCACGCGACACGTTCCTCGCACAAAGGCTACTTTATTGCCATCTGGCGAAACGACTGCATCAAAACCCATGGCATCCATGAACCTTGTTGGCGTGCCCCCAGCAACGGGTACCTCATAAATTTCTCGCTCACGCTCCACTTGAGCATAAATTCTTCTGGTAGCAAACAAAGCATTACCATTGGATTGAACACTGATGAGTTCATCGTTTCCACTATGGAAAGTTAACCGCTTCGATGCTCCACCATCTGCCGTCATTACGAAGATGTCGTTATTCCCAAAGCGGTCACTTTGAAAATAAATTTGACTTCCATCAGCTGACCACCTAGGGTTTCCGTCATATCCTTCATGGATGGTCATGCGATTGGCACGACCACCGTTTACTCCTACCGTCCATATATCACCTTGGTAGGAAAACGCTATGGATTGACCATTAGCGCTAATATTAGGATGAAAAATAAGGGGTTGAGCCAGTACATTGAACGCCGTTAACGCAACGACTAAAGTCAGTAGCTTGGATCTTAGGTTCATATTGAATTGGGTTATTTCCTGAAGTCTTTGATTTTTAACTTCACGGCCTATTTTAAGTAATTTTCTAACTGTTGAATGAGCTGGTTATTGACCTGAACGTGTGATTCAGATCTACCTGCGAGGAATGCCTGTGTTTCCCGATATGTATATAATTTGCTTAGGTTTTCCGGTTCATTAAGAATGCTTCTTACCACCTTATAGTTCAATTGAAGGTTATTCAGAGTGGTGTTCTCGCGATCTATAGCCGGATCTGTGTCTATCAGCCGTACACTGGATTGCAACCGAGCATGCTCGAATAGGTGCAATTCAACTACATTGGGTTGAAGAAAATCGTAGTATCGCATCAAGTCGTACTTAAGCTCCTGGTTTTTGATGTTTGGCACCAATCCTAATTGATTCATCGACTGAAAGGCACTGTTGTGAACGACTGCTACCAAATAGCCTCTGCTTCTGGTAAAATAGTATTCCAAAGAATCATCACTTCCTCCATCCAGCACATTTCTAATGGTGCTCGATAGGTTATCCGTCAATCGAATCGAGTTTTCAAGATGAAAATCAAATTGGGTGGAATCTTGTCTCAGGTCGGCCAATACATTTTCCAATGCTTCATTGGTAGCCTGTTGTGATTTCCGGCTTTCATTCCAATTATTCAAGACATAAGCGCCTAAAATACCCAAGGTAATCACCAGAATTTCCAGCAAATACTCAGGCCATTTCTCTGCAAATGTTTTGAATAGTCGTTTCATGAATGAATCAATTCAAATATTCGAAGAACACTTTTTCACTGACATCCATCCAACTACCCACATTCTTTTTAAAAGCTGAAAAAGCTTCGTAAACTTTCCGGCTTTTAGGGTCTTTTTCACAGAGCTCGGCAATTACCTCCTCCGTATTCTTTTTGAGTACGTCCAATACTTCTTGGGGGAAAACTTTTAAGGTGACGCCTTCTTCCTGAAGTTTCGCCAGGTACTCCCCATTGCGTGCATCAAACTCTGCCATCATCCAACGACTCAATCGAATGCAAGCTGTCCTAAGGATTTCTTGCAGGTCTTCCGGTAACGCCTTGAACTTGGATTTGTTGATCATCATCTCCAAAACAGGACCGGGTTCGTGCCAACCTGGATAGTAATAGTACTTTGCCACTTTATGGAAGCCCATATTATAATCATGCAAAGGGCCTATCCATTCAGTTGCATCAATAACACCTCTTTCCAGGTTCGTATATATTTCACCACCGGAAACCAACAAAGGCGTACCTCCGGACTTAGCCAGCACTTTACCGCCAAGACCCGGAATCCGCATCTTCAGGCCTTTCAGGTCGTCGATGGTTTTAATTTCCTTATTGAACCATCCTCCCATTTGAACACCAGTATTTCCACACAGAATAGGGAGCAGGTCGTATGGATCGTACAACTCTTCCCATAATTCCTGGCCGCCGCCGGAGAGGATCCAGGAGCCCATTTGTTGCGCATTCATACCGAAAGGCACTGCTGCAAAAAACTGGGAAGCGGGTAATTTACCCGCCCAATAATAGGCGGCACCATGATTCATTTCCACCGCACCATTGCTCACAGCATCAAATCCTTCCAGTGCCGGAATTAATTCGCCGCCACCATATACGGTGATATCCAATCTACCCCCTGACATTTTACGAACCCATTCTGTCATCAACTGACACCCTTCTCCGACAACCGGAAAATTCGGTGGCCACGTAGTGGTCATTTTCCAGCGATAGGTCTTATTGAAATTTATATTGGGGACATCAGAGGTATCTTTTGTCTCTGGAGAACAGGCGGCAAGACCCGCCACTCCTGCAACTGAACCGAGGCTCAGGCTTTTGACAAATTTTCTCCGATTTGATTGATCTGCCATGTAGGTAGAATTAAGCGTGGCAATTTATTTGTAAGACATGGAAAAGATACCAAGAAATAACACGAATGGTCGATGCCATACATTAATCAATGCGCTTCATATCTAAAAATCTATCTGCGCAAGAGCATTTTGAAAGGAGTGAGAATATTGCTACTTTCGAAAAAATAACAAAGCAATATCAACTAATCACAAGACTAACGGTTAAGCAGTAAAGGAGCTTCTGGTCTTGATTTAGCATTGCGGAATAGGTTTATTAATCATTCCCAGATGAAAATTATCCAAAGTTTTTGGACGAATCCAATATTTAATACCGGTGGAGTTACCAGTCATTTGGACCGCCTGGCTGGTGGTTGGCTGACGCATAGAAGTCACCTGCTCAGTTGGGCCCTGAGCTGTTGTCTTCTTAGGTTACATTATGAAAGCGTTGAGTTAGTCACTGACACCAGGGGAAAGGAAATTCTGATCGACAAGCTCCAGTTACCCTATACTCAGGTCTCGTGTGTTCTGGATTCACTGGATGGATACAACCCCGACCTTTGGGCATTGGGGAAAATTGTGGCTTACAGCAAACAAAGCACACCATTTATTCATGTCGATAGTGATGTCTTTCTTTGGTCTCCGTTTGAAAAACGGCTTGAACAATCCCCGTTAGCTTGTCAAAACTTTGACTTGAACCTGAAGGACTATTCTTTAGCCATAAATCAAATCAGGAAGGAGAATTTCTTTATTCCAGCGTTTGTCGAGGAAGTCGCCCAGAGTGACGTTAAAGCATGTAATGCAGGCATACTTGGTGGTACAGATTTGGACTTCTTCGCAAGATATACTTCTCACGCGCTCAACTTCGTGGATCAAAATAAGGAGCTTATGACTGAAGGTCCCTGGGCTCATCTGAATATCGTTTTCGAGCAGCTTTTCTTCTATGCCCTTGCAAAAAAGGAAGGCATTGAGATCAATCCCTATTTTGGAGAACCAGATAACGGACAAGAACCTGTCAGATTGGTTCGATTCCATAGTTCACCACATCGCAACAATTACCTTCATGTGATCTCTAAGTATAAGAAAAGTCAATCTTACAATATGCTGATCGACCAGTATTTGAGAATGTTATTCCCGGAATACTATTTCCGAGTAATCGAAATCTTAAGTGGGAGTTTAATATGATATTGGTACAAAGTTTTTGGACAAAACCCATCCTGGTAGAAAGGGCCAGCGGTCATGACAACAGGTCAATTGGCGGATGGAACAATAGAAGGGCATATTTCATGGCGTGGGCGCTTAGCTGTTTGCAACTGCTGAAATATTATAAGGATGTCAGGCTTTTTACCGACGACCTGGGCCATGAGCTTTTAATCGAATTATTAAGGCTTCCCTATACCCATGTAGATACCAGCCTAAACAAAATTGAAGTTGACCCTTACATCTGGACGTATGGCAAACTTTATACCTACAGCCTTCAACAGGAACCTTATTTACATGTCGATAGTGACATATTTATCTGGGATCGATTTGATCCAAGGATAGAGAAGGGCAAAATAGTTGTACAAAGTGCTGAGATCAATGATAAGTATTATCGCCCGATCCTAAAGCAAATGCACAACATGCATATGCCTGCATTTCCGGGATCTTTAAAAGACCGGTCCATTGTTGTTTACAATACGGGCGTTGTGGGAGGCAGCGACTTAGAGTTCCTACAGCATTATGCCAAGCTTGCTATGTCATATATCCAACTGAACAGTGACCATTTGCAAGAAATAAATAAAGGTGGTTTTGCGGTAACCATTGAGCAATGGCTGTTGCATGAACTGGTCGCAGCTTCAAAGAAAGATGTGGAGCCATTGTTTGGACCAATTTCTGATTACTCAGGAAATATCGAGTTCTTTAAAATGGAGTTGACGCCAGAGAAAGTGAAATTCATTCATCCTTTGGCCGGCACAAAAAAACTGAAGAAAATAGAGAACTCCATCGAACAAAGATTGAGGCTTTTGTATCCTGAATATTACTTCAGGATCAATGAATTATGTAGGCAGCAGAAAATATGAAACTTATTCAAAGTTTCTGGTCGAAACCCACCATAACTGGAAGGGAAGGGGTCAATCAAAGAAAAACTGGTGGTTGGTTGAATGTGAAATATCAATACATCAGTTATGCACTTAGTTGCTTACTGGCAAAGAAGTACGCGGGACCCGTACACCTTTATACAGATTCATACGGTAAAACACTGCTCATAGACCTCCTGAAATTACCTTTTGAAACGGTCTCGACGAATCTGGATGTGTTGGATGATTGCCCTTCAGATTTATGGGCATTGGGTAAAATTTTGACTTATCAACTTCAGAATGAACCATTTCTACATTTTGACAATGATGTCTTTTTGTGGGATCGATTTGAGAGATTATCGGATTCCGAACTGATTGCTCAGCATTTGGAAACGGGCATGGATTACTACCATAGCATTGTAATGGATTCAATAAAAAACAACTTCGCAATGCCTTCATTCATAACTACCTCTTCCAATAAAAAGGAAAGGGCATATAATGCTGGGATACTGGGGGGTAAGAACCTGGACTTTTTTTGCAGATACTGCGAAGCGGCCTTATCATTTGTTGATGAAAACTTCAAAAAAATACATCTACTGAAAGATATCGGATTAGTCAATGTCCTCTTCGAGCAGTTGTTTTTTTACAAACTTTCAATGCAGGAAAACATACCAGTCACATGCCTGGAAGAAGTCGACATTCCTGATGAACATTTAACCTCTTTCGGGTATGTCCCGACACAGAAAAAATACATCCATCTATTCGGGGGCAAATTCAAAAAAAATCACATCAAGATTGCCAATATGGAAATGATGTTGAAGATGGAATTCCCCGATTACTACTACAGAATTTCAAAATTGGTAAAGGATCAGATCATATGACGAGAAAACAAGACCAAACTAAAGAAGCCAGAAAAATTGAAAAACAACTCTGGGATTACGCCATTCAAATTGATGATACGGCCATTTGGGAAATTCATAAGACGCTTTTTGACGGGAGCATTATCTCGAAAACTGATATTGGATTCCGTCAGGGTAATACGGGTATTGCCTTTTTCTATTTCGAATTGTATCGAGCGACAGATAATGAAGAATATTTACGCAAAACGTTTTTGATTATCAATGGTATCAAAAAGGTAATTACTGAAAATGAAGTGAGACATTATGGGTTTTTGGATGGCATTTCGGGATACCTGTACTTACTCATCCATATTTATCATGCAACCGGTGAAGATCGTCATCTCAAATCAGCTACTGATCTGGCGCTACGTTCTAATGAGTTCATTCAAGGTGAATACAGCAACAATTCATTGTTTGAAGGGAGAGCAGGCTTACTCATCATCCTTATCAATCTATTTTCCCTTAGTCAGGAAAAGGGCCTTCTAAACCTAATAAAAGCACTTCTGGACAGGCTCATTTTGGAAGCTGAACTGACTTATGAAGGAATATCCTGGTACCATTCGGATACACAAATCAAATCCCCTCTTGGCTGGGGGACCGGTGCATTGGGGATTAGTTATGCGTTACAACAATCAGCAGAGTTCCTCAAAGCACAGGACCTTCAACTATTGTCTTATGAATCTCTCAGATATTGCAATAAGAACTGGCAAGTCGAGATGAATAATTGGCCAAGTTTTGAGCTCGAGGTACTGGATCAAAAGACAGATCATTCCTTACTGGAAGAATTCAAACAAAGTGGTAAAATAAAGGCGCCATCCAGTTTAAATACTGAAAAGGGATTATTAGGTTTTTTGGTGGCAAAGGCATTACTCGACTTCAACGATCAAGAAAGGAGTTATTCCAGCAAGCTTAAGAAGTCAACCGCTGTATTAAAAAATCTCTCCTCTTCAAATTATCTTGATGCTCTTGTTTCACATAATCTTTACCCGAACGAATACCCCAACAAGGTGCAGGGAGACTCAATTGGCTTAATGGAAGAACTCACTGGTATGGGACTATTGCAATTGGTGAATAGCGGACATAGAATAAAAGAGTTCTGGAGATTGGAACTGGACTTTGTCGACCTTGCCGGAAAGGGTTCAAACCTTGAGCTTTATGGATCATTGAAACACGGCGAATTACTGAAAATCATCGCTTTGTCCAAGTTTGGACGTACGATTGAGGCATTGTGGAAAAATGAACGTAACCATAGTCTGCATTTTGAATGGCAAATGCCACTGAAATCATCGGCTTTGATTGATCCAATCACCGAGGCTGTCAAAAAATCCGGGGACCCATTTATTGAAAATTGTCTGAAATATGAAAAAAGTAAATTCCGCCTTCTCTACAAGCCCGGGAGTCTCACCTGCGAACAACATTATGATAAGTATGTGGCTTTCCTGAAAAACCAGGAATTACAAAGAAAGTCTGATAAAGAAATTCTTGATCAATACTATCAGGTCAAAAAAAGTGTAAAACTGGTACATACCAGAATGGAGATTAACCGGCCCGATTTGAATGACAAAGGAACTCAGGAACCGGTCGATTATGCGATGCTATACACAGACCAGAAAGCAGTAGTTATTGAACAAAAGCTTCACGATTTTGATGAATTGTTGCGTTTCATGAAAAAGCCTGTAAAGGGGGTTGAGTTGCTTGACAATCTGGTAAACTCCTATGGACTGGAGGATAAAAGGGCATATTTGGCAGAAAGTCTCATTGAGTTTTTGCTCGGCAAAGTTCAGGAAAACTATCTGGAAGTTGTCAGTTAACTCAACATCAGGAATTGATTCCAGTCCTTAGGAAGTTCCGGGTTTAATTTAGATAAAATGACCAGGCCTACTCCCGTAGCTCCCATTAAGTAATTTTTGGAATGAATGAACTGCCTGGTCCCAGAAAAGTAATATTGGAAATTGCTGATTGAACCGAATTCCTCTATGTATTTTATTAGGGCATCGAACCAAAAATCCGAGGCCTGTTGTAATGCCCCCAAACCTGTTCTGGAATAAAGTAAATCATAAATATGACTTACTCCTGCAAATCCATGGCACAGCCCTCCATCTACTAATCCTGTATCCTCAATTTCAAATCTTCCTGCGGACTTAATTAGTATAGAATTTGCGGTGTTTCTTAAGGACTCAGAACGCAGAGCCTCTGTAGCTTCCAGTAGAGCGAACCCAATGCCCAAGTCACCATAACACCATGCCAGTCTACCTTTGTTTTGGTTGTTTTCAGGGGAGTCAGGACAGACCTTTGAAGGAAAGATGTTGGATCTATCACCCAATTGTTGACTCAATATGAAGTTAACCGCTCCTTCTAAAAGTTCGTTATTGAGCGCTTCACTAATCCCGGCTTTTATTGCCTGAGCTAGATAAATGATTATACCTGGCATGCCGTGAGCCAAACCTAGATTTACCGTAGTAGGATCTTCTTTAGGGTTGACAGAAAATACATCTTGCCAGTAAATTTCAGGCCCTTTTTTGATGGAGATCGAAGCGAGTTGCTTTGAGAACTCCGATAGAAATTCCTGATGACCACCTTTTTTCAGCAAATACCAGGAAATGCCGAGTGCACCATGAAGAAAATCATACCTTCTTGAGGTTATTTCCTCGATGCATTTGATTTTCAAAAAATCATCAATATCCCCAAATACATCTTCTGCGGAATCGATAATGCCTATTTTTTGCAATTGATCATGACACAAACCGATTCCTGCTAGTCCCTTATAAAGCGTGAATGACATCAAATCATTCTCAATATGATAGAACAGCCTATCTAACGATGATTGGCATTTATCCCGATATGTGTTGTTTCCGGTGTGTTCTGATAGGTATCCATAAAAGAGTGTCTTACCTATTAATTCATTAATGTAAGAACCCTCCGTTTCAAAATGCTCTTCAGTACTTTCACTCAATGCACGATCCAAATCTTCAAGGATGACTTCAAGCTTGTGTTGTTTATCAATTGTCGTCTTGATAGTTGTTTTGATTAATGTATGTAAAGAGGGAAGTCTTATGGCTTCCCTCTAGCTTTTGTGAACTACGTTCTTAGCAACCGATTTTTGTAGGTCTGTGAAGCGTAGTTGTACCTGTACTTCCTACCAGTGTAGGGTCACAATACTGATTACCAGTTCCTCCACCAGTATCATCATCATCGTCACCACCTGGAGGGCAGGTTACAGTGGGATCATTACAATAGTTTGTACCTCCCTTAACACCTTCCAGTTGAGATTCGCTCAGACTTTCGATAGTCTTTTTGTTCAACTTTAGCTTTTTCATGTACTATTAATTGTTTAATGAGCCGGTAATTTACGGTACATGATCCAACTAATTTTTTCATATTTCGCCAATTGCGCGTAAGTCCTTTTCAAATTTTGCAAAAGTCGCTGCTTAGCTTTCTTTTTCTTTCCTCAAAATACTTTTCAAAAACTGACTGAGCTCCATGTAAATTAAGAACTCTTCCCACCTTGCTTTTTCAATGTAAACCCGATTGACAAATAAATGGAATAAATTCCATATCATATTGCGTATTTCCAATATGGATAAAGGGGATTGCAGGTTTTTTTCTTTTATGTAATGATGACCTCCATCCTCAAAATTCTTACCGGACACAAAATTTAATTTCCAATTTAACCCGCTATTACGATCATTGTCCCAAACTTCCTGGATCCACTGCCGCTTTTTTTGGTTCTCTTTTTTCAGTTTTCTGAGTTGTTCCACGCCTATCCGAAACTCTTCTTTGAAATTTCGGAAGGAGTTACCCGTTAGTTCAACGTGGACGGAATCGTCAATATCAAATGCTTTCATCAATTGGAAATACTGCCAAACAGATGCCTGGAAACGTGTCTTTTCTGATACATTGCCGTGCTGGATATAAGCTTCGTGAATAAAATCTGCAATCCACTGGCTCTGTCTTCCGGCAAGTTCTTCGATCGCAGGAGTCCATGAGCCATAACGTTCAATCTCCCTGACATAATCATGGGTCTGAACGGATCTTAAAATCCCATCTTCGTAAAAGTTCCTGAGTGTCTTGTTAACCAGCATAATGGTTTCTTCATATTGATCCTGATCCACCAAATTAAACCGAACCCGCAAGTGGAAATCCGGATCATTATAGCGAATGAAATGCCACTTTTTTATCAAGCTTGAATCTCTCAGATCTTTTACAAGAGGCTTCAAACATTCTGCAAGTATTCGATCAGCCAATTTGGGCGCCAGGTACAGCTTATAATAAATCCATTCGGAACCGGGACCAAAAGCACGTTGCAGGTTTTGAGACTCATCAAAAGCAGGGATCTTCTGGGGTTCAGAAGGTCGATCTTTTTTACTTTTCCTCGTGAAAGAAGCAATGAATTCATTCAGATGATGCTTACCTTTCTGCCCATTTTCTCCAGGTTGGACTTCCAGAAATTCAGCTAGTAACAATACTTTCCTCTTGGAAATTTCACTCAGAAATAACTCAACAAAAATCTTTAGAGAAAAATCAAGGTAGAGTTCATTATCTCCCTCAATCATGACTACCCTGTCTGGAATTTTCCACTTTGATTTCCACTCATAAAAATGGTCTAAAGAAAAATCTTTCTTTTTGAGAAATGCTAGATCTTCCAATCGAAACTGCCAATTTGCTCTCGATATGATTACCTGATGCGCAGTAATTCGAGGGTGAAAGGGATAGTCTATTTCAATAATACCCCGATCCATCTTCAGGCTATATCGTAAATCCATAAATTGAAAATCACCCAGGAAACGATACAACGATAAGTTTCGAAAACTAAAATTATGGGCATTGCCAATTCTTGGCATCACTGATTTACCTAATCGTTTTGATCGAAGAACTAATTCATTGGTGTATTGGTCGACGGAAATGTAAAGATCAGATGGTATTATCTGATGACTGACCGGCTTATTCGATTGCGTTAAAAACGGTATTTCAAATTCTTGTAGATCTGGCCGCATCAGTACATTACCCAAACGAGCCTGCGGAACATGCAATACCTCAGCCACTATTTTGTGATCAGATAGTCTCTTTTCAATTTCAGTGAGCTCCCGGGACAACATTTCTATCTCGGGATCAATGTAAGCAAATCGATTAATAAGATTTGCGCCACTACTTCCACCAATTGCCAAATTCAAATAAAGGGCTTGATCAGAATTTTCACTTAAAACGGAACCTAATACAGAAAAGGTGTCCGGAAAGTCTTGAGAGTAGTCTTTCTTATCAAATTGAATATTAGTGATATCGACTGTGTAATTGGAATCAATTAAACCTTGAAGAACAGCTGAATTGAGTTTTTTCAAATTTGAATTCAGTCCGGGCCTGAAAGTATCTCCTTTCACCGGATATCCGATTCCGGCATCTTTATCCAACACTTCAAGTAATGGCTTTTCTTCATACTCATATCGATCAACCAGGGCTTTTTTGAAATGGTGAATGCTACGATGATCATATCGGGGAATGACACTATCCAGCAAAGTCACCGTTTTTCTAAGTTTACCAGCCTGACTAATGTTGAGCGTTGGTTTTGTACCAGACCAGTGCGCATCTACCTGACATGGAATTTCGTGTTCCTCTAAATCAAGGAATGGCTTGGTGATTTTCCTTAGTTCTTGATAAAAATTCGGATCAATCCGATGATTGGCAGTAGTAAGAAAGAGGTGCTGGATTTCAGTTAGCATCTCAGTAAACTCTTGCACCCTTGAAACTTCCAATAACGCTGGTTTTTGCTTCAATAGTTCCTTGAATTGAGAAACGGCATCACCTCCAGTTACGGAAACATCCATATCGGAAACAAGAATCTGGCTCTCCAGTAATTCATCAATTACTTCTTGCCTATTCGCGGGCTCCACACCCTGTTGTTCCAATACGGTGACTAACGCTTTTTTGTTTAAACCTGACTTAGCCTTTGTCAAAAGGTATGAGATTTCAGGCAACTCATCTATCGCACTCAATTTATAATCCCGACTATCCTCCTTATAAGTGGTTTCGATAAATCTGATCTCTCCGTATATATGATAAATGGTCGGGTTTGGAAAATAATTGAGACAATCTTGTACTTCCGGCAACTTAATCAGCCTTCTGAACAACTTGTCTAGAAAAAGCATATCAAGCCTTATTGTCTTTTGCAGTCTCTCATCACTCATATTGAGCATTGTCTCCTTATCCCAATGTCCAAGGACAACACCGGCAAACAACCCAAAGGGCGTCGATCGGGTGCACATCCTGCTCAGATACTTTAGTACAGTAAGCCTGATCTGTTTTTCCTCAGAAGGATTTTTAACTTCCCCTTTGACCCATTTCCGCATTCTATTATGAAATGACCGGGATGCCACTAAAACAGCTTCATCAAAAAGCTTGTTGGAAGCAAATGTTCTGAGAAACGAATCATCAATAGTCTGTTTGTAAAGTGTTGAATAATCCAAAACAGGTGCACGCAAAAACACTGCTGGATTGAGTTCATAATCCTTCATTATTCTGTTGCTTTAGTCAGTTGCTTTAGCTTTTTCGAAATCCCAAATTACAAAAAAATTCAGTTTTTACTTATTTTCGAATTCAGAACAATGTAATTCCAATAACAACCGACAACTACATTAATCGAAATGTCTCTTGTTTTTCCAAGTTTCAGACAATTAGAGAGTGCTGATTGTGGACTGACCTGCCTCCGCATGATTGCCAGGTATCATGGAAAATCGATCGATCTGGTTTCCCTCAAAAAGCGATATCCAATTGATCGGAATGGCATGACCCTGAAAGCACTGAGCCAGGCTGCAGAAGGCCTTGGCTTACGATCTCATGGAGCTAAATTGGCTTTTCAAGGTGACCGGCAAGAAGCTGGATTAGAAGACATCCCACTTCCAGCCATTGCTTATTGGGATCAGAAGCATTATGTGGTTATCTATAAAATTAGTAAAAAGACCGTTTGGGTGGCTGATCCAGCCATTGGGAAACTTAAATACAATCATCAGGATTTCAAGGATCATTGGTTGACAGATGGAAACAAAGGCATAATTCTTTTGTTAGAACCAGGTCCCGATTTCACACAAGAAAATATAGAAACAAAAGAGAAGTCGTTTTTCAGCTTTTTCCAATATCTGCAACCATTTAAACGACTGGTTTTACAACTTTTCCTCGGACTTATAGTAGGTAGCTTTTTCTCTTTGATTCTACCTTTTCTAACACAATTGATTGTTGATCAGGGGATCGTAAATCAGGACCTTAACCTGATCAATATCATCCTCATTGCTCAGGTGGTTTTATTTGTGAGCACCACGTTCATCAACGCGCTTCAGAGCTGGATATTCTTGCACATTGGCGTTCGTATATCGGTCCAGTTGATTTATGATTTTTTATTGAAGCTGATGAATCTTCCCATGCGATTCTTTAGCCGAACAAGCGTGAGCGATCTCTTACAGCGCATCAATGATCATAGTCGCCTGAACGCTTTCATTACCTCGTCCACAGTTTCCTTCGTCTTTTCCATTTTCAACCTGATTCTATTTTCAATTGTCTTGTTCATTTACAGTGTCCAGCTTTTTGGGATTTACTGGATATCAAGTATCGGATACATCATTTGGATCTTATTGTTTCAGCAAAAAAGAAGAATCCTCGATTTTGAGACATTTGAATTAGACGTAGCCAACAGAAGCAAGTTAATTGAGATCATAGAGGGCATTCAGGAAATCAAGTTACAGAACAGCCAATGGAAGCGAAGGTGGCAGTGGTCCAATCTGCAGGCGAAGATCTTTAAATTAAGAATAAGAACACTTCGTCTGACTCAATTACAATCCATTGGCGCAGGATCCATCAATCAATTCCGAAATATTATCATTTCATTTCTCGCAGCCGTCGCCGTTATCCAGGGTGAAATGACACTTGGAACAATGATGGCGATCCAGTATATCATTGGACAAATCAACGCACCACTTTCGTCGATGATCGATTTTATTCACAGTGCGCAATCCGCTAAAATTGGTTTTGAGCGGCTAAATGAAATCCATGCCGAGGAAAACGAATCTGAGGAATATGGAACGTTAACGAATATTCCCAAAAGTGGAGATTTACTTATCGAAGACCTCAGTTTTCGATACAGCGAAGCCTCTGAAGAGATCTTACATGACATCAATCTGGTAATCCCAAGAAATCAGGTCACCGCCATCGTTGGTGAAAGTGGAAGTGGAAAAACGACCTTTCTTAAACTCCTTTTAGGGTTTTATCAACCCTCTAAAGGCAAAATAAGCATCGGAGACACTAAGCTCTCTGATTTCCAACTTGAAAGCTGGCGAGGCAGGTGTGGGGCCGTCATGCAGGACGGGTATATTTTTCCTGATACGATAGCCCACAATATCGCAGAATCAGATCATGAAGTAAATGTTGATAAATTATATGCAGCCGCGAGAACTTCTAACGTCGACAAATTTCTCCCAAAATTGCACGCCGGATACAATACCGCTATTGGGGAATATGGCGTTGACCTTAGCCAGGGTCAGAAACAACGTATATTAATTGCCCGCGCAGTATATAAAAATCCTGAATTCATGTTCTTTGACGAGGCAACTAATGCCCTGGATGCAAATAATGAGTTGGAAATCATGCGAAATCTTGAGGAGTTCTATATCGGTCGCACGGTTATAGTGGTTGCCCATAGGTTAAGCTCTGTCAAGAAAGCCGACAAAATCATTGTTTTAAAACATGGGCGAATATCTGAAGAAGGCAATCATGAATCTCTCGTAAGTGCCAAAGGAGACTACTATCACTTAGTAAAAAACCAATTAGAACTTGGATCATGAGTGATAATCCTAAATTAATCCATCAGGAATTCGAAGATAAGCAACAGGTCATTGGTTCCAGTCCGTCATTCTTACTTCGTTATGGGATTACCTTCGTCTTTATTGGAGTCATGGTCCTGGTTATCCTTGGATCAATCATACGTTATCCGGATAGAGTCTCAGCACCTTTGATCATTATCAACGAACAACCACCAACAAGGGTCATCTCAAAAATTTCAGGTACTGTTCGATTGTTAGTTGAAAACAGTGAAACAGTATCAAAGGGTCAATTACTAGGGTATATTGGTGACGCATACCATTATCAGGACATACTCAAAGTTGATTCGATTATCAAACTTGGCAACTTTCAATATCTCTTTTTAGCAGATGTCAACCTCGGTCCCCTGCAATCGACCTTTTCCGAGTTGGCGCTACTGAGAGCACAGATTGACGAGCTGGAGGAAGGTCAGCAATTCAAAAGTCAACAACACCTGCTCGAAATCCAGCTATTAAGCGAGAAGAAATTGAAGCTTTCTCTCACATCAAGATTAGAAATCCTTGATGGTAAATTGAAATTAGCACTCGAAGAATACAATAGAAACCAACAACTGCTGAATAATGGAAGCATCAGTAAGGTTGTCTTTGAGCAATCAGAACTTCGCTACCTCGACGCCCGCTTTGATCTCGTTAATGCCCAATCAGATTTGGAACGCGCAAAAGCAAATATCCTTAGTTTAAAGAATCAAATTACCTCGTCTAAACTCTCTTATGAAACAGCATTATCTGCCAGTCAAAGGCGGTATTCACTACAGCAAAAGGAGTTTATTGCAAAACTGGAAGAATGGAAAAACAATTTTCTGCTTTTTGCACCTCAGACCGGCGTAGTTTCTCTCACCAGCATTAACTATTCGGGAGAAATTGTCAGTATCAATTCTGAAGTTTTATCGGTATCCCCTAATGTCGAAATTCCCAATCTCAACGGTATTCTTTCAGTCTCAGGTGGCAGTAGTGGAAAAATAAAAATTGGGATGAAATCGATCATTCGCCTGGAAGGATACCCGCACCAGGAATTTGGAAGTCTCACGGGTGAAGTAACCAAAGTAGCTCAAGTTCCCGGGAACCAAGGCTACCAGATCAATATTGAAATACCAAATTCCACTACAACTTACGGGATCCATATCCCACTAAGGCATGAAATGCTTGGTACCGCACTCATCATCACAGAAGATCGTACGATTTTGGATCGTATCTTCGACGTGTTAAAAGATGCTTTCAGGAACCAGTGAACACCCTGCCATTTTGTCGCATTTCGTTCGCTTCTAACAGGAAATAAAGACAATATGTCCTGTTTTGATCAGAATCAAAGCCTGGAACACGTTTTGATCATAAGTCAATCAAATACGAGAGCGATGAATTTTAACCATTACACCATAAAGTCACAGGAGGCCTTACAAAAGGCGACGGAAATTGCTGCCGGTAATGGACAACAAGTCATTGAAACCGGGCATATCCTGCAATCCATTTTGCGATCTGACGAAAACCTGGTTGCCTTTATTTTTAAAAAAACCGGAGCAACTAAAGCCAATCTGGACACAAAACTTGCGGAGATCGTTTCCAATTACCCCAAAGTTTCCGGGGGTCAGCCTTTTCTTTCTAATCAGGCACATGCTGCTCTTCAGAAAGCGGAGCAATACCTCAAAGAATTTGGAGATGAGTACGTTGCGGTAGAGCATATTCTATTAGGTCTCTTAGTCGGAGCAGATCAAATTGCGCAACTACTAAAAGATGCCGGATTTGAAGAAAAGGTTTTGATCCAGGCCATCAAAGAATTGCGTGGAGGAGATACCGTAACCGATCAAAATGCAGAATCAAAGTATCGTTCTCTGGAGCGATATTCAAAGAATTTAAACGAGCTGGCCAAAGCTGGGAAAATTGACCCGGTTATTGGTCGGGACGAGGAGATCAGGAGAGTACTACAGATCCTGGCCCGCCGGACGAAAAATAACCCTATGCTGCTTGGGGAACCCGGAGTGGGCAAAACGGCCATTGTAGAAGGGATGGCGCAACGGATTGTAGACGGAGATGTACCTGAAAACCTCAAGACCAAGACGATTATTTCACTCGACATGGGATTGTTGGTCGCCGGAGCCAAATTCAAAGGCGAATTTGAAGAACGCCTCAAATCGGTGATCAAAGAGGTAACGGAGAGCGAGGGTGAAATAATCTTATTCATAGATGAGATTCACACGTTGATCGGGGCCGGTAGCGGAGGTGATGGCGCGATGGATGCGGCTAACCTGCTTAAACCTGCCCTGGCACGAGGTGAATTGCATGCCATCGGAGCCACAACGCTCAATGAGTATCAGAAATACATCGAAAAGGATAAAGCATTGGAGCGCCGCTTCCAGTCGGTTACTATTGACGAACCAGGCGTACAGGATGCTATATCGATTCTGAGAGGTATTAAGGATAAATATGAGATCCACCATGGCGTGCAGATCAAAGACGATGCAGTGATTGCGGCCGTGGAGTTGTCTAATCGATACATTGCGGACCGGTTCCTTCCGGATAAGGCCATAGATCTAATGGATGAAGCGGCTTCCAAACTCAGGATTGAGATTGATTCACTTCCTGAAGAATTGGATGAGCTCAACCGAAAGATCATGCAATTGGAAATTGAACGAGAAGCCATTCGGCGAGAAAAGGACAAAGCCAAAGAAGCTGAACTAAGCAAAGAAATAGCGGAATTGGAGGGCTCCAGAAGTGAACTCAAAGCCAAGTGGGAGAATGAGAAAAGTGTAATCCAGGGATTGCGTCAGGAGAAAGAGAACATCGAGGCTTATAAGCTCGAAGCGGAGCAGCTGGAAAAAGCCGGAGATTTTGGAAGAGTGGCCGAGATCCGCTACGGAAAGATCGTTGAGGCGGAGAAGAAACTGGAAGATTTCAAAAAGCAACTGGACGAAATTCAGGGAAGTGATTCCTTACTGAAGGAAGTAGTCGACAGTGAAGATATCGCGGAAATAGTAGCCAAATGGACAGGTGTTCCGGTTTCTAAAATGTTGCAAAGCGATCGTGAGAAGCTTCTTCACCTGGAAGAAGAGTTAGGCAAACGGGTTGCGGGACAAAAAGAGGCCATTGTCGCCGTTTCAGATGCCGTAAGGAGAAGTCGAGCTGGCCTGCATGACCCTAAACGGCCTATTGGCTCATTTATATTCCTGGGTACGACGGGGGTAGGAAAAACTGAGCTTGCGAAAGCATTGGCAGATTATCTGTTCAATGACGAGAACGCGATGGTGCGTATAGATATGTCCGAATACCAGGAGAGGCATGCAGTCAGCCGACTGATTGGAGCGCCTCCCGGTTACGTCGGTTATGACGAAGGTGGACAATTGACAGAGGCAGTTCGAAGAAAGCCCTATAGTGTAATCCTGTTGGATGAGATCGAAAAGGCACATCCGGATGTTTTCAACATCTTATTGCAGGTTCTGGACGATGGAAGACTGACAGATAACAAAGGGCGATTAGCCAACTTCAAGAATACCATCATCATCATGACCACCAACATCGGTTCGCACCTGATCCAGGAGAACTTCGACAAGATGGAGGAGTGGAATAAAGATGAAGTGGTTGAGGACACCAAAAATGCGGTATTCGATCTACTGAAGCAATCTGTACGACCTGAGTTCCTGAACCGGATCGATGAGACGATCATGTTCCAACCTTTGGGTACGGATGATTTATTGAAGATTGTAGGTATTCAATTCAAGCTGATCCAAAAACGTTTAGCCGAAAACGGCATCAAGATTGAAGCGGATGATAAGGCATTAGCTCACATAGGCAGATCCGGATTTGATCCACAGTTTGGTGCCCGACCATTGAAAAGATTACTCCAGCGGGAAATATTGAATGAGTTGTCGAAAGAAATTCTGGCTGGCAGAATCGCGAAGGATTCTTTGATTGGCATCACGTTGAATGACGATCAGCAGATTGAGTTCATCAATTTGGATGAAGTTCAGGTTAGCTGATTCACAATGGTAACATCAATATAACTGTCTATCCTCTACAGAGTTCAGGAGGACAAACGTTAAACCCAGGTTGAAAATCTGGGTTTTCTTTTTGGACGCTCCGTTGCTCTTGACACTTCGCAACTACCTTTCAAGGCACTTTAAGTTCGTAAGTATACCAATCAAGATCCACCGATTATTTGGTCGGAGGAGGTTCTATCGCTGGAATAAACGTATACAAGTTGTTTTCGGCCGCATCAGTGAGTACAAAAACCACATTTTCTTCACTTACCGAAATCTTCGTGATTTTTTCATTAATAGGAGTTCCATCAAATTTGATGAAGGGTAATTGGAACCATTCACTCTCTCCGGAATATCCCCATATTTCATCATCAGTATCAACCGCCACGACAAAAGCCATTGTATCCAGATCAATCAGTTTAAATTTTTTGTCGTTGTTGTTCATTGGCATCCATCCTTGTCGATCTGTTACATGAAAATACAATTGATTCGCACTATTAATGGCGAACTTGCACCCATCTCTCCCACAGGCAATGGAACTCACTCCTTCGTCATGCTGTAGAAACTGACTTTCTCCAAAAAATTGAAAAGGTTCAAAATCTGAACCTCCGTTATAGGCTTTACTGGAAACGCCGAACATCAGATTGCTCGAACCAACTGATATATCCCTTGCGCCTCCAATGGATACACTGTTTACCGGCATAAATGCCTTTCTATGCCTATTGTACTGGTACAAAGAGCTATCCTTAGTGCCCACAGCCAAGGCCGTATGATTCTCACCACAGGCCACTTTATACGCCTCGCTTTCACCATTAATGTTCTTAAGTTTTGGCAGTGCCGTCCATTCAAAATTGCTGGATTTCATCATGATCAACCCTGTCTTTGCATCGATCGCCATTACAAAGTCGCTATCACCTATGGAAAAATCTGAAAAGGTCTGAGACTGTTGGTTCCAATATCCAATCATTTGATATACAATTTGATTATTGTTGTTGCTATCCTTCTTTGAAAAAAGATTTCTGAAAGTCTCAAGAAACATTGAAATTCTTGAAAGCAAATACCTCATTTTAAAAATAACTTCAACGATAGAAAAACCTAAAATACCAAACAGTACTCATTTGACAGTCATCCGCTATTCAAAATTTTTTCCGAAAAGACCTTTAAGCAATCCTTCCCAAATACTTGGATCGCTCTTACTCGAACTAATCAATAACTCACTAGTCAGAAATCAATGCTTCTCAAATTGCCAAACGCAGTGACATAGGGCTGTCATTCAAGCTGATTCCTTTGCTGAAAATTCAATAAAAAGATGGAAACACAAGCAATGACCAAGACCACCGAAGAAATCGCCAAGAGACTCGTAAGCCTTTCTAGAGAAGGAAACTTCGAACAAATCCATAAAGAGCTTTTCTCACCTGAGATTAGGAGTGTAGAACCCAATGAAAAGGGCGAATGGGTAACAGAAACTGGATTCGAAGGACTCAAAAAGAAAGCAGACCAGTGGCATGGCATGGTGGAAGAGTTGATTGGCGGAGAAATCTCTGATCCACTTGTTGCAGGTAATCATTTCACGTGCACCTGGAAAACTCAAGTTAAGTACAAGGGAGCTCCGAAACCCGTCGCTATGGAAGAGATTGCGATCTATGAAGTGAAAGATGGAAAGGTCGTGTTAGAACAGTTTTTTTATACGCCTTTTTGAATGATAGGGCTATGATTCGGCAGGAGCCGAAAAAATATCGAGCGCTTGGCTCTAGCCAAGCGCCTGGTTTATGTCTACCCTTCTACAGCTCAGGGTAACATGATCATTTTTTAATATTTTCCTTTAAACTCCTCCCAATTATCGACGATCTCATTGACAACTGTACTACCAACCAGATACGCCGAATTTAGAGAAGGGATGTAAGCAGTGTAGCCTTGATCACTTAGTTTCTCACCACTAAGGCTTTCCGCAGCCGTAATGCCAGGATATTGCATGGTGTAGTTACTGGCTGTTCGAAGGACCATTACCCGTTCAAGATTGACTTTCCCTGCTTTTGAAAGAAAAGTGAGTGATTGCAAGGTACCCGTATCCTCCATGGCAGAAGTCACAAAATTCGCTTGGCCTTCACTCCAGTAGCTCACCCAGTCATTTGCCCATTGGGTTAGTTTCTCCCCATGCCAGTAGGTCATGGCAGCCAATTGCGCTCCTTTCATGACAAAAGGAGGTTTTTGAGCATTAGGATAGTCTTTATATAACGCACGGAAATTCTGAATGACTTCATTGTCTCCCAGGTCCAGACCTTTAGTCAGGTCATACGCCCAATTGGTCAATTCCGGATTGAGGTGATAAACCGCTCCTTCATTGTTCACCGGAACCGGTTGTTCATAGGGAGCTGCTAAACGTAATGGAATATATCCCGTAGGCCAGTCTTCAGGAACTTCCCTTGCATCAATCTCATGCGAAAGATCGCCATCCACCAACCACTCAGCCCAGGCTGCGGAACCTACCGAGGCATCATTGGGATCGACACCCGAAATGCCTGCAACCAACCAGTATGCTTCCGTCAGGTCAAAACGAGGATCACTTCCCAGTGCCATGATCGACGCAGCACTTTTGGCGGTGCCTATGCCCGTCACCATACCCAAAACTCCTTTATCAGAATTGTATCTCAAATTCCTGTATCCGGTGGGGAAAGACATTTTTTCCGAAAGCGGAAATCGCTCCACCCAAAACTGAAATTCCCCCGGGTTGTCACCTTCATCTTCACCCTGTTCGAACATGGTCACAACGACTACCTTGATCTTAATGGGGTTCGATTTTTCAGGAGTTCGATTTTGTGGTCCACACGCGCCTATCAGGAGCATAAGACCTAAGATTGATAATATTCTCATAATTCAACACACTATCCCCTGTTTCCATTATGCAGTCTCTAAAGGGAAACGGTAGTACTTAGAAGTTCATTTCCATTTTCAACAAACTCATCCCACTTTCTTTGCCAGTGGGACAAGGCTATTCTCTTTTCTTCTTTCGACAATGAGCTGTATGTCAAAGCATTCAATGATAATTTCTTAAGGGCTTTCAGGTCCAGTTCCCAGGCCAGGAAAATCGTCCAGTAATCGTAGCTGAGTCCATTGTAATTGAAAATACCAGGATCGTCAGAGTTGATTGAGATCTGAACGCCATGTTTCAGTAAATAGTTGGCCGGATGTAACCTTAGATCATCAATGTACCCCAGGATTTGATTACTAAGGGGGCTCACTTCAATACAGATATCCGCGTTTTTTATATCTTCAATTAAAGCCGGAAAATGCATCAGGTTAAATCCATGCCCTATTCTTCGGCTATTTAATAAAAAAGCATCGTATAGGTTTTGTACACTGGCCCAATCACTCTCACCATCATGTAAATACAAAGGCATGTCGATCCCATAGACTTTTTCCAGAGAATCCATTTTCTCCCAGTTTTCGAGAAAGTATAGTGTCGTGTTACCATCATCTTCGTTGGCCACCAAATCGAACCCTTTGATAAGATCCGGGTATTTCTTCCGAAGCTTGTAAGCATTTACTAATTCTGAGAATACAACGTCCCTGGGCAAGAACCTAAGGTGCGTGTAAATGAATTTCATCGAGAATTCAGGGTGAACAGCCTGAGTCTCTTCTATCAACTCTTCAAGTAATCGCGCCATGGCGTCAGCCCCATAATGACCAGACGCTCTGCTATGTTCCAGATCATAAAGCCCACCGAAAAATATCATCCTGATCTCT
The DNA here is from genome assembly GCA_965229785.1 of Cyclobacteriaceae bacterium. Lineage (GTDB taxonomy): Bacteria > Bacteroidota > Bacteroidia > Cytophagales > Cyclobacteriaceae > JAWPMT01. The sequence goes on from CBDDJS010000001.1 coordinate 5,078,632, forward strand.
GTATGCTGCACTCCATCAGCCAACAGTGTGTCAACGGCCGCCCTCAAATAGTCCTTATAAATGGGTTGATAATGAAAAAAGCCGTTGATGCGCGCGAAAATATTTTCAAACTCCTCCCATATATCAGTAGAGTCGGTCACGGTCTCTTGATCTAACGTTAGCAGTTGCAACAATTCCGCACGATTCTCTTCATTGGACAAAATCTCCTGAGTAGGCAGGAATCCTTCAGGAACATCTGTCTCTTTGTAGAAATGCATCTGTCCTTTCACATGTTCTTTTCCTGAATCAGCCCAGTAGATATAGCAGTATGGCTCTTGTTCCGCGCGATTGATCAACCATTGGAAATCTATGCCTGCAGAACTATGCAAATGCTGAATTCCTCCTTTGGGCATCATCCTGAAAAACTCGAAGAGGGTGGTATTTTCTATGTGTTCCTTGGACTTGAAAAATGGTTCAGCCGGCGGCAAGAATGACGCTGCCTTATAATTGGCCAGCATCTTCTTTCGATGCACGATCAGCATCTCATTGAGTTGCTTTTCTCGCTCATTGAGAACGATATCCTTATCAAATCGCTTTGACTGATTTTCCTCAACCAGAGAAGTTCTTTGTTGAAGGTAATCCGTCTGAACTTCACAATTTTGCTGACAAGCAGTAGCCAGTAGAAGAATAAGGCCGATATGAATGATTTTCTTCATGTACGAGAATCGTATCTGATATTTAAACCACGGCAAATTTGATGATAAATAATAAAGCAAGGATGATTAAAATTGGATTCAATGCTTTGGCCTTTCCTGTGAAAAGGCAGATAATCGTGTAGAAAATCAGTCCCGCTCCAATGCCACTTGCGATGCTGTAAGTAAGGGGGATAAGAACAATCGTAAGGAAAGCTGGAATCGCTTCTTTCATATCATCCAGGTTGATCTTTTTGATGGACCCCATCATAAACACACCCACCATGATTAATGCGGGAGCAGTGGCGCTAGTGGGGATTACCCCGGCTAGTGGCGCAAGGAAAATACAACTTAAAAACAAGATAGCCACGATCACAGCAGTAAGCCCAGTTTTACCTCCAGCCGCAATTCCAGAACCACTTTCGATGTATGTCGTGGTAGTGGCCGTACCGAACAATGCTCCGGCAGTAGTGGCGATTGCATCTGCCAATAACGCCTGTTTCATTCTTGGAAGCTTACCTTGCTTGTCCAGAAAACCACCTTTTTCGGCAGTCCCATACAGCGTACCGAGGGTATCAAAAAAGTCTACCATCGTAAAGGCTAATAGAATAGTGACAAATTCCAGAATAATTGAAAAGGCCGTTGCACCGTCTCCGGTTTTTAGTACCGCTCCAAAATCCAGTTGAAAAAAAGTAGGCTTAAGCGAAAGGTCAGTAGCAGTCAGTTTTTCTGGTAATTGGGTTATTCCAAATATCAGGCTTAAAACGGTAATAACGATGATGCTGATCAATATGGCTCCATTCATGTTTCTGGCAACCAAAACTGACATGATCACAAGGCCAACAATTGACAATAATACTTCGGGTGAACTTACATTCCCCAACTGGATAATCTGAGGAGGTGCATTGTTCACACTGTTGATCATTGCCTGTGCATCAAAAACATCCGTGGAAAGAATAATATCAATGATCGGCCCTTGATTAAAAGTGATGATTCCGGCATTATTCAAGCCAATCAAACTAATGAACAAACCGATGCCCACGGGAATGGCCTGCAGTACACATTTTGGAAAACTATTGAGTATTCCGGAGCGAATTCCAGTCAAGGTCAACAGGATGAAAATGATGCCGGAAATGAATACGATCGCTAATCCTCCCTGCCAGGTATATCCGGCCTGAAATACAACCGTATAGACAAAAAAGGCATTCAATCCCATACCAGGGGCCTGTGCAAACGGATAATTGGACAACAATCCTGAGAGTAACGAACCGATGGCCCCAGCCAGACAGGTAGCGATCAAAGCACTTTCAAAGTCCATCCCCGTTTTGGATAAAACCGCCGGGTTTACGAAGATGATATAAGCCAGGGTCGAAAATGTTGTAAGCCCTGCAATGGTTTCCTGGCGCAGCGTTGTTTGGTTGTCAGTTAGGTTGAAGAATCGGTTAAGCATAGACGCACTAAAACTAGCCAGAACTTTTCGGATTCAACAACTTTATTCGTTGTTGTTAGAAATATGACAATAAACAAAGGATATTCTTGCGTGCTATCATAAATCGATGTTTTCGCCTATGTTTGTCTCAGCAGCTTTAAAATACACTAGCATCCTTTTCAATTATGGACTTCCTATCTAAGATACTCCCATTTATACCATTAATTGCGACACTGGTAATTGCATATCTGGGTACTAACAAAATCTGGAAAAGAAAACATGAAAAATCAGTTGCGCAAAGTATCTCTTTGGTAGCCAGGGCCATTAGTATCGCCACAAACCTCACTTTACTGATCCAATCATTTTCTACCATTTTTATTGCCGTCAATTTTGGTATTTGGCTGATCGTGGAAATCATTCTGGTATTGATCGGTTCAGGTTTGTGGGTAGCTGGTGAACAAAAGAAATCATTTCTACAGCGGGTAAAAGAAGCCCTAAAACTCGAGAGCGAAGAAGCCGGAGACCTTGCCAAATCGCTGTTTCTTCCTTCCAATGCAGATAATGTCCTCACCATCCTGGGAAGACTTGCTCTGGTTGATAATCAACTAGACCAGAAAGAAAAAGAAATCCTTCAATCATTCGCTGACGATTGGAAAGTCAATTTCGATCCGGATAAAATCGGACATTTAGAAGAGTCTGATCAATTTTCATCCTACGACCGCTTGAGAAAGGACCTGGATGAATACCTTAAACTTTCTCCTCCGGATCAGCAGGTTTCCCAACTTGCGGATATCATGCAAACACTGATCAAAATTGATGGAGATGTTTCTCATGAAGAAGAGCTCATCGTGGAAGAACTATTGGGATTGATTAACAGGTACCTGGACAAACACGAAGAAGACAACCGCTTCTACATTGCCATCGTGCCGCAGGATGCAGAACAAGAAACGGCCATCAAATCTTTGATTACCGATACCGAAAAGAAAAAGGTTGCCGGCGGTCTGGCCTATGTAAATGGTCCTTATTTCTCAAGGAAATACTCGGAAATCCTCAGTGAACAATACCATGCATTGAACTGTCTGGCAGTGGTTGTTTCAGCTGATCAGGTTCATGAAGCCGCGTAGAATCAGCCTACAAGGTGTCTAACATCTTTAACGTGAATTCAAAGATTCGCTTTCGCACTTTTCTGGATTGCCAGTAGAAGTAATGCGAGGCAAGGTTCCAAAAAACCAATGGATTACCCACATTGTATTGGACATCTTTCACTCTACCGTCACCATAATATTGATTGATAAACGTGATGGGATAACCGAGCGGGTCATTCTTATCAAAGATATTGACCCATTCGCTGAGGGGTTTCCACGCATTAGGAAGGTCGTCATCAGGAAACTGAATGGGTCTCAAGTCATCGATCTTAAGCGCGGATCCAAATATGGGAATGTTATTTCCCATCGTAAAAAGCCCTACCAATGTTTCCATCCTTTCAAATGCCGTCTGACCTAAGGGATCTGTTTTTCCTGGGTTAAGGTTTTGAAATTGCTGCCGGTCCCAAATGTGATTATTGATGACCTCAGTCCCCATCGAAGAGGCGATGATGATCAATGGCGCATTGGGTACTAACTTACTTTGTAACTGACGTATATCTTTCGTCACTAATTGATGAATTTCCTCGTAGGCGGTGCTTGTTTGGTTAGGTCTTCCACCATAATTGATGAGATCCGTAATGTTACTGAGTAAAAACCTTCGAAAAATCTTTCCTCTTACCTTAAGATCACTTTCTTGTAATCTTCTTATGAGTGTCTGCTGCTCCGTTTCCAAAGGCTCGTACCAATTGACGACCTGAGTTGCGATATCCTTATTGGGGTCTTTTCTCTTTTTCCGTAATTGACGAAAAAGCCGCTCAATAAATTTTTCCTGATCCTCGAATCCAGGCGAACCCGAACCCCGGATCATAAGGATCCCCAATTTCTTTGCCATGCTGAAATACCGTTTTCACTAAATTATAACTTTTCACCATGCCTCGCTGAATTTCATAGTTCGTATTCTATGTTTTTATACTTTCTGATAAACGGCGGAAAAAACGAATCCATTTCTAAAAGTGGATCTGGCTTTCACTTCATAGTGTTCTTGTAAAATGAAGTGTTCAATCCGCGCTAATTTCCGTCCCTCCAATCTAGTGGCTATCCGAAAAAACCAATGCATCAATTTGAGCAACATCCTGTGTTCAAATCGGCCTGTATCCTGAAAATCTGCAACTATCAGTTGACTTCCTTTATCAGCCAGGTCACCAATTCTATTTAGCACTAACTTCAGATTTGCCTCGGTAAACACATCAAGGAAAAAGGGGCAGATCACCACCTCAAAGTTTTGATCCGTCTGCCACTTCAGGAAGTCTTCGTTCACAAAACTTATACGACCTAATTCATTCCTTTTCTTTGCCCTTCTCAGCATTTGCGCAGATTTTTCTACGTATACTACATCACACTTTTTCAATTTAGAAAGCATCTTCCCCGTACCACCACCAAGGACGAGAACCCTGGAATCCGGTGGGATCTCCGCTAAGAAATGTGTACTGGCGTTGTACAAGGCTGGTCCGAAAACGATATGAACCAGACTATCATAAAAGGGAGCAAGGAAATTGAAATTATTCAAAACAGCAGAAAAAGGGCAGCCATTAGAAATAGTGCGTCACCAAAAATCCTAAATCGCTCTTTTGAGGCAAAAAAAAGTGGAAAAGCGTACATTACGGCATAGGTGAGTCCTCCAAGTGCGATAAACATTTCGAGGGCCATCGGCAGTTTGATAAAGAGTAACGATCCCCAAAGTAACAACAAGAGTATACTCGAAATACCGGCGCAAGTCTTAGTCCCCAGTTGCGTAGCAATAGAGTGAAACCCTTCTTCTTTGTCTTCATCTACCTCAAAAATGGAGAACGTCAATAGGTTCAATAATGCAAGCATAAAGATTTGGAAGGTTATTATCCAAAGTGTCTGATCGCCCACAAGGATTAAAGGTACGATCATGATCCCTAAGGCATAATTGAAGGCTACACTTATTTCCTTAAGCCACTTCTTACCTAACCACTGTGAAGTGAACAAATAAACACCACAAGCCAAAGAAAGGGCCAGTCCTCTTGACACGATGATCATCCTTAAACCTGGTGGATAGACCAGGGATAGGGCATAAATACCACCAACGATACAAATGATCATCAACAGGATCAAAAGGCCTTTATGATCATAATGAAATTGTCTCCTTTGCGTTTTGGGGCTCTTTTTCCTTATGTCCCACCAGTGATCGAAGAGGTAAATGAACCAAACGGCAGAAAAAAGTGCAAGGTATATTGGCCAGGGAATGACGATTGACATCTCACTTGACACCAGCGATAAAACGCAAATGGCTCCCGTCGGAATTCCCAACGAGAGCCATCTGATATATTGTAAGAACCGGATCACCTGGAGGTCCAGGTAGGCTTAGTTCCCTTGACTTAAGGCCTCTGCACCACCTACAATTTCCAGGATCTCTTTGGTAATTGCGGCTTGTCGAGTTCTGTTGTAAGTCAGCTTCAATTCTTTCAAAAGCTCACCTGCATTATCGGTTGCCTGGTCCATGGCCGTCATCCTTGCGCCATGTTCAGAAGCATTAGATTCCAATACTGCTTTGTAGAACTGAACTTTCAATGAATTAGGAATGATCTCTTCAAAAATCACCTCTTTTGAAGGCTCAAAAAGATAATCTACCACTGGCTTTAGTTTTTTCTTCTCTCCTTCTTTAGCAGGCTTTTCTTCCACTTTCGCTACTTCAGGCTCCGGAGGCAATATCGGAAGCAATTGCTCACTTCTTAAGATCTGCGTCGCCACATTCTTGAATTCGTTGAAGATCAGGATCACCCGATCGTACTTTTCATCCAAAAATCCATCCATCGCATGTTGTGCCGCTTCACGAGCATTCTCGAAAGACAGATCTCCGAAAAGGCCATGATAATCACCAACTACTTTGTACTTTCTTTTGGTGAAGAAATCATAAGACCGCTTACCGATCGGCATCACGTGAATGTTGCCTGAACGCTCCAGATAGCTGTATTTTTCCTCGATGATTGACCGGGTGTATTTAAACACGTTACTGTTGAACGCACCACACAGCCCTCTATCCGAGGTTACCACAACAAACAATACATTGTTAACAGACCTTTCCTCTCCATATGGATTAGGAATATCGTCGTTTTCGGAAGCCTTAGAAACGTTCTGAATGATCGCCGACAGCCGTTGAGAATAAGGTCGCATTTGTAGGATACGGTCCTGCGCCCTTCTCAACTTGGCAGCCGCCACCATTTTCATGGCTTTGGTGATCTGCTGCGTCGATGTAACAGATTGAATTCTTCCTTTTACTTCCTTAAGATTCGCCATTCCGCGTTATTCTTATCAGTTATATCGAGAAGCCAAGTCCTTGGCGATCTCTTCTAATTTTCCGTATGCATCTCCAAACTTCTTCTTGTCTTTCAACAAGGCCAAAGTCTCAGGATGCTGAGTAGTCAAAGTATTAAGGAATTCAGTTTCAAATTCTTTCACTTTGTTCTCAGGTACTTTATCCAGGAATCCCTTAGTAGACACGTAGATGATCGCCACCTGCTGCTCAACCGGAGAAGGAGAGTACTGAGGTTGCTTCAGGATTTCCTGGTTTCTTCTACCTCTGTCGATGGTTCTCTGAGTAGCTGCATCCAGGTCAGAACCGAATTTCGCAAACGCTTCCAGTTCACGGAACTGTGCCTGATCCAGTTTCAAGGTACCAGCCACTTTTTTCATTGATTTGATCTGTGCACTACCTCCTACTCGGGATACGGAGATACCTACGTTGATCGCAGGACGGATACCTGAGTTGAAGAGGTTCGTTTCCAGGAAGATCTGACCATCAGTAATGGAGATCACGTTCGTAGGGATATAAGCAGATACATCACCCGCCTGTGTTTCAATGATCGGCAATGCTGTCAATGATCCACCCCCTTTTACTTTATCTTTTAAGCTCTCAGGAAGGTCATTCATCTGAGCAGCAATCTCATCGTTGTTGATCACTTTGGCAGCACGCTCTAACAGACGAGAGTGCAAATAGAATACGTCACCAGGGTAAGCCTCACGTCCTGGAGGTCTTCTTAGCAGCAGAGATACCTCACGGTAAGAAACGGCTTGTTTAGACAAGTCATCATAAACTACCAAAGCAGGTCTTCCCGTATCACGGAAATACTCTCCGATAGCTGCACCCGTAAAAGGCGCAAAGAATTGCATTGGAGCAGGATCTGAAGCGGAAGCCGCTACAATCACAGTGTAAGGAAGAGCACCCGCTTTTTCAAGCGTTGAAACAATACCCGCTACCGTACTTGCCTTTTGGCCAACAGCAACATAGATACAGTATACAGGCTCACCTCTATCGTAGAATTCTTTTTGGTTAATGATGGTGTCAATAGCAACCGCAGTTTTACCGGTCTGACGGTCACCAATGATCAACTCTCGTTGACCTCTTCCTACCGGGATCATGGAGTCAATCGCTTTGATACCCGTCTGCAAAGGCTCAGATACAGGCTCCCGATAGATAACACCAGGGGCTTTTCTTTCGATAGGCATTTCATAAAGGTCACCTTCGAAATCACCTTTTCCATCGATAGGGTTCGCCAGGGTGTCAACCACACGGCCACACATGCCGTCACCTACTTTTACGGAACCAATTCGGCCAGTTCTTTTTACACTATCCCCCTCTTTTACTTCGCTGGAATCTCCCAGAAGTACTGCTCCCACATTGTCTTCTTCGAGGTTCAGTACTAAAGCGTTCAATCCATTCTCAAATTCAAGAAGCTCACCAGCTTGCGCTTTTGAAAGTCCGTAGATACGGGCAACACCGTCACCTACCTGAAGGACTGTTCCAACTTCTTCGAGTTCTGCTTCTGTTTTGTGGCCTGAGAGCTGCTCCCTCAATATTGCTGATACTTCGTCAGGTCTAACTTCTGCCATAATTTTGTGTATTTATCGCCGGGGGCTTTTAATTTTTTTCGTTGCTAAATTTCAATTTCAATGATCTGAGTTGTCCGCTCACACTGTCATCCAGTTTTCGGTCTCCCATTTGAAGGGTATAACCACCGATTAAAGACGGGTCTACTTTTTCCTTTAGTAAGGGCTCTTTACCAGAGATATCCTTGACCATCTTTTCGAAAGACTTTCTTAAAGAGGCATCTAAGGCGAAAGGCGTAGTAACGACTGCTTCCTGAATTCCTTTGTGCTCGTTGTATAGTCGAAGGAACTCTTCCGCAATTTCACCTAGCAGATTTTCTCTGTTCTTCTTTGCGATGGTTTGAAAAAAGCGATCGGTCAAAGGCTCAATCTTTCCTTTGAAAAGGGTGGCCAGAATATTGGCTTTTTTCAAGTGCGGTATGATTGGGCTGGCAAGCATCAATTGAAAATCTCTGTTCCCTTCGTAAAGGGATAAGAAACTTTTGATGTCCGCACTCACCTTATCCAGTACTGATTGCTCCTCAGCTAATTCCAACAAGGGAGTGGCGTACCTGACCGCTATTCTTTTGGATGACATTCGCTATCAGTTCGTTTTTACTTCAGATAAGAATTTCGTCACTAACGCTTGCTGTGCTTTGTCCTCCGAAAGGTTCTCTCTTAGGATTTTCTCAGCAATTTCAAGTGAAAGTGTAGATACGAGGCTCTTTACTTCAGCCAATGCGTTTTTCTTCTCAGAATCAATGCTTGCTTTGGCATCTGCGATCATCTTTTCAGCAATAGCAGCTGTTTCCGCTTTAGCATCCTCTTTGATCTGATTGGCTACTTCATTCGCCTTTTTCAGAATTTCATCTCGCTCAATTCTGGCTTCTTTTAGCAGGTACTCATTATCTGCCTTAATTTGTGCCATTTCACTTTTGGCTTTTTCAGCGGCTTCCAGAGCATCTGAAATAGTAAGTTCTCGCGCTTTCAATGCACCAGCAACAGGCTTCCACACGAAAACTGCCAAAATGATGAAGACAAGTGTGAAAACAACTACTTGCCAGAAAATGAGTCCGATATCGGGTGTTAAAAGATCCATAGTAATTTTTTCAGATCGTTGATAAAGGAGGTTGAGACCTAATGTCTACAATCCCCCTTTTTCATTTAGGCTACTGGATTCAGTGAGATCAAGAAACATACAACCACACCAAACAGAGCAATTACCTCAATAAGTGCAGCGATGATAAGCATAGCAGTTTGTACTCTACCTGCAGCTTCTGGCTGACGAGCCATTGCTTCCATGGCAGAACCACCGATTTTACCGATACCTAGTCCAGCGCCTATCGCAACTAAACCTGCACCGATACCTGCGCCCATCACGGCAAGTCCAGCACTCATAATCAAAGAAATCAACATGATCTATAAAATTGAATAATTGAACAATTCTTAATTAATGATGATCGTCTACCGCCATTCCGATGTACATCGATGAGAACATCGTGAATACATAGGCCTGAATGGTAGCAACCAGTATTTCTATAAAAGTGATCACCGTCACCACAATGGTACTTCCTATTCCCACGGCAAATGAGTGGAAAATGAAAGTGAGACTCATAAGGCTAAGGATCACAATGTGGCCCGCAGTGATAGCGACAAAAAGTCGAACCATCAATGAGATGGGCTTCGTGAACATCCCGATGATCTCAACAGGGACAATGATCGGTTTCAATGCTAATGGAACACCTGGAGTATTGAATATGTGACCCCAGTAGTGTTTGTTGCCGCTAAGGTTGGTCAATAAGAAAGTACCTACCGCCAAAACCATAGTAATGGCAATGTTTCCTGTCATGTTTGCCGCACCAGGCAACAATCCCAACAAATTTCCAAACCAAATGAAAAAGAATAATGTGAGCATATAAGGCAAATAGCGCTCATACTTCTTCTCACCAAGATTTGGCTTAACAATCTCATCGCGAACGAAAATGATGATCGGCTCAAAGAACGACTGAACGCCACTAGGTGCTTTCCCTTCATTTTTCTTATAACCTCTTGCCACGGCAAAAAACAATAGCAGCATCAAACCTGCATCGATGAAAATGAAGAGGACATTTTTGGTAATTGAAAAATCTATTGGGTGAGAACCATCGGTGGCCGTGATGTGCTCATGATCCATCACGTAGCCATTATAAGGAACTAGATTGTGATGTTCGTCGTAGAAATTAGCTGAAGAAAAAACGTCTAAACTGCCATGGTTATAAAGTATAACAGGCAGATGAACCACGACTCCATGAGCGATCTCCCATGAATGTGCATCCTTAATGTGGTGATCGATCATTTCACCGGGTTTGAACTCTTCTCCGGAGCCACCACTTGCGGCCATAACATTGCCCGATACGGCAAAAAGGAGAACAAGCACTAAAAGGTTGGTTTTCAACAGCTTAAAAGAATCTTTTGATAGGATTTTTTTCATTTCTCTTCGTTCCCCTGGGAATTCGGCCGCAAGTTAGCCAATACAATACTCAATTCAAATACCATGAATAACAAATAGACCACTCCAAATTGAATGATCAAAGGGCGCAAGTCCTCAACCTTCAGAAGAATGAGGATGAGCATATAGAAAATACCCGTCAGAAACCTTAAAGAAACAGCTCCTATCGCGTATAAAGGCAATCTTGGCCGATCTTTCTCAGCCAATGAAAGCAACCACGATATCAATAGCGATTGCAGGAAAAAGAACAACACCATGTATGGAAAATGAGCGTGCAGTTCGACCAGATGTAAGCCATCCAGAAAGTATACCACCAACAGCACCAGTGAGATCCCAATGGAAGTGAGTAAATACTTCTTCACGAGTTCAACTTTTTAAATAGATAATAGATAGTCCCGGCAACACTGAACAATACTGCTACGATGATCACCCAAGGAATCTTATTTGCTAAATATTCATCAAGCTTGTAGCCGCCCCAAATAACTATTAAGTTGAAAATGACCACTTCGAACGCAAGAGATGATAGTCTCCTTGGATCGAAATCAGGTTCAGCTTTGGGCCTGGAGGAGTGTGGTTTGCTCTTTTTTTCCAATTTTGATCTCTCTGGACTTCACACCCATTTTACAACCGCCATTGAACAGTGCGCCTGATTCAACAATGAGCTTATCCGTAACTATGTCACCATCAATCACCGCCGTAGACTTAAGGATCAATACATCGGTCACTTCCACCGTTCCGGTAACATGACCTTCAACTTCCGCATTTTGAGCAATCACGTTTCCTTCTACCACAGAAGACTGTCCAAAGACCGCTTTGGACTTGGTCTTAAGGTCTCCTACCAATTTTCCATCAATTCTCAGGTCACCAAAAGTCTCGATGTTACCTTGAATGACCGTACCTTTTCCAATCTGATTAGTGGAATTACTTTGCTCTTGTGAGCCCTGTTGTTCCTGCTTATTGAACATTGAATAATGAGTTTGCTGTCTAACTTAAAAGGAGAAGTAGTTCTCAGGATCGATCGCGTTGCCACGGTGCCACAACTCAAAATGCAAATGAGGACCTGTTGTCAACTCACCTGTGTTGCCCACAATAGCAATGATCTCACCTCCGGCGACAAAGCTACCAACGTTTTTCAATAATTCCGAATTGTGCTTATAGACGGAGATAAGGTTGCCTCTTGTATGTTGTATCCCAATGACGTATCCATTGTCCAGTGTCCAGGTAGAAAAAATCACGATTCCTTCACCGACACTTTTTACCACTTCATTCTCCATAGCGGCAATATCAATGCCGTAATGACCATCTTTAGGGCGAAAACCATCGACTTTAATTCCTTCTATCGGAGAAAAGAGATAAACATCGGTTAGTTCAGTCGTTTCGTAGGAAGCAAATTGCAATATATCAAGATCGCTTTCTCCGTATTCCGCACGGAATTGTGAATCAACTTCCTGCAACGCAGGCTCAATCAGAAGTTGGGGGTCTGTGGCTATTTCCGAACCTCTGTCCGTCAGGGCCGAATAGATGCTATCTTGCCCTTCAAATATTAACCGGAGATTTTCGATGTACCTGCCCTTGGCCTCAGTCTCATATTGCAGGGAATCTAGCCGCATGGTCAATTCCATCAATTGCCGATTGGCAACCATTTGAGCATGTCGCGGGTCGAGCCAGGCCTCCAATACTTGTGAAACCAAATAAATAGAGAGTAGCAATGAAGTAAGGAACATACCAGCAATCAACAGAATAACCCTGGCGTAGTTAAAGCTGATCGTACGCTTTTCCTGAAAATTCTCCTCATCTCTGATGATGAGCAGGTATCTATTGGTCAGCCATCCTGACAATGTTCGCTTTGTCCCCAATCTCAAATGATTTTAAGAATCGCAAATATATTGAACCCAAATGACGCAATATGCATAATTGGTCTAAAGCACGATTGAAGCCTCTACTCCTCGGAAAAGTATAATCAGGCCGACACTATCAATGAAAACACCTAATCGAAGCACATTTTATCATTATTCAATTGAATATTTCGATTGAGATCTCTAAATATCCTGTTGAATAATCTGGGTTGAATACACACTGTTTATTTTTACAACATATTATCATGGCCGGATTTTCGTTGTATAGTCGTATAGACCAAATATTCGTGAAAAGCTACCTGACTGTACTATTGTTGGTGGGGCTCATTCCCGCCTACGCACAAGGTCCGATAAAGTCAACCTACCACAACGTAACGGCTCGTTACAATGCCTATTTCTACGCCAAGCAGCGGATTATTGAAGTGGAATCGGCACTTGCAGATAATTATCAGTGGAATTATAACCGGACACTACCAATATACCCACAATACGATACCATTTTCTCTCAGTCCCAGGAAACCGCACTCGAGGATTGTATTAAGAAAGCCTCGATCAGTATTCAGCGACATCCGGAATCTAAATGGGAATATGACTCCTATATTTTGGTGGGAAAAGCTCGATTGTATGGATCAGAATTCCCTGAAGCCATCGAAACATTCAAGTATGTCAATACAAGAAGTGATAATCGGAATGAGAGGCATGCCGCACTCGTCGAGTTACTGAAGACATTTGTAGAAGCCAGTGAATACAACAATGCCGAAAGTGTTTCTGACTTTTTGAGTAAGGAAAAACTCAATGGAGAGAATTTGCGCAAACTCTATCTGAACCGTGCCTACTTATATCAGAAGCGAAAAAACAATGACAAGACGGTTGCCAATTTGGTGCTTGCTGAAGCATTGATGCCGAATGGTAAAGAACGTGGAAGGATCAACTTCATCATCGGGCAGATCTATCAGGAGCTTGGTTTTGATGCAGAGGCTTTCAGATATTACAGAAACACACTTAAATCAGGACCGGAATACGAGTTGGCTTTCTATACCAAACTCAACATGGCGCAAGTGACTCAACTGAAAAGAAACAGCGACCGAAGAAAGGTTGAAAAGTACTTCAAGAAGTTATTGAGGGATCCGAAAAACCTGGAGTACAAGGACAAGATCTATTACGAAATGGGGGCCTTTGAACTGAAGCAGGGCAACCTCGATGAAGCCATTGAAAACTACAAATCTTCTGTGGCGAGTAGCACAAACAACAATCGTCAAAAATCTTATTCCTACTGGCAACTCTCGAAAATTTATTATGACAGTCTTGCCAATTACGAGCAAGCTAAACTCTACTACGATTCCACGGTAAGCACCATGCCGAAAGATGAAGAAGCTTATGCGTCTATCGCCGAGCGCCAAAAGATTCTTGAAGAGTTTGTTAAGCACATCAGTACCATTAGGGTCAATGACAGTTTGCTCACACTTGCCGCCATGAACAGTGACGAACTCGATCTGTTGCTGGATGAGATCATTACCCAGGAAATAGACCGACAAAACGAGGAGAAAAAGCGCAAGAAGAAAGAAGAACGTCGGCAGCAAACGCGAACCAATAATTTCAATGATCCCGGCGAAGCAGGTACGATCAGCACGAAAACGGAAGGAGTATGGTATTTCTATAACAACACTTCTGTCAGCAGAGGCAGATCAGAATTTATCAGGAAATGGGGTCAGCGAGAATTGGAAGACAATTGGCGAAGACGAAATAAAATCCCTGCGGAAAACGAAATAGCTTCGGCAGAAAAAGCCATTGAAACAGGGGTTTCTCCAACAAATGCCAATGAAAAAGAGGAAGAATTTGATCCGGAGGCCATGAAACAGCAATTCATGTCCGCCATCCCCTTTAAGGAGGAAGAAAAGACAGAACTTCTGGGTGAAATAGAAGAGGCTTATTACCAGGCAGGGAACATCTATAATTTCCAGCTGGAGGAGAAAGAAAATGCCGTCGAAACCTTTGAGAAACTGATTGCTCGCTTTGATACTTCTGCCTACAAACCAGAGGTGCTGTATCAGCTATACCTATTATATAAGCCCTTAGATTCTGCAAAATCATCGGATCGCGCAAACTGGTTACTTCGTGAATTCCCGGAATCGATCTATGCAAAACTCATATTCAACCCCAGGTATCGTGAGGAAAATCTGGCCAAGAATCAGGCGGTTCAAAGGGCCTATGCTTCTGCCTACGATTTATTCTACGCTGGCGATCATAAAAACTCCATTACTATTATAGATAGTACGCTTCAAGCCTATGAAGAAAGTGACTATCATGACAACCTGATCCTACTTCGGATACTGAACATTGGAAGAACTGAAAATATCTATCAGTATCAATTCGAATTGAACAAATTCATAGTAGATCATCCGGACAGTGACATTGGCACTTATGCGCAACAGCTTGCCAAAGCAGCGGAAGATCATCAAATTAACTTGTTTAGCAGTTCAAAGGGACGCTATATCAAGAGTTTTGATCAGAGTCACTATTTCATGTTCGTCTACTCCAATCCTCAACTCTCTGAAACCCTTCCGGATGAGATCCAGGAAATATTGAATGGACAAAACATGAACCTGAACAGTGCGGGTCTGGTATTGGATGAGAAATATTCAATGGTACTGGTGAGTGAATTACCCGGCAAGTCTTCGGCTCAGGCGTTTCTGAAAATTTTCCATGAACAATCTGAACTGAATGAAAAATACAAAGACGAGATTTTCTACGAACTGATCATTACCAAGGATAATTTCAATATTCTTTATGAGTCTAAAGACCTGAAGTCCTATTTGAATTTCTTTGATAAAAACTACTGAAAATGGCACTACCAAAACGGACCAAAAGAATCATCTTTATCATATGGGTCTTGTTCATCCTGTTCTTTGGAGGAATAGCTACCACCTTCCTTATGGTCCAGAACGATGCTTTTGGCTTGTTTGGAGGATTACCAAGCCTGGAAGCGCTTGAAAAACCTGATCCTGACCTCTCTTCAGAGCTGATCAGTGCCGATGGTGTTTCCTTGGGTAAATACTTTCGAACTAACCGAACACCGGTAACTTATGAAGAGCTCTCTCCTGAGTTAATCAATACGTTGATGGTTACGGAAGATGTAAGGTTCAAGGAACATTCCGGCATTGATCTAAAGTCACTTTTGAGAGCTGCTTCGGGTGTATTAACTGGGCAATTCAAAGGAGGAGGCAGTACCCTTACGATGCAACTGGCGGAAAACCTCTACAAAACATCCACCGCCAATCGCGGATCCCTTTACGATATTCGAATCGCAGGTTCTATAGTTACGAAACTCAAAGAATATATCATATCCGTAAAATTGGAACAAGCCTACACTAAGGAAGAAATTCTGGCCATGTACCTGAATACGGTCCCGTTTGGGTCAAACTCCTTCGGTATCAAAGTAGCTGCAAAAACGTTTTTCAACAAGCTGCCTTCCCAGCTTACTTACAAAGAAGCTGCCGTTCTAGTAGGATCCATCAATGCACCAACCCGGTTCAATCCAGTTTACAATCCGGACAATGCCATGGCCAAACGAACCGAAGTGTTGCATAACCTTTACCAATACAACATCATTGACCGAGCTACATTCGACAGCCTCAAAGTCGAACCTTTCGGATTAAATTATAAAGTTGACAATCAAAATGAGGGGCTGGCCACTTACTTCCGTTCAGTGATCAGGAATTTTCTGTTGTCCTGGACAAAGGAAAACGGATATGATCTCTACGATGATGGTCTTAAGATCTACACCACCATTGATAGCAGACTTCAGGCTTACGCAGAAGCGGCGATGGAAGAATCGATGGATACGTTACAAGCTTATTTTATGGAACACCTGGAAGGTGACATGCCATGGATAGATCAGGATGGAGAAGTGATTGAAGGTTTCATCGAAGATCAACTTGAACGATATTCTCCTCACTATAAGCGTCTGGTAAAACGCTTCGGAGAAGACCAGGACTCTATTGATTACTACCTCCACAAGAAAAGAAATATGAGAGTCTTCAGTTGGGAAGGGGAAATAGACACGCTATTCAGCACCTACGACTCCATGTATTACTACAAACACTTCCTTCAAGCCGGATTCATGGCCATGGAGCCAAAAACCGGGCATATCAAGGCCTGGGTGGGGGGTATCAACCACAAGTATTTCAAATATGATCACGTGCAGCGAGGGAAAAGGCAACCGGGATCTACCTTTAAGCCCATCGTTTACACTGCAGCCATTGATAACGGATATTCACCCTGTTATCCGGTCGTGGATGCTGCTGTGACTTTTTCTCTGCCAGGACAAGATCCACCCACATGGACACCTGACAATGCGAATAACATATTTACTGGTCAAAAAATGACCATTCGTCGCGCCATGGCTGCTTCTGTCAATAGTGCAACCGCCTATATTATGAAGAACATAGGCCCGGAAACAGTCGTAAGGTATGCCCGGAACCTAGGCATAGAAAGTCCACTGGCTCCCGTCCCCGTATTATGTCTTGGTGCTGCAGGCGAAGTGTCCTTGTACGAAATGTTAGGGGCGTATAGCACCTTTGCCAACAAAGGGAATTACACCAAGCCATTTTACATTTCCCGCATCGAAGATCAAAACGGTAACGTGCTTCAACAATTTGTACCAGAACCTAAAGAGGCATTGAATGAAGAGACCGCCTATCTGATGTTACATATGCTCAAAGGGGCCGTAGAAGAAGAAGGCGGAAGTGCTCGTGCTTTGGATTGGCAGATTACCTATGAAAATGATTTTGGAGCGAAAACAGGAACCACACAAAATGCATCTGATGGTTGGTTCATAGGCGTCACACATGATCTGGTGGCCGGCGCATGGGTAGGCGGAGACAATCGCAGTATCCACTTCAAACACTGGGCCCAGGGGCAGGGAGCAAGAACCGCTCGACCCATTTACGAGCGATTTATGTTAGATGTATATGAAGACAAATCGCTTCCTTACAAAAAAGGCCTTTTCGAAAAGCCCATCCAACCGCTCTCCGTCGAGCTTGATTGCAGTCTTTACGAAAACGCTACCCCATCGGATTCGCTAGCTCTACCCGCTGTTAATGCGGACGAATTCTAGGAGTAAATGAATACTCAGAAACTTGAAAGGACACAATACAATCTGCTACCCGATGATCCTGGAGTCTATCGATTCTTCGATGAAGAGGGAATCATCTATGTAGGTAAGGCCAAAAATCTTAAAAAGCGTGTCTCCAGCTACTTTACCAAAAATGATCACAATCGAAAGACGTATCGATTAGTACAGGAAATTCGCTACATCGAGGTTACGGTCGTAAATTCTGAATTCGATGCATTGCTGCTCGAAAATAGTCTGATTAAAGAGAATCAGCCGAAATACAATATCCTGCTAAAGGATGATAAGAGTTTCCCAAGCATTTGTATCACCAACGAGCGTTTTCCTCGTATCTACTCCACCCGAAGGATCGATCGCAGCAAGGGACAATATTTCGGGCCCTATACGAGTGTGAAAGCAATGAATAGTGTCCTTGATCTTATCCGGAAACTTTATAAGATACGAACCTGCAACTTCAATCTGTCAGAATCGAATATTGCCAGAGGGAAATTCAAAGTGTGCCTCGAATACCACATAGGGAACTGCCTTGGACCTTGTGAAGGCCTGCAACAAGAACATGAATACCTGGCAGAAATTGCCCAGGCGAAAGAAATTCTAAAGGGTAATATCAGCCCTATCCGGAAATCGTTTCTAGGACAAATGCAGGAAGCTGCGGCCGAACTTAATTTTGAATTGGCACAGTCGTTCAAAGTGAAGCTAGAATATCTGGAAAAATTTCAGGTCAAGTCCCTTATTGTACAGCAGAAGCTTACCAATCTGGATGTATTCACGATTCTTCATGATGACCCTAAGTCCTACATCAATTATATGATGATTGAAGAAGGCACCATCAGGATATCGGAAACCGTTGAGGTCAAGAACAACCTGACGAATTCACCGGAAGACATCTTACAATATTCCATGTTGGCACTTAGAGATAAGTATCAAAGTACCAACAAAGAGATCCTCACGAACCTGGAACTGGAAGACTGGCCTGAAATCAGTATCACCGTTCCTAAAATCGGGGATAAGAAAAAGTTGATTGATCTTTCACTGAAAAATGCCTTCATGACCAAACGTGAAAAGCAGGCACAGGCAGAAAACATCAAAAACAAACCCAATCATGCTTTAATCGAGCTGAAAAAAGAACTGCAGCTTACAGAAATGCCCTATCACATTGAGTGTTTCGACAACTCCAATATTCAGGGCACTCATCCTGTGGCTTCCATGGTTTGCTTCAAAAATGGTAAACCTTCAAAAAAGGATTATCGCAAATTCAATATAAAAACGGTAGTCGGTCCCGATGATTTTTCCTCCATGTATGAGATCGTGACCCGACGGTATTCCAAGCTACAAAATGAAGGGCTACCCTATCCAAAATTGATTGTAATAGATGGAGGGAAAGGACAACTAGGTGCGGCAGTGAAAGCTTTAAAAGATATCGGTGTTTATGGAGAAATTCCTATAGTAGGAATCGCAAAACGCCTGGAAGAGATCTACGTTCCCAACGATCCGATACCCTTGCACATCAGCAAAAAATCAGAAGCACTTAAGTTACTACAACATGCCCGGGACGAGGCACACCGATTTGCGATCACCTTTCACCGACAAAAGCGTTCTAAGTCTTCCTTAAAATCAGAATTGGATGAGATAAATGGCATTGGTCAAAAGACCAGAGAGTTGTTGTTTCGTGAATTTGGGAGTGTCGATAAAATGAAAAAAGCGGATTTCGAGCAATTGAGCGCCGCCGTAGGTCCCAGCAAAGCACAACTCTTGAAATCCGCTTTTAAGCGAACTTAATATTCTTTTATGCACCGAACACTGTTCCGGTGATAGTTACCGATGGTTCCGTGAAATACATCAGGAGTATCCTCGATGGTGATCAATCCCGCGGTATTTGAAGTTCGGTTTTCTGAATCCCAATAATTACCACTTCGGCCTACATTATTGTAGATTCCACCTGGATCTCCAAATCCTCCTAACTTAAGATTCATACCACTTTCACCGCCCTCTCTTAAAGCCGGAGAAGCTTCTCCCATACCTCCAAATTTGGAAGCCAGAAACGACCAATCTTTGACCGTTGGGAGTCGCCATCCCTCAGGGCATGACTCCAAAGCAGCATCAAATGTATAAAGACGTCCATATACCTCACAATAAGCCGGCTCGTTTGAATAACAGAACGAGGCTTCCGTCTCATAATTTAAGTTCTGGACCATCCATGTACGTTTTACAGATACGCCACCTACCAGTGGAATATCATAAGTGATGATCTTATATGTTTTCCCGTCTCTGCTGTCAGTCAGGGTAGATTCCTCTTGTGCCAATACACAAAAGGAACACAAGACAAAAAGTAAAGCAAATATCGATTTCACGGCAAATCAGTTGATTTTACAAGGAGCCCTAAATTAGTACTCCCAAAGTTCTGACTCATATTCCATTAAGTCATATTCATATTTCTGCTGAATGATCATCGCATTCATTGGATCTTCGGCGATCAAATCTCCATACTGCTGACGAATATCAATATCTTCAGCATTGGATATTTTAGTGATCGGCGCCGAGAACAATCTCAACTCGAATGCATCCGCAAAATTCAAATGACTTGCCTGATTCTGGGTGTTATACCAGATGGCTTTATCAGCATAATGGGTCTTAAACAGTTCGACAATATCATCATATCTGAAGTGTCCTGCAAGTTTTTCAAAGCCTCCAGGGTTCCAATCTGTTCCTGCGCTGGCAGGGAGATATAAGCTTACAGATTTGATGTAATTGTACATTCGAGAACGATTCCTATCGAATATAACCTCTTCCTTCAAGTAGAGTACAGTGAAAAGTTCTGGTGGAATATCATCCCTTTTAGGGCCATCATCTACCTCCTCTTCTTCAGCTGGAGTTTCGTCAAAAGAATTGAAATCCCCACCAATAAATGGGTTCTCTTCCCGCTCCACTGAAATGTTTGATGAAAACTGAATATCAGGCATGAAGTTAATGCAAGAGTCTGAACCGTAAGGTCTTAGTAATCCTTCATCAACCGCCTGAATCAACAGTCTGGAAATCTCACCGTTTGAGGAGTTGAATGGTTTATTCTGCTTTTCGTTCAGATTCATTCTTCTCCATACTGTCTTCTTAAACAGACTGTAACTCTGAGGAACATCAGGCTTGATTAAAGGCACGCTTTGAGGCGCCTCTTGCGCCAGCACCAAAAAAGGAGCGGCGATCAAGCACATTAAAATAACACTAACAAATTTTTTCATACCTATCCTATTACAACACCAAAGCTTACTTCAAAGGAATACTGATGAAGGAACTTGATCTGCTGATCGGAAAATCCTCAATGTCTCCTCTGAAATTCTTTCTTTGTACTTTTTTGATTTCGATAACCAATTGGTCACCTTTTCTTGCCTGCGCAGCAATTTGTCTTAGGTCGATTCTTCCGCCGCCTCTTACAACTTTTCTTCCAATGCCACCACTAACCAAAGTAACCTCAGCTTGAGAAACCTGGAATTGTGCATCATCTGGTAAGAACTCAGCAAAACTTTTATCTGGTACAGCTCTCAAAAACAGTCTTTGAGTTTTTGCACTGATACCCTGCTTCAAGTCCACTTCACCTCTATCGGTTCCTGAAACGATTGATGGCGCGGGGATTCCCCGTACCCCAAATTCTCTGCTCCCAATAGGGTTTCCACCACTGGCTACACTCAATGTAACTTTTCCGAGTTTCTTAGGAACGACAGTAACCTGACCTTTCTCAGCACCTGGGATAGCATCTCCACCGTTTACGGTAAATCGAGGATTGTACGCATTTCCTAAAGCCTGAACTTTCACATTAAGCTTATTCCCACAATTCAGATAAAGCGCATTTACAGACTGTGACTGGATATCAATCACTGGCTTAACAACAAAATATTCAATATCCGTTTCAAAAACCTGATCACCATAAGCAATCTCAGCTTTGAAAGTTTTTCTGGCAATACCCTCGCTATTATACTGTCCAGGAGTTGCTGTAAAGGAAACTTGTCCCTGACCATCATCTCCTACTTCAATAGCAGTCCCGTTATACTTCATTTCTGGTTTTGCTCCGGAAGCCGAAGCAGCCACAAACATTTTAGCCTCATATCGCGTACCCGCCGCTACATATTTCGACTCTGGGTTCACCATTGGTAGGATATTATCAAAACTAAGATCTCCAAGTCCCACTCTACTCACTAAGAAGTCCAGGGCAGCAATCTCCATATTCAGCATTTGGGCTTGAAATTCACTAACCGTTGCCAGCCCTGCTGGAGTTGGAGAAGATTCAAAGGCTAATTGAGAAAATCCTTTCCCTGCCTGATTCGGATCGTTTTTATATACTTCATCCTCACTAGCATCTAATGTGATGTAGTTATATCTGGCTAACTCTTCAGGCGTTGCTCCATTTTTCTGAAGCAAGTCCTTAATGAAATCAACCTGATCATCTAGTAATTTCTCAAACTTCTCACCATGGCCTTTGCCATTTTCTGTAACGGGCATCATGTAATTCCCAACTTTATCATAGTCGGTCTTTCCTGCCAGGTGAATTCTATCTCCGTCGTGACCTTCCAGATAGCCTCCGGTGATCTCAATAAAGGCCTCTTTATAACCTTCCAGAGAATCAAAAAGTACTTGGGATTGCTTACGCAATTCATGAGCAGCGTCCAGTACGGCTACATCATCTTCCCGGTTTCCTTTTTCATCTACACTAGCCGCCATCTGAGCGATGATGGTCTCGACCCTTTCTTTAGTTTCACCATTAGCTCTCTCCAGAGACTCATTGATGAAGATAAATTTTTCAATAACCGTTGTACTGACGTTCAGGGCCAACAGGGCTGTTAGCACCAGATACATCATTCCGATCATTTTCTGACGTGGGGTTTCCTTTCCTCCTGCCATAACTTATTTAG
This sequence comes from Cyclobacteriaceae bacterium, assembly GCA_965229785.1. Classification (GTDB taxonomy): domain Bacteria; phylum Bacteroidota; class Bacteroidia; order Cytophagales; family Cyclobacteriaceae; genus JAWPMT01. The sequence continues at coordinate 5,101,080 of CBDDJS010000001.1, forward strand.
TAAGTTAGATTTTTAAAGTATTAACCTTTCATCGCGGTAAGCATGTTACCGTACACTTTGTTGAGTGATGCGACGTTGGTAGTCAACTTGTTCAATTCTTTTTGGAATTCCGCAGTTTCCTTTCCAGTCTCTGCCATTCCCTCCAATGCAGTTGTCAGGTTAGAATAGAATTTACTAAGCGCTTTGGTATGATTCTGAGAATCTTTCAATTCCATTTCATACAGGGCATTCAATGCACCCAGGCTCTTAGTTACATTCTGAACTTGACCGTGATATTCCTTCGCATCTTTCGTAGCATCTGCCATAGCAGTCATTGCCGTCATCGTTGATGCATAAGACTTGTTCATTTCTGAAAGTGATTTGGAAGCAGACTTCACGTTTGACGCATAGTCATTGGTTGCTACCGCAGCATCACTCAAATTAGACATTTTCTTCGCAGAGTCCGCCAGGTTTTTCATACCATCACCAAGGCTTTTAATCAAGTCGGGGCCAACTTTTGCATCTGCAAGCATTTTATCCATTTGAGCAGAAGCACCGGTGTTTACAGGCGCAGCAACTGCTTTTCTCTTGGACGGACCATCATAATCGTCAGCAAGCTCAGGGTAAACCTTAGCCCAATCTGGCTCCTTGTGCTTGGGCTCAAACGCACTAAGAAGGAAAATGATCGCCTCTGTTGTCAAACCTATTCCAAGCATCTCACCTGCACCAGGAAGGTGAAGAATTTTGAACATCGCACCAACAATTACAATTGCGGCACCGATGCCATAAACCTTAGGCATTATTGTGGAAAACAGAAGCTCTGTAAATCCGCCTTTTCTACCACTCATTATTATCGTATTTAGGTTAGTAAATTATTCCAAATAAAAATTAAAATTCTAAGCCAGAAGAACGCCCAAGGTAAGTCATCGCGCATCTGAAGCCTAATGAAGATCTTGTAGTGTCCCTATGTTCGAAAGTTCTTGTACCTGTTTCAAGGAAATAAGCAATGTCTTTCCAGGAACCTCCGCGAACTACCTTATTGTCCACAGTCTCGTCATAATAAGTCGGGTTCATATCCCATACCAGGGGTACAGACGCTGGATTGTAAGCATCTTCGCACCACTCAGCGACATTACCTGACATATCATACAGACCATAGTCATTTGCAAAAAATGTTCCTACAGGAGATGTGTAAGCAAAACCATCATCGAAATAGTTTCCTCGACCAGGCTTGAAATTAGCAAGCAAACAACCTCTGGTATTCCTTACATAAGGATTACCCCAGGGATACTTGGCCATATCTCGTCCTCCTCTGGAAGCGTACTCCCACTCTGCTTCTGAAGGTAATCTGAAGTTCGGCATCACAGGAAGTCCAACTTCTTGTCTCCAGTTATTGAGATAGTTCGTTCTCCAATTACAGAAGTACTTAGCAGCATTCCAATCAACTCCTACAACAGGATAATCATCAAATGCTGGATGAGACCAGTAATAAGAAACTAAAGGGTCGCCCATGTGATGGGTAAAATCCCTTGTCCAAACCGTGGTATCAGGCATCAAGTCAGCAATCGAAAAACCAGCAGGAAGATCCACTTCTGAACCTTCGGTAAGGTCCTCGGTGAATTGTCGATACTCGTTATTGGTTATTTCAGTGGCATCCATAAAGAATGCTGAAATCGTGACTTGTTTGTTGAAATTGATTTGGGTTGCAGCTACGTCCTCGTCCGCTTGTCCCATGTGAAAGGTTCCGGACGGCACAGATACCATACCAAATGGCCGGGTCATTTCCCAACCCTGGCGATCCTGGGCACCTAGCAATTCTCCATTGTCTGACCTGTTACCTCCGCCGCCGATGCCAAACAGGCCGCAGCTTTGAAGAAATATTGAAGCACAGACAATGCTTAAAGTAGATAACTTATAAACACGCATAATACTCATAACACCTTATTGACTCGCAAGTATGTAAAATAAACAAACTTTAACAAAAATTATTGTGCCTTAAAGAGCTTAAATATATAATCTTAATCTCGATGAGCGCAAATTTAACTGATAATTAATCGGCTGGATCGGCATTTGAAAAACATCAATGGGAGAATCTGGGTGTTTTGATTGCCTTCCGACCACCGAAGATAAAATTTGGTAAATTGTATTTTATGATAAACTCATGGGATGTTGGCTGCTTTGCCTCTTGTTCATCCAGTACATAATCCAGGGCATAACCAACCTTCAACTCATTGTTGGCCAAAAAGCTGTACCCCACCATAAAAATAATTGATTCGTCCCTCCGATAAGAAAGACCACCCCATGCCAGGTTTTTATAATCTGCCAGCACACTGAGGTCGAAAGTAAATGTGTTTAGATCGTAGCGAACCAGGGTTGAAGGCCGCAGAACAAGATCAGGGTTGATCTGGAAATCAAATCCAGCCATGGCGTTTAGGGTCTGGGGTAATTGATTCACCAAGCTATCCAGGCCAAAATCAAATCCTGGCTCCAAAAGATTTGTGGCCGATACGCCTATAAACACCTTTTTATAGGAGTTGTAAAAAATCCCGGCTGCCAGGTTTGGGCGAAGTTGTGTCTCTGTGGCAGTAGGGATCAGGGGGTCACCTTGCTGGACGGGTCGAAACTCATTTCCATTGAGCGTCTGTGAGAAAAACCCTGGCATCACACCTATATCAAGCGTTCCTCTTTTCAAATTCAATTGGTACGAAACAGGTATCTGAATCTGTAGATTATTGACAGGCCCCAAATTATCATTCAAGACATGTAAACCTGCCCCTGACAAATAATTTGATTTCACCGGAACGACAAAAGACAGAAGTTGTGAATTTGGCGCTCCTCCTGAACCGTCAAATGAAGAGGTATAGCCTACCCATTGCGAACGCATTTGAAATGCTGCACTAGCTACGGGTTCCACCCCCAGGGCCGCAGGATTGTAATACGACCTATTGAACATGTAATGACTAAAAAAAGCGTCGTTTTGCGCCTTTGTGATCAGGGTCAAGGTCAGGAAACCAAAAAGCAACAAGTATCTCATCTTCTCCTATTACATTTTAGTAGGCTATAACCATTACCCAAAAACGACACTAAAAGTTTCAGCTTAAGCCATTTGCTTTCTTAATATACACTTCCAGTGCTCCTGTCATAGAAGGTGCATTAGGTAACGGTGCTTCTATATCAAGAATCAGACCAGCATCCCTTACAGCCCGGGCTGTTGTCGGACCAAAAGCAGCAATTCTGGTATTATTCTGCTTGAAATCAGGGAAATTATCAAACAATGAGCTAATCCCCGAGGGGCTGAAAAACGCAATAATGTCATAATTGACATCTGCCAGATCAGATAGATCGCTGGCTACGGTCTTGTAAATGATCGCTTCATTGTAATCATAGCCATTGGTCTTCAGGAAATTTGGAATATCGTCTTTCCGGATATTGGAACACGGAAATAGATATTTCTCATTTTTGTGTTTCTTCAACACTTCAATCAGATCAGTGGCTGTTCTTACCCCTGTAAATATTTTTCTCTTACGAATAACAATGTACTTCTGCAGATAATTTGCGGTCTGCTCAGAGATGCAGAAGTATTTCATGTCGGTAGGTATTTCAACCTTGCTTTCAGTTGCAAGACGGAAAAAATGGTCGACCGCATTTCTACTTGTCAATATCACTGCAGAATGATCCAGGATGTTGATCTTCTGCTTTCTGAACTCTCTGATCTCTACCGGATCAATTTGAATGAACGGGCGAAAATCAATTTTAATATCATATTTCTCCGCTAACGGAAAATACGGCGATTTTTCACTGGAAGGTTCGGGTTGTGATACTAGTATGCTCTCTACGGTCTTTAATCTCTCTTTGTTAGCAAAAAGAACGTCTTCACTCATGCCTAATCCTTGTTTTCTTTTTCCTTAATTCAACAGCCAACTGGCCAGAACGAAAGTCGGGAGTATTTCGGTGGTGCAAAGGTAGGAAATAATATGAAGATTTCGATTTGAGAGTGCGCGGGGAAATCGGATAAATAACCAAATTAAAAATATCAGACTGATTACGATGCAAAAAACAGAGCCAAATAACGGACTCTGAAAATGGTAATCAAAAAACCAAAAGGCGCACCATTCTACAAACAACAGCAATAACAAAAAGGAATTCAGGAAAAACAGATATTCACGGATCTGTGCACCATCGAATCTGTAAAATCGAAATAGTCTTGCAATCGCACGGATCACTATTATTTTCAAAAACATAAACAACAACACAAAGCCTGTACTTTGCATGAACATGGCAATGGTCTGGCTAATATCCTCACTATAAAGACCTGAAACTTGCTGGAATCCTATAAGCAAGGCCGCTAGAATGATTAGAAGTACGTTTGAAAGAGAAAGCGTAGCTGATGCATCTGCTTCCAACTTTCCTTTCCAAAAACTTACGGTGATCAAATGTCTGAAAGTAGGTTCATGCATTGATTTCAATACCGCACCGAAAATCAGCAAGGTGACGAAGAAAAGTAACCAGATTCCATCTTGTAGTCTGCTTTCTTTTTTAACAGGCAACTGGTATCTGGCTTCTACAGATTCCTCCAGTTGTAAAAGTGTAGCCTGAATGCTGCTAAAATCTTCAGATGATAAAGTGAAATACAAAGTATCACTTTGGTGTAGTGCTTTTAACTCCTTTAGGTTGTAAACCTGACAACTATCTAATCGACTCATTAATAATCGACTATTGACCCAAATATCTACCTGGTCACCACAAACGGATAGTAATTGCTCATCTACACTTTCGGAAAGCAGAAAAAAACCCCCTACGGTTATGTCATCATCGCTAAAGGCCTGCACCAGCACATTGTCTTCATACCTGATCCAGGCACTGGACAATTCCTGTACCAGAATCGTGTCTTGCTGCGCGGATAGTGCCCAGGGTAAAATGAGAAAAAGTGCGCAGATAAATTTCCTGATCATTAGAATGAAATGGAGTAGCCAAAATGGATTTTGGTATTTCGGACGTCAAGTGGTGTTTCTTCACTACTACCGAGCGCAAAAATAAGTCGAAAGTTTCCATTTCCGGTATCAAGGGCCATACCACCGCCAAAAGCATTTAGCCATAAAGCTCTTTCAAATTCGGAATCGAATTGATCAAGATAGGCGACATCATAAAATAGCATCAGGTAAGATTGTTGAGCGAAGTATTGTCTGTACTCCAACTGACCTTTGACAAAACCTGAAGCAAAAAAGTCATTCTCATTAAACCCCCTCAAACTCTTAAGTCCTCCAACCCGATAATATTCATTCCTAACCAATTGATCGCCCTCCAATATCCCAACTTCAACTTTTGAATACACAGCCCCTCGTTTTGAGATAGGCTTTTGCATCTGAGACATGAGATCAATCTGCAAATTGGTCGTTCTGAATTGCAGGGTATCGTAAACTTCTTCGGGAAAAAGGGTATTTCTTCTGAAACGCTTATCAGCAAGGCCCGCCGAAAAACGCAATCCGAATGACTTTTTGAAATCAATCACTTCCGTAACCTGACCTATTTGTATAAATGGACGATATTCTGTCAATCGGTAATCCAGCCCATTTGCAACCTCTGGCTCATTGGCCTGAATATCACTGGCGGCCGTTTGTAATCTCAAACCCAATTGCACAGATGAGGCAATGGGCACCTTCAAATCCAAACCAAACCTACGTTTGGTAAACAAGCTATCCTGACGGAGAATAGAAAGGTCGGCACCAACAGAAACCCGAGAACCAAGTATAAAAGGATGGCCATATCGAAGGTCCAGACTTTGAGCTTCCGGTGAAAACCGATTCCAGTCCAGAAAAAGCGATTTTCCCGATTGAAAAAGGTTGTTAAGATCGAGTTTTAAATAACCAGTGACGGTGGATCCGCCTTCAGCATTCGGCAAAAAGCCGAAGATTCCTTCCACCTGATCACTTTTAAACGATTTGGTTTTAAGATAGACAATGGCTTTGCCATTCGAAAAACCGACATCAGGTGGCTCTGACAATTGAACCAATGATTGTGTGGCCAATCGCGATTCGATGGATCGATATTTTCTCTCCTGATAGAGGTCCCCCGGTTTGAATCCCAATATGGCATGTAAATAATTGACACTCAGCTTTTCAGAACCTGAAACGGATAAAGTATCGAAGACGATTTTTGGCCCGGTGACTAAACGAGGAACCGCTGTAACCTCTTTTCCTGATAATTTCAGAGAATCGAAAGTCATGGAAGCGAAAGGATATCCTTCATTTCCTAATCTGGCAACGTATTGATCGAAGGACTCAGCAGTCCAGGGCTCCGGAAACTGCCATTCAAAATAGCTGCCTTTATATAATAGGAGTGAAATCGTGTCTTTGTTAACTCGAATCGTGTCGTAATTCACAAATGGGTATCCTTCCTTTATATGTCGTAATAATACGTTCCGGAGTGTCGTCTCTGTAGTACGATCATTCGGAAGATACTGTGGTTGAGGAGTCTCTAAGGAATGGATGCTTACCACCTGCTGACCGTGTACTGATTCGAGACTCAATGTGCCGATCAAAACGCATAGCAAAATGCAAACGGAAGTATGTTTGCAAAAAAACCTCATTGGCAGGCATCTATTTTCACATTCCGTTCTGCAAGCAAGCTTGTCACTATTGTGATTTCCATTTCAGTACAAACTTAAAACCAATGGAAACCATGGTTACGGCTATGGATAGGGAATTGCAGTTACGAAAAAAATTTCTGGAGACTAAAAAAGTCGAAACCATCTATTTTGGAGGGGGAACTCCCTCGATGATTCCCGAGAAACACTTGCAATCATTGATCAAAAGGGTACAAGACTTGTTTGAAGTCAAGGCTGATGCGGAAGTAACATTGGAGGCCAATCCCGATGATATCAATGAGTCAGCTTTAGAAGCCTGGCGGGAAATTGGTATCAATCGACTCAGCATTGGTATTCAGACATTTGATGATGATCGCCTGAAATTTCTCAACCGGGCACACAATAGTGAAGAAGCTATTCAATCCGTGCTCCTGGCGAAGGAAAAGGGGTTTGATAACCTAACATGTGATCTGATCTACGCTATCCCTCCAAATAGTATGGACAAATGGAAAAAGGATCTGGAGACCATGTTGAGTCTGGAGATTCCACATCTATCACTGTACGGACTAACCATTGAGGCAGAAACGGTTTTCGGCAAATGGAAATCGAAAGGGAAACTGCAAGAAGTAACAGAAGCCGCGAATGCAGACCAATATGCGTATGCGATTGCGTCATTGACTCAGGCAGGTTATGAGCACTATGAAGTTTCTAATTTCTGTAAGCCCGGATCTTATTCGCGCCACAACAGTGCTTACTGGTTGCAAAAACCCTATCTCGGAATTGGGCCTGGTGCCCATTCTTATAACGGTGAAACCAGATCATTTGCCATAAGAAACAACGCCTTGTATATAAAGGCGCTGGAAAATGGCGAATTACCACACGAATCGGAGCATTTAAGCCCTATTCAACAAGCCAATGAATACCTGCTCACACGAATTCGAACCCGCTATGGCATTGACCCAAATCAAATTTCTATCCTTGCCAAAGTAGATTTCATGGAAAAATTTGGAAACCTGTTGAGTACCTGGATTGACAGTGATCTTATGGTGAAAGACCAGGAAGTTTATCGGCTTACTTCTCATGGGATGATGAATGCGGATGAAATCGCATTGAAATTGTTTCTCGATGAGCACTGAAACACATAATTTTAAAGATCAGCACCAGATGTAGATGGAAACAGAAAAGAAGAAAGCGCTCATCCTCCTTAAATCACTCATCTTCCATTACCATGGACTTGACCATGACGAAAAGGAACTGCTTGATGAAAGTGTGAGAAAATTGGATGCTGAAGATGAACTGGATTGGGCCCTGGACTTCATTTCCAGAGATTATCTGTCGGCTTTTGATCGCGCCCGTGAATTCCTTCACAAGGTATTCTGTAAAATGGAAGAAGCTGAACGCCTGGAGCATTTACTAGACGTCTGGGAAGACAATCACAAGAAAGGTTACGTCACCGAAATGGAAACCACAGCCATGATCAATCTTGCCAAAGACTGGTCAATTGAAAAGGCTTTTTTAGGTGAAGTGAATCATTAAGTCAGGTATTTAAGAACCTGAGGTTTCGCTGTAACCCTGAGTATTTGGTTCGTTTGACAGCAGATTTCTTAAAAACCCTTCGAAAGGTCTCCTCTGTCAGTTCAATCCAGTCCTTTTGATCTAATTGTTCCCAACCCTGAGGTTGAAAATCGACCTCCTGGTGTGGTTTGGAAAAGCGATTCCAGGGGCACACGTCCTGACAGATATCACAGCCAAAGGCCCAACCGTTCATTTTTCCTTTGAAAGATTCTGGGATGGCGTCTTTCAGTTCAATGGTCACATAAGAAATGCATCTGCTCCCATCAACGACATAGGGTTCGGGAATGGCCTCTGTAGGACAAGCATCCATGCATCGGGTGCAGGTGCCACAATAATCTTTCATCGGCCCATCTGGTGTCAGATCCAGATCAATGATCAATTCAGCCAGGAAGAAAAAACTGCCCATTTCACGATTGAGTAAGAGCGTATTTTTTCCGACCCAACCTAAACCAGACTTTGCTGCCCAGGCGCGTTCATGTACAGGTGCAGAATCCACAAATACGCGACCCTCAACATTTCCAATTTGATCCTGCAGTCTACTTAAGAAATCGAACAGCTTTTGTTTGATGACATGATGATAATCCTGACCATAGGCATACTTGGCAATCTTCGGGGCGTTTGAATCATACGATTTTTCAGGATAGTAATTGTAGATCAATGACACAACGGATTTCGCACCGGGAACGAGTTTCGTTGGATCAAGACGTTTTTCGAAGTGGTTTTCCAGGTAGCTCATTTGCCCCTGGTATCCTCTCTTTAGCCAGGTTTCAAGCTTTGAAGCCTCTTCTTCAAGATAAGTTGCTTTTGAGATTCCACAAAAATCGAAATTGAGGTCTTTGGCAATGGATTTGACTAATGCGGTATGCCTGTCAACATTCAAAACAAGGTGCCCATTTTTTGCGGTGGGATCTCGCCCAGATGTTGGTACGCCAGTTCGGTTGCCTGACGGCCCCGTGCGGTTCTTTTGATAAACCCTTCCATGATCAAAAATGGCTCATACACTTCCTCAATAGTCTCCGCTTCTTCGCCACAAGCCGTGGCAATCGTGGAAAGACCTACCGGGCCACCTTTGAATTTCGTAATGATGGTCGCCAGGATGCGATTGTCCATTTCATCCAATCCATGATCATCTACGTCCAGGGCATTCAACGCCATTTTGGCGATATCCAGCGTAATGGAACCATCCCCTTTTACCTGAGCAAAATCACGTGTTCTACGCAACAGGTTATTGGCAATCCTCGGTGTTCCTCTGCTCCGTCGGGCAATTTCATAAGCCGCTTCTTCGTCGATAGCAGCTCCTAAAATATCTGCGGACCTGCCTACGATCCTGGTCAAAAGCTTGGCATCGTAATATTCCAGCCGGGCATTGATCCCAAAACGCGCCCGAAGAGGAGCAGTCAACAAACCTGAACGCGTAGTAGCCCCTATTAGTGTGAACGGATTCAAACCAATTTGTACCGTACGGGCATTGGGACCGGAATCGAGCATGATGTCGATTTTGTAGTCTTCCATGGCCGAATACAAATACTCTTCCACGATAGGGTTGAGTCGGTGGATCTCATCAATGAACAACACATCATGATCTTCCAGATTGGTCAGTAATCCTGCCAGTTCGCCAGGTTTATCCAATACGGGGCCACTGGTGATCTTGATATTTGAGCCCAACTCATTGGCAATGATGTGTGAAAGTGTGGTTTTCCCCAGACCGGGAGGTCCGTGTAATAGCACATGATCCAGCGGTTCACTTCGCATTTTTGCTGCCCCGACAAAAATCCTGAGGTTATCAACCACCTTTTGTTGTCCGCTAAAATCCTCAAAACTGAGTGGCCTTAAGGCTTTCTCAAATTCCTTCTCTGATGATGACAAGTCGTCACCTTCACCCGTTAAATAATCTTCTCTCATGGCTGAAAAACAAATATAGAGGGATTGGAATTTAGAATAAGTCGATGAAGTAATATTGCATAAACTTTCGGAACATGCCTCCACGCGCCATCCGAGTCATCGGAGTTCTGCTATTTGCTGTTGCATTTGTTTATTTCATTCGTATATCCAACAAGGATGAACCGAATCAGCAAGAGTTTACCGGCCAAACGATGGGAACGATTCCCTACACGGTTAAAGTAATTTCTGCAGAGACCCTGCCCATCGGTTTTGGTATCGATTCAGTACTGAAAGCATTCAACCAGTCCTTATCTACTTATATCCCGGATTCTGAGATCTCCAGGTTTAACCATCTGGATACGCTGGTTTATGAAAGTGACCTGTTTTACCCAATTCTTCAAAGAAGTAAAGAAATTCATGAGGCGACTCAGGGCGCATTCGACCCTACTGTAGGTCCATTGGTCAATATCTGGGGGTTTGGTCCTGATAAATCCATCAAAATCCCGGATTCAACTCAGATTGATTCTTTGCTCAACCTTACGGGGTTTGATCAAATTTCATTCAACGCTTCTTATTCGGCAAAACAACCGGGTATGTACCTGGATTTCAGTGCCATTGCCAAAGGGTATGCCATTGATATCGTTGCTGAATTTGTGGAATCTTATGGCGTGAAGGATTACATGGTGGAAATCGGGGGAGAAGTGAGGGTCAGGGGGAAAAACACCAAAGGGCAAGGGTGGTCCATTGGCATAGATGACCCACTGGTAGCTAAGAATGAACGTAAAATTCTTTCCATATTGGAAGTAGACAATATGTCGCTGGCTACTTCCGGAAATTACCGCAATTATTATGAAAAAGAAGGCCTGGTCTACGCCCATATCATTGATCCAAGGACAGGATATAATAGAAATCATAATTTGTTGAGTGCCTCTGTTTTTTCTTCCGATTGTATGACTGCAGATGCATATGCCACAGGATTTATGGTGATGGGCCTTCAAGAATCCATCAAAACGGTGGAAAAAGACGCGGCATTAGAAGCACTGCTCTTATATCAGGAAGGCGGGGAAATCAAAAGTTATGTTTCACCTGGTTTGAAATCAGCCATAAGGGTTCTCAATTCAAGCAATTGGGAACAATAAACCTGTAATCAGCATTATTCCGAAGATTTGATCTTAATTGCCACCATATTATTTGTCACGACCATCTGTGGAGGCTTACTGGCTTATGTAGTAAAGTTTCAGTCTTCGAACCTGAAGCTTCCTCTAGTCTTTGCAGGCTCTTTTCTGTTTGCGGTTACCATTATCCATATTTTACCAGAAGTCTTCATTACCAGTGAAGCACCCATGCGAATTGGGATCTTTGTTTTACTTGGGTTCTTTTTGCAGCAATTTCTGGAAAGCTTCACGGCAGGTGTAGAGCACGGTCATTTCCATGAAGATCAAATCACGACAGTTCGCTCCAGGTATAGTTTAATGATCGCATTGGTGATCCATTCTCTGATGGAGGGAGCTTTGCTTACTCATGAGTCTCCTTTTCACGATCAACATGAATCATATTCCTTGATCCTGGGAATCGTTTTTCACAAAATGCCAGCAGCATTTGCCCTTATGGCGGTCATGAGAACTTCTCGTAAAATGGCTACTAAAGACGTGCTGATTTTATTGCTGTTTAGTTTGGCAAGCCCGATAGGACTCATCTTTTCCAACTACATCCTTACCATTTCCGAAGACAACTTAATTGTCCTCTTCGCCCTCGTGAGCGGTAGTTTCCTACATATCTCTACGACCATCTTTGTGGAAACTAGTCCTAATCATCGGCTGGGTTGGAGAAGAACCCTGACCAGCATTCTAGGTGCGGCAATGGCAATTCTAGTGGAGTTTTTTGGTTAACTGCATCCCCAAAAATTTATCTCAAAACTTAATTCCAGAAAACGGATGATTTAACTTCCAATTTAAATCTGATCTTTAGTTTTGGAATGATAAAATTTTTAGAAACCGAGGAAATTTCCGCGTGTTTGAAAAGGATGATCAAAAACGCCGAAAAGGAACTTTATATAGTAAGTCCATATCTAAAGGTAAGAGAAAACTAAAAAGCTACTTTGAGGAAGCCATTAACAGAGGGGTCATCGTATACTTCATTAATCGCGATAACAAATTCGATAGAGAAGAAGAGGAGTGGCTTCAAAAACTGGGGAATCGTATTCGGAGAATTGAAAATAAGAATTTGCACGCGAAGTGTTATCTAAATCATCATGAGGCCATCATTACCTCAATGAACTTTTATGAATATTCTCAGGACCACAATTACGAAATGGGGATATTGATCTTTCATGACGAACCAATATTCAGTCAGGTAAACCAATCTGTACGGACCATTCTAAATCACTCTATTCAGAGTTTTCAGAATCAGAATATTAAAGGTTTCTGTATCAAGTGTCACAAGGACATCAGAAAAGATAATTTTAAGCCTCTTTGTTACAATTGCTACATTATCTGGGCGGAATATAACAATCCTGAATACACCGAAAATTATTGCCACAACTGTGGAAAAGAAGGCCCTTCCTCAATGAACAAACCTCTATGTTATGATTGCTACAATAACAATCATCAAGTTATTTGGTAGCTTTTAATCCAACTGCCCGAAAACATCCCTCAGAATTTGAGATATGCGGGCTCCTGCATTGTTTCGGATATTTTCCTCTTCCTGTTCTACGCGAATGAACAACCCGTCTAGTCCTCTTTGAGTCGCGAACTCAGACAAATCCGTATTTTCCATCACCTGAAGATTAGCTAATTCCGCTAACGTAGCCGAAGAAAATAGTCCCGTGGGAATACTGGTGGAAAGGATGTCGTTGTAATCAGTGATGAAATTGTTGTACAGGTCATCAACAGAAACATTATTGATCTGGACGACATCAATCGCATTTTGGATTTGAGGTTCGTAAGTATTGAACAACGCCTGGAATGTATTGTCCCTTAAGAAAGTAGTTGCCGCATTGTCCACACCTCCAAACAGAATATTATTGGCATCACTGAAAGTAATGCCGGTAATAGCATCCGCAAATATTGGAAAGGCTTCCGTAGCTGCACTTTCCGCTGCACGGTTGATGCCTAAAATCAATTCATCTTCAATGCTTTGCAAACTCTTGATCCCAAGGGCTTCGCTCCCGGTAGCATACAGCTGCTCACCAGTGATGGTGCCAATCAGCACATTAATTTCCAGGGCTTTAAAGGCATCAATGTTGGTTTGAACTTCTTCAGGCAGTAGAATCTTATAGAGCGCATTACCGAAATAACCGTCCGTAGCACTGAGTTCATCCGAAGCAAATTCGGCACCTACCCTTAATGCTTCTTTCAAACCAGCGACGATATCCGGTCCGGAATCTCCATCTCCCTCCAGCAATTCACAGGATGAAAAAGAAACAAAAACAAGGGCTAACAAGATCCAATTTTTCATGTGTGTACGTTTTCTTTTCAAAGGCTACCGCGTCAAAGTCCACGATCAGAACTCTCAACGAATACTCCTCAGGCATATTTGCAAATTTAGCCTTCGAATGCTCATGCTCATTTCAAATCCATAAAGTTCATCGCCTTCTGGAATGCAAAATAAGAAAGCCTCGTACATTCCTGAGGCTTTATGATCGTTGTTTTCGTTAATTATCGGAATTAGCCAGTTCAACTGGATCCTACCAGGTAGTCCCCTTGAGGTCCCGGGTTGCTTTCATTACATCCCTTCTACTGACCTGACCTTTGAGTTTTCCATTCTCGACCACCGGATAACGACGGAAGTTAGAGGATAAGAACATGTTCGCGACTTCCGCCACATCCTTATTAATATCAACAGTTGCCACATTCTTAGACATATAGTCTTTAACCGTACTCTTTTGGTTGGGATGATTGTGATAAGCCCGGTCCACAATGATCTTCAGACAATCTTTCTCTGACAGAATACCGATGAGCTCTCCTTTTTCGCCTAATACCGGCGCTCCGGAAATTCGTTTTTCCAACATCACGTCAATCGCATCGACAATAGGTTGATCTGCACTAAAAGTGATCACATTTTTAGCCATGTACTTAGCGATTGAATCATACGTTTGCTCCTTAACGGAAGTATCTTCTGCTTTTCCTTTAAAATTCATTTACTTCTTCTTTAAAATAGGTCCTTAAAAAAATTTGTGGCGGGGCCAACCAGCGATCCTTAGAATCTTTTTCGCATCAGTAAGCCTTTCAATATATTTATTTTTAGTGGCAATTGCAACTTTATGCCCTTATCACAGATTATATTAATACAGGAATAATGCTTTGGAAACATTTATTTACCAGTTGAGCGTGAAACCGAAACCTTGTGTAAATCAGTGCGTTCCAGTATCTTTGCCCACTTTTCCCAGAAAAAGGGTGCGTTTTCTGGAAATTCCGGCCCACGAATGCAATTTTCCCGTTCAGGAACTTGTTAAGAAGAAGTTAGGAATAGTAAAAAAAGATTTGTAATATAAACCTTGTTATAAAGGAACAGTGATATCAGCGTATGCGACAGCTTAAGATTACCCAATCCATTACCAACCGTCGAGAGAGCCACACCCTGGAGAAGTATTTCACTGAGGTGAGTAACGTTCCCATGATCACTCCAGACGAGGAAGTGGAATTGGCGAAGAGAATTAGAGAAGGCGACGAGCTCGCCTTAGAGAAGTTGGTAAAAGCAAACTTGAGGTTTGTGGTTTCTGTGGCGAAGCAGTATCAAAATAGAAGTTTGCCGTTGAACGACCTGATCAACGAGGGTAACCTCGGCCTGATCAAAGCCGCAAAGAAATTTGATGAAACCAAAGGTTTCAAATTCATCTCTTACGCAGTATGGTGGATTCGTCAGTCGATCATGCAGGCCCTGGCAGAGCAATCCAGAATCGTAAGGCTTCCGATGAACAAATCTGGTGCTATCAACCAGATCAGAAGAGCCTATGCCGAGTTGGAGCAGCAGTTTGAGCGTGAGCCAACGGAAGAAGAATTGGCCGAAATCCTTGACATGAAGCCGAACGAGGTTAGAAATACACTCGGTGCGGAAGTAAAGCAGATGTCCATGGATGCTCCTTTTGGAGAAGATGAGTCTGGTTCTTTGCTTGATGTATTGGAGAATGAGACCACTGGCCCTACGGATGCTAGTCTGGTATTCAACGATTCATTAAAAGTAGAGACCATGAGAGCACTTTCTACGCTTACTGCAAGAGAAAGAGAAGTGATCATGATGAGCTTCGGGATCGGTCATGATAACCCATATACCCTGGAAGAAATTGGAGATGCCATGGGACTAACCAGAGAAAGGGTACGTCAGATCCGAGAAAAAGCACTTCAAAAGCTCAGAGAGCCGGGTAAAAACAGAAGATTGAAAGAATTCTGCGCGAGTTAAGCTTCGATAAACTCCGCTTGACCTTGTGACAGTCTCAATCTGACTTTTTGCTCAGAAAATATAGGAATCGAACCCCGCAGTGATGTGGGGTTTTTTTATTTGTAAAAAAGGGTCATGTTTTTTGGAATCCATTCAACAATTCTACCTTGCCTTGGCTGCCCTTTTCACTAATTTTGCGTGAATTTTTACAAATCTTAAAATGGAGGAATTAAAGTCAAATCGAATCAAAAGCATTCCGGAATCAGCAACTATCGCTATGGCTGCAAAAGCCAGAGAGATGAAGGAAAATGGTACCGATGTGATCAGCTTAAGTCTCGGGGAACCGGATTTCAAGACACCTGATCATATTATCGAAGGAGCCAAACAGGCACTTGATGAGAAGAAATACTTTTCTTACCCTCCTGTTAATGGGTATCTCGATCTGAGACAAGCCATTTCCAAAAAATTCAAAGAAGACAATGGTCTGGATTACGCACCGGATCAAATCGTCGTTTCAAATGGAGCAAAGCAGTCCATTGCCAATGTATTCATGGCATTACTCGATCCAGGAGATGAAGTCATTGTGTTTGCTCCTTATTGGGTGAGCTATACGGCATTGATCCAATTGGCCGAAGGCAAGTCTGTATTTGTAGAAGGTGGTATTGAGAATGATTTCAAAGCCACTGCATCACAATTGAAAGCGGCCATTACAGATAAGACCAAAGCGGTGATCTTCTCTTCCCCTTGTAATCCTACAGGCTCAGTATTCACCAAAGAAGAACTGGAAGACATAGCGGATGTGCTGAAAGGTCATCCTAACATTACTGTGATTTCAGATGAGATCTATGAAATGATCAATTTCACTGGTAAGCATGCCAGTATCGGGGCCATTGACGGCATGCAGGATCGAACAGTAACGGTGAATGGTTTTTCCAAAGGCTATGCGATGACTGGCTGGCGCGTAGGGTATATCGGCGCTCCCAAATGGTTGGCAAAAGCCGCTAATAAGATGCAGGGGCAAATCACCTCAGCCAACAGTTCTATTGCTCAAAGAGCAGCACTAGCGGCATTGGACGCTCCAAAAACTGCATCTGCAGAAATGGCATCGGCTTACAGAGAGAGACGTGAACTTGTTTACAACCTCCTCAAAGAAATTCCAGGTGTGGAAGTGAATTATCCACAAGGGGCCTTCTATTTCTTCCCTGACGTGAAGGCCTATTTTGGCAAGGGCAACATTAAAAACGCCTCAGATCTTTGTCTGTACATTTTGGAAGAAGCGCATGTCTCCCTGGTAACTGGAGAAGCTTTTGGAGCTCCTGATTGCGTACGCTTATCTTATGCCGCTTCTGAAACGGAATTGAAGACCGCTATCGCCAGGATCAAAGAAGTCTTAGCAAAGCTCTATTGACCTAACTTCCAGGGGTGAACCCTTACTATCGGTTCAAAAGGCAAGGCCAGTTGGCTTAAAACAGCTGGCCTCCCGGCTATTTCTCTAACTTCAAAATTCAATTTCTGAAACCTGAGAATTAAATGAAACGAATTGCCCCCTTTCTGGCACTGATCATAGGTGTGATCGCCTGCCAGCCTTCAACAAACACAATGAAGAGCGATATTGACCAAAAGGTCGATAGTTTACTCACATTGATGACCCTTGAGGAAAAGGTGGGTCAACTCAATCTCTACAACGGCACCTGGGAGTTTACCGGACCTGTTCCGGCAGATGAAAATAGCCAGGCGAAAGCGGAGATGATCAAAAAAGGAGGGGTAGGTGCCATGCTCAATGTTCTCACTGCCGAAGCTACTTACGAGGCGCAACGCCTGGCGGTTGAAAACTCGCGATTAGGTATCCCATTACTTTTTGGCTACGACGTGATCCATGGATACAAGACCATGTTTCCAATTCCGTTGGCACAGGCGGCGAGTTGGGATGAGGCAGTAGCAAGAAAAGCAGCAGAAATTTCAGCCTTGGAAATGGCTTCGGCCGGCCAACACTGGGCCTTTGGTCCTATGTTAGATGTTGCCCGGGATGCCCGATGGGGTCGTATCATGGAATCAGCCGGAGAAGATCCGTTTTTGAATTCCTATTTTGCTAAACCCTGGGTGGAAGGATTACAGGGTAATGATTTATCTCAGTTAAACACGGTAGCAGCTTGCGCCAAGCATTTCGCGGCTTATGGATTTGCGGAAGCTGGATTAGATTACTTTTCCGTCGACATTAGCGAGCAAACCATGAATAACGTGGCATTACCGCCATTCAAAGCAGCCCTGGACGCGGGTGTATCTACCGTCATGAATGCGTTTCAAGATATCAATGGCATCCCGGCAACCGCTGAGAAGCATCTTCAACGAGACATACTAAAGGGCCTCTGGGGTTTTGATGGATTTGTCGTTTCTGATTGGTCATCCATAAGTGAATTGATTATTCATGGATATGCCAAAGACACCACCGCCGCGGCACAGCTTGCCATTGAAGCAGGCAGTGACATGGACATGGAATCGAGGGTTTATGAAACAGCACTCACTGAACTGATCAATGACAAAAAAGTGGATGAAGCTTTGCTGGATGATGCGGTGAAACGTATCCTCAAATTAAAATTCAAACTGGGGTTGTTCGACGATCCTTATCGCTATTCAGATACCGACAGAGAAAAATCCAACTTGTTAACTCCCAACAACCTCCGGGCAGCGCGAGAAGTTGGTAGAGAATCAATCGTATTATTGAAAAATGATGGTCAGCTATTGCCTCTATCTAAAGAAGGGAAATCTATCGCTGTTATTGGTCAACTCGCCAATAACAAAGACGTGGTTTTAGGTAGTTGGAGGGCACAGGCAGTTACCAATTCAGGTATTTCAGTACTGGAAGGCATTCAAAATGCCACACAAAATAAGGATCAGGTAAATTTTGCTCAGGGCTATACGCTGACTGAAGGAGAGCGAGTATTTATCCATGAACTGAATTTCGTAGAAGGTGATCGATCGAGGTTTAGAGAAGCGATAAACCTTGCCAGGAAATCAGATATCGTTGTATTGGTTTTGGGCGAAGATTGTTTCCAGTCAGGCGAAGGTAGAAGCCAGGTAGACATTGCATTGAAAGGCAATCAGGAGGAGTTGTTTGATGAGGTCCTGAAGGTTAATCCCAATGTGGTGGTAGTACTCATGAACGGAAGGCCGCTGGCCATACCGAAAATCGCTGAGAAAGCACCTGCCATTGTCGAAACCTGGTACCTGGGTTCAGAGATGGGAAACGCTGTGGCGGATGTACTATTCGGAGATTTCAACCCCTCCGGCAAATTACCGGTATCCTTTCCTCATCATGTGGGACAAGAACCTTTTTATTACAACAAGAAAAACAGTGGCCGTCCGGAAGGGTATGATTTCGATGACAAAATGGTTTTTTGGTCCCATTGGGCGGATTCACCGAAAGAGGCAGTCTTCCCATTCGGACATGGACTTAGTTATTCCAGTTTTGAACTCTCTGATTTGGACGTCTCACCTCAACCCAAAGGCGCAGGTATCAGTATCAATGTGTCAAATACATCTGATATCGCCGGTATTGAAACGGTTCAGGTGTACATTTGGGATAAATATGCCACAGAGACTCAACCTATTAAACGATTAGTAGATTTCAAAAAGATTCCACTGGAACCTGGAGCTTCTAAAACGGTTGAGTTTCAATTGGACGAAGAAGACTTAGGGTTCTATCACCGGGGTTATGAGTTTTACGCTGAAGATGGTGAATTTGTCATCATGGTAGGGAGCAGTTCAGAAACATTTCTGGCTAAAAACATTGAAGTAAAATTCTAAAAAGGACAATACATGGATGACAAGCATGCTTTACTTGAGTTATTTGATATTTTCAAGCGACTTAAGGTGCTCGTCATCGGTGATGTGATGGTAGATGCATACATCTATGGTCATGTCAATCGCATCTCCCCGGAGGCTCCAATTCCAATTGTTGATGTGACCAAAAAAGAAAATTGCCTGGGTGGAGCCGCCAATGTGGCCCTGAACATTCAATCGATGGGCGCCGATGCGCATCTTTATGCAGTCACGGGAAAGGACAATTATTGTACTACCTTAATTCAATTGCTTGAGGAACAAGGTTTGTGGACAGGAGGCATCAGCCAGAGTTCAAACCGCAGAACAACCGTAAAAAGCAGGGTTATCAGCAACGCGCAACATCTGGTACGCTTTGATGAAGAAGACACACATGATCTTATTGCCGCGGAGGAGCAGGTGCTATTGGACAACATCCAATCCAGGATCACGGAGTATGATGTCATTGTATTTGAAGATTATGATAAAGGCTGCCTTAACGCAAAAGTCATCGGTAAGGTGATCGCACTTGCCAACAAGCACCAGATTCCGACATTGGTAGATCCAAAAAAGAAGAATTTCATGGATTATGTGGGTGCCACATTATTCAAACCCAACTTGAAAGAACTAAGCGAAGGCCTGGGGCGAAAAGTACAAGTAGAGAATATTGAAGCGGCCGCCACGGAACTGAAAAATAAGTTACAATTCAAGCAAACACTGGTAACCCTCTCACAACACGGTGTTTTTTTCCAGAATGAAAGCGAACAAGGCATCATTCCTGCCCACGTTCGGAATATCGCAAATGTTTCTGGGGCGGGGGATACCGTAATCGCCGTGGCTGCACTTTGCCTGGCTGCAGGCGCTTCCACAAGAGTGATCGCTCAGCTGGCCAATCTGGCCGGAGGCATCGTCTGTGAATCTGTAGGTATTGTACCTATAGACGTAGACAGACTCATTCACGAAATAAAGGAAACCCTGTAAGGCTTTTTAGCTCGTATATTCCTTCACCGCGTCGATAAAACATCGCACTTTATCCTTGTCCGTATCAGGATACACGCCATGCCCCAGGTTCGCAATATGCGAATGTCCTTTGAATCGATCCAGCATCTTCTGGGTTTCTGTTTTCACCTGATCAAAGGAACCATACAATGCACAAGGGTCCAGATTTCCCTGAAGTGTCTTGTCAGGAAAGTGCTGTCTGGCTTTTTCAACACTCATGTTCCAATCAAGTCCGATGGTGCGACAAGGTACATGTTTCATTGCTCCCAGGGCGAAATAGGCTCCTTTGGCAAAAACAGTAATCGGTACTTCCGGAATAGCCTCCACAATCCTTTTAATGAAATGGAGCGAATAAGTTTCGTAATGACTGGCAGGCAAAATACCTGCCCAGGAATCAAAGATCTGTAGCATGTCCGCTCCTGCTTCAACCTGCCTTTTCAGGTAGTTAATGGTTGACTCAGTAATCTTCTCAAGCAGCTTTATCGCCAACTCCGGCTGGAGGTACAAGTATTTTCGTGCTTCCGAAAAAGTTTTACTTCCCGACCCCTCAATCATGTAAGCCAGTATGGTCCAGGGAGCTCCAGCAAAGCCAATTAAAGGAACACGGCCATTCAGTTCCTGCTTTGTGAGTTTGATTGCGTCATACACATATTGAAGTTCATCACCTTGCACCAGATTCAGGTTGTCAATGTCCTGATCAGTCTTAATGGTCTTTGGAAAAAATGGACCTTTCTTTTCAATCATCTCATAGGTCAGCCCCATGGCTTCTGGGATGACCAGGATATCCGAAAAAATAATCGCCGCATCGACGCCCAAAATATCTACAGGCTGTATGGTCACCTCTGCAGCTTTTTCAGGAGTTTCCACCAATTCCTTGAAGCCGCTCAAGCCTGCCCGTACTTCCCTGTATTCCGGAAGAATCCGTCCTGCCTGGCGCATCAACCATACGGGTGTTCGTTCAGTCTTTTCTCCTCTCGCTGCTCTTAAAATCAGGTCATTTTTTAATTCCATCGCGCAAAGATAAGCGACCAGTCAATCTCAAATCACTAATTTTGTCATCACCCCAAAAGTGATGTACCAATGAGCTTTTTATTTGAAAGTTTTGAGGACTGGCGCAACTTATGTGAAGAAAAGAAATCACCCCTTTTTCAGCCGGTACTCGAATATGAAATGACCCAGCGTGAACGCTCGGAAGAAGAGATTTGGTCTGGTTTGGCAGCCGCCTATCAGGTTATGAAAGAAGCAGTGCAAACAGGCCTCTCGGAAGAAATGCAGTCTTACTCCGGCATGATCGAAAATGGTGCTAAAAAAGTATACCGTCATCCGGTGACAGTGCTTTCTAAAGAATTTCAAACATTGATTTCAAGAGCACTCGCAGCGAAAGAAGTCAATTCCTGTATGGGTCGGGTAGTGGCAGCCCCAACAGCAGGTGCTTCGGGAATTCTTCCGGGCACCATGGTTACACTTCAGGAAATCCATGAACTGGATGATCAGAAAATTCTGGAAGGCTTACTTATTGGTGCCGGTGTTGCGTTGATCCTGGAAAAGCGCGCCTCAATTGCTGGTGCAGTAGGAGGATGCCAGGCTGAAACAGGCTCAGCGGCTGCGATGGCTGCAGCAGCCATAGTTCATTGCCTGGGAGGCACGAAAAATCAAGCGTTAAATGCAGTTGCCATCACCATTCAATGCATGCTTGGTTTGGTATGTGATCCGGTAGCAGGTCTTGTTGAAGTTCCTTGTGTGGTACGCAATGCAAGCGCCGCCGCTATTGCCAATTCATCCGCCCAAATCGCCCTTGCCGATGTAAGTTCTGTTATCCCTGTGGACGAATGTGTGGAAGCGATGGCTGAGATAGGTCAAAGCATGGAGACCAAATACAAGGAAACGGCACTTGGAGGACTTGCTGCAACGCCTACGGGAAAGGCAATCTCTAAAAGGGTGCTCATTCAGGACATTGAAATGCTAGACGAAGAAGTCTGAGATCAGGTCTTTACCAAATCGCAAAAAGAATGACATAAATATTGAATACAGAGCCCCGAAAAACCACAACCATCGGATGTATGGACGAGTATCTTCACTAAAGGTATTAGCGATGATCGCACCCGGAATGGGCATGAGAATGAGCGGCACTAAAAAAGCAACTCCTGGGAGACCATACTTTTTCCAGACTTTCACAAAAGTTCTGTTCTTTTTGGTAAAGATTTTTTGATCCTTACGGACGAACCACTTCTTGTAGTAGTATCTGATCTTGTCTCCGAAAAGCCGTACCAAATACGCTGGTGTTACCATACCGGCTGTATTGAGGATCACCGTCTCAGGAATACTTAGCCCATAAGTAACCCCCAAAGCAGGGCCAAATATGAATTTGAGCGTGCTAAGAATATAGACTGAGAAATATTGAAGAAAGATTTCCAAAACTGTTTATCTCCTGTTTCAGTTAATACGTTTTACACAAAAAAATGGTGAGATTCCATACCAGTTTTTTGAATCCGCAAACTTAAAAATGACTTTCATTTGAAAGCATTAATTTGCCCCGGATTTATGGACCTGGAGCTACTTAACAACCTTACTTCTATACATTCCCCATCGGGTGAAGAGTTCCGTATGAAGGAATTTATTCTCGACTATGTCAGAGAAAATCAATCGAAGTGGAAAATTCAACCTCTGATCATCGAGGAGCCACAATTTGGAGATGGCTTTGCCTTGGTTTTTGGGGAGCCGCGAACGATAGTACTTACGCATATGGACACCATTGGTTTTATGGTTCGCTATGGTAATCAGCTAATTCCTATCGGGGGACCTCAGGTGGAAAATGGCTATCAACTAGCAGGAATTGATTCACTAGGGCCGGTGGCCTGTCATTTGCAAGTCGACGAAGAACACAACCTTTTCCATGATTTTCCACGAGCCATTGATAGAGGTACCAGTCTCGTTTTCAGCGATCCTGTTCAAGTCGATAACCACAACATAAAAGGACCCTATCTGGATAATCGGCTCGGCTTATACAATGCCCTGAAAGTAGCAGAAACGCTTGAAAACGGAGCGCTTGCTTTTTCTTGCTTTGAAGAAATCGGAGGAGCCAATGTCCCGGCCTTGCTGGACGTATTAGCAGAAAAATATCCCATAAGACAAGCTTTGATCTCCGACATCACCTGGGTAACCGAAGGCGTCAAAGCGGGAGAAGGTGTAGTAATCTCCATCAGAGATCAGAATATTCCCAGAAGAAAGTTTGTCAATTACATCATTGAATTGGCGGCGCAAAGCGGCATCAAGTTTCAACTGGAGGTTGAAGGTGGTGGTTCCAGTGATGGAGCGCAAGTCAGGTTTTCGAAACACGGCCTCGACTGGTGTTTTATTGGGGCACCTGAAACGAACGTTCATTCACCTCAAGAATGTGTCAAAATCTCCGATTTGGAAGCAATGATTGATCTTTATGGTTATTTGCTTAAATCACTAACGTGATGTGTGAAAAATATCCTGGAAGTGACAATAAATTCCAAAATACTGAAAATCAGAACACTCTATCATTTTTATTCGTTGCCTTACTACCCGGCTAGTAAGAATTAAGACCAGATTCGTTAATGGTAACTCCATCAGACATTGCTTTTTACAATGATATAGAGCTGGGTGTCCTCACCCTCGAAGAAGACACCATCATCCATGCAAACCGCGCTTTTCAGGAAATTATCGGCAAATCCGATATTGAATTACACGGTGAAAATGTCACTAGTTTAATTCATGACGAAAGCCTCGGTTCTTTCCGGACTTTTATGATTTCGAACGGCATTCATGGATCTGTTTCAGTCAAGTTGAGGTCCTCTAATG
The DNA here is from genome assembly GCA_965229785.1 of Cyclobacteriaceae bacterium. GTDB lineage: Bacteria > Bacteroidota > Bacteroidia > Cytophagales > Cyclobacteriaceae > JAWPMT01. The sequence continues at coordinate 5,125,114 of CBDDJS010000001.1, forward strand.
CCTCGCTAAGATGGGTGCGTGTATCCAGAAAACGCGTCGGGGAAGAATCTCTATTACTTTTTGAGAATATTACCCAGGAAATGGTCCGGGAGCTGATTTTTAGTCGCCTGGCAGAGGGATTTATCGAAGAAGAGTCTCAATCTATTTTCGAAAGTGTGGTATTGACACTCACGCATGTCCTCAATGTCAAGTACAGTTTTGTGGGCATCTTCAACCAAGCCCTGGAACAGGTCGATGTAAAGGCACTGAGTAAAAACAGCAAGGTCCAGAAACAATTTTCCTATCCCCTCGCCGGTACTCCTTGTCTGGACGTACTGCACAATGGGAATCTGACCGTACAAAGAGGAATACAGGAAGCGTATCCACACGACAAAGACCTAAAAGACTGGAAGGTCGACGGCTACATCGGCGTTGCGTTAAAAAACAAAAACAACGAATCCATAGGTCATCTGGCCATCATGGATACTAAACCCGTTGAAAATCCTGAATTTCTCTTAGGCATTCTTAAAATATATGCCTCACGTTTGGGAGTCGAATTGGAAAAGGTGTTGAGTGAGCGAGAATTGGTGGTTAGTGAAACCAAATATCGAAACCTTTTCGAAAATGCCTTTGAAGCGAAAATGATCTACGATGATCGGAAGAAGCACTATCTCCAGGCAAACAAGGCAGCCATAGCGTTATTTGGGTATCCCCGGGAATTCTTCATCGAATTGGACCCCATGGTATTAAAACCTCAGAAGTTCAGAACTTCGGAATACAATCGGCGACTTAAGCACATGGTAGCCAGGGCTTATGAAGGAGAAATGCTCATTGAGGAAACGGTCAATAAAAAAGCAGATGGATCGGAATTTCATTCTGAAATTGGCATTTCTCTTTTGGATCGGGAAAAACAACATTACCTGGTCTCTGTGCGAGATGTATCTCCCAGAAAAAAGGCCGAACAAGAACTGATCGATCACAAAGAAAAGTTAGAGGAGTTGGTAAGGGAAAGGACCAATGAGATCAAAAACCTTAACGAAGAGCTGGTAAAAGCCAACACCTTTCTGGCCGACTCTAATTTGGACCTGACCACTCAGAAGGAAAAATTACAATTAGCACTAGAACGATTGAAAGTGACCCAGAGTCAGCTCATCCAGTCCGAAAAAATGGCCTCTCTCGGGATATTAACATCAGGAATGGCGCATGAGCTCAATAATTCCATGAACACCATCATGGGTGGCATCAGCCAGGCTTATATGGAGTTGGAAGAGCTGAATAGTATTCCGGCAGGGACGTTGGAAAGGATAGACGGTGCTTTCAACTGGGTACAGGAAGGCATCAGTCGAACATCCAAAATAGTCAAAGGTTTGGCTTCCTATGGATATCACCAGCAATCAAACAAGGAGGTGAAAGATATCGACAAGGTGATCCAGGCGGCTATTTCCCGTGTTGAACCCAATTTGGAAGACGCACATATCACGTTTGAAACGGACCTGAGGGCATCTTCGAATTTAAAACTTCAATCAGGGCAGATGACCAAGGCCCTGGTTCACATTTTGGAAAATGCGATATACTATGCCCGGCGAAATGAAGAAACAGAAGGTGTTGGAAAGGTAAAAGTGAGCTCTCGCTTTTGTGAAAAAGCTAATAATGTCGTCGTAGAAGTATTGAATACAGGCATCCCTATTGATGAAGACCACTTCAATCGTATTTACGTCCCTTTCTTCACCACCAAGCCTGTAGGTGAAGGAACAGGATTAGGTTTATCCGTGGCGCATTCATTTATCGATCAACATGGAGGCTCTCTAAGTCACGAGAATGTAATCGAAGGTGTTGTATGCACGGTTCAATTGCCATTAAGCTGACCATCTCAGATATCTTAATAATAAGGAGTCGGTAGAACTCCGACAAAATTTATACCTTTCAGGTACAAAATAATTTTACAAAAACAACATGAAACAGCTTATTATAACTAGCTGCCTATTGGTGGCCCTAAGTGCTAATGCGCAAATTGTTACCTCTGAATTGCAGATTTCTGAAGTCACGGAAACTACCATTTCAGGAACATTGAAAGCCAACACCATTCATGGGACAAGAACCGAGGGACAATTGCGAATAAAAAGTAATCATGGTTACCTGGACCTTGGACCCAAGGACGGCAACTACATGCATTTTGTTACCGACAGAAATAGTTTCAACTTTAACAAGAACATAAAGACAGCCGGCAACCTCTATCTTAAGTCTGCTGGTTTTATCGATGACGATACGGCTCCGGGTGGGCTAAATGACGATTACATTCAATTAAGAGGCTATATCGAAATGCGTTCCTCCAATGAAAATTATGGAATTGTGCTAAGAAGTAAAACGGCGGGTGATTTCACGGGGATAACTCAATCCGAAGGCAATTCCTATTTCAGCGATTCTAAAACCTATAATGATTACTTCTTAAGAGGGAATGGCCGTAGTGTCTACATATACAGCAAGCTTACACTGGAAGCCTCAGAAAGCAAGGTAAGCTCAGAATATCTGCGAGGAAACAAGATCCAAAGCAGATCCGGTTCGGGAGGGCCGACCTTCCCAAATGGACTCGTTTCCGATGCCAACATTACCATCAACGCAGATGTAAAAGGAACACGAATCAGAAGTAATACAATTACGAACTATGCCGGCACGGGAAAACCCTCCTTACCTTACGGATTTACAGCCCAGGATGATGTCACGGTCTCTGCCGATCTAAAGGCCACTAAGTTGAGGAGTAATACCATCACCGACTATGCCGGAACCGGGGCGCCCAATTTCTCAAAGGGAATAAAGACAACCGGAACCTCCGAAATAAACGGAGATGTCAAACTCAACGATAAAAAGAAGATTTACACCTTTTACTACAATGGGTACATTGATCCAAATAGTGGCGGAGTGGTGGCATTCAGTGATGCAGTTTTAGGTAGTCCTATTGGCATGTATGAAATTACTTTCTTTTCCTGGCGCAATGGGAATTACCATGCTTCAAGAAGCGGAGTGTATCATTTCCACTATAAAAATGCTGCCAGTCGAGGCAACAACAAAATCAGACTGATTGGAGGAGATAACGATGTAACTTATGATTCAAACACCGGCCAGTTTATCATTACTTCTCCGGACTCCAATACCGGACGAAGTAACCCCTATCGAATTGTAGTACGATACCTCATGTAATTGTTAAAAGATTTTCAACACAGTTGTAAGAATCCGGCAATTGGGGCTACTAACCTGAGCGAATGTTAAAAACATGATGAAAATGAAAACAATCAGGATAATGATCGCCTTGCTGTTGCTAGTGATCAGTTGGGGTGTTCAAGCGCAAAACAATTCGTTACTATGGAAAGTGGAGGGTGAAAACATTCAAACTTCTTACCTGTACGGAACGATCCATTTACTCCCACAAGATGCCTTTGAAATCAAGGATAAGGTAAAGGAAGCCTTCAATTCCTCGGAACAAATTGTGCTGGAACTGGACATGGATGATCCGTCGATGCAGATGAAAATGATGCAAAATGCCGCTATGAAGGGTGGTGTAACCCTTGATCAGGTATTTTCTGAAGAAGAGTATGACGCAGTGAGTAATGCGGTAAAAGAGCAAATGGGGGTTGGGCTGGAAATGCTTAATACCATGAAACCCTTTATCATATCTTCCATGCTCATTGGAACCCTTATTGAAGGTCCGCCTGCGAGCTATGAAATGACTTTCGTACAAATGGCGAAGGAGAAAGAACTTGAGATTATCGGACTGGAAACCGTGGAGGATCAAATGGCAATATTTGACAAAATACCTTACGAAGAACAGGCAAAAGATGTCGTGGAGATGGTTCAAAATCAGGAAGAGGTGCGACAGGAGTTCGCTAAGATGGTTGAAGCCTATGCAAATGAGGACATTGACGGATTATATGACATTATTGATGAGTATGCGGATACAGAAGCCGAAATGGACGAAATGATCGTAAAAAGAAATCAGCGCTGGATCCCGCTAATTGGTGAATTCGCCAGTGAAAAAACTTCATTTTTCGGAGTTGGCGCCGGACATTTGGGAGGATCAGAAGGAGTGATCAATTTATTAAAAGAAGCGGGATATACCGTGACCCCCATTAATTAAGATAAATGACGGCTATGGCAACTTAGCCGTCCAATGCTTAACTCTGGGCAGCTTTGACCTGCTCACTTAGGATAGCAATGCCTTCTTCAAAACTTCGTGGCTCATACCCCAATTCTTTTCTGGCTTTGTCCAATACAAACCCCGTTTTGGGAGGCCTTTTTGCAGGCTGTGTAAAAACACTACCATCCGTTTCAGTCATACTGGTGGTATCCAATCCAAAGAAATCCGCTGTTTTAAGGGCCATGTCATAAGGAGTGAGTAAATCCTTTCCAGAAATATTAAAAACTCCTTTCGCTTTTTGCTCCACAATCAAAGCGCAACCGATAGCCAGGTCCTCAGCCAGGGTCGGCGTTCTCCACTGGTCATTCACCACTTTGATCTCCTTACGCTCTTCCAGGCTCTTCTTCACCCAAAGAATGATATTGGATCGACTCATATCACGAACAATTCCATAAACCAGTACCGTTCTGGCAATGGCCCAATCGATCACACTATTTTGCAATACCTGCTCGGAGGCCAGTTTGCTTTCTCCGTAGTAACTCAACGGATTTGGAGTGGCTTCCTCACTGTAAGGACCAGCCTCTCCATCAAAAATAAAATCTGTTGAAAGGTGCAACAGGAAAGCATTGTGTTTAGCACATGCTTTGGTCAGTTGTTCGACTGCTGTCACATTTTGCAACCAACACGATTCGCGATGTTCTTCACAGTCATCAACCTGGGTCATGGCCGCCGTATTGATTACGGCATCGGGTTGATATTTTTCGAACACCGAATTAACCTCTTGCTGAGAGGTAATGTCCATGGTACAATACGTATGACCCGAGCCTACATTACGGTCCGGCCCCCTACCCGTAGCGATAAGCTCAACATCACCTTTTTCAGCATAAAGGTCCACAAGTTTCTGCCCTAAAAGCCCATTAGCTCCCGTGACCAGTACTTTCATGATTACGCGCTATTTCTTTTTCTCTACAGGTGGATAAACGTAACCGTAGCGTTTGGTGATCTCTTTCGTCTTGAGATTTACCACGTCCATGGTGATGTATACGTCCTCGACAGGTTTGCTTCCATTCACATCCACTGCCGCGACTTTGTCAATGATCTCAAGTCCTTCTACTACCCGACCATATACTGTGTAGGCACCATCCAGGTGTGGCGTTCCTCCAACTTTTTCATATTCCACGAGGGCCTCCTCCGGAATGTCTTTTCTGATTTTCAGATCAAATTCACCTTCACACAGGTCTACCAATGAAAACACCAGGTCATTGACTTCTTCATTTTTACCCTGTTGATATAAGTCCTGAAACTTCTGACGAATCGTATCGTATTTTACGCTGCTTAACAACTGACTGATGCCTCTTTGGAGATTACGTTGATCCACTTCAATGTCTCGCCGCTTGACTTCATTGCCTTGTACAATATAAAACTGACAGGAAGAGGATTTACGCTCAGGATTGACCTGGTCTCCGGTTCTGGCTGCAGCCAATGCTCCTTTCGTATGATAAAACCCACGATCCATTTCGGCCGGAATGTTATCCAGATCCATTTCATCACTCCCTGTCTTTTTGGTCACATCTCCTCCCTGGATCATAAAATCTTCAATGACCCGGTGCCAGATGGTCGAGTCATAAGCGCCTGTTTTAGCAAGCCTCAAAAAATTAGCTTTATGTAAAGGTGTCTCTTCATAAAGCAGTACAGTCATGTCCCCATACGGCGTATGGATAATGACCAAATCATCCTTTTTCTTAGGTTTTGGTTTTCCGAAGGTTGCTGCATTCAGACTCATTCCTGAAATCAGGAATAAGGCCAGAAATCCCACGACTAGTTTACCCGTCCTGTTCATCTTCAATTTATTATGGTGCCTTATTTGTATTGGTAGCCGTACTTTTCAGTGATTTCGGCCTTCGTCACGGTTTCCACTTTCACTGATAGAGTAATATCCTCAACGGGCTGATCTGTAGGTGGTCCAACGGTTTGAACAGAAGCAATTTTATCGATCACATCAAAACCTTCCAATACCTGGCCGAAAACAGTGTACAGGCCATCAAGGCTTGGGGTGCCACTTGTTCCTTTATAGGCCGCGTCAGCGTCTGGAGAAAGCGGTTTAAACAGGTCGATACCAAACTCCTCTTCAACCAGGTGTTTGTTTTCCAGTGCCAGCTTATTCATCCCTCGAATGTCTCTGGTCGTTGACAATTCCTGAAATTGAGCCAATAGATCCCCATATTCCGGGCGACTCAATAGATCAGACATCTTATTGTTGAGGGTGTACACATCGGTAGTCAGTGTCTCGTATGGGCTACCTTGAACCACATAAAACTGGCAACTGCTTGAAAGTCTATTTGGATTGATCTGATCCGATTGACGTGCTGCAGCAATTGCTCCTTTCTTGTGAAAGAATCCTGGAATGATTTCGGCTGGAATTTTACCGTCTGCAGGTTCTTGTTCTTCCGTACCTCGATAAATATCTCCGCCCTGGATCATAAATCCATCAATGACCCGGTGCCAGATGTTGTCATCATATTTGCCTGCTTTGGCCAGTTCGATAAAATTCTTTTTGTGTAAAGGCGTTTCATCAAAGAGAATGGCTTTCATATCACCCACCGGGGTACTGATTGTAATCAGGTAATCTTCTTCATTGGTTGGCTCTCCGTTGTTGCTACAACTGATTGATATAAGGATAATCCCCATCATAAGGGATAGTCCAATCAATTTTTGCTTCATATTTTCCATTTTTATTCCGTCAAATATCATAAACTATCTTTTATCTCGCGGAGAATATGATCTCCACCAGCAGCAAGTACTTCTTCTGCCAGCTCGATACCCAGTTTTTCAGGATCTATTCCCGATTTTACATGATGGATCTTTTGGGCACCGTTCAAACTAATGATTCCTCCGGCCATTTCAATTTTATCACGATCATGTCTGGCCAAACCAAAAACGGGAATACTACATCCACCATCTAACCTTTTAAGATAGCTGCGTTCAGTTCTTAAAACCTGTTCAGTCGCTTCGTGATTAAGAGTACTTCTTACAAAGTTAACCTTATTTGGATCGATGCTTTTGTGCACTTCAATTGCCACACTTCCCTGTCCAACAGCAGGTGTAAATTGATCGAGTGGCAAATGTTCACAAATCATGTCATCGTAACCCATGCGATGCACACCAGCATACGCCAAAATCAAAGCATCACAGGCTCCCTCACGCATCTTCCGGATACGCGTCTGTAGATTGCCTCGCATGTCTACTATTTTGACATGAGGATAATAATGCCGCAGTGTCGCCACTCTTCTTGTGGAAGAAGTCCCCACCACGATTCCTTCTTGCTTCAGACTTGCCTTCTGATCGCTTACCAAAACATCATTGGCTTGTTCGCGCTCAGAAAATGCAACGATCCTAAATCCATCAGGCAATGAAGACTGCATATCCTTGGCGCTGTGTACAGCAATGTCTATCTCGCCATTGGCCAGTTTCTCCTCCAATTCTTCCGTAAAAACACCCTTGGAACCAATTTTTGAGATGGACACATCCAACTTTTTATCGCCTTTGGTTTCCATGGTCACCAGCTCCACCGCGGCGCCTGCCGCTTTCAATTGATCTGCAACAAATTCTGCCTGCCAGAGGGCCAGTTTACTTTTTCGGGTTCCAATGCTGATCTTCATTACTTTTTCCTTAGTAATTGACTTATTTGTAAGGAGAGGTTGAGATGGGTAACACGTGGATTAGCATTCCTTGTGAGGTGATAGATCTCCTCATTGATCAGTTGATAGATCCCTTCAAGTGCTTCAAACGAAACTGCTCCACTGAATTTCTTTATGAATTCGGATTCTTGTCCCATACTGGCCGTGAGTTCCATGGTTTCACTTTTAGCTAAAAGAGACTCACGAATGAGATTCAACCAAAAACTCATTTTCCCTTGTTGCCGGGATTTTCCGACTTGTGAAAATTCCTCACTGAGCTTTACCATGGAAGTGTAATCCCCACGAAGACAATCACGCATCCATTGCTGAAATTCTTCGTGTTCAAGCTCATCGGTATGTCCAATTAACTTCCTGGCCTTGAGAATACTGCCTTCTGCCACCCTTACTGCCTGTCGGGCTTCCGCTTCTGTGGTGCCTTCTCCGGTCAGGTAGTTTACAATATCATCATCATTGAATGGAGCTACTTTCACCAACTGGGTTCGGGAAGTGATGGTCGTGATGATCTGTTCGATGGAGTAACCCACTAATAGGTAAATGGTCTTGGCCGGAGGCTCTTCCAACACCTTTAAAAGCGCATTGGCAGCCGAACCATTCATCATTTCCGGGTACCAGATCAGGATAATTTTGAACTCTCCTTCAAAAGCTTTCATGCTTACGGTCTTGATGATCTCACGCGCATCATCCTTCCCAATTTGCAACTGCTTGTTATCCATCTCCGCCATTTGAGACCAGGCCTCCAGATTACCGTAGGGCTGTTCAGAAATAAAGCCGCGCCATTGCTTTAACTGTGCGGCGGCTTTGGCAGGATCTGACTTAACTGATGCTCTGGGATAGAAGAAATGTACATCCGGATGAATGGACTTGCTATTCTTGACGCATGATGGGCAACTACCGCAGGCGTCTGTCTCGCTCCTGTTCTCGCAAAGTATGTAAGCAGCAAACGCTCTGGCCAGAGGCATGGCTGCTCCGCCTTCATTTCCATGAAAAAGCTGGGCATGAGCCATATGATTGCGATTCAGTGACGATCGCAAAGTTTCTTTTAGTTCTTCATGTCCGGGGATATCGGCAAATTGCATCCTCTTTGGTTATCAGTTACCGCCGCGCATGTGAGCAGTTTGGTCAAAGATATGGGTGATCATGGCTTTGTCAACGTCTGTTAGTGATTTTTCCCTTCTGGCCATCACACGTTCCATGGTAGCCAGTGCTTTGTCCAGCCTATAAGTAATGGTTTTGGCTGATCCACCCCAGGAAAATGAAGGAATGATGTTTCTTGGAAAGCCAGCTCCAAAAATGTTAGAAGAGATCCCAACGGTTGTCCCTGTATTGAACATGGTATTGATGGCACTCTTCGAGTGATCACCCATGATCAGGCCACAAAACTGCAAACCCGTGTCAATAAAACTCTGTTGTGAGTAATCCCACATTTTTACGTTTTCGTAATTGTTCTTGAGATTCGAGTTATTGGTATCTGCTCCCAGATTGCACCATTCTCCAATTACCGCAGACCCCAGATAACCATCATGGCTTTTATTAGAATAGCCTTGCATCACGCAATAGGAAGCCTCTCCACCAATCTTACAATGCGGACCTAGTGTCACGCCTCCACGAAGCTTTGCGCCCATGTTCACATGACTGTGATCTCCTAAGGCAAACGGCCCCCGGATGATCGCTCCTTCCTGAACTGACGCATTTTTACCAATGTATATGGGCCCCGTTTCGGCATTTAGAATCGCCGCTTTCACGGACGCTCCTTCCTCTATGTAAATATCAGATCCATAGGTAATGGTATGTGGATCAGTGATCGTTTCGCTATTGGCTAAATTGAGCAGCTCAAAATCACTGGTTATCGCCACACCATTTTGCTGGAAGATCTCCCAGCTGCGACTGATCGTTAATAAATCTCTGGAATAATCCACAGAAGTCAACCGATCAAAACTGAGGTCCCAGGGATTAAATGAATCGCTGACACGAGCAGCGATAACAAAATCACCCTGAGATAGTTTTTCTCCGACATTAAGGGCAGAAATAGCAGCGATCAGTTTCCCATCAGGCATGACATTACTGCGAATCAGCAATTCGCAGGTCTGAGGAAGCGTATATTTCCCTTGTTGGTATTCGACTGCCAAAACATCAACGGACTGATCTAAGTGCTTTTCCCACTTTTCTCTTATGGTGAAAATGCCAAATCGAATATCTACAATGCTTTTCAGGTAGGTAACCGGAAGCAGGTTTTGGTGATCTTCAGGATGATCGAATAAGGTGATTTGCATGGCCGCAAAAATAAAAAGTCCTCCACGCGAGCAGAAGACTTTCCTTATAAGTTAATGTGAAGTATAACTTACTTCTTTTTGTATTTTCTGTTGAATTTCTCAACCCGACCAGCAGTATCCAGGAAGATTTTCTTGCCAGTGTAGAACGGGTGCGAAGCAGAGCTTACCTCGACTTTGATCAATGGATATTCATTTCCATCTTCCCACTTGATGGTCTCCTTTGACTTCATTGTAGATTTAGTCAGGAATTTGAAGTCACTAGTGGTATCTAGGAAAACTACTTCTTTGTATTCTGGGTGAATATCTTTTTTCATCTCTATCAAATTTAGCTTCTGGCTTTTCACTGTTTGCCAGACCCCTCGTAAAAAAGGACTGCAAATGTAGAATAATTATATGGTATGAGAAAACATCAATGTGAAATAAATTAATATTAGCTGCTATTCACCCATAAACTTCCGTACTTTCACATCAAAAATGCACGACAATCGACTCAACGAAGCTTCTGCATGACAAAATTAAGCAAACTTCTAAGCCTGTTTTGCCTCATTCTGGTAGTTTATGCCCAGGGACAAAAGACGGATATTCCACTTGGCTCCATCCAATATGAGCTCCTGGATAAGTATGAAGTGCAATCAGGTGAACTAAGGTTCAGTGCCGTTAAGCCATTCGAAAGACGACTACCGCCAAAAGCATACGAAGTTGATGAATTCAATGGTCAATATTTGCGCCTTGAAAACCGGGAACTCCATTCCGATTCTTTACTGGGTCAATCTGAAAAACCTTTTCTGAAAAGGTTCTTTCAATATGGATCAGATTTTGTAAGTGTTCGTACACCCGATTTTGACTTCCATCTAAATCCGCAGCTCCATTTTGCGGTCGGCAGAGATCCGGAGGTCTCGGAAAATCTCTTTATCAATACTCGCGGACTGGAACTGCGAGGGACCATTGACCATAAAGTAGCTTTCTATACTTCACTACAAGAAAATCAAATGCGACTTCCTGCCTACGTTCAGGGCGTGCAGGATACGGTGGGGGTCATTCCTTATGAAGGTTTTTGGAAGTCATTTAATGATGATGCTTATGACTTTCTCAGGGCCGAGGGATATGTGGATTTTGGATTGACCAAACACATGAATGCACAATTTGGATTTGGCCGTCATTTTATCGGCAATGGGGAACGCTCACTTATCCTTTCAGACTTCAGCAATCGATATCCTTACTTACGACTCTCCACTCAAATCTGGAAATTCAAATACACCAATCTTTTTGCAGAATTGGTAGCGGACGTTTTTTTCTTCGAGGGAGGTACGCTGGGCAGCCGCAGTTATCCGAAGAAATACCTTTCGTTACATCACCTGGATTTTGCCGTGAACGACAACCTCCACATCGGGTTATTCGAAACGGTACTCAATGGTCAGCCAGATTCACTGGGCGGTGGTGGTCTTGAAATTCAATACCTCAACCCTATCATATTTTACGGGGCTTTGGAACAACAAGATGGCAGTGCGGATAATGTGATCGTAGGGATGGATTTCAGTTGGAACATCCGTAAGAAGGCCCAACTCTACGGACAATTCGTATTGGACGAGTTGGTAGTAAGCGAATTACGTGCTGGAAATGGCTGGTGGGGAAATAAATTTGGCTTTCAATTGGGATTAAAATATTTCGATTTTCTGGTCGATGGTCTTGACTGGCAAATGGAGTATAATCAGGCCAGGCCCTTTACTTATGGGCATGATGGTGCATTCACTGCCTACACGCACTACCGACAACCACTGGCACATCCACTTGGCGCCAATTTCAGAGAGCTTTTGACCCAGGTCAAGTTCCAACCCATGGATCGGTTGTTTTTAAAATCCACACTGCTAATAGCAGACTATGGTTCCGGCCCTGTCAATGGATTTAGCATTGGCAGAGACCCTTTGATCAATACCAATAATCGTGGCATCGCTTTTGAAAATGACTTTGGGCATGAAATCGGTCAGGGCATCGCCTCCACACTTTTATTAGGCTCTCTGACGGCTTCATATATGTGGAAACACAACTTATTTCTAGACCTTCAGTTAATCTACAGGAATGAAAGTCGAGAAGGCAACCCGGAGGATCAATCCACTATTCTTTCATCAGGTGTTCGATGGAACCTGCCTTTGAGGCTATATCAATTTTAGATGCGGACTTTCTTAAGAGTACTCAAATACGGACGCCCGTTTGACCGCAGGTTACCACTCTACCTGCTGGCAACCTTTGGGAATACGGTCTTCAGTGTGGTCAATATTTCTGTGATGATCCCTATCATCAAATTACTCTTTGATGAGTCCTCACCTACAGTAAGTGCACTACCCCAATTCCATTTTTCTATTGACTACTTTCAGGGTCTATTCTATTTCCATTTCAATCAGTTGATTCTGGAGTCTGGTAAAATGTCCGCACTGTATTATGTGTGCATTGTCCTGATCTGCTCGTTCTTCTTTTCAAATTTCTTCGGTATTTCAGCAGCGCTTCTACAGGCAAAAATGCGTATCCGATTGATTTCGAAGCTACGAAAGGATGTTTTCGAACGCGTTTCGCGATTTGACATCAGTTATTTCACTTCTTATCGCAAAGGGGATGTAATATCCAGAGTTACAGTGGATGTCCAACAAGTGGAATCGGCCATCATTAACCTTTTCAAAGTATTCGTGAAAGAACCTTTGATGATCATTGCGTATTTCGTGGCCTTACTGACCATTTCTCCACAGCTTACGCTTTATTCACTGGCCATCATTCCACTTTCGGGAGGTGCCATATCTTACCTCACAAAAAAACTGAGGAAAAGAGCACGTCTGTCCCAAGATGCTTTAGGAGGACTATCCTCTATCTTAGATGAAGTACTGTCGGGCATCAGGATTGTCAAAGCCTTTGCTGCCAGAAATTACGTTGTTGGTCGATTCAATGGAACTGTAGATCAATATGCCAAACACACTTATAAGCTCACAATCCGGCAAAGTTTCGCCCGGCCCGTGTCCGAGTTCCTGGGTGTAAGTTTTATGTCATTGATCCTCATCATCGGAGGAGCTATGGTTATGGCTTCAGAAGATCCTTTACCCGCTTCTTCTTTTATCGGTTTTTTGGTGGTCTTCTCACAGATCATTACTCCCGCCAAATCCATATCCAATGCCATAAGTGGTATCCAAAGGGGACTTGTATCCGCAGAGAGGATCTTTGAATTGACGGATTCATCTACAAAAATCAAAAACAAGCCAGGCGCCATTAAAATCGATCACATCCAAGAGGGCATTTCATTCCGCGACGTTTCTTTTTCATATGAAGAAACTACTGTGTTGCATCAGGTGGACTTTGAGATCAAAAAAGGAAAGGTCGTGGCACTGGTGGGGCCTTCTGGTGGTGGGAAATCTACCATTGCCGATTTGGTTCCCCGATTTTACGATCCGGGTTCAGGGGAGATCTTATTGGATGGTACCAATCTAAAAGACTTCAATCTGGATGCACTTCGCGGAATGATGGGTATCGTTTCTCAGGAGTCTATTCTTTTCAACGATAGCATCCGAAACAACATCGCCTTTGGTAAGCCAGAGGCACCAATCGAGGAAGTCGTCGAAGCAGCCAAACTGGCTAATGCTCATGATTTTATCGCGCAGATGGAAAGTGGATACGACACGATAATCGGTGAACGTGGCGAAAAACTATCAGGCGGGCAGAAACAACGTCTCAGCATCGCCCGGGCACTATTGAAAAATCCACCTTTTCTTATCCTTGATGAAGCTACTTCCGCATTGGACTCAGAATCTGAACGACTGGTTCAGGATGCGTTGTTCCAATTGATGAAAGACCGCACGACACTAGTCATTGCCCATCGGTTGAGCACAATCCAGAGTGCAGACACCATTTTAGTGATCGATCAGGGCCACATTGTTCAAAAAGGATCGCATGAGGAGTTGGTGAGTCAGGACGGACTTTATAAAAAATTGACAGAAATGCAATCCTTTTGAGGGGATGAAACAAGCATTAAGCCACCAAAAGTCGTATACTTGTTGAATAATTGGGCGGAGACCGGCTAATTGAATGAAAACCTTCAAGCTCATATTTTATCCGATATACATCCTGATCACACTGGTAGTGATCTGGATATCGTTTGACATGTATCACGCATTGGAAATATTTCAATCGTGGGGCTGGTTCAAATACTTTTCGGAATTACCTGGGTTAGGGAAAAATTTATTGCTGGTACTATCGGCATTGTTAGTAGTTGAACTAATTGTCGAAAATCTTCACCTTAAAGCGAACAAAAAACAACTAAAACGCTCCCTTGAGGAAAACAAGGACTTACAAAACAGACTGTACGAAAAAGCACAGGAAGAATTGACTAAAGGAGGGTTTACCGAGCTGGAAATCGACGATCGTGACTAATTTGTAACTCACGAACGAACTACAACATGGAGAATATTTCACTGATTACGCGTGAATTGCTGGAATCCAAGAAGGTATTGGATTTATTTCTGAGTGATGATGGCAACATGATCAAAATCGATGAAGTTGCCCAGACGATCATTGCTTCACTACAGGCTGGAGGCAAAGTAATCGCTTGCGGCAACGGAGGATCCCATTGTGATGCCATGCACTTTGCCGAAGAGCTAACCGGCAGGTTCCGAGAAGATCGCCAACCTTTCGCTGCAATTGCCATTTCGGATCCCAGTCATATCACATGTGTCGGTAACGATTATGGATTTGAGGAAATATTTGCCCGGTATGTCCAGGGAATGGGTACCGAAAAAGATGTCCTCCTGGGTTTGAGTACCAGTGGCAATTCTCCTAATATGGTCCGGGCTTTTGAACAAGCCAAAATCATGGGCATGAAAACCATTGCCCTAACGGGAAGAAATGGAGGTAAGCTGGCGGAAATGGCCGATTTTGAGATAAGAATACCTCATCAAGGGCACTCAGATCGTATTCAGGAAGTTCACATCAAGGTCTTGCATATCCTTATCATGCTAATCGAAAAACAACTAACATAATATGCTATCAAAAACGTATGGAAGCGCCGTTTACGGCGTGAACGCGACCACTATTACAGTAGAGGTCAGCGTAGGTCAAGGAACAAAATTCTTCATGGTCGGGCTACCTGATTCAGCGGTGAAAGAAAGCCAACAGCGCGTAGAGGCTGCTTTAAAGTTCTTCGACTTTCGAATGCCACGGCAAAAAGTGGTCGTCAACCTCGCACCCGCTGATATACGCAAAGAAGGGTCCTCGTATGACTTGCCCATCGCACTGGGCATACTTGCCGCCTCGGAACAAATAGAGGCGCCGGAACTGGAAAAGTATGTCATCATGGGAGAGCTTTCTCTCGACGGCATTTTGCGGCCTATCAAAGGTGCCCTACCCATTGCCATAGAAGCACGTAAGAAAGGATTTAAGGGTTTTATCCTCCCACAATCCAATGCTTCCGAAGCAGCTATCGTCGATAACCTGGAGGTCATTGGTGTCGAGAACATCATGGAAGCCATCCAGCATCTCGATGGAAGTAAACCAATCGCACCACTCGAACACGACACCCGAGACATTTTCCAATATGAGCAGGATACGTATGCAGTGGACTTTGGCGACGTGCAGGGGCAGGAAAACATCAAACGTGCCATGGAAATTGCAGCAGCCGGAGGCCACAATGTGGTGATGGTGGGTCCTCCCGGAGCCGGGAAAACCATGTTAGCCAAGCGCATTCCTTCCATCCTCCCGCCTTTATCTTTACACGAGGCCCTGGAAACTACGAAAATCCATTCTGTAGCCGGAAAATTGGGGGCGGATGCCAATCTCCTGGCCATTCGACCATTCCGATCTCCTCATCATACAATTAGTGATGTGGCCCTGGTAGGTGGTGGAGGTGTTCCTCAACCCGGAGAAATTTCACTCGCCCACAATGGCGTCCTATTTCTTGACGAATTACCGGAATTCAAGCGAACTGTTCTTGAAGTGCTTCGACAACCACTGGAAGAACGATTTGTAACCATCAGTCGAGCAAAAATTTCGGTGGATTTTCCTGCTAACTTTATGCTCATCGCAAGCATGAATCCATGTCCTTGTGGCTACTACAATCACCCGGATAAAGAATGTGTGTGCCCTCCCGGAGGTGTACAGCGTTACCTCAACAAAGTAAGTGGCCCGTTATTGGATCGAATAGACTTACATGTAGAAGTGACGCCTGTTTCCTTTGATCAGATGACGGCTGATCGCAAAGCTGAATCCAGCAAAGTAATCCGGGATAGGGTGATCATTGCCCGAGAAACCCAAAAGGAACGCTTCAAAGAACAGAAAGATGTTCATCACAATGCGATGATGGCCAGCCAAATGGTGAAGGATGTGTGCAAAATCAACGAGGCAGGCAAAGTGCTCCTGAAAACAGCCATGGACCGATTGGGACTTTCCGCCAGGGCCTATGATCGAATCCTGAGGGTATCAAGGACCATCGCGGACCTGGCCCAAAGTGAGGCTATCAAAATTGAACATCTGGCAGAGGCTATCCAGTATCGTAGTTTGGACAGGGAGAATTGGGCGAATCATTGATAAGACCCGTAGTTCCACTGATTGTATCACTAATTGTAAAAAACGAATTTATATAATCATAGAGGAATCTGAGTTTTATGAATATGGAATAGATAATGGAGCAAGAGAAGTAGAGTAGAATCAAATGTAATTGGGCCCAAACTTGAAATCTAGGCCCAATTGATCATTAAGTCCGACAGACGAACCTTACTTTTCCGGCCAAATTCTGGCTTTAGGTCCATTATCAGGAGTAAATGTGACGTGAGGGTTTTGAACTTCACCTTCTGGCGTAATTACTATCGTTTGATGTACTGTTCCAGTATCAACACCAATCTCATCTGAAACTAGTAAATCTCCCCCTTTTATTGGATCCGGCATTGCACCGATATGAATTTTTCCCATGGTTAACACCTCCTTTCTAAAACATTTGTATCTAACATTATTATATTCTGTATCTTCAATTGCAACTAAATGACTAGACAAAAGTAAAATCAGAAGAAGTGGCAGAAAATAGTAATGAGATGGAAAGAAGTTTCCCGAAGTTGACTGGAAATTACATTAAAGAACAAAGAGACAGACTATACTTTACGCAAAGTCAGCTATGTGATGCAATACTCTCAGAATGCGGCACAAAACCAAACAAGTCAACCGTTGCTAAATGGGAAGCTCAAAAAAGAAACAAAATTAAGTGTTCAGCAATATATGGTGAGGCACTAATACGGATTTTCGAAAAAGTAAATAATAAGAATCCCTACTTTAATCTTGTAAACACTTTAATGCCAATAAATAATCGGAATGATATATCTGGCGTTTATAAATCAATATGGAAATTCGAGCACAAGCTAGAACGTGGTATTTCAGAAGAGACACTTACCTTAAGTTATAAGCAGGATATCATCACTGGAATTTCCACTGATGGTAAGTACGAATATCAAATGTTCGGTTTTCTTAATACGGATAACATTTACTCTGGTCACTGGTATAATACATCAAATAGTCATCACGGAACTTTCATTCATAAATTTTATCTGGATTTCAGAGGATCAGAAGGTAAGTGGATAGGCACCTATGATAGAAGTCGAAAAAAACGAATCAAGGATATTGGTCCTGATTTGATGATAGGAGATTGGCAATTAGAAAAAATTTAATTAGTCCTTTTTCGAAAAAGAAGAACTTACTAAAGTCCCTGAAGATGTGTGCAAAATCAACGAGGCAGGCAAAGTGCTCCTGAAAACAGCCATGGACCGATTGGGACTTTCCGCCAGGGCCTATGATCGAATCCTAAGGGTATCAAGGACCATCGCGGACCTGGCCCAAAGCGAGGCTATCAAAATTGAACATCTGGCTGAAGCTATCCAGTATCGTAGTTTGGACAGGGAGAATTGGGCGAATCATTGATTAGTGCACAGAGATATGGCATTGAAATTACTAAACAAGAAGCAGTCGCAATACAATTGCGACTGAGCTGAGTCTATGTCACTGGAACAACTCCACCGATGTATTGAAGCCCCTAAACAAAAAGTCCAGGTAGAAGGCTGATACACTTCAAAGAAGTGATTGCATAGCCATGTTCGGCTCAATACGTACAATCACACATCCCCTGTCACCGATCACATTTCCTTTTGACGTTTATTCTGCTCTTTCTACATTGGAAGTCCTAACCAAAATTTGATTATGACCCGCTTTTTATCTTTAACCCTTACCTTATGCTTGCTGGCATTCGGTACGTGGGCTCAGGAGGTCGATTCCAAGACCTTCGCAGGACTGAAATTCAGAAGTATCGGTCCGGCACTGACTTCAGGCCGAATTGCAGATATCGCCATTCATCCCGAAAATGAGAATGTTTGGTATATCGCTGTTGGATCTGGTGGTGTTTGGAAAACAGTCAACTCCGGCACCACCTGGACACCCATTTTTGACGGTCAGGACAGCTATTCAATTGGCTGTGTGACCATTGATCCCAATAATTCAGAGACGATCTGGGTAGGAACCGGAGAAAATGTAGGTGGTCGACACGTAGGATTCGGAGATGGTATTTATGTCAGTTACGATGGCGGCAAAACCTGGAAGAATAAAGGGCTCAAAGCCTCTGAGCACCTTTCGAAAATCATTGTCCATCCTACCAACCCTGACATTATCTGGGTGGCAGCACAGGGGCCTCTTTGGAGCAAAGGCGGCGAAAGAGGACTCTATAAATCTACCGATGGTGGTGATTCCTGGAAAAAAACGTTGGGAGACAGTGAATGGATCGGGGCAACCGATTTATTGATCGATCCCAGAAATCCGGACATTCTGTATGCTGCTACCTGGCAAAGACACAGAACCGTAGCTGCTTTAATGGGTGGAGGACCCGGTTCTGGCATTCATAAGAGTACAGATGGTGGCGAGACCTGGACCAGACTCAGTTCAGGATTACCTGCAGGTCCCATGGGGAAGATTGGTTTAGCGATTTCATCGTTCAACCCCGATCAGGTTTATGCAGTCATTGAAGAGATAAGATCGAAAGGAGGAACCTACATGACCTCCAATCAAGGCGCAACATGGATCAAAATGTCCGATCAAATTTCCGGAGGAACCGGACCGCACTACTATCAGGAACTTTATACATCACCTCATCAGGAAGGAAGATTGTACCTCATGAATAATGTTGTCATGATCTCTGACGATCATGGCAAGACATTCCGGGCCATGAATGAGGATAAGAAACACGTGGATACTCATGCCATGGCTTTCAAAAAATCAGACCCTAACTATGCACTATTTGGAACAGATGGTGGTTTGTACGAGACTTTTGATCTGACAAAAACGTGGAAATACATTGCCAACCTGCCTGTGGTACAGTACTACAAAGTGGCGGTGGATGATTCCGCTCCCTTTTACAATGTATATGGAGGTACTCAGGACAATGGTAGTCACGGGGGACCTTCCAGAACGGCCAATGCTGCCGGGATTCGTAATGCAGACTGGTGGATCACGTTAGGCGCAGATGGCCATCAAAGTGCGACCGAACCCGGAAATCCTGACATTACTTATGGAGAGTTCCAGCAAGGGTGGTTATGGAGAATCGATCAAACAACCGGCGAAACCGTGTTCATTCAGCCTCAACCAAAGGCTGGTGATCCTCACGAAAGATTTAACTGGGATGCGCCCATTTTAGTGAGTCCCCATAATCCTACCCGATTGTACTTTGCTTCGTACCGGGTATGGAAATCAGAAAACCGGGGCGATGACTGGACGGCCATTTCAGGAGATTTGACCCGAAATCAGGAACGTTTGGCCTTACCGATCATGGGTAGGACGCAAAGCTATGACAATGCCTGGGACGTAGGTGCCATGTCCAATTACAATACCATCACTTCCCTGGCAGAATCGCCGATACAAGAAGGGCTGATTTATGCTGGAACCGATGACGGTATCCTGCAGGTCACGGAAGATGGCGGTCAGAACTGGAGAAAAATTGAACTAAGCAGTATTAAGGGAATTCCATCCACGCCATTTGTGAATGATGTAAGAGCCGATCTGCACGATGCCAATACGGTTTACCTGATCCTGGACAATCACAAGTATGGAGATTTCAAACCTTATGTTTTAAAAAGCACGAACAAAGGGAATTCATGGACTATCATTAACAATAATCTGCCGGACCGATTGCTGACCTGGAGAATTGTTCAGGATCATGTGAAGAAGGACTTGTTGTTCCTGGCCACTGAGTTTGGCGTTTATTTCTCCAATGATAGCGGTAGCAAGTGGATCAAATTGACTGGTGGTCTACCTACGATCTCATTCAGAGACATTACCATTCAGCGCAGAGAGAATGATCTGGTAGGAGCATCGTTCGGTCGTGGTTTTTATATTCTCGATGATATCTCGCCATTGAGGGACTGGGATAATGCCATGCAGAATTCGGAGGCCACGGTTTTCAATACGAGACCCGCGCACTGGTATGTACCCCGTGATGAAATCTATGGACAAGGAAATGCGGATTATCAAGCCAAAAACCCTGCATTTGGCGCAGTATTCACGTACTATCTGAAGGATAAATACAAGTCACAGGCAGACACTCGAAAAGAATCTGAAAAAGACCTCAATAAGAATAATGCCAACGTCCCTTTCCCCGGATATGATGCTTTGGATAAAGAGCTTTCACAAAATAAGCCCATGGTAATTCTCACGGTTCGGGATTCGGATGGAAACGTAGTGAAGCACGTCACGGGTACAAATGCCAAAGGATTTAACCGGGTAGCCTGGGACCTGACTTATGCTAACAGAAGTGGTGAACGCCTGAAGTCTGGAGGCGGAGGAGGGTTCTTCTTCGGTGGTGGAGCCAAAGCCACACCAGGAACCTATACGATGACTTTGTCTAAAGTGATCGATGGTGTGTGGACAGAGTTGTCGAAACCTCAAGCGTTTGAAGTGATCAAATTAAGAGAAGGAGCACTGCCAGGTAAAGATGCCTCAGAAATTAACGCATTCAGAAAACGATTCGTCGCATTCCAACAAGACATGACTTCTGTGAACACCGTCTTGTCTCAAAGTAAATCTTTGGCCGATGCCATGAACAGAGCTTTAAAAAGCGCCACTAATCCGACTGCTGAATTAGCCAAATCCATAGAAGATGTCAGAACTGCACTGTTAACGCTGGATCAAAAAATGAATGGCAGCAAAGCCCGAGGCGAAGTAGGTGAGCGTAACCCGCCCGCACCTGGAGATGGTCAATTCGTAGGGATAGTGGCCCTGAGCAGCACTTACGGTCCTACGGGAAATCATGTGGCGGCATTCGAAAGAGCGATTGCTCAACTGGCTGAGGTCAAGTCCGAATTAAAGACCATTAGTGAGGAAACACTGCCTGGTCTGCGATCCGCATTGAAAGAAGCCGGAGCCCCCTGGATTGAAGGAGAGGGCTTGAGATAAGAAGATTCCCGATACGAAAACCTATAAGGTCTTATTCTTCCAGTAGTTTAGACCTTATAGGTTTATCCATTTTCGTCTTGAGAGGTGCAACAATTTAGGACTTGCAATGGTCCAATGTATATGAACCTGTCACTTAAAATCTCCCTTCTGGTCGCAAGCCTGGTATGGCTAAATGTAAGTTACGCACAAACGACTGAGCAAATACTGACGAAATCCTCTCAATACCACGATCCACAGGGGAGATGGAGTAAAATAAGTTTTGAAGTAGCGGTACACACCCAATTGGCTCCGCCCATGGCCCAGCAAATCGGACAGGAGTCTGTCGTCACCGAAGTTGCCATTGATAATGAACATGGAAATTTCAGGATTGGGACTATGATCAAAGGAGATACCCTCAGATTGTCATATTGCGACGGTTCTTGTGAATTGATGGTTAATGGCGTTTCGGATATCAGTGAAGAAATGCTTAAAAAGCATATCGCTATGGTTAATCTCACCAATTGTGAGACCGCTCGTGCTGCGATCAACTATCATATCTATTTGATGGGAGTGCCCATGAAACTGTTACTTGACAAGGCCAAAACAGAGGATTCCGTTAAAAAAGCTACGTTTTTTAATGATTCCTATTATGCGATCACGGTCGATTATCCGAGTGACACATGGACTTTTTATTTTGACAAATTGACGTTTGCGCTCCGTGGATATGAATTCCAATTTAAGAGTAATGGTTTTGGTGAGAAAATCCTCCTGGAAAAGGAAATTGAGGTAGAAGGTATCCGGATGTTTGGCAAAAGAACATGGTATACATTGGACGGTGGGACATTACTGGCAACTGATATAGTAAATTTCAGATGATACCAGGAGAATGTACTAGTCCAAAGACTGCCATAAAACCTTACTGATCATCCATTTATCTTCGTACTTCACCATAAGTAAATAGTCAATTCCCCAGTACAGCGTCAACTTCACACAAGCAATTTTATCCTGTGCATCCATAATTTCAATCTCTTTCACAGCGTCTTTTGGAGCGGCCCATTCCGGATTACTGGCTACATCACGAGCAAAACCAATGGCTCTTTCATAGGTCATGATATGCTCTTTAGACCCGCTGCTTTTGGATCCATACCCTAACTTGGATAAGTCCGGATGAATACTTCTTATAATTTTAGCCGTATCTCCTTCATAGAACCCCTCAATGTAGTCAAGTGCTGCTCTTTCTATTTTGTCTCTGTCCTGGGCGTATGAAACCATACTGACACAACCTATGACCAGAAATATTAAGATTAATTTCTTCATAATTACTCTATTTCAGGGTTAACACGAACAACACCAGATCCCTGAGGATCCATCAATTGATTCTAAAGTTAAAGTTTTGTGTGAAGTTGACGCTCGAAATGGGGGCAAATACTTAAAGTGGGCGCGTTCAATTCGTTGTGATCACGAACGCGATTTTTTGCCCGTTTTCATGTGCTTGTCTACTACTTCTAATAATTTTTCATCGGTGAAAGGCTTGGCCAGATAGTCCACAGCACCCATTTCCAAGGCTTTGTTGATCACCGTTTGTTGTCCAACAGCACTCACAAAAATGACCTTTGATTTGACTTTCGAGGCATTCAGGGCTTTTAGCACATCAAACCCCATCATATCTGGCATTACATTATCGAGTGTGATCAGATCAGGCATGAGTTGTGAAGCCATATCTATCGCCAGTTCACCCTGATTGGCTTCGCCCACAATGGTGTAGCCTGCATCACTCAGTACATTTCGGATCGTAGATCGGCTATAAATCGAGTCGTCAACAATGAGTACGGTATTCATGGCGGTTTATCAGTAGGTTTATCATCAAACATCTTTACTTCATGTCTCAAAGGATGTTTACGATGTTAGAAAAGAAAGTTATGTGATTGCCTCGATAAAAAGAAGTCTTAGGAGGTGTTGGCGCCATTTTAATACAAGAGTTACACGACCGGCCTTAATCGAATATTGAGTGAATGACTTTAATTCCAACTGGGATTAACGCTCATGCACCTTGAATTGACCACTTGACTGACTCAATTAACGCAAAGTTGTAGCCCTGGAACCTTACTTCAAGGAACAATCCGGACCCCATAGGTATGACTGGCCCGGCAATCAAGTGCTTTGATGGTATATTGAATGAGCGGATGGTTGTAACTCAAAAAATCGATGGGTATTTCCCGAGCTTCCGTTTCGATAACATCTAAAAAGGATTTGGATGTGGCATCCTGAATGATCACCACATAACTGCCCTGGTACTTGCCATTGGGATTTGACCATTTGACTACTATGGGTGCCGTTCTACCCTTTTTTAGGTTAATGATGGGTCGGCTATCTACTTCGATCCTACCTACTTCATAGTGTTTATTGGACCCAGGCACTATCATCATTTTGTACTTGAATTTGCATCCAAGTAGCTTTATATCTCTCAAAACGTTCTTCAAGCTGTCATGGGTTTTGTGCCTCGCATAATCGAAGGTCATTAAGGAATCAATATCATATATCCCTGGTTTCAATCGTGGATTGACGAAGGTGATGGATCTCAGCAATAACTCCCCTTTGCTCTTTACAGTGACTATGTCACTTCTGTCAACACGTTCCCCTTTTTTTAGTTTCGCGCCATTTTCACGAAAGGATTTTTTCGATTCCAGAACCTCGTAATACTGTCCGTGAGCTGTGTTACAGGTGAGGACAAACAGGGTAATGAAAAAGAAAGTGAAAATCCTCATAATTGAAATGTTTGGTGTTGCTCATGGTAAATGGACCCCTGGAAAACTAAAATGGTTCAAACCCGAAACCAAATAGCCTCATTTGTTAACAAAATTGATGCTAAAGCAGACTATCTGAAGGCATTCCGGAACCCAACGGATTTTATGTAGTAAACAATCAGTTTAACTGAAAGTAGACAGGTAATGTAAATCTGGTGGTTACCGGATGCTCCTGAAACTTGGCTGGGGTCCAGGGTGGGAATTTTGATAACTTTTTAATGGTCTTCTCTTCGAATGTCGTTGTATTTCCATCAGAATCCCGAGCCATAAAGTTTACCAGCCTACCATTTTTATCCACTTCAAATTGTACGAAAATCTCAGCTTCTCTCCCTGCTAGTCTTTGTGAGAGAGGGTAGCGCAATTTCTTAACCACAGCCTGGTAAAAATTTTGCAAACCTCCTGGTGGCTCCGCCATAACATCGAATTTATTGAAAATGGTATCATTATTTCTTGTTATGAGGAAATCTGAGATAATCAAAGAGTCTTGAAAGTTCATCACTCTGGTCTCATCCATTTCCTTGAATTGATATGTGCCACTACCTTTTATTAGGACATTCGTTGTGTTCGCATCACTGGCATGGAAGTATTTCAGATACGAGCCGTCATAGCAGGTTTTGAATATTCTCTCATTTTGGCCATGAAAGATGAAGTCCCCTCGCAAATTCTTGAATGCCTCGCTATAGTTAAAAGAACTTAGCTGATTTCGAATGTAGTGAATGAATTCATCCATCACGTCCGCGTTATCGGCATTGTAAACCGTACCTTCAAACATCAGTTTTTCATTCACAAAATCCTGAAAAAAGACCGAATTTTTTGAACGAAACTCGTAGGTTCTGATATTATCGGTAGGATTAGAAGAAGCTTTTAAGAAGTGCTTATTGAAGTATCTTTTGTCCTGAGCTGTCGATGCTAAAACAAGCGCAATTAAAGAAACCAGAATCATCAAATATCTTTTCATTGTTTTTGTGTTTGGGCCCAATGCCACGCTGTTGGTTTGTGATACAGATTTTGATAAAAGTACCACCTCTCACAGGCATTCGCAAATGGCCTGAAAAACCTAAACGGTTTAGTGGAGGTTCGGTGCTTTCACTTTTCCAGTCTGTGTTTCACATATTCCACCTGTGTCTTCCCATGCGGCAGTGGACGACCTGATTCATCGAGACCAACCATGACAATGCGATCAACTGTCAAAATGGTTTCTCTGGTCATTTTATTCCGGACTTCAGCTCGCAGGGTCAAAGAAGCATGACCAAACTTCAGGACCTCAATGCCTATTTCAATGATCTCTCCCTCTTTCGCGCTTGACCGAAAATCAATCTCACTTATGTACTTTGTGACTGTTCTTGGATTTTCCAATTGTATGATGGCATAAAGCGCCGCTTCCTCATCGATCCATTCCAGTAACCGACCTCCAAACAACGTTCGGTTCGGATTCAAATCTTCGGGTTTTACCCATTTGCGTGTGTGAAAATTCATGCTAATTATTTTTAGATTCCATTCATTTGTATTGCGGTCCGGTAACGGCAGGCCTTTCTACCATTACCGGACCAAGTGTATTGATCATTTGCAGCATTCAATTGTCGATGTAAGCACCATACATCCACACCAATTTCTCTTGTTCGCTGATGTAATCACTGATCAACGAATTAGTGCCTTCATCTTCCGAATCGCCAGACAGCTGAAGTAACTCTCGTTCCAGTGGAAGCAGGACCTGATAGGCCTCCAATACGTGCTTGACCGCTTGCCGGCCCTCAGAAACATCATGGGTTTCCACGATTTCAGCATTGGCTATAAAATCTGAATACCGGTGGAGTGGAATAAATCCCAAAGTCAATATCCGTTCTGCTATCTCATCAATTTTCTGTTGAAGGTCGTTATAGAGATCTTCAAACTTTGAATGCAATTCAAAGAATTTCTCACCTCTGATGTTCCAATGAAATCCTCGGGCATTCATATAGAATACCTTGTAATTGGCCAATAGCAGGTTGAGTTTATCTGCCACTTTTTTGGCTGATTCCTTATCAAGCCCTATTTGATTTAACTCGTTCTTTTTCATCTCTTTTTTGATGCAAAGGTTCTTAGTTGAGATATATTAGTCAAATTAATAATATTGCATTCTATATTTATAAAATCAATATGACACTTCAGCAACTCCAATATGTCGTGGCTTTGGATACACATAAACACTTTGTGAAAGCAGCTGAAAGTTGCTTTGTGACGCAACCCACTTTGACGCTTCAATTGAAAAAGTTGGAAGAGGAGATTTCTACCATTCTATTTGACCGGTCCACCCAGCCTCTGGAAGCAACCCCAATGGGAAAGTTGTTTATCGCCCAGGCCCGGAAGGTGTTATGGGAAGCGGATGAGTTAAAACAACTTGTGAATGATGACAAAGAGGAAATGAAAGGGAGTTATAAGGTAGGGATCATACCTACATTAGCTCCTAATTTGTTAGCTCTATTCATTTCTGACTTCATCCAGAAACATCCCCAAACGAAACTGGTGATAGAAGAATTGCAAAGCGAGCGTATCATTGAACTGATCAAGACCAAGCAACTTGATTTAGGTATACTCTCTGCTCCGTTACATGAATCCGATATCAGAGAAATACCCCTGTTTAACGAGCCCTTTTTGGTCTTCATGGACAAGGACAATGAAATGCTTGCCAATAAATCGATCAATGAAAAGCAATTGCAATCCGATGGCCTCTGGCTATTGAAAGAGGGTCATTGCTTTAGAGATCAGACATTAAATATTTGTTCTTTTGAACCCTCAGAACAACATAGTAATGTCGTGATGGAAGGAGCAAGCATCGATACGCTGAAAAAACTCATACGAGAGGTTCGTGGATACACCCTGATCCCGGAACTTTCCTATGATGAAAAAAACGATGCCGGAAATGTGCTGATGTTCGATAGTCCCAAACCTGTAAGGTCCATTTGTATCGCAGTTCATAAGCACTTTACCAGAGAGAAGCTGATCAATGAACTCAAAAAGTCTATCCTGAACCAAATCCCTGAGTCTTTTGAAAAGAATACCAAAACCCGAATGGTCAAGTGGCGATAATACGCGGGACCTGGTTACGGAAATTTGACCCGTTCCGTGATTCCCAGGTATCATCCACTCAAATGAAGCAGGTTCTCGCCTGCCCCACTAGCGGAGGGCTGGCGAAATGACGGGTGCGGCTGGGTGTCCTAAATTTCTCCTTTGAACAGGATTAATCGTGTTTAGCCCTCAATTTACCCCATCTTTGGGCTATGCCAAGGTGGTTGAAATACATCCTTTCATCTTTTGTTGTGCTATTGCTCATTGCCAGCGTATGTCTGCAACCTGTGGACCGTACACCTTTTCGGGAAGAGGCATATTATGCACGGATGATGGACCGGATCGATTCCTTATTCGAGGGTCGAGGGCCGCTGGCCAAATCGGATACCTTCCTTATCGGTTGGTCCAAAGTGAACATCACTCCAAATGAGGTTTCACCGTTGGCAGGGTTTGGAGGCAGGAAACCAAAAACCTACAACTCTATTCGGGATTCCATCTACGTTCGTACCGTAGTGTTTGATGATGGAAAGCAACAAGTAGCCTATGTGACTGCAGACCTCCTGATCATGCCTCCGGAAGTGACCCAACACTTAAATAAAATACTGCCTGATTTCGGCTGGGACCTACAAAGGGTATTTCTAACTGCCACCCATAGCCACTCGAGTATAGGAGGGTGGGCACCTGGATTGGTGGGTGATCTGTTTGCCGGTGAATATGACCCTGAAGTGCCCAAAAGTCTGGCGGAAAATATTGTCAAAGGAATTAGAAAAGCGCAGGAAAATATAGCCCCCGGATACTTCTCCTACAATGACTTGCAAGTACCTGAACTTGTGAAAAATCGATTGGCTAAAGATCAAGGAAAGATTGATCCGTATTTTAAAGTGATCGGACTGTTGTCAGGAGACCATTCGGCTTACCTGACTTCCTATTCGGCACACGCCACGTGTCTGAGCAGGCACACGCATGAAGTTTCCGGGGACTTTCCCGGACGACTGGTTATGAACCTGGAAAAGCAGGTTTCAATTGATTTTGCATTGTACACAGCTGGTGCGGTTGGTAGCATGGGGCCTCGTACCATCGAAGTGCAGGATGAGTATGATGAAGTAATTGATTTCGGTGAAAAATTGACCGAGTATGTGAAGTTACTTGAAGTCCTTGGCCCCACCTATGTCGCTGATGTTAGTATTGATTTTTGGAGAATTCCCCTCGAGATCAGGCCCCCAATGGCAAAAATTTCAAGAAATATTGCCCTTAGACCGTGGCTTTTCCACTATTTCTTTGGAGAATACCCCATAGAGTTGTCATTTTTACAACTCGGTAATACAATTTTTATCGGCCTTCCCGGAGATTTCTCCGGAGAATTAGCATTACCGCTCTATGAATCAGCGAGGGAGAAAGGCCTGAACATCGTCATTAATTCTTTCAATGGCGGATATATCGGATACATCATTAAGGACCAGTGGTATGATCTGAGCAGATACGAGGCAAGGACCATGAGTTGGTATGGACCAGACAATGGAGCTTACATTTCTAACGTAATCGAAAAGATTATTGAAAAGATTACCGTAGAAGAGTAGACTATTTATAAACCATGATGACAATCAAACGGCCCACTTTCGTGATCAACGAAGGAATTGCAAGGGCCAACATTAGAAGAATGGCGGAGAAAGCAAATGCCAGTGGCACTATTTTCCGACCTCATTTCAAAACACACCAGTCGAAAGATGTTGGTGATTGGTTCAGGCAGGAGGGAGTGAAACAGATCACGGTTTCATCAGTGTCCATGGCGCAATATTTTGCGAATCATGGTTGGGATGACATCACCATCGCATTTCCATATAATCCCCTTGAGATCGATGAAATCAATGAACTGGCTTCAAAGATCAAACTGAATGTCCAAATTGAATCCCGAGACGCACTTGACCATCTACTGGTGACCGCTAAATCACCCTTAGGATACTTCATCAAGATCGATGTGGGCACCCGGCGAACCGGACTGCTGCACAATCAAAGTGATCTCATTCAGGACTTGATCAACAGGCAAACCGATCAGGTTTCTTTCAGGGGATTACTTTCTCATGCGGGACATACTTATAATGCACGTTCACCCAGAAAAATCCTGGAAATGCATGAGGACAGTATGAAGGTGATCAAGCTTATCCAAAGTAAATTGGATCAGGACGTTTTCATTTCATACGGAGATACCCCATCGTGCAGTACATTGGACGCCTTTGATGGTATTGATGAAATCCGTCCCGGAAACTTCGTTTTTTACGACATCCAACAAACCAATATCGGATCCTGTACCATGGAAGACATAGCTGTTGCCGTGTTCTGCCCGGTCGTAGCTGTTCATCACAATCGGGACGAAGCGGTGATCTATGGCGGAGCTATTCACTTATCGAAAGATCACATCAAGCGAGGCAATGATGACGTGTATTTTGGCGAAGTGGTGACACTGACTCCTTCTGGCTGGCAATACCAGGGAGATGCCATTCTGGATCGTGTATCACAGGAACACGGTATCATCAAAGGTTCCGAACGATTCTTCAGGAATCTGAAAGTAGGTGATGTCGTGGGGATTTTACCCGCGCATTCCTGTTTAACCGCTAACTTGGCGTCCGCTTACTACAATTTATCGGGTGAGCGCTACGAAAAAATGGAAAGCAATTTCTACTGACGTCTATGAAAATCCACTTCCTGTCCCTCCTGATGCTTCTTTCATTCATCGCAAAATCTCAGGAGCGGGATTCTTTGGATATCATGATCGGACAGATGATCATGACAGGAGTGCGGGATTTTCAGGCTGCTGATCTTCGCGAAGAACTACTTCTCAACCTGAAACAAGGTAAGATCGGAGGAGTAGTTCTTTTTGAAAAAAACGTCCCCAGGACCAACACAAAACAAGGTTTGATTGCCATGATTGATACGTTGCAATCACATTCGCCTATTCCACTTCTCGTCAGCATTGATGAGGAAGGGGGCATTGTCAATCGACTCAAACCGAAATACGGATTCGATGATCCGCCTTCTGCGCAACAACTGGGAGAATGGAACAATATTGATACGACTTATTTCTATGCACGAAGAATTGCTGACAACCTCAGAAGTTTAGGATTCAATCTAAATTATGCTCCGGTGGTAGATCTTAATATCAATCCCAAAAACCCCATCATCGGAGGCATTGGAAGAAGTTTTTCGGCAGACTATGAAGCAGTCGTCAAACATGCCTCTGTATACATCTCGGCCCATCGTGACGTAAAAGTCGGTACGGCCCTGAAGCACTTTCCAGGGCATGGAAGCTCGATGAAAGATACACATAAAGGCATCGCAGATGTCTCCCGGACCTTCGAGATTGAGGAACTCTATCCCTACAAAATACTGATCGACTCAGGCATGGTAGATGCGGTGATGACCTCTCATGTGATGAACCGTATTTTATCGGATTCCCTTCCGGGAACACTTTCAAAAAGGGTTGTGAATGGGTTGTTACGGGGGTTCCTCGGATTTGAGGGTGTCGTGTTTTCCGACGACATGCAAATGAAAGCCATTGCGGATCACTATGGCCTGGAGACCTCTGTGAAACTGGCCATTCTGGCAGGAGTTGATATACTGGTTTTTGCCAATCACGTGTTGGAAAAGGACGTGATCCCTGTAGAGAAACTATTCAAGCTGATTAAAAAACTGGTGCAGTCTGGCGAAATTCCCGAAGAGCGGATCAGGCAATCTTATCAAAGGATCATGGATTTCAAAGTTCAGTTGGGATTGTTAGAGGTTAGGCGATTGTATGAGACGAAAAGGTGATTAATTCTACTTTATCAGATTGAAGAAATCTGTCACAAGGAGCCTGTCGAAATGTGTATTGTTCTAAGCATTCCTCAATCTGACAAAGATCAAATAAACTTCTCCCTAAACTGCAGATTGTACATGCCATAGAGGAGAGATAAGGCAGTACCTATGATGAGGTAAATTCTGTTCTTGTAGATCACGCTAAGCCAAATAAATTCACTCATATCTCTTGGCTCAGAGAAAGGATTAAGGAACAGGTTGTAAGCACTGTACTCCAAAGGCTCAGCGAAAATGAAAAAGATGAAACTCACGATCACCAATGTAATGGCTGTCCCGTTTCCATTTTTAATTTTCGTAGATAACATGAAACCAACAGCTCCCAAAAAAGCAACTGGGAAAAGTACCTGGCCTACCATAGGCATGAGATTGAATCGGTACAGTGTGATATTGGCAACTATTCCAAGTACAATCAAAATGACAAAAGCAACAAGAATAGTCAGGACGAACCGCACGAGCCATACTTTGTATCGATAATTCGGAATACCGAAGATGGTTTCAATCATCTTGGAATCATCATCATTTTGCAGACCGTAAGCAAGGGGGTAGAAGATCAATAAAAGTCCCGGAAAAACGAGGAATCCAAAAATTACGGCTTCATTGAAGTCAGGATCTTCAAAAACTGTAATGGTGATAATTAATGCAAAAAAAGCAAAAGCCGCCAACACAAAGTAGATGAACTTATTCGCGAAGATCACTTTGATGTTATAGCTGATTAACCTAAGCAGTAGTGTGAGCGAGCTCTTCATGTTTGTTTCTGTTTTTGTTCTTCATTAACCACAAGTACGAGTCTTCCAGATTGGCTCGAACTTGATAGGCATTTTCTGCCGGCTTATCCTGCGACAAACATTTGATCTTGATATTTTCACCATCTCTCATGTGATGAACGATCAGGTGATCTTCTTTGATCTCCTCAAATTCTTCTGGTGATACAGTGAATTCCCACACATTGTCCTTGGCCAATTCCGCCATAGTCGTGGGACTTCCTATGTATTCGATATTTCCCTTGATCAATACAGCAAGGTGGTTACACGAACTAGCGATATCCTCAATAATGTGCGTAGAGAAAATCACAATTCGTTCCCTACTCAATTCCACCAACAAGTTTCTGAATCGAATACGTTCCAGTGGATCCAGTCCCGCTGTTGGCTCATCAACCACCAGGATCTTTGGTAGGTGAAGCAAGATTTGAGCAATGCCAATGCGTTGCTTCATTCCACCAGAAAAGGAACCAATCTTTTTGTGTTGATGGTCTTGCATGTGCACCGCCTTTAGCACATACTGCACCCTTTCTTCACGGGCCTTCTTATTTGTGATCTTTCGAAGGATCGCCTGGTAGTCGAGGAACTGGTAGGGGGTCATGTTCTCATAGGTACCAAAGGCTTGTGGCAAATAGCCGATCAACCCTTGTAGCTCTTCTCGACGCAGATTTGTATCATGGCCATTGATCCATATTTTGCCATAACTCTGATCCATGATACCGCAGAGAATTCGCATGAGTGTTGTTTTGCCCGCGCCATTGGGGCCAAGCAATCCAAACATGCCCTGCTCAATTTTCAAGCTCACTCCGGAGAGTGCTTTGAAAGGTTCTTTCTTCTTCCCAATCACTGGAATGGAGAGGATGAACTTAAAGTAGATCCTTCTGATCTTCTTGAATCTACCTTTCATGTTTTCCAGATCCACGGGCTTAGCTTCCAATCTTCTGGCAGTACTCACCAGGAACAGACCAATGAACCATAGTATGATCAAAACCAGACCAAGGGCCTTTACCGTGATATCGGAGTAGAGGTATCCGGCACTCACCAGAGGAAATCCCCAGAGTACCAGGGTATGGATGACAGAAGCCAGTCTTCTCCGCTTCTTCATCAGGTAAGTAACCTGATTAATGATAGATATGATGAGCACATGCAGCGCTATCATAAAGCATAGCTGCCAAAAAGCTTTATCCAGGTAGAAATAGATGAAATACACCAGAAAGGTGATCAAAGCCATTTGCCAAACCAGGTTTTGCAGGATTGATCGAATCGAAATGGGTTCTTCATCTCGCGCTTCATAGAGACTCTTATTTCCTCTCCATTCTCTCAGCCATCGCTTATCTCGTCCATAGACTTTCGTCAAATTCTGGATGGTGATGCGCATGGCTTCATCCGGTGCAACCATTCTGGCATTTGCCTGACGTAAGGAAGTCATCACAAAATGTGTCGTGCCAGGAATCAAGATGATCGCGGCCAGGAACCAGATCATTTGCCACATGAACCCTTCAATTTCAAAGTAAACCAGGGCACAAACAGCAAGCATGGAAACGATTTGAAAGACCCTCAGCATTGGATTCAAATTCCTGAACCATTTCAAGACGCTCTCTAACCCTGCACTCATGGTTGGGATGTAGATGAGCGTGAGTAAGGTACTCAATGCCAATCCGCCCATCACCGTTACCGCAAACGGCTGACCGATACTGGTCACATACTCGGCCTCTCCCAATGCCAGTGGAAGCATCGCTACGATCGTGGTAATGGAGGTAATAAGAATCGGTCGAATCCTGGATATTCCACTGATCATCAGCGATCGATATTTGGTAAACCCCCTTCGCCGAAGGATCCTTGAGTAGTCGATCAAAATGATGCCATTGTTCACCACAACTCCAAGCAGTATTAAGAAGCCAATAAGCGTATTGGCATTCATCAGTGAGTTTCCAGTAAGTGTAAGTCCAAGGAACGCCCCGATCGCAGAAAGAGGGATGGAGAACATAATCACCACAGGCAAATAGAGGGACTCGAATATGGCCGCCAGGATCATGAAGATAATCACCACTGCTGCGAAAATGAGAAAGTAGAATTCATCAAAAAGAGGCTCTTCATGAATCACATCTACTACGATACCCGACGGGATATTGATACCTGCCACCAATTGGTCAATTTCGATGCGAGAAGCTTCCAATAGCGATTCTGATCCAATCACATCTTCGATGAATCTATAGGTAATTTCAATTTGTTTTTCCTGATTGAGTCGCATGATACTACTCTCCCCGGAGGAGTAGATCACCGATGAAAAATCTTCCATCTCATGGGTAGCTCCTGCTGCATTTATCACGGGTAGCGACCTGAGATCTTTCATCTCCTTTGCACGTTGCGTTTCCTGATCATTGGTCTTAATGGTGATTTCAAATTCTTCATTACCACTAAAGAAAGAGGACCCTGATGCGAAAGACGGTTGGAAATCGTTGAGACTTGACATCACATTTTCCTGCGTGACACCATATTCACTCATGCGGAGTTGATCGAAAATGATATGAGCTTCAGGTCGCTCCGGACTTACATTCACGTAGCTCTCTTCAATGGACTGCAATCCGCTGATGAAGGAATTGAGGTCATTCGCAATAGTTTGCATGAGTTTAAAGTCCTGACCCTTGATGACGATCTGCTCTGTTTGTGTTCCCAGACCCAGCATTTTCTCAAACGTATTTGAGTTCGAAGGTCCTCGCGCTTGTCCCCTGCTACTTGCCTGCTGCTGTTGATCCATAGTGATTTCCATGTCTTCATAGCTGTCAGATATATTGCTGAGCATGCTTTTCACTTCTTCGACAGAGATCGTATCTAATTGGTCAAAGCCCTCTACCAACTGGACTGTTAGCACGGATTCACCTTCTGAAATTTGACTGATCAGGTTCCCGACCACAGGAATTTCCAGTACATCTTTTTCAATCTGCTGAACCTTGGTGTCTGTTGCTGCGAGTGTTGCGCCCTCGGGCATGGTCACGAAAAGGTTCATCTCGTCCGTTTCCACCTCATTAAGACTTGCCACACTCACCAAAAAACTCAACCCTATGGTAACAAAAAATAACACCAAACCTCCAATGATCGTAGCCGCTGGTTTTCGGAAACAAGCCTTCAAAACCACGAGGTACATCTGGATGATTCGCTGACGAACTGACGCATTTTTGATCAAAGGAGCATCGGCATTTTTATCGTTCTTGATTGTGGTATGGGCAAGCATGGGTATGAGCACAAGCGCAACCACCAATGAGACGAGCAATGTTGATATGATCGAAACCCCGATATGTGTTCCAATCAGTGTAACCAGAAAATTGGAGGAGAAGATGAATGGTACGAACACGGTCACGGTGGTAAGTGTGGCAGCTATCACAGACCTCATTACTTCCCTGGTTCCATCCACAACTGCTTCCTCTGTTGGTTTTTTGTTCACTACATGTCGGTAGATGTTTTCGATCACCACGACACTGTTATCCAATAGCATCCCAATGGCCAGGGACATTCCGATCAAGGTAAGGCTGTTGACCGAAATGTCATACGCATAGAAAAAGTTGAATGCTGTGAAAACAGAGATCGGGATCGCCAACGCGATGCTCAGGATGAACTTGATTCTACGAAGGAAAACCCAAAGGACGAATATGGCCAACAAACCACCCAGTAGCGCCAGGCTCCTGATCTGATCGATGTTTTTGACCATGACTTCTGCCGTATTGCTTTGCACGACAATTTCAGCACCCATTGGTTTCAAATCCTTGTTGATCTCAGCTATGGTGGCCAGGGTGTTTTCAGAAACCTCGATCAAATTCGCTTGTGAGGCCTTAGAAATGCGGATAGAAATCGCATCCTTGCCATTTACGCGACTCAGTGTGGTTTGCTCCTTTACTCCGAAGAATACATCTGCTACATCGCTCAGAAGCAATGGGCCTTTTTCAGAAACTACCAGACTTTGAATGTTTTTGATATTTTTCAGATCCGCTGAGACGTTCACAAACACGTTCTGACCATCTGTGCGAACCTGACCTACAAATTCACTTTTATTAGAATTCTGAGCGAGCACATTGTTGATTGTATTGGGAGTGATGCCATTGGCTTCGCATATCGCATCATTCATAATGATTTCCACGGTCTTTTGGCGGCCACCGAATACTTCCACTCCTCCAACTCCATCTACATTGGTTAACCGATCCGTGATGTACTGATCCGTAACATTCCTCACACGGTCTACTCCACCTGAGCCAAGCACTTGCAGCTCCATGAATGTATTGGTGAATTGCTCCGTATCGATTTTTACGATATTGACAAAGAACTCAGGCCCCAGATCGGCTTTGATGGCATTGACCTTTTGCTCTAACTTGAGATAGGAATACTTGATGTTGGTCCCCTGAACAAAGGAGATAAAAATCATTCCTTGCCGACTATCTGCCGAAGAATTGATTTCCTCAATTCCTTCCAGCGAGCTGATGGCTCCTTCCAATGGGATGATCGCCTGGCTTTCCATGTACTTTGGGTCCACTTCATTGCTGGAGCCCACTTGCACAATAAGGACTGGCAACTCGACATTCGGAAATAGCTCTACAGGAAGCTTATTGTATGATATGTATCCCATCACTGAAAATCCTATGAACAGCATGGACACCAGGACTTTCCTGCGAATGATCGTATAGAGAATGCCCGTTTTACCCATTACTTCTGGAAGTCAGGTTAGAAATTCTGGTCATCAACTTCTCAATGCTTTCGTAAAAACATGGAATTACGACTAAGGTCAAAAGGGTAGAAGTCACTAATCCACCGATTACGGCGATGGCCATTGGCGCCCTGAGAGAAGCACTTTCTCCGAACCCAAATGTGAGTGGTAGCAAGGCCAAAATGGTTGTGAGACTTGTCATAATGATGGGTCGAAACCGCTTCTGTCCGGCATCCAGTATGGCCGTTCTCAGATCTATTCCGGCTTGTTTGTTTTTGTTAATACTATCCACCAAAATGATAGAATCATTCACGGCAATTCCTGTCAGCATGATGATCCCTATGAAGGCCATCATATTGAGTGGCATCCCCAGAAAATAGAATGAGAGCAAGGCACCAACTCCGGCCAATGGAATGGTGAGAAGAATGGTGAATGGGTGGAGTAATGACTCAAATTGTGAGGCTAGCACCATGTAAACCAGTAGGACAGAAAGGATCAGCGAAAACGTAAGGTTCTGCATCGATTCCTTGCGTTTCAACTCCTGCCCTACAACATCGATCTTATACTGTGGAGGCAACGAAAGCTGTGAAAATTGCGTCTGGATGCCATTGACAATTTTATCATAAGCCATGTCCTGATTCACCCTTGCGCTCACAGAAACGAACCTCGTTTGGTTTTTTCTGAAGATGGAACTTGAAGCATATTCGGTCGTGATATTGGCAATTTCCCCCAACCGAAGCTCTTGCTCGGCCCCTTTGATTTTCATGTTTTCCAACTCAGAGAGACTGATTTTGGGAATCTTAATTTCTATGTCCTGCATCTCACCACCTCGCTCAATGGTCCCGGCATTCTTGCCTTTTAGCTGATCTTTGATTTGACCAATTACTTCTTCGATGGAAAGATTGAATAGCCCGGCTCGGTATTTGTCTACGTCCACCTGAACCTGGGGAACACCTTGCTCCATGTTGGATAGCGGTTCATAAATATTGTTGTCCCCATTCATGATCAACACCACCGAGTCGGAAAGCGGTCGGAGTGTTCTCAAGTCTGAGCCAGTGATGTCAATTACCAGCGGCATCTCTTCCTCACCAAGCACCGAATTGAGGGCACTTTCATCATTTGAAAATGAGGCCTCCAGGTTCGGAATGCGCTCGAAATATCCTGAAAGAACCTCAGTGATTTGAGCAATAGGCAGCTCGCTTTCCTGGCTGAAAATAAGTTTTAAGCTCGCTTTATTCTCCTCATAAAGGTTTTCATTTTCAATTCCTGATTGGCTTTGTTCAGGGCCAATATGACTGTAGATCTTATCCAGGTGACCTTCGAAAACCTGAAACAACTGCTTTTCAATCTGAGCCACCGTACTTGACGTTCTTTCTAGTGGAGTGCCTTCGTTCAAATTAAGATCCACGGATATAGCGCGTGTATCTGCCTTTGGCATGTATTCACTACCGATCACCGAGATCAGTTGGTAGGACCCGAAGACCAGCAAAAAAGAGATGACTATAAAAGCTATGCGATACTTAAGGACTTTGTCGAGGAAGTTTCGATAGCTCTGGAATTTGATTGATTTGGCTTCTTTTACTTCTTTGGCCTTTTTAAATACCCGGGCAAACAACATGGGAATAACCAAAATGGCGACAACCAGCGAAGAAACGAGCGAAAAAGCCACTGTTAGTGCCTGATCCTTGAAAAGTTCACCAGAGGGGCCTTGCAGATAAACGATCGGCAGGAAAACGATGATTGTTGTCAGTGTGGAGGCGGTAATTGCCCCGCTCACTTCGCTGGTCCCTTTGATGGCCGCGTCGATCACACCCAGACCTTCCTCCCTCCTTCTAAAAATGCTCTCTACTACCACGATAGCATTGTCCACCAACATGCCGGCACCTAATGCCAGGCCACCGAGGGTCATTACATTCAACGTCAGTCCATTGAAATACATCAAGTTGAAAGTGGCGATGATTGAAATGGGAATCGCTACACTGATAATTGCCGTAACGCCGATTCTTCGAAGAAAAACAAACAAAATGATCATGGCGAAAAGTGCACCATAGAGACCCGATTCTTTTACTTCATCAATTGCCTGTTGAATGAAACTTCCTTGATTCTGGATGATGACGAACTCATATCCGGGAACCGTCTTTTTCAAGTCTTCCAACACTTCTTCCAATTCTGTAACCGCATTTACGGTGTTGTATTTGGTTTCCTTATAAATGGAAAGGCCGAGGCTCCTTTGTTGATTGACACGGACAATACTGCTCGCTTCCTTATCCATCACTTTTACCGAAGCCACTTCTTTTAGCAGCACAGGTACCTGATCAGAGGTAGAGGTTTGCGCCTGTGGATCTGTATTTTCGCCTTGCTCGGGAAGCGCCTGGGCGCCCTGACGGGTAGTATATCCAACGACCAGTTCTTCCAGATCTTCCGGCGTATTCAAAATACCCAGCCCTTTGATCACATACTTTTTCCCTAGTTCCTCGATAAAGCCTCCTGAAACATTTCGATTGTAGTTTTGGATCTTCGCCACTAGCTCATCAACAGATAGCCCAAATGAGGCGAGTAATAGTGGATCCGTCTCGAGCACCACTTCTTTTTCCTGTTCTCCTGCAAGCCTCACTTCGGCAATTCCAGGCAGCCGGATCAGCTCATTTCGGAAGTTTGTTTCAGCCACCTTTCGGAGGGCATCAAAATCGTTATTAGTAGGGTGATAGATCCCCATTATCATGATCGGCGTAGCATTGGGGTCGAATTGAGAGATGGCAAACTCTTCGATCTCTTCATTCGAGGAGAAGTTAGAAAGCGCCTTCTGTAAATCAAGAAAGGCCTCATCCATGTCCTTGCCCCAGTCATATCTTACCGTCACCCTACCGTAGCCTGTTTGACAAACTGAGCTGACCTCCACGGCTCCATTTTGGCGGATGGCAATGGACTCAATGTCTTCAATGAATTGCTTTTCAACCTCAGACGGTGGTCGGATCCCAACTTTCATCTCTACAAAAAGTGTAGGGTTCTTCAGGTTTGGGAACAGTTCGATTCCCAGCTTGCTAAAGGAGATAGATCCGAGGAGAATGATGGCAAGCACCATCATCAGGATGGAGATGGGGTAGTTTACCGCAAGCGAAACAACTTTCTTCACGATAGATGGATTTTAACGTTCAAAATTTAGTGGTGTGAAAGCTCTGTCATGAGACTATTGAATCACACTCACTTTCGAGTTATTCCTCAGTGTTTCATACCCGGAAATCACCAGGCGGTCATTAATTTTTAGTCCGTCAAGTACCTCAATTACATCCTGATTTTCCAATCCGGTTTTGATTGATTTTTCGCTGGCAATCCCATTTTCAACAATGTAAACGACTTTGCCGTTTTGCCGGGAAATGATGGTTTCTTTAGGGATCACGATGGTTTGGTCTCGTTTCTCCGATAGAATGGCGGCCTTTACAAACATTCCGGGCCTAAGCATCAGTTCATCATTTCTGATCTCCAGCATACTTTGAAAAGTGCGGGTATCCGGATTGATTACGGGAGAGATTTGACTGATAAAGCCAGCCAAAGTGTCCTTGTCCAGGTTATAATTGGTGATATGTACTTCCTGACCTTTTCTAACTTCCAACAAATACTTCTCAGGAAGTTTTATGTCCAACAATAATCGGTCGTACTTCATGATTTTGAATAAGTCCATTCCCTGATCAATTTTTACTCCCGCCGTATAGTAGGGAAGCTCGACGATCGTGCCGTCGAAAGGAGCTTGTACCGACATTTTCTCCTTCTGGATCAGTGCATTCTCATAAGAATACTTCGCATTAACATACTCCACCGAAGCATTCTTCAATTCTGTGAGCGTCACTCCCCCTTTTTCATGGAGAGATTGCTGCTTTTTCAGGTTATTATCAGCCAACTCCAGGTTAAGCTTTTTTCCTTCCAATTGAAGCCCGTTTTCAAATTCGGCATCCTCCAATGTGATGAGTACCTGCCCGGCTTTTACAAAATCACCAAGTGCAAATGATTGCCCTGTTTGTGGATTGGTCTGCAGGCGGTAGCTCCCGGCTAATTGTGATTTTTCAATACCTTCTTTCGATGAATAAACAGTTCCGGTGGTTTCAATAAAATTGGAAATGGACTGTTCTTTAATGGCTACAACAGATACCGGGATCTTGATCTCGGTATCAATCGTTGATTCTTCATTGTCACAACTCGCTAGAATACCGATCAAAAGGACTAGCACTAGAAGATTGGAGTATGTTCTCATGTTTTTCATGACTGTTTCTACTAAAAGGTTTGTGGTACTACGGGTTGGTTGGTTTCGAAATCGAAAAGCGATTGAATCTTCAGGTTGAGCAATTCAATTTTGTAGTTGATCAAAGCATTGGCGAGCTCGCTCTTCTTATCTGAAAGCTGATTTTGAAATTGATTTAAATCCATACTTGTGAGGTCTCCATTTCTGTATCTCTCCAGGTTGATCTCATAAGTCAATTCAGCATTCTTTACGTTTTGCTGGGCAATCTCAATCTGCGTTTCAAGGTTCTGCAGGTTTCGATAGACTTTTCTGATATTGATTACAATGTTGTTCTTTTCGTTCTCCAGATCAATTTTAGTGATGTCGAGATTGGCATTTGCTGCGGCCAGTCGGGCTTTTTTCTCACCCCAATCCCATAACGGTATATTAAAAGAAAGAGCAACCCTTGGATTGGTGGTTGGAGATTCGTATACACCTGGAACATCTGTGTTGTCACCGAATATTCCCATCGACAGGGAAATAGATCCTTTGAATTCGTTCAGGGCGTTGGTACGCACCAGTTCAAATTGTGAACGTTCGATATCAATGGATCTTTGACGCAACTCCATACGTTGCTCCAAGCCGTATTGAATGGCCTTGTTGAGGTCTACCTGTTGGGTAATAAAATTGATATCTACTTTTACTTCAATCTGTTCGGTCAGATCGAGACCCAACAGCAATTTGAAATCGTCAGCTGCATTATCAAGCGTAACCTGCTGATTTTGAAGTGTCGATCGGGAGGAAGCAAGATTAAGCTGTGCCTGATAAAGTTCTTCTTCTGCCAGAAGATCGGCTTCTACTTTGTTTCTTGTGATCTCAAAACTAACCTGCTGATTATCGTATTCGTCCTGCGCGATCTCCAGGCCATTTTGCGCTTGATAAAAACTATAAAAAGACTGGGTTACATTGCGCTCGAGGGTGAGTAGTTGCATGGCATTGCTCAGCTGAGCGTTCTCCAGATTCAACTCCAATTCTTTGAGTTGAAGCTTGTTTCTATTATAGGTAAAAATGGGCTGATCGAATTGCAGGAAAAGGTTGTTGCTGTAAGTTTTTAATCGCACATCCTGTGCTTCACTGAAATTATCGCGATATCCAAACCGGTTGTTCAGGGAGATCCGTCCATCCGTTTGAGTAATGGGTTTAGATATCGACAGATTCGCAAATGAATTGTAGTCCTCGTTGGTGTTCCATACTGAAAAGAACTCATTGAATACCCGGCTTCTATTAAAATCAAAAGGGGTTACATCCAGGGCAAATCTTGACTTCATGCTGGCGCGCTGTGCGTCGAGGCTCTTGCGATTGCTCAGTAGGTTCAACATGGACTTCTTGATGTCCGGACTGCTGGTCTTGGCGATAGTGATGGACTCCTCTAGCGTTAACACTTTTTGAGCCGCGGCCGACTTCCAGGCCAGGAAAGCTATCAGTGCGAGCGCAAAGATTAAGATCCTTTTGCTACTAGTTTTCGAACGTCGATTCATCCTTTTTTCAAATTACAATTCATAAAATTTACTGCTTGACCCATTTGATGGCATCCGCATAGACGGACCTTAAGTCACATTCATCGGTAAGCACTACACTACCGCCTTCTTTCGTGAAGTAATAGGATCCCAGGTAGTTCCATCCGTTTTCAGCATTGGTCACATTAAAACTGATTTTGTCTTCCCCGTCGCCATGGTTAATGGTGTAGTGGTAAGTATAAGTTTTGCCCTCATTTCGGTTTCCGTTGAATTGGTTTTGGTTTTTTCCAATCATGTAGGTGTACAGGTCATAGAAGCCTTCTTCCTTCAATTCCGGTTTCCATTCGCAGGTTTTATCACCTTTACCCGCACGTGTGAAATGGGCTGATCGTACATGCCCACCATGGAAGCTCGAACCCGTAGTGGCCAACCATTTGGAGTAGGAGCGGTTCCATATGCCAAAGTATTTTTGATCGGAGGGATTTCTTTCATCCAGATAGGCTTTCAAATAGGTGTCTTTTATGGGACTGAATGTGGAAAAACCATGATCTTCATTATCGACAATTACCTGATACAAGGACTCATCGCCTGCCGCTTCAATGACCCTCTCTCCCTCGAAAGGGCGTGCTTTTTCTCTGGTTTCCAGTTTCCCTGGAAAGATGTAGACTATCGAAGGAATGTTCTGTGACACCAGCGTATTCACGGTGTATTCACTCGGAGGATTATCCAAAACAAAACCAAACTGCTTCGTTTGTCCGGCCTTAATCAAAGACAGATAACCGGGTCCATCGGCGGCAACTTCTTCGTTCCTTTCTCTGAAGAAACCCCAACCTGTTGTTTCGTTCTCAGAGGTGAAGTTCACCTTGATGACCCCATCATTTGATCCCGTGTTCCTCACATCAAATTTCACCTGGAATCGCTTTCTGTCTCCGTCCAGTAGCTCGTATTCTTCATTATTGTCGATCAGAAAAGACGGCTGATCTGTGTCGAAATACACTTGCCTGATGATTGGGTCGACATCTAGACTGAAGGTTGCTAAAATGGCCTGTCTAAAGTCCTTGTAAGTCGTAACCTGATGCTTATGAGATTGTATCCAGTCGGTCAAAAACGTTTTGAAAACTTCCTCTCCAATGAGTTGTCCCAGGTAGGCAAAAAGGTACTCACTTTTCAAGGTCACCGACTTTTGAATTTGGTTGAAATCAAATTCTTCAGTCAACATTTCCATGATATTAGCCTTACGCATCAGCTGATTGCACTCCTCTGTGAATGAGATCCCATTTATATTTCTGGAATAGTCATTTCTTGTGGAAGTCTCTTCCGTACTTAAGTAAGCTGCAATCCCATGATTCAGGAGCATCCATTCGTCACTCACTACTCCGGAATTAAAAGCATAGAAATTGGAATAGATGGAGAGGTTTTCTTCGTCAGCATTTCTTCCGTCAAAAAACCACCGGTCGGGGATCTGCTTGGTAATCACCTTTTTAATGACCGTATTGAACACACTTGCCTGTTTCTCTTTGTCTTCCATGACCTTGTTTTGCTCCCTGGCCTGTCGGTCCATATTGGTGAATTGACGATTGAAATCAAAGTCCCTGAGATCCCCACCTTTCTCTGGGACCAATATCATTTCCGGTTGGACCCTTGCCTGGCCACTTTGATAAATTTTGTCGTAGGCAAAGAATTGACTGGGTACCTCTACAAACTGTAGGCGATTGAATGGATAGGAGATTTTCTGATCATGTTCATAGGTATTGACCAGATCTGTGATCAAGATATCCAGGGTGTCCCCAAGCTCCTCGAAGTAAGAGGTAAAGTAGTCATGTCCCGGATAGTGGTAGATCGAGTATTCCACACTATCCACCGTGATTGACTTTTTCTCATAGTTACCAATAGCCAAAGAAATCTGTGGAAGCGGGTACTCCGGGCGAAATTGGTAGGCATTTTTAGCCACTTTTTCCATTTCTCCCTGAGAAACGGGCAATGACTGATCTGCTACTTCCACATCAAGCTTGAAGTCTACAAAATTTGACCGCTGCTTTATTGGAGCTTTCTTACTGTAGCCAATTTGTGTATCAGGATACCAGAGAAGGTCATTGGTAAGCAGCAAATAATCGGATTGAAGGAAAGCATACTCTTTCTCCATGGCATAGATAAATGAGTAATCCACCTCCTCGTATCGCTTTCGGTCTACTTCAAGGTGAGCTACCTCCTGGTTGATCTTGCCTCGATACGCGATGCTAACTAGCGCTTCTTCAGTAGTTTGAATGGCTGACTTAATCGATAAAATCTGTCCTTCTTGTACAAATGGTACTGGGTTTTCTCCGACTTTAACTTCTGATACAGCTAAGTCGGGATTTAGTGTAAAATAGATGCTGTCCAGTGAAGCCGG
The DNA here is from genome assembly GCA_965229785.1 of Cyclobacteriaceae bacterium. Taxonomy (GTDB): domain Bacteria; phylum Bacteroidota; class Bacteroidia; order Cytophagales; family Cyclobacteriaceae; genus JAWPMT01. The sequence continues at coordinate 5,169,882 of CBDDJS010000001.1, forward strand.
ATAATTGTTTTTGATGGATAACCTTGCAACCACGTCGATCTCATCAGATACATGTTTCAATTGGATGTAATTCGACAGGATGTCCGCGTTTGGTACATTGATCCACGCATCATTAAGGGTGATCATTTCCTGGCGCTGAAGCTCAATTCCTTGCTGTTTGTTCCAAAGCGAGGTAAACATGAATCCGGCAACCGCTGCCACAGCTAAGGCCAGTAGACCGGAAGCATACTTTGCACCTCTTTTACTGGGTAAGCGATCGATGAAAAATGCAGTGGCAAGCAGGAAAGCGATCCCAGCCACTACGTACATTCCGCGCTGCATCAAAATTTCCCAGAGACTTGTGAACCCGACCATGTCAGAAGCCTGCAGTGTCACTCGGAACCCCATATAATCGAAGATGTTGTAGTACTTCTGATGGAAATAGATCAAAATCACTGCAGAAACACCTAAAAGAAGAACAATAGTGATCGGTTGATTTCGAATGAGTGTGACGAGTAAGAAAGAAAGTCCAGTGGCGAATACGATGGTAGGTAAGCTCATGAGCATCGGATAAACCACGTAGGCCATCGGATTGAAAGCCATCTTAGGATTGGTGATATTGATGATGAAGATGATCACCAGAAAGGCTACATGCAGCCAGAAGAACAGCTTGAAAACAGAGAAAGCTTTGCCGAGGACGAACTCAAGGTTGGAGATGGGACGTACATAGAACACTTCGTTCGTATCAATTTTTTTGTTTTTCAAAATGATTCCGGACGAAAGAAAAATTACCGCTGCCGCCAGTCCTATGCTGATGAGTATCATGCTTGCATAAGGTGGGCCCCAACTCGAACTGATCATATGTTGCCTACCATCGCCCACCGCTGAAAAAGCAGCCATATTAAAAACGAAGGTGAAGAATATACCGGCAATGGCAAGAATTCGAAAGAACCAGTTTCTCCAGAGAACTTTGGACTCGAATTTGGTGATGGTCAATATGTTGCGTACTGAGATCATACCAACGAGATTCCTAGTTTATTTTCCATGAAGTACACATATGCGTGTTCCAAATTGGGTTCAATATTGTAAGCATCGGGGTGTGGCTTTTCATTAGCGATAAGCTGTGTTTCCCATTTTCCATCAGTGGGAATGGTCGAGATCACCGGATACTGGGTTTTGAGTACTGAAAACTCATCATCGTCCAGCATGATTTGCCAGATGTGATTTCTTACGGCATCGATCATTCCTTCCGGGGCACCCGCAAATGCGACCTGACCCTGATGCAGCATCGCCATATTGTGACATGTACTACTGATGTCCCCTACGATGTGGGTAGACAGAATGATAGTTACATCTTTTTGGCTCAAATCAGAGAGGATGTTTCTAAATCGGATCCGTTCCTCCGGATCCAATCCGGTGGTTGGTTCGTCAATTACCAACAGCCTTGGTTTTCCGATCAGAGCCTGCGCAATGCCCAAACGTCGCTTCATCCCTCCCGAAAGCTTATTGGCCATCCGCTCACGAACATCAAGTAACCCCACCTGATCGAGCATTCGATCTACTTCCTTATGCCTATCCTTTTTTTTCAGTCGGGTTGATAGCCTGGCGGAATAATCAAGAAATTCCCAGGTCTTGAGTTTTGAGAAAAAAGTGAAATCCTGTGGCAGATAACCAATCCAGGGTCGGATCTCACTTCTGAATTTGTTGATGTCTTTCCCATCCATTAAGATGGTACCCCCAGTCGCCTTCTGAATAGTCACCATGATCCTCATCAAACTAGATTTACCCGCCCCATTTGGCCCTAACAAACCGAACATCCCACTGCCTATTTCCAGGTTGATGTTTCGGATCGCCGCATGCCCATTGGGATAGACTTTAGATAGATCTTTGATTTCGATATTCATGGTTTAGGTAGAATCGAGTTAGAAGCTGGCAACAGTCCGTCTAAAGAGAAGAGGCTATTAATGGTGGATTTGTTACACCTGCCAGCCAGATTTTTTCCACTGCTTCTGTTTCTTAGTTAATGATGCTAAGTGAGCAGTAGATTTCTGTTGTAAAAAAATGAGTTTGAGTTTTTGACCATCACTGTACTATTATACTAATACAGTACAACAATAGAGTAAATTTTTTTAAAAACCAAAGGCCTGAGTTTTTTTTAGGAATGAGTGTAGCGGAAGATGCTACCGATTCTATCAAAAATTCAATGCTACTCCTTGCTTAATGAGTCGCTGAAATTTGTCTTAGAAAACACATTTCTCACTGACAAGTGAACCTGAGACACGACAGTAGCGTTAGCATCCGAAAATAAGAAGAAATGAAATCCCTAGGTTTATTGGTATTGGTTTCAGTGATTTTGTCTGGATGCGCTTCGCAAAATGAACAAGATCAAGCTCAACAAGTAATTGACAAAGCCATTGAAGCCAATGGAGCACATCTGTTTGCTACGAAAAAAGTCGCTTTTGATTTCCGGAAGAAGCACTACACCGTGGCCAGGTCCGGGTCAGAATATACCTATACCCGGTCTTTTGAAGATTCCATAGGACAGATCAACGATGTGTTGGTTAATAGCTCTGCTTTCAGTCGCAGCATCAACGGACAAAAAATAAACCTCAGTGAGGAATGGCAAACGCGGTTCGGAAACTCAGTTAATTCTGTCCTTTATTTCGTAGAAATCCTTTACCGATTGAATGATGCGGCAGTTTTCAAATCATACCTGGGGAAGACAACCATCATGGGAGAAAAGTATCACGTGATCAAAGTAACCTTCAGTCAAGATGGCGGTGGCACAGATTTTCAGGATGAGTACCGGTATTGGATTCACGAAAGCAACTACACCCTGGATTACCTGGCCTACAATTACGAAACTGATGGTGGTGGAGCTCGCTTCAGATCAGCATTCGACCGTACCAAAGTGGGAGGCATCACTTTTCAGAATTACGTGAATTACAAACCCGTTCCGGATACCAAAGAAACGCCACTTGATGATCTGCCAAAATTCTTTGAAGCCGGTGAGTTGAAGGAGTTATCCCGAATCATCAATGAAAACATTGAAGTAGGATAATTCTCCTGACCAAAAATCATCTAAATTTTCTCCAAACGATTGCAATTGTACTTCTTGGAAAAAGTTGCACTTTGGAACTACCTTTTTTAGGAATATTCAAGTAGAAATGATCGGATAAGCTTATTTTTTCAATTCGGCATGGGATTTTCCATGCAATCAACGTGTTGAATATGAGCAATAAGCCAAGACTTTCCTTTTGGAATATCTGGAACATGAACGTAGGATTCTTCGGGATTCAGTTCAGTTTTGGGTTGCAACAGACCGCCGTAAATCCCATCTTCTCCTTCCTTGGAGCAGATCATTCGGAACTTCCATTATTGAACCTGGCAGGACCGGTTACGGGACTGATTATCCAACCTATTATCGGCGCCATTTCTGATAAGACCTGGATACCCGGTTGGGGCCGAAGGAAACCCTTCTTCATGATTGGCGCCATCATTGCCAGTCTTTGTTTGTTCGCTTTTCCTTTCAGTTCAGAACTTTGGTTTGCAGTCGGCTTGTTGTGGATTCTCGATGTGGGAAACAACACGGCTATGGAACCTTACCGGGCCTTCATCGGGGACAAACTCCCGGATGATCAACTCACTTTCGGCTTTCAGATGCAAAGCTTATTTGTAGGAGCGGGCATTACCCTGGCCAACTTTTCAATTTTCTTATTTCAGGACTGGTTTGGCTCTGCGGAAAGTGCTGCCTTATGTGACACTGGCGCGGCCAATGTGAGCGCGATTCCTACCTGGGTGTATTACTCCTTTTTCCTGGGTGCCGTCGCATCTATGGTGACTATTCTCTGGTCTGTAGCTAAAACACCCGAAATTCCTCCACCAGATGAGGAGCTTGAAGAAATCAGGAAAAGCAAGGAATTACCTTTCATTGAGAAAGCAGCAGAACCCTTTAAAGAGATCATTCATGCGATTGGTGATATGCCTAAACTACTTTGGCGACTTGCAGGAGTATATCTTTTCCAGTGGTATGCCTTATTCATCTATTGGCAGTTCATCACGCCTATGCTCAGAAAAAGTCTTTATGGCATCAGCAATGAAGATGTAACACGATTCGACGAGATCAAAGCCGCCTGCGAAAGTGGCGCATCGGTGAGTGCGGCTGATATGAGTTTTGCGCAAAATATCCAGAATTTATCCGAGCAGGCGTTAGCCCAAACGGGACTCATGAACGGAACTTACAACCTGGTAACGATGATATCGGCTCTGGCTCTGGTGCCTTTCGCCGCGAAATTTGGTAATAAACTTGTATATGTGGTGAGCCTGATCATGACGGGAATCGCTTTGCTTTCGATGCCTTTCATTAATGATCAATATGTATTGCTCGCTCCCATGGTCTTGTTTGGCGTAGGCTGGGCATGTATGATGGGTGTTCCGTATTCCATGGTTTCACGAGCCATTCCTCAGGAAAGGCGTGGGGTATACATGGGCATTGTAAACATGATGATCGTGATCCCTATGTTTATTCAGACCCTCAGTTTCGGCCCGATCGTAAAATACTTATTGAATGATAGTGCCGTAAATGCCATCGTATTTTCAGGTGTATTTTTCATGATCGCCTCTGCCATTGCAGCAACTTTGCCTGTGAAAAAAGGTGAATGACCCTACGGACTTATTCTTTTATGACCTTAAACACTTGCGTTATCCCAGGGCCTCGGAAGTGAAGAAAATAAATACCCGCTTCCCGGCTGGAGAAATCGACGACTAAACGCTCCCCCAGGTTTTCGGTAGGAAGGTCAATGGCCTTTCCGTTCAGGGTATAAATGTGGACTTCTTTGAACGGGTCTGTAACTTCGATGGTGATTTTATGCCTTACCGGATTTGGATAAATGGTAGGTGTGGCGGATGAAGTTGTTGCCTTAGTGATAATTGGTTCGTGAAAAACTTGAGGGAAATCACCCAGGTCACCTCCTTCAATACGCATGATTACATTCTCTTCTCCCGATACATATCCTAGTTGCTCATCAATAAAATCAATTGAATACAGGGAGCCTACAAATCCGTGGGATTCCCAGGTCAGACCTCCATCCCTGGTCATGGAAATCGCAGAGTGGAACACTTGTTTTTCCGGGATGCATGGACAAATTTCAGCACTTAGCGCATAACCAACATTTTCATTCACAAAATCAATGTCTATGGTTGCCTGGAATTCAACCAAAGGAATTTCCGACCAGCTATCACCACCGTCATGGGTGCGGTAAATGCTACCGCCAGCCCCCAGAAAGCCCAGACGATCGGTAACAAAATGTATATCATGAATAAGATTGTTTTCCAGGTTTAAAACCTGGACCCAGGTCTGGCCCTGATCAATGGATTTCAATAGCTTACTTTCCGCACTGACATAACCAATTGAGTCATTGAGAAAGAATAGTTCATTATCCACCAGAGAACTCAATAATGAGGTCCTTGTCCAGGTTTCACCATGATCACTCGTACGATAAATTCCGTCATAACCTGCCAATAGTCCAACCTGCTCATTGAAAAACCACTGTGAATAAATCTGGAGTTCGGGTAAGACGCTGATTGTCGCCCAGGTATTCCCACTATCTGTCGATTGAAACACTCTACTTTCTATATTACGCCCAGCACCTTCATATTCAAATCCCGTCGCAATGATTAGAGTATCATTCAGGAATTGAAAATCCTGAAAAAGGAAATCAGAACCTACATTCATTTGATCCCAGCTCATACCACTATCGGAGGTTTTCAAAACTATGGAATGGTCTCCCATGAAAAGTCCTTCCCTTGCTGATTTGAACCGGATCTTATTGACACGGCTATTCCCCTGATGATACTTCACTTCCCATTGACCGTAAAGTGGATACTGGTGTGATAAAAAAAGGATTAAAAACCAGAGTAATGATCTAAAAGTATTTGACTGGCTATTATTTGTCATCAGTGACAGTCATTTTGGTTAAGACGAAAATATCACATCTTATAGCTCGGTGCAACTCGTCCGGATTAGTAAAAATTGTCTATTGAAAAACCACTATCTTGTATAATGATGAAAACAGTCAAATTACTGCTGGTTGGATTGATCAGTCTCTCATGTTTACAACGGCATTCATCTGAAAATCAGGTAACCTCAGATTCCATTTTTGAGGCCAATGATGAAGTAAGACACCTCGTTGTTTGGTTCGAGAATCAATATTTATCTGACGGAAAAGCTTTTTTGAAGAAAGCCGCCTCATTCAATGGGAGCAAAAGAAGTGCTGTAAGAAAAGAGGTTGTTCCTGCTTTAAAGGCCATAAGCGACCAATCTTTCAACCAAATCGAACCACAGCTTGACCAGCTTAAAAAAGCCGGGCAAATCAAGCAGATCAGACAACACTGGATCATCAATGGGTTTAGTTGTCTCGTTACTCCAGAAGGTCATGCTGCACTACAGAAAATCGAATCGATTGCTTATATGTTCACTAAACAACCGCTCGCCAGCGCTCCGGGAACGAACATGGGACCAGAATTCCTTTCCTCAATTCCCACTTCCCGATTCAAAACTGACCTGGTTGAAAATTATCCCTGGAATCTTAAAAAGATCCGCGCTCCGGAAGTTTGGAACGAATTTGGAATCACAGGAAATGGCGTACTCAATGTAGTACATGATGGAGGCTTCAAACTGGACATTCCTCCGTTAGCAGAAACCATCTATACCAATAAAGGTGAAGTTCCTGGCAATGGCAAAGACGATGATGGCAATGGGTACATTGACGATTATCATGGCTTTCATTTTGATGAAGGAAATGCCAATCTGAATGAACCCACAATCCGGCGTGGAACAAATATTCATGGCAATTTATGTGCAGCTATGATTTGTGGAACCTTCGCAACAGATTCGCGACAAGCCATAGGAATCGCTCCTGAATCTCGCTGGGCTCCGGTAATTGCCGCTTCAAACATTGAAGAATCTGTGGAATGGGCCATTGAACAGGGAGCAGACACCTACAGCATGAGTTTTTCGCAACCTAACCTCGGAGAATATCGAAACCACTGGCGAAAGGTCCTGGAACATGCCACGTTGTGCGGCGTAGTATTTATATCCGGGGCAGGAAATTTTGCAGGAGGCCCTAACGCCGCACCCATTCCGGTTCAGATGAGAAACCCTGAAGATATTCCGAATGCCGTATTAGGAGTAGCAGGAGTCGGCGAGGATGGACAAAGACCTTTCTTTAGCAGTCAGGGACCAGTGGTTTGGGAAACCGGCTATTATACGGATGGGCAGGTGAATAAACCAGACTTTGCCACGTTGAATTTTCAGGTGCCCTGCGTAGATCCGGAAGGGAAGTTAACCAACATGGCCAGTGGAAATTCTCTGGCTGGCCCTCATATGGCCGGTATTATATCTCTCATGCTTTCCGCCAATCCTGAATTGCTCCCGTGGGAAATCAAGGATATACTGATAGAGACCGCTCAGGATATCGGTGATCCGGGTTTTGATTTCCAATCCGGTCATGGGTTTGTGAACGCTTATGATGCAGTAAAAGCCGTTATTGATCAATAACTTAATTCGCGCTAACGGTAGTTTCTTTTCTGGCAAGATAAAGTGTTAGGAATAGCAGCGCCGAGATCCCATACCAGAAATAAATGGCTTGAATTGAACTGGAAAAGTAGTTAGCAACGATGCCCACAACCAGGCCAACGATACCTGCAAAAATGGACTGGAATACTTCTTTCTGTGTCAGACCTGCCTTCAATAAAATGAACTTTATCAGCAAGACAGCTCCCGTCACAAAGACTAGTGTAGAAAGCGCATTCAGAAGGAAGTAAATCAAAAACTCTTCTGTTTTAATGTCATACGCATAGGTAAGGCCCGTAATAATCGTCGCGAGGGAAAAAAGTATAAGGGCTACAAGGCCAAGCGTTGATAAAGTTCCTTTCAAAGACTTCAGCGGAATAGCGATCCCAACAATCAGAAAAATGACTGCAGCTCCATAGAACATCTCATTAAAGGAATCTCCTCCGTTCGGGTACATGACTGAAATGGACCTTTGATAGGTAGAGATGAATAACGCACTTAAAAGGCCAACTATGAACACAAGTGAACGGTATCTATTGAAATTGGGATTCATGGAATAGTCAGATTTGTATAATAATATGCTTTGTTATGCTTAAAGATAACTAACCTGAGCAATACTTCTCTGAAAGAGCAATGCTCAGAACGATCCCAAAGTCTCCTGAGCACTACTTTCAGGCATTAATTATCCTATTTCATTCAATAATTCCGTGGCCTGCTCCTTCAAAAGATCCTTCTCAATCAGGTCATTCAGTATTTCCCGGGCTCTTTCGGCATTATTCAGGGTAATGTATGTCCGAGCTAATACAAACTGTAAATTCTCATTGAAAAAGTGTGGAGCGGTCATCTCGATCAAGTCTACCGCCTTTGACAATCCATTATGATCTTCTTTGGCTTGCATGATTTTGTAGTAGCCATAAACCGCGATTATCGGAATGTCATAAGACTCTACATCCTTTGTCAGCCTATTTGTCGCAGAAGCAGTGGTGATGGTTCCGTCCAGTACTTCCTGAATGAGGTAAACACTTTTCTCATCCTTGTAAAGCGATCTATCTGCTGGTTTAATGCCTAGTGCTTCCACGACGGCTTCCGCCGATCTGGTGGTGGAAAACGGATTTTGTCCCGTGATAAATTTACCCGATACGGCTACGTTGGACAGCATGAAATCTGTCTGACTGAAAACCGCTCCCCGGGCCTTTAGTTTGTCTTCCAATTGAAAAGGAAATTCTGGCACCCACTTCTTCCCAAAAAGTTCCTCTTCAATATTGCAGAAGCTTGTTACTTCAATGTCTTTGATGATAAAGTTTTCATCGTCTTTTACGTTCACAAACGCAGCAGGACCATGACATACGGAGGAGATGACGGTTTCCTTTCTCTTATACAAATCAAGGATGATCTCCTGAAGGGCCGGATCGTACGGCAGATCAAACATGGCTCCTTTACCTCCCACGATGTAGATAGCATCATAAGCTCCGGGATCTATGGTCGCAGTTGGTTTCGTCACTGCTAATAAAGCCATGATACTTTCATCTTCCATGACCTGCTGGTTATAGGCTTTTTCTGTGTTGAATTTATCAGCCTCTACTTTTCCACCTTTTGGGCTGGCGATATCTACATCCAGTCCATTATTCTTGAAAATGAGATACGCCTGAGAGAATTCATCAAATTCATAGCCGGGCCTGGATTCTCCCTGGTCTTTTCCATAGCTACTGACCACCATTAAGATCCTTTTCGATGAATTTTGTGCTTGAGCAATGAGTAAAAATGGTGTGACCAAAAGCATGATCATTACTAGTCTTTTCATAATGTGTTTTTTGAGTTTTGAAGGTGACGACCCAAAAAAGCAATTGTTACAGACTGGTAGGAAAGAGGTTGATCTTACGCCAAATTATGAGCAATTCCTTTTAGCAAGTGTCTTTGAAAAGCATAGACCACCCACCGAAACGGGATGTGCATGACCCTGCCCAAGATCCCGTGAAGTTCGTAATTGCTGGATAAGAGCAGGAGAATACCCTCTTTGTGATCAAGCAAATCGTAACCGCCAGTCAGGATCTGGAATGGCCCTTTTGAGAGGTTCATTAAGTGACCTACACGAAAGTTTTGAGTGGCATTGAATTGGAAACGATACTTCTTGTTGACCTCCCACTCCAGAATATTTTGATGAAATTCGGCCCCATTGGAAAAACTGGCCACACGGTAACCACCCACTCCTTCCTGTATGACTTCAGCTGATAACGGCTTAGGCACACCCAGGAGCCTGAAGATCCAGGGGAAATCAAAATCTGCCACACCAACATTCGTAATTTCCTTCCAGATTGCAGCAGGTTCAGCCTTCAAGACAATGGTATTGTGTACGTATTTGGTCCGGTATCCTTTGAAGAAAGGCATAATGCCCTAAAGTTCGTTAGAAATACGGCTTAATGGAAAGCTGCGAAGAATATTCCGGTTCACCAAGGTTGGAATTCTTCAACATTCAATGCTTCTTTGATCACTCAAAGAAAACAACATGCAAAAACAGCTACGATTGATCTCCTGGATAAGTCTGACCATAAGTTTACTTTCCTCCACTACCAATGCACAGGAAATCGTTTTTGAAAGGCGAATCAACCTGGTCACTCACGGAGCAGTAAAGGATAAGTTATCCGACGTGATCCCGGTGATCACAAATGACCAGTTAGATGCACTGATATTTCTCGAAAAGGAGGGTATCAGTATCGTAGAACTTGAAGATGACCTCACGGAAAAGAGCTTTTATGTGAATCAGCGCCCTCTGGAATATCAATCTCAGGACGCGATTGGCTATAGCGTCGAGGATGGCACCTATTTTCTATTCAATGCCAATGCCTCCCGGACTAAATTTTATATTCATCGTGTCAGCCCGGAAAAACAGATCAACGACACGCAAGCCGCCCCAATAAGCCTCCGGAATGAAAGAATACTGGAGACCCTCTCATCGAATGGTCTTTTTTACTTATTGACGGTTGTAAAAAAATCTTCAGAGTTAAGAGTTTATGAGTTTCAGGGGGCCAAACTGAAGAGAACACAAGCCTTTGATTTTTCAAACATGAACTTTCCTGACGGCCATAATCATAAAGATCTGTACCGGGCTTTGCTGGAATTGGATGGCATGAGACAATCTCTAGTGATCAATAAAATCGAGCTGAATGACCCTGTATCACTGGAGCAAGCTGCGAAACAATCGAAACTCTACATTGACGGTAACAAGTTGTATTTCACTTTCGACTATGCCATTCGCTCAACCACAGTCCTTCAGATTGACCTTGAAGACTTTTCGTCCGCGGCAGAAACCTATGAACACGCTTCATCCGCTTGTCCCCGAAGCCAGTATTTTCAAACGAATTCCTTCGTTAATAACAATCGACTTTATCAAATGCAGTTGTGTAAGTCGTTGCTGTCTTTTCAGGTAGTTGACCTTGCCACTGATGCTACTGTAGCCTCTTTTTCATCTGAAGAAGGTCAAAATGATTGGATTTTGGGTTCTGTTCTTGAAGATAATGAGGCGGAGTTCGCTCCTTCCGAAGACCTTGAGATGCGTTCTGCGAAGGAGGCATTAAAATCAATTGCCAAAAATGACGCAGCGGTGGTAGTCCGAACCAACTCGGAAAAATTACTTGAGTTAAAGGTAGGCGGCCACCTTAAGGCATACAAAACATCTTATAATGAAACAGTAAATCATTCGACGATGGGCGTAGGTCCGAATGGTTCGATTCCAATGAATTATACCTTCTCCACTTACTCCAATTATCGCCGGTACGAGAATTCAAAAGCGACCTATTTTGAAGCCTTGTTAAGTGAAGACACCTTTGAACCCACAGATGGGGAAATCTATGAGAATGTTTTCGATAAAATTCGATATTTCAAAGCCAATGAATACGACGAAAAAGGCAAATCCGGTGGAATTTTTAATTCCAATGCGCGCTCAGGTGATACGTTGCCAGTCTTAAAAAATGAAACGCTGTTTCGTCTGAACGAACAGTACTACTTCGGTTACTTTGTAGAAGGAAAGAGCAGCTTCATTCTTCATTCGTTTGAAAAATAGTGCATGTACCTGGGTTCAAACACAAAAGCGCACATTACTCCGTCAGGTCGGTCTAATGAATATCAGCGATAAGTTATTGAAATACTAGATCGGAGTTGACAAAATTAGCGATCAGATGCTCCTCATAACTTTCCGGGGTACCCAGATCACATAGCGATACCATAACTCCATTCACCAGTCGGTCTTCCTGATTCAAATTCTCAGGCACTTCACCTCGATGAAAAACACCATAAGATTTTTGACCAAAAGATCGGCTGTTGTTGATAACCAGGAGTCGATAGTGTTCTTTTGGGAATGGGCTCACCTCCGATACATAGGGAGTAAGGGCCTCATCATCAGGAGCAAAATTGCCGTTGATACTATTGCGAAAGTAATCTTGAGCAGATAAGTTCTGATCTTCCAGGTATTTGGTATAATCCGCCAAATAGGCTTTACTCTCTACGGAGGTGGGCTCATAACCTAATATCAAAATGGATTGCTCAGGTGCCGTATCAATATGAAACTTGCTGGAATTTCGATGATTGGTCCTTGACATCCATTGATAGTTGATTTGCTTGTCCAATCGCTGTTGACAAAGCTCAGACAGCCGTTCTTTCAATTCCAACTGCAGTCTTCTTAAAGATTTCGAATCAAAATCAGCTCCAAGGTCCTTGTAATAGAAGCCCGGTTGCTCCGTTGAGTCCCTTAAAACATCTTTGAAAAGGCACTCCATTTCCTTCTCGGAAAAAGGGAAATTTTGTGCATAATCAGAAGTGTTGATCGATTCTGTTTGTGCTGGTTTAGTCATGAACCCTAATTTAGGAATTCAATTTTATACCAATCTAAAACTCACTGATAAAGTGGAATTCCACATCCGGAAAATTGTCCTGGACCATCTGTAGCCAGGCTCGGGTTTCGGCCATGAAAACCAACTTACCTTCTTTGTCCCGGGCGATGTAACGGTATTTGTCTTTCACAAAGGCATCTACCTCACTATCGGATCCGGAGATCCAACAGGCCTTATAAATGTTGACCGGGCTGAATTGAACCTTGGCTCCGTACTCGTTGAGTAACCGATGTTGCAGCACTTCAAATTGAAGTGCCCCTACTGTTCCGACAACCTTCCTCGCTCCCATTTCATAAGAGAACAACTGAGCGACACCTTCATCCATCAATTGGAGCAATCCTTTTTCCAGTTGCTTGGCTTTCATCGCATCCAGATTGATCACTTCTTTGAAAAGCTCTGGCGAGAAGCTTGGAATACCTTTGTAAATACCTTTTTCTCCTTCGGAAATGGTATCTCCAATCTTTAGGTTCCCAGTATCATATAGACCTACAATATCACCGGGAAAGGCTTCTTCTACCGTCTCCTTTTGTTGGGCCATAAAGGCGGTAGCATTGGAAAAGCGGATCTTCTTGTCCTGACGGACATGATAGTAATTGCTGCCTCGCTGGAACTTACCAGAACACACCCTCGCAAAGGCAATCCGGTTTCGATGTTTGGGATCCATATTGGCGTGTATTTTAAATATGAATCCTGAGAATTTGTTTTCATTGGGCAGGATCTCCCTTTCTTCGGTCTCTCTGGATACCGGAGGTGGTGCAATGTTGATAAAGCAATCTAACAACTCCCTTACTCCGAAGTTACTAACGGCGCTACCAAAGAACACCGGAGCGATCTTCCCGTCCAGATACTCCTCTATATTCAGCGGATCATAAACACCATCGATCAATTCAATGTCTTCGCGCAATTGATTGGCAGCCGAATCCGGAATATGCTGGTCCAGTTCAGTACTGCTGATGTCATCGATCTCTACGACTTCTTCCACCCGCTTGGTTTTGCTAGGTTCGTATAAATTCAGGTTATTCTCATACAAATTATAAACCCCTCGCAGGGTCTTACCCATTCCTACGGGCCAACTCAACGGCCGAACTTTGATGTCCAGCTTTTCCTCGATCTCATCCAACAACTCGAATGGGTCTCTTCCCTCACGGTCCAGCTTGTTAATGAAACAAAGCACAGGCGTATTTCGCATGCGACACACTTCCATCAGCTTTTCGGTTTGCCGCTCTACGCCTTTCACGCAATCAATCACCATGATTACGCTATCCACGGCAGTCAGGGTCCGGTAAGTGTCTTCCGCGAAATCTTCGTGACCTGGTGTATCCAGGATATTGATCTTCAGGTCTTTGTATTCAAAACCCATCACCGAAGTAGCGACTGAGATCCCTCGTTGCTTTTCAATGTCCATCCAGTCAGACCGGGTATTCATATCGATCTTATTGGACTTTACTGCTCCAGCCGTTTGGATCGCTCCTCCGAAAAGCAGTAGTTTTTCCGTCAGGGTGGTCTTTCCTGCATCAGGGTGGGCAATGATCCCGAAAGTACGTCTTCGCTCAATTTCCTGCTCAAAAGTCATATTGCTCGCAATTGGACCGCAAAGCTACCAAATTGGACATGAGTGTTCGACATGTTGTTCAAGCCTTTTGTAATTTCGGCCCAACAATGCACCGTCTGATCCGCTTTTTTGCCCTGTTGCTGGTCGCCTTTCTACTGATCAGTTTATTTACCTGGCTTGATCTCGGCACCATGATCAATCTTGGCGGCTTATTGATCATCCTGATTGTTGTCATAACGATCCTTTTGAAAAAGGCTTCTAAAAATTCATGAAGAACACTCCAAACATGAATTATTTATCCCCGAATTTCTGTTAATGCACCATGATCGAGCAACATTTGACGAACGCTGCAGAGGGCATCATACGGATTATATATAAGGAATCAGAAGTACAACAGGCTTTTGCTAATCCGGAGCAGGTGTTGACCATTGCCTGGAATCAAGGGCAAACACGACCAATGAAAGTGGGTGAAAACCATGTGGAACTGGCGTCAAATAGCCTACTTATGATTGATGCCGGCGTACCTTTTCACGTCAATCAGGCCGATCAAATGATTTTCTGGCAATTTAATCGGGAATTCTATTGTATTGTGGATCATGATGTAGAAGTCTCCTGTGCGGGTGCGCTGTTTTATAGTTTAAGAGACTTTCTGATTTTATGCTTATCCGAAACAGATCAGCAACGCTTTAATCTGCTGTTCGAGGTTTTCCGAGAGGAATTTTCCGAAGAAGACGACAATCTCAAAACTGAAATGTTAAGAACCATCCTGAAGCGTCTTATCGTAAAGATGACCAGACTTCACAAACATCAATTTGACCTTTCAGGAGAAACCTCAGAATTGAATGTGATCCGCCAATTCAATGTGCTGGTAGAAAAAAATTTCAAGCAGTTACATCAGGTACAGGACTATGCTGATCTCATGCATAAATCTCCAAAGACCATTTCCAATATTTTCTCCAAGTTCCATGATCGATCTCCAAGGGAAATCATTTTAGATCGAATTGCCCTTGAAGCTAAGCGCATGTTGCTTTATACGGATCGTACTACCAAAGAAATAGCCCACGAATTGGGTTTCACAGAAATCCCTCATTTCAGCAGGTTTTTCAAGCAAAAGACCCAAATGAGCCCCTCGGGTTTTCGGGAAGCCAGCCAAAAAGGCGCATTCGGGAAAAATTGATAACGCTTCGGGACGAATAGGCACTATCCTTTAGTCGACAACTCACGTTCTTTGAATTGTAACATTTAAAATCACATATTAAACCGACATATAATAATGAGTACGTTCAATGTCCCAACCCGAGAAGAAGTTTCAGAAAACAACCAGGCTATCTTCGACAACCTGCAAAAACAAGTAGGGTTCGTTCCCAATCTTTTCGCAACTTATTCGCACAGCGAAACGGCACTTGGTGATTACCTGGCCCTTTCAAGCAGGAAGTCTTCTCTTAGCGGAAAAGAAAAAGAAATCGTGAATTTGGTGGTAAGCCAGGTGAATAACTGTGCTTATTGTTTAGCAGCGCACACAGCTATCGGAAAAATGAACGGCTTCACTGACGACCAAATTATTGAAATCAGAGGTGGTGCAGCTAGTTTTGACGCTAAATTCGACGCCTTGGCAGCATACGTAAAAGATGCTACTATCAACAGAAGTCATCCTAGCCAGGAGTCTATCGACAACTTGTTTGCTGCCGGTTATACCAAAGAAAATGTAGTAGACATCATCATCATGATCGGTGACAAGACCATTAGTAATTACTTACATGGTACAACTCAAATTCCTGTAGACTTTCCGGCAGCTCCTGAATTAGAAGCAGCTTTGGCTTAAGGCTCTGGTTCAAATCTGTTTAAGTTAATATGAGGCCACCTGTGCGAAAGTGCAGGTGGTTTTTTGATGTACAGACTGAACTCTTAATATCAGGTACCTACTGAACCACCAGCTTTTTATGCACTACTTGCTGATTAGTTTCGATTTGCAACAAGTAAATCCCTGGCCTCAAATGATCTGGTATCTGGAAGCCTCCCGTTTGCACGTTGTTTGAAAAAGTTCGACTCATCATTTTTCTCCCGTCCATGCTGAACATTGAAACGCTTTTTACGGGTTCATTGACACTTTCAATTGAAACACTGCCATGAGCGACAGGATTAGGAAAAATACTTATTGATTGGTCCTGAGAAAGCGCGCTCCCTAATACCAAATCAAAAATGACGTCAAATTCATACAACCTCACACAATCCCCGAAATACTGAAGTTGAACAGCAACTGTATCTGGTTCTTCGGAGGTAAGAAAAAGTTTTTCTTCGCCCTCTATGACCGTGCTTGAAAATTCTCTACTCCAATAAGCCGGACGAGTTTCACTTATGTCTACCCAGAGTGTATCCCCCTGCTTCAACAGGACATCATCATTAAATTGCGGAACCGGATCAAAAAACTCCACAATCAGGTCTGCTTCAAAGGTGGGACATACTTCATTTGAAACTGAGATTGGATAAATTCCAGGGCCCAGATTTCTCGGGTTCTCTTGTGAATTATCCTCCCACGTTACGGAAGATCCAAACGGTAAATCAAGCCAAACACTGGCCGAAGGTTCACATATGTCCTTGAAGAGATCTGTCACCACAGGCTGTTCAAGTATCTCACCAAGTCTTACACTTGAACTCGCAGTACAACCTAGTGTATCTGAAACCTCTACCGCTATGAAATCTCTTCGATCTTCAGCCGTAACCACGATGAAGTCTTCTTCATAATCCTCAAGAAATCGAAAGTCTCTTCTCCAGCGTATGCCACTTGCATGCTCAACATTCGATAAAAACAGGGTATCTCCAACGCACATCCTTTCCTCAGACTCAACTGAAAAGGTGGGGCTCTGAAGTTGGCTTTTGGTTACCGGAATGGTGTCGCTATAATGCTTAAGCCCATTACAATTGACTGCCTCAAGGTAATAATTGCCGGTCTCTTCCGCCGAAAATAAGTATCTCCCATCTTCTTCCTCAAGCCCGTTTTCAACACTGTACCAATTGTATTGAAGATCATATAATCGTGGAGATACTTCCAAAGTTTCAGCAAATTGGTCAGGACAAATAATCGAATCCCTTGCAATGATATTTTCTACAAATCGGTCATCAAGTTTCAGATAGGCTACATCCAGATTAAAAGTGTCCTGATCATATTCGTACTTAAGAGAATAATGTCCAGAGCTTTCTGCCTTATACTCCGATAAAATAGCGTTCTCAATGGGCTCTCCATCCAGATACCATTGCATATTGAGCCATGAAGTAACTCCCGAATGAAGGGTGGTGTTGTTCCCCTGACAATAATACACGGTATCGAATTCAGCCAAACGGCTATCATCGGGTGTTGCGTCTATCATATCGTCTTCCTTTAGCATCTTTAATCCGTCATTAGTGCCGACAAAAATGGTTTGATGCCTGGGGCTAAAACCAACGTAAGAAGCACTTTCTATTCCCTGCACCTGATGATATTCCGGTGATTGAACGTCCCAATATCGTTCACCGGCTTCCATATTTAAAAGCCCGTTTTCTGTGGCTACCAGCAAACTGGATGTTTCTAATCCTAATCCGAAAAATCCGAAATCATAAACTTCATTATCCTCAAAATGGCGACTTGACCAGGTTGAACAGCTATTTATGTGTTGACTGTAAATGCCATTATCCGTTCCGTAGAGGGCCCATGTATTGAAAGTACCTGATCCAAAACCTGCTTTAAGAAAAACTACGTCGTTCAGGCGATTGAAATTCAAAGTATCGTTCGACATTACCTTGTATATTCCCGAGCCGCTATTAAAAGAATACGTCATACCGAAACTTCCCGGAAGCCCATTCAGACACCTGTCGAATTGATCCAGCAGCGCAACATAGCGTGATCCGTAGAACACGAGGTTTTCCGTATAGCTATGGGGATCACTGGTATAAGTGACAAAATCCTCTGAATAGAACCTGTTATTGCTGGTTGCCAGCATGATGGCCGGGCCTCGGGACGGTTGAAAATCTATGGAATTGATCTGGTCAGGCAACTCCGGGTTGGTCTCTTGAAGCGCAGTTACGGTACCCTGGTTGTACAAAAACAACGAATGGTTGGCAGTCCCAAGGAGAAACATCTCTTCTTGAATCGTTGTGATACAACTGATGTCTTGTCGGACTTCAAGCTCAAATAGGTCAGATATATCTGTAAATGATCTATTGCGATCCATTAGATATAGGGTGGCATCATCAAATACGACCACCCCGCCTCCTCTGCTCTCCGAGAAAAACTTTACCGTCTGACCTTCAAAATAAGTTTGCGTTACATAAAACTCGTTTGATTGACTTCTTAAAAGGTATGAAGCCAATAGGAGGGAAAGAAGTATAGAATAGCGCATCTTTTATTTGTTTTGATAATGAGGTACAGATGTCAAATACGCACGGTTGCAAACTTAAAAAAATCGCAACCTCTTGCTTATAGACCTGTAAAACGCCTCTAATATCGTCATATTTTCGAAATCGTCTATCATCCGACAAACGTAATGAACCAACTCATGAAGGTCTTTGGTTTACTGCTATAATCGCGACATTGCATCCTGTAAGATGAATTTCCGTTCTACGGCCATATTATTATTTACCAGAAGTGCGAAAGAAGAAGCAGCTTTCAAACGTGTCTCTGGCAAAAAGCGCCTGAATAAGCGGTTTTTCAAAACACTGATCGATCAAACCCGAAAAACCGCGCGGGCTACCGGACTACCGCTTTTCACGGCCGACCATCAGCACGGTAACACATTCGGAGAACGACTGACCCATGCCCTCCAGGAGGTGTTTGATCAGGGATTCGAACGTGTCATCACCATTGGGAATGACTCTCCGGAACTCACTCCCGAAATCTTACTCCACGCTGCCAATGCGCTCGACCATCATGAGTTGGTACTTGGGCCAGCCAAAGATGGAGGAACCTACCTCATCGGATTGCACAAATATGCTTTTGATCAGCATGCCTTAGCAAAGCTTAATTGGAGTGGAGAATTTTCCTTCCGCGACCTGATGAACTTTGCGCAAGGAAAGGAATTATCAACTTTCGTAGGTGATGAGTTGCAGGACATTGACGACCGAAGGGGACTAAACTTTTTGTTGAATGTTTCCGGAGATCAGTTTCAATCCATAAAACTAATAGTGGTCCATATACTGGCCACCTTTCATCATTTTCTCATACAAGAAAACGCCTTTGAGCCTTCTCCGGTTCGCTATGCTTTCGGCTTAAAAGCCCCTCCACATTCCTAGCTCATACTCGGCTTTCTTGTTTTCTGTGGTCCTGATCGGACTGCTCTAATCTTATTGATTTCTATTTCATGTCTAAAGACTATTATGAAGCGGGTGACCTCAAAAAGTTTGGGGAAATCAGCGATTGGCAACCCGAATTGGGTAACAAATTCTTTGATTGGTATGGCTCTGTTTTTCAGGAAGGTGCATTGACGAAACGCGAAAAAGCGCTCATTGCGTTAGCGGTTGCTCACGCGGTTCAATGTCCTTATTGCATCGATGCATACACTGATTCTTGTCTGAAAAAAGGTGCGGATGAAGCCCAAATGATGGAAGCTGTGCACGTGGCTGGCGCCATCAAAGGAGGCGCTGTGTTAGTACACGGTGTGCAAATGATGAAACAAGTCAATGATAAGTTGATGTAAGATGAAATTGGCAACTCAAACCCTAAAGAAGAGCAAGAATGCGCTTTCGCTAACCGAACGGCAAATTCAGGTGCTGAGTGATCATGAATCCGCTGGCATCACTGCTTTTAGCAAGCAATTGCGAAACATGGGGTTGTTACCCCTGAAACCGACTGGCATTGATATTCTGCAGATCAATGTAGGAAAAATGTGCAATCAGGTTTGCAAACATTGCCATGTGGATGCAGGTCCTGATCGCAAAGAGATCATGACCCGGGAAACCATGCAACTCTGCCTGGATGCCTTAAAAGGAAGTAGTGTCACTACGGTTGACCTTACCGGAGGAGCACCCGAAATGAATCCGAACTTCCGGTGGTTTGTGGAAGAACTTTCCGCATTGGGTAAACAGATCATCGTACGGTGTAATCTGACAATCATTCTGGCCAATCCAAAATACCACGACCTGCCTGAGTTTTTCAAAAAACACAAGGTGAATGTGGTCTCTTCTCTACCTTACTTCACAGCCAAAAGAACCGACTCGCAACGTGGTGATGGCGTGTTTGAACAATCCATCAAAGCGCTACAAATGCTCAATGAAGTAGGTTATGGAAAGGCGGATTCTGGTTTGCAACTGGACCTGGTTTACAACCCTTCGGGTGCTTTTTTGCCTGATGACCAGGAAGGACTACAAGCTACATTCAAGCAGAAGTTGTTGGACCTTTATCAGATAGAATTCAATAACCTGTTCGCGATCACGAATCTGCCCGTAAGCCGGTTTTTGGATTACCTGATCAACACTGGAAAATATCAGGACTATATGGAGGAACTGGCCAATGCCTTTAATCCTGCAGCAGCGATGGCGGTAATGTGTCGCAATACCATTTCAGTCAGTTGGGACGGCTATCTGTATGATTGTGATTTTAATCAGATGCTGGACCTGAAACTAAATGGCGAAGCTCCTGATCACATTCGGGATTTTGATGCCCAAAAATTAGAAGCAAGAAATATCATCATTAATCAACATTGTTATGGATGTACTGCCGGAGCTGGATCTAGCTGTGGCGGCACCCTGGCATAACTCAAAAAAATTATGGAAACCTATTTAGAAACTACCAAAGACCTGTACCGGGACGCAGCACTTACACCTGATGTTGGTCTGTGTTGCACTACAACTCCAGTCTGGGCTTTTCCTGAACTGGATATTCCCAAGAAAATGCTGGAAATGAATTACGGTTGTGGCAGTACTGTCCACCCTCGTGACCTGATCAATTCTCCAAAAATCCTGTATGTAGGAGTCGGTGGTGGCATGGAATTGCTCCAATTCTCTTACTTCAGCCGTCAAAAAGAGGGTGTTATTGGCGTAGATGTCGTAGACGAAATGATCGTTGCCTGTCAGGAAAATTTCATAGAAGCTGAAAAACTCAATCCCTGGTTTGATTCCTCTTTTGTTTCAGTCCGAAAAGGAGACGCATTGAACCTCCCCATAGAAGATGAGAGTATTGATGTAGCTGCGCAAAATTGCCTGTTCAACATCTTCCATGAAGCTGATCTCAAGAAGGCACTCGAAGAAATGTATCGGGTGCTTAAACCTCATGGTCGATTGGTTCTATCTGATCCGATCGCTCAGCAGGCTATGCCGGACAATCTGAAAGCGGATGAGCGACTAAGGGCACTTTGCCTGAGTGGTGCGTTGCCGTTGGAACAATATATCAAGATGATCACCGATGTAGGTTTTGGAACGGTCGAGATTCGCGCGAAGCGACCTTACCGTATCCTGGATACCAGGAACTACGACACTGATACTGATATCTTCATCGAAAGTGTGGAGGTTTGTGCCATCAAAGATCCAATGCCCGAGGATGGTCCTTGTGTGTTTACAGGAAAAACGGCAATTTACTTTGGTGGCGAAGATTACTTCGATGATCACAAAGGCCACGTTTTGTTGAATAATCAGCCATTGGCTGTGTGTGATAAAACAGCTAATAACCTGGCGGATCTGGGTCAAAGTGATATTCACGTAACCGAAAGCACCTTCTTCTATGATGGTGGTGGGTGTTGTTGATCCGAAGTAAATCAGACAAAGAATGAAATCCCCTTTTGATCGGGGTATGAACGGCTAGTTAGGGGTGTCTGTTTCACGATTTGTGTAACTATGCCCCTTTCATTTTCATCACCAAATACCATCCATAAGTAAAGGCTAAGATCCCAAGGTAGATCAAGGCAAGAGTTGGATTGTAAACGGTAATCGCCACCAGTGCCACGCTCGCAATGACCAGGGCGATGACCGGTGTATAAGGGTAGAAAGGCACTTTAAAGGGTCTTTCCATTTCAGCATGATCTCTTCTCAACTTTATAAAGGCGATCATAGAAATGATGTAAAGAGAAAGTGCCCCAAAACAAGCAATAGTAATGATCTCACCGGTTTTACCCGTCCAAATCGCGAGTATTCCGATCAGGGTGTTTAAGATCAACGCATTCGCAGGGGTTTTGAATTTAGGATGGATCCGGGCCAATATCGGCGGTGCAAATCCTTCTTTGCTAAATTCATAGGTGGCTCTACCGGAAGCCAGTATGATGCCATGAAAAGAAGCGATCAAGCCGAACAATCCAATCACTCCCACGGCTTTGAATAGCCAGGAATTTGTACCCAGGGCATGACCTATGGCAAGAGGCAGTGGTGCATCTGAGGTAGCACCTGTTTCGTCGAAAACAATGGATTCCCAGCCATTTACACCGATTGAAGTGGTGAAAGTAAGTATACATAAAACGACCAATGTCAGAATGGCCGATCCGAAACCAATCAGGATATTTCGTTGAGGATTGATGGTTTCCTCTGCCACGTTAGCGACCCCTTCGATAGCCAGAAAAAACCAGATCGCAAAAGGGATAGCAGCAAAAGCGCCGCCCCACCCATTGGGAAGTGGATTTTTACTCAAATTGGTAACTTCAAAATCTGGTATTACCGCACCGGCGAATAACAACAACTCAAACACCGCGATCACGGTTATGATCAACTCAAAGGAGGCTGCTACTTTCACACCGGAAATATTCAAGGCAGTAAAAACCAGATAAGCTCCCATGGCAAAATATTCGACAGGTATTTCCGGATAGAAAAGTGAGAGATACGCCCCAATGGCAAAAGCAATAGCAGGTGGCGCGAAAATGAATTCGATGTTCTGAGCCATACCCGCAAAGAATCCCCAGTTCCTCCCCAGACCCTTTACGGCATAATCGAAGGCACCGCCTGCTTTTGGGATAGCACAGGCCATTTCTGAGTAGCTGAAGGTAAAGGTGACATACATCAGAATGATGAAAATAGTCGCAACGCCCAATCCTAAAGTACCCCCTTGCTCCAATCCGAGGTTCCATCCGAAATACATTCCGGAAATCACGTATCCCACGCCAAGGCCCCATAGCATCAGAGGCCCGAGTTTACGTTCAAGTTTAGGTTGTGCTGATTCGGACATGGCCAATTTTTGATTACAATTGGACAATATATCCAGAATTCTTCAGAGTTCGTGCGCTTACAAACGATTGGAATTTCCTCTCAACACAATTGCTATTTGCGATATATGCAAAAGGTCCTATTTTCGAATTAACCATCTGACAAACCTAGTTTGACGTTTTCACCAGATCAGCAAATATTCATTCTGGTAACAGTCTTCCTGTCGATTTTCGGGGTGATTGGGATTTATAACCTGTCTCTGTATTTCGTTATTCGTCGAAGGGTGTTGCTGGACTACTGCATCTTTGTCCTGACCTTAATGGTATACACATCGCTTTTTGTGTTGCATTTGGTTGGGATTGAAGCAAATACTGATGGTCTAAGCGTCGTTGCGGCTTCATTTGCTGCCTATGGAGGCTTGTTATTCAGTCGCTCTTTTTTCGGAATCAAAAAACAAGTTTATCCGATTATCAATCGGGCCTATCAAATGCTCATGAGCATGGCATGGATCATCATGCTCATTGAAAGTGCAAACATCTTGTTTTTCAATAATGATAAACAAACAGAAAACATTGTCAGTTTTGCGGCCGCTTTTCTGGCATTGCTAACCATTATCCTCTTCATTGTTTCGGCCATATACCTGTGGAACAAAGAGAAAAGCGTTAGGATATTTACCTACACCTTAATTCCACTGATCATCGGCACTAGTATTTATGTAAGCAACTGGTTGGCTTATTCAACGTCAGGAGAAACAGCCGATCCGGAGACGAGCCTTATGGTCAACCTCATCTTGTTCAGTTCTATCACCTTGCAAATGGTACTGTATTCAGTGATCATCGGGTTTAATCTGAAGAATCTGGAAAAAGAAAAGCTCGGATTGCAGAAAGACATTAATACAAGACTAGAAGAAGAGGTCGCAAAGCAAACGGCATTTTTGGTAACTGCTAATCAGGAGATTGAGGACCAAAAACATCAACTGGAAGCCAGTAACCGGATGAAAAACAAGTTGTTTTCACTGGTCTCACACGACATGCGTGGACCACTGAATGGATTAGTCGGGCTGGTCGAAGTATTGGACAAAGACAAAATTCCCAAAGAACAAGTTGCCTTGTTTGCCTCGCAGTTGAAAACCAAGATCCGAGACAGTGTATTGGTGCTTAACCGATTGCTCCAATGGTCTCATGCGCAGTTGGATGAGGTTAAGGTGCGAAAGGAAGTATTCTCCCTGAATGAACTCGTTGACGAGAATATTGCGCTATTCGAGGATCAACTGGTCCATAAACAATTGAGGATCAACAAAGACCTCCAGGGCACTTCCGTATACGCCGACCGGGAAATGATCGACACCATCATTAGAAACCTGATCGCTAATGGGATCAAATTTACTGGTGAACAAAAATCACTTTTTATCAGCAGTCAAACTACCGGAAAGGTTACGGAATTGAAGATACGGGATGAAGGTGTAGGTATGAATCCGGATTGGTTCAATCACTTTTCTGAAAACGATGAACTGCATAGTGAACCAGGTACCGACGGAGAACGAGGATTTGGCCTGGGATTGCTTATTTGTCGAGATTTTATCCGAATGAATGGAGGTACACTCTTGTGTGAAAGCGAAATTGGCCAGGGCACCACTTTTACCATGACTTTGGAAAGTGCATGATGATCTTTGGTAGCATTCATTCACGCGTCACGCGCAGGAACATTAGGCTGAAAATTCCGCAGATCTACCCTCAGTTTTCGTAAAGCAATGCCAATTTGATTCTCTACTGTCCGCTTACTGGTATTTAAATAGGTGCCAATTTCTTCACTCGTCATACCCTCAAATCTGCTCAGCGAAAATATGATCTGACACTTCGGAGGTAGTCGCTTAATGGCTTTATTCAATTGAAAGTGAAACTCGGACATATCTCTTGGTTCAGTGGATTCGCCCGTTCCTGGTTCTTCGACCTGATCTATTCTGATCACGTATTTCGAAAAATAGGTGTCCAAATGATTGAGGCTGGCGTTGATTACCGCTTTTTTGAGATAACCCGCAGGTTGTCCAACATCCTTGAG
This sequence comes from Cyclobacteriaceae bacterium, assembly GCA_965229785.1. Classification (GTDB taxonomy): domain Bacteria; phylum Bacteroidota; class Bacteroidia; order Cytophagales; family Cyclobacteriaceae; genus JAWPMT01. The sequence continues at coordinate 5,195,017 of CBDDJS010000001.1, forward strand.
GCTATCTTTCTCCCAAACCCTTAGAAAAACCGACTGAACTATGTCTTCTGCTACGTCGCCATCTCCTAGCATGCGATAAGCCAGGCGGCATAAAGCCGGAAACTGCTCTCGATAGACTTGTTCAAATGACATAAGAGTACGCTTCCAATTTAGTCATCATGAACTGGTACGTATTCCAATCTGCTCTTGCCGTAGCCAGCAAAAATGCCTAAACCATTCTCTATATTACCAAAGACCTGAACGGGCTGGCTGAATGGGTTTTCTGAGGTTTCACGGTCCTGGAGATATGCGGTAGTCCCATAGCGATAATGCTCTTCGGTTATGTGTTTGAGTTGTGCTGTAAATGATAAATACGCTTCTAATTCGTGCCCTAACCCAAGTGTTAGATCAATGGCATGTAGTTGGCCGTTGAATGCGTCATCATTCAAATAGATGATATTGTCTGTGAATGGCGCCACTTCCGCTTCGAAATCAATTTTATCCGGAAGGGTTGCTTTTATAGGCAGTGAAGCAGAATCAATATAGGTGATCAATTCACCATCATCATCGTACCATTGACCCGCAATTGCAGCTCCCAAAACCTCAATGGCGTAATAATTCTTTTCTAAAGGATTATCGATGAAGCTTAATTTCCCAGCCACTACAAAAGGCGTATTACTTGTGTTGAAGGCCACGTTCCCTACGTCAAACGTCTCAATTTCTACCGATTCCGGAATTGTCGTGGTAGCAGTAACTGATTCAAAATCAGGGGCATTAATAACGATCGTATAAGTTTTCTCAGGATCCGGAAAGAAATTGGGGGACGAGTAGTAAGCCCCTAAATCATCTACATCAGGATCACCTTCATTCCTTTGTGATTGATAGCGCAATTGGTCAACTAGCCTATTTCCTTCGAAAAGCTCCACTGTAGCATTTTCAATATCAAATCCGCTAAATCTCGCACTTTCCTGAATCGTAACGGATCTGGTTAATTTGAGCACCATTTCTTCGTTTGGCGCAAATAGACCTCCCACCACAAGCCTGGGTGTCGATGTATCCACCTCGATATCGACTAATGTCTCCTGACAAGAAAAGGCAAGCAGTAATAGCATAAAAAGTAAAATGGTTCTGTACATGATGATCATACTTGAATGCGATAGGAAATAGATGGAATGATAGGCAGCAAGGAATATTCTCTGAATTGGATCTGAACGTTCACATCCTGAAAATTGGATTGTGGGCGAGCCTCCACAAAGAGCGGGTTTCTGCGATTATAGGCATTGTACACAGCCAGGATCAACTCATGGTTCCAGATGGTTTTTTTCATCTTGTAGGTGAAACTTAAATCGAGTCGATGGTTAGGCCGAAGGCGATAGCCATTCCTCGAATCAAAATGGAGTAGACCCTGATAGGCACTGTTTTGTTGACCTTCCAGGTCCGCCGGACCCCTGAAAAAACCTGTCGGTAAGGTGGTGGCAATTCCTGTCCCATAAAGCCAGTTCATTGAAAACCTGAGCTTCTTTGTTACCTTATAATCCAGTAAGCATTTAAGGTCATGCCGTCGATCATATTTGTACGGAAACCGTTTCCCGAAATTGATGTTTTCAAATTGTCGATTGGACCATGCCAGGGTGTACCCTAAAGAAACAGTTACTTTATCCCGCAGGTATTGGGTGAACCATTCTAAACCAAAACTCTCCCCATTTCCGATCTCTATTTTGTCTTGCCAATCTTCATTGACACGCAAAAAGGTAGCACCATCCTTATACTCGATGAGGCCAGTCATAGATTTGAAGTATCCTTCCAATGAAGTGGTCAGATGCCATTGAGGCAAAGCACGTTGCATCCCCAGCGTCACCTGATCAGCATGTTGAGGAGGTACTTTGTCCGTTGCCGGAACCCAAAGATCGGTAGGTAAACCAAGGCCCGGATTGGTAAGCAAATGCAAGAATTGAGTAACCCGTGAATAGGAAGCCGTCCAGCTCCATGAAGGATTCAATGAAAAGTCTACCGCCAACCTCGGTTGCAGCGACCGATAGGTTTGCTCCCCGATCTCATATTGTACCGCATGCAACCCCGTATTAAATGACCACTGCTCTCCGATGTGGAATGCATCTTCCACATACCCTGAGTATTCCATAGCCGAAACAGATGCATCATTAAACCTGACCGGCTCTTCGGAAAGAGATGCGGTACCGGTGACATTCGGTTTGAAACGATGATTCAATACAGAAAGACCTGTTCTAATCTCATGATTTGGACTTGGAAAGTACTCTAACTCCAATTTCGCACCACGGTCCAGGATATCCGAACTTGATGTAAAAACCTGATCGATAAGCACGGTGTTCTCCTGTTCCTGAAATTCTCTGAAAAAGGAGTTGCGGCCATGGAAATCGTACTGACTGTGGCTTAAACTGACATTTGAAAATAATTTTGGATTCCAGATATGGTTCCAGCGAACCAAAGAAATATCACTCCCCCAGTTTACAGAAGCTCCAGTCCTGTCCACCACTTGCTCCGGAGGATCTTCCTGGGTTATGGTAATGTCTTCTGAATTTAAACTTCCCTGATCTCTTCCCAGGTAGGAACTGAAATAAAACCGATCTCTTTCAGTCGGCTTGTAATTGAGTTTAAAGTTGGTGTCATAGAAGGAGAATTTGTCATCTCTAAAAGGCCTGAGCAATAAATCCAGCGTTGATCTCCGAGCGGCCAACATGAAGGAAATCTTTTCTTTTATGATGGGTCCTTCCACCATAATATTCCCTACCAAAGGGCCAACCTTCGCTGATCCGTGAAACTCACGCTCATGCCCCTCTCTCATGCTCATGTCCACCACGGATGAAAGCCTCCCGGCATATCTGGCAGGGAATCCGCCTTTGATAAGCCGAACACTTTGTATGGCCTCAGCATTGAATACGGAGGCAAAACCAAAAAAGTGCGACGAATTGTACACGGGAATACCATCCAGTAAAATGAGATTTTGATCCGGGCCACCTCCTCGTATATACAGGCCGGCACTTCCTTCATTCCCCGCCTGAACTCCTGGCAATAGCTGCAACACTTTAATTGGATCAACTTCCCCTCCGATTGCTGGCCGGTCAGATAATTGTTTTTGTGTAAGTACCATTGTACCTAACCCGCGATCTAAGCCTTCAGATTCACCCGTTACCAGGACTGAATTCAACTCCTGACTGGAGATCTGTTGTCTAATTTCTATCAGCGTATCTGAATGAAGTTCCAGTGAAAGCACTTGAGATTCACTCCCCAGGTATGAAACATGAATACTCGCCGGTCCTTTTGGCAGCGTTAGGCTGAAATAGCCATAATAATTGGTTACCACACCAGTCTTTGAATTATGATCGTATACGGTAGCGCCGTAAAGGTTCTCCCCGCTTTCTTGTTCCCGGACATGACCAAAAATGGTCGCCTTAGGCTTTTCCGTTGGAGCCTTGGGGCTTTTTGTCAATATGATTGTATTTTGAATGATGGAATAGTCCAAACCCAAATGAGTTTTGAGGTATTCCAATATGGTTTTCAGCGCTTTTTTCCCGACAATTTCTACATCCGAGTCACCGTTGATCTTATTCGCATCAAAAGCAAATTGGAAATTGGTTTTCTCTTCTATCTCATGCATCACTCCTTTAAGCGTACGAGATTTGATCTCAATTTCTACACTGATGTCTGGTGCTTGTTGAGCACATAGGATTACGATCCAAAAGTTTAACAAAAACGCAAGTCTTAAACTTTTACTATTCATCTATTTCTTGAATTTTCAAGTTCAGTGTTTTCTGTATCAGGTATAAAATATTATCTAGATTCTGCGCTTTGAAACTGGCGGTAAGCATGGCCTGACTGGTTCGATCGAAATCGAGTTTCGTTTGGAAATTAGTTTCCAGTACCTGAATAACTTCTGCAATTGGGGTCGTATCGAACATGAGTTCCCCTGTTTTCCAGGCCAAAAAATTATGATTTTGAACCAAAAGGCGATCGTAGGTACCAGCAAGCATATCCAATATCACCGCCTCCCCTTTTTCAATTTTCACAGAATGTTCATTAAATCGAACATTGACCAACCCCTCTTCTACCACCACCATTGGTTGCCCCCAGGTTCCATCATTGACATAAAAAGATGTACCCAGTACTTCAACCTGAAATTGATTAGTGTTAACCACGAATGGCTTCGTTGGATCCCTGGCCACTTCAAAAAAACCACCTCCGGAAAGTGCTAAAGCCCGCTGTTGCTTATTGTGCTGAAAGGAGATCTCACTACGTGCCATGATCGAAAATGTCGATCCATCGGACAGAGGTTGATCCAATATGGGATTTTTCGTGGATGAGACAACTTTTGGTGGTTCCCCCGGTGTGTAAAAGTTGAAATATAGCGCGAATAACAGTAAAGAAGCTGCGGCCCCACTGATCCAGGGGAAAAGCACCCGATTCCTAAATCTTCGCTTCTTCCTTTGATTAAGGTCCCGCCAACTCTCATCAACGGAAGGTGGTTCATAATCCTTTCTCAAACTTTCGGCCTGGCTCCAAATTCCTTCGTAAACGTCGGGAGCTTCGTTAAGCTCCGGATTTTCACCCTCGTATGATTGTCTGACGTAGCTGGCGATTTGATCCTTCTCCAAATGCTTCATGATCTGTAAGATTGCTGCTATACCTAGAGACAGATCAAGAAATGGTATTACTCAATGAGTTCTCAAAAAAATTGAAAATTATTTATGTCAACTACAGAAATAAGCTTCACTAGCTCTGGCAATACTCCATTATGCCTTCTTTGATCTTTTGAAAGATCAATTCACGTTCTTGCTCATCTTCCTCCAATAAAGTCACCCGGAAACCCAACAAGTCAGAGGCAAATGCTGAGATTGGGACGACACATACACCTTTAGCCCCCAGCAGATAGTAAACAAAACGTTGGTCAAAGGGCATAGACGGATCTTTCACCCAATCTTCAACCAGCGCTGCCACTCTTTGGTCAGAAATGACCAATTGCTGATCTGATTTCAATACTCCTGGTTTAAAGATGATGGTATTGTAAAAAGCACCATTGGTAAGATTGAACTGGATGTAAGGAATGTCTTCCAAAAACTGTGTAAGCATTTGGCTACGTTCTCCTATTCGATCATTGATCATTTTCAGGTAACCCGGATAACGTTCGTCACCCATCAATTTGGGAATGGCTCGTTGTGGCAAAGTAGTAGAACTCACCTCGATCATTTTGGCATTGTCAATGGTCTGGCAAAACCGATCAAAATCTGAGTCTTTGTCCCGATTATAATATTCCGCCCATCCGCATCTGGCACCCGGCCAGGGAATTTCCTTAGATATGCCTTTCAGGCTGAGTCCGGGTACATCGCCAATCACTTCAGACATGAGGCAAGTCCTGGCCTCGTTGTAAATGATGTTTAGGTAAATCTCATCAAATACCAGAAAGAGGTTGAACTCCCTGGCGATGGCGACAATTTGCTCCAGAATAGATTTTGGGTAGACCATACCCGTGGGATTATCCGGGTTAATGACCAGAATACCAACAATGCTTTCATTGTATTTTACCTTGTTCCGCAAGTCTTCTAAATCCGGGAACCAGGAATTTTCCGGATCCAGGAAATAGGTGAGCGGATTAGTATTCGCATGCGCTGCCTCTGCCGAGGAATGCGTGGAGTAAGCAGGTGAAGGACCAATGACTCTGGAAGTAGGTAAGAGGTATTGGTAGATCTTCGCAATGGCATCTCCCAGGCCATTAAAAAAAGTAATATCCTGTTCCTTCAGTTGAGCACCTCCTAAAGCATTATTGCGATCGGCCAGAAACTTCCGGGTGGAAAGCAACCCTTTGGAATGGCTGTAGCCATAAGTAATATCTTCTTCCAGCAATGCTGAAATGATTTCCTTCATCCATAACTCTAACTTCCTGTTTTTCTGAACCGGATCTCCAATATTTTCCCAATGGATCGTTTGACCCAGTGCCTGCAGCTGTTCCGCTTTTTTGACGATCCCACGGATCTCATATGTCAATTCGTCCGCCCCCGGACGAAGCAATTGTCGCCTCATCTGTACCACATAAATTACTGCGCACGAAATTAGTCAAGAGATGATCTTTTGTTACTTGGGAATTCACATTAATTTCTTTGGCGAAATGAAAAAATAGTTAATGTTTTAATAAGAAACCACTCATGTAAAAGCCTCAAACGGCCTTCTGCTGTCCTTAAGGATCATCGTAAGTTTAAAGTCTACTAAAACCTAGTAAGAAATGAAAAAGATAATTCTGTCTGTAATGGTCCTGGGATTGATCCTTTTTTCAACCTCTGACCTGGAGGCGCAGAAGAAGAAAAAGAAGGGTAAAAAAGGAGAAACAGAACAGCCAAAAAAACCCAAAGAAAAATCACCTTTCAAAAAGTATGCTGAAGTCATCACGAACAAAGCTGAGTCAGATGAAGGGCTATTCACCTTTCACAAGGTAGATGATAAGTACTACTTTGAATTGTCCGAAGACGTACTGGACAAAGAAGTACTCATCGTCAGCAGGATTTCCGGACATGTGAAGAACCTAAACTTCGGTGGGGCAGGAATGAAATCACGACCTCAGCAGGTGATCCGTTTCCAAAAGAAAGACAATAATATTTTGATCCGTTCGGTTAGCTATAACTCGGTGGCGGATGAATCGCTGCCCATCCATCAGTCCGTAGTGAACAATAATTTTGAACCGATTATTCATAGCTTCAAAATTGAGGCACTGAGCAAGGATTCGAGTGGATACGTGATAGATATCAAAGATTTCTTTACCTCAGATATCCCTATGATTGGTGCTTTGTCAGAAGCACAAAGAAGAAATTTCAAGATCCGAAACGTTGACAAAAAACGATCTGTGATCAGCTGGGTGAAGGCCTTCCCTGAGAATGTAGAAGTCCGTCACATCCTAACCTATACCGGTACGGCTTTACCTGACAATCAATTGACAGGATCATTGTCTATTGAATTAAATCAATCGATGATTTTGTTACCGGAAGACCCAATGGTACCAAGGTTCCACGATGAACGTGTTGGCTTTTTCTCTATTCAACAACTGGACTACAGCCTGGACGAGCAGAGAGCGGCCACCAGAAGGTACCTGACCAAATGGCGTCTGGAGCCTAAAGATTGGAATGCTTTTGAAAGAGGTGAGTTGGTGGAGCCCGTAAAGCCGATTGTTTATTACATCGATCCTGCTACTCCTGAAGTTTGGAGGCCTTACCTCAAGCAAGGTGTAGAGGATTGGCAAACCGCTTTTGAAAAAGTTGGTTTGAAGAATGCGATTATCGCTAAAGATCCACCAAGCAAAGAAGAAGATCCGGAATGGAGCCCAGAAGATGTGCGTTATTCTGTGATCCGCTACATCGCAACGGACATTCAAAATGCAGTGGGTCCACATGTACACGATCCACGAACAGGTGAGATTCTGGAGAGCGATATCTTGTGGTACCACAATGTGATGAATCTCTTACGAAACTGGTTCTTGATTCAAACGGCCGCTGTAAATAAAGACGCTCAAAAAGTAAAATTCGATGATGAATTGATGGGCGAACTCATCCGATTCGTCTCTGCCCACGAAGTAGGACACACCCTGGGGTTACCCCACAACATGGGGTCGAGTGTCGCTTATCCGGTCGACTCATTACGATCGCCAACTTTTACGGCTACTCACGGTACAGCTCCTTCTATCATGGATTATGCACGATTCAATTACGTGGCACAACCTGAGGATGGTGTAACCAACTTTTATCCAAAGATTGGGGAATACGACGACTGGTCCATTTGGTATGGTTATCGCCCTATCCGAAACATCAATTCTCCGGAGGAAGAAGAAGATCAGCTCAATGCCTGGATAAAAGAGAAAGGAGACAATCCATTGTATCGATACGGACGCCAAAGAAGAAGAGTCGTAGATCCATTTGCACAGACTGAAGATCTGGGAGACGATTCCATGATCGCCTCTGAACTAGGTATTCGAAACCTGAAACGTATCACGGAAAAACTGATCGAATGGTCTTCAGAAGATGGTAAAGACTACCGGGATCTGAATGAATTATATAGAAATGTTCTGGGACAATACAATCGATATGCAGGCCACGTGACCAGCAATGTAGGTGGTGTTCACGAATTCTATAAAACGTATGATCAGGAAGGGGCAGTTTATATCCACACTTCCAAAGACAAGCAAAAGCGAGCAGTTCAATACATGAATGAACAAGTATTTGCTACTCCTACATGGTTGGTAAATGAGGACATTCTGGGACGTATTCAACAAGACGGCATTGTGGACCAGATCAAAGGTATCCAAACGCGCTACCTTGATCGACTTTTCGATGGGGGCCGTGTAAAACGAGTGATTGAAAATGAAGCGTTGAATGGTAACGAAGCTTACTCTTCAATAGAAATGATGGAAGATCTGAGAAGGGGCATTTTCTCTGAATTGCGAAGAGGCCGAACCATTGATACTTACCGAAGAAACCTACAAAAAGCATATGTAGAAAAGCTCGGTGAATTGGTAAATACGGATAATGAAGATATCCGCACTACAGATATTCCTTCTTTGGCCCGAGGTACACTGACCACCATTCAAGGGCAGGTTAGAAGTGCTACCGGAAGATATACCAGCACCATATCCAAGTATCACTTGCAAGATTTGAACAAAAGAATCGGACAGATCCTGGATCCGAAGTAATTAAGATCGTCATGCGGAAATTTTTCAGTTAAAATTCCCCAGGAAACTGAAAAATATCCGGTATCTCTCCGGAGGACGATCTTTCAAGAAAACAAGGTTAGAACCACCTCAGCAATGGGGTGGTTTTTTATTTTGGCACACTTCTAGAGCCTCCGACTGACAGACGTCCCTTTCATTTCATTCCACAAACCGCTATTTTAGTCCACATAGCTAACGGATGTAACCATGCCCAAAAAAATCGGACAAAAGCAACTCGTGCAGATTTTTAAAGATGTCAAGGAAATGGGCACTCAGGAACCTCGCTTTTGCTTTTTAATTGGCGCGGGTGCTTCCAAAAGCTCAAACATTCCAACAGGATGGGAACTGGCCAATGAGTGGTATCAGGAATTGAAAGACATACTTGAACCATCCGACCTTGAACAATGGCAGGATGAAACTCAGTTTATCGAAGAGAGATTGGGTGAATTCTACCCACAGCTATATGAAAAACGCTTTGGTTCTAACCCCAAGGTTGGCTATGAGAAATTTAAGAAGATCATGGAAGGCAAAGAGCCAGATCTTGGGTATGTGATTTTATCTCAAATTCTGGCCAAAGAACTGCACAATTTTGTCATCACCACCAACTTCGACTATCTGATTGAAGATGCGATAAGGCAATTCACCGAAAAAAAGCCCTTTGTAGCGGGTCATGAAACTTTAGCAGGATTTGTATCATCTCAGAGAGATCGCCCCACTATTGTAAAAGTTCATCGGGACCTCTTCTTAAATCCCATCAACGACACAGAGGGTACCGACCGACTCAAAGAAGAATGGAAGGAAACCCTGAGACCCATCCTCAAAGATTACAATCTGCTCGTCGTTGGTTACGGTGGGAATGACGGGAGCCTGATGGATTATCTAACAGAAATAGGTGAACAAAACCGTGAAGCCATTTATTGGTGCAAGCGGGATGGTGACAAACTGAACGATAAGATAACGAAACTGCTGGGAGAAAATGATTTTGAAGTCTCCATTGCCGGGTTCGATGAATTGATGTTTCTTTTATATGGAGCGTTGGGATACGATACCTTCAAAAACCTGGGTAACAAGGAACACCCATTTGTTCAAAATGCGCTTGAGACCAATGTCCGACTGGATAACAGGAGAGCGGAATTAATGGAAAGCTTAAAAGCTAAAAAGGAGAGAGGGGTCAAAGAAACAGATCCATTAGAACATCTCATCGACGAAGAATGGGATTATATAATGATGGCTTCAAAAGAAGCAAACCTGGATAAAAAGGAGAAGATTTTCAAAACGGGCATAGATAAACTTGATGACGCTGATCGATTAATGGGTACCTATGCGCTGTTCCTGAAAAACGAAAGAAATGATATTGAAAATGCAGAGAAATATTATCGAAAGGCAATTGAAGCCAATCCGAAAAATGACAAAAACCTAGGAAACTATGCCATCTTCCTAAGCGACAAACAAAATGACCTGGATCAGGCAGAAAAATACTATTTAAAGGCAATCGAAGCCAACCCAAAAAATGATATCAATCTTAGTAATTACGCTCTGTTCCTAGATGGGAAACGGAATAACGTAGATCAGGCAGAGAAATACTATCAAAGAGCGCTTGCTCTCAATCCGGAAAATAATATCGGCCTGGCAAATTATGCCTTGTTGCTGGACAACAACCGAAATGATCTGGATCAGACAGAGAAATACTATCGAAAGGCAATTGACGTCAACCCAAAAAATGACAAAAACCTAGGAAACTACGCATTATTTCTAAGCAACAAACGAAATGACCCGGATCAGGCAGAGAAATACTATTTAAAGGCAATCGAAGCCAACCCCGAAAATGACATCAATATTACCAATTATGCCATATTCCTAGAAAATAATCGGAACGACCCGGATCAGGCAGAAAAGTACTATCAAAAAGCAAACGCCATCAAATCCGGAAAAGAATAACAGCCTAACAAACTTTGCTACACTTGATTGAAAAGATCTGAATCTGGCAGAGAAATACTAACGTTCTGCCGTTTCACCTGCTATCCAGAACCTCGAAACCCGGCTGAAACAGAACTCAAAAAGCACATCAAGTCATGCTTCCAGGTTATCTTTTTTGAAACCTTTTTTTCTTTGACAAAGTATATAGAAATATTACTTTGACAAATCGTATAGAAATGAAAGGCGTGAATCTTGGGGAATTTGAAGAACTTGTTTTGCTTACCTGCATCATTCTGAAGGAGGAAGCATATGGGATCAACATCGTGAATGACATCAAGTCTCGAATGTCCAGATCCGTCAATTTAAGCTCCGTCCATGTCACACTTTATCGATTGGAAGACAAGGGACTCGTTGCTTCACAAATGGGGGGTACTACTTCTGCCAGAGGCGGCAGAAGGAAAAGGATCTTCGAACCTACTGCTGCCGGCATAGCTCTTTTAAAAGAACTGCAGTTGAAAAAAATTGATCTATGGAATGCTATCCCGGAATTTAAACTAAGCTAATGCTGATGAGTCATTTTGAAAGAAAACTCGCCATTCGGATTTGTAAACTGATCTGTCCGGAGGAATTGCAGGAATCGATCATCGGAGATTTGGAAGAACAGTATGAACAAAACAAAGCATCAAAACCTGGTTGGAAGGCCTCCATCTTATTGTTGTACAATGTTCTACGGTTTATGCGCCCAGGGATTTTGAAGCGAAACAGAGAAAGTCCACTAAACATTAATATCTATCTACTGATCAATTTCTTCAAAGTCTTTGGACGTTCCGCGAAAAGGAATTTGCGGTTCTCATTGATCAATCTTTTTTGTCTGGTTGTGGGATTGAGTGTGGTCAGTTTCTCGTTGTTGTACTTAAAAAATGAAACTTCCTATGACTCATTTCACGAAAAAGCCAGCAACACTTACCGGATTGTAGGACAAAGGGCTTACGGACCCTGGTTCCCAAGTTTAGAAATCCCGGAAACCAGAAGGATCCTAAACAATGAATATACGTGGCTGGAAAAAGTAACTTGTTTTTCAAGGGTTCCTGATCGGTTCGTTCAGGTAGACGGCAAGAAATTCCCTGAATCAAAAGTCATTGTGGTTGAATCCGGAGATTCATTTTTTGAGGTATTTGACTTCAAAATGATCCATGGGAATCGCAACGAGGTGACCAACAATACCAATGCCCTGATCATCAGCGAATCACATGCTAAAAAGTACTTTGGACATGACAACCCCATAGGAAAGTCCATTTACTTTGACAGTCTGGCGGTGAGTGTCACGGGTGTATTTGAAGACCTTCCTATCAATACACATCTTGCCTTTGACCTTATCTTAGTTAGTGACCAGTATTACTCCAGCAAGCATTCTGCCTTCATGTACGTAGTGACCTCTGAAAGCCCTGAATTCGTGGGAAAGGAGGTTTTAAGACTCGCCAGAGAAGAAAATCATGATTTTGGGATCGACCCTGAGGAATTAATGATTGATGTGGAAGTTCAAAACATCACCGATATTCATCTAAACTCTTCACTTACGTTTGAGCTGAAAACAGGCGGTGATAAAAATCAACTCTCCATCTTTGGTGCTACTGCCCTCATTATTCTCTTGATATCATGCACAAATTTTACAAACCTCTCGACAGCCATTTTTTCGCATCGGCGCAAAGAGATGGCCGTGCGCAAGGTATTGGGTAGCAAAAAGTCGAGTTTATCGATACAGTTTCTTTTCGAATCAATTTTAATGTCGTTGGTTGCTTTGCCCATTACGATTGTAATTACGATCTACTCACTACCCTATTACAATCAATTCATAGGAATACCATTTACACTCGATCACCTGCTGGACTTCAGTTTTATCTTGATCCTGCTGAGCATCACAGTGATAACGGGATTTCTGGGGGGTATTTATCCTTCTCTGATTATGCCTAAGATCAGGTTGCTTAATCTGTTCAAAAGCAACTTTAGTCTGGGGTCGCACGGTGGGGTCAGAAAAGCATTAATAGGACTTCAATTCTTCTTACTGATTGGATTAGGAACGGTTTCTTTCGTGATCAATGAGCAGCTCAGCTATATCAATAATTTCAATATTGGCGTGGATAAAGATGGGCTTGTGAAATTGAAAAGAGCCTGGTCATTTGAAGGTGCCGAGCAGATTAGATCCTTCAAGAACAAATTGTTAAGCCAGTCATTTATCCTTGGCGTTTCACAGGGTTACATATCGGGAGACGAGGATTACCCTATGACCTATTTACCAGAAGGTTTTGACGTGCCCCTTCAGGATGCATTATGGAATCCTACGGATCTGGAGTTTTTAGATCTTGTGGATGTCTCGGGAATTGGTCCTTTTTTCGAAGAAAAAGAACATCCAAGGTCGTCGCTTTTGGTCAATGAAACCTTTGTCAAAAACCTGGGCTGGGATGATCCCATTGGCAAAAAGATCGACCTCTCTCCGGAGAACCCTAATTCCAAACTACATGAAATCAGAGGAGTGGTATCGGATTTCAATTTCTTCTCACTACATCAGGAAGTAACGCCACAAATGATTCAATTGAATCAGGACCGGAGCTATGTTGATCGGAATATCCTAATCAAAATTGACCTGGCGCATACTAATGAGGCATTTGCGTGGATCGAGCAGGTTTGGGAGGAATTTCAGCCTTCTTATCCGATAAATTATGCTTTCGTGGATCAAGATTTGCAAAGGGCCTATGAGAAAGACCTGCAAACTGCTCTGGCCAGTGAACTGCTATCCGTATTGGCGGCTATTTTATCGATAACCGGACTGATTGGCATTACTGCCTACTTAATCTCTCAGAAGACCAAAGAAATTGGTGTTCGGAAAATTTTAGGTGCCTCATCGAGAAACTTGCTGATAAAATTCAATAGCGAGTATTTGCCGTTAATAGCCATGGCAACGATATTCTCTTCTTTGGTCAGTTACTTTTTCCTAAATCGTTGGTTGGAGAATTTTGCGTATCGTGTTTCAATCGATCTAGTAATTTTCCCTGCAGGAGGGTTAATACTGGCTTTTATCGTTATCTCCACGGTCAGTTTAGAAGCTTTAAAGACCATAAAATCTAATCCCGTTGATGCCCTCAGATATGAATAACAAGGTGATTCCGAAAAGTTACCAGTAATTGTAAATACTCAATAACCTATCGGAAACACACAACATTACCATTGCTACGATCTATTGCCCTAAATGAAAACCTTTATCGACCAACTTTTCGTGGCAAGCAAGGGCAATTTCCCTCACCAAGTCACAGCATGGCACGATCATGTCATGAGTATTTAATTCGCATCGACCACCGAGCCCGCTCCCGTAATGTTAACATCTATGGTAGGTTCGCCGCGATAATGGATGTTTCCAGCACCGACGATATTGCCGGAAATGCGATCTGATGCTGATACTTCAATATTCCCTGATCCTGTCAACGTGATACGAACGGTGGTAGCTGCAAAATCAAAAGCGGAGATATTTCCAGCTCCCAGTAGTTCAATGACCAATTCGCTCGCAGATCCTGAAACAGAGAATGAGGCTGCACCCGTATTTCGTAAAGTCAAGGTTTCCTGATCATTGAATCCCTCAATATTGATGCTTCCTGCTCCCAGGTTTTCAACCGAAACCAAGGCCGGGATCACGATGTTAACACGCAGTGTCAGGTTCTCGTAGCTGCCGTCTTCTAATTCAATGGTAAGTAACCCATCATTTGACACTCGGGTAATCACGCGATCGATCAAATTGTCATCGGAAGATACTTCGACCGACTGATCGGTGCCTTGAATGACTATTAGTTCAATGGCCGGTGATGACCTAATGGCATTGAAATTGGCCAATGTTCGGGTTTCTGTGATGATAACACCGGAACCTCGAAACCGCTCATTGCTCCCCATTCCGGGTTCATCATCCAGGCAAGAAGTAAGCAATAAAAATGAAAATGCGGCAATGAAAAAGTGGGGTTTTAATCGTTTCATGGCGGAAGCGGATTTTAAAAAATTATTATTCTGAGTTATGACTATGTCAACTAATGACAGTCAAAACCCTAAAAGGCTTCTGTATTTAACATCTAAAAGGACACAACCCCACTCACCACTCTGAATCCATCATTTCGAATTGTCTTTCACTCGTCATAGACGAGACAACTCAGTTATCCTCGTTTAAAACGAGGATAAGAAGAGGTAAATTCTCCAATGACGCATAAAACTATCAGGCTATCTCTTGATGAGTTTAGTGGACCATCTTTCACCACTGGAAAGTTCAATAGTTGCAAAGTATATGCCTGACTGAAAATTCAAGAGGTCCAGAACCGGACTCGTTGCAGATATCATTTTTTTACCTGATGCATCAAACACAACAGCAGATTTGAATTGTGGGTGTTCAATCTGTACGTATCTGGCCGTAGGGTTAGGATAAACTGATATTTCTGAAGAAAGAGAAGTGTTCAAGACTAAAGCATTTACATTAATGATCCAGTCCTGCGACGATTGACCATCCTGAGCTACCACATTTACGGTAACCGGCGTTGAGAAATCATTGACAGTCTCACCACTGACTTGTATAACACCATCAATGGAAGCGACTGCCCCCCTCGACAATTCAAAGTTTGGTGCAACGGATGTGACCTCTGTTCCTGAAGGAACGGCTAAAGCTATCGTATGGGCTTCTGCATCGATGATTGTTTCTCCCTCTTGACCCGGAAGGCCAAAAGCCAGAAAATCATTTTCGCTGGATGGCTCGGCGACGGTTACCGCCAGTTTTCGAGATTGAACAAAAATGGGATGCTCAAAGTCTTCAGGAAAACCATTGACCAATGTACCTGTAAATCGATCAGCAGCAGTTAATTCAGGCCAATCCTCGCCATCTTCCCGTGTCAATACGCTGGTCCCTGATTCATTGTAGGAATTCGCCCAGCGCAACGTCAACTCTGGGCCATCAACTTCCGCACTATTCAACCACCACGTATCTCCAAAAGCATCAATCCCAAAAATGGATATTTCTCCGTCGTTGACATAAAATACAAGATCGCCTTGTGCCACCCCCGTAGAGGTTCCATAACAGACCTCATAACCACCAAAACTAAAATCACTAGCAACAAATATGCCTTCGTTCACTTTCTCTATAGTCGCTTGACCGGTGGCCGAACTTCCACACCAGGCGGAAGTGGTGTAATTAACCGTGCTGCTTAAATCAATTCCTTCCACAAACGGAATGCTTTGAATTTCTAATTGATAGTTTCCTTCACCATCTTCCGAACTAATGTTCAACACCTGTTCGGTTTCATCCGGCAGCAAAACACCATCTTTTGTCCAACGGTAATAGGCAACAGGGCTTGCAATTTTGTCCTGAGGCTCAAGGTCCAAAAAACTGTCATAGTCCATGACCAGCGATTCGTTTTCACTATCTACTGCTTCCCCAATCAGTTCGAATGGCTGCTGTTTCGTATTGGCCCCAAGTAAAGTCCTGTTGAAATATAATTCATCATAATTCAGTACGTTCCCTTCTACCCGTATAAGCGACGGCAACATGCCTGTTAAATCAGAGAAATCGGGCATAGAGGTGAAATCATTACTACTGAGTCCTATAATGAAGTAAGAGGGGGTTTTAGCAAGCGTCACAGGTATGTCGCCTGAAAAATTACAGTTGGACACGTCCAACCTGGTCAAGGTGTTGATTCCGGAAATTTCAGACAGGTTTCCACTCAATTCCGGATTGTCGTTCAAAAACAAAAACTCGAGTTTCTGCAAATTGCCTATGGATTCTGGCAAATCCCCAGATATAGATTGCTCGGAGAGTCCCAAAAATGTCAATTCTGTAAGGTTCCCGATATCACTCGGAATAGTACCTTCCATATCATTGAGTTGAATGGATAGCTGAGTCAGGTTTATCAGGTTGGTAAGTGTTTCGGGAAGCTCTCCGGTCAATGCATTGTTGAAAAGAGAAATGATCTCCAACGAAGTTAGCTCCCCAATTTTATCCGCTATAGGTCCTGTTAATTCTGGATTATGAGCAAACCTCAAATATCTCAGGTCAGACAACTCATAAAATGCTTCAGGTATGACACCATTAAGCTCGTTCCGTACTAATCGTATACTATCCACGGATCCATCGGTAACACCTACCCCGTACCATGTTTCCACATTTCCCTGCAACCAGTTTTCATTTGACGACCAGTTATCCCCATCCGTCGCGTTGTACAGGGCAACAAGGGCCAGTGAATCCGCTTCAGTAGTCCGTTGACCATTCAGGTTTCTTTTCTGCGTGGTTACCGGAAAGTAGATTTCATCATCATCACTAATTTTCTTCTTCGTAAGCCTGGCCCTTTCTGTTTGAGTATATGCCAAAAAAACAACAGATAGTACCAATAAGATCAATCCCTTGCGCTTCATAAGGAGGTAGGTTGGTTTGGATTTAGTTTTTCTTGTGTCGAATCCACTAATGTAAACTTTTTTTGAATTGATTTTGATCTTGTCCCTCCTCGAAAACTTTATGCCAGGGCCCGACGAGTCAAATCCACTTACTTTCTAAATTCATTCTTGAGATGAATTCTTCCAGCTATCCTATTTTTAACCCTTAATTCATTTTTTATGCTGGACGACCTTCGAAAAGGAATAGATGAAATAGATGATCAGGTTGTAGAGTTACTAGGTAAGCGGCTCGGGTATGTCAAGCAAATTGGCGAACTCAAGCGGAATTCCAATGCGACGATCTATCGCCCTGAGCGTGAAAAGGCCATAATTGACCGACTTTTTGCGGCCAGTAAAGGAAAAAACGAACTTACCCGATCGGCCATTGAAGCAATATTCCTTGAAATTTTTGCCGTAAGTAGAAATTACGAGTTACCGGAACGTGTCGCGTATCTGGGACCCGAAGGTAGTTTTACTCACCAGGCGGCAGAATCCCGCTATGGTGCCATGAGCGATTACCTACCATTGGATTCCATTCCTTCGGTTTTTGATGCGGTCGCTACTTCCCGGGCGCGATTTGGAGTAGTACCCATTGAAAACAATCAGGAAGGCACAGTACAGGAAACCATTGACTACCTGGGCGTACATAACCTGAATATCGTAGCTGAAGTGGTGCTTCCCATTCATTTCTGCATTGCCTCACTGGAGCAGGATCTGAGTAGGGTAAAGACGATCTATACCAAGGACATTGCCTTTCGACAGTGTAAAAATTTTATCCGGGATTACTTTCAGCATGAAGTCAAGCAAATTCCGGTAAGCTCTACGAGCCGGGCGTGCAAAATCGCCCTAGAGGAGGAAGGTACAGCGGCCATTTGTGCACCTATAGCGGCCAGGAATAACCGTTTGCCAATTCTATACAGTAACATTCAGGACTCAGCTGACAATCAAACCCGATTCCTGATCCTAAGCCAAAATTTCATCAATGAAATCAGTGGCGAAGACAAAACGTCACTGATCGCCAAGCTACCTGATGAACCAGGCGCATTGGTGTCTTTCCTTAGGAAGTTTGAGGATGCCGGAATCAATTTGTGTAAAGTTGAAAGCAGACCAGCCAAGATCGGTTCCAAGTTCAAATACATTTTCTTCGTAGAACTCGACGGGCACTTTAATGATCCGGCCGTTCAAAAGACGGTCGCGCCTTATAAGGATAACCTGACCTGGTTAGGGAGTTATGTGAAGATGTGCTAGCTTTCGACAGGCTCAAGCTGACATACTTCGACAGGCTCAAGCTGACATACTTCGACAAGCTCAAGCTGACATACTTGGACAGGCCGACATAATTCAATACACTTAAGATGACAAATTGTGACAGGCTTAAGCTGCCATGTTTCGATACCATCTGAAATACTGCCACGAGCTTTCCTTCAAGCACAGCCGATTGTTCCCTTGGTGCATTAGTTCACTACTTTAATTCTTTCGCGTACAGCCTCAGAGGCACAAAAAAAGGCCACCCGGATAAGGCAGCCTCTCAATTCTTGGTTGCTTTCGCAATTATCCTTCTGAATACTCGATAGTCAATACTTTGTCTTCGATCATGGCCAAGGCTAGTTTATCTTCTCCAATCACGTCAAACAATTCGAGGGTTCTGCGCGCTACGAATTCTTCTTCGATCTGCTCGGTCACGAACCATCTCATGAATTCTTCTGTAGCAATATCATCTGCCTTTCTACAGGCTCTGACCACATTGTGAATGGACTCAGTCACGGAAATTTCCATATCCAGTGCTCTTTCGAATACACTTCTCAAGGTAGGGAATTCGTACTCGGGCTGATCCACTCTTGGAGCGATAGCCGTAGCTTCCATGTTCACCAGATAATGGAAAATTTTCTTTTGGTGAACTCTCTCTTCTTCAGATTGCTTGAAGAAAAACTCGGCACAATTATCATAGCCATTCACATCGCACCATCCGGCCATAGCCAGGTATGCGTTTGCTGAATGAGCTTCAATCTGTACTTGTTGGTTCAATATATCGATTACCTCTTCTTTCAGAGGGCATTCTCTTCTTAATAGATCTTTCATGGGTCCTGTCAATTATGAGTAACAAAATAACATCCGATTATCCGTAAAAGTTGAATTACGAGCTTTCAGGACACTAATTTAAAATCAGTCTAATTAAAAATAGTAATGAGATATAAGTACGCTTAATGAAGCGAACGCACCAGTTTTTGGTGGATCATGCTGTTGAGTTCCAGCATGGTCATGGCTCCTGCAAACAAGTCTCGAAGCTCCAAGATCTCTCGTACATCAAACACAAATATTCGTTCGATTTGCGGCATTGTGATAATTTCCACCCCAGGATGGGTAGGCATAAACATCTCCGCCAGATCAATGGATTGAATCTTTTTGCGAAACGACAATAATGCACACAGTTTAAATTCTACCTCTTCCGTGGGTAACTGCAGGATAAATGAGGCCCGTGTGTCGTTTTGATAAATGCCAATATTGGAAGTAGCAAAAACCAAAGCAGACGTCTCTGTCATCAATTCCCCCTTCACTATATCTTCGGACAGCTTTTGCAATGCTTCTTACCTTTCTTTTTGTACTTTTTGCAGCATTTCTTGAATACGCAATCGTTTCCTGTGATGGGACCAAAATCCTTGAACTCCAAGGTTACCCCGCTATTCTCCTCTACTTCTGCTATTTGAAATTCCATCATTTGTATTTAGAATTAATCTAAATAAGACACAAAGTACGGTCTTAAATCTTATCCGTTCAATTGCTAGTGGTGGTGAAATTGACACTCACTAGTACTAGTGAGCAATCACTACTTATAGTGATTCATTACTTCACTAAACCACTTTCCAGTGCATAAACGATCAATTCCGTTGGAGATTTTAAATTCAATTTTTTTAAGATGCTCTTTCGGTGGGAATTGATGGTATGTACACTGACACAAAGCGTATCCGCTATTTTAGTAGTGGTCTGCCCTTTAGTGATCAATTGAAGCACTTCATATTCCCGTGGCGAGAGGTCTGTTGGCGCACAATCCTCCTCTTCCTCCACCGATTGCTCCATCACTATATCCAGGATCTTGTTACAATAAAACCGGTTTCCCTGGGATACAGCCATGATGGAGTTGACAATCTCCTGTTCACTACAAGTTTTGGTGACCATCCCTTTTACCCCCGTCTTTAAGATCTCCCTAACCCGGTCTTTCTTGGTATCACTTGTCAGGATAAGGATGTTATTAACCCCAAGTTCTTTGATGCTTTTCAACCGACTTACGAAATCACTTTCATCAGGTCGATAATCAATGACCAGGACATCAGGTTTATTCTCCTTTAATTGCTCTTTCAACAAGTCCCAGTCTTCTTCCTGACCTACCAGCTGAAACTTCTCGTTTCTGGCCAACAAAGACTTAAAACCTTCCTGAGTCAGGAATTGAAAATCGGATAAGAAAACAGAAATGGTCGACATTACTTATTTAGAATCAATCTAAACTACGCAAACATACTATTAACAACCGGGAGGGGCAAGACTGTTTAGAATTATTCTAAATAAAGTGACCAAAATCAGCTGAGTGTCCGCGATTCGATCCATTGATCTGAACTAATTGCGATGACGGCACTTTATTTTTGCAAAAAACAAGAACACATTCGTACCATGGATATTCGACTGGAACGTGATACAATGGGACCCGTAGAGGTTCCTGCAGACAAATACTGGGGAGCTCAAACACAGCGCTCCAGAAACAACTTCAAGATTGGCGGAAGCAACATGCAAATGCCACTTGAAATTGTCAGGGCTTTTGCCATTCTTAAAAAATCCGCGGCACAAACTAACCATGAGCTTGGTGTGCTATCCAGTGAAAAAGCGGATCTGATCAGTCAGGTATGCGATGAGATCCTGGCGGGCAAATTAGATGACCAATTTCCGTTGGTAGTGTGGCAGACGGGTTCGGGCACCCAGTCCAATATGAATGTAAACGAAGTAGTGGCAAACCGATCTCATGTAATTAATGGTGGTGCGCTTACGGATGAGAAAAAAGCTGTTCACCCCAACGACGATGTGAACAAAAGTCAGTCTTCCAATGACACGTTCCCAACCGCAATGCACATTGCGTCTTACAAGATTCTTGTAGAACATACCATTCCTTTGGTTGAAAAACTAAGGGATACCTTTCAGGAGAAATCGGAGGCTTTCATGGATGTGGTCAAAATTGGACGTACCCACTTTATGGATGCCACACCTTTGAGCCTTGGTCAGGAGTTTTCAGGTTATGTTTCCCAACTCAATCATGGTTTGAAGGCTTTGAGAAATACCCTGGATCACCTTTCTGAATTAGCACTGGGAGGAACGGCTGTGGGTACCGGACTCAATACGCCTGTGGGGTATGCCGAATTAGTAGCCAAGAAGATTGCGGAAAACTCTAACCTTCCCTTTGTAACGGCTGAAAATAAATTTGAAGCACTTGCGGCGCATGATGCCATCGTTGAATCACATGGAGCCTTGAAGCAGTTGGCTGTTAGTCTGATGAAAATTGGTAATGACATCCGAATGTTATGTTCTGGTCCAAGAAGTGGCATCGGTGAAATCCTGATCCCGGAAAATGAGCCAGGTTCTTCCATCATGCCAGGAAAAGTAAATCCGACACAATGTGAAGCACTAACCATGGTTTGCGCACAGGTCATCGGAAACGATGTGGCAGTAAGTGCAGGAGGTATGACCGGACATTTCGAACTGAATGTTTTTAAACCTATGATGGTTTATAACTTGTTGAATTCTGCCCGCCTGATCGGTGATGCATGTAATTCCTTCAATGACAATTGCGCCATAGGCATTGCGCCTAATCAGTCCGTAATCAAGGAAAAGCTGGAAAATTCACTCATGCTGGTCACTGCTCTTAACACGCATATCGGTTATGAAAAAGCGGCTCAAATTGCCAAGAAAGCCCACAAAGAAGGGACTACTTTGCGCGCGGCAGCCCTGGAATTGGGCTTCCTGACCAATGAGCAATTTGATGAATGGGTACGGCCTGAAGATATGATTGGTTCCCTAAAGGACTAATTTGATCGTTTATTCATCACATTTTAAAGTAAAAAGACCCGGGCCTGCAAATTGTACTTTGTGGGCCTGAAGCTGTCTAAAATTAGCTTTATTCAAGTCTATTTTGTACTTTCGCTCTAACATATCGTAATTTTTACTTATCGATACACTCTCATGAAAAACATAGCCTCATTACTGATCCTTCTTTTTTGCGTCGCGTTCACGTTTGATGTGAGTGCTCAAATGTCCAAAAAAGAGCAAAAGGAATGGAAGAAAAGAATCAAGGCCTTGAGTCCGGAGCAGTACAAAACACTACTCGATGATAACAAGTCGCTGAAAAGCCAGAATGCAAGTCTGAAGGCAGAAGTTGCTGGTGTAGACGGTCGTATTGCCGATAAAGACAATCAAATTTCTATGCTTCAGGATCAGAATGCTGATCTTAAAGATCAATTAGCTGATGCGCTCGCAAGACCTGAGCCTGAGCCCCAAAGAACTTCTGGCCCCGCTGTTGGATCTGGAATCGATGATCAAACGGGCATCGTATTTAAAGTTCAAATTGGTGCTTTCAAGCAAAAAGACTTATCCAAGTATCTGGATGCAGGTGATAACTTCTCAGGAGAAACTGATGAAAATGGTTTGAGAAGATACTCACTAGGCGTATTCAGAGAGTACTGGGATGCTGATACCTTCAAGAAATACCTGAGAGAAATGGGTGTGAAAGGTGCTTTCATTGTGGCTTACAGAGACGGCAACCGAGTGGATATCAAAGACGTGCTGGAAAGCATTGATCAGAAAGGAAAGTAATTCAAATAAAATATTCCCCCGGGAAGCTAAACCCTGTCTATTCGTAGACAGGGTTTTTTTATGGTACCTTTGTGCCTTGCTTTTTCGAATAGCGTATAATGATTCAGTATAAGTCTTCAGAAGAAATAGAATTAATCCGTCAAAGTGCTCAGTTGGTTTCTAAGACCCTGGGGCTAATGGCCGAACACATTGAACCCGGAGTAACTCCTCTGGAACTGGATAAAATTGCTGAAGAATTTATCCGTGACAATGGTGGCGAGCCTGGATTCCTGGGACTATATGACTACCCCAATACGATCATCACTTCTGTGAATGAACAAGTCGTTCACGGTATCCCAACGGCACGTCCTCTTCAGGAAGGAGACATTGTAGGGTTGGATTGTGGTGTGTTTATGAATGGTTATTATGGCGATCATGCCTATACGTTTGCTGTAGGTGAAATATCTCCTGAGATCAAGCAATTGCTCACCGTAACGAAAGAAAGTTTATACCGGGGCATCGAACAATGTGTAGCCGGTAAACGAATCGGAGACATCAGTTACGCTATTCAATCTTACACGGAAAGCTTTGGATATGGAGTGGTACGAGAGTTGGTAGGACATGGTCTGGGCAAGAAAATGCACGAATCTCCTGAAGTTCCCAATTACGGAAAAAGAGGACGTGGACCTAAATTAAAAGAAGGCATCGTGATCGCTATTGAACCCATGATCAATATGGGCACCCGCCGGGTAGTTCAGCTGAATGATGGGTGGACCATCGTTACCGCGGACAAAAAGCCATCTGCTCACTTCGAACACGACGTGGCCATTGTGGACGGTAAACCTGAAATTCTGTCTACTTTCGATTTCGTTGAAGAAGCGCTGAAGAAGAAGTCTGCCGTGTTTATCTAGGTTGGTAGTGTCGTCTTCAAGAGCCTCAGACTGACACCCGAACATCGCAAGTATTATCCATTCGATAGTTAGCTAACATTGCTCTTCTGCCTTTACAGATGCTTTTACCTGCTACATCTGATCCCTTATCCTCTCCCTTGGGGTAACACCAAAGAGGGCCAAACGGTGTTTTCTTAGAACCAAAATCCATCATTATTTTCCGTCATTCCGGTCGTAGCGGTAGTGAAGCACCGGAATCGCACCAATAGGATCAACTTCTAAAATCCTGCAGATTCCGGCAGATCAATTTTACCCGAGGACAATTCAAAGTTGTTATTCTGATCGCCGGATTGACGAATTTGATATTTATTTCCTGATCCAAGTTCTGAATTCAAAACACCAGTCCGGAGATTTCCACCGTCCGTAAAACAAAAAGCCGCACAAGGCGGCTTTTATATTTAATATTTGAGAGGTCTTAAAACAGACCAGAACTTTCTAAAGCTTTCTTTTCACTTCACGCTGCTCGAATCCTTCGATCACGTCACCAACTTTGATGTCGTTGAAGTTCTTGATACTGATACCACACTCGTATCCGTTCTTCACTTCGTTTACATCGTCTTTGAAACGTTTCAACTGATTGATCTCGCCTGTATAAACCACGATCCCATCTCTCACCAATCTCACCTCATTGCTTCGTTTCACAATACCGTCTGTTACGTAGCAACCAGCAACCGTGCCCACTTTGGAGATCTTAAAGACTTCACGAACCTCAATGTTACCAGTGATCACTTCTTCAGAAGTTGGTTCAAGTAAGCCTTCCATTGCATCTTTCAGCTCATTGATAGCATCGTAAATGATACTGTAGAGTCTGATTTCGATCTCTTCATTTTCAGCTAGCTTTCTTGCGCCACTGGAAGGACGTACCTGGAATCCAATGATGATCGCATCTGAAGCAGTGGCCAACAGCACATCCGACTCAGATATCTGACCCACACCTTTGTGGATAATATTCACCTGAATTTCATCAGTTGACAATTTCAACAGCGAATCAGAAAGGGCTTCCACAGAACCATCCACGTCACCTTTGACAATAACATTGAGTTCCTTAAAGCTTCCGATCGCCAGTCGACGACCAATCTCATCAAGTGTGATGTGTTTCTTCGTACGCATGGACTGCTCACGAAGGATCTGCTCACGTTTATTGGCGATCTCTCTGGCTTCACGTTCATTCTCCATGATGTTGAAACGATCACCCGCTTGTGGGGCACCATCCAGCCCCAGCATTTGAACAGGCGTTGATGGACCTACTTTCTTCAGTTGACGTCCACGATGATCGAACATCGCTTTCACCTTACCAAAGTAAGATCCAGCCAATAGCACGTCTCCAATTTTCATTTCACCTGCCTGAACCATCAGGGTGGTCACATAACCACGCCCTTTGTCAAGCGATGCTTCAATCACAGAACCAACCGCCGCTTTATCAGGATTAGCTTTCAGTTCAAGCAATTCTGCCTCGAGCAATACTTTCTCAAGTAACTCGTCAATACCTTCTCCGGTCTTGGCAGAGATATGCTGACACTGATATTTTCCACCCCAGTCTTCCACCAGAATGTTGATCCCGGAAAGCTCTTCCTTGATCTTATCAGGGTTCGCATTTGGTCGGTCGATTTTATTGATGGCAATGACGATAGGTACACCCGCAACTTGTGCGTGGTTGATGGCCTCCTTCGTTTGGGGCATCACCGCATCGTCCGCAGCCACTACAATGATCACAATATCAGTGATCTTCGCGCCCCTAGCCCGCATCGCGGTAAAGGCTTCGTGACCTGGTGTATCAAGGAAGGCTACTCGCTTTCCGCCATCGGTAACCACATCATAGGCACCAATGTGCTGTGTTATACCTCCAGCCTCACCTTCAGTCACTTTACTATCCCGAATGTAGTCAAGCAAAGAGGTCTTACCATGGTCAACGTGTCCCATGATTGTAACGATCGGTGCTCTTTCCTGCAGATCTTCTGCTGCATCTTCCACCTCTTCGATCTCTACTTCTTCTTCAGCAGAAGTGAAGTCCACATCGTAACCAAATTCATCGGCAATCACGGTAATGGTTTCAGCATCCAATCGTTGGTTGATGGATACGAACATTCCCAAGCCCATACAAGTGGAGATCACATCGTTGACCGAAACCTCCATCAGGGAAGCCAAATCACTGGCGGAGATAAACTCCGTTACTTTTAGGATTTTTGCTTCCTCTTGTGCCTGTTGTGCTCTTTCTTCCTCCGCCTCGGCCCTCGCACTTCGTTTATCCTTCTTGTATTTGGCCCGGTTTCCACCGCCTTTGCCACCGCCACCACTCAGCTTAGCAAGTGTGGCCTTGATCTTATCCTGAATTTCCTTATCGGAAAGTTCTTCTGTTTTTCGATTATCCTGGCGTCCTCTTCTATTACCACCAGGACCTCCTCTTCGGTCTCCCGGACGTCCGCCACCTTGTCCCTGTCCCGGGCGGTTTTGTCCGCCACCAGGGCCTCCACCAGTAGTAATTCTTTTTCTTGGGCGTTTCTTGCGCTCCTTGTTCTCATCAGAGGAAGCCACCGGTTTTGCCTTTTTATCAGCAGGAAGTTCAATTTTACCCAGTACTTTAAGTCCTCGCAGCGACTCTGCTTTCGCCTTTACAACTTCATCCGCCGGAGGCTTCGGTACTTCAGCAACGGGCGCTTCTGCAGGCTTCTCTTCCTTTGCCGCAGGTTTCTCTTCCGCTACTGGCTCTTCTTTCTTTTCAGGAGCTGGAGCAGGTTTGGGTTCCTCAGCAACAGGCTCCTCTTTCACCTCAGCAGGTTTTTCTTCCTTAGGAGGCTCTTCTTTTTTCTCTTCGACTGGTTCCGCTTTTGGCTCTTCCTTGGCCTCCTGCTTCACAGCTACTTCCTCCTTGGGTTTTTCTTCTACAGGAGCCGCTTTACCTTTCTTCGCCGCATCCAGGTCAATTTTACCGACAACTTTAGGGCCAGAAAGTCGATCTTTTGCCAGGTCAACTCTTTCTTCTTTTGGCGCTTCGGCAGCCACCTCTGCAGGTTTTTCAGGCTCAGGAGCAGGAGCCGGTGTAGCAGGCTTTTCTGCAATTGGCGTTTCCGTCGCCACATTGTCTTTGATCAGAATTCGGTCTTCCTCTGCACTATCTCTCGCCGCCGCTGCTTCCTGACCGGAACGAATCACCAGATTGTCCGCATGCTTGGTTCCGATAGTCAAGCCAGAAGCTTCCTCTTTATCCAAAGCGGAATCTGCAAACTCCTTCGATAGCATAGCGAATTGCTCCTCCGATATTTTGGAGTTCGGGCTACTGTCCACCTCAAATCCCTGATCAGACAGGAAGTCGATGATGGTCGTCCGACCAACGTTCAATTTTCTAGCTACTTGACTTAATCTGTACATATACTTTCTTAACTGTCGGCTACGGCTGGTTCTTCTGGTTAATTATTCAAATTCCTGATTGAGGACAGACAATATATTGTCGATGGTCTCTGCTTCCAGATCCGTTCTTCGAACAAGATCCTCTCTGCCGAGCTTCAAAACGCTCTTGGCCGTATCCAATCCAACACGTTTCAACTCATCAATTACCCAATCTTCGATTTCATCAGAGAACTCGTCAAGATCGACATCTTCCTCCTCCATTTCACTTAACTCTCTGAATACATCGATCTCTAAACCAACCAGTCGGCTGGCCAGTTTAATATTCTGCCCGCCTTTACCGATCGCCAAAGATACTTGATCTGGTTTTAAATAGACCGAAACACGATTTTTGTCCTCCTCAATTTTCATGCTCTGCAATTTTGCCGGACTTAGGGCCCTGGCAATGTACAGTTCCATGTTGTCTGTGAAGTTGATCACATCGATGTTCTCGTTCTGTAATTCCCTTACGATTGAATGGATTCTTGACCCCTTCATACCCACACAGGCGCCTACCGGATCGATACGATCATCGTAAGATTCTACGGCTACCTTAGCTCTTTCTCCTGGCTCTCGAACCACTTTCTTAATGGTGATCAGGCCATCATAAACCTCGGGAACTTCACTCTCAAACAGTCGCTCAAGGAAAGTAGGTGCCGTTCTGGAAAGAACGATCCGTGGATTTCCGTTGTGCATTTCTACCCGGTGAACAATGGCGCGAACATTGTCTCCTTTGCGGTAACGGTCCTTATTGATCTGCTCGGCTTTGGGAATGATCAATTCATTTCCTTCACCATCAATCAACAATACCTCTCTGCTCAATACCTGATATACTTCACCATTGATGATCTCACCCACCAGGTCTTTGTATTTCTGGAACAGAATATCTTTTTCAAGGTCTTTGATCTTTTGGATAAGTGTCTGACGAGCTGTCATTACCGCTCTTCGACCAAAGTCCTCTAGTACAATCTCCTCTGCAACTTCCTCGCCAATCTCGAAATCCGGTTCGATTTTTCTTGCGTCGGTCAGGCAGATCTTATCGTGATCCCAAATGTCTTCGGAATTATCATCTACAATTTCGCGGAAGCGCCATATCTCAAGGTCACCTTTATCGGCGTTGATAATGATATCAAAATTGTCATCTACCTTGAATTTTTTACGGATCATCGTTCTGAAAACATCTTCCAGGATCCGGATCATCGTAGGACGATCAATGTTTTTTCCTCTCGCAAAATCTGCAAACGAATCTATTAATATTCCAGCGTCCATCTTTATTTAAACGATACTATTACTTTCGACTTCTTCACATCGCTCAACGCTATCGTCGAGATCACTTTTTCTTTATGCTTCATTTCTTCCAGTTCGAGCTGTTCATCCTGTACAGCTGTCAGGACTCCTTCTTTCTCATCACCGCTATTCAGTTCAACCTTCAGAGAGCGACCAATATTTTTCACGTATTGTCGCTTCAACTTTAGTGGCTGATCGATTCCAGGCGAGCTCACCTCAAGGGTGTATTTCCCGGGAATAATATCAAGCTCTTCCAACTGTGCACCTAATTGTCGACTGACACGTGCACACCGATCTATGTCCAGGCCCTGATCTCCATCGATCAACACCAGCAGTTTCGAATTGCCGCTATTGCCTTTGTGGGATACTTCCACCAGAAACAAATCTTCATCCTGACTGATGATTTCATCATTCAAAAGACTTTCAACTTGTTTTTCTACACTTGATGCGCTCATTTCCACTAAAGAAAAGAGGGGACATTTAGTCCCCTCTATGCTTGTTTCTATATTTGCAACGCAAAGCTAATTGAAAATAACTTCAATACAAATAGGTGATAAAACCTTAATTCACCTAAATAGCAAGCAAATTAGGTCAGTGAATTGATTATAACAGTTGTAATACGGAAGCACCCATGATTGGAAAACTCAAAGTTTTCAACTCTCTCTCCAGAGAAAAAGAAGTATTTGAACCCGCAAAACCACCTTATGTAGGCATGTATGTCTGTGGGCCTACTGTTTACAATTCTGTTCACCTGGGTAATGTGAGAACTTTCATCAGTTTCGATGTTATCAGTCGTTATCTACGGTTCATAGATTATAAAGTACGTTACGTACGCAACATCACCGATGTAGGGCACCTCACCGACGATCAGGACGATGGGGAGGATAAAATCGCAAAACGAGCGAAACTCGAAAACCTTGAACCCATGGAAATTGTCCAGAAATATACCGTGGGGTTCAGGGATGTCATGAAAATATTCAATGCGCTACCACCAGACATTGAACCTTCTGCCACTGGGCACATCATCGAGCAAATCGAGATGGTTAAGGAAATCATGGCAAATGGTTTTGCCTATGAGAAGAATGGGTCCATCTATTTCGATGTAGAAAAATACAACGAGCAGCATCCATACGGAGAGTTATCTGGTCGTAAGATCGATGAGTTGATGGAAAATACCCGAACACTTGACGGTCAGGACGATAAGAATAGTCCATTGGATTTTGCTTTGTGGAAAAAGGCCACCAAAGGGCATATCATGAGATGGCCTTCACCCTGGGGGTTAGGTTTTCCTGGATGGCATCTGGAGTGCTCCGTGATGAGTACGAAATATCTCGGAGAAACTTTTGATATCCACGGTGGAGGTATGGATCTTAAATTCCCACATCATGAATGTGAGATTGCACAGTGTAAAGGATCTAAAGGAACCGCTCAGGCTCGCTACTGGTTGCATACCAACATGCTAACAGTGAATGGTCAGAAGATGAGTAAATCTTTAGGCAATTCGTTTCTTCCGCATGAACTGATCTCCGGAGATCACCCTATGCTGGAAAGAGGCTACAGCCCGATGACCATCCGTTTCCTGATGTTACAGTCGCACTATTCCAGCACACTGGACTTTTCAAATGATGCGTTGAATGCAGCACACAAAGGCTGGATGAAATTGAATAATGGCCTAAGGACCTTGCAGGAGCTTTCATATCCAGAAGGTGCTGAGGGTGAAATCAATGCGAAGCAAAAACAACAAGTTGAAAAGTTCTGTGACAATTGCTATCACGCCATGAATGATGATTTCAACACCGCTTTGACATTGGGTCATCTATTCAACATGCTTAAGAAAATCAATTCGATTAAAACTGGTCAATTACAATATGCAGACCTTGGCAAAGAGACTTTTGATCGGATGAAGACAACCTTTATAAGCTTCTGCAACGACGTACTCGGCTTGAAATACGAATCTCGTATGAATCAGGAATCTCTGCTGGAAGTGATCATGTCAGAGTATTCAGAGGCCAAGAAAGTTCGCAATTACGATAAGGTGGACGAACTTCGTGAAAAGCTGAAGAAAGAAGGAATTGTCGTGAAAGACATGAAAAGTGAAATCGGATGGGCTTTTGAAGAGTAGTGTTATTTTGTTCCTGATCAAGGCGCTCTGCAATTTAGAACACCATAAGACTTAAAAAAAGAAGCTGACTCTGGAAAGGGTCAGCTTCTTTTTGTTATTGATTTTGCAAAAAACCTATTCCTTATCTTCTTCCAGCGGTTGCGTAATGATCGGCATCATCATACCACGATCCTCATGACGCAAAATATGACAGTGATACACCCAAATACCGGTTCGATTATCATTATCAGTAACTGTCACTCTTCCACCACTATCATTCTGTTCTGGCACATTGATCCAGTACTTCACCTTTACATATCCATGTGGAGGAATAGTGATCGTATCCCACCAATTGCCAACAACCCCCTGAACCGACATTACTTTACCTGGATCCCCACGCACTACACTACCTGATGGTGTGCTCGCTGAATAGGCAGGTCTTTGTGGCTCACTTGCCGCTGTTTCCGTCCTGATTAGCCATTTGCCAGACTCATAGCTTAATACACCTACTTCTACCACAAAGAAAGGGTTGATGTGTACATGAAAGGGATGTCCGACATCTGAGTTATTGATCAAAATCCATTCTTCTGCTGTTTTGGCCCGAGGTAAACTGGGTAAAGTCACCTTGCTCATATCATAGCCATCTTTTTTGTAACTGGTATTTACGACAGCCATGTTATCAATTCCCGAGATGTCTTTCCAGGTTGGAGTTCCAGTCTGAACATAGCCCCACTCCGTTCCTTGTTTCGTGATCTCCTGATAATAACCCGGATTCGCAAAATAATGAACGGTAATGGAGTCGGCAGGATTAGCTTCTCCAGGTATTCTGGACTTATTCATAGTAGTCCATTTGGTAGGGACATTATCCTCAAAAGTGATCTTTTCTCCTGCTTCTGTGATTGCCTCTAAATCATTAACAGAATCTGTCTGGAAAAGCAGATCGTTCGGACCGGTATAGTATTCGGTAATGGAATTATTGGCGTAAGGATTCCCCAGTGGATCGTTTAGTTCGAAGAACCTCCCGTTTAATGTAAATTGATTGACTCGCTGTGAATTTCCATTCACTGTATCCGTCACTTTCAACGATAATCCGGAGATATCAAAAGTAATGGGTCGATACTGGAGGATATCCGAGCGATTGATTGAGGAAGCATAAGCCGGAGGATCGAAACCAGTAGCGGCCTTCTTTGTGATCGGCGAAAGCTTCATAAGGTGTGAATTATCAGGCAAAACAGGGAAGGTGATGGGGCTGGTACTCTGAGTAACATTTACTGTCAGCACATCAGAATCATCAATTTTTGGTGTTCGATCACTATAAGGCTGCCATCCTACAGGCTGGGAGGTATAGTCTGTGGCAAAAGTCACATCAAGTGAATCGCCTCGATTATACGTTCTGATCACCGGGACCAAAGAATGACTGCCATACGAAGCATATCCTGTATAGGTATACTGTGTCCCATATGGGTTGTTCTTCACTTTGCTATTTCCATATTTTTTAAAGAGTTTATAAGTGCCTGGTTCTGTGAGTTTAACCAGAAAATCCGTACGGTTACCAGGAGCCATTAGAGCGGGTTTATCTTGCGTGATCTCTACCATTTCCGGGATCGTGATCCCATCTACCGCCACCATATAAATAGGAACTGAGGTGTACGTTGTATCACCACCGGAGATCGTTTGCAAGCCTAACCAAATATGACTGAACGAACGGTGGTTGGTTCCTGCATTAACGATCCGCCACCTTTCGATCTGGCCAGTCTCCATATCAATTTTGTAATCAGTGATCCCATTTACTGTAAGCGTAACTGAGTTGGCGCTTTCAACTGTATTTCCCATTGAATTGGCATCACCCTGTTGCAAACCGTAGTTACTGATTTCCTGAATCGCCAGTACCCGATCATGCTCGGCGCTCCATGCTTCGAATTCAGCCCTTTGGGCCGCTGTATAAGGTATGATCGATGAATCCTGAGGTTCCTGGATCACAATGGTACCCGCCATGCCGTTTTCTACCTGAGCACTCGTGGCACCATGCTTGTGCGGGTGGAACCAGTGAGTTCCGGGAAGGTGGTCTTTAGGAATCTTATAGGAATACAACCATTCTCCTGCTTTTATCCCCTGATCAGGAATAGACCAGGGATTCAAATCCGCCGTATCTGTTACTGGTGAATGCGTATGTGGCGCATCGTAAAGTGTGGTATCCGCGCCTTCGGGAACAATCACAATCGTCACATCATCTTTTGATGGGTCCACATGAAGACCATGAACATGTAGGTTGGTGTTATTAAGATTATGAGGTATGTTTATTTCACCGTGGATCGGGATGGTCGCCAATTCCTCATCTTTCGCGACATTTCTATTCTGATAGGATTCAAATACATCCAGATCAGCATACCTGGCCGGATTTAACTCATTAACGATTTTAACATTTACCAGATCTCCGGGCTTGAATCGCAAAGTAGGTCCGGGAATCATTTGGACACCACGACTCAAACCATATCCCCGGGTCCAGATGTACTGATTAGGATCTCCTTCTTTTGGAGGGAAAAGGCTGTCAATTCGGGCAAACTGTGTGTAAAGGGTGGTATTCAGAACGTTATATGGTTCTCCATCGATCGGAAGGGAATATACTTCCCTTGGCAGTAATTTAATCGTTGCATTAGCTAAGGAACCAGAGGTAGAGAGTTCAATGGTGTTTGTTCCGGGGACAATGAAATCTCTTCGGATATCCAGACTCCCGAAAATATACTCGGATACTCCGCTCACTACATAGCTTCTATCTACATTCACTGTACCCACACTGCTTGAATTGGCAGTTACGTCAACATCAAAAGTCTGCGAACCATTAGGTATTTGAATGACCAACTGCACCATAGATACAGCATGCATCTCTAAATTGAGTGTTTTCGTCCCTTCGCCGGTAGATTGAACGGTAAGGGCGTTAATCACGGAAGAACCCGTCGCCGGAACAACCTCA
Organism: Cyclobacteriaceae bacterium; assembly: GCA_965229785.1. Taxonomy (GTDB): domain Bacteria; phylum Bacteroidota; class Bacteroidia; order Cytophagales; family Cyclobacteriaceae; genus JAWPMT01. Next base: position 5,228,598 of record CBDDJS010000001.1, read on the forward strand.
TGGCTGTCGGAGGACATCAGCACTTGAAAGTGTGAAGTAGGTTCATCAGAAGTTGCACTCGTCTCGCTATCAGGTGCGCAACTCGACACAAAAAATATTAGGCACAATGCACCTAATACATTGAAATAGGTTAGGGATTTCATGTAGGTCTAATTTGGTTGTAGACACAATATAAGAAAAAATGTACCTACATCAAACCATTGCTTAAAAACATCGCTTTATTTGGTAATCGAATTGTAACTCTTTGAGAGTCAGAATTTTCTTCACCCGATTGATTTGAAGAGGCGGAATGAGAACGTCTGGAAACGTATAGAAAGAGCCGTTTTGTAATAAAAAAGGGGCCGAAGCCCCTTGAAAAATCAGTGCACTGCCATGTGCTTTTCTTTAAACTTTTTGAGTTGCCTTCTCAAGGCCTCTATGGCTTCGTCGGCAGCTGCTTCGAAGGACTTGTTTCGCTTCTCAGCAAAAAGTTGCTCACCGGGAATATTCAATTTAATTTCTATGATCTTGTTTTCGTTTTTATCGTCTTTGTCAAGTCTCATAAAGACTTCTCCATCAACGATGCGGTCATAAAACGTTTCGAGTTTATCAGCTTTCCTCTGGATGAAATCAAGAAGCTTGTGATCAGCGTCGAAATGAATAGAATGCATTTGAAGTTTCATGACATATATATTTATGGGTTGAACATTAAGCCCTCGGATGCGCTTGATCGAAGGCCGATTTAAGTTTTTCTAGTGAATTGTGCGTGTAGACTTGTGTTGCAGCGAGGCTGGTGTGCCCTAAAAGTTCTTTTACAGCATTGAGGTCTGCTCCCTGATCTAATAAGTGTGTGGCAAATGTGTGTCGAAGTACGTGTGGACTTCTTTTGGTCAGCGTGCTTACTTCACCAATGTATTTTTTGACAGTACGGTAAACAAACATAGGATAAACAGGCTTCCCCTGATCCGTTTTGATCAGTGAATTTTCTGCTGTTATTGTTCCCCACATTTCCATCACCAATTTGTTGTAGTTCTTAATTAATTCAACGACAAAAGGGGTGATAGGGATTACTCTTTCTTTGTTTCTTTTTCCTAAAACTTTAATGGATTGATCAAAAAAATTGACGTCCGCATACTTAAGTCCCAGAAGCTCAGAAAGTCGCATTCCGGTGCCATACAAAAGTTCGATAATCAATCTGTCGCGACATTCGGAAAAACTGTCTCCTTTGAAAACAGGAAGGGACAGTAGTTCTTCCATTTCCGTGGATTTTACAAAGCTGGGCAGTCTTTTTTCTGTCTTCAGGGGTCTGAGTCGGGAAGCCGGATTAGTTTCGACATATCCTCTCGCCAGAAGGAATTTGAAGTAGGACTTGAGACACGCAATCTTACGATTGATAGAAACAGGAGACATCTCATTTTCCATGAGATGGATGATCCAGTTCCGTAAATGGGTATGTCTGACTTCCTGATGGTCTTCTATTTCAAAGGTAGCGGTCAGGAATTCCTGAAGTTGTTTCAAATCTTCTTCGTAGGCAGTAATCGTATGATGACTACTGCGTTTCTCGAAGGATAGATATTTTAGGAAGTTTGTTACCACGCACTAGTCTTTACAAGGGGGTAAAGACTAACTTACAAAATTCTCCGTGGAAAAACGAATCGAACGAATTATTTATTAGCAGCGTCCTGCATCTTCTGTCTGTAGGCTGCTCGGATAATTTCGTGACGTCTTTTTACTGAAGGTTTTGTAAAAGCAGTACGACCTCTCAACTCTTTCAAAACGCCAGTTCTTTCAAACTTCTTCTTGAATCTTTTAAGCGCTTTGTCGATTGATTCGTTCTCTTTTACGTTAATGACGATCATATTATAATTCTATTAAAGGGCCGCAAATATAAATCCTTTATCAATTGAAAAGAAAATAGAGACGAAAAATATATGTGCATTCTGGAGAAAAAATAGCCGAAAAGGCAAATGGGCCATCTCTTTCTACCAATTACACCCCAAATCAATCATAAATGTGCTCCATGTTGCGATTCCCGGCAGCATCAGTGTACCAATCCTGAAAATCCGAACCTTCGGCATTTGCCCAATCCATGAATCGATTGTAAGCACGATCTATTCTCCTCGATTCTTTGGGGTATCGGAAAGCATGAATGATATCTATACCCCAGGGTGCGTTGTTGAGTGATCGGTAATACTTTCCAGTTTCAGGATTCGAATCATCAGCTGCGGTTCCCAGTAACTCAAGATCTGCCAAATCGGTGGGGAGTTTATTACGTAAGTGGAGTTCCTTTGGTCGTTGCTCAATGAAAATGAATGGATTGAACTTCCCCGTCCGTACCTCGGCCAGCTCCAGGGGTTCAACAAATTCCACCATTACCTCAAAACGTTTAACTGGCGCGGAAGCACCATCGGGCTTGGTGTTCACAATGGCATTGCCTCCCAGGTGATCAAAAGCATCATCGAATACAATAATCACCGGACTGGTGTGACCCATTTCTAATCCCTTTTCATCCAGCGTGATTCCAGCACCAACTTCATAGCCTGAAATACTTTCGATGGCAGACTTTTCCATGGGTAATTCTATGCCAAATCCATTGTGAAAGGTTGCGCCCATCGCCACCAAATCATAGATCATTTTCATCCGAACTGTTTGATTCTCTGCATTGATGTACTGGATGTATTGGTATTGAATCACCAGGTCATTGAAGTCATAATCTCCGACCGCCGGCCACATGTCTTCAAAGGCCAGACATCCTTGTCCCAATTCTGATGGTGTGTATTTGGTTGCGCTGATCTCCGCATCATTTGGATAATCGTCCAATGCGTCGATGATACCATCTCCATCGCTATCCACGTCTTCCAGGTCTTCCTCAGCACATCGCCAGGCCGTAAGGTCGTTGATCTTATGGTTGTATTGAGCGACAATTTCAAAAGACCCATCTTCAAGGTTCATTCGGATCAGTCTCGAATTTGATTCGTTGGTAGCCACATAGATCTGATCTTCACGATCGATGGCCATAGACGTCAATTGATACGGAAAATTTTCGGCACTAATTCGTGAAATGGTCGCCGTACCAGCCTCATCGTTAAATTCATCAAACCGATATAAACCCGAAAAACAAGCCAGATACAATGTGCCATCTGAAGCGAAAGCTACATCTCCACCAGAGTTATTGTTGACAAAACCTGTGATGTCATAGCGCTGGATCGTTTCGTTGGTGGCCGCATCTACTTTATAGAGTATCCTGCCATTCCCCATGTAGAAGAATCCATCGCGATATTCAAACCTTGGATAATTGCCATTGAAAGGATTGGATCCGAATACCGTTTCAAATGTCTCCTCTACCACATCATAGCGATACAGGTTCCTCCCCACATTATAATAAACATGGTTATTTTCCTGATCAAGGGAACAGGCGATCGAACCACCTCCCTGTAGATTAGTCAGTTGATTCTCTGAATAGCCCCCTTCCTGAAGGTCAATTTCCCAGAATCCTCCAAAACTATTCTCCACAGCATAAAGGCGATCCTGGCATGCCATCGTTTTACCAATGATATTCGGGAGATCAACAAGCACATCCCGGTCAATCCCGATTGGAAAGGTCTGTGCGAGCGAATCACTACTGCTATAGTAATTGATGATTAATTCATGCACCCCCGTCGGAATCTGTAACTGCACAGAACTCATTACTTCGCGACCAGCAAGGGATGCAACCAACCACTTTTCTCCTTGCCAGTAATACCCGATTTCATACTTGCCTTCCGGTAATCCTTTGGCGAAGGAAAGTTTTACTTCCTGGCTGGTCGCAAAATCGAAACTTTCGGGGAAATGAAAATCGGATAAATGCGATTCTTCCTCATATTCCGGCGCAGCGTCATCTATGATCGTGCTGCAACTGATAAGCACAGTCAGCAGATTCACCCAAAGTGTTGTTTTGAATTTTCTAACGTAGGACATCATTATTGATCATTTCTATATGAGCCTCAAAAGAGTCGTCAAAAGGCATTTCCGGGATTTTATTTTCGGAGTTGTGCGTTTTTTCCGGTGTTTACTGCACAGAACCTGATAAGTTTGAATGCCTAAGAAACAGATCCATGGAAACCCTCAAAACGAATTTGATTGACCTCTTTCAACGGAAAACTTACCCCGTTGAGCTCTCTTATGACACTCATATCCTCGAGATCAAACCTATTTCAGAAGTGGTCACCGGGTATGTTCTTCCTGGGTTTGTTGATGCCCATGTCCATATCGAAAGTTCTATGCTGCCTCCGGTGGAGTTCGCCAGGCTTGCTGTGGTGCATGGTACCGTGGCTACCGTCTCAGACCCTCATGAGATCGCCAATGTCCTGGGTGTAGAAGGGGTAAATTATATGATCGACAATGGTAATGAAGTAGATTTCAAATTCAATTTTGGAGCCCCTTCCTGCGTGCCCGCAACAGCTTTTGAAACCGCAGGGGCGACCATTGACTCGGATGGGATACGGTCCTTACTTGAACGTCCGGAAATCAAATATCTGGCGGAAATGATGAATTGGCCCGGCGTACTGTTCAAGGATCCGGAAGTGATGAAGAAAATCGCCATCTCGAAAGAACTGGGAAAACCGATTGACGGTCACGCTCCAGGGTTGATGGGGGAAGATGCCATCAACTACATGGCCGCCGGTATTTCAACGGATCACGAGTGCTTTACCTATGAAGAAGGTTTGCATAAGTTAAAACAAGGCATGAAGATCCTGATCCGGGAAGGAAGTGCTGCGAAAAACTTCGAAGCACTCATTGAACTTTTCAAAATTGACCCTTCAAAGATCATGTTTTGCTCGGATGACAAACATCCCGATGACCTCATTCAAAGTCATTTGGATGAATTGGTGAGAAGGGCACTTGCTAAAGGACTGGACCTATATGATGTGCTTCGGGCCGCTTGCGTCAATCCCGTCGAACACTACGGTCTCAACGTTGGGCTGCTTCGAGTGGGCGACCCGGCAGACTTTATTCTCATTGATGAACCTACTTTCAACTTAAAAGTCCAGTCCACCTATATTGGTGGTAAGCAGGTTGCTGCGATGGGCAAGAGTCAGATTGAAAGGCGCCTTTCAGTACCCGTCAATCAATTTAATACCCTGAAAAAAGCGCCGGAAGATTTTCAGCTTAGAATCTCAGGGAATACAGCCAAAGTAATTGTAGTAGAAGATGGACAGTTGATCACTCAAACACAGGAAGTTAATACGTCATCGATCAACGGAGAACAACAGTACGATCTGGATCAGGATCTACTCAAGATGACCGTAGTAAACCGATATAATGACGCTCCTCCAGCAGTTGCCTATGTCAAGAACTTTGAATTGAAAGCAGGCGCCATCGCTTCTTCCGTAGCCCATGATTCACACAATATCATAGCTGTCGGCACCAATGACCAGGACCTTTGCAAGGCGGTCAATCTGATCATTGAAAATAAAGGAGGCGTTTCAATAGCACATGGCGAACACCAGGATGTCTTGCCCCTGGAAATTGCCGGGCTAATGTCCACAAAGGACGGCTATGAGGTGGCTAATCAATATACCGCCTTAACCAACTATGCGAAATCAACTTTGGGCTGTCAACTTTACTCTCCCTTTATGACCCTGTCTTTCCTGGCCTTATTGGTCATTCCGCAATTGAAACTAAGTGACAAGGGATTGTTCGATGGGCAGCAATTTAAGTTTGTAGACCTGTTCAGCTAGCCATTGCCAGCATAGGAAACGCCATTCGTTGAATTCGAAACCAATATTTATAATCGAATTCGCTATAACCCCTTCAGGTGATGCACATGCTCGTCAATGGTGTCCACCTGCTTTGTTATTGCCTTGATGTATTTTCCTAACTCCTCTTCAATGGTCCTTACCTCTTCTTCATATTCCTCTCCTTTGGCACTCCCCAGGTTGTTTTCAACGTAATTGAATTCCTGACACTCCTCCCGGAGGAATATAATGAAGGACTTGGTGGTGTAATCCGTTTCCAACGTCTCAATGTCATCTATGGTCGCCTTGGCCTCGGGATCAGAATCTACCGCATATTTCTCTTGCACGATCAGGTACAACACTGTGTCGTAATGGTGGATCTGATCCAGCAATTTTTTTGTTTTGTCCCGGTACGGCTTTACACGACAATAATCCCTTAACCCTTCATAGGATTCTAGCTTTTCAGCCCCTTCATCCCATTGGATGGTAAGGTCATCAATAATTTGTACAATATTTTCTCGATCATCCTGAGCTGACATGGGGAGAGCAGCACATAAGAACAGAAGTATCAATAACGAGGGGAATGAGAATTTAAATCGCATAGCAGATAGGTTTGAATGATTGTAAGGTAAACTTACTTTTACCAACCACGAGAGTCAATAAGCAAGGGTCGAAATTATTCCCGTTCAACAGGAAGTATGACCTAAGAAGCTACCTTTAAATGGCATGAAAGCAATCGAAGCTTATTACGAAAGCCTTCCTGAACCAATGCAGGGATTTATGCTGGCCATTCGCCAAATCATTCTGGAGCTTGATGAGGAAATTGAAGAGACCTGGAAATGGAGTACACCTTTTTTCACTTACCGCAAACGCATGCTCTGTTACCTGTGGAAAGACAAGAAAACCCTGGAGCCTTACCTGAGCATTTACGGGGGAGATGCACTCAATCATCCAGAATTGGTTCAAAAGCACAAAGCGAAAATCAAGAAACTGATGTTGAATACGACGAAAGATATCCCTGTTGATACCATCAAAGAAATACTATCCGAAGGCTGCCGGTTAATTCGTTCAAAGTATGATTAGGATCCGGAAAAGGCTGATCAAAACTTCAACCTCTTAGTAAGCGAATTGAAACGGATCAAATGCAGTATCGCCGCTATGGTCAACCCTCCGGAAAGTGCATACCAGACACCATGGACACCCATTCCAAAGGTAAACCCCAATAAATATCCCCCGGGAATGGACAAAATAAAGAAAGCAACGAAAGTCACCAGGGTTGGAATTTTCACATCAGTGAGTCCTCGCAAGACACCAAGTCCTACTGCCTGTGCTCCATCGGATACCTGAAACCCTGCGGCGATGATCAGTAAACTTGCCGCCAGTGATTGTACTTCTGCATCGTCGATGTAAAGGGTTGGTAGAAAATCTCTGAATACGATGAATGTCAGGCCACAAACGGCCATGAACGCGGCCGCTAAGACAAAACAGGAATAACCAGCCCCGCGAAGGGTTTTTACGTCTTTCAAGCCCAGTTGATTACCTACTCTTATCGTGGAGGCTGCTGCAATTCCCGTGGCGGCCATGTAGGTAATGGCAGCCAGGTTCAGGGCAATTTGATGTGCTGCCAATTCTTTTGCACCCAACCAGCCTACCATGATTGCCGCCGTAGCGAATGCACCTACTTCAAATATGTATTGCATACCTGAGGGAATACCCAGCCTGATCACCTGCTTCATTACCGTTTTATCAAAACGAAAAGCAAATCCCTGGAACTTCTTCTTGATGAGAATAATCATCAGTATACTCATGACAATCCTTGAGATCAAAGTAGCATAACCCGCGCCATTCAGGCCTAATTCGGGGAAACCGAATTTTCCAAAGATCAAAAGGTAGTTCAACCCCACGTTGACCAGATTGGCGACGATAGATACGACCATAGGCTTGAATGTATCTGAAAGGCCTTCAGAATACTGTCGAAAAGTCTGAAAGATCAGGGCCGGGAAAATGGAACTGATGATGATCACCAGATAAGGTCCTGCTGCTTCGGCAACCGGAGTTTCCTGGCCAAAAAGATGGAGGAACGGAACAATAGCAAAACCCAGTAACACCAGGACCACACCAAGGATCACATTTACGGCTAATCCATTTTGTAGAATACTCAATAATCGTGGCTTGTCCTTCTCGTCAGTGGCAGCCACTAAAGGTGTAATGGCATAACTCACGCCAATTCCAAAAAGCAATAAGACGTGAAAAAAGGTGCTGCCGAAAGTCGCTGCGGCTAATGGGATTACCCCAACCTGTCCAACCATGGCTGTATCGGCAACAGACACCATGATATGTCCTAACTGCCCTACCATCACAGGGGTGGCCAGCACAACATTTCTACGTAGGTGTTCTTTAATGGTCATTTTCAGGCGCTATTAGAAGCAGCCCGCAAAGTTCATTAAAAGTGTGATCAACTACCTAGGGTCGTGATAAAATAAAGTATACAATCGATGCTAATGAAATAGAGCATCAGATCATGACCATTCATTCCATTCGCAACGTATCAACGGGGTTCTTTAAACCTGCTTTAATAGATTGAAAGCTTACGGTACCCAGTGTTATGGCAAGTGTCAACACTCCTCCCAGCACAAATAACCACACACTCAAGTCCGTGCGATAGGCAAACTGTGAAAGCCAGTTATTGAGCAACAAATAAGAAATGGGCGTCGCAATCAACAGACCTGTGATCCCTAAAATAACCAGTGTTCGGTACTGTATCCATACCACATGTCCCAAATGCGCTCCCAGTACTTTTCTAACGCCAATCTCTTTCATCTTCTGTTCTGCGGTAAAATTGGCTAACCCCACCAACCCCAGGATACTGATGATGATCGCTAAAGCCGAAAACGTAAGGACCAGAGAACTTAGTCTGGCTTCCGCCTGGTAGGCCCGGTCAAAATCCTCATCCATGAATCGATAAGAAAACTCCCAATCAGGAATGAGGCCATTCCACGTTTCCCGCAAATGATTGATCGTTGCAGAATAATTACCTGGAGTCACACGCACCACCAATTTGTCGAACCAGGGTTCTTCGATGTACATCATGATCGGCCCAATTTTATCACGCACGGTAGCAAAGTGGAAATCTTCCACCACACCTACCACGGTCACTTCTGCTCTGCCTTCTGACATATCGAAAACAGTACCCACAGGATTATCCAATCCGAGGTATTTGGCCATGGTTTCATTGATCAGGATCGAATTTTCCGTATCCGTCGCGAAAGAGGCATCAAAATCACGTCCATCCAGCACATTCATTTTCATTGTGCTTATAAAATCATGATCAACCGCGATCAACGGGATCAACTCCTTGGGGGCTTCCGGATTATTTTTTTCTTGCATCCACCAGGAATTTAGATCACGTGGTGGCGTATCCGAAGCGGCAGCTATGCTGGTCACATTGGATAGCGTTGAAAATCCTTCTTTCACCAATGGCAACTGTTGTCTCAATTGCTTATTGTAAAAATCCACTACCACGACCTGTTCCTTGTCCAGGCCTAGCTCCAGATCCCGGGCATATTCCAATTGATGATAGATGGTAATGCTCCCCACCATCAATGCAATCGAAATGGTGAATTGCACCAATACCAATCCCTTTCTGAGGGAACCGGCAATTTTTGAATCGCCTAGTTTACTGTTGCCTTTAAGGACCACTACAGGTTTGAAAGAAGACAAGTAAGTAGCCGGGAAGGCTCCTGCTGATATCCCCACTATCAGCATCAAACCGAGAACAAACCAGGCAATGTCCCAGGACAATAATGAAGCGGCTCCCAATGCTGTTCCGGTAAAGTCTGCAAAATAGGGCAGTACAATCGCCGCGATGACAATCGCCATTACTGAAGAAAGAAAGGCGATGATCACCGACTCCCCGAGGAACTGCGCAATAAGACTCCTTTTTTCTACTCCCAACACCTTCTTCACACTGACTTCTTTAGCTCTCCATGAAGCCCGTGCAGTAGCCAAATTCACAAAATTGAAACAGGCAATCAGCAAGATCAATAGCCCTACGGCAAAGAATACTTTTAAGAAAGTCATGCTTCCACCCGGTTCCAGGTCACCTTGCATAGTTCCGGCGAGGTGAATGCCTTCTAATGGCTGACAGGGGAAACTCATCTCAAACTGATCCAGCGACGGTGGTCCGAATTCATACGCCACTTTGGTGATCTGCCCTTCTAATTGATCGACGGTCACATTGGGATTTACCACCACATACGTGTATAACCAGATGTTCCCCCAATGCTGGAACATGGACTTACCGTACCAGTTAGCTTTTGTTGTTGCCAAAGAGGCCAGAAAATCGAATTTTAAATGGGAGGTAGTAGGCCAATTGGCTACAACGCCCGTCACAACAAAGTCACGCTCTTTGTTCAATTGTAAAACCTGCCCCATGGGATTGAGGTCTCCAAAATATTTATTGGCGGTCGCTTGTGTAATCACCACCTTATTAGGTCCGTCCAAAGCAGAATTCGGGTTTCCGGCAATAAACTCCACATCGAAAACGTCGAAAAAGCTGGATTCTGCCAGCATAATTCGGTTCTCCTCAAATCGACGGGTTTGATCGGGTGTATTGATCCACCCACGGGTTCGTCCAAATCGCGCTACCTCACTTACTTCCGGGATATGCTCTTCTATCAGATCGGCCAGGGTATAATTGACCTGGCTGGATTCATGTTTCTGACCGCTGAAATTTGCGCTTCGAGTGACCCGATAAATTTCCTGCGATTTACTATGGAATTGGTCGTACGAAAGTTCGTGTTTCAGGAATAAAAAAATGACCAAACAGGCCGCCAGACCAAATGATAGTCCAACAATATTGATCAGAGAATAGGAAAAACGTCTCGCCAGGTTACGAAAGGCAATCTTCAGAATGGAATTCATGCGTTTTTGAGAAGGTAATAACCAATAGAGTACCCTCACTCCTGAAATGTTGCATATCCGAGTCTAAAGTTTTAGCAAATGTCCCAATTTAAGAATAGCAGCCAGACTCAAACTATCGGTGATCTCCCCATTGATGCACATATTAAATGCTTCCTGAAAGGGTACTTTTTTGATCGCCAGGTCTTCAGTTTCATCAAACTCGGTCTCCCCCTGAGTCAACCCTTTGGCGGTGTAGCAATACCCTACCTCATCCGTCACAGAATTTGACGTATGCATTTTTAGAAAGCATTCCCATTCCCTGGCGTCCAATCCCGTTTCTTCTTTCAGTTCTCTTTTGGCTGATTCCAATGGATCAATTTCCAACGGACCTCCACCCATCGGAATTTCCCAGGAATATTCATTCAAAGTATACCTCCATTGGCCTACTAACCAGGTATTGAGTTCCTCATCTAAAGGAACAATGGCGATTGCAAGGTTCTTGTAATGTACTCTCCCGTATAAACTATCACCCCCTTTCGGATTGATCACCTGTTCTTCATGAACGGTGATCCAGGGATTGTCATAAATTTTTTTGGATGTCTTTAGCTTCCAGGGATTTTCCATGATGCGAAAATCCGACATTTGGGTGAAACAGCCCTTACAATCCCAATTGTTTCCTCAACTCACGGTCTGCGTTGCTATTCTTTTGCCAGTAAGGGCTTTTTAAGGATTCCTTTTTGATGGCCTTGGTAGTCAAACCACGAGCCGTTTCTTCCCACCCCAGGATTTGAAAAGGGAAGTTCTTTTCGAAGTAGATGCTCAGAGAGCGATCATCATACTCCAATTGGTAACGATGATGTCCCTCATTTGAAAAGTCACTTTGCTTTAACTCCTCGAGACTTGCTTTTGCCGTCTTAGACCCAGCTTCAATGTGTTTCAATCGTAAATGAAAAGTCCCGGGAATGATCTTAAAAGAGCCTGTAGGTAAAGTCGATGGGTTAATGCGAATTTTCGTCCATATTTCATCTTCAAGGTACACCTTGTCCAGTTTTTCATTCACATCACCCTCTGACTCAAAGTAACTCAGTCCTGTCAGTGCATAATTATTTTTTTGAAGGTTAAGCTGCATGAAAGTATGGCCACACCACTCTTGTGAGGAAGTAGAGACTTTCAGTGTATTGGGATACTGATCGTAGCTAATAGGTGTGAAGATCGAACTCATCATTGAGTATGGATATATCCCTGTGATGAACTTCTTGGTAAAGTTCAGCTTGAGCACAGACACATTATCCTCTCCTGCCCTTCCCGGGTAATCCAATTTCACTTGTTTGGAAGCACTGAAAGGTTCGGTCACAAAAACAAGCACAGCATGCCCTTCATGGATTTCTCCATACCTCGCTTGTTGCAAGGTATAGCTTGTCAATTCAGCCTCTCCTGCGTACCAGTAGTCATTGAATAGTTTATTATCAACCGGATCTATATCTACCTGGGCATAAGAATCGCAGGATACCAGGCATACGATGGTCAGAATGAATAGGAGATTTTTCATGGGGTCAAAGGTTAAGCTATATATCAATAACTAGTATGACATTAAAAATAGTTCAGGCTGAGTTTGGTCAGTGACATAGGGTTGACACCCGGATTCATTTCTTTGAAAAAAAATCGACATGGAATCACTGATCATCAAAGAAGAAATCCTGATTGACGGCTCAACCAAAGAAGTGTGGGATGCACTGGTAAATCCTCAAAAAACCAAAAAATACATGTTCAATTGCGAAGCAGTTTCCGAATGGAAAATCGGAAGTTCACTGTTATGGAATGCAGATGTAAACGGACAGGCCACCACCTTTGTCAGCGGGGTTGTCAGAGACATAGAACCCGAGCACAGACTAGTATTCACCACTTTTGACCCTAACTCAACCATCAGGGACATTCCTGAAAATCACATTCCGGTTACCTATACGTTGAAAAAGAAAGCTGGAAAGACTTTTCTGACTGTGATCCAGGGTGATTTCTCCAAAGTGGCTCAAGGTCGTAAAAGGTACGAAAGCACCATAGCCGGTGGAGGCTGGGCTGATGTATTGGCCAATTTGAAGAAGGTAGTGGAGAATTAGGTTAATCCCACTTTTCTAAGGGGGGTGCCCGAAAGGGTGGGGAATTTTAATTTATTAGTCTTATTCGAACCTACTCCCCATAAAAGAATAGCAGCACATCATCCAGCAAAGGCTTCCAGTTATGCCAATTGTGACCTTCTGCTACTTCGATATAAGACAGTTCCAGGTCCTTTTTTTCTAAAATAGCTTTTAGTCGACGAGATTCACGGGCTTTATCGTTTACTGTGCCCGTACTTAAAAAGATTTGTAATGGCAGTTCGGTGGCCTCATCAATGGCGTCATAAACATCCGGGCATGGGTGCGGCGCTGGTGATTGTATGCCCACCTTCCCGAAATGATCTCCTGCATGTGCTGTAAAGTACATGGAATTGAGGCCTCCAAATGATAGTCCCAAAATCGCCCGATTATCTTTTCCTGATAGAACATTGAAGTTCTTTTCTACTGCAGGGATCAATTCGTCGAGATAGAACTGCACATACTTCGGATTACATAAAAACTGACTGTTCCTTCGGTTTACAGCAGCATTGTGGGGGTCAAAAGCGTCCACCAGTACAATGATGTGCGGACTTACTTTTCCGGACTCGATTAATTCCGAGGAAGTTTTAAGAAGTTTACCGCCCTCCCTGTACCACTTCCCGTCAGTAACGTACAAGACAGGAAGTGCCTGATCTTCATACCCTTCAGGAACATGAACCCAATATCGAAGGTCATAATTAAGAATGCTGCTACTAATGATTTGTTGATGCGTGTTCCCCGCCGATACGGATAAAAAAATGACGGAAAGGCAGCTGAGTAAAAAATTCATAGGCCGGGCTTTCTAATCTTAATCGTGAAACCCGCTTGTTATGTTCCCAACTGGTAAAAAAATGCACCCTTACCCAAGATCAAGGCAAGGATGCATCAACACCTGTATAAAACTATTCTGAGCGGGCGCTCAAAGTAGTCTGAAGTTTGCCAGCGGTTTCTGCCAGGTCCAAAAACTCCCGACGATACCCAAATTCATCTTTGCCCAATGCCAGCCTGGCCTGGGTGATTATCTGGTCATAGGTTAGGTCGCCTTTGTATTCAGAATCCCTAAGTAACATTCCAAAACCTGCTACGGCACTAGCCCAACGCAAATTGTCAGACATCTCTGCGACTTGTCCTGTAAGTGTTCGCTCGATCAACTTACTCTTGTCACCCTCCGGTTGCTTGTATCGGAATTTCACGGTTAACCACTCGTCGGTGTTCACTTTAGTCGAATTGGGAACTTTCTTTTGGTATTTGAGTGGATCAATGTTACCTAAGAAACTGCTTTCTATCCCTGCCGGGATGATTTCATAAAGGGCGGTTACCGTATGTCCGGCCCCTAATTCTCCGGCATCCTTCTGGTCGTCGTTGAAATCTTCCGCTGCCAGCATTCGGTTCTCATATCCGATCAATCGATAGGCTTGTACCTGAGCGGGATTAAATTCTACCTGGATCTTGACGTCTTTCGCGCTGGTGAAGAGGGTACTCCCAAATTCGTTGACTAATACTTTTTTGGCCTCACGGATGTTGTCGATGTAGGCATAATTGCCATTTCCTTTATCAGCGAGGATCTCCATCTTATCGTCCTTGTAGTTGCCCATACCAAAGCCCAGTACGGTGAGGAAAACGCCCTCTTTTCTCTTCTGCTCAATCAATCGTTCCATGGCCGCATTACTGGAAGCACCAACATTGAAATCACCATCGGTCGCCAGGATCACGCGATTATTTCCTCCTTCTACAAAATATTTCTGAGCGGTGGCATAGGCCAGTTCAATGCCAGCTCCTCCCGCAGTGGACCCACCGGCAGACAAACGATCAAGTGCTTCCATAATGCTCTTTTTGTCCTTTCCGGAAGTAGAAGGCAATACCAGACCGGCGGCGCCTGCATACACCACCATGGCCACCCGGTCATTTGGTCGCATTTCATTGACCAACATCTTCAATGATGCTTTCAGAAGAGGCAGTTTGTTCGGATCTTGCATGGAGCCTGAGACATCCACCAGAAAAACCAGATTTGAAGCCGGCAAATTCTCAGTTTCAATAGACTTCCCCTGTAGCCCTATATGAACCAACAGATGATCTTCATTCCACGGGGTGGTTGAAATTTCGGAATGAATGGAAAATGGGGCATCTCCCGTAGGCTGTTCATATTCATAAGCAAAGTAGTTGACCATTTCCTCGATGCGAACCGCATCTTTTGGAGGCATATCTCCGTAGTTGAGGAATCTTCGCATGTTGCTGTAAGAAGCGGCATCTACATCAATAGAAAAAGTAGATAATGGTTGGTCCAGCGGCTTCAGGAATCCATTCTCATGGATTGTACTATAGCCTTCTGTATTGAAGTTAGGGGCAGCTTCATTCACGGCACTAGCCGCATGACGACTAAAAAAGCTATTCCCATGTACGGGAGCTGATTGCAATTCTGCTGCCTTCTTTGTTCTTTTTGATCGGTCTGCGTGTTGATAATCATAGGCGTCTTCCAACACTATCTCCTCCATCTCCGTGATGCTTTCCTCCAGCGTGATATCAATGATCTTCTGGTCTTTTACTTTTACTTCTCTGGTTTCAAAACCTATGGCAGAAAAGACGAGTACACTTTTTTTACTGATCACTTCGATAGAATAAAAACCATTGACATCTGTAACCGTACCCGTATTGGTTCCTTTAACCCCAACCATAACAGCCGCCAACGCCTGTCCATCTGCCTTGGATGTGACAGTACCCGTAACAAAATGTGTTTCCTCAACATTGGGCTTCAGGAAACATACTAAAAGGAAGATCATTAACTTGTGCATAGTAACTTCGTTTATGTGTTTGTCCATTGAGATGCAGGGGAGCACCAAATTCCATAAAAACTTTCCAAAAAATTTTAAATCAGCATTTAAATAGCTGTATATCAGGTTATTGTAAAAAGTGGGAGTGCAAAAAAAATATGACGATGTTTCTGATGAAGAGCTGTTAAAACGGTACGTAGATTCTGGTGATCTCGAATATTTTGGGCAACTCTATGATCGCTACCTGCACCTGATCTACGGGCTTTGCATGAAATACTTCAAATCTTCGGATGACAGCAAAGACGCCACCATGGAGATTTTTGAGCAGACTTCCACAGCCGTATTAGACAAGGAAGTGACCCACTTCAAATCCTGGCTATATGTAGTGAGTAAAAACCATTGTCTGATGCAGCTCCGTAAAAGAAAGACCCGTGAGGAAAAAAGTCTTGCTCCTTTTATGGAATCCACTCAGGTTGAGCATCTCAATGAGGAAGGGCGGGTAGATGCGGACCTTGAAGCGTTGACCGCCTGCATAGAAACGTTAAAAGAAGAGCAAAAGCGATGCGTATCTTTATTTTACCTTGAGAAGAAGAGTTACCGGGAAGTTGAAACCATCACGGAGCTATCTTCCAAGGCAGTAAAAAGTGCCATTCAAAATGGCAAGCGCAACCTGAAGATCTGCATTGAGGCAAGATTGAAAGTATTGAATGAGTAAGCGTTCAACATACCGATCCGAACAGGAAGACTTTGAAAAGTACTTCGGCGATGGCCTTTCTGAACAAGAACGCCACGAAATGGAACGCCATGCCCTGGAAGACGGCTTTGAGGCGGAGGCGATGGAAGGTTGGGATGAAGTTCCAGTCGATACGGCCAAAACGGATTTGGCTGATCTGAGGAAACAACTTCAGCCTCAAAAACGGAGCTTCAATTGGTTCGCAATTGCTGCAGCGGTCGCCTTGCTGGTTGTAGCCAGTTGGGTTGTACTGACTAATCTCAATCAACAACCCGAAATGCTCGCCCAGGATAAAAGTGAGGCCTCTCCTTCGGAAGAAGTACTTTCAAACGCTAAAGAAGCGACACCAGCGCCCACTGTAGCTGAGGAAGCAGCAGTACCCGAACCTGTTGAAGAGGAATTACCTGAAGCAATCGAAGAAAATCTGGACCCGGAAACTGATCTAGTAGCCTCAAATGAATCCAGTGAACCAGATCGGGAAGTCCCTCAAAACGCTCGAACAACGGCCCCAATACTTCAGGCTAAATCAGAGGTTGCGGAAGAATTGGTTGTAGCAGATCTGGATGTCTCTGAACTGGAAATTGTGGAAAGTGAATCGGAACCACCCGTTCAGGTTTTGTCAGCTGAGGACCAGGAAGCGGTAAGATACCGTACTGACGACCAGGTCTTTAGTGTGGCTTCGGATGATCTTTTTAAAATTCAGAGCAAAGATGACCGGAGTTATCGGCAGATCCGGGGAAGTGTTCTGGATGAAGACGGGCAAATCGTTTCGGATGCCCAAATCGTTTTGGATGGCACTTCCATTTTAGCGGTCTCTGATTTCAGTGGAAAATTTGAAATGGCTGTTCCCGACAGCCTTGTTTCGCCCTCATTGACATTTTCTTCTACGGGTTTCAGTCCCTTGAATTACAACATTACCACTTCCGACACATTCGATGTGGTCATGGCAAGGGAGGATCAACCAAACCTTACAACGGCCTTTCTTTCTTCCCGAGCGGCAAGAAAGAAGTCCGATAATATCAACATTGAGACGTCTGACGAGGATGATGGTTTTCCTGCTGCTTCACCCAAAGGAGGCTACAAAAAGTTTGAAAAGTATCTGAAAAAGAATACACGCATGCCTGATGAAGCCAAACGTCAAGGAATAAAAGGTAGCGTTCTAATTTCCTTCCAAGTTAGCGATATAGGTGAATTATCTGAATTCAAAGTAATCAGGGGTCTCGGATACGGATGTGATGAAGAAGCAATCCGAGTCGTAAAAGAAGGACCTTTATGGATTCCCGTGAAATCAGGTGGCCAGGCAATTGAAATGAATACCGAAATTGAAGTGAAGTTCAATTAACCCTTCCAGGCTCCTTCAACGATCCGAGGTTTGTGTTGAAAGTCCTGGTGTTGCAGAACATCTTTATACCCAAACCCCTCCAATAACGCTACTACCTCTTCTCCAAACCTTTCATTGATTTCGAAATAGAGTTTACCTCCAACAGTCAGGTATTCTCTGGCCTTTTCAGCAATTTCCCGATAGAAAAGCAAGGGATCTTCATCTGGAACGAAAAGCGCTTTAGACGGCTCATGTGCCAGTACATTTTCACGCATTTCCTGCTTTTCGTGTTCCGCTATGTATGGAGGATTAGAAACGATCAGATCCATCTTTTCCTCCATTTCGGGCCATTCCCTTAAGGCATCTATCTGCTGAAATTGAACAGAGGCATTCAGGTTTGTCGCATTAGCTCTAGCCACGGTTAATGCTCCTTCGTCCACATCCCAGGCCCAGACTGAAGCATCAACAAGGGTCTTCGCTAAAGAAATGGCAATACAACCACTTCCTGTTCCTATGTCCAGAATAGTCTGGGCCTCAGAATTGTCTTCGCTGACTTTCAGCACCAGTTCTTCCGTTTCCGGACGAGGGATCAAAACGGAAGGGTTGACCTGATATTTTTCACCAAGAAATTCCGTATATCCCAATACGTACTGAATGGGCTCACCTTCAAATACTTTTTGCAATGATCGTCGGAATTCTTCCAATGCTTCTTCACCCTTTGAAAAGCCTTTTCGCATAGCAATATCTACACGGGACAAGCCAAGCTGATCTTCCATCAACCAGCGAACATTGGCTGCAGCTTCCTCTTTTTCATAGGTGTCAGATAATTTTTCAACAGCAGCTTGAAAAATCTGGAAAGCATTGAACGAACTATCCATAGATTCGCGAAGTTATTGCTATCTAAATGAGCAAAGAAGTCCACCCAGAGGAATATATGCGTAGGGCCATCGCCCTGGCGTCATTGGGTTTGGGAAGTACAAGTCCCAATCCTTTGGTTGGGTGTGTACTCGTGAAAGATGGTAAAATCATCGGTGAAGGATATCATCAACAATACGGACAGGCACACGCCGAAGTAAATGCAGTACGGTCCGTGAAAGACCCTGCACAAATTCACGGGGCGACGGCCTATGTCACGT
Source organism: Cyclobacteriaceae bacterium (assembly GCA_965229785.1). Lineage (GTDB taxonomy): Bacteria > Bacteroidota > Bacteroidia > Cytophagales > Cyclobacteriaceae > JAWPMT01. The sequence continues at coordinate 5,247,283 of CBDDJS010000001.1, forward strand.
TGGAGCCTTGTACCTTCCATGGTAACACCCCTCCCTGTACTGATTTACTGATCAAACATCAGGTTGGCAAAGTGGTTATCGGTGCACTTGACCCACATCAACGCGTGAACGGAACAGGCGTTGAGCGATTGCAAAACCACGGTATTGAGGTAGAAACGGGACTCCTGCAAAAGGAATACCGTGATCTCAATCGTCGGTTTTTCACTTATTATGATAAGAAAAGACCGTTTGTCATTTTGAAGTGGGCTCAAACAAATGACGGATTCATCGCACGAAAAAACTTTGATTCCAAATGGATCAGCAATGCAGAATCGAGGCAATTGGTGCACAAATGGCGATCAGAAGAAGATGCCATTTTGGTAGGAAAAAATACTGCCCAATACGATAACCCTTCTTTAACTGTGAGGGAGTATAGCGGTCGAAACCCCATACGGATACTGGTGGATTTGAATCTGGACCTGAAAGAGGAAGGAAACCTTTGGAACAACGAAGCACCTACACTCATTTTCAATACCAAATTGGCCAGAAAAGAAGGGATGCATGAGTGGATCAAAATTGATGCGGCCAACTATGAAGCTCAATTACTGGAGCAACTTCACACAAGAAAGATCACCAGTCTCATTGTTGAAGGGGGCGCAAAAACACTTCAGGGATTCATTGATCATAACCTTTGGGATGAAGCAAGAATATTCCAAAGTGAGGCAAAATTTGGGGAAGGAATCTCAGCCCCGGAAATTGAAGGGAATTTGGTTGAAGAAAAAAACGTTGAAAACGATACATTAAAGATTTTATACAGGAACTGACATGGCAGAGGAATTACTCATCAATACATCAACCGATAAAAAAGAGCGATACGAATCGCTGTTACCTCAAATCGAGGCACTGGTAACCTCGGAAGAAGACCTGATTGCCAATATGGCGAATGCTGCTTCTGCCCTGAAGTATGGCATGGATTTCTTTTGGGTAGGATTCTATCTTGTGAAAGAGGATGAATTAGTATTAGGTCCATTTCAGGGACCCATCGCCTGTACCCGAATCAGAAAAGGAAAAGGCGTATGTGGAACGTCCTGGGAAAAAGCTGAAACCATCATCGTTCCGGATGTAGATGAGTTTCCGGGACATATCGCCTGTAGCAGTGACAGCAAATCAGAAATTGTGGTCCCGGGGATTGCCGAAGGGCAAGTCCGGTGGATCTTAGATGTAGATAGTACAGCGGTCAATAGTTTTGACGCTATTGACCAGTACTATCTCGAGCGGCTGTGCACTTACCTGCTGCCGAAAAACAGCTGATAAATGCTCTCGAGCAACGTATTTCTGCGCTGTTCGAGTTGAGGTTCCTGTTTTGAACTTACAGGCTTTCTGGGTATGGCCTGTATGGTTGGCGGAGTAGGGTGGCGGTTAGCTACTTTCGATTCGGGTTGGTAAGATCCTGCTGATACAACTTCAACAAGTTCTCGATTGTCTGTGCTGATAATATCTGGTGTGATCCAATGGTGGGCATCTGCTTCCGAAGCAAACGACTTGAAGGTGAGATTTGGATAGACCAGAGAGACTGTTTTAGAAATGGTTTTTGAATAGATCTGACCAATAGCTGAACGAGATTCGATTGTTGCTACCTTGGACAGCTTAGGAATGATCGGCTTGACCAGTTTCTTAAGAAAGTAGTTTTTCATCCAAACCCGGCATTCAGTATTAAGTTCCTTGAGATCCAGGCGGTTGATCACTACGTTTTGGATGCCGTGTACCTCGGTGATCTCCACGGCTTTGGTGAGAACTGACTTGTACTCTTCGAAATCTACCACACCGTGCCAGGTGATGAGTAGAAACTTGTCAGAAAAGTCAACGGTGAGTGTAGCGGTATTAAGGGCTAAGATTCGATCCATAACTGCGATGGGAAAAAGTTCTTCTATGATTCTCGGTTAATCAGAGAAGTAAATTTGCCCTACAGCCAAGGCTTTTACAATACCCCAAATCGGGTAATTTTTAGGTGTGCATCTACCCAAAAGTGGGTTATGATTCCCTTACTTGTCGCTAAATAGGCAGTCTAGCAGCCTCTGGAGCTACGGCAGTGTAGCCAATATGGTCTCGCCACCTAAAGTCTTCTCACCGATCTTCACATGGATCAGGGATTCTGGTGGAAGAAATACATCTACCCTGCTACCAAAGCGGATGAATCCTACTTCATCGCCAGCGGCAACGGGATCGTTTTCCTTACCATAAAAACTAATACGCCGGGCTACGGCACCGGCTATCTGACGCATTAAAACTTTGATACCCCCTTCCGTTTCATAGCCAATCGACGTTCTTTCATTCTCCGTACTAGACTTAGGGTGCCACGCTACCAGGTATTTGCCTGGATGGTATTTATAGTAAGAGATTTTACCATCTACCGGAGCCCGATTGACATGCACATTGAGCGGAGACATGAAAATAGAGATCTGAATGCGTTTTTCCTTCAGGTACTCGTCTTCTTCCGTTTCCTCGATCACAACCACCTTGCCTTCAGCAGGCGCAATTACTCGCTTATCCTGTTCGGGAGTTTGGATAGCGGGAACTCTGAAAAACCGAACGATAAGAATCCAGAAAATGGCGGCAGCGACACCTAACACCCATTGAATGATCACAAAAGGCAGTAACCAGGTTAGAAAAAAGTATAAACCTGCGATCAATACCGCTGATACGGGTATGATGATTCTGCCTTCTTTGTGAATTTTCATAGACTATTTTTCTAGAATCCGCCCCTGAATTTATATGTTTTAGATACTTTGTCAATTGCCACAATGTATGCAGCAATTCTCAATGGCACATTGTACTGTAAAGATGCATCATAAACCTTATTGAAGGCTTCTTTCATGATCCTGTCCGACCTTCGGTTCACGCGTTCGGCTGTCCATTTATAACCCAATCGGTTTTGTACCCACTCAAAATAAGAAACAGTTACGCCACCCGCATTGGCCAGGATATCCGGAACCGCCATGATTCCTTTGGCATTGACAATGGCATCCGCTTGCGCCGAAGTAGGTCCATTGGCCCCTTCAACAATAAGCCGTGCCTTGATCTTATCCGCATTAACTTCTGTAATCACGTCTTCCACTGCGGCAGGAACCAATACATCTACATCCAGTAACAGCAATTCTTCGGGATCAATCTTCTCTGCTCCTTCAAATCCTTCCAGGGATCGGTTATGGGAATCACGATATTGGATCGCAGCATGAATATTAATACCCTCTTTGTTGTAATAAGCGCCAGACACATCACTGATGGCCACAATCTTCGCTCCTCTTTCTTCCAGCAAAAGTGCTGCCCATGACCCTACGTTTCCAAAACCCTGAACTGCACAGGTAGCCTTAAAAGGATTGATCTTTAACTTCTCCATCCCCGCCAGTGCTGAGATCATCACACCACGTCCGGTTGCTTCCGTACGACCAAGGGATCCCCCCAAAACCAGGGGTTTACCCGTAACGACTGCATTGACCGTCATTCCTTGAGAACGGGAATACTGGTCCATCATCCAGGCCATTTCTTCTGGGCCTGTACCCATATCTGGTGCCGGGATATCCCGGTCTGGTCCAAAAATTTCGTACATGGCCTGCGTATATGCACGGGTCAATCGCTCTACCTCGCCGCGGGACATCTGTCTGGGATCGCAAGTGATCCCCCCCTTTGCTCCTCCATAAGGAATATCTACCACAGCACATTTCCAGGTCATCCAGGCAGCCAGGGCTTTTACCTCATCGATGTTTACATCCATCGCGAACCGAACGCCTCCCTTGGAAGGTCCCAGAATATTGGAGTGGATGACACGATAACCTTCAAAAACACGGATCGAACCATCGTCCATCGTCACTGGAAGCGATACGATTACTTGCTTTACAGGAGATTTGAGTACGTTATAGATTTGATCGTCAAGGCCCAGGTGCTGTGCAGCAATATGGAATCTTGACATCATTGACTCAAATGGGTTGCCTTTATCCTTAATAGGGGCAGGTTCTATGTAAGCCATGGGGTACTAGCTATGGGGTTATGTCGTCAAAATTTAGGTTGCAAAAGTAACACTTACGCGAAAAGAAGTCTCTGGAAATAAGAGTTTTTGGATGCCCAAAGTTGTATCCTAGCTTTGTTCACAATGACAACCGTTTTACTCATCCAACTTTTTAGAGAAGTACCCCTTGGTATTTCTTCTCTGGAAATGGAATTAAGCCAACGTTTTGGCAACGATTTAGTGGCGTTGGACAGCTATTCCGACGGAGGTAATCTGGCTTACGTCAGAAAGATGATCGAAGCAAGTGACCGGATTAAAGCCGTGATCTGGGAAACAGAAGGCGGTACCCTGAAAGGCATGCAACCGATATTCAATGCCTTGCTTAAAAAGAAACAAGCAGTTATTTTGATCACCAACTCAAGTCAGGGTGTAATCTCCAAACTTGCTAAAACCATGGATACGAAAATCGTGGGGAATGAAGAGGAGTTGATCGAGGTGCTCGACAGCCCCTCAACCCTCTCTCACGGGGAAACTTCCATCTAAACTTGCCAGCGTTTAAGTCTTCTCAAACGTCCACAAATTTGGATCGTAGTAAAGTCAGTCAACTTTAGTAAGAAATACTGCGGAGCTTGTTTAGATCGTTACATTGCTGTAAACGCCCAAAGGAAAACAAAGAGATCATTCTGCTGAAATATGATTTCCATTTGGTAAAGTCTTTGTAAGTTGTAAGGTAATTGTCTCGCTCATAGGATTTTATACGCCTCCTTGATCCACCGCAAATGCCCCTTTTCCAACCGTAAAGGCAGAAACGAGAAGACTCGATGAGAAACACAAATGGTCCTCAATTCCAGAAAATGAAATAAACTCAGTCTGAGACAGGTATGTCAATCTAAAAAAATAGAATTATGATCAGAATCGCTACCACCTTAGTCCTATGCTTCATGATGGCTCCTATCATGGCCCAAAACCTTTGGGATCAATTTGTCAGTGAAGTGAACAAGACAGTCACAATCGTCGACAATGGACTGAAGGAAGCAGACAATTGGAGCAAAACTGCCATCGGCTCACTGGATAACTACACTACGGCAACGGGTCAAACCTTTCAGGAGTTCGCACGGGAGTCGGAAACATTTATGGTGAATACCTCCACGACCTGGCTCAATGAAATGAACAATGCTGTCAATACATTGACCAACCTTACCGATCTGAAGTGTGACGACTACATCACTCCTGTTACTAATGCCTTAAAAACCATGCCTACGCCATTGGATAATTATGGCGCCAATGCTGCCGGTGCAACCGAATGTAAAGCCTGCATGGCATGGGCGACAAAACAATTCCTTTGTGAGGTACCACAAATATTAGAGGGTAATATTTCACTGATCAAGCGATTCAATGAGGCCATGAAGGACCCGAGGGTCAAAGATCTGAATGACGCTATCAAACCAGCAGGAGCGGTGGCGAGTATGGTCTATGATGACTTTGCTGAGTCCATGATGTTTGTGATGAGCCTTAAAGATCAGGCGTTGAATGCCTCGAAGGTCACCAATCCTGATTACAAGGTTTTGTATGGTCAGGCAGCATGTGAGATGTATGGTAGTGAAGCTCTCGGCTTTCTGATGGATAAGCTGCAAGCTGAAAACCCCAAAAAACGCATTGAAAAAGTGACCAATAAGATCCTGGATATCCTCGGGAAGATGGATAACGCCAATACCTATGCCAGCTACCTTACGCAAGCTCGATCTTATGTGAAAAGTGCACAGTTTCAAAATCAGCAAGCAGCGGCGATCCCAAAATCTCCCTCATTATACTCGGACGGGGTATTGATAGGAACCGGTTGGTTTCCGACTTTCGAAAATATCATCACCAGCAACAATGGCTACTTCTACGGCATCAAGAGCAATGGCGACTTTCACGGCTATGACCATATGGTCGTCAATACACAAAAGTGGGAAGGAGGCAATAAGATAGGAGCTGGCTGGGACGAGTACACCAAGATTTTTGCAGGGACAGACAAAACCATTTATGCCATCGACGCAGCGGGTAATCTGTGGTGGTATAAGAACACGAGCCGCAGTACCAGCGGGTGGCAAGGACGAAACCGGATTGGCACGAGCTGGCAAGGCTTTACGGATGTCAAGGCGGGCAGCAATGGCATGATCTACGCCAGACGTCCAAACGGTGAGCTGCTTTGGTATCAAACAATCGGAAATGGTACGGAACAGTGGCATCCCAAATCAGGTTCGGTCATCGGAACAGGTTGGAACGATGAAATCGTGAAGTTCTGGGGAGTCGGTCAGGACGGTGTAATTTATCTGGTAAGACCAGACGGCAATGTCTATTGGTATATCAACACCAAGCATGGAGAAATGCAGTGGTCCAACAATGGATATGGACTGCTCATTGCCTCTGGCTGGCAAAAGTATGCTTACGTCTTTGGCGGCAAAGACAATATGCTTTACGGAGTAACGGAGGATGGAGATATGTACTGCCATCGATTCAAATAGGGAGAAAACAAAGCTTGCCCGGTATCAAGACAGGACCGGGGATTCTTTTAACCTGATCAAGTCGCTTGAAAAAGACGCTGATCTGTAAATCTCGATCCATCTCAGGATTCTCAAAGAATGCCGCTGAGAGGTTCCAACACGAAATGGTCAATCTGAAAATTGTACCCCAAGGAGAGACGCCCCACCGCCCCATCGTTTCAGCAGGCCGGCACCATCGGGCCTACCGAGTACCTGCTATAGCATAATGGGTTTACATAAAAGCGTCATTGCGGAATTTTTCAGCATAGATTTTTAAAGTCGAAAATGTCCCTGCAATCTCTTTGGAAGCCTCACACTGCATCGTTTTTGCCTAACTCTGACTTGTCGGCAGGTGATCACTTACATCAAATAATCAGCGTCCTCCTGGAGTGACTCTGAGGGGGTGAAAACTGGGGCACATACTTATTTTGGTTAGAAGTTGGCATCTACTAGTCATCTCGTACAGGTAAGAAGCCCTTTTCACCGAGTGAACTTATAACCCCTCTAAGCAAATAGTTATTATCGAACCTTAAAACATAAGTTCGTTTACCTTCCTTAATTGGAATAAGCATCTTCTTATCAATCAGCTTTCTTATTTGACGAGATACTTCAGCTGGAACTTTCCCCTTAAATATATCTTTCAGATCATTGGCCTGAATCTTTTGTCTCTCGACGACTCTCTTCAATATTTTAGATTCCAACTCTGTAATAAACTCTCTTTCAACTGAATAATTAATTGTTGGAACTAGTATTTCTGTTTTCAGATATTCATAATCTAAAAGATTGTCAATCTTTTCTATTTCATCCTTTAAACCTCCTAAGACATATGCACACCATGATAAAATACCATCTTCAGATCCCTCATCAGCTTCCGATAAATATTGATAATAATCATCCCTATTACTACAGAAAACTGCTGTTGGGTTAAGTATGCGACCAACATTGACATTAAATCCTAGCTTAACTAACATGGCGTAGGTAAAAAGTCGAACCGTTCTGCCATTGCCATTGCCAAATGGATGAGTCCAAACAAATCTATGGTGCGCAATAGCTACTTTCAACAAATCATACTGTGGTTCATCCTCTTTGCCAATGAATTCAAAAAGTTCGTTCATGAATTCATCAATTCTTGACCAGTCAGGTGGAACATGATTAGACTTGGCAATTTTAACATTGACTTCACGGTAATACCCTGGAGTATGATCTCCCTCTCCATCTGGAGGTGGAATTAGACCATCAACGATACGCTTATGCATCTCACTGACGAACATGCGATTTATTTTATAATCTTCCACATTCTCCTCGATAAAGGCCATAGCCTTCTCGATATTTCTGATTTCGATTATGCCTTGTTCCCTTGGGGATTCATTTTCCTCTAACTTGGTTTCAATATATTCGGCTATCGTTGTATTATTTCCTTCTATTCGAGCTGATCCAATACTTTCCAAGGTGTGAAAAATATGCTTCAACTGAAAAAACACTTGAGGATGAGTTGACCCCCCTAATTCCTTTTTACGTAAATGATCTAACTCAAGAATCAATCTAGTTAGATTTGATCCAAACTCTGGTTCAACCAATTCTAGTTTAAATTCTTTTGACATCTCTAGATTGAATGATTTAACATGATTCAAATTCAATAATTAACAAGTAAATATATATTTACCTCATAATCAATAACATACAAAGGTGTTAAGGTTTATGTAAATTAACAGAAAAGATTTATATCATTTAACAACCTACCTAAGTGAGATTTAACAAATGCCAATAAGCGTTAAATTCCAAAGGTTGTGTGCCCGGGCTTCAGGTAGTCACTTGCAAACAGCGTAGGAATCTGATAGTTTAGGAGAAAAATGAAACAGCTAACCCACGAATTTTAGCCAAACGTTGGTAGTCATCACTTCTGCATGAAATACTATTTCCAATTACAACTCTTACGGTTACATAGACTTCTAAAAGAATCTGGCTTCCATCCGACCATAGCCTATATTCTGTTCACGGTTTTTTTTGTTGTCATTTCTCACCTCACAATAAACTCGATTGAAAAGGGACATTGGATTTATATATTGTTGACGATCTATTTGTTCTCAAAACTCCAAAACCCAACACTTGCAAGCTTGATATTTTCGCGAAATGACCTGCGAAAAATGCGTATCTGTGAAGCCGTTATTTTTTCAGTTCCTTTTTCCATCATGCTTTTGGCCAATCATTTTTTCCTAGAAGTTATTATCTTATTTCTATCCATTTCAGCCTCATCTCTGTTTAGACTTAGTACCAAATTTTCATTCACAATACCAACTCCGTTCTACAGGCGGCCGTTTGAATTCATTATTGGATTTAGAAAAACATGGCCTCTTTTGCTGGTGACTCTTGGCCTCTGTTCAATCGCTTTAACAGTCAAGAATTATAACCTTACCATTTTTTCGATAGTCATAGCTTATTTGAATTTTAGTGCCTTTTACTCCAAATCAGAACATGAACTTTTTGTCTGGGTTTACTCGATAAATCCTCAACAATTTCTTTTAGAAAAAGTAAAGACGGCTTTTCTTTTTTCCATTATTTCAACAATTCCAATGATCCTGGCGACCTACGTGGTATTCCCTGAGAATTGGATGGCTACTACGCTTCTTTTGCTGCTAGGTTCAGTTTTACCAATTCTGGGAATCCTAAATAAGTATTCATACTTTCCATCTCACGGAGAATTGATCAATTCAATTTTGATTGGATTCAGTCTGCTTTTCCCTCCATTTTTACTTTTTATGGTTCCATATCTGATTAATAAAGCAACCAACAACTTAAGGCACTACCTATGATTTCAGTAAAATCATTGTCAAAATCATATGGAAAAAACAAAGTCCTTGACGGAATCAATCTCTTTTTTAAAAAAGGAGATATTCACGGAATTGTAGGAAAGAACGGATCAGGTAAATCCACGCTTTTTAAGTGCATGCTTAACTTAGAGTCTAGCGAAGGAACAATCGAATTGGATTCGAATGAAAAACTGAAAGATATTACAGGATACTTACCAACTAATCCTCCAATTCTGACAAAGATCACCGGAACAGAATATCTACGGCTCCTTTGCTCAGCTCGTGGACTTAAGTTCAATTTGAAAGAACTTGAGAACATTTTTGACTTGCCTTTGCAGAAATATATAGAAACTTATTCCACTGGAATGTTGAAAAAACTTGCGTTGACAGGAATTTTAATTCAGAAGAATGAAGTTTTTATTCTGGATGAACCATTTAACGGTTTGGACTATGAGAGCTGCCTGATTTTAACGGCACTTTTGCTTAGAATGAAAGAATTAGGAAAAACCGTATTAATCTCATCACATATTTTTTCTACTCTCAGTGCATCATGCGATTTTATACATTACCTCGAAAATGGAGTGATCTCTCAAACTGCTGAAAAAGCTAATTTCAATGAAATAGAACAAACTCTTCAAAGAGCATTAATTAGAGATAAACTATCAAAACTGAAATTTTAAAAAATACGAGGTTCAACAAACACCAACATGAATCACTCACTGTACTCATACCAACTGAGCCACTTAAATTTATAATACAAACCAGAATTTTTAGTGATTCTAGCATCTGGGTCGTTTTACTCATTTTAGTTGATCGTTATTGGGAACTACTGCTGTACTCAAGAACTACATTTATGAAGAAGGTTTCTCCATTCTTATTCATTGTCTTATTGAATTCTTGTGGGTTTGTCTCAAACTTCGAGGAAGGTCCAATAGTATCTCCTGATTCTAAACTTGAATTATCAGCTTTTATCAACCGAACTGACAATACAAAACCCAATTACTCGAAGGTTGTTTTAATCGTAAAAGATCGATCAAATGGTGAGGCTGTTGAATTAGAAACTAGCATTGGTAGCGCGATGAAGTGGGCGATTGACTGGTACGATTCCAATATCATTGTCGCTCAGAGTAGTGATATTGGAACTCGATCTTGGAAATTTAAGAATGGGAATTTCGAAAAACTTTCAGTAACTGTGGAGATGCATGATTTTGCTGATGAACTTCGAATTAGGAAATACCAACTGGAAAAATAAGAGGCCTCAATAATGTTCACCGATTGCAGTAACCCAAGGCATATTCACTTAGTGTCATGAACAATATTTCAAAAGAAAAACTAGTCATTTTTGCCGGAGCAGGCATTTCCTATGATTCACCATCGTGTCTGCCAACTGGTTTGCCGATCATGACAAACATACTTTCCCGGGTAGTACCAGAACAATATAGAGATTGGTCTTTGTCATATTTGGAGAAACCGGGCATCAAGGAAAAACGAGTACTAAGTCCTGAAAAACGCTATGAGCTGCAATTGCTATCCGCAGACTCAAAATATGAAATAGAGAAGCGGCCGGGGGAGTTCCTAAGATTTGAAGAATTGATTCATGCCGTAAGTAAATACGATAAGGAATTGAAGGTCTTTGACGTGCTAAGAAAGTGTGATCGCCCTAATATTAATCACTTTATCCTCGCAAAATTGCTCTCAGAAGGTGTTCCGGTAATCACCACAAATTTCGACACCCTGATTGAACAAGCTTTTCACCAAATAAACGGTGATCATTCCGATGAATTGGACATCTGCCTGACCGATCAGCATTACCAAAACACCCTAAACAACAAGCATCTCTCTAAAAAATTATTCAAGATACACGGCAGCTTTTCAGGGGCTTTCACCTCACATGAAGCTGAGATTCAAGCTACGACTAGCTCTGTTAGAAGTAATAGAATTAAATCTCCGAAAACTGATCTTCTTTCCTACATACTGGAAAACCATCAGGTTTTGTTTATTGGATACAGTGCAAGTGACGATCTGGACCTTATGCCATATATATCCAATGTTAGAAGTAGTGAGCCAATAATTTGGTGCTGGCACAGCTCAGGGAATGACCAGGCGGAACCATTGAAAAGCGATAGAGTCTTCAACGGTGATGTAACAAATGACGATCTGTTAGGCTTTGATTTGCTTGAATTCAATTGTTTAAAACACAAATTAAGGCCTTTATATACAATAGAAATCGATACATCATCATTTCTCAAAAGAATGCTTTCAGAACGTGATATCGATTCACTAGTTTCAATTATCAGTAACTCCGCCTACCAGAACGATCTGAGGAAGCATTTTGATACATGGTTTCATGACTTGAGAATATCTGAAATTGATCGATTAGAGTTCACACAATCAATAAATCAAAACCGAAACATCGAAGAGGTCGATATTAATTATCATGAGCAATTAACCAATGACCTGAATAAACAGTTTGAAATTACCGGCGACCCCTATAGCATAATCAACCTGACTCTGAATGAGTATAACTATTTCGCTCGTACAGTTCCAAGGTCAGCGATGGGCTATCGCGATAGGGAATTTCTTTACTCGCTTATTCGTAAAATTGATAGCGCGGCAATAGGTGCCAATAACAAAACTTTGGCCTTGGGGAAAAAGCTAAAGGGAGTGATCTTATATGCCCTTGACAACTATTTTGATAGCAAAAAGGAATTCAGAGAGGGAATTAAGTGCGCTGAAGATGAACAAGATGTGGATTTAGTTGCCAATAATTGGCACCATTACTTTTACTACTTCACGGAAGATGAACACCTCTATCAACATTATATGGACCTGGCTGTTAAGTCCGGGAATCTCTCTTGGTTCTATGAAGACAAAATATCAGAAATTAAGAAAGTCCTCGACTATGGATTTAAAGAAAGTTCTTTAGAATTTCCATACAAAGTAAACTGGGAAGGAGCGACAGACGATCTTATCAATTATCGCGAAATCGCTAAGGAAGTTGGCGATACAAATGGTGAAAAGTATGTGAATGCTATGCTAGAGAAAGTGACTGATATTGATGAACTTAACAATACCCTTCATCTCAGAATTGCGAATCAAAATAAACGATCACAAGATTAGGAATATCATTTCAGAATTAAATGAAACAATCAATAGTCCACATTGCATTAGTTGTAAAAGATTATGATGAAGCAATCGAATTCTATACCAAGCAATTGAATTTTGATTTGATTGAGGATATCTATCAACCAGAACAGGACAAAAGATGGGTAGTAATTGCGCCTCCTAATTCAACAGGAACCACGGTGTTGTTGGCAAAAGCTTCTAATCTGGAACAAGAAAAATTTATAGGGAACCAAACGGGTGGAAGGGTGTTTCTTTTCTTGAATTCAGATGACTTTTGGAGAGATTACAACGAAATGATTTCTAAGGGAATAGCATTTGTGAGAGAACCTAAAGAAGCGGATTACGGAACAGTCGCCGTATTCAAGGATCTATACGGGAATTTATGGGATTTACTTGAATTGAAGCCGGATAGTCCCCTTATGAAAAGGTTGAAATGAAGCCTCCCAGGTGTAGTTTCAAACTGCGTTTCGCTATCAAAGCGTAAATACAATACTCCCGCCGACGTTTGAGTGTTCTCAGACGTCATGTTTCTTGAAAGTTTGTGAAGAAACAAAACTTAGGCAGTCAATATCAAAGCGTAGATACAACCCTTGGAGAGCGAAGAGGCTTTAGCCAATGTGTTGAATAGATAGGATGTGTTCATGAATCAAAATAGATTTACTTCTTCCCGAACTTTTTATTGATCATTTTTCTTTTCCATTCCTCTCCAAAAAAACCAAAAGCCTCAAAGTAATACGCCACTAGTATGACTATCCAGGAAATCAGAAAAACGAAAAACGAGCCCCAATTAGACGGATCTTTGATCGCATTGAACAGGACGAGCCCCGTATTAATGATAGCAAGCGCAATTAGTCCGTACATTCCTTTAATTTTTTCAATATATGCTTCTTCTTTTTTGATCTGTTCCATTTCTGCTTTCTTATCTGAATCAACAATGTTGGTCTCAAAAACCGCGGCCAGAGATTTCAATGACTCTAACCCGGCATTTTCTCCATTTTCTATGCGTTGAATTGTTCTTATGCTTAATCCGCTCATTTCCGCTAGCTGTTCTTGCGACCAATGTCGTTTCAGTCGCATTGCTTTAATATCTCTGAGATTGATTTTATCAGGATTCATTTTCAAATGGTTATGGGACAAAGGTAAATAGCAAGGTTCCTTTGGGCTTGAAACCTACCAGACATGATCCTGACAGCTATGTGACAGTATGCTGACAGCACTTATTTAATGTTTCATGCGGACATTTAAGCCTTCTCAAAACGTCCATTCCCTTGGTTTGTGAAGTGTAGAACTCCCGTCTTTGCAAGGCACCGATTGACCGCCTGGTCGGTCAACACCGAAGCGATCTTTTACGGAGTTCAGGCCCATAAATCGTAAGATTGCTTCACTGTGATGGGTGGCCGACAATCAGCAGCTTCTGTGCCATAGGGTGACGACTAAATTCATCTTCATTTCGATGGATTTACCGCTTTTGATCCATTATATATTCTAAAGTTGACGGCTATAGTGAAGACACAAGCTTTGGCCGTATTGACTCTTCTGCTGATGGAAGGGAACACCTCAACCCCTTCTTGTTCGCAGGAATTTAACGACATTGACTTTAATAGCTCCCAACAGACACTATGGCCCATAAGCCAACTCAGCCATTTGCAAGACAAGTGCGACAAAATACCTTTATGGAATTAGAAAAGTTCACTTTAACCGTAATTGAGATTGGCTTACGGAAAGTACTTAGTGCTAGCACCTAATTAAACTAAATCGGAGATAATTATTATGAAAAAAAAGATCGTCAGGAATAGTGAAGGGAAAGTGTTAAATGTTTTGGGCGATAATCAAAACATCAAATTGAGAGCGGAAGATACCAATGGACAATTCACGCTAATTGAGCAAAATAATGAACCCGGAGCAGCAATACCGTCACACGTCCATGAAAATGAAGATGAAGTGTTTCAGGTTTTAGAAGGGCAGGTCGAAATGAGCATTGGTGATGAGACGACTACATTAAGCACTGGTGATCTTATTTTTTGCCCCAGAGGAATACCCCATTCGTTCAAAGTGATTGGAGAAGAAAATGCCAGAGCCATGGTGAGCATTTTTCCTGCCGGTCTGGAAAGAATGTTTGAAGAGTTGGCTGACTTGCCAGCTGGCCCACCAGATATGGACAAGGTTACTGAGATTTGTGGCAAATACAGTTTAAAGTTTGTTTAGAAAGTAGCTAGCTATGTTATTTAACAAACTCATCTTCCGCTGACGTTTGAGTCTTCTCAAACGTCAGGCTCCTTGAAAGTTTGTGAGAACACAAACCAGGCAAAGTTCGTGAGGACAATTAGGTATCAGCCTAATACGAAAGCATCTCCATCTTTCTGGAAGGGATACTGCTCCCGATATGTTCGCAGTTCGGATCTATTCAACTGAATGAGGCCAATTTGCTCGGTATCCTCCATGAAACTTAGCGTATTTCCTAAGAAATCATATGCTCCTGTATGGCCGGAGTACTCTTTTCCGTAACCGTCCGTTCCCACACGATTTACACCGATGCTATACACATAGTTTTCAATGGCTCTCGCCTTGAGTAACGCATCCCACGACTGAACACGTGGTGAAGGCCAGTTTGCTGAATAGATGATCACATCATATTCGTACATCGTCTCTTCGGTACTGCGACTTCTGGACCATACCGGAAACCTTAAGTCGTAACAAATCTGTGGCAGGCATTTCCAACCTTTAACCTCAAAAACCGTACGGTCGGTACCCGGAGAAAAGGAGCCATCTTCTCCGGCAAGGGTGAACAAATGCACTTTATCGTAATGTTGGAAGGAACCATCCGGATGTGCAATGATCATCCGATTGAAATACTTTCCGGAAAGGTTAATGATGGCGCTTCCCATCACGACCGCTTTGGTTTGTTTGGCCATTTGCCCCAACCACCTGTAAGTTTTGCTATTCACTACTTCTGCAACCTCTTTCGGCTCCATGGTAAAGCCCGTGGTGAACATTTCCGGTAAGACAATCAGATCTTGTTGTTCCTTGATGCTCCAGATCTTTTCTTCGAAAGCGGCGAGGTTCGCATCGATAGAACGCCAATGTAAGTCCGCTTGAATCAAAGCAACATTCAGAGTTTCTGCTGGGGTCATAGTTCGTTCAATATGTTAGCTGCCGCCAATAACGTGGTATCGTCCTTGGCAAAGCAAAAGCGTAGTAATTGATGGTCGTGCCCGTCGTGATTGAAAACAGAAACCGGAATAGAAGCCAATCCGTTTTCTTTGGTCATCTGCTCGGACATGGTCACATCGCTCAAATCATTGATCGCGGAGTATTCCAGTAACTGGAAGTAAGTACCGGCACTTGGAATGGACTTGAAACGACTACTTACTATAGCGTTTAGAAATACATCTCGCTTTTCTTCGAAAAAGCCGGCCAGGTTTTCATAATGATCAGGATCTTCAATGAAGTCCGCCAGGGCGAATTGAATAGGCGTATTGACGGTAAAGGTCACAAACTGCCGAACCCTTCTGATTTCCTGGGTGAGGGCATCGGGTGCCACACAATACCCACTTTTCCAGCCGGTAGCGTGAAATGTTTTCCCAAAGGAAAACACGGCAACACTTCGATCTCTGAGATCATCAATTTGCAAGACACTGGTATGTCGGATTCCATCAAAAACCATGTTGTGATACACTTCATCACTGATCACAATCAGGTCCTTGTCGACAGCTATCCGGGCCAATTCCAGCAAGTCTTCTTTCCTCAGGATACTCCCAGTTGGGTTATGCGGATTATTGATGATGATCGCCTTGGTCTTATCATTAATGGTTTCAGCCAATTTAGCCCAGGGAATCCCGAAGGTTGGATATTCCAAATTCAAGTGAACCGGTATGCCACCACAAAGTCTGATGGCCGGATCGTAACTATCATAAGCGGGATCAAAGAGGATGATTTCATCGCCTCGCTCTACCAAAGCGGTGATCGTCGCAAACAGTCCTTCAGTAGCTCCCGTTGAGATAGTGATCTCCTCCTCCGGATCCGGGGCCACTCCGTACAAACGACCAGTCATTTCGGCAATGGCCTTTTTCAATCTGGGGACGCCATTGCCCGGAGCATATTGATTGAGGCCTTTTTGCATGTAATGATGCGCTCGCTCAATCAACTCGGGATGTACCGGAAAATCAGGAAAACCCTGCGAAAGATTAATGGCATTGTGGTCCGCCGCCATGCGGGACATGACCGAAAAGATGGACGTACCTACCTCCGGAAGTTTGGACTTGACAATCATTTGGGAACCCTCACACGATAGTCGGCATCCACTTTCCCTTTGCTTATATTGGCGAGACGCCCTTTCAGCAAACGTTTCTTTAGTGGAGACAGATATTCGGTAAAGAGTTTACCTTCAATATGATCGTATTCGTGCTGAATGATCCGTGCCTGGATACCCGTGAAGGTTTCTTCGTGCTCCTCCAGTTCTTCATCCAGGTAGTTGATGGTCACTTCTTCCTGACGGGAGACGTCTTCCCGAATGCCTGGAATACTCAAACAGCCTTCTTCAAAAGCCCATTCTTCTCCTTCCTCCTCCACGATTTCAGGATTGATAAAAGCTTTTTTCAAACCTTTGCCGTCACCTTCTTCCTCTTCTTCCATGGGCGTACTATCGATCACAAAAACCCGAAGGCTTTTACCCACTTGCGGAGCCGCTAATCCTACGCCACCTGCCGCGTACATGGTTTCGTACATATCCTCCACAAATTCCTTGACATTAAAATCATCAGGAATGTCCTTGGCCTTTTGTTTCAAAACCGGGTCACCGTACAATACGATTGGGTAAATCATAAGCTATTTTCTAGGTATGCTTTCAAAATTAGGGTCGCGCTGACCTGATCCACATTCAATTTTTCGCGACGCTGCTTTTTCTTCGTGCCAGCGGCAATCATGCTCTGCACCGCCATTTTGGAAGTGGACCATTCGTCTTGCAAAACTAACGGGACTTTAGGGAATAATTTTCGGAACCGATTGGCGAAGGCCTCTACCAATGGGGTATTATTCGTGGGCTGGTCATCGTCATCCAATGGGTAGCCCAACACCACTTTTTCTACGTCTTCTTCTTCAAGGTATTTTTTGAGGTAATCTTCCAGGTCGTGTGTCCTGACCCCCTCGAGGGGTGTAGCGATGATCTGCAATGGGTCCGTCACGGCCAAACCCGTTCGTTTGGCGCCGTAATCAATGGCAAGTATGCGCGGCATGGAGCAAAGGTCGGTAAATTCTATCGGTTTTATCTCTCGTCAAATTCATCAAATTTCACCAAAAAGAGATACCATCATTTCAGCTATCCAGGTTTGAGATTCTAGAAATCTGCGGGGGATTTGCACGAACGATGCGGGTTATTGAAAAGGATCAGGTGAAATTCCGGGCACAAAATTCAAGTCAGTAATTAATCGTTAAAGAGATCCCGGATAAAATGGTTCAAATAAAAAGCGATAACCCATTTTTCCGGCATGATGATCAAAGGGTATTTTTGCCGCTTCTGGAAACAGTCCATGAGCGTGTTGAAAAATCCCCTGCTTTTATTTACTTGTTTTGTCCTCTTCGGGTGGAGTACTCTCCGGGCTCAGGAAAGTGCCACCGCTTCCAAAAACTTCAGCTCCTGGTATGTGGAACCGGAAGTCATGGCAGGATTCAACGTGAAGAACTGGTCTCGATTTCCTGATTATACGGTCCGAACCAGCTACCAGATTTCCATCGGCAAAGTCCATCAGGATACCAGTGTCCATTGGCATGGATACTACCGTTTTCCCTACCTGGGTGTTTCTCTGATGTATTCGGACCCGGGGAGTCCGGTACTTGGAGATGAGATTGCCGTGGTTCCTTACTTCATGGTCAATTTAAGTCGTAAGAAAGCTAAGTCTTTTTACCTAAAGGTTGGAATGGGCGGAAGTTATGCGACCAACTCGTTTGATTCCCTGCAAAATCCCGGAAACGAAATTATCGGAGCACCCTGGAACTGGCAGTTTCAGCTGTTCATGTATCGTACCCTTTGGCTTTCCGATAAATGGCATGTGAAAATAGGCGGAGGCTATGTTCATACCTCCAACAGTCACACCGAGCTCCCTAATTTCGGGTTGAATTCGGGGATGTTTACGCTGGCCTTTCAACGCAATCAACACGAATTGATAGATGCTCGTAAAACGGATTGGTCCTTTAAACCGAATCGGACACGCCAATATTTCTGGCAGATCATACCAGGACTGGGCTTTCACGAATTGGGTGGCACACGGAGGCCTATTGATACTCCGAATAAATTGGTCGCTTCTTTGGCGCTTGAAGCCGGAATAATTTTCAAGCAACACTTCAAGGTGAAAACCGGATTCACTTACCGGTACTACGATTCATTCAGGGATGATATTGTAAAAAGGGAACTCACTCAATACAACGATCAACCCATCTGGAATGCCTCTCATCTGTATTGGACATTGGGGATGGAATACTTGCTGGGACATTTTAGTTTTGAATTACAAAGTGGGATCACGCTACACAAACCCTATTTCGATCTTTGGTATTTCGAAACCGCCGGTACGAATAAGGTCGATAAATTCAGAAATAAAGTTTTCCCCAATCGCATTGGCGGAAATATTTATCTGTTCAACACCAACAAAAACCCCCAACAAAATGTATTCTTCGGGGTACATGTCAATGCGAATTGGGGTACGGCTGATTTCCATGGATTTACATTGGGATATGTACAGAGGTGGTCCGCGAGAGGCTCAGAGTGACACCTCCTATGCGGCTGGCTAATCTTTGAGAAAATCAGATATCAAATGGATTTATGAATGACCCAGAAGAGATCCGGTTATGATGTAATTAGACTCCCATTTACAATTGTGGCCTTACGACGATCTGGTCATCGGTTTACCATTAAAAAATGATCCTATATAAATTTTGCTGGACGGATGACAGGCTCACGAAGATTGCTTCATGAACCACCAAAAGCTTCCACTTTTTGAAAACCGGTAAACCAAATTGGTACAGAAACTCCTAGTTGCCATTGGTTGACATGACCGTCTTCTTGCTCAGTGTATTGGATGTTGCCATAGGAAAGGGTCAGTCGGTGAAACCTTGAACTTTGTAAGAATAACCCTCCCTGCCAATAGAGCCCTTCATCATTTGCTTTTTCTCCTGCCAGGTAGGTGAGACCAAGGGTAGTCCCTAAATCCCACTTGGAGGAAAGAGATCGCTGATACGCAATGGAGGGCGCCATTTTAAACACATGATTTTGTCGGGGGAGCTCATCATCCTGCCAACCACCTACACCGATAAAATTTCTGGCGATGAACGTGGCTCCAGCCATGTCCCAGGTCCCGGTAAACCCTACTAACCCCAACATTTTAATGGTATCCGTGAATTGTCTATTGGCTCTGCTTGTGGGAGCAGTATGCATTTCTCCAAGAAACAGGAGGTTGTATCTCCCTCCAGCCCAGCGATCAAAAAAGCTTTGAAAGGCATTGATCGTAAAGATGAAATCAATGTCCCCCCATTCGCCTCCTTTCTGGTTAGCCATCCCCAATTGCGTGGCTCCCTCATGATCCACATTGAATTGATGCCTGGGCATGCGAATGGATAAACCATTGCCCAACCCAATCGGAATATCTGCCCGAAAGTATTGCGTAAAATAGTTGCCGGATAGGTGATCATTGGATATTCTGGAATACGTATGAAATGTCAGTTGCTCGTATCCCGAAGTAACAGTAGGAATACGCCAGAAACTATCGAAAGCCACCGGGCCAAAATGGGTAAAACTCAATACTTCTCCAGACTGAGCCACAGTTTGTGCGATCAGAAAGGTGGTGGCAAGAATGGAAAAGATTCTTTTCATAATGGGTAGTTAGAACAAATCTATCAAGATTAGAGGGTTGACATGCGTGAAGAGGTTTATCAATCGCTGAAGTTGTTTTAGATTGACCTTTCATTCCAAATCGTGAACTTTTAGGGCATGTTTTTCAAGAAAGAATTTACTGAGATTGTCAGAGACGCATGGCATGATTATGATGGTCACAGCCGACCTGTAAAGTCCATTGCCGATATCAGCGCAAAAGTTTCGACCAATCATGTTTTCATGATAGAGCTGGAGAATGGGGAAAGGGTCATTGGAAAACTATCTTACTTCGGCAACTTTGAAAACTTCCTGGAAGATCATACCCTGATCAATGCCCTGGCACTGAACCTTCCGGCCCCTTACGAATATTTTGTCTCCCACAGTCTAACCAAACAAAGCCAGGTATACACTTATCGCTACAAAGACAGCATGCTGGATGCATGGGTGGTATTTTATAAACCTATTCGGGTCAACAAACTACTTCCTAGAAAACTTTCGATCAAACAGATCGAAACCCTGGGCTCTGAACTGGCGAAGTTCCATAAAACTTGTACTTCACTCTCAAGTGTACTGCCGCTGTGGTCCAAAACCATGGACAGTGATATGAATCAATTGCTGGACATTCTTGAAACCGAAGTTGGCCAATTCGAACATCGCGGTAATGAAGCCATTATTCGAGAACAGGTGGACACCCTATTTAAGAATATGGAATCACTTGGCGCTCAACACTTCCAAACCATTCCGGTTTTTGTGGATTGGAACATTGGAAATTTCTCGATCGATGGTAAAGGCAGTTTCTTTTCGAGATGGGATTACGATTGGTTTCGGATGAGTTCACGGATCATGGATTTCTATTTCTTCAGTCGGGTTTGCTCTTCTGCCGGTGACAAAACCTTCTTCAGCTATTTGATTGACCCCTTGATGGAGCCGCGGTTCCTTACTTTCCTGAAAGCTTATCATCAGGTATTCCCTTTGTCAGAGCAGGAAGTCCTTTTCATGAAAGAAGCCTATCGATTTTTTATCCTTAATTACGTGATCAAAGATGGCCGATACTTCTTCCATGAGATTTATGCCGGCCGACTTCAAATGGAAGCATACACTACTTATTTTCCAAATATTGATAAATTCGATGCTTCACCGATCTTGAAGGAATTGGGTATTTGATATGGAAATTGATCGATTCGAAGAAATTGCCACAAATTATAAGGTCATTTTTTTTGACGCTTATGGTGTACTGAAGAATTCTGCAGGCTCTATTGATGGCATAGACCGCACTTTTGCCTGGCTGGAGGAAAATCACAAGCCTTTTTACATCCTGACCAATGATGCTTCCAGAAGTCCACAACAATTAATGGCTTCTTACCATGAACGAGGGCATCACAACATCAAGGAATCACAGATCATCTCCTCGGGAATGCTTTCGCGGCAATATCTGGGCTATAAAGTCAAAGGCGGAAAAGTAGTTTATATCGGGCCCCCCAGTTCTGCATTCTTCATCGAGTCTCAGGGATTAGAAGCCTTGCATATCAGTGATGTGGATCTCAATGATATTGATGACATCAGTGCCGTGGCTATGATGGATGATGAAGGATTCGATTGGCAGGTAGACATTAACAAAGTAGTGAATTTGCTAAGATTTCATAATGTTCCAGTGATCGTGGCCAACACGGATCTCGGGTTTCCCGTCTCAGGCAATCAGATTTCCGTCGCTATTGGTGGACTTGCAGAGATGGTCCAAAATCTGGTAGGTAAACACTTCATCAAATTTGGAAAACCAGACGCCCAAATGTTCAACTTTGCTTTTGCGCACTTTGCTGATGATGGCGTCAAGGCCGACAGAAATGAAGTGCTAATGGTTGGAGATACACTCACCACGGATATCATCGGAGGCAATAAATATGGACTCGATACGGCATTAGTGCTGACCGGAAACACACTAAGGGAAGAAGCGCCGACCCTGATCAGTGCCACAGGGATAAGGCCTACGTACATTCTGGAGTCCGCCGGAATGTTTTAAAGACTCGAATCCTTTCCGAAAACCGCTATAATGAACCGAATAGACCGACTGACTGCCATCCTCGTTCAACTACAAACCAAACGTAAGGTCACGATGGACGATCTGGAGGACCGGTTTGAGTTGAGTCGCAGGTCTTTGTTCCGGGACATTCGTGCGTTATTAGAAATTGGCATCCCTATTGGCGGAGATGCCGGTGAGGGTTATTTCATTGCGGAGGGCTATCACCTTCCTCCGGTGGTGTTCAACAAGGAAGAAGCCGCTGCCTTGCTGCTTGGTTCTAAATTCATTGAAAAACAGACGGACTCACAGGTTA
Organism: Cyclobacteriaceae bacterium; assembly: GCA_965229785.1. Taxonomy (GTDB): domain Bacteria; phylum Bacteroidota; class Bacteroidia; order Cytophagales; family Cyclobacteriaceae; genus JAWPMT01. Next base: position 5,269,911 of record CBDDJS010000001.1, read on the forward strand.
ATGATCACCTGGGAAATGCACTGAGCAAAGTGAAAGCAGTACTTCGAACCAAGGACCGGGATTTTCTTGAAAGCCTGGAAGCTCACATCGAAGTAATCCCACCCCCATCTACGACACATAAAAATATGGACAATCAATTCTTGAGTGACATCCAATTTGCACTGAGCTCCAGTCGGACCTTACATTTTGGTTATTGGGCCAATAGCAAACAGGAGTTTACGGAACGCGAAGTTGAGCCACTTTCGTTGGTTTATTATTCGAACAACTGGCACTTAATTGCTTATTGTCAATTACGAGAAGAATTGCGTGATTTCCGAACTGACCGCATTCAAAAACTAAAGGTAACAGACCATACTTATGACCGATCGAGGCACCCGGAACATCAGGAGTTTCTGGGACGGTCCATGCATGGCTCAGATGCGAAGGAAGCTGTCTTATGGTTCAGTAATGATGTGGCTAACTTCCTTGGAGAACAAAAGTACTGGCATGGATTTGTAAAATCCGAGGAGGTTGATGGTGGTGTACAAATGTTTTTTTCTACGCCAAGTTATCAATTTCTAGGCCGGTGGATACTGTCTTATGGAACGACCGTGAAGATCATTGCTCCACAAGAGTTGAAAGATCTGGTCCGGGAATTTGTGGTTGAACTCACCAAACATCATGAATAGCCATTTCGATGACCAGGGGATTTCGTCATTCCCCGAATCATTCAAAATAATACGAATCATAGGATAAATTATTGATTATAGGGGAATCTGAAATCCCAATTCATTGGAGCACTCAAGCAGACTCCCTTACGATCAATGTGCCCATAAAATATTGGAAGTACTTGCTTTGATCCAGAGAATGACGCTCGGAGACCCTTCCGTATAATTCCCAGGCTCGGTCGCAAATGTTTTGTGACCGCATCTTGGGCGGCATTTGGAATGTCCGGTTACTTACAAAAAGGGTGCAATCGAATCTTCAAATTTGACCGGACCTAAAAACCCCTTCTTCAATTGATTGCCTTTGTAAAGGAACGTTTGCGGCATCCAAAGTGCACCAAACAAGGCTTTTGCTTCTTCTGGCGTAGTAATGAATAACTGCATGTCCGGATGGTTGAGCATCTTTTTTCTCAACAAATAGTTCAGCGCCTGTCGCTCTTCCTCAAAAGAAATGAACCACAATTGAATATCGTTCAATTCAGTCAGGTGCTTTGACAAAATACTCATGGCTGCCTGACACTGATCGCACTCACTATTGAAGAGCATGACCAGGGTTTTTTTGTTAAAATCTGTCGGATTTCCGGTGACGGGATTCATGACCTCCCTGATTTTAGTCAGGGTATTAAATGACCTGGTCCCTTCTTCCCAGCGTTGCTTTTTTTGATATTCACCATAGCCATAATAAACACCCCAGCTGCCAAGGCCGAGAATCACCAACACAACCGTTAAAATCAGTATTTTCTTCTTCATCGCCCGCTTCCCCTTGTGATCAATTTTCTAAGTACATCGTAATAAAGGGTCACAAACAAAATCAAGGTCATGAACCAAATTACCAGAAGGTTAAAAGTTTTCGTAGGTACTTGCATTCCCAGGAAGTGCTTCTCAGGGAAATAGAAATTGGCCCTGAAATCAAGTGGGTGTTCCGGGTTGGTCTTTTGTGCATAAATGGGATAGATCTTTTGAACCAGATCATCTCCCGACCTGACCACCCTGTGTTCCACCGAAGTATTTTTCAACATGTAAGCAATGCGGTCATTTTCAAATGAATTGCGCAAATTGATAAACGCCGCCTTCTTTTCTTCAGTATCAGAAGCAGCCATCAGGAACTTTTCTTTTTCATCGCTTGCCTTGTTTCTACGGTTGTTATAAAACTTTCGAAGTGCATCAAGAAATTCCTTCAAATCCTCATAAACCCCTTGATTATATTGACCAGGTTGTAATCGGTTCAAATCAAACTGGTTGGCACCCACAATCGCTAATTCCTTGCCTAATTCATTTCTTAGCAAATCCAGATTTTCGCCCTGATCAGATTGCTTCAGCGTTTCTTCAGCGACTCTTTCTAATTCAGGAATGTAGTATATGCTTTTGTACTCTGCCTGAGCCGCCCGGCGGTTGAAATCATAAAGGGGCTGATTGTAATCGTTCTCCTTGAATTGCGATACAGCCAGCGCTTCATACGCCCATCTGGAAGCCATCACCTCGCCTATGACCGGCACTTTATCTTCCGTAGTAAGTGTAGCATTGAGTTTATCGAAATTTACGACTACTCCACTAAGCATGAGCTGCGGGATGATCAACAATGGGATCAAAATGTAGATGGTCACCACAGAATTGAAACTGGCACTGATGTTTAGTCCCAACATATTGGCGAAACACGAAACAGAGAACAAGATCATCCAATAGGTGAAGGTCATTCCCTGTATCTCAAGGATCCATACACCCAGTACCGTGAACAATAAAGTCTGAACGGCAGAGACAAAAAACAAGATGGCCACTTTCGAACTCAGGTAGCTCATTCGACTGAGGTTTAGGAAAGATTCTCGTTTCAGGATCAGACGATCTTTAATGATCTCCTCTGCACTGATCGTAAGCCCCATGAACAGCGCTACAATGATGCTGATAAAAAAGAATACCGGAATGTTGAGGTTGTCGTTGAATGTATACTCGGATCCAACCGGACTGTAACGCACGATGTAAGCGAGCAAAAGCGCCAATACCGGTGCTTCCAGCATATTGATGAAGAGGTACTGTCGATTACTCAGTTTTGAAAGGCAATCACGCTTGATGAATACACCTAGCTGCTTTAATCGACTGGGAACCGAAAGTGATTTAGGTGGCGCTTCATTGATATCTTCCGGTGTGGCAAATTGATGTTTCTCTTTGAAAAAGTCATGCCATTGAGCCGGTGAAATTTTTCTTACCTGTGTAAACCTACCATACTCATCCACTACCTTGGTTTCGATGATGCTGAAGATCTGCTCTGGGTTAACATTCCCGCAATTGATACAGGCTGCCTGGTCTTTATCGATGTGATCGACGATGGTTTTGAAGTAGGTCACAGCATCCACGGGATTACCGTAATAGATTTGAAATCCTCCAACATCCAGAATCACCAGCTTGTCGAACATTTTGAAGATATCGGAAGAAGGCTGATGGATAACCACAAAGACCATTTTCCCTTTCAAAGAAAGCTCTTTCAGAAGGTCCATGATGTTTTCAGAATCCCGTGATGACAGGCCACTGGTAGGTTCATCCACAAAAAGGACAGACGGCTCCCTGAGTAGTTCCAGTCCAATATTGAGGCGCTTCCGCTGGCCACCGCTAATGGTTTTCTGCAAAGGATTGCCGACTTTCAAATCGCTGGTATCTTTCAGTCCCAGGGAAGTCAACACCTTATTCACCAACTCATTCAATTCCTCATCGGTAGAGGTCGAAAAACACAGTTTTGCTGCGAAGAACAGGTTCTGATGTACAGTTAGCTCCTCTATCAAAAGATCATCCTGAGGCACATAGCCAATGATACCTTCCGCACTTTTAGCGTCCTTGTGGATATCAATACCATTGATCCTAACCGAACCTGCAGAAGGCGATTCGTTCCCGTTGAGCACATTGAGCAATGTAGATTTACCAGAACCACTCCCTCCCATGATCCCGATCAATTTGCCATTTTGTTCTGCCAGGTTGAAGTCTGTTAGGCCCTTGTTACCATTGGAAAACTCATAATCTACATGATCAGCGACAAAAGATAATTTGTGCTGTTGGCCCGACTCGTGGAATCCGCTGATGATATCACTGAAATATATCGGGGTGATCGAAATGTTTACCCCTCGTATGGAGCTTCCGTTGGAAAACACCTTGACCGAGCCGGGTCGCAAGCCTTGTCCATTTAAGGACAGACCATCATCTCCCTGATACTTGACAAAGTAGATATCAATACCAGGCACATTGAAGAAAGCCAGAAATCCATTCAGTCTGGCTACCTGGATATGATGCGCCTTCAGCTCAGCATCGTCGGCACTTACCACCAACACACTTTTTGCCGCGTACTTGTCAGGCTCGTCAGTAGTGACATAAGATTTAAGGTGGTCCACAACCTTCGTTGCGAAGTTCATGCTATTCCCAATCAGATACAGCAGTTCCTTTTCCCGATCACTTACCTTACCATCGGCAATGATCAATTCCAGCAGCCGAAGCATGACTACCAGCTTTTGTTCCTGTTTTAGTTCCTTGTTGACCTGATAGCTGAGTTTGATGATCTCTTTGGTCTCATCTCGCTCATCCTGCTCATGAGGTCCTTCCAATAATTTATCGAAGAACTCCATGTATTTGAGCGCCTCTTCTTTGCTGACGTTTTCCTCCAGAAATCCCTGAACAGCTTCCCTTTCGGAAGAGGTCACGTCATCCTCCCTGGCAACGATCACCAGCAAACGAAGAATGGTCTTTAACAGATTATCACTCATGGCAAGTTAGGTTTTAGCGGTGTGTTTAAACAAAAAAAGCATTGAACGCGCCAATGCTTTTCGTTGGGTAGGTGATGTCTTACTCTACGATAGAGGCTCTGATTCTTTTCACCTCACCGGAAAGGCGGGTCAAAAGTTCTTTATTGAGCTGTAGTGATCCGGTATTATTGGCAATTTGTTGCTCAATGTCTCCCAAATCCTCTTCGTAAATGGTCTTCAATTTGTTCAACTCGGTGGTCATTGTTCCAAGTGCTTCTGTTTGGGGCACCTCGCCGATCACTTTGATCAAATCATCTAATGTTTGCTTTTGCTTGATCACAATCTCTACCAAAGGTTGTAGCAGTTTGTTTCTCAGGTTTTCAGGAAGATCATCAGGATTGCTATCGATTACACCCATAGTGATGTAAAGTCCTTCAACAAACGATCCTGAAAGTGCTACTGCGGCCAGGTTGATGCGATCCAATGTTTGCAAACGATCTTTAGTAACCGACATTACCTCATCAATCAAGATCGCCAAAGAATCTCTGTTCCCTACGTTTTCTTCGAACCTGGAAAGCAAGTCAATATCAATCGCTGAGGCTACGCCAATGGCTTCTGCCAATTGCTGGCAAACCTGAACCGCTTCATATACAGCATCCGTCTGATCATAAGAAGAAAGGTATCCGATATCAGTAGCATACACGCCAAGGTTAAGTGCTGCTTTGTCTGAAGATGTCGTGTAACGATCAGAATTATCCAGTGAGTTGATCAACTCCGTGTTGAAATCGCTACCGGTAGCCATCAATAAGAATGGCACTTCAGATGGTGGTGGAAGATCTTTGATGTAAGCGTCAATGTCGCTGGCAATCTCTTTTTGAGCCGCGGCAAACTCGTCACTGGCATTGGACTGCTCCGTATTAGATGACCCTCCGCCACAAGCCCCAAGCAGGGTGATTACGGCCAACAGGACCAACGCATTAAACAACTTTGATGAAACGGATTTCATAAATATGGTTTTTTTGAGGTTAGTCAAATCTTCGAAATATCGGGGTAAATTAGTAAGCCTTGAGGTTTATTTAAAATCTTTCGAGTCAATCAATCGAAATTTTCACCGTAATCAAATATCTCGGCCACATTTCTTTTGATCTTGACACACAGTTCATTGAGCGGAAGGTCGTTGACATCTTCGCCAAATGGATCTTCAATTTCTTCGGCAATCAACTCCACACTCAACAGAAAATAAAACGCCAGCATGACGAGCGGAACACTCCAATAATGCACCTCCCAGATGAAACTCACGGGTAATGTCACCGAGTAGATAAACAGAAATTTCTTAATGAACATGCTGTACGAATACGGGATAGGTGTACTCTTGATGCGTTCACAGGCTCCAATGATGTCCAAAAACCCTTTCAGTTCCTTGTCCAATACGATGAGTTGATCGCCATCAATAACACCTTCCCGACGCAATTTCTCAACCCGACGATACATCATATTGGTAATGGTGTTTGGGCGATGTTTGCTCTTGATCACATCCTCCTTCATCTCATCGTCGATCATGTCCAACTCGCCCACACGAATGCTGCTACGTAAGTGCTCTTTCATGGCGAATGTGATGTTCGGGATCATTTTTTTGAAGAACTGTCGGTCTTCCTTTCTATCAGCGGGAATGAAATTGTTGAACTTCACCGCCAGCATACGGGTATCGTTGACTAACCTGCCCCAAAGCTTGCGGCCTTCCCACCAGCGATCATAAGCGGTATTGGTTCTCAAGACGAGAAACAGCCCCAGAATCACACCTAAAATGGAATGAAAAGCAATCGTCCCGCTATAGTGCCATTCAAAAACATCTATGACAATGAAACAAAGAAAAGCAGTGAATATGCCCAGAAATAGCAATAATGGCAGTAATGCCCGGATTACATATCTGCTGTAAACGTCAAAAATCAGCGAAAACCAGGATTTCGGATTATACTGGATCATATGGAAAAAGTAGAGCCCAATATAGTCTAAATTCCTGAGTAGGGTAGTAATACTACCTTTTACGATAGAGTCAGTATCTGATCAGGGTCGAAAATAAAGCCGATGAGCCGCCCCATCCTCGAACGAAAAGGTTGACGAACTTTCAACAGGTTGCTGCTCCTGAATGGTGAACAAGGAAAATAAACTGATGAAAAAACTCGTGGATAGTAGCATGGTCTGTTAGTCCAAAATCACTTTAAAAGACTTAACCTGACCCGTTTTGAGAAACACACGTAGCACATAAACCCCAGGCTCAGCATTTGTAGGGGTCCAATGTTGCACTGTTCCTTTTTGCTCGGACGTAAGCTCGTAGACCTGGCCAGACACATTCATGAGTCGAAGCCGCGCAATTGGCTCATCGCTATTCACCTGAAAAGAGGTGGAAACCGGATTCGGAAAAACCTCCAATGAAGAAGTGGCCCTCTGATCAACATCCAGAACGATTTCAATCTCCAGATCAGGTACATCAGGGAGGGAACTTAATTTAGCCACACCAAAATCGATACCTGCTGGCAGGGTCTCCAGTACTTCGTGCGCTCCGGTTTCCAGGTCTATTTTTGCCATATATTTCATACCACTGGCCGTGTAGATCATCTTCAACTCATCCTGAGCATCAAAGAAAATGTCTTCAATATGAATAATCTCAGGATCCAGTTGATACAGGTCCAGGGTGTATTGTCTGGGAACATAGTGCTGATACAGCGTATACGTTCCCCCATCCTGAATAAGGAAATAGACACTCTTTCTGGTTTTGGAATAAGCGATGCTGCTCACAAAATCCGAGGTTGGAATTGAACTGATGTAGCCGTCAGTCAGATGAGCATAACTTATCCTGTGGGAAGACCCTGCACCACGAAAATCATTCGTCGCAGAAATGGTATAGTAAGTGTCTTCGCCATCGAACGCCATGTCGAATATGCTTGAAACCTGGTAACTGCGCGGCGTGAACAAATTTTGGAGTAGTGTCATGTTTTGGGTAGCCGGGTCGATCCGATACATGTTTGTTCCTGAGATCGCATAAATCAGGCCACTGGCATTGGCTGCAGCGATATCAATTTCACGTGGAAAATCAATGATCTCTTCATTTTGATCTACGAAATGATAAGCTTCGTCATCATATAGCAGGATATCTTCATCGGTAAGGGCGGTGGGCTCGTATATTAATCCATCTACAAATACGGAATCTGCGAAGGTTATACCACCCGATTCCAGATGTAGCGTGATATAAGCCTTAAGGTCAATCTCTGTATTTGCTTGTACCGAAAAGCTCAAATAGACCGATTCACCTTTGGCAAGCAAATCTTTTTCCGGTTCCTCCACCTGAATCATGTCGTTGCTTACCTCTATCGTACGTATTTGCAGGTCTGTATCAAATCGATTTTTGAGTTTGACGTACCCCGTGTAACCCTGATCAGTTTCCCGCTTGAATGCCTGACTTTTGGGAGCCAAACCATATGGCTTTGTCGTTTCAATATGGCTGAACACGCCTTTCACATGATGATCAAAACTGAGTGAATATGGCACATAAAAGACAGAATCCGAGTCAAAATCCACGTGATACAGGGTGTTATTCGCCACACCATAAAGCTCTCCGTACGCATCAAAGGCCAGGTCTGTAAATTCTTCAAAAGCCGGGTCCTTCCAGATTTGGTCCGGACTCGGATCTGGGAATAACGTTCTGTTATATCCTTCGTACGTCCACGAAAAATAAGTCAGTAATGCTGTTTCCGAAAGCGGGTTTCGAATACGGTTGTTGTAGAAGCCCCCTCCATTGAAATCGACAAAAGTTCCTCCTAAAAACCTGGACCAGATATCACCGGAAGCAATCGCATACTTAACGAGGTAAGCTTCAGAAAACTGACCTCTTGCTAAAAACTCAATGGTATCCTGATGATAGGTGATGTCCAGAATCTCGAAGGTTTCGGCATCGTCTTCCAGGGTAATAGAGTTGCGATCCCCGGCATTATTTTCGAGAAAAAACTCGGTTCCTCTGGCTTTCGCGCCAATTAATAGCCCTTCCGCTGTTGATGCAAAGATCCACTGCGCTTTCTCACTTTCATAATCCTGCAACTGTGTGGTGCCTTCGGGGCCCAACGAAAAAATGGAATGATCGTCGAAAACATATAACTCATTTGGAGCAAGCTGTATCTCTACCTTATCGGAAGAGCCGGTAGTTGAAGCGATCCGATGCTCCGCCGACTGAGCCTTTGGAAGCTGGAAAAAGTAGGATAAGAGTAATAGTAAAAAAGTCATTTTGAAGTCTTGTTCGACCTAAAGTTAGCCGCTAGACCTCATACTTCACAACTTTTTAACACGCTCCTGTTCGGTTAAACCAGCCAATACTTCGATGTTGATCCCATCAGACAAGCCCGTTTCTATTTCTCTTTTCTCGAATTGCTGTTCGCCGGTTTCGACTTCTACATAGATCTTTTCGTCCTCAAACAACAGATTACTTTCTTTCAGAGCCAGGACTTCTTCACGCTTCTGCAAAACGATATCAGCCGTAGCACTGAAACCCGCTCGCAAAAAGGTGGACTCCTTCAACGTGATCGCCGCCCGGATATCGAACTTGATCCCACCTTCATCGTCCGTTCCTTTTGGGGAAATAAACTCAAGATTGGCATCAAATTTTTCCGACTCGATTGCCCCTACGGAAAGGATAAGGTCCATTCCTACACCAATTCGACCTACTTCTGACTCATCTACACGACCTTCAAAGATCATCTCACTCATATCCGCGACGGAAGCGATCGTAGTTCCCTCATTGAATGTATTGGATTCAATAATGAAAGAACCTTCTTTCACCGGGATGTCCAGTACCATGCCACTGGCGGTGGCCCGAACAAGATTAGAAACATTACCCGATCTCTTGGAAGAACCTTCCCGAATTAATTCGAGGTTATTTTCAGCTGCCTGAAGTTCTTGTTGTCGCAATTTGAAGTCCAGTTCGAATTGGTTGAAATCAAACTGAGAAATTACTTTTTCATCATACAGCTCCTTTTGTCGCTTCATTTCCCGTTCAGCATTTTCATAATTGATGCGCGCGGTTTCAAGCTGTGTCTCAGCATTGTTGAGGGCCACTACATTGGGAATGATCTTGATCTTCGCCACCAGGTCACCAATGTTTACATTTTCCCCTTCTTCTACATAAAGCTCCTGCACAACACCTGAAACCTGAGACTTCAGATCGATTTCCTTTCTGGGGACAATGGAGCCTGTTGCTACAGTCTTCTTAACAATATCCGTCTTAAACGGTGCATCTGTCTCAAAGATGATCGGTGGTTCCTCAGATTTTTGATAAAGGAAGTAACCTGTGCCGGCAAATGCTGCGACAGCAATCAGGACAAAGAAAATGATAAGGACCTTTTTCATAACAATTAGTATTTGCTTGGGAGTTTGAGTTTTTGAGCTTTCTGGTTTAATCATCTCGAAGGGCTACTACCGGGCTAACCTTAGCTGCTTTAAGTCCCGGAAATAACCCGGCAAGTACACCGGAAAAAAGTAAGACGATAATGGCCAGAAAGGCTACTTCAAAATTGATTTCAGGACGTTTAAAAAACGGATTATCCATTCCGAACTGGTCCATGGCATAAGCAATGCCTTCGATGATGCCTACACCCAAGACCAGTCCGATGTATCCCGAGATACCCGTGATCACCAGAGCTTCCAGCACAATCATATTGATGATAGACCAGGGTTTGGCACCTAATGATTTTCTTATGCCGATTTCTTTGGTGCGTTCTTTGACAATGATCAGCATGATATTGCCCACACCAACCATACCTGCGATTATGGTCCCGATAGCTACTAACCAACTGAATGCAGAAATACCAGTAAATATTCCCTGGATCTCCCTGAAATTTTCTTCCACATTAAAACTGCCTAAAGCCTGTCGGTCATCAGGAGCGATCTTGTGACGCTGACGGAATAAGCTTTTGATGGCCTCCTCGGCTTCATAGGCACTGACACCATCCGCAGGGACAAATCCAAACCAATGTACCTCATTGGGCATGTTGAAAGCATTCTGAGCGGTTGTATGAGGCAGATGTACGGTTTGCAGGTCATTGATTGCGTCCTGACCCGTCAGACGCGTATCAAAAATACCTACCACCTGAAAAGGGATATTACCGATTTTCAAATACTCGCCAATGGGCTGCTCCTCAGGGCCAAAAAGCTCATCACGAACTCTTCTGCCTATACAGACCGTCTTGCGCTGCTGCTCAATGTCAATTTGGTTGATGAAACGACCTTCGTTGATCACATAGGGCTTGATTTCTAAAAAGCTTGGATAGTCGGCCATGATCTGATAAGAAACCGATCGGTCACCTCGTTCAATGGCCAATGTACTTCCACTCCATCGGCTGGTCACTCGATTTCGTGGGGCGATGGATTTTACCTCTGGCAACCGTTGTAATGCCAGATAATCATCGTTGGTCAGGTCAATGGATCGGCCAGCCTGGAATCCCGCATAGGGAACAGAGGTCTGTTCGGTCCATACAAATACAGCATTCTTAGCAATATCAAAATTCTGCGTGGCGCCATTGTACAAACCTTTCCCCGCACCAAGCAAAATGACCAACATGAAAATGCCCCAGAAAACACCAAAAGCCGTCAGCGCCGTACGAAGTTTGTGCTTCTTCATGGTAATCCATATCTCGGTCCATTTATCCAAATCAAACATATCAGTCGGCGTTTAGGGCTTCTACGGGTTTCACATGTGCCGCTCTTAGGGCCGGGACTAATCCAGCTAATGCACCAGATACGACCAGAATGATCAGGGCTGTGATGGCAGCCTGAAAGTCAATTTCGGGACGTTTAAAAAATTCAATGTCTGCCCCCATTGACTCCAGGAGGTAATTGACCGACTCCAACAAGACCACTCCAAGAAATAATCCCATGTACCCAGCCACGGAAGTAATAAAAACTGATTCTTGCAGAATCAAACTGACAATAGACCAGGGTTTAGCACCAATGGCTTTTCGAATGCCTATTTCTTTGGTTCGCTCTTTTACCACGATGATCATGATGTTGCTTACACCTACAATTCCTGCCGTTAATGTTCCAAACCCAACGATCCATATGAAGATCCGAATGCCCAGAAAAAGCTGTTGTACCTGGCGATATTCATCTTCTTGATTATGTACGAAATAGGCCTGATTGTCCTCAGGATGGATGCTTTGTCTTTGTCTGACCAGTTTGAGGATATCCGCTTCCAGTTCTTTCCCTTCTTTGCCTTCTGCCGTGGTTACGGCAAACAAGCTGACTTGTCGCTGGGGATTAAATACCTGCTGAAAAGTTGGGAAGGGAATATAAATGCGCTGTGCCTGGTCCTGACCGTTGGAAGACTCAAAACTGAATACCCCCACTACCGTAAACACTATGTCTTTGATCACCAGTTGCTCACCAACGGGACTGACGCCTTCAGGGATTAAAGCCTCCGCCACACGACTTCCAATGAGGCACACTTTTCTCTTTTCCTTATCATCCAATGGATTCAGGGTTCGGCCCGCAATGGTTTTTTGAGTGACTTTGATGCCAAAATAATCGGCGTAAGTGCCAAACACGCCATAGCCTCCACTCCTGTTTTTCCAGCGTACCTGGTAGTTCCCCTGTAACCAGTTTTCGGGACTTAGCAGATCTATTCCCTCGATATTTTTCTGGACAGCTTCCAGGTCCGACTCTGCAAACGGATGCTGCCTTCCGGCCGGCATACCCTGATAACTGATAGATGTATTGGTCGGAATTACCCATATGCTATTGGTCGCATCGAGTAGCATACTACGCTCCACACCATTCTGCAAACCCTGACCGGCACCTAAAAGCATTATTAACATCAGGATACCCCAAAAAACCCCAAAAGCGGTTGCGAAAGTCCGAACTTTGTTTTTACGGATCGTTTCAAAAATCTCTTGCCACTTGTCAAAATCAAACATGGGCCATGGCATTTTGATGTTCGACGAGGCCATCTTTGATCCGGATCAGGCGATCCGTTTTTTCTGCAATATCCTGTTCGTGGGTAACGATCAGGATCGTTTTCCCTGTACCGTTCACTTCTTTCAGAATGTTCATGACTTCCTCCGAGGTATGGCTATCGAGGGCTCCTGTAGGTTCATCTGCGAGAATGATACTTGGATCTGTGATCAAGGCCCGGGCGATGGCCACGCGTTGACGCTGACCTCCTGACATTTCATTGGGAGAGTGTTGAGCCCATTCGGATAGGCCCACCATTTCAAGGTATTTCTCAGCCGTTTTATTCCTTTTCCGCCGACTTACTTTTTGGTAGTACAAAGGCAAGGCCACGTTCTCAACGGCATTTTTGAAAGAAAGCAAGTTGAAAGACTGGAATACAAATCCGATCAGTTCATTTCTCAGTGTAGCCGCTTTGCCTTCCGAGAGGTTTTTGATTTCTTTCCCACTTAATTGATAGGTTCCTGCATCATAGCTATCCAGGATACCAAGGATATTAAGTAAAGTAGATTTACCCGATCCGGAAGAGCCCATGATCGAAACCAGTTCGCCCTCTTCTACCCTGAGGTCAATGCCTTTGAGTACATGAAGTGATTGTTTCCCAACCTGATATGACTTATGAATGTTCTGTAGTTCCAACATGGAGAGCTAGGTTTACCAGTGGATATACGGCAAAGTAGCACCCCACACTTGTCGATTATTTTGAAAGATTGTTAAATGATGTCATAAGATGTCATCAAAAATGCATGAGTCGCCAAATAAGGTTTTTTGGAAACAGAATCGTTCAGTTTAAAACCGTATCGACTTAACCTAATCCAAATAGAAACACCTGATCATAAAACCGGACCCATGAGCAAATTGAAGGGTTATCTAGCGATTCTACTATTGATGTATGTATGCAATGCCTGTGTAGAAGAAATACAATTGGGTAACTCGATGGAATTTCCACCGGAGTTGGTGGTAGAAGGCTCAGTCAATGATTTTGATGACTCATTCAGGGTACGTCTGAGTACAACCACCACGACAAGGGGGCTTGGAGAAAATTTGTTAGGTCAGGGGGCTAAAGTCCGTATCATCTCTGATTCGGATACCACAAGTTTGAATGAAACCAGGCCTGGCATATATGATACGGAGCCGGGAGCTCTCGTGGCGGAAAGAGGAACATCCTATTTTTTAGACATTACCTTAAGCAACGACCAACACTACCAATCTACCAGTGTGACCTTACCTGAAACACTTTCCGTGGTATCTTCCTTCTCAGAGCCAGTGAACACAAGTCACTTTGATGATCTAGGCGTATTTCGTCGATCCTGGGCTCACGACATTTTTGTCGAAGCAGAAAATTCGGATGCCCCGCAGTATTACAAAGTTGACATGACGGGTTGGCGCGAAAAGTATGTATCGTATCTTTCAGTAATTCTTGCCCCAGCCAGGTGTTGGGCATTTGAGAATCCGGCTACACGAGGCGTTTTCATCGGCAACAATCAGGGGCTAGCCAGAGGCAACTACTATATTCACGCGGCGCGTATCAGGTCAACAGGAAAAGAAAGATACATCGCCGAGGCTAAAATCAGCGCCATTTCGGAAGAGGCTTATCAGTATTGGCTTGCTGCCCGAACGCAACTGGACCGAGACAAGGGGGTCTTTGTGGAGCCATTTGCGACCGTAACAGGCAACATTCGCAACGTGAATGACCAAAGTGAAATAGTTCACGGATATTTCCACGCGTATTCACAACAATTGATCCGAACTTGCTACGACTCATTTGACTTACCTATCGGTAATCCGATAGCGATCATCGGCGAGCCATGTGTTGATTTTTTTGCTCCTGCGGAATATGTGCTGCCCTTTCAGGATGAGTTGTGTGAGTAAGATCAGTGAGAGGGTTCTTGTGTAGCTTCCTGAAATAATGCTTTCTCCTTTTTTTTGAGATTCCTTCCTACCAAAGGCAATACAATCGGGTAAAGAAAATAAGTAAAGCCTGCCACAATCGAAGAATTTCCTGACCCGAATATAGCCGTTGCGGCGATCACTACTGAAAGCAAAGCCACTCCTCCTTGCAACAAATTCATGATCAGACTTGCACGTGTAGCAAACTGTTCATACGGATTGAGATCCAATGCATCGCGTAAACGATAAGCATGTGCATACATCATGGCGAGGGTCAGGAAAATCATGACCACACCTAGTCCGTATACAACCATTAAGTATTGCATATTACTACCACCAGAATTACCCAGTAAATCACCAAAATCCGCCTCAATAAGCTTAAAATTTCGCGTAAAAAGTGCGATGTAAAACTCGGTCAGAAACCGCATGAGGTATTTCAACGGATAAACATAGACCAGGATCAGACACAGGAGCATCACATTGAGAATTACCGTTCTGGCGTTTTGAAGGCCGTATCGCAGAAAGAAAATGTAGTGCTGATACCAGATTACCGTGATCAGACAAATACACAACATGAAAGGCAACACATTTTTCATTGAAGCTTTGAGCTCCAAAAAAGTCTCGGGCACTGAAGAAGACAACACCAAAAGGGTGATGGCCAGTGCAAATGCCGTATCACTGAAGGTTTCGATCCGGGTCTGACTCATGCCCCGATAGCGAAATCTTGGATCCAAACCTACTTGTTGATCCTTCAAAACTTGTCTCATGATCGATAAGTTTTCGACAATACAGTGAAGATAGCAGGATTTCGCATACATGCATTATTTCACCATTCATCTGCCTTGTTTATCCTTTGAAATAAAATATATCAGGGTTTCAAGGGGTGCAGGCGTTTGAATTACTGACCGAAAACTCAAAATTTTTTGACTTATGAAACTCAAATCTTTGGTAGTTGCTATCGCAACTATCTTTAGCACTACTATCGCTCTTGCCCAACTCAGTCTCCCCCCAAATGGAGGAAATCAAAAGAGTGTTGTTCGCCAATACATCGGCCCCATTGCCTTTGTGGAAATTACTTATAACAGTCCTGATGTTGCCGGACGTGAAAACATTTTTGGCACTGTGGTACCTCACGGAATGAATGGCTTTGGATTCGGAGCTAGTACTCCGGAAAACCCTTCGCCATGGCGTGCAGGAGCCAATGAAAATACCGTTATCGAATTTTCTCACGATGTGAATTTTCAGGGAAAATCCGTAAAGGCGGGGAAATATGGATTCCACGTGGTGACCGCCGAAAGCGGACCCTGGACCATTATTCTGACGGATGAAATCTATGCCTGGGGAAGCTTCTTTTACAATCCTGATCAAGATGTAGTGAAAGTGGAAGCCACACCAGAAGACGTAGGGTTCCATGAATTCCTAACCTACGAATTTACCGACCGACAAGCGAATCAGGCGACAGCTGCCCTTATTTGGGAAAAGAAAAAATTGCCCTTCACCATTGAAGTGCCGGATAACAACGATGCGATTTTAGCTCAGGTAGAAAGTGAGTTAACCAGCTCCACTGGTTTCCAGTTCACTTCATGGGCTCAGGCAGCCAACTGGGCATCAGGTGCTGGATATCATGACAAAGCTTTGGCTTGGGCTGATGCCGCAATCTCCGCTCCATTTATTGGACAGAGAAACTTCAATACGCTGCAGACTAAGGCCACAGTGCTGTTCAACAAAGGTGACGTGGATGGGGCCATTGGAGTGATGGATGACGCCATCAAGGAGCCAGGAGCTACTGCATTTCAAATTCACGGATATGCTCGTCAACTGCTTGCTCAGGGCAAGAAGGACAAAGCTTTGGAAGTATTTAAGTACAATAAGAAAAGATTTGATGGCGTATGGCCAACGAATTATGGGTTAGCTCGTGGCTATTCTGCTGTTGGTGATTTCAAGAATGCATTGAAGCACATCAAAGTAGCCAAAACCAAAGTCCCTCAAGGTGATACGGTGAACGCTAATGCCATTGACGCTAACATCGCCAAATTGGAAAAAGGAGAAGACATCAATTAAGGATCACAGATCCAACGCTAAGGATCCGGCATTACAAATGCCGAATCACTTTTTAAGATTAAGCACCTAGACCAATCAATGGGCCTGTCCTTTTCGGGGCAGGCTTTTTTGTTTTCTGATATTATTTCGCCTTTCCCCAAGGGTTTTCTTTCTGTTAATGTGGACTTGTGTCTCTGAATAGCCACGTCAACATTAGGCAAAGCCGTTGATTCCGCTGACCTTTACACCCATGAAAAGAGTCCTGTTCATATCGTGGTGGATCGCATCGACTATCGGTGTTTTGGCACAAGACCTGGACTCTTCTCAAGTAGACCAAAAACGCCTTAGGCTGGTAGTTGGGGGAACCTCGGTTTTGTATGCTACATCCATGGTCAGTCTGGGCACTGTCTGGTATCAGGACCTGGGAAAATTTCATTTCTTTGATGACAACTCCGGTTGGCGATACATGGACAAATGGGGTCATGCGGCTACTGCCTACCAGACGGGAAGGATCGGCATCGAAGCATTTCGGTGGACCGGAATGAAAGAAAAACATGCTATTTGGTTTGGAGGGACCGTGGGTTTGGCCTTCCTGACTTCCGTAGAAATCTTTGATGGTATGTCGGAAGATTGGGGATTCTCCTGGGGAGATGTCGGGGCTAATGCACTGGGAACCGGGTTGGCCATTGGGCAAGAACTTTTGTGGCAGGAATCCCGCATCTCGATCAAATGGTCTTATCGAAATTCGCGATATGCGCAATATCGTCCGGACCTGCTTGGTGACGGGCCAACTACCCGTTGGTTAAAAGACTACAACGGACAGACCTACTGGGTTTCTGCAAATATCCACTCTTTCCTTCCGAATAGAGCTTCACGTTTCCCAAAATGGTTAAATCTTGCCATAGGCTACGGGGCAAATGGCATGACCGGAGCAGATCGCAATCCTGAATTGAATGAAGCAGGAGAAGCTTTACCAACTTTTCGCAGATACGGTCAGGTCTACTTCGGACCAGATATTGACCTTTCGAGAATCAAAACCGATTCCAGGCCACTCAATTTCTTGTTTCAGGTACTGAGCTTTGTTAAATTTCCCTTACCGGCTTTGGAATACAATCCCGTTGATGGATTAAAATTTCATGCGGTAGGATTTTAATATACCTCTATGAGAAATTTGATCATCATAATGATGGTTCTATTGATTTTCAGTTGTCTTGACTCAAAGAAAAAAATGGAAGAAATTCAACGTGCACAAATTGAAAACTACCTGAAGTCTTACAACACATTCGATGTTGAAGGCATGCTAAAAGACCTTGATGAAGCCATCGTTTTTGAAAACTATTCAGGAAATGAACGGACACATTCCATATCCGGTGTAAAGGCATTCGAACAACAGGCAATAGAAGCAAAATCGTATTTCTCCAGTCGTGAGCAAGTCGTTTCTAAATGGAGCTTTGAAGGAAATACCGTAACTATTGATATCAATTATCATGCTGTACTAGCCATTGATTTTCCAAACGGAATGAAAGCCGGAGATACCCTAGACATGAAGGGTCAATCAGTTTTCACCTTCAATAAGACAAAAATCATAAAGATCGTAGACAGAAGTTAGGCTTTTGAATGCCATACAGTTCTTACCTTTGTTATGACAAAAACACATGGCTTATGAGATCGCTTGCCTTTCTATTCCTGATCATATCTATGTCCGGCTGCTACAAAATGCTGGAGAAAAAACCACAACACTTTGGCGAATATGGACAGCCTATCGATATCATGAATACCCTGGCCATTGAAAAACTGGCAGAATTCAAGGACGGAGAAAAGATCCAGTTGACCACTACGATCGAGAAAACCTGTGCGGTAAAAGGTTGCTGGATGGAAGTAAAAGACGGGAAAGGCGGCATCATGCGCGTCACTTTTAAAGATTACGGGTTCTTCGTGCCCACCGAGGGGGTAGAAGGAAAAGAAACCATCATTGAAGGCATCCTTGAAAAGAAAACGTATACGGTTGATGAACTGCGGCACTTTGCCGAAGATGCTGGCAAATCTTCCGATGAAATTGCCATGATCACAGAACCCAAAGAAGAATTCTCATTCGTCGCGGATGGGGTCGTGATCAGATAACGCTCATTTCTGAGCCTTACTATTCCTGAATTCCTCAATGATCCTTTCACGACGTGATGCAACATGTCGTCATCAAGGGTTGTGCCCATTTTGAGGTTTCAAACTGAATCATACTATTTCCCTACAGGATCTGCCGGTCTGAAGAGCGATTTTGAAGCCGAATATCGATTGTATTCAATACCTGGCCCAACAGATAAATAGAATATTTGTTGGTGATCCAGAAAAGCTATTTGCTCCATGAATAGGTGTCATCAATGCTTTTACCTGATCCATAAGCTAAACAAATGATGTATTAGTTTTTCCAATAAAGTACAAAACAACCTAGGATAAGTGCAATTGGTATGGTGAGTTAAATTAATTGAAATACTCATGAACAATTTACTTAAACTACTTGCCTTTTCATTTTTTATAACATTTTTAGCCTCCTGTGAAGGCCCTCAGGGAGAAATTGGTCCTGCCGGCCCTCAAGGGGAAACTGGTGCAGACGGACAAAACGGTTCCGATGGTCAGGATGCTACCCGTCCCATGCAAGGAGATACTCCTGCGGGAATCCCTCAAATCGTCTGGAATGCTTTTAATATAGAAGATCGCAGAAGCAATACTAATCCCGGTGATATCGGAATTGGCAGCGCTTATCTTGTGAGAGATGACTTTGGGTACTATTTTTTGGCCTTCTCCTCATTTAATACCAACGATGCGGCAGGTACTGTATATGACGTGTACTCCACAGTGGCTGGGGCCGCCCTTACCACCCAGAATGATTTTGACGCGACGGAGCAACCTGTTTGGGTGGGCTCAATTACTGCCGGTGCAGGAGAACAATATGTGCCTTTGGATGCTGCTCCTTCACAAGCCGAAGGTGGCAATCAAAGATATTTCGATTGGGTTGTGATCTATCCGAATGAAAATGCGGACCAAGATGTACCAGGAATTGTGGCTGATCTGGATGCGACTAATTTATTGCCCAGAAAAACCGTTTGGAACCCTTATCAACTGGAGGACCGGTCTGTAAGCGAATTTGCCACCACAAACGGATATGTGAAAATGATCACCAATCAGGATCAGGGCCGAACAAAATTCTGGTTGTATCTGAGTGATTTTCAAGGAGTGGGTCAACCTTTGGCTGATAATTCCATTTCAATGAGCGTTGAGAAGTTTGCTGTTTATCTCGGGACCAGAGGAGCTGCTCTATCCGGGCAGTTAGCCGATATGGATGAGCCAGCGATCCAGATGTTAGGATACATTACCAATAATGGAGAGCAATATTTCCCACTGCAATCTAACTCAGGTGATAATCCTTTCTTTGCTCCTCAGCGTGCAAAAGCAGGTCAGGAAAGATGGTATGATTGGGTTTTGATCTACCCTGTCGATGCAGATGGTAACTTAGTTAATAGTGGTGATTTTGGGGGCATTGTCGCGGATCTTGATGCCACAGGAGATCTGTCTCAAAACCAAAGAATTATTAATGATTAATCCCTAAGGAATCAAAAATTTGAATGGTCGTACGGATTCGTACGACCATTTTTATTTCTAGGATATCCAACCCTTGTTTTTGGCTTGCTTACTCAAGCAAATCAACAAAAGGCCTACGACAATGACTGTAGCAGGTAAGGCGAGTGTTGAAGCATTTTTCGGGATTCCGGAAAGGAACATCCAATATATATTTTGCAGGAAAATGCCCAGTAGCGAAGCAATGAACAATAATTGAATTGGGCCTTTTCGAAGTAGTAATAAAATCGATCCAAATAAACCTCCGAATACGGCAATCGCAAAACCAGCTGTTGCCCATGCAGGAATGTTTTCAAAATACGGTTGCATCTCAGGAGGTTGAGAGGCAACCACAGCTTCCTTATTATAAGCCTGCATCAGGTAGTTCATTACACCCGCTGCATTCCATAGCAGGGCAACGATAGAAACGATCCAATACCAAACAGGGGGTTTCACTTGACTTGACATAAAAATTAGGTTAGGTTAACACCACAATATACTGGAATTATCATTTTAGAATCTTAAGCAACCGTTGCGAAGGGTAGGGTAATCACTCTTTTTCCGGTATCATTATTAGATTCACCAAATTATGTCAAGATTCAGGTTATTTGTTGTATGCTTATTGTGCACTTGCCTGGCACAAGCACAGGATATTCCGGGGTATTCCCCCTATTTGAACATTGCCTATCAGGGCAATTTCTTCATCCGTCCAGGCGTATCTATCAGTTATGATATGCCCATCAGGGATCTCAACATCACAACGGAAAAAGCAGAAAGTCTACTGCTGCAACCTCATGTAGGCATGTTCTCATATCTAGATCGCAACTACAATGTCATAGCTGGTGCTGATCTCGGGATCGTACGAACGAAAGTAGAAAAGAAAGGCGCTTCTGCCCTTTCTGTCGGTTTGAGCTATTTGGGAGAGTCAGAAAAAGTTGGTTTTACGGTCGATTTGGGGTCAGGAGATCGTAGTAATGTACAACGTGAGTGGCGACACTATTTCCTTCCTACACTTAATTATGAGTGGTCTACGAAAATGGGCAAGAAGAACCGGTTTTTTACGAAGCTGCGATGGGGGTATGCCTTAAGTCCCGAAAGAGAATCCGAAATGTATTTGCTCGTTGCCCTCGGGCTCAAACTACCAACAACAAAAAGATGACGCGACAAGAATTCATCCAAAAAGCCACCATGGCGGGACTAGGTCTTCCGCTCATTTCCTTACTTTCTTCCTGTAAGGAGGACAATATCACTCCGAATGAAATAAATGTAAATTTCTCTGGCAGTGTACTCATCATCGGTGCCGGAGCTGCTGGTTTGATGGCCGGTCACTTCCTCCAGCAAAATGGCATTGACTTTCAAATCCTGGAAGCATCTTCCGTCTACGGCGGACGAGTAAAACGAGCAGACAGTTTTGCCGATTTTCCGATTGATCTGGGTGCTGAGTGGATCCATACGGACCCCTCCATTTTAGCAGATTTGGTCAATGATCCGAGTGTACAAGCCTCAATTGACATTATTAATTATCGACCACAGGAAATCCACGTTTGGAAAAATAATGAATTAAAGAAGCGGAATTTCTTTTCCAATTTCTATGCCGAACACAAATTCAAAAGCACGACCTGGTTTGGGTTCTTCGAACAATACATTGTTCCGGGCATCGCGGATCGCATCAATTATAATACCCAGGTAACCAACATCGATTTTTCCGGAAGTGAAATCAATGTCACTGATCAAAACAGCAATAGCTATCTGGCTGATAAGATCATACTGACCGTACCTTTGACAGTGCTTCAAAATGACGTCATCTCTTTCATTCCGGGTTTACCAACAACCAAGACCAACGCGCTGAGTAACGTAGACATGCCCTCCGGGATCAAGGTATTCATTGAGTTCTCGGAAAAATTTTATCCGGACATTGTATTTGATGGCGGTCTACTCGAACAAAATGATCAGATTGGTGAAAAAGTCTTTTATAATGCAGCGTTTAGAAAGGATTCCAATCGCCATATTTTCGCATTGTTTTCTGTAGGAGAGCCAGCCAAAGTGTACACCGACCAGGGCAGTGATGAAGCCATTTTTACCTTTTTGATGGAAGAACTGGATCGGATCTTCGATGGAAAAGCAACTAAATTCTATCAGAACCACGTGATTCAAAATTGGTTAGCTGAACCCTTCATTGGAGGCTCTTACAGTCATTACGGCAATAATCGAAGCAGTACCATTGCCACTTTGCAAGAACCTATTGACGATAAAATCTACTTTGCCGGGGAAGCCTATCACGACGATTGGCAAGCCACCGTACATGGTGCAGGACTATCTGCCTACGATGCGGTGAGAACCATTTTGGAAGGGGCCTGATCACTTATTCGGTGGTCCCCTTTTGAAGCCGTTGAGAAATAACAGGCCATGCGGATTTTATGCACGTCACTTTGTAATCCATTCAACCAATGTGCATCTTCGTGATTAAACCTTTTTGCAGTCATTGCATCTAAAGGTTACCTGACGATCAGACATTGAAGAAAGCATTCCTTTTCTTATTCCTTTTCACCCTTTTGATCACTCCGATTTGGGCACAATTCACCCTATCCGGGAAAGTAATAGAAAAAGGTTCGGGTGAGGTATTGCCTTTTGCTACCATTACCATTGCCGGTACTGCAACGGGTGTGACTTCTAATCTGGACGGTTTTTTCTCCCTCATCGATATTGAAGCAAAAGAGCTGACCCTGGAGGTGAGTTATGTGGGTTATCAATCAGTAGAAGTGCCGGTTGAACCGAACCAAAAAGGTCTGCTGGTCATAGAGTTAGAACCTGCGAGTGCCGAACTTAATGAGGTGATCGTTACCGCAGATGCTTACAAAGTATTGCGAGCCACAACTGGCATCAGTTCCGCTACGATTTCTACAAAACAACTGTCCTCACTCCCCAGTGTAGGAGAAACAGATATTTTTCGATCATTACAATTACTTCCTGGGGTCAGCGGAACCAACGAAAACTCCTCGGGACTCTTCGTCAGAGGAGGGACGCCAGATCAAAACCTGGTGCTTTTGGATGGCATGACTGTCTACAAAGTAGACCACTTCTTCGGCTTCTTCAGTGCTTTCAATGCCAGTGCCGTGAAAGATGTGCAACTCTTCAAAGGAGCTTTTCCGGCCCGATACGGTGGCAGAACTTCCAGTGTAGTCGATCTCACCGGGAAAATTGGAAGTTTCCAGAAAATCCGGGGTGGCTTGGGAGTTAATTTATTAAGTGCCAATGGTTATGTAGAATTACCTGTTTCCAAAAAAGTTTCCGTGCTTCTGGCTGGTCGACGATCCTACACGGATATCATTCAAAGCGCGCTCTTCGATGATATCCGAAACAACTTGCTGGGAGATCGTGGTTTCAATGCTCCTAATCTCAATCCTGAAGATGTATTATTGGAAGAACCGGAGTTCTATTTCTACGATTGGAATGGCAAGGTTTCATTTCGCCCTTCAGACAGAGACATGCTCACCCTGAGTGTGTACAGTGGTCAGGATTTTCTGGATGAGTCCAGAGGAGTAGATCGTGAAATACCTGACAGCATCGTTCCTGATGGTCGAATCCTATTTGATCTGGACGAAAAAACAGATTGGGGCAACCGTGGTATTTCTACCAAATGGTCCCGACAGTGGGGGCCTAAATGGTACACCAATGTATTGATAGCCGGATCTGAATATTTTAGCAAATTTGATCGAAAAGCAGACCTGGGCATTTATTCAGGTGACTCCACACTGTTTTTCGGCAGCTTTCCAACTTTCGAAGATAACAGTGTAGTAGATCTCTCGGCACGAGTGGATGTGGAATGGCAACGTTCTTCAAAAGCCAAGACAGAGTTTGGTATTTCCCTCACACAAACTCAAATTGATTACGCTAACATCCGGAATGATACGCTCGTTATTCTGGAAAGGAATCAAGAAGCTTTTTTCGGATCCATTTACGTTTCCAATGAGCAACAATTTGGAGACCACTTAAAATTGACGACTGGCATCCGGTTTTCTGATTATGAACTTCGGGCCAGACCGCTATTCGAACCAAGAATTTCACTCACCTACCAGTTATTACCGCAATGGAAACTCAAAGCTGCTTACGGCAGGCACTACCAGTTTGTCAATCGGATCATCAATGAAAATATCTCAGAAGGATCAAGGGAATTTTGGCTCCTGGCGGATGGAGATCTGGTGAAGGTGAGTAAAGCTGATCATTATGTAATGGGCCTGAGCTATGAAATTGACAATTGGTTATTCGATGTGGAAGGCTACTACAAAGACCTCTCAGGGTTATCCGAATTTTCACTAAGGTTCAGAAGAGGGCTTGAGATCAATGCCGATGAATTGTTCTTTACAGGAACCGGAATCGCCAGAGGAGTGGAGTTCCTGATACAAAAGAAATATGGAACTTACACTGGATGGGCTTCTTACACTTTAGGCGCTATTCGAAACACATTTGATGCTTTTAATGAAGGTGAACCGTTCGCGGCTTTGCACGATCAACTCCATGAATTCAAGATGGTGCATAGCTATGAATTATGGGACTGGACTTTTGCCGCCACATTTATTTACGGATCCGGGAAACCTTTCTCCGAACCGGAAGGCCAATACAGTGTGGAATTACTGGATGGACGAACCCTCAATTACATTGGCATCGGCCCAAAAAATGGATCGCGCTTGCCTGCGTATCACAGACTTGACCTTTCCATTCACCGCAAATTCAAACTCGGTGAGTTCCCTACCGACCTGGGGTTTTCGATATTCAATCTTTATGGCCGCACCAATATCTGGTATAAAGAGTATGATTTTACGCAGGAACCTCCGTTGATCACAGATATTACTTACCTGGGATTTACCCCGAACCTGTCCTTCAAAATTGATTTCTGATGAGAACTTTGAAGAACATATTGATCTTGTTACCCCTGATCCTTTGTAGTTGTCTGGAAGATACGACCCGTACTCCCAATTTTGTGGTGGAAGGATTTATTGTGGCCGGAGAAGCTGTGAATAATATTAAGGTCAAGCAAATCTCACCCTTACTAAGTGAAGAAATCACCTCTGACCCAGTCGCTGATGCACAAGTGGTGATCAGTCAGGGCACCTCTGTTTTCCCTCTATTCTTCAATGCTTCAACGGGTCTTTATGAATACCTGGATTCAGATCTATTCATTGAAATTGGCGAAGAATACAATATCACAGTTGATGTTGGTGATCGAAAAGCCACTGCTCGTACGTTGGTTCCTGAAAAGCCAACAGGGTTGCGTTTATCTGGCGATCAATTGGTCATCCCCACACTGACTTTGAGTTTCCAGTTACGACAAGAAATCACCGATCTTTTCGAGGAAGAGCGAATCACACTAACCTGGGATGAGGTAGAAGGCCAATCCTTCTTTGTGGTGATTGAAAATCGGGCAGAAACTCTGGATCCTATTTTACCAGAACAAATCCCCGAAGAAGCTATTGAATTATTATCCTCATTTCGATTTATCAGCGAGCCCTCAGAAACCGGATCCTTCGATATCATTGGCGTTGCGTTGGAAACTTATGGTCCACATGTGGCAAAAGTGTTTACTGTGAACCAGGAATACGTCGACCTGTTCAATAACCTGGAGCAAGATTCCAGGGACCTGAATGAGCCTCCCTCCAACGTCAGTCAGGCGTTAGGAATTTTCACGGCTTTTTCGGTAGATAGCGTGGCATTTGAGGTGGTCAGGGAGTGAGTTTTACAGCGCTGGAAAGTTCTTTCTAAAAGCAATTTTCCCGGTTGGGATCAATGCCAACAAAGGCCCTATGGCCAACACCCAAAAACGATGCTCTTCCAAAAAGGCAAGCCTGTCTGTGACTTCCAGACTTATGATCGTCAATCCGAAACCAATACTATTGACAATGGTTAGGGCGCTACCCAGAAATTCTTTGGGTGCATAATCCGCAATCACGGAGGAGAACTGTGGCGAGTCCATTACCACAAAAAAGCCCCAAACCAATAATAAAAAGAGGAATACCATCATCGGCAGGTTGAAAAAGAATACTGATAACATCGCGCAAAGCGAGGAAAAGCTCAGTGATACAAACGCCACCCGACAACTCCCTAATCTTCGGGAATAGATGCCACCAATCACGCTACCTATTCCACCTGCTGCTATGGTTAAAAATGCCCAGGGAAACATTCAATGACGCCTTCGTACTTTCATTGAAATAGGTGAGCAGCAAAGGAACAAAAGCCCAAAAAGTATACAGTTCCCACATGTGACCAAAGTACCCCAGAGAGGCGCGATTGAACATTTTGTTTTTGAACATATTCAGGAAAACCCCGAATGAAAACTCTTTGCCTTTTTTGCGATTGGGCCCGTCACCAATGCCGTATTGTACAATCAGGCCACTGCCTACAGCCAGTAGACTGGTGACGACTAACACTACTTGCCAAGGCAAACCCAGCGAGAAGGTCTTGATAAGGTGTGGAAATGAGGTACCAATGACGAGTGCCCCCACTAAAAAACCTAAAGCATGTCCCAGGTATTTGGGATACCAATCCGAAGCTATTTTCATACCAACAGGATAAACACCTGCCAGAAACAACCCCACTAAAAACCTTGAAGCGAACATGATCCAAAATGGCGGTGAAAAAACAAGTAAAATATTGAATACCGCCGCCAGACTTGCTGAAACCAAGAACACTTTCGCCGGAGAAAACCGATCTGGAATCATATAAATCGCGTAAAGGAGTGTTCCCGAAATGAAACCTAATTGAACGGCAATCGTGAGCTTAGGGGTGATATCAAATGCCAGAGACAGATGCTGTTGCAGGTCCGGGTAGATCGCATTGCCGGCAAACCAGACTGAAGTCGCCGCAAATTGTGACAGTACCAGCAAAGGCAATATCCTGGCAGGAGTTGAAGACATGATATCAAACTAACAAATTCAAGATAGGGAGAAAAAGAAAGCACAGATTACTTTCGCATTTGTATTGACCAAAACAAAATTCCATACCGGCCAGATCATCAAAGCAATCTTCATTGTATTACTGCCCTTTGAAATCATTTTCGTCAACTGGGCAGTTGAAAATCCGCAATGGGTAGAAGACAATTATAGTAATGGATTCTATCCTGGAATTCAGTCCTTTCTAAGCACAACCAGTGGGTGGATTCCTATCCCCATCGGTCAAATTATCTTCTACTCACTGTTCTTCGGCCTGATTGTTTGGGTCGTGAAGCGGATCATTCATCTGATCAAAAAGAAGATCAGCTTTGGAAAGTTTGCCTGGACCATGATCAAAAACGGCCTTTTCGCCTTTTCACTATTCAATTTCCTCTTTACGCTGACCTGGGGACTGAATTATCACCGGCTAAAGATTCCTGAAATTGCCGAACTGGACGTAAAGGATATTACCAGAAATGAACTCATTTCCCTAAACGACACCTTGATTTCCAGGTGCAATATGCTGCGTTCTGAAATTATTGCAGAGGATAATTTACCGATTTCCAAAAATGAAATACTGAAAAAAGCCAGTATCGGATTTATTGAAGCGAGAGGACACTATGATTTCATTGGTTATGAGGTCTTTTCAGTAAAGTCAGTTTGGGTACCTAAAATCATGTCTTCCTTCACGATTGGAGGCATCTATTTCATGTTTACTGGTGAAGCGAATGTCAACATGGACCCTCCTAACTTTTTGGTGCCAGCGGTCACTTGCCATGAAATGGCCCATCAAAGCGGCTTTGCTTCAGAGGATGAGGCTAATTTCGTCGGGTATCTTGCAACGCAATTCAATCCGGATATCAATTTTCAATATTCCGGCAATCTGATGATGTTGCGTTATTCCATGCGTTCCTTGTATCGCCTTGATAGCGTGGCTTATGATGAGCTGGCGAATAAACTTACCTCGTATGTGAAGGAAGATCTTCGAAAAAACCGTGAATACTGGCGAAGTTTCTACAATCCCATTGATCCGTTAACCGATGCTCTCTATGATCAATTTCTGAAAGCCAATGACCAGAAAGAAGGTATTAAGAGTTACAGTCTCGTCACCAGTTTGTTGGTGGGTGAATATCGCAGGAGTGGGTTGATTTTGGAGAATTGATTCAACGAAACACCAGCCTTCGAATCGGTATTTTTGGAAAAATCCCCCTGGCCCCCTTAAAAGGGGGAATGAGCACGCTTATCTTCGCATAGTGAAAGACGTTCTCCTCATCACACCTCCCTTTACACAGCTGAATACGCCCTATCCGGCGACTGCTTACCTCAAAGGATTCCTTAATACGCTAAACGTAGATTCGTTCCAAATGGATCTTGGTATTGAAGTCATTCTGGAATTGTTCAGTAGAGAAGCGCTTTGCCAACTTTTCGATTATGCTTCGGCATCGGAAAACCTCTCTGAAAATGCAGAGCGAATACTGGCTCTGCGGTCTGAGTATGAGAAAACTGTAGATGAAGTTATCCTATTTCTACAGGGGAACAACGCCACACTCGCAAGACAGATCGTGACAGAAAATTTCTTACCCGAGGCTTCGAGATTCAGTCAATTAGACGAACTGGATTGGGCATTCGGTTCTATGGGAAATCAAGATCGCGGAAAGCACCTGGCTACCCTCTACCTCGAAGATCTTTCCGATTTCATTGTTGAATGTGTGGATGAAAATTTTGGCTTCAGTCGATATGCGGAAAGGTTGGGGAGAAGCGCTAATCATTTCGACGAGCTTTATGAAATACTACATCACGAGGCAACATTTATCGATCAAATAACACTCGGAATTCTTGAACCCCAATTGCAGGAGATCCAACCGAAGCTCGTCTGTTTTTCGGTTCCTTTCCCCGGAAATTTATACAGCGCTTTTCGTTGTGCAGGCTTCATCAAAGAACAGTTCCCGGATATCAAAATTGCTATGGGCGGAGGGTTCCCCAATACGGAACTGCGACAAGTCACAGATCCCAGGGTATTTGAATTCTTCGATTTCATCACGCTAGACGATGGAGAATTACCAATAGAGTTGTTAATCGCTCAAGTACGGAGCTCAGACCAAGACAAGTCTGAATTCAAAAGGACTATCCTTCTGGAAAACGGAGTTGTGGTGTATAAGAATAACTCGAAAAGAACGGACTATAAACAACTTCAGGTAGGCACGCCGGACTATTCCGATCTTTTATTGGATCAATACATTTCAGTGATTGAGGTGGCGAATCCGATGCATAGCTTATGGAGTGACGGTCGCTGGAACAAGCTGACCATGGCCCACGGCTGCTATTGGGGGAAATGTACCTTTTGTGATATCTCGTTGGATTACATCAAGCTTTATGAACCCATCGCTGCCAAAACACTGGTGGACCGTATGGAGCAAATGATTGCCCAGACAGGAGAAAGTGGATTCCATTTTGTAGATGAGGCTGCACCACCGGCTTTGATGCGCGAAGTGGCCCTGGAAATTTTACGAAGAAAGCTCACCGTAACCTGGTGGACCAACATCCGCTTTGAAAAGAACTTCACGCAAGATCTCTGCCTATTATTAAAAGCTTCCGGTTGTATTGCGGTCTCAGGAGGCCTGGAAGTAGCCTCTGATCGGTTGCTCAAACTAATTGATAAAGGCGTCACGGTGGAACAGGTAGCTCAGGTCACCAGGCATTTTACTGAGGCCGGGATCATGGTACATGCTTACCTCATGTATGGTTATCCAACACAGACCATTCAGGAAACCGTAGATAGCCTGGAGATGGTGAGACAGATGTTCGAGCAAGGCATTTTGCAATCCGGGTTCTGGCATCAATTCGCTTTAACCGCCCATAGTCCGGTCGGTCTCAATCCTGAAGCCTTTGGGGTGATCCCGGAAACGAAACCAATATCCTTCGCTCATAATGACATTGCCTTTACGGATAAAGTAGGGGTAGATCACGAGCAATTCAGCTATGGTTTGAAGAAATCACTTTTCAATTATATGCATGGGTTGTGCTTTGACTATCCGTTGCAGGAATGGTTTGATTTCAAGATACCCAAAACCATTATCCCACCTAATTTCATAGAAAGGGCTATCTCTGCAAATGGACAAACCGCTAAGAAGAATGCAAAAGTCGTTTGGTTAGGCTCACAACCTATTGTTGAAGTCATTTCCAAAACCAAAAAAGGAAAAACCCAAAATCAATTGCTGCTCATTTTCCATGATAAAAAGAGCAGTTTTGAGGTCCAGTTAGAGGAACGACGAGCGGAATGGTTGATTGAAATGTTAGAGCATATGTTACCTGATTCGGGAGAAAACCTCCAATTCCAGGCACTTCAGGAAAGCTTCGAACAACAATTTGGGAGCTTCGAAGAGTTCTGGAAGTCAAGGCCCATCCATTTTCTAAGAGAGCATGGGTTGATTTTGGTTTGAAGCACCTAAAATCAACAAGTCTTATTCAACAAAATCTTTATTTTCGCTTACTTAACTTGAACAACACAACTGCAACAACCATGAGTATTGTCAAAACAGCTTGTTTAATTATTGCCTTATTTCTATCCCTCTTGTCGTCTAATGCGCAGGAATGGTCATTTGTTGGAAATGGCATTGAAGGTGGTCAGGTTGATGTACTTCACTCTTTTAATCAAAAATTATATGCGGGTACTCACCATGCAGGAGTATTTGTTTCTGAAGATCAGGGTGAATCCTGGAAGGCTAGCAATAATGGTCTAAGGGAGCCTCAGGTTACTGGTATCGTTTCAATCGGTGATACTTTATATGCAGGTACGGACCTTGGCGTTCACTGGTCTTTTGACGAAGGAGCCACCTGGGAATTGACGCCCGATCAATCGGATTTCCCACAAATTCGGGCAATGATGGCCAGAAATGGAGTCTTATTCGCCGGTACTTTCCGTGGAATGCGCCGTTCGGATGACAGAGGAGAGACATGGAACCCGGTTGAGTCCATCAATATAGATGGTGACCCGTTTGTGGACGTTGATGCCATTGAAGATCTTGGAGATGTCATTTTTGTGGGTGTTTCCTTCAACAGTGGCTTTCTGTCCTATGACGATGGCGAGAGCTGGTCATTCATTACCGCAGTACCTGAAAATGAATACCTTACTTCCGGTATCGCCCTTGACGATGTATTGATTCTTGGTACTGGTGAAGGAGCCATTCGATCCCTTGATAATGGGGCTACCTGGGAAGAAGTCAGTTGGGTAAATAATGCACGAGCTCGAGAATTTGCCAACGTCGATGGCGTTGTTTTTGCCGCTACTTCCATTGGCATTCTTCGTTCTGATGATCAGGGTGCCAGTTGGGTAAAGACCCATGGTAACAGCTATATCAGGTCCGCAAGCATACTCTACAAAGAAAATAATCTGTTTATCGGGACTACTCAGGATGGCATCCTCAAAACCGATGACCTGGGAGAAACCTTTACTGAAAAAAATGTAGGTTTGACCGCACAGGTCGTTAACAGCGCCATTACTCATAAAGAAAAACTCTATGTTTTCACTTCGTCCAGGGATTTATATCGTACGGAAAATGGTGTGGATTGGGAATCAGTTGGTATTCCGATAGGTTCCATCCGGACGCCTTATTCTAAAGGTGATACCCTGATAACAGGTTCTGACGGCAGTGGAATTTACTTTTCTACCGACGAAGGAAGTACATGGGGCAATGTGCCTACCGATGGGCTCAATACCCTGGGAACGAATATTCTCCATATTTCGGGTTCGGACATTTACGCCGTAGGAAACTCGCTGCTATATGTACTTCGAGGAGGAAATTCGACGTGGGAGGAAATCGTACCTGAAGCAGGATTACGCTTTCCGAGAGAAATGATTGAAATGAACAGCGTTTTATATTTGTACTACTCCAGTGGAATTTTCACTTCTGAAGATCAAGGCAATACCTGGCAAAGATTATCTGATGAAGGTATTGAGAATTGCTGTTCTCACAGGGCCCTGAGGTTACTTAATGACAACATAATCCTTTCTCATAGCC
Organism: Cyclobacteriaceae bacterium; assembly: GCA_965229785.1. Classification (GTDB taxonomy): domain Bacteria; phylum Bacteroidota; class Bacteroidia; order Cytophagales; family Cyclobacteriaceae; genus JAWPMT01. The sequence goes on from CBDDJS010000001.1 coordinate 5,301,803, forward strand.
CAAGTACGATTATTTATTTTTCAGAAGATGGAGGTGAATCCTGGTCTTTGAATTTGACGGAATCCAGAGGCTGGGGTAATCTTGAAGTCAGCGAAGGAGCTAACCTTGCGTTCGGCTATGGTTTTGGTTTTGGATTTTCACCTGATGATGGTCGCACCTGGAAAACGCTAAATGAAGGCCTGCCGGAAAGGGTCAATTTTCATACCATCCAGGCGTTTGAGGATTACTTGTATTTAGGCGGTGACGGGGGCGTTTGGTCCATTCCAGTGAACGTATTTTATCCTACGATCAATTCAATTTCTACCTCTTCTGCCAATTCTGGTGAGACCGTCATCGTGACCGGGTCTAATTTTAGTGCCGTGGATTCGTATAATCAAGTAACCATTAATGAAGTACCTGCGGAAATCGTATCTGCAGCAAGTGATCGACTCACTTTCAGTGTACCTGCAGATGTGATCAGTGGACGAATTTCACTTGCGGTAAACGGACGAACAACAGTTAGCAATGACACGCTTTGTATTAACTTAGGTCAGCCTACCATCACAAGCTCAATGGATGGTGATGGCAATACTATCCTGACTTCCAGTAATGATGATGGTAATGAATGGTTCTTAGACGGGGAAAGGATCGATGGTGCCGATACTAAGGAAATAATGGCTGTGGATGAAGGAATCTATACGGTTTCCGTTTCTGATGGTGTATGTCAATCTATCCCTTCTGATCCTTTTACATTCATCATTCTAAACACGACAATAGATCAGAAAATACGCCCTTATCCTAATCCAACGACTGACTTATTGACCATTGAGTTGGGAAGAATAGGAGTCCAAGATCTTGCCATCGAACTTGCAGACCTTTCAGGCAAAAAGATACCAATGACTTACGATATCAAGGGTAATCAGTTATTCGTTGACCTTACCCAATATGGTCGAGGAACTTATATTTTGACATTGACCCATCAATCGGGTCAGCAAGTATTCAAAGTTTCCAAGGAGTAGCGACTGTGGGCATATAGTCCAGTTGTCATATTTCAAGCGGTATTTTCTGGATTATTCATTAAGTTCATCCTATCAATTTCCAGAATTATGCTCTTCAAATCCAACCTGTCCAAGACATTCAGTTTTCTAATTATCCTGTTATTATCCTTTTCGATTCAAGCACAATCAATCGATAAATCTGCTATTGAAAAAGCTGCTGCAGGTATGAAATTGAGGGGCATAGGCCCTTCACTTATGGGCGGAAGAATCGCTGATATTGCTATACATCCCTCGGATCTTAGCACCTGGTATGTCGCCGTGGGCTCGGGCAATCTATGGAAGACCACCAACCGCGGCATTACCTGGTCACCCATTTTTGATAACGAGTCTACTTATTCCATTGGTACCGTCACCATAGATCCCAACAACCCCAATGTAATCTGGGTCGGAACAGGTGAAAATGTAAGTGGTCGTCATGTGGGTTGGGGCGATGGCATTTACAAAAGCACGGATGCCGGAAAGACCTGGAAAAACATGGGGCTTACGCAATCAGAGCACATTGGAAAAATTTTGGTGGACCCCAGAAATAGTAACGTGATCCTGGTTGCCGCCGAAGGACCACTATGGTCTGCCGGGGGTGAGCGTGGAATATACAAGTCGACCAATGGTGGAATTTCCTGGAAATTGGCACTACAAATCGATCAGTATACAGGCGTTACAGACATTGAATTCAATCCTGAAAATCCTGATGTTGTCTATGCTGCCGCATATCAGCGCTTTCGCAGAACCTGGGCTTTAATGGCTGGTGGGCCCAACAGCGGAATATATAAGTCGACCAACAATGGAGAGAGCTTTAAGAAGATCGAAACGGGTTTACCCTCTGGCGATATAGGAAAGATTGGATTGGCTGTAACACCTGCGGATCCCAATTTGGTTTATGCAACTATTGAAGCCAGCGACAAAGAGAAAGGATTTTACCGATCCACTGACCAGGGAGCTAGTTGGGAAAAGCGCAACAGCTATATCTCAGGAGGTACGGGTCCTCACTATTATCAGGAACTGGAAGCTTCCCCACATGATCCGGATCTGGTTTATCAAATGGATGTTTTTCTGCACATCACCAGAGATGGTGGCAAAACCATTGATTACCTGGGAAATGGCCGTGAGAAACACAGTGATAACCATGCCTTATGGATTGATCCGACAGAGGGTGATCACATGATTGCCGGTTCCGATGGTGGATTGTATGAAACCTTTGATGGTGGCACATATTGGAGACATTTTTCCAATCTTCCGATCTCTCAATTCTATAAACTAGGGCTTGACAATTCAGAGCCTTTCTACAATATTGTCGGAGGAGCCCAGGATCTCGGTACTTTAATTGGACCCTCCAGAACTACCAGCGTGGAAGGCATTTTGAATCGAGACTGGTATGTACCACTAGGTGCAGATGGCTATGGTTCTTTGTATGATCCGGAGGACAATAACACCGCGTATATGGAAACCCAACAAGGGAATTTACAGCGGCTAAACATAGCTACCGGGGAACTGATCGGCATTCGTCCACAACCTGCTCCTGATGAAGCTCCTGAACGATGGAACTGGGACAGTCCCATCCATATTAGTCCTCATGACCATAATCGGATCTATTTTGGATCGCAACGATTATGGCAAAGTGATAACCGCGGTGATTCATGGAAAGCCATTAGCGAAGATTTGACAACCAACACCAATCGATATGAATTGACGTTGATGGATCGCGTCTGGAGTGTGGATGATCTGTACGATAATGGTGCCATGTCGAAATACGCCACACTTACTACCATTTCAGAATCACCTCAGGTGAAAGGGTTGCTTTACACGGGCTCTGACGATGGGTTGATTCATGTCAGTGAAGATGGTGGTCAAAACTGGAGAAGAAGCAACATGCCTAAAGTCCCCTCAAGATCATTCATCAATGATATTGAAGCTTCTCCACTAGAAGATAATGTAGTTTTTTCTGTTGTGGACGCCCACAAATTGGGCGATTACTCACCCTACATCTTCATGAGTGATGACCGTGGCAAAACCTGGGAACCTATCTCCGGAGACTTGCCTTCCGGCACCATCGTTTGGGCCATCAAACAAGATCACATCTCGGCCAATTTACTGTTTATCGGAGCCGAAGATGGCATGTATTTCTCTTATAATAAAGGAACCAATTGGGCGAAGTTGAAGGGTGCACCGACCATTCCATTCAGGGACATTGCTACCCATACGCGAGACAATGACCTGGTAGGGGCCACTTTTGGCAGAGGATTCTACATTTTGGATGATTATTCATCGTTAAGGAATCTAAGTCAGGTCGTAGCTGTAAACGAAAACACCCTTTTCTCCATTCGGGATACCTGGTGGTATGTCCCTACTGTACCTTTCCAGGCCAAAGGAATGCCTAGTCAGGGTTCCGCAAATTACGTTGCAAAGAATCCGGCTTTTGGTGCCATGCTCACTTACTATTTAAATAACATTCCAAAAAATCAAGCGGAACAGCGTAAGGATCGAGAAAAAGAAATTAAGAAAACGAATGGCAATGTACCTTTTCCGGGATGGGACAATCTGAACGTTGAAAGAAAAGACAATCAGCCACAGGTTCTGATTTTGATCAAAGATGAATCGGGCAATCCCGTTCGATGGTTAGAGGGCAAAAATACGAGCGGTCTTCATCGCATTAACTGGGATTTGAAACTCCCTGCCCCTGATGCCATTAGGCTTAGCAAGCCCGCTTTTCAACCACCGTGGGCCGGAGATGCAGAAGGACCATTGGCTGCCCCCGGAAAATACACCGCACAACTCTTTATAGAGCACAATGGAAAATTGACTCCTCAAGGCACGGTTCAAAGCTTTGAAGTGAAACCTATCCCTAGTCTGGAACGGGTAGATTTTAATCGGGTAGCTACTTTTCAAAGAGAAACCCGGGAATTGCTTCTGGATATCTCGGCATTGGGCAACCAACTCTCAGAAGCCGGCGAACGATTGCGTTTTATAAAAGCCGCGCTGAAACAAACTCCAAAAGCACAGGAATCACATTTCCAGAAATGGAACGAACTGAACGGAACCCTAACCGACTTGAGAATGGTCCTTTATGGCGATCCGGCAAAAGGAAGTCTCGATGAGTCTCGGCAACCAGGAATCTCTGGTCGTGTGGGTTCGGTTGCTTACAGTCATTGGGGAACGACTAATCTGCCAACAGCAACCATGAAAGAACAAGTGAAACTAGCAAAAGCTGATCTTGAAAACTTTACTGGCAACCTACAGCAATACCTGGTTGATTTAACCTCCTATGAAACCGTGTTGGTGGCTATTGGTGCTCCTTATACAAAAGGCAGGAGGAATTAACATCTATCACGTCAACAGCACATTTGAACAGAGGCAGTGTCAAACTCAGCATTAAGGTTGTACACTACTTCCGAAAACCTTGTCCGTCATCTGCATACTCAATGCTTCGAGATCAATACTGACAATTTCCTCGGATATCTTCAGAACAGGATCAGTGAGCCCTTTGGGTAGGTTTTCATAACCAAGGTAAGCTCCCAGGATGGCCCCTGTTACCGCAGCTACCGTATCATTATCTCTACCAAAATTTACGATGAATTCCATGGCCAGACGAAAATCTCCCTCACTGTAAAGCAAGGCCGTCAAATTGATCAGATGGATTTCCCCGGCATGAAAAGGGATAGCTTTCATTTGTTGGTCAAGTGCCTCGAATGCATAGATCATTTGTGTGTATTCCAATGCAGATCTTTTGAACCCCTTTGGTAGCCGCAGATCAGCATCTGGTTCGGTGATTGCTCTGGCATCGAACACGATTTTTCTTGCGTTCAAATACGATTGCTGCGCAAGCCTACCAATTAAGCGACTATTGGCGTACTTTAATGGATCGAGGATTGGGGTAATTCCAGCAATACTATCGTATGGAATATTTGGGTTCATGGCTTGTGCCACATACCCTGCTGTGAGCGCCGAAATATCTCTCGCATAGCCAATGTCGAAAATACCCAATCGATAAGCTTCTTCATAGGCGGTTACGGACAGTCCGGGAAAATAGCTGCCGATCATCGGTGTGTAAAGCATTCCGGCACAGGACATTTCTCCACCGTAAAAGCGATTCAAAGCATAGGTATAACCCCGCAAATCATCTTCAGCATAAGGACGAGCCACTTTGGCCCACTCCTGAAGCCAGGTCATATGTCTAAGTTGTTGCTCCAAAGGTTCCGGGTCAAAAGTTTCTAATGATTGGACCTCTTGCTTTTCCGCTTCGTAGAGACTCACCAGATAATTTGCGAAAGCCACATCATCCAATTCATGATCATTTTGGGACAATAGATACTCTCCGACCAAATATTTCCAACGGGTATCGTCAGTAGTAGCTCCTGCCTTCATGTTATCTTCCCAGGGGCCCTCCGGTGAACCTTCCCGAATCACATGAACCAGTGTATCAATGTATCCGTACTGTGCTTGAATCCAGTCCCTGCCCCACATTTCCACAGGGGCTCCCATGGCATCGCCGATTGCCGAGCCCACCAGCATGCCCAGCAACTTGTCCTGATAGATTTCCTTGGTTAACGCATCAGGGAGCGTAGTTTCGCGAATGCTAACCGGAGCTTCCGGAGCAGGAAATGAGGTATGCCTGTCCGGTTTTGATTGACAAGCAATCAATGAAACTAAGATCAACAAGTAGAGATTTGTTTGGCCTGCGTTCATGCGTTCATTACCTGATGATAAGCATATTGGAGTAATTCTTCTTTGGCAATCAAATTCATAGACAGTGGTAACTGGGCCAAGCCGATCAAACGGCGAATGATCTCCATACCTTCAAACTGTTGTAACAGTGATTGATCGATCTCAGAAGTATACGAATCCAGGATCAATGCGCGGATTGCCTCCGGTTGCTCCGCAAGTTTCAAGTGTGCCAGTAAAACTCCCAAATCAAATTCAGGTACGCCAAAGAAGCAGAATTCCGGATCAATCAACTGAAACCCTTTTTCGGTATTTAACCAACTGCCAGGATAGTAATCACCATGAAGCAGAGCATCCCCTCTACCCAAATAAACTTCACCAAGAGCAGAAGCCCTGGCTATCAAAGTATCGTCTGATTTATAGGTTCTGGATACTTCCTGTAAACCAGGGGTGATCCCATCCAGATCAAAGCCGTTCTCAGCCATCAAAGGAAGCTGGAAAATGTGTTGATGATTTAACTTCCGTAATTCTATATTCGTCGGAAATGCTTTAGCTACCTCCTTTGAAAAAGCATGTGAATGCAAAATATTCAGTGACGAACCAATATTTTTCGCCAATGTCTCTGAAAGTGTTTGATCCTTCTGATAGAGGAACGTGAAATCTGTGGCATCACCCAAGTCCTCCATGGCCATTAAATGCAGTTCCGCATCATAGCCAATGATGGCGGGCTGATGCTGTTGCAGATCTGAAATCTCCGAAACTAGCTGATAAAACTGCTGTTCCACATCAATCCGGGAGATAGGAGCTGGAATATCCGGGTACTTTACTACAAAATCGGTGGCTTGCTTTAAGATGATGGACCCTGAGGATGTAACTACTCGCAGAACACGATTCATATTGCCTTCTCCGGGCTTTTCGACATTGGATATTGAATCTTCAGGGGTTATCCACGATTGATGGTGCAGATAATCCGCAAGCTCATCGAGATTGATATTGGGAGTTAATTCCATGTCCATTGAACAAACGAAGATGCGGAATAATTCTTGGATTTACATGAAGCATAAAAGGAGCCATCTCTTCAACCCTGAGATCTTAAAATCGTGAGCTTACGATGCGTGTATCGGACCGGGCCCAGCTTTGTAAGAAATCAGTTTCGATCTCATCAAAAGGTTTTCCCTGTGCTTTCAGCGCTTCTCGTAAACCATATAAGGACCAACCATTGTGTGGATGATCCGCTACTTCTTCCCGGTAAGTTTTCTCAGCTAAATCATATTGTCCCAATTCCAACTGCAGTGCTCCAAGCCAGTGCCGAATGGAAAAGGGCATCGGTTCTGGTTCGCTGTACGGGAGGGCATCTTCCATTTTTACACCTTCCTGAAACAATTGAATGGCTCGTAGTTTATCGCCTTCACTCCAAGCGATTTCTCCTTCGAGGATTTTGGCCATCACCTTCAATACAGGAGCCCCCGGTGCAAATCGATACCGACCAGTAGTTGTATCTGCGGTGTTTTGTACGCGCTTGAGATAGAGCCTGGCGAAATCGGATTCCTCATTTTTTAAATGAGCATAGCCTCTACAGAAATCCCAAATGCTATTTTCGACGACCGCCCCATTGGGCTTTTCCATATCCAGAATATCATCGAACCTGCCGAAACGTAATGCGGTAAGCGCATGTTGGTAATTATCATCTGTCAACTTCTGAAAATCGCGCCCAGCTTGCATCGCAATAGCACCCTGGCCATCATAGGAAGCGGCATACAAAAGCATATGGAGGTTATGACCAGGATAAGTCGCGATAGCCGCTCCACCCTCCTGAGCCAGTTTATCCGTTTGCGAAGCCTGCAAATTCGCTTTTACACCGTCTCCCCATCGGCCAATTTCATTATAAGTGTGAGATGGCATATGATTGATATGACTGGCACCTGGAATGGTACTCCCAAGGTAGTCTGCACAAGATTCTGCTAGCTCAGGGTAATCTGTGGATTCGGTAGCATGAATGTATAAGTGGCATGCACCTGGGTGTTTGATATTTTTGGCTAAGACATGCTCCAACGCAGCATGAATTTTCATTAGCCGGGGATTATCCATTTCCCGGGTTCCGGCTCTGGGTTCAAGAAGAAAAAGGGCATCTGCATAAAGCGTAGCAACATCCAAATCATCGGGAAAGCGCTGATAAACCGATTCCATGGCGTCTGCATACAAAGAATCCTGGTTTCTTCGGGTTTCATAATTGAAATCCTCTACGTATCTGACCTGCATAGCTTCTATCAATGCCCGGTCAACGTCAGTCGTATTTTCATCTAACAAGGATATGGCTTTCTTAATCGCTTCTAAGGCCAGCGGCGCTTTGTCCGCTTTCATGTGACTATTAATATATGATCCTAATGCCCAGGCTTCTCCCCAATAGCACATGACACAGGCAGGGTCTTCCTCTTGCGCTTCCCGAAAAGAGCTGATGGCTTCATTGATCGCGAAAGCGTATCTAAGTTGGAACCCCTGATCAAAGAATTGCTGTGCCTTTTGACTTTTGGTTTGAACAGGCCGTGAGAAAACACCCATGGCTTCAGGAATCAAGTCGATAGGTTTGATCACATAAGCTTCCTTCGGAACGGGCGCACTAGGTGGTGTGCCGCAAGTGGCTATGTCTTTGTTGGTATTGCTTTCAGCTATTTTTTCAGCAACTTCTTTTTGCGTACAGGCAATTGTCAGTATAGAAAGTAAGGCAGTGATATAAATGCTTCTCATCGGTCAGGTGGATCAACCTAAAGATACACACAGAATTTCAATGCCTGCTGGTCACTCAACCGCGCCAAGTATGCCCAGAAGAAAATCATAAGCCCGGGAATGGCCATATCGGGGGCCATAAGCGGTGGAAGTAAGAGCGATTACCAATTCTTGCTCGGGAACAATGATCAACTGATTTCCCCCTCTTCCCGAAGCCCATAAATAATCGAATGTCTTACCATTTATGACTTGCTGTTTCTTGTACCACAACATGCCATAGCTATCCGTCAGCTCCCAATAATCAGTGAGGTCAAATGCCTTTCTAGCGATTAATTGCTGAACGTATAAAGGGTCTACGATTTGCTTTTTACCCCATTTGCCTTCATTGGTAATCAAGACTCCCAACTTTGCAAAATCCAGTGTCGATAAGTAAAGATTTCCGGCACCACCCGTTTGGTTAGCAGCATTGGTATACCAATAAAATTCCGTAATGCCCAAAGGGCTAAAAACATATTTTTCGGCAAAGTCCCGAAGGCTCATACCTGAAGTTTCTTCGATGATCGCGCCCACTAATACGGCATTGATATCTGCATAAATCCATTTCTTTCCTGGCTCTCGGGCCAAAGGGATACTTAGCAAATAAGAGACCCATTCGTCTCGTCCAATCCACCTTCCTGCGTGTCCAGGTGTTTGAAAATCGTCGGTATCAGCATCAAGTCCTGAGGCCATATCCAGTAAATGATTGATCTTAATTTTCTTAAAATCATCATGTAGGGTTGGGTAATTCTCTTTTGGGAAGAAGGAATAAACATCCTGTTCTACACTTTTGACCAACCCTTCTTTAATCGCAACGCCCAATAACAAAGACGTAATGCTTTTTCCCGTAGATCGAACATCGAGCAAGTGATTGCGCCAAAACGTATTAAAGTACCACTCAATAGCAATTTGACGGTCTTTGAGGACAACCAATCCCACAAAATCCTTATGAGTAGTATTTTCTATTTGTTGATAAAGCGCGTTAATCGCCTTTTGATTGAACCCCGCTTCTGCCGGATTGACCTCAGGAAGATCAGGAACCGGAGGCCGTTGCGCGAACAAGCCAATGCTTAAACACCCAAAGCAAAGAAGGAAGATAAGTTTCATGTGGCGTTAACTCATCCTCCCCTGATGTACGCCAAAGATTTCGATGAGTTTTTCATGGGCATGACCTACCGTCATCACTACGAGAAAATCACCCATTTCAACCATTACATCATTGGAGGGATTAGCAATGACCTCCCTTTTGCCTTTCCGGGTCTTACTAATCCCAATAAGGATTACGTCATGATCTTTTTTCATCGCGTAGAAGACCTCATGACAGGGCATTCCCAGGTATGGATTTCCTTCCAAAACTTCGAATTCCTGATTATCAAAGTCCGTTTCTCTGCCTTTTGAACTAATCAGGTCCAGGTTTATTTCAGCAACATCCGGTTCAAATATGTAGCTGGCCACCAATTTAGAGACGATCTCATTTCGTGCAATAACGTAAGTAACCCCTGCCGCCTGAAAGGTGCCCTTGAGTTTTGTGTTTTTAAGAGAGACAACAATATCCACATCCGGTAATTGCGTACGAATATTGATGCTTTCTGTAAGGGAGTCACCATCATTGTCAAACGCCAGAAAGAACACGGAAGATTTTTCGGCATTCAATCTGTCGAAGATCTCCGCATTTTCCAGATCCGAAAACAGAACAAAAACCTCTTCATTTCCCCAGTGATCATATATCAGGTCAACTTCGTCTTTCTTATCCGTCAAGATGGCGATTTTCTTTTTCGCGCTAATGACCTCTTCCGCAACGAGTTTGCTGAAATCATTCCAGCCGTAGAAGATGACGTGATTTTCGAAATCCGTCCCTTTATAGCCGAGCCTTTTTTCTTCTAACATGGATTGAACTTGATTTGAGATGGAACTTATAATAAAACCCAGAACGCCAAGGCTGGCAAAGACATAGATGTAGCCAATGATCTTACCCCCGACGCTCGCCGGATATAAATCTCCGTATCCAACCGTAGTAAGGGTGACAATCATGTACCAGATTGCATTACCCAGTGTATCGATCCCGGAACCTGCCTCTTTTTCAAAATAAACCAGCAACAGGTTCAGGCCAATAACGAGTAGTAAAATACCTAGAGAAACTAATCTTGTCTGGAGTTTAGACATGAAATACTTCGTTCTTAGAATAGGAAATTTAGTGCGAATTCAGAAGCGGATCAAATAAGATTACCAATTCTCTTTGATCAATTTCAGCAATTCGGGTTGGACAGCCCCACCTGCCACTAATTCCCTTCCATGAAGCGCGTCATTACCTCCTGAAAAGTCTGTCACCGTACCCCCTGCTTCTTGCACGATGATGATCCCGGCGGCCACATCCCAGGCATTCAGGTTATATTCAAAAAAGGCTTCACAACGACCACATGCCACGTAAGCCAAATCCGTAGCGGCGCTACCTAACCTGCGTAATCCATGAGAATTTCGCATAAGTTCATTAAGGATGGCCAGGTATTCTTTGATCTTGGAGAAATTGTAGATTGGAAAACCTGTGGCAAACAGGCTGTCGTCAATCGCAGCGGCTTGTGAAACAGCAATAGCAGAGCCATTCATGTAGGCCCCGCCACCTTTCCAGGCATAAAAAGCTTCATCCCGAGTCACTTCATAAATGACCCCAAGGATCATTTCGTTTCCTTGGGAAAGGCCGATGCTAACCGCATAGCCGGGCATGCTATGAACGAAGTTAGTTGTGCCATCAAGCGGATCTATGATCCAGGTAAATTCCGTTTGTTTTTGTTCAACTGTCTTCTCTTCCGTCAAAAATCCCGCTTCGGGAACCAAGGATTTCAGACCTTCGACAATGATTTTTTCCGCCCCCTTATCAACATAGGAAACAAGATCACTTTTCCCTTTTAGTTCCACCTTAGACAAGTCGAAATCGGCGGACTCTTTAGAGATAAACTCGCCGGCTTGTTTGGCTATCTGAACGACGGAAGGGGTAAGTTTCGCGAGATCTTGCATTTGTATGAATAGGAAAATTAAGACATCATTTCACAGCCCGAAAGTAGTTGGATTAATCTTATTTGGTCGAAGGCTAATCACTTCAACGGAATCCTCATTTACCTTGTAATAAATACTTGTCTGTTTGCTGAACACACATTTTCTAAGCCCAGATCGATGAGTAGAAGCACGATACATCATGGGCATTTTTGAAATTTGAATGAAGGTTTTTGTAAGCTTTCTGTTAATTTCTTGTGCTTTTTTCTTGCCAAATCTCAACTCAATAGCTTCTAATAATAAAATCCTTTCATATTGAGCACGTTGAGAAAAGACAATTCTATAAGTCAAGGTTAATCTTTAAAATTAAAACGTTCCATAATTTCTCTTTCCGCTTCTTCGAAAGGAACTGATTCACCCTTTTCTAATTGCTGTATACCTTCATCGATGGCTTGTTGATCTTCAACGGATAATGTTTCCCAAAAATCCGTTTCATCCTCAAGAATAGCTTTTACTTGTGCTAAAACATCTTCCTTTTGGGTATTCAGAAGCATTTGCATCAATTCCAATTTGGTCGCTTGAATATCCATATCTGTATTTTCTACAAATTAGTGAATTCCATTGATAGATTGCTATTGATTAAGAACATCAAAGTAACTCATCAATCGCCTGCGCCAGATTCCGATCATTATCAGTCACCACATTTCCCGCATCATGCGTCGTGAGCTCGATGGTCACCCTGTTGTAGACATTCGACCAATTAGGGTGGTGGTCCATCTTTTCAGCGATGATCGCCACTTGCGTCATGAAGCCAAAGGCCTCAACAAAGTTCTTGAACTCGAACGTACGGCTTAGTTTATTGTCTGCTTCTGTCCACATAATCTTTTAGGTTAAAGTGAAAGTACGCCTTCAATTTTGGCGACCTCAGTATAAACAGCAATCACTTCGTCACTATTTTTCATTGCTGCTTTTAACGTGATACTGGTGTATTTTTTGCCACTGCTGGCTTTATAAGACAAATCGCCTTTTGGCAGAAGGGCAACTACCTGATCCTTTCTCTCTTCAGGAATGATAAATTTGAAAGTATAGGGTCCCGGAAAATCATGTTGCGCTTCCAGTTTTTCACGAAAAGATTGAGGATCTACACTCATGCTAATATTTTAAGGTTTATCAATACAAAATTATAGTATCCGTCGTAGGAGAATTCATTCAGAAGGATAAAGGTTCAAATTAGAAATCCGGAAAACGCTTAAGTTAATCCAGCATAAAAGTGTCTGCCATTCTTGCCATTCTCGAATGGGACATAGTTCAGGAATCTCAATGTCGAATTGAACCAATTAAGCAGGAGATTCCGGTATTCGCCTGTGGCCGGTGCCATCGTATTGACGTTATCATTTTTATGGGCTTAATCTAAGAACATCGGCCCCCCACAAGTGAGGAAATTGAATCCGATCTTTTGAAGGAATATGTTCTGATGATTCTTTCTTAAGCTGATAAATTTATTTTTGCGGCATGGCAAACACAGACGATGCTGCAACACTGAAAAATATCGCAGCGCACTGCAAGGAATACGGCTTTATTTTCCCTTCAAGTGACATTTACGATGGTCTCAGTGCCACGTATGATTATGGTCCCTACGGGTCAGAATTAAAAAACAACATCAAACAATACTGGTGGCAGGCCATGACGCGGCTCAACCCTAATATCGTGGGAATTGATGCGGCTATTTTCATGCACCCTACGACCTGGAAGGCTTCCGGTCATGTCGATGCATTCAATGATCCTTTGATCGATAATAAGGATTCCAAAAAGCGATACCGAGCAGATGTCTTGATCGAAGATCAAATTGCCAAGATTGAAGGCAAGATCAAGAAAGAGGTCACCAAAGCAGCCAAACGATTCGGAGACTCCTTTGATGAAGCACAGTTTGTGTCCACCAATCCTCGGGTAGTTGGCTATAAAGAGCAAATCACGGCCATTGAAAACCGCATGAAAGCGGCGATGGAAAGTGGAGACCTCTCCGACATGAAAACTTTGATCGAGGAATTGGGCATTGCTGACCCAGTCTCAGGATCGAAGAACTGGACCGATGTGCGTCAATTCAATTTGATGTTTTCTACAGAAATGGGTTCTGTGGCCGGGGAAGCAGGCAAAATCTATCTAAGGCCAGAAACCGCACAGGGAATTTTCGTGAATTTCTCCAATGTGCAGAAAACGGCCCGTATGAAGCCTCCATTTGGTATTGCCCAGATCGGTAAGGCCTTCCGAAATGAGATCATCGCCCGACAGTTCATCTTTCGAATGCGTGAGTTCGAACAGATGGAGATGCAATTCTTTGTCAAACCTGGTGAAGAAATGGAGTGGTATGAGCATTGGAAAGAAAAGCGGATCAATTGGCATAAAGCGCTTGGACTGGGAAATGATCGCTATCGATTCCACGACCACCTGAACCTGGCACACTACGCCAATGCGGCTTGCGATATTGAATATGACTTCCCCATGGGATTCAAAGAACTGGAAGGCATCCACTCTCGAACGGATTTCGACCTAAAAGCACATGAGGAGCATTCTGGTAAGAAATTGCAATTCTTTGATACGGAAGCGAATCAAAGCTATGTGCCCTATGTGGTAGAAACATCTATCGGTCTGGATCGCATGTTCCTGGCGGTTTTGTCGGCTTCTTACAAAGAAGAGACACTGGAAGATGGTTCCAAGCGCACTGTGCTGGCCATTCCTCCTGCCCTGGCGCCTAATAAATTGGCGATACTGCCTTTAGTTAATAAAGATGGTCTTCCTGAAGTAGCAAATAAGATAGTTCAGGATCTCCAAATTGATTTCACCTTGCAATATGACGCCAAGGATGCCATAGGTAAGCGCTACCGAAGACAAGATGCCATTGGTACCCCCTATTGCATCACCGTAGATCACCAAACGCTGGAAGACCAGACGGTAACGCTTAGAGAACGTGATAGTATGGCTCAAGAGCGCGTGGCCATCAGTTCACTGAGCGACACAGTAAGCAAAAAAGTAAGTTTAAAAGAATTGCTGAAGCAGATATAACCTCATGGGCACCTTTACCTTATTCGGGGCATTGGTGCTCATTTTTATCATCGCTTCCAAACGTTATTACCTGGGGATCTCCGTGCCTGGTGTGGTGGTGCCGATCTCTCCACAGCAGCGTGAGATCCTGAAGAAATACTTTGATTTCTATTCCCGACTTCCCCAAAAATCGAAAAGCATTTTTGAGAAGCGACTGTCTGCTTTTATGCATGCAAAAACGTTTGTACCCAGAGATATTGATCATGTAACTGAGGAGATGAGGGTATTGATTTCGGCCACAGCTATTCAGTTGGCCTTTGGACTCCCCTGGATCAACTTTAAACATTTTAAGTACATCATCATTTATCCCGAAGCTTTTTATAGCGTGGCGGGTCAGAACTACCATTATGGTGAGGTCAACCCAAAACAAAAAGCCATTGCCCTTTCCTGGCGGAATTTTATTTCCGGACTCATTGTGAAAGACGGGCGTAACCTGGGTTTACACGAAATGGCTCATGCTTTAAGGCTTGAAAACATTGTCAGAAATGGTGAATCGCATTTTCTCGATAAGCATGCATTAAAGGGTTGGGAGGCAGTCGCTTCCAAAGAGATCATGCGCATCCGAAACGATGAAAAAAGCTTCTTTAGAGATTATGCTGCGACGAATCATGAAGAGTTTTTCGCAGTAGCTGTGGAAAATTTCTTTGAACGACCTGCTCAGTTCAAAGTCTACAATCAGCAATTGTATAATTTGTTATGTACCCTTTTGAATCAAGACCCTATGGTTTTGGAAAGGACCTAACTAGTTTTGAATCCGAATGAAAAGAATAGATCCATGGGTAAGCTAAAGGAAGAATGGCATACGGCCATTGCATACATAAAAAGACCGTATGAACCTTCCCTGATCGAGATTGAAGATTCCAGTATGATCCAGCGATTTGGACGACTATTTCAAGTTTTACTATTGGACTTGTTATGCATGCTTCCTTTGATAGGAGTGATGGGTGCGCTGGAACAATTTGATGTAGTAAATATGGAGGATCATGCACTGAGAGATGCGCTGGAACAATTCCCTGTTTGGGCCATCGGCGGATTTGTAGTGATTATCGGACCTATTATCGAAGAGCTCATATTTCGATTACACTTAAGTCGCAGATGGAATTTGATCGCAGGTCTCATGGAATGGTTCACCATTTCGAGTCAGAGAATTTCACAAAAAGAAGCAGCCCAATTGGTCAAAGTCAAATGGGATCGTTATTATGGATTGTTCTTTTATTTGAATGCCGCAGCGTTTGCGCTGGTCCATATGACCAATTTTCAATCCATCGATGTTCCCCTGTGGGTGATACCACTGATCGTATTACCTCAGTTTATTGCGGGACTCTATTTCGGATACATCCGAGTGAAAAATGGCGGTTTATTCTGGTCTATTGCCATGCATGCATTGCACAATGGCATATTGCTCGCTCCGGTTTTGATCTTTGAATTACCATCGGCCTAAGACCAATTACTGAAAATTGTAATCGCAGGGTAATTTTGCGAGCGCTTACCTCAATCCAAAAGATGATCCATCAATGATGCAATGGGAAAAACTGATGTCTCCAAAACGCTTTGGCGAAAGGACGGAGACTGGCGATGATGAAATCAGAACTCGCTTTGATCAGGATTACGATCGAATTATTTTCTCGCATCCATTCCGTAAACTTCAGGATAAGACACAGGTGTTTCCATTGCCGGAACATGATTTTGTCCATACACGCCTCACACACAGCCTGGAAGTATCCAGTGTGGGCAGATCTTTGGGTAAGGAAGTAGGGAAAGCACTGATACAGCGGCACGGATTAGGTAAACAGGGGTTCACTACCCAGCATTTTGGAGGCATCGTCGCGGCAGCATCTCTGGCCCATGATCTGGGTAATCCTCCATTTGGACATTCTGGTGAAGAAGGCATCAGTTCCTTTTTTCGATGTACAGAAGCAGGTGGTGCCTTCAAGACACTGGTTTCTCCTGAGGAATGGGCAGATCTAACCACTTTTGAAGGCAATGCACAGGGTTTCAGGATCCTGAATCATGAATTGTATCGTGGTTTACGACTGACTTACGCAACGTTAGCAGCCTTTACGAAATACCCAAAAACAGCTTTTGCACCAAAAGATAAGTCTCGAAAAAGCCAGAAGAAATTTGGGGTCTATTTCAGCAATCGCGACTTGTATGCCCAGCTATCAGAAGACATGGGGCTGATCAAAATTGCCGAGGACCAATACTTAAGGCACCCATTGGCCTTTTTGGTCGAAGCAGCAGATGACATTTGCTACAATATCATTGACCTGGAAGATGGATGCCGGTTGGGGTTGGTCCGCCTGGAGGATACCGTTGAATTGATGGCAGAGATCATCGGGGAAAAATTCAAGCGCGATAAATTCAATGAAATTGAAAGTAAAGAAGAAAAGCTAGGGTTGTTACGGGCCCTGACAATCAATAAATTGATTCAGGAGTGTGTTTCCAGCTTTCTGGACCATGAGCAAAACATCCTAAATGGCCATTTCGACAAGGCGTTAACTGATGAAATTCCCTCTACTCCGGTTCTGGAACAAATCATTGGCCTTTCCATTGAAAAGATCTACCGATCACGACAAGTACTGGAACGAGAAGCAGCCGGCCTGGAAGTATTGGAAAAATTGATGGAATCGTTTTGTCAGGCAGTTTACGATCAGAAATTTGGAGAAGGATCTAAGAATCCTAAGCCGAAAGCCGTTTATCGATTGCTCCCTCCCGATTATCAAAATCAATTGAGAGGGGATCTGACCGTATACCAAAGCATGCAACTAGTGGTGGACTTCATCAGCGGGTTGACTGACAAGGCTGCTGTAAATCTTTACCGGACCATATCCGGGTTTGCTTTACCGAGTTAAGCATTCAATAAAAGGCCGTTCCAGCATTACAAATGCCTAAAAATATTTCGCCCACATTGCAAATGTGGGCGAGCTACACGATTGAGATAGTATCATATGATACTATAAGAATTGAACGCTGTTAGAACTTTCTCAACTTCTTCAAATTCTTACCCAAACGTTTCAGGTGATGTTCATTGGTCAGTTCCTGAGCTCTTGCTTCCAGTGCTTCCACAAAAGCGGAAACATCCTCTTTTCGAACAACTTCCATGAATTTTTCAGTGTATTGTCCTACCTGATTCGATGGTGCATTCAGGATCTGTTCATTGATCAATGTCAGCAAGTCTCCTGATGGATCATCTTTATATAATTCCGTAAGAATGGTAAAACCATGATCTCTGGTCACGACCGTCCCCTCATCCATAGCTTGCAGGATTTTGGCCAGGTGCGGTTTGATTTTTTCCCTGACCAGCGGTGCGATATTGGCCAGGGCTATCATGCTCCCAAAAACCTGACGATTGCTTTTACTATCGAGTAACTGAATGAATAAATCCATTTGATTTACCAAAATTCCGGGATGAATTCTGCTGACCGCCATAAGCACCATTACCGCATCATTTTTTATCCGGGTAGTGTATTTCCCATGAATCACCTGAGTTACTTTTTCCAGTAATTTACCCCCCTCTTCATCTACGATTTGCTGCGCAATGACTTCATTAGGCCCCTGGTCCCGGTGGTCCAATGAAGAGGAAAACTGATCTACCACGTTTTGCAATTCACTCATTTTGAAAAGATACGGTAACCTTCCTGATCATGGCAAGTATACCTGTCAATGAAACATCAATTTCGACATAATCGAAACAAATTAGTTTGAATACTCGTTTTGTTTTTCGACATAATCGAATGAAATAAAAAGAGTTCTGAAAAACCTGTTATCTTAACCTTATGTCCCGAGACCCTCAACCACCCAAATGGATCTTAACCTGCCTGGAATGGTTTTGCGACCCTTATCTGGTAGAAGGCATCTCCGGCGATTTGGAAGAGGCCTTTTTGGATAATATCGAAGAGAAAAGCACCCGTCGATCTCAACTGATCTACCTACTACAGGCCATTGGATTTTTCAGACTCATTTTTAAGAAAAATGATAAACGATCTTCCAATATGGCATCAATCTGGACCAATTACCTGCTTACCTCGTATCGATCTTTGAAAAAGCACAAAGTGTTTTTTGGCATAAATCTCATCGGGCTGATCACAGCGATCTCCTGTTCATTATTCGCATTGATCTTCATCAACGACGAACTTCAGTTTGATCGTTACATCCAGTCCGGGGATCAGCTTTATCGGGTTTATAAGAGACACATCAACGTACCCGAAAATGTGGATGTACTCACCTATGAGACCTCCGGAATGATGGGACCAACCATGACTAAGGAGTATCCCGAAGTAGAAACCTTTACACGTGTGCTCCCCTGGTGGGATAAGGTCATTTTCACCCATGACCAGAAAAATATTGTTAGCCCAAGTGTCTACATCGTGGATTCAACCTTCATGGATCTGTTTCAGGTGAAATTAATTCAGGGCAATCCTCGCAATTTACTGACCCGACCTTCTTCTTTGGTGATCAGCGAAACGCTCGCACGTTCTTTATTTGGAGATGACAGTCCAATAGGAAAACAAGTGATTGGTTTAAATGATCTGGAATATACCGTGACGGGAGTTTTCAAATCACCTCCGCGTCAAGCTTCGATGCAATTTGATGCATTAATATCCTGGACTACTACAGTACCGGATGTGGGGCCTATGCCTATGCGTTGGATGAATAACTGGTTAGCACAGGCCATTTTCACATTTGTGAAACTTTCACCGAACGCGGACACCCGACTGGCAGAACAGAAGTTCAAAGAAATGATGAAAACACATTTTACGGAGCGGTCAGAAAATTATTTCCTCAAACTGCAGCCTCTCCGCGAAATGTATCTGTATGGTGATGAAATAACCATGGCCCGTGGCATGAAAACCGGTAGTATCAGGTTTGTATACCTGCTTGGTTTTTCAGCATTCTTGATTTTCCTGATCGCAAGTGTTAATTACGTGAACATCGCGCTTTCCAAAGCCTCCAAATCGAATAAAGAAGTGGGTATTCGTAAAGTGGTAGGCTCAAGTCGCAGACAACTAATGGGCAGGTTCATTTCCGAAACATTCATCATCACTTTTCTTGCTTCCCTCTTCAGCATTGTTCTGGTTTATCTGATCCTGCCAGCAGCCAATAATCTCATTGACAAAGACATTCCTCTCAATACTGTATTCCAGCCTGTGAGTCTGATCAGTCTGTTGATATTCATCCTGGGTATCAGCTTTTTGGTGGGTGCCTATCCCGCACTCGTCATGTCATCTCATTCCATTTCTTCCATCTTAAAATCTTCCACTGGAACAGTTAACAATGCCGGTTGGTTGAGAAAGGTTTTGGTTACTTGTCAATATGCCGTTTCCATTTTCCTGATCATCTGTACCATTGCCGTCGTTCGACAGATCAATTACCTGGTGAATAAGCCACTTGGGTTTAACGAATCTCAGGTGATGGTTGTGAACCTCGATAATGAAGTAGGACCGAAAAGCGCCGTTTTCAGAGATAACTTAGCCTCTCATCCCAACATCGAGTCCATATCTATAGGTCGCTCCGCAATGGGTGGAGGATCATATACAGATCGCGTAAAAGCGGATGGTTACGAAGGAGATGTATCCGCCCGGATGTACGGAATAGATTTTGATTTCATCGGTACTTATGAGATCCCACTAGCCGAAGGACGCGCCTTTAGAAGAGGTTCGAAAGCTGATTCCGCAGGTACGTTAATGGTCAACGAAGCATTCGCGAATTTCATCGGTTGGGAGGATCCGATTGGTCAACACATTACCTTTTCTTCAGGTAGGTCTTTTCCAGTGATTGGTGTATTGAGCGACTTCCATATTGGGTCACTGGCCAAAAATGCGATTGAACCTATGGTCTTATTTCTGCACGCTCGACCAGAGTATGCCTCCATCAGGATAGGAACCGGTGACATGCGCCAAACCATCCAATACATCACTGATAGCTATGAAGCATTGGCCGAGCGCACGCCTATGGATTTCTATTTCGTTGATCAATGGTTCGATGAGCAATACAAAAGCGAACAACAAATCTTAAGTATGGCCTCTGTTTACGCAGTGATCAGCGTCATATTATGTGCCCTGGGCTTGTACGGTCTTACCGCGCTTATCTTACAACAGAGAAAGAAAGAAATCAGCATCCGCAAAATCCTGGGAGCTTCCATGAACAGCATCATCGCCATGATGAATCAACAATTTGTGGTCATGATTCTGATCAGTTTTGTGCTTTCTGTGCCATTGGCCTATTGGCTAATCAGTAGCTGGCTGGAAGGGTTTGTTTACAAAATCAACCTGAACCCTGTACCATTTGTATTTGCCGGATTGATCACGATATTGGTCAGTGTAGCCATCATAAGTGGTCTTAGTTATAAATTTGGCAACACGGGATTGACCGAAAACCTCAAAGACGAGTAATGAAAGGAACGAACATTGGTGAATTAGAAGAGTTGATCATGTTGGTGGTGGCCTTGTTATATGACGAAGCTTACGGTTACGCCATTCAAAAAGAGATCAAAGAACGGTGTGATCGCTCCATCACCATCAGCACGGTTCACGCTTCACTGGCCCGTCTGGAAAAAAAGGGGTATGTCAATTCTCGTTATGCCGGCGCTACTTCTTCCAGAGGGGGTAGAAGAAAACACTTATTTCGACTAACTCAGGCCGGGGAAAAAGTGCTGATTCAAACCAAGGAACAAAGAGATTCAATTTGGGCTGCTATTCCACAAATGGGCCAGCTCAGTGGCCTCTGATGGCGCTTATATACCGCGAACTACGTAGATGTCTTTACCCTTTCTCACGGAAGGTATTTGCTTGAAAAGGAACTCAACTTTGAGAAGGAAAATCAAAGTTTGAGATAACTTTTTTCAAGTATGGAGTCTGCGTCATTTGTCATCGATTTGATGTGCTTTCGGAAAATGCTTATGATCACATTGGTCCCGATCTTAGGCATTTTGTCTTTTAACACTTTTGCTCAGGACAAATATCCAGATTTTGGTTATCAGCGAGGAGGCATGCTTTTTTATGAAACCTTTCAGGTGAATACCAGAGGGTATGCCACGGCTATCACTAATCAATATGAAAAGGTCATTGAAGATGGGCACTATAAGTTAAAGTCGCGGCAAGACAATTATTATCCGGAGGAATCCTTCAATAAGAACGGGGCCTTCCAAATCGATGAAAGCAGAGATTTTCAAATCGAAGCGGAAATGAAATATGTGTCCGGAATCGACAACAATGCCAATGCCTTATTGTTTGGCAAAGCAACCAAAAAATCAGCTTCTGGCTTCACCTCACATTTCAGGTTTGGCTTCTCTGGAAATGGAAAGATCACAATTGACAACTACAATGCTGACTCCCGGTCATTCACTGATCTATTAGGATGGACGGCTTCTGAAGTTTTACAATCCCAAACCTATAATAAGTTGACGGTGCGCAAAACTGGAAAAAAACTTCACTTTTTTGTGAATGAATCATTAGTGCATACCGCCGATCATGTTCCTTTTTATGGAAGTAATGTGGGTTTCATGGTCAATGGAGGTACCGAAGTGCATGTGAAAAATTTCACTGTAGGGTATATCACCAAAAAGAAAGGTGAGCAAATTCAGGATTTATCTTCCTTGATTCCACCGGTCAATGGTCAGGCCATAAACTATTCCGGGTATGTGCCGGAAAGGGTACTCTTCTCCGAAGAGTTTAATGACAACTCCAGAACCTGGCGAGAAGGCAGTTCAGACTCACGATACTTTAAGGTCGAGAATGGATATTATGTGATTCAATCCTTCCAGTCTGGATATTATGCAGCAGCGAAATTCAACGAAGAAGATCAGTTCAATATCGATCAAAGTCGTGATTTTCAGATTGAGTGTAAAATGAAATTCATTTCAGGTGAAGACAACAACTCCAATAGTCTGAACTGGGGCCAGAAAAAGGAAGACTGGAGTAGTTATCGGTTTGGTTTTTCAGGAGACGGTAGCTTCAAGATTTTTAGTTATGATGAAGCCGCTTCCAACAAGTGGACCAATTATCAAAGCTGGACTGAGACTTCCAAACTAACCAATGATTTCAATAAAATGACCATACGAAAAGTAGCTGACCAATACTACTTTTTCATCAATGAGACGTTGGTAACGACCATGCCTTTCAAGCCCTTTTATGGTCAGATCCTATCCATACAAAGCAATCAAAATACGACCATTCGAGTGGATGACGTGATGATCAGCTACATTCAACCGGGTGATGCCGCTACACCCGTAAAGGAAGTTGCTACGCAGGAAAAACAATCCTCAAAACCTGTTACGGTGGCCGTTGAGGAAACTCGAGAAGAAATTCAAAAAGAGTCGGTCAAATCAATCGCTTCATCAACTAAACCTGTAGTGAAGCCAACTGCCAATAAGTACATCCAGTTTGTGGAAGATCACCCGGATTACAAGAAAGCAATGAAGGCCTATGAAAATCAGAATTATGTTACGGCGAGTGTTTTGTTTGAGAATCTGATCAAAAGGTATCCGGATCAGGCAGAAATATACCTCCGAGCGGGTCTGGGTCAGATTCAATCTGAAAATTTTGACAAGGCCATCAGCTATTTTGAAATGGCACATTTGCTGAACCCCACGGATATCAGCATCCTAACCAATTTATTCATTTTCAAATCAGCAATCGGACAAACCGCTGAAGCACAGAAACTCGCTACCCAGGCAGCACGAATGATGGCACAAAACCAGTTTGACTACTATCTGTCTTACGTAGATTCCTGGATAAAGTATTTCGAATACTTCAATGAAGCACTGGCTCGAAATATAGGCGCCACCAAAGGAGTCTTCCAGCAGGCTTTTAACCAGGCTGATCATCTCTATGCAGAGGAAGTGGGCGGAAAAATCTTCACAGATCTGAAAAACGGAGGAATACTAAAACATGCTAAGGACCTGACCAATCGCCTGAAGCAAGCCAATCAGATCATGTATGATACGGGCCTGCCATTCAATCAATCACATTATATGCTTCACTATCTCAATGAACTGCTGGACGAACAATACCGACGGGATGACATCAGTGATGACTGGAAAAGCTGGCTGGCTGACTATCAGACTAATGTCGTTCTGAAATCCATGTTCTACGAGGAAGCCAACGATGCGATAACCAATCCTTTCCTGTATTGCAGATTTACCGATAAAAAGTACGCGATTATGCTTACTTCAGGCGATATAGATAATGCGTTGGCCTTGAATACCGTTCGAATCGAAAAAGCCGGCAGTAGCCCTTACTTGAAATTCGAACTCATTAATCTATACGCGGAAAGACTGATCTTGCTAGCTAACCTAAGACGCGTCAATCAGGGCAGGGAAATAGCCGCATTACTCGAACAAGTGTTGTCTCAATACTCGGCTCCGGAATTGTTGGTCGCGGGATATCTGGCCCTGAACAATTACTATCAGATTGCCGGACAAGCGGACAAAGCCATCGTTTATGGTCATAAAGCAGAGCAAGTCTCCATAGAAAGTGGATTTATGGAGCTCATCTCTATCATCTACAACAACCTCTCACATGCGTATTTCAACAACGATCAGACCGATAAAGGAATAGCGTACTCCCTGACCTCCAATGAATATGCCGCCAATGACCTGCTCAAAGCCAAAAATTTAACTACTCTGGGCGTTCGGCTCACGCATACCGAACATCAAAAAGCTGTGGATATATTAAAGGATGCAGAACAACTGTACCTGGATCATATCGAAGTAGTGTCAGACTACATGGCGAAAAGTGTTTACACCAGTTTGTACAACAGCAACGTGAACATGGCTATGGCCCATAAGTATCTGCAAAATGATGAAGCGGCTTTCAACACGATAGAACGGGCAAAATCCAAAAAGTTAGCGAGCGAGATCAATTCGAAGATACCTAAACCCATCACTGCGAGAGAAGTTCAGAACTTACTCAGTCCGGATCAGGTGATGTTGTATTATGCAGAAAAAATGTTTGAAGATGGTGATGTCGGCTTTTGCATGGTGGCCATTACCAGAGATAAGGTGAAATTCCAATACATCAACAATGTGAAGTCCTGGGTGAGGATTCGGAATCAGTACAGCGAGGACCTTGCCTCAATCGAAAGGGAGAATGCCAGTAAAGAACTCCGAACCTTCAACTTCAACTCAAGTTCACAATCTGTTCGTCAAAAGGGGGATTTCAACCTGATGACCGAATTGCTTCGACGCTCCTTCAAGGAAGAGGATCGTCAGAAATTAGCGGATATAGGAGGTAGTTATTATGATGCTTTTATCGGGCTTTTCAAAGATGAAATTGCCGGTAAAAAAGAATTGATCATTGTTCCAGGAGGACCACTCAGTTTCATTCCTTTCGAAGGGCTCTTATCTGGTTCCGGAAGATTATTAGTGGAGGACTATGATATTTCATATGTACAATCGCCAACCGTACTTCGGGAACTGTACAGCAGAAATTATCAACACACCAGGAGCATATTGGCCATGGGAGGAGCGGAATATGGTAAAGTCCATTTTGAGGGTGAACGGGCGCCGGATCCCATAAAAACAGCCACGGATATTGAACAACTCAGATATGAAACCTTCAATGACATCAAGGGAGGGGTCAAATCCTTGCGTAGACGCTTCTATGCTTTAGGCTACAGCCAAATGAATTACCTGAAGGGCACACTTAATGAAGTGAGCCAAATAAGTGAGATCGTACCCGACACAAAAACTTACCTCGGTACTGAAATGAATGAAACTAACCTTAAAGGTCTGTCAGATAATGGTGAACTTGGTGATTATCGCGTACTCCATTTGGCCACGCATGGATGGGTGGAATCCTATATCCCGGAACTGAGTGGTTTTGCCATGACGGTATTCCCGGAAGAGAAAAATGGGGAAGATGGCCATGTGTATTTGCACGAAGTAGAAAAACTCAACCTTAAAGCCGATCTGGTCATGCTTTCTGCATGTCAAACAGGTTTAGGTAAGTTGCAAACTGGACAAGGGGTTGCAGGACTTAATCAGGCCTTTATCCGTGCGGGAGCTAATAGCACCATTACTTCCCTTTGGGCAGTAAACGACTATGCCACAAGCGTTCTTGTCACTGAAATGTACCGCATGGTTTTCAACGAAAAGAAATCATTCCGTAAGGCCTTGAATGAAGTGAAGCGAGGATTCATCAAAGGTAAATACAATAAAGAAGGCATCGATTTGAACAACACCGGTTTTTGGGCACCCTTTATCTATTATGGAAAGTTGTGACGATTAGCATCTTTGTAAGGAACTCAAGGCCAATAAGCGTTAGAAACTCCAGTATTAGCAGGCGAAAAGTTTCAAACTTCAGCCAGCATTGGAAGTGAGATCAAAGTCTCCTGTCAAGTGACTCTGATCAATTTAGCCACATCTGCTTCCAGAAAATGCTAATATTGTTACTGGGAATGGGAATCTTACCTCTCATATCGTTTGGTCTGTTTCTGGGATTATTGTTTGCGGCTATCCGGCAAAAGCATGCGGCATTGGTCGCGCTATGGTCAATTTTTGCCTTAAGTCAATCGGTTTTCATTCCATGGCCTATTCCTTCGCAATGGGCCCTGATGATAACCCCACTTGCTGCTCGATACTTTGTCCTTACCTTTTTCGGGAAATCTATGAATTGGCAGCGAGAATCGATCAATACCATTCCCTTCGTAGGATTAATTGGGGTCTCTTTCTTCATCCCGGATTTCCAAATTGTATTGTTGAAACTGGCGTTTGCGTGGGAAAGTTGGAGGCTCTTATCGTTGGCAATCCATCATTATCGACAAAAAGGTGTTACCACATTCGGAAATGGCGCCAGGATCAATTGGCTCAATACCCTAATTAGTCTCCATTTGATTTTGATACTAATTTTCCTGTTAGAAATCCCGTTGAGCTTTCTCACCATCCCGATCTGCGCCTTTGCGCTCATCAGCAGTTGGCATTTTGGAAGATCCTCCTCGTTTGAGCCTTTCGCTGCTACACCCAAATACGCAAAATCCACCTTACTTACTCCTGACAAAGTACGATTATTGGATGCACTCGAAAGTGAATTGAAGCCAGGTGATTATTTTTTACAGTCAGATGCTTCTTTGAAAGGTCTCTCGAAACGATTGTCTACTTCTACACACAATTTGAGTCAGTTGCTGAATGAGTCGAAAGGAGTCACCTTTTTCGAGTTACAGGCATCCGTTCGAATTCGGGAAGCCAAAAAATTATTACAGGATCCTCAAATCCAGCACCTTAAAATCGAGGAAATTGCCAACAAGGTAGGTTACGCATCCAAGTCATCTTTCAATACAACATTCAAGAAAATAACGGGTAAAACACCTTCTGAATACCGGGATTCGGACGTTCGATCTGATAAGGTCGAACGTTCACCTGAAGTGTTCGAACCTGTAAATCAAAGTCATGCGGATACTTTCGAGTTATTAAAACACGCAAGTATCATGCTCACAGGATTTTTCAAGATTTACTATCGAAACTTACTTCGAAACAAAGCATTTAGCTTTATCAATATGTTCGGATTGGTGCTCGGATTTACCAGCACCCTATTGGTTTGGGTCTATCTTCGGTTCGAACTTTCTTACGATCAATTTCATGAAGATGCAGAAAACATTTACCGTGTAGCCATTCTGGATGACAGTCCACAAACGCGTACACCTCACCCTCTCGCCCAAGCCATGGTGGCAGAATTCAGCCAGGTGGAAGCCGCTGTGAGTCTATCTCCGATCTACGGACCAGGTCTTACCTTACAAGACATTTTCGTACGCGACCCACAAAACGACGAATGGATCAAACAAGCGGGAGGCTTCTACGCGGACAGTACATTCTTCGATGTTTTCGATTTTAAACTCACCATTGGCAATCCCAAGGAGGCCTTAAGTGGGGTGGGCCATGTGGTGATCAGCGAAAGCCTTGCCCGCAAATTCTATGGCGATGAAAACCCACTGGGCAAAGAAATAGAAGCGGGTACCAGTGGATTCAAGGGAGTGATCAACGGTGTATTCGCCGATCCTCCGGCCAATTCGCATTTCCACCCTCAGTTCTTGGTTTCGTACATGACCATCAAGTCCATGAACCCGGACAACCTGTGGTTCAAATGGGATGATTCCGGACATTTCAATTATATCAAACTAAAAGAAGGAACTAACCCCAGGGTAATAGAAGCCTCCTTTCCAGATCTATACCTGAAATACGACCTGATCAATGAAGAGGTCTATGAAAGGTGGAAAGAAGGCATCACCTATTTGGGATTGCAACCTCTCACGGCTATTCATCTGAATTCTGACATCCGCTGGGAGTTGGAGAAGAATAGCAACATGACGTATATCTATATCCTACTGGGTGCTATTGTCTTTATTGTGGTGATCACAAGCATCAATTTTGTGAACTTGTCCACCGCCAGAGTAGTAGAGAGGGGAAAGGAAATTGGCATAAGGAAAACCCTGGGAGCCAGGCAGCTTGTCGTTTCTTCTCAATTCACAATGGAGTCTGTTTTCTCCTGTCTGTTTGCCGCCATACTGTCTTTTTTATTGGCATTTCTGTTATTCAGTGAGTTTTCGGCACTCGCCGGACGAGCCATTCCCCTGGCCTTTCTATCCGAACCAACATTGATCTTTACGTTTTTGGGATCGGTACTTTTGGTCGGTTTGATTACCGGTATTTATCCAGCCATTTCAGTAACACGGATCAAATCCAGTGAGATACTTAAAGGAAAATTGGCCAACCAGTCCCGTGGTTTACTGCTGAGAAGAAGCCTGGTGGCCATCCAATTCTGTGTTTCAGCAATACTGATTTTCGGGAGCCTGGTGATCTTTAATCAGATCGATTTTCTGGAGAATAAAGCCCTGGGTTTTGATGCAGATGAGCTGATCATTATTGACATCCATACCGAGCAGGTGGAAGATCAGCTAGAAGCCATGAAACAACAAATGCTTACGATACCCGGCGTGCTGGGTGCGGGCGGCATATCAAGTTTACCGGGAAGTCAATTTAACCGGAACAGCCTGTTTACAGAAGATCAGCCGGATAACCGCGTATCCTGTTCCGAGTTACGAGTGGATTATGATGCACTTCCCTTATTGGGTGTTCAACTGAAAGCAGGGCGCTTTTTTGAAAAGTCCAGAGGTACAGACTCACTGGGAATCAGTTTTCTTGTCAACGAGGCAGCATTGGAACAATTCCAGGTAGAGGACATTTTTGAGAAAACAGTGCTTTGGGATGAAGAAGCCGGAATGAGCCGGGGTAAAGTAGTGGGTGTGATTGCCGATTTTCATTACAAATCCCTACATGAACCTATCCGGCCATTGGCGATTAAGATCAATCCGGATGCCATCAATTACCTGATGATCAAAGTGGAAGCGGGCACTTCCATTACTCAGGTATTGGCCTCACTGGAAGAAGTCTATTCAGCATTTGAAACACAATTTACTTTTGAATACACTTTCATGGATCAGTCGCTTGAACATGTCTATCAATCCGATCGTCAGGCCTTTGCTGTATTCAATCTATTCACAACAATTGCTTTGATCTTGTCGGTCATGGGATTATCTGGGCTCGCTTATTTACTCATTAGTCAAAAGACCAAAGAAATAGGCATTCGAAAAGTAATGGGGGCGAAACTGACTGATATACTCTGGTATGAAAGCAGAACCTTCCTAACAGGCTCGTTGATATCATTATTGGTTGGATTACCTCTGGCCTACCTACTTATGAATTTTTGGCTGGAAAACTTCGCCTACCAGATTACCATCGGACTTGCTCCATTTGGCCTGACCAGTATTATTGTGCTGATCTTGGTAGTGCTATGTGTAGCCATTTCCGTCATTAGAACCTCATTGAGAAATCCCAGTCAGGCCCTGAGGTATGAGTAGATTAAGTACGCCATGGGTATAATGTCCTCGTAAAAATCAAATTTTCCTTATCTTCATCGGCGAATTAAGGCGAATTGAAATGGGGCAATTCATTTATCCTAATTTCGTTTGCCTTAAGGAAAACACTGCTGCCGTATGAACTACGTAAAAAACTTGAAGCGTCTCCTGGCTTTTTGCCTCCTACTGATCGCAATCCGACCAGTGCTGGCACAGGAGATATTTTTAGGCGCGAAGCTAGGAGGAAATCTCATGGGTCTCAAAAACACTGATTTTGATGAATCTGCGGGAATTACCTCATTTGGGGGCCACGGTGGCCTCTTCATGGAGTTGCGATTCAAAGGCAGAATGGCGGCGGTACAGGCAGATCTATTGTACAACTACGATCAATTCGAGGGAGTACTCAATACTTTTGATACCAAACTGACGTATGGACGAGTAGCACTTCCGGTAATCTTTAAGATCTATCCTGTCAGAAATGGCTTCAACATTCAGGTCGGAGGCCAGGTGGCCTATCTGATCCATGGGCAATCGCAGCAAACAGATGGTGTGAATTTTGACGATAAATTCAACATTACGAATACAACTACCACGCCGGATGGATCTCTGATCGCAGGACTGGGTTTTGATTTCGACAAGGTAAGCGTGGCCGCCCGCTATATTTTTGGAGCGACGGATTTCCCGAATACCGAGGAATTGATGAGCGGCCCTCAGATCAGTATTGGCTATATCGCTTTCCGTGGCAGTCAGCTAGGCATTGGTACACCAAAAGTCAAGACGAAGAAATTTAACGCACCGAAGAAGAAGAAAGTTGGCAAAAAGAAAACCGCCAAGTCAACAAGAAAGAAGTAATTCTCTTACAATGGATATGCTTCGACCATAGTCTGGCAAGAATCTAATTGCCACGGTTTTTCTTATGAAAGTAATGAAGATTCCCTCATTACCATTCTTCTGAATGCGCTTTTATCTGATGCTCATCCAGTACTCATCAAATGATTGAGCCGATAACAAAAATCAACCCTGTGAATATTGTTGCCAACAATAAATAGAGTACATAAGTGAGCAGGGTTCTCACCAAAATCCCCAATCTGCTGGCTTCAGAAAAGAATTGCCAGAAAACCCATGTGGCATATCCGATTGAAACGGTCAGGCCTACTATTTCCAAAATATCATTGTCGCCAACCAAACCCATTAAAACGGCAAAGATTGAAGAGAAGATGGCCTGATGCCCCGTGATGTAGGCATTAAGGACCATGTGCTCCAGGTAATTCAACCTGAACTTTCGAAATGCAAGGTGCGAAGCAAGTGAAAAAACGGGCAACAGCAAAAGGACCGTATATCCATAATTTCCAATAAACCAGTCCAACATCTGAATCCCCTTACCTTCGATTTCTTCGTTGGTGGCTCCGTTGGACCATCCGGTGGCAAACGCATTGATGAATGTTTCACTTCCGAAGAGTCGGGTGATCAGGAAGTATATCGTCGATAAGGTAAATGCGTAGGCAATGGGTTTGAAGTAGGGTTTTCTTTTGCCCTCAAGATAATTGCGGATACCTAAGCCTGGTCGAACGAATAATTCACGTATCGTAAAGAGTAGTCCCCTGTTGATTTGAAATAAGCTACCAGAAACTTCCTTTAGAAAATTGGGGACATTGATTTTGTCAACCGTAGTGCTTTGACCGCAGTAAGGACAAAAAGCCTCTGTAACAACTTTACCGCAATTCTTACAATTCATTGCCGTAAATCTAATGTTTCATCATTTATGGAGCCTTTACTTCAAATGATGAACAATTAAACCAAATGCCAACAAAGTGAACACCAAGGAATTAACGGTCTTTTTCAGCTTCCTACAGAGTTTATACTGAAAAACCCTTTGCGAGCGCCCGACATGACGATTGTACTTTCTATTCGCTCTTCTTCTCACAGAAGAGATACCATAACGGGTAGACTATCGACTCATCTTTGTTCACCCATTCACCGGCCCAGTTGAACCCATCGTAAGTCATATCGGAGAACGTAATGCGATAGAAACCTTCCATCCCATTAGGGGCAGTATTTTCATTGTAGAGGACCATGGTCCTATCAGCCGTTTTGCCACCTTCCCAGGAAGGCAACGTTGAAGGGATCCCAGGCACAGAATAATAATGTACGTACCAGACAGCACTGTCTGCATTGTACTGACGAATACTTCCGGCATAAGTACCATCATCCTTAAAGGTTTCGTCCTGAACTCCATAGCCATTCATGATGTACTTAAATCGCCAGGTCATGGCTGTTGTATCACCCCAGGTCTGATCAGGCAGTCTCATAAGTGACTTGCATCTGGATTCACCGATCAGTGGGTCATAGTCTTTGGTTTCAGGAGGGGCCTCGGGATTAGGTAATCCAAATGGATTTTCAGGGGAAGGTTCATATTGGAACTTTGATTGGTCCTGAGCTTGCAGTCCAATCATCGATAAGCTAAAAATTACGATCAGTAAATTCGTTTTCATTTTTGTCCTTTGGGTTTCGGCACGAAGGCCTTTGGACAATTTTACTAGGCTCAGATGTTCCTGAAAAGGATTTTGCAGGGAGCACCGTGAATTATGCAGGGAGTCCCAGATATCCTTTGAAATGGTCTTTTACTTTGGATAGTCGTCCCAGGGCGATGGGCAAGGTTTGGCCATTTTTTAACGTCACCCCAGGTTCGGGAGCATAGACCAGCGTATCTACTTCATCTTTGTTAACCAGGGTATTCCGATGCAATCGGATAAAGCCCCACGGTTCAAGCTCTTGTTCCATGAGTTTCATGGATTTACGCAAGTTGTAAGAGCCACTTTTCGCGTGAACCTTAACACAGTAGTCATCAGATTGTACCCAGAGGATATCTGCGAGCAGAATGTTTTTGACTTTATTCCCTACTTTGATTTGAATGAGGGGTGAATGATCATCCTTTATCTGATTGCTCAATTCATCGTAGCGCGACTTGAATTCAACTTTCAGGTCGGTTAATTCTACCATTTTTGAATCCAGCAATTTGGCGTTCTGGTGTAAGTTGACCAGAATGATCAATCCGAGATAAGCATTGACGAAAAGGGCTGCTTTTTGGTAAGTGAAGTAAGCAAGAAGTTCTCCAAAATAGTTCCAGTCCAATTCGCTGCTCCATATTTCCACTCCACTTATGGCAATGAGTGTGGTCAGTAAAGTCAGGACTATCCCAATACCATACGAGGTAATAAGGCGGGAATTGAGTTGGCGTGCCGGATGCCTGAAAACAAAACTGGCAAAAGGCAATGCCAGAATTACCCAAATGCCCCAACGAATGGAGTGCCTGCTCATTAAACCAATAATGGTTACTTCGTCTTTTCCTGCAAGGTCGAAACTCGTGATATAGTAGTGTTGCTGCGCCGCTTCGAATGAGACTAACCCGACGAAGTAGATGAAAGTAGCGATATAGATATAACTCTGTTTCACATACAAAAATGGATTGATAAGAACCTTCTAATTACCATTCTTCATGAAGTAAGACACTCAAAAAGTCAAATCCACTAATGAAAGATAAAACTAAGACAAAAGCTTATCAAAAAATCCCGCGAATGAAATACGGCCATTGGTCAAACGAAGGTCTTAAAATGGTGAACTCAAAAACAATAGTGGAATTGGCTTTTATTTCACACTCCAGAGTCTCCGTAAATCAAATCTTCTATCCATTCGATATCAGTTCAAATACTTCTTCCACTGACATTTCAAAGGCTTGAGCGATCCTGAATGCCGTAATAGTGGAGGGAATAAACTTCCCGGTTTCAATGGTATTGATGGTTTTTCTCGAAACACCAATGATCAACGCCAGATCTGCTTGTGTCATGTTCCGTTTCGCCCGCTCTACCTTAATGGTATTTTTTAATAGGAATTCAGCCATTCGCCGGATACCTGTCGAAGTACACAAAGCCAGCAATAGCCGATACAACCACTACATAAAGTGACAACTCAGCGGCGAGGATCCCCGATATTTCAATGGAACCAAAGGACAATAACATGATAATCACTTGTGTGAGTACCACTGCGATCAGTGCGAAGCGCCAGGATCTCAGCCGACTATGCTCCACCAGTTCATCATTTAATACTTCTAAGGCCACTTTGGTCTTTTTTGCTCTGAATCCGAGTCGTGTCAGTTGGATAAATCCGAGCGTCCAGATCAGCCAGCCAACAATAAGAACAATCTGGAATGTATTGGAAAGTCCACCGGTGATCAGATAATTGTCAAGGATCCTGAATCCATCCCAGATCATAAATCCTATTAAATTGATCAGAAGCCATTGGCTCCGCATTTTCTCTAAGGCTTCTAATTCAGAGGTCAAAGTACTCATGTTATGTAACTTAAAGGTTTTAAAAAGATACCTATAGGTTACATACGTTGAGCTTAATTATTAGTTACAGGCATGCCAGAAGAATCCAAATTCATCAATTAGCTAGTAGTTTGTCTATTTCGCCAGCAATCCATCATTCTGGTAATACGCTACTGATTTTTTGATAAGGGTCCTTAGGTGCTGTTCCATTTCTTCATCCATTTGTTTGATGTGAAAACAAGATTTTCCTTTAAGGGCTTTTTTGAGGTTTTCCGGCAATTCGCCTAATTGTTCTTTATGGGTATACGTAGGGAAAAAATAGAATCGGACATCTTTTGGCTTCATCATGACGGTCGCGAAATAGATGCCGTCTACTTTCTTCTTTCCTTGCAACGTGGGCACCGTTCCCGAAACTTCAAATTTGTCCGATGAATCTGTCGTTGTTTTCAGAACTGACTGGTATTCGGCAAGCATGGCCTTTAGTCGTTTGCTTATTTCATTTAAATCTTTGATCATATGGGTGATATTAGTGTTGATCAATTAAAATAGGGTTTCCGTCAGGATCCAAAATGGAGAAAGTGCATGGTCCGTTCTCTTGATCCATGCCCAACTGCATAACGGGTTCAATGCCCTTTTCCGTAAGGGATTTGAAGATCCTTCTTGCATCCGTAGGATTGAAGGTTATGGTATTTGTAGGGAAAAACCCTTGAAACAATCCCATTTTAGATGACCCATTGGAAATGATCACCCAACGCTGCTCAATACTTCCGAGCCCATCTACGGGAGTAAATCCTAATTTTTCATAGAATGCAATCGAAGCTTTAAGATCATTGACATTTAGAGAAATGCTATAATTCTCTAATACTTTCGAATTTGATTCAATGGGCAGATTGCCCGAATTGTGCTGACTAAAAACACATATAGGGGTAAGAAGGACAAGAATAATGGCACATAATGAAGCTTTCATGATCTCAAATTCACGGTTTAGTAACGGGAATACGACACTTGAGATTGAAATTTTCCCATCCGATTTCTTCCGGACCTTGTATGAATTCTTCAATGGCCGGATAATGGATGGGTTGATATTTACTATTGGGCAACCATTGTTGATACAAATGATCCCACGCTTGTGCGACTTGCTCCAGTTTTCCTTCAACATGTATGGTGGCATATTCGGATTCAGGAATAACCCCAAATTCAATTCCATCCGTACCGGGATAGTCCTGAGGAACAAATAAGGCAAAATCATACCGGTATTTGCTGGCTGGAGTAACCTCAGGATTGTCGATAGACATGCCAAATCGGGTCAACTTCCCCTTGATGTTTATTTCATGTTTTTCAGCCCAATCCATTAAATACAGGTATCTTTCAATTAATTCTGAACCATCTGCTCCAAAAATGGCCTTGGAATACGCAATGGGTATTTCAGGTAAATGTTCAATCTCAACAGCAAAATCTGCTTTATCTATTTTTCTGCTGTCTTCGATGCGAAGGTAGAAGTCGTTAGGATGCGATTCTTGATAAATCCTGCTATTGTGTAGTGCTTTGTTTTTGCGAAATCCCCCCGGCGTTATTTGATATCGTTCCTTGAACTGTCTTGTAAAGTTTTCCGGAGATGCAAAACCGCTTTCATATCCTATTTCCGCAATTTTGAGATCGGGATGATACTTTAATAAAAAAACGGCTTTCTCTAATCGAAATCGAAGTAAAGCCTCGTAAGGAGTCTCTGAAGTGATCGCCTTAAATATGCGATGAAAATGATACAAAGAAAATCCGGAGAGCTCTGCGAGTTCTTTCACATTGATTTCTTCTCCCAAATGACTGTCAATATGTTTAAGCACTTTGTTGATTCGTGCTTGATAATAGTTATCCAAAATTGATGTAGGTAGGATTTTAAAAAATATACTTACGCATCACTATCTGTCGAATGGTGCCATGAAGTTACCTGAAGCATGAAATTTACGATAATTGATCAATCTGTGACCAACAAGGAAATAATCATCCCGGTAAATAGTTAAGATACTGTTTCGGATTTTGCATTGCTACAAACAAAAGAATGGACTTAAGACAACCATTTGACCTCCATTCAAAACAATTTGATCCCCCTACACAACATCCTGGAACTGAAAATAGAATCCAGGAAGTATACTTGTCTCAATATTTCAACTTGACCTCAATTCCTTTAACGATGATGACTTTTAGAAAAATGGGCCGTGTTTTTTTACTGGGGCTATTGATGAGTTGTATGCCTCAAACGGAAGAGGTGTCCTTAGTCTCCGGGGTTTCGGTCGAATTAGCTGCTCAACGAAAGGCGACGATCAATAATATTGTTTACGACCTTAAATTCAATATCCCCGAAAAACTGGAAGCATCGATTCCCGCAGAAATTACGATTTCGTTTAATCTCGAAGAAAATAACCAGTCGCTCATACTGGATTTTAGAGCGGAAGAGGGGGCTGTAAAAAGTGTATTATCAAACAATCAGACGTCTGGTTACAGATTTGAAGAAGATCATATCGTGATCCCTCAGACGTCCTTAAAAAAAGGTGCAAACCTGGTCAAGATCAACTTTTTGGCGGGAGAAGGATCTCTCAATAGAAATGAGGAATACCTCTACACCCTCCTGGTACCAGATCGGGCCTCCACCGTCTTTCCGTGTTTCGATCAACCTGACCTAAAAGCGCGCTATGACCTCACCCTGGCGGTACCAAAGGAATGGAAAACGCTGGCCAATGGTTCAGTAAAAAATGAACAAATCGAGGGGGACAGAAAAACGGTCATTTTTGAGACCTCAGACCTGATCAGTACCTATTTGTTTTCATTCGTTGCAGGAGAATTCGAAGTTCTCGAAGAGGAGAGGGATGGATTAACCATGAGAATGTTCCACCGCGAAAGTGATTCCACCAAGGTTGCTGCTAATCAGGAAAAGGTCTTTGATCTACATTTCAAGTCACTGCGATGGTTAGAAGCTTATACGGGAATAGACTATCCTTTTCAGAAGTTCGATTTTGCACTGATCCCAAGTTTTCAATATGGAGGTATGGAGCATGTCGGGGCCATACAGTACCGTGCTTCGTCTTTATTTTTGGATAAGTCCGCCACAAAAAGCAGAGAACTGGGCAGGGCCAGACTAATAGCGCATGAAACTGCACATATGTGGTTTGGCAATCTGGTGACGATGGAGTGGTTCAATGACGTTTGGATGAAGGAAGTCTTTGCCAACTTCATGGCTGCAAAAATTGCCAATGCCGATTTTCCTGAGATCAATCATGACCTGAGTTTTCTGATCTCGCACTATCCCGCATCTTATAGTGTAGACCGTACCTCGGGAGCAAATCCTGTAAGGCAACAGCTGGACAATTTAAAGTTTGCCGGAACGATGTATGGAGCCATCATTTACAACAAGGCCCCTATCGTGATGAAACAGTTAGAGCTTTTGGTAGGAGAAGAAGGGCTTCGTGAAGGGCTCCGTCAGTATTTAACAACCTACGCTGACAGCAATGCCACCTGGCCCGATTTGATTGATATCCTTGACAAGCTTACTTCCGTTGACTTGCAACAATGGAGTCAGGTGTGGATCAATGAACCGGGCAGACCTGTATTTGAATTGTCCGACTCAAATGTATTGACTCAGAAGGACCCCTGGGGAGAGAACAGGCTTTGGCCACAAAAATTTTCAATTGTCGCAGATGAAAATACTCAAATCGATTTTGCCGATAAGGTTGCCATATCTGCACCTCCAGTCATAGTAAATGCTGACGGGTTAGGTTATGGTGTATTCCCGGTTACGACAGAACAAACCAAAGAACTATTTAGCTGGGAAGATGAAGTAAAAAGGGGGGCTACCTACATCGCATTGTATGAAAATCTACTGGAAGGCAGAACTGTCGATCCCTCATTATTCATAAAGCTCGCAGTAAGGGCCGCCTCGGAAGAAAACAACCCATTGAACTTGAGATTGATGATGGGTTATCTGAGGACAGTTTACTGGTCTTTTCACACATCTGATCAACGAACGCAATTAGCATCGGAACTGGAGAAGTCATTGTGGCGTGCGATGAATGATCAATCTACACCCGATATGAAGAAGCACGTATTCAATGCTTACCAATCAGTCGTTCTGACAGAAAATGGACTGGAAAGACTCTATCAGGTTTGGAACGGTGATTTAAGAATAAAAGGAATGAAAGCATTCTCACAGGTTGACCTGACAGATATGGCTCAAAATCTGGCTTTGAAATTACCGACGAGATCAAAAGAGATCCTTGATGAGCAATCCGAACGTATTACCAATGAAGAGCGAAAAGCAAAATTTGAGTTTGTACGTCAGGCCATTTCACCAGAACCGGAGGTACGAAGTTCATTTTTCGAAAGCCTCAAAAATGTTGAGAATAGGGCCAAAGAACCCTGGGTACTCGATGCCTTAGGCTATCTGCATCACCCATTGAGGCAAAATACTTCCAAAAACCATTTAAAAACCAGCCTGGAATTGCTCGCTGAGATCCAACAAACAGGAGATATTTTCTTCCCAAAAAGATGGTTAGACGCTACGTTTAGCAGCTATCAATCTGAGTATGCCACGGAGGTAGTGGACACATTTTTAAAAGAGAATCCCGATTATGACCCCAAACTGAAAGGGCTTATTCTTCAATCAACAGATATGGCTAAAAGAGCAAGCCAAATCCTTAGTATGAATTAACTGACAACCCATATGGAAACGGGTACTCGGCGTGAAAATCGATTATCTCAATTTTCTAAACGTCAGGCTCATCCTTCCGTGATCGGTATCGGATTTGGGGATAGCGTGGTGCCAATCATCCTGAATTTCCTGTGACATATAGATAAGTGAACCTGAAGGAAGTAAATAATCGATAATTTCTTCTTTGTTCTCAATGTTTCTGAATCTCAGGGTTCTGGTTTCACCTACGGAGACAATTGCTACACCTGTTTGGCTCGCTAAAATATCGGTCTGATCGGAATGAAAACCCATTTTTGATCGGCCATCCAGGTAATAGTTGATCAGGCAGTTGTTCGGTTCAAATTTGAGTTCCTTCAGGATCAACTGGTTGATTTCAACTAGCTCTGATAAGAATTCCTGAAAGGGATAACTGATTTGAGAATAGTTGTAAGCTTTGCCAAAACTGGCTGTTTTGCGCGCTTGCATACGTTCGTCCCAAACCACCTTGTTCCGTAGGCTTTCAAAAAGTTGCGCGGGATTGGATAAGAAATTTTCGATATAGGTTATGCCTTTCAATTCAGTACAAGGAGTTGGGTTCTGATTTCTAAAGTATTGGATTCTGATCCGGAATACAAGGAAGCCGATCCTACTTTGATTCGAGGTAATGATCAACGGAAATCTTTTCAGCTCCGGTAAAGACGAAGGTCAGGCAACCGAACAACATGGCCAGAGCAGCGGTCATGCCTTCTACCGTATCCTGAATCCTGAGATGCACAAAAATGAGTGCCACAAGAAAATTGAAAACCAGGAAAATTGACGCTATTCTGATCTTGAACCCTATTAAAATCAGTATCGACCCCAGGAATTGCACATAGACGGAAATGGTGGCATTTACCAACGGAAAAGGGAAATGGTTGGCTTCCAGAAATTCAGCAAACTCAATCATACGTTCACCATTCAGGACATTGTCGATCACACCATACAATAACCTTAAACCAATAAATAGCCTTAAGAGCAGAATTCCTATGTGTGATTTTGAATCGAATAAGTCCTTCATGGATGGTTGGCTTTCAACAATCAAAACGTTTTCAAGTCCGGGAACCCTTAAAGATCGAAACTTCTCTATACGCCAATCGCCCCTGAGATCGATGATCTGTACATTTATACACGATAATGATTCCTTGAGGTTTGTATTTACGCCCCAACCTGGCGCCATTGCTGCCCGTCCCAGGACCACAAATCACCTAATTTCTGTCGATCAATATTCCTTCCGCCAAATAGGACCACTTTGCCAAGGTTGACATCATAAGCACCGGCCGTCATATCTCTGGGCTCAGGACCTGTTTCACTGATCTTTTTCCACTGTTCGCCATCCCATTCCCAGGTATCCCCAAACAGTACATTGTCCTGACGATTTTTTCCACCAAAAAGTACAATCTTCTTTGACACCCGATCAGAAACCATCAAATGATTGTTGCGGGCTGGAGGTACGGCAATCTGCAATCGAGTCCACTGTTTTCCATCCCACTCCCACATGTCACCTACTGATTTTCCATCGGCATATCCACCAAAAAGGACCAGCGTTTCACGAACATGATCATAAACCATCTGAGACCGAACCCGAGGTGTTGGACTTTCACCCTGTATTACAATGGCTTCCCATGTTCCGTTGCTATACTCCCACATCAGGTCTTCGCCCCTGCCGGCTCCGGAAAACAGAACAAGTACCTCTCTTGATTCATCATAGGCCATTGCCGGAGAATACCTTGCGGATGGTCCGGGTGAAATTTCTCGCCACTGTTCTCCATCCCAAAGACCCATTCCTGACAGGTATTCTCCTTCTTTCGAAACACCTCCCAACAAAAGGCTCGCACGTTCGTCAGTCACATAAGCCAGGGCATGGCTGCTTCTGGCCTCCACGGAGCGATCATTGCTTTTTACCCAGGATTTCCCGTCGAATTCCCAGAGGTCAGACAGATAACCGTCATTACGTTCTCCATTTCCTCCAAACACGACAAGTTTATTCCTAACCAGATCAAAAGTCACCGCATGATGATCGCGGGCTTCCGGACGATTTTGGGCGCTAAGTATGGTTACGGTTAACAAAAAGAGGAATGTGCTCAGGTATTTTCCCCATATCCTGTTTTCTGTTTTACAAGGTTCCATCGTTTGAGTAAGTTAAAGCAAAACCTGGTTGACTTAAAAACAGTCGTCGAAGTTGTCTCACTCATTGAAATCTTAACAATTATTCAATCTTTAGCTAATTTTTCTAACTTTTCAATTCTTTCGTTTTGTTCAATGATGTAAAGTGTCAGTTCTTCAATTTTTTGAAGGAGCTTCATATTCATAACCCCTAATTCCACACCATTAGCTTCCATCT
The DNA here is from genome assembly GCA_965229785.1 of Cyclobacteriaceae bacterium. Classification (GTDB taxonomy): domain Bacteria; phylum Bacteroidota; class Bacteroidia; order Cytophagales; family Cyclobacteriaceae; genus JAWPMT01. Next base: position 5,342,573 of record CBDDJS010000001.1, read on the forward strand.
CTTTCGCTGAAGGAATTTCAGGTAGATGATGATTCTTTTCTATAAAAGAAGCGGTTTCTGCAATGGTCCGCAATTCGTAATCTTCTTCAAATACATAATCTGGACCGTTTACCACTTCTACCAGGACTTCTTCGGTTCGGATTTTGCCCGCAACATCTAGTTTACAATCGGCACAAGGGTTTGCGATTCCAATGCCTACGGAGCTTTCGAAAATTACTTTTGATCCTGTATTTGATTTGATAAATAGTCCATCTTCATCTCCATTAGATTGGATATAGCCTTTTGTACCATCAGACCACATGGTAATGTTGTCCCACGTGGCAGTAGGAATTTCGTGATGATACGTTCGGATTTTGCCTGCCACATCTAACTTCTGCCCAGGACTCGTGGTTCCAATACCTACTTTGCCTCCGGAACTTGGGAAGAAAATAACGTTACCTGTCCCTGTCCAAAAGTTTAGGTTTTTATTGGAAGATACGTAAAAAGTCAGTCCTCCTTCTGTTCCAAGAAAATTGTTGACTTTGGACATGACGATGCCTCCATGCCCTACGCCATTTTTCCCCTGAAGGGCAATGGAACTGAATTGACTATTTTCATAATCTGCTCGAAGGTGTTCAATTTGATGTACGATCTGTCCAAAAGATTGGGCAACAGTGGACAATAAAACAGCGAAAATTAATATTCTCATGTTGTTAAGATTTGTGTGAATGCCTATAGACATTTCACTTGTTGTTTAATGTAAAAATTGTATTGTATCGACTAATTGCGTTAGTCAGTTGTGCTTGTGAGCTCAAGATACTACAATAACTACACTTTACGCCTCTGGTCATGTTTCGATCAACATTTTTGTAGCTAATAGTCAGGAAGCATTCATTTGCTTTATGCTCCCAATTTTCTGATTAAATCGATCCATCAGAAAGCAGTAACCCATACCCTCCCTCTGAAAACGTCTCATTCTTGTCTCAATGATCATAAATTTCTTTTTATATACTTGATTATCTATGTACATTGATTATCTATGTATATAGATTAGTAACGTATGAAACCTTCCAAATCCCTCGTAGCAGCCTCTTCCAAACCCTTGATCCTTGGCATTTTACAAAAAGGACCGACCTATGGCTATGACATTATTCAGCAGATCAAAGCACTTTCCGGCGGTCAACTGGAGTTTGCTGATGGTATGCTTTATCCCGTACTGCACAGGTTAGAAAAAGATGGACTGGTTACCTCACAATGGAATCAATCAGAGAAGGGTCGCCATCGCAAATACTACTCGATCACAGAAGAGGGTAAAGCGGCAATTCATCTGGAACGCGAGAATTGGATGGGCATGCATACAGTGCTATTGAAATTATGGTCACAAAACTCAAAAACGCAACATGGCTGATCAATTAAGTAAAAACCTGGAACGCCAGATTTCCACATGGAAACGGCAACTCCGAAAACAAGATTACCTGGAAGATGGGGTCATAGAAGAATTGGAAGATCATCTTCGGGAAGGGCTGGAAAGGCTTTTGTCCGATGGAATGAACGAAGAAGAAGCTTTCGATAAAGCGGTTTCAGACCTGGGGACACCTTCAGAATTGAGTAGTCAGGAAGGAGCTGCCCAATTCAAATACAGCCAGTCACCGTGGCCTCTGTTCGCGAGCTACTTCTTCATCGCTCTGCGTAACATCCGAAAGAAAAAACTGATCTCCACCATCAATGTTTTGGGATTATCGATTGGTGTTGCGGTATCTATTCTGCTTGGGACATATTCATGGAACATCATTACCTATGATCAATTCCACGAGAATTCCGAAGACATCTACTTTCTCTACCGTACACGTGTCTTACCGGAAGGAGGTAACCTGGATGTCTCGGATACCTGGCCTCCCATGGCCGAAGAGGTCCAGAACGCTTTTCCAACAGTACAAAGCATTGCGAGATTTGTGTTTTGGGGTGATACTCGCATCAAATACGGTGACAAAGAACTTACACGAGAGCTTAGTATGGCAGAGCAAAGCACCTTTGATGTGTTTACTTTTCCGTTGATACAGGGCAATCAGGAGCATGTATTTGACAATCCCAACTCCATTGTAATCACGCAGGAGGTGGCAAAAGCCCTGTTTGGAGACGAGGACCCGATGGGCAAGACGGTAGACATCATGATGGGAGAGTCTACACCATTTGAAGTCACGGGTGTTTTTGAAAAGATCCCTTTCAATTCCAGTATAGAATTTGAGGTGCTGGTCAACATGGACTTCAGAAAGACGGCCTGGAAAGAAGCAGGTTATTGGACCTGGAATGCTTCCTTCATGTGGAGCTTTGTCCGATTGGAACCGGGTGAAACAGAAGCCAATCTGGAAGCCCAATTTCCTCCCCTTGTTGAAAAGTTTGTACCTCCGTCCGAACGCGGCACGTTTGAGCTATTGCCTATTGCCGACTATTATGATTACAATACACAGCAGCAAGAATATGGATACCTGTTAGGTTATATTGCAATAGGTCTATTGCTTATCGCGTTCTTCAACTTCACGAACCTGAACGCCGCCCAATCCCTGACCAGAAACAAAGAAGTGTCTCTGCGAAGGGTTTTTGGCGCCGGCAAAAACAACCTGATCCAGCAACTGATCGGGGAAACTGTTTTTCTGTTTTTATTCTCGGCACTCGTTGGTATTGGTCTGGCATTCCTGCTACTGCCCTACTTTATCGATCTTTTTGAACAGCAGATGTCTCTGAGTTTCATGTTCGATCCTCTGATCGCGCTGGTCATTCTTCTTTTCTTTTTGACGCTAGGGTTATTGGCAGGAGCCTATCCAACCATAAGACTCTCAAAATTGAAGGCTGGGGACGCCATTCGCGGTAATCGCGCCGGAACCCGCCGTGGCTTTGACCCGAAAAACATTTTGGTCACCATTCAATTCAGCATTGCCATTATTCTACTCAGTGCTGTGACCATCATGTATCAGCAGATCGATTTCATGAAAACCACGGACAAACATTTCAACCCGGACAATCTACTGACGATTCAGGCGGCACAGGGTGGTGGTGAAGACTCACCGCAAAGACTTGAAAGTTTCCAAAATGCGGTAGCGTCAATCACCGGGGTAGAATCCGTTAGCGCTACGGGATCCGTTCCAGGAAGGTACTGGCCCAGTTATGTCCTGATCCTCAGCGCAGACGCAAGGAATAAACCTCCTTTTGACTGGTTGTTTTCTTCAGTAGATGCCAATTATTTTCCGGCCCTGGAAACAGAATTTGTGGAAGGGAGAAATTTCGATCCTTCATTAGGATCAGAAGAAGGTAAAGTAATCATCAATGAAGCGGCCTATGAACAATTAGGTTGGACATCCCTCGAGGGAAAAAAGCTCACTTTCCCGGATTCTGAAATTGAAATGGAAGTGGTTGGCGTCGTGAGAGATTTCAATTTCGAGTCTCTAACCGAAAGGGTTGCCCCAGTTGTCCATCGTTATCGCGGCAGAGCCAGTGATCGATATGGCATGCTTATGGTCCGTTTAAATGGAGGCTCCGTCCGTGAGACACTTGATCAAATCGAAGAAGCATGGGCTAACTACGAAACCAATCAGCCATTTGAATACAACTTCATCGACGAATCCTTTGCTGAAGCGTATGAAAACGAAGAGCGTATCAGTACCATGACCGGTTATTCGGCCATGATCGCCATTGCAGTAGCCGTACTGGGCATTCTGGGTTTGGCGAGTTTCACGGTCATTGAACGTATGAAAGAAATGGCCATCAGAAAGGTATTGGGCGCTTCGATACGTCAGCTATTGTTCATTTTGTTAAAACAGACCACTTTGTTGATGCTGATCGGGTTAGCAGTGGCCGTCCCTATCAACTACTATTTCATGGAAGACTGGCTGGCGGATTTCCCATTCCGGATCGAATTGAATTTCCTCGTTTACGTCCTGGCGACGGTGATCGTCATGGCTAGCTCGTGGTTAGTCCTTGGTTCCTATACCCTGAAAATGGTAAAAGCCAATCCTTCGCAGACTTTAAGGGACGAATGATAATAAGTTTGTATTGCTTATAAGAAGGCAAACTCAGAGTTCCCGGGCGGAGCTCTGAGTACCTTCTTCAGCTTATTCGTTTCGCAGCAACTCTGTCGGATTAGCCTGAGCGGCTTTTAAGGTTCTAAATGAAATGGTGCACAGGATCATGAAAGTCATTGTCAGGGCGGCCAGCGGGTAAACAGCCCAATGGATCTGAATGTGATAGGCAAAACCTTCTAACCATCCCGTAAGCAAGTGATGGATAATAGGCAAAATGATGAGCATGGCCAAAACGGTTTGCAAGAGGTAGCTACGGACAAAGAGCACATAAAGCGACTGAATAGATGCTCCCAGCACTTTCCTCACGCCAAATTCTTTGATCCGGGTATTGATCATAAAGGTCACAATACCATATAGCCCTAAACAGGCCAAAAGGATGGCCAATACAGCAAAGACCTGGATCATGTATGATAGCTTCTTTTCTGAATGGTACAATCGGTCAAGCCTTTCATCTAAAAATCTCCAGGCCAATGGCATACCCGGTGCCACTTGTTTCCAGGTCTCTTCCATTGATTCAATTTGATCGTGGAGATTGCCAGCCTTAAATCGAACGTACATGAATTCCAGGTCGATGAAAGGCATGATAACTACTGCCGGACCGATTTCTTCATGTAAAGAAGCGTAATTAAAATCTTCTACAACCCCGATAATAGTTCGAGGACCCTCTAATTCAAAGAAGTGTACTTGTTTCCCCACCGGATCGTCCAAATTCAGGTAGTCTGCAGCCTTTTGATTAATGACCATGGATCGGGTGGGATCACTGACATGTTCCTTTGAAAAAGAACGGCCTTCTGACAATGAAATGCTCATTGTTTCGAAATAGTCGTAATCTGCCAGGTTGAAGAATACCCGTTTGCTGTTTTCCGGATCTTCATTCACCGGTAGTGCTACGCTCCATGGCCAGGGATCACCCAGCACTCGTTCACTTCGACTCACATTGTCCACGGAAGCCTGTTGCAAAAGCCTTTCTTTAAAGACCTCATAGTTGTTAGACAAGTCTTCCGGTAACATTTTGACCACTATCACATTTTCGGTCTCATAACCCGTATCTGCCGCGGAGAGATAATTGAGTTGTTGTGTAATGATCAGGGTAGCTGAAATGAAACCAATAGAAATGGCAAACTGAAGCAAGACCAGAACGTTTTTCAATTGCCAGGGTTTATTCCTCACAATTTTGAATGTGCCCCGGAGGGATGTTATCACATCAAAGCCTGCCAGGGCAATGGCAGGATAAATACCCGCCAACAACCCGGTCAGCATACTTGCCATGATCATGATGGGACCTACAGACCTGAATAATTTGGAATCCACGGTAATCTCCCAATCCATGAAAGATGATATCATTGGAAATAGATAAATGGCCAGGCCAATCGAAAGTGCCAAACATAGACTGGCCAGAAGCATTGATTCAGTCAGGAGTTGGGCTATGATGTTTTGTTTGTTGGCTCCCAATACTTTCCTAATCCCCGTGGACTTACTTCGATTGAGAGACAAGGCATAACTTAGGTTTGCGAAGTTGAACCCTGCAATGATCAGGATGAGTACCGCAATCGTCAATAAAGCATTTACGGTAAATTGATTACCGGACCGCAAGTGACTTGCCAGGTCATCTGCCATACCTGCGGAACCCAAATAAATCTCTGACAAAGGCTGAACCTCGGGTAACATTGGATTGGGATTTTCCGGATTCAGGTCTTTGAAATGCTGCACCAGTTTCTTCTCGAAACCCTTTGAATCAGCTTGGGGATTCAATTCCACATAGGTCAGAAAGCCCAGCCAGCTCCAGCTCGTCAGGTCAGAGGCATATCCATCAGGTATGGTGTAAGTAGAAAAAGAGATCAAAAAGTTGAAATTCAAATGAGAATTGGTGGGAATTTCCGCGAGAACACCTGTAACCCTCAAAGGGGTGGTGTTATTAAACATGATCGTTCGCCCCAGAGGGTTGGGTTGATTGAAGTATTTCAATGCTAATGATTCGGTAATGACAATAGAATTGGGCTCGTCTAAAGCGGTCCTCGGATCACCAGCAGTCATCTTAAATTGAAGGATCTCCAGAAATAATGAATCCGCGTAATACCCATGGTCCTCATAGAACCGACGCTCTCCCTGAGCAAACAAACCATTCATGGCATAGCGCAATCTGGATATTTTTCGCAGTTCAGGAAATTTCCCCCAAACGCCAGTTGCCAGTGCCGGAGGAGAGTTCACCAGCTTCGTGACGTTCCCTGCATTGTCTTTAAAGGCAAAGTTGACCCGATATACGGCTTCCTTATTGGCATGAAATTGATCGAAGGACCGTTCATGATTGACGAAAATCAAGATCAAGAAGATACTGGTAAAGCCGATGGTCAGTCCAAACACATTGATGACAGCAAAACTTTTGTTTCGGCCTAAAAACCGGAGTGAGCTAATGAGGTTATTCTTGAACATAGGAAAGGGATTGGAGTGTCGGGTAGACGAGCGGTTTTCGCGTTTTAAGGTAAAACGATTGAGGAACTGCAACACGCCCAACCAGTAATAGAACCGAGCTTTTCGCGTGCCATATCGCGATTGATTCTGATAAAACTGCTCTTCCATATCACCTAAAATGGAATCATGCAATTGATTTCGGCAATACCAGCTAAAGAAGCGTTGGGCGAGTCGTGGAGGGTAGCTTTTCATAAACCTTCAAAACTGATTTTTGGGATCATCTCCCAAAGCATATTCCGTGATTGGCGTGAAGCTTCAAGTGCCTGCTTGCCTAAACTGGTGATTTTGAAGATCCGCTTACTGCGACCACCTCTTTCCCTGGTTGATCCACCAACCTGAGATAACAGATATCCCTTCTCTTCCATTCGGTAAAGGGCCGTGTGGACGCTACTTAGGGTTACACTTCTATTCAATTTTTCCTGAATAGAATTAGCAATGGCAAGTCCATAAGCGTCATCGTGGTGCACAGCGACTAACAGCAAAACAACTTCCTCAAATTCACCAAGGTGCAATTTCATGTTTATTTACCCATTTGTAAAACAAATACGTGAGAATAAGGAAAGGGTTGCTTTATTAGTCCTTTATCCGGTGTTAACAATAATAGCCGTACTAAAAATCAGGTACTTCTTGACGATTGTCTTGTATAGCAATAACGGTTATAGATTTTCCTTCTACTGAGTAAATACTGATAAGAATTTATGTAGCACCGCTCTTCTTATCCGTGGATACTTTGCCGATTGAGGATATAGCTTTGGGAATGTAGAAACGTTTAATTCGAATGAACGAAGTAGTCTGTCAAACCTCTCAACTTCCTGTTCCGTAAAGTGACTTCTCAAATAATTTCGAATTTCCCGAGCGTTATGTAATGATGTATTAGTCTATAGGACTTGCATGATTAATCAGCTAATCTTTGCCAGAATTGTTTTGAAGTAAGTGTGTGATTATTGTATAAATCCTTCAGGCCTGCTTCGATGTTTTCCTTTTCTTTATCAGATAAAGTGTCCCACCAATCACCTTTTTCAATTGATGAATACTTAATTGATCGGAGTAGCTCCAGCATTTCGGTATTTTCTAGTGAGCCTACCCATTCAGACAATTCTTCTCGTAATGCGCTTATTTCTCCAACACTCATTAAGTAAGTAAAGAGATATTCAATGATAATGGTATTAATGAAACCCATTCTCCCCCTTAATCAACGTTTCCAACTCATAGACCTCCCCATTCTTGATGACCAATCTGGTTTTGCGGGCATTACGGATGTCATCCAGTGGATTGGCTTCTACGATCACCATATCCGCTAGTTTTCCTACCTCAATGGTGCCCAAGTCATCCTGTGCATTCAGTGCTTTAGCATTATTGATAGTGGCTGTTCTTATGACATCAATGGGTCGCAATCCTGCATCCTGATAGTTTTCCAATTCGATATGCAATCCGAAGCCCTGTGGGATGATGGGGGCGTCTGTTCCAGCCACGACTAATCCTCCTTTGCGATGCACATCAGCCACCATACGGATGACATTTTGATATAACTGATCATAAGTCTCCTGATCACTTTGGATTTGATCGGCCGAAGCACTGATACTCGCCAGGTAGCGCAGTTCTGTCAATTCCTGAAGTCTGGGGTCTTCCATGACACTGGGGTCTCTGGCAACCACATATTGATAACCCAAATAAATAGCTGTCGTGGGGGTAAACCACATGCCCGATTGAGCAAGGAGGTCTGTCACGTCATTATAGGATTGTTGTGTCTCCGTAAGTTTGGCTGAAAAGCCTCTCCGACTTGTGCCTTTGACGTGCTCTACGCCATCAATGTTGAAACCAACAGCAGGGTAAAGTTCATGTGAAGTGACGGGTATCCCAATGCGATGGGCACCTTCTACCACTCGTCGCTGGAGCAAATCCGGTAATCTCACATAGGTCTTGATCAAATCATAATCGAGTAATTCCGCTTTTCTCAGTTCCTCATCCACTTGTTGTTCAGAAGTCGTGGTGGATCCGCCTCCATAGAAAATTCGACTGCCATCTATTGGGCTGCCTGTAAAGAAGATTCGGGGACCTAATGCCTTCCCCGATTGAAAAGCTTCTCGTCGATTCAACGCATCGTAAGGATCTCCGGCAGGATTTCTGACTGTGGTGACGCCCCAGGACAACCAGGTCCGGCCCAACTTTTCGCCATTTTCACTGCCTTCGTGGACGTGTATATCGATCAGCCCTGGCATGACAAAAGCATCAGAGGCGTCCACCTTTTTATCGGCAGTCCGGGATTCATCGTGAGGACCAATGTCGATGATCCTATGTCCTTTAATGACAAGGTCCATGTCTTTTTTCAAGGTGTCACTCGATGCATCGATCAGGCCGCCTGCGTGAATGATGGTAGTGCCATTTGGATATTTTCGACTCCAGGTCAAGTCAAGGGATACTTGCTCCGTAGTTTTATCCAGAACGTTTAAGACTTTCAACTGATCGATGGCCATGTAAAGAAGCTCCTCTGAATCGCCACTCCAGGTTGGTGCATCTGCCAATTCTTCTGTAAGTTGGATGGGATCACCCTTGGCATTTCCGTACACATCCACAGGAAGCAGCCACAATTTACCTTTTGATACCAGCGCCATGTGTTTTCCATCCGGCGACCATTTTGGGCCATCATTGGCCCGAACGCCAAAAGACCAGTGCTCTGGTGCTTTTTGCACCCGCTGTTGCCCTCCATCCACCGGGAAGAGCAGTATTCGGTTGACTCCCTCACGATAACGCGTAGAATAAGGGTCTAAAGCGGATAACGCAACAATCTTTCCATCAGGAGACCAGGTAGGTGTGCCTACACTAGATCCGATGCCTGCTCCTAGCCGCTTCGTTTCTCCAGTAGCCAGATCAAGCAAACTGAGCGTACCGAACCTTGGACCATAACTTTGTGTGTAAGCGATTTGCTTTCCGTCACTTGACCAGGCCATACCGGATACACTTCCACCGGTACGGAGTACTTGCGTCGGATTCGAACCGTCAATATTCATTGTCCAAATGCCAAATGTTCCTTCCTTATCAGAACTGTAGGCGATCTGTTTCCCATCTGGCGACCAAATGGGCAAAATCTGTACCGCCGCATCATCCGTTAACTGCTTTAGTTCATCTCGTTTTTTAACCCAAAGATCCTGCAAAGCCACAAACAGAATAGATTGTCCATCCGGAGAAAGCGTTGGAGAAACAATTCCTTTGGCCATTTGAGGTTCGGTATCATCAAAGTCCCTGTGTTTTCGCTGATAGGGTGTTCGGTCTAATTCCACTTTCACGGAAAAGGGAATGGTGGCTTTCTTCCCAGATTCATCCAATTGATACATTTTGCCCGAAGCCGTATAGATCAATGTCCCATCCGAAACCCAGGAATGGCGGAAGGGGAATACGTCTTCGCCTTCCTCGGAAACTTTCGTCACTTCCTTAGCATCGGCATTCACTTGTAACAGATCAGCCGAGACATCTTTGTGTTCATTCACCAGCAGGCGATTTCCATCCGGTGACCAGGAAGCTCCGGTGAGTTTGCCTTTTGCCGAATACAATGTGTTCTTTTCTAATGACGTCATGTTTTGAGCTACCAACTCGAAACGACCATCCGATTCAGAAATGTAGGCCAATTCCGCTCCATCAGGTGACCAATTTGGGCCAGACTCATTCCCTTCGGCGGAGGTCATGACCTTGATTTGTTCACTGACAATTTGAAGTGTCCAGATGTCATAAGATCCGTTCCGGTCTGAAGAAAAGGCCAATGACGTTCCATCTGGTGACCAATGCGGCTCCCGATGATCAAACTCTCCTGAAGTCATTTGTTTGAGACCGCTCCCGTCGGTATTGACGGTATAAATATGCCAGTTACCATCCCAATAAGCCTGGAATGCGATCTTTTTACCATCCGGTGACCAGGAGGGCTGCCTCGCGTTGCCGTAAGGATCTGTAATGGGAATTCCTTCCCCACCGGATACCGGCATCAGCCAGATACGCCCCAAGAGATCGTAAGCCAACGTATCCCCATTCGGGGATAAGGCCACGGCCATATTCGTTCCCTCCGTAAGGGTCAATTCCATCAATTGTTTTTCTGGAGTGTCTTCCGACGGAGGTCCGGAACATTGAAATAAGACAATACCACAGAAAAGCAGAGGTAGGAATTGTAAACGCATTTGGAAAGGTTGATGTATCGGGAGAGAATTTAGGGATTTTTAAGGAAACCCGATCTACACCAACTTCAAGCCTGATAGAGTCCTGCTTTTTTTGAGAGAAGCACTCCCCCTACTAATGCGATTACATTGACCAGGAAAGCGTTCATCATGACAATGACAGGAAGGTCATCCCAACCACGAGTATCCAGAACAAGATCCAGTCCGCTATCAACGATCACGTAAATCACGATCACAACGATTACCCTGGAGGCACGATGCCAGAATTTACCGGCATCTGACGGAAGGCCATCGATGATCAGAAATCCGTAAAAGACCAGCATCGCAAAAATTCGACCCGTATTTTTATCGTGAATGAGCTCAAAAAAGGGGGCCAAAATGACAAGCGGTAACACAAGAACAGCCAATGGGGTTAGGGTTTTTATCCCAGGCTTTTCGCTAGTGGCCATGTGGAATGGGTACAACAAACGATAAGCCATCCATACACCCAATAGGCCCACTATGACTCCTCCGAGCACGTCAGCGAGAAAATGCCGACCCAGATACATCCGGGACAAACACATCAATGGGATCCAGGCCAAGGAAAACCAAAATACCCTCCTGGAACGAAAAAATAAGGCAATACCCAAAAGGAAGACAGTCGCGGAACTAACATGGCCAGAAGGCAGACCATAGCTCCAGTTTTGTTGCATACCGGCGACCTGTCTTGCTTCCATTGACGGTAGGTCCCAGAAGTCCTTTCCCGTTCCTGATGCAGCGAGTTTAAAAGGTGGTTCATACCCTGCTGGCAATACCCGAATGTCTATGTCGCTGGGCCTTGGAAAAGCCAGACCATTTTTTAAGCTAAAAGTGAGAAGGCCAACCAAAAATGCTGCTACCATCACGGCAAGGCCTTTTTTAAGGTGGTAACCGAATATCAGGCAAAACATTACCGTACCATAAACTTCGGAATAGCCTAATTTGGAAACAGTGGTCATTAACAGATCCATGCCGGGAGAGGCAAAATCCCGCAGCCACAAAATTGGTTCGATTTGAAACATACCTTTTTCAATTTGATTTAGAAAAAAGATGCAACTCCGAATTATTCTTTAGCTTGAGAAAGTGTCCCATTCACGAACGTACCACTTACTTGGGTACCATCGCGGAAAAACAAAGTTCCAGGTCCGTTTTCAAGGCCTTTCTGCCAAAAACCCTCATATTTCAATACACGACTTTTGGAAGGATACCAATAAGTCCCCTTTCCTGATCGGGCACCCATTTCAAAATTTCCTTCATAGTAATCTCCGTCATCATTGAAAAACCGGCCAAATCCATTAGGTAACCCCTCTCGAAATTCACCTTCAAACCTATCCCCGTCCAACCAAATCAGTTTACCCGGGCCCTCAGCTTTTCCATTCAACAAGGTGCCTTCAAAAGAAGTATGCTCATATCCATATTGCCTCAATTGCAATTCTCCGAATCCATTGGCATAACCGTTTGAGCAGTCTCCGGTCCATGTGAAACTTCGGTTTTCAAAATTTCGATTGGTCCAACATTTACACCCGGTTTCGGCTTCTATCATCCAGCCTCCATTTTCAGTAGAGCGCCTGAATTTCAAAGCGAAATATATGATGATTATCACCGGCAAAACCTGCACCAATAACAGTAGGAGTAACTTTAGGCGGTTGAAGAACTTCGTCATTACATCAATACCCGTAGCAACTTACAAGACAGCTTATGAGAGTCGAAATTCATGTTACCAGTTGCTTCAATTTGTGACGAATTGCTTAGTTCAATACGAATTTTGTTGGAGTACATTCCTGAGCCATTTGATATTTGGCCTCGCCACCGGTATTTTCTCCGGATGATCATCAACCTGAACAAACAAACCCTGAGAATTGCCTTTCAGTGATGAAATGACGTTGAGATTGATCACATGCGACCGATGACATCTGAAGAATTCGGGAAACCCGGAAAGTGCAACCTCGACCTGTTTCATAGTGGCCCGATACAAGACCCCTTTGCTTTCTCCTCTGATTTTTAAGGAGACATAATTCCCTTCCGCACTGATCCATAATAAGTCTTTACTATCGATGCAAATATCCTGACCTTCCAGTAATAGCTGGACCGTGGCCGATTGCGCCCTGATTTTCTTTTCTGGTAACTGGTTTGAATGATCATTTAGCTCTTGCGCAATTTGTAAATGTTTTCTTGTGAGGATATTGTACCGAATGAGGACCAGAAAACCCGAAGCCACTAATCCTATGGCAACGGTCTTTGAAAGACCTGTCACTAGTTGTTCAGGGGAGGAGATCAGGAAAATGTTTTGCTCGACGAATACGACCTGGTAGAGATGATGCCAGCACCCAATGTTCAAAAAATTGAACGCGAGAAACAAAAGTGCTTTCGCAATGGACCACTCACTTTCTCTGAAGAAGGTTGGTAAAAGGGTTGGTAAAACGAAAAAGTTGATGCCCATGGTGAGGGCTCCTATCAGCAACAGTACGATGAAATGAAGGCTTTGGTCCGCGAAGGAAAAACCAAAAGGTTGCAATAAGATCAGAATAAGACCCGCGGAAGCAGAAAGTGCTAAAACGGTATTTCGTTTCTCTTCGAAAGTTTCTTCAAAAGAATATCGGAGACTAAGCCATGAAAAATTCATTTCTTCTGCTTTTGATCCACATTTAAAAGTGCAAAAACACGTCTTTAAATCAAAATGGCTAAGCTACCTGAGTGTCTTATTCCACCATTCAAATGGACTTGAAGCTACCCTATCAATCTCAACTCAGTAATCAATGCAATTACATTTATCTTGCCCGCCTGACAGATTATACCTAATCATGAAGCAATTCTTTATCTTTCTTCTGATCGCATTACCCACATTAGCAATTTCACAAAACAAAAAGGCGCTGGATCACACGGCATACAATGAATGGCGCCGAATTTCCAAATCACTGGTCAGTAATGACGGAAATTATGTGACCTACAATACCCGGACCAATGGCTACGGTAATGAATTCGTTCACTTACACGAGATGAGCGGCGGATCTTTGTTGTCTTACGAACGGGGCTCCAATCCTGTATTCAGTAACAACTCCGCCTACCTGATCTTTAAAGCAGCACCGGATTATTACGAATTCCGCGATTTGAAGCGAGTGAAAACCAAGGAAAAGGATTTACCCTCAGATACGCTCGTGATCTATTCTCTGGAAGGTCAAAACATAGAAAAACTGGCTGGATTGAAATCCTTCAAAGTACCTGAGAAGTGGGATGATTACCTGGTGTATTTGTACGCTCCGGTCATTGATTCCACCAACATGAAGGAGAAGAAAAGGAACAAGAAAAACGGGTACGATCTGGTCGTGAGGAACCTTACCAATCAATCGGAAGTGACTTTTCCTTATGTACTCAATTATGCCATTGCCGAAGAAGGGGCAGCCATCGCGCTCACTACCACCGGCAATGACAGCACCCTACTCCCTGGAGTATATACATATGATTTTGACAAGCAGTCATTTGATCCCGTTTTCCGGTCCAAAGGAGAATACAATCAACTGGTTTGGGATAAAAAAGGAACACAGCTTTCATTCATTTCCGATACTGACAGTACCAAAGCATTGCAAAGGGATTATCACCTTCATTATTTCAAAACCGAATGGGATAGCAGTAAGACCATCGTGAAAAACGAAATGCTCTCGGATTTAATGGTCAATAATGATTTTGGGAACTATTTCTCAGAGTCTGGCCAGCGTCTGTTCTTCCAAACCAAACCATTCCCGGTTTTGCAGGACACAGCCCTTTTAGCTGATGAAATCGTTAATGTAGAAGTCTGGAATTACAAAGACCAACGCCTATTCACGCAACAGGAAAATCAGAAAAGTAATGACCTGAAATTTGGTTACCTAAGCTACTATGATGTTTCAGGTGATCAATTCCTGCAATTAGGCGGAGAAGCTTTTTCCGCCGTGAGGGTAAGCGATCGGGGTGATGGGACAAATGGCGTTGCCATCGATGATTATAATTATCGAAAGTTGGTCAGCTGGGAAGGATATGTGCTGCAAGACATCTATGATCTGGATGTTGCCTCGGGTGAAAAAACCAAAGTCGCAGAAGCTGTGAGGGGCTTTGTCAGTCTGTCTCCTGGTGGTGAATACGCTTACTGGTACAATAACCTGGATTCCGCGTGGTTTACTTATTCGTTCAATGACCAGGAAATCCGACAGATAACCAATAATCGGCAAGTTCCTTTTTACAATGAAATCCACGATACACCTTCTGATCCATGGCCCTATGGTGTCATGAGCTGGACCGAAAATGATGATCGAATGCTTATCTATGATCGATTCGACATTTGGGAAGTGGACCCTTCTAATAAGGTTGCACCCAAGAAAATCACCAACGGAAGGCCCAGTCAGCTGACCTATCGATACGTGAAACTGGATCAGGAAGAGCGGTTCATCAAAAAGGGACAAAACCTGATGTTAACCGGATTTTATGACAACAATAAAAAGGCAGCCGTTTTCAAAATGAAGTACGGTCAGAATAGACCTACCCAATTATTGGAGGGAGATTATCGTTTCCGGTCATTCAAAAAAGCCCGGGATGCCAATGATTTGATCTACACCAAAGAAAACTTCCAGACTTTCCCTGATTTACTGGCCTCAGATCTCAATCTTAAAAAGAGCACACGGATCAGTGATATAAATCCACAACAAAAAGATTATAGCTGGGGTAGCATTGAATTGGTTTATTGGAACTCTCTGGAAGGTGAGAAACTGGAAGGAATGCTCATAAAGCCAGAAAATTTCGATCCGAACAAGAAATATCCTTTGATGGTCAATTTCTATGAAAAAAGCTCCAATGGATTGCATACTCACAGAGATCCCTACCCTCATCGATCCACGATGAATTACAGCTTCTACGCTTCCAGGGGTTATGTGATTTTTAACCCGAACGTGCATTATGGTACGGGGTATCCAGGAGAAGATGCTTACAATTGCGTGATACCCGGAATCACTTCTCTGATCGAGAAGGGATTCATCGATGAGGAAAACATCGGTGTGCAGGGGCACAGCTGGGGCGGCTATCAGATCGCACATTTATTGGCAGAAACGGACATATTCAAATGTGCAGAAGCTGGTGCGCCGGTAGTAAACATGATAAGCGCTTATGGCGGCATTCGATGGGGTACGGGGTTGAGCCGTATGTTCCAATACGAGCATACCCAAAGTAGAATTGGCGGTACCCTGTGGGAGTACCCGCTGCGATACATTGAAAACTCTCCGATTTTTACCCTGGATAAAGTAAATACACCCGTCCTGATCATGCACAACGATGCAGACGGAGCGGTGCCTTGGTATCAGGGAATCGAATACTTTGTCGGATTAAGACGACTTGGAAAGCCTGCCTGGATGTTGAATTACCGGGGTGAACCACACTGGCCGCTCAAAACTCAAAATCGAATTGACTTTAACATCCGAATGTCGCAATTCTTCGATCATTACCTCAAGGGGCAGCCACGTCCTAAATGGATGAGAGATGGTGTTCCCGCAACGGAATTGGGCATCAATCAGGGGTATGAGTTATTGGATGAGGAGTAGAAGAGAGAGGTTGAGCCTCAAAAATATTGATCTCCCGGCATTAACTGCTTAATTAAAAGGTACAAGGCCGGGAGACGCTTAGTTTTCTCAACTAGCTGGCCGGGAAATGGTCAATATCCCACCGCCGCTCCATCGGGTCTTGATGAATCTGAGGCACCGATTAGTACGGCATTTTCTGAATCAACCTGAATACCCATGAGAGCGCCTAAACCATCTCTTGGAACCAGGGAATGACCCATCGCTTCAAGCGCTCTGCGGGTATCCGGTGACATGAGATCTTCCTCATAGATAATGCGATCCGGCAACCATTGATGATGGATTTTCATGGCTTCAATGGCCTTATCAACCGGCATGTTGTAAGCAAGTACATTCAACACAGTTTGGAACACCGTATTGATGATCGTTCTTCCACCGGGACTACCTATGACCAGATAAGGTTTGCCCTCTTTTGCAACGATGGTTGGGGTCATACTGGAAAGCATCCGCTTTTCCGGCCGGATAAGATTCGGGTCTGTTCCAATCTGACCCAAACTGGTTGTGATGCCAGGCTGAGGATTGAAGTCCCCCATTTCATTGTTAAAAATGAATCCCAGTTTATCCGAGCCCATGCCTGAACCATACCCATGCTCCAGGGTATAGGTCATTGAAACCGCATTACCCTCTTTGTCCATGACCGAAAAGTGCGTAGTACTTGTACCATCATAAAGCTGCCCAAACTTCGAAGAGTCACTCACAGAGGCTTTGGTCATGTCGATGTTTTCAAATCGGGTTTTCGCGAATGATTTTGAGGTGAGTTTATCTAAAGGGAGGTTCTCATTGAAATCGGCATCGCCCATGTGCTCTGCTCGATCGGCAAAAGCGCGGCGCATGGTTTCCGCCACCAAATGCACATACTCCGCTGAGTTGAATTCAATGGCTTCCAGGTCCGCCAGTTCCATGATATTCATCATTTCAACCATGGCAACTCCTCCAGAACTTGGCGGAGGCATAGAATAGATCTCATAATCCCGGTAAGTCCCCTTGATAGGCCTTCTTTCCACTGCCTGATAGCGCGCCAGGTCTTCTTTCGTGATGATCCCTCCATTTTCTTTCATGAATCGGGCAATTTCCCTGGCAACCGCTCCTTTATAGAAACCATCGTGTCCTTTATCCCGGATAGCGATCATAGTATTGGCCAACTCCGGTTGCTTCCAGATCTCTCCAAACTCTGTCAGGGCGCCTTGCTCATTATCAAAGAAATTTTGAAGAAAGGGAATCGGAGAATTGGCTTTGAAAAATCCCGCAGCGCTTGATAACGTCCAGGTAAGAGGGAATCCATTTTGAGCCAGGTCAATGGCTGGCTGCACCAATTCACTCCAGGGTAGACTTCCATATTTTTCATGTGCCAAATACAGCCCGGCAACCGTACCAGGGACACCTACGGATTTGGCCCCGATGTGATTTACCGTAGAGTTTCTTCCATATAGGTTGGTGCCGGTCATCACTTTTCCCTGATCATCTAAAAACATCTCAGGAGTAGCCGCCAGCGGTGCCTTTTCCCTGAAATCGATCGTAGTGGCCATTCCCGAACCCTCCATGTACACCATGAATCCACCTCCTCCGATGTTTCCGGCTGTTGGGTGTACCACGGCCAAAGCAAATGCAGTAGCTACGGCAGCATCAATGGCGTTTCCTCCCTTTTTCAGGATCTCAACACCTACTTCGGAGGCCAGTTGATTAGCCGAAACTACCATACCATTCCTGGCATGAACCTGACTTTTCAGGCTGTAGCTCTGAAAGCAAACAAGAAGAGATAAAATGGCAATTCGAAAAAGATGTCTCATGATTAGGGCTAATATGCATCTGGTTATCTAAACCAGCAGGTTGATCATTTCCCTAAAATATTGGAATTAAGTGCTGTTTCCAAGCAGGATCATAAGAGAGGTAGGAGCTGATCCCCTACTTCATTAAAAAAGCCCCGGCTTCTATACAAAATCAAACGTTACAGTTCTCAATAAAGTAAATTTAAGAGCAAGTTCTGTTAAAGCATGAGTCAACTCTCCGTGGTACAATTCATGATCCTGATCAATGCAGTAGGACTGATCCAGTCGCTCTCTTTGGCAGTATCGCTTAGCCTGAATAAATCGAGAAAGCTGATCACAAGTCTTTTGGCAGTCCTCATGGTCAGTCTTGCGGCAGTTATTGGCAACACCATTCTTATTTTGCTTGACTTCCGTGAAATAATCTTTTTTTACCAATACCTCGCTAACGCATTTTCATTCCTGCTGGGCCCCATGTTAGGGCTTATCGTAAAGCACAGCTTGGCCTATCACCCACTTAGACACAGGTCCTATTTACATGGGTTACCTTTTATTATATACTTCTCATTCGGCGCTATCTCCAACCTGGCAATTGCCATCGATGCTGATCAGGAATCCTTCTGGACCGCACTTGACCGATGGATTATTTGGATTTGGAATGTGCATTTTGGTGCTTATTTAATCTGGGCTTTCATTCAACTCAAAGCTGCTCAATCTCGCCTGGGGAAAGAGGGGCTTTGGTTAAAACGGTTGGTTATTGCCTTCATCTCTATTTATCTCCTGAACTTCGTATTCCACGCCATCAATCAATGGGTAAAACCTATTCCTGACGAGGTTACGCTAAACATTACCGTACTGCTTTCCTTTATCGTAATGATCATCGTATACCGATCTCAAAGCAGCCCGATTCGCCCCATTGCAGCGACGCTGGTAAACGACGAGCAAATAGATCAGCTTAGACAATTGTTCGATACTGAAAAGATATTCACCCGACAAGATCTAAGCGTTAATTCGGTCGCTGAGCGAATGGGAACGACCAGCAAAAGCATCTCTACCCTGATCAATACACACTTCCAAAAGAACTTCAATGAGTTTGTCAATGAGTATCGGGTTAAAGAAGTGTTAAAGATGATCGAACAAAATGAACAAAATCAATTGACCATTATCGGCATGGCTGAAGAAGCAGGATTCCACTCCAACTCCGCTTTTTATCGGGCCTTTAAACAACATACAGGAACCACTCCAAAAGCCTATATGGCCAAGCACTGTTAGTGCTTTTTTTGTGACAAATCCTGATTGGTAACAAGTCTGAAGCGCTCACAAGTCACCTCAAACTTCCCCCCTCGTTTTATTTGACCAAACTCAAAATTTTAACGACATGAGAACGCTTACTTTGCTTATCGCAACAATAATGCTGATAAGTCATAACGCACATGCTGCCGACATTCAATATGAAGTAACTTATGATCAATCGAATTGGAAAAAAGTCCGGGTGAACCTGCAATACACCAGCGAATCCAATTCGCTGAGGATGGCACGTGGAGCCAATCAGTTTGAAGATCGATGGGCCAAGTTCATTGAAAATGTCTCTGCCTTTTCGGACGGTCAACCGATCGCGATTCAGAACAATGGGGATGCTACCTGGACGGTAGACACTGATCGAGGCAAAAAGGTCAACATAACCTACACTTTCTTATTGGATCATGAAGCTTACGAATGGAGTGGTGGCATTGACGGCATTGCCTATCAGGTGGACGAGGCATTGTTCATTTCGGGAAGATCCATATTCTTAATACCGGAAGGGTCAGGAGCGATCCGGGTTAAATTCAATCTACCGGACAACTGGAAAATTGTAACTCCCTGGAATGTCCTTGGCAGCAAGGATCAAATATTCACAGTAGAAAATTTCGAGGAACTGACGCAATCAGGATTTGTAGCAGGAGTTTTTGAGCAATTCAGTATCAATCGTAGCGGGTTTGAACTCGCATTTGCCCTTTGTTCATCTGACATCCAAAAAGACAAAGCCAAATTCCAATCAATGGGAACTGGTGTTTTTGATTATTACATCAAACTCATGGGAGGAGTGCCCAATATTCACGGGATTGAAAACAACAAATCGCTCATTGTACTGGGACAGGGAGATCAAACAGATGGTGAGGTGCTTGGTAAAACCATTAGTATCATTTTGAATAAAGAAGGCGGCCCTATGGATGCGATGATCGCCCGATTCCTTTTCGCACATGAGTTCTTTCACTTGTGGAATGGAAAATCTATTCAATCGCAACCTGAAACGATGGAATGGTTCAAAGAAGGTTTTACCAACTATTATACGCTCAAATCATTACATGAAATTGGTTTACTGGGCGATCAGGTTTATTACAGCGTATTGAATGATCTGTTTTATCAGCGCTATATCAATGATCCGGGAATCAGTGACATTGCCCTGATCGATGGAGAAGCCAAACATGATCACTGGGGCATCATCTATGGCGGTGGACTTTTTGCGGGAATTGCTCAAGATATGATCATTCGTAGCGAATCTGACAACCAAACGAGTTTAGACCAGGTGATGCGAGAACTCTTTAAGGATTATGGAGGTTCCGATCAAGTCCTAACAATTGATGAACTAGAAAGCCGGTTATCACGTGCAAGCGGTAAAGATCAATCCGACTTTTTCAGAAAGTATGTAGCACAACCTCGTGTCATTCCGATCTTAAAAATCGAGCAGAATACCTCTGCTTCCACTTTACAGGAAAAAATAAGGAAGGCGTTTCTGGGAAGTATTGATGAAAGGTAAAGATGAAGGGGTTTTATATTTTCTTCATAATGGCCATGAGCGGACTGTGGCTATGGATGCCTTCCTTCCCAAAAACTGAGCAATCTCCAGCGTTGGGTATCGCCCATATTTACTCCAGGTCCATACCATTGGAAGAAGCAACGCTTGAATATGAAGAGGGCTTATTGCGTGTATTGGAGAATCATGCGGATTCATATTCCAATGTGATTGAATTGCCTTTTAAGATCATAAGGACCGATTCGGATCGCCTTCTGCCGCCAATTTTTTTATTAGAAGGGGGCCCCGCCAACAATCCGTCTATTCAACAGCAATGGAAGGATGTGGCTCCTCTACTTAAAGCTTTTTCCAGAAGAAGTGACATTGTGGTATTGGAGCAACGCGGGAATGCCAATGCTGTACCGAACCTACAATGTTCAGGCCTTATTGAGCTTCCGATGCTTGAGCCATTATCTAAAGAAGATTTCGGCAAAGCGTTTCAAAATTATGTTCTGGCATGTCAGGAATCTTTGATCAAACAGGGAATAGTAACCAGTAATTATCATGTCCTGGCCATGTCTCAAGACCTTGAAGCTTTACGGAATGCGCTTGGATACAAGCAGGTATTTCTTTTCGGCGGCAGTTTTGGTAGTCATTGGGCACTAAACTATTTGAAGCGATACCCTGAAAACGTGGCCAGGGTGGTCATTGACAGTCCTGAAGGATTCGATCACACCATGAAATTACCCATGTACGCCGAGGGGGCTTTACTCAAGTTGTCCAGGAAAATCGGAAAATTACCCGGCTGGGAAAGCGGGTTTCATGAATTGGTAGCACACATTCTGGAACAACTTGAAATTCCCAAAACGGAAGTAGTCAACGGAACCAAAATCGTTCTGGGAAAGTACGATCTACAGCTGATTACTGCGCTGGCATTGGGGAGGACCGAATACCGCGAATTACCGGGTAGGTTTCTGGAAATGTTGGGTGGAAACTTCCAATGGTTGGCACAACAATCCATGCAATTACGAAATGGTACTGGTTACAATTTTCTATCAATCATTTCAGATTGCACATCAGGAGCTTCAAAAAAACGGTTGGAGACAATAAAAGAAACCCGGTCTCAAACTTTACTTGGGGACGCATTGAACAACATCAATTTTGAAGCATGTGATCTGCTGGAAACAAAGATGATCTTGGAACAAATTCAGGAACCCATCCAATCGGAAGTACCCATTTTAATTGCGGTCGGCGACCAGGATGTCCGAACACCACCCGCTAATGCATCATCCATCCTTGAGATGTTTACCAATGGGTATTTGATCACTGTGAAAAATGCTTCACACGATCTGTTTGAAGAGGCTGGAGACATCTTATTTCCACACCTCATTGATTTCCTGAGTCGAGACAATTTAGCAGGTTTCCCTAAAACACAGACGCTACAAATTCCTCTAGAAATGGGTCTATGAATCATCTTGTTTGCAGAAAGGGAAAGGTGATCCTAAGGAACACAAAACTGTTACTGGACATCATTGTTCTTCATTACCTAAACAAATATTTACTTAATTCGTATATCCTAAACATTAGTTTACTAAATTACCGTACAGATATCTACCCATATGAATTTGACTTTAGGTGCCTTGGAAGAACTGATCCTGTTGCTGGTGTTACGCGAGAAAGAATCGTACGGGGCAGAACTTGTTAAACTCTACATCCAGCAAATGAACAAAGAGATCACCCTTCCTGCCGTAGTGATGGTACTAAAGAGATTAGAGAAAAAAGGCATGTTAAAGTCTCATGTGGGTGAACCTACCCAAGCCAGAGGGGGTCGCAGAAAAGTTATTTACGAAGCTACAGAATTGGGTTATCGAACGGTTGAAGAAACCATGAAAGCGAAAACACAAATCTGGGATATGATACCAAAACTTTCCTGAAATGAAGTCTGAAAATCCACGTCCTCCGAAGTTGGCCGACTGGCTATTGAGAACCTTTTGTCGAAAGGAATATCGAGATGAGGTAACTGGTGATCTTCAGGAAGTTTACAAATGGCGTCTGGAACAGGGCAAAAGAAGGACTGCCCAATACCGGTATTTCCTGGATGCCATAAGTGCCATCCGTTTTTTTAAAGGTGGACGAGCCACTTCGTTCATTTCCCAGGCCATGATGTCCAGTTTCATCAAGAGTTCTTTTCGGAATTTTAAACGCCATATAGGTTATACTTCACTCAATGTATTGGGGCTGGCTTTAAGTCTGACAGCCGCCCTTTTTATCATGGAATATGTGTCTGAAGAACTGAATTATAACAACAGTACGCAAGCAGATCAACTCTATCGGGTTTCCAATGATTATTACCGCTTTGGCGGAATGATCTACGAGAGCAGCATGACTTTTTCCGGAGTAGGCCCTGCGATGAAAAGAGACCTGCCGCAAGTGGCTGATTTTGCAAGGTTATATAGCCCGTCCTTAAGCGGTGGCGCATCGATCGTACTTACCCGAACCGATCAACCTCAAATACATTTCAAAGAGCACCAACTATTCTTTGCAGACCAGTCTTATCTGGACTTCTTCGATTTCAGCGTAGTACAAGGTGTAAGCAAACTGAATACACCTAACACCGCTATTCTTACGGCTGAGATGGCCGAAAAGTACTTTGGGACGGCAGAACAGGCCCTTGGAAGAACCCTCAGATACAATGATGGTAGAACAAGTCATGAAGTGTTGATTACCGGGCTTTTTGAAAAACCTGCTTGTCCCTTACAAGTCGATTCAGATGTGCTTCTTTCTTATGCCACTCTTGAACGTCAAAATCCAGATGCTTTTTCTAACGATTGGGGTGGTAACGCATTTATTACCTACGTGAAGGTCATGAAAAACGCTGATCCTGGAAAGATCGAGGAAGTCTTGAGTAAGCTTACACTTCGCTACAAACCCGGCTATGCCGAAAAGGATGAACAAGGGGCTTATCTTCGAGTCAATCGGTACTTCCTAACCCCAATCAGGGATATCCACCTGAATTCGAAACTTCAAAATGAAGTAGGGCCCATCGGTGATGCAACCACAATTCAGGTTTTACAGGCCATTGCTCTGTTTATCGTCATCATTGCCTGGATCAATTTCATTAACCTCAGCACGGCAAAATCCGTGGATCGGGCCCGGGAAGTGGGTGTACGAAAAGTCATGGGTGCCCAGCGAAATGAGCTCATTATGCAGTTCTTTACGGAAGCCTTATTGATCAGTTCCATGGCCGTTCTACTCGCGATTTTCTTGGTCCTTCTCGGCCAACCGTTGTTCAATCAATTTGTCGAAAAAGAATTATCCCCGGAAAGCCTTGATCTGGATCGTTTCGGTGTGTTGGCCCTGGCGATTTTTGTATCGGGTACGGCACTTTCAGGATTTTATCCGGCAATGGTCATTTCTTCACATAAATCTCTGACGGCCCTGAAAGGCAAGTCTAGGGTAGGTACAAGCCAATATTTAAGAAGAGGTCTCATTGCTTTTCAACTCTTGTTCAGCTCATTACTCATCATTGCGACGCTGGCCATCATTCAGCAATTGAAATTCATGAATGGCCAGGACATGGGATTTGATATGGAGCAGGTGCTTATCCTCAGAGGACCTGTCATTCATCAGGCATCGGGACTGGATAAGTTGCCAGATATAGAGCGATTCAAACAGGAGGTATTGTCCATTCCTGGTGTAAGTCGAATAGGCACATCGACCGTTATTCCTGGACAGGGGATATTGCGTGGTATGGCTATTTCAAGAATCCGCGAAAGTGAAGCGGACATGAAATCCATCGAACGGGTAGTAATCAGCAACGATTTTCTCTCCGCCATGAAGGTTAATTTTATTGCTGGTCAGGATTTTAATGAGACCATGGTAGGCTTCACGCCCATCATTCTCAACTTCTCCGCCGCTAAAGTGTTGGGCTTTGATGAGCCGTCAGAAGCACTTGGTCACACCCTATTTGAATTTACTCGAGAGGAGCGAAGGGTTGTAGGTGTAATTGAAGATTATCATCATGAATCATTGAATCGTCCGATTGACGCCATGTATTTCGTAAGGCACGAAGCCTTCGATTCGTATTATGCCATCCGGTTGAATACACAAACCATAAGTGCTACACTTGACCGCATCGAAGCACAATATAAAGCCGCTTATCCAGGGAATCCGGCCGAGTACTACTTTCTGGATCAGTTCTTCGCTGGTCAATACAAGAAAGACGAAATAAACCGTAAAGTATTTAGTGCTTTTGCCTTAATGGCCATTATCGTTTCGTGTCTTGGCTTGTATGGACTTTCTTCTTTTTCAGCACTTCAACGAACCAAAGAAGTGGGGGTAAGAAAAGTCCTTGGTGCCAGCATTCCAACGCTTTTTATACTACTCTCTAAGGAAGTGTTCTTGTTGGTGATGATGGGATTTTCAATTGCGGTACCTGTGGCATGGATAGGCATAGAAAGCTGGCTCAGTGAATTTGCGTACCGGATGGAAATTGGTCCCGTGCTATTCCTGATCCCACTGATATTGATCAGCACCATTACCCTCTTAGCGACTGGTTACCGTATATTAAGTGTAACACTAGCTAATCCTGTCCATTCACTTCGACACGAATAGATCAAAGGTCAAAACTCATGAAAAAATCGCACATTGTTATTGGCTGTATAGGCCTCGTTATTGCTATTCTGGCCTGGGCAGCCAGGCCTAAACCGATTTCACTTCCGTCAAATCCTTCTCCCCAAAATGTCTATGAAAAAGCACTAATGGATCTCGATCTGACGTCCAGAATGCAACGGAACGGAGTACCGGGAGTAAGCATGGCTGTCATCAAAAACGGTCAACTGGAATGGGCGAAAGGATACGGTCTTCTTCAGATAGGTCAGTCAACTCCAGTGAATACGGAAACTTTATTTTCTGTAGGGTCCGTGAGTAAAGTAGGCACCGCGATCATTACCCTGAAAATGCAGGAAGCTGGCCAATTGGATATTGATGCTGATGTAAATCAGTACCTGACTTCCTGGAAGGTACCTGAGAATCAGTACACAACGCAAGCCTCAGTTACGCTCCGGCGGATCATGTCACATACAGCAGGCCTCACAGTCCATGGATTTGCTGATTTTGATCCAGATGAAAAATTACCCACCACAGTCCAAATATTAGAAGGGACATGGCCTGCCAAGAGTAGCCGGGTTTACGTGAATATCCCCATTGGAAGCAGGTTCCGATATTCAGGAGGGGGTACTACGGTGGAACAATTGGTCATTGAGGACGTGACAGATGAAGTTTTTTATGAAGCAGCGGACCGAATTCTTTTCCAGCCCCTGGACATGCAAAGGAGTAGCTATCAGAATGCTTTACCGGAAAGTATGGGCAACATTGCCAAAGCACACAACAGGAACGGACAGCCAGTCGCACTACCCAGAGGCTATCAAAGTATGCCTGAGACAGCCGCCTCCGGCTTGTGGACAACTCCCTCGGATTTTGCCCGACTCATGATCATGCTGATGGAAGCATATGAAGGAGAGCATGCCTATTTAAGTCAGAAAACGGTATCAGACATGATGACCCCAGTAACTCCGAGCGAATACGGATTGGGTCCCAGAATCGAGAACAGCGGGGATGATGTTATATTTTCTCACGGTGGATCAAACGATTGTTACAAGGCACATTTTGCTGGTTCTGTTGTAAAACAGAATGGCTTCATCATTTTCACCAATGGCACCAATGGGCATCAACTGATCCGTGACTTACGCCCACTTTTTGAAGAGATGCTATTTTAGGCATGAGACAAAACAGGGAACATCCAGTGCTTGTTTTTGAAAAAAGCAGTCTGATCCTTCAACATGAATAATGTGTCTGGTCCATTGATAAGGTTTTTTTCAAATCCTGCCGTATCCATTGGTGTAAAACCCAAAACCACTTGCCGAATCTGCTTCACCAACAATCTTTGAATCAGCTCATCCAGGTCAATGGGTGCTTTAGCAAAAACATCATGTAGCAACAACCTATCACCTTCGTAATCCGCTACGACGATGGCGTCGCATTCCTTCACGAAATAAAAGCTGTCTTGCATGAAGGAAAACCCATAAAACAGAATCATTGCGGTATGATCTCTTACAGAGATTTTCGAAATCGGAGAGGACTGATCAACGGTTTCAATCAATAAGGCTACATCATCTTTATTTTCGAAATTCAGTTTTCTGAGCGAATGGGTACTCGTAGATATGATGGGTTTTGAATACTGATATTCCGGCAAACGCTCGAAACCAAACCTGGGATAGAAATCAAGGACCGTGTCGTTTGCAAAGAGGTAGATGAAATCAGCCTGATCTCTCCATTCAGCTAGCACATGCTGGAGCAAAAATTTATTGAGTCCTCGTTGACGATATCGTGCATCGGTCATGACCGTCCCGATTTGAATACCCAATCGGATCTTCTGATCAACCACAAAGCGTAACTTATTAATGGAAACATTGGATATCACCTGACCTTCATGCAGCAAGGCATAAGGTACATAATAATCACTCCAATAGCCCCGCTGGTACCAATCTTCTAAACTGAAACCAAAGTGTGTTTCAGTCATGGCATTGAAACTTTGCCTTATACCTTCATCATGCTTGAAATCTTTGACAAACTGATAGGTGCTGCCACTAATAGGTATTCTGTTCACAACGTAAAAATGCTCCCTTTGGTAGGATAAAACGAGTTAGTCTAATTCCCTATTCCCTAAGGGAGCTAAATTAAAAACAGTCAATGGTGTAAGTTTTACAATCCCCTGATATAAGTAGTATGGTCACTCATTATTAACCCCTAGCGATTGACGAACCTTTTTCAAGATTTGGTTCAGTTGATCATATTGTCGAGGGGTGATTAAAGCTGAGTTTCTTATCATCACTAATTCAGCTTCGCGAAGAAATTCGAACCACCCATCCGTCAGCCCATTCAAATAACTACGAGATTCTTGAAGTTCACGGGCAACATGCACCTCCCCGGAATTACGAAGCTCATCAACAACACTCTCCCAGGAATTCCAGAAATCATCCATTTCATAATGAATTCTCGCGATCTAGCTTGTGTTTATTGAAATCTACTTAATCAACTGGCAAATTCTCCTGAAAGAAGTTGTAGATCATCGTGTACAAATGCTTTCGCGTATTCTTCCCTTCGAATATACCATGCGTACGGTTTGGATATGCCATCATTTGGAACTGCTTGTTGTGTTTGATCAACTCATTGACCAGCATTTCGGTATTCTGATAGTGCACATTATCATCTCCCGTACCATGCACCAACAGCAACTTGCCTTGCAGATTCTTGGCATGAGTGACCGGAGAACCGATGACAAAGTCCTCTTTGTTTTCCTGAGGCAGACCCATGTATCGCTCTTGATAAATGTTATCATAAGTCAATTGATTCGCAACCGGAGCCACTGAGACTCCCATTTTGAATAATTCCGGATACTTGAAAAGCAAGTTCAGGGTGGAAGATCCACCACCACTCCATCCCCAAACACCTACACGATCTTCATCGATATAAGGGAACTTCACAATTTCCCTGGCAGCCAATCCCATGTCATCAATGTTGACCCGACCAATATTCCGATAAATGGCTTTTCTCCAATCAGATCCTTTCAGACAGGGAGTTCCCCGAGGGTCAATAGAAATCACCACATAACCTTGTTGGGCCAACATGATGTTCCAAAGCCCGACGTAGGAATCGGTGGCCATTTGACCTGCCGGCTCTCCGTACACGTTGAAGATGACTGGGTATTTTGCAGAGGCGTCGAAGTTGACTGGCTTGATCAAGCGACCATCAACGGTGACTCCCTGTTCTGTTTCAACCTGAAA
Source organism: Cyclobacteriaceae bacterium (assembly GCA_965229785.1). Lineage (GTDB taxonomy): Bacteria > Bacteroidota > Bacteroidia > Cytophagales > Cyclobacteriaceae > JAWPMT01. The sequence continues at coordinate 5,371,252 of CBDDJS010000001.1, forward strand.
AAATTCAACCACAGGCAGATCCAGTCCAGCCAATTGATCCTGATAAGCATCATTATCAACAAGGGTACGAATGGTTTTGTGATCAGGTAATGAGATCAAGCGAACATTGGTCGTTCGCAATGCGCTGGTATTTGTATGGAAAGCGTATTTTCCATTTGGAGAAATGTTGTAAGTATTGACACCATTAAAATCAGTCGGAGTAACGCGTTTGTCTTTTTTCTTGCCTGCCAAATCAACGGCATACAGGTATCGTTGCGCATTGTTATCAGGGGAAGCATGGTAATACACTTGCTTCTTGGTCTGTCCTGCAATGGCGGCTACATCGTAGGTACCCGGAGAAACCAATGTCTTATCACCGGAAGTAAGGTTGATTTTATAAGCGTTTCTCCAATCATCTTCAACCATACGGAGCACCGATTTTCCACCATCAACCACGGTCAGGTCATTATCTTCCCTGCGGGTTTTTGCCCGGTCCGGATAGCGTATGTCTACCCAACTTTCTTCTCTTTCCTCATACAACAGCTTTGTAGCTTTCGTAGCAGGGTTATGCACCCAGACTTTCAGGTGATTTTGCTTACGATTGAGTTGTTGAATTAGCAATTGACCATCATTCAACCACTGAATCGCCGGGATATAGTTTTGAATGGTACTACCCTCCAACTTAACCCATTCGGTAGTTCCGGATTTCGTATCAACGAGGCCGATTCTCGCGGAAGAAGGGTCTTCCCCTACTTTAGGATATTGTACCGGCACGATTTGCGAATAAACATCGTCCGTATTATTGATCATGTTGAACACACCGATGTTTGAGGCATCAATTTGCCAGTAAGCGATCTTAGAAGCGTCAGGGCTCCATCGAAAGCCATCTCTGTTACCAAACTCTTCTTCATACACCCAGTCGAATGTACCATTGATCACTTCTACACTTCCATCCTTAGTCAACTGAGTTACTTCTCCTGAGGTAAAATCTTCCTTGTATATATTGAATTCCATTACATAAGCCACAAAGCTGTTGTCGTCGGAAAACTTGGCGAACATGAGCGAGGAACCCGGAAAATCTTTCCCGATCTGCGAAAGTTTGTTCATAGAAAGGTCGTACACCCAATAGTCCCCTTTGGTGTTAGACCTCCACACTCTTTTTGAGTTGGTGAAGATCAGGACCTTGGTCTCATCATTCGACATAGAAAAAGACTCAATGTTCAATGGCTCACTTTCGCCTGCAGGTGTCAACTGAGTGCTGGAAAGAAACGTAGATCGCTCGGCATCGGAAGAACGGTAACGGATCATCTGGTTTTGCCCCTGATCGTTTCTTTCAATGATGATGAACGCATTGCCATCTTCAATCCAGGTCGCCGGTGGCTGACGATCTTCACGAAATTCGCCGGAATACAAACGCTCCAAGGACAATTGACGGTCCTGGGCTTGTAAAGCAATAAACGATAATAAAACCAGAATGTGAGAAGCAATACGTTTCATTTGATCAACAGGAATGATTTGGGTAAATGTCCGGCTAAACTCAACAGGTTTAACCAGTTCACCCAAAAGTATCTGATCAAGCTAGCCTATGCAAGTATCAATGGCTGAACGGCGATGCATCAGTTTTAGCTTTAGGCATAACTATTTCGCTCTTCGGCCTTATCGCTTAAATATTGCACAAATTCATACTCATTGCCTTCCGTGTCGGCAAAGTAATCCCTGATCCGGTATTTTTCTTCTTGTTTCGGATAGCTTCTTTCGTACCCGGCGGCTAAAAGATTTTTTGCTATTTCTTTTACCTCTTCAACCACAAAACCAATGTGATTGATCCCAGCGCTATCATAGTTCTTCCCTGGATTTGGCGTTTGATCTATTGCTACATTCAGCGCAATATAAGTTCTATCATCTCCTAAATGGACCCAGGTTCTCATTTCATTTCCTCCTCCACGGACTTTAAAATGGGGAAAAGCGGTTTGAAAAAATTTGATCGCTGCTTCGAGGTTATGGACAGTGATATTGGCGTGTTCAAGATAAATGCTTTGTGTACTCATAATTTTCGTTTTTGTTGAGTACAAAGTTCATGAAGGAAACAAAGGCGTAGAACGGACAAAAGTCCAAAAAGCAACCTGTACTTTGGTACAGTTTACTGCTTTAAAAGGCCCCTTTTTAAGCAAATGTCAACCGCTTCGGTGCGAGTACTGGCATGTAATTTTGAGAAAATGGAGCTCACGTGAAATTTTACAGTACGCTCTGCAATGAAGAGCTGATCTCCAATTTGCGCATTTGTTCGACCCTGTCTGATCAAATGGATCACTTCGAGCTCTCTTTTTGTGAGTGGAAGTTCAGGATAATGAAAACCCTCTTTTTGCAGTGATTGGTCATGTGTCTCCACTTCCTGCGTAAGGACAGTTAGCTGTTGTTGAAGGGATTTTATTTTAGACAGGATTTGTTCCATTCCTACATTTCCAGATTCCAGAAAGGCGGTAATGTCTTCAAGTTCTTGTCGAATAATACGATGAACAATTTGAAAGGTCGCATCAGAAGAATCCTTCCCTCCAAAATAGGACTGCTGCAAGCGCGTACGCTCGATGGCGGACCCAATCAATTCACCAATCGCATTAAGGACAGTCAATTCCTTATTATCCAGCTGTCTGGATTCCTCACTCAGCAGGTTAAGTAAACCCACTTTTTGGGGCCCGATCATTATGGGTACCGTGGCATGAAATTTTAATCCCTTTGTATCTGTATTCAGATCTACCAATCGGGAACATTTGATCTCGCTGATATTGATGGCTTCTTCCATCTCATCGGAAAGGTATTGTTTGATGCACCAACACCAACCTGATAATCGCTCCGGATGGTTACTCAATGCAGGAGGCAATTGATGCGAAGCAGCCAAATAAACGGATTTTTGATTGGGTTCTGTCAACCAGATCCAGCCCGTTTCCACTTCAAAAACCTCTACGGCTTTTTCCAGTGCACTGCGCAAGGCTGCCGGAAGGGAATATTCCTTATTGAGGATCCTCGCAATTTCGTAGAGATGGGTCAGGTGGCTGTTTTCAATCATATCTTGAAGTCATGCTAAAGATATGTCGAAATACGTTTTCTAAGGAAAAGTGAAGTTTTCTACTTCACTTTTCAACCCTTGCTCCATCAATTCCGCTCAATAAAATCCTTGATCGCCGCTACGTATTCCTGAGGTTCGTTGCTCATGGGAGAATGCGCGGACTGGTCAAAAATGATTAACTCTGAATTAGGAATCAGATTATCGGCAGAGACACCTAAAGCTGGAGGTACCACAAAATCATATCGGCCCCAAAGCAATAGAGTTGGTACCTGGATTTCGGTTAATCGATCTGTTAAAGAGGTCTTTTCACTTTCTTCATTATAAACCACTCCTGAAAGTAAATTGCCAAACCAGGTTCCAACGGTCAACACAGGTATATTGAACAAACCATGACTGAAATTCAACTCACCATCCTCTTCACCTAACTGATCCAATAGTTCCTCGCTACTGTGTGCGAGTTCATTCAATCTTCCGCTTTCATCGAAAGTAATGTTGGTAGTGTCCAGACTTAGGGCATAATCCACCCGCTCCTGCCATTCATCTACATTTCTTCCTGCAGCGATTTCGGCATTACCTATCTCAATGAACATCTTGACTAATTCCACATTCAACAAGGGTATGTCATGAGCTCCAGCCACTTCAATCCAGCCAGCTACCTCATCCTGAAGGTCAGTGTTGAGCAAGGCATGTGTACCGGTCAGTCCACCCCAGCTGTGTCCCAGTAAAAAGACATTAATGTCTGCCCCATACTTTTGCTTCAGTAACCGGGTCAAGGCATAGATATCGTCGGAATTGGTTTGCAAAGTCACATCACCTTTATCGTAATTCCCACGAGATGCACCATGTCCCCGCTGATCCAGGTAGACCACTGCATAGTCCTGTTCGAGCATATCGGCTGCTTCACCATAATTGTAGACATAGGATCCGCCACCAGGACCTCCATGGAGCAAAAGGATAAAATTGTTGCCAGCGAGGTTTCCGTTTACCTCAACGGCCAGATCTGCATTATTATGTCGGAAGTAAAACCGGTTGTATTGATCCGTCTCCGGGTCTGAGCAGCTAAAAAGCGCTAATGCAAGTAAGAAAAATACTGAATATCTGATCATAATCATTTGCCTTTGAATAGTGATGAATGAACAATCACCCCTGCTTCTACCGTGGCGGTGATGTTGTAAGAATGATTGTGGGGTGCCCTGGCCAATAAGGAAGGTTTGATATACCAGGCAAGTGGTCGGCCCGAACTGATAAAAAGGTCCTTACCGAATTCAACTCCAAAAGAAAAGGTATACGCATTTCTTCCGGCTCCCCGAACCTTTCTGGGTTCTGTTTCTCCCAATTCATAGGTAGGTATGTTGTAGAAATACCTTGCCGCGCCTACCGTTAAAACCGGGCTGAAAAATTTTCCTTTTTCATTGGTGCGTCGATAGCCGATGCCTGCATTGACTGACAAATTGAATTCACTATTGGGTACATTGAACCCATTGACATTTCCTACCAGAAATACCTGCCTGAACCGTTCTTTCGAGGGTCGTTTCTCACGTTTCCGCTCTTTGGTTTTCAACCAGGATTTGAGGGTCTTCTCGGCTCCAATTTTTACTCCGGGATGGATCAGGCTTTCGCCATAATAGGCACCTTTCCATCGCCAGGTGGGGATCTCTTCAAATTCGTTGGCTTTTTGCCCATTGGCGACTGTTGCGATCAATAATCCCACCAGGCCTAATGCAAGTTTTAAATTAAATGTTGTTCTCATTTATTCGTCTTCCAGGTACGTTCGGCTATTAGTCAGGGAAATGCCGAAATACCCTAGCGGACTTTCGATGATTGTCGGAAAATGTGGGATAAGGGGAGTCGCGGTGTTTAAAAGCACGTGTTATACATACTACTTACAGCCTGAATAAATCAGGATAGAAGGATCCCCTGGATACTATAGTTGGCGCGCGTTTTCAACGCGTGTCCTTAGTTTATCAATTCAACTTCCAACAACCCTTTTATACCAGCATAGTCTCTTGCGGAGCTATGAAGATATTGCTCAGGCTCTTCGACTATTTCCGACTCAACCGGATTTTGATGGATATAGGATAATTTCTGATCTACAAAATAATTCGATTCCAATGAAATGGGATGGTTCCCATCTTGCCAGACTTTGTATTTCTGAATCCGATTCATATGCTTTCCTGCTTCTTGGAAAGCTTGGAATAACCAATTTTTACGGCTTTCATTTATTAATCCTAGTTCTTTGATAATCTTCTTTGCTGTGAACTTCTTGAAATCCCGCATAATATCTGATAAATGCTGATCACGACTACTTACAATTATATGCAAGTGACTTGGCATTAAACACCAGGCGTGAATCACAAGACCCTTTGAGCTTTGACAAAATTGTAAGGAATCGACGATGATGCGCTTTAACTCTTTCCTTGTAAAAAGATCGATCCAATTCGTCACTGTACTGGTAACAAAGTAAATCCCATAATCATCATGAAATTTATACTTTTCTGACATGTTGCTTTGATTTGTTGTTTCACAGGTAAGATAATACTAACGTCGCAAACCAAAACAATCTAGAATTATGTCAATTCATGTATTGTGTACGTGTTACTAACGCCCACCACAACTAGCGAACAAGACGCTACTGGCTATACCAATTAAGATGGTTAGTACTCCGTCACCGTCAACACCTTAACCATCTTGTGGTCCTCATGTCGGAACGGTTCTTCCTTTTCAATGCTAAAGCGTTTCATCGGCGTTTTGCAAACATTGCAGAGACCAATGAGCGCCCCTTCGATAGAGGGCATTACATAATCCTTGTAGTGTTTCAGAAAAGTAATGGATATGAAACAGCGACCCGGTTGATTGTCCTCTACTTTGACCAGAAAGTAATTGGTATAGGTTGTGGTGATTTGCGCACTTCGCTTCAGGACGTTTTGAGTTCCACCCATTCTCAGGATCAGCCGCAACAAGCCATTGAGATCGACTTCCAATAAAAATCGCGTAAAATCAATCATGGCTTCTTTACGAGTCTTTCCCAATACCTTGGCCGTTTGATCCACTATTTCATTGGATTTGTCCAGAGGAATACGAGTCGCCGGGAAGATCTTCCCTTCATAATCGGCCGCGTCAAGAATATCATCAAATGAACCTGCTTTTAGGTGTTCTTCTATGAACTTACGAAGGTTGACATGGTACTGTCCCTTCACAAAAAAAGTATCTTCCTGAATCAGCCGGTCGAGCATGCGATAGGTTGTTTGTCAGGTTGAATTTAAAAGAAGATGGACTTTCTCGCAAGTCCACCGATTTTGTGTGTCAATCATAAATTTGATTCCAACGAAAGACTAAGCAACCACAGACAGCCCAACGGCAATCACATTATTAGCCATATGAAAGAGTAATGGATACTGAAACCCAAAAGATACGCGGGTGTAGCCATTGATCAAGGCACTAAATAACTGCGGAAGGGTAAGGATGGGTAGCAGCACCACATTGAGCCAAATGATCTCATATTTTGCAAGATGTATCCAGGCGAACATCACACAGCTGGTGTAATAGATATACCGAAAGTTGTTTTCCCAAAACCGGGTTAGGACTTCTTTGAGTGCGTGCAAACTGAACATCGGCCAAAGCAATAAACCGAAACCAAGGGATAGGCCCACCCTCATAATGAAGGTATCATCAACCGCACTGATTTTCGTAGAAAAGACCAATTTCGACAGGAGGTAATAGAGAAATACCGCGAGCGATAATGCCAGATAAATAGGTTTGAATCGTAAACTAAGTCGAAAGGCGATCTCTTCCACAAGAGGAAGGATTAAACCTCCTACCCATAGCATCATTAGAGGAGAAAACCGCTCTGACATCCGAACGCTTTGCACATTTTCCGGATCATATATCAGGGCAAAAAACAGCACTACCGGAATCAGGCATACCATCTTAACGATGAACAGTCCGATCGTATCGTAAATTTTTAATCGGGTCGATTTCTCAGTTTGTTCTTGTAAAGCAGGGTTTTTGATGAAATGCAACAAGTCACGGAACAAGGAAAAATAATAGGCTGGCTTGACCAGAGGGTACTTCATGAGTTAACGTTTCGAGGATGACGCAACTCAATGTGATTCGTTACATAGCGAAAAAACTAAATTTTCAGGAGATTCTTACTCTGGGAATAATTCCAATTGGGATGGCAGCAACTGGAAAGACATGCGGTGAAGAGGGGTTACACCCAATTCTTTGATGCCTTCTCGATGCGCAGGCGTGGGGTAGCCAAAATTGGTTTCCCAACTATACCCGGGGAATTCATTGGCCTTTTCGCGCATCAATTCATCTCGATGGGTTTTCGCAAGGATGGATGCTGCAGCTATTGAAAAGTATTTGCCATCTCCTTTGATGATGCACTCAAATGGTGTGTCATTATGGCTTTTGTAGCGATTCCCATCAATGAGCAACAACTCAGGCGCAATCTTTAATTGATCAATGGCCCGATGCATGGCCAAATAGGACGCGTTGAGGATGTTAATCTCGTCAATTTCTTCGGGAGAAGCCACTCCAATGCCATAGGCCAGCGCCGAATCCATGATTTCCTGTCTAAGAGTATCTCGTTCCTCTTCCTTAAGTTGTTTGGAATCATTGAGCACATCGTGCTTAAATTCCTTATTGAGAATCACTGCAGCGGCAACGACAGGTCCGGCGAGACAACCTCGTCCCGCTTCATCACAACCAGCTTCTATTTTATCAGGATCAAAAAAAGAGGATAACATCAATCAATTTCGCAGAGGCGACCCGCCCCACAACTTCGCATATTGCTCGCAATGTACGATGATCGATTGATATTCGGAGGGTTGAATGGAGGAGGGAATTTCAAATTTCATTTCCCCTTCATAAGCACTCAATGGAGTCACTAAAACAGACTGGTTAGTCGCATTTTTTCCAGAGATATCATCAAAATCCATTTTGGACAAAAAGATTTTCAGGTCTGGAGCCTTTTTGGCTTCAAAATTGTCCGCAAAAACCACAAAATACTTATCTCCCTGTTTTTCGATTTTCCAGTCCCCTTCGAAAGTCGTCCATCGGCTTTCGGCATCGAATGTCCCCTGGAAAACTACTTCCTGGGCCAGAAGTGAATGAGCAGATACAAAGAACAGGATTGCCAAAATTTTTTTCATGATTCCAATAATTGAACAGTTCGTCGACAAATGTTAACAAAAAATCGACAAAAACATTCGAGGGGAAACCCTTAGTAAACTGTATTGTCCATTAGAAGGCAAACAGTCAATTAACTCACCATGCTTAAAAAATGCATCAGCCTTTGGATAGTCATCTGCCTGTTAGTGGCAGCGGCATCCCACAACCATGGAAATGAAATGAAATCGGAAGACACAGGTCAGTCTGCTCAATTCATTGCTTACCAATAATTACTCACAAACACGGTCAAAAACTCAAGATCACTTTTTCACTCATGAACAAACTCATTTGTCTCTTTTTGCTTTTAACTTCCTTCTTCGGAGCAACTGCTCAGCAACTCACTCAAACCCTGAAAGGACGAATCGTCGATCAGGTATCCAAATCACCGGTCATTGGTGCCACGGTTGTCATTCAGGGTTCTGAACCTTTAAAAGGTACCACCACAGATATCGAAGGTTATTTTACCATCAGAGAAGTGGCCATTGGTCGGGTCAGCCTATTGGTTTCTTCGGTGGGATATGAACAAAAAACGATCCCTAATGTCCTGATTGAATCCGGGAAGGAAAAGTTCCTGGAGCTGGATCTGGTGGAAGCACTTATTGAAATGGAAGAGGTCGTGGTAGTTGCGGACCAACAAAACCTCGGACAACCGATTAATGAATTGGCCACGGTCAGTGCAATTTCCATCAGTATTGAAGAAACGAGTCGCATGGCCGCCACGTTTGACGATCCGGCGCGGGCGGCACTGACCTACGCGGGTGTATCTACTGGGGGGGATGACCTCCTCAACGAAATTGTTATTCGAGGCAATAGTCCGAAAGGTATTCTATGGAGATTAGAAGGCGTTGAAATTCCCAACCCAAACCATTTCGGTAATGTAGGTTCTTCGGCAGGAGGGATCAGCATGTTAAGCTCCAATTTGCTGAGTACTTCTGATTTTTTTACGGGTGCTTTTCCCTCAGATTACGGAAATGCTACATCAGGAATTTTCGATTTACGCATGCGTCAAGGAAATTTCGACACACATGAACACAGCATACAGGCCGGTTTGTTAGGCGTTGCTGCCGCCTCGGAAGGACCCATCAATCGAGACAAACGATCCAGCTATCTGGTAAATTACCGATACAGCACACTTGCTCTTTTTGATAATCTGGGTATAGAAATTCTAGGTTCTCAGGAAGACGTGACGTTTCAGGATTTATCGTTTAAAGTGAATTTACCAGGAACGAAACTGGGCTCCTTTTCTTTCTGGGGATTGGGAGGCAGGAACACCTACACTTATCGTCCGTTGCTTGAATTTGGTGAGTGGGATTATGAAGACAATGAGCAACAAATGGGAGTAGCCGGACTGACCAACGTTGCTTACCTGAATAAGAACACCTACCTGAGTACAGTGGTCACTTATTCGCTTTTTGATACCCATTATGTATTTGATTCATTGAGATTCCGCGACTTGGAAAATGAACATGTCATTGAAAAAGCATTCCGTGTTTCCAGCTACCTGAATCATAAATTCAATGCGAAAAACTCTGTTCGCGTTGGGGGGATATTCAATAACCTGGCCTTCGATCTTGCTTATGATGAATGGGATTATGACATCAACCGATCGGTGAATTATCTTGATGAAAAAGGCAATGCCAATTTCTTCCAGGCATTTACCAACTGGCAACACCGTGCCAATGAGGAGTTAACTTTGAACGTTGGTTTACATGCTTCACATTTCCGCCTCAATCAGGAATGGTATATTGAACCACGGTTAGGTTTTCGTTGGGCCTACCAGCCTGGAAAAGCTTTGACCGGAGGTGCCGGACTGCATAGCCGTATGGAGACCCTGGCTTTGTACATGGGAAAAGAATTTTTGGAGGACGGAACGTCTCGTCAGAACAATCGCGACCTGAGTTTTACGAAAGCGGCTCATGTAGTATTGGGTCACGAATGGATGCTGACCAACGAGATTCGATTCAAAACGGAGGCTTACTATCAACATCTCTATGATGTGCCTATTTGGGCTACGGACACCACAACCAATCAGTACTTACGAAGCTTTTCCTTGTTGAATACATTCGAAGGCTGGACCTCCGATGATTTGGAAAATGGTGGAACAGGACGAAACTACGGCCTGGAATTCACCCTGGAAAAATTCTTTTCCAATGGCTATTACTTTCTTAGTACTTTATCTCTGTATGAATCTAAATACAAAGGCCTGGACGGCATAGAAAGATCAACACGATTTGACGGCAAATACATCTTCAATGTGGTTGGCGGTAAGGAGTGGACCTTCGGTGCCAATGGCAACAAAGTAATCAGCATCAATGGTCGTGCAATCTCATCCGGAGGAAAAAGAGAGGCACCGATTGATACCTTCGCTTCGCAACAAGAAGGATTTACGGTGCGGGATTTCGGCAGAAACTTTGAAACGCAACTCGATCCTTACTGGCGATTTGACCTGGGAATTACCTACAAAGTGAACAAAGTCAATCGAACCACGGCCATTGTTTTGAACGTTCAAAATGTCATCGGTCGTGCGAATGAATTTGGTCGCTACTACAGTACTGTCTCAAATCAGATTGTGTCTGAATCGCAAGTTGGCATGTTTCCGAACCTGGCATATAAAGTAAGTTTTTAAGTAAACGAATTTGGAATTAACGTTATGAAAAATGAACTGGTCCGCGTTTTTAACGCGGATCAATAAAGTTACGCGTCTTGGACGCGTCCCACCATATTCGTTAAGCCCAAACTTTGGTTCCTTCAGTGCAATTCCGGCACATTTCTATCTCACTTCTACCCTTCAGCAAAGTGGATCTGAAATTCAGGTAAGCTTTGGAATACCATATTTCATGAAATGCAGTTTCGAAAGTATTGCCCAGGGTGTGGTGTGCATCCTTATCGAAGCAACAAGGCACCACTTTCCCATCCCAGGTAATGACACAGCTGCTCCACATTTTCCAGCAATGATCAAGCAGCTTATTTTTTACCGCATAGGTCCCATCAGCCTGGAGTCGATACCTCGAATATTTATCCTTAGTCGGGATCAATGGACTCCCTAGTTCATAATCGTAGATCTGAGCGGTCTTGAACGCAATTTTATCTACGCCATATGTTTTTGCCAGCTGTTCGGCTTCCTTAATTTGGTGTTCATTGGGTCTTACTACCAGAAATTGCCAGGTTACAAATGGCGTCACACTTTTAAGTTCCTTTTTCTTTTGAATGATGTTTTTTGTGCCTTCCAGGACCTTGCTCAGTTGACCTTCCTTTCGATAGGATTCATAAGTATCTTGCGTCGTTCCGTCGATAGATATAATCAAGCGATCCAATCCTGACTTTATCGTGGCTTCTGCCTGTTGGTCATCCAGAAAGTGGGCATTGGTGGAAGTCGCGGTGTACATCCTTTTGTCACGAGCATAACGCACCATGTCCAGAAAGTCAGGATTCAGGTAAGGTTCGCCCTGAAAATAAAAGGTTAGATAAGTCGTTTTTGAGGAGATTTCATCGATCAATTGCTGATACCGCGGTAATTGAAGTTTACCAGTAGGTCTGGTAAACGAACGCAACCCGCTAGGACACTCAGGACACCTGAGGTTGCAAGCAGTAGTTGGCTCAATAGCCATACTGATAGGCATTCCCTGAATTTTGGGCTTGCCCGAAATTCGCGAAATGATATACGAACCCAGGATCAGGAAGGCATTGATTACCCGATTTAAGGTTAGCTTTGACAGCAATTGTAACGTATCGCGAAAGCTGATAAACATAAGGTAAACCTAGACGCTGAAATTTAAATAGTCATGTCAAAACGAAACTTTCTACTCTCTTTGTTCCTCGTCCTGACCATGGCTGTCCATTTTTCTGCTAAGGCACAGATCAAACTGACAGAAGAAGCCACCATTTCAATGATCACAATAGGGCCTTATGACCCCGAGTTATGGTCTTCCTGGGGGCATTCGGTCATTCGCGTTCATGATCCCAGCCAGAACATCGACTGGTCTTATGATTATGGTCGGTTTTCTTTCGATCAAAAAAATTTCTACTGGAATTACGCCCTCGGAAAGACCTATTACAGCATTGGTAAATTCAATAATTATCCTCGCTTAAGAAACCATTACAAAAGACAAAACCGCAGCATCATTGAACAAGTGATGAATTTCACTCCTGCCGAGGTACAAAAGGCCTTCGAGTTACTGGAAGAAAATAACAAACCCGAAAACCGAGAATACCTTTATAACTATGTCTACGACAATTGTGCAACACGTTTGGTAGATCTGGTAGAAGCCACGATTCCGGGGAAAGTCACTCTTGACCCCTCTTTCATGAACGACGGCAATACCATTCGTGATTTAATGGACGAAGGCCTGGAATTCCAACCCTGGGGTGACTTGTTGATTGACATGTTGCTGGGGAGCCAAATTGACCATGTAGCTAACGAGCGAGAATACCTGATGATGCCTGATTATGTGCGTCAGAGTTTTGCCAAATCCACCATAGATCGAGGCAGAAAAGAAGTGCCTTTGGTAAAAGAAGAGCTTCTGATCTATCAGGCCAAACCAGAAAACCTGGCAAACGGAATTTTCACACCTTTCAATGTCTTTGTATTGCTGTTTTTTGTTGTGGGCTTCATCACAAACAAGAATTTCAAGACCCTCAAGCGGACCAAATGGATCGATTATCTACTGTTCAGTGTAGTAGGTATTCTGGGCTTGATCTGCACATTCCTTTGGTTTGGCACTGAGCATTTATCCAAGTACAATTGGAACATGCTATGGGCGATCCCGTTGCACCTCCCTGCTATCTGGATGACGATGAAGGAAAAGTATCAGCCCTTCCTGGCCCGATATTTCAGGTTTACCGCTGTTTTATATTCGTTGCTGCTGATATTCTGGGTCATTCTTCCTCAACCTATCCATCAGTCTCTGGTGCCTTTCATTCTGTTGTTGGTACTCCGCGCTTTCTATATCAGTTACGATTTGAGTAGAATCTAACACCCGGCGGCACTTCGCGTACACTTACGGGACTCTCACGTATTATCCGCACTCCGATGAGGTAGAAGTGAATTTTTTTCGGAGATTGGTTTAATTCTTTAAAAGCGGTTTGTAGTTTTATTGAGTATAACTAAGAATTATGACAAATGGACAGGAAAATGTATTCCTGCGCTTGGGTTATGCATTAAGAGAACTTAAACAGACCAAACAAAGCACACTCATTTTAGGTGCAGGTTGCTCTCTTGCCTCTACCTCAAGAGACATTTCTACCAGAGGAATTATGATAGAATGTCTAAGGGAGCATAATGTGGCGGATGCAGAATCGTATCGTTGGGAACAACTCTACGAAAGTTTTATCAATATCGTTTGGGAAGGAAAGGCGAAAAAAGAGCAAGAAATTCTCTTACGTAAGAAATTAGATGACGTTGAACCTACCGAAGGGCATAAAAACCTGAGATTTCTGGTTGAACAAGGATTCTTCCAACACATTATCACCACGAATTTTGATTTACTTCTCGAAAAATCCTTTGACGGTCTTTCTTATAAAAAAAGAGTGGGGGATGATGATTACATCGTCATTGGTAAGGATCCAAAATTCAATCTGTTAAAAGTGCATGGTGACTTGGAACATGGCAATTTCCGTTTTGCACCCAGCGAGTTGATGAGGCTTCCAGACAGCCTGCAAGAAGACGTTTCGCAAAAAACCGACGGTATTGTCGTGTTTATCGGATACAGAGGCCAGGATATAGGCCTTATGAATGCGATTAGCACTGCGGATGATTACGCTGTTTATTGGGTAGATCGATACGAAATAGATCGTGATGACCCTTTCAGAACCAGTCAGGTCTTCAGCTTTATGAACCGAAGGCAATCAAGAAATAACTTCTTGTCAGGAAAGGAGTTTGGCGATTTTGACAGCCTTTTGAGTAAGCTAAAGAATTTTCTGTTCTCACCAGATACATCGACTCTTATTAAGTCGAAAGAAACTCATCTAAACAAATGGTGGACTAATACTTCCATCATTGAATTAATTTCTGTTTATGGGCGACTTTACGAATTATTTCTGGATCTGTTGAAGGTTACTCATTCTGTACAAAGAAAGTTAAGGTGGAAGGTAGATTTCCCGAGTTATTCAAAAAGTTATGAAGACTTACTCTACTCCTATTTATTGTTTTTTAATAGTAAAAGACTCCCATCAGAACTACTTCACATTCCCAATAATGAAATAGACGCGCTCATTCTGGGGATTGCTATTGAGATTAAAGTTCGAACAATTGGAAATGGAATTGCTTTCAACGATTTCAAATCTCTGATGAAAACGGAACTTCAAGAGTCTAATGTGTCTTCCGACATCTTAAATGATTCCTTTTGGATTGCTATAGAAAAAATTGTTGATCCGGCGATTGAGTTCAGTGACAGGGTAAGACTGGAAATGCAAAACAAGCTCAGTGTAGAATCAGAGGACATTCCACTTACCGAATTTCATGAGTTGTTAAGTGTGGTAGGGTTTCTTTCTTTGTTAGCTCCAGTCAGAAAACTTGACAATTCAAGGATCGACACGAAATATCGGATAAGAAGATTACTTCAAGGCAATTTTGAACGAATTCAACTAGATCCATCAAGACTCAATATTGAACTAGGTCCGATCAACATAGATGACGTAAAACTTCTTGTTAATAACTATCTGGAGGATCTCCCGAGTATTTCGAGAAAGGAATTCATAGAAGAGTCCGGAAAATCTTATTTGATTCTGGATTCCAAATGGCTTTATATCAAGTTAGAGTTAGGTAAAGCCCTTGAAGGACAGGCTGAGATACCTGGCAATTTGGATGAATTAATATCTAAACGAGCGGCGGAAAGTACCCAGGCTTTTCTTCAGTTAGGTTATGTGTTCGATATCCCGACAGACAGACATGTCCAGCTAAAATTGGATTTAGATTTGGTCCGATTCATGGAATCGGAATTCTCAGCCATGTTCATAGTAGGATCAAGCGGTAGTGGTAAAACAAAAGCCTTACAAAACCTTTTACTGAACTATGAAAAGCATATTGAAGTCGAAACCATCGTTGTTTCGCCCAAGAATACTTTTATCGATGAATATGGCATTCAAGCATTTTTAAAATTCCCAGTTGAAAACCACGAGATACTTCTCAAACAAATCAGTAACTCACTAGAGGTCCGTAACAAGAAACTCATATTAATTTTCGATGGCCTCAATGAAATCGTGGGATCAATTGAATTACAGAAAAACCACTATCTCAAACTATTAACACTGGCGGATCTGATCTACCGGTTGGAAACCAGAAACATTCAGCTAATCATCTCTTGCCGAGAAAATGCCTATCATCAATATAAAAACGTCACATATACACAATTAAACCCATTACACTTTTTCACTGGGCAGAGAGTACTCCCCGAATCCCTGTCCAGGGATTCCAGTTATCAAGTTCAAATTCCGGACGAAAAAGAAGTGAAAGAATTGATCGAGGCTTACTTTAATTCTAATACGAAAAGAGTTTTCGGTATCAATGATCCTTATTCATCAATTTTTTTCAAACAAAGTGAAATTGAACTTAAGACCCCTTTTTTCGTTGCCCTGGCTGCTGAAACTTTAAATGATTTAACAGAGGAAGAAATATTCAGGAATCTGGATAGTATATACGATCAGTTTTCAAAAACTATGTTGGATCGGTTAGGAGAAGCGGATATGCACCTTGCAAGGAAAATCATCTATGCTTACTTCGATCTGATCATTGAAAGTCATACGATCGATCTGGAAATAACAAAATTCAAATTACTCGATCAATTAGCACAGGATTATCATAACCAATATGTCCTGGTAATCAACAAGATGACTGATTTGAATATTTTCATAAGGGATCACTCGAATCTGGAACGGATCGCTTTTCAACATGATAAAATTGAAGAGTTTTTCTTTAAAGAGTACATAGAAGAGTTTGAGTATCAGGGATTTGATTTCTATCAAAAAGTAGTCGGACTTATTGATCAAAATGTCATTTATCAAAAGGGTTTAATACAATACTTATTTGGTTTGTTGACTAAGAAGAAACTAAATGCATTCAAATACCTCACTTCGAATTTTTTCAAAGACCACAATATATTATTACCTCAGATAGTCGTCCAAACATTGTTTCAATCTAAGGACCTGGAGGGTCACCTGGCTTATCTTTTAAATCCTGATGATTTGGAAGAAAGTCAACGAATGATAAATGTTCTCATTCGCGGTATTGAGATGGTTTTGCTAGACTTCACGGCGACGAGTATGATGAGCAATCTCATCAATCAGCTGCTTGAGATAAAACTTGGCAATATTGTCACAAAAGAGCATCAGGCCTATTTGTATTACTTTCAATCCAAGATATACTATTATGCCAATGACTATCAAAATGCTCAAAATGCCATTGAAAAATCACTAGAGGTCCTTGGAGATTCGAACCGATTATTGTCTTCCAAATTGAGTATCCACTTTGCTGTTATTGTTATGGAGTTAGGGTATAGTAGACAATGCATTGAAATATTAGAAAACCCCTATGAAACTGAGATGAATGGTGATTTTAATACCTTGACTGAGATAGGTATTGAACTAGGCCGAGCATTGAACCACAGTGGTATTATAGATAAAACCCTTGGAATCTATGACACACTTTTAGGCAATGAACTGAACATTAAAGATCCTTATGTATTGGCCAGAATATATGAACAAAAAGCCAATACATTAAACAAAATTATGTTCGAGAAACTGCAATATGGATTTGTTCCTAAATCATCCATTTCTGATAAGGACTTACTTGAAATTGACAATCTGTTCGAGCAGTCATTGACGCTTTATGACGAATCAATGCGACTGTTATTGGATTTAAATGCCATATTCACCTATGGGGGAGTGGTTCCTGAGAAGATAATTACCTACATAAGTTACTCGTACAGTATAGGGCCTCGCGGTATTTCAGAATGCAAAAGTATGATTGAGGAGTTAGATCATCTTTTCCAGCAAATCTCTACCCCATATATAACGGACTTTCTGATCAGCAAATCTTATTACCATGAATTCTTGGGAGATTACGACCTGGCTTATTCCCTGATCGAAACAGCAATAGAAAAAGCAAAACTTTTAAGAATAAAAAATAAGGAGGCCAAGTGTCATGAGCATAAAAGCAGATTCATCTACAGAAAAGCGCTAAAACTTGCCAGCCACTCGAACGAGGACGTAAATGAGGGTTTGGACAGTTTGAAAAGAGCAACGTCTTACTATGAGCAGTATACATTGAAAGAAAACATTTTTCTGAAAAGTGCCTATGAACTAGAGGCAAATCTTCAAAAGCTTCTCAATTAAGCTTAGCGTGGCACGTCCACGGGAAGATCATCGGAAACCAAAGAAGGGTCTTTCCCCAACCGCGACTCGAAAGCCACTTTTACTTCACCCATATCCCACGCAATCCGCGCTGCATGCTCTGTCGAAATCTGAATAGTCATGGGCAGAACCACGAAGGAAGCTAAGCCAATGCCTTTATTATTCAGCATATAGTCATCCAGATACCTCACGAAAAAACGTTTGTTTTGTCCGTCAATGTTATTGTCTCCTAAGTACTTTGTAAATGAGTAAAGTAACTTATTATTCTCTTTAATTTTGGCTTCGCTCTCGTTAAGAAAATCTGAGAAAACCATACCCGAAACAAAGTTCACCCAAACTATAGTCGCAAACCCGGTTGATTCGTCTTTTCTTAGAACTTCGAATCCTGCTTTAGGTAATTGATCAGCAAAAGTTGTTGCTACACTGATCATATTAGCAATGTAAGATTGAAACCCTTCAATTCCTGTGCTTTGAAGAACGTTCCAGGCCGCGAGGATTGCTGTGGAGCCGCGTGAATTACTGAAAGTGTGATGATAAGGTTCTCGGAATTGTTCATCAATTTCTATATCGAATATTGAATGCAAATCAACGGCCTGCTTCGCAATGAACAAGCTATTACTATGCGGTGTAAAGCCTGCTTTATGAAAATCAATCCCATAACCATCTGATAGATGTGCTTTTGACATCAGTATTTTAACATGCTCAATTTTTCGTAAAGTGACCTCATCAATTTCAAGTTGATTGAGTTCAAAATCGTAGAACTTAAAAAAAAGCCAAGGCCAGCCTACAACTAAATCGAAGTATATAAATGGATTGTAGTTGATGGAATACTTCTGTTTTGCAGAAGCAAGAATTTTGTAGCCTGTTTCTACATCTTCGACTTCATTATGAGTTGTATTTCCTCCTGAAAAGATGACACAAGCTATCGGTGTATTAAGGGCCAATAGATAATCAACCCATTTTTCGAAGGCACCAAAATCGATGCATCCATGGGAATTCAGCGGAATCCGTATGATTGAATCGCCAGAAATCCCTAACTGATGACATACGGTCTCTATTGAAAAATGAGCAACTTCTGAACAGATAACTACTGGTGCCTCCGAAGAATTTGTATATCGTGAACATCTGTTGAGGCCAAGCTTTATGCCATAGGTCATGCATGCTTTGCCTCCATATGTAAAATGTCCGGCAGCATTTTCGATATCCCAGCCGATAAGATTTGCCATCTGTCTAACAATCTGCTTTTCCATATCAAGAACTCCCGCACTGGTAACCCTTGTCATTGATACTGGATTGAACAGATTTGTTATAGCTGAAGAAGCTACCGCACTTAATTGCGTCGACGGAAAAACATTATATAACAAAGAGGGAGAATGCCACCGTAACTGGCCTCTGAGTATCTCAAGAGATTTAATCAATACATTTTTCTCGTTTTGTACTTCATGAGGAAGTTCTTCATAATCATTTAAAAATGAATAGCCGGACGTATTTACTTCAAGAAAAGGTGAGTTTGGCTTAGACTTAGGAATATTTGCGATTGATTCCTTTATCAATTTTATGAGTTGATTTCGATTATTTTCTTCCGGTGAAAGAAAACGCTTTGTCAGTTCGGCTCGAACATCCCTGTAATTATGATGTTTATATAGCTGTCTCGTTACATGCAAGGGAAGTAGTTCTGTTACAATTGACCTTGGCAAAGGTTCAATTAAATGCATCAGTACTTCCATGCTGAATTTTTGGTCCTGACCAGTATTTATGGCACTTTGGGTAAGTATGACAATGTTTAATAATTCTGAACATCCAAGGTCATACTTTTGCTGCAAACAGGTCAATACATGCTTATTGAAAATGTTAGACACATCAATGGCGATCAAGTTTAATGTATCACAACCTTTTTTGAATTGAAATTCAAACTTACCAAAGCCATTTAGTCCATAACGCTCAAACAGTTCCAGGGCTTGTGCTTTTATATTTTGGACCAATTCGGCATCATTTTCAATTACGGAAATACCACTTGATGAAGATTTACATATTAGGCATATATTCCTTGGAGGATTTCCAATAATTGACACAACGAAACTTGAACTTTTGTCAAGCGCACTGTGAATTAGAAGTTCACCTAAGTCTGGCTTCTTAGCAAATATTTTTTGCATAAAGTCAATGCACTCAATTTCCGTTTCAATCAGTATAGATTTAGGTGAATTGATGACATGCTTCGTTCCCAATAAAGAAATTTCCACGGGTAACTCCTGGATTCTGTCCTGAATAGCTGCCTGATTAAGATGACGAGTAATGACACCAGGCCTTAATTCAGGTGAAGCTGATTTCATGACTGCCGGTAGGTCTCCCGCAAAAAGGCTAGATGCATAGTCATTGCCAAACAAGTCTAAATTCAGATGACTTAATAATTGCAGTATATCAAAATCACCAGGTGCTACTTTTTCGTCTTGCACCTTGATGCTAGCATACCGGCAAGTATTGAGAACAAACAGAAATTGGTAAGCTTGAATGATGTTTTCAAGCTGTTCTTGATTGGGGTCAATTATTGTGTGGTAGCAGAAGTATTGATCACTTGATTGTTCGATGAGGTCAGCGGCATTATTCAGGTCTTTTCTCGATCGAAAATTAGTAATAGACAAAATGACCAGAACATTCCATTCCTCATTTCTACCCTCCATAATTCTTAGTTATCCTAAATAGGATATCCCACCCTCACCCCAACTCAAACAAATGCCTTGGGTGTTTCTGGGTAAGAATTTCGAGTTGTTTTTGCTTGCTGACGTGGGTATAGATCTGAGTGGTATTGATGGAAGAATGGCCCAGGAAGCTTTGGATGTATTTGATGTCTACATCTTGTTCCAACAGTAGTGTGGCAAAAGTATGCCGAAATGTATGAGGCGTGACCTTCTTCTTGATATTCGCCTGACGACAATACTTATCAATCAGAAAACGGACAGATTGGGTAGATAACGGTGTGTCCAGGCGGCTGACAAAAAAAAACCAACCTTTTCAATTCGGCTGTTGTATTCTCTGTGATATGCAGACACGGTCCCAAGTGCCTCCTTATTCACAATTTGAATTAGCCTTTCCTTATTGCCTTTACCTCTTACTAGCACCCGACCTGTTTCGAAATTCAGATCCTGAACCCGAAGCTTGCACAATTCGGAAACTCTGAGGCCTGTTGCGAATAATAGTTCTAAAATACACAAGTCCCGTAGCTTTTCTCCATAAGCATGAATGGACTTTTTCCTTGCCAAATGCAATTCGCTGGTAACCAGTGAAAATAATCGTTTTACTTCATTCAAGTCCAGTACCGTCGGTAACTGGAGTGGTTCCTTGATTTTAAGTTTCACCTTACGATATGGATTTACTGATATATAATCCTCGAATTCCAGAAAGTTCAAAAATGATTTGGAGGAAGCGATTTTTCTCTTGATTGTTCTGGGCTGAAAAACGGATAGCTCCTGCACGTAACCTTTGATATGATGTTTGGTGATTTCTTGTACCGTTTCAATCTGGAACTGAGTCAAAAATTCTTCGAACTGAATAAGGTCGATCTCATAAAATTGAAGGGTCTTGGCACTGAGGTTTTTTTCATACCGACAATGGTCAAAAAAGAGTTGCTTGGACTCTTTAAGGTTCATAGGCGCTCATATTTTAGGTGAGCCGAATATCATGATAAATTTTCATAAGCAATAGTGCCGAACAATGGTGCTTCCTTATCTGGGTGCAGCACTATCGATTTATATTCACCTACAATCGAGATAATTCACAAGAATTTTAACGATAGCTGCAACTATTATTAAAAGTTGGAGTTTGACCGCCAAGAAAGCCAAAGAACTTGAATCAACCGAACGATAATGAGCTCATGCAGATGGTTCAGGATGGCGACCTCAGTAAAATGGGGCTGCTATACGAACGCCATCACCGGTCCCTTTTTGGGTTTTTCTATCGCCTGACTGATAGTGGATCCGAAAGTGAGGACCTGGTTCAAAATGTGTTCTACCGGCTTCTTAAGTACCGTCACGCTTTCAAAAATGAAGGAAAGTTCGTGTACTGGCTCTACGCTGTAGCGCGGAATGTTTCCAAAGACGTCTACAAGAAAAAAGATCCTTTGATGCATTCCAGTGAGCTGGAGGATATGCCTGAAAAGGGATTAGAAGACTTAAACATCGAAGAGCAGATCACGCACGAAGAGCAGAAAGCTTCCCTAAAAAAGGCACTCAATAGTCTCTCTGAAGAACAGCGTGAAGCCATTGTCCTGAGCAAATTCCAGGGCATGAAGTATCATGAAATTGCTGTGATTGCCAATTGTACGGAAAGTGCCATCAAGGCCAGAATAAGAAGAGGCATCATGGAAATGAAAAGAATAATGGATAAATCAGAGTGAGCATGCAAGAAGAAAAAGAGCAACATCTGAACTGCGATTTAGCACTTGAACATATGCTTCAGTCTTTAGGTGAAAGGCAATTTCAGGAAGAAGATCTGGAAGCGCTTTGTAAGGCACACCCGGATTGTGAAAATACCATTCGGGAATCTTATCATGTATGGCATGAAATGGATGTCATGACGATTCCGGAGCCATCGGAAAATATGCGTGGTGCTTTTCTTGAAATGCTATCAACATTCGAAAAAGAGGAAAATCCTCAGGACAAAAAACCTGCAATTTCTGTGAATTGGAATGTCATGTTCCGATGGGCTGCAGTATTCATCATTGGTCTGTTGATCGGGCTATTGGTCCAGAAAACACCTTCTGAAATTACTCCGTTGGCGAATCAAAACGATGAAGTCTCACGATTACTTGCGGTGGACAATGCTACTACAGATCGGCTTTTGGCTATCCAGCAAATCAAGGAAATCAAAAATCCGGAAGACCCGATCATTGATGCCTTGCACAAAACCCTGATGAATGACCCAAACGTCAATGTACGCCTAAGTGCCATTGAAGCCATGGTCCATTTCATAGATCATCCCAAAGCCCGGACATCTTTGGTGTCGTCCCTACCTTATCAGGATTCGCCCATTGTCCAACTGACCCTGGCTCAGTTGCTGATCAGCCTGCAATCTGAACAAAGTATAGATGAATTAAAGACTCTGCTAAACTCCACGGAACTGGATCAGGATGTCAAACTACACTTACAAGAGACCCTAAACACGCTATAAAAATGAAATTACTATTCAATACCACCCTTCTTTTGTTCACATGGACTTTATGCCTGGCTCAAGAGATGCCGGACAATCAATATTTTGAAATTGACGCAAAAGACCTGAAAACATTGAACCTTCATAATCTTCGAGGTGATGTCGATGTAAAAGGGACAGACACGCGAAAAATTCAGGTAACGATCAAACGACAGTTAAAAAGCAGGAAGCAAACACAATTAGCTGAGGCACGTGCTCAATACCATTTTGATACGCTGAGTCGCGGGAATAATATCTATTTCTTCATGCAATCTCCACAACATGATTTTAAAATTGATGAAGAAGGTAATGGCTCATATAATGCTTGTAATAATTGGCACTGGAACGAGCGTGAGTCCATCAGCTACTATTTCGATGTTACCGTAGAATTTCCCAAAGACATGAACCTGAAGGTGTCCAGTCATCACGATGGCCTGCGCATATCAGAGGTAGATGGTGAACTGTATGCCAGAAGTCATCATAAAGATCTTACTGTGAGCAATATTGGTGGGAACGCAGCACTCAGATCTCATCATGGAGATATCGAGGCGAGTTTTTCTAAAAACCCCAATGATGCTTGCAGCTTCAAAACACATCACGGAGATATACGAATTGTCTATCAAGATCAATTCTCCGCTGATGTCAATCTCAAAAGCCACCACGGAGAATTCTTTACCGATTTCGAATGGGAACCTAGGCCCATGACAGTCCTCAAAGAACCTTCTTCAAAAGGTACTAAATACAAAGTTGGAGATGGAACTTTAGTCGCCATCAATGGCGGCGGGCCTCAACAACGATTTAGTACCTGGCATGGAGACATTTATTTAGTTAAAAA
Source organism: Cyclobacteriaceae bacterium (assembly GCA_965229785.1). Lineage (GTDB taxonomy): Bacteria > Bacteroidota > Bacteroidia > Cytophagales > Cyclobacteriaceae > JAWPMT01. The sequence goes on from CBDDJS010000001.1 coordinate 5,394,831, forward strand.
CTGATTTATTAAAGGTTAAAGACATGAAAAAGCATTTCTATATAATCATCATTTTTTTGATGGCAAACCTGGGATTGAAGGCTCAGGAAGAACAGACATTTTCTATTCCTCTAAGTGATCCGGGTAAACCAGGTAAGCTGGTTGCCAGTATGCACCGGGGATCCATCCGGGTAGAGGGTTATTCCGGAAATGAAGTGAAAATAAAGGTAGTTTCAGTACAGGAAGATGGAGATAATGATCGCAGCAAAAGTGGGCTCCGGCGAATTCCGAATGCGGCAGCACAGTTCAACATTGAGGAACAAAATAATATAGTGACCATCTCTGGTATTCGCAGCCGAAGAGTGGATTTCATGATCCAGGTACCCATGGAATTTTCCTTAAAACTCAAAACCCATCATGATGGCTTTATAGGGGTCAAAAATGTGAAAGGGAACATTGAGGCTGATGGTCATCATGAAGACATTGAAATGAGCGGAATTTCCGGATCTGTGGTAGCGGATACACATCATGGGGAGATCACAGTGGCTTTCGATGAGGTTTCCGCCAAAACACCCATGGCATTCAGCACTTATCATGGTGACATTGACATTACGCTTCCTGGAAATGTAAACAGTGCTGCGAAGATCAAAACCACCAAAGGAGAAGTCTACACTGATTTTGATCTGGACCTAAAGGTAGAAATGACGAACGTAGAATCGAAGAAAGGCGAAGGCACCAAAATCCAGGTTGGGGGTTGGCTCAAAGGAAATTTAGGCTCGGGAGGTGCAGAATATCTGTTCAGTAGCTATCATGGAGATGTCATTATCAGAAAGAAGTAATCAATAGAAATTTCACATCACAAGGTACAGGAAGCGGGCATATGCGTACTTTTATCCACTTAATTGCACCATATGCCTCGATTCCTCTTATTCTTATTCATTTCCCTGTCCCTTTTGGCCTGTCGGGGGCCCGTAAACTCCTCCATTAGTTTTTCCCTTACTGAGCAGCAAAGTGGTACGGATGCCTTACTGATCGCAATGGATATTCTTGACGAGGAAACGGTATGGATGAGCGGGACCAAGTCTACTTTTTTGCGAACTCTGGATGGCGGCACTTCCTGGAAATTGTTTTCACACCCAGAAGTAGACACTTTCCAATACCGCGATATCCACGCTTTTGATGATAAATCGGTCGTACTGCTTTCAATAGGCGACGGGGCCAATTCACAAATTCATCATTTTTCTGAAAATAGCGGTTGGGAAGTGGCCTTTGTTATGAAACACCCAAAAGGGTTTTTAAACAGTATTGATTTTTGGGATGACCAGATTGGTCTGGCTTATGGAGATTCTTTCGATGGAAAACCTTATTTATTGAAAACCAAAGATGGTGGCCATTCCTGGAATAGAATTGATCCCGGCATATTGCCGGACGCAGGTGAAGGCGAAGGGGGGTTTGCATCCAGTGGGAGTTGTATTTCGGTTCAGCCCGGTGGCTTAGCCTGGGTAGGCACAGGGGCCGGAGGCAGTGCACGTGTATTGAAAACCACCGATTATGGTCAAAGCTGGACTAGCTATGAGACACCAATCATCAAAGGAGATGCGGCAGGGATCACGTCAATACATTTTAGAAATGATAATCATGGCTTAATTGCCGGTGGTGATCTGGCAAAAACAGATGTTTACACTGAAAATTTAGCCTTCAGTATCGATGGAGGTGAGAGCTGGGTGTTGACGGAACAGCCGGTGACAACCGGAGCATTTTATGGAAGTGATTTGATCAGTATGAAAGGCAAAACCATTGTGATGGCATGTGGCCCGAATGGAGCAGACATCACTTTTGATGCCGGCCAGACCTGGAACAATATTTCTACCGAAAACTTATGGGTAGCTGACCTCCATGAAGATGGATTTGGATGGTTAGCAGGAAGAGATGGAAAAATTTTGAAACTAGTATTACAGTAGCTTTCTAAATTTACCTCTAGAAATGATTCCAATGACGCGCAGACCCAGAAGGAACCGGCAATCCGCTGCCATTAGAGACCTTGTACAAGAGACACAAGTAACGACCAACGACCTGGTATTCCCTCTATTTTTGTTGGAAGGCAACAACAAGCAATCTGAAGTGGCTTCTATGCCAGGTATTTACCGACACAGCCTGGACAAGATGTTGCCCATTATTGAGGAATGTCTGAAGGCCGGAATCAAAGGATTTGACATTTTCCCGGTGGTGGAGGAAAAGCACAAGAACAAGAATGCTTCTAAGAGCTATGACCCCAATTTCTTCTACCTACAAGCTTTGAAAAAGATCAAGCAGGAATTTCCAGAAGCCTGGGTGATCACTGATGTAGCGATGGATCCTTATAGTTCAGATGGTCACGATGGCCTGGTAGAAAATGGTGAAATCCTGAATGACGAAACGTTGGAGATCCTGGCAAAAATGACTTTGGCCCAGGCCGATACTGGAATTGATATGATAGGGCCCTCCGACATGATGGATGGTAGAGTTGCGTACCTGAGGGCAGCTTTAGATGAAGCCGGCCACAAGAACGTTGGCATTATTTCATATACGGCTAAATATGCCAGTGGCTTCTATGGACCATTCAGAGATGCGCTGGACTCAGCTCCCAAATTTGGAGACAAAAAGACCTACCAAATGAATCCCGCCAACAGGTCCGAAGCTCTCCTCGAAGCAGAATTGGATTACAATGAAGGAGCAGATATTCTGATGGTAAAGCCAGGATTACCTTATCTGGACATTATCGCAGATCTGAAAAGTCACTTTCCGATTCCCATCGCAGCGTATCATGTCTCCGGAGAATACGCGATGATCATGGCCGCCGGAGAAAAAGGATGGTTAGATGCAGATCGCACAATGATGGAAAGTCTGACAAGCCTTAAGCGTGCCGGTTCAGACATCATACTCACATACTACGCTTTGAAATTTGCAAGAAAAAACGCTTAATACGGAGGTTATCTTCTTTTTCTTCCGGGTTTACGTCCCCTGCTCGCAGAAGAAGTCCTACTTTTTGGTTTAGCATGTGCCTCTTCCTCTTCGAGGAACTTCTTGCCCCTGGCTCCCTTAAGGGCCATTATCTCCTTGGCACTCAAGTGTCTCCAGTTACCTCGCGGAAGGTCTTTTTTGGTCAGGTTGCCGAACATAACCCGGTCCAACTTTTCAACCCGGTAACCAAGTTTTTCAAAGATTCGTCGGACGATCCGGTTTCTACCGACATGGATTTCAATGCCTAGGATTTGTGCATCGTCACCCACGATTGCTAATTCGTCAACCGGAGCCAGGCCATCATCAAGCATGACACCCGCCACAACCTTATCAAAGTCATCTGCCGTGATGGGTTTATCCAATTCGACCTGATAGATCTTCCGGATGCGTTGACTAGGGTGTGTTAGCCTTCGTGCCAACTCGCCATCATTGGTAAACAGCAACAAGCCGGTGGTATGTCGATCCAAACGACCAACCGGATAGATTCGCTCTTCACAGGCATTTTCAACCAGATTCATTACCGTTTTTCGATCATGAGTATCTTCCATCGTGGTGATGAAGTCTTTCGGTTTGTTCAGTAACACGTACTGCACCTTTTCCGGCCGTAGGGTCTTTCCTTTATAAACCACTCGATCTCTTGGTCCTACTTTAAGGCCCATTTCACGAACTACCTCCCCATTTACTTTGATCTGCCCGGATTGAATCAGCTCATCGGCATCTCGTCGGGAACAAATTCCCGCATTTGCGATGTATCGATTAAGGCGAATCGGAGTATTGTCAGTCCTCTTTTTGACCTCTGTAGGTTTTTGTGATCTTGTATTTCCAGGTCTGGAAGTGGGTCTTGGCCGAGCAGTTCTTTTGCTTTCCTCGTCAGGTCTGGGTCTTCTTTTATAGCCACCTGATTTCTGCTCTCCACGGGCCGAACGAGTATCATCCGATCTCTTGTATCTGTTTCCACCACCTGACCTTGAGCGGTCTGATCGACTATCGTCTGATCTCTTTGATCTGTTTCCCGGTCCTGATTTAGACCGACCTGAGCGATTATCGGTAGATCTTTCGGGCTTATTTCTACCCTTATTCGGTTTCCTCTCCAATGCTATTCTCCTCCATTTTGAAATCCTTCGGAGTAGGAAGCTCTTTCAGATCGTTGATACCGAAGTAGTCCATGAATTTTTTGCTTGTACCATAAAGCAATGGGCGACCAATGGCTTCGGACTTTCCTTTGATCTCAACCAATTCTTTTTCTAATAGTTTTTGGACCGCATAATCGCAGTTCACTCCTCGGATCTGTTCCATTTCACCCTTCGTCATAGGTTGCTTATAAGCAATAATGGCCAAGGTCTCCAAAGAGGAATTTGAAAGTCTTTTTTTGGATTGTTGCTTTAACAAAATACCAATACTTGCCTGGTAGGCCGGTTTGGTCAGAAACTGATACCCTCCTCCGCTTTTGATCAGCGAAAAGGAAAATTCATCTTTTTCGTACTTCTGGATCAACGATTCTATGGCCCCCAGGACATCTTTCACCGGAACCTCCGCGTCGAACATCTCTTTCAAACAAGCAGTAATTTCTTTTTCCGTAATCGGCTTGGGAGAGCAAAAAACCAGTGCCTCCACGTGGTGCGAGAGAAAATCCATCGATAGACTTTACTTCTTCTTATTGAGTTTGGCCTCGATTGAATGCATGGTATGAGGAACCGCTTTCAACCTTTCCTTGCTGATCAACTTTCCGGTATCCACACAGATGCCATAAGTACCATTTTTAATGCGGATCAAAGCATTTTCCAGGTTGTTGATGAATTTCTGCTGACGGGCTGCCAATTGGCTCAGTTGTTCCTTCTCAGCTGTATCCGCACCATCTTCCAGGGTTTTCACATTTCCATGTGTAAAATCTGTTCCCTCGTCACTACTTCTGGTCAGGGATTGCCTCAAAACGGACAATTCATTCCTTGCTTTATCAAGTTTTTGGTTGATCAAAAATTCGAATTCAGAGAGTTCTTCAGGAGAATATTTGTTTTTTTCAGCCATGACAGGTGCAGTTCTATGGTTAAAAAGTGACGCAAAAGTAGTGATTTGAAAGCTATAAAGCTAGTTGATCTGACATTCAAAGTTCTAGAAGTCCCAAAGGATTTAGATCAATTTCAAAAATCTCTGCCAACGACTACCGTTTCTTTGATGACTTCCGACTGGCCATTGCTATTGAATACTTCAAAAACAACTACATAATATCCTACCCTAACCACACCACCATCGGCTCCCGTTCCATCCCAGCGAATGAAACCATCTGATCCCAGTGAAATGCCTCTGGCCAGTTCTCTGACAAAACGGCCGTTCTGATCAAAAAGTGTGATGTTAGCGAAGTTACCAGACGTTTCAAACTCATAGTTGATTGTGGTAAAGGAATTGGTGCCACTTCCTGGAACAAACACTCGCGGTTCTGCCTCCACTGGATCATTAAATGCCGATAAGTCGAGTGACTGACTATTGGGTGCTCCAGGTGTGCCAAAATTCACTGTACTGGCCGCCGAATTCCAGTTATCTGCTCCGTTAGGGGAATCGAACGAAATACGTTCCAACGACACCCCATCAACTGATCTAAGTAAATCACTGTGAAAATCTGCATCGTAGAAGAGCGAATCCTGATCTCGTCCTGAAGCATCGATAAGGTATACATCACCAAAATCATTCGAGTAGGTAGGTAGGTCATCTACCTCAATCAGGTTATCCGAGGGTGCGTCAGGAAAATCCAGCCGTAGCCGGACCACATCTTCTGTGAATGCCAGATAGGATTCAGGTGCGATGATTAAATCTCCCTCCGTGATGATACGGTCCTGAGATTCATTTCCAAATGACCAGCCTTTCAAAGAAATAAACTGATCCGTTGTGTTGTAAATCTCCACGAAATCAACTCCATCATCGAGTGGATTGAACATGATCTCACTCAATAAAAGCTGCGATGCTTCCGCTTCAAAAGGCAAGACCAGCTCCGTCGTATTTTCTCGTACCGCATTGCCCAGGCAATCCTGTACCAGCACTGCAGTGACCGTGTAGACAACTCCTCTCTCTAACGGTTCATTCAACGAAAGTCTCACCTGCGTCAGGTCATCGTTAGACACGACAGTTTCCATGATTTCGATATCATCGGAGATCCGGATCACGGGTTTTAATGTTGGGAGGAGTACTTCGTCAAATTCAACAATAACTGAATCTTCGGTAATGGCTACTGCACGAATCAGATTGGGTCCAAAGTTGTCGGGAATGTCCTGACGAATAGAATTTTCTGTTCCGGGAGTACCTCCGGCTTCCGCTACTGCGCTTCCCCAGTTACTGGAAGTACCACAAGGATTATTGGTGTCTCGCATTTCAAGGGCATAACCACCCTCGATTTTATCTGAATCATGCCATTCGACCAGATAACTAATCTGAAAAATCAATTCGTTCCTGTAAAACAAAGACAATGGCTCTCCACTATTGCTTAATCCCGGGAAGCTTCCGACTCCATTAACTACGCCTGTGTTAAAATCTGAAATTCCTGAATTACTAACCAGGATTTGATATTCCCCGGGTAGGATCACACCTCCGATTGGAGCCGACATACCTGAACCGTCCTGGATCACCATTTCGTTCAAATCCAAAATATTATCAGAACGGTTGAAAATTTCCAGATACTCCCGATTAGGTAAACCAACCTCCGGGTCCGGGTCAGACATGATCTCCGTGATGATGATGTCGTTAAAAGTTGGGGCAATAGCCTGCAGAAAAACAAAAGTGGAGTCCTCCATGACATTTCCGGAGCAGTCGGCAATCCCTGTAATGCTTAAATCAATCTGTTGCGCAGAAGCGGTTGCTTCGTTGAATACCAATTGTAATTGCTGTAGGGCTTCATCATAATTTGATTCATCAATCAGATCCCCCTGACCAGAAGCGTAGTTAAGGACGGAGGCGGTCAACATTTCCTCTGAGAATTGTAAAGTCACTTGTCCGTCGGAAAAGATACTTTCCAGTATCGTAGGTTTTACCGTTTCAACGGTAATGGCATTTGCCACACCTGGTGTACCACCAGCATTCGCCGTAGATGCTCCCCAATTATTGGGTGCAGAGCAAGCACTCTCAATATCAATGAGTTCCAGGCTATAACCGCCATCATCCCGATCCGGATCACCATACCAATTGTCCTCATATTGGACCCGGTCAATAATCTGGTCTTCTGCATTTTTTAATACGATAGAGTCTTCGTCATTGGAAAAACTAATCAGGTCTGCAACACCAATCACGTTGAATGCTGACATCATATCCAAATCTCCTTCATCCACTATGGCTATGTAGGCCTTTGAGCTAAGGAAATAAGAATCCAAGGTTGTTTCTGCATTGGCTTTGGTCAAAACCAGGCCTCGCAAGTCAATGATGGAATCAGAAGCATTGAAAATCTCGATGTATTCCACTTCCGGTAAGCCAACCACCGGGCTTGGGTCCACCATGATTTCGTTGATGAACAGGTCACCGACCTTAGGTTCGGCGGTTATTACAAAAGTCAATGTAGTATCCGCCATGGCGTTTCCTCTGCAATCTGAAAGACCGGTCAAACTCAACTCAAAAAGCTGTCCTTCTTCGGGGCGACCCTCAAAGACCACTTCCGTAGATGTGTTTGTGGTAGTTACGGAGGATAATGTCAATCCGTTAGAAATAGAAAAAGCACTTGACACAATTGATGCTTCATTCATCTCTTCGCTGAAACCAAGGAAAATGGTATTGTCCAGGAGTGTGCCGGAAGTTATTGCGGGTGCATGTGTTTCCGGTTCAAGAGAATTGACGGTACCCGGAGTTCCTCCCAGAGAATTATCAGAAGCACTCCAATTACTTTCATTAGAACACGCACCCAAGGCTTCAATCAATTCCAGGCTGTATCCACCATCTTCCTTCACTTCATCGCCATACCAATCTGACGAATAAGTAAGGCTATCAACCAATTCGTCATCGATATTGCTTAGTACTAACAATTCTCCGGCATTATCGAGGCTAAACAGGCCTTCCAGAGCAAGCACATTATAGCCTGAAAATAATTCCTCATCACCTTCATCAATCAAAGCAACCGATGCTCCACTTGCTAATTCATAGCGACTTAGCCGAATCGTATCCGTATCATTAGAAAGCCGTAGGGATGCCAGGTCCAACGTTCGATCGGAAGTATTAAGGACTTCCAGGTACTCCGCTTCCGGCAATCCTACCACGGGACTTGGATCGGCCATGATCTCTGAAAAGATGACAAGGTCTTCAGCAATAATCTCGGGTGGCGAATAAGTGAAATTGATGGTGTCCGTGGCTGTAAAATTGCCAGTCAGGTCGGCAATGTCAGCGATCACCACTTCATATGATGTGTCTGAATCCAAAGCGGAATAAGTCAGCTCTACGGTGGAGTCGTTGACGAATTCAATGGTCTGTGCTTCGCCGATATCCGTAATGGTATATTGAATTACTGACCCTGCGGATTGAGAACTGATCGGTTCGTCAAAAATGACCTGAATGTGATTTTCCAATAAGCTTTCCACCTCGGCGAGTGAAGGTGACTGCAAATCATAATTGATCGCAAGGGTATGATCAGGCAAACTACGACCAAACCGATCCTCGATATTCGTCCAGTACAGAGTCACTTCACTGTTCTCGACGAGCGCATTGGATAATAGTAACTGAACCCTGGAAGCATCCTCCGGATCGATGCTCACCAGATCCGGGTTTTCACCATCTACGTCAATATTCGTCTTGTCAAAATCGGTGAATTCCGTCTCAAACTGAAGGTCAAGCGTTAGCGAATCCAGTATCGTAACGGAGGACAAGTAGGTCTCAAAGGTTAGGTCCAGGGAATTAAATTGTAGGCTGTTGTCACTTTCACTGGTCACATTACTTATGTCCAATACATAGGTGATCTCCGAAAAACTCCCTGAAATCTCTATTTCCGCGGTATTGTTCCCGATATCTGTTACTGATGCGATGGTCAATCCTTCAATCGTGTAATTTGCTGTTTCATAGGTTCCTTCAGCCATGGATTTGCTAAAAACGATTTGTACTGTGGAGTCCGTCTTGAATTGAGTGGCACCTATTCTTGGGTCCTGGGTATTCAGTGTCGTTGCTATGGCCTCCGCCAATGAGTTACCGGACAAGTCCTGCCAGGTGGTAATATTGAAATCCAGGTCGGCACTCTCTGTCAAAACACTGGTAAATGTCAGCTCCAGTTCCAGACTATCCGGGCCTTTCAGTGCAAAAGCAGTGGCATTTTGAGCTGCTGTTGAGAAATTGTCTGATTCTAATGACGCCAAAGAAAGCTGCTCACTGGCCCGCACAACAATGGTTGTTTCATTCGCCTGATAGATCGAATCCACTCGTGGTGCCAAGGGGTCATAAGTGAAATCTACGGTTCGATTGCTCGTAAAGTCATTTCCGTAGAGGTCTTCAATTCCTGTATAAGTAAGGGTCTTTTCCTGCTCCGTTTCAAAGGCATTGGCAAAGGTCAGGGTAACCGTGTCTTCATTTAATGATGCCGTAACAGGTTTTTCATCGTCCTCGAGTTCGTAATTGTTCAGATTAGTAGCGGAATTTGATTCTAAAGCCTCGTCAAAAATCAATTGTAGTTGTGTAGAAGAAGATACAATGAGTGATTCCAACGAAGGGCTGTCCGTATCGTACCTGAAAGAATAGGCAGGAGTAACAAGTGTGTCTGAGGCATCGCTGGTTAACACGTTTTCTACATACAACAACAAATCACTGTTATCATCCATGGTTGCGTCAAACACAAGGCGGAACGTTTGATCATTTCCACCCGCCAAAACATCCGAAGGGTTACCTACATCTTCCAGCAAGTAATTACTGGCACTTGTTGCACTTGAATTGGAAGGGGTCTCTGTATAGGTAATCTGCAAGATGTTGGATGAAATGGCAAAAACAGAATCAATTTGGTCCTGAAAGGTAAAGGTCTTTGTCGCTGAACTCAGCGCATTTCCGGTTGTATCTTCCAGTGCATCGTAAGTAAGCGTGTAAAGGGTTCCGGTAGTGAAATTTGAGTTAAAAGCGATCAAAATGCGATTAGACGCTGAGTCCTGCAGTACTACACTTGTAGGTTCTCCAAAACTTTGATCTAATGTATAATTAGACTCATTCTCAGCATCTGATTCATTGAGTGGCTCGTTGAAAATCAGAAAGAAGGAGTTATCGGTAGCCACTACCAATCGGTCCAGTACAGGCGCAGTAACGTCATAATAGAATGAGGTCGATGCGTCGAATAATGCATTCCCGGAACAATCTGTTATTCCGGAATAATTAAGTGTATAGGAGGTTTCACTTACCAGGCTGCCGCTTAAAAGGATATCTACCACCTCATCGGAAGAAAACGAAACCGCGGAAATGGTAAATCCCGATAAACTGAACGAAGAGGTAGCTACCGTACTCGACTCCAGCGGCTCTGAAAAGGTAATTTGAATGGAATCGGTATCCAAAACGGTTAAACTGCTCACAGTTGGTGCCGTCGTGTCAGCGGAATTGTCAAATACTGAATTCTGAGCACCCGGTGTTCCACCATCTGAATCTGTAGATGCCGAAAAATTGAATTCCCCACTGCAAGGCAATTCAGGATTGATCTGTTCGTAGGTCACACCATCCGCAGGAGCGGAACTATAGGTGAGATTATCAATGATCGATCCACCGGCATCGGACAATACCACATCGTCTCCACTATTAGTTAAGGCTCCCAGGCTGGTGACGGCAATCACGTCTCCGAAGCCCGTGAATAAGCTTTCATTCGCATCATCGCAAATGATCACATAGCTTCCCGGACGAAGCGTGAAAGCACCAAACTTTTCTGAAGTGCCTGGGCTATTGTCGTCTGAAATGGCCCAATTCTCCAGATCGAAGAAATTATCAGTTGGGTTATATAACTCAATAAATTCTGCTTCAGGCAAGCCAACAACCGGACTTTGATCAACTAACAATTCATTGATCACCACATCTCTGAATCCGGGAGTGGAAAACACAATGTATTCGAAGGACGTTTCAGAATTGCTGGCAATGGCATTGCTGCTTTCATCTTCGACATTATTGACGGTCACTGTATAGGATGTTCCATTTGTTAGTTCGGAAACCGTCAAAGTAACCTGGCTGTTATCTGTTGTACTTCTGGTAGCGTTGGTAACTGAGACCCCATTATTAAATGAATAGTTTGCTGTGTTTTCTGCTGTAGTCTGATCCACATTTTCATTGAAATCGATCAATACTTCCGTCCCGGAATTGGCAGAACTGGAGGTTAATGTCGGAGGATCCGTATCGGCCACTGTGGCATAATTGGTAGCAAAATCATCAAAGTAAAAAAGCCCACTTCGGGAATTCGCGGAATACCTGATCTGTACGCCAAAATAATCGGTTGTGGTATGTGTAGCGTCTGTCGCTGTACCTTGTGAGTTGCTATCTACGAAAACTTCCCACACTCCCGCGCTACTCCTGGTGACGGTCACGCTAACAAAAGCTTCAGATGTGATGGATTGCATCGTTCCGCTCAGGGCAACTTCAGTGGTTGAACTTCCTGTTTGGCGATTGAGCGTGATCTCCTCCCCGGAACTTGTCATCCTCAACAGGATATAATAGCCGTCCACATCCCCGGACAAATCCGCCACATCGCTCATCAAATACACACGGGACTGGTTAGAGGCCCCTAAGGAGGAAGAAACTGTAAATGCATTTCGCATTCTGAAGGACCAGGTAGCGTTGAATCCAGAAAGGTCTACCTGAGACGACTCTGCTGTACTCAAATAATTGATTCGTGTGCCAGAACTCCCGGTTTGAGACTGACTTTTCAGCTGATTATCTGCTTCAGCGATCTCAAACACATCTGTGTTTCCATTGGTATGTGCCCCACTCCAAACCGTCCCCGATGTAAAGTCATTGTCATCGAAAGCATCAGATACCTGAGCGATGGCCAGGGATGAACAAAAGACAAGTCCCAACAAAAAGGACAATCGACGCATAGAATGGTTGTGAGGTTAGCCGATAAAATTAGCGCATTTCGACACTTTCCCATATTAAGGAATTGCTAAGACCTCATTTTGAAGTGATACAAGGGAAAGGCTATTCAGATTATGAAGACACACTTCAAAATAAAGTTGGGTCGGGGAACCAATTCCACCAAATGTGGTTTCGTTGAATAAGCAAAATCACTAGTTTTGCGGCCACCCCACGATTTTTAGAGCAAATTCTTACATAAAATGAAACTGGCTGTTGTTGGTGCAACCGGTCTGGTAGGACAAGAGGTGCTACGAGTACTGGAAGAAAGAAATGTTGAATTCAGTGAATTGATCCCTGTCGCTTCGCCCAGGTCAATTGGGAAGACGGTCACCTGTAAACAGAAAGACTGGACGGTAATCGGCATGGATGACGCCATTGCAGTTAAACCAGATGTGGCTATTTTTTCTGCTGGTGGTGGAACCTCCAAAGAATGGGCTCCAAAATTCGAAGAAGCCGGAACGATTGTCATTGACAATTCTTCTGCATGGAGAATGGACCCGGACAAGAAATTAGTGGTCCCGGAGATCAATGGCAAAGACCTTCGGATCGATGATCGGATCATTGCTAATCCCAATTGTTCAACTATTCAGATGGTGCTGGCGCTCGCACCCCTTCATGAGCGATATGGCATCAAAAGAATTGTCGTATCCACTTATCAGTCCGTAACCGGAACAGGAAAAGATGCAGTGGATCAGATGAACAATGAAAGAAAAGGCGTTGATGGTCCAATGGTTTATCCTCATGCCATTGATCAAAATGCATTGCCCCATATTGATGTTTTCTTCGATAATGGGTACACTAAAGAGGAAATGAAGATGGTCAACGAGACCAAAAAGATCCTTGATGATTACAGCATCGAAGTAACGGCTACTTGTGTACGCATCCCTGCCGTTGGAGGACATGCTGAATCTGTAAATGTAGAATTCAATGAGGACTATGATCTCAAAGAATTGACTAGTATCCTGGCTGATACGCCCGGTGTAGTGGTTCAGGACGATCCGTCGAATAATGTTTACCCCATGCCTATCACGGCGCATGGTAAAGATGAAGTATTCGTCGGCCGAATCCGTCGTGATGACACTCAGCCTAATACTGTGAATCTCTGGATCGTTGCTGATAATCTCAGAAAAGGAGCAGCGACCAATGCTGTCCAGATTGCGGAGTACATGATGGAAAACAGTCTGGTGTATTAATCAAAAGGGTGATCTGAATCTCAGATAATCATAAAATTGAAATCGGACCCGGACCTTGTGCCGGGTTTTTTCATGATGAGATTTATCAGTCACAATAGCTTTCTCCTATACTTTAAACATATCAATCAATCACTTTTAACTGCAGCAACATTCAAGAATTATATAATTGGTGACAAGGACTGAAAAAGAGTTTTAGAATGTTGATGTTTTGGACCTAATTTTGACCCATGCAGCGAGATCAACTATTATTCGATATGATCGGTCGAGAAAACGACCGGCAGATCAATGGTTTGGAGCTTATAGCTTCTGAAAACTTTACTTCCCCCCAGGTGATGGAAGCTCAAGGTTCTGTTCTCACCAACAAATATGCCGAGGGCCTGCCCGGAAAGCGTTATTATGGCGGGTGTGAAGTAGTAGATGAAGCCGAAAATTTGGCCAAAGAGCGGATCAATCAACTCTTTGGAGCAACCTGGTCTAATGTTCAACCTCACTCAGGTGCTCAGGCCAATGCTGCAGTTATGCTTGCGATCCTTAAACCCGGAGCTAAAATCTTAGGATTTGACCTGTCTCACGGCGGTCATCTCACTCATGGCTCACCTGTAAACTTCTCTGGAAAACTTTATCAGCCTTCTTTTTACGGCGTTGAGGAGGAAACTGGCCTGATCAACTGGGACACAGTAGAAGCCACAGCCGCAAAAGAAAAACCTGAACTGATCATTTGTGGCGCTTCCGCCTACAGCCGCGACTGGGATTATGCAAGATTGAGAGAGATTGCCGATGAAAACGGAGCGTTGTTACTGGCGGATGTATCCCATCCTGCCGGACTGATAGCAAGAGGACTACTGAATGATCCCCTGGATCATTGTCATATCGTTACCACCACTACGCATAAAACACTTCGTGGACCTAGAGGTGGCCTGATCATGATGCGCGAAGATTTCGAAAATCCTTTTGGCTTAAAGACGCCTAAGGGTAAAACCAGGATGATGAGCAGTTTGCTGGATTCTGGCGTATTCCCGGGCACCCAGGGAGGTCCGCTCATGCACGTAATTGCTGCGAAAGCAGTTGCCTTTGGAGAGGCCTTAAGTGATGAATATATGTCTTATATCCTTCAGGTGAAGAAAAATGCGGAAGTGATGGCCAAAGCGTTCGTAGATAAAGGCTATAAAGTGATTTCCGAGGGCACAGAAAATCACATGATGTTGATCGACCTACGCTCTAAAGATGTAACCGGGAAAGAAGCGGAAGCAGCCTTGGGCCAGGTAGACATCACCGTCAATAAAAATATGGTGCCTTTCGATGATAAGTCTCCTTTCGTTACTTCTGGTATTCGTACGGGTACTGCAGCAGTTACTACCCGTGGACTCAAAGAGGCGGACATGGAAAAAATCGTGGAGTACATCGACGAGACCCTGATGAACAAAGAGGATGAAGCCAAACTGAAGTCCATTCGTTCTGAAATCAATACCTGGATGAAAGATCGTCCTTTGTTCGTAAGTTAAGCTGAGTGGAGAGGCGTCTGGCATCCGAAGATCAAAAACCTGCTCCACTGGATCAGGAACCGGAAGAAGGTGAAATGTCGTTCCTTGACCATCTCGAGGAACTTCGTTGGCACATTATACGGTCACTGATCGCAATTGTAGTTTTTGCGATCGCGGCTTTCGTGTCCAAGGACATAGTCTTTGGTATCGTGATTCTCGGACCTTCCCATGCGGACTTTTGGACATTTCGAACCTTATGTGAGCTTTCCGGAGCCATAGGCGTTGATGCATTTTGTATAGAGGAATTGCCTTTCATCATCCAGAGCCGTCAAATGACTGGCCAGTTCATGATGCACATCACATCCTCTTTCGTAATTGGATTGATCGTGGCCTTCCCATATGCCTTCTGGGAGATATGGAGGTTTGTCAAGCCTGGTCTTTACCCAAGAGAGCGGCGAGCCGCCAGAGGGGCGACATTCTATGTGAGCATTCTGTTTATTCTAGGAGTCCTTTTTGGATACTTTGTGATCGCACCGATTTCAGTGTATTTCCTTACGAATTATCAGATAGACCCATCGATACTGAATGAAATTGACATCATTTCCTATGTGTCTTTGGTGACTACTCTGGTATTGGCCTGTGCTTTGCTGTTCCAACTTCCTGTACTTGTTTTTTTCCTTACGAAAGCCGGATTGGTCACGCCCGAATTAATGAAGCAATACCGAAAACATGCAGTGGTTGCTATTTTAATATTGGGAGCCATAGTTACTCCTCCAGATGTATTTAGTCAGGTACTGATTGCGATCCCCCTGATATTGTTATATCAAATCAGTATTCTGATCTCCAAAAGAGTTATTAATCGCGAATCTTCCGAAGAACTTTCAACAACCTGACCCATGCCACCTAAAAAAATAGCCATTGGCGGTGATCACGCCGGATTTTATTATAAAGAGAAACTTGTCGCCTCCTTAAAGGAAAAAGGCTATGAAGTAGAAGATTTCGGGCCCTTCAGCGCCGATTCTGCGGACTACCCGGATTTTGTTCACCCAGCCTGTACGTCAATTGAAGAAGGCAAAAACGAAATGGGTGTACTCATTTGTGGAAGTGGTCAGGGTGTAGCCATCACGGCGAACAAACATCAGGGAATTCGGGCCGCACTGGTTTGGGATCGTGATCTGGCAAAACTCAGCCGACAACACAATAATGCCAATGTTGTTTGTCTCGCTGCTCGATTTGTGGGATATGAATTAGCCGAAAGCATGGTGGACGCATTCCTAAATGAGCCCTTTGAAGGTGGAAGGCACGAAAGAAGGGTAAATAAAATTAGTTGCTAAGCTTCGACAGGCTCTGCTCATTTCAACAGGCTCTGCGTGCTAATCACGAGATCACCGAATCCGATAATAATTAGATTCCCGTCGTTCATATCGGGCCTCCAATTGTGGAAACCTGAAAAATAGTTTGCTGACTACTCCCTGATCATCAATGATCACATCGGGATCGCTGGCCATTAAGTTATCCTGTATTCTGGCGGCTGGCTGATAATAGTCCAGTTTCTTCAACCAACGTGCACTGAGCTTCTCATCCAGGAAGGGTGAAGCCATACGGTATGGTCCATACTGTGTCAAGTCTGTTCCGAAATAAAGCAGCTTTTCCTCTGTGAGCGCAGGAGGTTTTGTAAGTTCCAAATTCGTTTGATGAAAAGACAGATAGGGGAACAAGAGTAGCCCTACCACCATTAGGTACGGAAGTGTAAACTGATAGAACCGCTTTCGTAATAGTAATACGTAGTGCGAAAGGAAAAAACTTAGGGCGGGTACAAAGAGGATCAGTTGCGAAGGTCCCAATTCCACACTTACCAACATGGCCAATATGCCTCCACCAATGGTCAGGATCATTACTTGCTGGATCTTGGTTTGGAAATTGGCATATTTTCCTTTGGACAGTACCGATAGGATGGTCAAAAACGAAAGGAAAAGCAGAAAAGAGGCCGAGACCAACAGCTGAATCATGCCGACATTGAAGCTGCGGGTATTGAAAATTCCTCTGATCAAATAACTATCGATAAATGCCCAATGCGCATCGTGCCAGTAGAAATAACAGAACGCTATGATCAGAGGTACGATCAATCCATAGAAAAACAGCATCAGTCTTCGGGTGGCTGGTGACGAAAACAGGAGCAAGGACGATAGCATCACCACAAAATATACCACTGCCGGCAAGTAAAACAACATGGCAATGCCAAGGTAGAGTCCTGCATACAGGAATAGCTCGTCCTGCACCTCATTATCAATCCTTCGAAAAATATTATTGAGTGAAAGTAAGATGAAGGTCAGGCTCATAAGTTGAGGTGAAAACGCATACGCATCCGGAATAGCTGAAGCCGCCAGCATGTAGAAAAAAGCAGGAAAGTAATTGTTCTCTTTGAACGCACCATTCCTCAATAGAATAATGTTCAGGATACTTGCCTGGATCATAACCAGAATGGTCGATAGTATCTGATGGGCCAACCAGGACCGTCCGGTAATCAGGTCAACCAGTTTATATGTATACGCCGCCAGCGGACCGGTATAATCATACGTCTCACTGTACATCCGGAACCCCTCTCCCAAACGTTCTCCCAAAAGAAGCCATTTGAATTGCGTCTCCAACATGGGAAGTTCCAAAAAAATACCAGCAGTCCTCACCGCAATGAGCATTAAAAATATGACTACCAGCAGGTAGGGATCATTTACTTTGAAAAACCTGAGCAAGGGATCTAATCCAGTTTTTCGGCGAAATTAACGTTACTTTATGACGTTTGAGGAAATATTAATGGGGATGACTCAGCAGATCAGGGTCATTCGTAAGGCCAACCCATCTAAATTGACATGAATGGGACGAGAAATCAAACTAAATTTGAGGCATGGACGGAAAGAGGCAGAACAAATACTCCCGGCAGATCCTAAAAGACCTGACTGAGATATTCCAAAAAGACCCAAGGCATTTCTTCGGTAATGCGTTTGTTACCGTTACGGATGTTGAGGTTTCACCTGACCTGAGCCTGGCCAGGGTTTATTTCAGTGTTTTACCCGTTTCAGATGCCGAGGGGGTTTTTGACCGTTTGGACGATGTGAAAAGTGAAGTCAGGAAATTATTGGGTAATAAAATCGGTAAGCGCATTCGTAAAATACCTGAGTTGGCCTTTTTTCATGATGATACTGGCGAGCAAGCTTCCAAAATGGATAAACTGATCAACAGTCTGGACATCCCACCCGAAAACAAAGAGGATCAGGATTGAATATCTCTTTATTCATAGCGAAACGTTATTTTCTCTCACGGAAGAAGAAAAACTTCATCAACGTGATCTCTACCATCTCAATGTTAGTGGTGGGGATTGCTACCATGGCGTTGATCATTGTGCTTTCAGTTTTCAATGGACTAGAGGGGTTATTGAGATCAATTTATAGTGATTTTGATCCCGAAATCCGGATCACAGCTACAGAAGGGAGATCCTTTGTCTACACAGATAGTTTGTCACAAGCCATTTACGACGTAGAAGGCGTGTCGATAGTCACAGAGGTGATCGAAGACAATGTACTTATCAAATATGACGATGCACAACGTGTCGTTAGAATGAAAGGTGTTTCAGACAATTTTCTGGAACAGAATCGACTTGACCCAACCCAGGTTTCCGGGGAAATCGCCTTAGTTCATAATAATGTCGGTTATGCCATTGTTGGGAAAGGCATTCAATTAGACCTTAACATCAATCCCTCCGATGAATTTCGAACCATTCAAGTTTATTACCCAAGAGACATTGGCCCCGGAGTGGTCAACCCAGAGCGTCTAACCACAGTCCGGCATATCCTCCCAGGTGGTATTTTCTCTGTCGAAAAACACTACGATGATAACTACATGCTGGTGCCTTTACTCTTTGCTCAGGATTTGTTGCGATACGGAGACAGACGAAATGCGCTGGAAGTCAAAGTCAAGGAACTGAAAAACCTACCGGAAATTCGTGAAAGACTGGCAAGTGCGCTTGGTAGCACTTACACGGTTCAAACCAACGATGAAATTCATGAAGACCTTTACAAGGTATTGAAGATTGAAAAATTCTTCGTCTTTGTCACATTTTCCCTGATCATTGGTATCGCATCTATCAACATTTACTTTGCCTTGATGATGCTGGCCATCGACAAACAAAAAGACATTTCTATCCTTGCCGCACAAGGTGCAGACGCCTCCTTAATTCGAAAAATCTTCCTTTGGGAAGGAGGGCTGGTCGCACTGGTGGGTGCTTTCGTGGGCCTTACCCTGGGTGTCCTGATCAGCTACGTTCAACAGGAGTTTGGGATCATCTCCATGGGGATGCAAACCGCCATTATGGAAGCCTATCCCGTCAAAGTGGAATGGTTTGACGTCATGACTACTTGCATTTGCGTAGTGTTGATAACTTTTTTGGCCTCTTTCCAACCTGCCCGTCTGGCGGCAAGAAAAATCTCACTTAGAGCACTTTAGTAGTGCCTGAGCACTGTGGATTTCGGTCACTACCCGAAACCTTTACTTTTCCATAATATCATTTCTCTTCAATTTATTATAGATTCGAAATTTGCTTCTTTAAAAAATTTTATGAAAGTAGCTCCGGAACAGCCGTTCAAATTGATCTACTCGTTATTCGATCACGAGTATCTGGGCTACATTTTCGAGTCTTTTGTAATTCAGTTAGATGGCAAAGGACAACTTACTTTCTCTCACCAAAATATTTCTTCTAAAAACGCTGCAGAGTTCAATTCGGGATTGGATGAGAACGATTATAAGCTGATCAAGATCATGGACAGCATGCAGCAGGATAAAGTGATACAGCATTTTACCAAAAAGAAGATCAAGCCAGATCAGTTTTTCCTGAAGACTTATGATAAAAAAGTCGGGGACGAAACTTTACAACGGGAGATCCATAATTATCTGGAAAGAAGAAGGGCAGAAATCCTACCGTTATTAGCGGGCAAAATGCTGTTCGAAATGGGTTCTGATGGCGAACCCGCCTGGCGGGAAATCAAGATCCTGGAAGAAAAAGCCACCGTTCTCTTCCACTTCCGTAAAAACGAAGACAACACCCATTATTTCCCAACGATCAAGTTACAAGGGGAAAAACTGGATTTTCGACACAATGGAAGCTACATCGTGTGTAGTGAACCGGCCTGGATCGTGGTGGATAATCAGCTATTTACGTTCGAAAAAGACATCAGTGGAGGGAAGATCAAACCTTTCCTGAATAAGAAATTTATACTGATCCCCAAGAACGTCGAAGAGACGTATTTTCAAAAATTCGTTGCCCCACTGGTCGCCTCTTTTGATGTTTATGCCAAAGGCTTCGATATCCAGACGGAAAGCTACGAGCCCAAACCGGTATTGACCCTTTCTGAGGTTCAGCAAGCCAATGCCAAACCGATTTCTCTCTTTGATGAGAAAAAGGAGGAAGACCAGCAACGTGAGAAAAAGGTTTTGGTCGAACTACAACTGGGCTATGGTGATTATCAATTTCGGGCGGATCAGTTAAAAGAAGTCAGTGTATCCCTGGAAAAAAAGGGGGAAGATTATACTTTTCATCGTATCCGGAGAAAACTGGATGTGGAGAAGTCAATCCTGAAGAAACTCGGCGATAGTGGTCTGGTAGTTCGAAATTCGAGAGCAACCATGACTGAAGGCCAGATCTTCGCCTGGCTAAACGAACAACGCAATTTGCTTCGGGAGTTGAATATAGATGTCTGCCAGGTACAGAACAATGGCAAAGTCTACTTCCTGGGTGAATCTTCCATTGACATCAAAATTGAAGAAGGAATCGATTGGTTTGATATCAAGGCCGTGGTTCGTTTTGGTAGCTACGAAATTCCCTTCAAGACGATCCGAAAGTTAATCCTTCAAAAGAAGAATGAGGTCCGACTCCCTAACGGGGAAATTGGAATCATCCCTGATACCTGGATCGATCAATACAGTGACTTATTCGCATTTTCCAATGACGAAAATGACGATAATATCCGGCTTGAAAAATATCACCTGGCACTTGTCAATGAATTGAAAGAGAATAATGCCGCAAGTGTCTCCATAACGAGAAAACTGAACCGTCTGCTGGATTTCAATGAAATCGAAGAGAAAGCCATTCCTTCCTGTTTCAAAGGGGATTTAAGACCTTATCAGCAGGCAGGATTCAACTGGTTGAATTTCCTTGATGAATATGCATTTGGCGGATGTCTTGCAGATGATATGGGTCTTGGTAAGACGGTACAGACATTGGCGATGCTACAGCATTCGTCTGAGCAACATCCGGGAACAACTTCTCTACTGATCATGCCCACATCGCTGATCTACAACTGGGAAATGGAAGCCAGCAAGTTCACTCCCAAACTCAAAATCCTTAAATACACAGGCTCTAACCGGATAAAAGATCATTCGCAATTTTCCAATTATGATCTGGTCATTACCAGTTATGGCATCACCCGCCTTGACGTGGAGATTCTGGGTGATTTCTATTTCAATTACATCGTTTTGGATGAATCTCAGGCGATCAAAAACCCTGAATCGATCATTGCGAAGGCAGTCAAAGAACTAAAATCCAGAAGAAAACTGATCCTGAGTGGTACTCCGATTGAAAACAGTACCATGGATCTGTGGTCCCAACTTTCATTTGCTAATCCGGGTCTGCTAGGATCCAAGAACTACTTCAAAAGCGAATACTTACTGCCCATAGAGAAACGCAACGATGAGAAAAAGGTCCGGCGACTCAATGCCATGATCAAGCCTTTCATATTGCGACGGGAAAAATCTCAAGTGGCCACTGACCTTCCTGAAAAAGTGATCAATGTTACTTATTGTGATCTATCGGAAAAACAGCGCGAAGTTTACGAGAAAGAAAAGAACCAATATCGTAATAAGATCCTCGATCTGATTGAAACGGAGGGATTGAAGAATTCTCAATTCTTATTATTACAAGGCCTCACCAAATTGCGTCAGATCGCTAACCACCCCTCACTTACAGACGAAACCTATCAGGGTGATTCCGGCAAGTTCGAGGATGTGACGTACATGATCGAGAATGCACTCCGAGGGGACCACAATATTTTGATTTTCAGTCAATTTGTGAAGCACCTTAAATTGGTCGGCAATTACTTGAATGAAAAGGATATTCCTTATGCCTATCTGGATGGCAGTGTAAAAGACCGTAAAGATCAGGTAATGAAATTCCAGGAAAATGAGGACATCAATGTCTTTTTGATTTCCCTGAAAGCAGGTGGACTGGGATTGAACCTGACCAAAGCAGACTATGTATTTATCCTGGATCCCTGGTGGAATCCGGCGATAGAGGCACAAGCCATTGACCGGGCGCATCGTATTGGGCAGAAAAACAAGGTATTTACTTACAAGTTCATCGCACGGGATACGGTAGAAGAAAAAATTCTGATCCTTCAACAAAGCAAACTCAAGCTCGCCAAGGAACTGATTTCTATCGAAGAAAGCTTTGTAAAGAGCCTGACCAAGGAAGACATTACGAAATTATTCGACTAATTGAAGGTCGTCACGAAATACTCAGAAGTGACGAAGTACGACAAATCCCACAGGAATTTACCATTTTGGATTAATCCGTGAAATTCTCGCGGGATTATTTACCAGTATGGGTCTTCAGAACTTGTTAAGCTCGTTTCCCGTTTTTAAATTTATAGAGACACGCACTCCGTCTCCCTCAAGGAATGCTTCAAGTGTTAGGGTAGTTCTTCTTTTACTTGTTTAGATCAATACCCAACCAAAAAAATTGAGATCGTGGCCCCATGAAGAGGTTTTTGCTCATATTACTCATCTGCCTGTTTGGTGCTACTGCTTTTTCGCAGCAGACCATAGGTTTTGTGTTTCCAAAAAAGAAACAGAAAAGAGTCTCTTTCAAATTTGAACTATACAATAACCTGATCGTTATCCCGGTTTCCATTAATAACTTCTTAAGCATGAAGTTTATTGTGGATACAGGGGCCGAAGCCACCGTACTTACTGAAAAAGCTTTTGGGGATCTCGTAGGATTGAACTACGTCCGTGAGATCCATATCGCCGCTCCAGGCATCCGGGATTCGGTAGAAGCATTCGTGGCCACCAACGTGACACTTGGGCTTCCTGAAGGCATTGAAGGAGAACAGATGAGCATGTTAGTCCTTAAAGAAGATTATCTCGGACTAAAAGAAAACCTGGGAGATGAAATCTATGGAATCATCGGATATGACATCTTCAGAAGATTCGTCGTTGAGATTGATTATGATGACTTGAAGCTTACCCTACACAATCCCAGAAAATATAAACCGCGCAAATACTTCGAGACCGTCGATATAAGTCTGGACAATACCAAGCCCTATATCAGATCCAATCTCACCAGCGAAAATGGTGCTGGCAATTCGGTAAAGCTCATGGTCGACACGGGGGCAAGTCACGCGTTGCTACTGGATGTACACAATACGGACGATCTGGAAATGCCATCGGAAACCATCACTGCCCGCCTGGGACAAGGACTCGGAGGTGAGATTTCCGGGATGGTTGGGAGACTCAATAAATATGAAATTGGCCGTTATGGCTTTGATGAGGTACTGGTGTCGATTCCATACGAAGGATCATACAGCAACGCGATCAAAAGAGGTTCCAGACACGGAACAGTAGGAGGAGAACTTCTAAGCCGATTTAACCCAACCTTCGACTACTTTAATGGCAAATTGTACCTGGCTAAAAGTAAAAATCATTCCAATGATTTCGAATTTGACATGAGTGGTGTGACACTAGGCGTGAAAAAGGAATATTTGGATTCATTAGTTGTGAAGCATCTGGAAGATGATTCTCCAGCGGCGAATGCGGGTGTAGAAATTGGCGACAGAATTTTAAGCATCAACGGCAGAAACCTAAGCAACGCAAAACTCTCTGAGTTGAATGCCCTTTTGCGGAAAAAAGACGGCATGAAAATCAAAATGAAACTGTACCGTGACGGAGCCGTGCATCGCAAAAGATTCCGCCTTAAGCGCATGATCTAGCGAAACCTTACCAGTAAGACGGTCTTGTCCCTATAAGATAGCTGGTAATGGACATCAAAATCTTCATTTTGTAAAAGATCTTTCCTAACCAGGTACAGTCCCTGACGCTCTTTATTTGAGGTTCGATGGATCAGTCTCTGGCTTTCTCGTGTCGCGTAAAAAGCACTGGTATAGCTGATGCGAGTATCATGGTAAATAAAGATCGGATATTCCTGCGCCACTTTTGCGATCTGAATGCCTTTGTGCTTATCATCCAACATCGGTGAGTCCGTCGCGCGGATTTGATGTACACTATAATCAAAAACCACGCGGATGAGCAAAAAACCAACCATGAGCATGATCAACCTCCATTTCGTCCATTTCAGGAATCCGTAGATCAAAATGATCACGAGACTGGCCACGGAGATACTCACCATTGTCACCCCGTGCGGGACAGGAATATTGAATGTATTAAATGGGTAAACAATGCAGGCAATCAGAAACAGGCTGAGAAGTACCAGTCCGATGACTTTGAAGACAGTGATTCGCCAGGATGGGCCCTCATAAGTCTGATAAGCGTAGAGCAACACGATGATCATGAAGGGATAGAGCATATAGAGGTACCGAGAACCGGTTTCCGGAGATAGCCAGTACAAAACGATGTTGGCCAGGGTCACCCAAAAACTGAACCGGATCAACCGATGAGACCGGATGTGATCCCAAAACCCTTTTCTCAACGCAAAAAGCAGCAGCAAACCTCCTGGTAATATGTTTTTCAGCGTCTCAAAGGGAAAAACCACTAAATGCACCAAAAACTTCCGGATATCAAATGCGCCTGCGGCCGTCTTATCCTTAGACTCAATCCATAAGGTGGTCATGTATTGTGTTACATCTCCGTAAGATGAATAACTCCACACAAACCATCCGATGATTCCCGAGAAAGCTGCTATTCCTAATAAGTGACCTGCACTCCACAATTTTCGGGTTTTGTACCCATCCCATAAAGCAATTAGAATAGTGATCCCTAAAAAGACAAGGGAAGGCAATCCTTTGGTGAGTAAACCAATTGCTGCAAATACATACCCGAGAAAAAACATCCAGGCATATTCTCCCTTTTCCCTTAAGAAAAAGATCAAAATGATACCCGCATAGGTGATCAATGAATAGAAAAGATCAATTTCTCCTGATACGATGGTCAGATAGAATAAGGCGTCCGCCATCGTCAATACCAGAAAGGCCGCATGAAGACCAAATGAAAATCCGACGTATTTATCACCCACCCACCATGTAATGATACCCATCAACAAAAAAGAAACTACGCCAAAAAACCGGACGCTCCACTCTGAAAAATCTCCGAAAATCGAGTGTGAAAATAGGATCACCCAATTCCACACCGGTGGTTTTTTGAAGTATGCTTCGCCAAATTGTGTGGGCATCATCCGTTGATCACTCAAGTACATTTCCAAAGCGATCAATGCTCTTCGCGGTTCTTCAAGAAACAACGGATACTCCCCAAGATTTATAAAAAGCGCCAGTCCGGTCAGCAATAAAAGGCCGAGCGGAATGATCACTTTCTGATGTTTTTGGAAATCCGGGAGCATAATGAAAGACACAAAACTAGATCAAAAAGACAAGGGGCATTGATGCTTCAAAACATTTGATCAATGAATAACTATACTTGCGACCAGAACCTGTCATAATTCAGGATGAAGGATGTGATCATAGTTGGAGGAGGCTTGGCTGGGTTGTTCAATGCCGTACTGCTTTCTCGTGGAGGATTAGAGGTGACCCTGATAGAGAAGAAGCGATACCCGTTTCATCGGGTATGTGGTGAATATATTTCCAACGAAGTACTCCCTTTTCTGGAAAAACACGACCTCTTTCCACATGAATTGGAACCTGCACGTATCGAGCAATTCCAACTGACTTCTATTGGCGGTAAAAAACTTCAAATGGAACTGGACCTGGGTGGGTTTGGTGTGAGCCGATATGCCTGGGATCAGTGGCTGGTCAATATCCTAAAACAGGAAAATGTGGATATAAGAGAGGGCATTGCTGTGAATACCTTACGTTTCCAGAATGGCCATTTTGAATGTGAGTTAAGTACCGGAGAATCCCTTCAGGCTCATTTCGTGATTGGGGCATTCGGGAAGCGATCGTCATTAGATAAACAACAGGATCGGTCTTTCATGAGGAGAAAATCACCTTATGTAGGTGTGAAGTATCATGTAAAAACCGATTTCGATGAAAAAACCGTGGCCCTGCACAATTTTCGTAATGGCTATTGTGGCATCAACAAGGTCGAAAAGGATCGATTCAATCTTTGTTACTTAACTCATCGCGATAATGTAAGGAAACATGGCAGTATTCCTAAAATGGAAGTCGCCGTACTCTATGAAAACCCCTATTTAAAGGACATATTCAGCAATAGTGAATTCCTTTTAGAAAAACCCGAAGTGATCAATGAGATCACCTTTGAACAAAAGGAACCGGTGCATAATCACATCCTTATGTGTGGTGATTCGGCAGGAATGATCACACCTCTGTGCGGGAATGGCATGGGCATGGCAATTCATGCCGCCAATGTGCTTTCCAACATCATCCTCAAACATTGGAAAGACAAGACGAACAGGAGGCAAAAAGTAGAAAACAAGTATGCGCAATACTGGAAATCAGCTTTCGAAAAAAGACTATGGGTTGGAAGGCAAATCCAGGAATGGTTTGGTCATCCCATGATGTCGGCTTTTGCGGTAATGGCTGGTCGGACGGTCAAGCCACTGACCAGGGCACTAATGAAACAGACGCACGGGGAACCATTTAGCTAACCCAACCACCAAATCAAGAAGAAAGCAATAAATGCTAAAGAGGACAATGCATTCAATCGCATGGTATTGTCAAAATTGGCATGGGATTCGTCTTTGCGCACTTGCAGGTACCACCACCCAAAATACAAGAGAACCGGGCCGGAACAGGCCAGATAGAGATATACCAACTCAATATTTTCGAAAGCCAGGAAATACCAGAGAAAACCTGCCGTAGCGATCATAAACAGAAAGCCCGTAAAGTGGAAGGTTCCGAGAACCCCTAATTTCAAACTGATGGTTTGATCGCCACGTTTACTATCTTCTTCATGCTGATATACCTGGGTCATGGGATAAGAGCCGAAAAGCAATAAAGTACTGATCAATCCGGCCCAATGGTAGGAGTCTGGTAAAGCAAAAGGATGTGTTTCCGTCAAAGCAACAGTGACCAGTAACAAAGTAAAATACCCCTGGAAAACTCCGGTGATCAACCAACCGAGTACAGGATATTTTTTGATACGGATCAGCGGATGACTATAAGCACGGGACACGCCGATATAGATCAATACCATGAATCCAAATGGGGTCGATAAAAAAAAGCTCAATGCCAGCGCAACTATATCCATGATCGTGGCGACCAAGTAAAGCTCTTTTGTAACTTTAGGTGGCTTTTTCAATCCGCCAATACTGTCTTCATCCTTATCGAAATAGGAATTGAATCCATTGGAGGCCGGATAAACCAAAAAATGCAGGATCACGAAGACCAATAGGAAATTGACATTCAATTGTGCCTGGCTGACGGCTACTGCGAATAGAAATACAGGAAGTAAAAAAAGGGAGAAAGGAAATCGGAGGTGAAGCAGTGTAGATCTTTTCATAGCAGCAGAACTAAAAGTATGGTAGAATTTTCAATTGTCCTAGGAATCTGATTTATGCCTGCTAGTATACAGTCCGTCGGTACAGCGGTACCCCCTTATCGCTGTGGTCAGGTAGAATTGGCGAACTTCATGACCCGTCATTTAGGACTGGATAAAAGACAGTCCCGTAACCTGCATATCCTGTTTGCCACCAGCGGTATCAAAAACCGGCATTCCGTGATTCCGGATTATGTTTCTGAGGTAGAGAGTTACGAATTCTTCCCTAAAAACGAAGCATTAGAACCCTTTCCCTCCACATCAGCAAGGATGGAATATTACCAAAAAGAAGCTTCAGGACTGGCTGTCTCTGCTGTGGAAGATTGCTTTTCGAATCTTGACCTGCCTTTGCAAGCGGTAACGCATTTGATTACGGTCAGTTGCACAGGATTGTATGCTCCCGGGCTCGACATTGATTTAGTAGAACGATTGGGTCTTAGGACAGATATCGAACGAACATCCATCAATTTCATGGGATGTTATGCAGCGTTCAATGCCTTGAAAACAGCCAATCATATTGCTTCCAGTGATCCAAATGCCCGGGTCTTGATCGTTGCGGTTGAATTGTGCAGTCTGCATTTCCAAAAATCCAATGATGAAGATTCCTTACTGTCCAATGCACTGTTCAGTGACGGTGCCGCGGCTGTAATCGTAAGTTCAGAACCTGTCAATACTATTCATCTGGTCATGGAAAACTTCTATAGCGATCTGGCGCTTGAAGGAAAAGATGAAATGGGTTGGTTTATCAGAGATGTAGGTTTCGAAATGAAATTGACTGCTGAAGTCCCACAAGTGATCAAAAGTGGCATCAGCGAATTGACCACCAGGTTACTCTCAAAAGTGTCGGATCACAATATCCAGCATTATGCAATTCACCCCGGAGGCAGAAAGATTTTGGAGGTCATAGAAGAAGAGCTCAAGATCCTAAAAGAGAAAAATGCTGCTTCTCGTCATGTATTGGCCGAATATGGCAATATGTCTTCACCCACGGTACTTTTCGTGCTGAAGGAATTATTGTCGGAAATCAATCATACGCATCACGGTGAAAATATCCTGAGCTTTGCTTTTGGGCCGGGATTGACCCTCGAAAGCATGCTTCTTAAAGTCACGTCACCTTGAAAGACTTTAGCCAACGATCCGACCAAGAAGAATTGATGGACGACCTGCTTTGCGAAGGCCCAGTCGTTTCACAAACCCTCGCAGAATTAGATGTGATCAACCGGTGGTTAGGAGGGAATCAGATCAGTTTACAGGCTTTTAATAGATTCATCAAAAATCGAGATGAACCCATTCATTTAGTGGATCTGGGCTGTGGCAGTGGAGATTTGATGAAAATCATGGCCAAAAGGTGCCGTCAAAAAGGCATAAAAGCCACATTTACAGGAATCGATGCCAATCCCTACATCATCGCTTATGCAAAGGAACACACCCGGGATTATCCGGAAATCAGCTACCAATGTCTGAATGTTCTGGGTGATGAACTTAAGGAAATGAAATGTGACATCATTCATGCCTGCCTTTTTTGTCATCATTTCAACTCTGAACAATTAAGGGACCTATTTGTGACTTTCAAGAAAATCGCGCGGGAGCGGGTGATCATCAATGACCTTCACCGACACTGGCTGGCTTACTACTCCATCAAATGGCTGACTACCTTATTTTCAAAATCTGACATGGTCAAAAATGATGCTACAGCATCTGTTGCTCGCGGATTTAAGAAAAGAGAGCTCAAGGACATACTCACCCATGCCAACATTACAACAAGTGACTTGTCCTGGGCCTGGGCTTTTCGATGGAAATTGGTTTACTGAACCCATTTCACTTTTTCCGCGATAGGCTTTCTTCTACCTTCTGGCCAGTCTCCTTTAGGCATTCCCAAATAAAGAAACCCCAACAAACGGTCATTTTCTCCTAAATCAAAGAAAGGTTTGGCTTCTTCATAATAAGTGACACCACCTGACCCCCAGTAGCAACCCACCTGATGGGCCGTAGCGGTGAGGTACATGTTCTGAACAGCACATGCTACCGCTTCTACTTCCTCTACTTCAGGAAATCGTTGTTTTAGCTCACGCTTCATTCCTATAGAAATGATGTGCGAAGCAAGTAAAGGTTTAGTGGCTAATTTCTTGAATTTCAATTCATCGAAATTTCCTGCAACGCTTGTTTTCTCTTTGTACAATTCCGATTGAAATGTTGCCAGTTTCTTAATGCCTTCCCCTTTGAATACCACGAAACTCCAGGGCTCTGTTAATCCATGAGTTGGAGCCCAGTTGGCATTCTCCAACATTTCATTGATCACTTCGTCGGGAACAGCTTCACCTGAATATTGTGGTGGGTAAATAGAGCGGCGGTTTCTGATCAGTCGATTGACTTCCGAAGTGTTGAATGACATATTTTTTTAGCCAAAATTAAATCCATGAAAAAAGGGGAGCAAGCTCCCCTGGAAAAGAATGATTTCCTGTATTAAAGACCCTTGTTGATCATCACTCTGTAGGTGATGATGGTCGGTTCAGTGCTGTCCGGGTCGTAGAACCTCACCAGATACATTCCTGTCTCCAGTAAGCCTACCTCCAGCTGCATCGTCTGATTGAAGCCCTTCTTCACTTCTTCCTCATGCAATACTCGGCCCTGTAAGTTCAACACCTGAACTCGTACCTTGTCACTCATCAACTTCGCATAGCGGATGTTCAGGTACTTATTCGCTGGGTTAGGATAAATGTCCAGGTCCTTGAAGTACTGTCGATAGAATCCTAATACCTCTACCGCCTCTACCGCAATCCCACTCTCCGTAACCGTAGCCTCTAACGTGAACTCATTATCCTCTATCCCTCCAGCTCCTACTACTATCTCTATGAATGTACTCGGATCCATCGGGATACCTGGATACTCTATGTTCAGGAAGTACGTATCATCCGGTAAGTTCTCAAACGTCACTCGACCATTGTCATCCGTCTCCTTGTAAACCACCAGCTCAAACTCATCTTCGTTCTCCCCACGGCCTCCGCCAGCTCGCCTGCGTCTGCGCAAAGAACAGCCCGCTCGCTTAACCTTCCTTCGCGCCTCTATCCGCTGACCATTCTCCGTATCATCCTGGAAGTCACTCTCAACCAACAGACCGATCAAACCCGTGTTATCAGGGTCTACCGGCAACGGAGCCGGACGCTGTTGCATCACCAACTCTTCCGATACCGCATCTCTTAATTGTAGTTCATCTGCCTCCTCCCACAAAAACTCACTCCTGTAGTACGTCGGCAATAAATCCGTCAGATTCTCCGCAGTAACTCCTACCAAATAATCCCCCAAAACAACATCCTCAAACGTGAAACCCGCTGCCGTAACCGCCTCTCGATTCAATGAATCATATCGTCCCTGATCCGTTGGAATCTGCATCAACTGACCAAACCCTTCCGTCAACGGTACCGTCTGACCATTCTCATCTACATACGTCGGCCTGAACTCAATCGTGGTGGTCGCATTCACCGTCTGGGGATTACTCTCATAGTTCTCCAACTGTGGCAATATCGCATTCGTTACCTCCAGCACATACGTGCCCATGTTCTCATACTTGATGTCCTCAATCGTATAACGATCACTCGTCGCTCCGTCTATCTTCACCGCCACTTCGTCATTCGCCGCATTCACCAACCGCCACTGATACTCATTGAACTCTCCTGCCAACGCCAAATCAATCGTATAGTTGCTCCCCTTCGCTATGCGCTCCTCAAAATCAACAGGACCAAACGCCGCCTGTCCAGCATAAGTGAAGCCATTGCCTATACCTACATTCGGCTCCAGGTCTCCCGGATCCAACGCATTGTTGTTCACATTCAATGTCGTTAACTCCGGAAGTACCGTCATATCAGGAAGGTCCGTCAACCCATTGTTCGACAAATTCACCGTTACAAGATTCGCTATGTCATTGATGTCTCCGGGCATCGCTCCCGTCAACTGCCCTGTCCTGTTCTCCGCTATCGACAGGTTCAAGCCTACCACACGCGAGTTCGCCACATCCACTTCTACACCTCCCCAGTTCGAGATATTCGCCACATCATCCCATGCCGGAATCGGGGACCAGTCGCCTGCATTGCCTCCCGTAGCTTCCAATATATTCTGCAACGCCTGGGCGTCACGCTCCAGTGAACTCACTCGCAGGAACAATCTCGCTGTAGTCAGCTCAAGATCCTCAACCACATCATTGGTAACCTTTACATAGAAGATGCCTTCATCATCCTGCTCAATTGAAGGGATCGTAAATGAACCCCCGGAGATCGGTACTCCATTCCATTCCATAATCACCGTCTCCGCTCCTGTTACTTCATCTACCTCGATCCACTCGTATCTATTGTTATTACCCGTCAGCGTTCGGTCCACCGTATAGCTGGAGCCCAGTTCCTGTAACGCCCTTTCCTCTTCCAATAACTCTCCCTGATTATCATAAGTCACCGTCGTAGCGGAGGTCACCAAATGCTCCAAATCCCCAAACTGTAAGAAGTTGCCCGATACATCCAAAGTCGATAATGAGCTTAACGAACTCAGCATACCTACACCTTTCAGCTCATTCTCCGACAAGTCAAATGTCGTTACTTCACTCAACCCTTCGGTGATCGCTGATATGCTGCCCGTCAGCTTATTAGCCGTTAAGTCTATGCCGGTTACTCGCGTTGCACTTGTACTTAGACCTTCCCACGTACGCAACCTTCCCGTCAGCCAGTTACCCTGCTTGGGCCAGTTCGCTCCATCTGTCGCATTATAGATCGCTACCAGGGCTAAAGAATCCTGTGCCGTGCCAGGGTCCGTAGCCGTGAGTACGGTTACCGTATTCGAGTAATCTGAAATGTCTCCTGATTCATACTGCACACGAACTCGATAATAAAACCTCGTATTGTAGTCCAGCGAATTGATCACCTCGCTCAGTGAGCCTTCGGTATCGAAATCACCGTAACCTCCGAACGTCAGGCTGAAGTCTTCCTCCAGGCTCACATCCAGTAAGTACGTAGAAACACCACCATCCTGGGATGCCCAGTTCGCTGTGAAGCTGCCCGTCGTGATATCCGACGCATCAAGCGCCGTAGTGGCCGAGGGTAAGATCCGGAGCTCATCCGTACTTCCGTCCGTGCCGGTTACATCCGCAAAGTTTGTGGCTGTGGCTACCAAGTCATAAACACCTACATTCAGTTCAGGGAACGTACTTGCAGGTAAAGTCCACGTGCCATCACCGTTATTAGTTGCCGTGTAATCTACTCCCGCAACGGTTATCTCGATCGTTGCCGTGTTATCGTCGATTGTTCCCGTTAACTCTGGGCTCCTGTCCAGACTTTCTACCGTATTGATCGTTATGACAGGAGATGAGGTAGCGGTTTGATCAACTTCTAATTCGTCCGTTGTGGCATCAGTCCCAGTGTTCCCTGCCAAATCAGTCGCTGTAGCAACCACGTCATACGTACCATTGGACAAGTCCGTGAGCGTACCTGCTGCAAGTGTCCAGGTGCCGTCACCATTGTTTGTGGCTGTATGTGTCTCACTATTCACTGTTATGGTAATACTCGAGACGTTATCATCCACCGTTCCGGAAAGTTCAGGAGACGTTTCCAAGGTTTGTAAGGAGTTCACTGTTACTACCGGAGCTACCGTATCGACGGTTAAGGCTCCTGTAGAAGTTTCTACCGCCTCATTGCCAGCGGCATCCGTTGATTTCACTTCCACATCAAATGAGCCTTCTGTCAACTCTGTCAGTGTATTATCAGCTAATGTCCATGTGCCGTCACCGTTGTTGGTTCCAGTGTAGGTAGTCCCCTCAATTGTTACTTCAACACTGGCACTATTATCATCAATCGTTCCTGTTACCTCCGGCGTTGTATCATTCGTTGTTGAAGCGGTGATCGTAATCGTCGGAGCAGTCAAATCAATCACCAGTTCGTCCGTAGTAGCATCTGTTCCCGTATTAACTACCGCATCCGAGGCACTTACCGCAACATCATAAGTACCTTCGGCAAGTGCAGTGGTAATTTCATTATCTGCCAACGTCCAGGTACCATCACCATTATTTGTTGCATTATAGCTCTCGTCATTTATCGTTATTGAAATACTGGCATCATTGTCATCAATCGTTCCCGTTACCTCAGGTGTCGTATCTGTCGTGGTAAGGGTATTGACCGTTACTGTCGGTGCAGTCAGATCGATTGTCAGTTCATCTGTCGTTGCATCTGTGCCTACGTTGCTGTTTACATCCGTAGCCGAAACAGCCACATCGTAAGTGCCTTCGGCCAAATCTGAAATCGTGTTCTCAGCCAGGGTCCAGGTACCGTCGCCATTGTTAGTCGCAGCGTAGGTTGTACCATCTACCGTAACGGAGATCGTAGCGTCATTATCATCTACCGTACCACTCAGTTCAGGACTTACATCCGTCGTTGTAAATGATGAGATGGTCACCGTAGGAGCCGTGGCATCAACCGCTAATTCATCGGTAGTCGCATCTGTACCCACATTCCCCGCTGCATCTGTAGCCGATACAGAGACATCAAATGTTCCGCTGGCGAGATTCGATGTGATCGTATTATCAGCCAGCGTCCAGGTGGCATCGCCATTGTTAGTTGCCGTATACGTTTCACCATCTACAGTCACTGAAATAGTAGCCGTAGCATCATCAGTGCCTCCCGTTAATTCAGGCGTAACATCTGTAGTGGTCAATGAATTTACTGTAACCGTAGGTACTACTTCATCGAATAGGATATCCAGATCTGCGGCAGTATTATCATTTCCTGCCCCATCGGTCGTCACAGCTGCTGCAATAGATACATTGACGGTTGTTTCAGATAAAATTGGCGTAATGTCAAAAGTATATACCTGACCTGTTCCTCCTACATCTACAAAGTTGCTGATGGCCCCGTTGGTAGGGGCAACGTCTAATGCATTAAATCCAAATACTTGCTCCCCAAAATCTACCTGAACGCTGAACGGATTGTCGTTTGTTGGACTGCCGGTAACACTGGTAATCACAGGAGCAGGAGCTACAAAATCTCCGGCCGCCACATTGATTGGATAATCTTCTATCTCCGATGAAGCTCCTCTGGAGCATCCCGCCACCGGATCAGTCAGGAAGGTGGAAGTATAAGCAATGACGCGCATTCTTGTATCTCCAATCGCAGCTCCAACCGGTGCCGTTACCCCAATGTTGACGTCTTGTTCATTGGCAGTAAAGGCCACATCTGCCGGGCTGACTCGTTCATCTGTATCCTCAAAATCTCCGTCTTGATTCCAATCTATCCATGCTTCCACAAATCCTGCAGATCCTTCCGTATCCACTAACAAGGTATAGGAATCTCCCTGGGTCATATTGGCCGAGAAGCTCGGATAATAAGTATACTCAGTACTGAAATCGCTTGTTGATGCCTGATCTATCATCAGTAAGTTCACTCCGGAAATGATCGGATCAATCGTAGAACCATCCCTCGGATCACAATACGGATCTACAGTGAATTGTCCACCATCAGTGATGGAACCAAGTATACTCACGGAGCTTGCAAAGGTCAGGTCTGATGTTTCGGTTGTGGCCCGGAATGTGTTGCCAACGGTTGCACTTGCAGACAGATCCAAACTTACCCAGAACTGGGCCAGGGTATCCACATTTATTGAAGGACCGGTGATGGTCTCACTGAAGGTGAAGGCTATGGAACCTGTACTCACTACCCCGGTTGCAGTTGCAACACCATGAGGTTGGGTCACCGTACTTTCATCTTTGTTGATCCTCAGTTCCGCCAGGACAATCTCTCCGGCAGTCAAAGTACCTGTGTAAGGAATGGTTAAGCCAGACACAGTTACTGTTTTATCTGTTCGAAGGTTGAATCGATAGACCGGATCGTCATCTCCTCCTGGCATCATGAATCCGTCTGTCACCGATACATTATTGTCATTCAGGACATTCGCATCTGAAAGGGTAACCACGGGAGCGGTTTCTAATGACACGGTGAAAGTTTCCAGTGCAGAAATACAGCCTGTTGTTGCGTCCGTTACTTCCAGCGAGTAATCTCCTGCAGCCAAACCTGTCAAAGTCGGACTATCTGTACCTGTCGGGGTGGAATTGGTGTTTCCGATGTACCACTGATAATTGTAAGAGGCACTACCTCCGGTCACCTGACCTGTCACATCGATAGAACCGTCATTTCCAGTGGCCAAAGACTCTTCCGTAATTATTACAGAACCTGTATTAATGACTGGGAGATCGAGATTGTCGTTCACGGTTACCGTTACCACACTCTGACATCCAGTATCATTATTGGTTACTTCTATGGTGTAATTGCCCGAAGACAGTGAGGTCATTGAAACAGTGCCCGTAAAGGAAGCATTTTGTAAAATCTCATTTCCAGGATCAACCACAGGGCCAGCATAAGCATTTACTCCGTAAGCGGATGGTTCCATGCCAGAAGTGGAAGGCGTAATATCAATCTGTCCATTTGCACCGGTACAGAAAGTATTATCGGTAATAATCGTTCCTATAACAGGGTCATCACAAAGAGTGGTAGCATTTACCATTGCAGGCGTTGCCTGAAGATTACCTAAAACATCTTCCGCCACCACATACACATCGTAAGTGGTATTGACAGCTAAACCGGACGCTGTAGTATTCTGAACCAGGCTTGGGTTTGGATAATTTACCGAGCCAAATGTCACCTGACCTGTACCACCAGATCCAGTTCCGGCCTGAACTTCCAATGATGTTGGCGCCGAAGCACCACCAGGGACTACTACATAATGCACATCACCCGCCTCATCTAAATCAAAATCTATGTCAAATGCATTGATTGTAATGCTCGAAATACTCGGTGTACTACTTTCAAACACCGGTGGGTTTTCATCAACATCTGTGAGAATCACGGTTACGGCCTGAACATCCGTATTTGAAGCGCCATCAGTAGCGGTAATAATCACATCATACAGGTTATCACCATTGTTGTCTGCAAAGGCTTCATAATCCGGAGCCACCAGAAATGAAAGATTACCGCCCGCATCTATTAGGAAAAGTGAACCGTCATCGCCTCCGGTAATGGACCAGGTTACTGCCTCATCCGCAGTATAGGTATCCACAAAAGTGGTGTTTTCGGCTACCGCTGGAGAAGGAGATCCACCGGTGATATTCGGATTAATCTCATCCAGATCAGTTACGGTTACAGCAACCGGCAAATTCACCGAGTTAGTCGCCGCATCCTGCGCAGTAACTGTTACTTCATATACATTATCTCCGTTACCGTCTGCCGCCGTTTCAAAATCCGGAGCTACCAGAAAAGTAAGATCCCCACTTGTATTAATATCAAAGAATGACGCATCTGTTCCACTCAATGACCAGGTTACAGTCTCATCTGCGGTATAAGTTTCCACCGTTGTATTGTTTTCAACAATTGAAGGTAAGGCACTACCTCCTGTAATGTTGGGATTGGTGGTATCTACGGTCAACTCATTGGTGGTCACATCTGACACCTGATTTCCTGCTGCATCGGCTGTTCTTGCAATGACATCATAGGTTCCTTCTGCTACACCGGAAAAAGTGAAGTCCCAATCCGATGTAGTCTGATTAGCGGTGAAGAAATTGGTTCCGCCATCAATCGATACTTCTACCGAGATCGATCCACTGGCCGCATCAAAGGTTCCTGTTACCATAGGGTTGGTTGAATTGGTCACCAGGGTATTGACTGTTGGGGTAGTGGGTGGTGTCTGATCAATGGTATAAATCTGACCGACGAATGTTCCTGCTAAAGGCTCCGTTAATCCGGTTGTCACATCCGTGAGATCCAGTCCTAAAGTGCCATCACCAGAACCTACCGTAGCGGTAACCGTCCAATTAAGGCCATCCACATCACTGACATTACTTATGCCAGATCCCGTTAGACCGATTTCGGCAAGGGTAAAATTGGTGGCCGTCAATCCGGATACTGCCGCCGAGAACTGTACATCCCATGAAACCGTGCCGGCGTTTGTAGGATCAGCATTGGCCCGATTAATGGAATTCACTATTGTGTTGTCCATGAAGGTAACTGAATATCCACTGGCCGCAGAAGAAGCATTACTGATCAGCGAAGCATTACCTCCTACAAAAGCGGAGTTATTAAAGGTGAAAAGAATATTCGCAATATCGTCGGCCACTTGATGGCTGGTCGCATTTCCGGAATAGGACAGTACGGCTGCATAACCATCAGCATTTACCGCAATGTTTGAAGTCAAACCTGTGGGTACATCTACCGTATAGTCCGTACTGAAAGCGAGAGAAGAACCTGGGTTAGTGAATTGATCCCCTTCCAGAATAATCACCAATTCTCCATCAACAGATCCATCATTGGCCGCATTTTCGGTGAAAACTTCTGCATTCAAATCAAATTCATGGATATCATCCGTAGATGACCCGACGATATAGAGCTTAGTGCCATTGTCATTCAAGGCAATGTCTTCAGGATCGGTCTCTACGCCGGCCGTACTTAGTGTAATGCCGCTATTTGATCCTGTAGAAAGGTCCCAGGGAGTACCTAAATCAAATTGATAGATCAAATCTGTGGTTGACAATACCGTGAACAAACGTGTTCCATCTCCATTGAACGTGATCCCGCGATAGCCAATGGTATTCAGGTCATTTCCTGTAAATGTGGCTGTACTGATATCAAAAGCAGTGGACAGATCGTATTCATGAAGTCGAGCGACACTGGAGCCCCCTGTATACAGTTTTGTGCCTCCGGCACCAAACTCTAATGAGACAGGTGAAGTCATACTTGGCTGCATGTCGAGTGACTTCCCGGTATATGCTGCCGTAGACAAATCAAAGGCCGTAGTAAGGGCATATTCTCTTACCTGATCATTCTGTGTTCCGATGATGAACATTCTGGATCCGGAATCGTTGAAGGCAATATCGGTTGCGTTATTTTCCTCATTGATAATACTCAAGTCAGTCACTAACGAGGCAGTTGAAACATCGAAGGCAGCACTCAGACTTAATTCATATACCCGATCTGTCGTACCATCCACGACGAATACTTTCATACCATCTCGACTGAAGGCCAAACCATCCGGAGCTGTTGATGAAATGGTATTCAGGTCGAAGAAGTCATTGGCTACACCGGAAGCGAGATCCACTTTGGTCGCATAGATCACCCGGGCAAGATTGTCATCAAAGTTGACCCGAAGGTTGGTACTGGCACCAATGGCCTGACCAACTGAACTCGCTACATTGTTGGTAAATGCCACATCAGTAAAAGTGAATTGCAGATTTGTGACATCATCGGCATCCTGATTATTGGTTGCGCTTCCCGATAGCGTTAAGGTAGCGATGCCACCATCTGAATCTACCACCAGGGTAGGTGTAAATCCTGTAGGCAGGTTGTCAACTGTATAATGTGTAGTTGGTGTCAATATTCCTCCGCCATTGATAAATGTATCGCCTTCAAGTGTGATGATCAATTCTCCCAATACAGTTCCGTCATTGGCAGATGACTCCTGAAAAACATTGACATCCAGGTCATATTCGAAAATATCGTCATTTGAAGTGCCAACCATATACAATTTGGTGGCTGAAGGGTTCAGTGCAAGTTCTCTGGGCGTAGCATCTTGCGCAAGCACGCTCAATGTAATGCCACTATAGGTCAAAGTCGATAGATCGAATGGCGTTGCAAAGTCATATTGATAGACCAGATCAGTTGTAGAGCTGACCACAAACAAGCGTGTCCCATCAGCATTTACCGTCAACCCTTCACGACCAATGACACTCACTGAGACGCCAGAATAAACCGCGGTTGTAATGTCATATGGGGTGGTAAGATTGTATTCATAAGCCATCCCGGAACTCGATCCTGCGACATACAGCTTCAATCCAAAGTCTGCAAACGCCATGGTTGAAGGTGAAGTGAGTCCGGCTTCCAGGTCCAGGCCAACACCTGTAAAAGAAGCAGTGGTCAGGTCAAAAGGAGTGGTCAATTCAAATTCAAGTACCTCATCTGTTTGTGTCCCCACAATAAACATTCTTGAGCCGGAATCATTAAAAGCAATGTCGGTGGGACTGTTCTCTTCATTGACGATAGATATATCGGTAGTCAGAGAAGCTGTAGAAATGTCGTAAGGCATCCCCAGTGATAACTCGTAAATCCGGTCTGCACTTTGGTCCGTCAGGAAGGCTTTGTTTCCACCATCACCGAAGGCCAATCCCGTCACATTCAGTGCAGAGATAGCCGTCAAGTCAAAAAAGTCATTGAATTTAGCTGACGCGATGTTGGCTTTGGTCGCATAAGTCAGTTGCAATAGGTTATCATCGAAATTGATGCCCAGATTACTGCTTGCCGCCA
This sequence comes from Cyclobacteriaceae bacterium, assembly GCA_965229785.1. Classification (GTDB taxonomy): domain Bacteria; phylum Bacteroidota; class Bacteroidia; order Cytophagales; family Cyclobacteriaceae; genus JAWPMT01. The sequence goes on from CBDDJS010000001.1 coordinate 5,434,563, forward strand.
CTGCATTTGTCACTGCACTGGCAATGTTGTTGGTAAAGGCAGCATCCTGGAAAGTAAATTGCAGATCGGCAAAATCATCGACATTTTGATGGTTATCTGCCGTGCCGGACAATGTAAGAACGGCATAAGAACCATCAGTACTTACCGTCATCGCAGGCACCAGGCTATTAGGCAAATTATCTACATCGTAGTGGGTTGTTTCCGTCAATGTACCTCCACCATTGATGAATGTGTCATCATTGATGGTGATGATCATTGATCCTTCAACCATACCCTCATTAGCCGAAGTTTCCTTGAAAGCAGCTGCGGGCCAATGATATTCGAAGACATCATCACTGGTCGCTCCGATCATAAACAACCGGGTACCATCTGTGCTCAACGCAAGGGCCCTGCCTTCGCCATCCTGATCTAAAACAAGAAGGCTAATGCCATTGTACACACCCGTTGATACATCAAATGGTGTACTCAAATCATATTGATATATGCGGTCCTGCAGCGAACTAAGTACAAAAAGTTTGGTTCCCGCGGCATTGAATTTCACGCCATCCTGACCTATGGTATTCAAATTCCTTCCGCTATACGTGGCAGTGGAGAGGTCATAATTGGTTGTCAGATCGTATTCATAAATGACACCACCATTACTTCCGCCAACGTATAGTTTTGAACCTGAATTATTAAACGTAACATCCAAAGGAGATGCTTCTCCGGATTCCAGGGCCAGCGTTACACCGGTGTATGAGGCCGTACCTAAATCATAGGGTTCTGTCAGGCGGAACTCATAAACCAGATCATTGGAAGATCCGGCCATTATCATGATCGTACCCGCCCGGTTGAAGGTTATACCCGCTGCCAGGTCATCTACCAGCGACACATCCAGACCATCATTTACCGTAGCCGTTGAAATGTCAAAGGCAGTGGATAACGTGAATGAAGTTATCTGATCACCTGTGGAGCCACTGATGAACATTTGGGTTCCATCGGGAGTAAAGAATAGACCAGTCCCTACGGTGATTGAAGCGCTGGCTATGTCCAGGTTTTGATTGAAAATCGCCGCCGAAACGTTGTTATCTACTGAATAGCTTACTCGCACGTCATTATCTGAAAAGTTAATGCCAAGGTTACTGGAGCCACTGGCATTGGTAATGGCTGACGCGCTCCCGCCGGCAAAAGCCGGGTCGAAGAAGGTAAATTGAACGTCGAGTACATCATCAACGCTCTGATGAGCGATGGCGGTACCAGTAAATGTGAGTTCGGCACTCAAGAGATCCGTGGCAACGGTAATCACTGGAGTAAGTCCGGAAGGAACATTCGTTAAACTGAAGTCAGATCCAGCACTCAAAGGACCTGAAGCAGCAAACGTATCTCCAGTAATGGCAATGGTCAACGATCCATCTACTTTACCTTGATTCTCAGCAGTCTCATTAAAGGCAAATGCTGACAAATCATATTCATATACATTATCATTGCTGGCTCCCACGATATACATTTTGGTGCCGGTGCTGTTAAAGTCAAGTGCTCTCGCTTCACCATCTTGTGCTATCTCAAAAGACACCCCTGAATAAGTCCCTGAGGTTATGTCAAAAGACACGCTTAAATCGTATTGATATACCCTATCCTGAACAGAATTGATCACATATAATTGACTTCCATTGGCATTGAAAACCAAACCATCCTGTCCTAATGTAGTAAGTGCATTACTGCTATAGGTCGCCGTTGACAACTCATAGGCAGTGCCAAGATCGTACTCAAAAATTTGATTATTGTTGCTGCCTCCCAGATAGAACTTGGTGCCATTCGCATTGAAGGCAATGTCTAACGGTGTAGTTTCTCCGGATTCTAAACCACGAGAAACGCCAGTATAAAATGCAGTTGTCAGATCAAACGGCTCAGTCAATTTGATCTCATAAATCCGATCACTATTAGATCCCGTCATAAAAATGACTGTACCAGTCTTACTGAAAGCAAAACCTGCCGGAATGTTATCAATCAGTGAAACATCAAAATCGTTGAGGAACGTAGCGGTAGAGATATCAAACGGAGTAGATAGTGTGAAAGCCGTGATCTTATCGCTGGAAGATCCAATGACGAACATCCGAGAACCATCAGTATTGAATTCCAAGCCTGTACCGACAGTAAGAGAATGAGGGGTCAGATCAAAACTTTGATTCAATGCAGCCCCTGATATATCCTGACTCACTGAGTAATCCAACCGTTTCAGGTCTTCGATGAAATTCACACCCAGATTTGAACTATAACCTACGGCATTCGCGATCGGAGCTACAGAACCACTTTGAAATGCCGCTCCGGTAAAAGTGAATTGCAGATCGGATACATCTTCCGTATTGCCATTCGGTGTAGCAATACCCGATAATTCTACAGTTACCAGTCGCCCGCCTGCGGAAACATCCAAAACGGGCGTCAACCCTGATGGCACATTAGTTACGGTGTAATGCGTACCACTGATCAGTGAAGAACCGTCATTAACGAAACTATCTCCCTGCGTTACAATGGTCAATTTTCCTTCGACGGTTCCATCATCGAGTGTTGACTCATTGAACGCCGCGGTAGGTAGATCGTATTCGAAAACTGCATCGTTGGAGGAACCTAAAAGATAGAATTTTGTGGCTTGCTCATTGATGGCCAAACCTCTCAACTCACCGTCGGTACTCGCTGTGTTTAATCTAATATCATTCAATACCCCAGAAGTGATATCAAAGTTTGATGACAAGTCATATTGGTACACCCGATCATTGAAGGCATCCGCTACGATCAGGACTGTACCGTCATTGGTAAACACCAATCCGTTTTCACCTAATGTGCTTAGTGAGTTGCCGCTATAACTTGCCGTCAGGATATCATAGGGAGTTCCTAATGAATACTGGTATACGGCGCCTGTGTTTCCCCCACCGATATACATATTGTTCCCATCGAGATCAAAGGCAATATCCTGAGGGCTCAAGTCTTCACTTCCGATGTAGAAACTATCTCCGGAATAGGTGGCTGTAGAAAGATCATAAGGCGTACTCATCAGGTACATGTGCACCCGATCATTGTCCGTACCTACCATAAAGAGTCGCGTCCCTGCAGCATTCATGGCAATGCCCCGAGGGTTCCCATCTTCAGAATTGATGCTCATCACATGGGTATTGGTGCCCGTCGTTACGTCAAAAGGGGTACCAAGTGTGAATTCGGTGATGTTATTGTTACTCGATCCGACAATGTACATTTTGCTTCCATCTTCATTGAAGGTCATGCCTTCCGGAACCAGAATGGATTCGGCACCCAAATTCAGGCTTGTTGTCTGAGTTGCTTCATTGACACGGAATTCCCGTGCATAGCTCAACCGTTTCACACCCACAGTCTGGACATTGGTAGCATTTTGTCCTTCCGTCACGGTCGTGTTGTAACGCTGATTGCCTACACAGTCATTGTACTCAAAGATCAGGATGCGGTAATCTGTCAGTGCTTGTAAACCTGTTACTTTGACGGTAGTTCCATAACCATCGTAAACAGCGTGGAAATTGGGAGAAAGTTCTGTTCCCGCTCCAAAGTCAGTTGCCGATAAATACGTTACACCATCGGTCGGGGTAGCTACTTCCGCAGTGCCAGTTTGCTTCAGAAAAACCATCTTCTTCTTTCCCGACCCATTGGACCAATTGATCGTAAAGCCAGTATCCTCTACATCGGTCACGGTTACTCCACTGGATTGGGTCCCCGGAGCAGCTCCAACCAGAGTTTCAGTGTAGTCCCAATCAGAACCACTGATGAAATCAAAATCAGTAAGTGTTCCTTCAAAATTGTTTCCGGAAAGATCTGGTAGGCTGATTCCTGAACAGGCTTCAATATCATAGAATATGTAAATACCGTCTTCATTTTGAGTCAGACCACTGTTGGCCAATTGACTTACTTCTCCTGATGTTAACTCCCGATCCCAAATAACTACTTCATCTAACTTACCATTGAAATAAGCACCTGTTGAACCCAAACGGCCCAAGTACAGGGGTGCATCAATTAGATTATTCGTAGCAGAGGTAGTAGCGGAAAGTCCTCCCTGGCTTACGCCATTGATGTAAATAGCGGTACCTGTATCTACGCCCCCGGTATTTTTTGTAATGGTCAGGTGATACCATTGCCCTGTAGTGACCAATCCAGAGGCTGTTGTGACAGAACTGGCGCCTCCGAATCTTGCGGCAACAGAACCATCTGAGTTAACATAAAGGCTAAAGGCGCCATCTGTAGATAAGGCATCTCCAAGAAAAACCAGAGGTTGACCTGACAGGAGATCATTCAGATAAACCCATGCGGAAATGGAAATCTCCTGATCCCCGCTGAGCCCAATATTTCCACTGGTAACTACATGGTCATTGGTTCCATCAAACTCCAGTGCATTGCGATTGGGATAGGTAGTGAAGGCAAATTCAGAAGTTCCGTCCGTGCCATTGCTGGCGGTAGCCACAATCTCCTGACCTGGAATGATGGGCGAAGTAGAAACGGACCACACCCCTCCCGAGACAGTGGCATCACCCAAAAAGGTCTCGCCTTGTCCAAGTCCATCTCCAAAGAATACCTCAATCTGGTCCCCATTAGTACCGGTTCCTGACACTTGATTAGGATCTAAAATCGCATCTATCGTCGGTGGGGAAATACCATTGTTCGATCCGTCTTGCAAGGAAATACCGCCTGAGGCATTATTGAAAATACTGTTTTGCGTGAAGGTGTTCCCATTGTGATTGGTCCCATCCAATAAAATACCTACTCCGGAATTATGACCAATGATATTAGCCGATAATGTATTTCCGGTGGATGCTACGGTAAGCCCCATCTGTATGCCATCCCCTCCATTGCCATAAGCCGAAACGGACGTATTAGTTCCGATATAATTGTTTTGGAAATTACTCGAGCCAACGAATAATAAGTAGATGCCATCCGTTGTGTTTCCAGCAATGATGTTTCCATCAACCGTCGCCCCTGAAAGCGTACTCATGGCTATTCCTCGATTGTTAGCGATGATGCCATCTTCGGTCGCATTCAATCCTATGATATTACCTTCTATCGTTGGTGTGCCACTGGCATTCAGGTTAATCGCATCTCCGGTATTTCCGGATATGATATTGCCTTCTCCACTGGTCAATCCGCCAATGATAATGCTACCGGTAGATGAGGCATTGATACCATTGCTTCCATTGGGGATGGCAGCCGCACCGGCCGCATTGGTTCCAATGAAGTTGCCCTGGATAACATCTCCGTTTGTGCCTGACCGGAAAATACCATGTCTCGTGTTCCCTGAAATAAGATTGTCTAAAATGGTACTTGCTGCCAGGCCAGTTAAATTAATTCCATCCCTACCATTCGCATCCACAGAAGTTCCAGCCGCATCAGTCCCAATCCTGTTCCATGCTATTTCCCAGGCACCAATTGCCTGAATTCCATCTGTACCATTTCCGCTGATCACATTGCCTTTTCCGGAAGCCCCTATCGTTACATTGCTAATAGCATTACCTCCGATAATTCCATTTTCAGGAAAACCGAAGATTTTTAATCCGTAAATACGGGTGAATTCCGCCTGAACGTCTAGTCCGCTTTCCGTGCTAACCAAACCGGAACCATCCAATTCGATGAGTTGATCACCATCCATGGACCATCCTGCTTGTGTCTGACCATCAATAACCACACCCTGTGCTGTGATTTGCGGCAACGCTGAACCTAACACGACTGTCCAGGGTGCTGATGCGCCAATATTAAAAGCGATGGTAGTGTTTCCCGTTCCATTGGCGGTCGTAATGGCCTCACGAAGAGACCCTGTTCCCGTGTCATTGGTATTGGTCACTTCAACGAATGAGACGGAACCAGAAAACTCTGAAATGCCATTTGTTACATCAGAAACAGTTGCTACATATTCCACTCCCGGCGTAAATGATGCGGCCAGGGACCAATCGCCACTACTCACTCCAGCTGTCCCTACATGATCGGAGCCTTGCCCATCTGCGCATGACGAATCTACAGAATATACCTCAATTACAGAGCCATCAGCGGATGTGGTTGTACCTGTCATTTCCGCTCCATTCACAGTGGTAATGGAAGGTACATCTACCGTAGCGGTATTCTCAAAATCTATGGCCAGGTCTCCGTTACATAAATAACTATTGATTCCAATGTCTACATTAGAACCGACCTGCGACTGATTATCGAAGAAAATACCGTCACGTCCATTGTATGCAAAAGTGTTCCCATTGACCTCAATATCAGAGGCTGTCAACATGTAGAGGCCGTCACCAATGTTGCCATAGGCAGTCACACCGTCAATCTCCGTACCTACTTTGTTATTTTGAATCAGGATATTGCTACTGCTCTGTATATCGATACCCCGATCAAATGACCCGCTATCTCCGTTTCCGGAAATGACATTATCTGTGATCTCTATCCGGTTGGTGGTATTGTCTGTTCCGATTCCGGCGATGTATATACCTGATCCGGCATTGGCCAGGTTTGTTCCGGTGCCTGTTCCGGAGGTGTTAGTTCCTATCTTATTACTTCGGATCTTCACATCGGAAGTATTGGCTGATGTTTGCACCACAACACCTGAGCCTCCCAAGCCGGAAATGGTGTTGTTCTCAATTACAATCCCCGAATTGCTATTGGTGGTAGCAACGAGAATACCGTTCCCCGAAGAGGTAACACCGGTATTCCCATCCGCGTCAATACCAATGTTATTGTGTGAAATAGTAATATCCCCGGAAGTTCCATCTATCTCAATCTCCTGATTCGCCGTAGCCCCGGCAATAACGTTCTCCGTTCCGGAAACCGCACTTCCTATATTGATCGTAGTAGCAGAGACCAAAACAATAGAGTTCTGATTACCCATTGGGGTGGTCCCGTCTCCACCCACTCCAATCAGGTTACCGAATATGTCAATCGTATTCGACGTACTGATCGCAATCCCTCCATCAAAACCACAGTTGGCTATGATGTTTGTCTCGTTTTGCAAATGATCTCCACCAACAGTGATGTTACTTGTGTTGCTTAGTCGAATGCCATAATCTGTTACCGAAGAGGGGGTGATCCCATCAGGCTGCGTTCCGATTCTATTGCCCTGAATTTTACCATTCATGACATTACTGATAAAAATGGCCGTTCCTCCAATATTGGAGAAGACATTACCTCTTTCTGAGCCACCGATAGCAAAATTCTGGCTACCGGAAAAAGAAGTCTGTATACCCACACCACTGGTCGGCATGTTGGTAATGTGCAATCCGTAAATCTCTACATCGGGATCGTTGAACTGGAGCATGATGTCAGCATTGGAAAGTGAGGTGCCATCCAAAACCACCATGTTTCCTGATTCTATGTCCCAACCAGGCTGTGAAGTACCGTCAAGTAATACGCCATTATCGCCTATTGTGTTGATGACGGGTAATTCTGTGGCCGGAGTAATGGTCCAGGGACCGCTTCCGGAAATGTTGAAGGATATAGCCACTATCTCTGCGCTGGAACCATTGGCATCTGTGATGGCCTGGCGTAGCGAACCCGATCCCGTATCGTTGGTATTAGTCACCACAAAGTTATCGATGGCAAAAGCGGTCGAGGTGGTGAAATTCGAGATCGCTGTATTTTGTGTGAAATTGTTGAGTGTCCCATCAAGCGCGTATGGACCATTGTCCAGGACTTCCGGCGTATCCAGGGTGGTATTGTCATCATCGGCGACTCCTTCGTCCATTCGTAGACTCATCACCAGATGGTCTTCATTGCCCGCTACGGTATTATATCGGCCGTGCTCAATTTCTTCTTCGGTTCTGACATCACTCCAAATCCGGATCTCGTCCATATCGCCAGTAAAGAATCGGGTAGGGGTTGTATTATTATCCCTGCCGATCCGAAGGACATTCGTGGAATTTCCGACTGAATATCCCATAGCAACTTGGGGTGTGCCTGCCATACCATCGCGATAGAAGGTTACGTGGGTACCGTCATAAGTTACAGCTATGTGGTGCCAGGATCCATCATTGACGGCACCGTGATCACTGTCCAAGGTCTCGAAACTCGTTCCGTCGGAAATGTAAAGTCTTGGAATACCGTCGTTAAAGTCATCTGTAATTCTTCCAATCACCCAGGTAAAACCTTCATTCGGAGAACCGGATTCCTCAAAGTTGTTGATGATCTCACCTAAACCATCGGTTGTTCTTACCCATGCTTCAAAAGTCAGATTTGTTCCGAGATCAAATGCCGGGGAGTTCGGTATTTCCACAAAATCATCTGAACCATCAAAATTGAGAGCATTGCCTGGCATCAGTTTAAATGACTCATAAAATGACGTTGGTGAATTATAACCGCCATCTTCAAACGCCATTCGATAAAAATAATCTTGTCCAGCTACCAGGGTCTCGCTCAGCGTTGCCAAAGAGTCTGAACTGAAAACATTGATCGTATTCGGCGCACTGAAGGAAGGGTCTGTGTCTATCTGAACCTGATAACCTGTGGCATTGGGTACTTGCAGAAAATTAGCTGTGAAGCCGGAAGTGATGGCACTTGTTGCTCCAAAGATGAATGGTGTATAAGCTCCTGAAAGTACCCAATCCGTATTGTCTCCGACGAAGCCACCGGATAGCGTTCCATCATTTGCCGACTTGCTGTCCCGCAGGTCCAGACCGGAGAAGGTATCAAAATCGTAATAGGAAACCAGCTCGGCTCGCGCCAAATCCGTAGCATAGATCTCATCTCGAATCTGTTCTTGGGTCAGGGCTGCATTGTAGATTTTCAGATCATCCAGCTGGCCATCGAAATACTGGGTATTGACTCCACCAAAATTGCGCCTTCCAAGTATTACATCGCTACCCAAAGCTCCGAAAACACCGCTCACAGTCGTTGTATTTTCCAGTCGGCCATTTACATAGATGCTTAAATCCGTACCATCAAAAGTGGTGGCAATATGATACCAGTCATTTGGTTCCAACTCCGTGATTGACGTTACCCGACTGTCGACTGTATAATTAAGGAAAGCACTTACCGTGTATTCTGCTGTTGACAGATTTGTACCAATCTGAAGAGCTGCTGAGGCACCACCGGCGCTGTTATCTCCCTGTACATAGATTACCGGTTGAATATCATTGATTTGATTCAGGTTGATCCATGTGCTGATCGTATACGGCTCTGTTCCCGAACTGGTAACTGGAACAGAAGTACCCAGATCCACATGGTCATCAATGCCATTAAATACCAGTGAATTACCTGCACCCTTGATGTCGGCAAGTACCGTATCGGAAGCCTTCGAGTTATTGGTTCCATCAAAGGCGAATACACGATAATAGTAGATTGCGCCATCGTTGCTAGCCGTGGCATCCCCGAAATCACTGGACGAAGGCGTACCTATTTGTGAGAAATTATTGGTGTCATTCTCAGATCTTTCTACCACATAATTGACTACACCAGCTACATCATCCCAATCCAGTTGAGGTTGGTTGCTACTGTTTACAAAGGCCACCAGATTGCCTGGTGCAGAGAGCAAACTTGCTTCAGAAGGAATATATATTGGCGTATTAACATGATCGGCATGGTGAGAATTGATACTGGCATCGACAATTTTGCTTCCAATGTTCTCATCAAGCGGATAGTAGGCAATAAGGCCCATTTCATCTCCGGTTAAGGGTTGATCACGATTCGAGAAGTCTGATTGCACGGCATCCCATACTCTTACCTCATCCAAGGTCACATCTGCAAAGTCAACACCTCCATCAGCGCCAAAATCAGGACCAGATAAATAATCTTCCAGAAAAATAGGCATGGTTCCTCCACCGAAGGTCAGCGTTTGTTCCACTCCGTCTACATACAGTTTCAAAATATCCGGTTCCGTTGCCCCATTACTATCATAGACCAAAGCCACATGATACCAATTACCTGGAACCAGGAAATTAGAGGTTGTATAAGCCGTCTGGGCATTAGTTCCATTGTCGATACTAATCTCAAGGTCGTCAACCCCTCCATTGGCATTAGGTGATATATAAAGCTGAATTCCGGCTCCCAGAAATCCCCCTTGTGAGAAAATTGTTGCATTTTCTGAAACGGTAGCGAAGTTGAACCATGTCTCAATCGTTACTTCTGAAGCTTCTGACAGAACATCATCTGGCACTGAAAAGTAATTATCAGACCCATTTAACTGGAGTGCAAATCCCGGAAATGCAGTGGTTGTACCAAAAGCAATCCCCGTCTCATTAGACTCATTACTATTTTGTGCAATTACCTGATAGAACCTACCGGCATCCGTACCAATTTCATCCGTGTGACTGGTCTCGTTCTGATTTTTGAACGCCAGAATGGAATAAGCACCATCAAATTCAGTGGCAGACAACACTAAAAACCCATCTTCATCACCAGAATTATCAATCCAATCAAGTCTTACATTGGTATCATCCTGCCGGGACACCAGGAAGTTTCCTGGCACCATGAAATCAGAATCAACGAAATATGCACCACTTATGGCGCCAGAACTAACATTGATACTGCCATCGACTAAAGTCGAACCAGAGTTCTCATCAGCCGAATAATAGGCGACAAGACCTGATTCAATTCCTGCTGTTCTGGTATATCGGTCAGAATAATCACTTTTCTGAATGTTCCAAAGACGCAGTTCGTCAATGGTCCCCGAGAAATAAAGACCCCCTTGTTGGGAAGCACCAATTAAATCGTTCGTGCCATTATCGGTGGCTGAAACGATAGTTCCCGAAGTAGTGGCCGCCACCCCATCTATATAAAAAGTAACGACTGTTCCTGAAACGGCTACTGCCACGTGGGTCCATCGATTTGGTGTGATGGTTTCTACTGAGGTGGCAGGAGTGGGGCTTCCAGCATCTTCAGCCACATAGTATAGGTTATTGGTACTGGTGATCCCAAACTCAAAACCTTCCATGATGCCCAGGTCACTGTAAATCGCCTGATCAGAGCCATTATCCTCGAAATTGATCCATGCATCAATGGAAAGCGTACTTCCTGGAGCTGTTGCTCCGGTAATTGTCACTACATCGTCTATACCATCAAATTCAATGGCGGTGCCTGGAAAATCTTCAGTAGTGCCAAATTTCACCGAAGTGAAGGCCGATTGAGCTCCGGAATAAGCCGAGACCCGGTAGAAAAACCCTTCATTCTCCTGAACATTATGCACATAATTCGTGGTGTTACTCGGCAGAGTCGCAATTACTGACAGGTTGGTTGTAAAAGCAAAATCATCCGCAGCTTCTATACGATATCCCGCCTCCGAAGTAGCGTTATCATCCCAATTAAGTTGGATCTCTGTATCGCTGTTTTTAGTTACATAAAAATTAGAAGGATTGATAGGTGTAGAGGCACCGTCAAAGGCCTGGGAATCCGTAATGATCATACCATCCGTGACTTCTCCATTATTTTGATTGACTGACCGATCAAATACACTAGTCCCGGTTTCATGATCGAACTGGTAGTACGCCACCAAACCAGTCTCCTGGCCAGATAACTCCGTAAACCGATTGTCCCTAATATCAGAAGCTGTTCTCGTATAATTCCAAATCCTTACTTCGTCAATTTCTCCCTGATAAGCCCTGGTGATGGTGGGATTTGCATCTCTACCAATGTACAGGTTATTATTGGCTAAACCGATACTGGCTGATGTTGCCGTAACGTCACTGGAACCTACACCATCTACGTAGAAGACGACATTGGTGCCATCATAAGTAGCCGCAACATGGTGCCAGCCACCGTCATTTAATGTTCTGCTCAGAGGATCATTCAAGAAGGTGACACTACCGCCATTATTGGTATAGAAAGACAGAACACCATCCTGACTATTGGCCCCAATCTCGAGGGACCAGCCATCGAATGATCCGGTTTCATAGAAGTGCGATACAAGAGCTCCAGCAATCTCAGGAGCCGGTGTATTGATCCATGCCTCAACCGTAATTGCCGACCCAAAGTCCACATCCGGATCAGGAATAACTACCTCTGTAGAAGAACCATTGAAGGCCATGGCATTACCTGGATTTTGTCGGATAGAACCAAGTTTTACAGGCGTGTAACCGGTGATTGTCCCTCCGTTCATGACAGATGCCACACGATAATAGGAGGCCTGTGGGCTAGACAGATTTGTAAAGGAATAAGAAGTTACGTCCTGATCAAGATTGACTTGTTGTAGAGAGACGGTGAAATTTTCATCGGAAGCACGTTCAACCAGGTAGCCTGTTTCATTGAGACTGTTATCGGTCCAAACCAATTCAACTTGTCCACTCACCACGTCTTGTGTCGTAAACCCGGTTGGGCTGATGGCCCCGGATTCGGTGTAAACCGGGTCTGCTACCGGAGAAGCATTGTTGTGGTTCACGCTACGATCTACAATAGCCGTACTGGCGTTTACACCATCGGTTCCTTCTTCTAAAGAATAATAAGCTACCAGCCCGGTTTCAAAACCTGTGAGAGACAAAACCCGATCCGAAAATTCCGCTTTTGCAAAGTCGTAGATTCGGATCTCGTCGATCTGACCATTGAAATAAGAGCTGTAACTCAATTCGGTACCAATCTCAATTTGGTGATCATTGGTTTGTATGGTGCCGGTAAAGGTTTCTTTATCGACTATTTGACCATCGAGATATAATTTCATTTCATTGGACTCCATCGTCACTCCCATGTGATGCCAGGTTCCAATCAGGTTTCTGGAACCTGAAGAAAGCAAGGTTGAGCCTCCAATTCCGTCTCCCGTAAAGGCATAAACTGCGGGGAAACCGTCCTGACCACCTTCATTCGACCGGGTACTTACACCAATTGAAATGGGTGTTGTTGTATCATCGATTTCTCTCTTCGAAAGTATATGTCGAAACTCGCTGCTTCCAATGGCATCGATTTTAAACCATAGTTCATACGTCCAGTCGAATGGCAAATCCAATGTCGGGTCATCGGGAATGGTCAGGTACTGGCTCGTTCCATCGAATTGAAGGGCCAGACCTGGTTGAGCGTTGGTCGTACCAAACTCTACTTCAGAGGTAGAAGTGCCATTATCATTAATGGCATTGACCCGGAAAAACTGAGAACTATTTGCCCCTATGTCATAGATATAGCTTTCAGAGTTGATCGGCACTAAATCCACCTCAAAGGTATTTGCTGTAAACGCAAAGTCGTCCGCCTGTTCAATGGTATATCGGGTTTCATCGTTGGCATTGTCTGTCCAGGAGATGAAAAGCTGTGTCTCGTTTAATCGGTAAACCGTAAGGTCCGTAGGAGTCGCTGGTGCCACTCCACTGGAAAGTCCATTAGAGGTGACCCAGTTGGAGGTAGCCCCATTTTTAGCAAAGCTGCTTAGCGTTCCATTGTTTCCATTACCCGATAGGTCAAAAATTTCCGGTGCTGCAATACCCGTATTATCAATCGCATTATCTCCTTCATCAAAGCGATAGTAAACGATCAAACCGCTCTCCTGGCCACTTAAGGTGTTGAACTGATTTGCCTGAATCTCGGTGGCTGTTCTTTCTGTACTCCAAAGTCGGAGTTCGTCCAATTCGGCATTTAATGTAAATGAATTGTCCGAGTTATAAGTACCGACCTGGAATATGGGATTGGGCTGAACATTCGTGTTGATCAGATTATCGATAGTCTCTACATATGACCCGTTGATGTAGATATCCGAGGTACTGGCCCCGTTGTTGTGTACCAGTGCAAGGTGAGTCCATGTATCCAATGCAAGGGATGCTGTACTGGCCTGAATGTCATGTCCCACGCCTAGTAGGTGAAACTTAATTAGTCCCGTGCCTCCATCATACCCGATAATAACCGTCTGATCCGTTACCGGTGTAGCTGCACCCCACCAGGCAATCCATCGATCACCAGTGGCTGTTTCCCGTTTCACCCATGTCTCAAAGGTAAATCCACTACTCCCGATTGGAAAATTATCGCTAGTGCTACTGACATTTAATTGTTCCGATCCACCGTCAAAATCAAGGGCATTACCTGCTCCAGGGAAAAAGTCTATGGCATTTGAATAACCACTCTGGAAGTCTCCATCCTGAATATACATACGACTGTAGTACCTGGTACTTGTGGTTAGGTTAGCAGAAAGCAGGTTTTCGACGGCAGATCCATCACCGATCACCTCATTCTGGAAAATGAAACCTCCCGAAAAATCTGCTGCATCATTTACTTCCAAAATCACATTGCCATTTCCATGATTCGTAGCTTGCCAATGTACCTTCATACTGTTTGTACTTGCCAGAGAAGTGGTGAATTGTGTGGGTGATTGTGCTCCGGAAAGTACCCATTCCGTTCCGGTTAGCGGACTTTGTAACGATCCATCAAATCCGTTCCCAGTGTGATCTGTAAGATTAGTTCCAGAGGTTTCATCAAAACGGTAGTAGGCGAAAAGATCTTGCTCTTCTCCTGTTAATGTCCGGTGCTGATAAGATTGGATTTCTGATCCAGCAAGTGCCCGGCCCCAAATCCGAATTTCATCGAGTGAACCATCAAAGTGATTACAAACACAGCTATATCCCTGCTGTCCTATGAATAATGGATTGATATCTGTATTGAGTGGAGTGCCGATCTCACTATAATCCTGGATGCCATCCTGGGATCCATTTAGATAAAATGTTGCCGTTTTTGTGGCGCTCACGTAACTCACTGCTACATGGCTCCATTGATTCAAGGGAACATCCGTATCTGAAAACTCCCAACGATGTGCGGAACCGTCTGCTAATTCCAGGGCTATTTTATCTCCCTGGATCTGAAAGATGAATACGTCTGGGTTTGAACCGCCACTTCCATGTCCCTTAGACAGAATGGTGGAAGCAGTGCCATCGGTTGGAAAAACCCAGGCTTCAAGGGTAAAATCACCGTCTACAAGATTGAATACTTCATTGTGTGGCACCTGAATGTGTTCACTATTTGAGGATACCACTGGCAAGGCAGCTCCAGGTGCAACCATAAAACTGTGCACTTCTGATCCAGGGCTATCGTAACCGTCAAGTGAATACTCAATGTTATAGTACAGTCTCTGACCGATATAGGCGGAAAGGTCCTGAGTAATGAAAAAACTGGAAGCGCTGGGATCACTTACAGATATGTCTTCATACAGCGCACTTGACAAATCACTGTCTGTATCCAGATTGATCCGAATACTCTGTGCAGAAGGAATTGACAGCCAATTGGCGGTAAATCCATTAATTGAAGCATTCGTTGCTTCAAATGCAATCGTGATAAGTGCCTCAGAGGTCACGTAGGTTGGGGAACCGTTCAGTAAACCATTGTTATTCGCCAGTTCATCAATTGGTCCGCCGTTAAACTGGTCAAAGGAGTACACTGAATTAAGGGCTGTGCCATTATCAATTGAAATTGAGGCGTGATCGGCAATTTCCTGAGCAGTCCGAACAGCATCCCATATCCTGATTTCATCCAGTTGACCATCGAAAAGGTCTCCGGTATTGGTTCCATCCAAATAACTGCCCCCTATCCGGTCGTAGGCCATGTCCGTTCTGTAAACTGAGGAGCCAGTATTATCTACCTGGCCATCGACGTATAACACCACATCATTGGTGATTTGATCATGCGTTACTGCGACATGGTGCCATTGGCCATCATTGATTACATGATTCCCATCGACATAATCAAAAACTGTCATGGATCCCGTCCAATTCGCGTACCTTAAAACTCCATCATGAACGCCGAAGGAACCTCTGACATTATTGTCATGATCTCCGATAATCACAAGAGCTGCATTCCCCGCATAACCGGAAATGGCGTCAGTCGAAGAAGTGTTGATCCATGCTTCATAGGTCAAACCTGTGGCTAGTGTCGTTCTGGTCAGGCTTACGAAATCTGTGGTTCCATTCAGGCTCAAAGCATTTGAAGGAATATCATAGTTAATGCTATATTGGGTAGAAGCGTTGTTCCCATTTCCAGTTAAGTCCGTAACCACCGAACCGGGTACCTCAACGGTAACCGTACCTATCCCAACTGGTGTAATATCTGCTGTCCAGGTTATACCATCGCCTGTGCTTAGGTTAGAGGCAGAAGCATTGGTAAGCTGCAGGTCCGACTCCTGAAAACCAGTAACGATTTCATCGAATGTAATGGTGATTGAAAAAGGTGAATTGGAGGTAGGTCCGGGATCTTCACTACTTGTGATACTCGTGATGGAGGGCGCAGTAACGTCCAGTGTGCTCGGGCCGGCTACGCTATGGCCTGCGACGATATAATCCGTCGCATTATCCATATTAGTCAATGTTCCGTTATAGGCATTTGTAGTAAGATCAGGTGTTGAATCATCTCCGGGACCATCATTGAAATTGTAATATGCAATCAATCCCGGTTCCGTACCATTCAATTCCTCGTCTTTAAAAGCATTGATCTGCGCATCGGTACGAACAGAAGACCAAACCCGAACTTCATCAATTTCGCCTTGAAAAGGAGCCAGGTCTCCGCTGGATCTACGGGTTATTCCAATGGTATTTCTATTGATATTCGCCTCCTGAGAATCAAACCATTCACCCGTATTGCTACCATTCGTAATCGTTAAACTTTCCTGGACACCATCAACATATAATTGCCACGAGGTACCATCAGAAACCACCGCCACATGATACCAGGTTCCTACCACCAATGAAGTCGAACCTTCCACAATGTTCAGGTTTTTGCGGGCATTGATTCGAATCTTATTTGTATTGACACCAAATTCCAGAATAGCATTTACATCCGTATCGGAGGCACTGGTCAGTATTGATTTGCTGGTGGAATTATTTCCGATTTTGATCCAGGCTTCAATAGTACCCACGGAATAGATGTCAAAAACATCATTTGGTAATTGAACCTGATCATTGCTTCCATCGAAATCCAGGGAATAGTTCTGGGCATGAGCGGATCTAATCCCCAATAGAGAAATGATGATAAGTGTGCAGGTGGCGGCGAATCTCATCAGTAGTAGTGTTTAATACGTTTGGCTGTCGCAATAAAGAGTGGCAGAATAACAAATCTCGACAGAACTGAGAAAGGTACAAAAAAATCAAGGATTAATCAAGTTTATGATTTTGTGACCTTAACACATGCGACCATCAAAATGACTCATTATCAGCACGATGATGAAATTAAACCCAGCTACGGAAGAGGCCACAAGAATTTCGATAAATGCGACAGATCATGTCGTTAATTGACCAGATATGTCAGTTGGTTGTCTTGCCAAATAAACAAAAAGCGATGTTCAACACAGAATAGATAACCCTGCAGTAAACGTCGCTTAATAAATCTCTATGTTGTCAACAAAAAAGGGGAGCAAGCTCCCCTGGAAAAGAATGATTTCCTGTATTAAAGACCCTTGTTGATCATCACTCTGTAGGTGATGATGGTCGGTTCAGTGCTGTCCGGGTCGTAGAACCTCACCAGATACATCCCGGTCTCCAGTAAGCCTACCTCCAGCTGCATCGTCTGATTGAAGCCCTTCTTCACTTCTTCCTCATGCAATACTCGGCCCTGTAAGTTCAACACCTGAACTCGTACCTTGTCACTCATCAACTTCGCATAGCGGATGTTCAGGTACTTATTCGCTGGGTTAGGATAAATGTCCAGGTCCTTGAAGTACTGTCGATAGAATCCTAATACCTCTACCGCCTCTACCGCAATCCCACTCTCCGTAACCGTAGCCTCTAACGTGAACTCATTATCCTCTATCCCTCCAGCTCCTACTACTATCTCTATGAATGTACTCGGATCCATCGGGATACCTGGATACTCTATGTTCAGGAAGTACGTATCATCCGGTAAGTTCTCAAACGTCACTCGACCATTGTCATCCGTCTCCTTGTAAACCACCAGCTCAAACTCATCTTCGTTCTCCCCACGGCCTCCGCCAGCTCGCCTGCGTCTGCGCAAAGAACAGCCCGCTCGCTTAACCTTCCTTCGCGCCTCTATCCGCTGACCATTCTCCGTATCATCCTGGAAGTCACTCTCAACCAACAGACCGATCAAACCCGTGTTATCAGGGTCTACCGGCAACGGAGCCGGACGCTGTTGCATCACCAACTCTTCCGATACCGCATCTCTTAATTGTAGTTCATCTGCCTCCTCCCACAAAAACTCACTCCTGTAGTACGTCGGCAATAAATCCGTCAGATTCTCCGCAGTAACTCCTACCAAATAATCCCCCAAAACAACATCCTCAAACGTGAAACCCGCTGCCGTAACCGCCTCTCGATTCAATGAATCATATCGTCCCTGATCCGTTGGAATCTGCATCAACTGACCAAACCCTTCCGTCAACGGTACCGTCTGACCATTCTCATCTACATACGTCGGCCTGAACTCAATCGTGGTGGTCGCATTCACCGTCTGGGGATTACTCTCATAGTTCTCCAACTGTGGCAATATCGCATTCGTCACCTCCAGCACATACGTGCCCATGTTCTCATACTTGATGTCCTCAATCGTATATCGGTCACTCGTCGCTCCATCTATCTTCACCGGCACTTCGTCATTCGCCGCATTCACCAACCGCCACTGATACTCATTGAACTCTCCTGCCAACGCCAAATCAATCGTATAATTGCTCCCCTTCGCTATGCGCTCCTCAAAATCAACAGGACCAAACGCCGCCTGTCCAGCATAAGTGAAGCCATTGCCTATACCTACATTCGGCTCCAGGTCTCCCGGATCCAACGCATTGTTGTTCACATTCAGTGTCGTTAACTCCGGAAGTACCGTCATATCAGGAAGGTCCGTCAACCCATTGTTCGACAAATTCACCGTTACCAGATTCGCTATGTCATTGATGTCTCCGGGCATCGCTCCCGTCAACTGCCCTGTCCTGTTCTCCGCTATCGACAGGTTCAAGCCTACCACACGTGAGTTCGCTACATCCACTTCTACACCTCCCCAGTTCGAGATATTCGCCACATCATCCCATGCCGGAATCGGGGACCAGTCGCCTGCATTGCCTCCCGTAGCTTCCAATATATTCTGCAACGCCTGGGCGTCACGCTCCAGTGAACTAACCCTCAAAAACAACCTCGCTGTGGTCAGCTCAAGGTTCTCAACCACATCATTGGTAACCTTTACATAGAAGATGCCTTCATCATCCTGCTCAATTGAAGGGATCGTAAATGAACCCCCGGAGATCGGTACTCCATTCCATTCCATGATCACCGTCTCCGCTCCTGTTACTTCATCTACCTCGATCCACTCGTATCTATTGTTATTCCCCGTCAGCGTCCGGTCCACCGTATAGCTGGAGCCCAGTTCCTGTAACGCCCTTTCCTCTTCCAATAACTCTCCCTGATTATCATAGGTCACCGTCGTAGCAGAGGTCACCAAATGCTCCAAATCCCCAAACTGTAAGAAGTTGCCCGATACATCCAAAGTCGATAATGAGCTTAACGAACTCAGCATACCTACACCTTTCAGCTCATTCTCCGACAAGTCAAATGTCGTTACTTCACTTAACCCTTCGGTGATCGCTGATATGCTGCCCGTCAGCTTATTAGCCGTTAAGTCTATGCCGGTTACTCGCGTTGCACTTGTACTTAGACCTTCCCATGTACGCAACCTTCCCGTCAGCCAGTTACCCTGCTTGGGCCAGTTCGCTCCATCTGTCGCATTATAGATCGCTACCAGGGCTAAAGAATCCTGCGCCGTGCCAGGGTCCGTAGCCGTGAGTACGGTTACCGTATTCGAGTAATCTGAAATGTCTCCTGATTCATACTGCACACGAACTCGATAATAGAACCTCGTATTATAGTCCAGCGAATTGATCACTTCACTCAGGGCTCCCTCGGTATCGAAATCACCGTAACCTCCGAACGTCAGGCTGAAGTCTTCCTCCAGGCTCACATCCAGTAAGTACGTGGAAACACCACCATCCTGGGATGCCCAGTTCGCTGTGAAGCTGCCCGTCGTGATATCCGACGCATCAAGCGCCGTAGTGGCAGAGGGTAAGATCCGGAGCTCATCCGTACTTCCATCTGTGCCGGTCAGGTTAGACAAATTCGTAGCGGTAGCAATCACATCGTATGTTCCTACATTGAGTTCTGGGAACGTGCTTGCAGGTAAAGTCCACGTGCCGTCACCATTATTTGTCGCATCATATTCCGTTCCTTCCACTGTTATCTTGATATTGGCGTCATTATCATCGATCGTTCCAGTCAATTCAGGACTTCTGTCCAGGCTTTCCACTGTATTAATCGTAATAACAGGATCCGCAGCAATAGATTGATCAATGGTCAGTTCATCCGTAGTTGCGTCTGTACCTGCATTCCCAAAGTCGTCCGTGATCGTAACAACCACGTCATATGTGGCGCCCGTGAGATCCGCAATAGTACCAGCTGGCAGCGTCCAGGTACCATCACCATTATCCGTGGCCCCATAGTCCACATCATTTACATTCACAGTGATGCTTACGATGGCATTTGCTTCAGTATAGGTCCCCGCCAATTCAGGACTTACAATCGAAGTAGTCAACTCCTCTATTGTAGCTTCAGGAGCAGTGGCATCAATTACTAATTCATCAGTGGTTTCGTCAACACTACTATTACCCGCTGCATCCGTTGCAGTAGCTACCAAATCGAACGTGCCATCTGCGAGGGCCGTACTAATCGTATTGTCCGTTACTTTCCAGGTTCCATCATCAGCCTCTACCGTGGCCGTGTAGCTTGTTCCATCAACCTCTACCGTTACGGTAGCGGAAGGATCACTGGTCGCTCCTGTGATCTCCGGTGTAGCATCGTTCGTATTTTGACTAACAATTGTTACCGTCGGTGCATCCGTGTCGATGGTCAACGCATTGATTGAGTTATCTGAACCTACGTTACCCGCACCATCTGTTGCGACTGCCATAACATCATAAATACCATCCGCCAGTTCCGTGATTGTATTAGCAGCCAATACCCATGTACCATCGCCATTGTTTGTAGCACTGTAGTCTTCTCCTTCAATGGTCACAGTGATCGTAGCAGCCGATTCATCGATCGTTCCCGTAATTGCAGGGCTGGTCTCATTAGTGGTCAGCACGTTGACCATAACCGTAGGAGGAGTTCCGTCTACGACCAGTTCATCAGTGGTGCTATCTACTCCTTCATTGCCTAATGCATCAAACCCAGATACGGCAATCTCATACGTACCTTCTGCCAGGGCTGTGGTTATCGTATTATCAGCCAACGTCCAGGTTCCATCTCCATTATTAGTAGCGGAATAGGTTTCACCATTGACCGATACAGATATCGTCGCTGCATTATCATCAATCGTTCCCGTCAATTCTGGGGTCGTATCTGCAGTGGTCAGTGCATCCACCGTTATTGCCGGTCCGGTCAGGTCGATCACCAATTCATTCGTCGTAGCATCCGTACCTACGTTACTATTTACGTCAGTACCACTCACCACAACATCATAAGTGCCTTCAGCCAACGTAGCTAACGTGTTATCGGCTAATGTCCAGGTGCCGTCGCCATTGTTCGTCGCAGCATACACGGTACCATCTACCGTTACCGAAATCGTGGCAGTATTGTCATCTACCGATCCAGTCAATTCCGGAGTTTGATCGGTTGTGGCTAAAGACGTGACCGTGACTGTCGGAGCCGTACCATCTTGAGTGATCGTAGGCACATCGATATCATTTGAGACATTCCCCGCTGCGTCCTCTGCTTGAACCACATAATTATTCGCCTGGTCCTGAGTTAACGTTACCGTAAGACTCCAGATACCAGCAGAAACGGTGCCGCTGCCAAGAGACGTAGTATTATCGGCCACGCCATCATTGTCACTATCGGCATAGGCATGAATGGTCACTCCATCCTCACTATGCGTTCCATCAATGTTGGTCGTACTCGTATTCACCGTGAGCGCAGCTGAAGGGTTGGTTACTACCGGATCTACCGGGATCACACTATCTTCTGTAATCGTCGGCACATCTACATCACTGGACACATTAGCCGAAGCATCTTCTGCCCGAACCACAAAATTATTGGCCTGATCTGCTGTAATCGTAACGGTTAAACTCCAGGCGCCTCCTGAAACCACATTGTTGGCCAGGGAAGTAGCATTATCGGCAATTCCGTCATCGTCTGCATCTGCATACGCATGAATCGTAACCCCATCCTCGGCATGGGTTCCAACAATGGTGAAGTCATTTGCATTTACACTGGTGGCTGTAGCTGGTGTGGTTATTACCGGATCCACAGGGTTGGTGACATCATTCACGGTTACTGTCGCTTGAATGGCCGTAGAACTTTCATCTCCATCATTATCCCGTGCGGTAATGGTAAAGGCATTTACCGTTCCAAAATCTCCTGCATCAGAAGTCCATGAGGCACTGTTAGCCGCATCGATGACATCATTCGTTCCAACAGCAAACGCACTTCCGTTGATTAGTAGGGTACCAGAAGAAACAGTCTGAACGACGAAAGCATCCACCGTTCCATCGCTATCGGCTTCATCTCCTTGTGCAGCAATTTCTGCGAATGTGATTTCAACAGCCGTTTCCTGGGTGGTAACATCCACTACACCCGCCAGTGACGTTAGTGTAGGAGGGATATTGACTGCTTCGGTTGTGAAGTTCAATGTTGTATTTCCGCTGATTCCTGCATAAGGATTACCACTCAAGTCTTCAATAGCTGTCGCGTCGACCTCCAGGTAATATCCAGTTGAATTGGCCAGATCAGCACCAGGATTGATCGTCAACACGGTACCTGAAGTACTCGCCACATCTCCAGTAGCTGAGGGATTGGCTGCGTCAATGGTAAAGACTGCCACATCATCACTCAGCTGTCGCAAGGTGATGTTACCTGTAGCTAATGCAATGTTTTCATCAAACGTCAATGTGATGTCACTCTCTACTGCCACATCGGTATCCTCATCCGCAGGAGAAGAACTATTCAAGACCGGCGAGACGGTATCATCAAATACCAGGGTAACCTGACCTGTCTGGGGTGCATCATAGGCAATCGACCAATTCCCTGATGGGAAGTTCACTGTAGTGAATGTTCCAGACAGTGCATTGGCATCTATGATGGTGAATGCATTTCCCGGAGATGGAGTAAATCCAAGAACAATATCAAGGGTTCCTCCGATAGTCGCGGTTCCAGTAACCTGTACCTGGTCATAAGAGGTACAAACGGTCGTACCATCCAATTCAATTTCCAGGGTTCCAGAGTTGGTATAATCACCATTGATAACCGTGCAACCAGGAGAAGCGCCCGGTGCATGGGTAGCGCCCGATTCAACTTCTACATTACCTGTTACGGTTCCAATCATTTTGAAATTCGATCCGCTGAGAATTCGCAATGGATTAGTCCCTGTTAAAGTGATATCACTGCTCACATTCAACTGCCCATAATTGAGGAATTCCCCATCATCGGCTATCGTTAGGTTCTCCGTCAGATTCAGCGTTCCGTAGTTGAACAATCGTCCTGTTCCGGTTACTTGTGCGCCACTTCCATCAACCGTGAGATCCAACGTAGAACCATCAGTTACCACAAGGTCGGTATTCTGAACAGAGAATAATCCTGTGCTTCCGGTAAGGTCTGCGTTTACTCCTCCTGTAAAGAATAATGGAGCCGTTTGCGGAACAGAGAAATCAGGAGCACTGCCACCACAATAGTTATTCGGATCTCGCGGATCGGGACCCATCGATCCCTCAAAGAAATTACCATTCAGACAATCTGAAATGTTGCTAATCACCCAGTCAGACGGTCCACTAAAATCAAAATTCATCAAGGTTCCGTCGTTACCATTTGGTGTCAGGTCATCGAGGTTAGTACCTGTCGTTTCATTGAAGTTGTAGAACCCAACGAGGTTTGGACTGGTAGAAATCTCCTGATTCGCACTTTCAATGATCTGTGAATGAGTTCGTGCTTCTGTCCAAACCCTGAAATCATCGATCTGGCCATTGTAATATGAATTGGCATCTGCAGGATCATACCCAATTACAGTGGTTTGTACTGCAAAATTGGTTACTGAAGCCGTACTCATGGCTTCCAGAATTCCGTCAACAAATACTGCATACTCTCCGGCAGCAGTCCGAACGGCCGCCACGTGGTGCCAAACCCCATCATTCACTGCAGTAGAAGAAGTAACACTTGATCCTGTGATCGCCCCTGGATAAAATTCGAGTAATCCGGATGCATTAATTGCAAATCGATAGGAGTTTGTAAGGTCCGTATCCCGGTTGGTCATAAGTACTCCTGTAGAACTGGCAGAAGTATTTACCCAGCCTTCAATGGTCATGGCTCCCGAACCGGCAATCAATCCTGCGGGTAGGTCTACGTAATCATTGACCCCATCAAAACTTAAGGCATTCTGCACAGGGGCCGCCGGTAGTATAGTGAAAGTACCGCTGGCAGCCAGACCTGCATCTGTCTCGGTCCCTTCTTCAGAAATCCCGAAGTTGTTGTCAACCATTGGCTGATCTAACCCAAATGTTACGCCGTTCTGCGCACCTGCAGCAACATCAGCGGCTATGTACCAGTAAACCGTACTTCCATCCGCATAAACACTGTTAAAGAAAATACCAACGCTACCATCTGGAACTTGAGGTTCCTGACCTGTGATAAATCCACTTGGTCCAGTTGGTGTGATAACTGTTGCTGAAGCAAAATCATCGGTTCCTACATTTTCATAGAAGGTGAGTTGACTGAAATCACTTTCAGCGTAAGTCCCATTTGGCGTCAGGAAGAAACCTATCATAGTGGCTGTTCCGCCACTCACATCCATTCTCATTTTATAAATGAGATTATTGGTTGTGCCGTTATTCAAGGTCCCTCCAGGTACTGCTATGGTTTGGAAAGTCAGGTCTGTTGGTGGTGGCGCCGTGGTGACGGAGCCAGACAATACAGCGGAACGATTCCCTGCCGCATCCTCGGCAACAATGTAGACATAATATTGTGTGCTTGCTACCAGAGCCGGGTCAGAGAAGCCAGGATCACCAATGCCTAAATCTTGCATACCGGCTCCCGCCGAACTTCTTACCCCTTCATTATCTGTATTCGTATTTCCAGTATGATCTTCTCCATCGATGACCTGCTGAGCCGTAGGAGCTGAAGCAAATTGCGTCACTACATAATACAGATCGGCATTTTCATCTGAATCAAACGTCATATCGAAATTGGTACTCTTGATTTCATCAAAAGCCAGGTTGGTCAGCGTCGGCGCCGTAACGTCTGCAAGCGGAGCTCCCAGAACAGGTCCAGTGGTTACCCAATCAGAAGCTACATCCATGAATTCAAGCGTACCATGGTTTGTATTAGGACTTGCGTCGATGGCTGTGCTAGTGCCTACATCGGCACTGAAATCGTGATAAGCTACCAGTCCGGTTTCTGTTCCGTGTAATTGGAAGAGATAATTTGCGCTTATCTCGGAACCCGCCCTCACCAGATTCCATATCCTTACTTCATCAATTTGCCCAGTGAAGAAATTATCGACTGGAGCATAGGCCCTCGCTCCAATGTATGTGTTTGTGGTTCCTGCTGTTAATCCTCCAGTGTAAGTTGCGCTTCCCTCAGCGGTACCGTTCACATAGAATTGAATGGTTGTCCCATCCCAGGTAACCGCCACGTGCTGCCAAATACCCGTACTTAACACGGCATTATTGGAGAAGTTAACTTCCGGGAAACCTCCATTTCCTAAACGTAATCCCAATCGACTTCCGGCATCTACATAAAAGTCATAACCAAAGGCGTCACTACCATCAAAAGAGTAATTGCTAATGATCGAACCACCCATGACTGTAGGGTAGATATAGGCTTCCAATGTAAATGGCGCCGCTGCAAATTTTACTGAAGAAACACTTCCCAGAGAAACCCGATCATCCATTCCGTCAAAATCCAATGCATCATTTAGTGCTGGCAAAGTGGTAAATTCAGCGAAGGTTACTGTGCTTTGATCATTGGGTGTTGCGGCATTATCCCGAGCTACGAAATACACATCATAACTGGTAAGGGCGGTCAAGCCTGTGAAATTCACATTGAAGGAAGTAGATCCTGAAGTAACGTTGACTGATCCCGAAGTGATTTCACCACTTCCGCCGCTACCAGTGCCATTAAAGACTTCCGCCGCTGTAGGTGCTGTTGCACCGTCCGGAACCATTACATAGAAGACCGTTCCAGGCTCATGGATTTGAACGTCGTAATCTGCTGTATTTGAAGTTACCCCAGTCAACAGTGGGTATCCTGTTACATTAACCGGAGGAATGATATCCGTATCGAATGCCGTACTTCCTATGAAAGTAGTTGCTCCATTCACTGTAAGGTTATTAGATCCAACCAGGTCTAATACCGGACCTGCGGTGGTATTAAAATCATAAGAAGCTACCAAACCAGATTCACCACTCAAAGAGGTCTGATAGGCAAAAGATGCGATCTGTTCAGGTAGTCTTAGCGTATTCCAAAGACGTACCTCATCAACCTCTCCATCGATAAGGGCGGTCTGATCAATTTTAGCACCAATATGAAGTGGCCCGTCTGCGGTGTTTAGCGCGATTGTCTGGTTGCTGGTCGGTGTTTCCTGACCATCAACATAAGTCCGGACGTTTGAGCCATCATAAGTAACAGCCAGGTGGTGCCAATCATTATCTGTGAAGACATATCCTGTATTATAATCAGCTAACTCACCATAGAAGTACAGATCGTTATTACTTAAGAAGAACCCAAATGCTCTTGCCGTACTCAGATTTCCGAAGTTAACCGGATGTGTTATCCCTGTATTGTTAGTGCCATTTCGATACCAGAATTCCAGGGTCTTTGGGTTGTTGGCCGCAAGTGATGCATCCACATTGCCACTCACTGCATAGGTGTTGGTCGTGCCATCAAAAGAAATGGCGTTTTCCAGTACCCCCATTTGGAACGAATTACCTGGAGTTACTCCTGTCTCATTGGCATTGTAGCTTGTGCTAAAGAAGAAGTTACTACTTGAAATGGGCTGGTTCACATTGAAGTTGTTTCCTGCTGAAGCACTGGAAGCTACATTGGCTGTGATCCAGAAATAGGTCGTTGACCCATTAGTATAGGTGTTTGTGAATGGGAACTCCAGATCTGCCCCGGTTGAGTGACCCACAGGATCATGGCTACTGGAAGCAATTTCGGTGGCACTACCAAAATCATTTGATGTATTCTGCCATAATTTGAATCCATTAGACTCAAAATCATTCGCGGCATCAAATGTGCCTCCTAAATTGAAAGTGAACCCTTGCGAGCTAGCATCCGCCGTAGCCACGTCCATTTGCAGGCTGTAGATCACATTATCCGTTGACGGAATGGTCAACGTAGACCCAGCCACGGTAAGTGTGGCGAACGTAATGTCAGCGGGCGTTAACGTCGTGAATTCCGTTGCCAGAATTTCGGACTGACCACCAGCGCCATTATCCGCTACAAAGTAGATGTAATATTGCGTACCACTAAGCAGATCATTACCATTGGTGAAACTGGTATTACCCAGATTTGAGAAAGTCCAATCTTGTGCTGCGAGGCTCGTATAATCGTTATAATTAAAGGCAACAGCGCCAGTATGATCCTGACCGGCTATGATCTGCACCTCCGAAGGAACACTTGCAGAAGTGGTGATGACATAATACAAATCAGCTGGTTGATCCAAGGTAATGTTCGTTACGTTCACATCATTGGTACCGATTTGTAGTTCCAGCCCATGTAAGTGTATCGCTGGAGCGGGATCTATAGCAGGGCCCATGGTTGACCAGGTTGCTCCGGTAATGGTACCATTAGAAACGTTGGTGGTTTGGTCAAATACCGTACTTCCAGAGCCCGTATTGATATTGAAGTAAGCCACCAAACCAGCTTCTGCTCCGGTTAACTCATTATCCTGATTTGCCGTGAGGTCGATCTCATTTCTTGTCGTATTCCATACCCTTACTTCATCGATCTCTCCAGTGAAAAAGCGGTCAGAGGCAGTATCCCAGGTTCCCAATCTAAAGGTATTCGAAGGATTAGAAACCCCCGTTATGTTGATATCACCTATGTCAGTTCGGGTTCCTACAGGTACTCCGTTTACATATAATCTCATGGATTCCTTCGTAGAACCATCCCAGGTCACCGCCAAATGATACCAGGTGCCTTGCGTGAAGTTGCTGAGTGGATAATCTATGTGTGAATAATCAGTAACCGTGTGCATCAAGAAGAAGCTCAGGTCCGTTCCCAGCGTTAATAGTTCAACACCTGAGAACGGTGAAGACTTGCTTAGGATTTCACCATCACTGGCCAAATCACCAAAATTGACCATTACTTCCATCGTTCGGATATTAGCCGGATCGAATTGAGTTCCATCCACCATTTCAACGTAATCTGCGGTACCATCAAAAGCCAAACTAGGGTTGGTAGGCGCATAATCATCCGCTATGGTATAATAACCGTCGGCTATTCCCAGGGCATTCCCGGTGAAGCTGACTGTATTGCCATTTATAACTTCCACATCCGAAAAGAGGGTATAGTCTCCGGAGTTTGCGGCCCGATAGATCAACGCGTAATTCGCAGATTCTCTGGTAAGACCTGCTTCATCGAAATCGAATGTAACCGTGGCATTCCCTCCATTTGTTGCAACATCAGTTACCTCAATGTACCATGAACGAGCCCATCTATTGGTATATCCAGAAGGAAGATCTGTTTGGACTTTGCTATGTGCCGTACCATCATGACCCATGAGCATGTAATCTCCATTATCAGTCAGGAAGGCTACATCTGAAAGCGTCACTCCTCCAGAATTTCCGCCATTTTCCTCACCATCCGCTTCTTTACCAAGACCTACTACATCAAAATCGAAATCCCCATTTGGAGAATCATCTCCTGCATAAAGATCGCCAGTGATCGGAGCATTGTATTTCGCTGACAGGTAATTGGTAATGATACGTCTACTTGCTTCACCAACCTCGGTATTGAAAACGATAACCTCCGCAATATCCGTATTCTGGAAATGTGTTGCTCCTGCCGGCTGGAATGCTCCCAGATTGATCTTATTGAGTTCTGTTGCGGTAAAATCGCTATTTGTTATTGTGAAGAAATCCGTTGTTTCTCCATTGACCTGTAATTCAGATTCGTTGGTACCCTGATCCACACCATAGTATACCCTGAATATACCGGTTTCCGGAGTAGTATAGTCATAAGATACAGCTGCAGGGACAGTCCCACTTGTATATAATACACCTACCTGGTCTATTCCGGGACCCAGGTCCGAAACATTTGATGCGGTGTTAGTGCGATACGTTCCCAGGTGATATCCATTATCCGGACTACTAAACAGGATACCTTCATTGGTATAACCATTAATTCGTCCGACAACAAATATTTCAGGAGTCACTCCTGCAGATTGAGATAAGGCTGTGTTTTCCATCCATTGATCCGTGCCATTAAATGATATCGCAGGTAGTCCATTCAATAGAGAAGTGATATAAGTTGGAGGTGTACTTGCACTCAAGTCATTGGAATATCCGGATTGATCCAGCCAGCTCGTCACATTGGCTCCGTTAGTGGTAGTATTGGTTCCAACCGCTGCATCAACCCATAAGGTCAATTCCGTGGTACCATCTGTATCTCCAACCCCTCCTGGTCCTGTGGTTCCACTTAAAGCATTGGTAAGTGTGCTTACTTCCAACAGCGTTGGTTGATGTTGTTGGTTTGGTGTTCCTTCATCATCAGCTGCTACGAGCCAAACATCATATTCTCCTCCCGAAATAAGTCCCGAAATATTCTCGGTGATGTCCACGGCGATAGAAATCACACTCATAGTGCCCGAAGAAATCAAGCCTGTGCCCGTTCCACCAACGACTTCACTTGCTGTAGGTGTTGAACCATCGGCATATACTCCATAGAAAACATTTCCTTCTTCGTTCAATTGAACGACCAGATCGAAGTTATTTATGCCAAGATTTTGAGCTTGCGGATAACCCGAGATGAATAAAGGGGCAAATACGTCTGCATTGAACGCTTGTGACGGACCATAGGCTAAATCTGTTCCTATAAGTGTACCATTGTTGCTTCCCGTATTATCAATCAAATCACCGGAGGATTGATTGAAGTTATAAGAAGCAACAAGTCCTGTGGCGACGCTTAACGATGTATAAGCATCCGCAACGATCTGTTCCTGAGTACGAGCAACGTTATAGACACGTACTTCATCTATTTCACCCTCAAAGTAATAATCCGAGCCTGTCCAACTACGACCAATCTCGTGACCGATCCCCCATCCGGTACCTGTATTAGTTGCAGAAAAGGCGTATACTTCACCATCTACAAAAATGGTACTTGTACTGCCGTTCCAGACCGCTGCAACATGGTGCCAATTGCCCTGGGTAATAGGGGTGGCATTGGTAATACTTAACCCCGAGGGATCATCACCTCCAACTCGGTTATTGACTAATGCAACGGCGCCACTGGCAAGGATATTCAACGAATAATCGCCAATGGCATCACTATTTGTGCTTCTAATAATACCGGCCCCATAGGTACCATTTAAGGCGGTCAGATTAGTAGCTTTCACCCAGGCTTCAATGGTGAAATCTCCTGTATAACTCGCTCCCAGGAACGGACTGGCGTGAGAGGTGAAATCATCAAAACCGTCAAAGACCAATGCATTTTCAGGTATTTGATAATTAACACTGTATTGGTTTGAAGCAGTATTATCATTCCCCGCAAGGTCCGTAGCCCCTGCTGCAGGTAAGTCCACGGTAACTGTTCCTGAACTCGTAGGTGTAATATCAACTGTGTAAGTAATGTTATCTGCTGTATTCAGATTTGATGCTGAGCCATTTGTAACATTGAGCGATCCGATAGCCAAAGGATTAATCTCTTCACTAAAAGTGATGGTCACAGGAATAGGTGATAAGCTGGTAGTGCCTGATTCCGCTGATGAAACCACAGCAACTGGTGGCGAACTGAAGTCGCCATCCTGGGTCCAGTTTGAATTATTGCCATTTAGTGTGAATGTACCCAATAACGTGCCATCAAACGAATTGGATGTACCATCAATCAAATTAGTTATGCCTGTGTTGTCTGCATCTGCTGTACCTTGATTGAAATCATAATATGCTCTGAGGCCCGATTCACCACCGGTTAATGGACCTGATATACTCCCCAGAAGCTCGCTTGCATTTCTGGCCACACTCCACAACCTTACTTCATCCATTGCTCCTCCGTAGTAAATACCAGGATTCCCTTGTAATCCGAGGAAAATGCCGGTTACTGCATCTGCTCTCCTTCCGTCCTCAGTATCCTCTCCCGCAAGCAGGCCATTAATGTAAACTTTTGTTCCCATCCCGTCTGCATAGGTTCCAGCGACATGATACCATTTATTTGGCTCTAATTGAATTGAACTCGTCGCAAAAGAGAATACTCCTCCAGCATCTTCCACACCCATTTGAACAAATCCACTATTTACAGTGAACTTGTACATCACGGCAGACCCGCTAAACCTTTGTTCCGAATAGATCACCTTCTCACTGATAATGTCATCTACCCGTATCCATGCTTCAACCGTAGAGCTTGCAAATCCATTTAATGCAATACCTGTGGGTAGAGAAACATGGTCGGTGGTACCATCAAAATCCAATGCATTTTCCTGAAGTTGATAATTAACACTGTATTGTGGAGCCGCAACATTGCCATTACCTGTCAGATCTGTAACTACATTCAATGGAAGGTCAACGGATACTACGGCGGGAGTAATAGGAGTAATGTCTGCGGTCCAAATGATGTTATCTCCAGTAGATAAATTAGAAGCTGAGCCGTTTCCAACGGTTATATCTCCCTCTGAAAAGCCGTAGACTGCTTCGCTAAAGGTAAAGGTCACCTGGAATGGCGAATTGGTTGTCGACGTGACGGGTCCGGTAATGGCTACAGTAGGCTGAGTAGTATCTAAAGTTCTTGGGCCTGTGATTCCCGTTCCATCCGCATCAATGTAATCTGTAGCATTGTCCATATTGGTCAATGTCCCTGTATTCCCATTGCCCGAAACATCCGGCAGGTTATCATCACCCGGTCCATCATTGAAATTATAGTAAAGGCTTAGGTCTGGCTCAGTTCCGTTTAATTCTTCTCCTCTGAATCCATCAATTTGTTCCTCCGTACGAACAACATCCCAGATTCTTACCTCCTCGATGTTACCGCTCCATTGGGCTGTACCATTGCCTGTATCGCCTACTCGGATAACACTTCCAGTAATGTCTAATCCGTTGGTAACAGGTGTTGTATTTTCAAGACTTCCGTTTACATATATCCGTAGATTATTCCCATCATAGGTAAACGCAAGGTGATACCAGGTATTTACCAGAGGACTTGTGGTACTGTTAACTATAGTAGAGACTGAACCTACTTCATTTCTAATGACCGCATTGAATAATCCACTTGATCCATTATAAGTAAGTGCAAAGTCTCTGTTAGAACCAGTCGTTTCCCATTTAGAAACAACTGTCGCGGGATTCGCAGCAGGGGGCGTTAATGTATTTAAAAATACCCACGCTTCAACCGTCAATTCTGTGCTTGCTGTGGTTTTCGTTGTGGTAACCACGTCATTTGTACCATCAAAGCTCAATCCATAATTGCCAATGATGACCAGCTCGTTAAAACTCGCGTCATTACCGGCATTGCCTGCCGCATCTGTTGAATTGACTACTACATCATAAGTGCCAAGGGTTAAGGCCGGAGTAATTGTACCCTGAGGTAAAGTCCAGGTGCCATCCCCGTTGTTGGTTGCCCCGTAGACATTAGAATTAACCGTTACAGAAATGGCAGCCGTCAGGTCATCTGTTGATCCCGTCAATTGCGGACTGGTATCTGTTGTGGTTAAGGCGTCGATAAACAACGTAGGAGGTAAATTATCAACTGTGTACTCCTCGTCTGTTCCCGGTTCTAATACGAAAATTGCATTACCGGCTAAATCGGAAATACCTCCGACAAGATCTAAGCTTACCGAGCCATTGAAGCCAGCAAGATCTCCACCAGACACGGTGATATCATAAATAGCAGCGCTAACCGCTGACACATTGGTAATGGTGGCAGTACTAGTAGAATTCACACTGAAGTCCGCCGCATCTACCCCTTGCACATCTTCACTGAAAGTCGCACGGAAAATCAGGTTATCTGCATTTGTCTCTGCTGTGCCAGGTGTTTGCCTCACGAAGCTCGTTAAAAGAGGTATTGACGCATCAAAGGTCACGTTGGACACAGTCACTGTGGTTGCACCATTTCCTGCAGCATCCGTCCCATTGAAATCAAGCGTATAGATAGCTCCATCCACTAATGAAGGGGCATTGGTCAATGGGCCAGGACCAAATGTACCTGCATTCAATTCTGAACCTGTCAGTGCAACCACATGTGGTGAACCAGGATCCGCAGTTCCTGCTGTTCGTGTATAAGTCACGGTTCCACTGGCAATGGCTTCATCCAACGTATAGGAGACATCCGCACTGGTCACGAATGAACTTCCTGAAGGGGAAACCGCACTGAACACAGGTCCGGTATAATCGATGGTATAAACTTCTCCCGTAAATGGTAGATTACTTATGGTAGAAGAAACACCGGTACCATTGGCCATATCCAGGCCTATATCTCCGTCCGGACTACCGGGTGTGACTGATACGGTCCAGTTAAGGCCATCCACATCTGATACAAAATCGAAAGAAGAACCAGAAATCCCGCCTGTTTCAACAATGGTGAAATTCGATGTGCTCACACCCGTTACGGCTATGTCAAACTGTACATTCCAACTGATTGAGCTTGCATTTATCGGGTTAGGATCATTTCTCGTGATGGAAACTACGTTTACGGTTTGGCTTGTAGCCACACCAAACTCCGAAATACCATTGGTCAGGTCATCGACCAGAGCTGTATAAGTAAGGCTACTGTTAACCGCGGAATTATGAGCCCATACACCACTCATAACATTTGCCGTGGTAACAAAAGTTTTTCCCTGATCATCCAAACAGGTCGGATCAACTTCATAAATGTAAACTGTACTGTTGTCCACTGCTGTAGATGTACCTGAAATCTCTCCGCTATTCACAGTAGTGATCACTGGAGCAGCAACTGTGGGTGTGCTGCCAAATTCAATCCCCTTGATCGTGTTACAGAAAATGATATTTTGATCTACCGTGTTTCCACGATCATCGGATATGCCTTCAAAAAGAATCCCAGATCCGGCATTGTAGGCTATGATATTCTCTCCACCTGCTCCACCAATGGTAATGTCATCCGTCTGATCTCCCAAACCAATTCCTGATCCTGAATTACCAATGGCGGTGACACCATCTGAGGCAACTCCGATCTTATTGCCCTGAAGCAGGATAAAGTTACAATCTTGTGAAAAGCGAATGCCGAAATCCGTGGTAGCATCACCATTTCCAGAGATGACATTGTTTATAATCTGAAGTCTGTTTGTGGAGTTATCCGTTCCACCACTGGTCCTGAAGGAAATACCATGTCCCTCATTACCAAAACCAGGAGTGGCCGATCCATCGGCTGGAAGGCCAATGATGTTGTTTTCAATTAGCACATTACTTTGAACCTGATCCAAATAGATTCCACTCCCCGCACCAAGTCCTGAGCTTCCCGCGATGACATTCCCTCTGAATACCATGTTGGCTCCATCTATAGCCATACGGATGCCATGACCAGTATTTCCGATAAGTGTGTTACCCGCGGCATTCAATCCAATGTAATTGTTCTCAATAGTTGTTGCCGTTGCACCTCCCTGAAGTACGATTGCGCCCGTGCCATTATTTCCTGAAATGATGTTGCGCTGCCCGGTACCGGTTCCACCAATGGTTACATTACTTCCGGTTACGTTGATCCCTCGGTTATTACCAAGGTCATTTTCGCCATCCTTATTTGTACCCACGTAGTTACCATACACAAATACATTGTCTCCCTGGATGTCAATTCCATAATTGGTACTGGCCGCATTACCTGAGATTACATTTCCTTCCCCCGCCGTGGCATCTCCTCCCAGTTGCAGGCCTGTAGATGAACCACCAATGGTTACTCCATCAGAAGAACCATTTCCAGTAACGGCCATACCATCCACCGTTGTACCGATGTAGTTACCCTGTACAAAACCATTCACGGCCGCACTCAGTGAAAGCCCTCCACTAGTGTTCCCGCTGATTACATTCCCTTTTCCCGCAGCTCCGATAATGATCCCTGAAGAACCTGTGCCTGAAGCAATCCCGGTTGAGCTGAAGTTGGTTACGAAGAATCCATAGATTTCCACATTTGGCGCTTCGACATAGAAACCTCTTCCACTGGTGGTAGCCGTTCCGTCCAGAATCACCATACCCGTTGAGGAACCAAACGCCCAGCTATTTTGGGTGGTGGCATCGATGACCATTCCGTTTGCGTTGGTGATGGTTGGCAAGGCAGTTGTAAGGGCAATGGTCCATGGGCCGGCCCCGGATATATCGAAGGAAATCGTTTCCTTCGAACCACTGGCATTTGCTGCGATAATAGCATCCCTTAAAGACCCTGCACCGGAATCATTGGTATTTGTGACGATATAAGGTGAAATCGTTGCACTTGTTGAAAACTCTGACAATCCAGCTGTTGCATCATTCACGATCGCCACATAACTATCTGTAGTGGAATAACCACCGGTACTAATGGCCCAGGCATTGCTAGTAACTGTAGTAGATTCAATGAATACGGCTCCCTGATCATCTGCACAAGAACTGTTGACCGAATAAACGTCGATGTTGGTCCCGTCCGCAACTGCGGCTGATCCGGAAATTTCTGCAGCCGTCACCGAGGCAATGGCCGGAGCCGTTACTGTTGCCGGGTCTGTTCCAAAATTGATACCTAGTCCTGTGTTACAGAAGAAGCTGTTGGAAGAAGAAACAGACACCCCCGAAAGCAATCCGGCGGTACTATTGAACAGGATACCATCACCTCCATTATAGGCTGACCTGTTCCCATCTATTTCAAGGTTTGTGGTTCCACTGGCATAAATACCGGACCCGACATTGCCATTGGCTGTTATTTGATCAGCCAATACTCCAATATCATTGTTCTGGACCAGAATATTGTACACATTTGAAATGTTGACTCCACGGGTGGAAGCTCCAATGACATTTCCTGTTACCTCAATTCTTTCCGTAGCATTGTCGGTTCCTCGCACATTAATGTAAACGCCATAACCACCATTGGCCAGTCCGGTACCTGTGGTAGTACCCGCACTATTGGTTCCAATTTTGTTGTCTCTGATCTTGGTGTTCTGATTATTGGTTGATCCTCCCAGTTCAATGGCATTGCCACTCATCCCTGCAACCGTGTTGTTGATGATTTCTGTACCGGTCACATTGAAGAGTACATATATTCCTTTTACGTTACTGGCAGAAGATTCAATGGCAGCATTTCCTGCTGCGTTCAGACCGACAATGTTGTTATTGATGATCACACCCTGAGCCAGGTTGACGTATACCTCCTGGCCGGTATTGCTACCCGCAATCACATTTCCCTGGCCGGATCCCGTACCACCCAGGTTACCACTGGCGACACCACTGACCATAGTAACGCCTGTGCCATTCCCTAGATCATTTTCACCATTTTTATCTACACCGATGAGGTTACCATATGCATTCCAAGCACTTGCCCGGTCGAAATAAAGCCCTGTACTGGAGTTACCTGAAATCAAGTTCCCTTCTCCCATGGTGCCATCTCCACCAACTGTCACAAGATCGGAAAGCACCACGGTTACCCCACGGCTTGCGTTGCCATTTACAGACAATCCATTTGGGGTTGTTCCAATTCTGTTTCCTTGAATAATGGAGTTATCGGACCTTGCCAGGAAGATACCATGCCCGTTATTACCACTGATGACATTTCCTTTATTGACAGCTCCAATGATAGTCGCGCTGGCCCCCGATTCTGTTCCTATTCCATTCCCACTGAAGTTGGTAATGTATAATCCGTAAACTTCAACATTCGGTTCTAATATCTCTAGTCCATCTCCTGTGGCAGAAGTACCATCAAGCGTAACCATCAGGCCATTGTCCATGTCCCAACCGGGCTGAGTGGTGCCATCAATGACCATCCCTGCATTACTGGTATTGTTAATGATCGGTAGGGCACTGGCTAAATTAATAACCCAGGGACCTGATCCCGGGATGTTAAAGGTGATCGTCTCCTTTGAGGCGCTGGCATTAGCATCCGTAATGGCCTGACGTAGCGAACCTACACCAGAATCGTTGGTGTTCACTACACTGTACTGTGGGGGAGTCAATGCTCCGGATGTTCCCCAGGTTGGGCCATTGGTGGTGCCATCTGCCGCAGGGGTATTCGAGGGCCCATTCAATAAAGTTCCACTCAAACCATTCGGGCCCAAATCAGGTACTGTAGTTGTTCCCGCCGACTCATTGAAACGATAATAGGCTACCAGATTGGCTTCACTACCCGTTAACTCATTGTAGAGATTGGATTGAATCTCCGTCTCAGTCCTTACATCATTCCATATCCTGACCTCATCGATTGCCCCACCAAATGAATTAGCAACGGTGCCATCATTACCGAAATTCAAATCAAAAGGAATGTCGAATGTATTTCCCGAATGATTGTTATTGTCTGTTCCTTGTGAAACTCCATCGAGGAATAGTTCTGCCTCAACATCATAATCATTGACAATGGCAAAGTGGTGCCATCCGGTAGTTAAATCTGCCGTGGTATTAATGATCCTGTCAGGTAATCCGGCAATTGTTCTGCCGGTAGGCAATAAACCTGCCGTTAATAGTCTACCATCACTGGAACTTAAATCTCCCGCACCAATACTGACAAAGATTTGGTTAAATGGAGTCACTGGGTTCCTTTTCAATATAATTGGTCGACTCTGCGCGGTGCCATCAAAGAAGAACCAGCCCTCGATGGTAAAGTCTCCGGTTCCAAAGTTCAAGGCAGGATTATCAGGAACATTAACATAATCATCCGCGCCATCAAAACTCAAAGCATTTGCCGGAGCTGCAGTCGTCGTAACCTCATCGAATGTGGCTACACTGCTTTGGTTCTCGGCAAAGTCTTCAGTGACCACATAGATATCATAATTTGTCTCAGGATCAAGGCCACCAACAGCCTGTGAAAAAGTGGCTGTCGCTGCATTAACCGCAATGGTGCCCGCTTGCAACTGACCAGGAAGTGCCGTGTTATTAGCATCCGCTACTCCAGCCGCAGTTGGTGCAGAAGACCCGTCTGTAAGTACGACATAGTAAACCAATCCAGTTTCATCCAGCTGTACCTCAATATCAAAGCTGTTATGTCCGACATTGGCCGTTGTTGGAAATCCGGATTCAAAGTTGGGTGCAGTAACATCGATAGGGCCAAGCAACGGACCACCTGACGTCCAGTTACCACTAGCTCCGGTAAGGTCGACGTTCGTATCCCAGGTAGCATGCAATGCATTGGCTGACTTATCTGTCACCGTCGTACCAGTTGCGTCCACAAAGTCATAGTAAGCCAATAATCCGTTTTGGGTACCACTCAATGGCTCGTCCATGAGGGCACTAATAGAAGCAGTACTCTTCGCATAGTTCCAGATTCGCAACTCATCAATACTTCCGTTCATGATGTCACCCTGACCACTGTTAGATTCAAACGATCCTATCTTCAAGTCCATATGGTCTCCAGTGTAATCAATGGTAGAAGCAGTAACTGGCCCAGATTGTACTTCCACACCATCTAAATAAATACGAAGAAAAGTGCCGTCGAAAGTTCCCGCCACATGATACCAGACACCAGGTGTCAATATCGTAGGATAAGCAATAAATTCCGTTTGAGCGGTACTCTGATGTCCGAAGTAGATTCCTTCCGTTCCATCACTGGTACCATAGGTGATCATGTATCCATTTTGATCAACCCCTCCTTCGCTGGAAATACTACCTTTAGAGACGATGGTATTGAGATCATTGCTGCCTGCGGGGCTGGCCGCAAGGTTGATCCAGGCTTCGAGGGTATATTGTTGTGGTTCTAAAGTTACTGTGGTCGCTACTCGTGCATAATCATCCACACCATCTAGCGCAAAGGTCGAATTGTCAAACAAGCCGGTAGTGTTACTCACTTGCGAGGTAGACATAATGTTGCCTGCCGCATCATAAACAGCACTGGCAAATGGTGTAATGCTCACGACTTCATTGCCATCAGGAATTCCGGTGATGTTAATCAAGAATTCGACTTCCGTAGTGGAAAGGACGTTGAGAGAGGTAACCCCAACTGTGGCTACTCCTCCTGAAGTCACCACTTCAAAATCCGTTCCCTCTACCGGGGTAGACCCATCATTTGCACCATATACAGGTTCATCAAACGCTACATAAATTCTAGTACGATCCGCAGATAGAGAAGTAGCTATCATCGTTGGAGCGAATACATCGGGAGAGGCTGTTGTGAGGTTCGTTGTGAACGGGGTGTTCGTATTTCCTGCAGCATCCTCAGCTACAAAATAGAAATAATACAAGGTGCTTGCCGTCAATCCGGCTACATTCACTGGGAAAGTTCCCGGGGCTCCTGATATCACCTGATTATTGGCTACCTCAGCAGCGGTCCCAAGCTCGTTTTCTCCATTCAACACTTGCGCTGCAGTAGGGGAACTTGAAGATTGGGTTACGACATAATAGAGCGTACCATTCTCATTCACGTCCACATCAAAATCAATCACTGTTTCACCAATATTGGTGTGAGTTACTGATGCTATGCTTGGAGCACTGCCATCATAAGTAAGATTAAGCTGATTAGAGGCTGTACTGGCATTTCCTGCCAAATCATCCGCTACTCCGGCAAATACTTCTACGGTTACAGGTCCATCACTTGATGGAAGTACATCTACCGTGAAAATGATGTTATCCGAGGAGAAAAAGTTGGACAGTGAGGCGTTAGTCACCGTAATATCCCCTGATATGAACCCCACTACTTCTTCATCGAATGTGATGGTGACAGGAATCGGATTGGCATTGGTTGGATCTGATTCGGTAGTGGTAATTGTCACCGTTGGAGCAGTATTATCCGGTAAGAATTCCAAACTCAGACCAGAGTTAGCAGCGATAGCATTATTCACTATTGAAGCATTTGCTCCCGTGAAAGCACCATTACCAAACGTGAACTGCAGATCGTTAACATTTTCAGCGGCGCTGTGAGCAGCTGCTGAACCCGTTAATGTAATCGTAGCCACAGTATTGTTGAGTGATAATGAAACTGACGGGGTTAAACCTGCAGGTAAACCGGTAATGGTTAAATTACTCTCCACATTGGCAACCGAGGTAAATGTGTCACCTGTTAAAATAACATTCAATGATCCTTCTATGGTGCCATCATCTGCAACAGCTTCAGTAAACACGGCGGATGAGAAACTGTATTGATTGATGTTATCCGCGTCTCTGCCCAGCATATACATCTTCAGCCCATTCGAAGAAAATGTCATTCCTGAAGGAATGGTCTCCTGAGCACCTACCAAAAAAGGATTCCCGGAAAATACATCTACCGATGCTGTAGTCACATCAAATGGCGTTGAGAGGCTGTACTGATTGATTTCGTCTCCGGTATCTCCTAGAATGAACATTTTAGAACCGTCAAGAGAAAATTCAACATCCGATGGGAAAGTCTGTTCACCAGCTACTGAGAAAGGATTTCCGGAGGTAGGATCCAGGACCGCTGAGGTAATGTCAAAAGCTGTGGACAAATCGTATTGACTAACCTGATCATTTGCATTACCCGTCACAAACATTCGATGCCCATCATTAGAAAAGGCCAAACCCTGAGGAGAGGTCTCTTGCCCGGAAACATCAAAAGGGTTGTTTGTTGTAGGATTATACGTTGCCGTTGAGATATCGAACGGAGTTCCAAGATCATACTGGTAAACCGCCATTCCCACGATACCTATAACGAACATCCTCCTTCCATCTGTAGAGAAAGTGACATCCGTTGGTGAATTTTCCGTTCCTGTAACGGAGTAGGAGACATCAAAGGTCTCAGTAATGATATCGAAAGGTGTGGATAGGTTATATTGATAAATAGCATCTCCGTTGCTACCTACCATGTACATTCTGGTTCCATCAGGAGAAAGAGCAACACCCCGGGGGGTAATATCTTCGGATGCCAATGACCTGGGATTACCTGAAATCGCATCAAGTACCGGTGGTCTTAGTTCAAAATCAATTGGAGCAGAATATGATATGGACGGTAGTGAGGCGGTGGCTACATTCAGCAACGTAGCTGAAGCCTGCCGGTTTCCCGGGTCATCATTGGAAGCCAACCAAACATCATATCCAGTTGAGGCTGATAAACCGGTGATGTTTTGAGTAAACGTGGTGGTTGCGCTTGTAACATCTATAAACCCAGAAGCCACAGGTGTTGGGCCTCCCGCATTCCCGGCAAATACATTATCCGCTGTAGGACTAGCGCCATCCGTACTAAGTGTTACAACGAAGAACGCATCTCCTGGCTCGTCCAGTTGAACAGCCAGGTCAAAGTTATCAGTTGCAATATTCTGTGCTTGAGGGAATCCCGAAATGTATGTAGGCGAAGTAACGTCGCCAAACGCACCTGAAGTTTCCCATTCCGTTCCATCTAGTCCATTCGTTGTAACGATGATAAAATTGTTATTTCTGGAGAAATCAGGTGCTACGATCGATCCGTCATTTTGGTTGAATCGGTAATAACCAATAAGGTTCGTCTGCGCAGGGATTTCACTTGTCAAGTTGGCTTGTACTTCAGCACCTGACAACACTCGATCCCAGAACCTTACTTCATCCAATGCCCCATTAAAGTACTCGTCCACATTGATGAATCGACCACCAATTCGGCCCCCGGATTGGTTCCAGGAAGTATTGGGGCCCCAGTCGGAATCTCCGTTTCTGAGCAACGTAACCGTCTGTTGCACTCCATTCACATAAATTTGAATATCCTGTGTAGCATAGTTCATCGTAATGGCATAATGATTCCACTTATCAGGAACTACGTTAAGGTCCACTCTCGCATAGTTATCAAGGGCCGTGTTGTTTGACGTCCACCACAATTGAATTTTACTTTCATCCAATTCTACACCACCAGATCCTTGGCCTCCATTGGCATTTCTACCCATAACATAACCGCCTCCACCAGATGGAAGACTTGCCCAGAAGGAATAGGTAAATGTCGCCTGGCTAAAGAATTGTTCATTGGCATCCAGGTACTCATTGGTTCCATTGAATCGCAACGCATTGGCCGGTCCTGCTGTGGTATTGACATCTATTCTTGTGACTTGTGTTTGCGCGTTTGGTGTACCTTCATCATCCTGAGCGACCAACCAGATATCGTAAGCCGTTGATTCAGGTACTCCATCAATATTGGCAAACCTTAACGTAGATGCCGCATTCACATTAAGTGAATTGGCCAACACCACTGTAGCACCACCAGCTGTACCTGCCAATACATCTGCCGCTGTTGGCGTGGCACCTTCATCATCATAAGTGATCACATAGAATACATCCCCAGGCTCATTCAATTGGACCTGAAGATCAAAACCCTGATTATCAATATTAGCTGTCGTTGGGAAACCCGTTTCAAACAAAGGAGGGAAGGCATCTCCGGTCAAAGCAGTGGAAGTCGTGTAGAATGGATCTCCTAAAAGCGTTCCATCTCCTGTTCCGGTCAGGTCGATGAGGTTACCTGCCGTTTGATTAAAATCATAAGATCGTTCCAGTCCTGTTCCTGAAGAAAGTGTCGTATAAGCGTTTGCCTGGATCTCTGCTTGTGTTCTTGCGACACTCCACAACCGAACTTCATCAATCAGTCCATTAAACTCGCTGCTGGATTGATCGGATCGGATACCGATCGTAATGGGATGAGAAAAACTGTGATTGACAAGTGAACCCAAATTTTGTGTTGCCACCAATTCGCCATTCAGGTAAAGATTGTGGGTCAATCCATCCCGAACTGCAGCGACGTGATACCACTCATTTGTTGAAATGGGTGCTTGCAGATTGGCTCCTCCTAATTTAAATCGAACCGTATTTCCCCCGGTAATGTCGAGTGTCAATTCAGGATCACTTCCTGACTGATCTTTGGCTATGATTTTTTCTACCGCTTCAGGACCATCACGATAGAAGAACCACGCTTCCCAGGTGAAATCACTGGTACCAAGCGCGGTAGTGATATTAGTATTAACTCCATCGTCAGTGCCATCGAAATCAAGGGCATTTTCGGGAAGGGCATAAGTCACAGAATAATCACTCGGATCCAGGTTGCCATTTCCGGTAAGATCCGTAACAGATCCAGCTGGTAAATCTACTGTCACCAATAGCTGACCTGAAGGTGTAATGTCTGCTGTCCACGTGATGTTATCAGCAGTGTTCAAATTAGTAGCTGTGCCATTGGTTACCGAAATATCTGCTTCAGTGAATCCATACACTGTCTCGCTGAACGTAAACGTGGCCTGAATGGGATTGTCGCTAGTTGTTCCTACCGGACCAGTAATGGTCAGGATGGGGGCGGTTACATCGAGTGTACCCGGGTCCATGAGTGCTGACGTTCCATCAGAAACCCATATGGGGCTATTTACCAAAACCGCGTTGTTGGCACTTAATGAAGCATCCGCTGTAGAGGTTCCGGTACCTTCATTCATTTTGTAATAGCCAATCAAGCCCGGCTGATTTACATTTACTTCTACGTCATAAAAGGCAAAGACCTGAGCAGCATCCATCGCCCTACTCCAGACTTTTACTTCATCAATATCACCTGTGAAGCCCTGTGTCAGCAAGTCATTGTTACCAATTGAAACGTTATTAGAGCCTGCCTGAACATTATAAGTAAAAGCGGGTCCGGCTGGAACACCATTGACATAGAACTGGCTT
This sequence comes from Cyclobacteriaceae bacterium, assembly GCA_965229785.1. Classification (GTDB taxonomy): domain Bacteria; phylum Bacteroidota; class Bacteroidia; order Cytophagales; family Cyclobacteriaceae; genus JAWPMT01. The sequence continues at coordinate 5,478,325 of CBDDJS010000001.1, forward strand.
CCGTTGGTTACGCCTGATTGAAAGACAAAGGCAACATGCGTCCAGGCACCCGTCGCTGCTTCAGTACCACTACCGTGATCAATAATACTCGTCAGGGTCCAATCAAACGTGACGAGACGACCATTTTGTAAGAAAAGGCCATAAGAGCTTTCATTGGTCATGATACCTGTCAGTGAGGCGGAGGTATTTGTTGTTCTTATCCAGGCTTCAATCGTTCCATTATTGATGGTGTATGCCGGGTCATAGGCGATGGTCGTTCCTGCATCAGCAATTCTTACCCATTGGTTACTTCCTCCGCTAAAGGCCAGTGCATAGTTTGGAGTAATGGTCGTCGAAACTTCCACTAAAGTTGGATTCGGTTGCGAATTCGGTGCCCCTTCATCATCAGAGGCGACTATCCAAATGTCATAGTTTGTCGAACCGAAAAGTCCTGCAATGTTTTCTGTAACATTCGTAGCAATAGATCCTACAGGGAAGCTTCCCGCTGATAGAATTCCCGAGCCAGTTCCCCCGAGTACATCAGCAGCAGAAGGAGTAGAACCATCAGTATAAACGCCCCAATTGACTGTTCCCAATTCATTGAGCTGTACGACCAGATCGAAGTTGTCAAAACTTGTATTTTGAGCATTAGGAAAGCCCGTTTCGAATAATGGAGGGAAATAGTCTGTATCGTAGGCAGTAGAAGCCAGGAAGTTGGCGGTTCCGCCGATGTTTGCATTATAACTATCCGTAGCATCATCCACAAATGACGAACCATCATCCTGATTGAAGTTGTAGGAAATTCTTAATCCTGTTCCGGTTCCTAATTCAAGATAAGCATGGTCGAAAATTTCTTGCTGTGTTCGTACGACACTCCAAACCCTGAAAGCGTCCATATCTCCCTGATGGAACAGGTCATATGCGGCTCCATTCCAGTTCCCGAAAATCGTGAGTTCATCATTATTGCCATCCGGTAAGGGTACCCCAGTCAGTGTACCTCTCATCTGACCATCCTGATAGAACGTACCATTTCCTGACGCATCTACGGTCAGAGCAAAGTGTACCCACCGCGTGCCGCTATTTAGTCCAAAGGAAGAATTGACTGATTGGCCATTGGCATTAAGTGTGTAGAAATCACTGTTCGGTGTATAGGTCAGGTCGATAAGATTTGTCCCATCCGCATCATCCAGCGAGAAAACTTCACTTGGTGCACCACTGCCAATTCTTGGAATGGTCCAGAATTCCACGGTAAACCCGCCCGTATAACTCTCAAATTGAACCACATCACTTGCATCAACATAGGTAGTTGTTCCATTCGCCCGAATGGCATTTGGAGGTGCATTACCAGTCATTACCTCCAGCAGCGTGAGTGAGGTCTGCTGATTTGGAGAAGGTTCATCATCTTCGGCCACCAGATAGATGTCATAATCTGTTGCTTCGGATAATCCTATAATACCCTGAATAGCATCGGTTGTTGCCGTGGGAACATTAAGTGTCCCAAAACTTAACCCTCCGGACCCTGAACCAACAATCACATCATTGATACTCGGAGTGGGAGATCCGTCAGTATAAACTCCCCAATGCACCTGACCTGGTTCATTCAACTGAACGACCATGTCGAAGTTGTCGTAAGAGATATTCTGGGCCTGAGGATACGTATTGACTATATAAGGAGCAAACAAGTCATCTGTCAGGGCATCAGAAGCCACGTAGTTCACGTTGCCTACTAAGGTTCCATCATAGGCGTTGTTGGCATCCATGATGGGTCCGGAAGATTGGTTGAAACCATAAGAAGCTACCAGGTTCGGATCAGTCTGAACATCCGTATAAGCATCATCAATGATCTGTTCCTGGGATCGCACCGTATTCCAAAGGCGGAAATTCTCCATCTGCCCTTTGGCAAACACACCTGCCTGCAGGTCTGCTCTTGTTCCTATCTGAACAGTCGTAGGAGCAATGCCATCTCCAAAATCTCCGAAGTTGTTGTTGACTCCCCCGCCTCCGGGGTTATTCACAAGCGTCACTTCCTGTCCATTGATGAAGAAAGTGTATTGGGTTCCATCCATCACCAGGGCATAATGATTCCACTGATTGATGAAATCAGATGGTGTAGGTGCTACATAGGATTTTACATTTAATCCGGTTGTTGGAGATGAGTGTGATATCGTCCATACTTCATCATTAATGGATCCACTAGATGATCCGTAAGTGAGAATGAATTCATTATCCAAAGCATTCGCGCCCATGCTAAAGATTTGATCAGCTCCTGTTAACGGATCGGTAGAAGTACGGTACCAGAATTCCATGGTAGCAGGTGCATCAAAGTCGAAGTTCGCCAGGTGAGCATTCAGGTTCACATATTCTGAAGTCCCGTCAAAGGACAACATATTTGCTGGCGCTGCGGCTGTGGTTACATCCAATTGAGTGACCGTGCTCTGGACATTAGGTGTGCCTTCATCATCCTGTGCTACGATAAATACGTCATAAGCCGCTGAAGGTATTAACCCGAATGCCGTAGTAACAAAATCCGTCGAAGCAGCCGTGACCTCTACATTACCCGCGGATTCAGGTATGGCCCCGGCAAATCCTGTTCCTCCTCTCACATCATCAGCGAACGGAGTAGTTGCGCCATCAGGCATTACTACGTAGTAGTATCTTCCCGGCTCATTCAATTGCACATTGATCTCGAAATCATTGGCCCGGATGTTTTGAATTAGTGGATAGGTAGCGATAAAAGTTGGTGGAGTAGCATCAGCAATGGTAAACGTACTTCCATCGCTCAATCCACCATCAATCTTGTTACTCGGATTTTCGAATCCAAAATTATCGGTTGGAGGCGCACCTAGCGTAACGTTAAGCGTCCGTCCTTCAGTCGCTGCAGCGTCGATATCCACGGATACATAAAAATAAGTGGTTGTTCCAGCGGTATAGGTAGTGGAAAACAGCCAGCCCATATTTCCGGCAGGAACCATTCCTCCCGGATCAAAGTCATTGGCCAGGATGAGAGATGCCGTTCCAAAATCATTGGTCGTATTGGACCATAGCTTAAATCCATTAGTAGAGAAATCCGCAGCTCCATCTGCTGTACCACCAAGTCCAAAGAAGATTCCCTGAGAAGTACCATCAAAACTTGCCACATCCATTTGTACCGTATAGATCAGGTTGTCCGTACTACCCGGAACCAGATCTGTTCCCGTAACCGGTAAAGTAGTGAATGTGATCTGCGCGGTTCCCGGAGTAGAGAATGGCGCGGTTAGAATATCGGAATTATCACCCGTCACCGAATTCATTCCCAGGATATAGATATAGTAGTTGGTTCCTTGCGTGAGGGCCACATCTCCGACTCCCCATGATCCCTGACCAATGCCAAAGTCCTGAGTTGCAGGACCTGAATCGTCCACAAAACCGGCATTCGCTGCTGTTACATCAGCATGGTCCGTCCCTGCAATAATCTGCGCCGCAGAAGGTTGCATGTTGGAGGTGGTAATCACCCAATACCAATCGACTTGTCGGTCATTATCTACATTGATGTCAATAGAGGTTGTTTCGACATTATAGACATTGAGGTTGGAAATGATCGGTTTGTTGATATCAGAGGGTACGAACCCTGCACCATTCACTGTACCATCATTTGTATTAGCACTTCTATCTACGACCGTAGTACCTGCACTTTCATCGAAAGTATAATAAGCCTGAAGGTTGGTGGTCAAGGACTGGTTAGTTACGTTCAGATCTGTCTGGTAATCCAGTGCATCAGGGCGGGTCTCACTATAAAGCCGAACTTCATCAATAATTCCCGGGAAATAACGGGAGACTGACTGAATTGTAGCGCCTCCAATCGCCATTGGTTCTCCACTTCCAAATGAAGTAATGGTACCATTATTGTCCTTGGTCGTAGTAACCCCTGCACCGTTCACGTACCAGGTTCCTACATTGAGATCAATATCATAAGTGAATTGTAAATGCACCCACTGATTTAGTGGCATTGCATGTGAAGCAGGATAATAATTTTCATTATTGGTACCATCACCGATGATAGCTACGGGTAAGTGCGCGCCGTAAGGATCATCAGAAGCCGTTACAAATACGGCGTATCCTGGCTCATTATCATTGGCAGTAGCAATGCTCCTTTTTCCTATTAAAACCCGATTTGTCGAGTTCGTGATATCGGCAGTTCGGTAAGCCCAGAAAGAAACTGAAAAATCACCATTGAAATCAATGGAAGGGTCATCAGGAATAGAAACATGATCGGTAGTTCCGTTGAAGCTTAATGCTTGAACCGGAAAAGGTTCCGTAGTAGCAAATTCCACAGAAGACCTGGCTACACCATTTGCATTAACTGCTTCGACTATATAATAACGTCTCAGGTTATCTTCCGCAAAGGTTGCTGTATTGGCATCTACGCCAAGGCCTAATCCTGTTACTTCAATTTCAGCTCCACCAAAGTTTCCGAATGCATCTGATCTCCAAACCCGGTAGCTCGTTTCATTTGTAGCATTGTCAGTCCATTCCAAAGTGACATTGGTTCCATCCAGGGAAAACGCCACGACATTGGTCGGCGCAGCTACTGGAGGAACAGTGGAATTGACGATCGCAGTGCTGTTAATATTACCATCATTCGTATTTACCGTTCGATCGACGAATCTGGTGGCACCAATCTCCTCGTCGAAAGGATAGTACGCCTGAAGGTTGGTAGTCAAAGCCTGGTTGGTTACATCAATTCTATCATATCGATCTGAGAAATTCGACTTACCTACATTAAATACTCGCAATTCGTCCACCTGGCCATTCATATAATGGTTGGTTTGCTGAGCTCCTAATTGGAGAGCCAGCGTACTATTGGCGATAGTAATGGCCATGTCACCCGTGTTAGTCACATCCACGCCATCGAGGTAAATTCGCGGTACCCCACTATCGCGTGTGATCGCCAAATGATACCAAACACCTGTAGTTACGAGACCAACATCGGTAGATAGCTGATTAGTCCAGGTAGTGCTTGAGGTAGTGAAGAAATCAATGGATCCTGCTCCGGCATAGTTGAACCCAAGGTAGAAGGAAGAGTTGGAGGTCGCATCTGATACTGATTGCGTGAGTAGTGTAGGTGTGCCGCTCAGATCGTCCAATCGGAACCAGGCCTCAATCGTAAAATCACCTGATCCAAAATCCCATTCAGCGGCATCGGCGATAGTAGCATCAGCATTTCCTGGTAAGTCAAGTGCATTCTCGGGAAAGGATTCAGTCGTGGCAAATTCCACAGAAGACCTGGCTACCCCATTTGCATTAACTGCTTCGACTATATAATAACGTCTCAGGTTATCTTCCGCAAAGGTTGCTGTATTGGCATCTACGCCAAGGCCTAATCCTGTTACTTCAATTTCAGCTCCACCAAAGTTTCCGAATGCATCTGATCTCCAAACCCGGTAGCTCGTTTCATTTGTAGCATTGTCAGTCCATTCCAAAGTGACATTGGTTCCATCCAGGGAAAACGCCACGACATTGGTCGGTGCAACAGGCAAACCACTGGCATCACCATTGATCGTCCATGAATAGGTATTGATAAGCGTCGTTCTGGCGGTCTCTCCTGCAAGACCATAGGTCAATCCCGAAGCACCAAGCGAAATACTGGTTGGGATCTGCGTTTCTCCGCCATCTAGGGTTGACCAACCCAGCAACGTGGCATCATAATTGGCAATGGAAATGGCGGTACCATCCAGCATACCACCCATCGTAGCCGCAGCGCTGATGTCCCAGGCGCCTAGACTTTGATCAAAGACCGATGCGCCATCAAACGCCGACGTAAAGTCAGTCACATTACTGACATCCCACGTGGAAATGTTCCCATTGAAACCACCGTTACTGCGAAACGCATCGCGTATTGTTGTCAGACTGGAAGTTGTCCATGAACTCAAATCCTGATTGAAAGCATCCGCATTCCGAAAAGCATTTTCCATGGTGGTTATCGTCGAAACATCCCAGTTGCTAATGTCAGAATTGAAACTTGTAGCATCGAGGAACATGGCTTCCATCGATATCACATTGGAAAAGTTTGGGGCGTCTGTACCATCAGTTGTTAAATTGTTGCAACCTCTGAAAGCACTTTCCATACTCGTCCAAACTATGTCTCCCCATTGATCGATGGTTAGAATTTTGTTTCTATCCCCCGCTGAATTGAAATAAATTCTAGGAAAGTCTCCAGTAATGGATATGTTGTAATCCCCGGCTGAACCATAAGTATGATTGGCATCTCCGGTAATACCTCCTTCAATGGTGCCATCACCCCAATCGATGGTATAATCATATCCTGCACCAGTGGTTGGGACAGTCACCGTAAGGTCTCCATCTCCAAAAGATCCGTTACCTACTCTCCACGTTGTAACAAAAGGATTCAATCCAGCCTGTGAAGGTATGAACGTCGCACCGTTTAGGGTTCCATCATTGTTATTTTCAGAACGATCTACGGTAATTGTCCCTCCATTCTCGTCAAATGGATAGAAGGCTACTAAGCCACCCGTTAAGCTTTGATTAGTTACATCAAGCGCCACGGACCGATCAGAAAAATCATTTCTGACAAGGTTCCAGATCTTAACTTCATCGATTTCCCCACTGAACTCACCCTCAAAGCCGCCGCCATTGGCTTCTCTGGCACCAACGTAAAGATTGTTATTGTGAGCAATATTGCCAGTCTCCGTAAGCGTCACATCTTGTTCAGAGGCACCATCTATGTACAATTGAAACCTTGTAGAGGTTACATCTCTTACCGCGGCAATATGGTGCCATTGGCCATCCGCCAAATTTGTCGTGCTTGTTACCAGCTGCGCCGTACCATCCACATCGTCCCGGATCTCCCAGATTACCTGATCAGATCCACTGAAATACAATTGGTAGAGCGCATTGGAAGACAATGCTCCTCCATTACCATATTTGGCGAGCAAAAACTCTGTCCCCGTTGGCGCGGAAGCAAGTTTTACCCACATTTCGATGGTCAGGGAACCAGTGCCCGGTTGTAATGAAGTATTATTGGCGATCTCAACCTGATCGGTCCCATCAAAGGACAAAGCAGTTCCCGGAAATGGCTCTGTGGTTGCGAATTCCACCAATGACCTTGCAAAACCTACGTTACTCTCGACTTCAACTACATAATATCTTCGGGTATTGTCTTCAGCAAAGGTTGCGGTATTTGCATCTACGCCCAATGATAGGCCGGTCACTTCTACTTCAGTTCCGGAGAAATTGCCATAAGCATCAGAGCGAAAAACCCTATAGGCAATTTCATTGTCAGCATTATCGATCCATTCAAGGGTAATGTCCGATCCATTAAGTGAATAGGCCACCAGATTCGTAGGTGCAAAGGTGAATGCTCCTGATTCTACCCAGTTGGATACCGATCCATTCGCCGCAAAACCTGCACTTAAAGTTCCATCGCCCGCAGTGCCCGAGTAATCCACAATTTCAGGGGCGACAAGACCCGTATTATCTACCCCAGCAATCGCTTCATCGAATCGGAAATACCCGATTAGGCCTGTATCATTCCCTACCAGCTCATTGTTCATGTTGGCCGTCAGATCTCCGGTCGATCGTTCCACATTCCAAATACGTACCTCATCAATCTGGCCTTCAAAATAAGCCAGGCTACCCGCTCCGTTGAAACCTATTTCGGTAGGTACATTTTCATAAAAAGCGTTATCTGTACCGGTAGCCTCGAAAGTTCCATCTATGTAGAGGTTAATGGTGCCATCTGCTGCTTTTGTAAAAGCTACATGGTGCCAGAGACCATCATTTATTGAACGAGTTCCTACAATTTCAGCTCCCCCTTTGAAGTATCGGAGGTTTCCTGATGGGTTTAACTGAAATGAAAATCGTCCAGCATCACCAGCAGATTCGTATTGGGTCACGATCGGGTTTGTAGTGGACTCTTTTGTATTGACCCACGCCTCAACCGTGTAAGGCTGAGCGCCATCACTTGTCGAAAGTAATGTTCCAAGCGTAACATAATCATCTATCCCATCCAGGTCCAGCGCATTTCCCGGAGCTACCATGAATGGGTTGTCCTGCACAACATGTGCACTTTCTCCACTGGAATGAACCGCACTGGCTCTATAGTAATAGGGTACATTTCTGGTCAAAGTCACATTTACCGTTCCCTGACCAAGTGTGCCCACCGAAACGTTTTCTCCACTCGTCAGAAACGAACCAAAGCCCGGGTCGTTGGATACATCTACCAAAATATCTGTTGCTCCGCCGGGTGCAGTGTAGTCGGCTGTAAAGCCATTGACTCCTACATTGACGGCATTGAAAATCGTCGGAGCCTCCAATCCCATATCCCCATTGATGGTCCATGTGTAGGTGCTGGTCAGGTCATCTCTTGCGACAAGACCCGCCTCACTATAGATCAATCCGGTAGCATCAAGGGTAATATTGGTGGGTATCTGCGCCTCGCCGCCGCCCAACGTTGACCAGCCGATCAGGGTATTATCATAATTGGAAACGGACATAGCCGATCCACTTAGCATGCCACTCATGTTGGTTGCACTGCTGATGTCCCAGGCTCCCAGGTCCTGATCAAAACCTGATGCACTCGAAAACATTCCGAGGAAACTTTGCACAGCACTTACATCCCAGGAACTGAGATCCTGGTTAAACGCATTGTTGTCCAGAAACATGTTGGGCATAGAGACCACATTGCCCACCTGCCAGCTATTCAGGGGTTGATTGAAAGAGGCAGCCAGAAACATAGAAGTCATGTTGGTGATTGTACTTACGTCCCAGGTATTGAGGATCGCATCGTTCATCGTAGTTGACCGGAACATGGTGGCCATGGTCGTAACGCCACTTAAATCCGGAGCATCGGTAGCAGGAATGGTCAGATTCGTACAACCATAAAAGGCTGCTTCCATGCTTGCCCAGGCAATATCTCCCCATTGATCAACGGATTGAATTTTCAGACGATCTCCGGCATTATTGAAATATATATTTGGGAAATCTCCGGTAATCTGTACGGCATAAGTTCCTGCAACCGCATAATTGTGAGTCGCGTCACCCGTAAAGCCTCTTTCTACAACACCATCGCCCCAATCTACCGTGTAATCTTGTCCCGTGCTTGTAGTAGGAATGGTAATAGATTCTGTGGCTACGGTCGTTTGCCACGTGGTAATGAATGCTTTACGGAAAGCTTGTGATGGAATCCAATTGGAAGCATTTCCACTTAAAGTGAAGCCGGCATCAAGCGTACCGTCCCTTCCATTGCCAGAGTAGTCAATTAATGTGGTTTCCGAACTATTATTTCCATTGGCCACTCCCTGATCAAAGCGATAGTAGGCTACTAAGCCGGATTCATCACCGGCCAGGGTATTACCAAGGTTATTTTGAATGTCCGTAGAGTTTCTGGCCACATTCCAAATCCGGATCTCATCTAACTGCCCGTCGAAATTGGCCGAGCCTTGAATTGAGCCAATATATAAATCCCCAGTATTAGTTGGGTTAGCGGAGGTTGTTCCTGTATTGACAGATTGGCCATCGATAAACAGTTCCATGTTGGAGCCAGATTTTACGGCGGCCACATGGTGCCACTGGTCATCATCATAGGACAATGGTGAAGTCACAACCGTATTAGGCGTTCCTGTCGCATCCCTGATTTGGAAGGATACGGTACCGGTCATACTCAACTGATAACCTGGATTCCCGTCGAATTTGGATAATATCCTTGAGCTGGCACTTGATCCTGTTTTGAACCACGCCTCCAACGTAAAATCCTCCGCATTAGTGAAGTCAATGTCCGTATCGTGTGACACGACTATGTCATTCGTCCCATCAAAATCGAGTGCATTACCTCCCCGCAGCATAAATGGACCTCTGACCGTATAACCACTGTTCCCAGTGGCATAAACGGTTCGGGCCCTGACATAATATTGTGTCCCAGTTTGAAGGTCAGCGGCGGGATCTATATTCTTAACACCACTGGTATTTCCGACATTCACCGTATGAATAGGTGTACCAAAGGTGATCTCACTAGCAACCTGTACCTCGAGATTGTCTGCACCTGCCGGAACTGTCACGTTGATATCAAAGCTGGACTTGTCCAGATTGTAGGCATTAGAAAGGCCTGGCACTTCAAAGGTATTCAGGCTCGTTTCATTTAAAGAGGAAAATTGATCCGTAGTGAAAGCCGCATCTAAGGTTCCGTCATTATTCAAGTCTCCCGAGGTTACGGCAGCCACGTTGGTGAGTCCGGTTAAAATTGTACGTGTAAGAATATTGCTGGCTCCACCATTATGGAGAAATACCTGTCTTTGATCATTTCCTACACTCAGTACGTCCAAATTACCATCGCCGTTGAAATCTCCGGCTTCAACGTCTTCATGGTTTGTAGATCCGGCAAGAGAAAACAGCGAATTCGTAAAGTCCAGGCTTACGTTTTCTCTCACAACCATAAAGCCGGAATTAATCCCAGCGATATCCAGATCACCATCATTGTCAAAATCTCCGGCAGCTGCCGCTGATAAAGTAACCGCTGGTGTCGCCAGGGCTTGTATCGTAAAGTTGACCGTGCCTCCGCCAAGGTTCTGATTTACTCGAAGACTGGTGGATCCGGTGGTACCAGTTTGAAAAAAGTCCAAGGCTCCGTCATTGTTGAAATCACCAACGACAAGACCCGTTCCATTAGCTTCTCCAAAAGCAGTATAGACAGGGGTCGTATTGATGATTCCTGCATTCGAAACTTCGAAAATATTGAGTCTGCCACTGGCACTTTCAGCTTCCGCAACCAGAATATCAGGCACCCCGTCCAGCGTAAAGTCACCGACTTCAAGATCAACAAATGAAATGGCTCCCCCATTGGGCGAACCCACACTGGAAGAAGGCGTTGCAGGAAATCCTCCCGAACCATTATTCAGGTAGATATCAATGGTATATGGACTCCCAACTTCTGCCGTAGCAACAATGTCCAAATTTCCATCCAGATTGAAATCGGCCAGTTTAAGGTTAGAATTGTTGTCACCTGCTGCCACTTGTGTTCCCAATCCATATGTTCCTGATCCATCTCCATTGGAAACATATATTCCCTGGATATTTCCAGATACCAAATCCAGAAAGCCATCATTATTGACATCTCCGAGTTCTGCTTCATAAGAAGTAATCAGATTGGTATTGGCAACTTGATTAAACGCCGTGAAATTGCCAGGAGCCGCAGAAGTTCGTCCTCGAAATGAATAGGTATAAGGAACTGCGGCACCACCGGATGTGGATTGGACACCATCTGTTATGGTTAATGAAATTAATTCCCCTGCGAGGAAATTTCTAGTTGGATTATAGGTTACATTCGGTGTACCTCCACTGGTTAATAAAGAAGGTGAAAATACTCCTGTTTCTGATCCTGAAGCAATAATATTCGATGTATTAACTGTGGCATTGTCAACATTATCACCGAAGACCAGGGTAATATTGCTATTAAGTACTCCATCAACCGCATTTATTGCCGGTAGTGCATTAGTAAGATTAAATGGGAATATCACAGTATTTTGAACCCTAACAATCGGTTCCACGGCGTTGCCATCATAGGTCGTGAAATCTCCCGAAACCAACAAGTTGCCATCCGGTTGGATAAGTATATCTCGTACAAGGGTACCTCCCACACCAGGATCACTATCAAAGCCGGCATCGTAGGCCCCACTAGAGCTTACGCGAACAAGATCTCCTGCAGTATTGCTGTCATAGGTTGAGAAGTTCCCCCCAATCAAAAGGTTGCCATCCGCACTTTCCCGGATGATCTCTGCTTGTGTGAAAGAGGTAAGGTTACTGGTAAATGAGTTATCATAGGTCCCGTCGGAATTGATCTTCACGACGCTATTGACTGTATTTCCATTATAGGAAGTAAATGTACCCGCAACGAAAATGCTTCCACTTGAAGTAATTTCCAGTCCATGCAGACCAAATATCTCAAAATCAAAACCCGTTCCGGTATTGGTATTGAAGGTAACATCAAGGGTACCGTCATTTTGTAACCGGGTTATCCCCTGGACGGCCGTGGCCTGGTAGTTATCTCTGTCGTGCAAGACCACCAATTGATCTGAAGCATCTACGCGTACATCAAAAACGTTAGTACCATTGGTGTTGAAACCTGTTCCCGGAGTAAAACCCGTGTCATCGGTACCATCCGCATTCAACACATCGATACCATTGGTCATGGCCCCTACGATCACAATCCGCCCATCGGAAAGTAGGTCCACTGCGGTAATATCGCCATCGATGCCGGAAGGAGAAAAAGAGGCCAATGTACCGTCTGAATTTACTTTTATAATGCGACCAGAAAATGCACCCACTGCATAGATCACGTCTGAACCATCCACCACAATATCATTCACTACACCATCTAAGGGTCCGCCGAAATCCAATTCCAGATTGGTGGTGAAGGAAGTATTCTGGGACCCATCCGCATTCAGTTTCACCAGATACGCAGCCGGGGTAGTCGAATTTCCTCCTGCTATGTAGGTGCCATCACTCAATCTCGCAATGGTATTAACCGCAAAATTGAAATTGGGTGGAGTAAAAGTATTGTCCCTCAGTCCATCTTGTGCATATACTGGTTGCAGCGCGAAAGAAAAAAGGAATGGCAAAAGGAATTGAATGCTCCTTCGATACGAATTGAACAATGCCAATACAGACGGCAGTCTGTTTGGCGAGAGGTAGTGGCGGCGGTCTCGTTTCAACATGTCTGGATGATTATTTTCCTACAATGAGGAAATAGGAAAATCCCAGCGAAAAATTATTGGCCGGGATTTTCCAGTCATAAAGCTAAAAACTTCATAACATTTCCTAATAAGGGAGATGGAAATTTTTTCTTAGAAATGTCATATTCCGACTCATTTTCTTCTTAATCTCCTTCTGCCCCGGCCTTTTCCCTGGCCTGGTTTATGGCCCATTTCTTTCCATCGCTCCCACCTGGTCCTTGCCAGATCAGTTCTTCGTTTACCAAACAACTTCTCCTTATGCTGGAACCATTCTTCCGAACCTTTTTCCATCTTTTCTGGCTCTTCGGACTGATTATACGCCAACACAATGGCTACACCATCTTTTTCATCAGGGGTCTCAAAACTGTAGATAGCGCCAGTATCCGGGTTAGTCACTTCTGGTAATTCCGCTCGAACGGTGAATTTGGTACTGGGAAATTCAGAAAGGTCCAGGACCGGAGATTCGGCCACCGCTTCCGCATTTAAAATATGTATAGGAACTCCCGCGCCTTCTTCATAAATCTCCATTTTTGGTGATTCCTGGGCCTCAACATTGAGATTTCCCATACCTGAATCTTCGAGCAAATCACGGTTTTCAGCCAGCGGGGATCGTTTGATCTGGATTTCGTTAACACCTGCTGGTACACTGAACTGGAACATGGCACTATTTCCTTCGGGTACATCGATCACATCAATGTTGCGCTGCGCTACTAAGGGGTGATTGGCATCTACAGTCCCATTCCCCTTGGTTGGGATGGTGGTTGGGTATGCAGTAGCATGATCAAATGTATCTCCTGTAATCCAGGCAATCAGACAAAAGTGCCCACGATTGGGAATATCATTAGGACGACTGATGATCTGTCTTGTTCCCTGACCTCTGGGTATGATTTGTACCGTACTCTGGTCAACGGCAAGACTCAATGGTTGCAACTCATCCGGAGTAATTCCGCCGGAAGGGTTTGCCCAGTAATAATTGATCTGAGGGTTACTAACAGGTGCAGGGTTGGATTCATTCCACTCGACATCTGCCACGTAATAATAGTTTTGACCTGCTTCTAAACGACTGGAATCCACCGGGTCATAAATAGGATCGGTTGAAGTGCCTCCGTCACTGACATTGTCATCAGTTACAAAAAGGTTGGGGTTTCTCCAAACACGGGAAATAGTACCGTGATGGAGTGTCAATGGAAAACTAGGGTAATCAGACATAATAATACTATGAAGGTTATAAAAATTTAAGAGTGATTGAAAATCAAAAAGTTAAGTTTCCTCTGCTGAGGAGAACGCATAGATCATTTGTTCACGTCTATGGTGAAGGCAGATCATTCCAACAAAAGTTGACAGGTTATGACGGAGGACGATAACGGAACGTCCGAATACCAAAAGGTAGTCGCGGGGTGTGGTTCATGTTACTACGATTTTATTAAGTGTGTTAGTGTGCAAGCCCAACTGGCTCTTTCCGAATTTAATAAAAATCACGTAAACCTTATAGCGGTTTGAGCAGCTGGCCGACCATTGGGTCAATTTCGCGACTTAAATACACAGCCTGGAAGAATTAACGGTTTTGGAAATGCCGGAATCTCACATACTTGTAAAGAAAAGATCTTTCCAAACATGGTATGTATGCGCCGTTTAGCTTTGTTGATCAGATAGAATTTACAAATGTCAAATAAAATTGTTTCCTTTGGATAATCAGTTTTTGAACGTTCCTATTCATCTCAGAGGATTTAGGAGCCTTTTTGACGGTGCTCACTCATCCGGTCAAGCTTTCTTTTCTGAACACTTTTAATGAAGCCGCCATGTTTCGCCATTTCAAATTTTTGACATTATTACTGTTTCTGTTTGCTGCTTTGGGCTTGAAAGCGCAATACGCCTTTGATTCCAAAAAAGCAGAAAAGCTTTACCTAAAGCTGGAAGAATACTATGAGGAAGCAGATTATGAAAAGATCCTCAAAGCCGAGCCCGATATTGAATCTTTTTTCTACTACAAGCAAGATACGCTCACCGCTCTGATGTATTCTTTCCTGGGAGAGTCTTACTACTATGGAGAAGGAGATGTATTAAAAGGAATAGACTTCTATAAAAAAGAATACGAACTGAGGAATATTCTGACTGAAGGAAATGCCGAAGATCATGTCGATCTGGTATACAACCTGGCGGCCTTAATGGACGAAGCCGGTGAATATTCAGAATCAGAGAAATTATACGTAAGTCTTCTGGAAAGCCTGGACAAAAAAGATCGCGAAAATTACAATGAGGTAGCCCAGGCTTTATTAGATCATTATACCTACACATCTGAAGCCGATAAAGGCCTTAAACTATTAAGAAAGACCAGAAGAGGTTTTGGGAAAAACACCTTCCACGAGGCCATGAGTTATCGATTTGAAGGCGATTACCTCGAATTCAAAGGGCAGTTTTCAAAAGCCATCGACCGATACGAAAGGTCATTGGAAATCCTGGAGGAAATTGGTAATTATCCTTCCAGGGAATACGGTAACATCATGAATTCTTTGGCCATCGTACACATGAATCGGGGAGATTTACCACAAGCTGAATCGATCCTACAGGAAGCGATGGATCTGATCGTCCGAATGGGTGGGGATAATGAACTTGAATTGGCTGGAACAAAATTCAACCGCGCTCAGGTTTATTTTGAATATGGTCTCTATGAAGAGGCGGTAAAAGACTTTTTAGAGATTTATGAATCGGATAAAGAGGTTTATGGCGAAGAATCGTACTATGCGGCGGTAACTGAATTAGTAGTTGGTGATATCTATTTCGAAATGGGCAACTACAACGAGGCCCTTACTTTCCTGAACCGATCTAAAGAAAAACTGGAAGCCCTGGGTGAGGACGAATCCATTGATTACGGACGTGCTTTGAGTAATCTGATGAGGGTTCATTCAAAAAAGGGGGAATTTGAACAAGCCAAAACCTACGGCGATCAGGTAGTAAAATTCTATGCTGATTTCTTCGGCGAAGATCATCACTACTATGCGGCGGCCATTTCCAACTATGCTGAAATCCCACAACGAACAGGCAAGCTGGATGAAGCAGAAAATCTTTACGAAGAAGCAAATAAGATCCGGGCAAAACGATTGGGCACCAATCATCCGCAATATGCCCTTTCACTTCGCAAACTGGCCATTCTCAAATGGTTGAAAGACGATATAGGTGCTGCCCTTGATTTGTACAATGAGACCTTCGACAACTACTTCGGTCAAATCAACACCTTTTTCCCGATCCTCAGTGAGCAGGAAAAATCGAAATTTTATTATAACACGCTACGACCTTCCTTCGAGCAATTCAACTCATTTGTCGTAGAGAAGAACACCGACAATAAGGATCTGGTAGGCAAAATGTACGATTTTCAACTGGCTACCAAAGGGTTGATCCTGCAAGCCACCAATAAGGTGCGGTCCAGTATCCTGAGTAGTAATGACACTACGCTGATCAACAAGTATGACACCTGGATCGCTCAAAAAGAACAATTGGCTAAATTGTTTAGCTCCAGTGAAATGGAAGCCGACGAGCGCAATGCGGCGATCGATTCACTGACGGAAGTGACGAACAATCTTGAAAAGGATTTAAGCCAGAACTCTACGGCTTTTGCCAGTGCCTACGCCGGTCAGGATGTTTCCTGGAAAGATGTACAGTCCAAATTGAAACCGGGGGAAGCAGCCGTGGAAATCGTGCGTTTCCGGGATTTTAATCCCGATTCCGCAGGTGTTTACACCGATGAAGTCTACTATGCGGCGCTGGTTCTGACCTCAGAAACGGTAGAAAATCCTGAAATGGTGGTCATGCGAAATGGTGCTTTAATGGAAGGAAAATTCCTGAGCAACTATCGAAATGCGATCAAATATCAGGTCAATGAAAACTACTCCTATCAACTGTTTTGGCGACCCATTGCGAATCGTCTGAGAGGTATCAAGAAAATTTACTTTTCACCTGATGGGGTTTACAATCAGATCAGTATTTACACCCTTCAAAATCCAGCTACCAAGAAATTCACCATTGACGAATTTGAGATCCAGTTGGTCAATAATACGAAGGATCTGCTCACGTATGACTTTTCTAAAAAATCTACATTTGACAACACGGCTTACCTCTTTGGATTCCCTAATTACAACCTGGGGACACTTGAGCAGCAAGCGGCCAGTGAAGGAGCGTCGACAGATCTGAGTGACTTTTCGCAGGCGGCCGCAGAGAATCGTGGAACCCGCGGTGGTGAAAGAGGCGTACGTGGTGCCAGGGGCGCCAGAGGAAGCCGGGGCGATCGAGGCAAAAAAGCGGCCCTTGGAAGTATCCCTCGAGGAATTCGCGGAAATATGTTGAGATACATGCGCTCGAACCAAACACTGGCTTTGCTTCCAGGTACCAAAAAGGAAGTCGGGCTGATCGATAGCTTGTTTACCTCACAGGAGAAAAACCCGACGGTCTTCCTGAGCAATGAGGCAGTGGAGGACAGCATCAAAAGGATCGAAGCTCCTCAAGCCTTACACATTGCGACACACGGCTTTTTCCTTGAAAATGAAGAAGGCAATGAAAATGCGGATTCATATGTGGAAAATCCATTGTTGAGATCAGGTTTGGTTTTGGCCGGGGCTAATAGTTATATCTCCACCGGGGCCGTAGACCAGGAGGGGTTGTACGAAGAAGATGGCATCCTTACCGCTTATGAAGCGATGAACCTGAATCTCGAGGAAACGGAATTGGTTGTACTATCTGCCTGTGAAACGGGACTTGGTGAAATCAGAAATGGTGAAGGAGTCTTTGGACTTCAACGTGCCTTTCAGGTAGCCGGTGCAGACGCGATCATCATGTCTATGTGGACAGTGGATGACAATGCCACCCAGGAACTCATGACCAACTTCTACGAGGAATGGTTAAAAACCGGCAATAAGCACAAGTCTTTCATTACCGCGCAGAAGCGATTGAAAGAGAAGAGACCAGCCCCTTATTTCTGGGGAGCATTCGTCATGATTGGGAACTAAAACAAGTGACCGAATGATGTAGCGATGCCCGTTTGAAGCAGTTTCATTCTTGCCTACTTCTCTAGGGTCAACTCTCCTATCACGAACATCCTCGGGAGCAGGAGAATGGTGCGATTTTTTATAAAGAGATCTCGATAATCTCAGCCCAGGATTTCCTGCCAATCCCTTACTTTTACCGGATGGCAGAAACTAAGCAAAAGCTCTTCTTACTGGACGCAATGGCCCTCATTTACCGGGCTCATTTTGCATTTGGAAACAACCCGATCGTCAATAGTAAAGGCATGAATACCGGAGCAATTCTCGGCTTTTCAAATTCCCTTTATGAGATCATTACCAAAGAAGAGCCCAGCCATATCGCCGTAGCATTTGATACAAGCGCTCCGACTTTTAGACATGATAATTTCCCGGAGTATAAGGCCAATCGTGAAAGACAGCCCGAAGAGATCGGAGTAGCGATTCCATATTGTAAGAAAATTCTGGAGGGATTTGGTATTCCTATCCTGGAACTTGATGGATATGAAGCCGATGATATCATCGGAACGTTCGCCAAAAAGGCGGCGAAGGAGGGTTTTGAGGTATACATGATGACCCCAGACAAGGATTATGCGCAGCTTGTTGAAGAAAAGATCTTTCTTTATAAACCCGCCAGAATGGGCAATGCCGTAGAAATCTATGGTATCCCTGAAGTACTTCAAAAGTTCGACATCAATGAAGTGAGCCAGGTGATCGATTTCCTGGGTTTGAAAGGAGATTCTGTGGATAACATTCCCGGAGTTCCTGGAGTAGGAGATAAGACTGCTTCCAAATTGCTGAAAGAGTACGGTACAGTTGAAAATATCATTGCGAACGTAGATCAACTGAAAGGTGCCTTACAGAAAAAAATCGTTGAGTTCGGAGAGCAGGGCTTGTTGAGCAAGGACCTGGCCACCATCAAGACAGATGTACCCTTCCCATACGAAAAAGATAAAATGATCTACACTGGACCCAAAGATGATCTATTGGTTCCGGTATTGGACGAATTGGAGTTCCGAACGTTATCGCGTCGGATATTTGGCGGAGAAACCGCCGCCAAAAAAGCCGCAGATACTTCCCAACTGGGCTTGTTCGGAGGGGATGATACTCCCGAGGAGCCCAGCAACCCTACGAAAAAATCACTGGAGTCATTCGACGTAAAATATCACCTGGTTGAGGGAGACGCGGCCATTCAGGACCTGGTCAAAACCCTGCAGGGCCAAACCGAATTTTGTTTCGATACGGAAACCACGAGTCTGGAAACCGTAGAAGCAGAATTGGTTGGTATTGCGTTTAGTATAAAGACACATGAAGCGTATTATGTGCCGATTCCTGAAGATCAGGTAGCGGCAAAGGCTGTGGTGGAATCATTCAGAGAGGTTTTTGAAAATGACCAGATCAAAAAGATCGGCCAGAACCTGAAATACGACATCCAGGTATTGCGAAACTACGGGGTACAGGTTCATGGTGAAATCTTTGATACGATGCTGGCGCATTATCTGATCGAACCAGAAGCCCAGCACAGTATGGATGTACTGGCCGATCGTTACCTTAATTATGTGCCAGTGAGCATCGAAACACTGATCGGTCCTAAGGGGAAAAAGCAGAAAAGTATGCGTGAGGCGCCTTTGGACAAGTTGACCGAATACGCCGGAGAAGATGCGGACATCACCTTGCAACTCAAGGAAAAAATCGCTCCTGAAATTGAAGAACGCAAGCTCCACAAACTACTCTATGAAGTAGAACAGCCCTTGTCTTTTGTATTGGCTGACATGGAGTACGAAGGCGTAAGCATTGATCAGGGAGCACTAGGAGACATGTCTTCGGAATTAGGTGACCTCAGTGGAAAGATCGAGCGAGAAATCTATGAAATGGCAGGAGAGGCCTTCAACATTGGGTCTCCGAAACAGCTTGGCGTGATCCTGTTTGAAAAACTAAAATTGCTTGAAAAGCCTAAGAAAACCCGAACGGGTCAATATGCAACCGGGGAAGATGTATTGAGCAAACTGGCCAATGAACATGAGATCGCCAGTAAGATCCTGGAATACCGGGAGTACAACAAACTGAAGTCTACTTATGTGGATGCATTGCCTAAGCTTGTCAGCACCAAAGATGGCCGCGTACATACGGACTATCGCCAGACTGTTGCTGCGACGGGCCGACTGAGCTCCAACAATCCAAATCTTCAAAATATCCCTATTCGTACCGCAAAAGGTAGGGAGATACGAAAGGCCTTTATTCCCAGAAATGAGGATTTTGTGATCATGGCAGCAGATTACTCGCAAATTGAGTTGCGGATCATGGCAGCATTTTCGGAAGACGAGAGCATGATGGGTGCTTTCAAAGAAGGACGTGATATCCATGCCAATACAGCCAGTAAAGTCTTCAAAGTCGGTCTGGATGAAGTGGATGCAAACATGCGTCGTAAGGCCAAGGAAGTGAACTTCGGGATCATCTACGGTATCTCTCCTTTTGGATTGTCACAAAACCTGAATATCCCTCGAAGTGAGGCTTCTGAGATCATAGAAGCTTATTTCCGTGAGTTCCCTTCAGTCAAAAAATACATGGACGAAGCGGTAAACAAAGCCCGGGAGCAGGAATACGTGGAAACCATTTTGGGACGCAGAAGGTATTTGCGTAACATCAATTCCAGAAACTTTACCACTCGTGGATTTGATGAGCGAAACGCCGTAAATGCACCGATCCAGGGAAGTGCGGCCGATATGATCAAAGTAGCCATGATCAAGATCCACGACTGGATGAAAGCCGAAAAGATGCAGTCCAAAATGATCATGCAGGTGCATGATGAATTGGTATTTGAAGCCCATCACTCCGAATTAGCGACCTTGAAAGAAAACGTCTCAGAATTCATGAAAAATGCCATTACTCTCAAAGTCCCAATGGAAGTAGGCATTGGAGAAGGTACAGACTGGTTACAGGCACATTAATTGCATTAATTCAATACCAGTTTCCGATGGTAATGGTCTCCTGATCCACCTTTGCCAGTTAATGGGTTATTGACAGTCCTGAACAAATGGAAAACCACTTCATTTCATACTGAGCTCAGTCGAAGCAGAGATGATCGCAAAGCATCCTAACAATCAGCGTCACTCATTGAGCCCTTGGAGGTTTTGAGTATCAAATGCGCATTATCTTCATGGTTTAGCATACGCTGTTGGGTGACTCTGATCGATATGGGCTCAATCATAAAGGCACATTGTATCTGGTTATGAAACGGCAGAATTTTCAGTGTCTCCTCTTTTTACCCCCCAAAAACGACGAATAACCACTTTAGGGCCGGATTCTACCTTGTCCCCACGCGCCTACTGGTTCCAGTTTTGAGGCTTTAAACAAAATGTTAAAAACTCAATGGTTATGACAAGAAAGAAACACCCGTTTCTCAAAACTTTATGGATCGGCGTACTCCTGGTAGGATTCGCCACTGTCTCGTTAGCACAATCAAAAGTCGAAAAAATCGATGAGGTGGTTAGTCTCTATGCCGAATACGGCAAATTCAATGGCTCAATTCTGATTTCTCACCATGGTGAAGTGATTTACAAAAAGGCATTTGGAATGGCCAATATGGAGTGGAACATTCCGAATCAAACGAACACCAAACACAGGCTTGGGTCCATCACGAAGCAGTTTACCGCCATGTTGGTATTACAACAGGTACAAAAAGGAACGCTGAGCCTGGATGATGTCATCACGACACATCTACCATACTATCCAAAAGCAACAGGAGATCAGGTCACCATTCATCACTTGTTGACTCATACTTCTGGTATTGTTAATTACACTTCGTATCCGGGATTTTTCAGGGATGAGGCTCGAGATCCTTATCAGCCTGAAGCATTCATTAAGCTCTTTGCTGATTCTACTTTACGTTTTACCCCGGGAGAAAAGTTTGAATACAGTAATTCCGGATATTTCCTGCTAGGGGCCATTTTAGAACAAGTGACCGGCCAAACCTACGAGCAACTTTTGCATGAGCATATTCTTTCTCCATTGAAGATGAACAATACGGGATTTGATCATCATGAAACCCTTTTGAAAAACAGAGCTGCCGGTTATGAAAAAGAGGGCTCAGGCTACAAAAACGCGGATTATCTGGACATGTCTGTACCTTACGCAGCAGGCTCCATGTATTCCACCGTAGAAGACCTATACCTCTGGGACCAGGCCTTGTACACAGAACAGTTGCTCTCGTCAGAAAATAAAGCACTAATGTTCACTCCCTATGTACCTGCCTGGAGTAGCCATTACGGTTACGGCTGGTTCATCATGCAACTACCGCTTGGTCGTGGAAACGCCCCTATGGTTATTCATCAACATGATGGAGGCATCAATGGCTTTCATACAGTAATCTCGCGTATACCCGCGGAGAAGCTCATGATCGTGATGTTGAACAATACGGGATACACTTCCTTAAATGACATTAACCTCGCCATCAATGCCATTCTGCATGATTTGCCGTACCAATTGCCTAAGCGTTCTTTCGTGGAAGCGCTTCAAGATGTCGTTTCTACAAATGGTTTTGAAGCCGGACTGCAATGGTTCAGCGAAAACAAGAATTCCAGCGAATATGAACTCAAGGAAAACGAAGTGAATGCCATGGGTTACCAGTTATTGCGGATGCAAAAAATCAAGGAAGCCATCACGGTCTTTCAATTCAACGTGGAGTCTTTTCCAAAGTCATGGAATACCTATGACAGTCTCGCCGAAGCCTATGCCCTGGACGGAAATATTGAAAGTGCCTTGGCCTATTATAAGAAGTCACTGGAACTAAATGCCGAAAACGAGCAGGCCAAAAAGTACGTCGAAACGCATCAATCGAATTAGTCAACTTGCGAATTGAGACAAAAACAGTCATAGAAGCCAAAACAGCAAGTATGGATGGTTTTGTGACTGTTTTTCATTTTGACCGTTGATTGAAAATTCCTGCATTGCCTCCTTTTTCAAATTGTGAATTAAACCTTCAGTCCTTTGCTTTGCCAGAGCAGAAACCTAAAGTGCAATTGAGTGACAGACCCTTTCTTGATGAATCAGCAAAATCATTACCTCAATACTCCCCTTTTCAAATCTCATGAACTGGAGAAACGAGTTGGTTTGAATGTCTACTACAAAATGGACTGTTTTCAACCTTCTGGTTCCTTTAAGATCCGGGGTATGGATTCGTTATTACAAGATCTATTCCAACGCGGCCATCGAGAAGTAATTGCCTCCTCAGGGGGAAACGCGGGGTATTCTTTGGCCTACGTCGCTAAACAAATGGGTGTGACTACCCGCCTTATCGTTCCGGAAACCACTTCAGCATACATGATCGCCAAGATCCGGTTGCTGGGTTCAGAGATAGAGATCCATGGAAAGAATTGGAATGAAGCCCATGCACATGCCTCTCGGCTATCAAAAGAAAAGAATCTGCTTATGTACCGCCCTTTGATCACCCGCTTTTATGGGAGGGTCACTCCAGCATCATTGATGAATGTGCCCGAGAATTGGAAGCACCTGACAAAATCGTTGTGGCAGTTGGAGGCGGCGGGTTACTCTGTGGTGTCTTCAAGGGATTAATGCGTAATAAATGGCTGAATGTAAAGGTCGTCACAGCAGAAACAGAAGGTGCTGCTTCATTTGCGGGCAGTTACGAAGCGGGAGAATTAATCGAATTGGAGGCAATTGACACCATTGCAACAAGTCTAGGTGCCAGGAAAGTAGCGTCGAAAACACTGGAATATGCTGCCAAATTCGAAGTAGAACCTTATGTTACGAATGATCAAACGGCTTTCAAGGCATGCGAGGCCTTTTTCAATGAATACCATACATTGGTAGAACCCGCATGCGGAGCGGCACTTTCCTATGTACGGTCTCAGCAAACGTCCTTCGAGGCTAACGAACGTATATTGGTGATTGTTTGTGGCGGGGTGAATATGGGGATAGAGCAGTTTTTGGAGTATTCGAGTATGTACTAAAAAGCCGGGCATTCAATCCGTGTTCATACCGATGAAAATTGCGATAATTCTCACACTCTGGGAGGTATTGAATTTCATCATTAAAGACGTAACAACCTTTTGGTCGTCGAGGCTTGCAGCTTCCAAAGAAAGATTCATCAGGTAATCAGGTCCAACCTGGAATACAATGTTTTATCCAGGATTAGGAATATGATCTTAGTAGAAGAAAACGAAACAGGCATACAACAGCTCGTCAAAATCCTAAGCTTTACCTGGCTACATTTTATTCGCTGACAAGTACGAGAGTAGCATACAATTGCCGTATATTCGAAGAAGAAATTAAGACAACTGCAAAATCTTCTTATACTGTTGAACCCTTGACAGTATACTTATTCAGAAACAATAAACACAACTAAATATGAAATTCAGATTTCTAGCCATTTTACTCTTAACAACTGTTCAACTAATTGCCACCGGTCAGATAAAAACCTCGGAAATCAAGGTTCTGGATTCACCAGCAACTGACGGGAATACAGTAATTGATGATAATCTGATGGTGTATGGAAACATCTCTCTTAAACCTGGTTATCACGGAATGGCATTCGTCGAAAGTTTATCAAATGCTAATTCGCACCAATTTGATCTAACCCAGGTTTTTCCAAATATAGATTTTACAACTGCCTCCGATGTGAGTGTCTTTTTCAAAGTGGATGTCTTAAGGTCAGGAGGTGAAAGTGGAACATTTTTGGCCATTTTTCGAAAACGTGATACAGGTTGGGCCACAAACTATGTAGCGACCAATGATAATCATTTGCAGGCAAAGACCCGAGCCTGGAATGATGTGGGACACAGCGCCAGCGGGAATACTGTCTCCATTTTTTGGCACAATTCAGGCGCAACCGGAACGGTGACTGGCGTGCTCGAGGTTTGGAAAAGATAAGCCCTCGCGAAGTAACGTGCACCATGGTTTATCACATACCACCCATTTTGAGTAATGAACAACCATTCCGGAATCGTTTTGAAAAGATGAGCTTACAGGTTCTATTTGACATTAACATCAACAATGAAGTATGATATTGAACCACCTCTTGAAACAAGAACAGATGAAGAACTCCTTAAAATGGTTTTCTTTTCAGATAAATGGAATCCAGAGGTTGTAGAGGACGCCAGGACATTGCTAACATTAAGAGGGATTGATTTTGAAAATTCAATAAAACAATTAGTTGAGTCAGAAAAATATTCAACGTGGCTCAAAGAACAACAAAAACAAGAAAGAGCTTCTGAAAGCTATGGAACTTTCGAGTTAGTAATGATGGTCTTCAAGTTCCCAATTTCACTTTTATCACTGATAACAGAGCATAGCTTAAAGAAGGACGGATTCATTAAAAAATATCGACAGAGAAAAATAATCTTCCTCATAATGACAACCCTTTGGACTGCCGTTTTTCTACCATTGAGCCTGGATAAAATATTGCCCTGGCAGGTCAGCCAGCAAAATGAAGTTAACAGACAGGATATTTATGAATGGGAAAAAGATTATTACACAGATCAGGAATTTATTCTAATTCGTCAGGAAGCGATAGAAGAGGCGATCAACACCGTTCGTGAAAACATGAATAATGACCTACTTACAATTGTTTCAATTGATTCCAGTATGGTTAATAACGACAACATAGATACACTACGTACACTAAACCCGTTGTTGATAAGGAACATTTGGACAGAAGAAGAGCTATTCCCCAGGAAAGTGACCATCTCGATCATCATGGTAAAAAAGTAAGCGGCCACAGCTACCAAATCCATAAGCTCTATATCAGATGGTTACATGTAAACCTGGATCTTGTATTTTGGCAGGCCAAACAGTGTGGGCCTTCTGGTTACCTTGGAAAATAATCCAATAACCAACCCAGGATTTAGCCGCGACATTGGTAGCAATTAATGAAGGAATTAAACTCAAGAGGCACAAGTGGGTTCAAAACCGGATATAGATAAATACAACATTCCTGATGGAAATAATGTCTGGTCAATTCCTTGGGGCGAATTACCGACGATGACAGAAAAATGATAGAAGTAGAGAGCAAGGATTTAGACTTTCACACCGATGAAGAAACGTTGAACTATTTCGTTGAAATCGCGGAGAACATGATGACCAGGTTTGGAATCACATCCAGAGAGGCCATTGGCAGAATAAATAGCCAGTTTTCGCATTTGCAGGTAATTACTGAAGAAAACGATCATGGCCTTTACAGAGAATTTCCTGCCTATTGGGCTTATGATATCTATTTTGGTCATGATTCTTATTGGTGGATGGATAAGATAGATCGTGAAAAACGAAAACTAACCCCTCTTACGCCCATTCCATTTATAGACCAGACCTAGCCTGAAACTTTCTAAAAACCCCTCCATTAATGGTTCAATTGGCCAATGATATGGTTTAACATCATTTTGCCATTGTGTCCTGTACGTCCTATTCAAATATCGAACAAGCAGCCTTTGATAGGAACGTAAAACTTCGGCGTACCAGTAAGCGTATGAACAGAAAAGTATGTATGACCAAGTAAACGCCTTTTTAAAGCAGTACGCTGGTATTCGCAGACGTACATTGAAATTGACTGAACGGATCAAACCGGAACATCTGGATTTTACCTACAAAATCGGAAAATTCACCTTGGCAGACCAGTTACGTCATATTGCCGCCATTGAACGTTATTTGTTTGCAGAAACCATCGCTGGCAGAAAAAACAGTTACAAGGGCTGCGGAAAAGAGCTTGCGGATGGATTTGAGCCTATTTTGTCTTTTCTTAACCAGACCCATACAGAATCCCTCGAAATTTTCGGAACCTTAACCGATGATAACCTGCTGGAGCATTGTTACACACCAACAGGGCATGCCATTCAAAAAGGGAAATGGTTACAGCTGTTGGCTGAGCACGAAATCCACCACCGGGCTCAAATCTATTTATACCTAAACCTGTTGGAAGTAAAAACGCCACCTATGTACGGGCTGACTGCAGAGGAAGTTGCGGAGATGTGACGACTGAAAAGGTCTGGGATTCCGATCATGACATAAGCGGACCTGGATATTGTTTTTCAATATGTGATTTCGCCATATAATGAAGTGCTGGTAATAAACAAGTGTACATTGCGGCATATCAAACCTTCCCATATCATGAAAGTCATTCTTTACTCTGTCTCTTTCATAAGTCTGCTTACAATAAGCTGTAATCAACGTAATAAATTACCCGAATCCCAGTCGAAATCAACACACCAGCTCAATATGAGCAAGGAAATGATAACTGATTTAAACTGGATGAATGCTTCCGAATCTTTTAAATTGGAGAATAATGTTTTAAAAATCACTGTAACCGAAGGGACTGATTTTTTTAACAATCCCGAGGACAGCTCTGTCGTCGGATCCGCACCATATTTATACAAAGACATTAAAGGAGATTTTATCGCCAAAGCACTGGTTGAACCGGATTTTTCTGCTCAATGGAATGCGGTTGCACTTATGATTCACATCGATAGTTTGCATTGGATCAAATTTGCCTTTGAAAACTCTGACGCAACCGGACCCAGTATTGTTTCTGTGGTAACAAAGGGAGTTTCTGACGATGCCAACGGCGCTATTCTAAATGACCAGGAGAAAGTTTGGCTATCGATTGCTCGTAAAGGCAACATTTACGCTATGCACTGGTCTGTTGATGGCAAAAACTTTAAGATGGCGAGATTGACTTCAATGATCCCTCAGGATCCGGTCAAAATTGGCATTGAGGCGCAATCACCTGTTGGCAAAAGTGCTGTACACCAAATTCACTATTTCGAAATAGCAGAACGGACCGTATTGGACCTGAGAAGTCTGAATAATTAATAGGCGATTAACACGCGAGCATCTGATTAACAGCATTCCTGACCAGAATAACTTAGTCAATTCCAAGGTTTTGCTGATCAAAGCTTATCTTGAAGTCAGAAACAACATCTCAACATCATGAAGTATTTTCATTTCCTGGTTCTTATCCTATTGGTTTTTTCATGCAGCGAGCAGGATACGCAGCAAGACCTTTCCTCGGATCTGGTTGATCTCTCCGAAAAACTAAATCCCACTCAATCTTTTGACATCAATCCAAAAAATGACACTTTAATTGAAGGAAGGCAGGGGACCAGGGTTTATTTCTCTGCAAATTCACTGATTTTTGAAAACGGCGAACAGCCTACTTCCAGGGTCACCATAAAGTTGAAAGAAGTCTACTCTACTTCAGAAATGATTTTAAATGATTTGGCCACAACTTCGAATGGTGAACTCCTACAAACATCGGGAATGATCAGATTAGAGGCGACCAGTAACAGCCGAAAACTGAATTTGAAATCCGACTCCCCTGTAAAAATCCAATTCAATCGAATTGCCTCAGCCCCCTATATGCGAACCTACCTTGGTCAGGTTGATTCTACAGGACTTAACTGGGAACTGGATAGCAACAATGTGTTTGATACCATACAATCCAATGAACAGGAAGATTATACAGTGACTTTAGACTATGGTGCAGATACGACAATGACGGGGACGATAACGTATACTATAGTTGCCAATGATACTGTGGAATTCTTCCGTAATTGGTCCGAAGGAGATATCACAGCGGTGGATTCCGTCACTATATATGAACCTCCCTTTTATGAAATTCACTCCACGCAATTGAATTGGATCAATTGTGATTTTTTCCGCTATTACGATGATTATATATCTGTGTTGACAAATCGGTTTGATGAAGATAAAACATTAAACTTTTTAATTTTTCATGATTTCTCTTCTATTATGAGGACCTGGGAAAACAACAGGAACCAGTCAGTGTTTCGAAACATCCCACGGGGATTGGAGGTCACAGCCATTGGCATTGCCAAGAACAACGATGACTATTATTGGGGCATGAGAGAGGTCGTACTTAATGATGAAAATCAAACTATCGGGCTTGATTATAAGAAATCCAGCCTGGAAGAAATATTGATGCAATTAAAAGCACTGGAAAAGATATCTGGCATTATGCCCAGAGGAAGTGAGACCCTTGGGATGAATAACTGATGTCAACCTGGTTTTAAGAGGAACTTGCAAGCAGCCTGAGAATCGGCAACAGAGAAGCCAATCAAAACGAATTAAGAAAACTGAAAGATGAAAAGCGTTAAAGGAACGGGAAATTATTTTGGATTGAACTTCATTGCAACAGGGAGGGAAACCGATGGGAAATATTTCCTCAGCGAAACCATTATTCCGGCAGGTGATCCTGGGCCTCCTGTACATGTTCATTCAAGAGAAGATGAAGGCTTTTTCCTCAAAAGAGGTCAATTAAAAGTTTTAGTCAATGACGAAGTAATTGAGTTGAAGACCGGAGATTTTCTGAATATTGAAAAAGGAGAAAAACACACCTGGAGAAATGAATCGGACGAAGCAGCGGAGTTAATCATCACCTTTGCCCCGGCCGGTATTGAACAAATGTTTGTTGAGCTTTCAGAGGACATGAGCAGGGTCAAGGAAATTGGAATGAAATTCGGAACGGTCTTCGAAATGTAGAGATTACCCAGAACCCTAAAGTGAAATCACCGGCTAGCATGCAAAAATCCCTTTACCTCATCGTATGGCTTTTGCCCATGCACCTTCTGTTAGGACAAAACTCCAACCATGAACTGAAATATGATCTTGACATGGATGGGGAAGTCGAAACGCTCTTGTTCTATGATGATTTTCAAGCGGAATTTGAAGAAACCGAGTTCACCAAATTTGCCCTCATAGATGATAGCGACACCCTTTGGGTGAGCACCGAAAGTGTGTGGGTCGTAAAACCGGAGCTCTATGATTCACATGCTGAGATCAATCTTGATAATCGCATTGGAATCATTAAGTCTGGTGAAAATCGTTATCTGTGGCTCACCGGATTTGAGTTTGGGTGTTGTTACAACAATACCACCCTATTGAAGTATGAAAACGGGCAAGTCATAGAGCACTTCAACCAAGACTTTGACGTGAGTAGCATTGAGACAATTGACGGTTCCAAATACTTAATTGGACGCTATGCTTCCGGGCAGCAATATGGAGACAAGAGCAATTACTATTTCTATCAAGGTTACTTCCCTGAAGAATACCGCTTAATTGATGATGGTTTTCAGGTAAATAAACGCCTAACGCAGCAACGAAATATCGAAGCGTGGCCTTATCGTGTTATTGAACCTTTGGATGTTTATGATGCGAGGATCATTATCTTATCCGATACCAAAGAGAAGATACTTGTTGCCGAAGATTTCGCATCTCTACTTGAAAACAGATTATATGGAATAACCTCTCTGAAAAAGCTGGACCAAAATTATTTTGCGGGACAAAGCAAGGGATTGCTTCGAAGAATAAGGAATGAACTCTTTGCAAGTAGAGGTTATCAATTTAATTCGGAAGACCTTCAAGCATATTTTGAATCACAATCCTGGTATCAACCCAACAATAAGTCGGCAGAAGAAGTATACAATGAACTCTCGGAAATTGAGAAACATAATCTCGAGCTCATAAAAACGCTGGAAAAGGACTTTTAGCAGCGCTATGCCATTTACCGGTAATTTTCTACATACTTAAACCCACTTCCAGTATTCAGAAGTACGACTTCCTCCGAATCTTCCACCAATCCTTTTTCCTGCAGCACCTTTAGGGCTTCCCATGTCGCGGCACCTTCCGGCGAGATAAAAGTGCCTTCCGCAGCTCCAATCTCAGAAACCGCGGAAAGAATCTTTTGTTCACTGACCGTAACCACTGTCCCTTTTGACTGTTGGATCACCTCGAGCATTAAGTCCAGCCCGAAAGCTACCGGAACTGAGAGACCATTAGCAATGGACATCCGGAAAGGGCTTTGTACTTTTTGGTTGTGAAAATGTTGAGCCAGTGGCGCGCACACCTCCGACTGGACCGCAATCATTCGGGGCAAGTGATCGCCAGAAATCCATCCCAATTGAATCATTTCCTGGAAAGCGCGCCAAATACCAATCAGACCCGTCCCTCCTCCAGTGGGATATACGATCACATCAGGCAACTTCCAATTCAATTGCTCGGCGATCTCATAGCCCATGGTCTTTTTCCCTTCGAGGCGAAAGGGTTCCTTCAATGTTGACATGTTGAATGCACCAGTCTCTTCCGAAATTTTGGCAGCCCATTTTCCGCATTCATCGATCAATCCATCACTAATGAGCACCTTCGCACCGTGCATTTCGCATTCCTGTTTGTAAATCGAGGGTGTATCTCTGGGCATGATCACCGTACTCTCCATGGAAGCCACCGCGCAGTAAGCACTCATCGCACCACCAGCATTACCAGCAGTTGGAATCACGCAGGATTGAACTCCAAATTCTTTTGCTTTTGATACCGCCATGCTTAAACCACGTGCTTTGAAAGAACCCGTGGGGTTAAGCCCTTCATCTTTAACCCGCAGGCTCCTTAGACCGTAGGTATTGGCAAGATTCTTCCAGCTGATCAATGGGGTCATGCCTTCTCCCAGAGAAACCATGTTTTTATCTTCAAATAAAGGAAGCATTTCCCTGTACCTCCACATGGTTGCCGGCCGGGTCTGCAAAAGCGCTTTATCTAGTACTGAGTCGGAAGCATAATTACAAATTAGTGGCTTGTTATCAGTCGAAAAGGTTTGGATTTCATGTATTGAATAGTCTGTTCCCGATTTAGAACAAACCATGCTTTCTAAGCGGGTGCCGGATTTTTGTACTACTTCCACATAGCAAAGCAAGGCAACTGAGGTATTACCTCAAAATACCTTCTTCTCATGAGTTATAACTTTTGGTTATGCTTGTCGATCACCATTTTCATGAACTGTTTCATAAGGCCCAGGGGCCCCTCGCCCCTTCTGATGACAATATTGAAGGACCTGGAGACACTTAATTGCGAAATGGGAACTTCAAGCAATTCACCGTTTTCAATTTCCTTTTTCACTGCTAATCGAGACAAGAATCCAACCGCCTCCCCTTTGAGAAGATAATTTTTCAACGCTTCCGTTCCTCCGAGCCGTGCGACTATTTTCAGGTCACTGAGTTTCATGTGTGCTTTAGCGAGTGCTTTTTCCAACGCGACCAGGGTACCTGAACCACGCTCCCGCAATGCTACAGGAGTAGCATTCAATTCTTCCAGGGTCATCTCCTTTTTTAGGTATGGGCTACTTCTGGAGCATACTGCTATGATTTCATCTTTCATGAAAAACGTGCTCTGCAATGCAGTAATACCTTGCCCGGATTCTATACAAGCAAGGTCTACTTCATGACCGATCAGCGCTTTCAGGATGTTCTCACTGTTTCGGTTGATCAGCAGCAGATTGATTTGCGGAAACTTCTTATGAAAAGCGGCCATGATCTCTGGCATCACATACAAGGAAATCGTGGTACTGGCGCCAATCTTCAGGTCACCTTTCAATTCCATGCTACTTTTGGTCGTCGCAAATTCAGAATTGATCTCTTTTTGGATCAGTTTGGCTTTTCGGAGGTAGTTAAGGAGTTTTTCTCCGGTCTCAGTAAGTTGTACCTGATGATGATTTCTAATGAGCAAAGCCACTCCTGCTTCTTCCTCCAGGATTTTTATTTGCTTGCTGACGGCAGGTTGTGATACGAAGAGATCCTGAGCAGCTTTCGAAAAGCTAAGTTTACTCGCGACCATCAGAAACACTTCGTATTTGTAATCAATCATAGGTGAAAGCTAGACAACTATCGTCAACAAACATCATCATAAAGTGATCCATACTATTTGTAAAGGCTGGTCTAGAAGTATAATTTTAGAAGGAATAGAAAATCAACAGATTGGACAAAAGGGTAATACAAAACATGAAATGCATCATCACCTTTTTACTCTTCTTTGGATCATTCGTCGCACAGTCTCAATGGCTTGCAACCATAAGAGATGATGACGGGTATACCAATGTCCGAGAACAACCCTCGACTAAAAGTAAAATTCTGGGAAAGATTTACGATGATCAGATATTTCATATCTGGGACCTGGATTATGATACGATTCCAAGGTGGCGAAAAATCTCTAAGTGGTATCCTGAAAAGCAAAAGTCTCTGGTTGGATGGATGCATGTCAGCAGGGTTCGGGATCTGGACTTTCTTCGGGAACCGGTCAAGGCAGAGGTTTTGGAAAACGGACAATTGCTTACTTTTCGCAATGACACCCTCATTTTACAAATCGAATTTGAAGATTTTGATAGCACAAAGCATCAAATTATTCGCCACGAACGAGGCTACATTCAAACGGTCGATGGCAAACATGCGCTTGGTACTGATGGTAACCTACCTTCGGAGGGAATAGCAAATGTTCAATTCACCATCAATGGAAATGAAGTCTATTTCCCAAAGGAAGCGTATGACGACTTATATGAATTTCGAAAATCCACCTTTAAATTTCTGGTCAATAGAACCGGAACAATCATGGTGAAATCCTACAATGGGGACGGAGCAGGGTTTTATATGCTGGTTTGGAAATTTAAGAGCAATCAGTATGGCGGAAGGTTCATTGGGACCATGTAGACTTAACAGCTTCGCTAAACCAAGGCTTTGATTGAAATCCATGTAAAGAAGATTCAACCACGAAAAACGATAAAGGAAGTACTTTAACCATCAAAATGAAATGAGAGAAACCCTACTGATATTCTTTTCTCTTTATTCGACCTTTCTATTGGGTCAGCAGGTTGTATTCAGCCCGTTTGGCGAAAACGAGAAAAACGAAGCAAAAATTGTAGCCGAAACCTTTATCCAGAAGGTGAAAAGTAAAGCATTTGATTCATTGAATGAGTTGTTTCCAAGTGATGAAGCAAACATCAATGGTGATTTTTACGTGCCCATTGAACCTTACACTCAGATGCTGACTGATGCCTTTAAGCAAACTGCGATCGAAAATTGGTCCATTGAAGCATGGACTTTTGATGAAGTGATATCCTCCCTGGAACTAAGAGCCACAACGCAACAAGTTTATAGGGTCTTTAACAACTTCCGGATACTATGCACGGTGGCCTACACGGATCGTGGGGTAAAGAAGGATGGACTTATTATTCTCGAGAACAAAGGTGAAAGTTGGAAGATATGCAGTATTGCTAATTTCGGACTAACATCAGTCATTGAGAATGATGATTCGTTGACCGGAGAAAATCACAGATATGAGTCACTTGATGAAATTGGCGTTTCTATTCCTGTGCCCATGGACTTTTCTGAAAGGCGAGAAGCTTCAAATCAATACTTTTTTGACCTCAAGGAGAACGATGTTCAGTTGGCGCAGTTTCATGTTGCCTATGGGCCGCTTCAAACCGATATTGAGCTGATTACTTTTAGATTTATCCAATACGCTTATAAAGATCTGGGCCAATATTCAGATTTGACGATTTATCTGTATCCCGCTGGTATTTTCTTCGATTACTGGGTAACCGATGCAAATGGAGGCCAGAACAAAGGGTACACCATGGGGATCGCTAATGGCGACAAAGCCATTTTTATCCAGTTCAACTCAACAGAAGCAGTGTATCTGAACTATTGGAAGGATTTGGATTTCACCTTTAGAAATATTGAGAAAAAGTAATTGAAATACGGTCCTCTCAAAGGAATTCCTTATCCTGCACCTCAAGATAAATCCGCTTTTCTGTACTATTCAGGTGAGTTGATGAATTCTCCTCTTTGAATGCGCCGACGGCTTTATTAAATTCATTGATTGCCGACCTATGAGTATGCATTCAATATACCTAATGAGCTAGCATGAAGATATCACGGATTTTGACTTGTTCTTTTGTGTTTCTGTTTAGTTGCGTGAGCCCTTCAGATAGAGCAGCTTCAATGCCCGAACAGAATGAGGGCCTATTTGTCCGAAATGCTCATTCCATGGCTTATCACTCAATAGATTCTCTGGTCTATCTTTTTGGGGGAGCCAGCCATAAAGCAGTTCAATCAGAGCTATGGGTTTTTACGGACTCAATCTGGAACGAGATCAAAACAAGCAATGCTCCTGTGCCAAGAACTTTTTCTCCTCTGGTATATGACGCGGAAAATAACCGTTTGATGCTGTTTGGAGGCAGTAAAGTTTTGTTTGGAACAACTCCTGATGCACAAAACCTGCTTAATGACACCTGGGAATTCCGGAATGAACAATGGAATAAACTAAATACTGAAAATGCTCCCTCTCCGAGAGCCGAAGCCATGATGGCTTACGATGAAAGTCGGAAAACCATCGTGTTATTCGGTGGCTATAACATTCAAAATGGGGAGTACCTGAAACTAAATGACACGTGGGAATTTCGTGACGGAGACTGGCATCTGATGGAGGGCCGAGGCCCATCTCCCCGACACGGCGTTTCATTGGCCTATGATCCTGAGGACAAGTCCGTTTTGCTCTTTGGAGGTAGTACGATCGATAAACAGTACGGAGAGAACACAGGTGAAACCTGGCGATGGAATGGGAAAGAGTGGAGCAAACTTCAACTCAAGCAACCTACGGGAGTGTTTAATGCTTCGATGGTTTATGATCTGGAAAACAAGGAATTCATTCGATTTGGCGGATGGAATGGCGGATCCAGAATAAATGATACATGGATATTCCGAAACAACCAGTGGGATAAGTTAGAAACGGATCCAGGTCCAGCCCCAAGAAATCATAGTGCCATGGCTTATGATGAAAAGCACAATAGAACCGTGTTATTTGGTGGCCATGATGGCCGGAATATATTTGGAGACACCTGGATTTTTTCCAATCACAAGTGGGAAAAAATATCGGGACCCGAGCCTTTGAAAAGAATCAATAACGGGCATTAAGACTCGTATTGAATGGTTGGATTAGAGAAACATTAAAAATAATTATCAGCGATGTTGAATCATAGAAAAATGCATGTCATTCAAACTGCTGACAATGGCATTGTTGATCAGGACACCATATTTCATTTTGAGCAAAAGGAACAAGTAGTCACGGCATACTATTCAGGTGGCAAGATCAGGCAAGGGTACCTGGTCGGTCAGATGAATGGAGATCTGTTGAAATTTACCTATTGTCAACTCCGAACATCCGGAGAATTAGATCATGGTGAATCAGCATGTGTCGTCTCAGAAGAAAAACAATCCGGAAAGATAAAACTTGAGGAAAAATTCAACATGAAAACGGAAATTTCGACCGAAATTGGCATTAACATTTTCATGGAGATTTAATCCTTAAATGTTTCTTCGTTCCAACTGAAAACATGACATTTTACGAGAAAAAGCTCAAGAGATTACACCAGACCATTTACAAAAATAAGGGGCAGATCGAAGCAATCATTTCGGTTCGAAATTACATCGATACCCATTACGATAAAGACCTTAATCTGGACCAGTTAGCCAAAATTAAACTGGTTTCCAAGTTTCACCTCTTGCGGTTATTCAAGAAATATTACGGACTTACCCCAAGGCAATACCTGATCGATAAACGAATTGAAGCATCGAAAAAGCACCTCAGCCAAGGGATGACGGTGACAGAAACTTGTCTGTCCGTCGGTTTCGAAAGTTTAGGCTCATTTAGTGTATTGTTCAAATCTAAAACTGGAAAAACACCGGCCCAATTTCGAAAAGAGCAACTTTCGAGAAGCATCTGAAATTTTCATCCCTGATCTTTGAGACTCACATTTGAATCAACACCATGAAGGTAACAGTTATCAGTATCCCAGTTTTAGATCAGGAAAAAGCACTCGAATTCTACACCGAAAAATTAGGATTCATCAAGAAACTTGATACGCCGCTGGAGGGTGGCAACCGATGGTTAACGGTAGTTTCCAAAGAACAACAAGATGGCCCTGAACTACTGCTAGAACCCGCACCACTGCACCATGAACCTACCCGAGTTTATCAGACTTCCTTGAGAGAAGCAGGAATTCCATGGACACAATTCGATGTTGAGGATGTACAACAAGAATATGATCGTCTGGTTGAAGTAGGAGTCTCATTTAGTGTGAAACCCACTGAAATGGGCACGGTGAAGGTTGCTGTATTCAACGACACAGTTGGTAATAATATCCAGCTGGTAGAGTATTTGTAGCAAGACCCATCAATGATAGGGATAGGAAGTCAGGTGTCCAGGTCTTTCTCTTTGAATTTAAATCTTTTTACTTTAGTCGATCATCCGATGAACAAGAAGGGAATATGAGTTTCAATCATTTCTCCGTTTACTCAACTCAGACAAGACATGAGAAGGATTTTCGTAACAACTGCCTCCCTGGTCATCTTTCATTTTTTATCAGGCCAAACAACACACTACTACCCTTATGATGATTTTGACCATCAGATAAACAAACTATTGGAGCGGGAAAAGATCAGGGAAGCAAGTGCCTATTTGGATAGCCTCCTCTCTGTAGAACCAGCATGCTATCCCTGTTTTTGGCATAAAGCGAAAATTGCCAATTACTATGGGAACACGAAAGAAGCACTTTCTTTACTCAACAAACTCCTGACCTATGATTCGGTCCATTATAAACTTGATGCTTATATCATGCAAGGCGAACTGCTGGACCACATCGGAAAACCGAAACAAGCCATTGAAGCAATTGATCAGGCCCTACAAATCGAACCGACCAATGGTTATTTACTCGCCCGCAAAGGATGGATCTTATACCAAGAGCTAAAGGATAAACGAGGGAAAGAACTCATCCATAGAGGGTACCAGTTTAATGCAGAACACCCTTATTGCCGAATGGTCTACCTCCATCTGCTTTTCGATGAGGGGAATTATGAACTATTTACGAATCAAGCGAAGCCGTTGCTTGCTTATCCACAGATCGAGCTCATCGTGACATCCCTACTGGCGCAATCGCATATGTACCTGAAGAACTATGATACAGCGATTTTCTACTTCGAAAAGGTCAAGACCTTTGAAGGGGTTCTCGTTGACGAAGCCAACGAAATGATCCAGATGATCACCGAACAGCAGCAATACGAAAAATCAAACCGAAATAATTCAAAAACACCAGCAAAGCATGAACCTGTTAACAGGACATCAGAGAACT
This sequence comes from Cyclobacteriaceae bacterium, assembly GCA_965229785.1. Lineage (GTDB taxonomy): Bacteria > Bacteroidota > Bacteroidia > Cytophagales > Cyclobacteriaceae > JAWPMT01. The sequence continues at coordinate 5,516,007 of CBDDJS010000001.1, forward strand.
ATGCCCAAAGTGAAAAAGCACTTAGGATTCACGATATGTACTACTCCAAACTGCTGGATCCGGGCTCGGGCGTTTCAGATCGGTACCTGTTGACCCTGTCTGTAGATTACCTTATTGAAACGCATGCAACCGCATTCCAACTGGTACTTGGAAATACCAGAACCATGGACATGGAAAATGCCAACCTAACAAGTCTCGTCCGCTTAAAGTACAAACAGATCGGATTGATGTTGATTTCCAAGGGTAATACCACTACCTCCAGCATCATTGAATTTGTGGTGAGTCACGAAGAAATGGAACTCATACGTCAATATGGGATCAAAGTGATCATTGCTTATATGGATCATCCAATGAAACTCACCAGACACCAGTTGAAAAAACCTGACAGACTAGAATGGCGACTGCATCCTTAGCGCTCCGAAGGACCTTTAATACACGTCCTCATCCGGTTCTATCGGAATGAAGTTGAATTCTATGTCCACGAAATAAGAAAGGTCTTCCCCGATTTCCAACACATCTTCATCATCCTCTTCATAGTACCAGTTTACAATTACAGTTTTTCCTTTTTCCTGAAAACCTGCCAGACGCTTTAGGATTCCCAGTAAACATTTGGTAGAACTGGTATTGAAGTATTCCAGCGCAAAATTTGCTGTGAAATCACCTTCGGACTGCTTGAATTGCGCGTTCTCCAGGTAATCATAAATTGGACTATAGAAATTGATGGACACTTCCGGGCTGGATCTGCCTTTGATCTCAAACAGCTCTCCGGCTGTATCCAGCAGCACATACGGCGTGACACTGGTCGGGTCTATCACTATTGGTTGTTGTATTTCGTTTTGATCCATCATGTCAAAAGTCGATTCTAAATCCCATAACTAGTATATCATCGATTTGCGGGTAGCTCTTTTCTTCCGGATTCATCCAGTTGTGTAGCTCCTGATCGAGCAACTCCCGCTGTTCCTTCATGGGTTTTTCATGAATTTGTTCCAGAAACTTCATGAAACGAACCCTTTTATATTTCTTATTCAGTCGGCCACCCATCTGGTCCTCAAACCCATCTGAAAAGATGTAACAAGAGGTCCCGGGTGTAAGTTTCACGATCTGTCTCGTGAAAAATGGCTCCACGCCTTCATGTTCTTCTCCGATGGATTGTCGATCCCCTCGAAAAACTTTCATGTTGCCTTTTTGGAAAAATACCAGGTTGTTTTTCGCACCGGCAAATTCCAATGTCTTATTACGCGTATTAATGGTACAGATCGACAGGTCCATACCATCTTGTACTTCTTCTACATCTCTTTTCAGTGTTTTCACAATTGCCTTGTGCAACCTCAACGCAATTTGGCTAGGGTCAAGTATCTGACGCATACCAACAATTCTTTCCAAATGCTCTATGCCCAGCATACTCATGAACGCACCAGGCACGCCATGACCTGTGCAATCCACCGCGGCAATGACATATTTCGGATCTTTATAGTCCAGCTTTTTGAACCAGTAAAAATCGCCACTGACAATGTCTCTCGGTTTAAAGAAAATGAAAGAATCCTTAAATATTTTCTTAAAAGCAGATTGCTCAGGCATCATGGAAAATTGTATCCGCTTGGCATAGTCGATACTTTCCGTGATCTCATTGTTCTTTTTGCTGATCAGGTCGTTGGCTTGCTGCAGTTCTTTGGCCTGCTGCGTGATTTTCTCATTGAGCTCGGTGAGTGTTTCCACTCGTCCTGTCAATACATTTTCTTTATTCTTCTTGGAAAGGATGTCGATCTGTGAACCATCCAGGATCTTCCTGGGTAGTAACTCGATCATCATAGAGAAATCCTCAAGTCCTTTATAGCCTCTCGCTATGTCCTCATAAGATTTCTCATAGATCTTTCGGGTAAAGTTCTCACTGAACTTCGTCTCCAGGTTGGCAAATAAAGTATGCGAGATATCGAACAACAAACTGTACCAGTCCGCATTATTGGCTGGTAGTTCCTCCTTAAGTTTGAATGGTATCGGTAGGTACGCAGTGTCCGGAACGTTTTCCAGCCAATGCTGAAGCGTAACCAACATTTTATCCCCGGCGGATCCCAATAGTTGGTACGCCTTGGACAATACCGACTGGATAAATACTTTGGCCAGCTCAATCGGCTGCCGCTCTCGAGGCTGAAAAATGATCTGGAGGGATTCTATCTCAGAAGCAAACGGATATTTCTCCTGGACTTGTTCCCGCACTTCGACACGGGATTTAATGATAGAAGAATCCAGCTCGGTAATGTACTGCTCAAGTAATAAGTATGTTTCCGGCAATTGTTGCAGCTGCTTATCTGCAGACATAGCGGTAAACTTGCTTACTCTGGCCGATAAAATGCTGTATTGCTTGTCATCTGGTACCTTTTCTACCAGAAAATTTAGCAGGTCGTATAAATTATGTTTGAGCTCCTTTTTTGAAGGAGCTCCATCACGTTTAAATAATCCTAGCATTTAGGCTACTCTCGCTGCCTTGAAAATGTAGTAAAACCCAAGTCCTGAAAGTGTCCAGGTCACCATCAATGCGATGATCCATGTCACCTGACCCAGGGTAGGCCCTAAAAGGGTATCGAAAATATTCAGGTCAAAGAAGTGATCTATCTGCATGTGCATGTGCCCCACAGCCATTACCACAAATCCCCACGCCATTAGGGCCATTCCTTTACCGAAAATTCCTCCTTTGAGCGCTCCGGCTGTTCTTAATGCGAAATACATACACAAGAAAAGGAAAGGTAATTCCAATACGCCAAACCACAATTCAAGGACACTTGGTGCTTCTCCATGGTCCTGTGCGAAAGTAACGGTGGCAATTGCAGTAAGCGCAACGGTTAGAGCAGAGCGTTTAAATAAGCACGTCATTATTCTATCAGATTTAAGTTAGTTTCTAAATTTGCTGTAGCTGAAAAATAAGTGGCGGCAAGAAAATTTAAGTCTCTACTTTTCCTGAAACTCTGGCTGATCTTCAAAAGAAGTCCCAATTTATCAAATGGCTCTAAAAAAACCAACTTTAAGTGATATCCGTCAGGCGCACCAACGCATCGGGCAATACATCATCAATACGCCTATTCTTACCTCACACTCTATCGATGACAAAACGGGGGCAACTATTTTCTTCAAATGTGAAAATTTTCAGAAAGTAGGGGCATTTAAGATGCGAGGGGCAACCAATGCTATCTTCTCTCACCGCCCCGAAGAACGGGATACTGGTTTTGCAACCCATTCATCGGGCAACCATGCCCAGGCGGTGGCTCTGGCGGCCAATCTCGCCGGAAGCAAAGCCTATGTTGTGATGCCGAAGAACGCACCAAAAGTGAAAATCAATGCCGTGAAAGGGTATGGTGCAGAAATCGTCTTCTGTGAACCCAACGAAAAAGCCCGGGAAGACACCTGTAATGAAGTGATCGAAAAGACCGGCGCAAAATTCGTGCACCCTTTCGACGATCCCGCCATTATTGCCGGACAAGCAACCGCTGCCAAAGAATTGATAGAAGAGGTCCACGACATGGACATCATCATGACGCCTGTTGGTGGAGGTGGACTGGCCGCAGGTACGGCATTATCCGTGCAATACCTTACACCTACGACAGATGTGATACTGGCAGAGCCTGAAGAAGTGAATGACGCCTATCAATCTTTCAAAACGGGAAAACTAGTTCCCGCTACCAATAAACCAACCATTGCAGATGGTCTAAAAACTTCACTTGGTGAATTGAATTTTGAGATTATTCAAAGCCATGTCAAGGATATTCTCACGGTTTCCGAAAAAGAGATCATTGATGCAATGCGATTGGTTTGGGAAAGAATGAAGATCATCATAGAACCTTCCTGCGCAGTTCCACTTGCTGCCGTTTTGAAGAATAAGCCCTTGTTCGCAGGTAAAAAAATAGGCATCATTCTTACCGGGGGCAACGTCGACCTGGGTAACTTACCTTTTTGACCTTTCTAGTCTTACCATATTTTGAGAAAGATACTGCTCGTAGCTAATCCAAAAGCCGGAAATAATCGGGGAACCGCTATCGCAAAAAAGAGCTTGCAGTACTTTCAGCAGCACGGACTCTCATGCGAATTGCTAGAAACCACCAGGGACCAAAATGCGCAAAAGGTGGTCGAAAAAAACTTGACTGGTGAGCATACGGATCTGGTCGTGATTGGTGGAGATGGCACCGTCAATGAAGCCGTCAATGGTATGGGCACCAACCAGGCGATACTTTCCGTCTTGTCAAGCGGTACGGGTAATGACTTTATCAAAAACATTGATATTGGTCGAAACCTTACAGAGCAACTTGATACCGTATTGAATGGCAGAAATATCGAAATAGACCTGGGTCTCTGCAATGACAGGAAATTCCTTAATGGGGTTGGCGTAGGCTTTGACGGGCAGATCGTCAGGGACATGCTTCACAAGAAAACCTGGCTTACCGGGCATGCCGCTTATTATTATCATGTTTTAAGGATCCTGGCTTCCTATCAAGAAAGAACCTTTGACTTCACCCTCGATGGGACCAGGACAAAGAAAGACATGATCCTGATGACCATTGGCAACGGCACTACCTTTGGAGGCGGATTCAAACTTACGCCAGATGCCGTACTTGACGATGGCTTTTTGGATGTGTGTCTGATCGGACCCCTTAGCGCAGCAAGACGATTCCTGAATGTTCCCAGTTTAAGCAACGGCACCCACGTCAAACTTAAGGAAATTGACGTGGTACAAATGAAGTCTCTTGAAATTGAAGAAAACCCACTACTCGAAGCGCATATCGATGGGGAGTACCTGGGCAAACCTCCTTTTTCCATTCGGATATTACCTAAAGCAATTAAAGTCAGGGTTCGGTAGACTGGGTCAAACCCGGAGATGCCACGATGATCACCCGTAGTTTCGGAAGAATCATACCTTTTCCTTTGATCAGTAGCATGACGTTCCATTTTAGTGTTGAAGTTCTCCCAACCCTCATTCCGTGGATTCTTCCAGCTTAATGATTGATAAGAAATTCCCAATTACAATCGCAGCGGAATCTGCTTGAAATGCATCAAGATCACATGCATGAAAGTTCCGGCCTTGACTTCTCTACCTTACCTTTTTCGTCTTTGGCCTTTTGGACAAATAGAAATACACCCATGCGGCACCGGCAATCAATAAAATTGAGATAAACTGAGAATGCGAAAGCCATCCTTCGATGACAAAACCCCTCCGAATATCTCCCCGGAAAATTTCTATTATCGCTCTTCCGGCAGCATACAGCATAATGTAAAGGAAGAAAAGCTGTCCTTCAAATCGTTTGTGTCTTTTGAACATCATCAGGATCGCAAAGATCGAGGAGATCAAAAACACTGAATACAATTGAGTAGGATGCAAAGCTTCCCCAAGTGGTTTGGCTTTGGAATGATCGTGAGTAAACGTAATACCTAATGGAGAATCGGTTGGGAGTCCATAGCAACACCCAGCCAAAAAACAGCCCATTCGTCCAAAGGCATGAATGATGGTAGCCGTAATGGCCAATCGATCCAACATCGCCCAGACTGGCCACTTTTCTCTGATAAAGAACCATATGGACAAGGGTAAGGCAAAAAGCAGTGACCCATAGAATACAAATCCCGTCCGAAAATTCTTCAGCATATTCGAAGGGGGGTTAAAGTAATAACCAGGGTCTTCCAGGTAAAACAGTGCTTTTCCTCCTACGAAAGCACCGAGAATGATCAGAATAGCCAGGGTCTGTATCTTATCCGGATTGATCCCCAACTCCTTCCTGGCATTGGTACTCATGTACCAAAATCCCATGATCGCTCCCAACATGATCATGAATCCGTATGAATGGATGGTGATCCCTCCGATGGTAATTAGTTCTGGAAACATCAGGCAAAGGGGTTATTTTCTGCCGGTTGGCTACTATCAAACACACGAATGGCTACTGCGCTGGCCTCAGCGGTGACCACCCCCTGGCTCAGGATCTTGCAGGTCATTACGACCTTTCGACCCTTAGCCTCCACCACCTGGGCTCTCAATTCGACGGGGTGTAGATTGGATGTGGGTCTTAAATACCGAACTTCCAGGCTACCTGTGGCATATCGATAGACAGGCTCTGAGTCCAGATCACGATCTTCGGCACGATAGGCATAAGCCATCGCCGTACCCATACAGTGACAATCAATTAATGTGGCCATAATCCCGCCATTGAGCAGATTGGCCCATCCATGATATTTTTCTTCTGGCATCCAATGACATATGGAGTCCTCTCCTTCCCAAAAACTTTTTATCTGTAATCCTTCGTGATTGGCATTACCACAACCGAAACATACATTTTCCGGCATATGATCCTGAAAGTAGTCTTTAGTAGCTTCCATTCGTTATTAGTCAATCTAAACACAATGATAGGGGTTTGTCCTGTAAACGAAATCTTTTTTGGAATCCGTGTAACCAATTGGAAAAAGCCAGGTATTTCCTTCAGTCATGCAACCTATCGCATCGCTAGCGGTCAATAGGAAGCCCAAAGGTCAAACTCAAAATCAAATGTTGCGCAACTTTTTTTTGGTCACTATCCGTAACCTGCGGAGAAATAGCCTTTATTCTTTAATCAATATTTCAGGCCTTTCGATAGGTATCGTCTGCAGCGTGTTAATTCTGCTTTGGGTGGAAAATGAAACCACCTATGATCAGTTCATTCCAAAATTTGATCGATTACATCAGGTCATGATCCACGCAGAATTTGATAATAAGATCAATACCTGGCAATCTGTTCCACTACCTACCTATCGCGCTTTGAAAACAGCCGATAGTCGAATTAAGAATACTTGTGTGGCGGGATGGGGGAGCACTCGACTGCTTACCGTGGGAGAAAAGCGGCTGATCCGTCCGGGATATTACGTCAGTGACGAATTCCTGACCATGTTTGAGTTCCCATTAATTCACGGAACCGCGGATCAGGTACTGAAAGAACCGAACTCCATTGTGATCACAGCATCACTCGCCAAGTCTTTATTTCCGGATGGTGACCCTTTAGGAAAGATCATCAAAATGGAAGATGAACATCTGATGCAGGTTACCGGAATTCTTGCTGACATACCAGGCAATTCGACTTTTCAATTCGATTACCTTACTCCATGGAAACACCGGGAACAAGTCAGTGAATGGGTCCGGCGTAATACTACCAACTGGGGGAATTATTCTTTTCAGGTGTTTGTAGAATTGTTTGAAGCAGATCAACGTACCGAAGCTTCAGGTGCCATCGGCAATCTGCTGACCGAAAATGGTGAGGATGATCTTCCCAGAAGACTCTTTCTCCATCCAATGGGAAAATGGCGGCTGTATTCCAATTTTGAAAATGGCGTTGAAACCGGAGGCAGAAGTGACTTTGTAAGGCTATTTAGCATCATAGCCACATTCATACTGATCATTGCTTGCATCAATTTCATGAACCTCGCAACCGCCCGGTCAGAAAAAAGGGCCAGAGAAGTAGGCATCCGAAAAAGCCTTGGATCAAAGAGAGGACAACTGATCTCTCAGTTCCTGGGGGAATCACTTTTCATAGCGACCATTGCTTTTGTTGCTGCCATAATCTTATGCGAAATCGCTCTTCCATTTTATAACGATCTTGTCGAGAAGCAGCTTCATATCAATTATCAGTCTACAGAATTCTGGGCGCTTGCTATAGGGCTGATTCTGCTGACCGGCCTGGTATCGGGTAGCTACCCTGCGTTATTCCTATCTTCTTTCAATACGGTCAGAACGTTGAAAGGAAGCGTGAAACTAGGAAAAGGCGCTTCTACTCCTCGAAAAGTGTTGGTGGTCATTCAGTTTTCAGTTTCCATGTTGTTGATCATTGGTACCGTAATCATTTTCCGCCAGATCAATCTGGTAGAAAACCGTGAGCTTGGATACAGTCAGGAAAATTTGGTACAGATTGAGTATACTGAGGATTTGGGGAAACACTACCCTACATTAAAAGAAGAGCTCCTGCAGTCCGGACTGGTCGAAGGAGTAACTCGCTCGAATAGCCCGATCACTCGAATATTCTCTAACAATTTTGTCGGATGGCCAGGAAAGCCAGAATCTCAACGTGTGAGCTTCGTGACGATTTCGGCAGGATACGACTACCTCCAGACCATGGATATCGACCTACTAATGGGTAGGGATTTCGACCGATCTTATGCGCTTGACTCACAGGCCATCATTGTCAACAAAGCTGCGCTGGACATCATGCAACTGGAAAACCCCATTGGCACAAACCTGGATCTTTGGGGTGATCAAAGAAAATTAATTGGGGTTATTGATAATGTGCTCATGGGATCACCCTATGAATCAGTGCGCCCGATGTTCATTTATCTGAATCCTGATTGGATCAACTACATTACCGTCCGTTTAAAGAGATCCAATCATTTACCTGAAACTCTGACCGAAATAGGAGCCATTTTTGATCAGTACAATCCCGCTTATCCCTTCGAGTATGAATTTGTGGACAAAGATTTTCAGGAGAAATTCGTTACGATTCAGTTGACCAAAAGACTGGCGACGGTATTCTCACTATTGGCACTATTCATTACCGGCCTTGGGTTATTCGGACTGGCTTCATATACCGCTGAGCAACGAATCAAAGAGATTGGGATTCGCAAAGTGCTTGGCGCTACCGTTTCAGGATTGATCACCCTTATCTCAAAAGACTTCTCTAAGCTAGTATTGATTGCCTTTGCCGTGGCAACCCCTATGAGTTGGCTGTTAATGGATCAGTACCTCGATCGATATACCGTACGAGTGCCTATCGAATGGTGGATTTTCCCCATAGCGGGTACAGTGGCATTGGTTTTCGCACTCCTGATCGTCTCTAATCACGCACGAAAAGCAGCATTGACCAATCCGGTCAAGTCCTTGAGAAACGAATGATCCTGAACGAATGACTTATTTCATCGGCTCAACATCCTTCCAGCTGTCACCGCGCTTGATGGCAAACAGGGTCGTGATGTTGATCCCGAATCGCTTCGCAATGATCTTATAACGGGTTTTTCTGTTCGGATCGTGAATGATCTTTTTCAGCAAGGCCACCTTGGCTGGTGTCAGCTTGGTGTTAGGCTTGAAATCAGGCCGGTAATCGTATACGCTTTTGCGCTCTCGCATATAATCCGCATACTCTTCTTTGCTGACCCAGACTAAATTGCTTGCGTGACAGTTCGTACGGTTTCTATCCTTGAATATTAACTTCTTGTATTCGTTAGGATTGGGTACAAATAAGTCTGCAACGATCTTGTGGATATAGATCAGGGTATTTTTGCCATCCTTCTTTTTAGTAGGAATGGCGTGGTAACCGGCGTTTTTATATCCGGAAAGTAAGATGGGGTTATCCGGGTCGTTCGCTGGATAGGACCAGACCCTCCCGAAATTTGATACTTTAAATTTTGATCTGAGGTCTTCCCTGGTAAATTCCTTCCAGACCTCCTCGACGGATTGTTCTTTTAATGTTTCCAAAGTTTAGCGGTAGTTAGTGGTTGGCGTGTTTATGGTCGTTTTGGCGGAACGACGTTTTAATCACATTTAAGTTTATTATAATTCTCTAATCCAAATATTACGAAAACGTACGGGATCCCCGTGATCTTGTAAGATCAATGGTAATTTTTCCGGGTGAGGAACGTAATAAGGTGTCCCTATATAACAGGTTGGCCCCAATAGCTCAACATTATTCTGTGTCAGAATGCCATTATGAAAAACAGTGATCCGTGCCGGTGAAACCATGGTTCCCTTCTCTGAAAACCGCGGTGCGGTGAAAATGATATCGTACACTTGCCATTCTCCCGGAGGTCGTGAAGCGTTGACTAATGGGATGTGTTGCTTATAGACAGATGAAGCCTGGCCATTCGAGTAGGTTGGGTTTTCATAAGAATTCAGGATCTGTACTTCGTAAAGACCCATAAAGAAAACCCCACTGTTGCTATATAGTTGACTGGATTTCCCCTCATCTACAGGAGCGTTCCACTCCAGGTGCAATTGCACATCACCGAAAGAACGTTTTGTGGCGATCGCTCCTGTACCGGGCTTAACGACCATTTCTCCTTTTTCCACTTCCCACTCAACCGGATCCATCTGATAGGTGTCTTTCAATTCACGAATGATCGGATCCATTTCACGCATACTGGCAACGATTTGAATAGGGTTCTTCTGCCATTGAGACGTGCCTGACCCATCAAAAAGCACCAACCCATCAGAAGGCGATTTGTGGTTGGGAGAAGGGGTAACTACGGGAACCTCTTTATATAATTCCGTCGATTCGGGAGAGATCTTATCTATTTGGTAAGCAGGAGCATTTTTCTTTTGAGCGAATGCCGCAAATACAGATATCACCAACAGTGATGTAAAAAGAAACCTCATCATTGAATAGGGTATAAGTTACGTCTAAGCTATTCTAGGATTCCGAAGGATAACCGGAATAACCGTAATTAGTTGCTAATAAAACTAAATTTTGTGAGATAGTTGTCATAAAGCGCTCAGGGCCATGTATTTTAGAATCGATCTAGGCGTCATAACCATCTAATATTCTGATTTTACTGGCTACGTTTCCTCGTTCCATGATCCGAATGATCCAAATGAGCTTTCTTAAAATCCAGCCTGGATTATAGATTAGCGTCCCAAATTGACTGACTTTTTGATCTTTCTGTTGAATGTATTGTTGTAGATCGTTAGCCGATAATGCCGCCGCCTCATTCGCTACCTTCCAGGCACCATCTCGGGCAATTTCCATGCTGAAATCTGCTAACCCTTCATCAAGCTTCCCGCCCAGTCGGTCAATGAACTTCATCAGTGGCCAAATCTGATCCAATTGATTTTGTACGCCATTAACAAGACTTGACAATACTTCATTGATCTTCATGAAATCTCCTTCAATTGACGCAAGTTTTTGACCAGGTGCCACCTGAGCTGCCGCTATGCCCAGATCCAGATTGATATGGGCGCTCATGCCAAGGAATAAATGTTGTATCACAATCAATTTCCTGCTTTTTGTCGCTTCAAATGCCAATTCCCAGCTTTTCGAACAAGGGTCGCCCGACTGATAAGCGTAATAGGCTTCCAGGTAGCGATTGGCAAAAATCACGTCAAGTTCCTCCATGCGATCATTGTCGTCAAAGTACTTTTCCTGAATACCATCACGCACCTTTTCGGTCACCTTTTTATATAAGGCTGGAAAGTAACCCAACGGACTCATTTGATCTTTGCTTTCTTCAATGATCTCTTCCAGTTTGTCGATTACTTGTTCTATACTGTTAGCTAACATAGCAGGTCATTCTTCTATACATGAAGATAAAAATTCGCAGTTAACAATGCTTGATGAATGGCTGTTTTCTTAAAACAGGCTACCCTAAAGCTGGGTCACCCGCTGACTTTCCGGATTGAACTACCGATCACTAAATAGAAACTGGATTTCACTAACCTTCATCGACGTTAGTTCGTCTTGTCTTTATCCCGGAAGTTTAAATTTGTTGCTTCCGAATAATTACATGGAAGCAAAAATTGATAATTTCTCCTCTTGGGTACATCGATCTGACCCATCACTTTTAAAAAACGAAATTGAGACATTGGTGGTAGACGCTGGGTTCACGGTCCTGAACTTCATGGAGCACCATTTCGACCCTCAAGGATATACAGCTGTGTGGTTGCTGGCAGAAAGTCATTGTGCGTTACACACATTCCCGGAAGAACAGAAATCTTACATTGAGATCAGTAGTTGTAATACAGACTTATTTGTCAACTTCGTTACCGCTTTCAATCAATATCAAAAAAAGGTCAATGCGAATGCACAAAAAGTTAGCAATGAGCAATGAACCTCGGTAAGATACTACTGGCATTAGGCCTTCTCAACTTGATTGTTTGGTCTTTGAAAGTCACCAATCACTTTTTTGATTATCATTTTGCAGATGAGGTTGGACTTCTTTCGAGTTTATGGTTGCCCTATTGGATCAGTCGTAGTTTTCAAGGGGCCAAACAAGCGCCATTCTGGGGAGTGGTGCTGGTTATCGTTTTGCTCTCCTGGCTATTACATCCATTTATCTCATTTTCTTTACAGCACACTGATTATGCCTGGGTGATTCCAAACATTTTATTTGTGACATTGGGAATCTTATTGGGGAACACTCGTCTGGATAACACGAAAGCGGCTCCATTCCTGGTTGCCGGAAGCATCGTGTGGTTTTTGCCTTTTCAGTTTATTCCGGATCAAAACCTCTACTTTGATCGATTGGTGGAAAGTACTACTACACGGCAAGGGAAAATTCACAAAGTTCAGTGGAAAGGAGAAGAATGGATCCATTATAATGGACGATTAACGGCAGCTACAATTGATGCGCATCTGTATTATGAACCGCTCGTTCACCCGGCTATGAGCCTTCTGGGCAACAAAGGGAACATCTTGCTTATTGGTGGAGATAATGGGCTGGCATTGGAAGAAATATTAAAATACTCACCGGATGCGATAAATGTAGTGCCTATGGATGTGGATTTCTTCCAAAGAAGTCATGATTTCAAGGGGACAGTGATTTCCGGAGACCCTTTTGTCTGGCTCCATGGAACTTCCGCTCGTTACGATGCCATTTTTGTGGATTTGCCTGATCCCATTGATATCGCTACCAATCAGTATTACACGAAAGAATTCTATGAAATGTGTTTCAGTCATTTGCAAGTTGGGGGATTGTTAGTCACTCAGGCTTCCAGTCCGTACTTCCACCCAAAAACGCATTATTCCATCAAAGCCACCGTGGAAGCTGCGGGGTTTCAAGTGGTTAACTACCACAATCAGGTTCCAACAATTGGACAATGGGGATGGGTAATTGCCTCAAATGGTGAATCAGATCTTGAATCTCAGTTGAAAAATACTCGCACCACCGTGCCGACGAGATGGTGGAATCAGGAAGCCATGCAAATGATGCTTAGTTTTGGGGAGAAAGGGTACTTTGATCAATCGGCACCAGCCATTAACACGATCAAGTCGCCACTTTTTTTGTCAAAACCGTAGCATGCAGTTATCCAACTGGATATTTTCGAAAAGATATGACCTGATCTGCCTTTTCATCCCGGTTTGGGGGGTCTGGCTTGTCATGTTTTGCCTGCCCACAACGTGGATCACTATGGATGTACCTGTTTGGGCATGGGTGATCTTTGTTCTGGGCATTGACGTCAGTCACGTATGGTCTACGCTCTTCCGTACCTATCTGGATCGTGAGGAATTCGAGCAACACCGCAAGTTACTAATCCTGGCACCTGTACTTGCCTTCCTTGTTGCCGTAGCGATTTCGGCTATTTCCATGACTTTGTTTTGGCGTGTCCTGGCTTATGTCGCCGTATTCCATTTTGTTAAACAACAATATGGATTCATGCGGATCTACAAAGCCAAAGCCCAAGACTTCAGGAAACAATGGATCTCCGACAATTTCGTGATCTATCTGAGCATGCTTTATCCGGTTTTTTTCTGGCACATCAATCTCGATCGGCAATTCTCATGGTTCATTACTGGAGATTTTATCCAATGGCAGCCGGTGTTCATCTCTACCATCAATTGGCTTGGTTCCTTGCTGTACTTCCTCATCATCGGGTTTTGGTTGGTTCAAGAGTTTTACGGATCAAGAGGCTCATCATTTCCCACTGGAAAAGTACTTTGGGTGCTGACAACCGCAGGTAACTGGTACATCGGCATTGTTTATTTTAACTCGGATCTGGTTTTCACGATCACCAATGTGGTCGCCCATGGCATTCCGTATTTAGCATTAGTGTTGTTTTACCAACAGCGAAAATTTCAATTGAAGTCCATTCAGGTCGGTAAGCTGAAATATGCTTTAATGGTCATAACAGGAATTTTCCTGCTTGCATTTGGCGAAGAATACTTTTGGGATTTGTTTGTGATCAAGGAAAATCAGGATTTTTTCGCTGCATTTCTACCCTATTTTGAAACACTTCCTGCATTACACTGGCAAGTATTGGCAACAGCCATACTTTCAGTTCCGCAGATCACACACTACATCGTGGATGGGTACATTTGGAAAAACAATGACAAAAATCCGTATTTGAAGGATGCCCTTTTACGGTGATCTTTTCCTCAACTACCATATCCTGGTACCCTGATCATAATCATATTGAGTCATCAGGATCTCCGGGATTTCACTGGAATACATGATTTCAACCGGGTCCTTGTAATCATAGTATCCCGTGTCATCGATTCTTTGTCTGATAAGTGCTTTTTCATGTCGAAACATGATAATGGCATAGTATTCCATTTCCATTGAGAACACATTGAATTCCGATTCAAACTTGATCACTGACGCTACAGCGTACGTGTCGATCTTCTCAAATTTATATTGCCGCTGTTTCTGAAAGCATCCTAAGATGGCCAAACAAACCACGATGATCATGGGTGCAAGTATGAGGTATTGGGTAAAAGTATCTTTTCCTTTAATGGAGGGAGTGAAAGTCAGGCAGAAGAACAATACACCAAATACCACAAACATCAATCCCGTATATTCCATCCAGGGTTTGGACCAATAAAACTTATAAACGTACAGATAGTAGCCAAGGCCTACTAATAGAAGCTGTATGGCCAACCATGTTAGTTTCGGGACTAAAGGAAGGTTTTTTGGATAAAAAGACTTCATTGTTTTGAGAGAAAGTTAGTCTCGTGCAAGATACTTCATTGGTATTGAACTCCTGCAGATAGACAAAATAGGTGCTGGGTCGTCCACATTTGTCATGCCTTTCACTAACTCAAAGCAATCACACCCTCCAGATACAGCTTTGCTTTGCCGCTGAGTTCTACACGGTCATCGAGATAAGTACATTTCACTTGACCAGTTCTTGTGGACAATTGGATTGCCGTCATTTCCCTTTTATCCAGCGTCTTCGACCAATAAGGTGTCAAAGTCGTATGAGCCGAACCCGTAACCGGATCTTCGGGCACACCACATTGGGGAGCAAAAAACCTGGAAACAAAATCTACCTGTTCTCCCGGAGCCGTGATGATGGTACCTCTTCCCCCTAATGCCTCGATTTTTACCATATCAGGAGTGGCTTCACGGATTTGTTGTTCATTTTCAAATATGAGCATGTAGTCTGTCAATCCTTTAAAAGCAGCCTTTGGTCTTTGTTCAAAGCAGGCAAGGATCGCGTCAGATATAGGGATCTCCTCTAGTTTGTCCGTTGGGAAATTCAAGGTCAATAGGTCTCCTTTGCGGGTTACGGTCAAAGGCCCGCTTCTCGGCGAGTGAAACCGGATCACATCCGAATCATGTCCCTCGTGATTAAAAAGAACAAAAGCTGATGCAAGTGTCGCGTGTCCGCACAAGTCGACTTCAACCAGTGGCGTGAACCATCGCAGTTCATAATGATCTCCCTTGTTCACAAAAAAGGCCGTTTCGGCGAGGTTATTCTCCATGCCTATTTTCTGCATGATCTCATCGCTCAGCCAATCTTCCAGGGGACAAACTGCCGCAGGGTTTCCGGTAAATACTTCTTCTGCAAAAGCGTCTACCTGATATATTTTTTGCTTCATTTAAGTCGTAAATAATGAATCAGACAACTAGAAAACTCCAGGTGCAGTGAGCAAATTACCCATGGTATTGATACCTCGGGCTTCCAATTTTACAAGGAGTTTCTGAAATAGCTGAGCGGTCAAAAAAGCATCTCCTAAAGCCGTATGTCTGTTTTCGACCAAAATATTGAACTTTTCACAAAGGACATCCAATTGCATACTGTTCTTTCCTGCCACATTGCGCTCATAATGAACGGGATCAATTCGTTTCATTAAGGTCATGGTATCCAGTAGTTGGTTTTTGAGTTTGACTCCTGGATAATATGATTGAAAAAGCTGGTTAAGCTTACCGATATCAAATGAAACATGATGTCCCACAATGACATGATCAGAGAGGAACTTTAATATTTCGGGCAATACCTGATGTATATCAAACTCCCCGGACTGATCAGATAATTCTCCATGAACCGTGGCCGCTGCTGAATTTTGAGCAATTGGGAATTTGATGTCCAGTACATCATTTAAAGAAATGGACTTATTGCGAACCAATAGGGCTCCAATAGTTATGATCTGATCCTTTTTTGAAATGCCGGTAGTCTCGCAATCCAATACCACATAGTCAGCTGACCAGATGGATTGTTTAGGGTCAGTTTTGAAATCTTGTCCCCGATATTGGGTAATCCACTCAGGGTAAGTTGTCTTATTTTTGAATAACCCGGAAAACATCAATTGAAGGCATTTACCTGGAACCTCACACTGATCATTTCTTGCAAGTCCTTGATAGGAATAAATGCATTTTTGATCATCTGTTTTTCTAATTTGTTCAATTCCGTCAAATGAATGTATCGGCCACTGTCTTTATTCCTCAACCCATGTAACGCCCGGTAACGCATCATGATCTCATAAGCCAAAGCGGCTTCTTCGAAAAGCTTATGGTTGTTGGGTTCTCTTTCTGAAAGCACGTGAAATCGCTCCGCTGTATTTTGAACATTCATGATCCCATGAGAAAGACAAAGCAAACGGGCTGCATCAGAAATGGGCATCATTGCCCTTTTTTTAATGTCAAACTCACTGCGATGTTCGCCGCTTTGTTCCACCAGAAAGTTCTTGAAAAAGGAGAGTGGAGGAGGATTTTGCAAGGCGTTTTTCGCAAGGTTATGAAAGAAAAGTGAGCCGGGTTTGAGTTCCTGACGCAAGTATTCCTGAATACCTTCGCCCAAACGCCGACTGCCATAAGTGGGCCGGAAATCGAAAAATATGGTAGCATTCATCACTGATGCGGGATCTGGCGCGTTGATCCATTGTGAAAAAAGTTTTTTCCATTCAGAAAACGACAAGCAGTATTTTGGATTGGAAGCCATTATGTCCGCCGGACATTTTTCAAAGCCACATTGATCCAACATTTCTGTCACTTTTGAAGCCACTTCTAACATGACCGCTCTTGTTTCATCCATGTTTTCCGTATCTGCAAAAACAAGAGCATTATCCTGATCCGTCCGCAAAAGTTGTTCTTCCCGACCTTCACTCCCCAGATTAAACCAGCATAAGGCATGTTGGCCTGCGGATGGTGTCTCTTCAATCGCCTTATCAAGCGCTTTTTCAATGATCGCGTCATTGATCGAGGTGATCAAATTGGCGACGAGGGAAATGCTTACTTCCTGTTCCAGGTATTCTTGTAAAAGATCTTCTGCTGCATTTCTGGCAGCTGCCCATTTCGCCACTTCATTCGAGTTATGAATGGACTTGATCAATGCCGCCGGGTGGTTCTTTTGAGAAACCAGTACATCCCGATCCGAAAGTATGCCGGAAATCGTACTGGAAGGTTGACCATCGGAGGTGATCACAATGTGGTTCAAACGCTTTTTGATCATGGCCCCAAGGGCCTCGGGCAAGGTCAGGCCTTCATGAGCAGTAAATACCGGAGAAGACATGATTTCACTAACCGATTGTTCAATAGAAATTCCCTTTGCAACTACCTTCTTACGTAAATCAGTATCTGTAATGATGCCCAATGGGCGATTCTCTGCATCTGCCACGATGATAGATCCGACATTTAACTCCGACATAAGTTGCGCTGCCTGCTGAATCGAATCGGTGGGCTTGCATGTCAAAACGTTTTGGGAATACAGCAGTCGCTGATTATCGAATCTCGCTTTCATCAACGGACTTGTCTCTGCCTGATACTCGCCTCGAACAATCAGTTGACCTGAGGCATATCCTTTAGCGAAATACAGGCTAAAGCTTGCACTGTGCTCCAACAAAACCTGAAAGGTCTTTTTCGAAATGGAATATACGAGGCTTTCCTCGGCACATTCAGCCGTAAGCTCATAGGTCTTCCCAATGAAAAATGCCCTTACCCCAAACACATCGCCCGGTTCACATTGATCCACTAACCTAATGGAGGATTCGTCTTGCTTCAGCAGTTTTACATTTCCCTGTCGCAAGACATACACCTCATCCGTAAAATCATCTCCTTCCCGGTAAATGGTTTCGCCGGTTGCAAAAAACCGAACAGTAATATTGGTAGCCAGACCCTCTAATTCATCTTGATCCAGAAAGGTGAACGGATGGAAATCCTTAAGAAAAAAAGCAACCCGGTCGGTGATGACATTTCCCATAAAAAAGAAACCGGTCCACCACCAAAAGGTTGCGGCCGGTTTTATTACATGTCTGATTAGAGATTTGCGCCCTCGATGATCTTATCTACCACTTCAGGATTCAAAAGCGTCGAAGTGTCCCCCAGGTTAGAAATGTCTTTACTCGCCACTTTACGGAGGATTCTTCTCATGATCTTGCCAGAACGCGTTTTTGGAAGGCCAGGCACTACCTGAACCACATCGGGTTTGGCAATAGGTCCAATGATCTTACGGACCGTATTCATAATCTCTTTACCTAACGTCTCCTCATCCTTATCTTCTGCATCGCAGATCACGTAAGCGTAAATCCCCTGACCTTTGATTTCGTGAGGGAATCCTACAACGGCAGATTCTACTACTTCCGGATGTTCATTAATGGCATTTTCAACTTCTGCAGTTCCCATGCGGTGGCCAGAAACGTTGATCACATCATCGACACGGCCCAGGATTCGTAAATAGCCATCATGATCACGCTTGGCGCCATCACCAGTAAAATATAATCCGGGATAAGTGGAGAAATAGGTTTGCTTGCATCGCTCATGATCTCCGTAAGTCGTGCGAAGAATAGATGGCCATGGATGCTTGATACAGAGATTTCCTTCAACATTATTGCCCGTTAATTCATTGCCTTCGGCATCAACAATAATGGGTTGTATACCCGGCAATGGTAATGACGCATGCGCAGGTTTATTTGGTGTGATTCCAGCCAGGGCCGAGATCATGATCCCACCCGTTTCCGTCTGCCACCAGGTATCCACCAAAGGACAATTACCTTTTCCTATATGTGTATGGTACCAATGCCAGGCTTCTTCGTTAATCGGTTCTCCTACGGATCCAATAACCTTCAGCGAGTCGAGGGAGTAAGGTTCCACCGGTTCCGTCCCAAAGGCTTGTAAAGCTCGAATAGCGGTGGGTGCCGTATAGAATTGATTGACTTTGTATTTATCAACGATCTGCCAGAATCGACCCGCATCCGGATAAGTCGGTACTCCTTCGAACATAACCGTGGTTCCCCCTGCTAAAAGTGGGCCGTACACAATATAGGAATGTCCGGTGATCCAGCCTACATCAGCCGTACACCAGTACACATCGTCTTGTGAATATTGAAACACGTTCAGGAAAGAATAATAGGTATAGACCATGTAACCTCCACAGGTATGCACTACTCCTTTGGGTTTGCCCGTAGAGCCGGAAGTGTACAGGATAAAAAGCATGTCCTCCGCATCCATCTCGGCGGCTTTGTGTGATTTAGCCTGTCCTTCTACAGCATCGCTCCACCAGATATCACGACCATCGGCCATGCTTACTTCATCTCCAGTTCTTTTCAGTACAACGACTGTTTCTACCGATGAAGTTTGCTCTAAGGCTTCATCCACCACGGCCTTCACCGGAATTTGCTTGGCTCCACGAAAGTTTCCATCAGATGTAAGTACGGCTTTAGCTTCACAGTCATTGATGCGATCAGCCAGCGATTGTGAAGAAAACCCGGCGAATACAACCGAATGAACCGCTCCTATACGAGCACAAGCCAACATCGCTACGGCCGCTTCCGGGACCATAGGCATATAAATGATCACACGATCCCCTTTACCTACACCTCGTGATTCGAGAGCATTGGAAAACTGGCAGGTCATTTCATAAAGTTCCTGGTAGGAAATGGTTCTGCTTTCTGACCCTGGATCATTGGGCTCCCAGATGATAGCAGGCTTATCTCCACTCGTGTAGAGGTATCGGTCCAGGATATTTTCGGTTATGTTCAGTTTTCCCCCTTTGAACCATTTTACATCAGGACCGTCAAAGTCCCATTCGAGGGTCTTGTCCCATTTTTTCTTCCAATGGAAAGACTCAGCTATTCGTCCCCAGAACTCTTCGGGTTGAAGTACACTTTTTTGGTATTCATGAATGTAGCCGGATAGCGTTTGTATCTTATGACTCATACTAATGCATTCAATTTTGTTGGGTAATACTTTTTTTAAATTCCTTACGGCATGGTGGTTTCAACATGTTTTATCAGGTTGGTCACAGTCGAAACCTGGTTCAGTAATAATCTTTTAAATCTGACAAGATCCCGCCAGGGGCAAGGATATAATCGTCTCATTTATGGGTGGCATTTGCTTTTACGCCACCAGTTTTTGGACCTCCTTCACTAATTTTCTGGTGCTAAAAGGCTTGGTCAAGTAAAGGTCTGCACCCATGTCATATCCTTTCTGAATGTCTTCTTCCTTAGACTTGGCACTCAGAAAAATGACTTTTGTGTGGGCGGTGGCCTCTGATTTTTTCACTTTTTCACAGACTTCATAACCGTCCACTTCTGGCATCATAATGTCTAGAATGATTGCATCTGGTATTTCTGAACCAATAATTGCCAGGGCTTCAGCACCATTCCGGGCAATGAATACATGATAATTCTCCTTTTTCATCAGAAATTCCAATGACATCAGGATATTCGGTTCATCATCAACGATTAAGATCTTTTTCATGCAGTGTTTTTTTCTTGGCTCGTGTAAACCGGAAATTGTACAGAAAAAGTGGTCCCTTTTCCTAACTGGCTCGCTACCTCTATGGTGCCCCGATGTAATTCCACAATACGTTTTGTAATGGACAATCCGAGACCTGTACCTTTGGGTTTCTTACGGGTCTGATCACGGACTTGAAAAAATTTGTCAAAAATTCGATCAATTCCCTCCGGGTCTATCCCCCGGCCATTATCAGCAATATTCACTTTTATCGCATCAGGGAGTAGTTCAACAGCAATACTAATCAGTCCGGTCTTTTCTTCAGAATATTTGATCGCATTTGATAACAAGTTGACGAAAACTTGATTTAAGCGGTCAGTATGACCCAGGATCGACACTTCCGCTTGTGCCAAAGTGTCAAATTCCAAAACAATGCCTTTGCTTTCCATCAACGTCTGCAGTGTCTCTATAGATCGTCGAAGTATGGAAACGGGTTGAACGGGTTCCAGTTCTAAAGGAGAATCTCCCGACTCGAGTTTCTCTATGTCTAACACTTCATTGATCAGTCGGGTCATCCGGTCGATCTCATCATTCATAATGGTCAGAAACTCGTCTTGCTGTTCCGCATCCATGTCCCGATTATCCTGAATGATCTCAATAAACGCCTTAATGGAGGTCAAGGGTGTTCGAAGTTCGTGAGTAACCGTAGAAATGAAATCATCTTTTTCCACGTCGAGATTCTTTAGCCTTTCATTGGCTTGTTCCAGTGCGCCCGTTTTTCGACGCAATTCATTGGATTTTAGTCGCAACTCCGTGTTGAGCCTTGAAACTTCGCTGGTTTCTCGAAGTAACCGAACCAATTCCTCGTTTTCTACCTCTTCTTCCTTTGCGATGGATGAGATCAGCACCCTGGCCGAAGCAGATCCGATGGCGCCGGATAGTAGCCTTTCGGTGTAGTTGACAAACTTTGGATCAACCTGATTTTCTCCAGTCAGGGGCTCACCGTAATACTTTTGGTAATGTTCCGTGGCCTCATGTGTTCGTTTTCTTCCGAGAATATCTTCACATGCATTCACCAGATCCTGATAAACCAGCTGCCCTTTCCATAATATCTTTTCTTCGCTGCGATGTGCATTTTCGTAGATGTTGACGTAGAACTCCGCCATATTCTGCTCTTTCGTGCTTTGCTCTTTGAAAATGGAAAAACCAAAGAAGACTGCCGAATTAAAAAATAAGCTCCAGAAGGTACCATGAGTAACTTGCGGAAGGTCCAAACCAAAAAGGGACTGGGGTTTAAGGAGTGAAAGACCGAATAACCCTTCGCTCATCAAGGATTGAGGCAAAAGACCTACTTCTACGATTGTGGGCACCACCAGCGTGTAAGCCCAGATCGCGAACCCGATGATCAAACCATAAAGTACACCATCACTGTGCGCATCTTTCCAAAAGAGGGCACCAAGCACTGCCGGAGCAAACTGGATCATTGCCGCGAATGAAATCAGTCCGATGGATACCAACGGGAACCGGTCTGAAATGAACCAGTAATAAAGAAAAGCTACTGCTAGAATCGTAAACACTAATATTTGGCGCGCCTGGATCGGGTATTGGGATTTCATTTGTGATTGACGCAATCGAATGGGGACAACCACATTGTTACTCACCATTAAACTCAAAGCAATGGTGGATACGACGATCATTCCTGTGGATGCAGAAAAACCTCCCAGAAATGTAATCGCGGCGAGACTTTCGGCACCATAATATAGCGGTAGTGCCAAAACAAACGTATCAGGATCTACATCTGCTGCCAGCAGTGATTGTCCGCCAATCGCAATGGGAACCACAAAAATGTTGATCAACAAAAGATAAAGTGGAAACAACCAGATGGCCGTCCTAAGGTGATCTTCGTTGGTATTTTCGGCTACAGTCACCTGAAACTGCCTGGGCAACAACAAAATCGCCGACATAGAAAGCATAAGCAAGAAAAACCAATTGAGGCCATTCTCTTTGGGGATTTCTGTAAACTGGAGTGCCTGTTGGGAATCCATCCGGGCAAAAACGTCCTGAAACCCATCAAACAGGTAAAAGACGACATAAGCCCCGACCGCCAGAAATGCCAGCAGTTTCACCAGAGAATCCACCGCGATAGCACCCATCATACCATAATGCTTATCCGCCGTTTCAATTGAACGGAATACAAAAAGAATGATAAAAAGTGCTAAAATAATGGCAATGTAAAAAGCTGCATCCTCATACAACACCCTGGATCCATTCAACAAATGATTGCCGCTGATCAGGATATCAAATGATGATGAAATGGACTTCAATTGAATGGAGATGTAAGGAATAATACCAATTGAAATGAAAATGCTGGAAACGATACTCAGTGTCAGGCTTTTGTCGTATCTCGATGAAATGAAATCCGGCAAGGTAGAAATTCGCTGTACTTCAGAAATTCTGATCATTTTTCTCACCACAATCCACCAGATCGGCACCGTCAATATAGGACCCAAATAAATGGTGAGGAATTCCCAGCCATCATTCACCGCTTTTCCAACACTGCCATAATAAGTCCAGGCAGTGCAATACACAGGAATCGCCATAGCGTAAATCCAGCGGTTAAGTCGGGAAGTCTTTTTTCGCCGGGCGCGCTTATCAAGATAGTGCGCTAAGAGAAACAGAAGCCCCAAATAGCTCAATGACAGCAATATGACCGCCCAGCGTTGCACAATCAGTCTTCTGGAAATTTCTTATAAAACACCCGGATCATGAGCAAAATCAATACGATCCACACGATCAGAAAGTAGATCATGAGGTTAGGAAGTGCTCCCGTCAATCCACCAGGGATACTCAAAAATGGGGAAGAGAAAAGGCTGACCATCACCAGGAAGATGAAGACAAGTCCAATCTTTTGTTTTTGTTTCACTACCATAAGGTCGCCTTTTCCCATCACACTTCAAAACCTCATAAAAATGTTTATACTAATGGTCAGAAGCCGCTCCGGCCCCTCTTGGATAACGGATATTTTCCGTCAGTTCCTGAATTTCATTGGGCGTTTCTGGTGTCATGCGTGACACAATGAATGCTACAATCAGATTGAAGAACATCCCCAGCGTACCTATTCCTTCCGGAGAAATACCAAACCAATATCCTTCCGGAGAACCAGGTCCGCCCAACACCGGCTTAAAATACCAGATGTAAGAAGCGGTGAACACAATGCCCGTGATCATGCCGGCAATGGCACCTTCTCGGTTCATTTTCTTGTCAAAAATGCCCAGGATGATCGCCGGGAAGAACGAAGAAGCGGCCAGGCCGAAAGCAAAGGCCACTACCTGGGCCACAAAACCTAATTGAACCAGTCCCGCCAGACCTGCGCAAACAACGGCAATAGCGATGGCAATACGAGCTGCGCGTAACTCACCTTTTTCACTGATGTCTGGCTTCAGGTAATTTTTAAGCAGATCGTGCGAAATAGAAGTAGAGATCACCAGTAGCAAACCTGCAGCTGTTGACAGTGCCGCCGCGAGACCACCAGCCACTACCAGGGCGACCACCCAGTCAGGTAGGTTAGCAATTTCAGGGTTGGCCAGTACCATTATGTCACGGTCGATGGATAATTCATTGGCCTCTGCATCCGCCACGTACGTTATCATACCGTCTTTGTTCTTGTCCTCGAACTTCAATAAACCGGTATTTTCCCAATTGGAGAACCACCCTGGCATCTCCGCATAGGGCTTTTCGGAAACGGTATTGATCAAATTCGTACGGGCAAAAGCCGCAACGGCAGGCGCTGTTGTATAGAGAATCGCGATAAATAACAGCGCCCAGCCCGCGGATACTCTTGCATCTTTTACTTTCGGTACGGTGAAAAATCTTACAATCACATGAGGAAGTCCTGCGGTTCCAAGCATCAGGGCTGCTGTGATGAAAAACATGTTCACCATGTTATCTTTATTAACGGAAGTGTATTCTCTGAAACCAAGATCAACTGAGATTTGATTGAGTTTTGCCAGGAGATAAGTTCCGTCTGCCAGTTTGCCTCCAAACCCTAATTGAGGAATGGGAGTACCTGTCATTTGCATGGAAATGAATATTGCAGGAACAGTAAAGGCAAAGATCAATACACAATACTGAGCCACCTGGGTATAGGTGATTCCTTTCATACCACCTAACACAGCGTAGAAAAACACAATGCCAATACCAATGAATATGCCTTGCTCAAAAGGTACTTCCAGGAAGCGGGCAAATGCCACACCTACTCCTTTCATTTGTCCCACGACGTACGTGAAAGAGACAAATAGCGCGCACAATAGCGCCACTAAACGTGCATTTTTCGAGTAATAGCGATCGCCAATAAAATCGGGAACAGTGAATTTCCCGAATTTTCTCAGGTAAGGGGCCAGTAGCAAAGCCAGCAGTACATAACCCCCGGTCCATCCCATGAGGTATTGTGCTCCGCCATAACCCATAAAGGAGATCAGCCCTGCCATAGACAGAAATGAAGCAGCTGACATCCAGTCTGCGGCAGTTGCCATCCCGTTGGCAATTGGGTGTACGCCGCCACCCGCTACATAAAATTCTTTAGTTGAACCGGCTCGGGCCCAAACGGCAACACCTATGTAAATCAAAAAGGTGCCACCTACCATAATATAAGTCCAAATCTGTGGATCCATAATTTTTTCTTTTAGTAGGTTATTCTTCGTCCACGTCAAACTCCTTGTCCAGCTTGTTCATCAAGTAGACGTAGATAAAGATGAGGACCACAAAAACATAGATGGCGCCTTGCTGGGCGAACCAAAAGCCAAGCGGAAAACCACCGAGCATGACACTGTTAAGCGCATCGGCAAATAGGATGCCGCATCCGTAGGAAACGACAAACCATACCACAAGCAGTATCCCCAGGTATTTGAGGTTGCGCTTCCAGTAATTTTGAAGGTTGTTAGACATAGGTTTAGAATTATTCGATTTGATATTGATAGTCCTGTTTTACAGGAAAATATGTGTTTGCAATCGGAAAATATTCGTGCTTTCGGCTCCCACCGTTCCTCTTTTACCGGTACTGTATTCTGCAGTAACCTTAGCAAAATGTCCATTGACGTAGTAATTGAGGCCAAAAGTCACCTCGTTGCTGGTGTCAGGTGTAAAGTCCAGATTCACGTTGTTATAAGAAAGATAGGGCATTAATTTGGCCTGTTGGAATAGCACGCCTACTTGTCCGTATATCACACTTCCGGATCCAGGTACCAACCCTCCATGGCTGAATTTATCGCTACCTCCAAAGTCAAAGTTGTAGAAGGCAGCGAGAGCATTAATGGCAAGGTTTTCACTAAGCGGTGCATCGTAAAAAGCATCAACAGCAAAGTGGGTCACGTCTTCTCTGGTAGCTGTGGCCAGGTTTTCGCCCAATGCCATCGCATCAGGTTGTACATGGAATCCCGCTCCCACACTAAACACTTTTTTCTTGCCTAAATACGTCCCAACAAAATAGGGTAGCTTATCCGATTCCCCATCGAGAAAATCATACTTTAAATAGCCAGCATAATTCCAGGTCCCGATATTGGTCGAGTCACTTTGAACGGAAGAATTATTGACCTGGTACGAAGCAACAGTTGGACTCAACACACCGCTATTATTCCGTGCATTGTTTGCGGAAACCCGGTACTGGAAATTTCCAAGGGTACCTTTTGCATAGATACCTAAATGTCGAGCAAATTGATCACTTGTCGTGATCGTGGCCCATGGAAATAACCTCGCATCCGAATTTCCAGAACCCGCATTGTCCAGGGTCATCATATTTAAAGTGCTCTGACTGGTCAGTCGGGAAATACCATTCCAATAGTGAAGTCCAGCGCCCACATGTAGTTTCTTCGGAACCAAAGCAAATTCGTTCCAGGCTCCATGTAGAAAGAGCAATGCCCGATTATTTGCCGTTTGTGAATTGGGGTTTGCGGTGAGGTGGTTTGCTCCCAAACTATTCAGGCCCCAATGGGAGAGAATTAAGAAACGAGGAGAAATTTGGGCATAAACCAGAAACCTTGATCGGCGAATGGAAACATTCATGCCATCCTGCTCAGAACCCCCTTGCAACCAGATCTGGTGCCAGGTTAGAAAACGGATGTATTTGTTTCCATCTTCAGAAAGCTTCAAGGTCATGGGTTTGTATGAATGATCAACTTTGGGTTCTGGGTCTTGTGCCGATCCCATTAGCCAAATACAGAGTAATCCAAAAAATAGATAGAACTTTTTCATCTGTAAAAAATTTTCAACTAAAGAGGTGAAACATTAAAAAATTTTCTATCGCGATTCCGATGGAAAGTGAAAGCTCTTTCAGCTGAAAACCTAAACCGATGTATATTTTTGGTAATTAGTATACTTTTAGTCGCGGAAGCGTTCCCATTTGATCATCATGTATTTGTCTCCGAGTTCTGACAGGATCAATCCCGATCCTTGCATGTTTGCCGGGTCTCCAAGAAATTTAACTAACTCACTGTGTGTAAGTATTTTGTAAGTTGGGCGGTATTCTTGGTTTTGAGGTTTTTTGACTTTGTATTTCTTGACCCAGTTCATCACAGAAACGTGACTTACCCCTAGCAATCGTTCGATTTCACGATAGCTGACCCCTTCAATAAATAGTTGTAATGCTTTGATGACGATATAGCTCTCGACTTCCTTCCCAACTTTATCTACTGTAAAGTGATAACCACATGTTTTGCACTTAAATCGTTGCCTGTTGTTAATCACACCGGATTTTACGATATTTTCATTGGTACATTTAGGGCATTTTCTTCGTTCCAAAATTCACAGATTTACGTATATCAATTTAGCATATAGATATCAATTTAGCAAATTATAGTTATTCACAGGGGATACTTAATCCAATTAAAAGGGGAATCTGAATGTTGCTTCTAATCTTTGACCAACTTCAGGGTGGTGATTTCGAAGCCATCACTTATTTTGATGAAATAGATACCTCGATCTAAGGGTATTGTGAATGACCGATCCAATGACACGCCCTCGAATGATTGTATAACGGATCCTGATAAGTCATAAATCGTAAGGTTGCGTTTCTGTTCTGGCTTTTCTGCTCTGACCATAAAGGTATTGGTCTGTAATGGATTTGGATAAAGCGAATAGGACTGGTTTTTAACGCCATGTAATGAAGTGACATGATCCAATTCAAGAATCCATTCCTTAAGTGTAGCTGCAAATTTCTGGTCAACAAGGCTGGTTCCCAGTGGTGGCATCCTCAATCCATCAAGGCTTTCAATTCGCCGTACCATCTCAGAATGTTGGATATCTCCAGGGGCAATGATAGCATTTTCTTCAAGGGATTGTCTTCCAACCGTGGCTACTCCGACCATCTGGGCACTATCAAGCGAGGATGTGAACAAGGCGTTGAAATTGGTTTCTACTCCTCCGGGCCTATGGCAAAAGGAGCAGTTACTTTGTAGATAGGATCGAATTTTGGCTTCATTTGAAGTGAACGCATTGTCCAAAGAAGATAACGGAGCATATGACGACAATTCCAAACGCTCTTCAATGATGCCCAGGTTTTGCCAGGTTCTCAATTGATTCGTAAGTGGCGTCTCCTCGGTATAATGAATGCCTTTATTCAAATTTCGCATATTTGGCCCCAGTACATATCCGGCATTGGCGTTGTGGCAAGTCAGGCATTGTTGCCGTGAAGGAAATACCCAATTAACAGTCGTAAGTTCACCCGCTTCATTGATCACTTCATAAGAAGCTTCAGCTCCTTCCTCCAACAATTCCGCATCGGTTCCATCCTCATTCCAACGATACGTAACCCCGTAAGCATCCAGGTTATCAGTCAACACCAAAAAGCGAGTTTCCAACTTTCGGGTTTCTTCAGGGCTTCGAAAATCGGTGGGCAATTCAAAATGTTTAATGAATACTGTGCCTCTGGGAAAGATCAATTCACCGTGTTCATTTACCGAGGCTTGTTCTCCCAAGGTGTCAAATTCTCCGTCATTGGGAATTGCGACCCAGCGCCTTTTCTGTGTTCCATCAGAATACAGTTCGCTGTTCAACGAGTAGGGCATGATACCTTCAGCAGGGGTCAATGTAGATAGATCTTCAAATACACCGACATCTGATAAGTTTTGAGGGGCTAGTTCAGTAGAAGTATTTGTGTTTGGCACCAATTCAAGAATGGAGCGCGTACCAAAGTTGACCAGAAAAATTTCATTGTTTACCCCATTTACAAAACTCACCGGACCAAATGGTTCGAACTTCTCGGTTGTATTGGTCAGAAACTGTACCGTCCCATTATCAGGATCCAACGCCCAGACATTTCTAGTAGAAAAATCACCAAAAATGAATTTCTCGTGAAGGCTTTCATGTTCACCACGGTAAACAAAGCCACCTATTACTGACCGACCAACATCTCTACCGTAATCGTGCAACGGGGGACGCTCATTTCCCATGATGTTAGTTGGTCGACCTTTTGGACCCGGAATAGTACCTTCCATATAGGGCCACTGACCATTGTCTCCTCGTTTCATCAACGAAATCTCCTCTCTTGCTGCTTCTCCTACATCTGCCACCCATATTTCATCTTTCTCTCTGTCGTAATAAGTCGTATGAGGATTACGAAGACCAATGATCACAAACTCCTCGAGAAATGCACCCTCCGGACTTTGCCAGGGGTTTGAATCAGGAATCATGTAATTTCCATAATAATCTTCGGGCCACCCTTCGGGACGTTCCACATTGATGGGCTTTCTACGAGGAGCATGACTCCTTGATGAGTCCATATCTACATCAATCCGGATGATTCCGGCATATAGTCGTTTTTCCAATGTGTTGGCGTTGGAAAACACGTCGTTGTATTTACCTTCATCACCTATGCTTACATTTAAGAATCCTTCATTGTCAAAAAACATGGAACCACCGCTATGCAGAAAGTCCCTGTCAAACATTTGCACGTAGACTAATTCCGAATCACGATCGATGGTACCATCTTCTAGAAAGGTGAATCGGGAAATTCGATGATACGCCAACTTATCGGGATTCTGGGCTTTTAATTCCTTCGGCAGAAAGATGTAGTTGACATATATGTATTTCCCATTGGGAGACATGCTGTCTCCAAACTCGGGATGATACGCAAGATCCAGGAGGCCACCATCTCCTCCAGAATATACGCGTTCCTTAATATCTAGAATTTTGCGTGGATTTGGATTTGAACGAGAGTCATCAATTTCCCAAATCTGTCCGGTACGATTCGTATAAATGTATCCGGTACTATCCCATTTTGGGATAACCCAGAGTGGTAGACTTAGTTGTTGACGAAAAGCGGTAACACTTTGCCAGGGAATGATTTGTTCGCCAAAAGCACCGTTTAGAAACTTCGCCATAGTTCCTGGAGTAAAGACGGAGTTTACCTGTGGTCTCAGGGCCAAGGTCAGCACCAGAAGAAGGGGAATAAGAAAAATTAACTGTATGCGGTTGTTTTGCATCACTTTCTTTTTGGAACGATAAAAGTAACAGACAAGCTGAAAATTGAGTGCTGGTTATGAGATTACTGCTTTTTTATGTCCAGACACTACTGTTTATTGAAAAGTTGGAGGTCAAATCGGATCAACCGGAAAATCTATGGATTAAAAGGTTTTTGGAATGATCCAAAGGAGAATAGGTTATTAAGTTGCTTAGACTCCTTTTCATAACAAAAGCCTTACAACGATCTGGTGAGCGGTTTTAACGCCCAAACATGATCATGTAGGATCAACTGGGAAACCTGTGAGATTAAAGGAATTTTCTGTGATCCTTTGTGATTTGAGTTGATCGGTTATTTGAAAGTGAACATTGATCCACCCTCGTGACCACTTTGTGCGGATTACTCTAACTGGATAGCATAATAACCCGAAAATGAAATTTTCACTATTTAAGGGTGATCCTCAGAAATATTGCTTGATCCCAGAAGGTTTTTGGAGTGAATACTTAGGGTATAGAAACACGAAAGGAGCAACCGGGAGGTCACTCCTTCAATGATTTTTCGAATCCTATTTGCTGGTTGGAATCGAAAGAAAAATTTTCCGACTTATAAAGACGGAAAAAATCACCGCTTAAAATACTCGCCTTTGTATGAGCTTCAAATGTAGATACTCATAAAACTGTTTCATATTTTCCGCAAGCCATCCGGCAAAATGAAGGTCGAAGGGGAAAATATCCGATTGACCCGGATTATGGAATTCTTGCCCAGGCAAACACTTTAAACGAACGGCATACTAATTTTGTACGCTTACAGGTTAAGTTACAACGATTGAAGTGCTCAAAGTGTCTTAAATAAGGGAATGGAGAACCACGGTTTAAGGAAGTCCAATTGGAAAAAATGGATCAGCTTCTTGCTGGTCATCTGCGGTTTTTGGTATGCCTATGGTAAAGACTTAAAAAAGATCTTCCGGGCACTGGACAAGGAGGATTTGCCCAAAGCGCTGGAACTCATTTCAGAATCCTTGTTGGAACAACCCGTCAATCCGGGAGCCAGGTATGTACTTGCTGAGTTACTAGCCACCGATTCTTTGACTTTATTCGATCTGGACTCAGCGAGAGTGACCATTTGGCAGGCCCTGGAAGATTATGAAATAGCCGACGAAGATGAGTTGGAGGACCTTGAAAAGAATCGAGTAAGCCTTAACGATATCCAAACGCTTGATACACTTATACGCGACAAGCATTTTACCAGAGCTCTGGATAATCACACTATTACGGGCTTTGAAGCCTATATGGGCTGGTACCCCAAAGATCTTCGGAACCTGAAGCTTGTGAAGCTACGCGACAGCCTGGTATGGAAGGACGTCAAACCTCAGTATACCTCCAAATCGTATCAGCAATTCTTTCTCAAATATCCGGAATCCTACTATGCTCCCGAAGCCAGATTCGGTTTCGATTCTTTACTTTATCTGGAAGAAACGAGTTCAGACAAACTTTCTGATTACGAAAAGTTCCTGAAATCCAACCCGGAAACACCTTACCGCGATCAGGCTGAAAAGATCATTTTCGTGAGAAGGACTGCCTCCAATCTCGCTGTGGATTATGAAGGGTTCTTCAGTGACTATCCAAATTCCAAACAACTTCGAAAAGCCATCAATATCTGGTACCATCTGGAAAATGATCCTGAGCTCAGAAGGCTTCCTTTTGCGGATTCTTTGCGGAAAGTCTCGAATGGTATCAAAGGAACAACCGTGCCTATCTATGAAGATGGCGAGTATCGTTTCCTGACCAGTTCAGGAGCGGCGTTGGATTTGACGTTTAATGAAATCAATACGGATTATTTCTGTGGAGACATTCAAACAGATTTTTTCTTCGGCAGCAATCAGCAAGATGAGATCTACAACAGGATAGGAACCTTAATGTACCAGGGTGATTTCGATCGAGTCCAGGACCTGGGACTGGGTGTCTTATTATTGGAAAGTGATCAGGGAAAGCGACTGATCCACAAGTCCGGATTTGAGATATACCAGGGGCTGGAAGACGCAGCCGCTATCGGAGAACAATGGCTAAGGGTTAAAATCGATGGAAAATATGGCTTGATATCCAATACTGGATACCCCATCACACTCTTCAAATACGACGACATTTATCGGGAGGGAGTCTTCTGGGTTTTTGAAAAGGGTGAAAGCCTTGCAGTGTACACCACGGAAAAACTGATGACGCAACTGCATGATGATGCGTTAGAGCTGGAGTTTAAGTTTGATGATATAGAAGTGGTGGAGGATTCTTTACTCATCGGGTTCCGGGGAGACTGGGAATGTTTGATGAATGAGCAGTTGAGCTTCATGATCCCCTGGGGAGACTATGAAGTCACACCCGGCAGTCCATTTCATTACGCCAGAACACCTGATGGCTATCGTTTCAGCCAGCTACAGGCCAATAGTCCCCGTGGGTTACTTACCGACCTGTTGGAAAATGAATCTTGGATCGGCGTACAAAAAGATTCGCTCTGGACCCTCTATGCCAAAAGTAATCTCGAAAACCCTCTATCAGGATTAGATACTTTATACCTGGCTGGAGATTTCACAGCAGTCTATCGCGACGATAGTGCACAAATGCAGGCGATTTTCCCAAATGGAGCGCAAATGGAACTTGAACCCGATCAAAAAGTAATCGCCGTATCTCCCATTCAAACGAACGAGTTCGCTGATTACATCACTATCGTAAGTGAAGAACAAACGAGTCTTTGGAATAGACAGGGTGAATTACTGTTTTCAGGAAAATATGAAGAAATCAAACCGCTGGATGATTCATTGTTTGTCGCCAAGCAACGAGGTAAACTGGGCATGCTCAATGGAAGAGGAGAAGAAGTGATCCCTTTTCAGTACGATGCCATGCAGGAATCGGATGGATTGATCTTTTTATTGGCAAAAGGAAAAATCGGAGCTTATGATATGCAGGACAGCACTTTGATCTTACCAAGGTATGAATCAAAACTGGAGCGCTTCGGTCCTTACTACATTACCAGAGATAAGGGTAAATATGGCATCATTGACGAAAGTGAAGACGAGATCATTGATTTCGACTATGATCAGATCCGGTATTGGAATGATTCGACTGCCTGGATCAAAGAAAACCTGGATTGGAGCTTAATCAACCTCAATGACGGGTCATTTCTCATCGATACGGTTTCCAATTTCGACATGATCGTCGATCGCGAAGACCTGCAAATCGCCACTTTCTATGGCGAAAGAGGCTATGGATTGGCCAGTAGTCGCTATGGAGAGTTACTTCCTCCGAAATTCAATGACATCCGTAACCTGGGCAATCAGGAAGATCCTATTTTCGCGGCTGAGGTATACAGCCCTGAAACCGGGTTCTACATTTTACTTTACGTCAACGAAAAGGGTGAGAAACTCGGTTCGTACGCCTTCCGAGAAAAGGAGTACGAGAAGATCTATTGTGAGGATTAAACCTTTACAAAGGTCTCTATAGGGCCTAGTAGGTGTGATTTGATAAAGTTATAATGATGTTTTTCGTATATTTTATATCGTATACGATTTATTGATTATATTTGAAAACCATAATCTGCAGAATGAGACTTCTTAGCATTTCAGAAGCACTTTGAGGTTCACATGTATTGAAAGGAGAAAACCAATGATACTTCAACGACCCATTTTGAGAGATCAAATCAAGGAATACCTCCAGCGACAAATACTGGATGGCAAAATAAGACATGAGGACAAACTATCACTCGTGGATATTTCAAAACAATTATCTGTGTCAGTGACACCCATCAGGGAAGCGCTGGGACAATTACAACAAGCGGGCATCGTGGAAGTGATTCCCA
Source organism: Cyclobacteriaceae bacterium (assembly GCA_965229785.1). Taxonomy (GTDB): domain Bacteria; phylum Bacteroidota; class Bacteroidia; order Cytophagales; family Cyclobacteriaceae; genus JAWPMT01. The sequence goes on from CBDDJS010000001.1 coordinate 5,549,890, forward strand.
ACCGAGGGTTCTTTATACCCAGATTAGAGTTAGACATTGCGAAAGAAATATATCCCATCATCGGTCAACTTGAAGCCATGGCAGTACGCACCTCACCGCATTTGACGGAATTGGCTAACCGGCTTGAGGTAGTAGAGAAACGCATGTTCGAGGCTCATCCAGCGATCAAAGTAAAACACGACAATGACTTTCATGATGTCCTGGTGTCAAGCTGTCCAAACACGACTTTGAAAAAGATGATCTCCGATTTGAAATTGCGTGTAATTTTCTATGAGACAGCCTATATGAACGCTCCTGAGTTTGAGGGTAAATCGAAAATTGCTCATGTTCAGATAATAGAAGCGGTCAAACAAAACAACGCGGAAAAGGCAGCTCAATTACTCGAATTGCACTGGCGAGACAGTTTGGCGTTTGTGAAAGTCTACTTTGAAAATTCCGGTTTGGCCTAAATAGACTCCTTCTTCATGCGAACCATAAAGCTTTTGCTGCTAAGTCTTCCATTAGTATTTCAATCCTGTTCCAGTCAGAAACAATATTCGGACGAGGTTGTGAAAGGTGAACTTGGGGAGAAAATCAACCACTACTTTGAGGCGTTAGCGCTCTTTGGGTTAAGTGGATCATTTTTATTCGCCCAGGGCGATAGTATTATTTTTCATCGGGCATTCGGACACTCGGATCGGTCTATTCCCAGCTTCAATACGACAAAAACCTTGTTCTCTATTGGATCACTGACCAAGCAGTTCACTGCCGCAGCTATATTAAAACTGGAAGCTGAAGGTAAACTGAAGACCACTGATTCACTGCACAGTTTCTTTAATCACGTTCCAAAGGACAAACAAGACATACAGATCCACCATTTATTGACCCATACATCAGGGCTTCCCATTTATGTTAATGAATCCGACGACTTTGCCAATACCTCTAAAGAGGAGATGTTTCGGATATTGTGGGAAGCAGACCTCACCTTTGAGCCCGGTCAATCTTACGAATATTCTAATGCCGGCTATTCTTTGCTTGCCGCCATAGTGGAAAAAGTTACCAATCAAACCTACGAAAGCTATTTGAGAGAAAGCGTGCTTGTCCCTGCCAGTCTATACAGCACTGGTTACGAACAAGCGGACTGGTCGGAGTTGACTGAAGCTAATAATTATATTGGTGAAGAGAGCCAGGGGACTTTTCAATCCAGAAATTTCATCAACTGGAATTTAATGGGAAATGGAGCTTTGCTATCGAATACCGAAGAAATGTTTAAGTGGTATGTGGCACTTCGGAATAAAACAGTGCTCCCCGAAGCACAAATGACCCGCTTTTTTACGCCGTTTCTTGAGGACTATGCCTATGGTTGGGAGGTCTATGATGGCGGTGAGATCATAGAACATAGTGGCTCAGGGTCAGGCAATAACTCATTGATTCTTTGGTACCCGAAAGCTGATATCGTCTTTATTGGTTTGTCCAACTATGCCTTTGATGGACTGGACATGATCGACTATCTGTATGATGACATTGATTTGTTACTCAACGGTGAAGACCCCATCAGGGCCCCGGCTGTTTCAAAACAGGCACATGTAATTGAATTGACGGAAGGCAGGTATAACTCGCCAAAGTACGGAAGCTTTGACCTCACCAGAACCAGTAGCGGCTACCGGCTAAGCACGTATTCACAGGAAACCATTTCATTCCTTAATAACCTCCCAAAAGACGCTTTTATCAACGAAAACGCGCTGGCGAACAGATTGTTCTCTGAAGCCTTATTGCATGATTCATTTGACCTTTTAGATTCTCTGGTCCAAGAAAAAGATCGCTTTGAAAGATTGACCGCTGCGATAAAACGCTATGTGAACAACTATGGGTTTGTGGAGCCCACACCTCAAGTTTATCGATCAGAAAAAGTGAGTAACAGTATGAGGTCGTTGGTTGTAGTCACAGAATCAGAGAAGCAGCCGCAAGCATTCGAGGAGTCCTTTTTTCTTTCGATCGTATGGAATGATGAGGGTTTTGGAGGTATTGGTCGTACGCTTATGCCTTATAGACCGGTCGTATATTATTTGATTCCTGGTGAGAACAATCGCATCATAGGTTATGATCTGTACAACAAACATTCCATTGAACTGGAAATGGAATCACACCAGCATCAATTAAGAGTAGTGCCTGATCAAATGCAACAGGCCACTTTTTCGAAAATCACAGAAAATGAAAAAAATTAAGACCTTCTTTCTGAGCACAGATCCACAATTGGACCTGGGTGTGTTGGTCCTCCGAATTGGATTGGGCGTGATGATGCTATTGCACGGCATCGGAAAGTTGATGGATCTACTGGATGGAAAAACTGCTTTTTTTGAAAGTTTTGATCCGCTTGGTATTGGAGGTGCAGCCATGCTTACAATCGCGGTTATTGCGGAGTTCGGATGTTCCATTTTATTGATCCTCGGTGTATTGATGCGGCTGACCCTTCTGCCGCTCATAGCTACAATGGCTATGGCCTTTTTTGTCTTTCACGCCAACGACGATTTAATGGATAAAGAACTTCCGTTAATCTATCTGGTCGGCTTTATAAGTCTTTTCTTTCTCGGACCCGGTAAATACACGTTGCCGCACCTTCAAATAATTAAGGCGAAAACCAGGTATGAACACAACGATTAAACTATTGTTAGGACATCTATGGCTTGTTTCCATATCGCTGGCCGCAGATGCTCAGCACCAAAAAAGTTGTGGCGAATTGACCGCAAATGACCAGGGATACGTTTCCCTGCTTGCCAAAGCTAAAGGAGGGGAACACTTGATAATACATGGACTGGTAGTAGACAAAGAAACTCAGCAACCCATTCCAGAAGCAAACCTTACTTTTTACCAGGCAGACCAATTTGGAGAGTATAACAGTGTCTTCTTAGGCATGCCCAGCTTTGCCAAGATCAGAGGTAGCCTCGATACGAATGAACAGGGGTGTTTTCTATTAGAGACCATCGTTCCCGGAAACTATCCAGGTGAAAAAGACGGAAAGCACATCCACGTAATCGCTGATGCAAGCGGATACAAAGAGCGAAAATTCGAGTTTCTTTTTGAAGGATCCGTCAGCGAAAGCCTCAGAGAAGAAGTGGAAATTAACGGGGATGGTGTGATCCTTGACTTGAAACGAAACAAAAAGGGTAGTCAGGAAGTGGAAACGGTCATTACACTTGTTCGAAATAAGTAAATTGACTTCATGGATAACATTTTCGAGGCAGCTGGAGCTGAAAGGCTGATACAGCGAATCAATCAGCTACATGAACATAGCGAACGAAAGTGGGGGAAGATGAACGTGTCCCAGATGTTGATCCATTGCTCCTATGCGTTTGAAGATAATACGCCAAAACCCACAAAGTTTACGCTTCTGTTGATCAAACTATTCCGGAAAAGGACGGTCGTGGGAGATACGCCATACAAGAAAAATATGCTTACAGCGAGAGCTTTCAGTACGCTGGATAATAATGAAGATTTTGCTGTCGGAAAGGAGCGACTCATTAATGGTATTAAAAAGATAAATGGCCTCGGATTCGCACATTTTGACAATAGAAAACATACTGTATTCGGCAAACTAACGGGCTCTGAGTGGAACACTTTTTTTGTGAAACACCTCGATCATCACCTTCGTCAATTTGGTGTTTAGTTTATATTAAACTGGTCGTTTACTTTTCATAACCTTTCCCAGGCCCCATAGACTATTGTGATGTAGTTATGATGTAAAACGAGATGTAGAGGTGATGTAACTGGATTTCAGGATAGCTACCTTTTTTTAGTCACTTTCGATTGAGTAAAAAATTAGCGTGAGTTATGAATTACAAATCGAAGTTATTGATGCTTCTGTGTGGAAGCTGTTTACTATGGAGTGCTTGTAGTACAGATGATGATCCGGGAGCAGGTTCGACAATCACAGAATACGATGGGTTTACGTTGGTTTGGAGTGATGAATTTGACGGGACTTCTTTGGATCGCGGTACCTGGACTTTCGAAACCGGTGATGGCACAGAATTCGGATTACCTGCCGGTTGGGGCAATAGCGAATTGCAGCTTTATACAGAAAACGCAGAAAATGTATCCATACAGCAAGATGGGGATGCCAATGTTTTGGCTATTACTGCGCAACAAAATGGCACCGACTACTCCTCCACGAAAATCACGACTCGAGGATTACGCAGTGTTCGTTTCGGCAAAGTAGAAGCGAGAATCAAAATGCCGACCGGTCAGGGAATCTGGCCCGCATTCTGGATGTTAGGAGATAATTTTCAAGATCCCATCGATTGGCCTGGTTCGGGAGAGATTGATATTGTTGAAATGTTAGGGCATGATACGGACCAGATCTACAGCACGGTCCATTTCACCAATTCCGAACAAGATTTAGAATCCATTCAGGGAGAGTTCAATGCCTCAGGATCAACTTTCGACGAAGCGTACCACCTCTACACATTAGATTGGACGCCCGAATCCATGACATTTTATGTAGACGGAAACCGGGTCAGGGAGATCAGCATCAGAGACGACATGAAAGAGTTTCAACGAAGCTTCTACCTCATTTTGAATGTCGCCGTAGGGGGCAATTGGCCAGGAAACCCTGACGCAACCACTTCCTTCCCTACGAGTATGTTGGTCGACTTTGTACGGGTATACCAGTGGAATGATCTAATGGCTGAAGATCCTCCGGCATTGGATCTTGAAGAAGAAACGTTGGGCCAATTTGTTGATGATGGACTTGCGATTCATGCCATTCAGGATGGTTTTGATGGTTTCGGCCAGTTGGAGATCACTTCTTTTGGGGGAGGCGGAGAACCTGAAGTCACGGAATCCATCGATGCAATTGAAGGCACTTCCAGTCTACAGTTTGCATACCCAGGTACTAATTGGGGTGGCGCCTTCTTCGAAATGGATGCGCGTGATATGTCCGTATACAGCAATGGGCACCTCAACTTCTCTTTGAAATACCCGGAGGAGTTTAAAGATGTCGAAGTGAAACTGGAAAGTGCAGAACAAACCTCTGCTGCAGCTGTCTTTCTGGTAAATTATACGCCAGAAGAAAATGACGGATGGATGGTTTACAAAATTCCGATGGCCGATTTTCAGGGTCTGGACCTAACCAACTTGAGCATCGTCTTTGCTTTGTGGAATCCAATGAACCAGTCGGACGGATTTCTTAATGGAAACATTTTGGTGGATAATCTGTATTTCTCGGAGGATTAGAAAAAACTTATTCAATATTAAAAGCCACAGGTTTCAATGATCTGTGGCTTTCTTTTTTTTATCGTCTCGAGAGGTCGTTGGTCATAAGACCAACAATGGCCTGGATTATTTATAGAACCCCAGCCTTCATAAATCAACTAGGCGTGGGTGGGATTGCTTAATCCAAAGATTCAAACTCAATGACTTTGGCCAACTGGGCCTCATTCTCCATGAGTTGCCGGTTATACCTGCCATAGATGAATGGAGACAAAACGACCATTAAAACAACAATCGCCGCTGAAACTAAAAGCTGATCTACAAAAGTGATTGATTGATTGGAAAACAACTTCAGGTAGACAGGAATCATCGCTGAAAACCATAAGGCGACAATGCCCAAATCATATTTTGCATGTTTCGCAGTATGAATCCTAAATTGAGCAATGGCCTTTTGCAGTTCGACCGTGTTCATTTGACTGTATACTGGTTTTTTCAAGGACCTGTGTTGGAAAAACGAAAAAAGCATGGCCAGGCCGCTGATAAAAACCAGGGTACTTTGCCAAAGGTCTGCTTCCATGTGATATAATGCAGCAAACGAAATCAACATATATACCAATGCGAGATTCCGGCCTATGATGGACGTAGATATCAGTCTATCAAAGACTCCTTTCGATTTATCAAAGGCGAATCTTTGGATATAGGCTTCATCTAATTTGATGCGATTTTCAAGGGCTTTTTTCTCTTGTTTCCAGGCAACTTTCAATTCATCCAATTCCATGATTCTCTTGATTTAGTTTAACAAAATATTCCTTTAACTCTTTTTTTATGCGACTTATCTTGGTTCCTACATTGCTTTCAGTGATCCCCACGATCTCCGATATGTCTTTGTAGCTCACTTCCTCCAGGTAGAGGATGAGTATTTCTCTTTTAAAAGGATCTAACTGGGCTATAAACTCCTGGAGAAATTGTCGCTCCTCGCTCAAGTTCTCCTCCGGATGTACCAATTGAAAAACTGAATCGGTCAAGGAGAAGGTGTTGTCTATTCTTTTCAGGTTACTACGATAGAATGAAACCGCAACATTCATCGCAATGCGATAGATCCAGGTTGACATTTTGTATTTGGGATCGTATGACTTCAAAGATTTCCAGAGTTGGATAAGTATTTCCTGCTCCAGATCTTTTCGATCCTCAACGTCCTTGCAATACGTATTGATGACCTTGAATAGAATCCATTTGTTTGACTCTAAAAACATTATGAATTCTTTTTTCTCCATGAGGTCTGATGCGAATTACTTTACTTCCTACTCATTATTCGCAGGAATGATAAAATAATCACAGCCCCCGGAAAAAATTTATCACAGAGTTTTTACTTAACGTCCAACATTCAGGACCAGGTCCGAATTAGTCAGCGATCAATATGAAAATAAAAATGGTATTATTCCTCGGATTAAGCTTCGCGTCTCAATACCTCTAATGGCGATTGACGCACTACATCCCGACTGTTTAGCAGTCCAATGGTGACACTTATCCCCGCAACGGCCAGGAAGATCAATCCGATCTGACCGAAGTTGGGAACGAAAGTGAATTCAAAAACGAATCTTCCCAGTAAAGTAGAAAACAGAGCAGCGAGGAAGATGCCACTGATGGCCCCTAAACTTCCCAGGAACAGGTATTCCGCCACAGTTATTTTCCAAAGTTGAGCTTTCGAGGCACCTAGGGTTCGCAAAAGCACGTTTTCTCGTACGCGTTGAAACTTGCTAAGAATGATGGAACTGATCATCACTATCAAACCCGTGCCGATACTGAAGAAGGCCATAAAGCGGATCACAAATGCGACTTGGCTAAGAATCTCTTCTAAGGTCTTTAAAATAAGTTCCAGATCTATGATGGATACATTGGGATAACTACGGACGACAGCTTGCTGATACCTCGCTGAAAGATCACTTTTATCAATTCGTGTCACGAGTACGTGGAATTGCGGCGCTTGTTCCAGAACACCGGCAGGAAACAAGACCAGGAAATTGGTTTGCACTCGTGTCCAGTCTACTTCCCTGAAGTTTCCTACATAAGTCTTTATTAGTGCGCCCTGGACATTAAACAACATTTCATCACCCAGTTTCAATTCAAGGTTCTCCGCAAAACCTTTGGAAATGCTGATGAAAATGGAATCATTGAGATTATCAATCTTTCCGATCCATTCGCCTTCGACCAGTGTTTCACTATCAATTAACGAATCTCTGTATGTCACACGATACTCCCGGTTGTAAGCCCAATCAGGAATGGCCACGGTCGAATCATTCCAGGCTTCATCCTTGTCATAGCCATTGATCTCAAGCAATCGCATGGTGACAATGGGTACTTCTTGAATGACCGGCAGATCATAGTTAATAGTCAGTTCACGAATATCGTCCTTCTGTTCATTTTGAATATCAAAAAGGATTGTGTTGGGGCGTTGACCTTGCTCCGCCAACGAAACACGTTCCACCAGGAGGTCTTGCATGAAATACAAGGTTGCTAAAAAGGCTGTCCCCAGTCCTAACGTAGTGATCAAAATGACGGTCTGGTTGTTGGGTCGGTACAAATTGGAAAATCCCTGGCGCCAGACATAAGGCAAACTGGCAGGCACCAATTTTCGGGTCAGCCAACTCATGAGTTTACCCAATCCAAATAGGACAAAGATGGTCCCGATCAATACCCCCGAAAACACCAGGGCCTGATACGCCGATTGGATCTGCCAATAAATGGACAAGAATATAAACAGCGCAATTCCTCCTCCGATGGGGACCAGTAACTTATCAAAATTGAACTTCCCCGAATCAAATCCACTTCGTATGGCCGAAAGTGGGCTGATATTCCTGAGACCCACCAATGACAACAACCCAAAAAGCAAGGAAATGACGATCCCTAACAAGATCCCGATGAAAAAAGCGGGCCAATAGGGAACAGGTGAAATGTCTACGGGCAGAAAGTCCTTAACAATTACGGGCAAATAAAGATGAATTCCCATGCCCAGTAAACTTCCCAAAGCTGCTCCGATAACGCCAAATCCGGTTACCTGGACCAGATAAATACCAATGGCCTGGCTGGCTTTCATGCCTAAACATCTGAGTACCGCCACGGATTGTACTTTGCTTTTCATGTACACGTAGATGGAACTGGCGACTCCAAGGCAGCCCAGTAACAACGCGGTAAAAGCGACCAGTTCAAGGAAGTTAGAAAGGTTACTAAAGGATTGGCCTGTTTCTCTCTTTCGCTCCTCAATGGTCTCTACGTCATATCCTTTGCTCTCCGTCTGGTTGACTAACTCTTGCCAGATGTTGGTGGTATCAATGTCAGGGTGAAACTGAAAATAGGTGACATGATTGATACGGCTCCCTTTTTGCAATAAACCGGTTTCCTCGACATAGCGTAGTGGAATGTAAACTACCGGCGCAATGGTCCCAGAAATATTGGTTTGCCCGGGGATCTGCTTGATCGTGCCAATGATCTCGAAAGCCAGTTTACCTACCATCACGGAATCACCATGCTCCACATTGTACTGGATCATGAGTTTCTCATCCACAATGGCGTATTTTCCTTCTTTGAATTGTTTCGCTGCTTCTACTGGCTCCGTTTCAATCTCTCCATAATAAGGGTAAGCACCTTCCAGCGCGCGGACCTGAGTAAGTCTGGTGCCATCCGTTCGTGGGAAGAAAACCATGGAGGTGAAGTAAACCTCTTTGGAATCATCGGCGGTGATATCCTTGAAGCGGTAATATCGGTCCTCCGGTAGAGGTTGGTTGCTACTGACAGATACATCCGCTCCAATCAATGCTTTGGCCTGATCATCAATCTCGTCCAATAAGTTTTCTCGAAAAGAGGTGATGCCTACCATGGCCGCGATACCCAGCGAAATGGAAGCGATGAACAGAAACAATTTGCCACGGCTTTTGCGGCTGTCTCTCCAGGCCATTCGCCATGGCCATGAACGACTGTATTTCTTCTTCTGGTAAGTGATCTTCTTGTCCAATTCCTTAATGCTTTAGGCCAGTACGCTTTCTTGTTGCTCAACTTTTCCCCCTCGCAGTTTCACAATTTGATGGGTTTTGTTCGCCAACTGCAAGTCGTGGGTTACCACCACTAAAGTGGTTCCTTGTTCCCGGTTGATCTCAAATAACAATTCCTCAATCGTTTGACTGGTGTCTTCATCCAGATTTCCAGTAGGTTCATCGGCGAATAGAATCGCCGGGTTGTTCGAGAAGGCCCGGGCAATGGCCACCCGCTGCTGCTCTCCTCCGGAAAGCTGTGAAGGATAATGCTCTTTCCTATCACCAAGCCCTACGCGGCCCAGCAGGTCTTTGGCTACTTTCCCAGCCGAACGAACGCCACGCAATTCCAAAGGAACCATTACATTTTCCAAGGCAGTCAAAGTAGGGATCAACTGAAAATTTTGGAAAATAAAGCCTACCTGCTCATTTCGAACCTGAGCCAACTGATCTTCATTGAGTTCATTCAATAAAATGCCATTCAACGAAATCCGGCCATCAGTTACACGGTCCAAACCGGCACACAGACCAAGGAGGGTGGTCTTACCACTTCCCGAAGGACCAACAATGGACAAAGTTTCCCTTTCGGGGACGGCAAAATGGATGTTATCCAGCACCTTTACTTCTTTGGCGCCATTCTTATATGTTTTCGAAACCGAGTCAATTTCCAGGATATACGACATTCAGCTAAACTATTTAAACCCTATTTGATTTGTTTATAAGTACGAGGACTATATTTGAACGCTTCGTTTTGATCGCTTTTTGCAAGGCATCATGTGCGGACAATTGAACTGCGATAAAATGAAACACCAATTTTTAGTAGCGATCTTATTTTGCTTGATGATGGCCTGTGGCACTCCTGACCAAAAAAGTCAAGAATCGGCACAAACCTCAGTACAAGACGAAGTTACCCCCGAGGTTGTTACAAATGATAAGATCATTTTGTTTTTCGGTAATAGCATTACCGCCGGATATCAACTAGCGGTAGAACAAGCGTTCCCGGCGGTCATTCAGGGATGGCTCGATTCGCTGGACTATAACTATCGCGTCGTAAACGCGGGATTGAGTGGAGAAACTACGGCGGGTGGCAAAAGTCGGATCGACTGGGTGCTGAGAACCGTACCCGACATTTTCGTTCTGGAATTAGGAGCAAACGATGGGCTGCGTGGTTTGCCGCTGGAAGAAACACCGAAGAATTTACAAAGCATTATCGACGCGGTAAAAAAGGTAAATCCGGATGTAAAGATCATCATCGCTGGTATGCAAGTACCGCCAAATCTGGGCCAGACCTATACTTCCGGTTTTGCAGGGATCTTTCCAAAAATTGCGGCAGATAATGACGCCACACTCATTCCCTTTATACTGGATGGTGTAGCGGGAATCCCGGAACTGAACCTGGAAGATGGCATTCACCCTACTCCGGAAGGTCATCAAATCGTTGCTGAAACCGTCTGGCGATACTTAAGTCCATTGCTAACTAAAGAGCCAGAGGCATAATTGCGTTTCGCCAAATACCCACTTAGAGATATGCAAAAGCGCTTGACGAAATTCCTGATGTTTTCTGACTTCCTTCTGGAATTTAAGTCAGGAAATTCCGGAAAGACGCGCTATGTTGAGTCTTCAAAAGGTGGTCTTGCAAACAACTCAAGTGACTATCTGAACTGAATAATCTCAAATTATTAAGATAAAAGACATTGGAAAGAATTGAAGAACTGATCGTTGCCGGCTCCAATTTTGTTTGGGGTACCCCATTGTTAGTATTGCTGCTGGGGGGTGGCGCCTTTTTTATGATCTATTCCAGGTTTTTACCTTTTCGTTACCTGGGACATGGCATCAATGTCTTGAGAGGAAAATATGATAATCCAGATGACCCTGGGCAGATCAATCATTTTCAGGCCCTGTCCGGCGCACTGGCAGCGACCATAGGCATGGGAAACATCAGTGGGGTAGCGCTTGCTATAGCCGCAGGTGGGCCAGGCGCCATATTTTGGATGTGGGTGAGTGCTTTTTTTGGAATAGCCACGAAGTTTTTTACTTGTACACTGGCTGTCATGTATCGTGGCAAAGATTCCCTGGGTGAAATTCAGGGAGGTCCCATGTACGTGATCAGAGAAGGACTCGGAAAGAACTGGAAGCCCCTGGCCATTTTTTTCTGTGTGGCGGGCTTCTTTGGAGCAACACCCGTTTTCCAGGCCAACCAAATGGTAGCCGTAATGAAGGATGTGGTTTTTGTGCCCAATGGCATTGAGCCCAGTTTTGGGCTCGACCTAACGATGGGGATCATCATTGCGGTGTTAGTTGCCATGGTTATCCTGGGCGGGATCAAACGAATTGGCTCTGTGGCAGCGAAGCTGGTTCCCGCTATGGTTGTATTGTATGTCGTTTCGGTCGTATTGATCCTTCTTATCAACTTCACCGAAATTTTGCCGTCTTTTTGGCTGATCATTCAGGATGCTTTTACGGCGAAAGCTGCTTTAGGTGGTGCTGTCGGGGCCATTATAGTGGAAGGTGCAAAACGAGCTGCCTTTTCTAATGAAGCAGGTATAGGAACTGCGCCGATGATGCACGGTGCCGCCAAAACCAAAGAACCGGTTAGAGAGGGGCTGGTAGCCATGCTTGGGCCCGCCATCGATACCTTAGTCATTTGTACCATGACCGGACTATGCATTCTCATCACAGGAGTTTGGCAATTGGAAGAATCCAATGGCATCACCCTGACCGCAAAAGCTTTTGATGCCGCCCTGCCTTATGTAGGCCCTTATGTTTTGATATTGACCGTGATGATCTTTGCAATCACTACGATTTTCGGCCTTTCCTACTACGGACAGAAGTGTTTTTCATTTCTGGTAGGAGCAGAGTATGGGAAGTATTTCAACTATTGGTATGTCGGCCTGGTCATCCTCGGGTCTGTGGCCTCATTAAATGTCGTGGTGAATTTGGTATTTATCGCCTATGGGTTAATGGCTATCCCTACGATGATCTCCGCCCTTGTACTAGCTCCGAAAGCACTGGAGGCTGCGAAGACGTACTTCAGTAAGGTTTAACGGACCATCCTGTATACCAATCGCCGAAGTAAACGGAATCAAAAATCATGATTCAATGGTCGTGGTTGATCACACTGTAAAGTGAAGGTTTGTTATGGGCGTTTTTGCATTCTCAATATCTTTATAATCCTGCCATTGATGATTTCTGCTAAGTTCCAGTTGTAAAGTTTTGCATCTGTTGTGCTGTAGAACGCAACAACCACTGCGTCGAGATCTTTGTGATAGGCGGCGAAACTCTGGTAGCCCGGAACCCAGCCTCCATGTTCATACTCGTAAACAGAAGCATAGATTTCTTGTTCTCCTGGCTGAAACAATGATCCATCATTCAGAGCTCTTAGGAAAGTACCGACATCTTCTACTGTGGCGTGCATTCCATAATTGTTTTCCTTTAAATCATAAGGATATCCTACATGATAGCCACTCATTACGTCCTCTAAATTCACCTCATCGAGTGAAGCAAAGGTGTTTTTAAGCCCAAGCGGGATCAGAATTTCATCCTTGATGAATTGAAAGTTGTCATGACCCAGAACATCATCCATGATCTTATTGATGAGAAGATAATTCGTATTACAATATTCATAGTCTTCATCAGGTTCAAAATTCGCTGGCTTATCCAAAATCAGTGCGAGGCTTTCTTCATACGTTGCAGTCGGTGCTGACCAAAAATTAGGCGTGTCTGTGAAATTGGGAATGCCACTTCTGTGCTGTATCATTAACCTCAAAGTGATTTTTTCAGCGTTTTCGATTCTTCCGACGAGACCCGGCAAATATTCAGCGACTGTTTTATCCAGAGAAAGCCGTCCCTCACTTACCAATTTCGTAACGGCCACTGCGTCATATAACTTGCTAATGCTGGCAATCTTAAAAAGGGCATGAGGTCGAGCAGGTATCTTGGCGTCTTTGTTGTGCCAGCCGAAAGCATAATACTGTGGTGGCTCATCGGCCTGGTGCACATAAGCAATCATGCCATCAAACCCATGTCCAATGGCCTCCTCTACCTGTTCCTGAACCGAATCCGGTAAGGGCAGTATCCAGGCCTTCACCAAAAGCCACGGTACGAAGTAAAGTGAAGTGACTGTGCCAACGAGCAGTGAGATTCTAATGATTAATGTTGTCCGTTTCTTCGTCATTTACTGGTAGTAGGTTGATGGGGATCGGTCATTATTCAATCAAAAAAGCTAATCGTATGATCCGTTAAAGATCTGGCAGTGGTGAAATCATTGATACGGGCTCATTTCTATTCCAGATAATTCAGCGTTAGCCGATTGACGGCCAAGGTCACCCAGGCAAATTCAAAAAACGTCCATTAATCCCAGATCAGTAGGAATCTGCGCTATCGTTTACGGTTATTTATTTTCATCTAAACTGGCTCGCCAAAGTTCTTCCTGTTGGCCCACTATTGATTGGTACTGTTTGAAGAATTCCTTTAACCTGTCTTCATCAATTCCGGCTCTTTTTTCAAACTCAAAACTATTTTTCAAACTGATCAATTGCAGTTCAATGACCTTACTTTTAAGCCAATATTCCTCAACGTTCCAGAAAGTCATCATTGTTGTAAGTCCAGTGATAATTGCTCCCAGCACAAGCGCAATATTTTTTTGATAAACAATCATGCAAGTACCAAGTTCTAGTCCTAGCACGATGGTTGACAATGCCGCTAATACTACAATTGGATATTTAAATTTCTTTACGACTTTAAACATTCGTGCACGTCTGGATTTAAATTCAGCAATGCTGGAATTAAGTTTCTCGTCCAAATAGTTCTCAGTGTTCTCCATGGGCAATTCAAAGTGATGATATGACCGCTAAAGAGGAATCCGTCCTTTTTAACAAACTTCAACCAAAATAGTGAACCTCTGGCGAACCACAAAGCCCAGTCAGTGGTCCGATATTTCGACGGGCGTTCATTTAAAGTCATTCACACGATTGAACTACCGAGCAAGGTGCGGTGAATCTGACGATAAACGCTCATCAAAGTTAGCATTCTCATAAAGTCGCGATGGTTGATTTCTTTGACGAAATGTGAAGACCTTTACTTATTTCGATACTCTACTTTTGTTTCTAGTGTTTTGGCTCAATAAGTAATTCAAGGAACCGCTAATCATGGGTACGTAGGGTTATCGGCTTTTTGTTCCACTCCACCCATAAACTTCAGAACTTTGCTGGCAGCAATCGCACCTGCTTTTAGTGATTTTTCAACATCTTTTGTTTTCACCCATTCCAGGCTAAAGGCTGCCTGAAAAGCATCGCCGCAACCCGTGGAGTCAATGATTTTTTCAACTTCAATAGCTTCCTGGAAGTACCGCTTGTTTTTAATAAAAGCAACACTGCCTTTAGCACCTAAGGTAGGTACGATCAATTTCTCCTTTTGAACAGAAAGCGCTTGCAGTTCATCCAGCATTGCTTCCTTGCCACTTAAGAAAACAATATCAATTCGATCTATGTGTTCCTTGATGAAATCAATTCCCAAATAATCCAAGAAGTCAACTACTATTAGCTGATTTTCATTTCTCCTTTTCAAAAGTTCTTTCAGGTTGGGGTCGCCGGCCGGCATAGCCACAATGCTACTGTCTGCTAAGGCATGCCAATCTTTTTCCGATAATCTAAATTGATCAAAAGCTCCTCCATTCCAGCTATCCTCTTTGAAGTATCGATCTCCCGCATGATCAATGAAAATTTTATTCGATGCGGTCGGTTCGTTAATCGGGTACAATCGAGAACGATCTATATTGAGTTGATCTAATTGATTCTCGATTAGTTTTCCATATCTGTCCTTTCCGATCGCACCAATTACCGAGGTATTTTCGTACCCCAAACTTTTACATTGAGCAGCAAAGTTTAAAGAATTACCACCGACGTAGGTTCTATCTAATTCAGGAAAGAAATCTACGCAAAAGGAGGTTAATGCGGTTATTTTCATCTTGGTCGTCTAAATTAAGCACAACTCCGTATAAGGGAAATCCGCACCGGCAGACAGGGTATAACGCGCCTTCATTCCTCTAGCCTATCTAGCAGTCTTTTCGCAAGTGAATAATCAGGATCAATTACCAGTGCTTTTTCGAACATGCGCTTAGCACTTTCGAGCTGACCTTGATTTCTGTGCACAACGCCCATCCCGAGATAAGATTCCTTACCCTCAGGATACACCTGTAAGGAATATTGAAAGATTTCTTCTGCAACCACCAAATTCTTATCAATGATCATGTCAACACCAAGATCAAATATGACCGAAATAGGTGGTTGAATTTCATACCCATATCGCGTTGATAACTTATCGAAATGTTGGGTCACTTTATCCAACTTATCAAGGTTTTCGTAGGGATTAAAGTCAGGGTAGAGCGTGAGAAGAAACTGCGTGAAATCCATCGCTGGCACATGGCCCTGATTCACCAATTCATCTACTTTATAGGTAAAACTTTCTGGTTTATGGTCTTCTAAAACTTGAGAGAATTCAGAAACAATATCCGTTAATCCCTCATCGTCACTATAAATAATATGCAGGGATCTGTTTTCCGTAAGCGTTTTTAACGGACCTGATTTTATTTTTTGTTGAATCACTTCTGGTATGTGCATGATGGATGGACTGCTAGCAAAGTAGCCATTGAACAGAAGGGGATTGTTCAGCATTGTGTAAACAGTGAAAAACCCACTATTGGAAGCGCCGTAAAGCACTTTGAACGGAGCTGTCCGGTACTTATTCTCAACGTGCGGCATTAGTTCCGTTTCGAAAAAGGTGATATAGTTATCCGGAATGGTGGTGTCTTTGTTTTCCCTTGTTGGCAACAAAATGCCATTGCCTTCAGGTAGATCTACGCCGATGAGTATCATCTCTGGGATCTGCGCCTCACCCATGTAGTCAAGTGTAGAAGCTAACATCGCGAACCGGGCCCGGTAATCTGAATCCAACATATACAGAACGGGGTATGTTTTCCCGGAACTATCATAGTTGGCAGGTAAATGGATGGATAGTGGAATGGTTTTATTCAACACTTTTGACTCGAGTGTAGCTATTTCGCCTAAAGTCACCGCTGGGTCACCGTGCCAGGTCGAATCCGATTGAGGACCAAAACCTTCAGGAATTTCTCCTGGCGGATTTTGACCAACACATGAGTTTTCTAATGTTGGTGATTCATTGCTTTTTGACAGTTGATTATCCGTGGCACGAGTATTGAAAACCAATGCCAATACAAGTATCAAAAACAGAAGATCTATTTTCTTTTTCATAATGCTTAAGTATCCAGAAATGTTGAATAAATGTATGGTGCGTCCATTGCACAAATTCATTAACCGGATAAACAGAAGAATTATGTGATGAAGTCATTTCGTCATTGATATCGCGCTTTCGTACAATAAGCGGGATCATTCCTCTATGCAAGCGATATATTTAACTGATTTTCAAATGGATACATGTTTAAAAAATCACTGAAGAATACAGTCCTGATCAATACAGCAGCATTTGTATTGGTGCTTGGTCTTGAACTATTGAGTGGATGGACGTTCAGAGATCGGTATGATACGCCTTTTTCGT
The DNA here is from genome assembly GCA_965229785.1 of Cyclobacteriaceae bacterium. Taxonomy (GTDB): domain Bacteria; phylum Bacteroidota; class Bacteroidia; order Cytophagales; family Cyclobacteriaceae; genus JAWPMT01. The sequence continues at coordinate 5,566,671 of CBDDJS010000001.1, forward strand.
TTTTTTCATGGGGACTGCATTATGCCATTTCCATTATGGTGGTCATTTGGATCAATCACTTTGTTTTGATCCCTTTTCTCTTTGACAAGAAAAGGTATTTTTTATATGTGCCCCTACTTGTTGGAAGTCTTTTATTTGGGGCCTATTTGAAGATCTATCCTCAAGTCAGTTGGTCTGAGCTGACGAAAATGTTGTACTTCCTTATTTATACCACGGGAACAGGAATGGCAGCTTTCTTTTTAAGAAGAAACATCATGTTCCGTAGAGAAAATGATGAAAAAGAGAAACTTCAAAAAGAGATGGAGCTTAACTATTTAAAGGAGCAGGTAAACCCTCATTTTTTGTTTAATGCCCTAAACAGTATTTATTCCCTTTCCAGGCAGCAATCGTCAGAAACTCCTGATCTGGTCATGCAGCTTTCAGCGCTTATGAGATACCAACTAGAGAGTGCTAAAAAAGATACCGTTTTATTAAAAGAAGAAATTGAGTTTCTGGAAAACTACTTACTACTGGAGGAAAAAAGGCTCAGTAAACGTTGTACGATTGAATTTGCTATCAAAGGAGATCTTTCAGACCTGAGAATTGCACCTATGTTGCTTATTCCATTTGTAGAAAATGCCGTGAAACATGGTGTTCAAAGTACGAATGAGCAGAGTACCATCGATATATCCGTAACCATAAAGCTTACCACCCTTCATTTTTGTGTGATCAACTCCAAGCCACAAAAAGATGCTTCACTGACAAAAACCGGACTGGGTCTCGAAAATGTCAGCAGACGTTTAAAGCTGCTGTATCCCGACGCTCACACGTTGGGAATAGATGATAAAGAAGAAGAATACCATGTCAATTTATCGATTGACCTGGCCGTTTCGAGATTAATAAAAGCCGCTGATGATTAAAGTAGGGATCATAGATGATGAAATACTGGCCCGTAAAGTGCTGGAAGACTATTGCTCGAAAATTGACAACTTAGAAATAACGCTGAGTACAGGAAATCCTCTCGAATTTATCAATTACGCACAGCAAAATGTTCTTGATCTCATCTTTCTGGATATTGAAATGCCTGAGCTTAATGGCATGGAAGTTTTGCGATCTATGATCAACCCCCCGAAAGTAATTTTGACGACTGCTTATTCCGAGTATGCATTGGAAAGTTATAACTATGGTGTGGTAGATTATTTGTTGAAGCCCATCAAAATCGAACGTTTTTTGAAAGCGATAAACAAAGTTTCGGCTTCACTTATCACACAGCCCGAAAAGAATAGAGGAAGTGAAGAGCTTCAAATAAAATATGATGGAATACCTGTCAATATTTCATTCAAGTCAATTCTGTACATTCAAAGTTTTGGTAATTATTTGAAAATATTCACAGACTCCAGGATGTACCTGGTGCCCGAAACACTGATCAATATTACAGACCAATTAGCTGAAAATTTTCAACGCACCCATAAATCCTACATTGCTAATTTGGACAGAGTAACCAAAGCAACAAGAACACATTTATTAATTGACAACAATCAAGTCCCTATCAGCGCCATGTATAAGGTTCTTGTTTTTAAAAAATTGGAAGATTTCACGAAATGATAAAAACAACGATCACGCCTTTCTGACCAATGTTTTCACCTCTTATCTAGCTGATATTTTCTGGTTAACAACACAAGTTTTTCAGGTCTCTTGCGTCCATTTAGCTCTTCCAATAATTCATCTGGTTGTCGCTCATATAATTGACCCCACCATTTTTTGGTTTGGTTATTCCAAATTCTCCACCCACCAGGAACTCCTTTAGCAACATATCTTCTTTTTGGCTTGCCCATGTTTTTGAATGACCCGAAATGTTTAATCAACACTAAAATCATAATAGTAGCCAATCCAACAAGGTTGTATCAACTGCAATGGTCGCGTTAGGCTCACAATTTTTGTTCTGTGTCCCCTGATCACCGATCAGTTTCGCTATCAGGTAAAATTATCGTTATGAATTTAGATTTAGTTTCTTTGAATTGGATTGCAATCGGCGTTTGTCTCATATTGGGGCAGGCATTTTTATCCGTGTGGTTCATCGTCCTATTTGGCACACCATGGGCAAAAGAATATGGCGTTCAGGATAAAAAACAGCATAGTCAGGAAATCCCTGGTTATACGTATGCCATTCAGGCTCTTTGTACGTTTTCGTTAATTATCGGGCTGGCACTTATGCATCAATTGATAGGTATTGATACACTAAAGGCGGGCCTCCAGTTTGGTTTGTTCGTAGCTGTCTTTTATTCCATTGCCACCGCTCTTCCCGGCTATATTTTCCTCAAAAGAATGAACGCATTTTTAATGGCTATGGGAAGTCAGGCAGTTTTGATTTTAGTGGTATCTGCCATTCTGGCCATCTGGAAATAAGTACCGTTTCAAGCATTTGTTTGACTCAAATGCTTGAGCTTTTCTTTGTTCAGAAATGCTTTTTCATATTTGTTTTCGGTCATGGCTATGGCTTTATCCATGTAGGCTTTCGCTTTAGTTTGATGATTTAGGGCAAACTCATATTCTGCATAAGTGGCGTAATATAAATAAGCCCTACTTTCAAGTTGTCCGGGATCGATGCTGGTCAACAACTGCTTTGCTTTATCGTAATTTCTTTTTTCGAGATGCAGAATAGCCATGTTTAGCAGTATATAAGCGGAACCCTCAAGTTCATACAATTGCTGATTTAGTTCCAGTAATCTTTCCCAATTGCTGCTATCATAACTTGAAGCCTGAACATACTCCGCGGCAATCGCTGCCTCAATGTGAAAATGGCTTAGGTTTTCAGTATGAATCGCTTTCTCCATGGCTTCATGCCCCAGAAGAACCAGCGGATAATACCAAAGTGTGCGGTCTTGCTCCTTTAGACGAATAATCTCGCCATTTGCCGTGATTCGGCTTTTCAATCTCGCGGATTGGAAACACAATAGTGCATGCAGTGCATAGGCATCAGGCGTTTGAGAAATCTGTTTTTTCAGCACACAATGAGACAATCGTACGGCTTCTCCACAAAGGTCTTCGCGTATAATTCTATCTTGTTTTGCCGAGTAGTAGCCTTCATTGAAGATCAGATAGATCACCTCCAACACCCGCTCAATCCTTAGCTGTAAGTTCTTTCCTGTAGGTATTTCAAAGCTGAGGTTTTGTTCGACGATCATTTTTCGGGCCCTCAGAAGTCTTTTCTTAACCGTTTCTTCTTTTAGCAATAAGGAGGTGGCGATTTCTTTTCGACTAAAGCCCGAAATGGTTTTCAAGGCAAAGGCGATTTGATCCCTGGGGTCTAAAGATGGATTACAAGCGGCAAATAACATACGCAGCATGCTATCGTCCACTTCATCTTCCGTAAACAGCTCACTAATGGCATGCGTTTCTATTCCTTTACTTAACTTCCGGACACGGGCGTCTTCAGCAGAAATTTTCCGAAGCAAGTCTATGATTCGGTGCTTAACCGCCATGACCAGCCATGCTTCCGGGTTTTCAGGAATCTGTGTTTGCCACGCTTTTAAGGCGTAAATGAACGTATCTTGTATGGCATCCTCAATGGTATCCAGGTGATTAAGTCCGAATACTCGGGTACAAATAGAGACCATCTTTCCATACTGATGTCTGAAAAGATGATCAATATCACTCGCGGCTTTCATCAATTATAGTACATGAGCTCTCTTATCTCTACCGTTCCACCTAGATCATAATCCGGATAATCTTCAGCAATTTTTGTCGCCTCCTCGAAATCCTTCGCTTTGACAATATAATAGCCGCCAATAATTTCTTTGGCCTCTACTGATATTCTATCCGTGACCGTCCGATCACTGCCAGAAATTCTTTTGAGTGGACTTTGTAAAGCATTCCCACTTTGCATGATTCCTGATTCGCCCATTTTTTGCTGCCAGCTCATCCAGGATTTTGCTCTCTTTTCGATTTCTTCCATAGATAAGTTCATTTCTCCATAGTCTACGCCTAAGAAGATTAACATAAATTCCTTCGATTCCATTGTTACAAACTTTTAATGTTACAGACATAGCGAATCACACACGGATTTTGGGGACAACTCGCTTTTAAAATATGGAGCATCGAGTTGTTCGCTCAGCCTTATTGTTCCATTACCAAAGTAGTAAACCTAAGGCTTGCCACAAAAACCTGCTGTGTTACGGTTCTGTGCGTAAGGTTGAATCGACTACCACGTATGAGGATGTTATTTGAACCAGGCCCAGGATGTTAAACAAGGCCAATACTTCACTTTTTGTCTTATCAGATATTTCTTATCACCAGCAAAAGCGTTTCTGTTCGCAAACAGCAGGGAATAGGTACTTCGCGCTCAAAAACTGAATTACCTGATCAGTTCGTAGGTATATACTCCCACATCATTTTTATTGGCTGAAAGGGTAATCGTATTTTCGGATACCCTTAAGGAATACTCACCGTTCAGAATTAAGTTCCAATCAAAGTCTGCAGTCCAAATATTTGCATCACTAAAAATAACTGAGTTAATACCCAGCTCATAGTTGCCACTTCCTCCGGCCGGAAACCTGTTATCACCTACTGTGGAAACATAAGTACTATCCGAAAAAGTAACCGTTACTGGATTACTCTGTATGAGACCTCCGTTTGAATATTCGACGGTGAAAGTCCCCTCATAGGTCCCATTTAATTCAATGAATTCCGAAACTTCTTCGCCCTCGGAGCATCCTGATAGCAGGATAAATCCTATTAACGTTGATAATACCCATGTTGCGCTTAACTTCTTCATTTTCTCAATGCTTTTGTATTCAGGTTATGCTCAATGATGAGCACCTGTATTTCAACAATTACTATGCCAACAGCAGCATGGTTTTCAGGTGATAATGAATTAACCAGGTATTGAGATTGTCTGACTTGATGATCATTGCCCGCTTTGAAGTTTGGCTACTTTGTTTGAATTCTGATGCAACACAAAATATTATGGAGTACTGGGCGTAGATTGAATCTACGCTCACATATAAAGTCGTAGTTTTAAACTACGACTAGCGAGGGTTTGTATAATACTCTTCGTTGTGATTCGGAATAAAAACTTGAATCAGAATGTTTCGTACGAGGTATTTTAACAAAGAATTCAAACATTCAAAACCATACAGGTTGACCGTTTTAATCATGGGCATTGTGTTCGCGGCTTTGTGTATTTTGTATGCTTTTGATTTCACCAATTCGATTGCCACGATTTTGATTCTTAGTTTTTCAGGGGTTATATACTTCGTCCATATTTACTACGATTACCTATTAAACCGTGATTTAAATCGTGAAGATTCTAACTGGAAAAGAATGGTAATTTCCTGTTCAGAAATCATGCTCGATGCAGAAACAATTCCAATGGATTCTGTATCCAAGATGGTCATCAGAGTTCGGTACTTAGATCGGTCTAACTACAGGTCAAGAACTAATCACATGTACATCAGAACACCATTCAAAAAACTGGAGATAGGATTTAAGATTGACTCAAGATCTCATTTAGATGATTTCAAGACGCATATCCAAGAATTGAAATCTTCCGGGTTAGATATCAAACTCAATATTTGGTTGTACTAGGCTCTTCTTTAGGGAATTACTACACACTAAGCGTAGATTGAATCTACGCTTTGATATAAAGGCGTAGTTTAAACTACGCCGAGGTGGGGGATCAAGAAATATTTATTGGAAAGTCCCAGGGCTATTATTTAGTCGCTTTTTAACAAGATCAATATTGTATTTGAAGTTTTGTTTAGTCTTGTCAGAAATTTCAGCTAAAATCTCATCTTTATCGTTGTAGTTGTAAAGCGTTGCAATAGTCTTAGTAAATGAAGAATTTGAAGGTAAGTTCAGTTTTTCTTTAATCAATTTCAAATCAACGCCTTCAAACAAGTTTTGTAGAATTACCTTCTTTCCTCTTTTCTTTGGAAGCGAATAAAAAGTCCATTTTTCACTTTCTGAACTACCTAATTGCTTCTTAGCAGCATCAAAAGCCTCAATGCCATCTTTATCATTATCCCAAAGTACTGCATAATTCTTGCCAAGAAAGATCATGTAACTAATGTGATGAATTACCGATTGATTTCCAGTTGAAGGAAAGAAATTTAAATGATTATCTTCTTTAAACAAATTGAATGCGTAATAGTCATATATACCTTCAAGAATTACAATTGAATTGACATCATAGTCTAGTATAACTGGCTTAATCTGAAGAGCGTTCAAAATAGGTTGAAAAGCAAAGTTCTTTCTAGAAAGTTTTAATTCATTGATTCCGGTAATACTGGTTGACCCCCGGACAGTTTTTTCAGCGATAAGGATACTATTAATCGGTATCTGCTCGGGATTTAATAAATGAGAGGAATGTGTACAGAAAATAACTTTATTGTTTTCCGAAATATTTTTGAGTCGTTCACACAACTTGTTTTGGGCAGTAGAATGTAAAAAAGACCCTGGCTCATCAAGTAAATAAATTGTATCTTGATCCTTATGAGATCTTTTATCAGGATTAAACTCAATTTTCATAATAAAATTGAAATACCAAAAGAACCCTTTGCTTCTATCTTTGATGTTGAAGAAACGCTCCTCCAAACCGTTTTTAGTTTCTATTTTCTCAATTATTCGAAACTCAAGATGATGAGTATGATGATACTTTAGCTCTATTGTTAACGGTTCACCACCTTCAACATTAAAATTAGACCAGTGTTGTGTTAACTTCTCTTGAAGAATTCTTTGAGCGGACCTTACAAAGGAATCTCTCTGATTGGGGTTTTTATCTCGAAGACCATAGAAATCAATGTATTCATCAACTTGTTCGAATAATTCTTTGAGATAGGGAATCCACTTTGATTTCTTCTCTTCATTTTCAGTGGCTGGAATCTTAATTAACTCTTCCATTGAATCCCGAAAATCATCGAAATAATGTATGTATGGAAGGTTCAGAAGAATTTCATTACATATTTCCTTTTCTAATTGCCCCTCAATATTTGCATCAATTGAATAATTCTTTGTTTTTAAATTGCGAGTGATCTTAATCTCTTCTAATAGAGGCTTTTGCTCGAGGAGATTATTTATTTCCTGCTCTATGTCAATTTCTTCAGAAATTTCTCTAGCAACTTTAGATTTATACACCCCATTTTCATCAGTTTCCTTTAAAGTCTCCAAATAGCTGTAGACCCAATTTGGATCACATGATATATGAGCAGTGATAAGAGCGGGACTATCTGAAAGAGTATAGAAATTTTCAAAATCAATAAGGTGTCTTCCTGAGTTGGAGCTGTCGTTAAATTTATCAAAAGCTAAAATACCCTCAAGGAGTGTGGTTTTTCCAGCTTCATTCACACCGATTATTGGCAATATGGAATTCTTTTGAAGGTCAATCTCAATAGGATCAATTACACTCTTGTAGTTCCTAACGATAAACTTGGTGTATTTCATTCTACTGCAAACTATTAATGAATTAACTACACTAATTTAAAGACATATTTCTTTCCAAACAACGTTTGTGAATCTGACAATTTAACGGCTGTTACCACCAACAGGTAACCATCCAATGCTCAGAGAAAAATCTAACCATCAACCAACAATTGCATATTCCTGTTCAAACAAGCACTTGCTCCCTTCAATCAGTGATTTTCCGCAGGTGATCGAAATGAACCTTTTCAGCGGGTTATCCGTTTCTTGTTTCCACTATATTTGCCTGCTTTAAGGTTTTAAGCTACCATGAGGATCATTATTGCCGGTGCTGGGGACCTTGGTTTCCACTTGGCAAAACTATTGGCATACGAGGAGCAAGACATTGTGTTGTTGGATCTCGATGAAGAGGTCTTGAGCCATGCCGCAAATACCCTGGATGTACATACGATTCGGGGCAGTTCCACGTCCATCAGTATTTTAGAAGAAGCGAACATCTCCAAATCGGATATGCTCATCGCGGTTACTTCTGACCAGGAAACCAATATCGCCACTGCGATCATCGGAAAACAATTGGGAGTAAAACGCACCATCGCGCGCGTTTCGAACATCGAGTTTTTGCACCAACGTGAAAAACTTGACCTGCGCAACATCGGTATCGACGAAATCATTTCTCCGGAATCTCTGGCCGCAAAAGAGGTGAAACGGCTGTTGAAAGAAACAGCCATGACGGACACCTTCGAATTTGAAAAGGGGATGTTATCCCTGATTGGGATCACCGTGGATGAGAATTCAGAATTATTGGGGAAAACCCTGACGGAAACGGCCTACCTCAATCCGGACCACAATTTCACGACGGTTGCGATCCTGAGAGACAATGAAACCATCCTCCCACACGGCGAAAACAAGTTCAAAAATCAGGATCATGCCTATTTCATCGCTCAACCCGATGGCGTTGATCGCGTGATGGACCTGGCGGGTAAGCGTCGTGTAGATGTGAAGAACATCATGATCCTGGGCGGAAGTAAGATGGGTACCCACATCGCCCGGCAACTGAGCAAGAAATACAACATCAAGCTCATTGAGCAAACCAAAGACAAGTGTTTCAATCTCGCCGACGACCTGGCCGATACCATGATCATCCACGGCGATGGGCGGGATGTCGATTTGCTTCGTGAAGAAGGCATTGACCACATGGACGCTTTTGTGGCGGTGACGGGTAATTCCGAAACCAACATCATTTCCTCGCTCGCAGCGAAAAATGCGGGAGTCAAAAAGACCATCGCCCTGGTAGAGAACATGGATTACATCCATCTGTCTCAGAGCATCGGGGTAGATACGCTGATCAATAAGAAACTGATCGCGGCCAACTTTATTTTCCGATACATCCGGAGGGGTCAGGTGATCAACCTCACCAGTATTCACGGGGTTGACGCGGAAATTCTGGAATTCGAGGTACAAACCAATTCCAAGATCCTGCAGCAAGAGCTACGTAATCTGGACTTCCCCCGTACGGCCATCATCGGTGGCGTCATTCGAAAAAACCGGGGTTATACGGTGAGAGGCAATTTCCAGTTCGAACCGAAGGACCGGGTGGTGGTACTTTCCAAGCCAGAATGTATCCACGTGGTGGAGCGTTTTTTCAATTAAATGAAAAGTCATCATCGGAATGCCAATTAACTTTACCGCCCTTGTACTCCGATGACGTTTAACTACAAAGTGATCATTCACATCATCGGCATTCTGCTGATGTTGAATGGGGCATTCATGTTTTTGTGCCTTCCCTTCAGTATCTATTATGGTGAAGGGGATTTATTGGCACTGACTGTGTCCGGCACCATAACCATTGTTTCCGGCTTCCTTGCTTTCATTTTCACCAGAAAACGACAAAATAAGGAGCTCCGGAAAAAAGACGGTTATCTGGTGGTAACCGCCGGGTGGCTAAGCATGAGCTTTTTCGGAACGTTACCTTACCTCCTCAGTGGGGCTATTCCCGACCTGACCAACGCTTTTTTCGAGACGCTTTCCGGGTTTTCTACTACGGGAGCTACCATATTGACCGATATCGAATCAGTACACAAAGGCATCCTTTTTTGGAGAAGCCTTACCCAGTGGATCGGTGGTATGGGTATCATCGTACTGACCGTGGCTATTCTCCCCATTCTGGGCATTGGGGGTATGCAGCTATTTGTTGCCGAGGCTCCGGGTATTTCACCCGATAAGCTGCAACCCCGAATCAAAGAAACGGCCAAAAGACTTTGGTTGATCTACCTCGGGTTGACCGTGACAGAAACGGTTTTGCTTTTGGTCGGTGGTATGAATTTCTATGATGCCATCAATCATGCGCTGACCACTATGGCCACAGGAGGGTTTTCTACTAAAAACGCCAGTATTGCGCATTTTACGTCGCCGTTTATTCAATATGTGATCATCGGTTTCATGTTCCTGGCCGGAACCAACTTTACCATGACCTATTTCGGATTGCATGGGGAGTTCAAGAAAGTCATAAAAAATCAGGAGTTCCTGTTCTATTCTCTATTCTGTTTGATTGCTTCCGTAGTGGTTGGAACGATCATTTTTGGACTGGGTCATGATTCTTTTGAAAAGTCTATCCGTGATGCCCTGTTTCAAGTGGTGTCCATCATCACTACCACCGGATATGTCACACATGATTATACCCAATGGACATCTTTCCTGACTTTGTTGTTTTTCATCATGATGTTTGTCGGAGCCTCCGCCGGATCTACCGCTGGTGGAGTGAAAATCGTTCGGCACATCCTTTTGATCAAAAACAGTTTCCTTGAGCTAAAACGACAACTTCACCCTTCGGCGGTAATCCCAGTTCGATACAATGGAAAAGCCGTATCCCGGGACATCACCTTTAATATCCTGGCGTTCATCATGATCTACATCTCGATTTTCGCCTTTGGATCGATTGTAATGGGTACGTTCGGGGTAGATTTTAATACCGCCATTGGTTCAGTTGCGACTTGTCTCGGGAACATTGGTCCGGGAATTGGAACGGTAGGACCTGTCGATAATTTTGCCCATTTACCCGCTGTAAGTAAATGGTTTTTATCATTTTTGATGCTCCTTGGAAGACTGGAGCTATTTACAGTCCTCATTTTGTTTACACCTTACTTTTGGCGCAAAATCTAGCAGTTTATGTCCCTCTTAAGTTTCATTATCTGGAGCCCTGATCCAGCGATTTTTACCATTCCTCTTTCCGGAATAGGTTTGGAAGATCGACCTGTGGTTTGGTACGGATTGCTATTTGCTTCCGGGTTTTTGCTCTCACAACAGGTGATGTATTACATCTTTAAAAACGAAGGGAAGCCCCAGGAGGACGTTGATAAACTGACCACCTATATGGTGATCGCCGTGATATTAGGCGCACGGCTGGGTCATTGTTTGTTTTACAATCCGGGTTTTTACCTTTCTAATCCTCTCGAAATCCTGAAAATCTGGGAAGGCGGTCTTGCCAGTCACGGGGGTGCTATTGGTATCCTCACAGCCATCTGGATTTTTGTGAAAAAGATCAAGGGTTATACGTGGCTTTGGATGCTGGATCGTTTAGCCATTGTTACCTGCCTTACGGGTGCTTTGATCCGAACAGGCAACCTGATGAATTCAGAAATGGAAGGTACCATGACCAATTCCAGCTACGGTATTGTTTACGCCAGAGGTACGGAAGACATTCTGAATTTTGACGAAGAACGAGTTGAATCGGTCTCTTTCGAAGAAGGAGGAACCAAAACGTCTGATGTGCCCGGACGCTATCCAATCAAGGCTATCATTGAATTCAAAGAAGGGGTGAAATTTGGTACGACCCTACAAGAAACCAGCTTCATTGAAAATAACTTAAGGCGATCGTTGCTGGGTTATACGGAAGTAATAGAGCACATTGATTTTGGCAAAGGCCAACCGCTGGCTTATGAATTAAAGGAACGCAGGGGCACACAATACCTGGAAATTTCCGGTATCGGGATCACACGACACCCGGCACAGCTATATGAAGCGTTTTATTGTTTATTGATCATGGCTTTGATCTTCTGGTTATGGAAAAACAAGCGAGAAGAACTCCCTGAAGGGTTCATGTTTTCAGTATTCATGATGTTACTCTGGTCACTGCGCTTTGTCGACGAGTTTTTCAAAATGAATCAGGAGGCCTTTGAAGAAGGATTACCGATCAACATGGGCCAAATCTTGAGTATACCGGGATTCCTGTTCGGTGCTATCGTCATGATCTATGCGATGCGAAACAAGAAGACGGCTTAAATAGCTTTCCGCACTTTTGCTTTCATGGTATTGGATGAATTCGTACATTCATTACGTGAACCGCTTTCGTTTCCTTTTAACGTTTCTCGCCGGAATACTTTTCTATTCTTGTGAAAAAACAGAAGTATCCTGTTCGGACAATGATATTGCAATCGTCGGGCAGCAATTATTTGTCAGTAACACAGATGTTAATACTTCGGCTTTTCGGCGAACTTATTTCCTTTCCGAAACAGGAGAAGTAAGCCTTTGTGATACCACTGTTTTTTCCGGGATTGCACATGATGAATTTGAAATAGGCGTTGATTCCGCGATGTTTCGTCATTGTGAGGATTGTCTGGATCTTCTGGAATGGTATGGTCCGGGATGTGAGAGAGGATATACTCAGACAGATGAGGTGCACGAATTAATTAATACGGTCTGGAAACTAAGTGAAATCTCCACAATCGCGGAAACTCATTATGCTCCATGTTTCTTAGAAGTTCAAGGTTTTTTTCATGACAATGACGTAGCAGGTTTTTCCATTGGCAACAGCTATCAGGTACTTTATGAATTGGAAAACCAACAGATCACCTTTAAAGAACCAGTTGGGACGCTGGTAGGAATATTCGGTTATAATCGGTTGATAGAGGACCTGTTTAGAGACGAATTATTTGGCGAGCTGCCTGTCCACTATGAATTGACCGGGAATCAATTGACCCTTACCAATGAAGAGGGTGTACAATTCATTTTTTTCGCGGAATGATATGAAAAAAATGGTGAAAGCAATTCGGTTTACGTTGCTCTGGGTGCTTGTTGTTCAACTCTTCTCCTGTGATGAAACAGAATCTACCTGTGCAGATTTGGACATTTCTTTTACAGATGAGGCATTGTATGCAGAACATATAGCGATCGATGACGAGACATTTCGATACGATTTTTACTTTTCCGGCCAGGACGAAGTTGACCTATGTAATTTCGAAACTTTACTATCCCTGACACCCGGTGCCTTCAAAATCGGTATCAAAGAAGCCGTATTTCGATCTTGCGAATCTTGTCTTGAAATTTTAGAATGGTACGGCCCTGATTGTGACCCGGCTTACGCTTTATCTGATGACGAACATACGATTCGCCACACTAAATGGTATTTGAGTGAAATTATTCAAGGGAATGAAACCCATTACCCTCCTTGCTTTAATCGTTTTGGCGGCACACTATTGGAGAATGACACAGCAGAATTTTTCTTGGGAAACAAGATGTGGATGGCCTATGAGTTTCAGAATGAACTGATTGTTTTTGACAACACTGTGCATATGACGCTGGTAGGCGTGACACAATATGAATCCTTCCTTGAAAATTTGTTCTTCGAACATTTATTCAACAAAGCTCCTCTTACTTATGAACTGGTCAATAATCAGCTAACACTGATCCATGAAAATGCAACACAATTCATCTTCTACGCCGAATGATATGAAAAAGCTGTTTTGCCTGGTGTTTGCCTTTACTTGTTTTGCCTGTTCTTCGGATGAACCCAACTGTATAAACGATCATTCCATTTCCGGGAGTATTTATGAAGCAGTGGGGCCTCTAAATGAGGAAGAAACAGACGAAATTGAATTTTTCATTTATTCCGAATCCCGGGAAGAAAGGGAAGAAGCCCTTCCGCTTTGTGATCCCGAGACCTTTTCTTCGATTCTTCCGGAATCTTACCAGGCCAGGTTAGATTCGGCCTATATCAATCATTGTGAGCCATGTATCCAAGTGACTGAGTGGAGCGGTCCGGGTTGTCCGCTGGAACCGGCAGCTTTTGAGGGGCAAGGAACATTCCACAATACCCCGTGGCGAATTGCCCGTCTGGAGTTTTTGGATGGTGTGCTTTATCCACCGTGCAATGTACCCATGAGAGCCTTTTTCCGTGCTGATGGCAGTTTCGACCTAAAAATCTCCGGCGATCAGGAGGGGCAATACGAATTTGACGGACAGGAATTTCTGATTGTTCGGATCAGTGAAATTCCAGGTTTTTTTAATGGAGGATACCTTGGTTTATTCGAACATCAATTGAGAAGCCACTTATACGAACGTTTTGAACCCTTACAAGTATCTCTTCAGGACAATGAGTTGGTCTTTTTCCGTGAATCGCCATATGTGCGGATTGTGTTGATCAGATAAAATTGTCCTCTGCTTATCTCTTTATACAAACAAGTTCAAATTGTTCAGTAAAGAATAGAAAGGTTATTTCCTTTGTATCGTTCTAAGCGAACAAGATGGGCAAAGTCAACTTTACATATTTCACTTTTCTCTTTATGGTGGGGCTGGTCAGTTGCATCGGAACGGACTTTGAACCGGAAGTAACCCCCATCATCCGGCTCACGAACCTTCCTGAATCCTTTCATGTGACGGGTGTCTATACATTGGAAGCAACTTACATGAACGAACGTGGTATAGAGGAGGATGTAGCCTTTTCGTGGCAAAGTTCAGACGAGTCAATTTTTTCCATTGATCAAAATGGCCTGGGAAGAGCTTTGAAAGAAGGTATTGTGGATGTATCGGTTAGATTTGAAGATCGCTTTGAAGAAATCTCCATCACTGTTTTCTCCTCTGAAGAGGGCGTCAGGATTTCAGAAGCGCCCGATTCATTAAGCGTGGGCGAATCATTCACGTTGCGGGCGGAATATACGGACCTTTCCGGTATGGTAACTCAACCTAGCTTACCGGTCGTGTGGAGTGTAGGAGACACCAAAGTCGCTGAGATAGACGAAAATGGGACCATTCGAGGTTTGTGGGTCGGTATAGCAGAGGTTAAGATTTCCGTTGGTGAATTCTCAGATTCAGTGCGTTTTGAAATCAATCGGGCTGAAACCGTATTTGACGAGGAGTTACGAATTGTTGCTCAGACGCAAAGCATGGAAGTGGGCACCCAATTCCAGTTTGAAGCTCAGTTTTTCGACAGCTCCGGAGAAGTAGACCCTACCATAATTCCTGATTGGGCCTCTTCCGCACCGGATATTATCAGTATCAATCAAAATGGATTGGCAAGGGCACTTTCCGCCGGGGATGCCACCATCACCGCCATTGCCAATGGAAAGACCAGTTCTGTTGTCGTCTCGGCATTTTCTGATGTGACCAATACGATCCGAAGTGGCTCATTAGAAGGTAGGGGATACAGAATCAGCGGAAGTTTCCAGCTTCAGGTTCAGGATGATCAGTTGATCTTGTCTTTTGAAAATGCCAGCATTGATCCCAATGCTCCTGGTCCTTATTTCTACCTCAGTAATCAGGAACGAAGTGTAACTGGTGGTATCAATCTAGGCAAAAGTGAAGACGGTACCTTCAGCATAAATGTGACCGAAGTTTCTCCGGGAACTACCATCGATAGCTACGATTATGTGATTGTATGGTGCGAACCTTTTAATGTGACCCTCGGACTCGGACAATTGAGTAACTGATGAATAGCCGAAAACTATACGGAATCATTCTTTTGGGTCTTATGACTTTCAATTGTTGGGGTGGTGGTGGCTGGCCTCAACCGAAAGGGAACGGTTTTTTGAAGCTCAATCAGTTTGCCATGCAGGCCAATCGATACTTCAACCCGGAAGGCGATTTGATTGATGTTCGACCCAAAATCTCCGTTTACACCAGCAGCCTGTTCGCTGAGTATGGCATTACCTCAAAACTGACAGGAATCGTATATTTCCCCTTTTACTCACGGGTCACTTTGAATCGGTTCCAAAAACTGGACGGCACCATTGATTCCGGAGATGAGATCAATTCTATTGGAGATGCGGACATCACATTGAAATATGGCATTGTGACAGATCAACCTACCGTGGTGAGTATTTCTTTAACCGGGGGCCTTCCATTGGGAGACCCGAATGGTGGTCGCACAGAATCCTTACAGACTGGAGATGGTGAATTCAATCAGATGGTCAGCATTGATATTAGTCATTCATTTTATCCTTTTCCGGCGTATTTATCCATTTATTCAGGCGTTAATAACCGAACAAAAGATCTTTCTGATGAATTCAGATATGGGTTTGAAGCAGGCTATACCCACAAAAACTGGCTGACTTTTTTGACGAAACTCTACGGTGTTACTTCTTTGAGAAATGGAGATCAGGCCACGAGTCCAAATCAGGGTCTATTTAGCAATAACGTCGAATATATGGCCGTTTCACCTGAGATAATCGTAGATTTTCAAAACCACTATGGTTTTACAGCGAATGTAAGCGTAGCCGTATCCGGACAACAAATCCTTGCCTCACCGTCTTACTCGATAGGTGCCTATTTGAAATTTCATACGAAGTGATTCCTGTAAGCCTTAGCGTTTCAAAAGGCAGTCAGGACTGGCTTTTACTAACTGGCATTCTGCATGTTTCAGACTTAATTTTACCGCTTGATCAAAAAAACCCTCAATAACACTCCTCAGCTATTCCTGCTCTTCTGGCTGGTTATTAACCTCTTGCAGGCTGCTTTCACGGAAACTCACAACGACGAAAGCTATTATTGGATCTATTCACAACAGTTGCAATGGGGATATTTTGATCACCCTCCCATTGTCGCATTGATTATTGATCTGGGATACTCGCTCTTTCAAAACGAATTGGGTTTACGCATCGGTAACGTTATTCTCATCACGATAGCGCTCTGGTTTCTTTTTCGAACCATTCCTGCCGGCTGTCGCAAGGGTCCTGCAACCTTTTTGTTTGTACTGGCTATGCCTTTCCTGAATTACCTGGGATTTCTGGTTTTTCCAGATGGTCCGTTGATTGCTTTCGGGGCGGCTTTTTTGTTCTATTACCAACGATGGCTGGAAAACAAACAGATCAGGCATGCCCTATTGCTTGGGGCTCTGGGGGCTGCTATGCTCTACAGCAAGTATCATACAGGGTTGTTTTTCGTACTGATCCTGTTATCGAACCTCAAACTCCTTCGAAATGGGCAATTTTATCTTATAGCCGGAATTGCGATCGTTTTGTTTTTGCCTCATCTCTGGTGGCAGTACGCAAATGATTTTCCCTCCATACGATTCCACCTGGTAGAACGAACTTCGACGTTTGAAATAAAATACCTTTTACGTTTCGTAGGTGAGCAAATACTTGCCGTAGGTCCGGTATTGATCATCAGCCTCTTTATTAAAAGTAAGAACCGATTCGAAAGGGCACTTGTTTTTCTGGTAAGAGGGTTTTTAATCTTCTTTTTGTTTTCCTCACTGCGGGGCATTGTTCATGTCCAGTGGACTTCTCTGGCCTGGTTGCCGGCCCTTTATCTGTTAGCAAAGTACTGGAAAGAAAAGTTTAGCAACCCCTGGTGGTATGCAATGCTAGTGCCTCATATTTTGTTGACGCTTGTGTTCCGTTTATATGTCGCAACTGACCTGTTCCCAGGCCAAAAAATCGGGGCCCATTACATTAAAGGACAGGAAGAATGGTACACAGCATTGGCAGAGGAAGTCGGAGATCGTCCTTTGGTGTTTTTATATGATCTGAAAGAGCCCAGTGCCTACTCTTTTTACACGGGAAAGCCTGCTATCGCCATATACCCCGATGGTGAAAAGAAAAGCCAGTATGATCTGTGGGGAATGGAAAAGAAATTAAAAGGAAAATCAGTAGTAATAGGGAGTAAAAGGAAATTTGAAGGAGCCATTGAGTTTAATACGGGTGGAAGACGCAGGGTTTATTTGAAACGAGTTGAACACTTTTAATTTCTCTATATTAATAATTATTCCAATAGCGTGTTTAGTAACTTTAGGGTATGAGTTTGCAATACATAACTGACGAAAAAGGACAAACGACGGGTGTATTTATTCCAATCGAAGAATGGAACAACATGAAATCACAATATTCGGATCTTGAAAAAGATATTCCCGAGTGGCACAAACGTGAAGTGAGTAAGAGAATGCAAGATTATCGTCAATCTCCAGAACAAGCTCAGGATTTCAATAAAGTCATTGACGAAATAGAGAAGAATCTTTGAGTTATAAAGCACTGATTTTGCCTCTAGCGAAGCAAGATATCAAAGAGGCATCGCGGTGGTATGAGGAACGTAGGAAAGGATTAGGTAAAAGGTTTACAACGAACATTCGACAGAAAATAAAGTTCGTTTGTCGCAACCCTCATGCAATAGCGATAAGGTATAATGAAACCAGAACCGGGTATTGGATACTTTTCCTTATATGATTCATTTTACCTTGAATGAAGAAGCGAAAGTCGTCATCATTTCTGCTGTGCTCAATACACAGAAACCCCGACCTATGGAAAGAAAGACCTGAATGATATTTATTCCGCGTCTTATCGTTGCATAGTCAAAGCTATTGTGGCAGCAAACGAGAACCTCAAATGTGGTAGATTATTCCTGATCCACCCGCTCAAACGCACCAATATCGGGCGTTGCATCTCTGGGAATACCTAACAAATCATCGGTGATGCCGGAATCAATTGCTTTATCTCTCGCAAAAGCCAAAGAATCCAACTGATAATCAAATGAAAAGGGATCAATAAAACCCGGGAAGTTAAAGTCTTGTGAAGTGAAGTTGCCTGGAATCTCTTCTTCACTTCGTATGATGTTTTGTTCAATGAGGGTTTCGATCATGGCGCCGCCTCCATTTCCGACAAATAATTCCTCATCTTCTGATCCCCATACGATGGAATTGGTAATGGATAAGAAAAGATCCGCAACCAAAGGTTCATCACTTCCCGGCAGGTTATCCAGAAAAACAACAGATGGTTCATCTCGAATAAAACTGGTTTGTTCATTGGTAAACGTACAATGGTCATATGTGTACTGTCCACCGACCAGATGAGAGGCCATGAACCCTCCGCAATCGTAGATCTGTGAATTACTCACTTCAATTTCGGATGAAAAAGCCTGAATCCCCGAATTCGACATGTGTCTGATCGTAGTATGATCTAATGCCATCTGAACACGTAAGGAAGCAATGTTCGTCCCAAAGGTGAAGATCCCATCGATGGCATTTTCTATGGTAACATAAGAAAGGCGATTGTTGCGGCTACCCGGCAAAAAGATCAAACCTCGCCATTGCCCCGGGGCCCTGAGAAAAGAAGGATCGAAACGGGTATTTCTAAAAGTCACTACATTGCCGGAATCGGCTCGAACATCCAGGGTACCCTGAACCACGATGGAAGCGCCATTGTCGAGTAAAACGCGGGCACCCGGTTCTATCGTAAGCGTACATAAAGTATCCACAAGAACAGATTCCTGAATAACATAAGGCCGTTCACTGGTCCATGTTTCATCACAGATGATCGTCCCACGAAGAAAATTAGCATTTTGACCCCAGGCTTCTAATTTGATGTCAGTTTGATTCTGATCCCAGCTGACCATGACAGAATCTTTCACCAAAAAGGGAAGATCCTGATCATTAGGGTCAATGTTCACATTGACAAGGACTAACAAACTATCTCCTTCTTCTAACAATTCATCCCGAACAGATGCTCCCTGTTTTCCATTAACAATGATATCGTAAAAGGAATCTTCACCGCCTGCCACTGCAATTTCATTCAATAAAATATCTTGTTTGGAGGGGTTGAAAATGCGAAAGCGACGGGTTATACTGGTTCGGGAAGTGATCAGGGTATCAAAACTGACGGTATCCGTACTGAAAATCAATTTACCCACCTCAACACCAACTGGATTGGTATCGTCTTCCATCGAACACGCGAACCACAAAAGGGTAAGCACGAAAAAATAAAGAATAGGTGCAGGTTTCATCTATGGTGATAAAACGTAGATTTTAATTAGCTATTCCCCTTCCTGGAGTTTTTCTGCATTTTCGGCAATTCGCAGCTCCTCAATGAAGTTCCCGATCTGACCATTCATTACATTGGGCAGGTTATACACGGTAAAACCAATACGGTGATCCGTAACCCGGCCTTGTGGATAATTGTAAGTTCTGATCTTGTCTGACCGATCGCCACTGCCCACCATGGATTTTCTGGCAGAGCTGATTTCCTCATTGTGTTTTTTCAGTTCCATTTCGTAGATGCGAGAACGAAGCACTTTCAATGCTTTATCGTAGTTGGCATGTTGCGAACGACCATCCTGGCATTCTACAACAATACCTGTAGGGTGATGCGTTAACCGAACTGCGGATTCTGTTTTGTTAATGTGCTGACCCCCTGCTCCTGACGCGCGAAAAGTATCTTTTCGAATATCTCCCATGTTCAGTTCAACGTCAACATCCTCAGCCTCTGGCAATACGGCTACCGTAGCGGCGGAAGTATGAACACGCCCTTGAGATTCTGTGGCCGGAACTCGCTGCACTCGATGTGCCCCTGATTCAAATTTCAGCTGACCGAAAACATCTTCTCCTTCGACAGAAGCAACAATTTCTTTGAAACCACCCGAACTTCCTTCATTCAGATTCAAAACGGAAAACTTCCAGCCCCTGGAATCCGCGTATTGCTCGTACATTCTGAAAAGGTCCCCGGCGAAAATGGCGGCTTCATCTCCCCCTGTTCCTGCTCTGATCTCGAGGATTACGTTTTTGCTGTCATTCGGGTCTTTGGGGATCAACATTACTTTGAGTTCCTCCTCCAATTCCGTCACCTGAGGGTCCAGCTCGTCGATCTCAGCTTTAGCCAGTTCACGAAACTCCGGATCTTTTTCCGTTTCGAGCACTTCCTTGGCACTTGCCAGGTCATTGGTCACCTTTAAGTATTGATCGTAAACCTTCACGATCTTCTCCAAATCCCGGTATTCTTTATTCAGCTTGGTATATTTGCTCATATCAGACATGGCATCCGGTTGAACAATCAGCTGGCTTACTTCTTCGAATCTGTGTTTGATCGCCTCTAACTTGTCAGTCATTCAGCTTGAGTTTAATGCGCAAAATTAATACAGTACCCCCTTCTATTTGCTTTTTGACTTCTGGTCGTATCCAGAATTCATGGATTTCACGCATGATGTTGTTATTAATGACAATTACACTGATAACGACAGGATGTGACACGAAGAATGGTGTTGACCGTGAGGCCGTGAAAAAAGAAATGGCCAATAGAGAATTGAAACGCCTTCGTAACTCCGATATCCTTCAAAGAGGAGAAGAGATTGGAAAGGCGTATTTCTCTATTGCGGATACTAGCGAAGCAATTGCTTTTTCAGATAGCCTTGGCATCGAAGTAACAAGCCTTAAATCTGGTGAAACAGACGAAGAACGAGAACTATTAGAAGCATTTATCTATGCCTCAGAAAACAATCAGGAACTGGATGATTATCTAACTGACACACCAGAGGACGTATTCTTCTACCATCCGGAAATGATCGGGATGGATTTAATCGTTACCCGATTGACTTTATCCAAAAAGGCCATCGTCCGGTCCTTGTAACCCTAGCCCTGATGCTCTGGTTTCAAAAGATCGTTCACCGCTTTTACAGGGTTGAACGTAATCAAAGGCACTTCTACGAAAAGCGTATTCCAAAAGGCCATACTTCCATTCCACAGGCCAGGCAATTCCTGGGCTTTTAGCGTTTTCCCGTCCTTAGACTTTTCCGTTGAAAAACCGGTTTCGGGATCTCTGAATTTCATCAGATCATATTTTTCACCACGATAATTTTTTAGTCCGCACACTACATCTACCGGGTTGAAGTGTGTGGCCGCATTGAATACCTCTTTTTGTCCTTCACCAGAAAGGTCAATCTGGGCTGTTTCTACTACCTGCAACGAGGCCGTTCCATCTCCACCATCTATCCAAAAGGGGCCTCCTCCAGGGTCTCCATCACTTTTTACCATGCCACATACACGAATCGGTCGGTCCAGAATAGCCATCAATTCATCGGTGGATAGGGGTTTATCGGATTTATAGCCCAGTTTTTCGGCTGCAAATTGCTGGATCGCATTCAAATCCGCTGTTCCGTCTTTCAATTTATCAACGTACGCAAAAACCTGGGACTGTACTTCGAGTAGCAAACCTCCTATTACTTTTTTGTAGCGAATGGTTTCCTCTTTCAGCCGATCGGGGACCACATTGTCAATGTTTTTCAAAAAAACGACATCTGCATCGATCTCATTCAGGTTAGCCAATAGCGCGCCGTGGCCCGCAGGTCTGAACAATAAAGTGCCATCTTCATTTCGAAATGGTTGATTTTCCAAATCCACGGCAATCGTATCCGTTCCTGGTTGCTGAATGCTGTAGGAAACCTCGAGTTTACAATCAAACTTCGACTCATAAGCATCCCTCAATGATTCTACATGTGCTTCAAATGCCGATTGGTGCTCAGGAGAAACCGTAAAATGTAAAGACACAGACCCATCCGCTCCTTTGGCATATTGACAACCCTCTACCACATGCTCTTCGACAGGCGTACGAACCACACCATTCTCCCTGTGAAATTTCAAAAGCCCCTTGGGAAGTGCGCCATAATTCATCCCATCTTTATTCAATAGGGCCGAGATGATTGATCCATATTCTTTTTTGACATGTGCCTGCTGTAAGCTTTTGTTGTGATCAAACTGAGCAGACAATTCATCGTAAAAGGCAAAATCCTCGAGTTTTTTCAGAAACTCAAAGACAGAACCCGATTTCTGATCGGCAATCAATGCCTGGTAATCTTCCTCCGACCCTTTGTAGGATTCCAGAAAAGCGAAAAGTTTCTTGAACATACGGCTTGCAGCACCGGAAGCCGGAACAAACTTGACTACACGTTTACCGACGGAAAGTTGGTCGTACGATGCAGTAGCTTTTGAAACAGCAGCCTCGTCCAAAATAAGAATGCCACTACCATCGATGGCCGGGGCCTGAAGTTTAGACGGTGGAAATCCCTTTATGAAATATTGGATTTGTCTTTCTACTGTTTCCAGGTCGAGACCATGGTCATTAATTTGTTGCTTGTCTGATGCAGAAAACATACGGCTAGATTTAGATCGATAAATGTAGGGTCGACCTGGCAAAACATAAAGCTGCGCGCAAGCTTTTTAAAAATATTTCGAGTTCAAATTGTCAGTATAAGTCATTAATTTGGAGAAAATACTCGTTTTCAGACATGTCTCAAGATTTATTTAACGTAGCTCCGGCTTTTTATGGAATGTCGCTGATTCCTCAAAAGTCCTGGAAAGATTACGGATTCGCATTGCTCATCATTGCGGGATCCGATGGAGAAGTATCCGATCCCGAATTAGAGTGGTTAACCATTCACCTCGGGAAAGCACTAAACGTGGACGAGGCAACCATTGCCGCCTGGGAGGAGTATGATTTTGAAGAGGAGGGGCTCGATGAAGTATTTCGAAAGATTGATTCCAGAAGTGTAGCCAGTTTCTCCAAGCTTCTGATCTACGACGCCATCCGCATGAGTTACGCCGATGATGATTACGCGGACGATGAAAGATCAAGGGTTGGAGAAGCCGGCGCTATGTTGGGATTGACCAAGGAAATGGTGCTGGCGATAGAAGTACTGGTCGAGCAAGAGCGGGCAACGGATAAGCTCAGATCACTTGTTTTATAAATGAAAACATTATTACTCGCTGTAATTATTCATTTTGCAGCCATTGAATCCCACCAGGAACCACCAGCCTTGCAATGGTACACCCTGGAAGAAGTTCAGGAACTGATGAAGTCCGAACCGAGAAAAGTATTTGTAGATGTAGTGGCAGACTGGTGCAAATGGTGCAAAGTGATGGAAAAAGAAACTTTCACTGACGAGGCAGTAATCGCTTATATCAACAAAAATTATTATGCGGTTCGCATGGATTATGAAAGCCTTGAATCTATCAATTTTCAGGGAGAGACCATGACCAATAAAGCACTGGCCACAAGTTGGAATGTAAGGGACTTACCGGCGATTGTCTTCTGGGAAGAGGACTTCAACAGTAAGTTTTTGTCTACCGGGTATAAAAAGGCCGATCAGTTTTTGCTTGACCTGAAAGCATTCAATGAATTTTAAGACCCATAAATAGACTCCAGTACTCCCGCCAGCCTCACACCAGCTTGAAGCAAACGTAGATTAACGGCTTCTATATTATCGTAATTGTAGCGATAGCTTAGCTTTTTATTTTCTGGAATATCATAAACCTGCTCGCGATAAGTCATGGATTCCGCGGCCCATTGTCTTACGGTTGCGGATTGCCAGGTCTTTACCTGACTTGTCTCCACGTGGTTGATCCAATCCGCGTACTCGCTATAACTGTATTTTTGCTGATCAATAATTCCACTATCCCAAACTCGGTGAAGATTAGAAGAACTGAAAAAATACTCAAGTTTCACATCGTTGCCTCCACGATCTTCTCCATTGCCAACATGAAGGGGCTGATGAATATCACCAACTAAGTGAACAAGCATTTTCAAGGCAAATGCCTCATCATAATCGGTGAAGTTTTTGGATTTCAACTCAGAAATCAATCGTTCAATCGTGACAATCACATCACCCTGTTCTGGTGTGCCGGCTTCTTCATAGGTCATGCCATCAGGAATCGTGCAGTAATGCCATGGGGTCATGTGGTTGTACTTTCGGTCGGATCGAATGAAGTCCATAAATGTGCTCACTTCGGCCAGGGTTTCTGTTCCTAAAACGGCTTTCACCTTTTTCAGTGTCTTTTTCGAAAGGTGCTGCTCAGCAATTAACCCCACAATTCGATGACCGGTAGGTCCCCAGGAATAAGAAGTAGGAAGGAATACAGTTAACAACAGAATGGACAGGACGAGCTTTTTCATAAATAAACCAGGTATAAACTAATCTGGCGTATTGATCACCAGAAGATATTATGCGAAGATAAAGTGGATCAATCTGTATATCTGGAGAGGAATACAATTTCTCCATTGATCCAAAGTGATTGAGTTATTAAGTTTCTTTCTATATAACTATATAAAATAATTCTATTCAACGATCTGGTGATTGATTTTGCAACGAAATAAGCGATGTTCAATCATTTGCAGGAATTATGGATAATCTTTTCTTTGGGGCTCTCCAAAGATATTGCCTGGTACCGGATTAGCTAGCGCATAGGAAGTATGACAAAAGAAAAGGCACGGACTTACCCTGGGAGGGTTCCCGTGCCTTAATCACCAACCTAACCTAAAAGAAAGTACTTCAATAACGTTTATATATTCAAATATTATTTTCCGTACTATGATTGATTAATCGTAATTTTTCTAAAAAGGTTTCAAAAAAAAATAAAAATATTAATATTCTGAGGCTCGCAATTTATCGGAGAGTTGCTCGTTGGAGGGCCTAGCTGATCAGCAGAAAGGCAAAAATGATGGCGCCCCAAAGTATGTTTAGAAAAAACCAAACCCGAGCCAGTAACACCAATTTCATTCGTTGGAAACCGTTGCTATAATAGATTAAACGTCTAACTATATCGGTTAGGTTGCGACCAATATAGAGCAAGTAAGCTAACGCAATACCAAATACAACGATGAAGTAGGCGATGTGAGCCACCGCTAGTGCATAAATGAATGATGATGAATCCGGGTTAAATTCAGATTTATCAAGCCACGCCATCCATTGGAAAACGGTAAAGCCGATAACACAGCATAAAGAAAGACCGAGTCCCAGTAAGATCTTCTTATCCGCTTCTACGTCAAAATTACGAGGCAGGGCCAACATAAAATGTGACGAGGGAAGCAAAATCAGATAACCCATGAACAGGTACTTCGAAAGATAAGTATCCCCTGAATACCACGTGGCAAAGTACGCAGCAGATACATATAGGAAAAGGGCCGCCGTGGCGATTAAGAAAAAATTCACCAATAATTCCCACTGATGTGGGTGGTCGGTGCGGCTCTTCGAAGGCCTTAACTTTAATCTTGCACGAGATTGGCTCATTTTTAAATAATTTCTACATATCGTTTCGTTTATTCTAAACAGAAGAAAGCCTGAATTTGTTGGCATTAATTGTAGATTATGAGCATAAGCGACATAGATTTTCAACGAGCGGTCTCTGAGAAATGATAATTTTGCGCTTCTTACCATTTTCCGAGTGAACTTTTCAGAAGTACTTTTCAGATATAAGGACGAGAGTGTTGTAACTGCCATTCGTGAGAGCCTTAGCGAAAAATCCAACATCTCTCTTCGTGGACTGGCAGGAAGTGCCGATGCCCTTATCGGTGCAGCCACGGGACTGGGTAGACCTGGTGTAAATTTGTTTGTGTTGCATGACCGTGAAGAAGCCAACTATTTCTATCACGATTTGCGACAGATCCTGGATCAACAAGGAAATGTCCTGCTATTCCCAACTTCTTATAAAAAACCTTACCAGTTCGAAGAAGTAGAAAACGCCAACATTTTGCAGCGTGCAGAAGTCCTGAATGCCATCAATCAGTCCGGTGAAGACTCCTTATATATAGTTACTTATCCGGAAGCTTTTACGGAGAAAGTAATCAACAAGCGATCATTGGTAGAAAATACCTTTCAGGCGAGTGTAGGAGAAAAGGTAGATGTAGCGTTCCTCACGGAGTTATTGGTCACCTATGATTTCGAGAAAACGGATTTTGTCTATGAACCCGGCCAGTTCGCTGTACGGGGAGGGATCATTGATGTCTACTCTTTTGCTCAGGAGTTGCCGGTGCGTGTAGAGCTCTTCGGAGATGAAATAGAAAGCATCCGGGAATTTGAGCCCGAATCACAACTTTCAAAAACAGAATTAAAAAGTTTGAGCATTATCCCTGATGTGCAAACCAAGCTACTGAAAGAGGAACGCCAGTCTTTCCTATCCTATGTGCCCGAAACCACCAACTTATGGATGAAAGACTATCGAGAGATCATCGACATAGTTGACAAAGGGTTTGATAAAGCCTCACAGTCATTTGACGAGTTGATGAAAATTTCAGGCAATACCCAGGTGGTGATGAGTCCTTCGGACCTTTTCGATAATGGTGACGTATTTGCCGGGCTTGTAGAACCATTGACAAAAGTTGAATTTGGCAAGCGATTTTATTTGCCAAAATCCCAGGAATTCCAGTTCGACTTCAAACCTCAACCGAGTTTCCATAAGAATTTTGAATTACTGGCAGACAATCTTGCTGATTATCAGAGACAGGATTACAAGAATTACATCCTGGCAGAATCTTTCAAACAGCATGAGCGATTACAGACGATATTCGAAGAAGTCAATCCCGGCATTTCTTTCGAAGGAATAGCCATAGGGCTTAGGGAAGGGTTTATCGATGATCTTCAGGGAATTGTCTGCTACACAGATCACCAGATTTTCGATCGGTTTCACCGTACCGATAACAAGGACAAGTTCACACGCAAAAAAGCACTGACCTTAAAAGAACTTCGGTCGTTGCAAGCTGGCGACTATGTGGTACATGTGGACCATGGTGTCGGAAGGTTTGCGGGATTGGACCGGGTGGATGTAGGTGGAAACATGCAGGAAGCCCTGCGATTAGTTTATAGGGATGACGATCTGCTTTATGTAAGTATTCACTCGCTACATAAAATCTCCAAGTATTCAGGCAAAGAAGGTGGACCACCTGCAGTCAACAAACTCGGGTCTCAGGAATGGGAAAACAAGAAGAAAAAGGTCAAGCGAAAAGTCAAAGACATTGCGAAAGACCTGATTCAACTCTATGCAAAACGAAAAGCTGCTCCAGGATATGCCTTTCCTCCTGATAATTTTATGCAGGCAGAGTTGGAGTCAAGTTTCATGTATCAGGATACCCCGGACCAGAGCTCCGCAACTTCTGACGTGAAACAAGATATGGAAAATGCACACCCCATGGACCGTCTGGTGTGTGGAGATGTTGGGTTTGGAAAAACAGAGATCGCTATTCGGGCAGCATTCAAAGCCGTAAATAATGGAAAACAGGTTGCTGTACTGGTTCCTACCACGATATTGGCCTTTCAGCATTACCATACCTTCATGGAAAGGTTGAAAAGTTTCCCTATTGCCGTAGAATATGTCAATCGGTTCCGAACGACGAAAGAGATCAATCAGATCAAAAAAGAACTTAAGGAAGGAAAAATAGATATCCTGATCGGCACCCACCGAATCGTCAATAAAGACATGGAGTTCAAAGACATTGGTCTCATGATCATTGACGAAGAACAAAAATTTGGTGTGAAAGTGAAAGAAAAGTTGAAGGAAATGCGTGTAAACGTAGATTCTCTCACACTGACTGCTACACCTATTCCGCGAACACTGCACTTTTCTCTCATGGGTGCCAGGGATTTGTCAATCATCTCCACGCCACCACCCAACCGTCGACCGGTAACTACGGAATTGCAGGAATTCAATGAGGAATTTATCCGCGATGCAGTAAGTCATGAAATTCGTCGGGGAGGTCAGGTATTCTTTGTGCACAATCGTATCAGCGATATTGAACAGATAGCCAACATTATCTATAAACTGGTACCTGATGCGCGCATCGGGCTGGCACATGGACAGATGGATGGTAAGGTCCTCGAAAAAATCATGTTGAAATTCATCGAGGGGGAATATGACGTACTGGTATCCACGAACATCATCGAATCCGGACTTGACATTCCCAATGCCAATACGATTATAATTAACCGGGCACACATGTTTGGGCTTTCCGATTTGCATCAGATGCGCGGACGAGTGGGTCGGTCCAATACGAAGGCCTATTGCTACCTGATCACACCTCCAACTTCAACATTGAGTTCGGACGCTAGAAAACGACTGGTAACACTGGAAGAGTTTTCAGATTTGGGCGACGGGTTTAAAGTGGCCATGCGTGATCTCGATATCCGGGGTGCGGGCAATTTATTGGGCAGCGAGCAGAGTGGATTCATCAACGACATGGGTTTTGAAATGTATCATAAGATCCTGGATGAAGCGGTGACGGAATTGAAAGAAACCGAATTTAAGGAGCTATTCACACAGGAAATGCTTGGAGTGGAGCAGTTACAGCAAATTAAAGCGGATTGCCTG
Source organism: Cyclobacteriaceae bacterium (assembly GCA_965229785.1). Taxonomy (GTDB): domain Bacteria; phylum Bacteroidota; class Bacteroidia; order Cytophagales; family Cyclobacteriaceae; genus JAWPMT01. The sequence goes on from CBDDJS010000001.1 coordinate 5,595,166, forward strand.
GTAGAAACCGATCTGGAAATTCTTATTCCACAGGATTATGTTGAAAGTACAGCGGAAAGACTAAGCCTGTATTCCAGACTGGACAATATAAAGATGGATGATGAAAAGAAACTGATGGAGTTTCAAAAATCACTTGAAGATCGGTTCGGGCCATCACCTGATGCAGTAGAAGAACTTGTAAAAAGTGTAAAACTTCGCTGGAGAGGTGTGAAACTTGGTTTTGAAAAAATCACATTGAAAAGCAATAAGCTGAAAGGCTATCTTCAGGTTGAGGATAATGACGCTTATTTCCAGTCGGAAACTTTTGGAATGATTTTACAATATGTGAAAGAACATGCATCAAAATGCAAAATGCGTGAATACAAAAACAAGCTTATCATTTCCATAGATCCCGTGGAAAACGTTTCGGAAGCCATTGAGCACTTGGACAGCATGTTAATGGTAGAAGCATAATATTTTCATGGTCCAACACAATAAATTCCCGGTTATCGCTATTAATAATTAGAGATGTTGGCTTTGATTGCCATTAAATAGGTATTTTTAGAATATTTGTATTATTTAGTAGCTTAATTCGCTACAGAAGAGAAAAACAGGTTATGAAAAAGATTTTTAATGCAGCTCTCGCGTCATTTACTGGTGCGATGATGCTAAGCTCTTGCTTCTTGGGCGGTGGTGGTACTCCTACCAGTACATCTCCAGGAGCTGCAAGTTCAGCAACCGGACTCGAGTATAACGAGGAAGGTGCTTTCACTGTCAGTGATTACAGCGGACAACCCGCTGGTCCCAATCTGGTATTTATTGAAGGAGGCCGAACGGTCCTCGGTTCTTTTGAAGAAGATGTGGTTTTCACACGTGATAATGTAGAGCGTGCGGTAACTGTAGCATCCTTCTACATGGATGAGACAGAGGTTGCCAACATTCACTGGCTTGAGTATGAATATTACATCAAGTTAGATTCTGATGAGGTCTACTGGAAAAACAACCTTCCCGATACAACAGTTTGGGCCAAAGACCTGGCATTCAACGATCCATACGTAGCTCACTACTACAGGTATCCAGGTTTCCGATTCTTCCCGGTTGTGGGTGTGAACTGGAGACAAGCGGTTAACTACTGCCGATGGAGAACAGACGTAGTGAACAACGAACTGGCTGCTGAAGCTGGTTTGCTTGATCCTATCGCTAGTGATGGCGGCGACGATGCTTTCGCAGGTGCGGAAGATGCTTCTGCTCCAATTGGTGGCGGAGGCGGTCAAAGAATTCCTCTGGAAAGTGGTGTGGTACTTCCTAACTACAGACTCCCTACGGAAGCTGAGTGGGAATATGCGGCACAAGCACTGATTGGAACACAGTGGGCCAATGAAAACCAAACGCACAGAAGACTTTACCCATGGGATGGTCACGCACTAAGAAATCCTTACGGTAAAGGTCAAGGTTTCTTCCTGGCTAACTTCAAAAGAGGAAAAGGTGATTACGCTGGTATCGCTGGTAAACTAAACGATGGCGCCATGCTCACAAGTTACATCTACGATTATCCTCCAAACGAATTCGGTCTGTACAACATGGCTGGAAATGTGAACGAGTGGGTGCAGGATGTTTATCGTCCTTTGTCTTTCCAGGATGTTGAAGATTTCAACCCGGTAAGAAGAGATGGATTCCTTGATTCAGAAACCGGTTATGATGCTGGCTACAGCTTTATCGGTAACGAAGGAGCCTACACTCAGGAAGAAGCTGAAAATGTTGGTATCTCCGTATCAGAATACAATGCTGAAAACCCTCCTTTCAGAAGAATGCGGGTTTATAAAGGTGGTTCATGGCAAGATGTGGCCTATTGGATGTCTCCGGGAACTCGCCGATCATTAATGGAAGATTCAGCAACTGCAACCATCGGATTCCGATGCGCAATGATCCATGCAGGAACAAATTATTAAATAAGAATACATAACCTGATAAGAGGTCACCACTTTGGTGGCCTTTTTTTATGGCCATACTTTTTTACTTCATCATTAGTCAATCAAGTATTGACCACATAGTAACGGCCTTGGATCCCGTAGTAGTTAGAGTTTAAACTCCACGTGGAACACTTCGTCATTATATGTTTCTCAAACAAATCTGATATAGTTGAGACACCTGATAGACATTGATTAGAAATCACATACGAATGCCACGTGGAACATCCTCTTTGGTAGTAATGTACGTGATCAATGATCTACCTGGTTGATAGCAATAGCCACATGACTTTCCTATTAAAGAAGAAAAATCCTTTCTGTAAGAATTGAGAAAATGTGTGTCGAGTCAAGATTAATCTTCCCAATGTCAAACGGTCACTCAAAAAAATTTTCTTCGCAAAAAAGAAATAGAGAAAATATTCAGAAAGTGGGAAAATTGATGATTTTCTCGCCGAAATCCTGAAATTCAGTGAAACTCAAGAAAAACCCCCAATTCCCTGCATTTTTGAAGCTCAGTTTTCATTTACCACTTTTTAAAGTTTAAAAATCTGTAAATCAGAAAGTTAAGTTGATAAAATATCACTTTACACCCGTCGCCAAAGCGCCGACAGTGATGGATTCGACATCACACTTGACCATCTGGTCACACAGCGCACTCAGCGTCGCTCCAGTTGTGATCACATCATCGACCAAAAGCACATTTTTTTTGTAAAGAGCAGTTGGCTTGACAATTCGAAAACTGTCTTCTACATTTTTCCACCTTTCCAGCTTTGACTTTTTTGTTTGGGTCTGCGTGTTGGTTACTTTGGTTAAGACCTCATCATTCACCGGGACTTGGAGAACATCACCAATCCCCTTAGCTATAAAATCACTTTGATTGTAGCCACGTTTCTTCTTTTTTCGCCAGTGGATAGGAACAGGTACTATAAGATCATAGGTTAATTCGGCTCTCAGGAGTTCTGTACCTAGAAGGCTACCGAAGAACTCGCCAACATTGGATCGTGATTTGTATTTGAGTTCATGAAGTATCTTTTGAGCCACGCCTCTTTGCTGAAAATACATGTAAGCGTAGGCATCAATGACCGCCGGATTATGAGCGAACTTTTGATATAAGGCGTTCTCTGGATCGAGGTGATAATTGGTTAGGGGCAGGTCAATCGCGCAGGAGGTACACAAAAACTGCTCGTTTGTCACTAAAATATCCGAACAATTGATACAATTGTCAGGATATAACGTTGAAATGAAATCCGAGAAAACGCGTTTTGCGTATGATACTAAAGCCATCTGGTCTTATTGAAGTTTTAAAGATATGGTTTACCAAAGAGATCTAGAAATGCAACAACGCTGGGGTCGACTCATGAAAGAGCTCGAAATCATCGTTGGAAAAAGGCCCAAGGACCTTAATAGCGTGCTGTTTCTTATTGGTACTCAGGAACTTGGAAAAGGAAATCAAGTTTTTTCAAAGGAAGAGAAACAGGATTTAATGCACATCGCCATCTGCAAAGTTTTGTCGCTTGCAGGATATTATGAGTTAAAAGGAATTGACGAGGAAGGGTGGCCGCACTGGAAGTTGGTTAAGAAATTGCCTCGTTTTGATCTTTTAGATCAGGAGAAACTCCTGAAAATGCAAATATTAGAATACTTTACCACAGAAATTGGAATAGCCGTTTGAGGAATGGAGAATTTATTAACAGGTAAGCTACGAGAGTACAAAAGAAAATTGTATCTGAACCGATTGATCAAAGGCCTGATCATTGCCCTGATCATGATCTTCGGACTTGTTTCATTTACCAGTATATTGGAGTTTAGCTTCAATTTCGATACGACGATCCGAACGGCATTATTTTTCGGATTGTTGCTACTCTTCATAGCAGGCATCGCCTATTGGATTATCATTCCAGCACTCTATCTCACGGGAATACTTCCGCAAATTTCTGATGAAAATGCTTCTCGCGAAATCGGAAAATATTTTCCTGAAATTGATGATAAGTTGCTGAATACCATACAGTTATCACAAAATCAAGGAGACAGTGATCTGATCATAGCGAGCATCAATCGTAGAATGGAGGACATGAAACTGGTGCCCTTCGCCAAAGCCGTAGATTTCTCCATCAATTGGAAATACGCCAGAATTCTGGGCATACTGATCGTGGTAGTCATCCTTACTTCTTTGGCTTTTCCATCAGCAATTGTCGATAGCAGCAGAAGAATTGTCAATTTCAATAAAGAATACATTCCGGAAGCTCCCTTTTCTTTTCATGTTGAAAATGAATCACTGAATGCTTTTCGAAATGAAGATTTTCAACTAAAAGTGAAAATGGAAGGGAATTCACTTCCTGAAACAGTCTTTCTAAATGTGAACGATAGGGATGTGAAAATGACGGCAACAGCCAATGATCAGTTCGAGTTTACTTTTAACAAGCCTTATCAAAACATAAAGTTCCATTTGAACGCTGCTGGCTTCAGAAGTGAAGAATATCAGTTAAACATCCTCTCAAGGCCTGAAATTGGCTCTTTTAACATAGAACTGGATTATCCACCACATACAAGAAAGGCCAGTGAATCGGTCAATAACGTTGGAAACCTTCAAATTCCTGAAGGAACAAAAGCCACCTGGCAAATCAATGCTAAAGAAGCCAATAGCGTTTGGTTAGCCATTTTTGATCCTGTCGATTCACTCATCGCTGAAGAAATCAATAATGTATTCAGTGTTTCTGACCGATTCATGAAATCCACGGGATATGAAATCAAGAGTGAAAATGAATTCAGCATAAACAAAGAAAGACTGACTTATAACATCGATGTAATCAAAGATGAGTTGCCGTCGATCAGAAACGAATTCTTCGCCGACACCATATTATATGAATATGTCGTAGTAGCCGGGAGTATTTCTGATGATTACGGAATTCGTTCCCTTGAACTCGTTGCAAAACGTGATAACGAAACCACCAAAGTCAAAATCCCTGCTACGATCAATTCACAACAGCAGACCTATTATTTCCGTTGGGATCTGGATTCCCTAAACCTGCGGGATGACGAACAATTAGAAGTATATGTTGAAGTAACGGACAATGATGCAATTAATGGCTACAAAAAGGTTAAATCACCTTCTTACTTATTCAAGGTGCCAGGTAAAGAAGAGATCCGAAATGAGTTGGCCAAAAAGTCCGGAAAAGCAGAGCAACAACTACAAAGCAGTATTCAAAAGAGTAAAAGCTTGAATGAAAAGCTTGAAGAACTGAAAAACCGATTGAGAAGTAAAAAAGAAATCGAGTGGCAGGAGGAAAGGATGCTGGAAGAAATACTGAAGCAACGAGAAGCACTTGAAGAAGAAATTCAAAAGCTACAGGAAGATTTCAACGACCTGAAAGATGGCGAACAAAAGTTCAATGAACGAAGTGAGCAGCTCCAGGAGAAAGCCAATAAAATTCAGGAACTGATGGAAGAACTTCTCGATGAAGAGACAAAGCAATTGTATGATGAACTTCAAAAGCTGCTGGAGGAACAAGCGGAGACCAATGATATTCAAGAAATGCTGAGCCAAATGTCTCCTAATGAGCAAGACCTGGAAAACGAATTGGAGCGGACACTAGAGCTCTTTAAACGTCTGAAGATGGAATCAGAGTTAGAGCGTACGGGTAAGGACCTGGAGGAATTGGCTGAAAAGCAAGAACAGCTAGCGGAAGAAACCGCCAATAAAGAGAAGTCCACGGAGGAGTCTGCACAGGAACAAAAAGAGATTGCAGAAGAGTTTGAGAAGATAAAAGAGCAGTTGGATGATGTACAGGAACTCAATCAGGACTTAAAGAACCCTGAGCCGATGCAGGATTTTTCCGGAGATGAGCAGAGCATTGAAGACAGCATGAAAGATGCCCAGGAAAAACTGGAGGACAATAAAAGAAAAAGCGGAAGCCAAAGTCAACAACAATCTGGTCAACAAATGCAACAAATGAGTGAAAAGCTGGAAAACATGCAAGCTGGTATGCAGTCTCAAACGAGCATGGAGAACATTGATAACCTCCGGGATATTGTTGACAACCTGGTGAAGCTTTCATTCACAGAAGAAGAACTCATTAAAGAGTTTCGCAATATCCGTCAGGTTGATCCTAGATTCGTAGAATTGTCACAGGAACAATTGAAGCTAAAAGATGATGCTCAGGTGATTCAGGATAGTTTGTTGGCGCTAGCAGGACGGGTAGTGGAGCTTTCAAGCTTTGTAACAAGAGAAGTATCGGAAATGAACCGCAACATCGATGGCGCACTAAAAGAGCTCCGAGATCGCAACAGAGGTCGTGCACTGAGCAATCAGCAGTATGCGATGAGTTCCATGAATAACTTGTCTTTGCTTTTGTCTAATACACTACAGCAGATGCAACAGGCCATGGCACAAGCTTCACCTTCTTCCGGCAAGGATCAAAAGGATGGTCCCAAGAAAGGAATGGGCGATCTTAAAAAGCTTCAGGAGCAATTGAGTCAGCAGATCAAGGAATTAAAAGAGAGCGGTCAGAAGGGTCGAAAACTGTCCGAGTCACTGGCCAAGATGGCTGCCCAGCAGGAGATGATCAGAAATCAATTGCGTGAATTCCAGAAACAACTAGAAGGCCAGCCTGGCAATGAGGAACTAGGCAAGCAGCTGGGAGAGATCATGCAGCAGATGGAAATGAATGAGATAGATCTTGTGAACAAAAGACTCACAGAGCAGTTAATCAATCGGCAAAAGGACATTGAAACCCGTATGCTGGAAGCTGAAAATTCTGCGAGAGACCAGGATTTTGATAACAAGAGAGAGGCTCAAACAGCCGCCGAATATGACCGTCAGCGCCCCAAAGTATTCGAAGAATATTTAAAAGCAAGAGAGAAAGAAATAGAATTGCTGAAAAATGTACCTTTGGAACTTAGTCCATTCTATAAGAAAGAAGTTAACGAGTATTTTAGACGTTTAAGTAGAGACAATTAATGGATTCCATTCAAATACAGATTCCATCTCTTTCGGAAAACATCCGCATCATTGAGAGCTTTATTGACAATGCAAAAGAGAAGTATGCCCTCAATGATGACATTTATGGTAACATCATGATTGCTGTCACAGAGTCCGTGAACAATGCAATCCTACATGGAAACAAAGGGGACAAGAGCAAGAGTGTTGATCTTCAGTTAAAACTGGAAGACAACACCATTCGCTTTACTGTTGAAGATGAAGGAGAGGGGTTCCAATACGATGAGTTGCCTGATCCAACCGCTCCTGAAAACCTGGAAAATCCAGGAGGCAGAGGCATCTTCCTTATGAAACACCTTTGCGATGAAGTAACCTTCAGAGAAGAAGGACGCGTAGTAGAATTGACTTTCTACCTGCAATAGTGACGGAAATCTACTTCCATTCAGAAGACGTCAAACTACCTATCACCCTCGATGAGCCTATAATTGAAGCGTGGCTCATCGCCCTCGCCAAAGAAGAAAGCCAGGAAATTGCCAGCCTGAATTACATTTTTTGTTCAGACGAATACCTACTTGGCATCAACAGAGATTATTTGAATCACAATTATTATACAGATATTATCACTTTTGATTACTCAGAAGAAGGGGTAGTATCTGGGGATATCTATATTTCTACAGATCGTGTGGATGATAATTCGAAAGAATACAAGGTAAGTTTCCAGGAAGAAATGATGCGTGTGATCGCCCACGGGTGCCTGCATCTCTTAGGATACAAAGACAAAACAGATGAGGAACAAAACCTCATGACTAAGAAAGAAGAAGCTTCTTTATCTTTGCTCCGAAAATTAAGTGTTCCACGTGGAACATCTAAATAGAGAAGTTTAGGATTTATAAAGTGTTCCACGTGGAACACCTACTACCATGTTTTCAGAGTACGATTTAATAGTTGTTGGAGCCGGTCATGCCGGCTGTGAAGCTGCTCACGCTGCAGCTAATATGGGATCTCGGGTCTTGCTCATAACCATGAATATGAACACCATTGCACAAATGTCTTGTAATCCGGCAATGGGAGGTGTGGCCAAAGGACAGATCGTAAGAGAGATTGATGCACTCGGAGGGATGTCTGGTATCATTACCGACAAAACCATGATCCAATTTCGAATGCTCAACAAATCAAAAGGTCCTGCCATGTGGAGTCCAAGGGCTCAATCAGACCGCATGCGGTTTGCTGAAGAATGGCGCCTGGCATTAGAGCAAAATCCTAATATTGACTTTTGGCAGGAGATGGTTACTGAAATCGTCGTAGAAAATCACAAAGCTGTTGGTATTAAAACCAGCCTTGGCATAGAAATACGAGCCAAGTCGGTCATACTCACTAATGGAACTTTCCTTAATGGATTGATACATATTGGACAAAAGAACTTTGGTGGTGGCCGTGCAGCTGAAAGAGGATCCACAGGACTGACTGAACAATTAGAGAATCTCGGTTTCACCAGTGGTCGAATGAAAACCGGAACACCCCCCAGGGTAGATGGAAGATCACTTGATTACTCCAAAATGGAAGAACAACCAGGAGATGAAATACCTGAGAAGTTCTCTTATTCTAACGAAACCACTACACTAACCACACAACGAAGTTGCTGGATTACCTACACTAATCCTACTGTACATGAAACGTTAGAGACTGGATTCTCCCAATCTCCCATGTTCAACGGACGTATTCAAGGATTAGGACCCAGGTATTGTCCATCAATCGAAGACAAAATCACACGTTTTGCCGATCGTGAAAGACATCAGATTTTCGTTGAACCAGAAGGATGGAATACAGTAGAAGTCTATGTCAATGGTTTCTCCACTTCACTTCCGGAAGATGTACAGAACGAAGCATTAAGACATATCCCCGGCTTTGAAAAAGCCAAAATGTTTCGTCCAGGTTACGCCATAGAATATGACTTTTTCCAACCAACCCAGTTAAAACCTACGTTGGAAACCAAGCTCATTGATAACCTGTACTTCGCCGGACAGATCAATGGAACTACTGGATACGAAGAAGCAGGGTGTCAAGGGCTGATTGCCGGCATTAATGCACATCAGAAAAACCAAGAACTAGATCCATTTATCCTTAATAGATCAGAAGCATATATTGGAGTACTAATCGATGATCTCATCAACAAAGGGACCGACGAGCCTTATCGTATGTTTACTTCCAGAGCTGAATACCGACTGTTGCTACGTCAGGATAATGCCGATCAACGTTTAACCCAGAAGGGATTTGATCTTGGACTAGCTAAGCAAGACCGTCTCGATATCATGCTTAAAAAGGAGTCCGAAACTCAGACAGTAATCGACAAATTATCAGAGGCTAAGACCAGTCCTACCGAAGCGAATGCTTTCCTCGAGTCCATTCCTACCGCACCGATTAAGGAAAAGTCTACCTTAAAACAATTGATCAAAAGACCAGAATTACACATCGATGCAATTTCAAAACTATCCGATGATCTATCCAACTACCTTGATCATTTCGACAGACAAGTATTAGAACAAGCTGAAATAAGAATTAAATACGAGTCTTACATCAAAAGAGAACATGAGAACTCGCTGAAGATGATCACATTGGAGAATCAGAAAATCAATCCAAATTTCGATTACAGTCAAATCACTGCTTTATCTGCCGAAGCCATAGAAAAACTTGGTAAGGTCAAACCTTATACGTTAGGTCAGGCTTCAAGAATAAGTGGCGTAAGTCCGGCTGATATCTCAATATTAATGGTTCACCTCGGTCGTTAAGCATGTACGAAAAACTTGATGAATGTCCACTTTGTGGATTCAGTAGTCATTCCAATCACCTTATTGTTGACGATCATAGTCATAGTCAGGAGAGTTTTGCTATTGTGAAATGTCAGAAATGCTCACTACTATATACCAATCCCAGGCCCGATAGCTCCTCTATTGGTTCCTACTACGAGAGTGACAATTATATTTCTCACACTGACAATAGTAATAATCTCACTAATCTAATCTATAAGGTCGCTCGTCGATTTACATTGAATTGGAAGAAAGGTCTCATAGAAAAGTACTCCTCCGATAAAAGAGTATTGGATTACGGATGTGGTACTGGTGATCTACTATTCCATATGAAGCAACATCATTGGGACGTGACAGGAATTGAACCGAATGAACATGCCCGAAGTAAAGCAGAGGAAAAGGGACTTACTGTATTTCCTGAATTGTCCAAAGACTTAAAAGACAAATTTCATATCATCACTGCATGGCATGTGGTTGAACATGTGCATGATTTGCTCGAAACAATAAGAGCACTACGTAAGCTATTGCACAAAGATGGCAAACTCTTATTGGCGGTACCTAATAGTGCCTCTTACGACGCTGAATATTACCAGGAACATTGGGCAGGGTATGACGTTCCGAGGCATCTGTATCATTTTACTCCCGATACATTTAAGACACTGGCCTCTAAAACCAAGCTTAAGCTTCAAGAGATCATTCCGATGAAATTAGATGCCTTTTATGTTTCTCTTTTAAGTGAAAAATACAAAGGCAACAACTTAGCCATGCTCAAGGGTTTTCAAACAGGTCTCAAATCAAATAGAAAAGCCAGGCAAACGGGTAATTATTCCTCCTTAATTTACGTTCTAACGAAGTGAGATCATTTCTTAAATTCATTGTCCCCTTCATTTTAATTGTTCCCTTCATTAACGAATGCGCCAGCCCAATATCCGTATCCGGAGGTCCAATGGATACCATTCCACCTACATTGTTGGAATCCAATCCAGAAATGCAGGCAACCAATTTCTCCGGCAAAATCATTGAGCTAACATTCGATGAGTTTGTCACAGCTGATGCATTAAAACAAAACCTGATCATTACACCGTCGACAGAAAACAAGTACGTCGTACAGGTTAAGAAAACAACAGTCCTGCTCAAGTTTGAAGAATCCTTTGAAGACAGCACAACTTATACCTTCAACTTCTTTAAAGGTATTACTGACATTACAGAGAAATCCCCGGCAGAAAACCTAGTGTTACCTTTTAGTACAGGTCCTGTCATTGATTCACTTATAGTCGCAGGAAGTATCAAAGATCTCCTCACTCAGGAAATAGAAGAAGGAATGACCATAGGTCTTTATCTTCTCCATGATTCATTGGATTATACCAAAGAGAAACCGAGATACTTCATCAATTCTAATGAACAAGGATTTTTTGAGATAACCAACATCAAATCCGATCGTTACAAACTCTTCACTTTTAAAGACGAGAACAGTAACCTTCTTTTTGATCCAGGTACAGAGAAACATGCATTTATCGCAGACACCATTAATCTTCTGGCCAATAACGATACAATTCAACTTAACACCATATTACTTGACATTACCGAACCACAATTACTCACTGGACGTCCTGGCGGTAAATACTTTGAAATACGATATAACAAAGCCCTTATATCTTACGAGGCCATAACGTCCGACTCCTTATATCAGATCTATAGCCGGATGAATACAGACAATTCATCATTGCGTTTCTATCCGCAGGCTGCATATCCTGATAGCCTTGCTGTTTACATTAGCGCCCAAGACACACTGAATCAAATAGCCCAGGATACAGTGTACATTAAATTCAACGATTCATCAAAGAAGCCCGAGACACTTACACAGATCATATCGCCAAAAGCAAACAGTTCCGTAGGAGATTCTGTCAATCTTAAAGTACTGTTCAATAAACCCATTACTTCATTTAATGCTAATTCATTTTCTATAAAAGGTGATACACTTCTTAGCATTCCTCTTGGTAGTTATAATCCCCAATTCACATGGAATCATAATCGAACTGAAATGAGTATTTCCTATCTATTTGATTGGAAGCAATATTCCGATTCCGTTAGCAACATCATCAATGCCCTTCTTCCTGATTCAGCTACTCAGATTTCTGAAATTAGTAAGTTCACCTTTTACGCAGAAAAAGGAGCATTCATCTCAATAGAGAAAGATTCCTCATTAGTAATAGAAAACAGCTATTCCGTTATAAAAGAAATAGAAGGAGGTGCCATTACCTACACTGTACAAATAGACCAGCCAAGTTTCTTTGTAGAATTGATTGACAAGCAATACAATGTCATTGACATCAAATACAACATCGCTTCTGGTATTTTCTCCAATGTTCCTCCAGGACAATATTCTCTTCGAGTCAAGATAGACACTAACCAGGATGGGATATGGACATATGGTAATTTCAATCTTAATAAAGAGCCAGAACCTGTCAGATTGTACCCAGGATTTACAGAACTGAGGGCCAAATGGGATATCACTATAGACAACTTTGTCATTGATAACCTGTGAATAACCACATAACATCATGTGAATAATCACGTATTTATCAAAACACCCTTTTCTTAAAGCACCTTTCCGTTCATAACATCTCTCAAACTTTCAGAATTCATCAGTCAAATGTCGATAACGTTCAGAATACTTTACCCACAATGCAGTTATTAACTTTCCCACACTGATAACTAAATAGCTCAATATCAGATATATACTACGGACATAACATGTGCATAAACCTTCGGTAAAATCCAGTAATCAACAATCGGATTATACAAATCTTATTTTGGTCATTTATACACAAATCCACAGTCCTAATAATGAATAATACTTCTTTAAAAAAAACCTTATAATATTAAACTAGTATAAGAATTTGTGGATAAGAACAATATGAGGTACTTCATCTTAATCATTTGCCTTTTTATAACAACAGGACTTGTTGCTCAGCGAAAAAACAGTCCTGCTCAAATTGAACAAAATGTTCAACTCGGCAATGAGTACTATGTCAATGGTGAATTAGAAAAAGCTGAGGCGCTATATAAGGATCTCGCGAAAAACCGACAAGCTATTCCCGGTATCCACACTAATTATTTCAGCTTGCTGGTTAATCAGCAGCGATATAAAGAGGCCGATAAATATTTGACGAATGCGCTTAAATACTATCCGACCAATTATCAATATCGTGTCGATCAGATTTTCTTATACGCTTCAACAGGAGAGGAGCAAAAACAAAAGGCCGCATTTCAAGCGTTGAAGAAACAACTGGAATCGAATCAGTATCAGTTGACCTTCCTGGCTCAGAGTTTTGTAACGAAGGAGCTATTTGACTATGCCATTGCCTTCTTACACCAGGCACGAAAAATTAACGGCCGCCCTGCGGCCTATGCGCTGGACCTTGCCACGGTCTACCGAATGACCGATCAGAAACAGTTGATGGTGGAAGAATACCTCTACTATGCTTTGGCTAATCCGAGCAATCTGAATTACATCAAAAACATTTTTCAAAATCTTTTCGCTGACGAAGAGGACCTGGCATTTCTGGAAGAAACCCTGATCAGGAAAATTCAGAAAGAACCTGAAGTGTCTGTCTACAGTGAGTTGCTCATATGGATCGAACTACAACGCAAAAATTTTTACGGTGCTTTCCTTCAGGCGCGTGCCCTCGATAGACGGACCGGCTCCGCCGGAGATGAATCCATGAAAATTGGCCGCATCGCTATTGATAACAAAGCCTGGCAGGATGCTGTGACCATTTACGAGTACGTTGTAAAAACTTTCGGAAAATCTTACAACTATGGAAAAGCGAGGAGAATGCTGATCGTAAGCAAGGAAGGCCTGGTGAAAAGTACGTTTCCCGTAGACAAAGTGGCTATTCGCGCACTGACCATTGAATATCAAAAGTTATATGATGAGCTAGGTGCCAGTAAGATTACGATGGAAGGGATGAGAAGTAAGGCTTTACTCCACGCATTCCATCTCGATGAAAAGGAGATTGCCATTAAAATCTTAGAAGACATTATTGCAATCCCTCGAGTGAGCCCAATCCTTGTTTCCAGAAGTAAACTCGATCTTGGAGATATCTATTTGTTACAAGGCGATCCATGGGAAGCTTCATTACTTTATTCTCAAGTGGAAAAATTGAATAAGGAAACGTTGGTAGGATACGAAGCAAAATTGAGAAATGCGAAACTCAATTATTACACCGGCTATTTCGCGTTGGCACTGAGCCATATTGACATATTGAAAAGAGCAACCACCAGAGAAATTTCGAACGACGCTATTTCACTCAGTTTACTGATCAACAATAACACGATCCTGGATACGTCAGATTTTGTGATGAAGAAGTATGCGGATACGGAGTTACTCTTGTTCCAAAATAAAAATGAAGAAGCCATAGCTTCCTTCAAGGAATTGATCAACGAAAATCCCGGACATTCGATAGTTGATGAATCTTACTGGAGTCTGGCCAAGGTGTATCGACAGTTAGGTCAGTTTGATCAATCCATTGAATACCTGGATAAGTTGATACAAGAATATGGCTATGATATTCTCGCAGACGATGCCGCTTTTGCCAAAGCAGAAATTCTGGAAAGAAATATCGGACGAACGAAAGATGCACAGGAGCTATATCGGACTTTCCTTACTGAATATCCCGGAAGTATGTATGCGGCCGAAGCAAGGAAAAGATTCCGTCAATTACGGGGTGACTATTTGAATTAGCTTATCAGTTCGAGCCTGCGTTACCGGTGATTTTACTAAAAGTTTCAACGCCCTTGCGCAGACTGGCTTGTCTAAACCTAAACCAATACAATTTTGGGAACTGGATTCATGATCGAAGGATCCGGCGAAAAATGTTTGTTGAAGAAGCCATTCAAAATATCCTGGGTCTCATTCGACAATAAGGGAAGCATATCATCAATGGCATCATTACTCACCATGTATGGAGGAATCTGCGGATTCAATTCGTTACCGCGACAATGCGCGTAGATTTGATATTCGGTTAAGTCGGAAGCTTTTGTTCCTTTTACCATACAAGAAGAAACACATTCCTCTACATCAAACTCACCTTGTTCATTTACCAGTACAATACGACTTGTTGCGTGTTCGGCAAAATATTTATCCATCGCCTCCAGTGACTTTTTGGAGAAAGACTCGCGAATCTGCAATGCGCAATTCATGCACAGGGCATAGTCGAATATCACATCTCTGGCTTCAAAACCGGGATAAGTACGAATCGCTTTCTCAACGACATAGTCACAATTTTCATCCAGTTCCCGTTCGCATTCGATGCACTTCTTAAACAGGTCGTCTGATTCAAAGGAAAAAAATAACGGAGGGATGGATTGTGCCATTGATCATTGAGTAGTTAAGTAAAATTAAAAAGGTGCGACTTAACATGCTGAACCCAAAAGCTAAAACTTCTAAAAATAGTATGCATGCATACTATTTTTGTTATCTTTGGAATCTGTCTATCTGCAAGATCGGACTAAAACGTGAAGCAATGAAGCGAGAAGAAACGATAGATTATAACATTAAAGCAACCTGGCACGCGATTTCCAGGATGTACAATCAGTATGGCGACAAATTCGACATCACGGCATCTACCGGGTTTGTTCTTCTGAACATCGATGTGGATAACGGGACACCTGCCACTAAGATCGCTCCTCAATTGGGGCTCGAATCCAGGAGCCTTACCCGAATGCTGAAAGCCATGGAAGAAAAGGGCTGGATCTATCGTGAAAAAGATCAGGAAGATGGCCGTTCCGTCCGAGTCCTACTCACGGAGGAAGGAAAACGAAAACGTGAGATTTCGAGAAGGTCAGTCAAAGAATTTAACCAACGCGTTCGCGCGGTTGTCTCTGACGAAAAACTACACACTTTTCTGGAAGTCATCCAGGCCGTGAACGCCGTTATTGAAGATAAAAACCATTTGCATACATTTATACAGGAACTAGAATATGAAACGAGCAATTAAAAAGGCAGCAGTTTTAGGCTCTGGAATCATGGGGTCAAGGATCGCTTGTCATTTTGCCAACGTTGGTATCGAGACGGTTCTGCTGGACATTCCTCCAAGGGAGCTCAATGCCGCAGAAGAAGCCAAAGGTCTTTCGTTGGATCACCCCTCTGTGCGAAATCGGATTGTAAATACTTCCTTACAAACAGCATTGAAAGCGAAACCTGCTGCGCTGTATAACAAAAAGAGAAGTTCACTTATTGCTACCGGTAATTTCGATGACAATATGGACCTGATCAAAGATTGTGATTGGGTAATCGAAGCAGTCGTTGAGAATCTGGACATTAAAAAGTCGCTCTTCGAAAAGGTTGAGCAACACAGAACACCCGGAACGCTGATCACCAGTAACACATCTGGTATTCCAATTAACCTCATGTTGGATGGAAGAAGTGATGATTTCAAAAAGCACTTCTGTGGTACCCACTTCTTCAACCCACCACGATACCTGAAGTTACTAGAGATCATTCCTACACCGGAAACCGATCCGGAGATCGTGGATTTCTTCATGCATTATGGTGACCTGTACCTTGGAAAGACCACTGTACTTTGTAAGGATACTCCTGCATTCATCGCCAATCGAATTGGCGTGTACTCGATGATGTCAGGTATGCATGCTGTGGATAAAACAGGTTTGAGTGTTGGTGAAATTGATAAACTGACTGGTCCGGTAATCGGTCGCGCAAAATCAGCTACTTTCCGTACCTCAGATGTGGTTGGACTAGATACCACTGTGAATGTCAGCAATAATCTCTACGCCGCTTTGAAAGATGATGAGTCTCGTGAGGTATTCCAATTGCCGAGGGTGGTGAAAGAAATGTCCGAGAGAAAATGGCTCGGAGATAAGACCAATCAGGGGTTTTATAAAAAGACCGTGTCACCGGAAGGAAAGAAAGAGATCCTTGAGATTGATCTCAAAACTTTCGAATACGGACCCAAGAAAAAATCAAAACTCTCCGTATTGGAGAAAACCAAAGATGTTGAAGATCTCAAAGAGCGATTAAGAATTGCCATCAATGCAGATGGTGTGGAGGGCGAATTTTATCGCAGTACTTTCTTCGACTTATTTAGATACTGTTCTTACCGAATTCCCGAAATCGCGGACGAGCTATACAGAATCGATGGCGCCGTGGCTGCTGGCTTTGCCTGGGAAATGGGTCCATTCGAATCCTGGGATGCGATGGGAACCGAAGAGATCTATAACAAAATGGTAGAAGCAGGTCTTCAACCGGCCGAATGGGTGACGACTATGATCAATGATGGTCACAAGTCATTCTACAAATTCGAAAACGGTAAAAGACACTATTACGATATTCCAAGCAAATCATATAAAGTCATTCCGGGAACCGAAGGATTTATTTTCCTTGATGCCTTCAAGGACAACAAGGTGGTTTGGAGCAATGATGGGGCTACACTTTATGACATTGGCGATGGCGTCCTGAATCTGGAATTCCATACCAAAATGAATTCCATCGGCGCTGAAGTCATTGAAGGAATTAATACAGCGATAGGCACAGCGGAAAAAGATTTCCGTGGTTTGGTTGTGGGTAATGAGAGTGCCAATTTCTCGGCGGGAGCAAATCTGGCCATGTTGTTCATGTACGCGGTGGATCAGGAATTTGATGAAATCGATCTAATGATCCGACAATTCCAGAACACGATGACGAGAGCCAGATTCTCATCTGTACCGGTCGTTGCAGCTACAGCTGGTATGGCATTAGGCGGCGGATGCGAATTATCCTTACACTGCGATGCGATCCAGGCACATGCAGAAACTTACATTGGATTGGTGGAAGTTGGAGTTGGTTTGATCCCTGGTGGCGGTGGAACCAAAGAGTTCACGTTACGTGCTGCAGATGAGTACATTCCTGGTGATCCGGAACTAAATACGTTGCAAGAGTATTTTATGAGTATCGCAACGGCCAAAGTGGCGACTTCTGCGGAAGAAGCTCGTGGCATGCGTATTTTGGAAGCTTCGGACAAAATCACCTTGAATCGGACCCGATTGTTGGCAGATGCCAAAAACAAAGTGATCCAGTTGGACGAAGCAGGGTATACGCAACCTTCCCCAAGATCCGATATTAAAGTATTGGGCCGAAGCGGACTTGCTGCTTTGATGGCCGGAGCTTCGGGAATGAGGTTTGGTAATTATGCTTCAGAACATGATGTGAAAATTGCCAATAAGGCGGCCTGGGTAATGTGTGGTGGCGATCTGTCACAACCTTCTCAAGTTTCGGAGCAGTACCTGCTCGATCTGGAAAGAGAAGCATTCCTGAGCTTGTGTGGCGAACCAAAAACTTTGGAAAGAATTCAGAGCATTCTGTTCAAAGGCAAGCCATTGAGAAATTAATTGTTGAAACAAAAAAAATTAAAATGAACGCATATATAGTAGCTGGCTACCGATCTGCGGTAGGTCGTGCAAAAAAAGGAGGGTTCCGATTTTATCGTCCGGATGATCTTGCCGCTGATGTGATCAAACACCTGGTAGGATCCATTGAAGGATTCGATACGAACGAAGTGGATGACCTGATCGTAGGAAATGCGGTACCTGAAGCGGAACAAGGTATGCAGATGGGAAGAATGATCTCTTTATTGTCTTTGCCGATCGGTGTTCCTGGTATGATCATCAACCGTTACTGTGGTTCAGGTTTGGAGGCCATTCACCTTGCATGCGCCAGAGTTCATTCTGGAACGGCGGATTGTATTATTGCTGGTGGAACGGAATCTATGTCTATGGTTCCAATGATGGGATACAAGCCGGCCCTGAATTATAAAATTGCTTCCGAACATCCTGAGTATTATCTGAACATGGGATTAACGGCAGAGGAATTGGCAAAAGATTACGAAATCACTGCGGATGACGCTAACCAATTTGCGGTTGCCTCTCATGAAAAAGCGATCAAAGCCATTGCTGATGGAAAATTTAAAGATGAGATCGTACCAGTTGATGTTGAGGAAACCTACGTTGGCCCAGACGGAAAAAGAAAACAAAGAAGTTACACGGTAGATACAGATGAGTGCCCAAGACCCGGCACCACGATGGAAGGACTCGCCAAATTGCGTCCGGCTTTCAAAAATGGTGGACAGGTAACTGCGGGTAACTCTTCACCTACTTCTGATGGGGCTGCCTTCGTGATGGTGATGTCTGAAGCAATGGTCAAAAGATATAATCTGCAACCTATCGCAAGAATGGTGACTTATGCTACTGCTGGCGTAGATCCAAGAATCATGGGAATTGGTCCGGTGGAGGCAGTGCCAAAAGCATTGAAGCAGGCAGGCTTAAAGCAAAATGATATCGAGTTGATTGAATTGAACGAAGCATTCGCAGCACAATCATTGGCGGTGATCAAAGGATTGGATCTCAATACAGATATCTTAAATGTAAATGGCGGAGCTATTGCCTTGGGTCATCCACTGGGCTGTACCGGAGCAAAATTGTCCATCAGCCTGCTTAATGAAATGAAACGAAGAGATAACAAATACGGAATGGTGACCGCTTGCGTAGGTGGAGGCCAGGGAGTAGCTGGAATCTTCGAAAGATTGAACTAAGATTTAAATCCGATAGGATAGAAATAAAAACTCCGGTGAAAACCGGAGTTTTTTTATGGCGGTTGTATTCAATTTTTTTAGAAGGAAAAGAGAAAGCCGGCTTTGTAGAAACAGTGAGTGAAGTGCGTTTGAGAACGAATTCCCTTTAAAACCGGCTTTCAGATGGACTACCATCAACCTAAGAGCTAAATCATTCTAGAAGAATGACGATATGAAGTTAGGTAATCCTTGCAATCGATTTCAGTGCATTTCAAATCTGATAAATATTAAATCGCTGATAATCAGGCATCTGCATTAATCTTCTCAGAAAAAATTACCCAAAAGTGGGTATATAATTACCAGATTTTGGGTACCTGAAATTGAGACCCACACTTAGTAAGTATTATGTCTTGTTATAAAATTTTAGGGATCGATGCTCCAGGGAAAAGAAAAAAGAAAGCCGGATCCTAAAATAGTGAGTAAGGTGGAACCGGCCTTCATGATGGACTACCATCAACCTAAGAGCTAATGTCATTCAGATTTGAACGACAGCTTGAAATTAATATGACTAAAAATGGTATTTTAAATCGTTTTCTTCAATGCATCTCTTATTGACAAGTCAAATACCAGATAATCAGACAGTTACGAAATAATCAGTTTTTTGTAAATACCCAATTTTGGGTATAAAAATACCTGTAATTGGGTATCACTTGTTTCCACAAAAGGTATGAGTTTTGCCGCTGTGAAACTCACAAGGTGAATTCTGTCCAATCTAAATTTTTGAGAAAATTGATAGGCTGTGTCTGTACGGACCTTTATTGCCAGGGACAGGCCGTACAAAATGACAGTTCCTTCAATTTGAATTAAAACGAGACGATCTGGTTTTGAATTGCGTACCTTACCAACGAAACACCGTTCTTAGCATTGATCTTTTTCATCATGTGCTTCCGATGAGTCTGAATTGTTTGTTCACTCAAATGAAGTTCTTCACTGATTTCCTTTACGGTCATCTCTTTGCAGATCAGTTCCAATACTTCAATCTCTCTTTTTGTGAGGTTAGCCTGATCTTGATGCGTGGGTTTTTTGAAATTCGTTCGCTGAATATTTTGTCGTAGGGCTTTTGATACAAGTTGATTGTAATAAAAGTCATTATTCATCACGGAATGTATGGCCCTTTTTACTTCCTCGGGTTCCGCGTTTTTGAGGAGGTAACTATGAACACCAATTTCTATCAGCTCTGCGATCACCTCCAGTGATTCGTTCATCGAAATGATGATCACGTGTAAACCAGGATATTTACCAATGATTTTTCGCGAAGTTTCCCACCCATCCATGACAGGCATATCCAAATCGAGCAAGACGATATCGACAGGGTTCTGTTTGAGAAAATTCAGCGCTTCTTTCCCATTAGGAAAATCCGCAACGACTTCTACATTATCGAAACCGCCTACCATCATCATCATTCCTTTACGAAATAAGGTGTGGTCATCAGCAATTGCCACTCGAATGGGCTTTTCAAACATACGCTCTCGGTATTTGGCTTATATTTTACCTTACCTGACAAAGAAGCAAGCTCTGTTCAGGAACGATGATTTTCTCCGTTAAAAAATTTGACTAAACCGGTTCTTATTGTCAGCGAGTACTGACCAATGGCTAATTTAGTTGAATTACATTATTTTAATAACCGCACCGTATAATTTCAATAGCGTAAGCCTTTCGTGAAAGACATCAAAGACCATCATCATACACCTCAATTCCGTATTGAGGACATCAACAATTACTTTGGGGATATTGATCTTTTTCTGCTCGACTTGCTTCTTAAGGAAACAATTGTGCCGGGAAGACTCCTTGACATTGGTTTTGGAACCGGGCGAAATATGATCCATTTTTTGCAGCGAGAGGAATTTGAAGTTTATGGAATAGAGACAGATCGGTCTTGTATCAGTCTTGTTCAAATGATGGTCCCGAGTTTTAGTAATCAGGAAGCGAGCAGATTTCTTTTTGCGCCTGCCAACCATATTCCGTTCGAAAAGAATTTTTTTCAAACCGTAGTTTGTGCTCGTGTGTTTCATTTCCTGAACGATCAGGAAAAATTAGAAGCCTGGGAAGCCATACACGACATCCTCGTTCCGGGAGGACTGCTTTATCTCACTACAAACTCTACAATAAATTTCGAAAAGAGATCAAAACCCGGGAAGGAAAATCAACGCACTTTTCCCGATGGAACGACGGGTCACTTTCTCGCGGAAAATCAACTGCATCGAATGATAGGAGATTTGAGATTTGAAAAAATTGAACCAGTAAGAAACGTACAATATGATGATCAGCATGCGGAAACAATTTTGGTCCTTCGCAAAAAGTAATTTCACAGTCCCTTGGGCTTTGATCCTGGTGTCATCGTGTACCCTGAATCAGGAAAAATCCATAGCTATGGAGGACATAGATTATGATACCAGAGATGACACGGAAATATTCTTTAAGAATATTCGTCAGTCTGCGTATGACCTGGAAGAAAACAAACCCGCCAGCATTAATATGTTTCGGCTCAAAGACATCCCTATTGACAGCACTTCTCTGGAACCGAATCCGGTGATCATTCACCATTGGTTAAGAGACAAAGCTTATATCTGGCTGGAATTCGGAGGCCGCAGTAATTTCGAAAATCCGCTTAAAATTTTAATCGCATACCCGGAAGGTGAAAAGGTCGTGACATTTGATGGTTCATCGCCTGTCAATCACACTGAAGTAGCCCTTGCGTTATTCAATGCCACCTTAGCGGAAGCGAAGATCACTTGCGAAAACACGGAAATTTTGCCACTCAACAGCCCCGTTCGCTCCAATTATCAGCTCGTTCTCAACGATTATTTCCGGCTTTTGGGCCTAAAATGACAAATTTTGTCAGCTATAAGTCACTTTTGTTGGATATAAACAGAGGACTTCTCCGTTATTAATTGTACCTAAGAAAAAGACTAAGCTATGAGAAATATATTGTGCGTTTTACTATTGACATTTGTATCCTTTCAAATTCTTGCCCAGGAACATACGGCTGATAATCAATATGCTTGTTCAGCAGATGAAGTTGCCTTTGATGGAAACGATCTGGTGAGCTATCAAACGGATCAGGTATTGAAAGGAAAGGAAGAACATACTTATGAGTATGAGGGATTGAAACTGAGATTTGCTACCTGGTCGAACATGGACAAATTCATTGAGAACCCGGATAAGTATTTACCGGCTTATGGCGGTTGGTGCGCTATTGCGGTAGCTAATGGAACTTTGACTAAACCAGATTTTTCACATTTTCAGATTCAGGACAATAAGTTGTATTTCTTTGAAGTAAGGGCCTTCTTCAATGGACAAACGGCCTGGAATAAGGATCCCGACATCAACAAAATTGTGGCGGACAAAAAATATGATGAATTGACTCAGCCTTGATTGGGCCAATCATTATCCGGACCAAAAAAAAGTCAGATTACTACCGTAGCAATCTGACTTTTTTTATGCCTTCAATTAACAGACTTGAGCCTATTTATTCAAATTCTTTAATACCTTGACTCTACCTCGGATCTCATGAATGGTTTCTTTTGAAAGTTCCATGTAGATCCGGAAACTCTCGTTGGCTTCCAGTTCCTCATTGATCAACATATCAAAAGCCTTGTTTTGTGACTCCTGAATTCCTTTGATCTTTTCAATTCCTTCTGCGGAAGTTTTGAAAGTGGCGTTTTTCATTTCCATTAGGTCTCTGTAGAAAATATCTACTCTATCTTTCTTCTTTTGACGCTGCCACTTGGAAAGGGAGATCAATGCACTGACAATGGCGATGATGATGGAAAATAGTACACCCACTAATTCAGCGTATCTTTCAAAAAATCCTGGTTCATCCCTATCCAGGAAAACACGGGCGCCTTCATGAAGAGGAAAACTAATTTGCGTGCGATCAAAATTTTCATCCATTCCACTGTAGATCAATGGACTCAAATTGATAAAATCTTGCTTTTCATTAAAAATCGTCCTTGTGAGGTCATAGGCAAAGCTTTCTCTCAAACCTGCTCGAACAATAAGCAGTGCTTCTGAGGCCACAGTCACTATGGGTTTATCGGTTATTTCCCGGTAACTCGTTTCAGGAATGACAAAAGGATGAACCTGAGGAAACCGCAAAGAGATCGCATCCACAATCGACCCTTTCCCATAATTATCCAGCTTGTCGAGTGAATAAAGCTTAAACCCTTGCAGTGTAGCCAGGTCTTTGAGTCTGACAATATCCGTAAACCCAATAATCACTTCATTCTCGAATGAAAAAATGTTGTTGGAAATTTTGATCCGAGATCGATCCAGGTTGAAGAACTCAAACATGTCCTCCATAAACAGATGTGCCCCGGTACCTTCATCACCTATATATATGGTCTTATCGTAGAGTAATTCTTTAAAAGTAGTCGGTTCAGGTCCACCATTATCCAGATAGAAAATGTGCAACACTTTCGGATAAAAGGTGAGTAATGTCCGTACATCATCCCGGAAGGGCACAAAATTTTCAATTAGGGCAATATCTGCGACACCATCGGCGATACTATCGAGATTTGCGAAACTTCCGGCACCTGGAACCAGTTCTATCTCTACATTATGATTACGTTCCATCACATTTTTGATGGCTTTCGAGATTTCCCCGTCTGGTTCGTCCGTTGTATAAAAGAGTCGATATTTGATCTTTTCCTGTGTACAAGACCCAACGAGAATCAAAATCAGGAGAGAAAGCAGATAAATTGGTCGTTTCATTTAAAGCAAAATATTAGGCAGGTTTCCGCAAATCCCTGAAAATCAGAGATACTCGTGACTTAGCTAACCTAAGTAAAAAACAGAGTACGGTAAAAAGTGATTCACCTGTATAGTAAAAATAAAATGTATATTTAAATAATTTGTCGTCTATACGGGCTAATGGGTAACTTTGCACGCTGCCGCGACACGATAGAAAAATTATTAGGCGCCTTATGAAAAAATCACCTTTGAGTGAAAGGTTAAAGTACAAGTTTGACAACTTCATATCACAGGGTACTGTGCCGATGATATCGGGTCTGGGAGTATTCTCCCTGGTTTTTGTAGTAGTCTTCGCTGGACTGTTATTAGCTTTTGGACTTCACCCAGATCATACCGAAGAAGGTTTCAATTTTTTTGACTCCATTTGGGTCAACCTGACACACGTATTAGACCCGGGTACTGTAGGAGAACACCTGGAAAACTGGCCATTCCGAATCTTCATGATGCTCGTGACCATAATCGGTCTGGTAGTCATCTCCACGCTGATCGGTTTGGTATCCAATGGTATCCTTACGAAACTGGAAGACCTTAGAAAAGGTCGTTCTTTCGTTATTGAGCAAGACCATGTGCTGATCCTCGGCTGGTCTTCCAAAATTTTCACCATAATCTCCGAGCTGGTTATCGCAAATGAAAACCAGAAACGTGGAGTGATTGTGATCCTTGCAGACAAGGATAAGGTGGTGATGGAAGATGAAATCCGCGATAAGGTAGGAAGCACTAAAAATACGGATGTGATTTGTAGAACGGGTAATCCCATCGATGTGCACGATTTGTACATTGCAAACCCCTTCGATACCAAATCCATCATTATTCTTGATAAGGACAATGAGAATTCAGATTCTCAAACTATCAAAACCATTGTGGCCATTGTGACTAACCCGGATCGCAGGGAAGAGGCATATCACATCACGGCAGAGATGGAAGACAAGAAGAACTTTGAAGTGGCCAAAATGGTCGGTAAGGATGAAGTTGAATTGATCCTTTCCGACGAAATCATTTCCAGGATCATGGTACAAACCAGCCGTCAGTCTGGTTTAAGTGTGGTTTATATGGAATTGATGGACTTTGATGGCGCTGAGATTTACTTCATGGAAGAGCCTTCACTGGTAGGCAAGTCATTCCGTGAAATCTTGTTTGCTTACGAAGATTCCGCCATTATGGGAATCCAGTTTGCAGATGATCATGTGGAGATCAACCCTCCGATGGATACGATCTTCCAATCAGGTGATCGTGTCATAGGGATCACAGAAGATGACGACACATTGATTCCAAATGCCGAGAAAAACCCGGCAATGGATGAGAGCAGGATCATCTATACCGAACCAGACGAAAATCATAAAGAGCGAATACTGATCGTAGGATGGAACAACCGGGCACGATACATCATCCGAGAGTTGGATTATTATGTGCCTCCAGGTTCGACCGTGGAAGTTGTTTCCAAGTTTGACGATGCAGACAGAACGGTTCGCAAACTGAAGAAAAAGGTCAAAAACATTACCCTGGAGTTCGAAGTACAGGATACTACTGACCGAGAGACACTGGAAAACATGCACCTGGAGCGATATGATTATATCATTTTGTTGTGCTACCAAAACTATTACCCTATCCAGGAAGCAGATGCTCAGACACTGATTACCCTATTGCACCTTAGAAACTTTACGGAGAAGCACGGGCATACTTACAAAATCGTGAGTGAAATGCTGGATATCCGAAATCGCCAGCTGGCGGATATCACCAGTGCAGATGACTTCATCGTAAGTGATAAATTGGTCAGTCTCCTGATGAGCCAGGTCAGTGAGAACAAATTCCTGATGCGGGTATTCGAAGACTTGTTCGATGCGGACGGATCGGAGATTTACATCAAGCCGGCGAAAGAATATGTTCAGGTAGGTGATCCGATCAACTTCTATACCATCATGGAATCTGCTGCCAGGAAAAATGAGGTGGCGATTGGGTATAGAATAAAGAAGCAGGCCCGAGATGCGAATAAGCAATACGGAGTATATGTGAACCCTAAGAAATCTGAGCAGTTCACGCTGACCGAAGAGGACCTGGTGATCGTTCTCTCGGAAGATTAAGAAAAGATCCTATTTAAAAATTTTCGTTAAGCGCTTCACGAATCTGTTTCATGGCGCGCTTACGGTAAATTTTTGTGCTGTGAATTTTTCTCGGAATCCGATCAATGTAGGCTAACACATTGCTTTTTTCAGGATCATTAAGAAATTTCACCTTTTCCAGGATTTCACTTTCCAGATTTTGAGAAATCATAACTGTGGTGGTTTACTAAGCAATTTAACGGCATAGCTTTATTCAAGTTTTAGCCTCTTGTTGTGAAACCATTAAGACTGCCCTTGTGTTTAACGCTGCTTTCGTCTCCAAAAATTTTCCGTAGCTTTATCCCGTAATAGTTACACCCAAATTCGATGACATCAATTCACCCCTCTGTCGCCGCATTTATGGAGAAGGTATCCCATAGAAATGCGCATGAATCAGAATTTTTACAAGCTGTTCAGGAAGTAGCTGAAACGATTATTCCTTTTGTGGAACAACATCCTGAATATCAATCAGCTAATTTGTTGGAACGAATCTGTGAACCAGAACGCGTCATCATGTTTCGTGTTCCCTGGATCGATGATCAAGGCAATTATCAGGTAAACCGTGGTATTCGGGTACAAATGAATTCTGCGATTGGTCCTTACAAAGGCGGATTGCGGTTTCATCCGACTGTAAACCTGAGTATTCTAAAGTTCCTCGCTTTTGAACAAGTTTTTAAGAACAGTCTGACTACCCTACCGCTGGGAGGAGGCAAAGGTGGAAGTGATTTCGATCCAAAAGGAAAATCCGAAGGAGAGATTATGCGCTTTTGCCAGAGTTTCATGACCGAGTTAAGCAAACATATTGGCGGCTTTACAGATGTCCCTGCGGGTGATATTGGAGTTGGCGCCCGCGAGATAGGTTACATGTTTGGTCAATACAAGCGATTAAGGAATGAGTTTGTAGGGGTTCTAACGGGTAAGGGACTTACTTACGGCGGAAGTTTGATTCGACCGGAAGCCACCGGTTATGGTGTGGTTTACTTCGCAGATGAAGCCATGAAAGCACATGCCGACGGACTGGAAGGCAAGAGATGTGCG
Organism: Cyclobacteriaceae bacterium; assembly: GCA_965229785.1. GTDB lineage: Bacteria > Bacteroidota > Bacteroidia > Cytophagales > Cyclobacteriaceae > JAWPMT01. Next base: position 5,622,364 of record CBDDJS010000001.1, read on the forward strand.
GTATCCGGAAGTGGTAACGTGGCACAGTTTACCATGGAAAAATTGATCGAATTGGGAGCTAAACCGGTGACTGTTTCAGATTCACAAGGTTTCATCCATGATCCCGATGGGATCGATTCAGATAAGTTGTCCTACATCAAAGAGCTGAAAAATGTGAAACGCGGCAGGATTCGTGAATATGCCAATGAATTTAGTTCTGCAAAATTCCACGCGGACCTGACGCCCTGGAATGCGGAAGTTGACTTGGCGTTTCCTTGTGCTACACAAAACGAATTACCTGACTATGATGCGGAAACACTGATCAAAAACGGATGCAAAGGCGTTTTCGAAGGAGCAAATATGCCTACAACAGAAAAAGCATATCGTGCATTGAAAGCAGCCAATGTAATTTTCACACCGGGGAAAGCTTCTAACGCCGGAGGTGTTGCTACATCTGGATTGGAAATGACACAAAATTCGCAGCGATTGAATTGGAGTCGTGAAGAGGTAGACAATAAGTTGCAGTCGATCATGAAGGACATTCATGAGAACTGTAAACTACATGGCGGAACCGGTAACCAGATTGATTATGTGAAAGGAGCGAATATCGCGGGGTTTGTCAAAGTAGCCGACGCCATGATCGCTCAGGGAAATGTTTGAGGGATTGTGATTAAATAATAGGACATAGGTCTATATTTGCAAACCAATAAACCTGATACAATTATGTTGATGCTAGGCTTCATTTTGGTTCTTTTCATTCTGGCAATTATCTGCCCATTGATTTTACCAAATAAAAAGGTAAGTGATCATAACAAGGATCACGTATAATTCGACATTCCCAATAATATTATAAGCATTTTATTTAGCCTCACAGCTTCATTGCTGTTGAGGCTTATTGTTTTGCGCCCGAATCGGATCAATTAATGCTAAAGACTAATTTGGGATCAAGCCATTTTTCTGGGGAGCTCCTTAACTGAATGCAATTTTCAAGATCTAATATTGAGTCTTGCCACTTGAGTGATCTTCTAACGGACTATCAAGGCAAGAAGCTTCGCCTTTATTCCCCACTTTTCCATCGATGAAAAGTGGGACAAAAATCTAGGCCGGATTCATTTTTTAACGCTTTTTGTCTCAAAAGAGCAGGAATAAAATAAACTCGCCAATGTGCAATTGGAATCAAACGAAATTCATAACGGCTCGAACAGAATTTTATTCTTTTCTGCTCTTCTTTGACCCAAAAACCTAAAATGAATCAAGGCCAGACCCAAATCGAAAACTACATTTTATACAATTACTCCACAGGTTTTCGACTTGATCCCTAATTTGATTGATATACGGGATCAATCTGAATTTCCTGGGAGGCATATAATTTCACCATTGATCCAAGAGTGATTGAGTTAATCAGTATTTCGTTTTTCTGCTTTCGAAATGATGATTTCTTGATTCCTACAGAAATCATGGTGAACCACTTTGTGCGGATTACTCAAGCGGGGTAGCATAATAACCCTGAAATGAAATTTTCACCATTTAAGGATGGTCCTCAGAACTGATGCTTGATCCGATATGCAAGCAAAGCACAATTTTGAAATTTCGGGATTTCAACGAGGAAATGACTAAATCAATAAGACGTAATTGTCCTATTGACGAAATAATCGATGGAAAGGGGGATACTAAATGTGTGTGAGTGACGGATTAGTCCTGGCTCTTGCGACCTTCTTTCAGGAAGTCAACAGCAGAAAGAGCAGCTCCTGCAGCGGCAAGAAAAATCACAATGTTTACGAAGAGATTGACGCCATCAGTGATAGCAGGATTTGTAATTTCCATGGTTTGTTTTCCTCTTTTGTGCGAAGTTAAGTCATCATTTACTTTTAGCAACCGCCTGAGATAAACTTTTGATCAAACGATTGACATCACGCTCATCATTATAGACATTTGGTGATACGCGAACCGAAGTACCACGAACGGAAACGCTTACTTTGTTTTGATGCATTATTTGTTGCAGGGTTTCCAAAGAGAGTCCTTCAGGTAGCGTCAAACCAAACAAGTGGTTACCCCTGGCATTAGCCTTTTCAATACCAAAACCCATGTTCGTGGCTTCTTCAATCAGAGGTTCGTTCAGAATTTTGCAGTATTCCTGAATGTTTTCGGGACCCCAATTCAAGATCTGTTTGAGCGCCTCTATCATCATGGGTACCAATATGAAATTACTGTGTTCCCCAACTTCATATCTTAATGCCCCAGGCTCATATTTATCTTTATAATGGATCAAGCCTCCGAAATTTCTCGCGTCTTCCCTATTGATCCAGTTCTCCTCAATGGGCCTACCTTGGTCGAAAGCCTCACCAAAATACGCCAAAGCCATGCTGTACGGCCCAAAAAGCCATTTGTAAGCAGCGCAAACCAACATATCGGGTTGGATTTCTTTCACACTAAAAGGCAGTGCTCCCACGGATTGCGTTCCATCAACTACCAGCAAGGCGTCGTTTTCTTTTGTTCGCTTCCGAATCGCTTTTAAATCAAACAAAGTGCCATCAGCCCAGTGTACATTTCCTATGGCCACCAACAATGTGTTTTCGTTGATGGATTCCAAAATATTTTGATTCCAGGTTTTGCCCTTTTCTACACCCTCGGGCTTAGGGACGAACCTAACTTTGATCTTGTCGGATTGCGCACTCAACCAGGGGTAAACATTACTGGGGAATTGTTCGTCCGTCAAAATGATCTCCCCTTCACGACCGGCCAGGTTTTTAACCACATTGGCCATGGCATAAGATACGGATGGTGCAGTTACAATACGGTTAGGATCATCACAATGAATGACTTGAGCAAATAGTTGTCGCAGCGTCTCAGAATCATGGAAGAAATCCTCAGGACTGATTTGATAAGGCTTTCGCTTTCTTTTGATTCCCTTTTTACCAGCGTTTTCTACTTTTTTTGATAAAGGTGCCATGTAGGCACAGTTTAGATAAGCGTATTTTTTCTGAAGCTGGAATTTTTCGCGCTGGCAACTGAGCATATGGGTCATGTTTAATGTGCCTAAATTACACGTTAACTACCGATTAGAAGTGGAACAAATTGTCGTATTTGATTCAATTGATACTGCCAGAAGGGTTATTCCCGATGGAGAAAAACGTCAGGTTATAATTGGATCGAAAAAAATATGCCTGGCCCACTATCGAGGTAAATTCTATGCCATGGACGATGCCTGTCCTCACATGGGTCACTCCCTTAATTCAGGAAACCTCAATCCTTTTGGCGAAATTGTTTGCCCCCTCCATACCTACCGATTTAATATGCATACCGGTGAAGAATCAGAACAACGTTGCTCCGCGCTAAGGACTTACCGCGTCATGGAAAATGAGCGGTTATCGATTGAAATATAAGATCAATAATTGGGGTTCAGAAAATGAACAAGGCTAAGCAAGCCATCGGCTATATTTTGTGCCCACTCCTGACCGGAACCTCTGCCTACGATATAGACTACAAAAAGCACGTAGATTCCGAGCAAGATCATCGCCTTGTTTCTGCCCATGTACTTTCCAGACGTAAAGATCAGAACGGCAACAACGGTCAGTAGCCATAATAGGAATCGCAATTCCAGGCTCAGGTCCACTATTTCCGGAGGCATGATGATGGGGCCTTTGATGATCGTGAAGATGAACAAAGGAAGACCCAGTGCAAAACAGATGTCAAAAATATTACTACCAAGCGCATTGGAAATCGCATCATCGTATTGTCCACGCTTGGCATCTTTCATTGAAATAATGGTATCCGGGAAACTTGAAGCCGCTGCAGCAAGGATCAGAGCAACAAACATTACCGGAATATTCAATCCGCTGAATTCTCCCAGATAAGGAACGGTATAGGTGTCTGCGCCTATCCACTCACAAGCGACCACCAGGAAATAACACACGAGGGCAATGGCAACGGTTGAGAAAATGAGCAAGGACCAGGCACGCGTTCCATTGATAGGTGAATTGCCTAGAAAAAGTGCTTCAAGGTCAAACTGGAAAAAAGCTTTGAGTTTGCCAGGGCGTTCTTCATCATCATCTTCGTCTTCATTTTCTTCATCATCCTTGGCTTTCTCTTCTGCCGTTTTCTTAGTCATTGTGCTAAACATGTAGACGATGTATACCACATAGACTAACATTAATAGCAATCCGTGATACCAATCCAGTTTCGATCCACTTACCAGCACCAGAAATATCAATTCGGCGAGGATAAGAGCGATACCATCACGACGCATGGCTTTTTGTGATACAGTGATCTTATTAGTCAGGCCCATGGAAATCACCGCCAAAATCGAGACGGCAGGTATGACCATACTGTTGAAAATCGCGCTACCGGCCGTTGTTCCGATCCCACCAGAAAATCCACTGGCATCTTGCAAGATAAAAAGGAAGAAAAGTGAGGTAAAAACCTCAGGCATGGAACTGGCAATGGCGTTGATGGTAGCACCCCTTACCCCTTCGGACAAGTGTCTACCCACATATTCAGAGGCGGTCATAAAACCATCTCCTGCTCTCCAGATTACCAGGCAGCAAATGGTAATCAGAAGCAAAGGTATTAGTATTCCCATACGGCAAGCACGATTACGGTGCGTCTTTCATACAATTAAGACTAAAGCGAAAATAAACAATTTCGGCTTGCAACCGCCATTCATCCACAAATTCCAATTATTTATCACCTGCTGATGCAACCTTTTATAATATTTTGAATCTAATACATAAGGTCAAATTAACTCATCATGTTCACTAACTTCCTGAAGACTACCGTGCGGAATATGCTCCGCAACCGGGCTTACGTCATTATCAACATCATTGGTTTAGGCTTATCACTGGCGTGTTGCATCGTTGGCTACCTCAATTACATGTATGCGTCAGATTTTGATAAGAACCATGAAAATCACGCAAGGATCTATAAGATCCAGATCAATAAAACGGTTCAGAACCAAAAGATTCCCTATGGTATAACTCCATTACCATTAGGCAATGAAATCAAGAAAGATCTGGCAGGCATTTCTCATACGGTACGCTATACCAGTTCCGGGATGGTCATGCAACGAGGAGAGAAGATCCTCAATAAACGTATTGGGTTTGCGGGCGTGGATTTCTTTGAAATGTTCACCTTCCCTTTCAAGTATGGTGATAAGAGCGCCTTCCTGACTCCCGGGAATATCATTTTATCCGAAAATACGGCTGAAGTGTATTTTGGAGATGTTGACCCTACGGGAGAACTGATCAAAGTGATCCAGTCCGATGGTACACCAAAAAGCTTTGTCGTCGGAGGGGTTTTAGAGAAGATACCACAAAATTCGAGCATCAGGTTCCATGCAGTAACGCTATTCGATACCTATTTGGATTTCAATGAATGGAATAATGATCGATGGAGGTCATTTGTAGCTGGAACTTTCATTATGACCGACGGTGATGAATATCCCGGACACATTCCAGGCATTCTTGATGAGCGTTACGTTGAAATTCAAAACCGGGCGAGAGATGACTGGAAGGTTTCCGGTTTTTACCTGGAGCAACTGACAACCCTGGGCAAGAATGCACAAGATGTAAGGGCGAACTGGCTGAGTGAACCACCACCGGCACCGGCGGTAATTGTTCCTTTGATCATGGCGGTACTCATGTTGATCATCGCCTGCTTCAATTTCACCAATACATCCCTTGCGATCTCAAGTAAAAGACTCAAAGAGATCGGTGTTAGGAAAGTCATGGGTGGAAATCGAAGACAACTAATTTTCCAGTTTATGGGTGAAAACATAGCCTTATGTGTCATAGCGATGTTGCTGGCCCTGGTAATCTCGGTTTATTTGGTTCCTGCATATAGTTCCATGTGGGATTTCATTGAACTGAAACTTTCTTTGACAGAAAACCCGGAGATATACCTATTCCTGACGGGGCTGTTGTTATTTACATCTATTACTGCCGGAGCATACCCTTCATTATATGTTTCCAGTTATGAACCCGTATCGATTTTGCGAGGTAGCCTTAAAGTAAAAGGGACCAACGCGCTATCGAAGATCTTGTTAGGCTTTCAGTATTCTCTAACGTTTTTGGCGCTTATTTCCAGCCTTGCATTTATTGGAAATGCCCGCTATCAAAGAGATTTGGATGTGGGATTTAAAAAGGACGGAATCATTGCCGTGCAACTGGATACGGATGATTTTCAGACTTATTTCGATCGGGTTAGTCAGTCAAGTACCATGGAAATGGTGGCAGGAACTTCTGAGCACATTGGCCGATGGAATTATGCCCGAACCCTGCGACAAGGTGAAAAAGAGATGGAAACCAGCATGATGGACCTGGGTCTGGACTACCATGAACTGATGGACCTTCAATTGGTAGCTGGTCGCTATTTCGAAAAAGACTTAAAGGAGTCCGACAGAAAGAGTTCCATTATTGTGAATGAGCAATTGGTTAGAGAATTTGGTTGGGATGAACCCATCGGGAAAAGAGTTCAGATCAATGATTCAACTCGTTTGACAGTAATTGGTGTACTGAAAGACTTTTATGCTTATGGGTTTTGGGAGAAAGTTGAACCAATGGGTTTTCGACCGGCAACAGATAACCGAATGAATTTTGTAGTGGCCCGAATGAAACCCGAAAATGCTACGCAAGCTTATGAGGAATTGGAAGCCACATGGTACGACGTGGTACCTAATAAACCGTTTAATGGTGACTACCAGGACGAATTCATCAAAGAGTCAAATCTTGTCAATAACAATATTGCCATTCTATTTACTTTTCTTGGTACACTCGCTCTCATTCTATCCTCGATTGGATTATTTACCCTGGTATCCCTGAATGTGATCAAGCGTATCAAAGAAATTGGCATCAGAAAGGTATTGGGCGCCAAAGTCAGTTCAATCGTGAATTTATTGAACAGGCCTTTTATTGTCATTATTTCAGTTTCCGCCATAATTGGGACCGGTTTAGCGTATTTGTTGATAGACCTGCTGCTGTCTACGATTTTCCATTATTACCAGGCGGTAACCATATTCTCGTTGGTACTGCCATTCATCGTATTATCAATCATTTCGCTGACTACTTCCTCAAGTAGGGTATTGGTTGCGGCAAAGAGAAATCCTGTGGAATCGCTCAGATACGAGTGACGACACTGCAGGATGGTTAAGTTGATCTGCTCCCTGGAAGTATTCAGGGAGTTTTTTCGTTTGAGATGAGTATGCCTGGAATACTACAGGTTTTTGTATGACCGGTTTCAGGAAAAACCCGCAAAATTTCACGAAAATCAGATTCATAGACGCAAAACGTCTTCTTGAAAGTGAATTTTGAATATATTTTCGCTATCAAAAGTATGTGCGGAACAAAGTTGCAAAATAAAATAGCATTTTGCAAACGGTTTCCGCTTTTTGTGTATTAAGCCTATATGAATTGAGCATTTTAGCGGAAAACCTTAAGTTCTTACGTCAACGGAATAACCTGACGCAAACGAAATTTGCAGAACAATATGGTCTGAATCGCGGCAATGTGGATTCTTATGAGAAAGGCACGGAGCCCAAACTCAAAGTATTGATCGAGATTGCCAAGAGTCACAAAGTCAACTTAATGAACATGTTGACACTCAAGATGACCCAGGAAAACTTCCATCTTTTTGCGGAGGACATGCCTTTGATGTCTGATGTAGCGGAAGATCCGGCGGCCACTTATGGTGATTCTGAGATTTATATGCTGCTTCGAGATATCGAAGACAGTGAGGCGAAAGAACAAAGAATAGATATTTCCAAGAAGATCATGCACCTGGTGAATCGAATCATGTCCGAGAATTCTACGTTACGCAGGGATATGATGGAGTACTTGAAGAAAGACCGCAAGTAGGATCAGCGAAATTTCTACCAACTGAATGGAGAAATACAATGATCCTTCAGTTGATAAGGTATTGAGCTAACAGGTATTTAGAGGGACACAATCAAGATTGTCGTAATTGATCAGGTGATCAAGTTTTAGTAGTGTATTAAACATTGCTTTAGAGCAGGGTACTAATTAATTTTCTCTCGACAGATAGCTATTGAGATCTGAGCCGTCTTAAAATGAAGAGTTCCGAGTTTTACCAGACGGTACTCATAAGTTCACCAGAACTTTTCAAGTAACTCCAATACAACCCCGTAACCTAATAAGCTTAATAAGCACAAGGAATCGTCCCGATTCCTATCAAGACGCTGCTCTTTTTTCCGGACGATTAGCCACACTCAAACGCTCCAGCTCTCGCACAATACCTTCCGCCGACTTTTCAGGTCTGACCCTAAAGGCTTTCAAACCACTGACTCCTTGCAGTTCTTCCAAAACAAACTGCTCGAATTGTGGAGAAATGAGTCCTTTGTGCGCCAGGTACTCGAGATAAGTCAGGTATTCCCTGGCATCTTCTTCCCTGTTGTAGACAATAGAAATGGTTTCCGCTTGCGTAAGCCGCTCAGAAGAATCTTTGATTCTCACTTTATCGATCCGCTTTTTGATGATCTCGTACCGAATGTTGTAAGCCCCATCCACGTCGAATTGTTTTTCATCCATGCGGAACTTAACGGAAAGTGGCTGGCTGTGTACCAGGATCAGATGGCCTACATCCAGGGGCATGCTGAGGTCCTCTTTCAGTTCCCGCGTTTTCTTGGAAATCTCAATGGTGATCAGCAATTGCCATAAACGCAGGTTTTTCAGGTATAACCTGCTGAATTTTTTGTTTCTGGAGATCGAATCACCTACGTAGATATTGTACTCTACACCATCTGTTTTGTAACGCTCAAAATAGTGTGGAAATATTTCTTGTGCACGGTCTTGTTCTTCCTCGAGCAAACTGGCGATCGTCTCATTGATCTTCGTCAGGCTCGCTTCAAAGTTTTTGCGCTTATCGTATATGATGCCAACCTCCGGATCCAGCTTATTCCAATAGCCCTTATTACTAAATTCAACGAAATCAGGCATGTCTTCTTCCAGATCTCTGATCAAAGGTTCGATATCCTGTCGCAGGAAATTGACAATTAAGTTCTCATCTTCAGAGATCAATCCCTTCTTAAGCCGGGTGATCTGCTTGGCAATACGATAGATGGCTTCTCCGATAATGGGAAAATCTCTTCTTTTCTTTCCTTCGGCCAATACCTCTTTGGCCAGTTTCAATTGTTGCGTTAAGTCTGCAACGATTGCATTGTTCCTTTGAACGGAAGAATTTCTAATGTCAGAAGAACCAAACAAAGGATGTACATCCTTGAAAATGATCTCCTCGTGTGCTTCAGAGATGCCTTTGCTTTCCTGATCAAGAATTTTGTACGCCGCCTCAGTGAATTTCCACTCTACTGAAGGGTGTATGGAGGTATAGTGTTCTTTGATGATCCCGCTGATCCGGTTTTCCACCTCTTTCATTTTGCGGGCCATCCCATTCGCGAAAATCGGGAGAATATCCTCGATCTTGGCAAAGTCTATGGCGCGGAGCGATTCAGAGTTGCTTACCATTTCGAAGTGACCAATGAATTCCCCATCAGAATACAAAGGAGCGACAATTACACTTCGATAATCCGGAACAGGATCTTTGCTGAACATGAGACTGCAAGAGATTTCCGGAACAATCACAGGTTTACCTGTTCGCTGAATTTCTGCGCTGATCTCATGAAAGGCATTAAGAAAATTATCGTCTTTATCGACCAACAAACTCCAGGTACCCCCTTCTCCGCAGGCTTGATAGTTATTCTTAAACGTATGGAAACTGCTGATCCCGAGCCTTAAGTCAGGAACTTCGACCAAAGACCTGAACTGCTGTTCTACATAGTCAAAAAACCTAGGGTCTTCACTAGTGGTTTCCAGAATATTTTGTTTCAGGTTTTTAACAATCTCCTCTTGCGTGATCTCTGTCAGGGAGTAGATTGAAAACCCGGTGAATTCAAAATGCTTTGGTGGCAACTTCTCATACCAAAGTTCCAGGTTGTGGCTTTGGATGAGTTCATCTATCTCTTCGAGGGATAATTCAGGTTTTTCTCCAATCAGTGAAATCTCACAAAACCGAGCATCAAACCCTACATGGAAATACTTCTGAAGTCCATTTTCCTCTTTCAGGGTCATGGTCATGTATTCCAGAGGAGGTAGTTTTACTCCGTAGAATTGATTGAGAATGGCGCCATATGCGGCCATATTCTTCGTTTGGGCAATTTCTTCAGGAGTCTTATCACTGACCATGTTGAGCAGAGAACCTGCTTTATCAATGAGTTCCCGGAAAGGAGCCGTTGAATAAAAGTAGTCCAGCGAAAACGGGCGAAAGACAGCAACGATCTGGTCATTACTGACCGCCGGCGGTACCACCGCAGAGATGATCACATCGATCAGGTGCTGATGATCTGTTATCAACGATGAATCACTGATATTTTCTCGGAGGAAAGGATACTGATCAATCTCCTCTACCAGTTTTTTCGCCGTACTGGCTGTTATGGGATTGTCGCTGTAGCGCTGCAATTCCCAGTAGCCTATAATGGTGCTCAGTTTGAGCGACGATTTAAAAGGGAAGTCCTCCAACATTTATCAAAGTTAATCAATTGTGAAGTCTATTGAAATACGCTGAAAATCAGAAATATGTTCCCCAGATCAAAAAGAAATACTTTACGTGGAGCATTCAGGGTTCATTTTAAGTGCTCATTGTTTAATTTTTCGCACTAAAGAATCTGAGAGCATGTACATCAATCTTTCAGGCCTCAATATCCTTGTGACCGGGGCCAGCCGTGGAATTGGAAAAGCGATATCAACAAAACTGGCGGAAGCTGGTGCAACAATAGCGATACATTACAACAAAAATGTCCGCGAAGCGGAAAACCTGGCTCATGTTCTGGGCAATGAATCCAAGGCTTTTCAGGCAGACCTGTCCAAAGAGGATGAGGCGCTAAAACTCTTTGAGCGTGTGACTCTGGAAATGGGTAGTGTAGAGATCCTGATCAATAATGCCGGGATTGCGAAATCCGCATCAATTACCGGTGATGATGAATCCTGGCAACAATCCTGGGACGAAACCATGCAGGTAAACCTGAATTCACCAGCGATGCTCTGCAAAAAGGCGGTGGAGCATTTTATCAAAAGAAAGGCAGCAGGTCGCATCATCAATATTTCATCCCGCGCAGCATTTCGTGGAGAAACGGGTGATTACATTGCTTACGGAGCCTCAAAGGCAGGAATGGTATCATTGACCCGATCTCTCGCCAAGTCATTTGGCAAGCATGGCATCAAAGCGTTTAACATTGCCCCGGGCTTTGTTCGGACCGATATGGCCAAAGAATTCATGCAGCAATATGGCGAGGAACACGCCAAAGGAGACATAGCCTTGGAAAGGTTAACCGAACCCAAAGACCTGGCACCATTGATCACGTTCATTGCCAGTGGAATGGCCGACCATGCGACAGGTTCTACGTTTGATGTGAATGCAGGTAGTTACCTGCATTAGGTGATACGAACTTTATTAGCGATATTTCGTGTTAACTACAGCACGTCATCACTTATCAAATCGCCATTATGGAATCTAATTTCACGCAACACCTTCGTATGCTGGTACGGCTGGCACTCAGCGACCAAAAATTTTCTGAAATCGAAAGAGGTCTGATCGTTAGCATCGGTAAAGCACATCGCTTGCCTGAGGAAGAAATCAATTCAATCATTAACGAGGAGCTTTCTACTAAAAATGACCTGAATATTCAGTTCAGTGCCCTGTCTTTTCACGACAAGTTCGAGTACCTGTATGACATCATTCAACTCATGAAGATCGATAATGAAGTTTTTCTGAGTGAGATCCGCTTTTGTGAGCAAATGTCTGAAACACTGGGTTTTGACAAAAAGGTAGTGAAAAAACTTTCATCACGGATTTACGGAGATCCATCTATTACTGCAGACAGAGATGAACTAAAAAACCTGGCTCAGAAATTCCTTCGAGACTAAATTTTGGTTGTGACGATAATACGCCTATCTTTATTCCCCACAACCCAATTTATTTATAACTACTAAGCTATGAGCATCCAATCCCAGCTAAGTGCATTGATTGCATTGGCCAATATAGACGGAGATTTTGATGGAGAAGAAAAGACCCAAATCTACATGTTGGGAAAGGCCAATGGCCTAAGCAAGGAAGAAGTAGATAACCTTATCGACAATCCTGTGCCACTTCCTCCGGTTAGTACGATGACTCCTGATGAGAAATTCGATTACCTATACAACATTGTGCAGTTGATGAAGATCGACAGCCAGGTATATCTGAGTGAAATCAAATATTGTGAAGATCTTGCCGAGAAACTTGGATTCAAACGCAAAGTAATTTCCACGCTTGCTTCCAGGGTTTATAGTGATCCGTCTATTACGGCTAACATCGCCTCTTTGAAAAAGGCAGTAAAGAAATACGAGGCTTAATAACCTATTGAGCTTTTAATGAGACCAGATGCCTTTCGTATCTGGTCTTTTTTTTTGGAAGCGGTGAAAGTGCTCTATGTTGTGAGTTGCTGAAAATAGCTTTCGTATTCATTGATTGTTCGCTCCAGATTGAATCGGGTCAAATACGCTTTTCTCCCTCTTTGTATCAGTTTTTTCCGTAACTCCTCATTTTGAAGAACCGATGTTATTTTGTTGGCCAACCCTTCAATGTCTCCGTTCTCAAACAACAATCCATTTTCATTGTCACCAATGACGCTGCGGATGCCTCCAAAGTTCGATCCGATTACCGGAACACCTAAGGCCATCGCTTCCACCAGCGTGAGTCCAAAACCGTCCATTTTGGAAGCCAGAATATTTACATCCATCAATGGATAATGAGTAAGTACTTTTTGATGATCCAGAACGGAAGTAAACAATAATTGCTGCTTTGGTTCCACTTCATTGATCACTTCCTGAACCTGTTTTTGTTCGATCCCAATGAATAACAAAGTGATGTTTTCATCAAGGAATTGACAGGCCCTGATGATTTGCGCCTGTTCCTTTAACCTACTTACACATCCAATCACCTTGTTTCCTTCAGGAATCTGATAATCTTGTTTCAACCTTGCTACTTCCGCCGGATTCACTTGTTTTTCAAGATCAGGAGGTAGTCCATTGTAAATCACATGAAGTTGTTCTTCGCTGTATCCTTTTTTCAGAAACAAATCCTTAACACCATCGCTGATCACGACAATATTGGCCGTTTTGGTGTGGAGAAACCTTTTAAGCCAGGGTTCATCTCTTGGCCTTTGCCTACGGGTAAAGATAACTTTTGCTTTAAGACCAAAAATCCATTTCGCCAACACCATTAAAAACCGATCCTGGCCTGATTGGGCATTGATGATATCAATTCCTTCTGCGCTGACGAAACGAGAAATTTCACGGGCGGTTTTCCAGTCTGTGTAGCCTGAAAAAGGAAAGTGAACGTGCTTCACTTGTTTTTCTTCTGCCACCAATTTCAATAAGAAAGCCTCTTTTCTGGCCCCTACCCAAACCTCATGTCCTTTTTCGGCAAGTCCCTTCGCCAGATAACTGACACTATAAGCTGATCCGGCAACCGATTTTTGTTTGGTGATGAAGAGGATTTTCACAGGCCAAAGTTGTTTCAAATTCAGAAAAGTTCAGACAAGGATTTGCAATCGCCGTAAAAAATGAGGTTCTTTAAGTACGACCAACACGCGAGCATCTTCGCTTACCTAACCTTATGTCCTGGAGTCATCTCTATCCACTAGACTTGTCCGAACTGGCTACTGTTCGAGAGCAGCTTCATCAAGCCGTTCAAAGCGTAGCAGCAGTTGGCAGACACTTTCTGGAAGCTTCCAAAGAAGACGAAAATGCTGTTTTGCAATGGATTCCTAATCCAAAGAGGCTGGCAGGCAAATGGATAGACACCCCCAAAGGAAAATTTCGAGCTTCTATCAGCTTTTCGGAAGGGCGTATCTTCTTGATTGACGAACAGATCAAAGTAATTGACTCATTTGAGATCCATGGCAATACATTTAACCAACTGATGGTTTGGTTTGAAGAGCACGTCGGTAAGCTTGGACTGCCAGTCGAGAATTTCCATGTCAACTTGCCTTATGAATTGCCGATTTATCCAACGCAAAAGAAACAGGCTTTTGACCTTTCGGATATGGGGCTTTCCGATGCCTTTGCACATTACTATGCCAATTCCAGGATCATTTTGGAGAAACTAAGGGGCACATTTTCGGGTTCCGGTGAAACTACCGTTTGGCCGCATCACTTCGACCAGGCCGTATCGGTAATGCTCAAAGATTCTGGCAACCCGGAAACCTCATCTTACCTGGGTCTTGGCATGAGCCCCGGAGACGATTATTACAATCAACCTTACTTCTATGTTAATTCATGGCCCTATGCGGAAGAGGACCAGTTGCAGCCTTTGAAGTTTGGTAAGTGGCATACGGACGATTGGGTCGGTGCGGTTTTCACAGCAGAAGAAGTGTGGGAGGTGGCCAATCAGCCGGAAGCGGTTTTAACATTCTATAAGGAGGCTTCAAAACGGCTTCAGGGTCTGTTACTGGAGTAGATCGGCCAGACGGATTTCATAGAACTCTTCCAGTTTCGATAAAAACTCGTCTTCATTCATGATAGGTCTACCCTTTTCCCCGGTGGTTGTATTGGCCATTTCACGACCCGTGAGCGTGATCAAGCCATCCTTTGTCCATTTCTGCACAAATTTAGAATCGACATAAAATGAAGCCGGGTCTGCCTGATAAAAATGATGTTTATCGATAAACTCGATGTATTGCGTTTCTTTTTCAGCGAAACCGTAAATGGTTGAAAAACTGGACATGTCCTTCGAAATCTGGAGCAACCAGTTTTCGTCAGGGTCTCGCTGCAGGCGCATATATCGGTTATAATCTACCTGAAGTTGGTTTTCTACCAACTTTTTAGGCAATAAAGGTCCGTTTCTGGAACCTACATCCGCGAGCCAACGCTCTTCACCAATTGCTACCAACAGAACCATGTGTTCATAGTGTTTACCGAATCCCATTTCCGCTTTATCGCCAGCAGCTACAGGATAACATTGAAACCCTAATTGGTCCAATAAATGATAGAACAGAAAATTAAGCTCCAATCCGAGTCCTCCTCGGTGGGGCTTTGCGATAATATTTTCAAACAATGAATGGATGTCCCACTTTCTGATTCGCCCAAATTGTATTTCAAGATTCTCATGAGGGATCTTATGTAGATGCGTTTTATGTAGCTCCTTCAAATAATCAACACTTACATCCTTTCGGCTTATTTCCAGCCTTTCCAAATACGTGATGATGTCAATTTTGGTGAGTTTCGGTCGGTTTTGGAAATAATTGAGCCGCCTCACTTCTCCTCGAATTGTCTTTTCAGCGTAAAAAAGAAATTACGTACCGCGTCCTGCCAGTCGGTATCAGCATCCCACTCCGTGCCTACATAAACATCGTCAGTCCTTGCCTGATAGATGTAACCTTTATAAACCACGGTCTCCACCGGAAGACGTTTCAGGCGTACCTCTCCGGGTATGATTCCAGGAGTTACTGAAATGATCTGAGTTTCTTTCGTATGGTCAGGGTAATTGAGAAAATCTTTCGCACCTGAACCGGAAGTATGAACTAACTGAAAAACATATTGTATTCCGCTGGCCAGCGCATAGTCATTGTCCTTAAAAGAGAACATTTCCCACTCGTAGGGATAGTTTTCGAATATTTTCTCCAAGTTTTCATTATAACGCTTTACTTCCTGATTGAAGGCAATCAGTGCTTGTCGCTTATCCTCAGGAAGCTTACTATTGATACGGACTGAGTCCATTTGGGCCACACCAAGCTTTTGTCGTCGTAATACGCCTGGATAGGTTGCTAAATGCGAACCCTTGAAAAAACTGATGTCTTCCACATATTCCGGTTCGGATAGCATTAAAAAGTTCGTAGCGGGTATATCAGATCTTTTTACGATCACACCTAGTTTGTATAAGAGTGGACTCACATCAATATCATCCGCTTTCCAGGCTTCCCTCCGATTGAAAAAGTTCTGCTTATTGAAATTGGATGTGATGATCAATTCAAATTTGCCAGCTGTCTTATTGAGAATGATCAGGTTGCCGATATCACGGGATCTGATGAGATCCATGTAGGCTTCATTAATTTTTTTGTTGGCATACATGTCTTGCTCAAAGACATAGAGGACCGGGTCAATGCCCATTTGAAGAAAACCTCGATGAAAGTTTTGTACGTGTTTTTTCCAGCTTTTGCGATCCAGGTCCGTGGTATTTCGCAGGATCACTCCGGTTCGACTGGACAATAGATCTCCTGGAATATCATCACTGGCATATTCCAACTGACTCATCTGAGTTATCAAATCAATCGGTTGGCTTATCCCGGCAAAACCAGTGAAAAATAAGGTCAGGAAAATAAGATGTCGCATGCCTTGTTGAAAGGTTACAAAAATAGGTTTTCTTGGTTCACATAAAAACGTCGTGTTTTGTGCATATTGCCCCCATCTTCATAATGATGACAAGAAAAGGGTAAAATCATGGAAAAGAAACGATGCCGATGGGCTGAAGGCACTTTCGAGGCATATATTGATTATCATGACAATGAGTGGGGAGTGCCCGTACACGATGATAAAATCCATTTCGAGTTCCTGATCCTTGAAGGCGCACAGGCCGGGTTGAGTTGGAGTACCATTTTAAAAAAGCGAGAAGGTTATCGAAAAGCTTTCGCTGATTTTGAAGTGGAGGCAGTCGCGGAATTTTCACAGGCAGAGATTGACATATTGTTACAAGACCCTTCAATTATTCGCAACAGACTTAAAGTGAATTCTGCAGTGGTCAATGCACGTTGTTTCATAGAGGTTCAAAAGGAATTTGGAACATTTGATGAATACGTCTGGTCATTTGTTAATCATAAAGTCATACAGAACAACTGGAAATCCAGTGCTGAAGTGCCTGCGAGCACTCCTGAATCAGATAAATTGAGCAAAGACCTGAAAAAAAGAGGTTTTAAGTTCGTAGGATCTACCATCATGTATGCCTACATGCAATCGATGGGGATGGTCAATGACCACACGGTAGATTGTTTCAGGCATGCCGAATTGCAGTGATCTGCAATAGATAAATTTGAATTGTCCTTACTTGTAGGCTTCATAGATTTTTTCAGCGGACAGATTCAAAACCTTATTTGGTTAAGACCAAAATTCTTATCTTGGGCATCATTGAATGAAGCTTGTCATGCCCCAACTCATCGACCTAAAATTCCTGGGCCTTGAAGAGGCCATAGGAGCCTATCTCATTGAGTCGTCTGAAGGACCAATTCTTATTGAAACAGGACCTCACTCCACTTTTGAAACACTGAAACGTTCGCTCAACACGCATGGATATACCGCCAAGGATGTGAAGCACGTTTTGCTTACGCATATCCATTTGGATCATGCGGGCGCAGCCTGGGCCTTTGCTGATCAGGGTGCCCGGATCTATGTTCACCCATTTGGGAAAAAGCACTTATCTGACCCCTCGGTACTGATGGATTCTGCCCGTCGCATCTATGAAGATAAGATGGATGAGCTTTGGGGAGATATGAAAGCCATCAAAGAAGATCAGATCATTACTCCGGAAAACGAGGAAGAAATCACGATAGGCAACCAAACCTTTAAAGCGCTATATACGCCAGGTCATGCTAAGCACCACATCGCCTGGCAGCATCGGGATGTGGTTTTTTGCGGAGATATCGCTGGGGTTAAAATTGGAAATGGACCTGTGGTTCCTCCGTGTCCGCCACCAGATATCAACCTGGAGGACTGGCTGGATTCCATCAAAATCGTTCAGAACAGTGGAGCCAGATCCATTTATCTCACACATTTTGGGGAGATCACGGAGATTGATCGGCATATGGATGAATTAAGGTTCATGTTAAAAGATTGGGCCAATTGGGTAAAGATTCGATGGGAAGCATTGCAATCCCCAGAAGAAATGACTCCCGCCTTTTCGGAATATACAGCCAATCAATTGCGGGAAAAGGGAGTGGATGAACTTGGTGTTAAGCAATACGAAGCGGCAAACCCATCCTGGATGAGTGTGGCAGGGCTTATAAGATATTGGAAGAAAAACCCTGCACACTAACCAGAAACAACAAAAAATCAATCCATGAAAATCATCAGGATCATACTGTTCACGATCATCGTTATTGCCATAGTCATTTCAGCGATTGTCACTTCAATTCGGGCAGTGATGTCTCCTGATTACCGTGGTGAACTTGAGATGAATGGCCTTTCCGCAGAGGTGGAAGTGTACTATACAGATCATGGGATACCACACATTTATGCTGAAACAGAAGTGGATGCCTACCGCGCCATGGGATATGTTCATGCGCAGGATCGTTTGTGGCAAATGGATCTACTGCGACGTGTGGGTGGAGGGCGACTTTCAGAAATTTTCGGAGCCGATTTGGTGGAGGCGGACAAATACTTCAGAACCATAGGCACTCATGAATATGCCCGGACTTCAGCAAGGGACTTGAGAAATCGTGGAGGGAAAATGCTGGAAATCGCGGAAGCCTATGTGGCGGGTGTCAATCATTTCATGGCAACAGGCCCCAAAACGATTGAGCATACCCTATTGGGGGTCGACATGGAGCCGTATACCGTCGAGAACATTTATGAGGTACTGACTTATATGTCCTTCAGTTTTGCAAATGCCCAGAAAACGGATCCATTGCTCACGGAACTTATGTCCAAACTGGATAGTACCTACATAAAGGATCTTCCTGTTTTTGGTAGATCCAGGGAGTATCGTATGCCGGTGACCAATGGAGGTCAATCTTCTGCATTGAGTGTACAAACCAACAAGATCCTGAATGACCTGAATGTCCCACTTTTTATAGGTAGCAACAGTTGGGTAATCGGACCTAAAATGTCTGCATCAGGTAATACCATTTTGGCGAATGACCCTCACATTGGATTTGCGCAACCCTCGGTATGGTTTGAGGCACACCTTAGCCATCCTGAAGGTGAAGTATACGGCTACTTTATTGCAGGAGATCCAATACCACCGATCATGCACAATCAATACATTGCTACAGGGCTCACAATGTTTGAAAATGATGATATCGATTTCTATCTCGAGCGCGTAAACCCCGCTGATAATTCACAATACATGTACAAGGGTGAATGGGAGACATTTAGTTACGCTAAAGAAGTGATTCAGGTAAAAGACGCAGATCCGGTCCAATTCAC
The DNA here is from genome assembly GCA_965229785.1 of Cyclobacteriaceae bacterium. Taxonomy (GTDB): domain Bacteria; phylum Bacteroidota; class Bacteroidia; order Cytophagales; family Cyclobacteriaceae; genus JAWPMT01. The sequence continues at coordinate 5,641,515 of CBDDJS010000001.1, forward strand.
CAGGCGATCAACGAAACACGGACCTGTGCTCTCGGATGTGATGGAAAATGAAGATGAGGTCGTTTCCATGTTTTGGGTATACACGGCAGAAGAAAATAAAAGTTTAGAAAGCAGCTACGAACTCAATAGTGCTAAAAATGCTACTGAAGCTGCTTCCGGGGCATCGAAAATCCATGGCCCTGGCTTGAATGTGATGTTCGGCTCCAGTCTTGGAGAATATGCCAGGTGGTCTTCGGGAAGATTGATCTACCGTGAAAATGAACAGGATTCAAAAACGTACCGTGATGGAAGCTCCGGATTGCATGATCCCGATAGTGTGCGACCGTTTAGTCAAAACCCAATTGATTTGAATTCACCCAGAGGGTATACATATAGTGCAAACAACCATCCGGAAGCCGTGGATGGCATTCTTTACTCCGGCTACTATCTCCCGGATGACCGGGGTGAAAGCATTGTCAATATGCTGGAAAGTGAAGAATTGTGGAGTGTCGAGGAAGTCAAACAAATCATGTTGGATCATAAGGCTGTGATGATGCCCAAGGTGAAAACTATACTATTGAATGCCGTGGCCGGTCATGCTAATGAGCATATTCATTTCATTCTGGGAGAATGGACCGGAAGTTTTGACCGTGAAAGCCAACAGGCACCCTTTTTCCAGTTGTGGGTTTATGAAACCTTGTATCAAGCCATGTCGGATGAAATGGATTCTGTTCTGTGGGATGCTTTTCGGGAGACACACCTGTTCAAGCGTACTTTCGAACCCATGATCCAAAACCCAAATTCTGTATGGTGGGATGATGTCAATACGGATAAAATAGAGACACGTAAAGATATTATCCTCAGGGCCTATGATCGAACATGGGAGCGTTTTACTGCCGTTTACGGTACCGATCCTGAGGAATGGCGTTGGGAAAATCATCATTTGCTGACCCATAGACATGCCATGTCTTCAGCCAGTGCATTATTGGCCAGACTATTAGATGTAGGCCCATTTAAGCAGCCTGGTGCCAACGAGGTGATCAACAATCTGGGTTTCACCTATTCTGATAACCTCGTTCATGAAATAACGTTTGGACCATCCACCCGAAGAATTGTGGATATGGCAGATCCTATGAACAATAGCTGGTCCGTCTTGCCTACCGGTCAATCTGGTAATCCTTTTAGCCGCTACTACGACGATCAGGCTGAGATGTACGCCAACGGAGAGTTTCGAAAAATGCTGTTGGACCCCAAAGTGATCAAGCAATCCAAACTACTGCTTAAACTTACGGTTGAATAGAACATTTTGCGCATCCCTTTTTATGGGTTAATTTTCACTCACTCCATGGACAGACGAAAATTCATAACCAGTACAACGCTGCTAGGTATGGGGAGCGCCGTGATGGCCTTTCCACGTGAAGATCAAGTGATCAAGCCGATCGCTTTGAAAAAGGGAGGTACCGTTGGGTTGGTTACTCCAGCCAGTTCTCTTACCCGCTCTGCTTTTGAAAAGACATTGGCCAACATCGAAACACTCGGATTTAATGTCAAGTATTCTGACAACCTTAGGGTCACCAGAGGTTTTTTGTCTGGTACTGATGCGCAACGCCTGGTAGACCTTCATGAGATGTTTGAAGATGATGGCGTGGACGCTATTATTAGTGCACGTGGAGGTTATGGGAGTGCCAGACTGCTGCCAAACTTAAATGCCGAGTTGATTAAAAGTAATCCGAAGCCTTTGGTCGGCTATTCCGATATTACTGCCCTTCATCAATTTATTTATGCCAAATCTGGTCTGATAACTTTTCACGGTCCGGTCGGAGCATCTGATTACAATGATTTTACCAAAGACTACTTTGAAGATGTAGTCATGAAAGGAAAAAAGGTGAAGATTCGTGCAGAGGAGCCGAAAGTAATCGTTCCGGGAGAAGCTGAAGGCCGATTGATCGGTGGCAATTTGTCCCTGTTGGCCAGTCTGGTAGGGACACCCTATCAAACTTCATACGAAGGACATATATTGTTCATTGAAGAAATTGGGGAATCTACCTATCGGGTAGATCGAATGCTTACACAAATGGTGCAAAGTGGCGTGCTGAAAGGTGTCAAAGGCATCGCCCTGGGCTATTTTACGAATTGCGATGCGAAACCCGGAGATCGGGGATATGAACAGTCGATTTCCTTAATGGAAGTCTTCAAAGATCAGTTTGGTGAGCTTGGTGTTCCGGTACTCGCTGGATTGCCGTTTGGGCATGAGGAACACAACGCAACGCTTCCGGTAGGTGTTCGGGCGAAACTCGACACTGAAAAAGGACTTATTAAGACGCTTGAAGCAGCGGTCAATTAACCTAGTAACTATGAAAAGTAAATTTATCATTCTGCTCATGATTTTGAGCACTGTTTCTATGGCCCAACACCATAGCGACGCTATTCAGAAAATCTATCAGGAACAGTTAAACAATAGTCATGCTTATGAGAATTTACGGTATTTGACCAAAGAAATTGGCAATCGACTGAGTGGTTCTCCGAGAGCGGCTGCTGCGGTGGAATACACCCGGCAGTTAATGGAAGGGTACGGTTTCGATACTGTTTTTCTGCAGCCAGTGATGGTACCTCATTGGGTTCGTGGGAAAAAAGAGATCGCCCGAATCATCAACTCGAATAAACTTGGAACCTATGCTCTAAATCCGATTGCCCTTGGCAATTCAGTAGGCACAGGGCCTGAAGGAGTGGTTGCCGAAGTGGTCGAAGTGACCAGTATGCAGGAAGTGGAAGATCTCGGAGAAGGTTTGAGAGGAAAGATTGTCTTTTTCAACCTCAAAGCCGACCTGAATCTGGTGAACTCGTTTCAGGCTTACGGCGGAACAGTTATTCAACGCGTATGGGGTGCTTCAGAAGCCGCGAAATATGGTGCTCGTGCCGTTATCGTTAGGTCAGCTACCAACTTTCAGGACGATATTCCGCACACGGGCACCCTTCGATACAAGCCAAATATTGCACAAATACCCGCAGCAGCAATCAGTACCAATGAAGCTGATATGCTGAGTGGTTTACTGAAAGGTCAGGATGATCTGAAGATTTATCTGGAAACCAATTGCGGTATGCAAGGAGAAAAACTTTCCTATAATGTGGTGGGTCAACTCAATGGATCTGAATTCCCAGATGAGTTCATCGCCGTAGGCGGCCACCTGGATTCGTGGGATGTAGGAGAAGGAGCTCACGATGACGGAGCAGGGTGTGTTCAGGGAATTGAAGTATTAAGAACTTTCAAAGCATTGGGCATAAAACCAAAAAGAACACTTCGCGCAGTGATGTGGATGAATGAAGAAAATGGAGGTGCCGGAGGAAGAGGGTATGCCAATTATGTTGAGGAAAAAGGAGAAAAACACATTGCAGCGATGGAATCAGATCGGGGAGGATTTGTGCCTCGCGGATTTACTTCCACGGGCACGGACAAGCAACAAACCCAGCTTCAGAAGTGGGGTGAAAAGTATTTCACGCCGTATGAACTCCATTCTTTTGATCAGCCTGGTGGAGGCGCGGACATTGGACCATTAGCTCCTCAAGGTACGTTCCTGATTGGCTTGTTGCCAGATTCACAACGATATTTCAAGTATCATCATACGGCAGAAGATGTATTCGAGAATGTGAATCAACGAGAATTGGTCCTGGGAGCTGCGGCCATGACCGCTATGATCTATTTGGTGGATCAGGAGGGGATTTGATGACAAAAGCGCTTATCCACCTCTACACTGATTTATCATTCGCTCTAAAAAACCCCTTATACAGGAGAAGGACTATCCGAAAACACTAGATTTGCGGCGATATTTTTTCACCCCGCAGATATGAATTTCGACAGAAAAGAAAGAAACGATGACCAATTGCTGGAGATTTATCGGTCTCTGGTGACTCCTCGCCTGATTGAAGAAAAGATGCTCATTTTGCTTCGTCAGGGCAAAATCAGTAAATGGTTCTCAGGAATCGGACAGGAGGCCATATCTGTAGGATCAGCATTGGTGCTGGATCAGGAAGAATACATCCTGCCTATGCACCGAAACCTGGGTGTTTTCACAAGTCGGGGTGTGCCTTTTACCCGACTTTTTTCTCAATTTCAGGGGAAGATCAATGGGTTTACCAAAGGAAGAGATCGTTCCTTCCATTTTGGAACACAAGAGTACAATATCGTAGGCATGATCTCCCACCTGGGACCGCAAATGGGCATTGCGGACGGTATCGCCCTGTCTTCTTTGTTGAGAAAGGAGAATCGTGCCACACTGGTGTTCACAGGGGATGGTGGATCGAGTGAAGGAGATTTTCATGAAGCGATCAATGTCGCGTCAGTATGGAACCTGCCGGTCATTTTTGTCATAGAAAATAATGGTTACGGCCTTTCCACACCAAGTCGCGAACAGTTCAACTTTGAGTCTTTTACTGTCAAAGGCCCTGCATATGGTATTGAAGCCCATAGTGTGGATGGAAACAACATCCTGGAGGTGTTAAATGAATTGGAACCGCTGGTTGAAAGTATTCGTGAAAACCCGAGACCTATCATTTTCGAAGCACGCACTTTCAGAATGCGTGGCCATGAGGAAGCCTCCGGCACCAAATATGTCCCTAAGGAATTGATGGAGCATTGGGCAAAAAAAGACCCAATTGAGAATTATGAAGCTTTCCTGATCAATGAAGGAGTTGACGAGCAACAATTGGAAAGTGAGAAAGAAAAGATCAGAAAAGTCATCAACAAATCGGTAAAAGAAGCCTTTGCTGAAGAGGCGATTGAAGGAGATATCATTCAGGAATTGACAGATGTGTACTCGCCAAGTGAACATGTTCCTGTCACTCCTTCCGGACCAACTGAAGAAAAAAGATTTGTTGATGCGATTTCCGAAGGCCTTTATCAGAGCCTTGAAAAATACCCCGAATTGGTGGTTATGGGACAGGACATTGCCGATTATGGTGGTGTCTTCAAAGTCACGGAAGGCTTCATGGAGAAATTCGGAAAAGAGCGTGTGAGAAATACCCCACTTTGCGAGTCTGCTATCGTCGGAGCCGGGCTGGGCCTAAGTATTGCCGGGATGAAAGCCGTCGTTGAAATGCAATTTGCGGATTTTGTGACTTGTGGGTTCAATCAGATTGTGAACAATCTGGCAAAGATCCATTATCGGTGGAACCAACATGCGGATGTGGTGATCCGAATGCCCACGGGAGCGGGTGTTGGAGCAGGTCCATTCCACTCTCAAAGCAATGAAGCCTGGTTTTTCCATACCCCGGGATTAAAAATTGTTTATCCTTCCAACCCCACGGATGCCAAAGGATTACTTGCGGCGGCGATTGAGGATAAAAATCCTGTCCTGTATTTTGAACATAAATACCTCTATCGATCACTCAGTGGCGAAGTGCCAACAGATTATTACAATATTGAAATCGGCAAAGCAGCCATTGTCAAAGAGGGAACGGACCTGACCATCGTGACCTATGGAATGGGCGTGCACTGGGCGACAACTTATGCTGCTGAGCAAGAAGCCAGTATAGAAATCATCGACCTGAGGACGTTGCTGCCCTGGGATCAGGAAACGGTACGTCAGTCCGTGGAAAAAACCAACCGGGCGATCGTTCTCCATGAAGATTGTATGACAGGTGGCATTGGTGGAGAGATTGCGAGCTGGATCATGGAAAATTGTTTTCAATCACTGGATGCTCCGGTGATGCGTGTGGCCAGTCTGGATACACCCGTACCTTTTGCCGCATCTTTGGAGAACAATTTTTTGCCAAAAGATCGGTTAAAAGAGAAGGTAAAAGAAATCCTTGCCTATTGAGCTGACTTACAGTAACCCAAAAAATAATTGAGTTTGTACTTTTTATTGTAAATCTTTGACAAAAGCGCTTTTTGAAACTCCGTTTTACGATATCTCTCTTGCTATTCACCTTCTTCATGGTGTTTTCAGGTGCACTTCATGCCCAGTTGCTGGAGGATACGGATCGTAAGTTAAAAACTGCTAAGACGTCTCGGAAATTTCGGTTGTTTAAGAAAAAACAAAAAAAGGCGTCACCCCCATTCCTGACTTTCGGAAGGACCAATAAAGGAAAGACCATCACACCGACTTCTCCGGGAATTCCATTCAGTGGCAGGATAGCCAATGTCAAACCGCGTACGGCTACCGGTAGTCCCTTTCGTAATGCCAAGCCCGTCGCTGCTCCCAGATTATCAATCGGTTCGCCTTTCAAGGGAAAATACAAGGTAAAACCACGTTTTTCAATTGGATTGCCCTTCACAAGGAAAGACCGGCCTACGCTTGCCGCATTTTCGGGACCCAAACCTTTTACCAAAAAGGATTTCCCCGTTCCACCCAGGTTTTCGGCTGGATTACCCTTCACGGCGAAAGATTTCCCCGGAGCACCCCGATTTTCAGGACCAAAACCCTTCACCCGGAAAGATTACCCCAAGCTTCCACAGTTTTCTGGTCCAAAACCTTTTACAAGAAAGGACTTTCCGGTCCCACCCCGTTTTTCGGGTCCGAAACCTTTCACACGAAAAGATTACCCTACCATACCTCGCTATTCTCCGGGAAATCCCTGGGTGGGTGTGAAGTGGAAAGTCAAACCCAGAGACAGCCGGTACATGTCTTTTAACCTGAGGATGAGAAGGTTGATGGAATCGATCTTTCCAAATCGATACGTTTCCAGTTTTCTTTCTAATGTCAGGTTTTACAGAGGTCCCGATCTTTCAGCTCGTTCTATTCAGCTATCAAGGTACTTGGGTCCTTACAAACTCAAGCCCAAAAAGCCAGGAAGAAATCTTCATCCAAGTTATCGTTATAAAAGATCTGTTCTGGTGGCAAATGACACGGTCCGTGATGGCTTAAGGCGCTGGAACATTTTCTGGACTGGATTTTCCCGGAACTCTGAGGCACCTAAAGGTGTTAGAAAAAAAGTTTCGAAACCGAAATTCGACAGAAAAGAAAGAGAGATTTGGAATAATTGACGCAATGAACTGGAATAGATTAGAAAAAGTAGAGGACCTCAATGAAGTAACCACTTTGTCTGAGGAGAAGCCAGTGATCTTGTTTAAGCATAGTACGCGCTGTTCCATAAGTGCCGCCACCCTGAATCGGTTGGAACGCAACTGGGACGAAAGTGAAATGAAAAATGCCGAGATCTACTACCTGGACCTCATCAGACACAGAGATGTTTCCAATGAAATCGCGGAGAAGTTTGGTGTTCCGCATCAATCACCCCAAGTGCTTGTGATCAAAAATGGTGAGACCATACATGATGCTTCACATTTTGGTATTGATTACCAATCACTGAATAAGGTAGTGAACGGCTAACCTTGTTTTAAGCTCAAGATCTGCATTAAAAATCGAAGCTGACTTCCTGGGTGAGGTCATCAGATAAACTCAACGCTACCGGACAAGTAAGGGCCTTCTCTTTAAGATGTTGAATGTGCTCCTGACTCAGGTTGCATTCTGGCCATGAGAATGCCACGCGTATTTTGGAGATTCTTCTAGGGTCGGCCTGCATGATTTTGGTAGTCTCTGCGGAAATACCTCGAATATCGATGCCCAGCTTATTGGCTTCAATGCCCATGATGGTCATCATGCAGGAGGTTAAAGCCCCGGCAACAAGGTCTGTAGGAGAAAAAGATTCACCTTTTCCGTGGTTATCCACCGGTGCATCGGTGATAATTTGGGTACCGGATTTTAGGTGTTGAGCCTCTGTTCGTAAATCTCCAGGGTAGTAAGATTTTATATGCATGATCAAACCATTAATTTTGTAAATGCGTTTCTAGTATGAATGCAAATATTCCTATGCTAAAATTGAATCACAAACTTCTGGTGGTGGTCTTTTTGATGCCACTGCTGGCTTTGGGGCAGATAGAGGAGGAAGAATTTGATTACAGCCGAGAATTTATCTGGGGTATCAACAAGAATACCAACTCGGGATTGATCGGAGGACTGACCCTTAAATGGGCCAGAAGGATGAAAGAAAATACTTATCGCACCATAAGTTTCGATATCCTGAATGTAAAACACCCCAAGGAACAGCGGTACATTTCCCAGACTACCGGTACTTCCTTCATTTTCGGGAAGCAAAACTTTTTATATTCCATTCGAGGGCAATATGGTGTTGAACGAATCATGTTCAGGAAAGCCCCTCAACAAGGTGTGCAGATCAATGTCGGAGCTGCCGCCGGACCAACCATTGGACTGGAGGCCCCCTATTATGTACTAAGTGGAGGGAATAGTGAAGTTTATGACCCTAATCGACATACGAGCCCAAACGCCATTCAGGGGTCGGGAAAGTTGTTACAAGGACTCGGGGAATCTAAAATCGTACCCGGACTCAACGCAAAAACATCCGTAATTTTCGAATTTGGAACCTTTCGAAAAAATGTAGCCGGACTTGAAATAGGCCTGGCTGCTGAAGTATTTACAAGGGAGATCGTTCTCGTGCCAACACAGGAAAACAGAGCCTTTTATACTTCAGGATTCTTTACCTTATTTTGGGGCTCCAGAAAATAGGGCCTCGGATAACCCAATACAGAAAGAAGAGACCATGATAGAATTGCCCACCGTCGAAGCACAGCAAGTGCGGAAGAAAAAGCCAAACTGGCTGAGAGTGAAGTTGCCTGTTGGGCCAGAATATGCCAAGGTTCGCAAGATCGTAGACGAGAATAAGCTTCATACGATCTGCGAAAGTGGAAACTGCCCAAATATGGGCGAGTGCTGGGGTGCGGGTACAGCTACCTTTATGATCCTGGGAAATGTTTGTACCCGAAGCTGTACTTTTTGCGCAGTAGCGACCGGAAGACCACCGGAGTATGACCAGGAAGAGCCTCTGCGTGTGGCAGAAGCCATCAAAACCATGGGAGTAAAACATGCCGTGATCACCAGTGTCAATCGAGACGAACTAAAAGATCGCGGTGCTGAGATCTGGTACCAGACGGTAGCCAAAGTAAAAGAATTAAGCCCTGAGACGACCATTGAAACCTTAATTCCGGATGTGAAAGGGAAATGGGAAGCATTGGCCAGAATGATCGAACCTGGTCAGGAAGTGGTTTCTCACAACATGGAAACGGTTGAGCGACTTTACAGGAGGGTAAGACCTCAAGCGAAATACGCGAGAAGCCTGGAGCAGACGCAACGCACAAAAGACGCAGGAAAACGAACCAAATCGGGGATCATGCTCGGATTGGGGGAAACACCTGATGAAGTGCACAAAGCCATGGATGATCTCGTCGAACATGGCCTGGATATTTTGACTTTAGGTCAATACCTTCAGCCGACAAAAATGCACATAGAAGTTGCGGAGTTCATCCATCCTGATCAATTCGAAGCGTATAAGGAAGAAGGACTTAAAAGAGGATTGAAATACGTGGAATCCGGACCATTGGTCCGATCATCGTATCATGCGGAAAGACATGTGAACGTACCCATATAAACGACAAGCATATTGAAATAGAAAAAGGCCTCAAATCGAGGCCTTTTCTGTTTCTGAGAGCAATCTATTTTTTATTCAGATCTAAGCCCTTTTACAGGGTCGACAAATATGGCTTTGATGGATTCGAAGCTGATCGTGATCAAAGAGATGATGGCCACGATGGCACCAGCGATCGTAAATACATCCCACTCCAAAGGCACACGGTATTCGAATTCAGATAGCCATTCTTGCATTAGGAACCGTCCTACCGGGATGGCAAGGATCAATGAAATGGCCATCATCACCAGGAAATTCTGTGTGAGTAATATCAAAATTCGATTAAAAGAAGCGCCCAGGACTTTTCGAATACTGATCTCCTTGGTGCGTTGTTCTGCCATAAAAGCGCTTAGTCCGAATAATCCCAGACAAGCAACGATAATGGCCAGTATCGCAAAAACGGTAAATACGCTCGCCGTACGTTGAACATCCTCATACATGCGGGCAAAACTCTCGTCCAAAAAAGTATATCGAATGGGTTGGTTAGGCATAAACTCATCCCAAACCTGATTGATCTCAGCAAGTAAGGTGGGCATGTCCTGCGTTTGTACTTTTACGCTGATGACCTCTCCAAAATTTGTACGAGCTAGTGCCAGTGGTCCGATCTTGGCTCGTAAATTTTCGAAATGAAAATCCTTCATGATCCCAACGACCGTCCAGGTTCGTTGGAAATTTTCGATGCGTGCCCCGATAGGGTTTTTCAATCCTAACTTTTTGGCCATGTCTTGATTGATGATAATTGCAGAAGAATCAGAAGCCCGATCTGAATCAAACATTCTTCCTTCCACCAATTCCATGCCCATGGTTTCAAGGTAGTCATCGTCAGCGCGCCACATTTGTGCACCTACCGACGCATCTAATCGTGCCCGACCTTCCTTGTAAAAAGCATTTCCATCCCTTTTAGTCCCTACCACTGGCAAGTAGCTACTAGCAGAACTGGACTTCACACTCGCCAGTTTGGCAATCTCACCCTTGAACGCCGGAATCCTGTCCCCAAGGGTGTTACTTCCCTGCAATAACAGAACTTGTTCTTTTTGGAAGCCAATGTCTTTATTCAGGATAAAAGTCATTTGACGATGAACCATCAATGCCCCAATGATCAGTACAACGGAAGCAACAATTTGAAAAACGACAAGCACGCCTCGTAACCTCGAGCTTTTGGTTCCTCTGCTCTTCTCTCCCTTCAAAACCTGAATCGGTCGGAAAGCAGAAAGGTAAAAGGAAGGATAAAGCCCCGCCATAATGCCTATGATCAGTGTTGCACCTACCAGTGAGGGAATAAACCACCAGTGCCCCCATGGAATGACCAGCGTTTTATCGGCAAGCACATTGAAATAAGGGAGTGACAATGCGGCCAGGGCAACTCCCAATAACATGGAAACAATACTGAAAATGAAGGATTCCGTAAGAAATTGTTTGACAAGGTCAGATCGGTGAGAACCTACTACTTTTCTCAAACCTACTTCCTTGGCCCGATTGGCAGATTTAGCCGTAGAAAGGTTAACGAAATTAATTCCTGAAAGCAGAAGGATCAATACCGCAATCGCCCCAAACATTTGGACAACTTGAAAATCTCCGTGAGCCAGCGGATCGTGGATACCCTTTGATTTCAAGTAGATATCGGAAACTGGTTGAAGCATGAAGGAGTGATACTTATAATTGTCTACATCTGCTTCCCCCTGGTCTTCCGCATATTTTACCATGAAGCCATCGCGAATCAATAAAAGCTTTTCTTCAAGTTCTGCTTTGTTTGTACCTGGTCTTACAAGTACGTAAGGGCTGTAATTCCAGCAGCACCAGTTAGTCTGTTCGCCCGGCCAGAATTCTCGAGCAGTCAAGGAGATAAAAAAATCAAACTGCAAATGCGAATTCGATGGAAAATCTTCCATCACGCCACCAATCACGTATGGGTTTTCCGTGTTGTCATTGAGGACAATGATTTTACCGACTGGATCTTCCCCGGGGAAATATTTATCTGCTTTACTTTTAGAGATCAGGATCCCGTTGGGCTGTTTTAAAGCTTCGGTTCGTTTACCGTAAACCATGGGAATTTCCAGGATTTCAATCAGATCCTGGTCCGCATAGGCAAACCCTTGCTCATAACTATTCTGCATGCGATCTTGTCGCCTGAATTGGTTACTCCCTGCATCGAACCAATCGAAAGGGATCAGCCGTCCAGCCTTTTCAATTTCAGGAAAGCTTTCTCTGAGTACCTGACCTGTTTGGGGAGGAAAAGCAGCCCAACGATCTGTTTTCTCAGGAGCGGCATGAACGTTGACTACTCTGTAGATGTCTCCTGTTCGCTCGTAACTTTTATCATAGCTCAGCTCATCCTGAATGAATAATAAAATCAGGATACAAGCGGCCATACCGATACCAAACCCACCGATTTTGATTGATGAGTACATTTTGTGCTTGAAGAGAGTTCTCCAGGCTACCTTGAAATAATTTCTAAACATTGCTGTATTTATTGAGTTATTTGACCAATTTCTTTTGATTGCAAAGGGGCGGATCATGTCCAGCACCTCGTAGAGAAAGATGAGGTTTGACCTGAATTTGCTCATCTTATTACGGCGTATTCCATAGAGTTCCCATAGATCGCCTTCGATTGTTTCGAGCACCCGCTCAGAACAGATCTTACGAAGCAACCAGGTTAGCCATTTGGGTGGCTCCGGAAAGACAGGCCTAGTCACCGAATTCGAGATTTAGCCCTTCAATATTTTTGGAAAACTCTAGCCTAAGGCGATTGGCATCGATTAGCGCATCCCTGCCTGCAGACGTCAACAAGTAAAATTTCTTACGCCGACCACCACGTTCAGCGGTTGCTCCTCCCTCTGAAGAAGTCACGTAGCCCTTGTCCTCCAATCGGTAAAGCGCAGAATGTAAAGCCCCTATGCTTGGGCTTTTGCCAGTTTTTTCAGCCAACATTTCTTTGATGACCACTCCATAGGCTTGTTCCTTCAAAGCACCTACAGACAATAAAACCAACTCTTCAAATGCTCCTAGCTTCATATTTACATTAGTTTCCTAAAACCAAAGTAAATAAAAAGTGTATATATTTCCTAAAACCAAAACAAATAAATGACAAGCTGTGACAATTGATGACGGGGTTATAATCAGCGCCTTCAACAGTGTACTAGTCCTACGAAGTTGTAAGGGTTACAACAATGAGCTGTTTGATCGCTACAGTTTGATAAAAATCTTTTTCTTTTCAAGCCACCAGGCCACCGACCAACAAAGGGAAGTAAAAGCCAGTGCAAACATGAAGGATCCAAAAGGTGTTCCAAAGCCCATCCATTCGAATACATTTTTGTATACCCAGCGGTAGATAGAAGTTTGTCCATCTATTTTGACCGTATACATGATGGTTGCCAACACCGAAGAAAGCACATAAATGATCAAAGGATTTTTTCCAAAGGTCTCGAATACGCGGAATTTCAACGGTTTTTTGCGCTTTTCCATGAGATATATCATCGCACCAATGATCAGACAGTCAAGTCCACAAGTAATCAGAACATAAGAGCTGGTCCAGATCTTTTTATTGATCGGAAAAAGTGGGTCCCAGATATAGCCAATGAATAGCATGGTGACACCAGCAAGAAGCAGTTTTGTCAGTTTTTCATAATCTGATCCGTCTTTTCTCACATAGAGACCTACAAGAAATCCGATAAATACATTCACTACTGCGGGAATTGTACTCAACAGTCCCTCCGGATCGAAAGGCAATCCTTCACCCCCGTACAGATGACCAGACCCTAGTAAAATAAGATCTAGTTGCTGTGCGGCATTTCCTTCCAGAGTTAGATCACCAAAGGCCACCAAAATTCCCCAATAGGCCAGCAGGAATGCCATAGAAAGTGTAACGATCTGTCGCGGTTTGAAGAAATAAATAAAAGGCAGTGCAATGGCATAACAGAGCCCAATTCTTTGGAGTACACCCATGATGCGAAGCTCACCGAAGGATTTTAACACCCAACCACTTTCACTCTGTTTCACAAAAGGAAACCAGTATAACCCGAAACCCACCAGAAAAATTAATCCGGCTCGTTTGAAGCCTTTGAGTAGCACCTCGCTGGCTGTCTGCTGTTCCCACTTCCGCGAAACAAAGGCCATGGCATTACCAACGGCAAAAAGAAAAGAAGGAAAGACAAGATCGGTTGGTGTAAATCCGTGCCATTTGGCGTGCAAAAGAAGTGAATACGTATTTCCCCAATCACCAGGGGTATTCACGATAATCATGAAGGCTATCGTAGCACCTCGAAAAATATCCAGTGGTTTGAATCGATTCATCGGATGAGGTTGGTAGATGTTAACCTCTAAAGTGACCAAAATTCACCAGAAGGTGCGTGGGTTATGTTCATTATCAGGTAGGGTATTGCATCTTCCGCGCAAAAAGGACCGGGAATATCGCGATGAAAGAAGTCAAGGATGAGACATTGCTTTGGGTAAGATTCCAACAATCTCGATTTAAACCCGAATTCTGGCTCAGAATCGTTATCTTCATCTTATCGATTTAGGAATGACAGCCAATCAATTTACAACCATGTCAATTGCTCATCAATTGCGATGGGTTTACTTCGAAGGAGAGTTTGTGACTTCTATTCGGTACTATAAACACAAAGTAAATCTGTACCAGATCAGCAATTTTTTGGTGGAAGTTTTTTACAACCACAAGGAGGATCGCATAGATCAGGTTGGGCTGCTCGATTTCAGTAGTAAACGCCTGAACTTTTATGCGGATCAGGTCAAATTACCCCGGGAAATGCGAGCAGGCTCCTGACGTGCTTTACTCCTCTACTTCGGCGGTACCAGAACCCGTACTGATATTGATTCGGACGTCCTTATTGCCAATTTTTGCTGTCTTTTTCATGGTCACGTTATTTCGACCACCATTGTCTATCTCTTCTTCCGAATCAAATTTGAATGGCGCGACAATTCGACCATTTCTTTTATTCGCTTTCATTACGATGGTACCTTCGATTTCATTTCCATTGAAGTCCAGTGAGGAATCACCTGAACCACTATTCAGAGAAATATCATAATCCAAAGGTGCACCAAGGCTAATTTCCACATCTCCTGAACCAGAATTGAAGCCGGAATCATCCGTCAATATCAAATTTTTCACTTCTATTTCTCCAGAACCCGTATTGAAAGTCATAAACCCTTTGATGTCATTACCATCGACATCTCCACTACCGGTATTCATTCTGAAATCTCCTTCGGCTTTATCGAAGTTGATATCCCCTGAACCAGTGTTTCCTTTTACTTCCCCATTGAAGTCATTAATCTCCAGATCGCCCGATCCTGAGTTAACACTCACTTCTGCGGAAAGTCCCGAGATTTCAAAGTCACCTGATCCGGTATTGAATGAAATTTCAGTGTCATCAGGAATTTGGAAGCTCCAGGTGGCGGAACCTCTCCAGCTGCCATTTCTGTTCTCTTCACGAATTTTCAGACGATCGCCTTTTTGTTCAATGGTTGGCTGGTAATCATCAATGTTGTGGGTAAGCGTTAGATAAACTTTGTTATCCGGGCTTTTTGTGAAAATGGCATCTCCGGGTCCGACTGAAATTTCTATTTCGTCGATTCCGCTAAAAGTCCTTTCAATTTTTTGGTCCTGTGCCAGGGCGATCATGGGCAAGGTGGCCAACAGGAATGTGAATAGTCTCAGATTTTTCATTTTGAGGTCAGTTAATTTGATCCACTTAAAGTGACTGTTAAGATCAGAGGAGGTTGCATGTGAGCAAAAAAAAAGGTGGCTACATACGTAACCACCTTAAACGACAACAATAATTATGAAAAATTTTTAGCTTCCGCAGCCTACACAATCAATCTCAGAGTTCATAGGCTTCGTGCCATTCAACTGCATCTTAAGATTGTGGATTTTATCTCTGATTTCCATGTCTTTAAACATGTCACCGGTTAGCGATGCTTCCAGTTCGCTAATATTTGTTTCTATTTCCTGAATACTCATAAAGAGGCGGGTTTTCTATTCGAACATAAATTAAACAGAAAAAGATCGCGATGCGGAATTAAAATCAAGAAACTTTCGGAATTAGTTCATTCTGCTAAGACGATTCATCTTTTCAGTGATTTCGCCTTCCAGAATTATGGCTTTTGGGAACAGAATCTCGTTTTCGATTTCCGCATGATAAAGCACTTCCCGATCGAAGGATTTTAACTCATTGATGATGACCCGTGTATGAAGATCTTCGTTAGGCAGACCCTCGATCAATTCCCTCATGTTGCCCATTTCATCTTCATTATCATGTTCCACCCGGATTTTCTCCAATGAGAAATTGCGATATTGGAACAATTCCCAGGAAGGATTAGCCACTTTCTTTTGCTTGATCTTGCTCAGGGAACTCACATATTGGAATAGCTGATCTTCTTCTTCGTAGATATGTTTGATAAAATCTTCGACAAATACCGGAAAAATCTCTTTCAGGTCATTGGCGAAAGACGCCTTCTGACTTTGGAGTAAGTGCGAAATGTAAGGCAGTTTGTCTTTGATGAATAAGTGATGTGAATGCTTCAGATATTCCAGCAATAGATCAACAGGGTACCTTGATAATTCTGCGAACGAGCATTTCTTGCTGTTATCAAAATCATAAAAGCACTTGATCATCTTTTGACGGCTGATCCCCCGTTCTTCACAAATTTCATTGAGCGTTTTTTGTTCATTGTCAAAAAATTCAATACCCAAATAGTGGAGTGCCCTCGCATAAACGAAGTTCTCTTCAATGACGGATGCTATGGATTTTTTGAGTACGCTCATGAGATCATCGCGGTAAATATAGAAAGTTAATCCAGCGACTAGTGTAAAATATAAATTAAAAACGAATTATATCCAACCAACGTTTATGATTTAGGTTATTTTATTTCCTCCGGTTAATTTTAGAAGTTTACTTCATATACAGTGTCAGAGAACAATAATTCACGTCAGGCCATCAGGTTGCCATTCATATTTTCTATCGCACTTGCCCTTGGGGTGATCATTGGTGCACGCATGGGCAATCCCGGTACATCCTCCTCAGGAGTGGAAGGCAGTATGTCTAAATTTCGTCAGGTATTGTCTTACATTGAAAACGACTATGTGGATGAGGTCGATACTGAAGAGATCTTGGAGGAAGTGATCGATGAAATGTTGCAGCGGCTAGATCCCCACACGAGTTATATTTCTACGACAGACATTGATATTATTCGTTCCCAGCTACAGGGCAATTTTGAAGGGATAGGCATTGAATTCAATATTTTCAAAGACACGATTTACGTGGTTGCTCCGTTGAGCGGGGGACCTTCCGAAAAAGTAGGATTGCTTTCTGGCGACAAGATTGTCAAAGTTGATGGTGAGACGATTGCGGGAGTTGGGTTTACCAACAGAGATGTAATCTCTCGACTCAGGGGGGAAAAAGGATCGGCAGTTAATGTTAGTATCAAAAGGCCTGGAAACGAAGAGTTGCTGGATTTTGAGATCATCAGAGATGTAATCCCACAATATTCGGTCGACGTGGCTTATATGGCTGATCCAAGTACAGGATACATGAAAGTCAGCAAATTCTCTGCAACTACTTACATGGAGTTTAAAGAAGCTTTGATGGGACTGCAGGAACAAGGTATGGATCGCCTTATTCTGGACCTAACCGGTAATACCGGAGGTTATCTGGACCGGGCGGTGGACATGGTGGACGAAGTGCTCGAAGATGGTAAGTTGATCGTTTACACAGAAGGAAAAGAGTCTCGGTACAACGAACGTCATATTGCCCGCAAAGGAGGAGATTTTGAAGCAGGTTCTTTAATTGTGTTGATCGATGAAGGTTCGGCATCTGCTTCGGAGATAGTTTCCGGAGCCATTCAGGATCATGATCGGGGCCTTATTGTGGGTAGAAGGTCTTTTGGAAAAGGTCTGGTGCAATTGCCTATTGCTTTGAACGATGGTTCAGAATTACGATTGACCATTTCCAGATATTATACGCCCAGTGGTCGATGCATTCAAAAGCCCTATGGCGAAGATTTGGAGGAGTACTATCGCGATGATATTCTGACCCGATATGAAAGTGGAGAAGTATTCCACGAAGACAGCATTAAGATCAATAAAGAATTAACTTTCCTTACCTCAGGGGGCCGAAAAGTTTATGGTGGCGGGGGAATCATTCCGGATCATTTTGTGCCGATAGATACCACGGGGAATTCCACTTATCTCAATCGGTTGTTCAGTTCCAATAGTATTGCGGAATATAGTTTGAGCTATTACAACAAGGAGCAGGCGAATCTTGAAGCAATGGGGTTGAACTACTTCCTATCCAGTTTCGAAGTATCAGACCGGATGCTACAAGAACTGGCCGAATATGGTGCCTCCAATGGCATAAAGTATGACCAAGAAGGATTTGCGAAATCCAAAGACCTGCTGAAAATCTACCTCAAGGCTTTCATCGGTCGAAGTGCCTGGAATAATGAGGGTTTCTATCCCGTCTGGAATGAACAAAATGAGATTTTTCAGCGCGCGCTGGAATTGTTTGAGGAAGCGGACGAATTAGTATCGGTTCGTTAAATCAATCCAGTTTCATGCACATGTCATAAGCCTGATCATAATATCGTGTAAGATTCGACCAGTCGAATAATTGCGCCGAGGCTTCTACCTTATTTCTCAAGTCAATTCGCTCACGTCTCGATAAACGAATGAAATTGTAAAGCTTATTGGCCAGCTGACCTGCGGCATCGTCGAAGCTTCTTTCATTGCGTTTTACCACATGAATCCCACAGAGGTGTGGATCTTTGACATTTTGTTGAGCATAATCCCCGAATCCGGCCAGGTCACTGGTGATAGCAGGTACGCCTCGGGCAAGACATTCGAGTGGCGTATATCCCCAGGGTTCGTAATAGCTTGGGAATACACCCATATGACAACCCCGAACAAACTGGCTGTATTCCATAGAGAAAAGTGGGTTTGTATAGTTGATGAAATCCGGATGATAAACGATTTTCACGCGATCATCTTCATTGTTCACCAGGTTCGAAGAACGCAGAAAATTCAGGATATCATCAGATGCGTCATCATACAGATTGTGCGTAACCACCGGAGGCAGGTTATCCGATTTCCACGATTGTAAGGTCCTGCGATATCGCAGCCTCCAGTAATCGTCAACAAATTGGCTTAAATCCGGAAGTTTAGGACTGTCTTGTTCCAGTGCTTCGAATAACAGTCGCTCACCAACCTGCCGCTTGATGTTTTCAACGGTGTATTTAAATTCTTCCAATACCGCCCGTGTCTGCAGTATCTGTGGGTTGATGGTAGAGAAAGGGCGTTTGGTGATGAAGAACATCACAATGGTGATATCCGAATTTTCCGTTTTCAGACGGTGGTTAAGTCTGGCCAATGCCTCCAGGGTCAGGTCATAACCTTTGTTTCGGTACTCATATCGCCCGGAAGTAAAGAAATAAAGGGTCTTATCCAGGTCGAAATTGTAACTGGAAAAGAAGTGGGACATGGTGAACTGGTGGATCCTGTTCTTGTATTCCAAATGTAAATTCTGAAACTCATGCAGCGCCTCAAATCTCTGGTTGTTGATACCATTCGGAAGGATCACTTCCGGGTCTCTCCCGAGTAACTGTCTACACTCTTTGGCAGTAACCTCGCTGACCGTACTGAAGATATGACTGCCATGCGCGGCAGCTCGTTCCAGGCCTACGGCGGTTTCAATATTGAAGTGTTTGGCTTCTTTTTCCCAGTCCATAAAGGACAGGTGATCATAGAAGTCGGGATCATTCATGGCCAGGTAGCGACCCAGCATGGTGGCATGTGTCGTAAAGACGATCTTCGCTTGCGTACCCTCTTTTCGGAGTGCGGGAAT
Organism: Cyclobacteriaceae bacterium; assembly: GCA_965229785.1. Taxonomy (GTDB): domain Bacteria; phylum Bacteroidota; class Bacteroidia; order Cytophagales; family Cyclobacteriaceae; genus JAWPMT01. Next base: position 5,660,819 of record CBDDJS010000001.1, read on the forward strand.
TCCCGAGGCGGCCATCCACTCGTGAATGTGCAAAATCAGCCGTTTGTCGAACCCTTCCTGATGCTCAAGTGTCGAAACAAATATCTTGACCAATTCTCCAAATGCAATTACATCATTGATCAGTTGGTCGTCTCCCGGAGAAGAGATTCCGTGATCTTCCCATAGCAAATATTTGATCTCACCGAGTCGATGCATTACAGATCCAAGGTCGAAGAGAATGACTTTTGGGCGGCCACTGACCAGCCAGACACCATAATGAACCCCAATGCCATTATCACGCATGGTTTTCACCGCCTGCCCTACCGGACCTTCCAGGTCTTCAATGGGTTCAAATTCTGAGGCGGCCTGTTGTGGCATATACGGACCAAGCAACACGTAATTGTCGCCCCATTTCTTAATGATATCGGGAGTTTTAGAACGTACTACAGTGTAGATTCCCCCCACTTGGTTGACCACTTCCCAGGCTGCTTCCAAAAGGATGGATTGGTTGATCTGCCTTTTCGTGATCCGACGTAACGAAGACCTTTCTTTTGCCATTCCTTAATTATAGTTCTTATTGTGTGGAAATACCAAAAAGTGTCCTATATAAGACCTGTAGGCTGGCTTTGATTATTTCATCTTCTGTAAATTTTCGGCTTTACGACAGAACATAGTCTCTTTATGGCAAGTTATTTGATTGCTCAATCTTGCTTGTTATAATTGGATTAACTTAGCAAGTTATAGTTCTGCACTTGTCGATACTTCTCTATCTGTGTTTAGGGTTTTATAATTGTCAGGTGTTCAGGCGGGTGAGTTTTAACGGATAAAAAAGATAAATACAGATGGATAAAACGACATATCACGCTTTTCTCGAACAGTGGGATTTAGTGATGTATGGATTAGCGGGGCTTTCCCTCGTAGTGTCCTTCATCATCTATTTGGCGTATAAGCTTAAGTATGCATCGCAAAAAGGCTTTAAGGAAAAGTTTGATCTAGCGAGCTCGAAAGAGATCAAGCGATACCTGATAGTCAACTTTGCCATTGCTGCAGCCATCTTCTTTGTTTGCAATACGGCCAGTGCCGAAACCGTAAAACTGAATATCATTTGGTTCTTTGTCCGAATCTTTATTTCCATATGTTTCGGCACTCTGTACGGATACGTGGCCTATCTGGTATTTAGCTACTACTACCCAAAGAGATTACACAAAAAACTGCATAAGCTTCGCTACACCCCGAGGGTAAACCCCAGCACCGGGAATAAGATGAAACTCCTGAGCGAGGAAGAAGAAGACGCTTACCTTGATGAAGGGATGCAGGCAGAGGAAAATGTGTTCTCGGTGGATTATGATGTTTGGATTGATCCCGAAACTGAGCAAACACATATAGAAAAATACAAGGGACACTTAAGTGCATTGGAATGTGATCGTTGCGGATTCCAAACTTTGAAATTGGTCAAAGAAGAGATCATGACGCCTGCAACAGAATCTGAGGAAGGTGAGCTCCTCAAAGAATATAAGTGTTCGTACTGCGGTCGTATTAAGCGGAAAAATGTGAAGATCACTACTCAGATTTCTTCTTCAATCGATAGTGCGACTTTAATTGCAGATCCGCTTGCTCACGATGGCCGGGTGGTCATGGTAAAAGTTGAGATCCACACCAATGCCGGAGACGTTAAAAATTATGAGTTCCAGAATCTGAAACAAGCGAGCCATTTCCTTGAGGAGTTTGATCTCGAGAAACTGGAAGAAGAAGTTGAGATATAACAAAGAGGCCGCAAATCGCGGCCTTTTTTCTTTGCTTCAAAGCAGCGCGGCATTAAAATTATTTTCCTGAACTTTCGTTACTTTATGGTTATGATACGAAAAGTCACCATTTATACCGTGTCACTGTGTTTTGCTTTGATGAGTATGGCACAGGAAAACCTGGCTGAGTTGTTCAAAGTGGATTATGAAACGCCACTTACCATAGATTTGGACGAAGATGAGTCGGAAAAAGACCTGATTCAACCCGTTGTTAAAAAGAAAAAGAAGAACAAAAAGGTATTTTTCGGCATCAAGACCAAGCGCCAATTTGCCAAGACAGGTTTTGGTAAGAAACAGGCGTTGGAACTTTTCCATTATCTAAAACAGTACGAGGACCCTCCAGAATACGCGCGAGAGTACTACTGGTATGATACCAAAAAGAAAAAGATCATCAATTCAATACGGGTGAGAAAAGACGTGGCCTTGGTGTTGCATGGCCACTACATAAAAAAGATTGGGGAACAGGTCATTGAAGAGGGGTATTTCTATAAGGGACAAAAACATGCCCGCTGGCTGAAATACAACACCAGCGACATCCTGACGGACAAACAAAAGTATTGGAAAGGCTGGCCCCAGGAATCTTTATTATCATTCTATGATTTTCAGCGTCAAAAACTGAAAGAAGTGATACCGGTGCATTACGGTGAGAAAAACGGCAAGTACTTCGCTTTTCACTCCAATGGCTCTATTGCTGTAAGAGGAACGTACAAGTTTGACTATCGCGTGGGCCTTTGGAGGGAGTTTTATGCGAATAAAAACACCAAACGTGAAATCAAATATCCTGATGATCCGTTTGACTTTGATACAAAGCCTGTAATCGTGAAAGAATGGGATGAAGAAGGTCAATTGATCTATGACCGAAACCGATTCTTATCCAGCATCAGGTAGTATTGTCCAAGTAAACGCCTTTTGAACCTTGACCTTTTACCAAATACTTGAGGTAAGTCCCGATGCGAGTGTCGAGGAAATCAAAGCCTCCTACCGGAGGTTGGTCAAGAGTTACCATCCCGATGTAAACCCTTCACCACAAGCCGCAGAGGTTATCCGACTGCTTACAGAGTCCTATGATGTATTATCCAATGACTACCGTCGAAGGATGTACGACATGACTTTAGGGGGGGTAGCACAACCCGATATCCCAGTTCAGGAAACAGAAGATGAAAGGTATCGACGGGAATTCCGCCAGAAACGCAAAGAAGAACAACGCATAAAGTCCGAGCGCCAATTACGGCTAAAACTGCAGTTTTACAAGTTTCAACGCTGGTCCCAGGTGTTTTTTCTGGCCATTGGTGTCCTGTTTTCCATTGACTACTACTATTTGTCACAGCCAATCAATGAACAGGTCGTCAAAATCAGACTTAACCACCTGAAAGGAAGCAAGGTCCGACTTGAAAACCACAGTTTTGTCTCCGAAGACCAAATCTTTCACGATCATCTCAAAAACCCAATAACGGAAATCCAGATCATGCACTCCTCTGTCTTTGGCATTCCTACCCGATTGGTCACGACCGATCGGCAGGGCCAATTGCACTTCTACCGTATCTACCGCAACCTGCATGATTTACATAATATTTTTCCACTGCTACTCATCGCTATCGGTATCGTGATCCTGTTCAAACGCCACTATGCAGACTGGGCTCTGACACTCGGTATCATCCCTTTTTTCCTTGGAGGTTTTCTCCTGATGTCGGTCATCGTGTTTTGGTAGGCTAAATGAAATTGGAATAAATTGTACAGACATCAAGGTATGTATGGAAATACTACTGAACATTCTGCTTTTTGCTGTTGCCAATACTTTCCTGATCGGATTACTGCTAATCATCAATAAAAAAGGAAACCTTGCTGCCAATAAGTATTATGGTTTATTGACCTGGTCCTTATCGGCTGTTGCTTTGGAAAATATCCTGATCATGTCAGGTGGCATTTTCAAAATGCCACACCTGTTTACTGCAGGGAGTATCATGATGTTATTGGTACCTCCTTTTGGTTATTTGCTTTACCAGCAATTATTGGAGCCTGACCGAAAAACACGAACAAGCGTGGTTTTTCTTCATATGCTTCCATTTATACTCTGTTCACTTAGCCTTATCCCGCTCTTTCGGCTTAGCGGCGAAATAAAATCAGAGATCATTCAGAATGTTTATTACGACCATCAGGAAATACGAGGTTTTGGGCTTTTATATTCAGCGATTAACATCTTTCAGTTTATCATTTACAACCTATTGATAGGGATTTATCTTAGAAAAAATCATAGGGCTAAAACCAAAAGATCTCAACGAGAAGGGTCATCCTGGATGAGTGTATTGCTGCTTACCATGAATGGAATAGTTGGAGTTTACATTGCCTTATACTTAAGCTTCATTTACACCACAGATTTTCAGCCCGTCCTGATGGTGTTTTTTATTATAGTGATGTTGGCAACTATTTATTTAACCGGGTATCAATTGGTCAGGAACCCATTTTACTTTGCCACCCAGCAGGCCATTTACCAACGTTCTACCTTGAATAAACAAATACAGCGTGAACTTGACATTAACCTTGATCGACTTATTGCTACGAGCAAACCCTACCTGAAACCCGGGACCAGATTGATTGATGTTGCCAACCAACTTAATGTGACCCATCACCAATTGTCTCAATTTCTGAATCAAACCAGAGAATCGACATTTACGGAGTTCATGAACTCTTTTAGGGTTAAGCATGCCAGGAAAATGCTGGAACTTGATAAACAGAAACAACAAACGATTTTGGCGATTGCTTTAGAATCAGGATTTAGCAATCAGGCGAATTTCATAAAGGTATTTAAGGAAAACACGGGATTGACACCAAGCGAATACCGAAAGAGACAAGCTTGAGTTTCTATTCATATCCTATAAGAAATGAAGCAATTGACCTTGTTGACATGGAGTATTGGGGCTAAAAACTCATGACTTCAAACAGTTTTCCATTAGTTCAGAAAAAGCACATCGTTGTATTAATCCTTGTCTTGATAGTAATCCCTTTGTTATGGGGAACAGGAACGGTCAAAATTCAGGCAACACATATTATCCCTTCATTGGACAGGCCTTCGTTTTGGACTTTTTTTCTTACAATCCTCGTGCTGGAATGGCTTGCGTTCTTCCTGATCTATTATGTCACAAAACCTAAAATGTCAAAAGAACTGAGTATTAACGGGGCCTTTCTGAATAAAAACAGAATACTTCTACTCGGTGGGTTTATCGGTTTATTGATAATAGCTGGATTTGCCCCAACCTATTTATATGAAAATGATCTGCCCTCCAATTCATTGCTAGGCTCCATTGGACCAGTTAGCTCTCATGAAAGAGTGGCCTTCGTTTTCTTATCGCTGACAGCCGGGATTTGTGAGGAGGTCATTTTTCGAGGTTATGGCATCACGCTGCTTGAGCGTATTTTCAAACAAAAAAGAGTCGCATTGATCATTTCATCGGCTGCATTCATGAGTTTACATGGTATTGCCTTCCTTCCCTGGTACCTATTGGTTCAGTACTTCATCATCGGACTGATTTTTGGATTCTTTTTCCAAAAATTTCGAAGACTGGACGTCCTGATAATAATACACTTCTTATTAGATGCATTGATCGCGATTTCAGTACCCTGAGGTAGAAAGGTTTTACCTCAATCGCCTTAACAAAAAAATCCCGACGCTTAGTCGGGATTTGTAATCTTATTGAATAGACCTCATTTAGAGGCTTTGATTTTATCCTAATACTTTGGCGATGGTCTCCCCGATATCGGCAGGAGACTTCACCACATTAAGGCCACATTCTTCCATGATCCTCATTTTGGCTTCAGCAGTATCATCTTTTCCTCCGATGATCGCTCCAGCATGGCCCATTCTTCTACCGGGAGGGGCTGTTTGTCCGGCAATGAATCCTACCACGGGTTTTTTGTTTCCATCAGACTGGATCCAACGAGCGGCATCTGCCTCATACTGACCTCCGATTTCTCCGATCATCACAATCGCATCTGTTTCTGGATCGGCCATCAAAAGCTGAACCGCTTCTTTCGTAGAAGTACCAATGATAGGGTCACCACCAATTCCGATCGCGGTGGAAATTCCATATCCGGCTTTCACTACCTGGTCGGCCGCTTCGTAAGTCAATGTACCTGATTTTGAAACGATCCCTACTTTTCCTTTTCGGAAAACAAAGCCTGGCATGATGCCTACTTTGGCTTCTTCCGGAGTGATCACGCCTGGGCAGTTCGGGCCTACTAGCGTTGCGCCTTTTGATTTGGCGTAAGGCTTAGCAGTCATCATGTCTTTTACAGGAATACCCTCGGTTATTGTCACAATAACTTTAATACCTGCGTCAGCAGCTTCCATGATCGCATCGGCGGCAAAGGCTGGTGGTACGAAAATGATGGTTACATCAGCTCCTGTGGCTGTTACTGCTTCCTTAACGGTGTTGAAAACCGGCTTATCAAGGTGAGTTTGGCCACCTTTCCCGGGAGTAACGCCGCCTACTACGTTAGATCCGTATTCGATCATTTGTGAAGCATGAAACGTACCTTCGGAACCGGTGAATCCTTGTACGATAATTTTGGAATCCTTATTGACTAAGACACTCATGGGTATTATTGTAAATGTGCTGCAAAAATAGAAGATAAAACCAGCGTTGCCAGTCTTTGGTTTTTAATTTATTGGTTGTGGAAACATTCTATTTCCAACCTCGTGAAAGGCTATATCACTATAACAAGAAACAGATGGATAGTTCCGACATTTTGTAACTTTTCGTGCGAAATGTCCTTTGGCTGTTTTAATTCAACCAACCGATACACATATATTTGGATATGCGACTTAAAAGTTGCCTGGCATTAACCTGGACCCTTACCCTCTTTTGCTGTCAAAGCCCTCAGAAAATCAATACGGGCCTGGCAGAGGCATTTGATTGTGAATGGAATGAGTCACATACGCATCAATTGTGTCTTACTCAGTCTGAAGAAGAAAAATTCCCCAAACCAATTACGTATGAGATCTTTGACAAAGGAGGGACCTTGCTCCGAAATGGTGAAATACGTTCCGGTTACGTAAAATGGATCTCTGATACAGCGATTGAACTTTTCGAGACGCCCGGTATCATTCCTGAAGGGATGGAAAGAGAGGATTTGGCAAGGGTTTACCAGATAAGAACCAGAACATTCATCAGCAAAAAGGAGTACCTGAAGCTCAAAGAAGAATAACACTCATCCGCAATTACGCTCGTTCATCCATAAAGTAGACGGAATAACTCATGGTATTGCCCAATACCGAAGTATTGCCCTAATTTTGAGGCAACCATTGTAATGTTTTCGCCCGTAATCTGCCTGCACCGACTGCTAGCACTATGGAATTATTCAATCTGGGCGAATTCAAATTTTCATCCTTTTCGTCATGCAAAAAACTGTTTTCGGGAATCTTGTTCCTGATCAGTTTAAATACAGTAACTGCACAATCGCAATTCACAGCGAATGGCGTTGCCGTAAACATTGATTTCGAAAATTTTCGAGGGACAGGACTCACGTCAGGAGTTACTACTGCCAATTCATTGGATTCCGATGACTGGGCCATCGATTTTGATGACGATGGAGGATTAGATGCGGCTTTTGGGGCAGACAATACGGGAGGGAATTTTGCCGGAGGCGTAAATACCAATGATGGCGATGATACCGGAGGAACCGTATATGCGTTTCAAAACGGATCGGGCAATTACATGTTGGGAATATCGATGGTAGCGAACAATGGAGCTGATGAGCCACATGCCGCTATCCTGAGAATCCAAAATAACAGCGGAGGAACGCTGACGGATATATCCTTGTCGGCAGACATCTTCCATTTGAGAGCGAATAATGGGTTCACTACGCTGAGTTTCAGCTATAGCACGGATAACAGCACTTTTACAGGTGAGCAAACGGCCTTTACTTCAAATACCAACAACAATGCGTGGGATGCTACCGCTAATGGTACTTTCAACACCACCATTACAGGAATAAGCGTTTTTGATGGTGATTACATTTATTTAAAGTGGATCTGGGAGGCAAGGAACAATGCCAATAACCCTGGTGCCGTAGGTATTGATGACATAAGCCTCACCCCTACTATTGTTACGGCTGCCGATGATGCTTCTCTCACGTTGGATTCTGACGGAAGTGCTTCCATCGCCTCAACGGTGACCGCAAGTGCCGGTCAATCTGTGTTAGGTTTCACTATTGCTGATGATGCCCTGGGCGCAGGCGACGCCTTTGATTTTACTTTTTCGGGATTCACACTCAATGCCGGAGCTTCGGATGGAGTTGATGATTGGTCTGATGTGATTGCCGGGGTTCAGCTTTCCGATGGGTCCAATACGGCTAATGCCAGTTCGATATCCGCTAACAGTATTACTTTTTCCGGCCTGGGAACAAGTTCCGGACAAATTGGATTTATCGGGGATGGTGCTTCAAAATCCTACACAGTAAGCATTTGGTTCAACACCTCCATTTCAGAGTCCATTGATAATGATGTCCTTCAGTTTTCCCTAACTGATACTGATTTTAATTACAGTGGTGTAACCAGTCAATTGACCTCTTCTGCTTCCATCACAACCAGTGCATCGAATAATCAAATTTCCGTAACCGGAAGCCAATGGAGTTTTCAGAATGTTCCCACAAGTGTGGGTACAGAAGTGGATTTTGGTTTGTCCATCGCGACCACAGATGCTAACGGCAATGTAGATATAGACAATAGTTCGGCAAACTTCACACTGGCGGAGGCCGCGGGAGCAACCGGCACTTTATCTTCAACTACTGGGTTGACCCAAACGGTTACCAATGGGATTTTCACTTATTCAGATCTTGTTTACAGTGTATCTGAGACCTTTTCCATTGATTTGACCAGTGCCACTTTTTCTTCCATCAATTCCGGAAACATTATTGCAGCACTGTCATTTCGTTCGGCTGGATCGAATACATGGGCCACGGCTTCCAATTGGGAGTTCTTTTCATCAGGCGTATGGACCAATGCCGGGGGGTTCGGTTTCGTACCTGATGAAACCGATGGACCAATCGCGATATTATCGGGGCATACCGTAACGATCAGTGCTGCCCGAACAGCAGATCAAATCAGCATTGAAAATGGGGGACAGTTGGTCTTAAGTGCCGCCTTGACCATCGCCGATGCCAATGGAGAATTTGACCTGATCGTAGAAAATGGCGGGATATTGACCGTAAACACCTTACCCACTTTCAGTACCGGAGCTACAGCCAGCATTGAAGGAGGAGGAGAGATCACCTCAGGGGACGGGAATTTTGAAGATGACCTGGCAGGATCAGGTTCCACGAATTATTTCTATAGTTCGGATGCATTCTTTGATTATACAGGGAACAACAACAGTTTCGGAGGCGATACTTATTTCCCAAATGCCAGTGCAACTGATTACCCAATCATTTTTCTAAATGGAGGATTTTCTAATAAAAGTGCAACATTCAATGGGCTGGTTGGGAATGACACAGGAGGGAATATCACCTTTTCAAACGGGACCATCGATTTCAGAAATGGTTTTGCAGGAGGGAGTCAGTTTACCATTAATGCAAACATCACTTTGTCCATTTCGGGTAGCAATGTGTTTTTACAAGGCACAGGAGAAGTGGATTTTTCTGCCGAAACCGTGACTTTTTCCAGTGGTCAAACGGTACAGCTACAAGCGAGTAAGCCTACTACCGATGGTGCTTTCACCTTTTCTTCGGGTTCAGTGTTGGATTTGCAAAGCTTCGAATTCAACGATGCGGCCGATAACAATTTTACATTGACCATGAGCAATGGATCGACCTTGATTTCTTCTGCAACAGTAGGTTTTTCCGGAAATGTGACTACCGCTACCCAGAATTATGGATCTGCGGTTAATTATACTTTGGATGGTACGGCGACCCAAACAGCAAACTTCAGTGCACTTGGAACCGGGGTGTCTTCTGCCGGAAACCTTACGATTGATAATACAAATGGCGTGACGTTAAACAGCGCATTGAACTTGAGCGGTGATTTGACTTTGACAAATGGATCTTTGACAACATCCGGGACCACCCTTACCCTGGCGAGTGCCTCCAGTATTTCAGGAGCTTCCTCTTCTCAGTATGTGATTGGACCCTTAACCAGATCTGCGTACACGGGAAGTCAGGAGTTTCCGATTGGCACCAGCACGTTCTATCGTCCGCCAACGGTTAATCCCGGAACGAGTAGTTCTGTAGCAGCTGAGTACATCCGAAGTAATCCGACTACCGATATTAGTAGTACCCTGGATACTGATGGAAGCACAACGGCTGGGACAATCAACGAGAATGGTTATTGGACTTTGACCTTCGGCAGCACCAATACCGCTGAAATTACTTTGACTTTTGACGAAACGGATGACGCGATCACTGCGAATTCCAGCCTGGTGATTGCGAAATATGATAATTCCGCTTCGGAGTGGGTAGCCTATGCAGCTTCCAGTTTCACCACTACCTCGGTTACGGCATCGGTCACGATAGACGATATCAGCGACATCTATTTTACCGTAGGGTCTACTTCATCCAGCCTGTTGCCGATTGAGTTAAAATCCTTTGAAGCAAGGCGTGACGGTGGCACGGTTACATTGGATTGGGTGACAGCTTCCGAAAAGAACAATGATTTTTTCGAAATTTGGCGATCTCCTGATGCATTGAGCTGGGAAGCACTTGCTACCTTGTCAGGCGCTGGAAACGCTGATCGAGAGGTCCATTATCAATGGGTAGATAATCAGCCATTTGAAAGGGACAATTATTACCGTTTGCGTCAGGTAGATTATGACGGAACCGAGGAGTTCCACAAAATCATATGGATTACGAATGAAGCGCTTTATCCTTCTCGCATGCTGGTTTATGGGAATCCGGTATCGACCTCCTTTTTAAATTTTGAATTGGTCAATATCGATCGCTCAAAACCGGCACTGGTGGACTTGTTGGATATGACTGGTAGAACAATTAATCGCATGTCAATCCTTGAGCCCGGGAAGCATGGTTTCGACATCAGTTCACTCCAAACAGGAACTTACCTACTACGGGCACAAGCTGGAGATCAGGTGTTCATTCAAAGGATATTGAAACCGTAATTGCATCAACGAAGCCTGTGCGTTACCTCATGCTCGGATGGTGCTAACTGTCCCAATGATTGAAATGTATCTAATACTTTGATTATGGCATCTTCTGGTAACGTAATGGATGGATTCCACTGTGTATTGGGCCAAAATTCCCGGACATCCTTTTCATGGAGCTCGTAACGATCAGAGATCAATGCGGTTGCTTCCGGGTTTGTTTTCAGGGCTTTGGTGGCATCGATAATGATTTCCAAAACGGTTCTTAGAAGATCGGGATCATTGGCAATGATTTTATTCGTAGCACTGATCACAAAACAAGGCCAGGGTGTTGGGTATTCTCCCACTCGTTTGAACTCATGCTGATCCACCAAAAATTTGGTTGTATACTTCTCCCAAAGAAAAATATGCGCCTGATCGTTTTTAAGGGCATTTCGCGCGCCATCAAGGTTATTGACCACTTCAAATTTCAGGTCAGATTCGTCCCAACCAAGGTCTGTTGCTAATAAGATGGCCATGAGGTGTGAACCAGACCCGTATCGACTAATGGCAAAAGTTTTTCCTTCCAGTTCCTCAATGTTGTCTGCTGAGGAGTGATCAGCCGCATGAATTCCCCAGATCAAAGGAGACTGCACATAAGCGTGAATGATTTTGGAGGGGTTTCCTTGAGCAATGGCCTTTGTCATGCCTTCCGTAAGGGCGATTACAAGATCTAGGGAATCGTCAGCCAGGGATTGTGCCATCTTGCCTGTCCCTTCGGGTACCTCCTGCCAGACCAATTCAATGTCTTGTTCAGCAAATTTCCCCTGTTCCTTAGCCAACAGTATGGGTAAGTTGAAGTACTCCGGTACCCCGCCAATCCTTACTTTTTTCATGTTTAGGCTACAATCTCTTCAAAATACCTTCATACAAAAATTCAACCTGTTTTGCGCAGGCATCCCAGGTTAGTTTCTTACCTGTCTTTTGACAATTCTCTAATAGCTGCTTTCTTTCACTTTCCTCGCTCAATAACTTTTCAGACAACACGGTCAATTGGAAGGCATCCCATGGTTCGAGTTGAGGTAATTCCGGAATGAACTCAGCAATACCTGTGTTTTTAGTGGTAATCGTAGGGATCCCTGCCTGCAACCCTTCCAAAATCACTAGTCCAAAAGGCTCTGAAAGAGAAGGGGCAATCAACAGGTCCAACTGGTCACGGGCATTTGCCAATTCCTTTCCTTCCAGGAAGTTTGTAAAGACAATGGGAAGATTCAGTCGTTTGGCTTTGGCTTGCATTTCTTCTTTCTGATAACCATCACCGATGACCATGAATTTGATCCCTGGGATACGAGAACGTAACGCTCTGGCCACATCTAAAAAGTAAGTTGGCCCCTTCTGGTGCGTAAGTCGACCGATAAATCCCACGGTTGGTGGTTTACTGGCTTTCTTGAGTGCCTTCCACCTACCAGCCACGCCATTGGCCACCACTTCAATTTTGCGTTCATCCACTCCGTAATCTATGGTGATCTGCTTTTGCAATCTTTGACTTACGGCAAGGATATAACGTGCATGAATCAGTGCTTCTTTTTCTATTTGAAAAATCTCGGAATTTGCGCCAACCCCATTACGATCAGACTCTACGCTATGTACGTGAAAAATGACCGGAGTATTGGTCAGTTTCTGAATGAGACTTCCTGCGCGAAATGTCATCCAGTCATTGGCATGAACGATATCGTAGTTTCCATCCTGAACTTTTTGACAGGCCAGTAACGCATACTTTTGGATTTCGGCCATTAATTGTTTCCCGTACCCCCCTTCAAATTCAATTTCACTGACGGTGGATATTTCCCTGGAAACGCTCTTTTCCGTGCGGATCACTTCTACTTCCCGTTCTTCTGTGAAAAATTTCGGAGGAAGGTAAGGAAGGAGGTTTATACCAAAATGCAGGTCTTTTATCTTCTCGACTATTTCCTTATTTTCCACCCAAACCTGCTCGTCAAGTACCATTTGACTTAAGTCCGTTAAGATGGGTTGGCCTTCAGTCTCGTGTTCAGGAGCTACTTTGGGGAGTAAAACTTCCACCTCATGTCCTTTATTAGCCAAAGCTCTGGCCAATCCCCCGGAAGCATTTCCCAGACCACCGGTGATCAATGGTGGATATTCCCAACAAAGCATAAGGATTTTCAATCGACCAGACATGAATGAAATTTGGTTAACGCTATGAAATTAATGAACAAAGACTAGGAAGCATCATAGTTCACGCGCAAAATATCGGCGTTGATCTTTAGCTGTTGCATCAGGTCCAGCCAGAACAATTGTTGTGCCGATAAATGGTCATTTGGAGACTTGATTTCATAAAAGAAATATTCCTCTTCATTCCAGATGAAAAGGTCCGGAAAACCCGTAGCATTTTCTTTCATGTTTCTGGCCATTTCCCAGGTTACGCCTTTGATCTGTTTGGGCTGGAGCTTATCAATCAATGGACGGATATAATCCAGCATATTTTCGTGCCAATAGACCATGGGACCCGCAAGACCGTACTTTTGATCATGTGTGCTCTCAATCTTTGATAAAATCTTTTTTCGTGTATTGAGTGATTGCGCTTTTGCTTCAAATGCCGCCTGGCGCTTTTTGAAAAACTCAGGTTGATAGAGGTCCGTAGAGGCCCTTTGTAACGGGTGATGAAAGCCTTCCTGAGTTTGGTCAAACAACTCCTCCCAGTAGATCAACCCAAAAAGATTGCGCCACAAGAAGTTTTCGGCGTGAACTGCTTCGTATCCAGACTCCTGAAAATGTTTGATGACCAATTGTTCCACTCTGAGTCCTGGTTGTGGTTGTAAGTCCACGGAAGGCGAGCCCTGCAATCGAGTGGTCATGCTGCGATTGATCCGCACATTGGGTCGATTCAAAAAGTCCTTGGCGAAGATCTTTTCCGTGGCGTTGGTATAGTTTTCAAACATATCGGCCGCCAAAACCTGTGCTTCTTCCTCATATCCCAAGGCATCGAGAATGCGTACTTGTCTCTCCTTTGACGGAGATTTGGAAGATAACCGATAGTAGTGCAATGCCAGTTCCGGTTCCTTTTCGCGCTCTAGCTGTTGCCCTAATTCCAGGGTAATTTTAGAAAGGGCTTTTTCACTGTGTCTGAATTGTTGAAAATGAACCCAGGGAATCGATTCAATCTCGTCGTGGATGGCGGATGCCGGAAACAATTTTAGTGCTTTTCGGATCGTTGATTTGATCTGTGAAATTTCAAAGAATGCTGCCGCTTCATCACGACTTTGGCACCAGGGGCGGAATGCATTTTCATCAAGTTTTTCCAGTTTTACATGACCTACATCCCGGACGACAAATTCGGACATAGGCACCTTGTACTCCCCGAAATAGAGCAGCTTCAAAAATTCAAATTGCTCTTGTTTTTCAACCAAAACGACAGGTTCGTGCTGCGCAATTTCGTAGATGGACCTTTCCTTGAGAATCAAATGTTCAATCAGTTCCGGTTTGGGATCTGCTTTGAAAGGTTTGAGTTCATCCGGATACGCCTCGATCAGTTCTTTTTTCAGAAAAAGATTGAAGGCAGCATAATCCTCAGGTAACTCTTCTGAGATAAATTCTTCCTCCAGTAATTCATACGTTGCTGCAGGAATGTCTTTTATTTCTTCGTAATCCAGTTTGTTGACACGGAAACAAGGTCCCTTACGATTAGAAAACCGAAGAAACAGACACTTGGCATCTTCGCTAAGGGCATCAAACTGTTCGATGAATTCTTTTTCCGGTTCTCCGAGAATATCACCATAGTACTTTTCCAGAAAACGTAGTAAATCCAGAAAGTAATCCAGATAATACTTTGGAGGAAGAATAATTGGTCCGGTATCAGAAGACTCAGGCATATGACTCTAACCCCAATTACCAGATTTTCATTGACAATCGGGGCAAGCAAAAATGCGATTTATGCCTGAGTAGTAGAAGGGATTATTGCTTTAAAATCTTGCTAATCGTGATACCAGACACGGAAGAGCTGATACCATTTGGAAGCTGACTCACCGCCAGTCCACAATTCGGTATCCTGGCTACCTTCTTCTTCTGAATCGTGGATATTGGGCAATAAGACAGTCTCAATGTTGATGATTTCCTTTTTTTCTGTAGCCAGCCATTCGTCTAGTTCTTGAAGTACCTCATCAAAATGTTGGATCGATCCAGACTTAAAAATTCCACCTTTCTTTTTTTCGGGCACGAAATCTTTGCACTTTATCATAACTGTTGGCGAATATTTGAATGAAGAAATATCTATTAAATCCGATTGCCTGTCAAGCGATCAATAAAAATTTTATTCATTGACGACCACCGCGAGCTTTTGGCCATTCGGACTTACGGCAACTCGAGTAATGCCTGTTAAATCAAATTGAGTGAGGTCAGTCAATGTATTCCATGACTTGTCTTTCATCTTGCGGAAGTAGAGTTTACTGTCTTTGCCCATGATCATGGTTCCATCAGGTGTCCAGGCCATGTCTTCCGCATTGGGAAGAGTTTCAGCAATGACTTTTTGTTTGCCGCTTTTGGGCTGATAGGCCATCACTTTCCATTCATCTGTTGCTTTACTGATATAACTGATTGCTTTTTTTCCGGGAATACGATGAAGTGAACGACCAATTTTTTCATCGAGGATGCTGTTTTCCCCCGTTTTTAAGTCATTTTTTTGTAAGGTCGCCGGTTCACCCAACACAAAAGAGAACAGGGTATTTTCATCATACCAGCAGTGATACCCGATGATCAGTTCTTCCACTAAGACCTTTGGTTCAGCTGTTTTTAGGTCGTAAGACCAGAGTAATTGTCGGCCCTCTCTTTCCAGGATGATCGTACTGATCAAATCCCCATTGGCAGACATAGTTGGAGAGTATTCGCTACCATCCGTTTGGGTAAAGCGTGTCTTATTCTGCCCGGCAATATTATAGAGGATAATATCCGTTTGTTCGTCAGACTGCCAGGAGGTGTAGAGCAATGTATTTCCATCCGCTGAAAATGAAGGCTGGTTGTCATAACCTGGATTGTTAGACACATTAACCGGATTGGTCAGCGTAAATCCTTCGTTGGTTTTCTCTAGGTCGAATAAATAGACTTCTGTCGAAGGCTGTGCGAAGACACCCAGGGTACAAAGAAGGAGTAAAACAGAAAATGAACGGGATATGGACATCATTTCATTGGGTTAATTCAGAAGGATAAAAATATAGTTGAATTAGTAATTGCGGTTATCAAGATTGAACAGGATCTAGAGTCTCATGGTCATCCATCGAAAAGAATTACTATACATCGCTTCTTATCAGCAGTCTAACGAAATAATCGCAATAATCAGTTGATATTAAAGGATGTAAATAACTGTAATTAAGGCATTTATAAAAATTGACTATCTTTGTTATAGACATTAAGCTTAGACAATCATGAAAATCATGCGACTTTTTCTGGCGTTGACGCTTCTATTTGTTGTATTCAATGCCCAATCTGCCGAGAAATCCAAAGACTTTGTAAAAGCCAAGCAGGCTTTCACGAAAGCAGTAGAAAACCACAATTATCGTGATGCCAAGAGTTCATTACAGGAGCTTTTGCCGCTCATGAAATCCGACATCAAGGTTTCCAAAAAATCCATCAATTCCCTGAAAAAAGAAGGGGATGCTGCGCTGGTGAAGCAAGCTGAAACCGATCTTGAAAGAAAAGAGGAGATCTACAAGTCACTGTCACATTTGGTTGACGTGTCTCCCGCAGCCTTAAGAGTGAAAGCAACGCAGATCCTTGAACTCGTCGTTGAATTCGACGAACTGGTAGCGGAGGCGTAAAAAATAAACCTCCGGCTGATCCATGGGATTATCACAACCGGAGGAAATTATAAACACCGCTCACTTCTCAATACTGGCAGGTGATGAATTGAGTTGGCTGATGGCTAGAACTTTATTGAAGGATGGCCAAAACTCCAGTAGTTTCTGGTTAATTGGTTATTGAGTTTACCTGCACTTTTCTCGGAGACATATTTACCCTGGCGTATAAATGAATTCACCAGAGCCAGAATAGACCATTGAAACCCTAATGAGCCCATTAACTAAATAATCAACACCAGTTTCCCCTTCGCTTTGCCGCTTTCCATGAGTTCATGCGCTTTGGACATATCAGAAAGGCTGAAAGTACGATCAATCTGAATGTTGATTTCACCAGCAGCCACGTGATCAAGAAAAGCCTGAAGCATGTCCGCGGATAAGTTATGGGCGTCGCCTCCATAAGACGTAAGTCGGGCATAATTGGGAATATGTTCAAAGGGAGCAAAGTCCTTCCAGACCCATTCATTGCCGAGGATCCCCGTCATACAAACAATGCCCTGAGGGCGAACACATTTCAGGGAATCACCCAGGGTTTTGGTGCCGATGAGTTCTAGCACTTTATCCACCCCTTCTGGTTTAATCGCTCGAACACTTTTTGAAAGGTCCGCGGCATCTAAAATGACCTCATCTACTCCTAAATCCAGTAGCGTTTGGCGTTTGCTCTCGCTACGAGTGGTAGAAAAAACCGTGCAATCCATGGTTTTAGCGATCTGGGCTGCCATGATCCCTACGGATGAGGTGCCACCTCTTACTAATAACGTTTCGCCAGGTTTTAGCTCCAACCCTTCCACCAACGAGCCATTGGCTGTCTGGAACATTTCAGGAATAGCTCCTAGTGTGGCCCAGGGAAGATCACTCTCAAAAGGGAAGACAATTCGTTCAGGAACTATGGTTTGTTCAGCATACCCACCGTCAAACTCACGACCCATCTCTCCCATGATGGCCGCTACTTGCTGACCTGGGTTAAACTTTCCAGAAGGACAGTCTTTGACGATCCCGACACATTCGATCCCTTGAATTCTGGGGAAAGTCACATTCGGGGAGTGTCCCTGCCGGGTGTACATTTCAGAGCGATTGAGACCGGCGGCTTTGATTTCAATGTGGACCCATCCAGGTTTTGCAACCGGATCCGGAACTTCTTGTAATTGAATGACGGAAGGCTCTCCGATTTGAGTAGTTACTGCGGCTTTCATGAGCTAGGTATTGATGATGGAAGATAAGACTAAAATTCAATTTTAATGTCTGACTCTAACTTTGGAATCTCGAATAATGGGATCGAGTTTTGCATTACTCATCGTTCGCAAGAGCAATTAATTGTTTCCATTCGTGCGTTAACAATAGAAAATGGTTATTTTGTATTAAATACTGCTATTATGAGGAGTTCAGAGTTGAGAGAAGAAGTGCATAAGTATATCGATCAGGTTGATGAGCGTGTATTGCGATTAGTCAAAGGTATGTTGCTGGCAGATTTGGATTATACCTTACCAGGAGAACCGATGACAAAAACGCAATTGGTAAATAGAGTAAAAGCCGCTAAGTCTCGAATAGAATCTGGTCAGTTTACCTCTCAGGAAGATCTTGAAAGGGAAATGGAAGAATGGTAAAAAAGAAACTTAAGATTATTTGGGACGATCAAGCCAAATATTCTTTACGTAACATCTACAACTATATAAAACAACGAGAATCTACAGAACGGGCAAAGAAAGTCAGAGATAAAATCGTTTCAAGTACAAAGTCATTGAATGACTTTCCTGAAAAATTTGAAGAAGAACCCCATCTATCTGATATCAGTGGAAACTATCGTTATAAAGTAATTTGGAGTTACAAGATTATCTATGAAGTAACCGAAAAAGCCATCTACATCATAGATATCTTTCATACCAGCAGGAACCCTTCAACGATTACGAACCGATTGGATTAAAGGCACCGGAAAACCCCATCAAGTCCCTCCAAACCAATCTTTGAAAGCAGCTACTCTTTCCCGACTGACGATGATTTCCTGATCGAAATCTATTTTCGGAGTGATCTTTAGTCGACTATTGGAATAAACCAGCACGTCTTTTATGGCGTGAATATTCAATATGAATGTCCGATTGACACGAAAGAAACTTTCCGGATTAAGGAGATTTTCAAGGTCTTCCAGCTTGAAATCCACGATGAATTTCTTTCCGGAATTCGTAACCAGGTAGGCAGTTCGACCTTCAGCGTAGAAAATGCTTGCATCTTCCGTCTGAATGGAATGGATGTGCTCTCCCAACTTCACCATGAACCGGGCTTTGTATTTTCTGGTTTCTGCGTCCTGGGCTACCTTTTTTACTTTTTCGCTGGTATCTCCGAATTCTTCTTTGACCGTCTTGAGTTTATTGATCGCATTGGAGAGGTCCATGAATGTCACAGGCTTCAGCAAATAATCGATGCTATTCAACTTGAACGCATCCAGCGCATACTCATCGTAAGCCGTAGCAAAAATGACCGGAATATTTACAGGATGTTTTTGGAATATCTCAAAGCTCAATCCATCTGTTAGCTGAATATCTGAGAAGATCAGGTCCAGCGTTTGATCATTTTCCTGCAACCAGACCACTGCTTCTTCCACACTTTGGAGTTTGCCCATGATCTTAATATTGCTATCATACTTCAGTAGATAGCGCTCTATTTTTTCTGCGGCTGGTATTTCGTCTTCGATGATCAGGACGTTCATGCCATCTCTTCGGTTGGTATTAAAATAGGAATGCGAATTTCGGTAATCTCAGCGTTTGATGAAAACCGTATTTTCTTTTCGGTATAGAATTCGTAGGCTCGCTCAATATCAGCGATATCAAGCAGAGGAGGAGAAAGCTTTTCTTTTCGTGTACTGACCAATACCAGATCATCTTCGTGGATGACAATCTCAATTTCCAGTGACTGCATCGAAGAATGAATAGAAGCCCGGATCAGCCATTCAACGATGGTGAGTAAAGTGCCTGGAACACATAGTGCTTCCCCTTCAGCATTTTGTTTGAAATCCACATCAATGCCCTGATACCAAAATAAGTTGATCAGGTGCTGCACGGCGGTCAACTCTTCTTGCAGAGCAGCGAGTTCCGACCGGTTACTACTCAGGATATATCGATAAACCACAGACAATTCATCTATTAGCTCATCAGCTGAGTCTATTTGTTCATCACTGATTGCAATGAGCGACTCTAAACTTTCCAGCAATAAATTGGGATTCATACCCCTTTTGAAATTTCGGAATTCAAATTCCAGGCTTTCCTTTAGGATCTCTTCCTCTTCGAACTTCATCTTGTTTTCCTTATAGAGGAACAGGTGACTGAAGTGTAGTGTGAGGTACATCATCACCATGAAACCGTAGATTCCGAGAAAGATATTGAATTCGGCCGCACTGGGATTATAACCCAACACCTGACTGAAGTAAGCCTCAACGACCATATAAACCACAAAGGCCATGCAGGCAATGGCTACCAGAAACTGTGTAAGTACCTGTTTTGCAAAGGACCACTTCTCCGTCCTACGCGCTACCAGGATCATGGCAAACCGGACCAGTTCCAGTATAAGATAAACCAGAACGATACACAAATACACTTCAGTGCTGGCAAAGAGTTCATCCAGCTGCGCGATGGAATTGTTGATCAGCAGAATTAGTAAATAAATCACCAGTCCGATGAAAATGGGTCCGATCAGGCGAAACAGCGCATTATGGATAAAGAGCTTTTTCATATCCTCAACAAGGGTAATAAGATTGAAAATTCTTCTTCATCTCTGACCTGAATGTCCTTCTTATTCAGGAGCATGTACCGGTTTTTGATGTTTTCTAATCCGATTCGAAACGAAGTGGTCTTCGCAGGTTTCTTGGTTTTGTTATTGCTTATGATCAACCAGTTGCCAGAGTTATATACATGGATACGCAGTTGATTGTCTTTTGAGATCACATTGTGCTTTACTGCATTTTCAACCAGTAGTTGGATTGTCATAGGAGGGATCACGGTATCAAGTGCCCGATCAGATAACTCAATTTTGATCTGGACCAGGTTTTCAAATCGCACGTTAAGCAGGTATTTGTAGGCCCTTACAAAGTCCAATTCCTTTACTAATGGGATGATGGGCTTTTTTTGAGTATCTAGTGTGAATTGATAAGTAGTGGCCAATTGTCGAATAAAATCTTCGGCTTTATTCAGGTCTTTATACAATAGCGAGGAAATCGTATTCAGACAGTTGAAAAGAAAGTGCGGGCTCAACTGGCTTCTTAGGGCATCTAATTGCAAAGCCATCTGTCGTCGTTCATTTTCTAAGTACTGCAACTGCGCCGAAGAGAATTGATAGTAAGAGAAGACCGCAAAATAGATCACATTGTAGATCAATGTGATGAGCAGAAGTATAATGTCAAGTTTGACGAGGATCTCATAGTCATCCGAAACAAACATTTGGAAGGGAATGATCACCAGAAACCAAAGCAGAACAAGGGATCCAATGATCCCTACAATGAACCGGCCGCTTAGGTTCTTACGCCAGGGGATCAACTTGTTCAGGAACAAGTTCATGGTATGAGAGCCTATTGCGACCAAAAGGCCCATCAAACAACTATATAAGCCACTTTCGAGGGTAAGGTCCGGGAGCAGTACCTCACTAAACGAAAGGTAGCTGTACAAGAGTAGCCCCAGAGCCATGCCCACGAATGCTGCTGCAAAAAAATTTCTCAAAGCCAGGTTAGTATGGGTGAGGATGTTTTGCACGCTCCAATCTAGTGAAAAGTAAGAAGCAAAGACCAAGAGAAGCAGATTTTGTTGCTACTCCTCTTAGTCTTATGGAGCGTATAGGATCTTTAATCAAGCGCTTTCATTGCGCGACCATAGTAGGTATCGGAATTGATCTCCCTGGCGATTGAGCGGTACAATCTTCGCAATTCGTCGCTTCCTGAGTCATTGATATAGTCAGAGAGCGATATCAAAGCTTGTGACAAATAGTGATCAGAGTTGATTTCATTGGCACTTTCCAATAAACTGGTGACCAGATCATCATCAAGTTCAGCATCGTCAGCGGCACGAATAATGATCTGACTCGCATAATGATCTGAGCTGATATTTTGAACGGCTCGCTTGAAGGATTCAGTAGATTCTTTTCCAAGTTTCTGTTCGGAAATGATCTTGGTCAATAACACATTACTGTAATGATCCGAACTCACATCATCTTCAATTTCATCGATCATTTTGCTGAGGGTATTATCATCCAGATCACGCTCAAGTAATTCTTTGTACAATTCTGTTTTATAATGATCCGAACTGATGTCACTGGAAGCTTCAAGAATGACCAGAAAACTCGCATCAGAGATTTGATCCAATTCCAAAGCGTCTCTGAAAAGCTCACTTTGGTAATGATCTGAACTGATCTCACTTGCTGTGGCGATCACTTTACTGATCAATTCATCTGTAAGATTTCGTTCTTCCAGCGTTTCACGCAGCACTTCAGTCAGGTAATGATCTGAGTTTATTTCTTCCGCAGATTCCAAAACAGCCACCAATAAATCCCCTTCAACATCTGTTCGCGTCAATACTCTTTTGAGGATTTGAGAGCGATAGTGATCGGAGTTCACTTCTTCGCTTGCCTCAATAAAAGCTTTAGAAGTAGCCTCGTGAGCGAAGAAAACACGCTCATTGTCTTTCAGAATTTCTGTCAGGTAGTGATCTGAATTTACCTCTCTGGCGGCACCTTCAATTACAGTAACCAGTTCATTAGTACTCAAGCCGTCTTTATCCATCAAAATTTTGATGTAATGGGATTTTAGGTAGTCTCCATCAAGGCGTTCTACTTCTTCCATGACACCTCGTGCTCCGTCTTTTCTGTAAAAGCGATTTACACGAGATTCCGCACCGATGGTGGTGGAGCGTACGATATCCGGAAGTACTTCTGCTAACCATTCACGGCCCTCAGGTTCGAAATCCATGCGCTCGCGACCTACATAATATTCTTTCGTAAGATTGCCTCGACTATCTGATTCAACAATGACGCGTCTTTTGCTACCAAATGCCGCTCGGGTGATTTCGAAATAACCACCTCGCGAAACACTTACAATGTCCTCATCGTTATCAGAAAGCTCGAAATCGCCTTCAAAATCAATCTTATAGGACTTTTGCCAATCGTTAAACTTGATGGTGGTTCTTCCATTTCTGGAATATTCGGTTCTTCCGTTACCCACGCTGACCGAAACTTGAGCAAATGAAGATTGAGGAATGAACAAGACGCAAAGGGCGGCAAGAATGCCGATCCCTATTGCAAGATTTTGGAGTTTTTGACCTTTCGAGTTCATCATGACCGTTAATTTTTGACCTTTTAACTTGATACAAACTTGAAGAGACAACCTCAAGGAAAAAACCACTTTGTAATGAGTTGTCGCAAAAATGTACTGAATTGCAAAAGCAATGTCATGGGGAATAAATCCGGTGAATATGGTGCTTCAAAACTCCCTCGTGTACATAAAACAGCAACTCAATACAGGAGAAAGGCCATTGGTACAGCCTTCTGGTAGATTCATGTTTCTGGTGCTGCCGAATAACCACATTTGGTGCTGCATTCGTATTGTAATCGTGC
This sequence comes from Cyclobacteriaceae bacterium, assembly GCA_965229785.1. Lineage (GTDB taxonomy): Bacteria > Bacteroidota > Bacteroidia > Cytophagales > Cyclobacteriaceae > JAWPMT01. The sequence goes on from CBDDJS010000001.1 coordinate 5,684,111, forward strand.
CACTTAACAGAATTTCATTTCACAAAACAGAAATATTCGTTTTCAAATAGATTACGAAAATCTCTTTAGATGTATAGAATATTCTTTTTGGCATTAATCATTGTGTGCTTTTCCTGCGCCAGGAGCGAACAGACTTCCCTACCACCTCCCATGATAGATGGAACCATTGAAGATTTTGAGCGACTGGGCGTGGAACCCATCCACCTGGATGAAAATGTCAGGCTGTTCTTTTATCAGGATAGACATTATGTGTGGATCGCCTATGATTATTTAGAGGGAAGTTATGCGACTCTAGACCTTAGATTGGTCTCACAAACCTTACCAGATACGATTAACCTGCACCTTTCGGGCCAATTAGGCGAATGGATGATCAAAGAAGGTTCTCCCAGGCCTAATTCTCCTCAAAGTGATCTTTGGTGGAACATGAAGGGCTGGTATGCGAATGAAGTATGGCCAAACGGCATGGATGGGACCAATGAAAAGCCCAGATACAATTTTAAGTTGTCACGGGCCCGGGAGATGCAATTGAGCAAAGAAAGATTTGGGAAAGGGGAATGGCACTTGCATTTTGCGATGGGCAGTATCATGAAAAATGATGGTAGCTACACAAGTGTGACGTTTCCGAAGGATGGTTCTTTCTACAAGTTAAATGTGAATTAGAACAAAATAACTTTGTCTGGCTTCAGGCAGACAGCTATAAATATCCAAAGAATTATATTTAGGGACGCTTGACTCAGCACCTATCTTTAGCATTCGAGCGACCTTCAAAAATGATTACTTTTTCAAAATTCTTCTCCTACGCCAAACAAAGCGGTCCCGGTTGGATACAGGCGGCGGTCACACTAGGTGGAGGAACACTCGTAAGTGCCCTTTATTTGGGGGTAATCGGTGGTTATCAATTCCTTTGGCTGCAGCCACTTGCCATGTTGTTTGGTTATGTGATGCTGGTGGCCATTAGTCATGTCACGCTAAGTAAGTCCAATGAGGGCGACCGACCCTTTAAGTTGATTGAGCGTCATGTGTCCAAATTTTTGGCCTGGGGTTGGTTGATCGCGAGCGTGGTGGCCAATGTGGTGTTTTGTTCTGCTCAGTTTGCATTGGGTACAGATGCCATTCAGGGTAGTTTGGGCCTTTTAAAAGACAACACCTATTTAATCACCTTTCTGTTGTTCCTTTTCGGACTGGCCATGATGTGGCTGTTTTCGCGGGAAAGTAAAATTTCCCAACTCCTGGATAAAATCATTAAGGTGCTAGTAGCGATTATTGTCCTTTGTTTTTTTGCGGCCACTTTGACGCTGGCCTTCAATGGAGAAGTCAATTTCTCAGCGCTTATTCAAGGACTGGTTCCCGATTTCAGTGCGTTGTTCCAGCCCACGGACGCATATACAGATTTTATCAATGCAACGAAGGATTATAAGGGGTTTTGGGAACAATATATTTCCCAAAGTCAAAGAGATATCATCATTGGAGCCTTCGGAACAGCGGTGGGAATCAATATGACATTTTTACTTCCATACACCCTGCAAAAACGAGGCTGGGGTAAAGCAGACCGAGAGCTGGCCCGATTCGATTTATTTTTTGGTCTATTTATTCCTTTCATACTAGGGGCTTCGTTTTTGATCATTGTAACCGCTTCTCAGTTTCATGCTCAGCGCGATAGCCTGGTTAATCAGCAAGCCTATCATCAGGTGGTCAATCAACGACTTTCGGCAGAGTATCCAGCGTTTTCCACGCTTACTGCAGAAGAACAGGAACAATTACGAGATCGTCTTCCTCAAGCGGACAAAGATCTAAGTGTCATGCTGGCCAAAAGGACGGTAACTGACCTTTCTCTTTCACTAAGACCTATTCTGGGAGATTGGGCGAAGCTGATTTTTGGAGTAGGAGTCTTAGCCATGGCCATTAGTACGATGCTGGTGCACATGATGATCAATGGATACGCGATATCTGAGGCTTTTGGACAACCAAAAAATGCGAAGTTCTTTCTAATCGGTGCATTCATTCCTGCGTTTACTGGATTTCTATCCCCTATCCTTTGGTCCGGAGCCATCAAAACGTCTTTGGCCGTACCTGCTTCCGTGATTGCCACGACACTACTACCGATCGCATATCTCGTTTTCCTGTTATTAATGAATTCAAAAAAGGCACTCGGTAGTGAACTTCCCAAAAACAGAATCGGAGTAAACATAGCTATGATCCTGGCCCTGTTCATTGCTACCTTCGCTTCATTTTGGGCGATTTGGGCAAAAGTGAGCAGTAGCAATTTACTAGAAAGTAATCTGGGTTGGTTGGGTATGATCGGATTGCCTGTTTTGATGATCATAGGCGTAGTTGGGTTCCTAAAAAAAGAGAAAGCATGAAGTCCATTGGAATCATCGGAGGAGGCATGATTGCGGCATTCCATGCACAGGCGATCCAGACAATGGAAGGTGTTGAATTTGCAGGCGCATACATTCGAAATCCTCAACAAGCACAATCTTTTGCAGAAAAACATCGATGTGCGACCTACTCAGATTTGGATCAATTCCTTAATCTCGAAAAACTGGAGATTGTCACTATCGCTACGCCTTCGGGGGCACACCTTGACGGTATCACAGCAGCCGTAAAGAAAGGGAAACATGTGATTTGCGAAAAGCCTTTGGAAATCACGCCGGAACGAATTTTAGAAGCACAAGTACTTGCTGAGGAGAACGGAGTTTTATTAGGAGGCATATTTAATCGAAGGTTCAATAAAGCAGTAGAACATTTGAAAAGTGCCCTTGAGGCGGGACGTTTTGGTCAAATCATTACCTGCGAGGCCAATATCAAGTGGCATCGTGATCAGGCTTATTATGATTCCGGAGCCTGGAGAGGTACCTGGGAGCTGGATGGCGGAGGGGCATTGATGAATCAATCCATTCACACAATCGATCAACTCATCTATTTTTTGGGAATGCCCCACCGATTAACGGCAAGTATGGGCACCCTGACGCATGAAAACATAGAAGTAGAGGATACCGCCATGGCTTTGTTGGAGTTTGAAAACGGTGCTAAAGGCGTGATCCAGGGGTCCACTTCCATTTGGTCTTCTGAGGGTAATCCCGCTGAAATTCATATTTATGGTGCCAAAGGATCTGTTATCCTTGCAGATGATAAATTTGAGCTTTGGGATTTTAAGGAACCTCAGGAAACCGATCATTACGTACAGGAAAACCTGATGTCAGGATCACAGGCGGCACTTGGGGCCAATGATCCCAATGCGATCAACTATCAAGGACATCAGAGAAACTTCGAAAACTTTATAGCGGCGGTTGAAGGAAAAGCCGCCTTGAAAGTGGATGCTCAGGAAGCTTTGAAACCCGTTGCATTGATCCGTGCTATCTATGAAAGCAGCAAGAATAATGGTCAGTGGATTGATTTAGGTTTCGACAAGCTCAACCCAAACAATTAATTAGGATCAAGATCAGAATATGAGTGATCCTGTTTGGGGTCACTCATTTAAGTGAATTGCCTTGCCTACACTCGAAATAGTGATCTAAATTTTCTTTAGTTTCGATCTCGGAAAAATCATTTCCAAATTCATGAAGTTTTCTGGTTTTACCGACGAAGCTGCCGATGATCTGGCGGCGCAAATTCAAGTCACCAAAGATTTGGGCTGGAAATACCTTTCCGCGAGAACCATTGACGGCAAGAACATTCACGAGCTGTCAGAGGAGGAATTTGAGACGATATCAAATGCACTTCATGAACACGAAATTGAAGTGGCCGAGTTTGGTACCCTTATCGGGAATTGGGCAAAGAAGATTGATTCTGACTTTGATATTACCATTCAGGAAATGTCTCGATGCATTCCCCGGATGCAAAAAATGAATGTACAATACGCGCGGATCATGTCCTATGCGCAGGAACCATGGGGGACTGACCAGCAGCCGGTGGAACGCTTCAAAAGGTTGAAGGAAATTGCCGCAAGATTTGTAGATGAGGGACTTACGCCTGTTCACGAAAACTGCATGAATTGGGGCGGCTTTTCTGCAGATCATACGTTGCGACTGTTAGATGAGGTTCCCGACCTTAAACTTGTGTTTGATACGGGAAATCCCATTTTTCAACGAGACCGATCAAAAGCAGAACCATTTCCCTGGCAAGATCCCTGGGAGTTTTATCAAAAAGTAAAACATGCGGTAGTGCATGTTCATGTAAAGGATGCCTCTTTTCCACAAGGGGAAGGAGAACCTATCTATCGCCTGCCAGGCGAGGGAGATGCTCGTTTAGAGATGATTCTAACGGACTTGATCAAAGACAACTATGATGGGTTTGTGGCACTCGAACCTCATTTGGGGATGGTTTTTCACTCATCGGAAGATACTACCACAGATGCCTCATATCGATACAACGTATTTATTGAGGCGGGGCGAAAGTTGGAAGAGATGGTCAATGGTATACGCAATAATCTGGCCGATTGATACGGAACCTATGAAAGGTAGCATTCATTGGTTTTATGTTAAAACCTTTCGGCTCTTAAGGGTAAATCTGTTTTGTGACGTTTTCCAATGACGTGCTTCACAAACTAACCTAATTTCAACGATGATTAATGTTTGCAAAAAGAACATAACAGCGATCCTTTTTCTTTTCTTTTTGGTTCTGACAAATCTCGGTTTCTCCCAAATCCTGGAAGAAGAACCCTCTTCATCCGTTATTCAAAAATTCAATTACAGTGTGTCGAGTGAATTTGGTGGAAGTGCTGTCATTTATTCGCTCAATTTTGAAAAGATCATTCATATACATCCTGGTTTGGCCTCTTCGGTTTCTATTGGGGCCGGGCTTCCATTCAGTGATCAGTCGACGGCAGATGACCCATCAAGCAGATCCACACATTATATCGTTCCTATGCAATATAATTTCATGTTTGGTCGCCAATCAAGCTTTCTGGATATTGGTGTGACCGCCACCTATGTACATAGCAAATATGATCTGAAGGATAAAAGATCCAATGGCATATTGCCCAGTTACCGCGTTGGTTATCGTTTTCAGGGCAACGACGGATTTTTGTTTAAGCTCGCCTATACTCCCATCTATTTCAGAACTCCACACGCGGGGTTGTCGCTAGGTTGGAGTTTCTAAGGGTAGCTATTTATCGTCAGAGGAGATTCGCTGTTTCTTGATCATTTCGTGTTCATAACACCAGGCCCAGGATTCGCCGGGCTCTGCAGAAACAACTACCGGATGCCCATGAGACTTGTAGTGTGCGGTGGCATGTTTGTTTGGTGAAGAATCACAACATAAAGTCACTCCACACTCCTGACAAGTTCTCAGGTGAACCCAGGAATCACCGGTTTTTATGCATTCATCGCATTGGTAGACACGAGGTGCTTTTCGTTCAAAAGATTCCAGATGTTCGCAGAGCATATATGTTATTTAATTATTCGCCAGATATTCGTGCACAAACTTGATGGCCATCGACCCTTCTCCAACCGCACTGGCTACACGGTTCATTGCTCCTGATCTTACATCACCTGCCGCAAATATTCCCGGGCTACAGGTTTCCAACAGGAAAGGTTCGCGGGTTTGTTTCCAAACCTCTTTGTAGTTTCCATACTTTCTTAAGGATGGGCCGGTTTCCAGAAATCCTTTTTCATCTTTGATCACATCCAATGTAAGCCAATCGGTAACCGGTTTTGCTCCGATGAAAATGAATAATCCCGCAGCTTCTGCCTCCCACTCTTCAGCAGTCTGGTTGTTGCGCAACTTAATTTTTTCCAACCGTTCAGTTCCACATACCTCAGTAAGTTCCGTGTATCCCTTGATGTGAATATTTGGAGTTTCCCCAATCTGATCGATCAGGTAAGAAGACATGCTTGAACTCAAATCGGGCTTTCTGATGATGATGTGGACATTCGACGCGAATTTCGAAAGGTACATGGCCGCCTGTCCCGCAGAATTGCCCCCGCCAACGATGTAGACTTCTTTGTCTTTAATGGATCCGGCCTCCGTGGTGGCAGCACCATAATACACTCCGGCACCCGTAAAATTATCGATGCCTTTGGCCGGATGTGTTCTGTAATTTACCCCAGTGGTAATGATCACGGTTCGGGCATTGATCTGTGAACCGTCGGCCAAACTGATGCATTTGTAGCTATCTTTCGACGAAATGTCCTGTACTTCCTGAGGAGAAAGGAATTCAATTCCGAATCGGGTGGCTTGTGTAATGGCGCGACGAGATAGTTCCGATCCACTCAATCCTTTGGGAAACCCCAGGTAGTTTTCAATGCGAGAACTGGTTCCGGCTTGTCCTCCGGGAGCACGTTTTTCGATCAAAACAGTATTCAAACCTTCTGAACCTCCATATACAGCGGCTGCTAAACCTGCTGGCCCGGCCCCAATGATCGCTACATCGTACATGGTTTGCTTGGCACTGGAACTCAAACCGATCTTTTCTCCGATTTGTTGCAGTGAGGGGTTATTGAGATAGGTACCATCTTCGAATATAACAATGGGCAATTCAGCCATGTCCAACCCATATGTTTCGATCAGTTCCCCCACACTTTGTTCCAGTTCAATGTCCATCCAGCGATAGGGAATGAGATTCCCGGCAAGAAAGTCTTTGATGGAATGAGATTTTGGTGACCACTGATATCCCAATACTTTGATTCCAGAAAACTCAGGAACATAATTACTTTGCCATTCATCGAGCAGATCATTGAGTACCGGGAACAGTTTTTCCTCAGGAGGGTCCCATGGTTTCATCAGGTAATAATCCAACTGCACGTCATTGATGGCTTTGATGGCAGCTTCCGTATCAGAATAAGCCGTAAGTAAGACCCGTTTCGCCTCGGGAAAAAGGACTTTGGCCTTCTCCAGAAATTCAACGCCCAACATTTCAGGCATTCGCTGATCAGAAAGGAAAAGTGCGACAGTTTCTCCCTTTTGCTTCAACTCCTTCAGAGAATCCAATGCTTCATTGGCTGACTGAGTCGAAAGTATCTTGTATTCTTTTCTATAGGCTCCTCTGACATCCCTTTGAACAGCTTTCAATACTGAAGGGTCGTCATCTACGAGGAATATAATTGGTTTCTTCATGAGTCAGATTAAGATGCTTTTACTGGAAAGCAAACCTGGAATATCGTATCACCAGGTTTTGATTTTACTTTAATGGATCCGTTATGATCGTTGGTGATGATCCGGTGAACCAACTCCAAACCGATACCCGTTCCTTCTCCTACTTCTTTGGTTGTAAAGAACGGATCAAAAATTTTATCTCTGATGTCTTCGGGGATTCCGCTACCTGAGTCCTGCACATTGATATTTACAAATTCTCCGTCTCGCATGGTTTCAATTCGGAGCTGCCGCTTATCCGAAGATTTCATGGCATCAATGGCATTATCGATCAGGTTGGTCCATACCTGGTTCAGTGCACTTGGAAAAGCATCTACACTGACCAGCGTTTCGTCATAGTCCCTGACCAATTCAATATTCGACTTTTTCAATTTGTGGTTGAGCATGACCAATGTGTTGTCCAGCCCTTCGTGAATATCGATGGGTTTCATTTCCGGACTCTGGTCCATGTGTGTATAGCTTTTGATGCTTTTCACTAACTCACCGATCCTGGAAGAAGCATCCTCAATTTCCGTAACCAGCTTTTCGGTAGTCAATACCTGGTTCATCCAGTTCACAGATGGGCCAACGTGTTCTTCTGGAATACCTTCATAAGCATCCTCCAATTCATCGACAGTAAAACCAAAATCCACGAGATTATCCGCAATATCTTCCGCGTTTTCCACTTCCCGATCATCCAGCCAATCCAATAGATCGTCCTCTTTTTCAGACCGATCCATCATGGAAAGCGTAATGATCCCAGAATTAATTTTTGAAAACAGCAGATCGGTTACCCCATCTACCTGATCGTCACTCAACTTGATCTGAAGGACTTTTTTGAATTTCTCTGGGGTACTTGCCTGAAGCTCTTTCATGAATTGTGCGCTTCTTACTACCGCTGCTGCGGGGTTGTTCAATTCATGCGCCAGGCCCGCAGAGAGCTTTCCAAGTGACATCAACTTTTCATTCTGTTGTTGCACTTTGGTGAATTCTCGAATACGCGTGCTCATCGTGTGGACCAATGCAGTCGTCAGTTCTTCATGATTGACGATCATTTCGCGGAAGTGCTTTTTATGGAGACCCAGTATTTCCCCCTCTCGTGTGGTTTCTCCATAGCCTCGCACTTCCTTAGCACGAGAATAGGGCAAAAGACCCGTGATAAGTGGTCCTTCCAGGTTGGCAACGACTTTGAACTGATTGTTCTGTTCTACTTTCATCACATACTTGCCTGTAAGCACCACGAACATATAATTCATGGGGTCGCCGGGTTGAAAGATGAAGTCTCCGACTTTCAGCGTTTTCTTTTCTGCATTGGTTACTAACCATTCCAACTGGTGTTGAGGAATATCCTGAAATTCGTCTATTTCCCTGATTTTAGCGATAATGTCCATTGGGAAGTGTGTTAAGTTTGGACTAGTATTGAAAATAGTAAGTCCAATTCAAAGTTAATCGTTCACCTGTGGATTTCGTATGAATTCTTAAGAGGTATTCAAGAACTAATCAGCAATTCATCTATGGCAGAGATTTACAAGCACGAACATGTCGCCGCATCCCAGGAGTTTTACGGTGATCTACTAAGTAACTACACGCAATGGTCCGTTGGCCAGCATTTGGCCCTCCTGGCAGAAAAACTCTATGAAGGGTATCAACAAGCACATGAGGTGGCTTCCAGAGAAATCAACAATTACCATCCGAATTGGCTGGGTAAAGCAGCCGAAACCATATTCAAGGCAGAAATGAATCTTGAAGACATGCGTCAGGCGATTGCCTCGCAATATGGCTTTCAAAATTGGGGAGTAGTCGAACAAAAGGAAACATCTTATTTCTTGCCATTCGAAGAAGCATTAAATGCTTTGTTGAATGGGGATGTGATGACGTTGAAAGAAAAATTAACGACTTATCCGGAGCTCATTCAGATGAAAAGTGCTTATGGCCATCAGGCACAATTGATCCACTACGTGGGCAACAATGGCGTAGAGATGTGGCGTCAACAAGTACCATTAAATTTAGCCGATGTGGTTAAGACGTTACTTGATGCTGGTGCCGAGAAGTTGGCCACTATGCCCGTCTATGGCGGACAATTTACAGCGGCACAGCTTTTCGCCACCAGTGCTCACCCTCATGATGCAGGAAATCGCGATGAAGTGCTGGGGCTACTCAGTTGATTTCACCTAAATAGGTAGGATGTGCCATTTGGATAAAAGGTCAGCGATTTAAGTGGAGTTCGATTATCCTTGCGGGATAAACAATTATCAATTTCATGAAACAAAACAATTTTCGACTCACAGGGGTCTGTTTGATGTTTATTTTCACCGCTTTCCTGGTCGCATGTTCTGAAGATGAGAGCAGTGAGAATCAATTACTCTCATTCGTTGTAAATACAGAAGTAAACCCGATAGAAGCAACGATCAATGAAGTGAATCAAACCATTGACGTACGTGTTCCTCAAAATGTATTACAATCTGCCGTTGAGGTTGAGGTAGCTTTTTCTCCCAAGGCATCCGTCTCTCCCGATTTCTCAGGGGCTGTAAATCTTTCGTCTATATCAGAAATCACTGTGACCGCTGAAGATGGCACGTCAATAACCTACACGCTATCTGTTGAAGCGATGGATGAAGTAGCTGGAATAAGTTATTTAGATGGCGAGCAAGGTTCAAGGTGGTTTGGCGGAGATGACCGTTCAGAATTTGGTCCCAGAAATGTAGGTAGTGGTCAATCTATCAGACCAACTGAAACCATTCACCTGACTTCTTTTTCAACCGTATTTATCGGTCCGTTTGATTTTGTGGAAAACCGAACGGGGCAAGGCAACGACGTGGAGGTAGCACTGGATGTCCGCAATGATCAGGGAGAAGTTTTAGCCAGTACAACAACAATGGTGTCAGCAAGCTTTTTGGGAGGTTTCATTGCGTGGGATATGAGTGATCGAACCATCATTTTGCAAGAGAATACGACCTATATTTTCACATGGTACCTTCCGGATGGCTTTACTTCTGGTTTAACAGCAAGTTCGATCGCCGATATCAATGAGGGGTATGCACAGGGGTCTGCCTATGGCGCTACGATTACACAAGCCTCGGCTGATATTTCAGAATGGACCAATTGGTCTGAAAATACCTGGGACTTTTGGTTCTCGTTGGGTGCCTGGCGTTAGACGTTATTGACATCCTACTGACCCGGATCATTTGATCCGGGTCGTTGACCTTTCTCATCAGGCACCTTACTTTTTAAAGTGATTGCTTGTCCAGGAATACGACGTACTATTCAATCACTCTTACTTCTATCCTTCTGTTCAACTCGCGACCATCTTCTTCATCGTCATTGGAAGCTAAGGGGTCAGTTGCAGCATAGCCTTTGGTTAAAATGCGATCAGCGTCTATGCCTTTCATCACTAAATGTCCTTTGACGGATTCCGCACGCATCAAAGAGATTTCGTCACGATTGCCTCGTGCTTCTTTATTATCCGTATGCCCTCCAATTTCCAGTTTGATCTCAGGATAATCTGTCAGTACGGCAAATACGCGTTCAATTACAGGAGCAGCCTCGAGATTTAGTGACGCGGATCCCGATTGGAAATAAATGTTTCGAAGTACGGCTTTTTGCCCAACCCTGAATTTTGACCCTAACATGCTGAGACTTTCACTTTCCTCTTCACTGCCACCTTCATACAGTGCCACAAAGTCCGCTTGCTGTTTTTTATCCTCGCCCAATACCTTTAGGTCATTTTTCAGCAGTTTTTTGTGACTGGTGATGGTCGTGCTGAATTTGTCATTATGTACGAGCGTCAAATCATCATAGACTTCCACTCGATAGGATTCGTTAGAAAACAGCTGCAATTGGTAGAAGCCATTTTGATCCGTCATGGTACTGAAGGACTCATCCAGGTATTTCTCCGGATGATATTTCACAATGGCATTCGCCAGTGGCTGATCATTTTCATCAAGAACAATTCCCTCCAGTTTGGCCTGACCTTCTTTATGGAAATAGTAGATATCGTAATCGCCTAAACTGTGCAATCGGTTGGAACTAAGGAATCCTGAAAGATTATCTTCCTGCAGTTGGTAGTTGATCTCATCGTCTATGGTATTGATCGGGAAACCCAGATTTACCGGTTCTGACCAGGATTTCGTTACAGAGTTGTATTGTGACTGAAACACATCGTATCCACCCATGGATGCTGGTCGGTTTGAACTGAAATAAAGTGTCTGACCATCGTGGGAAATGAAAGGGCTGTCTTCATCATATCGACTATTTACTTTTCCGGCAATAGGTTTTGGCGTCGACCAGGTGCCATCAATCTTGAGGTTTGACTCATAAATATCCAGGCCGTTGCCTCCGCGTTTGGAAGCAAATAAGATCTTGTTTTCCTGATTATTGATGAAGAAATCAGACTCCAGTCGAGTGGTTGTGATTTTGGAATCAAACTCTTCGGGTATGGTCCAGCCATATTCTTCAGGATTGCTGTAAAAGAGGTCACCACCATTCTGGTTTTTATAAATGAAGAGTTTACCGTCTTCATTAACCACTTCTACTTTGGGTGCATTTCGGGGTAGTACACCAATGTTTCTCAGTATTTGTGGTGTTGACCAGCCGTTGCTGCTCTCTTTCAACGTATGGAATACCAGAAAGTCATTAGGAGATTTTTGCCAATCGGAAGTAGGTCTGGAAGAAGTAAAGACCAATTCGTTGTGATCATTGAAGTATCCCGGAGAAAGATCCGCATGTTTAGAATTAATGGGGTAATCCAATTGCTCCAATTCGAACTCAGAGGGATGATCATAGTAGCCTTTTGCTACAGAAATGACATCTTTAAAGTCAAGGGTCTCCTGTATGATTTCCTTGCTTTTATAGGTGTCCAGGTCAAGAAATGCGTCAAAGTGTCGTTCGGCCAAATCAAATTCATATCGAAGCAAGTGCACGCGACCCATCCAATAATTGTAAAACTTATCGGTGTGACCCTTACTATCTTCGAAAACTAACAGGTCGGTCAGGTCTTGTCCACGTGAGGTGGACAGGTGTCTGGCGATGAGTTGGTGATATTGCGCTCCGGTATGATCCGGTTTTTTGCTAAGCACGTCATTGTAGAGATCTACGGCTTCTTCAAATTGTTCCCTGTAAAGGGTCATATCCGCTTTTTCCATCATTTTTTTGACGGTTTGCGAATGAGCGGGAAACAGGATAATGGCGGTAAGTAATGTGCTGAAAATTTTGGTTCTCATATCAGTACGATTTAACTGTCTAAGCATCAACTGAAACGAAAACGGCATAAGCTAACTGCCACATAAATTTTAAGATGTGGGACGGCAGTCGGCAATTGTGCTCTTAGGAATGGCAGCAATATAATATTGAGAACTGACGGAATAATGTTTCTTATTCCCCGGTTCTTCCTTCCGTAACTAGTTGATAATACGAAGGAAAGGCCTGCTCACTTAAATCACTAAAAATGGGCTGTGAATTTGGAAAATTCGCCAGTGAACTAGTAGAAAACAGCCTTTTATGAAATCCTGGATAATGAATTTTCTGGTAGGTTTTCCATTAGAAAGCAGCTTACCGGAGCGGCAAAAAGTATGTTTTTTAAAAGAATTGATGAAGCGTGGGAGTAAGGAGCTCAACATCGGTACACTTTACTAAGACGTCCCAAGAAGCTTTCAACGACCAAAAAGCAGTCACGATGTGGTTTAACTGAACTTTTGGGAGTTTTGTCTACCAGATAAGGCTCCTGTCTAAAATTTATTGAGCATCAATAGCAAAGCAGCGTAATTACTCTCAAAAAAAAGAGACATGACCTTTTTGAGAGGACTATTAGGTGGAGATAAAAAACCTTTAACCATTCGATACAGTACAAGTGGAGCAACATGGCAGGTTTGCCATGAAGGTAGGGTGGTCTATCTTGGAACTAAATCCAGCTGTACTGAATACGTCCGCTTCATGTCAGCCAATCCTGCATAAAAGTCCATGTTTTGGGCCTGGTAGTTTTGTCGGCTAGTTTTTGAGGTGAAACCACACAGGAGTCATTGCTTTCTTTCCTGCGCATTCTTTTTCCTCCTTTTCCCCGACAGAACCCGATAGGAATCTACCATAATGTAGGTGCCTGTGGCCCCGGTAATGCCACCCGTGACCAGCAAAGCCTGACCGAGTTGATCATTGGAACGGCCCAGCATTAAGCCCCCGGCAATGGTGATCGAATAGCCGAGAGTGGAGACCAATATGCCCGCCCTGAACTGCTTGTCGGCGTTATTGATCCTAAGATTGATGTCTTGTGTCGCTTGTTTGATGGCCAGGATCTCTCTTTTTAGAGAATCGAGGTTCTGACTGTACAAAGTCGTTGTAGCAAATACCCATAAAAGGACGAAGAGTACCCTCATTTTGTAAACCATGATTTGAATGCGACGACCTTTTCCCGGCTTACCAACAACTCATCTACCTGGCCTCCGTGCAATTTCAATAACAACCTTTGCCCTGGATAAGGTTTAAAAAGTTCGATGGACTCAATGTCTACGATGAATTTTCGATTGATCCTGAAGAATTTATCAGGGTCAAGGTGTTCGGCAACCAATTCATCTAACGTGAAGTCAGTCATGAACTTCTTGCCTACTTGTCCATCATGGAGATAGACGATCTTGTCCTCAGAGGAGAAATAAGTAATACCATCTACGGGCTTATGGTAATATTTGGTGCCAGCCTTGACCAGGAACCTCTCTTTGTACCTGCGCTTTATAAACAAGTCTTTGAGCATAGTGGCATCAATCATTTGTTGTGGATTTTGATAGATCGCACTGTACTTTTTGATAGCCGCCTGGAGTTCCTGATATTGTACGGGTTTCAACAAATAGTCCAGACTGTTCACTTTAAAAGCCTGCAAAGAATATTCATCGTAAGCCGTCGTAAAAATCACAGGGATATTGATGTCAATCTTTTCAAAGATCTTGAAGCTCAGCCCGTCAGCAAGTTGAATGTCACAAAACATGAGGTCGATATCATCCGCGTTCTTCCTAAAGAAAGAAACCGTTTCACGGATCGTGTCAAATTGGCCCACGACATCAATGGCATCCGTTTTTTCGATTAATCCCGCCAGCCGTTCTGCAGCCAGCTGCTCATCTTCTATGATTACTGCTTTCACTTTTCTTCTACTTCGATTAAAGGAATTTTCACTGTGAATTTTCCGTTGGAATGAATGACCAGGGGATTTTCCTCACTTAAAAAAGCATATCGATTTTTGATATTGGCCAGGCCCACATAGGATGATTCTACCTCTTGTTCTTTCAGTTTAATGCTGTTTTCAACGACCAAATGGCCATTCGATTGATAGATATCGATGGACAAAGGAGAATGCTTACTGACCTCATTGTGTTTGATCGCGTTTTCAATCAGTAACTGCAAAGTGGAAGGAGCAATGTATTTGTTAGAATCTTCATGACTCACCTCATTTTTGATGACTAAACTATCTCTGAATCGGATTTTCATCAAATAGATGTAGGCCTCCAGAAACTTCATTTCTTCCTTGAGTTTCACCAATTTGTTGTCCTGATTTTTCAATAAATAGCGATATACTCCCGACAAACGATTGATGAATTGTTGTGCAGTCGTTGGATCCTGGTCTACCAGGCTGGACAGGACGTTGAAGCTATTGAACAGAAAATGCGGGTTGAGTTGCTTGCTTAAGGCATCAAACTGCGCTTCCGCGGTTTGTTTTTTGAAGCGTTCGGCCTGCAAGCTCATTTCTTCCATCTGTTGGCGATAAAAGAAGATCGCATTGATGCAATGAAGAAAGAGGTTGATCCGAAAATTAAAAGCCAGGATCAGTCGGAAATTAGTGTCTCCGGCCTGCGCTGAAAAATGGGCGAGATAATTCCCAAGAAAAGAAAGCACCAGCACAAACAGTATAGACGCCACAAAGTGCGTGATCAGTCCGCCATATGGGAGCCGGACCACTTTGAAATTTTCCGTTACGATCGCCAGCAACCGGTTGCCTTCCCAAATGCACACCACAAACAGCAGAATAAAACTCGAAAGGATGTAATCATTGACTTCAAAGTCCAGCAATGAATCTCCTTCCATGAATTTTAAATTCAGGAAAGAATAGATGCCTAACAGCAGAATGTACAGAAATCGGTATCTGGTCCTGAACATGGCGATAAGGAAAACCAGGCAACTCCCTTCATGGTTTAGGAGATTGCCTGGTCAGTGTTAAGGTTTTAAAATCCTGATTAAGGAAGGATCACTTTATCAATCACGTGGATCACTCCATTAGTACCGTGGATATCTACACTGCTGATTCCGGCATCATTGTCTTCATTGAGTGACAATGCAGCATCTGTTTCTGTAATGCTCAGGTTAGCAAGGTCCAGTGTAAATGTTCCGCCAAGGGTAGTTACCGTGTTAGTTCCCAGGTTTGGAAGATCAGTAGAGAATACCCTTGCCTCGTTAATCACGTGATAAGTCAATACCGCTTCTAAAGTTCCGATACCTACCGCCGCGATCAGACCATCCAGATCTTCCACGCCGGCATCTGCATAAAGCTGAGAAAATGCCGCGTCAGTCGGAGCAAATACCGTAAATGGGCCATCTCCGCTTAATACGGTGATCAGGTTTGCAGCTGAAGCATCGTTCTCAACCGCAGTTAGTGCAGCCACCAGTTGTGTGAATTCAGGCGCATCACCCTGAGTAGACGCAACGGCGATCTCCACCACGTTTGAAGTAGGAGCTACGAGTGTACGATCGATCACATGCACGACTCCATTGTCTGCATCTACGTCAGTCGCGATCACTTGCGTAGACCCGTTGATGAAGACACCATTGTCATTGATGCTTAGATAGAAGTCACCGCCCAAAGTAGTAATTGTGCTACCAGTAGCAGGCAGATTAGTCGACAATACTTCGCTATCCAAAGTGTGATATAACAAGATGTTAGCCAGGTCTTCGTCACTGATACCATCTAAAGAAGTAATGCCAGCCGCTTCGAATGCCGCATTGTTGGGCGCGAAAATCGTGAATTGAGCCTCTCTGTTGATCAAAGTATTCAGGAGATCGGCCTGAACAACAGCAGCCGTTAAGGTCGTGAAGTTCACGTTGAAATAAGCAGGTTCAACCACGGTGTTGACGATACTGGCTTCCAGGCCGGGGATCAGTACCGCATCTACGATGTGCACAACGCCATTTGCAGCATCTACATCGGCGGTAGTTACATTGGACGTGTTAATAGCGACAGAAGACCCCTCAATACCTACGGTTACATTTTCACCGAGTACAGTAGAGGTGTTAGCACCATCAGAAAGATCTGTGCTCATCAGTGTTCCTGCCACTACGTGGTACTCAAGAATCCTTCTCAACACATTCTCAGGTATATCATCCAGAGAAGTTTGTCCCACCACATCCAGAAGGTTAGCAAATGCCTGGTCAGTTGGGGCAAAGACGGTAAAATCTCCAGATTCGTCACTTAGCGTAGTTACCAAATCGGGGAATTTGGTCAATGCCTGGGTCAGAACAGTCAGGGAATTATTGTTTGTAGCCAGATCTACGATCGTATCTGTGGGTTGGACAACAGAAGGGTCGTCATCAGAACAGGAAAGGAGTAGTCCAGCCACGGTGAAGCTCATGAGCATGGACCACAATCTTGGATTAATTAATTTCTTGGTTTTCATTGTTGAAGTTTGTTAAACACCAATTGAAAGCGTCTGGAACGGGATTCTGTTGGGTGGTTTAGACCGACCCGGCTCATAATTGCTACTGAACCGCCTGGGAAAGGGACTGAGTTGGGGACAAGAACTGAAGATACCCGTATCATCAGGTTTTAAAAACAGCCTAAACCCCCGAATTTTTGATTGATTAAATGTCCGCTGTTATCATAATGGAAGAAAATCAATGCGAATTGTCTTATCCCTATAAGGGCTTTGACTGTTATTATTGATATTAAGTATGTAGCTTTAGCGGCTATTTAATTACTTAGCTTGAAACGTGCCACGAATAGAACCAGGACCAACTAACGGAGCGTTCCGGTCAGATTCCGCGCTAAACGAAAAAACAATTGTTATGAAGAAAAATCTACTTTATGCACTGCTGATTACTGCCGCTTTCTTGGTCTCATGTGGAGACGATGAGCCTGATGTAAGTCCTATTGTAGGAACATGGGAACTGTTCAATGTTTCTGGTACGATTGCGGAATCAGACTTTGGATACCTTGAATTTGCAGATCAGGCCAGCCTTTTCGGTGAGTCAGTTTATCAATTTGAATTTGATGCTGATGGTACTTACGAACGGATCATCGAAGATGTACAGTTCACCAATGGATCAACCGGAAATCTCGATGATAATGGCACATGGGAAATCGATAATGAAGAATTGGAACTTGATGCCGATGGGGCAGAAGTTTCCGGATTATCATATGACTATAACATCGCAGAGTTAGATGGAGATGACCTTCGTTTAGAATACGAACAAAGAGATGAGGCGTTTTCAGCCACTAAACTCAATGAATGGATCGAGGCGGGCATTCTTGTAAATACTGCAGAAGGATTGGCATTTACTGGCATCACTCAGGAGCAATTGGATTCTCTTCGCAATAACTTCCTGGAAACCATTACTTATACCTTCTCATTGAAGTTTGATAAGCAATAAGCATTAATACACTCAATTTTGATATTCAGGGGTTTCAGGATATTTATTTTCTTAGGTCTTTTATCGACCTCTGCTTTTGCCCAATCCCTGGTCACGGGGAAGGTTATCGACCAGAATGGTGAGGGACTTTTCGGGGCAACAGTAGTTAATGAGAATACCGGAAAGGGGTCTGTCACGGATATTGACGGCAACTTCTCGATCACGGTGAGTAATGGAGATCAACTCTCCATTCAGATGATCAGTATGAAGACGGCTACGTTCACTTACACAGGACAGGCCTCTATCAACGTAACGCTCGAGGAAGACGCGATCCTTACTGAAGAGGTAGTGATCACGGGTTTTCAGGAAGTAAATCGCAAGCTATTTACAGGGGCTTCAGAAAGCCTGAACATGGATGACATCCGCCCTACAGGCATGGTTGATGTAAGTCGCGTGCTTGAAGGCCAGGCTGCGGGTGTTACCGTGGATAATGTTTCAGGAACATTTGGAACAACTCCAAGAATCAGAATTCGAGGCAATGCTTCGCTAAACGGCAACAACCAACCACTTTTTGTAGTGGATGGTGTGATTTTGGAGGACCTGAATAACGTGGATGTAGATGATCTCATTTCCGGAGACGCCAACACGTTGGTCAGTTCTTCCATTGCTAACCTGAACCCCTCTGATATCGAATCCTTCCAGATCCTGAAGGATGCTTCAGCAACAGCCATTTATGGTGCCCGTGCTGCCAATGGCGTAATCGTGATTACCACAAAACGCGGTAAAAGTGGAGAACTAAGGGTTAATTATTCGGCCCAGTTTTCAGGGAAGTTGCGACCTACGTATAATCAATTTGATCTGCTCAATTCAGCAGAGGAACTTTCTGTTTATCGCGAACTGGCGAGCAAGGGGCTGGTTGATATCAGTACGGCCGTGCGTGCACGCAACTATGGCGCCTTAGGTAAAATGTTCACCTTGATTGCGAACCACGAATTGGATTGGGGCCCGGGGGGTACCTTAAATGAGGAATTTCTCAACCAATATGAAAATGCGAATACGGACTGGTTCGATGCGCTTTTCCGTGATTTTGGCCTCCAACAACAACATTCTTTGAGCTTCACTACTGGTAGCGAAAAGTCAAATAACTACTATTCCATAAGTTATCTGGGAGATCAGGGCCAGACCATTGCCGATAAGGTAAATCGTTTTACCGGTACCGCGCGGAATACATATTTTATTTCTGATCAATTCACCTTCGGGCTAAAGCTGCAAGCGTCTTACCGGGACCAAACTGTGCCAGGAACACGAAACCGCGAACTTGATCCGATCACGGGTCAGTTCAGCCGAGATTTTGACATCAATCCATTTAGCTACAGCCTGAATACGGCACGATCAATCCGACCTTATGATGAGAATGGGAACCTGGAGTTTTTCAGACGAAACTTTGCTCCATTCAATATCTTACATGAGCTTGATAATAATTTTATCGAAATTGAAGTGCTGGATGTATCCGCACAGACTGATTTTGAATACTCTCCACTGGATAACCTTTCCTTCAAAGGGGTAGCGCAGATCCGATACGCCAATACAGCGAGAAGCCACATCATTACGGAAAATTCGAATCAGGCCGAGGCGTTTAGAGCGGATGGTTCACAATTCATTCAGGACGCTAATAACTTATTATTCCGCGATCCCGATAATCCCGGACTGAATCCGGTGGTCGTCTTACCGGAAGGTGGATTCAATTACCTCGATCAAAGTGATTTGATCAATTTCTTTAGTCGTATCAGTGGTAACTGGTCCGAGACATACAATGATCGGCATGAAGTAAACGTATTGGCTGGTCAGGAAATTCGACTGACCAACCGTACCAGTTCTACTGCTACCGGACTTGGCGTGGTTTATGAAAGCGGTGGCGTAGTGGTGACCGACCCGAACATTATTGAGTTCTTCAACTTGCAAAACATTGAATTCTTTGGCCTGGATGAGCAAAAAGATCGTTTTGTTGGCTGGTTCCTAAATGGCGGATACTCTTATAAATCCAAGTATGTGGCCAATTTCACTTTCCGATACGATGGTTCGAATCAATTAGGAAGAAGCCAACAAGCCCGATTCCTGCCTACCTGGAATGTGAGCGCCGCCTGGAACGCCTACAATGAACCCTTCATGGATGTGGTTCCATTGATCAAAGATCTGAAAGTTCGAGCGACGTATGGTATTTCCGGAAACTTGCCTCCAAATGCCAGTGCTTTACTAAACGTCCAGTCGGACGTTACCCTGCGACCAACGGATGTAGAGCCACAACTTTTCATTCAGGAACTAACAAACACTGAATTGACCTGGGAAAAACTGAACGAATTCAATGTCGGAATGGATTTCACCCTGATGGATCGAAAAATTGATGTCACTGCAGATTACTATATCAGAAATTCGTTTGACCTGATTGGCGTCGTACAAACCAGCGGGATTGGTGGACAAGGATTGAAAGTTGGCAACTTCGCGGATATGGAGATCGAAGGATTCGAGTTTTCGATCAATACGACCAACTATGACAATCAGGGTTTTACCTGGCGTACCAATCTGAACATGGGCTACAGCCGTGATAGAATCACTAACCTTGATTTTGGTCCGCGTTACGTTGATGCCATTGGCCAGGCAGGAGCGGGTGTCTTAGGCAAACCACGGAGATCACTTTACTCAACCAATTTTGCAGGGCTCAATTCTGAAGGTATCCCTACTTTCTTCAATGCCGATGGAGAGACTGTATTCCAGTTTGACTTGCAAGAGCGAGAAGGGTTGGAAGATATTCTGGTGTTTGAAGGGTCAACAGAGCCTCGCGGTTCTGGAGGATTCAGCAACACCATTACTTATAAAGGATTTACGTTGATGGCCCTGATGTCTTTTAAATTTGGTTATAAGATCAGATTGAACGACGCCTTTTTTGGCACCTATACCGATTTCGACGCCCTTCCGGGTGAACTTGTAGATCGATGGGCAGTGCCTGGAGATGAGAATTTGACTGATATTCCTACCATTCTGGACAGAGGAGTATCTCAAACCAGTGGGAGTCGTGTACAGGCCTATCAGTTTTATAATAAGAGTACTGAACGAGTGGCAAACGGTGATTATATCCGTTTGAAAACGGTAAGACTTGGTTATGTGTTGCCACCAAAAATCACCGATAAACTGGGTGTTTCCACGGCCAATGTATCGCTGGAAGCTTTGAACATGGCCTTGCTGTACTCAGATCGTGAGAACTTGCGTGGCCAGGATCCGGAGTTCTTTTCAACGGGAGGCGTTTCCCTGCCTCAACCTCGATTGATCACTTTTTCATTAAACGTAGGATTTTGATGAAGACGATTAACAAGATCTTAATTTCAATTGCCGTTCTGACATTCAGTGCCTGTGGTTTTCTGGATGAGCAACCTGATAACCGTGTAGAGTTAGATGATCTGGAAAAGGCGGCTCAATTATTGGTCAGTGGCTATTCTATTGCCAGTCCCAACTTTACCGACTGGATGACCGATGATGTCGTTTGGACTTTAGGCACCAACATCCGATTGGAACATGAGCAAATTTTCCAATGGGAAGAAGTGGATGCCGGAGGGCCTACAGTGCTCGATACGCCGGATTTCTATTGGTTTGAGACGTATAATGCCATTGCTCATGCCAACGAAGTGCTTGCCATTCTGGATGGTTTACCGGTTGAAACCGCTGAAGATGAAGCCAGAAAAGATGCGGTTGAAGGTGAAGCGCTTCTAATTCGAGCCTATGGTCATTTTATGTTGGTCAATATGTTTGCTAAGCACTACGACCCGCAAACCGCCGGTAGTGATGAGGGTATTCCTTACATCAAAGATCCTGAGACCGAGTTTCTCGTTGGTTACGAAAGAGAATCAGTTCGC
The DNA here is from genome assembly GCA_965229785.1 of Cyclobacteriaceae bacterium. Taxonomy (GTDB): domain Bacteria; phylum Bacteroidota; class Bacteroidia; order Cytophagales; family Cyclobacteriaceae; genus JAWPMT01. The sequence continues at coordinate 5,705,680 of CBDDJS010000001.1, forward strand.
AGAGTATACAGTGAGATTGAGGATGATCTATTGAAGGGCCTGGATCTGGTTGATGATTCTTTCTATGAGAATTCCGGGAAATATCACTTCACCAGAAATGCAGCCCTGGCATTTGCAACTCGTTTTTATTTATATCAGCGGGAATACAGAGAAGTGATTCGATATGCGGACGAAATGCTGGGAGCCAATCCTGAGGCTTTCGTTAGAGACCTTACCTCAAGTCAGTTCAGAAATGCGAGTTCTTCAGTCACTGAATATCCACAAATTTATTCCTCCCCAGATCAGGGAGGAAACCTGTTGTTGATGCGAAAGATCTCATTGGTTCAAAGACTGGATTTTGCCTTCGGTGTAGATCGCAATGATTATTCAGGACTTTTCAATTTAAATCCATTTGCAAATACAGTAACAGATCGTCGTGAAAACCCGGCTTTCGTCAAAGGAGAAAATGCCCTTTACCCGGTTCGATATCAAAATTTGTTTGAGCGAGCGAGTTTGAACGCGAACGTTGGGTTTCCATATTACATTCATATGGCATTCACCGGCGAGGAGGTACTGCTTAACAGGGCAGAAGCCAAGACCATTACCGGAGATAATCTGGGGGCGCTGGCGGACATTCAGGTTTTGACGGATAATCGATACGATGGTGGTGATATCACTTTGACTTTGGCATCACTTGAAAACCTCTTCCGAACAGGGGATGATTTTTTGAATTTGATCAATTATGTGATCACCGAACGGCAAAAAGAGTTTCTCATGCAGGGCTTGAGGTGGTATGACCTAAAGCGTTTTGGATTTTCTGTGCGACACGATTCGCCAGCCGGAACCGACCTGTTGACAGCTGATGACCTAAGAAAGGTCCTGCAAATACCTGAGTCGGCCCAGGAAGTTGGTGGCCTTGAAGCTAACCCAAGATAACAGACGATGATGAAAAAAGTGGCAGAGAAGATTTTGATGGTCGCGATATTGGGGTTCGCATTAAGTGCATGTTACCCCACGGAAGAGCTGGATGTTCCCGTGAATGAACCGGATACCGGATTGGATACTGAATTGGACCGGTACATTGAGGAGAATTTCACGCAGGAGTACGGTATGGCCATACGATACAAATTCGTTGATAACTATGTAAGCCCTACTGAGCGTGTGACACCTCCCAGGCTTGAGGCCGTAAGGCCGATGTTGGATTTTATTGAAGAGTTCTGGATCGATCCTTATCTGGATGTACCCAATGGAGAAGAGTTTTTCCGGAATCATGTGCCAGCGGAAATCGTTTTTCTGGGCGGGTTGATTTTCAACAATGATGGTACAGTAACACTGGGAACAGCGGATGCGGGAGCACAAATTACCTTTACCAATGTAAATGCTGTGGATCCTACGGATATAGATTGGAGAGACCTCCAGTTGCAGACAGTATACCACGAGTTTGCACATACCGTGCATCAACGATACAAACTACCTAATGCTTTTGAAACCTTTACGGCGACAGGATATACCAGTGCGGGGGCATGGTTCACCTTGAATGACCAACAAGCGCTCGGAAGAGGTTTTGTATCGCCTTACGCCACGAGCTCCCCTAACGAGGATTTTGCAGAAACGGTAGCCTTTTTCTTCTTTGACCCGGAATTTGATGAGAATTTTATTAACCTCATCCCGGATTGCGATACGGACGATTGTGCGAATGAAAATGCGGGTCGCGCCTCTATTTCTATTAAACTGGCCGCGATCAGCGATCACTACGAGCGGGTCACCGGAGTGTCATTACAATCATTGAGAGATGCTGTTCAAAGCAGACTGTGATATGAGAAAACTGTTTCCCCTTTTATTACTCGTATTGCTATTAGGTTGTCAATTCAATGACGATCCGAAACTACCTCCTGTGGAAGAGCGTGTATCTGATGCTATAGAGGAAATGGAGGATCTATTGGTTGCTCCGACTAATGGTTGGCGTATAGATTACAGGCCCAATGGTCTGGGAGGAGATTACCTGATACTGATGGAATTTGATCGTGATGGCAACGTCCGCATTCAGTCAGATGTGCCGGCGAACGATGGAGAGTTCAGAGATCACGTTATTTCCTACCGAATAGATGTAGGCCGAGGCGTAGAGTTAGTACTGGAGACTTACGGTGTTTTTCATTACTTATTCGAATTAAATCAAACTTCATTTGGTGGAGAGTTTGAGTTCATCTTCGTAGAGGAGATCGGTGGCGATTTGGTATTTGCCAGCAAGACGGACCCGTCCATTATTACTTTCATGCCTGCGGCGAGTACTGATCCCAATCTCATTTCCACGGAAGCACTCAATTTACTACAGCAAGGTGTTTTCAGACAACAAAACCTGGCGGGTGCCGGAAATTTTGTCCAGTACAACATGTATCTGGAAGACATAGATGCCACAGTATCCATGTCCATGGACCTGGATTTGAGACGACTTAATATTCAGGGAATCGCGGCAGGGCAGACCATAGACGAGATCCTAACCAGTACCAGTCGCCAACAGATCAATCACTCCAGTGTATTCTCGATTCGAGAGGAAGACCTGATTTTGAACCTATCCCGATCCATCTCGTTCGGAGGAAGTGAGATTACATTCGATCGTATACCTATAGAGAACATCAATCGGATAGCTTCCAGTTTTTGTGAGGGACAGGTTGACTCATTAACCACATTTGGCCGTAGCAACACTGCTGGACTGGGTAATTTCACGTTAACAAGTTCTTTGGCTGCCACGCATTCCAGCTTTGGAGAAGGGTCTTTTGCCAGTGTCAATGCCGGATTTATATATGATGAGAACGATAATGCTATTTCTGAAACCGTCACTGACCTTTTGCCTGACGTGGTGGCTTTCCAGATTTACAACGGCATTGAACTCAATGATGGAGGCACACTCCGGGCGCTTGGATGGATAACCATTGATGAGTTAAACAACGTTGATTTTATCTTAAGAAATTTTGAAATTGAACAACAAGGAAACCTGGCCACAATCACTTTATTGGATTCCTTTTTTCGACAAGATCAGTTATCTACCGAACAAATGGATGCAGTCACGTCCCTGTCAGATTTGATATTTGAAGGAAACCAGGTCTACCTGATGGAGGCGCTGACCGTCAATGGATTATTGGAGTTCTATAACCCATGTAATCGTCATAAAGGATTCATTCTTCTAGAGCCGTAATTAGCGGTATTCTCTGCATCGATCTAAGAACCCACAAATTTCTACCAAAGATCATTTCTTATAGATCAAAGCCACAGCGTGTGCCGATACACCTTCTTTCGTACCGACGAAACCCAGTTTTTCGGTAGTAGTGGCTTTTACAGAGACATCTTCTTCTGGAATCGACATTACTTCTGCCAGGCAGGCTTTCATCTTTTCGATATGAGGTGAAATTTTAGGTGCCTGCAGGCAGACGGTGGCGTCAATATTACCTATGCCATATCCAGCGTCATCCAATAATTTCACGACATCCTTCAGCAAGATTTTACTATCAATTCCTTTGAATCGTGGGTCTGTATCTGAAAAGTGATAGCCAATGTCCCGCATGTTAGCTGCGCCCAGTAAAGCGTCACAAATGACATGAATCAACACATCTGCATCGGAATGACCGTACGCTCCATGAGTATGTTCTATTTGAATGCCCCCCAGCCAGAAGGGAACTCCTTCTGCCAATCTGTGAACATCGTATCCATAGCCGATTCTGATCGTTGGTTTCATCCGTTTAATTTGCTTTATGATAATGTAATGTGGACGTATTGTTTTCACTCAATACCTCTTGAGCCAGGTCCAAAAGCTCATTTTTCTTCACTGCCTGCACAGCCTCCAACTCCTGATTTATGAGATTAGGGTCACCAAGGAAGGCACTGAAGGCTAAACCGATTGCTCGGTTCAATAGTTCTATTTCGCCAAAAGCGATAGAGGATTCTGCCTGGCTTTTGATCCGTCCGACGGCTTCATCGGTCACATCACCTTCCAGAATGGATTGAATCACCTGATTAACGCCTTCTTCTGCCGCATCAAAAGAGGTTTCATGCTTCAATTTACCTTCAATTACCAATAACCCAGGATCTACACTTCCGGTAACGTAGGCAGAGATGGAATGAAACATGGGGTTTTTATTGACCAGTTTCTGGTAAAGTGGCGAAGACTTTCCTCTTCCCAGCAGATCGCTCAATAAGTCAGCCGTATGGTACTTTTTGTCCGTTCTTCCAGGCATATGAAAGGCCTTGTAAAGCGCATTGGAAGGAACATCCGCGGATATTTTCAGAAAGTGAGGTGATTTTTGCTTAGGCTCCTGTGGCACCTCTTTACTACCTACTTCGATGGCTGGAATGGGACCGAACCACTTTTCGCTTAATCGTCGGGCTTCTTTTACGGTAATGCCACCGGCAAGAACGAGCGTAGCGTTGTTGGGTCCGTAGAATTTGCCAAAGAAATCTTTAACGTCCCCCATTGTGGCCTTTTCTATGTGACTTATTTCACGGCCAATAGTCGCCCACCGGTAAGGGTGTTTTTGATAAGCCATCGGCCGAAGTTTCAACCAGGTATCCCCATAGGGCTGATTCAAATATCGCTCTTTGAACTCCTCGATCACTACACTTCGTTGGACCTCCAACACCTCGGGATCGAAAGAAAGGCTAAGCATCCGATCTGATTCCAGCCAAAAGGCTGTTTCCACATTGGTAGAGGGAATGGTCGTATAGTAATTGGTGAAATCGTTATTGGTAAAGGCATTGTTATCTCCGCCAACTGCCTGAAGCGGTTCATCGAAATTGGGGATGTTTTTGGATCCGCCAAACATCAAATGCTCGAAAAGGTGTGCAAACCCGGTTCTTTCCGGGTTCTCATTTCTCGCCCCGACATGATACAGCAGGTTCAAACAGACCTGCATGGAGTTTGGGTCTTCATGTACAATTACCTGTAGGCCATTATCCAGCCGAAACTCCTCGAATTTGATCATGGCGGCAAAGGTAGACTTTACTCCAAAAAAGAAGAGCGTTTCAATAACTGAAACGCTCTTGTATTCTATGTAGCCTTATTTGATATACCTAGTGTCCATGAGAACAAAGATCCATGTGCTGATAGCTTCCAATGGGTGATCCATCCGGTGCTTTGATGATCGATTCTCCTTCGAAATCATCCGGCTCTTCCAGGAATGTGGCAATCTTTTCTGCTGTGTAGCTATAGTAGTAATCATTGCTTCGTGCCTGAGCGTATTTTTGAATTGTTACCAATTCATTTCTTGTCATGGCTTTAATATCGTCGTAAGCCTGTTTGTTATTATAAAGCTTCATCAGACCTTCCACGTACTCCATTTCCACAATCTTCTGCAAGGCACGGTCCTGGGCATCGGCAGCCGGTGATTTCCACGTCGCGGAGGTCAATTTGTTCAGCACCGTTCTGAATCCAGGCTGATCATTGTTTCTGGCTTTCAGCATTTCAAGACGATTGGCCCGGTGGGCATTCAGTAAAAACATGATGGGTAAGCTACTGGCAGTTTCCGCAGCTGCGAAATAATCAAACGCGGGCCCCGCTTTAGACACAAAGTTTTCACGTCCTTTCGAATAGCCTTGTGCCACTGGTGGGATCATTTTCAACAAGCTTTCGGGAAGTCTCAGCGCCTCAGGTTTTAGGGTTGCCACTAATGCATCGAGTGCGGCTATCTGGTCAGCTCCGGGAATGAACTCAGTTGAAACTTGTCCATCGCCACGCAATTTGTAGTTATAGTTCAAGCCTCCGACAACCTTAGAAGTAGCATCTACCTGGTAGCGGTGAAATAAGTACATCGGCACCAGTACATTTTCAATATCCGACATGGGGCGTCCTTCACGAATGGCCTTATCACTGAAGTTACTGATGATCTTACTGCGGATTTCCATCATGCGGTTCAATTCTTCGGCTGCACTTGCCCCATTGTCCCAAAGGTGAGCCACGGGATGGGCGCCATTAGCCGGACGAGCATCTCGATCCGAAATGTGTCGGTATCCATCGTTAAATGCCTGATCCAATACTTGTTTCGCATCGTCCATCGTATTGAATTCCCCGTACCCGAATTGGATGGCTATTTTGTCCCATTCTCCAATATTAGTATCATAAGCTTCACTCAAATCAATGTTTCCCTGCGCATCCATTTTGATGTACGGATGAGGGTAATCCATAACGGACGCCCGATTGTTGATGCTCGCGGCGAAATTGTGTACCAGACCAATGGTATGTCCAACCTCGTGTGCGGAGAGTTGACGTAACCTTGCCAGGGCCATTTCTTTCATGTCATCAGGAACTTCTCCTCCGGATTCATAAGGGCTCAGTAGTCCTTCTGCAATTAAAAAATCTTGTCGAACTCGTAAAGACCCAAGGCTTACATGACCTTTTAGGATTTCACCCGTCCTTGGATCCACGACGGAACTACCGTATGACCATCCACGAGTTGAACGGTGGACCCATTGGATGATGTTATAACGAACGTCCAGGGGATGTGCACCTTCCGGCATGACTTCAACCCTGAAGGCATTGATAAATCCGGCGGCTTCAAATGCCTGATTCCACCATTTGGCGCCATCGATCAATGCGGATCGGATTGGTTCCGGAGCCCCCCGGTCCAGGTAATAAACAATGGGCTCAACAGGCTCACTTCTTTCCGCAGAAGGATCTTTCTTTTGCAACCGGTGACGAATGATCAACCTCTTCACCAGTGCTTCCTCGATGGGAGTAGCATAGTCCTGATAAGAAATAGAAATGAAACCAGACCTTGGATCGAACTCACGTGGCTCGTAGTTATCATCGGGTAATTCAATGAATGAATGGTGCGTGCGCACAGTAATGGCATCTGAGCTAGGTGCCACCGAACGTATCCATGCGCCCTGCGCGGTTCCTTTGAATGTCAGGATAGATTCGAATTCAGTATTCTTAGGAAAATTGAATGTAGCTGGCAAGTACACTGCGGACCTTGACTTATCCAGGCTATAACTTCCCTGCCGGGTCCCTTTCAGTCGTTGACTGATGCCATGAGAATCTCTCAATAGAAAATCAGTGATGTCTACCAGTAATTTGTCTCCATCTTCCATTTTGATGGTAAACCCACCAATGGCTGAAGAGGCAAAAGCTTCCGCTACAGATTTCACTTCGTCATTATTGTCACTGACTGCCCGATACCCCTGATTGGGTTGTAACATCAGCACTTTATTGCCGTGTCTTTCGAATCGTACAACGCGTTCATTTCCCAATTGTCCACGATCCAGGCCAATGTCATTGGACCCCACACCTGCGGCCAGCGCGTTGACATATAGAAACTCCTGGCCCAGTTTGTCGATCAGGAGATAGATTTTTCCCTGCTTGTCATCGGAGAAGAAATTGAAAAACCCATCATAACGGGTCATCTTAGAAGTAAAAGAGGCAATCGTCGGTTTAGCGGCCGGTTCCGGCTGCTTTTTCTTTTTCTGACTGGTGGCGGAAAATACAAGGCATAGGATCAACGCCCATAAGGTGAGAGATTTCTTCATGTCTGCGGATCTAAAATTCGAATAGAATGGCTAGGTTAATTGATGTGTTGAATTCAACCATTAAAAGTATCCGAAAACCGCAGGATCACCAAAACCTAAAATTTTGATCGGTCAAATAGGAAGATAGCAGTAGGTTACTCGGTTACGAGGTACTCGATGGCTTCATCGCGATTACTGAAGCTGACCATTTTTCTTTTTGATCTTGAGAACAGATTTAAACCGCTAAGGATCATGCCCTGAACCCCTTTGATGCCCACAATGGCATTTCTTCGGGTATTGGGATAGAATACGTCTTTGACTAACTCCTTCACATGATCGGTATAACCTGGCGTGAATTTTACCCCTGTTACGTCACTCAAGGTGTATTTGATGGTAGGATCACCGATCTTAGTGGCGGCCTCATCAACCACTTTGATCATATCACCTTCACTCTTGCAACCGGAATAGTCGATGAGTAATATCCTTTCGCCGCTTTCTTCAATTACCTCTGTTTTCATAGCTAATAATTCAATCACTAAAAATGGCCAATTGTTCTAAACTGCGAATAACATTATCTGAGACTTTTGGGTGGCATGTACAAAAACATAAAATTTGAGCAATGGCTTCCCTTTATTTCATTGCTGTATTGCCGCCTGAGAAGGAATCTGAGCAGATCACGTCACTCAAAAATTACTGCAAAGAGCATTATGGAACCTCACATGCGTTGAAGTCACCTCCGCATATCACGCTGCACATGCCCTTCAAATGGAATGATAAAAAGCGAGTGAGACTGGAAGAATGCCTGAAAAAGGTGGCAATAGAAACCCAAACTCTTGAGATACGATTACAAGATTTTGATTTTTTCGAACCCCGGGTTGTATTTGTGGATGTGGTTGAGAATCACCCTTTGGGGGAGTTACAAAAACGCCTTACCAGGCAAATGCGATTGGATTTGAATTTGTTCAACGCAGATTATAAAGAACGGCCTTTTCATCCGCATGTCACCATTGCGTTCCGGGATCTCAAAAAGCCTAAGTTTTATGAAGCCAAAACCCATTTTTCCAAACAAAGCCTTTCTATGAATTTTGAGGTAAAGGATCTGGTTTTGTTAAAGCACAATGGGAAAGGCTGGGAGGTGGATCAACGGATTCCTTTTGAATAACCCTTTTTGTCAAACAATTCACATATCTAAACAGTAACCTTCTTGTTGATTTGGTAAGTGAGTATGGAGAAAATAGCAATACTTCCACAAATGGAGCATTTCCCGACCTCTCTGGATGAAATTGAGTCGCGCATTCAGACAATAGATCCGGTCTTATATGCCCGAACCCGAAATTTCCAGGATGGGGCGGTCACACGTTTGAGTCCTTATATTTCAAGCGGAGTGATTTCAACGAAACAGGTTTATGAGCATGTGTTGAGCATGAATTTACCTTGGGATCAAACGCAAAAATTTATTCAGGAGTTGGCCTGGCGTGATTACTGGCAGCAGGTATGGATTTCAAAAAGGGATCTCATTGACAGGGATCTGAAAAATGAGCAACAGCCAGTAGCGCACTATCAATTGCCATCAGCATTGCTTGAGGCAAAAACCGGAATTGAGGTGGTGGATAAGGGATTGCTTCAGCTTTATGAAACAGGATACATGCACAACCACATGCGAATGTATGTGGCAGCAATCGCCTGTAATTTTGGACGAGCGCATTGGTATCAGCCGGCGAAATGGATGTACTACCATCTTTTAGATGGAGATTGGGCGAGCAATGCACTAAGCTGGCAGTGGGTGGCAGGTGCCAATGCCAATAAGAAGTACTACGCCAATCAAGAGAACATCAATCGGTTTTTCAATTCAAGTCAACAAGGGACCTTTCTGGATCGACCTTATGAGGACTTTCCTGACATGGAAATCCCTGATGTATTGAAGACCACCACTCCATTTCAAGTAGGAACTAAGTTGCCTGAGCGAACGGAAACGGATTTTGATCGTAATGAGGATTTCCTGATATACAACTATTACAATCTTGATCCTTATTGGCACAGAGAGCGCACTGCCAAAAGAGTCCTATTGTTAGAACCCTCCTTTTTCAAGAAATATCCCGTGAGTCAGAAATGCCTGGATTTTGCGATAGATCTGTCCAAAAATATCAAGGGCATTCGGCTTTTTGTTGGGGAGTTTAGTGAGTTACAGCAGTTATACCCCGGAGGCAATTTTATTTTCAAGGAACACCCGACCAATTCACATTACCATGGTCAGGAAGAATCTCGGGATTGGATGGCGGATGTAAAGGGATATTATCCATCCTTTTTTGCTTTTTGGAAAAAGTACAAGAAGAAGCTGATCTAGTTGGAAAAGTCTAAGATCAATATTGTCTGGATCAAACGCGATATCCGCTCACAGGATCATGCGCCCTTTCAAGCGGCAGAAGAAGCGGGGATACCTTACCTGATTTTATATGTTTTCATGCCACAGGTGATGGAACACCCTGATTCTGCTTTGCGGCATCAACAGTTTTGCTGGCATGGTTTAAAGTCACTAAACGAAACATTAAAGCCTTTTAAAAGGTCCGTTACCGTTTGTCTTGGGACTATTGATCAGGTTTTTGATCACTACATCAATCGATATGAAGTGGACCGGATTTTTTCCTATCAGGAAAGCGGTACGGAAATAACCTGGCAGCAGGATCGGAAATTAAAATCATTGCTCGATCGCAAAGGTGTCGATTGGCAAGAATTTCAGAGAGATGGAATTGAGCGAGGTATTCGCGATCGTAAAGGATGGGACAAGCGCTGGTTTCAAACCATGCACGCACCACCAATCGAAAATCACTTCCGAGCAAATGATTTTCCGGCTTTTGAAAATCCCTTTCCCGTTCCGGAAGACCGGATCCGTTTATGGGAAGATTATCCGCTGCAATTTCAACCACCGGGAGAAGCGAATGCCTGGCAGTACCTCAGGTCATTTGCAGCGGAAAGGGGCAAACGTTACCACATCGATATATCAAAACCAACCCAAAGTCGATATTCCTGCGGGCGAATTTCTCCCTATCTGGCTTGGGGTAATATCAGCATTAGGCAAGCCTATCAATTCATCAAAAATCATGGGAATTATCAAGCTAATAAGCGCGCATTCAATGGCATTTGTACACGACTAAAGTGGCATTGTCATTTCATTCAGAAGTTTGAAGTGGAATGTACCTACGAGACCATTTGCATCAATCGAGGATACGAGACCCTGGAACATCAAACGGATAAAAAGGTCATACATGCCTGGGAAACAGGGAATACGGGTTACCCGATGGTAGATGCTTGCATGCGATGTGTGACAGAAACAGGCTGGATCAATTTCCGTATGCGGGCGATGTTGGTTTCGTTCTTTTGTCACCACCTGGATCAGAACTGGAAAGATGGTGTCTATCACCTGGCACGGCAATTTCTGGACTATGAACCTGGCATTCACTATCCTCAGTTCCAAATGCAGGCGGGTACAACAGGTGTCAATACGGTACGTATTTACAATCCTGTGAAACAGAGCCAGGATCACGATCCGGAAGGGACGTTCATCAAAAAATGGGTTCCGGAGTTGGCAAAGATCCCAGTGGCGTACATCCATGAACCCTGGAAAATTACCCCGATGGAGGCAGCCAGCATTGGGTTTGATTTAGGAAAAGATTACCAGTTACCTATCGTGGATCTGGCTATCGCCGGCAAAGCTGCCAGAGCAAAGATCTGGGGTCATCGAAAAAACGCTGAGGTAAGAAAGGAAAAGGAACGTATTCTTCAGACCCATACCCGAAACAACCTGGCCAAACGCGAGGAGGCGAGAGATTGATCATATTTTAAAGTCATCGGTTTTATAATATCTTCATGCCCGCTTTGCAGTACTAATAATTAAGGCTTGTTACTGCGAGAGCGTATTTGAGATTGCCGTGTCGGTGGTCCGACCGCAGGCTCGAAATGACGTTCATTTTCCCCCAACTTAAAAACATTGGCATCCGCAAATGACTTTCGAAAGGAGACTTTCGATTGAAACAGATCCCAAGAGAGTACCAAAGCGCTGGAAGTGTTACTTCTTGGTATCCCACTCCAATGTGTCCCGATCATTGGTACGCGACATACGAAGACTTTTTACTTTGCCACCTTTTTTGACATGGACCAAATTTTCCTGATCGTCGAAAGTGGTGGTCAGTAAAGTATTGGTCAGTGTAAGTTGATCGAAAGGTTTGACCTTGACCGATTCTATATAACAATAGAGGACGTCATTGTCATATTCAAAGCCCAGGTAGTTCAATTCAAGTTCTTTTTTGGTGGTAAGCGCCAGATTTTCCAGTACATATTTTCCTATGTTCTCATTCAGATATTCCAAATCGGCCTTATTGAAAATGTCGAGATCCTGATTGCTCGTAAACTCTCGTAAACCTTGTTCCATATCATCCAGAAATAACCTGACGGTCATCTGGATCACTTTGTCCTCGGGCTTATGGACAATTTCGGTTACACTGATATGAAAGGGATGTACCTCATTCTTTTGGTTGAGTTGATCCCGACTGATTTGTGGCTCATTTGTCGCAAAAGAAGATCCAAAAGCCATGAGAACCGCCAGTAAACTAAAAAATGCTTTTATCATAATGCTGAATTACGTTTGCAAATCTAACGGACATCATAAATAACAATTACCACACCAAAAGGATCAAAGGCATTTCCTAAATTCGTCCGGCAATAATGATTTACACCTGGTATTACCATGTCAGCATTTGAACTATACTTTAGTCTTGGATTGGATCACATTTTAGATCTGAATGGGTATGATCACATTTTGTTTGTGATTGCATTGACTTGCGTTTATTCGCTTCAACAGTGGAAAGGCATACTGGGAATGGTGACCGCCTTTACGGTTGGGCACTCTATTACTTTGGCGCTGGCGACATTTGATATCATCCCATTGGATTCCGCACTAGTAGAATTTTGATCCCGGTGACAATTGTGTTTACCGCGGTATCTAACCTTTTTACCTCCGAAGAAATAAAACCGGGGAAACTTAGGATCAACACCTATTATGCGGGTTTCTTTGGATTGATTCACGGCATGGGGTTTTCCAATTACTTACGTAGCCTTCTGGGAAACGAAGAATCCATCGTGCTGCCCCTTTTCGCCTTTAACATCGCTCTTGAGGTTGGCCAAATAATTATTGTTGCAATCTTTTTGGTGATCACCGTTATTTTGGTGCGTGTTTTCGGTGTATCGACGAAACTATGGAAGATCATTGTTTCACTGGCCGTTGCGGCCGTGGGGGTTTCCCTGGCACTGGATGCAGTATACTGGTAAAGAAATTGACCTATTAAACCTAATACGAACTATAATACAATGAAGAGAGTATTCTTGCTTTGCTTTTCGCTTGCCTTCTTTATGGCAGGTGCTCAGCATGACACAGAGTGGGATCAGAAATTTGAACAATTAGGCACGACCCTGCCTACGCCCAACTCTTATCGAACGGCTTCCGGAGCTCCCGGAAAAGATTACTGGCAGCAAAAAGCCGATTACAAAATGGACATCAGACTGGATGATTCGAAGCAGCGAATTTCTGGTAATGAAACCATCACATACTACAACCAGTCTCCAGACGAATTGCCGTATTTGTGGTTGCAGCTAGATCAAAACATGCGAGCGAAAAATTCTGACTCGCCCCTATTACAAACGGGCAAAATGCAGGATACACTAAGCTCTTTTTCCTTCCGACAGTATTCTGATGATTTTGATGGAGGGTTTGATATTTCTTCCGTTACAGATGGCAATGGAAACAAGCTGCGATACATCATTAACAAAACCATGATGCGTATCGATCTGCCTAAGCCCCTGGCATCTGGAGGATCTACGACTTTCAAAATTTCCTGGGCTTACAATGTTAACAACCGACTGGTAGGTGGTGGAAGATCCGGATTGGAATATTTCCCGGAGGATGATAATTACCTCTACACCATTGCACAATTCTTTCCTAGAATGGCGGTCTATGACGATGTTGAGGGATGGCAAAACAAACAATTCCTGGGAAGAGGCGAGTTTGCACTGACTTTCGGGGATTACGAAGTGGACATTACCGTACCTTCAGATTTCATCGTTGGGGCGAGTGGGACCTTACAGAATGCAGGTCAGGTACTAACCGCTCAGCAAATGGAGCGTTTTGAAACAGCTAAGAAGACATTTGATAAGCCTGTAATGATCGTTACCGAAAAAGAAGCTAAAAAAGCTGAAAAGTCTAAGGCTTCCGGAACGAAAACCTGGAGCTTTAAAGCCGACAATGTTCGGGACTTTGCCTTCTGTGCTTCCAGAAAGTTCATTTGGGATGCAATGGCCGTTCAATTGAGCGAAAACAATGCGCCCCTGGCCATGTCTTACTACCCGAAAGAGGGGAATCCTCTTTGGGAAGAGTACTCTACACTGGCTGTAGCGCAAACTTTGAAGACCTATTCTAAACACACCGTTGAGTATCCTTATCCTGTAGCGATTTCCGTACACACGGCTTCTATCGGAATGGAGTACCCTATGATCTGCTTCAACTTCGGTCGACCTAACAAGAACGGAAAATATTCTGACGCGGTGAAGCGAGGTATGATCAGTGTGATCATTCACGAAGTAGGACACAACTTCTTCCCAATGATCATCAATTCAGATGAGCGTCAGTGGACATGGATGGATGAAGGATTGAATACTTTCATGCAGTATTTGACCGAGCAGGAATGGGATCCTAATTATCCTTCAAGAAGAGGGCCTGCAGCGAACATCACTCCTTACATGAGAGGAGACAATGGTTTGGCTCGTCCGATCATGACCAATTCTGAACAAATACGTCAATTCGGTGCCAACGCTTATGCGAAACCTGCCACCGCGCTTAATATTCTGAGGGAGACGGTAATGGGTCCTGAATTGTTCGATTATGCGTTCAAAACTTACGCAGAGCGATGGGCCTTCAAGCATCCTTCACCAGCGGATTTCTTCCGTACGATGGAAGATGCTTCGGCGGTTGATCTGGATTGGTTCTGGAAAGGATGGTTCTACACCACGGACTATGTGGATGTTTCTGTTGAAAACGTGAAGTGGTACCGGATGCAGAACGAAGAAAATGGCCTTGAAACCAGGAATGTAAAAGTTCAGGATGCGGCCATAGATGGAGACGGTACAGCCAACTTTGGTGATGCCGCTGAAACCTTCGTATTCCAGGGACTGGATGATAGTGCCTACAGAGGTTTCAGAGACCGATTGAATGATGAGAAAATCCAGGCTTCTATTGCAGACAAAAACTTCTATGAAGTAACTTTCAAGAATAATGGTGGATTGGTTACTCCACTTTTGATTGAGTGGACATACGAAGATGGCTCCACGGAAATAGAGAAAATCCCTGCTGAGATCTGGAAAATCAATGAAAAAGAGATTTCTAAGATCTTCACAAAAGATAAGAAAGTGACCAACATCGTGCTTGACCCTAATCTGCAAACTGCAGATACCAATACGGAAGACAATGTTTTCCCTCGTCAGGAAGGCAATAGCCGATTTGATCGATTCAAGTCAAAAGGAAAATAAGACATTTGACATGTGACTTTATAAGCGGCGTGTGTGGGCATGCCGCTTTTTTATTTCTCACCACCCCTTATCGAAATCATGAAAAAATTAAATCTAATCCTATTGATCGCGTTTTTGGTCGTCATCGCATCTTGTAGCGCGCCTGCTCCAAAAGAGACCGGGAAAAGCGATCAACCTGAAAATCCTGCTGCCCCGGGCTTTAATGAAGCATCTGACGCGAAAGCCATTGCCATTGCTGATAAAGTGATGAAAGCCATGGGCGGACGAAAAAACTGGGATGACACCCGCTACTTGTTTTGGAATTTCTTTGGCGCCCGAACCCTTCTTTGGGATAAGCATACCGGCGATGTTCGTATAGAAGTACCTGGCAGGGACTATAAGATTATTGTCAATGAAAAAACCATGGAAGGCAAGCTTTGGATGGCAGGAGAGGAAGTAACGCATCCTGATTCCGTAAGCAAATACCTGGATCGAGGTAAGCGGATCTGGATCAACGATTCTTATTGGTTGGTGATGCCTTTCAAATTGAAAGATTCGGGAGTGACACTTAGTTATGTTGGCCAGGATACCACACTGGCAGGTGAACAATCCGAGGTGGTTAGGTTGACTTTTGATGCCGTAGGAGTAACACCCCAAAATGCGTATAATGTCTGGGTATCTGAATCTGATGATCTGGTTAAACAATGGGCATGGTATGTGAATGCGACCGATACGGTTGCAAGATTCACCTATCCCTGGGATAACTATCAGAAAATGGGGAATATTCTCTTATCTGATGAGCGTGGCGATCGGGATCTGTCTGAGGTAAAAGTGCTTACTGAACTCCCTGAAGGAATATTCGAAGATTTTAATGTGTCGCTTTAGTCGGCGATTTTACATGGATAAGGTATAGGACTGGTATTGTTCCGGTCATATGAAAAAAGCGGCACCTTCGGGAGCCGCTTTTTTACGTTATGTAGTAGTATGATTATTGCTCGAAAGGTGGGATGGGGAATTCGGTATGAATAACATCCCCTTCCCGGTCAATCGGTAAAAAGGTATTGTTCAGTCTTCCATATCGACGTAAGTCAAACATGGCATGACCTTCCGCCCACAGGGAATAAGCCCTGTTATAAAGCATTTCGTCAGTTAATTCGTCTTCAGTACTGGCTCCTGCATAATCGGCCAGACCATAGGCATTTCGGATGGCATTAAGTGCGGTTACCGCATCTGCAAAATTGCCTTGCTGAATATTTGCCTCAGCATAGATAAGTACTAATTCCTCATTTCGGATATGGTCCTTAGGAGAAGTGGCCGTGGCGTACAGTGCAATCTCATGCGTACCATTCAAACCGTCCCTTCCGACGGGATCATTTCTCAATCTGAACTTATTAATACGTGTATCTCCCGCTTCGATTCCTGTGATCATACGATTGTTCACAATGTACTGATCACCACTTTGTTGTGGCGACTTGAAAATGGGGTTTTGCACTTCAAATCCGCTGTTCCCGTAAACGCGTTTAGGGCCGGCGGTCAGGTCACCGTCAATATCCAGAAAAGAGGCCTGAACCAGGGTCAATGCACTGGCATAATCTTCCTGATGGATGGCTACTCTGGCAGCGACGGCCCGGTTGAATTGTGCAAAAGTTTCAGGTGTGTCAAACCCTGCAAATCCAGGTGAAAGTTGAAAAAGGAATTCTCCTCCCTGCAATTGATTAAACCCTTCATCAAGGATGTCTCTGATGGCACCGAATCCCTCTGTTTGGGACAAATAAGGTCCTAAGTTCTCAGGATCCCGTACATCTACCCGAACCCCATTGGAATTCAACAAGTCCAGAACATCCAATAGCATCAGACCTTTAAAGGTATTGGCAACACCTCGATAGCCATCTCGCTCTGCTTCAGTCAATACGGCGCTGGTCACATCCACTGCGTCAAGAATGAACTCAGCACTTTTTATCGCCTGATAGCGTGCAAACATGGTACCAGTCAATTGAGGCTCTGAACCATTCAAAGTAGCCCCATCCTTACCGGGTAAAGTCTCAGTAGTGGTAGGGTCGGATGAGTTGAAAAAGTACAATTCCCGGGAAATTGTTCCCGTTGCGGTGATGAATCCACCAACACCGTCTCTTGCCCTTGCTTCCAGTCCGGCAACCAGCAGATCAATATCCTGTTGACTTGGGTTTTCCAAAAAGTCGAAAAGGTTTGGTCCATTGGGGTTAGGTACTTCGTCGATCTCGCATCCAGTGAAGATGAAGACCAGACTTAAAAGATATATTAATGATAATTTTTTCATGTCTTCGTTAATGAATGATTAGAATCGGACACCTAAATGAAGATAAAACTGCTTCGCACTGGGGAAAGGAGAAACTTCAATTCCCTGAGAAAGCCCTGAAGGACCGAAAGCAGAGGTCTCAGGATCATAGCTCGTATAGTCCGTAATCGTCAGGATATTCTTTCCGGAAACCCCAACTCTTGCTTGTCTTAAAACTCCGGCATTAGTCAATGGAATGTTGTAATACAAACCAATTTCTCTTAGCCGAATGTAGGTTCCATCTTCAATGTAAGCCCGAGCTCCATCCGTTGCAAATCGTGGGTTCGCCACTACATCAGGGTCATCCAGGTCAGGAGTTACGCCACCAAAGTCAGACAGCAACTTGGTTAGGTTCAGCACCTCGCCACCTTCTTTCCAGTGCCATAGGAATGACAGGTTGAAGTTTTTCATGATCGTCATTTCATTGAACCAGCTCATTTGGAAATCAGGAGCTGCATCTCCAATGATGGTAGGGACACCACCTATATTGGCTGCCAAAGAAGTAGCAGGCTCTCCCTCACGGATGAAGGAACTACCGAACGTAAGGCTGAATCCTTCACCGGAAGGCTGGAATTCTCCAATGCCTAGGCGATCCACTTGTGCTTCATTATACCACCAGCTAACGGTCGTATTCCAGTTGATGAAATTGTTAGTTACCGGATTGGCATTTAAAGCAATCTCGATACCTGTGTTTCTCAAATCGAAATCCGTTCGGATCTGGTTAGAAAAACCTGAAGAAAGCGGAATGGAAGAGAAGGGATAGATCAGGTTTTTGACATCCCTTTGATACCCGGTGAATTCGAGTCCGAAACGACCATCAAGGAAAGCCATATCGACACCATACTCGATCTCCTGTGAAGTTTCAGGCTCCAGATTAGTATCTCCCAGCTGTGCGGCAAATCCGTTCTGACCTACTGTCGGCAAACCAAGACCCAGAGTTCCTCCGGTTGAGGTTGCCCCCAGAGGAGTGAAAAGCGAACCAAATCTTGCAGAGCTACCCGTTTCTCCATAAGCCAAACGAACTTTCAACTGGTTCATCGGAGCAACGTTCCAGAAATCGAAGTTGGCAATGTTTACCGCTACCGAAGCCCTTGGGAAAGCAAAATACTTGTTAGGGTCTCCGTTCAGGCTGGATTTATCAAATCGGATACCCGCCGTGGCGATGACTCGGTCATCCCAGTTGAATTGCCCTTGTCCGATGATTCCAAATTCTTCCTCAGCCGTCAGCCTTTGGAAAGTACTGAAAGCGTTACCCTGACCGGAGTTGGTTTGGGTCGGAACCAATTGTGTGGTTTGATTGATGGTTTCATCGCTCTCAAAGTTCAGATAAGAGATACCGAATTGCCCGTTTAAGCTAATGTTATTAGCCGTAAAGAAGTCAACCACTGCAAAAGCCTGATAATTGTATTGCAATGAGTTATTGCGACCGGCACTGATAAAGCCATTGGTAGTGCTACGCTGAACCTGATGTGTTTCTGGAATATAAACGAATGTCTTGGCCAGGAAGAAATCCAGACCCCCATTGGCCACCAACTTCAATTGCAAATTGTCTCTCTGAAGTAGATTATAGTCCACTTTCACACCTTGCAAAAGGCGGTTAACTTCCTCATCATTATCAATTCGATCACGGTTGAAAATGACATTGGTAGCGGCGAATCGACCATCAGGATAGTTACCGTTTTCATCCGGGAATAAATCTTCCCAGTCGGCAGTAACCAGTGCAAGGTTGTAGCCAACACTGAAGCCACCATTGTTTTCATTTCCTACTGGTCCTCTTGCCGCTGTGCTGTTTACATAGTTGGAAGAGAATCCAATTTTCAAATCATCGGAAATTTTGTGATCCAGATTCAATCGGATAGAAGTACGATCGTATCCGGTACGCTTCATGATGCCGTCTTCATCACGACGGCTGGTATTGAAATAGAACTTGGTTTTGTCGTTTCCACCGGAAATTGAAAGCCGGGAATCAGAAATAAAACCTTCTTCTCCGTATAGTTCTTCTTCGTAGTTAAAAATTCGTCCGGCTTGTTGTGCAGCTCTGAAGTTGGCTACCTCGCCATCACCAAATTGTGCAGCGACAGTGGCTTCGGTGAATGTTCTACGACCCGCAAAATTCTGGATGGTGTTGAACCCAAAGTCCTGATCAAATCGGATTTGCGTTCGACCGTCAGTTCCTCTTTTGGTAGTAATGATCACTACACCCGCATTGGCTCGTGTACCATAGATAGCTGCGGCTGATGCTCCCTTTAGTACCTCGATGCTTTCGATATCCTCCGGATTAATATCTGAAACCCGGTTGGATCCGCCTTCTTCTCGACCGGCATTGGCTCCAGAAGCTACGGACGAACCATTGGTCAATTGCGTGTTGCTGATGTAAACACCATCCACAATGAACAAAGGCTGATTGTTTCCGGATAAAGAAGAAATACCTCTCAATCGTACAGCAGTTTGCCCTCCAGGTGCACCACCGGCAGAATTGATGTTTACGCCTGTCATTTTACCATAAAGCGCGCCATCCAGAGTTGCGCCAGTAGTCGTACCGGTTAGTGCTTTTGCATTTACGGTAGAAACATTATTGGCCAGGTTGGAACGCTTGATGTTGGATGCCAGTCCGGTTACAACGACTTCTTCAAGGTTGGTTACATCTTCCGAAAGCTGAATGTCTAATGTGCCCCCGCTTGCCTGTGCTTCTTGTGAAGCATAGCCAATAAACGAAAAGACCAAGGTGGAAGAGCCTGCCGGTAAGGTAAGGCTGTATTCACCACTCACATTAGTAGTAGTACCTACGGTGGTACCTTTTACGATCACGGTTACGCCGGGAAGGCCCGTGTCCGAGGACTTGTCGGTCACCCGACCAGATACAGTTGTTTGAGCCCAGGCTACCTGCACCGAAAGGAGCAATAGAAAGACCCAACTGAATTGCCAGTAAATTTTCTTCATAGTGTGGAAATTTTTGAGTTTGCTGAAAAAAATAGTCTTGCCGTGAGGCAATTAAAAAAAGGAATATTGTCTATTTTATCTAAGAGACCAAAGATTTCTATAGGTTTTTGCTGACAGAAGCTTGTTTTTGTAATAAAACACTAAAAAAAGAAGATAATCTAGAAAAATATAATGCGCACATTTACCTTAAGGTTGTTTTACAAATAATGGTATACAACACTGTGCGATAAAACCCCCATTACATGGCGACCAGGAACTGTAAGATCTTCCACTTAGATAATAAAATCCATTACCGATTCAATACGAATGGTCAGGATCGTCCATTTTGATCTTCAAACACTTTAATATTGCTGATCATCCATTTGCATTAAACCACCACTGACCACCAATGGCCAAGACGAAAGCAAAAGCCAAGGAAACTCCCTTAATGAAGCAGTATAATGCCATCAAGGCAAAATATCCTGGCGCCCTTTTGTTATTCCGCGTAGGCGACTTTTATGAAACATTTGCTGATGATGCGGTCACTGCAAGTAAAGTACTGGACATCATCCTTACCAAGCGGTCAAATGGTTCTGCTTCGGAAGTGGCATTGGCCGGATTCCCGCACCATTCTTTGGATTCTTATCTGCCTCGTTTGGTCCGGGCAGGTCATCGGGTGGCCATTTGTGATCAACTGGAAGACCCAAAAACGGTCAAAGGCATAGTCAAAAGAGGGGTTACGGAATTAGTCACTCCTGGCTTGTCCATGAATGATAATGTGCTGGAGCAGAAAAGAAACAATTACCTGGCCTCCATTCATTATACCAGAGAGGGAGTAGGGATTGCCTTCCTGGATCTATCCACGGGGGAATTTTTTGTCACAGAGGGAGATAAACCCTATCTGGACAAAATGATCCAGGGTTTTCAACCAGCAGAGATCATCTATGCCAAGTCTGAGCGAGATCACTACGATGCCGCTTTTGGAGACCATTATAACGACCTGGCATTAGATGACTGGATCTATACCTATGATTTTGGTTATGAAAAGCTCATTCACCATTTCAATACCAATTCTCTGAAAGGGTTTGGAATTGAAGAGCTTTCGAGAGCCATCATTGCTGCTGGAGCTATTCTACATTATCTGGATGCCACGGAGCATAAGGAAGTTGGTCACATTACGTCCATATCCAGATTGGAAGAGGACAAATACATGTGGCTGGATAAGTTCACGGTTCGTAACCTGGAATTGGTCCAATCTAATCAACCTGACGGGACAGCATTGATTGATATCATGGATCAGGTGGTTACAGCCATGGGAAGTCGCTTATTGAGGCGGTGGTTAGTCTTGCCATTGAAGAATAGAGAGCAGATAGAAGGTCGTCTCCATACGGTGGAGGCTTTGCTTGAGGAAGAAGAGTTGCTGGAAAAAATCGTTGAGCAACTCAGACAAATGGCGGATCTGGAGCGATTGATCTCGAAAGTGGCTACTGGTCGCATCAATCCGCGCGAGATGCTCCAGCTTAAGAAAAGTCTGGTAAGTATTGCCCCTGTCCTGGAGGCATTGCGAACATCAGAGACGAAGGTATTTCACCGCATTGCCGATCAACTCAACTTATGCGAGACACTGACCAATGAAATCGAAGAAAAGCTGAAAGATGATGCACCGATGCTTGTGAATCAGGGTGGGTTGATTCAGGATGGCGTCGATGAAGAGCTGGATGAACTCAGGAAAATTTCCCATTCGGGGAAGGACTACCTCCTGCAGATCAAAGAACGGGAAATGGAGAAGACGGGGATTTCCTCCTTGAAAATAGCTTACAATAAGGTCTTTGGTTACTATCTGGAGGTCACCAATTCGCATAAGGACAAAGTACCGCCTGAATGGATCCGGAAACAGACCCTGGTGAATGCGGAACGCTACATCACAGATGAACTTAAAACCTACGAAGAAAAAATACTAAATGCCGAAGATCGCATACTGGTGATTGAAACCCGGTTGTACAATGAATTAGTGGCACATGCCTCAGAATTCATCAATCCTGTACAGCAAAACGCACAGGTACTCGCCACACTGGACTGCCTAAGTAACTTTGCTACCCTGGCCAGACAAAATCAGTATGTAAAGCCGTCATTATCCAATGAATCCGTCCTGGATATCAAACAAGGTCGACATCCGGTCATTGAGAAGTCGCTTCCACATGGTGAGTCATATGTACCTAATGATGTATATCTGGACAGCCAATCACAGCAGGTGATCATCATTACCGGACCCAATATGGCCGGTAAATCTGCACTCCTTCGACAAACCGCCCTTATTGCTTTGATGGCACAGGTAGGAAGTTTTGTTCCGGCAGGTTATGCCAAAGTGGGTATTGTGGACAAGATATTTACACGGGTAGGGGCTTCTGACAACTTGTCAAGAGGTGAATCCACTTTCATGGTGGAAATGACTGAAACGGCAAGTATTCTCAATAATCTCAGTGAGAACAGCCTGGTGATCATGGATGAAATCGGTCGGGGAACAAGTACCTATGATGGTATATCAATTGCATGGTCAATCGTAGAACATTTGCACAACCACCCGAAATATAAGGCCAAGACCCTTTTTGCCACGCATTATCATGAGTTGAACGATCTGGCGAAGGAAATGCCCAGGGTAAAGAACTTCAATGTTTCCGTGAAGGAGCTGGAGAACAAAGTGGTTTTTTTGCGAAAACTGGTAGAAGGCGGAAGTGAACATAGCTTTGGTATCCATGTAGCCCAAATGGCCGGAATGCCCAATGAGGTAGTGCTACGGGCCAATGAAATCCTGCATTATCTGGAAAAAGAGAAACTACCAAAGGGGGACCAGAAGAAAATTGAAGACATTCCCAGTAGTCAGTTTCAACTTAATTTATTTGAAGCCGATCCGAAATTTGAAGAATTGGTCAAAGCTCTCGGAGAGATTGATATCAATACCATTTCTCCTGTAGAGGCCTTGCTGAAGCTGAATAAGTTGAAGGATATTTTGAAAGGAAAATAAGCGGACATCTGACGCTTAAGCTCCAATCTTTTTCAAATACACTTTGATTTCATCAAGGTTGTGGTGGACATTGATGCCAAGCCCTTTGGCCATAGCCAATACTTTGTCTTCTGTATCCTTTTGTTTCAGGGCTTTTCTTTCAATCGTCAATGGTTTTCCCTGATAACGAGCCGTCAGTATCTTGTTGAAATCAGGATCTTCTACAATGTACTCTCTCTTCAGCTTTTCTTTAAGAAAGAGTTGAAACCCAAATGAGTCTTCCGTATCCCCTACCCAACAGGTGAAAATCGGGAAGTGCCGACTCAATTTGGGAATCCTTTCTTTGAACGTCGGATCGTTCCACAATGTGTAATAACCATCATCCATAATATGCAGCCAGTCGTTAGATCGTGCCATATAAAAGTGCCGGTAGTCCTTATGGAAGGACTGGCCAACAGGTCCATCAAATAACTCCCATTCGGATAATTTCAATGCGTTTAGTATACCGGAGGTGTGAGATTCGGGGGATTTGATGAAGACGTAAAATGGAGCGATGAATGTTCCATTACGAAGTAAAGGGACCATGATTCATTGAGTATTTTGGTGGTGCGTTATCATGTTAGTAGTATCGATAAAGCGGTTGAGGATCATTATCATTCCACTCGCTCAATAGGTAAAAACTATTTCCATCTTCACTCCAGGTAAGGGCTTCACCCTGTTTTTCTATCACATAATCGATCAAATTCAATTCGCCGTTGAGTAATAGTTGGACAATGGGTGTTTTGTCTTTATTCTCCAGATAAAAAAGTTGATTGTAATTTTTGATCAGAACATTCCCACTGGCATGGATATCCCCTGCAGTTAGCTGGGTCAGATCCATTTTTCCTCTGGATTTCAATATTTTCTTCGCTCCTGCTTCAAAGGCGAAAGAATAGATAAGGATATTATCCTCGCGTTTGGTCAGCAAGACCAGGTTTTGAGTAAAAGGATCTACCATGAGTGTTTCTGAATCTCGGGCACCTTCCTTGTACTGGATCACCATTTGTTCAAAAGCTACGGTTTGAATTTCACTACTGTCCAATTTTGGCTCGATGACTCTGTAGATCGTCAGAGATTCTCTAACCGCACGATTATCGCCAATATCACCAATGTAGAGATACCCGGATCCATCGCGTGAGATAGCTATGTCTTCCCAGTCCCGATTGGTTGCACCAGGGAGATCGGCGGTCATAACCAGGTCGCCCTTTTCATTAATGAGGTAGAGTGCTGGTTCACCACCACTGTCGTTGTGCGTCCATAGGTGGCCAGGGTTTTCAAATGAAATGGCTAGCCCACTGGCTTCCTGTAGCCTTTCATCGTTTGATTGACCAATGATTTCTTTGTTGGAGAACTTCTTACTGTAGGGTAGTTCTTTCAGAGCAGGTCCACAGGCGATCGCGACCAGACAGAGAATAATTAGGTTGGTTCTCATTTCTAAGCTAGGGATTCTAAGTGTAAATATCGATCAATTAAGCATTTGTGCCGGCAGGGTTCGTGTAATCCTTTGAAAAAAAGAGTATTATTTTTTGTGCAAGAGTTTGTTGGATTTGTGACCTGTTAATTTAAATTTGCAATCCCTTTGGAAAAAGGAACAGGCAGGAGCCGCTTCAAATTAATTCGGACGGTCAACCGATTGAAGTAGCAAAAGCCAAAATCCTAAGCGAGAGTAGCTCAGCTGGTAGAGCACAACCTTGCCAAGGTTGGGGTCGCGGGTTCGAATCCCGTCTCCCGCTCGAAAGGACTAATATGAGTATGCCGCCTTGTGCGGCATATTTCTTTTGAAAGCAATCGGTTCTGAGTAGCAGAACTTTAGAAAATAAGACATCACGCCTCTGTGGTGGAATTGGTAGACACGCGGGACTTAAAATCCCGTGACCCTTAAAGGTCGTGCGGGTTCAAGTCCCGCCGGAGGTACTTTCTCAAAGCCTCGGCATCATTTGTCGGGGCTTTTTACTTTGATTAGTGATCATGCAATAAGGGATCAAGCAATTTTTCTGGGGACCATCTTTAATTAGTGAAAACTTCATTTCGGCTAGTATGCTACCTCGCTAGAGTAATCCACCCAAAATGGTTCACCGTACCTTAGGCAGGAAATCCAGAACCAAGAAATCACCATTTCAAAAGCAGAAAAACGGAATAACTGATTAACTCAATCACTTTTGGATCAATGGAGAAATTATATTACTCCTCAGAAATTCGGATTGATCCGCAATAAGTCCGGTGACCGAACATGGAAAGTAACATTTGATCCATCAAATATCTTAATCACTGATTACCTAAACTCTACTCCACTACAAACCAATTTTTAAAAACATTTTTATAACGCTGTTGTATAAGTATAGGATTTGCTGTGATTTTGCAGATCGAAACCAGAAACAATTACGTGGACCTGACACAGATTAAAACGTCCTTCTTAAAGGGGGATAACCAGGCACTTGAAGAAATTTACGTTAAGCACGGCTCCTTTTGTGTAAAAAAGTTGAGGCAACGCGGTTGTTTACACGAAGATGCGGAAGGTTTTTTCATTGAATCAGTTATGGTTTTTCGGGAAAAGGTTCTCAACGGTCAAATCACACAACTAACCAACTTGCGGTTCTACCTATACAGCACATGCGAAAATAAATTTCTTGCAGCCATCAAATCCACAAAGTCCCAGCAGAATAAGAGCAATGAGATTGAAGCATTATTTTACGAGAGCGTATACCTGAATCAGGAGGAATATGCCTATGACACAGAGTTAATGGAGATTGCAGGTAAGGCATTTAACAGTTTAAGCGAAAAGTGCAAAGACATCATATACTATTTCTATGTAGAAAAGCTTAAGATGGAGGACATTGCTGAACTACTGGGTCTTTCAAATGCCAAAGTTGCTAAATCAACAAAATCCCGATGCTACAAATTGTTGCGAGATCATGCCAAAACCCTCTATTCTAATGCTAAATGAGTGTATAGCCTATGCCTGTTAATGACAAGGACATAGCGTTGATTGAAAAGGCGATTGAAGGAACACTTAGCCCTGAAGAGCAAAGAGCTTTTGACACAAGGTTGATGGATCAATCATTCGTTGAGGAAGTATCCTTCCAAAGGAAACTGATTGCGGGCCTTGAAAGCCAAAGCAAATATGAGAATAGGACCCGAATGCTTTCTGATTTTCGTCGCGTGCAGCAATTGAAGGCGATAAAGAAGAGAAATTTTGTGCGTATGGGCCTAGCGGCTTCCATCACTCTATTTCTACTGGCAAGTGCAATTATTTTTTTGGTGAAAGAGAAAACGCCTATAAACAGGACATTTACTACATATTTCACCCCTTTCGATGGATTATCCAAGCCGAGAAACGAAAGCGTTAAATGGCCCGAAGGCTATCAGTCCTACTACGATGGGAATTATGAGAAGGCGTTGGAACAGCTATTGATAGGCGTTGCTTCCGACGACCAATTCCCGCAGGAGTCAATCCTGATGATTGGGAATTGCTATCTGGTTTTAGACCAACCGGAATTTGCCATCGATTGGTTGCTTCGCGTCGGATCTGATGATTCCCCTGTGATTGGTCATTGGTATTTGGCACTTGCCTATCTCAAAAACGAAGAACTGGAAAAGTGCGAAAAGTCATTGAAGGCCATAGTAGAGACGAACTCCATCTATTCGGAAAGGGCGCAGGCGTTGCTGAATGAATCCATTTTTAAGTGATTGACCGTTTACGTCTAAATCTGAAACTCAAAAACATTCCTATTAACAGGAAGGCAAATATAAATGGGTATATGAAGCGGGAAGGAGGATCTAAAACCGGAGTAACATTGCCAATAACGACAAAACTACCCCAATAATATGGGTGCTGCCGCACAACGCTGTTTTTCGAAAGAAAATCCAGTTTTGCTTGCCTTAACGCGGCACTTTTGGTTTGCCCCTGAGCCAGGTAAGCATAGAAACCTGACATCAGTTCACTGGTGGAGCGATCATCTACCTGCCAATAACTCATGACAATACTGGGCACACCTGCATAAGCAAATCCTCTGGCAAGACTGACCGTCCCTTCT
Organism: Cyclobacteriaceae bacterium; assembly: GCA_965229785.1. Classification (GTDB taxonomy): domain Bacteria; phylum Bacteroidota; class Bacteroidia; order Cytophagales; family Cyclobacteriaceae; genus JAWPMT01. The sequence continues at coordinate 5,733,008 of CBDDJS010000001.1, forward strand.
CCTTTGATGTCTTTCCCTAATCCCGTTTCACAAGCGCTTAATACCACCAGATTAGCATTGATTCTCATGTTATAAAGTTCGTGAACAAACAAGAAGCCATCATGCAAAGAGTCTAAACGGTCTTTTTCAAAAGCCACCCTTGAAAACATGGGGTTTTCCTGATCAATGATACCGTGTGTAGCCAAATGGATAATATTTTTTCCCTGATAAGCGATGCGGAACTGGTTTTCTGTGGCTGCTTTCGCATGAAAAACTTCTGCCGAAGCAAATTGATCTTTTAAGTGTTCCACTTCTCTTGTATTCCAGGTCAAAGACTGTAAGTCAGATTGGAGGGTGTCTTGGCTATCCACGTCGGAACCATTAAAAGTAGGTGCGAAGGCGATCAGATCGGTACTTTGAGGAATAGAGGGTGATACCACATTACTAAACTCTTCATTTACGGCGTATCTGTAACTTATTTCATGCTCCTGGATCATGTAATTGCCATTCTCCTTGACCAAGAGCTCAAACGGGAATATACCCAGCGCTCCGTCGGGAACAATGATCAATCTATTCTTAAAATCTTTCACCTTGCTGAATAAGGCATCATACAACTTAGAGAGGTTGTTCCGGAGGTCGTCCAAATCCGTCATCGGCTGCGATAATCCCAGTTTGGACGATTCTATTAATCGTAGCGTTTGCTCAGTATCCAGTTCAAAGACCTTTGTTTCATCAGCCGTGATAGAAAAACAGATAATCGAACGCTCGCCCCAACTAAAGGTAAGAACTTGCTCATCGGACTCCAATGGCTCACGCACATCTGCCAGACTCTTGATGAAACTGACATTTTTTAATTCATAATACTCAGGAAAGTTTTGCTTCAAAGAATCATTGAGTCGGTACAACTCCTTTTGTTGTTCAAAGAGTAGGTTTTCAAAGATTTCAATATTATCCGAATTAGGTTCTTCCTCTTGTTGTAACAAATAGAGTTTACTTTTCAAATACGAGATATCTTCCTTCAAATAGGACTCCTGGGTAAGAATGGAATTAGGAATATTACCAAACTTCTTTTCCAGGGACTGACTCAACTGGAGATTAAGCCCCATGTTTTTGCCTCTCTCGGAGAAAGAAAAAGCTTGTTCTAAAAATTGGTGCGCATTCGTTTGTCGAAAAAGATCTATTGCCAATTCCACAGCATCCTGATACAGGTCTTTTTTAATATCCAGCAACAGCACTTGATCCAGGGAGGACTCCTGCCAGTGAATCTGACTCATCAACGAGTCACTTAATGAGTAGATACTGAGTGCTTCAACTCCACTTTCCTGATTACTCGATAGCTGCTGAATGCAACGGGCTTTGGTCCGTAAAGCCTGAAACATGACTACTTCGTTATGGACATTGTCTAATTGCATCTCAGAGATTTCCAGGGAACCGAGATTCATCTCGATGGACTGATCTGCGTAGGCCAAAGCCTTTTCCAAATACCGGTTTTTAAAGGCTTCTGTGGCTAATTTGCCCAGAAAATCTACCAGATAAGCTCTTTGCTCCCCAAGATTTTCAAGAGGGGCTATAGCTTTTAATGCTACCGCTTCCCCACGCTTGTAATCGCCCGAAGCAAAATAGTTTTCAGCGATGCTAAACATGGTGGTGGACACGCCAATGTGGTATTCAGCCGTAGTAAACAGGTCAATGGCTCTGTTACAGTAGTCATTAGATTTTTCATAATCGGGTTCCTCCTTCGAGGCGTGGTAGGTGGCCCAGGCACCGTATAATCTACCCAGAAGTTCCGGGTCATTGTGATCAACCAAAGGGTCACTTTTAAGTAAATACGACCTGGCAAGCTCTTCTTCTTCAAGGGCAGCATGATAATTCGCCAACGTAATGTAAGACCTTACTTTAGTAGCCAAATTATTTTCCTCCTGGATCTGGGCGGTCTTTTGCAGGTATTCAATGGCTTTGTTGATCTTACCCGTTTCTTTATAAATGATGGATAAATTGCTAAAAGTTGATGCGTATCCCGGACTATTTTTAGAATCCGCTACCTGATCGTAATATTTCAGAGATTTCTCATAGTGAGCAAGTGCTCTGGGGTATTTACCTTGTAGGGTAAACAAGATGCCAAGGTTGTTATGTACACTGTGAAACCTTTGATCGGCAGCACCCGATTTCTCGTATATTTCCAAGGCATTTTGCAGGTACTGACTAGCTAATGGATAGATCGAAAGTCTGGAATAAATGACTCCCAAAGAATTGTAGATAGAAGCAATGTTTTCATTTAAAGTAGTATCCTTCAGGGATTGAAAACCAGCTATTGCTTGCTTGTATTGCGTTGCAGCGAAGGGGTACTCTCCTTTGACATAAGCAAGAATCGCTTTTGATTCAAATGTTCGAAATAGATAAACCTCATAGCCGGAACCCTCTTGTTCGATCTCCTGAAATAATAGTTCATTCAAACTATCTGCCTGGTTGTTCCTTCGGGCAAAGATCAGATTCCGAATATAGTCGATCCGCGAGGCATAATAGATGTCCCTGGATTCCTCCTTATCTAACAGGGGTAAATATTTTTCAAAGTAGTAATTCGAACTATCATAGCTTCTGGCTTTGGTAAGCTCCTTCGCTTTCTTTAGATAGGCAATGACTTTATTCTGAGAAGGTTGTGCTTCCTCACTTTGACCTGAAGCCAAAGACAAATGAAATAATAACAAGGTGGCCAATAGATATTTTGTCATGATCAAGAATTTTCAACAAGAATAAATTTGAAAAATTTCTCAAACAATATGTTTACCTTTTTCAGGTTCGGCAATAGTGGAGTAGAACAAATAAAAATTTACAACTATGTTAACACTATTGAAAAAACAACTTGTACTCATCATGATCACCGTAAGTATATTCTCGTGCTCGTCAGAGATAGAGGAGAACATGCAGGAAATAAGTGAAGCCCAACAATCCGAAGTGGCATTAAATGAAACAGCAGAAAGTGAAGAAGCGGGACAAAACCCCACTATTTTTCAACCAGGCTCAGGACCTAACTTACCAATCCCAATCCCAACAGTCTGTGAGGGTTACGATATCTTTGCCAACAAAGAATTTGATTGTGGCTGGAAAAGAGGTTTTGATGACTATGTATTCCACTACAACCTCATCGTTAATGAGCTAGGACTTGCGCAGTGCTTCACCACCAGAACTTTGCAGTACAGCAGTGGCCAGATCCCCACTACACAAGACCCTGTTCCTGGTAAGATCACCCTTCAGTCCGGATCTATTCCCACCGGATATGATATACCATTCAGGGTGAGACAAAGGTTTGCCAACTACATTAATAACCTGGCTGCCAATCGCAATAATAATTCATTTACCAGAGGACAATTTGCTGGATATCATGCCATCTTAGGTCATGTACCTCTTTCTGCGAACGACCCCTGTTAATTTGAAATCCTATAACATTTTAGAAGCCCGTGAATACATCACGGGCTTCTATCGTTTAGGCCATGTTACCGGAATTTGCATATTATGTATCAATCAGAGAAAATTGCCTAAATTCCTTTTGGTGATAGTCAGGCATGCAAGACCCCATTAACCCCAACTACCCGGATATTCCTTTCCTTCGGGAAAAAGCTCGAAAGCGCATTCCACGGTTTGCGTTCGAATATCTGGACCATGGGTGTAATGCGGACATTAACCTCCATCGCAACACCGCAGAGATCAGAGAAATTCAGTTGAAGCCCTATTACCTGCGGGATTTCAAAGAAGCAACTCTCAACACGGATTTATTTGGCCATTCCTATAGTGCGCCATTTGGTATATCTCCGATTGGATTGCAAGGACTCATGTGGCCAGGAGCGACGGAAATACTTGCCAAGGCCGCATTTGACTGGAATATTCCTTTTATCCTAAGTACAGTAGGGACCGCCAGCCTGGAAAAAGTCAGTGAGATCACCGAAGGCAAAGCCTGGTTTCAGCTCTATCACCCTACCGATGAGAAATTGAGGAATGATTTAATCAGGAGAGCTCAGACCGCACAATATCAGGTATTGGTGATCCTGGCAGATACACCCGCGTTTGGTTATCGACCCAGAGAGATAAAAAACGGACTTTCCTTACCTCCCAGAATGACTATGCGCAATGTCTGGCAAATGCTGACCCATCCCAACTGGTCATTTCAGACGTTGAGAACGGGTGCTCCGTTTTTCGAAACGTTGAGGCCATATATTCCTAAACGGACCAGTTTGAAACACCTTGGTCAATTCATGAACAAAACCTTCGACGGAAGATTAAGTCAAGAACGACTAAAATCCCTGAGGGATCTTTGGCCTGGCAAACTGGTACTTAAGGGAGTCGCCAGTATGGAAGATGTAGAAAAATGCCAGTCTATTGGAGTAGATGGAGTGATCGTTTCCAATCATGGAGGTCGGCAACTGGATCATGGCGAATCTTCGGTCCAGGCCATGAGATCAATTGCGCAAACCTATTCTGGTAAAATGACCATCATGATGGATAGCGGCATCCGAACCGGACCGGATATTGCAAATACACTTGCCACTGGAGCGGATTTCACTTTTTTGGGCAGATCCTTCATGTATGGCGTCGCTGCATTAGGAAAAAATGGCGGCGATCACACCATTCATTTACTCAAAAAACAACTGCGGCAAGTATTAGAGCAATTAGGCTGTGAAAAGGTAGTTGACCTTAAAAATCATCTGGTAGTGTAATCCAGCAGGCATTCCATGCCGCTAGTAGTGGTTTGTTTTGTTCCCAAGTCACTGACCTCCTAACTTTTCGATATGGATAAGATCAAAATCACGCTGGAACAACACGCTGAAACTTCCATGAAGTTGCAGCATGATCAATTTGAAGTCATTATAGACCGGCCTATCGAGAAAGGTGGCGGTGGAGCTGGCCTGATGGGTGGCCAATACCTATTGACTGGAATAGCTGGTTGTTTTTGTAGCACGTTCTTTGCCGCTGCGCAAACTCGGGAAGTGAAAGTCGAAGGGCTTAAAGTTCAGGTGATTGCTACGGTGAGTCAAGACATGCCAAAGCGATTCACGGATGTGCAATTGGATGTTTCCTATGAAAACTGCAGTGATCCTTCTGCTTTTGATAAACTTCTGAAAATGTCGGAGCAGGGGTGTATTTCCGTAAATACCGTGAAAACTGCCATGACTTTCAGTGCCAGTGCCGTTTGATTATTGATTTTACTCCAGGAGTAAAAAATGCCAGCGAAACAAGAGGGTTATGTAGGAAAAAGCAACCAGACTGTAAGTTGTATAATAAACCCTCATCAACAAGTTTCCTTCTTTGTTGATCCACAACATGGAACTCAGTACAAGCAAGGCCAGGGCAAACAATGCCATGGAAATATTGTAATAGCGGATAGATAGTAACTCCTCACTAAGACCAAAGAGTAGCGCATCTCGGTTTTTTAAGAGGGGAATGAAAAACCCTACGATATTCCAAAAAAACAGACACATAAATCCCAAAGCCACTATGTGGTAGTATGGAGGAATCCTGGCGGCCGTTAAAAAGTTTTGGTTCTTTTTTCTGATAAAATGGACCATGAGCCAAACTAACGGGAGCACCAGATAAATAAGGATAACTAACAAAGCTACCGGGTACTCATCATTAAGAAACCGGGGCCGTTCCCACCATTTTAACCTGAAATAACTTGACGGAACCTGAACACCTCCAACAGATTGTGATCGGTACATCCGGATAACCTTGCCGGTCTTGTTCCTTTGGAACGTAATGAATTCATCCGGATCCGTGGTGTGTTGAAAGACATCTTCCTTTACCAGTTGATAGGTTTGCCAACCGCCGTTATGGTAGGCACGCAACAAATTATCGGAGGTCTTTTGTAGTTCAAAATGCCCCTGAAAAAGCAGGAAGAATCCTTCAAAAGTGTCGAAGCTTGTTCGCAAATTGCCGTAGTGACCTGCGTATTCAGTAACATCTTCATTTATTGGCTGTAGCAAATCATCCTCATCCTTTGGGAAAAATCTACGTTCAAAATCCGATAAGAATAATTCGAGAAAATCGTCAGAATCCGTGTTAAAGGAAAGGAACAATCCCAGGTCTTTTTCAGGAATGAATAATACGAAGGAAAGAAAGCCCGGAACCTGCCCTCCTTTCACAAAGACTTGCCGCCCATGATAATGTTGTACTTCCAGCCCAAGGGTGTAACCCGGAAGAAGGGGGTCATTGGTGAATTGCTGCGAAAACAACCGATCGAATGAGGAGGCCGAAAGCCATGTTGTGTCTCTTTGAAGTAGCTCCTGCATAAACATTCCCATATCAGCAGCAGTGGCAATTAAGCTGCCTGCTGGTAAGGCATGCCTGGGATAGCTTCTTATTTCTTCAAACTCATCGTGCCATTGGTAGCCTGTGGCAAATTGACGGAGTTCGTGGTAATGATCAGGTAAATGGTAAGTTGCCTTGATCATCCCTACCCTGTCAAATACTTGACTTTGAATATACTGATCAAAACACTCACCGCTGGACAATTCCACCAGATGACCCGCCATTGCATAACCATAATTAGAATAATTGATGTCGATTCCCGGAGGTTGAAACTGGGAGGGCATGTTTTGTAACAGGTGATCTCCTAAGGACAACAATTCTGTTTCGCTACGAGCCATGTACCCGATAAAGCGTTCATTGAAACCACCTGTATGCGTAAGTAGATGAAACAACGTCAAAGGATCGTTTGAGTGATCAACTTTCCAATCGGTAAGGTAGTGATTGACATCTCTGGTGATATCCAATTTTCCCTGATCAACTTGCTGTAATGCGGCTATGGCGGTAAAGACTTTTCCCACAGAACCTAATTGAAAGAGTGTTTCATCTGCGGATGCAGCAACCTGATTCTCCAGATTACTAAAACCATACCCATGAGCCAGATGAATTTGGTCACTGCTTACAATACTCAATATACCTCCGGGGATCATTTGTTCTTCTACGGCATATCGCATCATGCTGTCGGAGAAGGCTACTACCTCTTTCGGATTTATTTGAGCTAACAGACAGACGGAATAACACCAAGTGAGGATGAGCAGGATTAATTTCATTTTTGAGCCTTTCTGCAAACTACGTATATGGAGTGTCTAAGGCCGATTTTACGGTTAGTGAAGATTGCCGGAATTATGATTTAGGCAAAATATCCTGCCTGTAAGCCTTGGGGGTTTGTCCGGTTAATTTTCGGAAATTGTCATTGAGGGCGGACGTACTGTTGAAACCAGCCTGATGAGCAATGGCCTCTATGGTGAGGTGTTGTGTGTCCTCTCGACGCAGCAATCTGATAGCCTCTTCAATTTTATACTTATTGACCAGTTGATTGAAGTTTGTCTGCATGCCTCTATTGATGATTTGAGAGACATCCCGGACAGACAGGTTCAGTGCTTTTGCTAAATCTTTGACAGAATATTGTGGATCTTTATAAACCTGCTCGTTCTCTAGTAGCTGTTCAATCCGTTGTTTTTCCAATACCATACGGTCCACATCCAGTTGTTGCGTACTTGTTGCGGGTTTCCTCAGAGACAATTGTCGATAAACCAGAAAAATGGCAACGGTACTCAGCAAAAAAATATCAACCATGGCCGACATCAGGTCAAACTGAAAGAAGAAACGGTAGATGGAAATGGCCCAGATAGTTGAAAAAATGATAATGATCCATTTTGAGGCAGTCCACATCTTGTAAAAACGAATGGCTTTTGAAGCTTTGACCAGGTGTGCGATAGAAGCGCCCAGGTAAATACCCTGATGGATTCTTCTGGAACCTCCTAACCACAGTGAATCTGATCCCAGCTGCTCATACAAATGCTGAATGTAAACCACTTTGGCTTCAGTGGAGAATAGGTAGAATGGTAATAAAAACAAGATGGCCAGCACAAAAGGAATCAGATGCAGCAGGTCATTTAAGAACCACTTTCGATTGGGTTGCCCATTGGAAAGTATCAGGAAATACAATGAAGGTCCCAGTAGGTAGAGAAAAGGAGTATTCAATCTGAGCAGATGTGGAACATCCAGTATGTACTTCGTACTGAAAAGCCAACCGTATAGCAACTCTAGTGTGCAGATAAATGCCAGAAAGACCGGACTCAATAGAAAGGGTTTTTGATTCCCCGAATGATTCAACTGCTTCAACAGGATAACCACTGAAAAACTAAGTCCAATGACAATAAATAGGGATATGCTTTCCACGGTTGAACGATCTATCACTCAAAATTAATGGAACCAAATGCCATGAGCGTGATTTGAAATTTACCGTTTTTGAGTCTAAGCAGGAGGACGATAGCGATGCATCGATCAAAACCATAATCCTCTCAAAGTTGGGTCAATTGTCAGGGTAGAGCATATATCCGCCCAGCTATCTTGCCCTAAGATTCAAACCAATTAACGACAAAATATGAATATTGTATTCAGATTAAGTGTATTTGGACTACTTATCACACTTTTATTTCCCTTTTCGATTTGGGCGCAAATGCCCAGGATCACGGTACAGGGAAATGAATTCGTCGATGAATCAGGAGAGGTATTTGTTTTCCGGGGCTACAGTAGCAGTGATCCTGATAATCTGGCAAACAAGAACAGTTGGAATTTGGCCTATTTCGGAGAAATGAAACGCTGGGGAGCCAATATAATTCGTTTTCCGATACATCCAAGTGCCTGGCGATCCAGAGGAAAAGAAGCCTATTTTCAGTTGTTGGATCAGGGCATTGACTGGGCTGCAGCTAATGGCATGTACGTCATCATAGATTGGCATAGTATTGGGAATTTGGTAGAAGAGAAATATTTGAATGAGAGCTACCATACCAACTTGGAGGAGACTTTCGACTTTTGGAGACTTGTCGCAGTACGTTACGGTGATAACCCTACTGTGGCTTTTTATGAGCTGTTTAATGAACCGGTGAACAATGACAAATTTGGAGAGCTAAGCTGGGAACGGTGGAAGTCCGTCATGGAGGAATTAATTGCTGAGGTGAGGACCAGTGGTGGTGAAGGGATTCCTTTGGTAGCAGGATTCAATTGGGCTTACGACCTTACGCCTGTGCGGGATCAGCCGTTGAAATCAGAAGGTATTGCCTACGTAAGCCATCCTTATCCACAAAAAAGAAAAGCGCCCTGGATAGAAAAGTGGACTGCAGACTGGGGTTTTGTGAAAGAGCGTTATCCAATCGTACTAACGGAAATCGGTTATTGTACGCCAGATGATCCCGGTGCTCATGTTCCGGTCATTAGTGATCACGGATATGGAAAAGCCATTTCTGATTATTCAGATCAAAACCACCTCTCTTACATTGTCTGGGTCTTTGACGATCGTTGGTCTCCGCGGTTATACGTAGATGATAAGTTTACCCCATCTTATCAGGGAACCTTTTGGAAAGAGAAATTGAATGGATATTAAACTCCCTGAATCAATTCAGAGAATTCATTTTGCAAAAAGCTGCCCCATGTCCTTGAAGGCTTTGAATTCTAATGCATTTCCTGATGGATCTTTGAAAAACATGGTGGCTTGTTCTCCTGGCTGACCTTCAAAGCGGATGTAGGGCTCAATGATGAAATTCATTTTCTCCGCTTGAAGCTTCTCTGCCAGGTTTTGCCAATCTCCCCAGTCGAGAACCACGCCAAAATGCGGCACAGGTACCTCATGTCCGTCAACCGGATTTGAAGCAGTTTCATCCTCCTTTTGAGCAACCTGATGAATGACCAATTGATGCCCAAAAAAATCGAAATCGACCCAATGATCGCTGCTTCGGCCTTCACTACAGCCCATCACATCTCTGTAAAAAGCTCGTGTCTCAACAATCTCCTTGACCGGAATGGCCAGATGGAAAGGATTTACATTACTCATAGTTATTGTCAATTTCTTTTTGTCGCTTCAGGTAAAGTTTAAACTGGTATTTATTCAGGATGCGCTTCATTTCGGCATCTTTTGCTTTACGGATATTTTTCAGTTTTGACTTAAGTGCCCCACCACTTAACCCCGCTCTTTCAGCAGCCATGTTTTGCTTTTCGTACTTGATTGTGATGGTTTGGTAATCGCGTCGCTGATCCAGATTGAGGTTGAGGCTAAGCAAGTATTGATCCTGATCTTTGATGAAACGCTCCCGGGTTTCAGGTGACATTTCCTGTGCCTGACTTAGAGAAACACACAAACAAGAGAACAGCAACAAACCAATTTTTTGCATCATCAATCTTTTTGCGGCAATTTAAAACATTCAAAAATGAGTATCTTCAACCCGATTTCTACAACCTGTAAAAACCTAAGAAGATGACCCCATATGTCGCGGAAATAGTTGGTACATTCATGTTGATCCTGCTGGGCAATGGCGTAGTAGCCAATGTTGTTTTGAAAGGCACCAAAGGTCATGATAGCGGCTGGATCGTCATTACCCTTGCCTGGGGCCTGGCGGTATTTACCGGAGCATATATAGCAGCACCGTATTCGGGGGCTCATCTCAATCCCGCAGTGACACTTGGTTTTGCCATCATCGGAAGTTTCGACTGGGCATTGGTGCCTGGTTACATCGCCTGTCAATTCATCGGAGCGATGCTGGGGACTTCCATGGTTTGGTTGATGCATCGTCCACACTATGCGATCACCGAAGATAAAGAAGGTAAACGAGCCACTTTTTGTACAGCTCCCGCCATTAGGAATAAGACCAGCAATTTGTTTTCAGAGATTGTGGGCACCTTCGCCTTAATCTTCGGGATCTTCTACATTACCGGAGCGGAAAATGGGTCGTTGGGGTCGCTGGATGTGTTACCTGTTGCCTTACTGGTGACGGTTATCGGATTGGCTTTAGGAGGAACAACGGGTTATGCTATTAACCCTGCACGAGATCTTGGTCCTCGGATCATGCATCAATTGCTGCCAGTGGAGGATAAAGGTGATAGTGATTGGTCCTACTCGTGGATTCCGGCCATTGGTCCGATGATAGGTTCGGCTCTTGCCGCAGGACTTTATTTGCTGTTGCAGTAGTTCAAGGGCTCATTATTGCGAAGGAAGTAAAGAAGCGTGAAAGAGATTGCAAGGACATTTTTCGGATTCTGGAAATCTATTCCGAAAAATTCCGCAATGACGTGCTTAGGAGGTTCTTACATAATATTGGTTCAAAGCTTTGAAGGGCGATAAAAAAGTCATTTGGATTGAGGCCGCATATCACCGGTTTGCCGCTCAAGGTGAAGCTGGGCTTACCGTAGAAGCGATCGCCCGGGATCTCCAGCGAAACAAATCATCTTTCTATCATTACTTCGGTGAACTAAAAGTGCTGAAAGCGGACATGCTACAATGGCACCTGGAAGCTTCCAAAAAAGTAGGAGAAGAAATGGCCGTTGCGAAGATGTTAGATCCAGACGTCCTGAACATCATGCTGAATTATAAGAAGAACTTTTTCTTTCAAAAACAACTCAAACTAGCAGAAGGGGAAGCATATAAAAAGTACTATGATCAGGCATTTGATTACGTTCAGAGGCCTTTATTGCAAAAGCTAAGCGAAGCTCTGAACATTGAAAAGAAACAACTCTTTTCTACTGCCCTGTTGAATTTGGTGAGTGATAACTTTCTGCTCCGCATTCAGGAATCGAACCTGACACTATCGTGGTTAAGGGATTATGTGGAAGAATTGAGAAGCTTGACCAGGCATATCCAGTGATGGGTAGTTGTTTGGTTATTGAGTTGCCAGGTTTTGGAGAGGGATCAAGTAAAAAACTAACTTTTTGTATGGAAAATTATGAATCCCTCAATAACCAATAACCAAAATAGACGGATACCGATTAAAAAAGACTTATCCACTATCTTACTTTCGAGGATGATCCTTTAAAATCCTGGAATGATGAACTTTCGATGGTTGAAATATGCAGCGGCTTACAGTGTTCCCTTCATGGTGATCCTTTCGCTGTATTTGGGAGGCTGGTATAGTTACATGGCTGTGATTTATGCGTTTGGTTTGCTCCCTTTTTTGGAGTTGTTTACCAAAGGGTCAACGGAAAATATGGATCAGGCGGAAGAGGAAATGGCCAAACATGATCGTGTCTATGATTGGTTGCTTTACGGCTTAGTACCTGTTCAGCTTTTCATATTGGGTTTCTTCCTGTACAAGGTCAGTATGCCCGGATTGTTATGGCACGAGTACTTGGGTCTTGCCCTGGCTTATGGTATGAATTGTGGCGTTTCCATCAATAATGCACATGAATTAGGTCATCGAAGCACAAAACAAGAACAATTCATGAGTAAACTGCTGTTGCTCACTTCCCTTTACATGCATTTCTTCATCGAACACAATCGCGGACATCATCGCAATGTTGCCACACATGAAGATCCCGCTTCAAGCCGATATGGAGAGTCGATTTACGCCTTCTATTTCCGAACAATCGGTGGCAGTTGGATGTCTGCCTGGAAACTGGAAGGGGAACGATTGTTGAAAGCTGGTAAGCCATTCTGGAGTTTGCGAAATGAGATGCTACGGTTTCAATTTCTACAGTTACTATTGATAGTAGCAGTCGGATTTTTCTTTGGCGTTCAGGTCATGTTGTGGTTTGTCCTGGGAGCCGCACTGGGTTTCATGCAACTAGAAACGGTCAACTACATCGAACACTATGGACTGCAACGCAAAATGAAAGGTAACCGCTACGAAAGAACTTTGCCCATCCATTCCTGGAATTCCAATCATCCGCTAGGGAGATTGGTTTTGTTGGAGCTTTCCCGTCATTCGGATCATCACTTTCAGGCCAATCGACCCTATCAGGTCCTACGTCATTTTGATCAGAGCCCCCAAATGCCTACCGGATATCCCGGGATGATGCTCATGGCGATGGTACCACCCATCTGGTTCAAAGTCATGCACAATCGCATTGCCACCTACAAAGCCACCATGGAAGGAAAGGAGTTAGCTTAGGCGAATCAAGAAAGCACGGGAGAATTACTCCTGGGTTTGAAACGTGCCGAAATCTCAATCGTCCTCGGGATAAAGAATGTCGGCCAGCCAGCCCATTCCCATTCGGATCAGTGTACTTCGCGCAGATATACGTACATCTGCATTTTTTCTGTAAAATGACATAATCGGTTGGTTTTTCTTTCAAATTAGCAATTGCTATGGGACTTTACAAGCGACTTGGCAAGTACTACGACCGATTTTCGAAGCACTATGGTGGCGATTATCGTGCCCTCAACTGGACTTCTCCGGCTAGTCAAAAAAAGCGATTCAAGATCATTGCCAATCTGTTACCTGATCACTGTTCTCTGAATGATGTTGGTTGCGGACATGGAGATTTGTTCCTTTTTCTAGCTAATGAACAAGGTAAGTCCATCACCCATTATTGGGGCTATGACTTGTCGCAGAGTATATTGAACAATATTTCAAATGCTGTGAAAAACAAGAAGGAAACCAGTTTTTATCACATCAATGGACCGGACCTGCTTTTCACCGCGGACTACTCCATTGCGAGTGGTATATTCAATACGAACTTCAGACTCTCTCTTCGTAAACAACACCTTGCTGCTTTTGAAGAGGTGTTAATAGCGATGTGGGAAAAGTCAAAACAAGGAATCATTTTTAATCTGCTTACCCGAAAAGAGAAGGAATCTTACGATGGATTATTCTATTTTGACCAATCCTATGTTGAAGATTTTCTGGCCAAAAATTTTACTGATAAGTTTGAAGTCAAATCGAACTATGACCCTGTTGACGTAACCTTTTTTGCGTCAAAGACCTGATCGAACTGTGGCGGGATTTTTCAGTAAAAGTCTGGAGTATTTAAAAGGCGTTGGTCCGCAAAGGGCCCAATTGCTGCAAGAAGAGCTGGGTATGTCAACTTACGGCGACCTGCTACAGCACTTCCCCTTCCGATATGAGGACCGAACCAAGTTCTACAAGATCAGGGAAGTCAATGAACAAATGCCCTACATTCAGCTCATTGGGCAGATCGTGAAGATGGAAATGGTGGGCAATCCAAGGAAACAACGCCTGGTTGCTACACTAAAAGACGATACGGGACAAATGGAATTGGTTTGGTTTCAGGGGATCAAATGGATTAGGCCCAAATTAAAGCCCGGTGTGAATTATGTGGTGTTCGGGAAAGCCAATCGGTTCGGTCGCAACCTGAACATGGCCCACCCCGAGGTAGAATTGTACACAGAAAGGAGCCAGCAAAACACTTTTCTGCAACCCGTTTATCATACCACGGAGAAATTAAAACGGAAATTCATCGAAAGTAAAAACTTCAATAAGTACGTAAAAACACTACTGATGGAAGCGATGAATCACATCCGGGAAACACTTCCGGGAGCACTTTGTGAGCAGTATAAGCTTATTGACAAAAAGACTGCTCTGGTTAATATCCATTTTCCAAAGGATAATGAGTATCTACAGAAAGCCCGGTACCGATTAAAATTTGAGGAGTTCTTCTACGTCCAGTTGCGATTGATCAAGATGAAACTGGCCCGGACTGAGAAGTTTCGGGGAATCGTCTTTGACAATAGTGCCCTCCTGCAGCAATTCTATGAAAAGCACTTGCCGTTCGAACTCACCGGTGCGCAAAAACGAGTAATCAAAGAAGCTTACGGTGATTTCCGCTCCGGGAAACAGATGAACCGACTGGTGCAGGGAGATGTGGGAAGTGGTAAGACCATGGTTGCGTTTCTGTGTATGCTTATTGCTATTAGCAACGGTACGCAATGTGCTTTCATGGCCCCCACAGAAATTCTGGCGGATCAACATTTTGAAGGATTGAGTGAGTTGGCCAAACCCATTGGAGTGAAAGTGGCCAAACTAACGGGCTCTACAAAACAATCTGAAAGAAAGCAGTTGCATGAAGCTTTGACCACAGGAGTATTGCAAATTCTGGTAGGGACTCATGCTCTGATTGAAGATAAAGTTCAGTTTCAAAACCTGGGTCTGGCCATTGTAGACGAACAACACCGCTTTGGTGTAGCCCAACGGGCCAAACTGTGGCAAAAGAACACTGATGTTTATCCGCATGTTATGGTGATGACAGCCACGCCAATCCCACGGACTTTGGCCATGACCCTTTACGGTGACCTGGATATTTCTGTGATTGACGAATTACCCGCGGGCAGAAAGCCCATTCAAACGCAACACATGCGGGATGCACATAGGATCAAATTATTTGGATTTCTGGAAAAAGAAATCGGGAAAGGCCGTCAGGTATACATTGTTTATCCGTTGATAGAGGAGTCCGAAAAGCTGGATTACAAAGACCTGATGGATGGTTATGAAAGCATTTGCCGTCGGTTTCCCAAGCTCCCTATTTCGATCTTACATGGCAGAATGAAGCCGGAGGACAAGGATTTTGAAATGCAGCGTTTTGTCAGGAATGAAACCAAGATCATGGTGGCTACCACGGTGATCGAAGTGGGAGTAAATGTCCCCAATGCCTCCGTGATGGTTATAGAGAACGCTGAAAAATTTGGCTTATCTCAATTGCACCAGTTAAGGGGACGGGTAGGCCGGGGTGCCGAGCAGTCTTATTGTATCCTGATGACTGGAGTGAAACTGACCAACGAAGCCAAAACCCGCGTTAAAACGATGGTGGACACGAATGATGGTTTCATTATCGCTGAAACGGACCTGCAACTCAGAGGCCCGGGAGATTTGATGGGCACCCAACAAAGTGGGGCATTTGATTTACTGATCTCTGATCTGGCAAAGGATGGTCAAATTCTTCAAATCGCCAGAAATGCAGCTACTGATACTTTAAATAGTGATCCGGAATTGACGCAACCGCAAAATGCTGTGATCAAAACTCAGGTAGATTCACTAAGTAAGACAGTAGTGAATTGGAGCAAGATCAGTTAAGTCGTAGCTGCTGAAACACCTTTTATCCCTTGTCCTAACTTCAGATAGCTTCGGTATTGGAAGTACGCCCCAATCAGCATGAAAATATGGGCCAGATCCCGGTGGTTGAAGAAGGTGTGAATAATGAGCGGTGCATTGAAAATATAGACTGCAATCAACAAGGAGATGGTCGCGTAGATCATTTCAAGGCTACCCTGGTCCCGGGTTTTCCAATAGACAAAGAGATGAAATCCAAAAACAACAATGATGAACCCATAGGCACTGTGAATTTCAACATACTTGAAATGGACAGATGAAACGACGAGGGCCATCAAAATGATCAGTTCAATGACATTCATCAAGAGGAAAACCTGACCTAGTTTTTTTGAAACCAATCGGTTAGCATAGCTGATGGCCGAACGCTCAATCAGTGCGACAGATAGCATGCTGATGATCCATCCACCGAGTTTCCAACGGTCATCCAGTAAGTAGAGGAAACCATGCCCGATGAAACCACCCCAGGTAGTAGCCAACCCCATGGTCAGGAAATAATACCTTAAAAAGATCAATGGATTCCCTTCAACCTTGTCCTTACCCATCTTCCAATAGGCGTAGAAACACATCACTGAAATAAAGAGATTCGTGATCACGGTAACTGGCTCCATCAGCAAAACCCCTCCGATCTCGATCCCCGGCTGAATGATCTTGGTTACATCTACTTTTTCCATATTCCCTTAAAACACAAAGAAAGGCAACTTGTTCCTTCTTTATCGTTAATATGAATAAGGTTCATTACCTTCCAAGTAATTTTTGATAACCATGATCAACAAATACATGCAACTTATTCAAAGGCAAATTGAGAAACTCGATCAGGAGGACTTTGATCTGGAGGCCTGGAAATCGGGAACCAACACTATTTTGCATCGGGTATTAGGCGAAGCTACACCTCATATTAAACAAATTGATTCACTCAAGATCGATTACAGCAGTTGGGCATTGCGAGATTCGAACTCAAAATATAATCCTATCGAAACTTGCAAGAAAAAAGGGAAAGCCATTTTAGAAGCGGCTTTAGATGAGATCGAGATCCTGGGGGTCAATCAAAAAGAAAGAGAAACAACTTATGCTAAATTAACCTCTGAATTGAAGGAAGAAGAAATACAGTCTTTGCAAACAGAGGATCGGGGAAAAGTATTGGGAGGCATGAAAAAGGAGAAGCTTGTGAAGATCGTAGATCGTTTGCTTGAGTGATTTCACTTTTAATTCCCCACTAATATTTGTCAAATATCCGCTGTGCCGTACTACCCCGACATTTATTGATTGAGGATTTCAATTCTGCAAGTCCTATCAATAATAGTGTAAACCAGAAGACCAAACCTCTTAATACCCGCTTCCACGTAAACTATTTTGGTCCCGGTAACGATAAGTGTGTTTACACTAAACGAAAACACTGCCATGGGATTTTGGGATTTTTTGAAGGTCCGAAGAAAGGCGAAATTCAATAAGCTTTATGAATTGGCCTGTCAGGAAAGTGATTACGACCGTGCACGTTCTCTATACGACGAGGCCATCAGTTTGAGTCAGGACAACAAAAATGTATTTTTCAAAAGAGCGGTACTTTTTCTAAAAGAAGGAAAAGAATCTGATGCGATCAAAGACCTCAATCAGGCGTTACAAGTTGGTGGTGATTTTATGGAAGCCTATTTATTGTTGGGCAATATCTATTACGAGCGTCACGATTACCAGTCCGCCTTTGATTTTTACGATAAAGCTGTCAAGGCAGCAGAGGAATCTTCCATTGCCTACATGAGCCGGGGAAAGGCCTGGATGAAACTCAATATGGTGAAAGATGCTTTTGAAGATTTCAAAAAGGCCATTGCACTGAACCCGATGAATACATCCGCTTTCATAGAGCGAGCCAACCTGCTGATGCTGGTTGATAAAAAGAAAGCGGCCATTAAGGACCTGGAACAGGCTATTCATCTGGAACCCGGAAATCCGAGGACATATGTCCTTCGAGCGGAATTGTATATTTCAGAAAGTGACTTTAAAAGAGCTGAAAAAGACCTTGACAGGGCCCTTCAAATCGCACCTGATCATGCTGGAGCCTATGCTGTTTTGGCTGAACTCAATTTCTATCAGGATAAGGAAGAGGAATTCTATCAAACTTTCGAAAAGGCAGGTAAGCTTGGGTTTTCACTTTGTGAATTCAGTCAGGACATTTTCACGAAGTATGCCAGTGTTCCACGCTTTCAGGGATTGGTAGCGGAGTTAACTTAGTTGCCATAAGAATACTGGAGCCTTAAAGTCAGGGACTAGAACTCTCGAATTTTGATGCTTCGGAAATGAACGGTATCGCCGTGATCCTGTAGCAGGATGTGTCCCTGGGGCCATTGGCCGAAGTTTTTCCATTGCTTGTATTTGCTGTACGCCACCAGAGAACGGAAGATCTGTGAAAAACGATCGTATTCCACTACTTTTTCATTGTTCAACCAATGCTCAACTTTTCCGCCTCTGGATATGATTCGTGCACGATTCCAGGCACCGATCCCTTTGAATTGCTTGCCTCTTCCGGGAACGGATAGGTTTTCAGCAGAGATCAGATCGTAAAGTGAGGAAACAGTCCTATTGCCTTCCACACCCATTTTCGCATCGGGATGGTTTTGATCGTCCAGGATCTGGAATTCACAACCAATGGCTGATCCGGTTCCTTTGTTCAGATTAGGATCTACAAAATATTTGATGCCTGAATTGGCGCCCTCCGTGATCTTGAAATCCAATACCAATTCAAAGTCTGAGAACTGTTCTCTGGTAATGATATCGCCTGGACCTGTGGCCTCTTCACCGTCAGTCCCCAGAATGGATAAAACGCCATCGTTCATTTCCCAACCACTGGCTGGAAAATCAGTACCCTTTGTACTTTGCCAACCATTAGAAGTACTACCGTCCCAAAGCAAACGCCACCCCGTACGACTTTCGTTCGCCGAAAGCGCATTGGTCAAATAGCTTATTTCCGGGACCTCCGGGTCCGGATTTGTTTGATATCGCTCCACATCCTTTGTAAGGATGCGCATGTTTTTCCACTTCACTTGCTTATCTGCCTGAGAGGGATCGTAAATGCCATGGACTTGCAAGCCAAAGAAACCAGAAGCCGTCAAATCATCAACCAGTCTTGCACATTGAATACCATTGATCCAGGTGTTGATGTTTTGCCCAATGGCTTCAATCCTTACCTTGTTCCATTCTCCGTTTCGGTACGCCTTTGATCCTTTTGGATTTCTGGACAGAGGATAAAGCCACCCTCTTCTACCTTCATCATAAATGCCTCCTGAAAAAGCCCTTGGGCTAGGGTCTAGCTCCATTTGGTAACCGTGTACGCGACCGTTTTGATAATCAGAAAGGCTGTTACTACGAAATTGTACCCCACTATTGAAAGAAGGGTCCAGCCAAACTTCAAATTCCAGGATAAAATCCGAGTAACTGGCTTTTGTGGTCAAAAAACTATTGTAGCGATCATTTACGGTAGTACCGACAATCATGTCGTCTACCAAT
Source organism: Cyclobacteriaceae bacterium (assembly GCA_965229785.1). Lineage (GTDB taxonomy): Bacteria > Bacteroidota > Bacteroidia > Cytophagales > Cyclobacteriaceae > JAWPMT01. The sequence continues at coordinate 5,752,330 of CBDDJS010000001.1, forward strand.
TCGTAAGAAGCCGAACCTCCTTTTTGATCCCAATTACTCAGATCATCTCCAATCAGTGATTGCCAATCCTGACCGTAAGAGGTAAAAATGCAGAGGACAGAACAAGTGAAGAGGAGTAGGGTCTTCATAAACAGAGATTGTATTAAAGATGACGAGAACAGCAGTAAAAAAGCTTTGTTCGGTGGAAATTAAGTAATTCAACGCTAAGTATTGAATGAATTCCTTATTCGATGATGGTAAACATGCTTTTCGACGTTATTTCGGTGAATCATGATAAAATATTAATTAAGTCATTGTGAATTTATTGGTATTAAAAACTGGCAATAAGCTATAAGAAGAGTTATTTCTATTATGAAAATCGATGAAAGGTTAAAAAAATTCTGAGGAAGATGATTTAATTATAACCCTTTTGTTGTAATATGCGTTATATAAATAACCTAAGAAAAAATTGTACTAAGCTATGGGAACTATCATCTTCACAACCACTTTAGCCTTAACCTTTATCCTACTCGAAAGGTATTGGTTTGGAGCTAAGAAAACGCGTAGGTCCAAGAACCTTCTTTTCAAAGGCCTGCTGTATTAAAGGTCTTCAGAGATTAGTCTTTATAAAGGGTGTTACTGTATGTGACGCCCTTTTTTATTTCACAAAACACCAACTTTTAACGGATCATACAATTTTCTGGGGACCATCAATAAAATAGGCTGTTGATCAATTGTGTCAGTGTTGAATGCAATCCCTTTTCAGCTTCAAAATCGCTCACCAGAGCGACACTATAGCCCTTTTAACCATGGATAACCTAATAACTCCTAACCTTAATTAACGGCGGATCATTGGATTAATATCGTTATTTCACCGAGTTTCCCGATTGATCCAGGATTTCTTCGAAATTTTTTAATGGCATGTTCCAGCGTTTTACTTGTTTCAGGCATTTAGAAAGAAAGACTGGTGAAAAGTAAGTCTTTGTGACAGAAAAAGAATTAGTCCATCAATGTAAAAAAGCGGTTCGCAGCGCTCAAAAGGAGCTGTATGACACCTATTATATCGAAATGAAACGATTGGTGATGAGATATATGCAAGATGAAAATGATGCTTTCGATTGCTTAAGCGGAGGATTTTTCAAGGTACTCACCAAAATCAATCAATTTAATTATCAAGGTGAAGGCAGCTTATCGGCCTGGATTCGAAAGATCATGGTCAATGAATCACTGATGAAGATCAAGTCATTGAAAAAAGATCAGTTTTTACATTGGGAGGAGACAACAGAAGATCCTGAAATTCATGAAGGATATTCGGATACATCCTATATCTACGAGTGTATTCGAACGCTTCCGGATGGCGCCAGAACGATTTTCAATCTGGTGGCTGTCGAAGGATACAGTCACAAAGAAGCATCCAGCCTTCTGGGTATTTCAGAAAGTACCTCCAGATCGCAATTGACCTATGCCAGGGCAAAATTGAAGCAATTACTTAATGACCGAAAGTACTCATGAAGGATCGGAATTTTGCAGAGAAGCTCAAAGAGCTAGACCATATTGACCTGGAGACATCATGGTCAGATAAGGACCTTTGGGATACAATTGAGACTCATTTAGACGAGCAACAAGGTAATCGCAGATTTCTGACGGTTGGATGGAAAACGCTGCCATGGGCGGCGGTGATACTCTTCACCCTGGGTCTGTATTGGTGGTCTTCTACTACCGAATCGGGCAATATTGAAGTGGTAGCCATTGAAGTGCCAGGTGATCCGATCATTGGAATACAAAGCAATGATCATCTCACCGAAGGAAAAAACTTCATTCTCGACGCCTGTCAAAAAGAACTGGAAGTATGTACTTCACCTTCATTCATTTTACTCTATGAAGAGTTATCCCGGGTGGAGGAAGAAAAGATATTGCTTGCTGAGACCGTAAGACAATATGGAGCAGACGAGATCGCGACACGTGCGTTAATTCAGCTTGAAAATGCCGAGTCGTCCATTACCAGCCAGTTAGTTTCAATGATTTTGATATGAAAATACCATGCTCATGTTAAGATATATATTGGTTTCATGCTGTGTTGCCCTGTTTCTGGTCACGGAAGCCCAGACGATCTTAAATGTGGCAACGCAGCGCTTCGAAGAAGAAGTGGATTACCGACCTGGGCGAGTACTATCGCTGGAGTTGGAAAAGGCTCACGTTACAGTCAGTGGTTGGGATAAAAATCATTATGCATTCGAAATACTCCTTAAATCGAAACATAAGGATCCCGATCAAGCGGTTAAAGAACTGGGATATCTGAAATATCAGCTTAGCGAAGCAGGTGATACCGTCCGCTTTACGAATGATTTTGTATCCGGAGGCGCGTTTGAGAAAATCCAGGGCATTCTGAATATTGAATTGATCATTAGAGCCCCTGAATCAGGTCAAATGATGATTACTAATGCATACGGGTCTACACAAGTTTCGAATATGTCGGGCTTAGTGAGTCTCAATGGGAAGTTTGTGGACACGCAGGTTAATAATTGCCGGGGAGAGCTCACATTAGTTGCTGTTTTTGGAAGTAATAAAATCACAGATCAATCCGGGGATCTCTTCATTGACCTGTCCAGGGTGGATCTGACGGGTAGCAAGATTAAAGGAGACATAAAAGGTCAGGCCAGTTATGGGACCATCCATTTGATGCGTCTCAGTAGTCGGGAAGTAGCCATTGAGGCGAGAAGAACGGCGTTTACATTGGAACTGGACGCCCCAATTGATCGCTACAGCTATGATCTGAGTACTGATCTTGGCAACATCTTTATCGAAGGCTCCATGGACTTAAAAAAATCATCCAAATGGATTTCTGAAGGCACCTCACCATCCAAAATTCGAATTACTACATCCTTCAGCCCTATTGTAATCAGAGATAAAACACTAAACGCACACAAGGAATGAAAAGACTGAGCCTAACACTAGCCATCTGTGGCCTTCTTACTTTGGCATCATTGGCGCAGGAGGTCACCCTGACCACCGACACGCTTGATGAAAAAGTCTCCCGAAACAAATACAAGTACCAAAGTTTCGATCAGTACGATCAAAAATTCTTAATAAAGCTGGGTACTCGAGGTGGAGTTGCTTTTGATGCCAATGACATATTTAATATCAATCCGTTTGATTTTTTTGCCTTTGAGTACCTACTCACAGATCTGATATCAATAGAGGGCGCGTATATTTTTCCATTGAATAACTGGGACCTGTTTCCGAATGATTTCTTTGCTTTTTCAATGAGGTTGAGACGCTACTTAAAGCGAGGAAGGTTGGCAAATAACCTGTCGGGACCATATGTTGGCCTGGAGTATGCCAACTTTAAATTTCAATCTGAATTCATTGATCAGGGGATTTTTCTCCAGTTTGGAAAACAGATAAAGAAAAGCCGATTCGGTTATGCTGATTTCCGACTATTTACAGGATATCAATTCAATTCATTTAACAACTCACTGAATCTGGGGTTTGATGTGACCGTAGGTGCCGCCTGGGGGCCAGTTGGCGCCCGATCGAAGCAGGAGGTCCCTAACACAGCTGATTTTTCCAGTCACAAAGAACACGTTTTGATCACTCTTGAAAACCCAAGATTGAGCATAAGTGATCGGTTTTATTCATTTTCTTTGGCTTCTACCATTGAAAAGGAGATTTTCATCGAGGGCCTGACATTCCGAAGCACCATTGGGGGAAGTTACTCCTGGCAAAATGCCGGTAATGATCAATTCATTCGTTCAACGGCATTTTCAGTATCGGTTGGTGCGCGTAAGTATTTCGGACTTTTTAGGAAGCCACACGCCGACGATCCGATCCACTCGTTTGCCGGCTTTTACATCGGGACGGGAATCCGGGATCTATATTCACTTAATTCTCTGGCTTTTGAAAACTTTGATGTACCTGACAGCCAATCTCGGAATGGCTTTGACCGGGAGACGCCTTTCATATCTGTGGGTTATCAGGAACGCCTTGGTAGGCGGTTCTTTTACGATTTGTTCATCACGTATTCTTTTCACAGGTACACGGAGTTTACCAGCAACAGAAAAGGAGATCCCTTTATCTCTTATGGTACTCGGGTAGGGCTCAATTGGGGACAATAGACAAGCGTACAATTCGTCGTATGTTCATTCCTGATAGGTCAAAGTGCTAAAAAAACGTTGATGTACATAACCTATTTAAAACTATATCGTAATATTGCAATATGGGAATAAGTAAAACGGATCTTTTTACAGCAGAACAAAATGAATTGGCCCGGTATGCCAAGGTGCTGGCACACCCGGCGAGGATCGCAATCATTGATCATTTGTTGAAATCCAACGTGTGCATCAATAGTGACCTGGTTCAGGAATTAGGTTTAGCACAGGCGACAATATCCCAACATCTTAAAGAATTGAAACTGTCCGGTATTATCCAGGGAACGGTGGAAGGCAATGCCATGAATTACTGCCTCAATTATCGGGTGTGGAAAGAAGTCCAACAGTTGTTCGATGTGATGTTTGATAAGTTGCAACCTGAAGGTTCATGCTGTTGATAGATACTTTGAATTCCCAATCATAATTAAATAATAGAATGGAACAGCAGAAATTTCATTTAAGCTTATTCGTATCAGATACGGAGAAGACAATCAGTTTTTACACAAGACTATTCGGAACAGAACCAAGCAAAGTCAAAAAGGACTATGTGAAGTTCGAATTAGCCAATCCGGCCCTGGTCATATCCTTCATACAATCACCCGAAAAAGTGCAGAGTCATTTTGGTCACCTGGGCTTTATGGTCAATTCCACTGCCGAAGTTGAAGAAAGGAAATCAGTTTTAAAATCTTCGAATATCGAAATTGGCCTTGAAGAGCAGGAAGTTGCCTGTTGCTATGCCAAACAGGATAAATTCTGGGTGAATGATCCTGATGGCTATGAATGGGAAGTGTACCACTTCATCGAAGATGTCAATCAAAATGAGGAGAAGTATACGGCCGCCCCTTGTTGTTAAGCTTATTTTTTGAGCCTATTAATCGTAATATTGCAATAATATGTTTTATAAAAAGGTCAGCTATTTTTTGCTGACCTTTGTTTTTATTACAATGGCATGACGAAGAGAAAAACGTCATTCTTTCCGAAATGACCGGGGCACAATGACGCGGTGGGCGGCGTTTTTCTTTCAAGTACATGCATTTCAATGAAGAAATGAAAAAAGGACTAGCAAGTTATATTCAGCAATTGCTACCTGAAGTTGATCACCTGCCTCAAAATAGGATGGAAATTTTAGATCAACTGGTCAGTTATTGCACGTCGAAACTTCAGGAAAAGAGTGAGTTGAACCTCCTCTTTATCTGTACCCACAATTCACGCAGAAGTCACTTCAGTCAGATATGGGCGCAGGTTGCGGCTTATTATTACGGTTTTGAACATATTAAAACCTTTTCCGGAGGCACCGCTACTACGGCATTCAATGAAAGAGCTGTTGCCGCATTAGAACGCACGGGCATGATCATTAAAAATCCGGGAGGTGAAAACCCGCATTATGAAGTGCGTTTTGCAGAGAAAGCCGATCCTATTGTAGCCTACTCCAAGAAATTTGATGATGCACCGAATCCTGATAAAAACTTTTGTGCCGTCATGACTTGCTCTAGTGCCGATGCGGATTGTCCGGTAGTATTTGGGGCTGACGACCGAGTCGCATTGTTATATGTTGATCCGAAGGAATCTGATGGCACTGCAGTTGAGTCGGCTACCTACGATGAAAGGTGTCTTCAAATCGCTACTGAGCTATTTTATGTCTGGAGACAGGTAAAGACCGAATTAGCAGGTTAACAGGTTGTTAAAAATCATTAAAGAAAGCGCCGCTTAAGTAATCTTATTTTCAGATCCCCTGATGCTGGGTATTTTTGCAGACTTCTGAAAATTGAATCAAACGGAGATGGAACAGACCCTGGATCAGGAGCTCAAGCAAGAGCATCAGAGAAAGATCAAGAAAGTAACTCACGAAGTGGGGAAAGTTGTTGTTGGCCAGGAATACATGGTCAATCGCCTACTCATTGGGTTATTCACACAAGGACACATTCTTTTGGAAGGTGTACCGGGTCTTGCTAAGACGCTGACGGTAAACACACTGGCTGATGTCTTACACCTTGATTTCAAAAGGATCCAGTTTACACCTGACTTGCTACCCGCGGATTTGCTGGGGACAATGATCTACAATCAGCAAAGATCAGAGTTTGAAGTGAAGAAAGGTCCGATTTTCGCTAACATGATCCTTGCGGATGAGGTTAACCGTTCTCCGGCCAAAGTTCAATCCGCCCTGCTCGAATCCATGCAGGAAAAGCAGGTGACCATTGGAGAAACCACTTTTGAGCTGGATCGTCCTTTTTTGGTTATGGCGACGCAGAACCCTGTAGATCAGGAAGGAACTTACCCACTACCAGAAGCTCAGGTAGATCGATTCATGTTGAAAGTGCACGTAGATTATCCTACCCGGGCAGAAGAGCTGGAAGTCATGCGACGCATGAGCAACATGACCTTCCAGTCGTCGGTAGAAACGATCCTTACGAAAGAAGACATATTCTCTATTAGAGAAGAAATCAATCAGGTGAGTATCTCGGAATCGCTCGAGAAGTACATTGTGGAGTTGGTTTTTGCTACTCGAGATCCAAAATCTTATGGTCTTAATGATGTGGCGCAATACATAGAATTCGGTGCTTCACCCCGGGCATCGATCAATCTGAACCTGGCGGCAAAAGCCGTAGCCTTCTTCGATGAACGTGATTTTGTACTGCCTGAGGATATCAAGGAGATTGCTAAAGATGTTATGAATCACCGTATCCTGCTTAATTATGAGGCTGAAGCCGACGCGGTAACTACTCAGGACGTCATTGAGCAATTACTGAGTAAGGTAGAATTGACGAAGTAGAAAACATTTTCTTAACAAAGAAAATACGGGCTTAAAATTCGCCCCCGGTTTTTAACACAATCGTAAAAATCATCCCTCCAGGAGTTAACACGCGAAAATCAATTTTGCTGCCAACAAACTTTTCGCAACAAAATTGATTATGAAAAAATTATTATCACTCTTGACATTCGCTGGGATGCTGTGGATTTCATCATGTTCTGATGATGAACCTATCGCAGCAGATCCTGAAGTAACCGCTCCAGCAGCGGCGACTGTCACCTCGGGACAGTCTATTAATGTCTCTTTCCCATATATCGCAATTGGAGGATTCGCCTCATCCACGGTAACTGAAACCGGAGGAACAACTACCGTCACTACCGATGGTGTGGCTGGAGAGACTTCCGGATCTATTACTGTTTCATTCACTGCGGGCGATGCAGGTGCAGGTTCTGTTACTTTGACTGTAACAGATGCCAATGGAAATACCGGATCAGCTACTGCTGTTTTAACGATTACTGAAACAGAAGCAACTCCTGTTATCAGTGTGCGGGGATCTATTGAAGGTACAGTGAACTGGACAGCCGACAATATTTATCAACTGGATACGCGTGTGACTGTTGTTGATGGCGCTACTTTGAACATTGCGCCTGGCACGGTAATCAAAGGAGCTCCGGGAGCTGGTGCTGCGGCTACTGCGCTTTTAGTAGCTCGTGGTGGTACTTTGAACGCAACCGGAACTGCGGCACTTCCTATCATCTTTACTTCTACAAGTGATCCAATCGATCCTGCTGATATCGCCGCCGGAAATTATGCCAGTACTACCAATGCCGCTCAAACAGGCTTGTGGGGAGGCGTAATTATCCTGGGTAGAGCACCAATTACTGGTAAAGTAGAGGATGCAGCTGGGGAAACAACAACTGACCTGGCAGAGCTACAAATTGAAGGTATTCCTTCTTCAGATGAAAACGGTCTTTATGGTGGAGACGACCCTGAAGATAACTCAGGAACCATTTCTTACATTTCTATCCGACATGGTGGAACCAACATTGGTGCTGGAAATGAAATCAATGGATTGACCCTTGGTGGTGTTGGTTCAGGAACGACGATCAGCAATGTTGAAGTTGTGGCAAATGCGGATGATGGTATCGAATTCTTCGGAGGTAATGTATCTATCGATGGTGCTTTGATCTGGAATTCATTTGATGATTCAATGGATACTGATCAGGATTGGACGGGTTCGGTTACGAACTTCATTATCATCACTCCAAATACAGGTTCTGCTTTCGAGCTTGACGGACCTGAAGGAGACCGTACAAGAGGTGAAAATCACACTTTCTCTGAAGGTGTCATCTATGGAGGCGCAGATATCGACGCCATCGTAGACTGGGATGATGATACTAACGCTACCTTGACCAATCTTTACTTCTTTGGCATCACGGCTGGTAGAATCGACAGCTTTAACGGAAACGGTGCTGTAGCCAGTACAAACTGGGAAACGGATCTGGCTGACAATTCCAGTGGATTCTTTGACGGTGTAGATGCTGGTGTGATCACCTACGGTGTTGCAGTAGGTTCTAAATCCTATGGACCTTCTGCTTCAGATTTTGCCTGGACATGGGCTGGAAACTCAGGAACTTTAACGGACCTGGGACTTTAAAACAAGAAGATAATTAAATACGATAGAGCTGCTTCGAGAAATTGAAGCAGCTTTTTTATTTATAAACACTTAAACCTGCCCCCGAATTAACGGCAGGAACACAGCTGGAAACATTCACTTAACATTCACTTGAATGCTTCGTTGCAATTGACAAAGTGTTGATATTAAGGGGTTTAAGGGATTTTTAATTGAAAGAAAACCAGTTTTTATTCGGCAAAAATCAAAATTTCTAACGTCAGGAAACATTTTTTTAACACTGTACTAACGATTTTATAAATACTCCACTGTTGCCACGATAACAGGCTGTCGTGAGTTTTGCGCTCAGAATAATTGCTGAATTGAAACAGGGTTTAACACCATTTAAAGTTTATTCGGTGTTTGCTATTTCCGCAACAGAAGGGAAAGGTATCTCCTGTTTCAACTATTTTTTCTTCAAGAGTATCGGAAAGCGTATTACCCATGAAAAAATTGACAATGCTGGGCTTGTGCCTGGCCTTTTTTTTGGTTGCTACATCAGCTTCTGCTGATCCCGGAATCATCCGAGGTACCATATATGAGCAATCCTCAGGTGAGCCCCTTTTTGGTGTAGCCGTAAGAATTCAGAATACCGCCACTGGAGCAGTATCTGATTTCGATGGCAAATTCCAAATTAAAGTAGAGCCCGGTACCTATACCATCGAAGCCTCTTTTGTTTCTTTCAAAACCGTTACAATTACTGATTTAGTGGTTGAAGAGGATGATGTGACGCTTATCGATGCCATCTGGATGGAAGATGCGGTGGAGGAACTGGAAGCCATCGTTGTAACCGGTGAGGTAATTAAAACCAATGAAACGGCCCTGCTCACGGTAAAAAGAAAGTCCGCCAATGTTATGGATGGAATATCTGCAGAAAGCTTCAGAAAAATTGGTGATGGAAATGCCGGTCAGGCGGCCAAACGTGTTACTGGTGTCTCTGTGGAAGGAGGCAAATATGTTTACGTAAGAGGATTAGGTGATAGATACACAAAGACTACTTTGAACGGTATGGACATCCCGGGACTGGATCCGGACCGTAACAGTATTCAAATTGATGTCTTCCCGACCAACCTGATTGACAACATGGTCATCTTGAAGTCTTTCACACCTGATTTGCCAGCTGATTTTACCGGAGGAATTGTAAACATCGAAACCAAAGACTTTCCGGAAGACAAAATCCTGGATGTGTCCTTTGGCATTGATTTCAACCCTTCCATGCACTTCAACAACGACTACATTACCTATGATGGAAGTGGCACCGACTGGCTGGGATTCGACAATGGTGTTCGTGAACTTCCTGCCAATGCAAGATCAACCAATATCCCTTCGCCTTTAAATGCAACTGATGCCGAAACTGGTGAATTCCTAAATCAATTTAGCCCGACACTCGGTGTTAAATCAGCCACCAGTTTTATGAATTATAACTTCGGTGTATCCGTAGGAAACCAGGTTCAACTTCCTAACGGACATACGCTGGGTTATTTATTTTCAGGAAACTATAAAAACAATACTAATCTGTATGACGATGCCTTTTTTGGTGAATATCAAAATGATCGTGATATAGATGTGCTGGAGTTTCAAAGAGCTGCCACAACGACAGGAGTCCTTGCTGAGAACAATGTTTTGCTGGGCGGTCTTGCTGGCCTGGCTTATAAAACTGGCCTGTCAAAGTATCGCCTTACCTACATGCGCCTTCAAAATGGGGAAAGCCGGGCAGGTGATTTTGATCTGGTGGATGACGAGAACGCAGTTGGGAAATCAGGATACCTTGGTTTATCTGAAAACCTGGAATATAACGAGCGTTCGATTTCCAATCTCTTTCTCAATGGAGAGCATCATACTGATGATGATTCGTGGCTGGTTGATTGGAGACTTTCTTCAACATGGTCGTCACAGGAAGATCCCGATATTCGGAGAACCGGGTTTACCCTTGTCAATGACAATCCTCGATTTGCGGCCGGAGCGGCGGGTAACCCAAGCCGACTTTGGAGAAACCTGGAAGAGATCAACCTCGGTGGAAAAATAGACATCACGAAGGAGCACCAACTATTCAATAGAGACGCCAAATTGAAGTTTGGTGTGAGCCATACCTACAAAGAAAGAGATTACGAAATTGTTGATTTCAATGTCAACTTCCTGGCAGGTGGCCGTTTGGACTGGACCGGAGAAGCAAGTCAGGTTTGGTCTGATGAAACGGTGTTCCCCGGCGGATTTGTATATCTGGTCTCCGGATTTGGTGATCCTAACCCGAACCAATATACCTCCAACATCAACAATACTGGCGCGTATGTTTCAAGTGAATTCTCTATCACTGAAGACCTCAAAGCGATTGTCGGAGTAAGGGCGGAGAACTTTGTTCAGAGACACACAGGTAGAGACCAGGATGCTGCTGGATCTATTCGCGGGTTTCTTCGGGATGGGTTTACCAACATGGACCTGATCATTGCTGCCATTCAGGCCGATCCGGAGAGATATGGAAACGTACTGGATAATGACAAGGTATTGGACAATTTGAATTTCTTTCCCTCTGTTAACCTGATCTATTCTCTGCAAGACAAGCAGAACTTCAGATTCTCTTATTCCAAAACGATCGCCAGACCATCTTTCAAGGAACTCTCGTTCGCTCAGATCATAGATCCGGTATCAAATCGGATTTTCAACGGTGGTCTCTTTAACATCGATACCTGGGATGGAAACCTTCAGGAGACATTGATCGACAATATTGATCTGCGTTGGGAGATGTTCATGAACAGGGGTCAACTGCTATCTGCGTCTGTGTTTTACAAGAAATTTGATAATGCCATTGAATTGGTCAGACTTCCACAACAGCAGACCAATGCTGAGTTTCAGCCACGTAATGTAGGAAACGGCCAGTTGTTTGGATTGGAAGTAGAGTTTAGAAAATCGTTGGATTTCCTATCGGACAAGTTCAGCGTCAATGGAAATGTTACTTTGGTTGAATCTCGTCTTGATTTTTCTGAAGCAGAAATGTTGAACAGAACCGCAAGAGCAAGAACTGGAGAAGTCATTGATGATACGCGAAGCATGGCTGGACAGGCACCGTGGATCGTTAATGCCGGAATTTCTTATAACGATTATGAAAAGCAATTCGATGCTGGACTCTTCTACAACGTCAAAGGCAGAACCCTGGTAGTGGTTGCTGGTGGTCGTGATCCAGATGTATTTTCAGAGCCATTCCACAGCTTGAATTTCAACATGAACAAGTCATTTGGATCTGATGACCAATGGGCGGCCAATTTTGGCGTATCCAATATACTTGGTGATAAGCTGGAGCAACTCTACAGAAGAGCATTCTCGTCAGCAGGAGATGGAAATACTGAGATCTTTCAGCGATTCAGCCCGGGAACAGCAATTTCCGCGGGAATCAAATATTCGTTTAGATAAAGAACACAGAAGTATTTAAAAAAGGCCATCCTTCCGGATGGCCTTTTCAATTACACGGAAGTTTATTTTTCTTCGAGGCGCCTTACTTTTTCCTGAAGCGCTTCGATCTGTTTATTTTGTTCAATGAGATAGAGCGTTAGCTCTTCAATTTTTTGCAACAGTTTGGCATCCATACTAACCAGGTCCACACCTTCTTGCTGAACTTCTCTTTCACTAGGAATATGTTCCAGATGACCGTTCTTTTGGATATGTCTCTCCACATCTTCGAGTGAGGCTAATTCGTAATTACTTTTAAAGACAAAATCGGGCCAGGTAATGTTAGTCGGATTCGCTTTAATATTACCATTTACATGAAGTTTAGCCGTGGGTTGGATGCCAATTCCAACTTGTCCGCTGCCCATCACTTTCAAAACATCGGCATTATTTCCAGCACCAATATTGACAAATGCGGCATTACTTAACCAGCGATTGTTGATAGACATTCCCCCTCCCGAGTAATAGATCTGTCCATAGTCTCCAGCATCTGTTCCTATTCGAATATTTCCATCGGGAAGGTGCAAGTAATCCTGAGGGTTGGTGACACCAATGCCTACATAGCCATTCATAACGACTTTTTTATCGAAATAATACCCGGGCCGATCGGTATAAAAATGACTAAAGCTCGCATTAGCCGATCCAATATCTACAAAACCAGTGGCAGTTTGAATACGGATAGCTCCACCGGTTGCATTTCCCCTAATGCTTCCATTAACATGAAGTTTCTCCTCAGGGTAAAATGTGCCCAATCCGACCTTTCCATCTCCTTTAACTGTCAGGGTATTAAGATCAAAACCGGCACCGATCCTCACATATGCATCATTGCTTACCCATCGGTTCCAAATATTCATGGAGCCATCCATGTAATGAATTTGTCCATAATCTCCGGCTTCGGTTCCTATCCTGATATTGCCATCAGCAACATGTAATAAATCTTGTGGTTCATCCACACTGATACCTAACTGACCATTTATGGTAGTGAGATTGTTGGTGGGTTCTATAGAAACTTCTGATGTTTTGATCTGTGCTTCGAGTTGTATAGCAACCATGAAACAGGTTAAAAACCATGTCCACTTTTTCATGAGAAAATGTCTTAAAATGTTATTAATTGTTTTAGACGTTGTTTGTAAGTCGTCTGATACTCAAGCTGTTTGCTTGAATACGAAAGTAGATGAATTATTCTGTATTAACAAAGCTTGCTTTGTCGAGGCCTGGAACTTTAACCAGGCCTGACTGAACTGATATCCAAAGTGAAGGCTTACCGACTGAGGCATTTTTTCGCTACCTCCACAATTTGCAATAAGGCACAAGAAGTTTGAGCCGCATGAAATTGTTCATCCCATCTTTCAAACGCTACCGCATCGCTGATCACCAGCAAGGCTCCAATATCGACTTTTCTAAAAGTCGCAATAGCAAAAAGCGAGGCCAGTTCCATTTCCACGGTAGCTATTCCTTCATTGGCATAATGCTGCACTTCTTCCCTGGTTTCGCGATACATGCTGTCAAGGGTCCAGCTACTACCAATTTGATAGTTAATCCCTGAATCTTCTAGCTGATTTCGTAGCTGATCAGACAGTGTAACGGAGGGGTAAGCGTATTGTTCTGGAGTCAGATAATGATGAGAAACCCCTTCGTCCCGAATGGCTTTATCCGCAAGAATAATGCTACCGACAGGATTTGATTTTTGTAATCCGCCAGCATGTCCGACCACAATGAATTCTTTAACCCCTGCGGCAACAAGGATTTCCAACATTTGCCCGGCAGCCGGGCCTCCGATCCCAAAATTCCCGACGATTGCTACTGCTTTATTTTGGTCATCAAAATAGATCATCTCGCCTGTCCAGAATGTTCGATGAGCAGTCCCTTCTGCCCTCTTGAAATGATTCATGAGGGACGATTCGAAACACAGGATTACTGATTCCGGAGGTTGAAAATCCTTGTAGTCCTGCTTTTCAGACAAAAAGTGTTGCTCCGGAGTGATGATAACTTCCTGGTCGTACTTTTTTGGATATTGAGGGAACGGCATGCCTAGGGTCAAAAGAGTTTCAAACGTCTAATTTGAATACTTAAAGTTTTTCTTTCCATCCTGAATTTCAATTCGTTCTATCTCATCCAGGTCAATTTGTACTTCAGTAAAGGGGGCAAACCTCGATCTAACCCCAATTAAACGATTATGGTAAATGAGTGTGCGATCGAAATACACGATCGTTCTTTTACCGCTTACTTCGGTAATTCTCATTTCGATGGAAGGTGAGTTCATCAATCTTTGTGTTTGCCCCTTCTTATCCAAACAGGCGATATCTGAAATGGGATTAGCCAGGTATTCATAACGCGTGCCGACAGGCCCTTTCACTATTCTGCTGATGAGCTGCGTTGAGTCAATCGGAACTAATTGCTCAACCAAAGTCCTTTTGGGTATCGTGTAGGTGGTACATGAGAAGAGCAGAAAAGCAGGAAACAAGTACACGATACTCATCAGTCGTTTCAATTCAATATTACCAACTACCATTCCAATACTACCCTTTGTTTTTCACGGATTTCCTCAATCTCTGATTGAATATTCTTCAAAGTAAAAAGATGATTTTTTGATCCTTCCCCCGAGATTTTCACTTCCTTCATGTTTTTCTCCGCCACAGAGGCGGCCCTTGCTTCCAGGAGGTCTATTTCTGTTTGATATTGATCTAGATGCAGTTGTACAATGAATTGCCGGAACATCTCCTTCAATTGCGTTCGGTAACGAGTCCGTTGACCATCCTCCTTCATCCCGATCTTAAAGAGCGTTCGACTGGAGCCTAAGCTTTCCAGTTGCGCAACGACATAGATACGTTCTACATCCGTAGGGATACTCACTTCATAGTGCGTTCGGAGGTTTGTGGTTTTTGAAAATCCCTGGCAGAACCGCCAAAAGCTTTTCTCTACCTGATTGTAAGCAAATTCGAATTGTGTCTGAAGTCCGTCTATGGTTCGTGAAGGTAGTTCCAGAGAACTGTCTTCAATTTCATTTTTGGTTACCTGTGCGAGCCCCACAGTCGAAAAAAAACTGATTGAAAACAAGAAAAGTAGTGGCTTCATTAGTTATGCTAATGCTATGTTTAACAAAAGGTGATTGCAATATCCCAATCTCCATGGATAAACCAAACAAGTTGATATGAGTTCCAAAATATTAATTACTGGTGGCACAGGTCTCGTTGGTACGCGACTAAGTGAAAAATTGACCCAAATGGGTCATGAGGTTTCGCACCTAAGCCGAAGCGCCAATCCAAACGCGCAATACCCCGCTTTTAAGTGGGATATTGACAAAGGTGAAATAGATCCGACGGCTTTGCAGGTAGACCATATCATACATCTTGCCGGAGCAGGCGTTGGTGATCAAAAGTGGACGTCAAAAAGAAAAGAAGTTATTTATAACAGCCGAATTGATTCGACCAGGCTACTGTTGGAACAAGTCAAAGCTGCGGGGCACAAATTGAAATCCTTTCTTTCAGCTTCAGCCATTGGCTATTACGGTATGGATACTGGTGCTCAGTTATTAACAGAAGATTCGCCCGGCGCCAATGATTTTTTAGCCAAAGTCACCGCAGACTGGGAAGAGGCAGCCAGAGGTTTTGAATCAATCAACATACCGTTGACCTACCTGCGTATTGGCGTGGTTCTTTCTTCCAAAGGAGGTGCTCTGGTGAAAATGGCTCAACCGGTAAAGTTTGGTGCAGGAGCCGCATTAGGTTCCGGCAGGCAATACATTAGCTGGATCCACATCGATGACATCTGTCGTATGATCATTTGGTTGCTTGAGAATAAAAAAGAAGGTATTTATAATGGGGTCGCACCTAATCCGGTTACCAATGCTGAAGTCACCAGGGCCATTGCCCAGACACTGAAGAAACCGCTATTTCTTCCTCCGGTCCCTGCTTTTGTACTCAAAATGATGCTCGGCGAAATGTCTTCAATTGCCCTTGGTGGCAATAAAGTGTCGGCACAAAAGCTACAGGATGAGGGATTTGAATTTCAGTTTAACGATATTAGGAGCGCTCTTTCGGATATTTATGAGAAAGAGGTCTAACAAGTATTTATATGGAAGAAAATCAAGATAACTCCACTTCGCACTCGGAGAATTTCCTCAGAAAAGACTGGACTGAAATTAAAAGCACTGACTCCTGGGTGATTTTTAAAGTGATGTCAGAGTTTGTAGAAGGCTTTGAAAAATTAGCTAGAATTGGTCCTTGCGTTTCCATTTTCGGTTCTGCCAGGACTAAGCCGGAAAATCCGTATTACAAGTCGGCAGAGAAAATTGCAGAACTTTTGGTTGACAAAGGATATGGTGTGATCACTGGTGGAGGACCCGGTATCATGGAGGCTGGAAACAAAGGGGCCTTTCAGAAAAAGGGAAAATCTGTTGGTCTGGACATTGAACTGCCGTTTGAGGGCTCGCATAACCAATACATTGACCGGGACAAGGTCATCAACTTCGATTACTTTTTTGTCAGAAAGGTCATGTTTGTCCGGTATTCACAGGGTTTTATCGTGATGCCAGGTGGATTTGGTACCCTGGACGAGCTCTTCGAAGCACTGACGTTGATCCAAACGGAGAAAATCACAAAATTTCCGGTAGTACTTGTGGGTAAGGCATTCTGGGGAGGTTTAGTCGATTGGATCAAGGCGACACTTCTGGAAGGTGAAGGCAACATTAGCCCCAAGGATTTGGATTTGTTTTCGGTTGTAGACGAACCTGAAGAAGCCGTAGAAGTCATCGATCAGTATTACAGTCAATACAAGTTGTCGCCGAACTTTTAACTCAAGTGCGGGTTCAATGGGTAACCGATTTATCTTTGCGGCCGCATGCAGGAGACCATAGCAAAAGAAAAAGCACAAGATCATATAGAACAGGAAGAAATCATTGAGATTGTTGGTGCCAGAGAGCACAATCTCAAGAACATCAACCTGAACATTCCTAGAAACCAGCTGGTAGTAATCACGGGGATCAGTGGTAGCGGAAAATCCAGCCTGGCTTTCGACACGATCTATGCGGAAGGGCAACGCAGATACATGGAGAGCTTCTCTGCGTATGCGCGTTCGTTTATTGGAGATATGGAACGTCCGGACGTTGATAAGATCAATGGGCTCAGCCCGGTGATTTCGATCGAACAAAAAACAACCTCCAGAAATCCCAGGTCTACGGTTGGTACCGTCACTGAAATTTATGACTTTCTTCGTTTGTTATTTGCCAGGGCAGGGATTGCCTATTCTCACATCAGTGGGAAAAAAATGGTGAAACAAACCCAAGATCAGATCCTGACGCACATCTTACAACAATACAATGGTCAGAAGCTGAGTTTGCTTGCCCCCGTGGTGAAAGGTCGAAAGGGCCACTATCGGGAGCTATTTCAACAAATCCGCAAGATGGGCTTTGCCAAAGTGCGGATTGATGGGGAATTGCAGGAGTTGGTGCCCAAAATGCAGGTTGACCGCTACAAAACCCATGATATTGAAATTGTAGTAGATCGGATCATTGTTGAGGATAAATACCTGGCCCGAATTTCAGGGTCAATCGGTACCGCTCTGAAGCATGGCAATGGGGTCATGATGACCCTTGATGCTGAGAATGAACCTTCACATTTCAGCAAGAACCTGATGGACCCTGAAACTGGTTTGGCGTACGATGACCCTGCGCCTAATACCTTTTCATTCAACTCTCCTTATGGGGCGTGCCAGGAATGCAATGGCCTTGGACAAATCGATGAGATATCGAAAGAGGCCGTAATGCCAGACATGGACCTCAGCATCAGTCGGGGAGGAATTGCTCCTCTGGGAGAATACCGGGACATTTGGATCTTCAAGAAAATTGAGGCGATTCTTAAAAAGCACAAAGTCAATCTTAGCACACCGCTAAAGAAGGTTCCAGAAGAAGTCATTCATACATTGCTCTATGGAGATAATGAGCCAGTGGCCGTAAGCTCAGTGAAGTATCCAGGGACAGATTGGAATACCAAATTTGAAGGGATCATCAATTTCCTGGAGAAACAGAAGGATTTCGGAACAGAAAAAACCCAGCAATGGATCAAGGACTTTACCAACAGTCGTGTTTGTCCTTCCTGTAATGGGTTGAGGTTGAAAAAGGAGTCGTTGCAGTTTAAAATCGCAGACAAAAATATCGGTGAATTGGCCCAGCTAACAGTAGGTGAGCTAGGAGAATGGTTCGTTGATATAGAGTCTCGTCTTGATGAGAAGCAAAACATCATTGCTACGGAGATTCTAAAAGAGATCCGAAAGCGGATTGGTTTCCTGTTAGATGTAGGTCTTGATTACCTGAGCCTTAACCGACCGCTTAAAACCTTGTCCGGTGGAGAAGCGCAACGTATTCGATTGGCAACACAGATCGGTACGCAACTGGTCAATGTATTGTATATCCTGGATGAGCCAAGTATTGGTTTACATCAGCGAGACAATGTGAAGTTGATCCAGGCATTAAAAGACCTGCGAGAATTGGGGAATACGGTCATTGTCGTGGAACACGATAAGGACATGATGCTGGAATCGGACTTTGTAGTAGATATCGGCCCCGGAGCAGGCAGACACGGAGGTCAGATTGTCGCCAGCGGCAATCCCGCCAAAATCCTGGCGAGCGATTCCGTAACGGCCAAATACCTGAATAACAAGCTTAGAATTGCAGTTCCTGAGGAACGTCGAAAAGGAAATGGAAAGCAGTTGGTGCTGAAAGGTGCAACAGGTCATAACCTGAAAGGAGTAGACCTGAAATTGCCTTTGGGAACCATGATTTGCATCACAGGTGTGTCAGGGAGTGGTAAGTCCACATTGATTCACGAAACGCTATATCCGGCACTTAAGAAATCGATCTACAAATCGCGGAAAGAACCTCTGCCTTATAAAAGCCTGAAAGGGCTGGAGGAAATTGATAAAGTGATTGAAGTGGATCAGTCTCCAATTGGCCGGACACCAAGGTCTAACCCCGCGACATACACAGGCGTTTTTTCAGATATCCGTACCCTATTTGCAGAATTACCCGAAGCCAAGATCCGTGGTTACAAGCCAGGGCGTTTTTCCTTTAACGTAAAGGGTGGAAGATGCGAAACCTGTCAGGGGGGTGGTATGCGTCTGATCGAAATGGATTTCCTGCCGGATGTCCATGTGCCTTGCGAAACCTGCAAAGGCAAGCGCTACAATCGCGAAACCCTGGAGGTACGATTTAAAGGCAAGTCGATTTCTGATGTGCTCGATATGACAGTAGAGCAAGCGGTAGAATTCTTCGAGCACCAACCTAAAATTGTTCGGAAGATCAAAACCCTGAATGATGTAGGACTGGGCTATATTTCGCTGGGCCAGCACGCGACAACATTATCAGGAGGGGAAGCGCAACGTGTAAAACTTGCAACTGAACTATCGAAAAAGGATACCGGAAAGACTTTTTACATTCTGGATGAACCGACTACAGGGCTTCATTTCCAGGATATTCAACATTTGTTGGATGTCTTGAACAAACTAGCAGATAAAGGCAATACCGTCCTGATCATTGAGCACAACATGGACGTCATCAAAGTTTGTGATCATTTGGTAGACCTGGGTCCTGAGGGCGGTTCGGGAGGCGGAACCATCGTCGGTCAGGGGTCACCCGAAAAACTCTCAAAAGTCAAAGAAAGCTATACGGCCAGGTTTTTGATAGAGGAGTTGAGGTAGCTCTGTGGTTAAAAATTTGCATTTCTGCGGTAGAAATCCGTCATTTGGACTTTTAATCCACTAGAAAACATGATCAGATAAATCACGAATCGATTCGGCCAACCCTGAGACCTAAGGTCCATCCTCCCGGATATGGACACCCGATTCGTGAAACTTCTTCTGATTCCTGATCATGTAAATTCCGCATTTGTAGTTCAATCAACAAAGTTCGAATCCATGTATGGGTCTTCGTGAAGTAGTCCGTCCATGTCCACTATCAATTTTTCAAATGACAAATACATGGAGTTATGCCAAAAATCATTTATTACGTTGCCATCTCTCTGGACGGATACATTGCCGGTCCTGAGAATGATATTAGCCTGTTCACCGCGCAAGGGAACGGAGTAGAACAATACCAGAAAGACTTGCTTTCCTTTGGGACGGTTATTATGGGTCGAAGAACCTATGAATTTGGATACCAATTCGGATTAAAACCGGGACAACCGGCTTATCCTCATATGGAGCACCATATTTTCTCAGCTTCTCTGAAATTCAAAGAAGAAGTCCATCCTAAGGTACATATCGAACCTGAATCTTTGGATCGTGTACAGGAGATTCGGGAAAATTCAGCTACCGATATTTACCTGTGCGGCGGAGGTCAGTTTGCCGGGTGGCTACTGGAGCATGAGATGATCGATCAATTGAAGATCAAGCTGAACCCCATTATTTTGGGAGGAGGAATCCGACTTTTTGGAAATTCAACGGCCAAAGCCCGTTGGGAGTTGATCAATACTTCCCGATATGAAGAAGGATTACAGATCATGACTTATGAAAAAAGTCAATAGTTGTTCTAGTACTGGAAATAAAAAAGAGGATGTCTTCACGACACCCTCTTTTCAACTATCACAAAATCATATATTGATTACTGTTTGATAAACCTGGAGACTTCATTCTTATCACCATTGGTAATTCGGATGAAGTAAGTTCCTGGCTCGAGTCGACTGATGTTGATTTTGCTTTGTGATTCTTCAATGAACCCTTGCAAAACTTTTTGACCAGTGACAGAAATCACTGAGAATGCAGCTTTGTGATCCAATTGCGTTCGGATATTCAACTCATTGCTGGCTGGAACAGGGTATACAACGACTTCATTCGGCGTTAGCTGTTGAAGGTCCAACGTTTCACCATTGGTTGTAAACAGATTGGCATTCGACGCAGGGCAATCTCCTTCGTGGATAACAATGTTTCGGAAATATGAGTTGTTTCCACTTCCTGCGTCATTGTCATTGACAAATACGAACCGATCAAAACTTCCGGTATAGAACGTACCCACCGGAATGCTATAACTCACCCAGGTTGAGCCGGAATAATTGTCATAATTGGTAATACCCCAGTTTTGCGTTCCATGGACCTTGAAGGTTTGTGAAGAAGTGGCTGTGGTATTGGAAGCAAAAGCAATCCCGTGAATTTCCCCCTGACTGGTACTTTGGAATTCAAAATCAACGACCGTATTGGCAGTAACGTCATAGTCGAGTAAAAGCGCCCTCCAGGTATTGTCTTCTACGAGCACCGTATTGTCATTTGGAAATGAATATACACCAGCGTCATTGTTGCTATGGCTCACTAATGTTGTGCCCGTGAAAGAAAGTGCATTACAATCAGGCCCGGTGGAAGTATCTGTGGACAAGCCTAAATCATCAATCGCAATGTCACTAGACCAGCCATTTCCGGTCGTGCCTACTATTCTTATTTTCACAATACCTCCTACATAAGATGCCAGATCTACATCAATGGCATTCCACTGATTGCCCTGATTACCTGAGTTGGTCCAAATATTAGTCCAGGAATTTCCGTCCGTACTGGCCTGAACAGTCAACGAACCAACGTTGGAACCATACATGTGATTCTGGAATGAGAAGGTCGCAGAAGTTTCCCCAGAGAGGTCGAAACAAGGACTTTCCAGAATGGCTGTCGCATTATTTCCAATTTGACCTGCACTGCCATTGGTTGACGCTTCAAGGAATAAATACCAGGAACCTTCGACAGCCGAACCAGGGCCTGTATTATTGGAAGGAGTCCCATTGGCATCACGGAACCAATCCCCGTCATCTCCGGAGATTTGTGTCCATCCATCATTTGATTCAAAGCCTTCTGTATAGGGGAAAGTGTTTACGGTACTGCTGCATGAGATTGGCTGTGTACCGGTGGTAGTTACCGAAAGGTTTGCTGCATTGCCACTTCCGCCACCTGAACAATTGGCAACTACGCTGGTACTGTAATTGGTTCCTGCAGTTAATCCTGTCGCGGAATAAGAAGTACCGGATACCGTAGTTGAATTTCCTCCTACGGTTACGGTGTAATTGGCTGCTCCTGATACGGCATTCCATGACAGATCGAAGGAGTTGTCACCGATGTTGGACGAAGAAAAATTAGAAGGTGCCGCAAGTGTACAGGAAGGTGTAGCAGATACGCCGGTTACAATTAAACTAAAAGCCTGACTGCCGCTGGAAAGATTGCCTTTATGAGTGACGGTAATGGTATAAGTGCCAGATGCGTTAGCGATATCCACACGCTCGTATGGATCTACAATATTGTCTTGTTGTGCATTGGAATTAAGACCAGTCAATGCATAGGGGAAAAAAGTCGACGAACCCTGGGTCACTCGGATATCAAGGTCATTGACCAAAACGGGAGTGGAAAGGTTGATGGTTCCGGTATTGATCGTACCAGCGGGATCAGTCCAGCATATAGAAGCCAAAAGCGGTCCACCTGCGGCATCTACTGTAATTTGGTAGGTGCCGCTCTGGGAAAGTGTCAATTCATCGATGATCGCATCTGTTCCATTATCATTTATGGCTTCCGCTGCTGCTTTGGCATTAAGTAATCCCCAGCCATAAATCGCATCGGGACCCGAAATACCCCCATCATCCGCCGTATGAAGTGCCAGGCCTTTCAGTGTAGACGACCTCATAAACACGCCATTTACATTATTGTAATGCTGCTGCAGCAAAAGCAAAGATCCGGAAACATTGGGGCTGGCCATAGAGGTTCCATTGTAGGAAGAATAACTGGAGTTGCTCCCAGCTGTTGCCGAATAAACGCCGGCACCATTTCCGGTAATATCTGGTTTGATCCGATAATCATCCGTAGGCCCCTCGCTACTGAAGTTAGTGATGTTTACGCCATTGATCGTTCCATCAGGATTAACACTGACATCATTGGCGGCCGCTACTACCAGGTTATTCTTTGAGGTTTTGTAGGCAGATAGTTTGTCAAAAAATGAATTGCCTTCGAGAGGACTGGTATTTGCGGTATTGTCATCACCGTCGTTTCCACCGGAAGTAACCATCAGGTAATAGGGAGCATTGTACATGATTTCATCTACGTCTCTGGATTCCGCAATGTACGCTCCACCATAGTAAGCTGGAAGCTGTACTTGTCCCTGCTGATTTCTCCAACCAAATCCATACGAGTGATTAGAGATCAGCATGCCATTGGCCGCGGCAGTGGTCATTTCCGCCAGATCACTGTTCCAGTCACTGGTTCTGGCCTGCGCGTGAGTAGCCATTCCTTTGGCATTCGCACTGAATCCTGAAGCTACCATGGTACCGGTGACATGTGTCGCATGACTACTGAACGAAGTGGCTCCGTCAATCTGAGTTACGCGGTTATTGCCTCCTGGTCCGTCGAACTCCTGGTGAGCCGTCCGGGTGGCTCCCCCGTCCCAAACATAGGCGGTCATTCCCTGACCATCCAGATTTAACCCCAGAGAACCTCCACTATTGAGGTGATCTGTTCGGGTGGAGGCCGCAGCATCCACATTATCGGTGACAAGATAGATCAGCCTCCCATCGGGAAGAAGTTTAGCAACTTCCGCTTCTCCGTTTTCAAACTGATACCTTACTGGTAGATTATTTTGTCGGGCAAAATCAACCGCTCTTTGTTTATCAAACTCCTGGATTTGAATGAGGCGATTTTCAAGGGCCCGTAGGTTAGGTACATTAGATTGATTGATGATAGTTTGACGCTGTTGTGCGCTTTGACTTAAAACGTTAAACGTTGTAAACAATGTAAGCAATAAAAATAGCTTAACTCTTTTAAGTTCGAAATTCATGATGTATTTAGGTTGATATATACCCTTTCAATATAAGGGATATCTGAGGAAGAAATAAATTTCTCAATGTGGTCAGGTTTCCGTGTATGCGACAGAAATTTTAAGCCCTTACCCTCTTAGTTAATTTGTTTAATTCTGATGAAATCGCATAGAACGAAATAAAAAAATAGTTATAGATGAAAAAACAGAATATAAAATATTTGCAATTATGTGGCATTAATACTCCTTAACCCTCTATATCTCAAAGAAGTAGACATTGTTTACAATTTCCAGCCAATACTTTCTTAGGGTGACAAGAGGGGCAAAGTCAGCGTGAGTTTCGATCATAACGGAATATTTTGGTGACTGAACAAATAAAATTGAGCTCAGCGAAGTGCTGCGGAAGAAGAAATGAACCTTAAAGAGGTTAAGGAATTTATCGATTGATAAACCAGTTGACGAAAATTGATCGTTCTATGTTTATTGGAAAATAAAAGTTTCTAATTTGTCGGATTTTAGGACAGTGGAACAAAATCAAAAGATGAGTCGTTTTGAATGCGCAATGCTTCGATTACTGATCATATTTACCGTACTATGGGCACCTCTGGCGAAAGCTCAGGATATAGAGGGGATCATGAAAGACCACTATAACGCCTACAAACAGGATTTCTGGGATCAGGTACAAACTGTGAACGTTCGTGGTATTTGGCTGATAGGACAGGATAAAGCTTTCTTTGAACTCCTGGCCAAAAAGCCCGGAAAGGTCATGATTCGAGGCAAGTGGAAACTGGAACCTTATGCGGAATCCTTTGACGGGTCCAGTGGATGGACCATCGCCCCCTGGACTGGGGTGAAAACGCCTCAGTTGATGCTCAATAAAGAGCAAGTGATGCTGCAATCGGTTTTTGAGTTTGGGTCTCCCATTCCCAGAGATGTGGCGTTGGAATATCGTGGTGAAGGAGACGCTTTTGGCATACCCTGCTATCGGTTAGCAGCAAATATCGATGGTGTTGAGTATGAGTACTTTGTGGACGAGGAAGACTTCTTTATCAGAAGAATGGATCGCAGAGAACTCATCGGAAATCATACCCAGATTTTGACCAAACGCTATGATCAGTATCGTAAATTTGGGGGAGTAGTGATCCCGACATTGGTCATTGTTCAGGTAGATGATCTTGAAAAAGAGTATGTATTTGATAATATCATTGTGGGGGATGGCATCTCTAACTTAACCTTTAGAAGACCCGAATGAGCAGAAATTTGAAAGTGGCCATTGTACAATGGTCTGCTGTACACCTGGATATCAAAGCCAGTGTTGATAAAGCCCTTACTGGAATTGATGAAGCCGCTGATCAGGGCGCACAATTGATCGTATTTGGAGAAACCTGGTTTTCAGGATACCCCTCCTGGTTGGATTACAGTCCGGAGGTGGCTTTTTGGGATCACCCGCCCGTAAAAAAAGCGTTCTCGAAAATGCTGGACAATTGCCTGACCAAAAATGGAGAAGAGATAAAGACTTTGCAGGCCAAGGCCAGAGAACGACAGGTTTCACTGGTGTTTGGTGCTAACGAACGGGATGATGAGAAGGCCAAGGGCACGATCTACAATGCCTTATTCTTCATCAATGAATCGGGAGAAGTCGTGAACCATCACCGTAAATTGGTTCCAACCTACAGCGAAAAGATGCTTTACGGTGGCGGAGATGGCCATGGACTGGTGAACAGTACGTTAAGTGATGCCAGGGTTACAGGTTTGGTTTGCTGGGAACATTGGATGCCGCTTTCGAGACAGGCACTGCATGACACGGGAGAAGAGATCCATATTGCCGTATGGCCCAAAGTACATGAAATGCATCAGGTAGCTTCAAGGCAGTACGCCTTTGAAGGTCGGTGTTTCGTATTGGCAGCAGGTCAAATGTTTCAGGCAAAGGATTTTCCGGAAGGTATAAAATTACCTGATGGTCTCGATCCTGAAACCTGGGTACTGAATGGTGGTAGCTGCATCATTGCCCCGAATGGAAAATACATTGTCGAACCACAGTGGGACCAGGAAAAGATCATCTATGCAGAGCTGGATCTGGATCAGGTCAAAGAGGAGTCCATGACCCTGGATGTCACCGGTCACTATCAGCGGGATGATGTCTTTTCATTGGAAGTAAACCGGACAAGAAAAAGTAATTCCTGAGACAAACTTCTCTTGGAATGATATAATTCAGAACCTAAATCAGGTCAAAAAGATTAATTGGAATACATACGAACAAATCAAAATACAGATGAAAGCATATTGGAATGGACAACTGTTAGCGGAAAGTGACGACACCATTGTTGTGGAAAACAATCATTATTTTCCTGCGGACTCCATTAATAAGGAGTTTTTCAAATCAAGTGAGACCCATACCATTTGCCCGTGGAAAGGAGAAGCAAGCTACTATACACTGAATGTAGATGGTAGCGAAAACAAAGACGCGGCATGGTTCTACCCTACACCAAGTGAATTGGCTAAAAAGATCGAAAATTACGTGGCGTTCTGGAAAGGCGTCGAAATTAAAGACTGATCGCTGGATTTCAGCAATTGAACTTTCGGATCATGCTGAAGGGCGAATAAGCAATTGCTGATCGCTTATAAAAAAGAAGTCCTGTCAATGGTAACTCCGATTGACAGGACTTTTTCTTTAAACCAGGGATAAAACCCTATCGATTCTTTAATTCTCCCGCCCCAAACATCGTAAATCCTTTAACGATGATGGATGGGCTATCTTCATTGACATCCGGAGCTCGTCGTTCATCACTGAAGCCACCGAAAATGGAAATCGCTTCAATCTTGACTCTCCAGTCATCGCGAACCAATAAGTCGCAGCCGCCAAACATTGTGAACACTTCGATTTCGATCGGGCCGCCGTTCCGCGGGAAAGAATCCCGCAGGTCTATGCTGGACCCTCCGAAAATATTGATGACGCGGCCGCCTTCCAGCTGTTGGCTGGTAAATTGTTTGTCGCCACCACCAAAAATGTTCACATCATCAAAAAAATGTTCGTTGTTGCCACCGCCTTCGGCCTGAGCCTTTTTATGACGGAATATGAATGCAATACCTACAAAGATGATGATGATCGGCCAAAAATCCCGAAGGTCATAAGGCCCGAACTCTTCGATTAAAAAGAAAGCTCCCACAGAGACCAGAATGATCGCAGGTGTCCTCTTTCCACTGAGGAAGTTGAACACACCAATGGCGATCAAAAGCATCTGCCATGATTTCAAAAAATAAAGTTCATAAGGGATCAAGCGCAAGTTGAAAAGCAACAGCACTACGCCAATCACGACGATAAATATCCCCATTAGTGCTCTGCGAGAAGTTTCCATAATTTCTAACTGTTAATAAAACCAACCAAAAAGGAAGGAGATACTGGCGGCCGGACTGCTGACATCACCCTGTTTATAGTGAAAATCGTCAACACCTATAACCTGTTGGTATCCCACCCCAACGTTCAATTTGAACCAGTGGGTCATGTTAAACTCGACTTCAGCTTGCGGAAAAACGACAAAAATCTGATCATCCACATTGGCAACCCCGTCACCCTTTGCTCTGTAGTCGATGCTTCCCCAGCCCAATTTAGAACTAATTCCGAAATGAGCCAGCTTACTGGGTTTAATGTTGTACCCGAGCATGAAGCCACCATGACTAATATCCACATCATATTCGTTGCTTTCGACCGTTACTGACTGATCTCCACTGAGCCCAAGTCCATATCCGCCGAAATAAAAAGTGTTATCTAGCAACACCGCACCGCCACCCCCTGTATAAGGCATGACCTGACCATCTAAAGAAGCCAGCGTAATAAACACACCACCAAATCCAGAGATGCTCTCATAATCGTTTCCGATAAGCACATCTGGTCGCTGACCAAACGCGGTAGTGAGTGTCGCAAAACTTAAAATGAATAAAAATTTCTTCATCCTTTTAATAATTAAAGTTTAAGAGACGTTTCAAATTAAGATAAGGACAGTGAGCTGGGAAGAAGGCTTCCGCAGGACTGTAGAATTGGGTAGACGAATTGTCGAAAAAATAAACTCAACAGGCTGTCAAAGTGACAGTTCATGTAGGATAACAAGACAAAATGACTTTTACCTGTTTTTCAGAACAGCTCTGGTACGTGAATTGTTAATACTAGCGAGAACAACGCTAATGGATAGGTAGAGAGATGAAAATAGATAAGAATTTAACCCACAGTCTGGCCCAGTCGGCTGCTGTAATGAATGTCATCAACGGTGGAATTACCATGCCTGTGATGTCTTTGAAGAGAACCTCAGATGAATATATATTCAACATTGAATTAGCAGGAGTAGATCCCGATGACTTCAGTGTTGAGATCGATAGCCACAACCTTTTTGTGTATCATCAAATGCGTTTTGAAGATGACATGGAAGTACCGTACATGTTGCAACGCCTGGTGATCCCTGCAAATGTCAATTACGAAAAGATCCGTGCAGAATACGACGAGGGCAAACTCAGGGTAGTCATGCCCTTCAATGAATTGGCCAACGGTTACCACAGGGACGTGGACATTGTGAAGAAGTACTAAAACCTTGGCTTTAGCCAACGAAAACATGCTAGATCGTCATTCCGGTTTTTATTGACTTAAAATCCGGAAGAAGTCAATAAAAGACCGGAATCAAGTCTACAATATGGCCTTTCATCTGGTTGAGGTGACATGCCTTGCTTGTGAAAAGCATCATTTTTACTTCATTCCATTGCAATATTTACCGGAATGAAATAGCATTGAACTGCTTCATTCGAAATCAATTGGCAGTTCTTAATATCATACCCCTTATTGGTGGCATCCTGGCCCTGTTGTTAGGCGTTCAGGTCATGTTGAACCCTACGCAAAATAAGAAGTCCCGGTGGGTGCTGGGTTTGATCGTGCTGCTGAATGCCCACAACCTCTTCGAATCTTATTTTTTTTATAATGGGTGGGATTGGCCTGGACTCGGCCTTTCTTACTTGCATTATCACCTGATCGGGTTCCTGTTTTTAGCCTACAGTCATTATTTACTTCGGATAGATATTCCATTAAAGCGCTGGTTTATGCTGGTCATTGGTTTTACTATCCTGCGCCTGTTGGTCCTGTCTTTTGTAGAAGAAGATGCGCTGGAGACGGCTACTTCATTCACACCGGAGATCATTGGGCTGACGGTGGATAACCTGTCTTCCATTTTATTGAACATTGGACTATTGCTTCTGGCTTTTACCAGGATCAAAAAAGTGTCTTTTACGGTTACCCCCAATCCTCAGGAGCAAGCCAACTACACCTGGGTGAAGAGTCTATTATTGATTTCCATTGTGCTCTATGGTGCCGTGTTTTTACTGAATCTGGTTTCTATCCTCGATGAGGAATGGCTGATCTACTTTAAAATAGAATCCGTGATCAATAGTGTCTTTTCCCTTGCTTTGGTTTTTGCAAGCATGCGGATCCCTGTCTTTTCTATTCATGGGGATTTTCAGGACCTGGACCCAGTCAGTAAAAAGAAGTATCTCAAATCTTCCCTATCCGGCAATGATGCTACGGAACTCTGGCATGAAATTCAGCAAATCATGCAAGATGAAAAGCCCTACTTGAATGCGGAATATCGCCTCAGTGACCTGGCCCAACGGGTGAATCGATCTGTGCATCATGTATCGCAAGCGATCAATGAACAAGAGGGTATTGGATTTTCTGATTTTATCAGTCAATTACGGGTGGCTGCCGCTAAAGCTTTACTTGATGCTGGCCGAGCTAACGAAGTGACCATTCTTGCCGTATCTCTGGAAGCTGGATTCAATAGCAAAACGGCTTTTTATAGTGCGTTCAAGAAAGTGGTAGGTAGGTCGCCATCGGCTTATTTGAAAGGACGTTGATTGTCTTACCGGATTAAGTTTCGAAGAAAACCGAACATATCCGGTATCTCTTAGACGATCATGGCTCGTTTTTAACCAATTGAATAATCAAACGGTTGGCAATGTCGAGTCCCCCGATAAATCAGGACACATTCACACTCTCCACAATTGTCCCAGATCATAGGGAAGGAAGCTTTTGGTCCACATGGAAGCAAGATTTGCTTGAAAGTTCAAATTCAAAAGCAAAATCTCATGCAAGATCTAATAGCAAAAGCAGAGGAAAATGTAGGATGGGTGATGCTCATCATTTTCACCTTTTCAATGGGACTGGCCATTGTAGAGTTCTTTTGGGAATGGCGCCAAAAGAAACTTACGAAGTGGCGACTCAAAGAAATGCTCTCAAGCTTCATGGTATTCATCCCCGCGCAGTTAACAGAGAAGGCTGCCAACTCCATATTCATAGGGAGCTTTTTTGTGTTATACAATGTCATTCCCTGGCACATTCCCGTGAACGGATGGTCCGTGATCCTGGCCATTCTGGTCATTGACTTTTTGTACTACTGGGAACACCGATGGGAACATGAGATCCGAATTTTGTGGAGCTACCATTCTATCCATCACAGCTCTCCGATCTACAATTATACGACGGCATTAAGGGTCTCTTTTATAGATAATTTCGTCACCTGGGTATTTTACTTACCGGCCATTTTTCTAGGCTTCCATCCGGTCATCGTTTTATTGGCCATCGCGTTCATTCTGGGGTATCAGTTTTGGATCCATACGGAACTCATTAAGTCTATGCCACGGTGGTTTGAATTTATCTTCAACAGCCCCTCACATCACCGTGTCCATCATGGTTCGGATGATATCTATCTGGACAAAAATTATGGTGCCTTACTTATCCTCTGGGATCGCATGTTTGGCACTTTCCAAAAAGAACTTCATCAACCGACTTATGGACTGACCACTCAGATTGAAACTGTCAATCCCTTAAATGTGCACCTGTTTGAATATAAAGGTATTCTTCGGGACTTGAAAAAAGCCCGGAATTTCAAAGAAGCGTTGGGTTATCTTTTTAATAAACCGGGATGGAAGCCCTCATCGGCACATCAGGACCTTCAAAAGGCATGAGGGTATGAAGCATTTCAGGAATTTATTCATCAAATACCGATGGAAACTAACATTTGTTTTGTTTTTGATTTTGCTGGAAGCAGGGCTTACGGTCCTGTTTCCGCTTTTCATTGGATACGCCATCGATGATGCCATGAATCAACAATATCAGGGAGCTCTGCTGCTAGGGTCACTTGGAATTGCAACATTGGTTATCGGTGCAGGGAAGCGATTTTATGATTCTCGTATCTATGCCAAGGTCTACCAGGAATTGGGATTGAAAATTGGTAATAATCATGAAGAGCCTGTATCCACCCGGTCTGCACACCTGGGTTTTTTAAGTGAAACGGTTGAGTTTTTCGAAAACTCCCTCCCGGAGATCATCAATGGGATCATTGCCCTGGTGGGGACCCTAATCCTTATTTTTGCCATGGACCAAATGGTTTTCGTTGGCTGCCTGATCTCATTGATTTTAGTGGCTTTAGTCTATGGATTGAGTCAGAAATATACACTGCACTACCACGCATCTTTCAATCAGGAAATGGAAAATCGAGTGAACGTTTTAACTGAAAACAGCCCGATTTCATTGAATTGGCACTTGAGAAAAGTGATGAAATGGAATATCAAACTTTCTGATCTGGAGACGCTCAATTTCTCCATCGTTTGGTTGATCATGATCAGTTTTCTGGTGTTGTCCATCATCAGTTCGGTGGGCGTAGCAACGGTCAGTCATGGAACCCTCTTTGCATTGATCCTGTACTTGTTTCAATACATCGAGCAAGTGATGACGATGCCCTTGTTCTATCAGGAAGGTATCCGCTTATCGGAGATCATGTCAAGGTTAAACAAGGTGGCTACTTCCGTGTGATACTGATCTTGTAACCCTCATTGGTTTTTGATAGCACTTTCACGGTGAAAGGCATGCCTTCAGAAAGTTCGTCTCCCACATTTAATGGGGCTTCCCAGGTTTCTGACAGTCTTTGCTTCATTACCTTGATCGGTAGTGATAATGTTTTAACTCTGGTGTCCACATGATAAATAAGCACACCTTCCGTGTAATCTGGCAGAGGCTTTTCAGGCACTTCAATGCAATAGAAACTGGTATGATAGATTCCGGTGGTATTTTCAGGAATAATGATCAGAGACAATCCATTCCCTTTTTCATGCCGCGAGACCTCTCCCTCCCAGGATGACTCATACAAGTATTTCATCTTTGCTTCGGAAAGCCAACCTAAATAGTATAATTCCCACAAAAAGAAGCGCTTTGATCCAAGATCTGCCATGAGACTCCAGCCCCCCACCGCATTGGTATGCACGACTTCAGATCTATCATCAATTGTGTTTTCATAATACAGGTCGGGTAAACCAAATACATGCCCGTATTCGTGGATCATCGTCCGATGATAATTTGGGTCTTTATAGACACCATTGCCAATCGATATATTGCTTAAATACTGCGTTTTTTCATTGAAGGGATAGCTTGCTCCGGAGACATTGGCCCTTACGTAATTGGGTATCTCCGGGAAGATGGTATGTGTGACGTCAAAATCAGAAAAATCAGTTTCCGGGCTCTGGCTCATAAACGTTTTCTTGATTTCGTTCCCGTTTGGGACTTTGTCTGTTGCTGATACCATTCTAGGGTGACGCTTCCAGGATTTGAGATAAACCATAGGAGCGAAATGCACAGTGCCTTTATTCCATTGATCGTAGAAAGCCTGAACTGAGTCTACATTGGTTTCAGGGAATATATCTTTTCCCGGGTACTCTGGGTAGTCGACATAAAAAGTGGCTGCTCGAATAGTATCAAGGCTACGTGGGTTCTTAAATGTACGGATTCCTTTATAAAAAAATGTACCGGGCTTTGTATCAACCACCCTTTTATTTAGTTCATACTTTTTTGTTAAATAGTCATGTACTTTCGAAATTTCTTGATCGGTTAGGGATTGATTGTAGATCAAAATTTCAAAGATATTCCCCGTGAATCCCCGGTTAAGTCCCGAACCGATCAGCAAAGTATCGATTTGGTCTAAAGGGTACGGATCTGCTAACGTCTGAAACAGTTTTTGATGACCCATCCAACCTGTGGTACCTGACAAAGTATCCAGGCGAACTGTCAATATTTTTCGTTGATAATGATCTCCGGGTATCGCTTCATAGAAGTTGTAATAGCGTTCATTCCCCAGCACCTCCGCTCGTCGATCATGCATTAACTGGAGACTATTGGCGCTTAATTTCGTGCTTTTTTCCGAGTACCCATAAACCAATCGTGCATCGCCATTCAGCATGCTTGGTCCGGGCCCATCGGCCGTACTTCCGGCATTAGAGATCAGATTCCCACTGGGGGTTCCTTCCGGAATTTCGTTACTGGGTTGATGAACTACGAAAATTGTGAAATTGGATTGGTTGAGAAATGAAGTCGCCACCTTCATACGCTGAGGAAGCATGTATTGTAGTGATTCCCTGTTGCCACTTGCGGGTGTCACTCTTTTTACACCGAAACTCAAAGAAGCTATTCCAGAGGCATCTTTCATCAGCCCTGGGCGAAAATTGCTACGGTCTAGTACAGCAGAAGCATGATTTCCACTTCCTGACTGATCCTCCCAGCGATCAACATAGTCGATGATGCCCACGGGTGGTATAATCCCCCCACGATCAACGAACATTTTTGCTTTTGCATTGAGCGGAGACGTTTGTAAACCCACATCTGCTTTGAGCCAAAGTTTCATGTGATTTGCAGGAATATCAATCCCCATATCCTTCAATGCGTTTCGAAGTTCTGGGTTCGAATCTTTCTGATTGACCTCTGTTTGCTTTACGCTTGGAGAAGGCGTTGCCAATGGTGGGAGATCCAACAAAATCGGGTGATAATCATTAGGAGCTTCTGTTGTGAGCAATGTGGGGTCTTCCAATGGGTTAGGGATCTTTTCTCCCAAACGATACTGACCCATGAGTGAATTCTGAATCTTGGTAATTTGGTCCTGGCTCAATGAGCGATCGTAGATCAGTATTTCGGCGATGAGTCCGGTAAAATAGTGATCTCGTGTTTTATATCCGCCGATTGCCAAATGCCGTAAGGCGATCAAATGTTCTTTATCCTGTTCAGTGCTTCCTGAGCCAATCATCTCATCGTTAACAAAGACACGTCGCCCTCGCCTGGCACTTTGAGCGAAGGTCATCAAAGTAGCTTTATTGGTATGGTGGCCATAGAGGTGGGCATCCAATTTATTCTCCCCGTGATTTTGTGATGCTTTCCCCATATGATACCCAAGGCTCAAACCCTGATTACTGAGGGCCTCACCTCCGGTTAAAAGGAAGTTTTTTTTCAATTTGCGGTGATAATGATGTACCACGAAAATGGTGTAATCCTTCCCTACAAGAAAGGAGCCCTCTGTTTTCAGATAAGACTTGGAAAAATAAAGGGCAGGCTGGTTGTTGAGTCCTTGCTCCAAGTAAAGTGGTGAATATTCCCAATGTTTTTGATTTGCATGACGACCATTGCCAGAGAGATCCTGCCATGAGGACACCCGTCCTTTGGTCACGTTCACACCGGAATCTGCTTTCATCCAGAGCGCTAACCCTTCTTTAGGGATTTCGGCAAAGGTTATCGGATTACCATCCTGGGTTTCTTCTCGATATCGCTCAGCCTCGTCCTCCCATACGACAGGAGTGGCTCCATTTTTAGCCAATTCTCGGTCATTAATTACCAATGCAGCGTCACCCATTACTTCGTAAACACCCACACATTGACCGCTTTTGTCTTTTAGCATGAACCGATTGCCAATGACATGATTAAATGTCTTTGATTCCGCTGGAGGGATCACAAGAAAGGGGCTTCCCGTTTTTCCAACCCCCGGCCTCAGCACATGCAGGGCTAATGGACCTTCGGTTTTGTTTGTCATGGTGATGGCTCTACTCAGGTTCAAGGGCTCAAATTTCTCCTTGATGTAGGCACAATCAATTTTCAGGATGTCTTTGCCTGTTGCCGGATCTTGCCTGGCAATTTCCTTCAAAACCTTACTTCTGGATACCTGGACTTTAATATCACCGATCTCATCATCATTTATTCGCAAGGCCAGGATGCATGCTTCTGAACGAAAGTCTTTGATGGACAAAGTGGCTTTATTGAATACGCGCCCAATTTGAGTCTTACCAGGGCGAATGATCAAAATATCAAACTCTTCCTGTTCGCCATTTTTGTAAACCAGTTTAACTGTCCTATTTGTTTTGTTGTCAATGGTAATGGAGCGTTGGGACGTACCGAAACAAGCGCTTTCTCGGTAATAAGCTTCACAAGAAATCTCTTCAAAAGACTGAGCAAGCGCGGTTGAACACAACATGATCGTCAGAAGAAGGAGCAGTTCTTTTTTACACATATCCCTTGATATCAAATTATGTTATCGATGTGTAAATTAAGTCGTATACGACAGATTCTTCTTAAATCCCATCCACTTACGTTGTGAACAAGCGCTTTTTTGATATAGCGTGTAAATCTACGGATCGGGACAGGAGGTATCCCGAAATACCGTGAAACACGGATAGTAATACGCTGTTCATTGGCGGAATTTTGTTCAAACGCTTTTCAATTATGAACAGATCCGCCATATCCCTGTTGCTCGCTTTGCTCATTAGCTTTGGAGCTACCGCCCAACTCAAAATCAAGAAACCCAAAATCAAAAAGCCGAAGAAGCTGAACATCATGGAAGGCATTGGCAACTTGACGGGAAATTTAATGACCGGTAAAACGGACCGTCTGGACAATGTTTCCGTCAAGATCAACTATGTCAGTGGCATGTATTCACCAGATATTAAAACGACTGAAGGCAAATACATTCCGGATGATGTACTGGAAGGCGATCATCTCGTTTATGCCTCTTTCTTCAAACAAGAAGGAATGGGGTTATTAGAATTAAAAAATGGGACCGTTTTGGTGAATGGCGAGCCAACTACTTATCACGGGTTAGGCTCCTATGGCTACTATTTTAATGCCATTCCAGGAGAGCCCGTGCAGCTGGAATTTCAATCGGAAAACGGGGATCAGGCTTCTTTTAAACTTTATCCTACGGAAGGAATTGAAATCCTAAGCGTCAATGGGGAAAGTGCGCTTCCCATTCTGGACCTTGACAAGGATATTGAGGTTGAATATTACAATCCTCCAGGTACCGAAGGCACAACCGTCAAGGTGTCTTTACTGACCAAAGTGATGGGAGTTCGTGCTTTCAATCATTTTGCGGACTTCAAAGTCAAAGAAACCGGGAATGTTAAAGTGACCATTCCCAAGGAGGCCCTGGCCAATCCTGAAATTGCAGGACAAATGAACGTGGGTAATTTCGACCAGGGGGAGAACTACCTGATCATGGAGAGAGAAGTCCTCACTTCAAGGGAAGAATTTGATGAACATCAAGACCCTGGTGTAATTCCTTCCATGGAAATTTTCTCCCGAAGCTACGCAAGCTTCCCTGTGATTGTGAAAGGAAAACAAGAGGACGGCCTAGTTGTGAGTTTGAAGGTTCGGGGCCAAACCGAGGACAAAACCTTGCGATATGATTTTTATAAACCCAGTGCGAATACAGGTATTCCCTTTTCCAAGGCCTCAAAATTTGGGCTGGCTTCTTTTACCATGGAAGCGAGAACGTTCAGTCAGGAGACAGATGAGTCTACTTCTACCTGGACCGTTGGTGGCACGCGATACACACAAATCACTACTACAACCACTACATTGGATTTCCCCGAACTTCCTGAAGCCTATTGGGAACAGACCATGGATCAGATCTATCAGGAAGTGGTTAATTTCTTTAAATCAGAATACAATGTCGATTTTGTGCCTGTGGAGGATGTGACGGGTTCTGAAAACTACAAAACACTTTTTCCTCCCAAAGAAAAGATCAATGACAAAATTGTTCGTCGTTCTTATAAGAATACCAGTCGCACGCGACCTCAGAGTTTTAGTGAAATTTTTGGTGGCGTCAGTAGCAATCAAACCGCCGATAACCCTCGCGTCAACCTGATGAAAGAGGCAGGAGATGTTGATGGGATGTTATCCATGCATTTATCGCTGGTCATTTCTGCCAACAAAGAAGGCAACATAGTGATGCTACCCACCTTATCGCTTTCGATCGCAGGCCGAGACGAATCCCGTGACGACAAGGAGGGAAAGTACTTAGATGGTCTCGTGCAAAGAAAAGTGGGAGAACCTTATAACGAGGAACTCCTTAAATCGAATCCCGATGAGCTCCTTCGGGTCTGTAGTGTAACACAATTACTGCATGCTGCCAAGTCAGGAATTGCTACACTTCGAGCCAAGGAAGTAGAAATGGGATATGATCGTATCTGGAGCATAGGCGAGTAGTAGCTCTGATTTAGAGATCATTCAAAAGTGATTGATATTCCGCCAGATTTGGGTCTGATTGTTCCCTGGCAAAATTAATCGCTTTACGAAAGTTGGCTTTGGCCAACTTTTTTTTATCCATTCCCAGATAAGCCTGGCCCCGTCCCGCATACATGGACGCCATGTAGCGATCGTCCGGAAATTCATCGATGCCTTTCGAAAAATGATCGATCGCTGACTGATGAGCTGCGTACTTCAGGTAAAATTGACCCAGACGATTTTGCCAGTAGGAAGAAGCGTATCTTCTCGTGTCCAGCACTTCTGAAAATTCTTCCATGAAAAAACGGAAAGATTCGAAATTATCCCGTTTCCAGGAGAGCCAAATGAGCGTGTTCTTGGTGGCATCATCAATGTTCTGATCCAGACCAAAACGCTCGCCTCGTTCTTTGAAATATTGTTCCAAATAAGGAAGACCGCCCAAATCCTGAAATTCTGCAATGCTGGCATAATCCATGGAATGGTAGTTGTGATAGAAGTGCCTCAACCCGTAATACATGGCATGATAAGCCAAAGTTTCGTGTACTTCCGAGTTCATCAATTCATATTTCCAATTGAGCCTTTCCAGTGCATTAGCTTCCAGCGTTTCGATCATGCGTTTCGTATGATCAATGGTATAAATGTCCTTTTCACTGTTGGCAATGAATGCATAGCGCTGTTGGTTGTTCCCAGTTCGAAAGGCGGAGAGCATTTCCTCATTCACATACCCCCCGTTCGATAGGATATAACCATCAAAAGGTGGATCTTGCCGGAACAGCAATTCAGAAACCATGAAAGAGGCTTGCTCCCAACCAAAGACCACACTTTCATTGCTTTTTACACGATAATTTTCGTTGATGTAATCCGGCAATTCTGAACCCACAAAGGTCACAACCTCTTCCCAGGACGCATTGAAGAGACTATCCCGGTACGGTCGATGTTGGAAATCAATGCCCACGACAATCATCTTTGGGAGTTTTCGATCTCCGCGCAGGGTCTTTTGGATAGAAACACCATTGAAAAAATACCAATGCGCGTCAATCACGTAAAGGACCGGATAGCTTTTTTCTGTTGTGTGATAATCCTCAGGTGTATAGACCTGAATGGTTTGGTCGATTCGGAGTGCTTGAGAGGGGATTTCAAGGGTTTGCCACGGAACCTCTTGAGCATTTGCAGCGATAAAAACGGATAAAAGAAGCAGCACGAAAAAATTGCGAGACATCATTGGTTGGTTATTGTTAAGCTCTTCTACGTTTCTGGATCACTTCCGTAATCTTTGAGACAGTCGTTAACAAACCATTAACGTTCTTGAAATATTTTTAAACAACTGATCTTAAATTTAACCTGTGGAAGAAATCATCATCAAAGAACTTTGGGCAGCCAGTACCGATCTGAAAACTTGTCGTGTGGTACTCATTGATGAACCCTTTCCTCGAGTGATCCATCCTTATGGTGTCTGCAAAACCTCTCGGGGCAAAATTGTGGTGGTTTGTAAGCAAACCGCTGGCTTCACGAAAGCGGGCCGTAGTGAAGGCTATAGAAACCTGGAACTTCGAAAGTTCAAAGAAGTGGAGATTCTGGATGAGCCCTTCGAATCACCCTCCGACTTCAACCCTGACGATTCACAATACGGAGAATGGATCTACCACATCTGAGCCCAAAACTTCCGATGATCAACATCATCATTGCATTGTTCGCGGATGATTGTAACTTTATTAAATGCGAACTTCAACCTTCATCCTCTTTGTCTTATTCAGTAGTACGCTTGCTGCTCAATCTTTAATTGGCGCCTGGGAATTTCAGGAGACTACTCCCGAAGGCCAGAAACTTCAGGTCACGGTGATTCTAACCGATGGACATCAGGTGGCTACCTGGTACGATGCAGAAACGGGCGCGTTTGTAAAAACCAATGGGGGTATGTGGTCGATAGAAGGGAATACCGTCACCGAAGTAATTGAATTCGATTCTGAGAATAATGAACGAGTGGGTAGCGAAGTTTCTTTTGACATTGAATGGGGTGATCGGCGGACAATGCGGATTGTAGGTCGTGAAACCTGGCTAAAAAAA
The DNA here is from genome assembly GCA_965229785.1 of Cyclobacteriaceae bacterium. GTDB lineage: Bacteria > Bacteroidota > Bacteroidia > Cytophagales > Cyclobacteriaceae > JAWPMT01. Next base: position 5,791,486 of record CBDDJS010000001.1, read on the forward strand.
ATCGATGGCGGTGAGCCTGGAGAACTGGCCGGGGCCTGGTTAATGTCAGGGAGAAAAAGAAACGGAGCTGGCGAAGTGCAGCAACGGGACACATCGCGACCCAGAAAAACCATGAAGATCCTTTCCGGTACACGTTTCCAGTGGATCGCTTACAACACCGAAACCAAAGAGTTCAAAGGAACGGGAGGAGGTACGTACACGACCATTGACGGTGAATACACCGAAAATATTGAGTTTTTCTCTAGGGATGATTCTCGGGTTGGCGCGTCCCTACCCTTCAATTATGAGCTGGTAGACGGAGCCTGGCACCACTCCGGTAACAGTAGCAGAGGAGCGCCCATTTATGAGGTATGGTCTTTAAGAAATGAGTAGGAATTAAGAGGACGTCCCACCGCACAGATTATTGCACCAGGCCTGCCTTGTCGGCAGACAGGCCGGCGCCAACGCAATGTCACGTAGTTAAGGTAATATATCGTTATCGCGAGGTACCAAAGCCATCTCAAATAAGGTATCTAGAGCATTAACAATCAGATTGCTTCGCAGACTTGCAGTGACGAAGTATATCTCAACGACATTGTGCACACATGGGCCTGGCAGCAGGTACTGCTACTCATCCTATTTATGAATGGCGCGACCTTAATTCTTCAGATCTTCGAAGTACGCGATTACCTCGTCGAACCCTTGGAATAGCTTGTGACCGTGGGTCATCCGTCGGCTCAACACCGGTTCGCGCTGTATGCCGATACAAGTCAGACCGGCATTAGTAGCGGAGGTCATTCCATTTGGGCTATCTTCAAAAGCAACGATTTCTTCCGTGGCCAGATCCAGACCTGCAATACCTTTCAAGTAGGGCTCGCCATGAGGTTTCACATTTTCCACTTCATCGTTGGTGATAAGCACTTTGAACCGATCGTAAAGCTTCAATCTCCTAAGCGTTAAAGAAACATCCTTTCTTCCACTTCCGGTCACAATGCCCAACCGACAGCTTTCTCCTTCAAAAAAATCAATGGCCTCCATGGCAAAAGGCATTAGAGGCACCTCTTCCGTTTCCAGCATTTGACTGGTATGAACATCGAATGCTTTGGTCACTTCCTCCGGTGTGGTGGGCAAATTCAACTCTTTGATAAAAGCGGGGCTGCTTTTTGAGAGTGGAATACCTGCCATTTTTTGGTTGTAATAAGTCATGTCGATTTCCACCCCGAAATCTCGCAGGAACAAATTGCGGGCACTGCGAAAATGAAAAGTTTCAGAATCGACCAGTGTGCCATCAAAATCGAAGAGAATGCCCTTTGGAAATTGCATGCGTTTTTTTGGCGAAGCTAGACAAAAGATGGTTCCAGAACCTAACTGGTAATAAAATCATAAATTGATGTTTGGGATTCCTAATGCTCAAATGTTATTTGAAGACCAATGAAAAGAAACCATGAAGATTAATCCTGAAGTAGATGCTTATCTTGAAAAGAAAGCTCATCCGTTGACCGCTGAAATTCAACGAGTCCGCGAAATAATTCTAAATGCTCATCCTGAGATCGAGGAAACCATCAAGTGGAGCAGCCCAACATTCATGTACAAAGGGAACATGGCTTCTTATTTCATGAATGCCAAAAAGCACGTTAGCCTGATGTTTCATAAAGGTGCGTTGATCCAGGATGCATCTGACCTGTTGGAAGGTGATGGCAAAGAAGGCCGATCTGCTAAATTCTTCGGCATGGAGGACATCAATTCAAAAAAGCCAGAGCTGGAAAAGGTCGTGTTGGCCTGGGTAGCATTGATGGATGAAAAGTAGAGGGTTGATTCCTTGTATGCACTGAGGTTCCTCTTTAAAAGCTTGTCGAAAGAAACAGTTAAGAATCGAACTCCAAACCTGGTTCCGTGAGCTCTTTCCGTGCTCTCCTAATGAGTGTTTCCAATTTTTTGCCTTTGATATAATTCTCCAATTTTAACCCATGCAACCCCTATTAAAATTCACTGGCCGGGATCTGGAAGACCTTACCATGAATGAATGGTTGGCCACAAAGCCGGAAGAGCTCCAATCCATCGCCACTAAATGGTTCAATGCAATCACTGCTTGCGGGCCGGATGTACAAGCCATTTTCCATGATGGACATCCTATTGGCTGTGTAGAAAACACCCCATTTGCCTATGTTAATGTCTTTAAACATCACGTAAACCTCGGGTTTTTCCAGGGAGCAGACCTTCCCGATGAACAAGGTCTATTGGAGGGTACCGGAAAGAGAATGCGTCACATTAAGTTACAACCGGGGGAGACATACGATGAAGACGCAATCAAATTACTCATTGAAGTCGCATATGCGGACATCAAAGAAAGGCTTATCCTGGAAAGTCGGGGAGGTTAACATGACTTTGGGTAGATTCCTCATACTGACCAATACTCCTCCATTATTCGACCATTTCTTTGGCCCAATTGATGACGATTTCGGGAACTTTAGGATCCCATTTCCCAGGTTTACCCGAAAAAGAATCCTCTGGTTTTTCATGAATGGTATTCCAGTGATCTAACCCCTCATAGATGACTAATTCATGATCTTCGTGACCCTTTCGGTCCAACACATCGATGATCATTCGGTTATCAAATTCAGACATGATCCAGTCGTTGGACCCATATAAAATTCGAATAGGTACTGTTACTTTTTCCCATTCTCCTGCCAAATCAAATTGCTGAAGCTGTTGATAGTATTCCACCGGTCGGCCATACATATGACGGGGACCGTGATAATTGTAATCTGCCAGGGCCGGATTTTCGTTGATGACCTCTTCATACGACTTTCCTTCAATGAGCATACCATAATACAGTGGGATATAAGCCTGATTCATCTTTTTCACGATCATGGATTCTGCGTCACCATTCATTTGTCGAATTCTTCGTTCTATTTCCAACATGTGCTCAAACCAGGTTTTAAAAAAGGTGCCATCTGAGATCACACCCGCCAATCCAAACTCATTGGCCAACAGAGGTGCAAGGGCACTGCCCATGCTCGAGCCATATACAACAATTTTGGTCGTATCTACATAAGGTTTGGCTTTCAGGGCACGAATAGCTGCTCGATAGCCATCGAGCTCCGTGAGAAAATCCGTGTCGGAACAATCCCCTTCACTGTCTCCAACACCCGGTTTGTCCACTCTCATGACTACCATGTCCGAGTTTTCTACGATAGTATTGATCTGCCGGACCCAGTTGTTTTCTCTACCCGGGTATTTTTCAATGGTACTGCAACTCAATCCCTGGATCAACATAATTGCAGGAAGCTTTCCTGACGCGCTTTTGGGTTTGGTGATAATCGTCCTTTGCTGAATGCCAAAGTCACTGATGACTGACTCGTAGTACGTATCGAGGTTTTGATGTTGCTCCTTAGCTAGCGGGTTTAACTGGACGCGGATGGTTTTTACCCGATCATTTCTACGGTAACGGATCTCCGTGTCCTGCATCGCGCGGATACCATACGTTGTAGCATCCCAATCTTCTGAAGAGAGCAGCTGGCGTCCATTTACAGCCAGGAAGATATCGCCGGCGCTAATCCCTATTTGTGCCAAAGGACTATTAGGATTAACCTCTTTTACCCTAACCCCAGGCGCGTTGGCGATCCTTGAAAATTTAGCTTCCCATTGAGCTCTCCGTGTCAGGTCTTGTGTTAACGCCGTTTGAAAAGCGATCAGTAAGCCAATCATAAGTAATTTTTTCATTCGTCAGTTTTTAAGATTTTTGATCTTTCTTGTGGTGAATAAAGAAGATAAACCGGATCAAAATCCTTGATTTACGTGTATGAGACTGGTTCTTATGTAAGTGCTCGGATATTTATGACTTATGAAAAAGCTAATTTCCAGGAATCTGTATCTGTTCGACTCGAGAATGGCGACTCACGTAATCTTTTGGGCAGTCTATTATGTCTTCTTTAGTTTGCTGTGGGCTCGCGATGGCGAACTGTTTGCTTCCTTTGAATTAGAATTTGTCCTGATGCCTATCCGCATCGGAGCGTCTTACCTGTCGTTGTATTATTTGATCCCCAGGTTTCTGGCCAAAGAAAAGGTAATGGGATTCCTTACGGGATATCTAGTTCTGGTAGTAGTGGCAGGTGTTATCCAGCGAGTTCTCACCTATTATTTTCACGAACTATTCTTTGACGGTGAGCATTCCCTGTTTAGTATCTCTATGTTGGTCCGGTCGATGGTTTTAGTCAATTCCACTGTGATGTTGCTCTCTGCGATGAAGGTCTACAAACTTTGGATGGAGGAGAAGAGAACCTCTCGTGAACCAATTGAAGAAGCACTGGAAATTCGGAGTGACAAAAGGTTTTACAAAGTATTGCCATCCAATATCCTGTATCTCGAAGGGTTAGGCAATTACATTACTATCTACCTGAAAAATGGAAAATCTCTGATTTCCTACCTTACGCTGAAAGAAGCAGAATCCATGCTCAACCCAAACTTCAGACGCATCCACAAATCTTTTGTAATCAATACGCAGGAGATAGACTCTTACAACAATGAGAATGTAGAAATAAACGGAAGAATCATTCCTATTGGTAAGTCTTATGAGTTGTGAAAAAAGTCGTCAGGAATCCCATTAATGGAGAGTCGCACCTTGTCGATGATCTAACAAACTAAAACCCGAAAGCGAGATTTGATAATCGGGAGATGATTATCTTCGTAGAAACTACTACAAAGCATCAAGATGAAAACGGCTCCACGAGTGACAATTAAAGGAGCATGTCTTTCATCAATCTTTGTATCTAAATCGACTTAAGAAGCTTACTTTTTCCACATGTTGAAACTACTATTGCGAACGCTTTGCTTATTGGTGATTTGTCAATTTGCGAACGCACAAACAGCTGCAGAACAGGCACAAAAAAAATTTGAAGAAGCCGATTCTATATGGTGGGCGCAGGGCGACTACCAATTGGCGTTGCAATTATTCGAACAATCGAAGGCGGAGTTCTCTGATTCAGATAGTTACATGGCCCTTAGATGCGATGTAGGTATTATCAGGTGTTTGTATTATTTACAAAATGATCCGGAATTAGTAAAAAGGTGTAACCTTTTGATTTCACAGATGGAATCCATAGATACTGAGGATACCCTGACGGCCCATGCATATTACTATTGGGGGAATATAAATTTCTTCAATTATCAAATAGATTCTGCGGTGGATAAACTATCAAAAGCGTTACTGATTTTTGAGTCGGCTGATAGTACCTCCCGTGATGTTCTAAATACCAGTTGGACATTGGGGGCTGCCTATGGTGCGGGCCAACAATTCTTCAGCGCCATTGATCAATATGAAAGGGCTATTAAATTGTCTGATTACGTAAAAAGTGATGCCGATAAAGTGCCTATACAATATAATTTGGCAAGGAACCTGGGGATTGTAAAAGGAAACCTGGGTCAATTCGATGAAGCTTTTTCTCTGTTTGAATCTTGTTTAAATCTGCAATCGGAACACCCTGAAATACTCAATGAGAATTATCGAGCTCAAACACTTGCATCCATCGGCTATGCCCACTTAAAGGTGGGAAACCTGGAGCAAGCAAAATCTTATATGGAGCGTTCGCTCGCTTTGAATAACAATCCTGATATCCAGAACAACCTGGGATTGGTCCTGACTGATATGGGGCTCCTTGACGAAGCTCAGGCAATTTTTGAGGAATTTCTGAAGAAAAGCCCATATGAAAGCACAAAGGCGAAAATGTACAGTAACCTCAGTCGCATCTACCACCTACGAGGAGATTATGAGCAAGCGATTAAGTACAACAAAAAAGCCACGGATCTTGCCAGAAAATTGGGGGATAACTCTCTTTTAGCCATTGTCTTTGCTAATCTGGGTGCTATCCAGTTTGGCAGAAAAGAGTATGAATCATCGAAAGAGCTCCTCAAACAAGCGATAACTATGTTCCCAGAACAAGATAATTCGACCTTAAGTCGATTGGGAGAAGCATTTTTAAAGCTAGAAAAATATGACTCAGCCATATTTTATAGCGAAAAATCTGTTTTTGATGACAATGGGGATTTCAGTTACCTATCGACGACCCCTTCGAAAATGACAAAACTTATTGAAAGGGTTCAATTATTGGCTTATACGTATGCACAATATGCGGAAAAATCGCAGGAAAAGAAACATGTACACAAGTTGATCAAGTTATGCGAAGACTACCATCAATATCTTGAGCAGTTCTATTCAACCTACAGCAACCTTTCATCAAGCCTCAATGCACAATCGGTTTATACCTATGAATTAGGGATTACGCAATCATCACGCCTGGCTCACGACCAGCAGACTGATGAGTTATTAGAAAAGGCCTTTTTACTCAGCGAATGGAGCAAAGTCGAGATTTTGAGTGCGGGTCAACGCAGTGAAAAGGCCAGATCTTTGAGCCATTTGCCAGAATCGTTGACCACATTGGAAAAGAATTTGAAAGCCAAAGAAAATTATCATACTACCAGGATGAAGCAACTGGAGGTAAGTGGAGATTCCGTCAAGGCCTTAAAGCAAAAAGATCTCTTGTTTGATGTGGTACAAGAAAAAGACTCGTTGCTAAGTGTGATCCGCACCCAGTATCCGAGGTATCACCGCCTGAAGTACCAAAACACCTCCTTGGGCGTGTCTGAAGTTCAGGAAAAACTGGCTTTAAATGAGGCATTTGTTGAGTATTTCCAGGGGGATAGTAGCTCATTTGTTTTCCTGATCACCAGGGATCAGTACGAACTCATCCCTATTGACCTGCAGAATGACAGTCTGATATTGGACATCAGAGAAGGGTTTAAGAACATGTCCATTGATGAACCATTTCAGGATTTTGCTGCAAAATCATATGAAGTATATGAAGCATATCTGGAGCCCGTAATTACCTTACTGGGAGACCAGATTACTGAACTTATCGTCGTTCCGGATGGCAATCTTTCTTACATTCCTTTTGACGTTCTGGTTACAGAAAAGCCAAATAACGGTACAGGACCATCTCAAATCCCTTATTTGCTCAATGATTATCAGGTCCATTATACCTATTCCGCCTCGCTTTATTTCAATGACTTTAACACGCTCAGTGACGTAAATGAGTACTTGGCATTTGCACCAGCCTATGAGCCGCCAGTGGTCGATTCCCTCCTGGCGTATGACAATGGTCTGGGAAACTTCAGGAATCAAATCATGCCTTTAACCTATAATGTGGAGGAAGTTGATCACATCAGCACACAATTCAAGGGCCTGGAATTTCTTGGAGAAAATGCAACGGAGCGAAATTTCAAGGATCATGTGGAATCATATGGTGTTTTGCACCTCGCTATGCATACCATTCTGGATGATAAGGATCCGATGAACTCTAAACTCGTGTTTACTCATTCGGGGGACTCTCTTGAAGATGACTTGTTACATGCCTTTGAAATTTACAATATGCGCATTCCCAGTCAGTTAACCGTTTTAAGTGCCTGTGAAACGGGGTTTGGAAAACTAGCCAGAGGCGAGGGTGCACTGAGCCTGGCCCGTGCTTTTGCCTATGCAGGAAGTCCCAGCATTGTGATGAGTCATTGGCCTGTAGATGATCAGACTACCGCGCAATTGATGCGTTACTTTTACGAATACCTGGGAGAAGGGCAGAAAAAAAGCGAAGCTTTGAGAAATGCAAAACTTTCCATTCTGAATAATTCACATTCTATCAGGGCACATCCTTTCTATTGGGGGAGTTTTGTCGTCATGGGTGATGACAATCCTATTGATCTGAAAGATAATTCTTTGGTTCCTCCGGTTTTTATATGGATAACACTCACCTTTTTAGGTGTGATCATTTATGTTTTTACCCGAAAAAAGAGGCCGACTGACGCGACTTAATGAAGGATGTGGCGCAGCCTACGCGGCCCGCCCTGGGCGGCTCGACCCGATTAGCGCACCAAAAAAATCGGCTTATTCCTTTTTTAAAGTAGTAGGGATGATACAGGGTTCGAAACCGAGAGGAGGGAGGTTCACGAGGGGATCGCGGGCATGGGCGTGCGTATGAGTAATCCTGTCATCATAATATCAACTACAACATCTTTCCATGAAAACTACCACTTTCATCGAAACAAAAAACCAGTGACTCTTTCGCAGGATATTAATATCCGCTTAAATTTGCACCCCTGTTCGGGATGTGGCGCAGCCCGGTTAGCGCACCACTTTAGGGTAGTGGGGGCCGCTGGTTCGAATCCAGTCATCCCGACGAAAAAGCAAGGCCTCGGCTATTTTTAGTCGAGGCCTTCTTTTGTGAGATCTGAGAATGATTCTCCATGATTAATCTTCATCCAATCCAAATGTTTCAACAAAGTCTTTATTTCTCCAGATGGTAGTCAGAATCTCTTTACTTTGATCTACTGTCTCCTTGAAAGGATGGTCCCTGTATAGATCGGCATACATCTTTTCGTATGCGTTTTCCATGTTCAATGCCTCGTTTTCGGAAAGATCACTGATTCTTTGACGGAAGTTGGTATTCCACTTCAACTTTTCCGGGTTAACAAACCCTCGTTCGACAAAACCTCTTGTTTTCTTTGGACATCTGCATGGATTGTCGGTATTAACCAATCCGCACTTTTTGTTCATCCAGTTATACAGGTCTTTCCGGACCCGAGAGAGTCGTTTCCTGAAATTCGCAGGTGTAATACCGAATATATCGGCCCCCATCTGATGGTCTATTTCGAAGAGCTCTCCCAGGATGTAGATCATCCTTTGCTCACGATCCAGACACATCAACATGCCGGCCATGCACGTGACCCGTACCTCATCGATAAGTTCCTGATTGTCCTTCTCCTCTATAGACGACAGAGGTTGATCGTCTACTCCATCAATGATCCCAAAAAAGGTATCGAATCCATTTACCACAACCTTCTCCGGTCCGCTTTTCTTGGCCTTCAGAAAATGATTTAACACAATGCGGTAGAGCCAGGTGGTGAATTTGCCTTTCGCAGGATCAAAGGAAGATATGCTGGTCACCAGTTTTATGGTTACTTCTTGAGCAGCATCCTCCGAGTCTTGTTCATTATTAAAGAACTTCAAAGAGATGTTGTAAATATAGGCGTAGTGCTTGTCGATCAATTTAGAAAGCGCGTTCCGATCGCCTTCATTGATCTTTTGAATCAGCTCTAGATCTTCCTGATTGGATATTTCTTTGTCAATCTCCATTTTCTGAAAAGTTAAGTGCCTTATTCAGGTAGTTCCTTAATGGCTCGGCTGCGTTCACGATCTCCAAAACTTTCTCCTCAAATCCATCCTCCAAGAGCTCTTGTGAAGTAAGCATTGCACGAACACTGAAATTCTTATACCTCAGCAATTCAATTTGCTCATTATCTACCGAGTATCCCCTGGGAGCAGACTTCACCCGATCTCCAATCAATTTACCGGCAAACAGCTGCTCATATTCCCTACTGTTTAAGAAGTTATCGAAATCAGTGCTATCATAGTCAATTGCAGCCCGAATCTTTGCAAGATCCTTTGGTTCAACATGACAAGTCCCCGTGTCAATAAATACTTGACCATCATGTTTCACATATAGATGGAGCGCTGCCTTGTTGGTCTTCTTGCCTTCTTCAGCGATGGTGGCTCCAAACTCGGTTTTATAGAGTGTTCCGTCTTTACTGAACCGTACATCCTTGAAAATTCGATAAATACATTTTTTTGCATCAACTCCTCCTAGTTGGAGTTTGTCGTCCAGAAGGGTAATCAGGCCAGATACAAAATTTTCAAAGTCCTCCTTCGCTTTTTGGTAGCGTGATTTGTTTGCCTGAAACCAATCTTTATTGTTGTTCTGATCCAAGTCGCTTAAGAATGATAGCGTATCCTCTTTCAATCTTAAATTACTCATAGCAGATGTGTTTTTTGTCCAAACTATTTTTCTCAGCTTGCCCCATGGTATTAGCTTTCATCCAATAGGTGACACCACATCTGGCAGAGGCTGCCGTTCCCAGGATCATGATGGCCAAAATTCCAAGGATTGTCCCAACAACTCCTGCTACTACTCCAAAAATCCAGGCCAGTAAAATGGCCACAGCTACAACCGTTCTGATCATTCGATCTTCAATGCCAATGTTACGTCTAAACGTATAAGAAAGTCCTTTTTGAAATCTGTTCATTCTGATTCTTTTTTAGCGTCACCTATTTTTTCCAAACCTGAGATGGGATATAGTTCGCTTTCTTGGAAGCTATCGAACGCATAGTCATAGAGCTTGAAATTGTACACATACTTCTTCTTGTTCTTCGGTTTGCCTAATTGAATGGTAACGAAGTTTGGCAAATACGTCCCGATCTCCGTTATCGACCTTTCATACTGCACGGTTGCTCCTTTAAGGCCTTTTGGCATGGGGAGGAAAAAATCATTAATGGTCAGCTCCGTAAGGTCAATAAATCCTGTTTGCCTATTGATGTATACCAACCATTGATCGTGTTCTGAGTGAGGTTCGTCTTTTCCCCATGTTGCATACACCAGATCATACTCCTGCCCATTAAAAGTCTTTTGGCCTGCGTATCGAATGATCTCGGCATTCAATAACCTCATCGGTGCTTCAATTATGTAATGGTAGGTAGCCAGCCCCCAGTTGTATTTAGTGCCCTTGATCTGATTAAGGCTTTCATCTTTATTGATGCGATAGGTCTGCCAGGATTGAATCCCATAGGTTTTGCCCTTCTTTCTTCCCTCCATAAATTCCACATTTCCATCGAAAGTGTTTGTTGCAAACTTGAATTCGAGCTCATTTCCCTTGTTGCCTGGAAGTGCATTCATCGGCATCATTGTCCAGGGCATTTTCCATTTGAACAAAGCCTTTGATTGATAAGCGTCTACCGTTTCCAGCTTATCATAGCCCATTTTTTGATAAGCACTTGTTAACAGCTGCTTCCCTTTATCACGCTCCGATTGTGTGGTGTTAATCAAGGCATAATCAGTTCGAATATCAACCGTCTTACAAGACGTAAGTGCCATTGCTATCAGCATTCCTGGAATCAGCCCATTTTTGATTTTTAATTTCATCGGGTTCATTTTAAAAATGGCGGAGGTTCGAATTGAACCGCCTTCCTTATTGGTATCCGGATTTTGAGCAGGTGTGACAAAACCTCTGAAAAAAAGAGGAAGTACGTTACGCACTCCCTCTCCAAATCCACCTAAAACACTACTCCTATCTATAAGCTGGTTCCCTATCGAAAAGTCCCTCAGCGAATGGTTTCACCGGTTCATCTACTTCGGTCATAGCGAGTTGATTCGTCAGATTGGACATCACTTTTGCTGCGATGTTGGTGACCACTTCAATCGCTTGTGCCTTGGAGTAACCTGCGTTCTCAAAGGTTTCGATTGATTTGTCGGAAACTCTCCCTTGATTCTTGTAGACCTCCAGTGCAAATGATCTGAGTGCATCAAATTTTAATGAAGGGATCTGCCCTTCATTTCTGATGGCCAAAAGATCCTCCTCTTCTGAGCCGAAAAATGCTTTTCCTAACATTTGATGGCCTGAAGCGCAGTATTTACATCTGTTCTCCACAGCAATTGACATCTGAATTACGTTGTGTTCTTCAGGAGTCAAAATGCCATTTTTCTGAAGTTCTAGCTGAGTCAACCAGTATGATCTCAATGCTGCAGGTGAGGCGCTAAGCACCTTGGCCAGGTTGGGCACAAATTGGAAGTTTTCTTCATACCAGTCAAAAACCTCTCTTACTTCCTGAGATTCGTCCCCAACCACATCCATTCTGAAACCTCTAAGGGTTTCTTTCGCTTTGATCATTGCTTCCATAGCTGATAGTTATTGGATCAAAGGTTTTAGATGAAACACCTCTTTGTAAGGTGTAGCCGCTTCTCTTAGGTGAACATTTTCCCTATATGCTTTGGTCTTCTCTAGCTTGTCTACAGCTTCGGTACCGCCCTTCCATTCGGCAAAAGCGATCAACGAGGGGTGCCAGTTTTGATCTTTTGCCCCAGCGGAATTTAGTGTGACAATTGGCGTGTAACCAATCTTAGGTTTAGTAGCTTCCGGCATTACTGCCCCAAAGTACTGCTGTAGCTTAGGCGCATTTGTAGGATCTATCCACAGGGCTGCGAAATCATAGACTTTGTTGTCCTGAATCTCAACCGTATTGGTTTCATCCACCTGGAAGTATCCCTGTACCAAATAATTAAGCGCATTATCTCGGATATTTCTCAATTTGAGGAACTCGGGATTTCTTTCAAACTTCCTTTTCTCATCCAAACTAGCCCACTCAAAGAACACTACCACTTTAGCAGGGTTATCGCCAATTACCTTTCGTGTCGTGGCAAAACTTGCGATTGGTTTTGCTCCGTAAGGAACCGCTACAGGCATCACTTGAGAGAAATACTCTTGATAAAATTGACTTTCTTTCCCTTCTTTCACTGAAAGAAGCGCCACTTCAATGAGTTTACCTTTGGTGAAGGTTATGCTCTGCTTTTTCTGCGCCGATACTGCAAATGCTAGCAGAAAGGCACCTACTAATAGTACGTTTTTCATTGTAATACTGATTAAATTATTGTTCAAAATTTGATTTAGACCTGAGCCATTCCACCATCCACCGGAAGCTCCACACCATTGACGTAGGAGGCGTCATCAGAAGCAAGGAAGAGCACCGCTTTTGCGATTTCTTCGCTAGTCCCCATTCTTCCCAGTGGCACCATGGTTTTCACTTGCTCTTTGAAGCCGTTCGCTTGTTCTTCCGTGAGGTCCATTTTGCCCCATACCGGCGTTTCGATAGGACCAGGAGACATGGCATTCACCCGAATTTTTCGAGGGGCTAATTCCATAGAAAGCGTTCTCACTAAAGACCTCATCGCAGCTTTCGTTGCAGCGTAAACACTGAGCCCTGGCATCCCCTTCACGTTCGAGACGCTAGTATTCAAGATGATACTTGCTCCGTCATTCAGAAGAGGAAGTGCGGCTTTGATGGTGAAATATGTGCCCGCGAAATTCACGTTCATCATCGAGTCATAGTATTCTCGATTGGCAAATTCAAAGGGTCGGGGTTTGGCGATACCTGCATTCAAAAACAGGACATCAATTTTTCCAAACTTGTCAGTGGCCTGAATCAATGCTCTTTGCACTTGCTCTTCATCGCTGACATCAGCAACAATACCTAATGCGTTTTCGGATGCCAGAGAATTGTACTCATCAATGGCTTCTTCGCGTCTTCCAATGACCGTGACTTTGGATCCTTCTCTTTCGAAGAGGTTTGCAGTTTCTAAACCCATACCACTGTTTCCACCAGTGATAAAGGCTACTTTGTTTTCTAATCTCATACCTAGTATTTCAAATTCCACACTAGGTGATATCCCAGGATAGGGCAGGTGTGACAGAAGTGGGATAATTTTTCTCCGAAAATCTAAAAATGCTGTTTACACCGAATCAGGAGTAAGGTTAAATAAGAAGATGAGTGATGATCAAGTCCTTTGGTCAGCAAGAACGAAGTTTAATTGAAATTGTGCAATTCTAGCTAAAGGAGGCACACTTTGTCTGAGTAAACGAAACCATCTACCAACTAGTCAGGCTAATACCCAACGATGAGTCCTCTGGTCCAGACAAAGGCTAAAAAACTGGGAAGAAAGTAGAGCAGGAAAATGGCATATCGACTCCCCTTGCTCTTCGATTCTTTGAACTGATCAACGATCTGAGGCCAATAAACGAAGAAAAAGGAAATCATCAACGTCAGGGTAAGTAATCCGGCCATCAGGAAGCTCCCGTCAAAATTTTTATAGGAAAACAAGCCTTCACCCTTCATCTTGCTAAAGGCGATAAACTGATCCTGAAAAAACCAATTGGCAAGACTGGTGATATACAAACTAGTAGACAGTGCAACCCAAAAGGCAGCTCTGGAAAAATAGATATTGGAGCGATCACCCCTTTGCCGATGTAGTGCACCTAAAAGTAAAAACCTGAAGAATTGTTTCATGCTGTGTTTCACTTACTGCTCAGTAATAATTTGAGTAGCATTCCTGGCGTCATCAATCGCTACAAATGTAAATTCACCGTTAATAGCCATTTCTCGTTTATTGGAATACATTTCTTCTATGAAAACATCTACATGAACTTTCAAGCTTGTATTGCCTACGTGTTTAACATACCCTACCAGTTCAACGATTGTTCCTGCAGGAATCGGCTTTGTGAAATCTATTTTATCACTACTTACGGTTACCATTTTTTGCCGACTAAATCTTGTGGCAGTAATGAATGCCACCTCGTCCATCAATTGCATAGCTGTTCCTCCGAATAGGGTATCATAATGGTTGGTTGTATTTGGAAATACTGCTTTGAATATGCTCGTTCGCGATTTTTCTATTTGTTCTTCTGTTGTCATTTAATTACTTGTTTCAAGAGCCTGGTATAATGGCCCCGTTTGTTTTCACACTGTTATATTTTAAACTATCTCTCGAACCCCTCTCGAATTTAATCTTCTATCCGAGCAAAAAGACAGATTCAATCTAAAAAAAGGGAATCCCATTTCAGCTTCAAAATCGCTCATAGGAGCGGCACTAAAGTCCTTTCACTACGGACAAGATGAAATTATGATCCAAAAAAGCAATTTTGGTCAATGCCCGAAAGGTTGCCTGGGTTAATTTTCAAGCGCTTAACGCAATTTGGTACTTAAGGTCATGATTAGCAGAAAAGAGATCGAATCCCCTGTTGAAATCGCATCTGCCCATAGAGAGATGATCAGGGTCTATTTGCAGAGGAACTGGGGATCTTCTCACAGTGTGTCGCTTGGACATTTAGTAGATGCCTCTAAACTTCCTGGGTTTATGTATTTAGCAGATGATACCATCTCGGCGTTGGTCACTTTTCAAATCGTGGACCAGAGCTGTGAAATTGTCACTTTGAATAGCGAAATTGAGAATAGTGGATACGCCACTGAACTTATGAAGAAGGTAGTAAGTGTCGCCATGAAAGAACGGTGTGAGCGTGTCTGGTTGATCACGACAAATGACAATACCCATGCCATTCGGTTCTATCAAAAAAGAGGTTTTGACTGGGTTGCTTTTCACAGAAATTCAATGGTAAAATCTCGAAAAATCAAACCGGAAATTCCGCGATACGGAGTGGACGCGATTCCCATTGATCATGAAGTTGAATTTGAATTAAGGCTATCGGGGAGGGAGGAAAAGACCTTTAGGACTTATCTTCAGGATTAGCATTTTTATGGTTTAAATTTCTTGAATGTGATTGTTAAAGCATTTCCTAAACAACAACAGACTGAGAAAGGTATTTGCCCCGTTTCTCGCAGATTTGGGCAGGAAAACATCATAGTCAATGCTTCAGCAAAAAACACAGAGTACAATGATATCAGAAGCCCGCTTTCTTTGAAATGTACGATTCATGGAAGCGAGTGGTACAGTTTCGGGGGGAGGGAGGTCCTTATAGACAGTGAACATGTCCTGTTGATGGATAATCAAAGAACCTATTCCACATTTATTCAATCTGAATCCGCTGTTGAATCGTTCTGTATTTTTTTTAATGACAAAATTCTGGATGAACTGCATACGTATCGACATGCGAACAAAAATGCTTGGTTGGATAATCCCGCCGATTTTTCTGTTTGGGACAGACCCATCATTGAAAAAAGACTGAAAATTGACAGAGAGTTACTCTATCTCCTGAAGGCGCTAAAAGAGCAGGTGGATTCAGAAAACCTGGAACTAATTGATTTCACGATTTATCCTATTCTGCAAAAAGTACTTGTGGCCCAGCAGGAATTCAATCAGCAGATTTCGCGATTGCCGTTTCACAAAAAAGCAACGCGCGTGGAGCTATATAAGCGCATAGCGTTGGCTCAGGATTTTATAGATTCTTGTCCTTATGAGAACCTGACGCTCGAAACGCTGGCGAAGATATCTTGCCTGTCCAAGTACCACTTCCTCCGGGTATTTAAAGAAATAAATGGCGTATCGCCCCACAAATACATTGTGGAAAGAAAGCTGGAATATGCCATGAAACTAATTGAAAATGGTGATAGCATCATCGAAGTTAGTCGACGGGTTGGTTTTAATAGTTCGGCTTCTTTTTGTCGGTCATTTAAGCAGAAGTTTGGCCATAGTCCGGGTTCAATTCAGCACCGGTAAATAAGCAATTTTGGTAAACTTATGAGGGGCCAATTGCAGGTACTTTCGTAAGTGTCATTTGAAGATTTCAAACGGCGAGAGTGATTTTCTGAAATTTTTAACCGCCTGCCAATGCGTACTTCTTTGGATTTAGATCAGAGGTCTAGAAAAGACTTGATGAATTGTGTATTAGATCTGACTGGACAATATAGAGAGGACATTCGAAGCAAAAGAATAAGTCCAACCTGTTCTGCTGATCAGATTAAAGGTATGGTATTGGAGACAATTGAAGGACCTAAGGCCGATCATGTCGCCTCTATTGAGCGCCTGATCCGTGCGATGGAATCCGGGGGCATGCATAATACTAATCCTCGATATTTTGGATTGTTTACCCCGCGAACACCTTTCGTTAATGCAATTGCCGAATTTTTAAGAGCTAGCTATAACCCAAACCTGGGGTCCTGGGACCATGCGCCGTTCGCGGTAGAGGCAGAATCGGTTCTTGTTCAGGAAATAGGAAAGAAACTAGGTTATCCGGAAAACGAGACCGACGGTGTATTTTCCTCTGGAGGAGCAGAAGGGAATCTTCACGGCATACTATGTGCATTGGAGAATAAACTAAGCGGATTTGATTCTGAGGGCCTTGCTTCACGCAAGAGAAGACCACTTTTATATTGTTCGTCGGAATCCCACCATTCGATAGTCAAAGCGACCCGAATGGTTGGTCTTGGAAGTCATTCCATTCGGTTGGTACGGGGTAATAATAAACAACGCATGAATATTGAAGACCTGGAGCTCCAGATTGCCAGAGACCTTCATGATGGCCATCAACCTTTTATGGTCATATCAACTGCCGGGACTACAGGCTCCGGTGCCGTTGATCCGCTCAAGAAGATCCATGTTGTTTGCAAAAAGTATCATCTCTGGCATCATGTAGATGCCGCATATGGAGGAGCCCTCATATTTCATAGCAAACTCAGGTCTCTCCTTTCAGGAATTGAAGACAGTGACTCGGTTTCGATAGATCTCCACAAATGGCCTGCGGCTCCGGTGGGGACAAATGTATTCCTTACCAGGGATCCAGAAATTCTGCATAAGCTCTTTTCAATAGAGGCAAAATATATGCCTCCTGATTCGACAGAACGAGTAGACCCATACAGACATTCACCACTTTGGTCGAGAAGATTCATTGGATTAAGCTTTTTGACGATGTTGGCGGTTCATGGATGGGAAGGATATGAGGACATCATCGAAAGCCAGACTGCCATAGGCAACATTTTAAGGCAAGAGCTTACAAAGCATAAGTGGCAAATCCTGAATCAATCTGAATTTCCCCTGGTGTGTTTTAGTCATCCGGCAATTCGAGATTCACCTGAAAAAATACAAGTAATTGCCAAAGAAATCGTGGATTCCGGACAAGCCTGGATTTCCACCTACGAAATTAACGGGAAAATGGCTTTTAGGGCTTGCATAACCAACTATGCTACCAATGAATCAGATGTTCGGGTGTTGATAA
This sequence comes from Cyclobacteriaceae bacterium, assembly GCA_965229785.1. Taxonomy (GTDB): domain Bacteria; phylum Bacteroidota; class Bacteroidia; order Cytophagales; family Cyclobacteriaceae; genus JAWPMT01. The sequence goes on from CBDDJS010000001.1 coordinate 5,809,057, forward strand.
ACCTCTTAAACGAACATTTGAAAAAACACGTTGAAAAGTAAAGTATCATTCAAGTCGTCATTGATGAATGGCATCTTTCGTTTATGTAGGTTTTGACTTAACCATTAAACTCATGGGTTCCGGGTATAGAATTTCTTTGTTGATTTTGCTGACGATCATAGCTGGTTGCAAGGATGATGAGTCACAAATTAACCCACAAGACTATGAGGGCATGTTTGAAAAGTTATGGTCTGATTACGATCAAATCTACTCCTATTTCGAGATCAAGGAAATCGACTGGGATTCAGTTTATGATGCCAATCGCAATAAAGTCCAAAATGGAGTGACAACCCTGACTGAATTGGAGGAGATTTTTGAAGAAATGACCTTAGCATTGCGGGATTTGCATGTCAGTTTCTCCACACGAAACACAGTTTACAGGTATCAGGGGGAAAACTACCCTCACAATTCACCGCAGAATGCAATCAATTATTTATCAACTGTTTCTGTCAATACAAACACTTTGATCGTGGGTGATATCGAGGAATTCAACGTTGCATACATCAGAATCAAGAATTTGAGTAATAGTGGTGATTTTTCACCATTGCCGTCTGTATTGTCAGAGCTGACGAATAAAAGTGGTATGGTAATCGATCTCCGGGATAATGGTGGAGGTAATGATGCGATAGCCAGAGGTTTTGTAAACAAATTGACAGAGACAGAGAGCGTCTATGAACTTGTACGTTTTCGAAATGGTCCGGAAAGAAATGAATTTGGGAGTTGGATCGAGGCCAAAATCACGCCAGACGATCCGGTTGGCTATGACAATCCGGTCATTGTACTGACTAACAGAGGAGTAGTGAGTTCAGCAGAAAGTTTCGTCAATATGTTGAAAGCGCTTCCCAATACGCTGGTAGTCGGAGATACCACCCGTGGGTCTTCCGGAAATCCACAGGAGTTTTTACTGCCGAATGGGTGGAGCTATTATGTTTCAAGCTGGCAGGTAGTAACACCCGAATTTGATTGGATCGAAGATCATGGCATTGTCCCCGATCACGTAATTGCCAATACTCAGGATGCTTTCGATCAGGGGAAAGATTTGATTTTGGAGAAAGCGCTGGATTTACTGAAGTAGATGCGTGACCGTCTGGTTCACAAGATCAAATTGGATTTGTCTATGTATTTCTGCGTTTATGTGGCTATGAAATCTTTGTTGGCACTCCGGCCCGAGCGCTTTTGAAGGCCTATCTGATTCTTGGTGTTATTCCAGTTTTCTCAAGCGTATCGTAGGGTTACACTTACTAGTGCCATTTTTTTTTGAAAAAGATCAACTGATAAACCATGATTTTACAAAACGAAAGTGTCCTTCTCAGGAAAATCGTAAAGGAGGATTTAAGGCAATTGTCTGAGTTATCAAAAGAAATGAAATGGGATTACTTTCCGTTGAACCTTACGGGTAATTCAGATCTCGTTTTTTGGTTTGATTACCTGAAACACAATGAAAAAAATCATTCATGGCAGTCTTTCACGATAATCGATAAGGAATCAGGGTCCCTGGCCGGATCGACGAGCTATACCAACTTTAGCGATAGAGATAAAAGAGTAGAAATTGGCTGGACCTGGTTGGGAATGAAATATCAGGGAACCGGATTAAACAGAAATTGCAAATTCCTCCTTCTCCAACATGCGTTTGAAAACATGGGGATGATGCGGGTTGAATTCAAGTCGGATAAAAACAATACGCAATCCAGAAAAGCCCTCAAGAACATTGGGGCCGAAGAAGAAGGTATACTCAGAAGCCATTCTCTGACCAGCAAGGGCATTCGGCGCGATGTGGTTTATTATTCAATCTTACGTTCTGAATGGCCTTACTTGAAATATACGTGGGGATAGATCGTCTTCGTCAATTAGCAATTTTTGCATATTGAGTAACCTGGATCTGAGCTACTTTGACGATCAGAACCAGCGAACTATGCTCCTGTATCAGTATTCAATGATGCTTGAATGGATGAATTGTTTGTGTAGAGGCAAAGATTAAATCAGAATCATAAAAATGAGAAAGACAAAAAGAATCATGTTGTTCCCGTTGCTGATCGTCCTACTTTTAGGCTTGTCCTGCTCCTCATCAAAGGGCACGATTGTTTATGGAGAGGATACGGAATTAAGGGATCAATTGCGTCGTAATGGGAAAAAGGAAGTAAGAAATTCGCGACAATCCCTGAGACACAAAGGAAGACTTAAAGGCCAGATCGCAGAGATTCCCGCTAATTAATGCTCAATTATTTAGGATTATTCGTGCCCTCAACGCCCTGTGGAACCTTGCCAACCCACTGCCCAATAACAATCATAGGAACCACCATGTACCTCATGCCAATTTGTTTGATGTAGTCTGAAGTGCTCATTTCTGCTACTGGGATTAATATCAGGAAGTCCAGTAAAAGGGGAATCAGTAACCAGGTCAATCCTACAACCAGACTTGTCGATAATGCAGTTCCTTTTGTTTTCTTCAATTGAACGACAGATAAGACCGTAGTTGTTGTAACGAGGGTGAGGATCATGATGGATTTGAAAAGGAATACATCCATGGTTAGCTCACCAGTGGCACTATAAAATGGGAAAGCGACCACAAACGGGACCATCCAGACGAGCACTCCAAAAATCAATAAACGAGCAATTTTCATAAGTCAGATGAGTGAATTTGTTGGAAGTAAAACTAGAAGTTGGTGTAACTTAGAAATTGAATAAAAGCGACAAGAGATCACTTAATTTGTTGCGTTGAAAAAGGAAGTTATTTTTTCCCAAATTCTTTCAGGTTGCTCCAACATGATAAAATGCGATACATCCTCCCACACGTGCAATTGCAGTTCATTTGTAAATTCACGCAAGTACTTTTCGGCCGCTTCGTTCCATTCATGACTTTGCGCATAAATAGCTAAAACCGGGACCTTCAGGTGGACTTCCAGGTCCGACCCGTTTTTCATACTCTCAAGCTGACCTTTTAATACATACTTTGGTGTGTTTTGTACGCCTTCCGACACCAGTTCAGAATCCTTTTTCTTCAAACAGAAAGGCTGTTTGTTGGCGTTGAGTGAGTCCATGTATGATTCATAATCGGGCCTGTCCAGAGTTGTTTTCATCCAATTGTAAATCGCTTCTCCCAGGACCTGTCGTAGATTTCCGTCCAAGATGACCAGGGAATGCACACGATCTTGGTAGTCATGATAGAACTGCTTGGCCACCAATACGCCAAAACTGTGTCCAATCAAATGGGCTTTCTCGATATTGAAATGTTCAATCACTGCATATACGTTTTTAGCCCAAACGCCAAGGTTATAAGCTGTATCGGGCTTCTCACTGGTGCCGTGTCCAAGTAAGTCCAGGGTAATGACGAAACATTTCTGTTTAACATATTCTATGAGATAGTGCCAGATCCGCTGATCGGATGAGGCACCATGTATCAGGAGCATAGCCGGGTTATCTTGTAGCCCATGAGTTTCGCAGGATAAAGTCCAGTTTTCGTAAGGTATGGAATGTCGCATGTTGAATTAATAAAAGTTTCAATCGCGATTCAAAGTTGCTTTACTGCTGATTGGAAAAATTGAACGAATTCGACAACATGGATAATAGCGTTACTAACAAAATGATATCATACGTGTTCAATGAAGCTCATATCTGTATTGAGCTCCTTGAAATAATGCCTGGGTTTGATTCCTGCAAAATGCTGGAATTCTCGAATAAAATGTGCCTGGTCCGAAAAACCTGAACTAATGGCCAGCTGACTCAGGTTTTCAAAGGAGTTATTTTGATAATTCCTGATGGCACCATGAAATCGCATGATCCGTGCATAGCGTTTAGGACTGATCCCAATTTTTTCTTTGAAGTTTCGCTCTACCTGACGGACGGAATACCCCAGATAAGTGCACAGATCTTCGATGGATCCGCGACCATCATTCGTCAAAAAATACCTCATGGCCGCTTCAATGATTGGATCAGGAGTCTCTTTCTGAACGACCAAACTTGTCAACATTTCAGATAAATAACGGACCCGTTCCTCGTTTTGACCCATGCCAAGCACGGCAGAGATAACCGAAGATGCATGGGATCCGAATAGTTGTTGCAGCTCAAACGCTTTACCGGTGGTTTTATCCGAAGAAAGCCCGAAAAGCAAAGGAATGGCATAGGGATAGAAGTTGATGCCAAGGCATCCGAAACTACCGAAAGTAGCTAATGTGAGGGGCTTGGAAGACTGACCGTAAAAGTGATTAGAGGGTAGAGGCTTTGAGGCACGGAGGATTGAAATGTCGAAAAACCCTTTGCCCAGGTATTGGAAAACGATCTTTGGAAAGGGGCTGGCGAAGAATGAATACTCTTTAAAATCTACGTAGCCCTTTTCCTTCACGTGCGATTCCAGGACCCAAAAGGACTCGACATAGGGAAATAACTGATCATCCGGACTTATCCTTTGGAACTGCATCACTAAATATACCTAATCCAGACCATTGGCTTCCCGAAGCAATTCTTCCTTGACCGCACCTTGAAGCGGGTTGACCCAGTCGTACCCAATTAATGCCCACCTCGGATCTCTGGGGTCCCAACCAAGTTCCCTGATCCCAATATCGGTGGTGATGTAGCAATATTGTTTGAAAGGCAGCAGGTAACCTCCGCATTGCAAGTGTTCCTTTTTTGCCTCTTCATAAGAAGTAAACCATTGGTTGAGTAGAATATCCATTCTGGGACACCATACGTCGGTTGAGGTCACCATTTATTGACATTTTGATGCGTAACAAAACTAGGATTCGGGACAGCATACAAATTGAATAAATGCGACATGTTCCAGATAGAGTTGCTATGGACCGTTTGGTTCTGACTATTCTTGTTCCTACTATGATGGATCGATGGCAACCACTCACTGTTTCTGAATTGGTGACAACCATGAACGGGTATACCGGGCACTGGTGGCTGGCCGGGGGACATGCATTGGACCTCTATCTGGGCAAAACCACCAGGAAACACGCGGATATTGATATCGTCATTCTTCGAAACGAACAACAAAAACTGAAGGAATTCTTATCGAATTGGCAGCTCTATGTTGCTCACGGCGACCTGATTCCCTGGAAAGAACAACCGTTTCTGGAGCCTCCGAAAAACGACATTTGGGCCATGAGGGAAAATTGGTTCCGGTTTCAGATCATGTTCCTGGATGTAAAGGAGGGTCAATGGATCTTCAAAAGAGATCAGGTAAAACAAGGTCGACTTTCTGAATTCGGAATCGAAATCGAGGGGATACCTGTCATCAAACCTGAAATCCAGCTACTGTACAAGTTTCACCTGACCACTCCCAGAGAAAAAGATCGACTTGACTGGAACAACACTTACCCGAAGCTCAACGACCAGGCCAGGGCATGGCTGGATCAATACCTGGACTCATAGGTCGTTGACGAATGAGTTTACCGCGTCTTTCAATTCATCGAATGCCGATAACAATAAGTCATGTGTAGCATTTTCCAGTACCTTGTGTTCACTGTCTTCGGACAACTCTAACAGTCTTTTTTGCAAAACAGACCAGATCTCGTTGCTTTTGGCAATGGGTAGGTCCGGGGCATTGGCGAAGCTTTCGAAGCTATTTCCCGCTGAGATCACTAAAACAGGAAACGAGAATGGGCCAGTTACAAGGGCCTGGTCTTCGGTCAGTGTCAATAAGTCCAATTCATTAAACATGGCTTCGTAATAGGAGGCACGGGTGATCGACCATTGGTAGGCCTTCCAGTATGAACCGTCCAGGGCCGAATCGATCGGCATATAAGCAGCGGGAAGCTCACTTTTCCGGGCCTTTAGGCCCAATTCCCGAAATTGTTGCTTTCCAGCCTGGAGTAATCCGTTTACTTCCGGCGGAAGCTGATCAAATTGATTTTCAGAGGCGGCATCAGCCAGTATGATGGCTTCTGTTAACTCCGGGTATTGCTTGCCAAATGCCCGCATAACCAATCCTCCGTATGAATGTCCCAATAAAATGTAGGGGCCGTCAATTCCCAGTTCAGACAATCCCAATTTTAACTCATCGGCCATATTGACTGCTGTTCGGGAGAAGGGTGAAGCCTCACTCCAGCCATAGCCCGCCCGGTCGTAAGTGACCACCCGAAATTCCTTTGAAAGCGCCTTTTGGAAGGTTAACCAATGAAGTGACCAGGAACCCGTACCAGGCTCAATGACGATGGTTTTTTCACCTGTCCCCATTACCTGAAAGTGAAGTTGATACCCTCCCAGGTCTACTAATTGCCCTGGAGGCTCTGTAATCTGTGCTCGTACCTGAGGGGTAAACAGAAACACGAATGCCAGGAATAGGCCTGGAACAAGCTTTAATAACTTACTCATCGATCTCACTTTCAAAAGCTAGTTTCAAAATGGCCTGCTCCCAGTTATTGACCAGTGTTTGGTTTCCCTGATCAATGGCGACCCGGGTATCGCTGTTGAAAAACCAACTCATCCACCGGAAGGGAAATTGATATTCAAAGGAGATGAGTAATTCTGATGTATGACCATTCAAATCATTTACCGTCCAGGTCCCATTAAAAACTTTGAATGGATAAGGAAATCCACTTCCCGTATCGACATCAAAAGAATAAGAGGTGCCCTCGTCCCAAGCGGTACAGGTTTCCTGCCACGAACCCTGTTCATCGGAACAAGACCGAACCATGCCCTGGCCTTTTCCGGAGACAATGGTCACGGAAGACAGTCCGGTGGCATATTGATGATAATTTCCTACATCTGAGATTACCTCCCAGACTTTTGCTTTCGGGGCAGTAATTTGTTTGCGGGTTACATGACGTTCGATCGATGAGGGAGTAAAGGCCGTACCAACGAATACCAAAAGGGCTAAACCAATCCCAATTAAGACTTTGACTTTTCTTTTCATAGTTGAAATTTTTTGTCAAGTCTAGCGGCGAGTTTGGTGTCAATCGTCACATCCGAACCAGAGTGACCTATCGATCATTAATTTTCTTTCAGGAATTGAGAAGGTGTTTTGCCCGCGTATTTCTTGAACACCCGATTAAAAGTGTTTTTGTTATTGAACCCTGAATCGAAAGCAATGGCCAAAATCGTCAAATGCTTGTACTCGTTGCTTCGCAATCTTTTTCTAGCTTCCTGATAGCGATACTCGTTGATAAATTCGTAAAATGATTTGCCGAGTCGAAGGTTTAATATCTCTGAAACCTGATGAGGTGTCTTTTCCAGAAACACCGAGAACTTGGAAAGGGAAAGTTCGGGATCTAAATAGGGTTTTTCCTGGTCCATTACCTGATAGACTTGTGATAATACCTTTTCAATTTCGTCTTTAGGTGGTTCCGGATTTCGGAATTTACTTCTTTGAGGATTTAAAACCTGACCATGAAATTCCTTGTGATTACGTACCATAAAAACCGCCAGTACGTTGATGAAAACTGCAGCACTGAGCATAGTGGCGTAGAAAACCTGTGGATGAATTGCTCCAATAATCGAGTAGCAGGTTAAGGCAAGGAAATCCAACAGCCAAAACATACAAAAAGCCCACCCGAATCGGTGCAACCATCGGAACTCAGTACGTACTTTTTGACCTGATAGAGGTTGTTGGTGGGTTGTGATTTGTTTGTTCCCGAGTAAGATATAGAGAAATGACTGTCCTATTTGAAACACCATGAAAAGATAAGTGGTTACGGACATGGGAATCAATTCGGCGTTCTGTTGCGTCTCGAGTTGCTCGATTTTTTCGATCCCGGTTAATGTATAAAAAGGGATCAGGAGCAGGATGGCAATCCCAAATGGGACGAGGTGCAGCCATGGCCGCCTTGGTTTTTGACCTGGGTCTACAGCGGCACAGATGTGCCAATAATACAAAGGACCAAGGAGCATCAGTGTAGGCGTGAAAACATAGATCAGGTGCGGAATCTCAAGGAATAGTTGTGTGCTAAGCAACAAGTGATTGACCAAATTGAGTAGCACCACAAGGATCAGTCCGGATAAACTCAACAGTGCCTGGTTCCGCCTAAAACCGAATAAGATGAGCAGCATCATCAACCCCTGAAATACTCCGAAAGCCAACAATGCCGACCAAACGTCAAACGATACTCTGACCAGATTTTCCATGCTCACTTTATGCGCTCAATCGCAATTGACAAAAAAATTAGGAATTGACCTCATCTCACGGACACCTTCCCAAATATTGCTGGTCATTCTCCATCGAAAGTGACTTCAACCCCAACTTGAACGGGATTACAATAAAAGAAAAATGAAAATATTGGGTAAACTGCAGGATGGCCCGGGAAATTGAAACCAAATCGATCCTCAACAAGACCAAAAGAAGAGATCCCTGGTTTTTGGATGATTATACACTCAATCCTTACAGTGCTTGCTCCTTTAACTGCTTGTATTGTTACATCCGGGGCAGCAAGTATGGGGAAAACCTGGAACAGTCCACATCGGTCAAAATCAATGCCCCTGAATTGCTGGAAAAACAACTGGCCATCAAAGCCCGGAAAGGGCAACACGGGATCATTGTACTTGCTTCTGCTACAGACCCTTACCTGAAACTGGAGCAAGAATATGAATTGACACGGAGACTTTTGGAGATCATCCTGAAATATCGTTTCCCGGTCCACATCATTACCAAATCGGATCTGGTGATCAGGGACATAGAACTGATCCGTGAAATTTCGAAGAAGGCCATTTTACCACTCGACTTACAATGGAAGTTGTCAACCGGGGCCATGGTCACTTTTTCATTTTCCACCCTCGATGATCAGGAAGCCGCCATTTTTGAACCGGGAGCTACCCGACCGTCTGACCGGCTTGCTACCTTCAGCAAATTCAAAGAAAGTCAATTGAAAACAGGCATTAGTTTGATGCCTCTTCTACCCTATATCACAGATACGCCACAGCGTGTGGAGCACTTTTTTCAGGTATTTAAAAAAGCGGAGGCCGATTACCTTTTTCCGGCTTCCATCACGCTTTTTGGGAACAGCAAAGCAGATAGCAAAACATTGATGTTTCGTGCGATTGAAAAACACTATCCGGATCTACTGCCGAAATACCAGGCATTATTTGGCGATCGGCAAAATCCTCCATTTCAATACATGAATAATCTCAAACAATTGTTCCGGGGGATGCATCAGAAATATGACTTGAAGGATAGCCTCTTATCTTAACGAGAAGCATTCACTTCTTCTTGGGTTTCAGACTTTCGGCATAGGTTAAACTTCTTTTAAACCACGAGAGCAATTCCTCCTTTCGTCCCAATAAATCATCGGGAATTACCACGTACTCCTTTAAAACCTGACCCTGAGGCCGTTGATAGATCGATGATCCAACTGACTCTATAAATTCATCCCGTGCTTCTTCTGGCAATCGAATACCCAGGACATTTTCCTTCGAAAGGAATGAAAACATGTTACCATTGACGGAAGTAAAAGGGAACCCGAAATTTTCTTTCAAATCCACGTTTAGCTGAATCAGGACGTCCTTATATGCCTTGAGTTTGTCCATCAAATACTACTTATTTCCCTCCAGTTGGCGTTCCTCCCGGATTTCTCCGATATGGTAATAGGCTATGATCTTCCCAATCAAGTCACCTTCAGGATAGTACCACTCACTGACCTCCAGTCGAAAATCTTCACCTTGTCGGGCGGTATACCGGACACAAGCTCGATCTGCTTCATACAAGGTGTCGTGGAGTTCAAATACGTATCCAAGGAATTTGTCTTCGTTGGTCCGGACCAGGTCAAGATAGGCGTCTTTGCCATCGATGGTCCCAAAAGGGCTGGTGTGTTGAAATTTTTCAGCAATGGGTAATTCCATATAATCCCCACTTGCCCATTTATCAAACCATTCTTTTACAAGGTTTTCCATGATCTTATGTTTAGGTACGTTTCAAAATCAGTGCACTGATGAAGTTGATAATGGCCCCGATCAGAAATACGGAAAGTGCCAGGATCAACCCTTGAAAGACAGGTGTATAAATAAAATCGGGCGCTTGTGCCATTTGCGCTTCCATTTCTACTAACTCCTGTGAGGAGAGATCTCTGGTTCTCCATTCTTCAAAATCTTCGCCGGCAAAAACAAAGAAAAGCACGCTGTATAAGAATGATACCACCGAGAAAAATGCAGTAATACCTAATCCAATTTTTGTGGCTTTGGCGAATGAAATATACCCACCATTTTCCTGATCCCTGAAATACCGGATCCCAAGCGGTACACTCATGAGCGATACAATGATTGTAAGGTATCCGACGACCTGAGAAGCAGTAGGTCCATACCACTGTGAAATGGTAAACCAGTTGATCAACCCCAGCACAACGGAAATGCAACCGCCGACGATACCATACCTGAAAGTGACTTGTTTCATAAGCTAAAAATTTTGAGGCATTTTAGCCGTTTTTAGTCGTTTCACTTATGCTACTTTAGATGGAATTAAGGGCGAATGATCAAATTCCTACTTTCGTACCATACGGATCAGATGATCTCCAGCTCCTTCCCGATCTTTATGGCCTCGGTCCTGCGTTTAGCTTTTAGTTTCGAAAGGATACTGGAAACATGTGATTTGACCGTACTCTCTGCGATGAACAACTGTTCGGCGATTTCATGGTTAGAGAATCCCTCATTGATCAAATGGAGCACTTTAAGTTCCTGTTTGCTCAGTGTTGAGTTTTTGAGCACGCGTTTCTTCGGACCTTTTCGGAAAAATCCACCCAGAAGGAAACCCACCACTACAAAAGCTACTCCGGAAAAGATCAGAAACATTTCCTGAAAACCCTCTGACTTCAACAGTGAAAGCTTTCCCAGTTCAAAAAGGAGAAACAAAGCCGCAGAAAGGCTTCCAAAAATGAGAATGGTCCGCTTCATTATCCAACAAGATAATGACTTAGGGTTACCTTGTCAAAAGGGTCCTGATAAGACTGAAGAATTAGTAATCTCGCTATTGATCGGTGGGGTTCAAACGTTTCCAGGTATACGTTTGACCTTTGTGCCAGGACTGATCTTCTTTCAGAATGAACGTCTCCGAATATTTGGTGTCTCCTTCCATTTTCTGAACATGCTTCATTTGAAATGAACCGCCATCGATGTTGAAGAAGGTAGAAATACTTTCAGTTATCCCACTCTTTTGTAATGCTATAGTCCCCTTTCCGAAACTACCGTCACTCCCCCATTGCTCAATGACGATCTCCTTCTCCAATGGATGATAATAAACCTTATACTCCCAAATGGTGCCAATAGACTTACCACCTTGGATAGCATAAAGTGTGGCGTTCATACATTGTCTGGCCAAACCCCAGGAAAAGGTCATGCCCCAGGCATCATAAGGACCCGTGTGGTCATTACTGATCCATTTGCCCCCATCCTGGATGTGACTTTCCCAATCCCTCAGAACTTCTTTGGGTATGGTCTGAGAGAATGTTGTAAATGACAGCAAAGTAAATAGCATGTATAGTGACCTCATGATTTGATTGAAAAGTTCGGAATCAAGCTAGTCCAGATTCGATGGTCAGGGGTATCTCCCTATAAGATATCCCATCAAAATGCCGCTTATTTCTATCTTGTGCCCATGACGTTTCAGTTCGACATTTGGGGGGTACTTCTGGCCGTCGGTGTATTTCAGGGGTTGTTCATCACGCCACTATTGTTGCAAAGGAAGACTTCCGCAGCCAATTGGTTGGTGTTGTTGGTGCTGATTCTCACGTTCATGGTGTTCAGTCATCTGGCCGTCAACATCGGGCTTTATCGGTATTGGCCCCATTTTCTGGGATTGGATGTGCCTTTGATTTTCCTGATTGGGCCGGTCTACTATTTTTATATCCAATCACTGCTAAAACCAGATATCAGAATAACGTGGAGACTGCTGATTCATGGCCTTCCATCCTTGATGGCTTTCGCCAGTCGCTGGCCTTTTTATGCTTTATCTGCGGCCAATAAAATTGAATTCGTTGATGCGTCATTGGCTGCCACCTCTTATGACGTAAGTCCTGCATTTATCATCCCCATTGCCATTCATGTGATCCAAACACTTGTCTATCTGGTCCTGGCCAGCCAGCTTTTAAAACAGGTAAATGCCTCAGCCAATGAGCGCAACCTTCAATTCAAAAAATGGCTTCAGGGGTTCACCGTTGGTTTTGGGGCCTACTGGGTGGTCACTTTCTTGTGGATGCTTTATCTGACACTGGCCAATGCCTTCTTCCATGAGGTGGACTATATCAACATACTTTTTACGTCTTTAATGGTAAATGTACTTGCGTACATGGCTATCTATCACAATAAGACTTTCAGTCAATACATGCTGGCGCTTTTCAGTGAGAAGTATCAAAAATCTTCGCTTTCACGTGAGCAATCGAAAAGCCTGTTGCTAAAGATCCTGAAGGTGATGGAGGAAGAAAAGTTGTACCTGGATGCTGAACTGAAAATTTCAGATTTGGCAAAAGCCGTTTCCACTACTACTAATATTGTTTCGCAAGTTTTGAATCAGGAAACCAAAAAGAACTTCTTTGAATTTGTGAATGAATATCGCATTGCGGAAGCCATGAAGATGCTGTCTGATCCCAAGTTTTCTCATATCAGCATTCTGGGAATAGCCATGGATGCCGGGTTCAGCAACAAGAATACCTTCAACCGATTGTTCAAGAAACAGACCGGCCTGACCCCCACTCAATTCATCAGAAACATGGCTTAGAGGTAACTTCCTTCAAGTTGTGACTTTCCAGCAAGGTGTTAAGCATAATTTCATCCCAGGTTAAACAACCTGTGAACTGGTATTGAGGAGTTCCTCAAGATTAAACCTCAAATCATGTTTAGGAATTATGTATCTGTTGCGCTCCGTCAAATTTGGCGGAGCCAACTTCAGTCTTTTATCAATATCGTGGGACTTGCAGTTGGTTTCACCGCAACCATGCTGATCCTGCTGTATGTTCAGGACGAATTGAGTTACGACGATTTTCACTCGAATGCAGATCAAATCTATCGCATCTCTTCACACAGCAAAATCGGAGATAATGAACGCCATTGGTCGCTGATCCCCTCTACAGTTGCCCCTGCCGTCGTGGAGGAGCTTCCAGGGATCAAGTCACAAGCCAGGATTACCACTATCAGCAAATCCAATCAGGTGGTCCGATACAAGGACCAACAGTATGATGAATCCATTGGTCCGGCGCCATACGGACGAGTTTACCGTGTGGATGCCACGCTTTTGGACATGTTTAGTTATACGATGACTGGCCTTCAGGGAAGTAAAGCACTGGCACGCCCGAATTCAGTAGTACTGTCCAGATCAGCTGCTGATAAGATCTTTAAAAGCGAAAAGCCATTGGGGAAAACGCTGGAATTTGCCAATTTGGGGTCCTACGAAGTAACGGCCATCATTGAGCACGTACCAGGCAATTCACACTTTCAATTCGATTACCTGCTTGCTTTTGATTTCGACCCGGCTAACACCAGAGCAGGTTTTTACTGGGTAAGGTCCTACATTGAGCTTGAGCAAAATGCTGACCCTGCTGTCATTGAACCCAGTCTTGGGGATATTGGTAGCGCTGCACAACCTTCTCTGGCTGACAATGGCATTCACATGGAGTATTTCCTGCAAAACATCCAGGACATCCACCTGTTCACAGGCCTGGAATATGAATTGTATCCTACGAACAACAAATCTTATATCTACATTTTTCTGGCCGTTTGTGCCTTTATCCTAACCATCGCAACCATCAACTTTATCAATCTATCTAGTGCACAGTTGTCTACACGGACCAGAGAGATGGGATTGAGAAAAGTCATGGGCGCCAATAAGTCTCAAATGAGAGGTCTTTTTGTCACTCATTCATCGCTCATTTCTCTACTGGCCTTTCTCTTGGCCATTGGACTCACTTTTTTGTTAATTGAGCCATTTAATACCTTCAGTGCAAAAGCATTGTCTTTGACTACTTTGCTCGAACCGATATGGGTACTCGGGTGTCTCGCATTACTGGGTGTCATTTCTCTAATTACGGGATTTTACCCTGCGATCATCGTTAATAGAATGACCGCCATTGTGGCCATTAAATCCGAGAACGCTCCAGGTTCCACGGCTCAGTGGTTCAGAAAATTATTAGTGATCTTCCAGTTTGCCATATCCGTCACCCTTATTGTTTGTACGTTTATCATCGTACGGCAGCTTCATTTCATGAGAAGTAAAAGCCTGGGTTTTGAGACGGAGCAAGTGTTAAATGTGCTGGTTGATGGCAACTTAGCAGATAATGAGCTCAATATCTTGAAACAAGCTTTTGCGCAATACAGCAGTGTTACAACGGCCACACTTACGACTGGGGTTCCAGGAGTTGGAACCAATGTTTCCGTCATGCGACCGGAAGGTTTTGACGAGGACAATACCCAGCGATTAGACATGATATACGCGGATTTCGATTTCATCAAAACGTTTGACATTCGCTTGCTGTCCGGACGCGATTTTGATCCCAGTCGTGCAACTGACTCGCTTAATTTCATCATTAACAAATCGGCAGCGGAGCAATTTGGTTGGGGGGTTGAGGGTGCTGTAGGCAAGCAAATGAACTACTTGCGAGGCCCCATTTCAGGCAAAAGTGGCAAGGTGATCGCCGTAATGGACGATTTTCATTACCAATCGCTACACAATCCAATCGGACCCTTGCTGCTCGGGATCAGGTCCACCAATTTCAGCGTGATGAATTTTCAATTCCTTTCTCTGAAAACAAAGGCCGCTGATATGGAAACCACCCTTGAGCAACTTCGAACTACCTGGACCGAATTAAGTCCTGAAAAGCCATTCAATTATTCTTTTTTGGATCAGGCCATTCACAAAAAATATGATCAAGAAGAAAGATTAGGCATTCTGTTGACTTCTTTTGCCCTTCTTGCCATTGGGATCGCCTGCATGGGGCTCCTGGGGTTGACATCATTTGTCGTTCGGCTGAAGACCAAAGAAATGGGAATCCGAAAAGTGCTGGGAGCTAGTTTATTACAGATCTGGTCCCATCTGTCCGTATCATTCATCATACTTGTAGCGGTGGGTAATTTGGTGGCCTGGCCACTGGGGTACTATTTCATGGAAGACTGGCTGGGTGCATTTGCTTATCGGATAGAGATTCCTTTTTGGATTTTTCTCCTGGCAGGCACTTGTTCTTTTTTCATTACTTTATTGACCACTGGCATACATACCATTAAAGCCACACTTGCCAATCCGATTGATGCGATCCGATATGAATAGATTTATTAAAACTTTTATCCTCACATTTTTGATCAGCTGGCCCATTAAATACGTCCACGCTCAGGAGGGCGGTCTGGAAGTACTTGAATTCATGGTCGGCAAATGGGAGGCTCATGCCAAAGATTCGTCCTTTTCCTCAGTTTTAACCTACCAGTTTTCACCCAACAAACGGATGTTAATGGCCACCAATTACCTCTATAACAGGGAAGGGCAGCGATTTGCCATTTATGAAGGGGCTTATCTGTTCGAAGTGGATCACCTGGCTTACTTCGTTGCAGGACCCGGAGGAGAAACTCACCGGGGAACGGCCGAAACGGAGGGTGACCGACTTATTCATAAAGCAAGATTGTATCCGGGCAAAAAGGTTAAATCCTATCTATCTGAATTCCGCCTTGAAGGGAATAGCCTCATGTATTACGCCAGTTATTCTGATCAGGAAACTTTCCCGACACAAGTAGATTATTCGAATCCTTTGATTTACATAAAAATCGAGTGATCCAATGGGCCTGTAGGAACCGGTTTTTAAAAGATTTCTAATTCCGCTGCTTTTACCACATTGCTTCGAAAATCCAGGATCTTCATGGTATGTAACAACCCATTAGGGACCAGATTAGACTCTACCGGGAACTCGGTTGGAAGGAGGATACCATCAAAAGTTTTGTAATCCTCAAATGAAGCTGCGCCTGTCAGGAAAGGATACATATCCCGGATGGTATATTCAATTTTCACAATTCGTTTGCTCTCTTTACTGATCCAAATAATGTATTGGTCGATGTTCCTTTGAGGTTCCACCGTATTCCATGAAGCAAGGACACCTTCACAATCTTGTCCATTGATCTCGTGGTTGCCCATGTATTGGAAACTGGTAGCTTCTTGTATTCTCCAGGGAAATTCGATGAAATACTGATAGGTGGGCAACCAGAACAGGATGGTCAAATCGTCCTCAATGGCCAACTCTCCTCCTTCAAGCGTATAAGTTTGCCCATTATTAATGCCCCAGATCGGGACTTGTTCATCACCATTTGTGATTTTTAATTGCCCTGTATACGTGGCAGGTAAGTATTTCAAAGAAAGCAAAGTGTGATCTTCAGAAAAGGGATTCCCTATTTTTCCAATGAACCCATAAAATTCTTCACTGAAAGCGGCCTCATACGAATTCAGATCGTTCCAAAGATGTGTTTGGTGTGCCTCTGCCATGGCAGCTAGCAGTTCTTTTACCTTATTTGGGTCATTCACAGGAACGCTGTAGCGAGATCGCAGATCAGATAGCGTGAAATACTGAATGGCCCCAAAGCCAATCAAAACGATCAGGATGCCTAATAAGATTTTGCGTTTCATGAAACAAGTTGATTGATGCAAAGTGATGAGGAAAATTAAACGCTTCTGCTTAGACGCAGATAAGCTTCTGTTGCTATTAGCGATAATTGACGTCAAGCTGGCTTTGTACTAAGACAAGAAAATGCAGCCAGGCGAAAAATTCTTGCTAACTTCAGAGGGTTCAAATCCCGACCCGATGAAATACCTTTTTTCGATTCTTGCTTTATTGTTTGTTGCTACACTCTCTGCTCAGGAGGATGGTTTTGCCTCTTTATTTAATGGGAAAGACCTTTCGGAATGGAAGGCAGCTACTGAAAACCCGGATTGCTTCACCGTGAAGGATGGTGCATTGATTGTAAAAGGTGGACGTTCACATTTGTTTTATAATGGCCCTGAAGGGACGGATTTCAAAAATTTCGAATTAGAACTGAAAGTGAAAACACTGCCTGGAGCTAATTCAGGAGTTTACTTCCATACCAAATATCAGGAAAGTGGGTGGCCAGATGCCGGATTTGAAGCCCAAGTAAATTCAACCAATCAGGACCCTCGTAAAACCGGAAGTTTATATGGAATTGTAAACATTTGGGTGCCTAAGGACGGAGAACGGAAAGTCATAGAAGTCAATGAAAAAGGGGAGGTGTTTTCGCATCAATCCAAAGCCCCTTCTACCGATGGAGAGTGGTTTGATTATCATATTATGGTCCGGGATAATACGATTACCCTTCGGGTAAATGGCGTCATTCAAACCAAATGGACCCAACCCGAAGGCTGGGAGATGGGAGGAAGAAGAATAGGAAGCGGTACCATTGGCTTACAAGCCCATGATCCTGATAGTGAGATCCATTTTAAAGACATCCGGATTAAGGCATTGTAGAAATGTGTGAAATCAGGTAGTTTGGGGAAGAAGCAAGTGATTATCTTTATTCCTCTAAACATGACAACATGCAACCCGATCCAAAACACGAAAAGACATTAAGGAGAATTCAACGGCTCCACGAAACCTTCAATTTGGCCATTTACTATTTCGCTTGTTACATGGTATTCCGGTACTGGCTGGACATGACTTTTTGGAAGGCCTTTCCGATGAGTGTCCTGTTATTTATTTTCCATATGATTTTCAGAACCGTTGAAAAACCAATTTTCGAGTGGTTGATGAAACCTATTGTGAAGGAGCAGAAATCAGGGGGCGATCCGGAGTGAAAAAATCATCAAAAGGTAAGCCGGAGATAGTTTGGCAATTTTTCTGGCTACTGAACCTACCCATCTTTAGGTTTATACCTCGATCGGGTAAAGATCTTATTGTGATCGGTCTCAGCTAATAAGTCCTGTAGCGTTACATTTTTGTTTCTTTCCATGTAGGCTTTTACAATTTCCCAACCCATGTAAGCCCCTACTCTGCCCGGGCAGTTTTTGCTGATCTCGTAGATGTTGGGACGCTCACCCAGGAATTTTTGCTTTATCATTTCCTCGGTATTGTATAGCAAGTCATTCTCAATGAAGTTGGCCCAAATGATTTCCCGGTTCTCCGCTACATTTTTCATTTCCACCGGGCTGTAGCCAATGATGAGTGAATCTGGTGTACAGGGCAATAGCTGCCCGGTGAAGTACATTACCTTTCCTATGTCAATCATTTCTGAAAGCAAGGTGTTCTCATCTCCCAGTTCCGAATAACTTGAAGCGATGAATTTGGCAATGCCGGGTACAACGTGTCTCTGCGTGTATCTTTTCTGGATGTAAACAGGCAGTTGCAATGGCTTAAACGTGGCTTCAGGCCCAATAAAGAAGTCCAAACCCACAATAATGGACGCATCGCTCACATACATGTCGTTGTAAAGCCCGGTCACCATGGTCTTCACCTGAGGGAGTTTATCCTGGGGATAATAATAGTTGAGCCATGTGTAGAGGGTTTGCAGGTCACTTTCGAAATTGTCGAAATTATCTTCAAATGCCGCGACCGCTTCATTATATAGTGTATCCAGATAAGGGTCATCTACCAGTTGGAACATGCGACCTGCAAGAATTTCTGTTGATGGGTACTGATCCCTGTGAAGAAATTTCAGGGCAACATCATCTTGTTCTTCCAGAAATTCAGCGACTTCTTCCGCATTTTGGCAATTGAAGAGTTGCTCCTCCGTTCTCAAAATGGTCAAACTGACTTTTTCCTGGGGTTCCACAGGTGTTTCCCTGCAAGCTTGCTGTTCGCAGGATAGTGATAAAAGGCCCAGAAAAATGAGCTGAACTAATCGCATAACTCCGTAATTTTGAGGCCCAAAGGTATAACTACAGTATTTCATTTTTATGAAAAGATTCTTTTCGGTATTTGTCCTCCTTCTGGTTGTCCAATTTGCAATCGGACAAGTCAAACTGGGATTGAAATTCTCCCCACTGCTTTCTCTGAATCAGGTGGAGTTGATTTCTGACACACTGGACATGGAAAACGCTTCCTCAACTGCCAGGTTTTCACTTGGGTTGATAGTGGATAAACCCTTTTCCGACACATATTATTTTAGTACGGGCCTGATAATTATGCCAAAACGTGTAGGCATCAATATCATTCCTGAAAACGGAGGAACTACGCCCAATACTTTTGAAGCGTATAATTTGCAATACCTGCAGGTCCCTGTTACGCTAAAACTGTATACCAACGAAATCCAACCGGACCTTTCGATATACTTTCAGGTAGGCGGGGCATTCGAAATCAAAGTAGATGACCGGCCAAAAGACGAGGATTACATTCTCATCGAAAAATTCAATCCCTTCGACATCAGCGCGATGCTCGGCGCAGGTGCAGAATACCGGATAGGGATCAACACGATCCTTTTCGGTGGATTTAGTTATCAGCAGGGATTGGTCAACGTGGTGAATGAGACCCGGGAAAATATTGATCTGACGATCAAGAACTCCGTGATAACGCTTGATCTGGGAATTAAGTTTTAAAGGAGAGGCAGCAACTAATCGGAGAAAGAAAGTAATCAGGTTACTGCAGTAACCTGATTACCGGAATCTTAGACCTGGATCAATTCGCCGTTCGAATTGATGAAGTTATATTCGGTGATGGCAAGGGAAGAATCCTCTACCATATTTACCCATTTGAAGTATTTCATGAACCACTTCACCCGGATCGAGTAGATGCCTTTAGTGAAGTACGCATATACGTAAGGATGTAGCGCTACGGTCAGTTTCTTCTCGTTCTGCTTCGTAAGGAAGTACTTGATCGTTTCTTCAATTTGGTCCGCAATCGCAATTGTAGCGGAAATGTTTCCGGTACCATTACAAGTCGGACAAACCTCCTTGGTTGCAATATTCAATTCGGGACGTACCCGCTGACGAGTGATCTGCATCAGGCCAAACTTCGAAAGTGGAAGTATGGTGTGCTTTGATCGGTCACCTTCCATTTCTTGCTTCACGCGTTGAAAAACTTTTTTCTTGTTTTCCACTTTACGCATGTCAATGAAATCAATGACGATGATACCTCCCATGTCACGCAACCTCAACTGACGAGCAATTTCCTTGGCGGCTTCCAAATTGACGGTCAATGCAGTAGCCTCCTGATCGTCTTCACGATTGGATTTGTTTCCACTGTTTACGTCAATGACATGAAGAGCTTCCGTATGTTCGATGATCAGATACCCACCGTTGGCGATAGAGACCGACTTACCAAATGAAGTCTTTAACTGGCGCTCTACGCCGTACGATTCAAAGATCTTGACCTTCGAATTATATTGCTTCAGGATTTTTTCCTTGTCCGGGGCAATGGTCTGGATATAACCTTTGATCTCCTGGAACAAATCCTTATCATCTACAATAATGCTATCGAAAGATTCATTGAGAACATCTCGAAGAATGGAGTTAGCCCGGCTTACTTCGCCGATCACTTTATCCCGCACCTTGGCCCTTTTCAGGTTTTTGATGCCGTCTTTCCAGATGTTAATCAGATTGGAGAGGTCTGTATCCAACTCCTTCACATCCTTACCCTGCGCAACCGTTCGGATGATCACGCCGAAATTTTCGGGTTTGATGGAGTTGATCAGACGAGCCAAACGCTTTCGCTCGGCTGAATCGGTTATTTTTTTTGAAACGCTTACCGCGTTTGAGAAAGGTACCAATACAATGTACCTTCCCGCAATAGACAACTCACAAGAGAGTCGCGGCCCTTTTGTAGAAATAGGTTCTTTGACTACCTGAACCAGTATTTTCTGGTTTCGGGTCAATACCTGGCTGATCTTGCCAAACTTGTTGATGTCTGGCTCGTGTGAAAATCCGGTTAGTTTATGTGTGGCGTTCTTTTTGTTAAGAACAAGCTTCGTAAACTTATTGAGGGATTGGACCTGAGGTCCCAGATCTAAATAGTGCAAAAAAGCATCTTTTTCATAGCCTATGTCAATGAACGCAGCATTGAGGCCCTGAACTACTTTTTTGACACTACCCAGGTATATGTCTCCAACGTTAAACTGATTTCCACCATCTTCTTCGTGGAACTCAGTTAACTTTTTATCCTTAAGAAGAGCAATTCGACATCCGTTTTGAGTTGAACCAATGATTAGTTCGTTACTCACGCTAAATCGGATTTATGCTATTACTTCTTCTTGTGTCTGTTTTTTCTTAGTCTTTTCTTTCGCTTGTGCGTAGCGATCTTATGTCTTTTTCTTTTCTTACCGCAAGGCATAATTCTCAATTTTTTGTGTTAAACAACTATATTCTAATTTCTTGATAGATACTCCCTTGATGCTTGTCGTACCGCCGGATCTGCAGATTCTGCATTGGAAACTTCCGTGAACATCTGTCTGGCATCTGCTTCACGTCCCGTTTCAAGATAAGAAACACCCAAATACAGTTTGGCTTCAAAATCCAAGCTATCCATTGCGACCAGACCTTCGAATCGCTCGACAGCTCTTCCAAACTGGCCGGATTGAATCGATAACAGGCCGAGGTTGATAAGGGCCTCCCTGTTTTCTGGATCGGTTGATACGATTTCCCGCAACACTTGTATACCTGACATAGGATTTTCCGTGGTGACCAGGGTCATCGCCAATTTATTTTTTAAAGACAGGTCATTTGGATTCACTTCTAACAAGGATTCGATCAAAGGTCTTAATCTCATCGCCTGAAGTGAAGCTTCATCACTTGAACCTGCTCGCTCGAAGATTCTGTATAGTATTTCTACAGCTTTCTCCTTGGTACTCAAAGAACTATCACGCTCCAGCATCGCTTCCGAGACCAGGCTTGCACTGTCGAGCATACCGTATCTTAAGAAGTATTTTGCTAAAGAGTCCGCAAAGTTACTGGATTTTTCTTTCTCCGAGGTAGCAATCAGTTCCTTTAACGAAGATATGGCCTGAGCATCATCAGGAGTGATCTTGAAATCGTGGGTTTCTACCGCCGTTTCTGCGTCATTTTCTACCACTACACGTGGCAACTGATAAAGCCCCAGGATCAGAATAATACCAAATACCGATAATAGGATTTGTGGTTTTTTCATCATTCCAGGGATCTTGTCCCTTGATTATTTCCGAAGCTTCGGGCTGCCTTTGATCTTTTCAGTAAAGATCTTGGAAGGCTTGAAGCTCGGGACATAGTGTTCATCAATCACCATTGCGGTGTTCTTGGAGATGTTTCGAGCGATCTTTTGCGCGCGCTTTTTGTTGATAAAACTACCAAAACCGCGTACATAGATATTTTCACCTTCTGCCATTGAATTCTTCACGACAGTAAAGAAGGCTTCTACCGTTACCTGGACATCCGCCTTATCGATTCCAGTCTTCTCCGCTATTTCCGTTATTACGTCCGCTTTCGTCACTTAGATATGTTTTAATAGATGTTGCCATTTTTGGCGACGCCAAAATTAAATTTGAGGCTCGTAAATAAAAAGTTAAAATCAACTTTTGAGTGACAACATTACCCGATTTACACGGATTAAGTCAAAATCTAATTAACTGGTATTCAAGAGAAAAGCGGGATTTGCCCTGGAGACAGAGCAAGGACCCTTACCGGATCTGGCTTTCAGAAATCATCCTGCAACAGACGCGTGTCGTGCAGGGATTGCCATATTATGAGAAATTTATTCATGAATACCCTACTGTCCATGATTTGGCGAATGCTGAAGAAAGCCGGGTCTTAAGGACCTGGCAGGGCCTCGGATATTACAGTCGTGCAAGAAATCTGCATAAGGCAGCTAAAATCGTATCACAAGAATATTCTGGTAATTTCCCTGACCAATACGAATCACTGCTCAAGCTCCCAGGTGTTGGCCCTTATACGGCAGCCGCTATCGCCTCATTGGCTTTCGATGAGGCCGTACCTGTTCTGGATGGGAATGTTTATCGACTCATTGCTCGCTTGTTTGGTCTGTCACATGATATCGCGAATCAGGCTAATCGAAAATACTTCATGGAGGTACTGGAACAACTCGTCCCCAGGAACCGACCGGGAGACTTTAATCAGGCGATGATGGAAATGGGCGCTCTTGTCTGCACTCCCAGAAATCCTGGTTGCGATATATGTCCCGTGCGAGAAACTTGTTTTGCCTTTGAAAATAAACAACAAGAACATCTGCCCGTTAAGCTTAAAAAGGTAAAAGTCACGGAAAAACAATTTCATTATGTCGTGTTTGAGCATGCGGGATCTTTTGGGCTGAAAGAGCGCAAAGGGAAAGGTATCTGGCAAGGTCTATTCGATTTTTTATTGTTTGAAGGAGACCACTTTGAACCAGAATCAAATTGGGGAGAATCAGAGCCCTCTCCTGTTTTTAAGCACATTCTGACACATCAGAAGATAGAAGCGAGATTCTATTTGGTCCGCTTTTCCGAAGAGGACTTGTTTCATGAGACATTAAATAAATTCGGATTGGCGCCTTACACATACACTCAAATGTTAAATTTGCCCAAACCAAAGTTGCTGGTTAACTATATCGAGCAGCAAAATTTTTAGTACCTTTCAATCAATATGGCGGGAGTAAACAAAGTAATTCTCATCGGTAATTTGGGCCGCGACCCGGAAGTAAGACATCTGGAATCCGGGGCTTCAGTAGCAAGTTTTTCTATTGCAACAACAGAATCCTACAAGGATCGAAATACCGGTGAAAGAAGAGACGTTACTGAGTGGCACAACATTGTGTTGTGGAGAGGCCTTGCCGATATTGCAGAAAAATACCTAAGAAAAGGTTCGACGGTTTACATCGAAGGAAAGCTCAGAACCCGTTCCTGGGAAAAAGACGGTGTGACTCGATATACAACCGAGGTGATTGGTGATAACATGACCATGCTCGGTGGAAACCCAGGCGGACAGGGAGGCTCTAATCGCCCTCCGATGCCAACTGAAGAAAATTATGGTGCTTCACCGGCGCCAGCTGCACAAAGCCAGCCATCTGGCGGGAGTACCAGTCCTGCTATTGAGAGCGACGTGTCCGATGACCTTCCGTTCTAATATGTTCAACGAAATATTTGCTTTTGGAAACCTCACCGGATGACCCTTTTCCCCAGCTGTTAATAGCACTTTTTGCAGCCTTTTCAACATCTTCTTACTGGATAAGTGGAATAGCCCTGCTGGGTTTACTTGCGATATCAGGTCTGGTTTCAGGTTCTGAAGTAGCTTTTTTCTCCTTGTCTTCTGATGAACTGGATACGCTCAAAAATTCGGATGGAAAAAGAGATCAGCGTGCCTATTCGTTGATGAAGGATCCCCGCCGATTATTAGCTACCATACTTATAGTTAACAATCTGGTCAATATCCTGATCGTAACCATATCTACAGTTGCAACGCTTGAGTTTGTGGGCTATGAGAATGATGGAGGGACTGTTTTCATCGTATTGACGGCTGTCATTACTATTGTCATCATTTTTTTTGGTGAGATTATTCCTAAGGTATATGCAACGAATCGCGGACTTGAATTTGCCCAGTTGGTTACTCCTTTGCTTTTCGTGAGTAGCAAGATTTTCAAACCGGTGGCGTGGTTTCTGATGACGCTAAGTGACCTGATCGAAAGACGTATCGAGAAAAAAGGGTATAATCTTTCAGTCGATGAAGTCAATCAGGCATTGGAAATCACCGATGAAAAAGAGATCTCTCAGGAAGAAAAAGGCATTCTAAAAGGCATTGTCAATTTCGGTACTCTTTCAGTGAAGCAAGTCATGAAATCCCGGGTAGACATCATGGCATTGGATGTTGAAACAGACTTCCATGATCTGATGGATCAGGTCAATAAAACCGGCTATTCCAGGATTCCGATCTATAGTGAAAGTATCGATAAGATTGAAGGCATCCTGTATATCAAAGATTTGTTGCCACACCTGGAGAATGAAGAGGATTTCAAATGGCAGACTTTGATGCGACCGGGTTATTTTGTTCCCGAGAGCAAGAAAATCGATGATCTGTTCAGGGACTTTCAGGAGAAACAGGTACACATGGCCATCGTGGTGGATGAATACGGAGGCACCGAAGGCCTGATTACTTTGGAGGACATCATTGAGGAAATCGTTGGTGAGATCAACGATGAATTCGATGAAGAAAGTGACATCACTTACAATAAGCTGGATCAAAATACGTATGTATTCGAGGGAAAAACATCCCTGAATGACGTGTGTAAAGTGATCTCAGTGGACTCAGATATTTTTGATGAAGTAAAAGGTGAAAGTGAATCCCTGGGAGGACTGATCCTGGAACTCAATCGAAAATTGCCTAATGCCGGAGAGAAGATCACACATAAGAATTTCCATTTCACAGTAGTAGCCGTAGACCAAAAGCGGATCAAACGCGTTCGGGTTTTTATAGAAGGATGAGAATTATGAGGCAGATCTTAGCATATTCAGTTTTTGTGTTGCTTTTGGCGGCTTGTAACCAGACCTATCTTCCAAAGCCTATTGGCTACAACAGAATACCTTTACCAGAGGCCACTTATCAGACTTTGCCGGATACCCTGCCGTATCAGTTTGAGTATTCTAACCACGCGGAACTACGCAAAAACGAATCCTGGATCTCTGAACGATATTGGGTAGACCTTTACTATCCTTATTTTGATGCGGAGGTTCAGGTCACTTATAAGCCCATCACCAGTCGCGAGATCTCAGAAGAATTGTTGAATGACAGCTATCGGCTCACGTCAAAACACAACGTGAAGGCCTATTCTATTCAGGAGAAGATACTGATTCTGAAAAGTGGTAACGTAGCTTCAGTTACAGAACTGGAAGGTGAAGTACCCAGCCAATTTCAATTTCATATTACGGACAGTACCCGAAACTTTTTAAGAGGAGCACTCTATTTCAAGACAGCCTCCAAAAATGATTCGCTGGCTCCTGCCATCGAATTCATCAAATCTGACATCATCCACTTGCTTAATACGCTTGAGTGGAATACTGAGATCTAGTATTTTTTTGAAATAGGTGTAACCATCATGGTGCTTGTTCAGTACTTTGTGAGCAACTATTGTTGTTATCATCAGTCTTTAGCCTTAAATGCCTGGCCATGAATTACTTTTTAAAGATCACCTTTCGAAATTTTCTTCGTCACCGCTTTTCCACGGGCATCAATCTAGTGGGTTTAACTACCGGTTTGGCTTGTGCCCTGTTTATCTTCTTATGGGTTCAGGATGAATTATCAGTCAATAAATTTCACGAAAAAGACGATCGTCTGTTCCGGGTTATGGAATTTCAGACCTATTCAAATGGTAGGTTTGCCACCAATTCAACACCAGGAATACTTGGAGAAAACCTGAAGCTCGACATCCCGGAGATCAAATATTCGGCGACTACTACCTGGGTCGGGAAATCGTTACTTGCCTACGAAGACAAGTTTTTGAAAGAAGATGGATTTCATGTCGGTGAAGACTATTTCAACATATTCACCTACCCATTACTGGAGGGCAATCCGGATGAAGTGTTGAAGGACAAAACATCCATTGTGATCTCAAGGAATCTGGCGGTAAAACTTTTTGGAGATGTCCCTTCTGCGCTTGGCAAGATTCTGAGACATGAAGACGAACGCAATTTTACGGTAACGGGCGTGTTTGAAAATATTCCTCAGAACTCTACTTATCGATTTGATTTTGTTTTGCCTTTTGAAGATTACAAACAAGACAATGATTGGGTCACAAGCTGGGGAAACAATGGACCGCATACCTATGTAATCTTACAGGAAGATGCCAATTGGGAGGAGGTTAGCCGCAAGATCAGATGGTACGTCAAAGAGAAAAATACCGAAGACGAAAGTAATGTCGAACTTTTCCTTAAAAGGTATTCAGAGCAATACTTATATGGTAAGTATACCAATGGCGTTCCTGATGGAGGAAGAATAGAATATGTGCGTTTATTTTCCGTCATTGCAATTATTATTCTGGTCATTGCTTGTATCAATTTCATGAACTTGTCCACCGCCAGGGCTTCCAAGAGAGCCCATGAGGTTGGGATCAGAAAGGCAGTAGGCGGCGATCGGGCTACACTCATTCGTCAGTACATCGGAGAGTCCCTGATCATATCAGGCATTTCCATGCTTTTGGCCATCGGTATTGTTTCTGTGTTCTTGTCATCCTTCAATGACATTACTAATAAGAGCATTGAGATGGTCCTGAACCTGAAACTGATAAGTGTCTCGGTTTTGGCCGTTCTGGTCACCGGTTTGCTGGCAGGGAGCTATCCCGCGTTTTATCTGACCCACTTTAATCCGGCTGCAGTATTGAAAGGTGAGATTAAGAATTCACCGGGTGAAGTTTGGGCGCGTAAAGGACTTGTCATTTTTCAATTTGCCATCACGATCATGTTGATCGTAGGTGTGATCGTGATTCAAAGACAAATGCACTACGCCAATACCAAAAATCTGGGATACGATCGGGACAATGTCGTATTTTTCAATCAGGACGGAGCCATACAGGATAAGCGAGAGACTTTTCTTTCGGAGTTGCGAAATATACCAGGTGTGGTTAGTGCCAGTTCTACCAGTCATTCACTCCTTAGTCAAATGAGTAATACACAAGGGCTCGAATGGCGGGATAAAGACCCATCGACAAATATATTGTTTGAAAATATTCGCGTAGATGAAGAATTTCAAAAGACCATGGGCATGGAAATGGTAGCAGGACGTTGGTTCAGCAAGGATTTTGGTAGTGATACGACCAAAATTGTACTGAATGAAATGGGCGTAAAGGCGATGGGTTTTACACCGGAAGAAGCTATCGGTGAAACGATAAGATTATGGGAGGAGTATGACCTGCAAATCGTCGGGGTAATCAAGGATTTTCACTTCCAGTCAATCCATACAGAAGTAGATCCTGCATTCTTTTGGCTCCGAAGTACCTGGCAGGTGGCTGTGAGGTTACAGGCAGGAAGTGAATTGGCTACCATGGAACAGGTACAGTCGCTATATGAGAAATTCGCACCTGGATTCATTTTCGATTACAGGTTTCTGGATGATAGTTATCAAAAACTGTATAGTGCCGAGAAACGAATCGGAACACTATCAACCTATTTTGCCGGCCTGGCCATCTTGATTTCTTGCCTGGGCCTATTTGGTCTTGCGGCCTTCACCGCCGAACGAAGATTAAAAGAAATTGGAATCCGAAAAGTGCTTGGTGCGAATGTGACCCAAATTGTAGTGATGCTTTCTTTGGACTTTACCAAAATGGTGTTTATCTCCATCATTTTTGCGCTTCCGGTGGCCTATTATTTCATGAACGAGTGGCTCCAGGGCTTTGCTTATACCATTGAATTAAGTCCATGGATTTTTGTGTCTGCAGCATTACTCGCTTTAATGATTGCCTGGTTAACTGTCGGATCACAGGCATTGAGAGCAGCGCATATTAATCCTTCGCAGTGTTTGAAGGACGAGTAGCTGTTATCAGGTTATAGTTGCGGTTAAAACCAATTGTCATAGTCCTGATTTTTCAGGGACACTGTAGTTTGAATGTGAAGGCCTTATCCATCGAAAAAAATACTGGTCTGATAGTTGGCAATGTCTCATTAATCAAGGAGTTAGATGATGGCGTCATCGCTGGCTTTACCGAAGCGATTTGTCACTTCGGATAAAAGATTGCCAATTCCTCGTAGAATCGTTAAACATTTCTAATCATCGCAATGACGGTTCTTTATAAGATGTTAAGCGATACTTATGTTATTTTCATTTTACCGTCCCGGAGGCTGAACTAAACCTAACATTTAATAGATTCCTAATCAACTCCAACGCAAAAGGCGCAGCTATTGTGTATCTTGGTGAATAGCTACAGGGCAACCATTTACTGCTCGATCTGTCTTTACACCAAATAACTAACGATGATCTATTTTTTTAAGATTACGATACGAAACTTCCTTAGGCACCGCTTTTTCACTTTCATTAACCTCATTGGCCTTACGGCTGGTTTAGCTTGTGCGATGTTCATTTTCCTGTGGGTGCAGGACGAGTTGAATATGAACAAGTTTCATGAAAAGGATGATCGACTGTTCCAGGTGATGGAATTCCAGACTTATTCCGATGGAAAGTTGGCCACCGTGGCTACGCCGGGCATTTTAAGTGAAAACCTGAAATTGGATATCCCGGAAATAGAATATTCAGCGACAACCAGTTACGTAGAAAAGTCGCTGTTATCCTTTGAAGAAAAATTTTTGAAGGCAGATGGGTTTCATGTCGGTGAAGACTATTTCAATATGTTCACCTTTCCTTTGATGGAGGGCAACCCTGATGAGGTGCTAAAGGATAAGAGCGCTATTGTTTTATCCAGAGATCTGGCGATTAAATTTTTTGGAGAAGTGCAGGAAGCCATTGGAAAAGTCTTGCGTTATGAGAACAACCGGAACTTTACTGTGACTGGAGTCTTCGAGAATATTCCTGAAAATGCTACAGAGCGTTTCGATTTTGTATTGCCCTTCAAAGATTATAAGACAGCAAATGAATGGGTAAACTACTGGGGAAATAATGGACCGCAAACCTATGTCGTACTAAAAGAAGGCGCTACCCTCGATTTAGTCAATCAAAAGATTCGATGGTATGTAAAAGAGAAAATTGCCGATGAAGAAAATACGACAGAACTCTTCCTGAAAAAGTACTCAGAGCAATACCTCTATGGAAATTATACCAATGGGGTTCCTGATGGCGGGAGAATAGATTATGTACGCCTTTTCTCGCTGATCGCGCTCATCATCATGTTGATTGCTTGCATCAATTTCATGAACCTATCGACTGCCAGGGCATCAAAAAGGGCACAAGAAGTGGGCATCAGGAAAGCCCTGGGAGGTGATCGAAACACGCTGATCCGTCAATATATTGGTGAATCAATCGTTTTTTCCGGGGTTGCAATGATACTGGCAATAGGTATTGTATCTACTTTTTTGCCTCAATTCAACGAAATCACAGACAAAAGCATCCAAATGACGATGAATGTGCAACTGATCAGTATATCTATTTTGGCGGTTTTTGTCACTGGATTGCTGGCCGGAAGTTATCCTGCTTTTTACCTGACCCATTTCAACCCCACGGCAGTGCTGAAAGGAGAAATCAGGAACGCTGCCGGGGAAGTTTGGGCAAGGAAAGGTCTGGTCATCTTCCAATTTGCCATCACCATCGTACTGATTGTTGGTGTAATCGTCATCGAGAGGCAAACGCACTATGCCAACACGAAGAACCTGGGGTTTGATCGGGACCATGTAGTAACCCTGTATCAGGACGGACCAATTGAAGATAAACCTGATGTCTTCCTGGCCGAATTGAAGAAGATTCCCGGCGTGGTGAATGCTGCCGCAACGAGCCATACCATGCTCGGTCGTACGAGAGACACCAATAATTTGCAGTGGCGAGATAAAAATCCAGGTTCAAGTGTCCTTTTTGAAAATTTCGGTGTAGACGAGGCCTTCCAGGAAACCCTGGGTATAGAATTGTTGACGGGTCGTTGGTTTAGTGAAACCTTTGGAAGTGATACGACCAAGATCGTTTTTAATGAGGCTGCGGTAAAAGTCATGGGGTTCTCTCCTGAAGAAGCCATAGGAGAAAATGTGAAACTATGGGGAAAACACGATCTTCAGATCATTGGTGTAGTGAAGGACTTTCACTTTGAATCCATACATGCGAAAGTAGACCCGGCATTCTTTCGGATGAGTGACACCTGGAGACTGGCCATCCGGCTACAAGCGGGGCAGGAACTGGAAGCCATGAACCAGATACAGGCTTTGTATGAGCAGTTTGCTCCGGGATTTATCTTCGATCCGAAATTTATGGACGAAGGTTATCAAAAACTCTACAGTGGAGAGCAACGAGTTGGAACCTTATCCTCTTATTTCGCCGGATTGGCCATCTTGATTTCTTGCCTGGGCCTATTTGGTCTTGCGGCCTTCACCGCGGAACGAAGATTAAAAGAAATTGGAATCCGTAAAGTGCTTGGTGCGAACGTTACCCAAATTGTAGTGATGCTTTCTTTGGACTTTACTAAAATGGTGTTTATCTCCATCATTTTTGCGCTTCCGGTGGCCTATTATTTCATGAACGAGTGGCTCCAGGGCTTTGCTTATACCATTGAATTAAGTCCATGGATTTTTGTGTCTGCCGCAGTGCTTGCTTTAATGATTGCCTGGTTAACCGTCGGATCACAAGCATTGAGAGCAGCACATATTAATCCTTCGCAGTGTTTGAAGGATGAGTAAGGTTTCGACAGGCTCAAGCTGACAGATAATAAAAATGCTGAAAATGACGGTCTTGAAATTGACAACAGCATTGGGAACAAGAAGCCTTGTTTTATCGTCGTTTGTTTATACTCGTACGCCTGATTGTACTGTGCAGGTAAAACTCAGCTTCGATTCCTAATGCGGGGCCCAGCGGCCCTGGAGCGAGGTTCTAAGGATAAGAATAACGTTTAACTTCTAGATAAGCCACATTTCAAAATTAGAATAACAAAATAGACCCTCTAATCTATTTTATTTCACTCCACGGCCGTGGGGCCGCGTCTTCACCTCCGAAACTGAATTTTGCAGTTTATCCAACAGTCATCACCGCACTACCGGAGCGCAAAATAAGGTTCCTTGAGGCAAAGACTGATATTTGCCATTTACACCAGCCTAAATCACATTTCGATATGCTTGATTTTGTCATAGAAATCAATATGATATCCGAAAGGTTTGTGTGACAAGATGCTCTACTCTCCGGTTACAGTGATCACCAACTTCCTTCTGCCTCCGTAATCCCGGTGTTCGCAGAGGTAGATTCCTTGCCAGGTGCCAAGATTGAATTGCCCTCTGGTCAATGGAAGACTTACCGAGGATCCCAGTAGGGAAGCTTTGATATGCGCAGGCATGTCGTCAGGTCCTTCATAAGTATGGATGTAATACGGAGCATTTTCTGGCACCATTTTATTGAAATGACTCTCAAAGTCGGTTCTTACCGTCGGATCTGCGTTCTCGTTGATGGTCAGGCTGGCACTGGTATGCTGAATAAACACCTGACAAATGCCTGTCTGGATCAAACAAGCTTGTAAAGCATCTTCTACGCTTCCGGTGATCAAATGAAAACCACGAGAGAATGCCGGGAGCACAATTTCAGTTTGGAATACAGCCATGTACAAACGATTTAAGCCTTGAAATTATGCCCTCAGCCTGATTTTTAAAAAAGTGATTAAACCAATTTATTCGCTTCGCAATGCTTTCACCGGATTCGCAATGGCCGCTTTTAATGATTGGGCGCTTACGGTAAGTAACACCAGTAGGATTGTCCCTATTGCCGCCGCTACAAAACTTAACGGTGAAATACCAACCCGGTAAGAGAATGCCTCCAACCATTGATTGGCCGCATAAATGGTAACAGGAATAGCAATCACAATCGATAAGACCACCAAAATGAAGAACTTCTTAGAAAGTAAATAAACTACTTGCGAGACTGAAGCTCCCAGTACCTTTCGGATCCCGATCTCTTTTCGTTTACCATTGGCTACATACATGATCAGCCCGTAAGACCCAAGGCAACTGATGATGATCGCCATAAACGCGAAGTATCCTATCAATGTACCAAAACGTTCCTGACTGTTGTAGATCTGAGCCAAAGACTCATCCAGAAACGAGTAATCAAAGGTTTGATCCGGGAAAAAGACATTCCATTGCTGCTCAATCTGATCCAGCGTTTGAGGCACATTGGCACCATTCAGTTTAAAAGCGAAAGTTGTGAATTGCGCCACGTTGATTTCTAGCAGCAGTGGTTGAATTTCGGTAGCCAGTGACAGAAAATTAAAGTCACGTACCACGCCAATAACTTTTCCTTGTTTCCCCTCCATATTAATGTTTTTGCCAATGGCTTCGGCCGGATTGCCAAACTCAAAAGCTTCCAGTGCTTTCTCATTGACCACAAAAGCATTGAGGTGGTCTGTCCCAAAGTCCTGGGAGAAAGTACGCCCTTCGATCAATTCTATTTCATAGGTTTCCAGAAAATCATAATCCACCGCCATCACCGGAGCAAGGATGTTGTCTTCTGCCGTAAAGCCCTCAGGGATGATATTTCGATTGACACTACCAAAACCGAGCGTTGTAGAAGAGACTGTACTGTTTTCAACACCTGGAATTGATTTCAGGGATTCCTCGAAAGCGTTCATTTTTTGGCGTCGGCCACCATCTACACCACCAAAAACATTGTTGAAATTGGCACTCTGGACGGGTGCGGTGATGACGAAATCGGTGCCAAAACCCAGGTCTTTATTCCTAAGGAAATCCAATTGATCAAACACAATGATCGTCCCGGAGATCAACATGATAGAAATGGCAAACTGGATCACGATCAAACCCCTTCTGAAGGAAAGCTCTCCGCCTTGTTTTTGACTGGTGATCCCTTTCAAACTGAGTATTGGAGAAATACGAGTGACGAAAAAAGATGGATAAATACCTGCTAACAGGGCCGTTACAAGCACCAAAATGGAAAACCCAGTGATCAACTCAACCGTCATCATGGATTCAACCGTAAGGGTTTTGTCAGTGAGGCTATTGAGTTGAGGAAGTAATAGCACGGTGAATCCGACAGCCAGACCAGCGGCAAACAAGGTAATGATCAATGACTCACCGAGAAATTGGTAGATCAGACTACTTTTCCAGGCACCCATCACTTTGCGCACTCCGATCTCGCGGGCTCTTTCCAGGGATTTCGCCGTAGACAGGTTTACGAAATTGATACAAGCGATGAGCAATGTCAGGAATCCCACCGCCAGGAAAATGAAGATAAAATTCAGGTCACCAGGAGGTTCCGCCTGTGCCTGAACGTCATTGTTCAAATGGATATCCAGTAATGGCTGAAATTCGAACGACTGTTCTTTTTTCATGTTTTCCGGAATCTTCTCTTCCACAAAATCAGCAAACCTTCTGTTCAGCAAAGAAATGTCCGTTCCCGGCTCCACCACCACATAAGTCGGTGAGTGAGAAACCATCCAGTTTTGTTTGAAGTTGGCCCGGATGCCTTCTGCCAATCCCGGCTGCTCCAAATCATACATGTTGTCGTAGGGCAATAACATGTCAAAGTGCACATGTGAATTAGTTGGGAATTCTTTGACCACAGCCACGACCTGAAAAGAATGCATGCCCCCCATCTTGATAGATTGACCAACGGCGGATCGGTTACCAAAATATTTTTGAGCGATTTCCTCATTGAGGACAACCGTAAAGGGCTTTTCCAGTGCTTCGAAAAGTGAGCCATCGACCAGCTCGAAATCAAAGATTTGAAAAAGTTCAGGATCCGAAAAGTTTACATTGCCCTCCTCAAAACGGAGGTCTCCTGAAGTGGAGGAATTGTTTTCCACGCTGACACTCACACTCCTTGACCAGAGTCTGGCGGAAGCTTCAACTTCAGGGAAGAATTCATTCAGGTTTTCTTTGAAAATGGGCGGTACACGCGCCAGGTCAAAGTTTTGGATCTTGTATCGCAATCGGTAAATATCCGATTTACGTGAATGCATTTCATCGTAGCTGAATTCATCACTGACGAAGGTGAGGATCAGCATAGCGCAAGTCAGGCCTCCGCTTAGGCCTAATATGGTGATTGCGCTGAAAACTTTGTTTCTGAAAATGTTACGGATTGCCGTTTTAAAATAATTACGAAGCATAGGTTAGAGTTTTTGAGGCTTAGAAAGCTTTAACGCAAATGAGCCCTGAGCTATCTTAAAAATTGGACCGATGGTCAAATGCCGGAAACAGGAGTTTTTGAAAAGAATGGAAAGCGTATGATAAACAGGACTTATCTTACGGGCCATTAACTAGCTAATTATCATCATAATAGAGGCCTGAAAACAGTCATTTCATAAAATACTCGTCGCGATGAATGAAATAGATGCAATGCAGCTCAATTATGATCAGGGAAATATCCTGGTCGTAAACATTAGTCTTGGCTTCATCATGTTTGGTGTGGCATTAGGACTTACGTTACGGGATTTTAAAAATGTCCTTCAGCAAAAACGATCGGTAATAGCGGGTGTATTGTCCCAGTTTATTGTGCTGCCTGCACTGACGTTTCTGTTGATCCTGATCTGGCAACCAGTACCCAGTGTTGCCCTGGGCATGATGATGGTCGCCGCTTGCCCGGGGGGTAATGTCTCTAACTTTATTTCCGCCTATTCACGAGGAAATGCGGCACTTTCGGTCAGCTTGACTGCCATCTCGTCTGTCCTTGCGATTTTGATGACTCCATTCAATCTAAGTTTTTGGGGTTCTTTGTACAGACCCACTGAAGAAATCTTACAAAAGGTTAGCCTCGACGTTTTTGAGGTTTTCAGAACGATCGTGTTGATTTTAGGAGTGCCCATCGTACTGGGCATGTTCGTGCGGCATCGCTATCCCAACACCACCGCAAAGATCCAGCCGATCATACAATACATATCAATTGGCATTTTTGGCGTGCTGGTCATTGGTGCATTCGCAGCGAATTTTCAGCAATTTCTGGATTACATTAGTGTAGTGCTTTTACTCGTGTTTTTACACAATGCCATCGCCCTGACCTGCGGTTATCAAATGGGGAGATTGTTTTCGTTACCTACTGCTGATCGCCGGTCACTCGCCATCGAAACGGGCATACAAAATTCCGGACTGGGTTTATTACTGATTTTTTCTTTTTTTGGCGGACTTGGAGGCATGGCTATTGTCGCTGGGTGGTGGGGAATTTGGCACATCATTTCCGGTTTGACCATAGGTACCTGGTGGCATCGACGAAAACTCGACTGAGATTAGATAATTTCGCGTGGAGATCGGAAAGACCGGCTGTTTATGAAAGAGATATTTTACTTCTGGATTCGCTATACGACAAGGCTAAGTTTATACGCTTTTTTCAGTAAAGTGGAAATTGTGGGCGCAGACCGCATCCCTCGTGGTAAACCTTTGCTTTTTGCACCAAATCATCAAAATGCCTTTTTAGACGCCTTTGTTGTAGGAGGCGTGTCTCCGGTAGGTATACATTATCTCACTCGTGCCGATGTATTTAACAAAAAGTTCCTGTGGTTACTCGAAGGGCTACATATGATGCCGATCTATCGCATGCGTGATGGCTTCGGAAAACTTTCTCAAAATGCTGGGGTTTTTGAAGGGTGTCAGAAACTATTTTCCAAAGGGAAATCCGTATTGATCTTCCCGGAAGGATCACATGGTGAGCCCTATTATCTGCGTTCACTGACCAAGGGAACGTCAAGATTAGCTTTCGAATCACAAGAAGCGCTGGGAGAAGACAAGGAGTTGTGGATACAGCCTGTGGGGCTGAATTACTTCGACCAAAGAAAACCACGGAGAAAAGCCATGTTCGTGTTTGGCGAGCCCATAAAGATCAATGACTATATGGAGCAGTACAAAACACAAAAAGCAAAGGCACTGATCCAGTTAAGAGATAAGGTACAGCACAACCTTTCCGAGTGTATGATCATTCCCGAACAGGATGAACATTATGAAGATAAAGTGGCTGCTCTGACCATAGCAAATGAAAAATATTCCTTCGCGGAATTGAAGGAGAAGCTCAGTAAAAATGAACTTAAAGGAGAGGTATCTAAACCTCGTCCGATTTTCAAAAAAATAGGGCAATTCCTGGGTCTTTTCAATTTTCCGCCGCTGTGGTTGATGAAGATGCTACTGACCAAAAAGATCAAAGACGTGGTATTTTCTTCATCGATCAAATGGGCAGTAGGATTGTTCGGATTCCCGATCTGGTGGTTGATTGTTTTTGGCGCCGTATCGATGGCCGTAGGCAATCAAATCGCGGGTATCGTCATTGCAAGTTTGATCGTACTGCTTTTCCTCCGGCAGGAATTCATCAAGATCGGGGAAGGATGACGGATCAACCTTATTTCTGGTGAATAATTAAATGCTTCACTGATTCAGGAGTTATTAGGTTAATCGGTTATTTGGTTTCTCTAGACCGAAGATGATCATTGCAACACTCCGGTGAGTGGTTTCACAACTTCCAATGATTTTGTATCAGTCCCATTTCTTAGGCTAGGAAAGGGTTTTCAATAAATATTCATCTTAGATCCACTCATCAGAATTGCCGACCAAGGCAAATACAAGATCAATTTTGAGCGTACTTCAACTCCAGAAACTGAGAACTCTAAACGTCGGAATAGAGGCCTGAGAAATCTCTGTATACAAAGATCGGACTAATTGTTTTCGCTTGGAGAAGGAAAAAATCTAGACAGATACCCAGCCATAAGTTGTAGTCGGCTCATGGCTGTTGGTACCTATCATTGATTAGGAATAAGTCCTAATTTCAAACACACTTATGACGAAGCTAGTGAATTCAAAGGAATTTTAGCGTGCCAAAAGGTTGAAATCAGGTAATCAATGGCTGATTGGGTTGATTTTAACGTTTTTGTACCAAATGCAGTTCAGACAGCAATTCCGAAAGTTTTGCCGCATAGTTTTGATCGTTTTCCGAAATACCATCTCTGGTCAATATTGATTTTGCTAAGGCTTGCTTACCTTCTTCTTCCGTGAAAGCCATTTGCATGTATTGCCTGAAAGTCTGCCCTATCCGGAAGGTGTATTGAAATTTTTCTGGTTTCATGGTTTAATATCGAATCTCTTACCAAACATCGATTAAGGAAGTCCGAAAATCTAAACCTGTCGCGGACTTACCTTATAGGATTAATATTATTGCTAATCTCTTGTATTCTTGCTTTTCCAGCCGAACTTTTTCTCAACCTATGTGACCTGACCTATGAGCAAGCAAATTCAATTTGAGGAATACGCAGGAGTTACCGTAATGTATGTTGATTACAGTGGACTATCCGAAGAAGAGATGATCCGAACCCTTGATCAGGCCGCGGAGTTGGGGCTTGACAAGAAAGATCTACGCATTCTGGCAGATTTTACCAGAACGAAACACAGTCAGCAATTCAATCAAAAGATCAAACAACACGGACTTAAATATTCAAAGCAAGGAAAAGACCCCAAAATTGCGGTGTTGGGCATTGACAGTGTTTTAAAAAGAGTGATCATGAATGCGACCATGGCCGTGACCAGAATCAGGAATGTCCGACTTTTCGAAACCCGGGAACGCGCCCTTCATTGGTTGACTTCCTAACCATCATAAATAAATTTCATTTTTTTTATTGAGCGACATGTAACCTTCGGGGCAGTCCTGGGTAACTTATCCGAACAACCAAAAAACCGACATTTTGGAAGCATTGAGCGACGAAGATTTGATGGCGCTGGTGCAGGAGGAAAAGTTGAATTACATGGAAGTTCTTTTCGGCAGATACCAGAAAAGGATATACAACTACTTTCTCAAATGCACCCTGGACCCTGAAGAAAGCCGTGACCTGGCGCAGATCACGTTCATTCGGGTGATGAAATATCGCGCGTCCTTCAATGCCAGTCGGGGATTTGAAGGTTGGTTGTTTCAAATCGCGCGAAACCTGGTCAAAGATCACTTTCGGAAAATGAAAGTGTACCGCGATCAGTTCAACCTGGCGGAAACCCTTCCGGACCATGCCGAGGAGGGCGAAGCCAGGGAACAATTAGAACGGGAAGAGTTGCTGTACAAAGCCATGGCGCGCCTCGATCCGGATAAGCGCGAGTTACTCGTTCTCGCAAAGTTTCAGGGGATGAAATACGAGCAGATCGCCGAATTGCGAGACATGACCGTCAGTGCGGTAAAAGTGCAGGTCCACCGGACCATTGCAAAATTGAGAGAGATCTATTTGGAAGAAGAAAAGTCCGAAGAATGAAGTTCACAGATGAACAAATAATTGAATACCTGGAAGGAGGTTTGGCTCCCGATCAAAGACAAGTTGTTGAAGATCAACTGTCCTCAAATCCTGAGTTTAAATCAAAATTCAAGGAGTTGGAACAATTGCTTCAGACAATCGCAAACGTTCCTGAGGTGGAATCACCACCTGAGTTGGAATGGGGTTTTAAGGCTGAACTGGATCGACTACAGTCCACCCTCGGGGAAATGAGGCAGGAATCGCAAAAAAATGCAGGTACTGCTCCCAACAAATGGTGGTTGCAAATTGCTGCTGGATTTGCATTGTTGATCATCGGTTTTCTGGCAGGGACACAGCGAAATGACGGTAGTGCACAATTGCTGGCGATGCAAACCCAGATTCAGAGTTTGGAGCAGGTGGTGATGCAACAGACGTTGGAAAGTCCTTCCGCCAGTGAAAGGATCAAAGCAGTCAACCAAATAGAACAGGTGCCTTTTCAGCCGGACGAGAAACTGGTAAACACGTTGGTGAAAACAGCTACGCAGGATAAAAGTGTGAACGTACGCTATGCCGCCGTACAAGCCCTGGGCAATTTCATGGATTACCCTTCTGTACGAAATGAGATGGTTCGTTCCCTGAGTCAACAAACGGAGCCGTTGATCCAAATTGCAATGATCAGTCTTTTGGTGGAGGCGCAAGAACAGGCAGCGATCTCTTCGATCAAAAAATTATTAGACAATGAGGCGACTACACCTGAAGTGAAACAGCAGGCCCAAATCGCCATGGACATACTGATTTAAAAAAATATTAAGGTCAATTAACTATTAAAGAAATGAAAAAACTGTTTTTAACCCTCGCAGCAATCGCCGTAGTAGCGACCATACAAGCGCAGCGATATGAAATGACCCCTTCCGGGAACGCTTCGGAACTTACCATTTACATTGCAAATCTTTATGCAGACCTGGAAATCGTTGGAACAAATAGCGAAGTGGTCCGGATCACGGCCCTCGACTATGAAGGACTTCCAGAAAAAGCCAGGGGCTTGAAACCCCTATCCGCCACAGGTCCGGATAATACAGACATTGGAT
Source organism: Cyclobacteriaceae bacterium (assembly GCA_965229785.1). Taxonomy (GTDB): domain Bacteria; phylum Bacteroidota; class Bacteroidia; order Cytophagales; family Cyclobacteriaceae; genus JAWPMT01. The sequence continues at coordinate 5,848,781 of CBDDJS010000001.1, forward strand.
TACATGTTAAGCAGGAAGGGAGTGATGTGACCATCTCCGGAGCAAGCCGAAAATCCGATGATGGTGAATACAAAATTGAATTGCCAGCGAAAGTCAAATTGGTGATCGAGTACAATAGCTTCCAGGCGGGGGATTTTGTTGTTCGGGATATGGCTGGTGAAGTAGAAGCGTCATCGAAGGTAGGCGACATGGAATTCGAAAACATTACCGGACCATTGGTAGCAAGTTCATTGAGTTCCGACATCAGTATAGTCTTCTCTTCGGTGAGTCAAAGTAGCCCAACGGATGTCGTAAGTACCAGTGGCGACGTAGACGTCTCTTTGCCAGAAAGTACCAAAGGCAATTTCAAAATGAATACGGTTTCTGGTGAAGTCTACACGGACCTGGATTTTGATTTTGGTGAAAAAGAAAGCAAACCTAATTTCTGGGGTGGTGGTATGTCCGCAGAAGCTACACTCAACGGCGGTGGTGTTCAGATCAACCTCAAAAGTATTAGTGGAGATATCTTCATCAGGAAGCAATAGCGAGTTCAAGCCTGGTGGATCAATAGTAAACTGACAAACGTCACGTTAAGCTGCTGAAAGTAAGAGATCTCATAAAATACTGATTCGACGGCTTAATGTGACGGATGTTCTTAAACCAAAAACTCATGAAAAACTTAATTCTTGTAACCCTCCTTATTTGTACCGCGCTCATGGCGGCTGCCCAAAAGAAAGTTGAAGACCGACAGCCTGTCAATGGTCAGCGTACCTTAAGCCTCGATTTCCCTTTTGCAGATGATATCATTATCGAGACCTGGGACAAGGCCGAAGTATACGTAGAGGCTACAGTGGATATTAATGATAATGATGATAATGACCTTTTCGAGATCAGATCAGGAGCATCAGAACGTCGCATTTATATGGAAATGGACGAAAGCGTTTGGGAAAGCAGAAGCAAAAAAAGACGCAAGAGGTGCTGGAACTCAGAGATTGTGATCAAAGTATTTCTTCCTCGAACATTGGAGATAGACGCGGAAACCATCAGTGGTAACTACGAACTGGCGTACTACGGCAAACCTTTCTTTTTCAAAACCATCTCTGGTGACCTGGACTTATCGGTAAACAAAAATGAGAACCTGGACATCATGGTAAAAACCGTAACCGGTGAAGTGTACACCGATCTGGATCTCACCTTTCCCCGGGGTAAAGATGGCTTACGCCAGATCGTAGGGATGGATCTGGAAGGCAGACTGAACAAAGGCGGCGAAGTGCTCGAAATGGAAACGGTTAGCGGGAACGTGTTTTTAAGGGGTAATTAATTTTTAAGGATGACATTCCGGTTTTTATCAGTTTAACTTTTATCCAGAAAACTGAAGAGAACCGGAATCTGTTCTTCCTAATGCATCCCGGCTTTACTCATCCTTTAATGAAGCCACAGGATTCAATCGCGCAATTCTAAAAGTCTGTGAACCAATAGTCAGGAGCCCCAGTGCCAAAAGGATAAGTGTGCCGAATATCACCGTCGATAAGTTAAAATCTACACGATTCGGTAGATAATCCAACCAGAACCGGTTCGCATAATAAGTCAGTGGTGCAGATAATACGACTGCAAATACAATGAGTTTGATGAAGCTTTTCGAAAGAACCATCACCACTTGCCATTCTCCTGCGCCCAATACTTTTCTAACGCCAACTTCCTTGGTTCTTCTTTGAGTAGTATAAGTAGCGATTCCCAATAAGCCAAGACAGGCAATGACAATGGCCAGGAAGGCGAGGTATCCGATGATTGTCACAATATCTAATATGAACAAGTTGGTACTTGCCAATTCCTGATCAAAATAATCATACACAAACGGATGTTTCGGATCCACGGACTTCCAGGCTGTTTCTAGTCGCTTAATGGTCTGTGGTTGGTGGCTACTGGAAATACGAACGTTTAGATAGTTGAAAGCATCCTTATTGTACATCAGTGCCAAAGGCCGTGTTTCATCTTCATTGATCAACAGGGTAGACCTGAAATCAGTCACCACTCCTTTGATTGGGATTTCTGATCCATGTTTGGTGGTCCAGAGGGTACCGACTGCTTCAGAGGCCAGGGTAAACCCAAGCTTTTTGGCTGCGGATTCATTGATGACGATCATGCCATTTCGCTGATCAGCAGGAGTTATGGGCATTCCGGCCAGTAGTTTCACTCCAAGGTTATCGAGAAATACTTCATCGACCCTCATCACTTGCAAATTGATGTATTCGTCCTCCCGGCGTTTATCTTCCAATTCCATGTGGTCCGTAATTCCTGTAGCGGGAAGGTACTCGCACGCGGAGATCATTTCAACACCGCTTACTCCTTCCATTACCGTTTTCAGTTGCTGCCAGTCATTGCTTTGCAATGGGATGGTCAGGATATTTTCAGCATTGAAACCATAATCAAACGCCAGGTAGTGTCGAAATTGATTATAAACTACCATGGAACTGACAATAAAAAGTAGTGAAACGACCAATTGACCAACACTCAAAACCTTTTGAGCACTCCAACGGCGTTTCTTTGGAGAATTGTGATTTTTTAACGCGTCCACGGGCCTTTTTCCGGAGAGTACTAATGCGGGATAGATTCCTGCCACGATTCCTGTGAACAAGGCAAATAGTAAGAACAACAAAAAGGCCATTGGCGACCAGTTAAGGTCTATTTGCAGGTGTTTATTTGCCCATAAGGTTAGAAATGCATTTTTAATTACATATAGCATAACCAGAGACAGGCCCAAAGCCATCAAAGTAGTAATGATGGATTCCGTCAAAAATTGAAAGGTGATTGCTCTTCTACTGGCTCCATTCACTTTTCGAATGCCAATTTCTTTTGCCCTGATCAGTGATCTTGCCACCGAAAGATTGGTATAATTAATCACAGCCATCAGCAGTATAATGGAAGCCAATACAGAAAGTATATAGTAAATGAAAGTGGGTAGGCGAAATGAGGGTTCATTGTTCATAATAGGCCCGGGGGTAATGTCCCGTATATTCTGCCCCCTGAATTCGAAAGCTTCAAGGCCTTCCAGATCACTGTATTTGCTTTTGGCGAATTGAGCAAGTGCCACATTCAAATCATTCCCGGCGGCGCCTTCTTGCAGTTTTACATAGTTGTAGGAGGCATAATAGGTATCCCACTTCTTAGACAAATCAGTGAGCATTTCAGCCCGATAAAGAGCCGGAAGTGTTGATGCACTGGCTAACGCTTCAAATTTCAGATGCGAGCGATAATCCTCATCATCGATGATACCAGTGATAGTAAAATACCCCCAATCGACAGGAGCTGTGTCGCCTTCTCCATCGAAAATGTGTAATCCCCGGTCATGAAATTGAACTGATTTACCTAATGCACTTTCATCACCAAACATTTGATACGCCTTGGTTTTTGTAATCAACAAAGAATGGGGTGCTTCGAGTGCAGAATTAGGGTCACCTTCAATAAGTGGGAAATGAAGACATTGCAGGAAATCCCTGGTGGCAAAATAGCCTCGAAGTTCAGTAGCTTTTTGGTCATAGGTGGCTTCACCACCTAACCCTCTACGCAAAGTGGCGAACTTATCGATGAAGCCATATTCACGTTTCAGATCTTCGGCAAGGGCGTAAGGTGTAGAGGCGTAGAAGTTAGTATGGAGATCAGGTTGACCTGTAATTCGAAAGAGTTGGTCCTCTTGCTGGTGAAAGTTGTCATAGCTTTTTTGATCGACCAGCAGCAAAATAATAAACATGCACACGGACATAGCGGCCGCCAATCCAAATATGTTGATGGTTGAAAAAAGTCGGTATTTGAGGATGTTGCGCATCCCGATCTTAAAATAGTTTTTAAACATGCCGAAAGAATTGAGTTGATAATCCCCACCGAGATTTTTGAAAAATATGGGCCTAAGTAGTTTGAGTGTGTCCAGGACATAGCGCAGCCTGGCTCGGGTTAGTGGATATTGCGTTAGGTTCTCATGAAAGCGTTCTTCCACATCACCTGATAGCTCTTCGAGATAGTCTTCCTGAAGTAGCCGTTTTAAAATGCGATATGGCCATTGTGGAGGTTGAGGAAGTTCGCTCATGCCGTTCCTTTTATCGTCGCAGGCATGGCTTGCCAGAACTTTGTTCGCACGTCCTGCATTTCCTTAAGGATCTCCACCGCATAAGGTGTGGCCTCATACATGCGTTTGCGTTTACCACCCCGAACGTTGGAGGCTTCCCCCCAAACAGAAGTCACGTAGCCATTCGCTTCCATCCGCTTCAGAGCGGTTTGGATGGCCCCAATGCTGACCGTTTCTTCCAGCCGTGATTCCAGTTCCTGTTGAATGGAATTACCATAAGCATCTTCTTTCAGGACAATAACGGCCATCAAGATCAACTCCTGAAATTCCCCGAGACGTGATTTCTTCATGAGCTATATTATATTCATTGAAGCAAATATAGAAAACAATATTTTATATTCAATGAAGTTTATTAAATGCATGGAGCGTCACTTCAGAATTTTTCAACATAAAATCAAGGAGAAGCTGAAAAATTTCAGGATTTCGATGCTCTTCATTCAATTTTATTACAAGGAAAGAGCCAACAATAAGTGCATGACTGTCTTACCTATAGATCGTTATTCCCTGGATCACACTATTGATAGCATTTTTTATAAAGAATAGAATTGATCGTAGGGGCATCTCAATCAAAGAAGCAGAAAAAAGACGGCCTTTGGTAGTCATTAACGGAAGTGATGGAATAGGCCAAATCGCCGAAGAGATACCCTGGCCGGGTGCCCGTTTATGACGATTTCCATTAGTCTGTGAGTTACCTGTAGTTTCTCAGGATGACAATTCCCCTTGCTCTCTCAACACCCTGGGGACAAAATAGAATGTACCAAAAGGCAGAATAGAAGCAATAAATAGGATGAACAGCGCCTTAAATGGCCACTTATTTTCTATTGTGAGGGCGAGGGCCTGGAAGCAGTAGAGTACGAATAACAATCCGTGTGCCATCCCGATGATCTGATTCGGTTCGGGCATGTTGTACAGGTACTTCAGAGGCATAGTAATGGCCAGAATCAATAGGAAAGATACACCTTCTAAAAAGGCCGTGATTCTGAATCGTCCGATAGCAGTACGCAACATTGAATTTGGATTGTCTTATTTACTCCTGTAACTGATAATCAATGGAAATGGATTCAGGAAATGGGAAGAATTTTCATTGACATTTCTTGAATCGGGTCAACGTGTCGAGAACCTCAACGTTACCATAGATTAAGTATTAATTTTTCTTCATTTTTTGTACCATTCGTCTTTGCTATGGCCAGTCATTACTAGGTTTATGAATTGGTAACTATGAAAACCATTTTCATCTTAATTCTCGCGTTCTACACCTCAATTACTCACGCACAACAAGTGAGCCGTACTTTCATACCGGTCAATCCGAAAGCGGAAAAAGTAAAAGTGCTGGCGAATGAACAATCTACTTTCCTGATCAAGACGAAAGCCGATCAATCGATGGAGGTGATTGCCTTTGATGATAAATTGAAGGAATTGTGGGGGATCGGAATAGTCTTGAAGTTTCCAGTCTTACATACGGCCGAAATTTATTCAGATGAATTGGCTTTGTTGATGTCAGATATCAGAAAGCGAAATTTTGTCTTGTTAGAAATCGATGTAGCTACTGGTCATTATTCCTTTTCAGAGTACGCCATTTCCAAAGCTTTTCAGGGTGAGCTACTGGCTCGGTATCACGAGCACTTTTGGGTCAAAGGAAGGATCGGAGAGGAACCGGTTGCCTTTAAGTTGGACATTGCTACCCAATCCTTAAAAACCTTACCGGTAGGACATGCGAACCCAGTGAATGAAATCTCACATTTCGTCTATGATCAAGTGTACAATGAGTTAGACATCTTGTTGAAAACCAATGAAAAGGGCTATCAGGCCTATTTACTTCGGTCCATCAACCTGAAAGGAGAGATAACCAGAAATTTGTTATTAAATCATCCTGACAGACATGTGACGGACCTGCGATTCCATAAACCTGAATCCGGAAATCTTGAAGCAATCGGAACGCTGGCCAAGAAAAAGCCCGTGCTTGAATTAGGACATTTCGTAGAAGACCCGGAAGGGATTTCAATGAAAACCTGGGCACTAAAAGAAATCCCAGGATTGGACCATACAGTGACCCTGGATGCAGATCTCCCGTCAAAACCATCAAAAGGACTCAAAACCCTGGAAGCAGAGATTGATGAGGTTTTCTTTTCAGAGGAAGGTGAGATCATCGTATCTCTGGAAACTTTTGAAAAAGATTTTGAAGTCCGGGGGCTCTTGCAAAGGGAATCAGATGAACAAGCCATGTTTGATCAAATTGACCAGAACCGATACGGAAGAAGGGACTTTGATACCAATGAAACCACGCTCAATGACCGGGTAGATAACTTTTCCAATACAGAGGAGGCCACTTACCGATTTCGTGAGGTCATCATCGACCGGGTTCAGGAGCAAGGTAATCGACACAGTCAATCAGCCATCATCAAAATCAATCAATTGGGCATTGCGGGTACTTATATCAAAGTACCACTGAAAGTGAATTCAAATTTTAGTATTCCCGGGCAAAACCTCGCCGCCCAATCGTACTGGATCGCTGATGATGAGGGACTGAAGCGATTGGAATTTTCGGCGGAACCAAAACTTTCTAAATACGATATGAGTCTGGGGCCATATCTCCGACGAATTAATGCTTCTGAATTTCTAAACTATGGCTTTCTCCTAAATGAAAAGGTCTTTTACCTGATGCTTCAGCGGATCGGCTTTGAGGAGAGCAGCAATTGAATATCTTCCTGTGCCGGTAGTGGAGGTTCGGTGCTTACGAGTTTTCCCGTCTTATCAAAGAAACAATAGAAAGGAAGCACATTGGTAAAAAGCTCTGCAAGCAATTCCGAGTCAAATTCGAAGCTCATTCGTTCATGGATCACATCCTTGATGTTAAGCTGATAGACTTCTCTGGCCAGTTCCCATTTAGTGTCATTGTCATCAATAGAAACCAATAACAGCTTTGCTTTTTCTCGTTTTAGTCGTTTGGCTAGCCATCGATGAGGGGCTACGTCAAAATGATTCGGGTGACTCTGCCCTGACCAAATGACCACATAGACGGGTGTATCCTGATACTTTGCCAAAATGGATTGAAAAGCATCAGAATTGATGATCGATTTTCCACCTTCCTCAATGGTATTGAAAAGTGCAAATTGTTTTCGGAGATCGAGCTTCCGTGACAAATCTGAAATGATCTTGTCCTCTATTTCTGTCGCCTGTAAAATGTTGTAGCTGTCCCAAAAGGTTGAATCATAGTCAACACTTACCAAATCATCCGCTGTTGGTTCAGGGCCCCCTCTGTGCTTTTCAGGATTGGGTAAAATATTGTTCGTGATCAATTCAATGTGTGAAGTGTGCACAATAGAGTCAATGGTACGCCCCAATGTGTCGTATGAAAGCTTTAGCGCATATACATCCGTACTCGAACGGTCAAGGAAGTATTGATCCTCATGCCTCTTGTAAAAAGTGATTCGGTCCAGTTGCACGTTCGTACTGTCACTGATACTCTTTCTTCCGGTGAGTTCACTCAATTCTATTCGTAGAAATGCCAGGCTTTTGGCTTCGATAAATAATCGGCCGTGATAAGCAGTCCTTCGCATGTTTTTTGGGGTATTGAAGTCCACGACATAGACGGTTTGCTGATCAAAAGAGGTGGTATCAGTCAACACATATTGCGTGGTTGCTTCTAATAACGGGTTGCTGTAGTCATATGACGTAAGGTCCCCCGTGAGTAAATAATTCAATGAAATGGGGGGATGAGACAACCTGGAGTTTTGTGTAAAGTCAAAACTTCTTCGCAATTGTGCGACTTCAAAACCGAGATTTTCTTGCGGTATGTAGGCCTTATAGTTATCTTTCCCGGAACGAGTAAGATCCATGGCCGCTTCAATCAACCGAACATAATTGCCGTTTTCCGCGCAATAGTGCCGGTAAAATGCTGGTAAGTGAACCGCGTCATCCGCATAGTTTTTGGGAATCTTTCTCAGAGCTCGTTTTACCAATCTATGGGCCCTATTCCGATCTTTTTTTCTGGGTTTATTCGCTGAGACAACCACGCCATCCAATGAAGTGGTTACGGGTTGCAAAGTGATTTTCAATCGATCATTGGAGACTTCATTTACTGTTAAGGTTTTGGATTTATATCCGATGCAGGATATACGAAGGGTAACCGGCAGTGCTGTATTGGAAATTTTCAATTCAAATTGCCCATCGAGGTTTGCACTAGTACCAATGGCCGTACCATCAAAGGTGACATGAGCGTAAGGGATCGCTGTTTGGGTTGCCTGATCCACCACAATTCCCAGAAAGATAGATCGGTTTTGCGCTGCCGATAAAGACCCCACTGAACAAAGGAAAATTAGTACTGCGTATCGTTTCCAAACAGATGTTTTTATGGAATCAATGGCATTCAAAACGTTAGTTATTGCTGAGTTTAATTCTTGCAGGAGACAATTTGTCGACTCAATCTTAACACTATTATAGAGGGCATTCAAAACATATTTTTAGATCATTGCAGAAATTTCTGATAAATAGGAGAAAAGCACGCTCTCTCCAAAATCGGGTTATGAAAGTATACGACAGCATCATTGTAGGCGGAGGTCAGGCGGCCTTATCCGTGGCCTATTTTTTTCGAAGATTCAAGTTGGATTATCTGATTCTCGATAATCAGCCTTCGGCGGGAGGGTCCTGGTTAAAAACCTGGGATAGTCTTTCACTATTCTCTCCAACGACTTTCAGTTCTTTATCGGGATGGATGATGCCCAAAAGCGCGAATGAATACCCCAATAAAGACGAATTCATTGCCTATCTGCAAGCATATGAAGAACGCTATAAACTACCAATAAGAAGACCTGTTCAGGTTGAGCGTGTAGACAAGAAAGGTCAACTTTTTGAGATCCAAACGGATGGAGACACTTATTGCTGTAGAACCCTGGTTAGTGCCACGGGCGGCAGTAATCATCCTTACGTTCCTGAATATCCCGGAAGCGGTGAGTTTGAAGGAATGCAATTACATTCCTATGATTATAGAAACTCAAATGAATTCGTAGATAAAAAGGTTCTGATTGTCGGTGGAGGTAATTCAGGCGCCCAAATCCTGGCGGAGGTTTCTAAAGTGGCCGAGACACAGTGGGTGACCCTGGAGGATCCCAGATTCCTGCCTGACGAAGTGGATGGCCGTGTGCTTTTTCATGAGGCTACCAATAAGTTCTTCAATAAGTCGTCCGAGAAACCTGTAAACTATTCTCTGGGCGATATTGTGATGGTGCCGAGTGTGAAAGAAGCGAGAGACCGGGACGTGCTTCACGCTCGTCGACCATTCGAAGCATTTTTTGAACAAGGTGTGATTTGGGAGGATGGTAAACAAGAAGCATTCGATGCAGTGATTTGGTGCACGGGTTTTAAACCCAATTTTTCACACCTCCAACCATTGAACTTAGTAGAAAATGACCGAATACCTACCCAATACACACGATCTGTGAAAGAACCTAACCTTTGGTTGGTGGGCTATGGGAGTTGGACCGGCTTTGCTTCCGCCACCATTTATGGCGTAGGGAAAACGGCGAAGCAGACGGCTATGGAAATTGCTGGCAGTCTAACAGATGCTACTTGATAAAATCGAGCCACTCCTCCAGTAACTTATTTTTATCAAATTCAACTTCCGCAAGCGTCCTCGCATTTTTTTGATACGTTTCCAGGAGTGAAGGGCTTTGCATAAACGAAAGTAGGTTCTTCAACAAATCTTCAGGATCTCCGGGAGGATGATAAAGCCCACATTCATTTTCTAGTATCAGGTCTTTGATCCAGCCCTCGAAATTGACAATCATCAGTTTCCCTGCGGCAAGGCCATCAAAAAATTTATTGGGACTGCCGGTACCCAATATCGGAATGTCCTGAAAAGAAACATACACTCCGTCTGAGGCTTGCAATAAAGTCTTCACGATCTGATGAGAGCCAAAGGGCATCCAAGAAATGTTTGACAGATCCTTCGATAGAGCTTTCAATTCCTCTTCCCGTCCACCTTCTCCCATCAGATTAAATTGAATGGGCAATTCTTTCTGTTGGCAAAGTCGAGCAAATTCTATTAAAGTTTCAAGTTGATTGGCGATACCGAAAGTGCCGATATAACTGATCCGAAAGGGGAATTGCTGTGAGACTGCCTCTTCCCTTAAATGTGGCTGAAAAGCATCGCAATCTGACAGATTGGGGATGTTGATGGCTTTGACTTTAAAATCACAGGAATATTCTATGTAATCTTTTATGCCCGGAGAAAGGCCAATCAAGTGTTTCGCTTTTTTATAGACACGCCTTTCAAAGGCGTAAAGCCATTTCTGAGCCAGTCGATTTTTAATGACTCCCATTTGTATCGGTACTTCCGGCCAGAGATCACCGACCTCAAAAGCATACGGGATCTTTCTGGTTCTCTTAAGCCACAAGGCTATGATCCCGGTTGTCAAAGGCGTGGTAATTACATAATTAAGATCTGGTTTTGGGTATTGTTTCGATCGTTTGATGGCGTAGTAAACGAATTTCAAAAAAGATCGAATGCGCTTTCCAAAACCAAAATTGTTCTCATAAGGTAATGGCAGATATTCTACTGAAATACCATGGATGCGTTTTTGTCCTGATTCGGAATTATGACCAGTGAACACGACGACTTCATGACCTGTTTCGATCAAATGGCGGGCCAGGTAAAAAGACCGTACTGCACCACCTTCGCCCGGATGTCGGAAATATTGATGGAAGAGATGGACAATCATTCCATTGACCCTTTATGCAACTTCTTTTCAAGGTAGCGACAGAAATGAGCAGCGTCGCATTGGTCACATTGTGGTTTTCTCGCCACACAAGTATATCTGCCGTGCAGGATCATCCATTGATCTGCCTTGGCGACAAGATGTTTGGGGATATTTTGTATGAGCTTTTTTTCAACGTCAAAAGGCGATTTGACATTTTGATTGACCAAACCCAGTCGCTTACTTACACGAAATACATGGGTATCGACGGCCATGGTAGGCTGATCAAATAAAACGGATAGGATCACATTGGCCGTTTTTCGTCCTACGCCGGGTAGTGACTGTAACGCTTCGCGTGTGTCCGGTACTTCTCCATCAAATTCTTCAACAAGCTTTTTGCCCAAACCAATCAGGTGCTTGGCCTTATTGTTGGGATAAGAAATGCTTTTGATAAAGGGATATACCTCCTCAAAGTTTGCATGAGCCAGAAATTCGGGCCCAGGAAAAGCTTCGAAAAGCTTTGGTGCCACTTCATTGACACGTTTATCTGTGCATTGAGCACTCAACACGACTGCTACCAATAACTGAAAAGGTGTCTCGTACTGGAGCTCTGTTTCAGTTGCAATCTCAGCAACAGCCAAATGCTCATGAAGTGCCTGATATCTTTCCGCCCGGGTCATGGCCTAAAATTATAGACCAATCACCTCATTTAATGCGAAAAGATCAGCACCTATTCCCGAAAGGCAAAATTTGTCTTATTCGGATACGCCAGTCGCCTCGTAATCGCGAGAGAATGCCAATATATTGTCAATACTCTTTTGCGAGGGACTTGCCATCACTTTATTCAGATTGTCACGGGTAGCTTCCAACTCTTTGATGGAATCTTCCAACTCCGGATCCTGAACGGCCGAATTTTTTATTTGATTTTGCTCTTCTTCAGAAAGCTCTTTGTAGACGAATCGTACAACGTCATTTTTTGTAAAAGTTTTGGTCATAGGCAATATTATTCTGCTTTAATTTCTTCCTTAAATTAATCAAAGCATACCTCATTCTGCCTAGAGCGGTGTTAATGCTCACTCCGGTGACGTCCGCGATTTCCTGAAAACTCATCTGCATGTAGTGCCGCATAACTAGCACTTCCTTCTGAGATTCTGGTAATTCCTGTATCAACCGTTTGAGCAGATTTTGGGTATCCTGCTTAATTTGCTTGTTTTCGATGGACTCCTCAGAGAACTCCAACGTATTGAATACGCTGCTGCCGTCCTCCATGACGATCATCGGATATCTTTTCTCTTTTCTGAATTGATCGATCGCGAGATTATGTGCGATCCTTAGTATCCATGGAAGGAATTTGCCTTCCTCATTGTACTTCCCGGATTTCAATGTTTTGATGGCTTTGATGAAAACTTCCTGCATCAAATCCTCCGCGAGGTACCGATCTTTTACGATCAAAAGAATAGTGGTGAAAACCCTGTCTTTGTGACGATTAACCAACTCCGCAAAGGCCTCCTCGTTACCTTTAACATACGCCGATAGCAACTCGCTATCGTTCAAACTTAAATTATTCATGTAGTTCACCTGTTGTTAAAAACGTAGAGGTCTATATCATATTGTATTGGTTATCTGTTTTTAATAAAAAATGTTTTGGACAGGGTCAAATGTATCCCAACGATTGATTATTCCAAAATCTCTTCTGTCTATTTTTGTAGTCAACCGAAATTCAGGATACCCCTAAAGTTGTTCAACTTTTTGGTCGAAATGTCCAAAATTGTCGAAATCCATCAAAGTAAGTGAGTAATAAAAGTAGGGAGGTGGCGAGTACCATCGAACAATTAGATCCCAAACAATACATTCTGATCAAAGGCGCCCGCGTCAATAACCTAAAGAACATTGATGTGGCCATTCCAAGAAATAAACTGGTTGTGGTGACCGGGTTGTCAGGGAGTGGCAAATCTTCATTGGCCTTTGATACCTTGTTTGCCGAAGGGCAAAGGAAATACGTAGAAAGCCTCAGCTCCTATGCGCGTCAGTTTTTGGGCCGTATGGAAAAACCGGAGGTGGATTACATTAAGGGAGTCGCACCTGCCATTGCCATTGAGCAAAAAGTAAGCACGCGAAATCCCAGATCCACCATCGGAACCTCGACGGAAATTTATGATTACCTGAAGCTGCTATTTTCAAGAATAGGAAAAACGTATTCACCCGTTTCCGGAAAAGAAGTGACCAAAGACACGGTGACCAGTGTGGTGGATTACATCCTGTCTTTTGATGAAGGTGATCGCGTCATGGTCAGTACGCCGATGCCGATGAAAGGCCGTTCACTGGATCAGGAACTAAAAGTCTTGCTCAGCAAAGGATACACGAGAATCCTCGTGGATGGCGAGTTGCAATACATCGAAGAGATCAAAGGCACCCCTAAGGGAGAGATTGAGATTTTGATTGATCGGGCGGCGGTAAAGAATAACGAAGAAACGCAGTTCCGATTGGGTGATTCGGTCCAAACCGCATTTTTTGAAGGAGAAGGGAAATGTATTGTAGATGTGGTTGGTAAAGAGAAAAAGACCTTTTCTGACCTATTCGAGCTGGACGGCATCAAATTCGAAGAACCTACGGTCAATTTCTTTGCCTTCAACAATCCATATGGCGCTTGTAAAAGATGTGAAGGCTTCGGCCGTATTTTGGGTATTGATCCGGACCTGGTAATCCCGGACAGAAATTTATCTGTATACGATGACGCCATCGTTCCATGGAGAAGTGAGACCATGCGCTCATGGTTGCAACCCTTGCTGAAAAACGGTATCCGATTTGATTTTCCGATCCATCGACCAATCGCAGAACTTACAGATGAGGAATATGACCTGCTTTGGGAGGGCAATGAATATTTTGAAGGTTTAAAAGATTTTTTTGGTTACCTCGAATCACAAACGCATAAAATCCAATACCGGGTGATGCTTTCACGGTACCGTGGGAAAACAGATTGTCCGGATTGTAAAGGCACCCGATTGAGACAAGATGCTTCTTATGTTAAAATTGCCGGGAAGTCGATCACAGATCTGGTGCTTATGCCAGTAGATGAATTACGGCCATTTGTGGAGCAAATTGAGTTTTCCGAATTTGATCAGAAAGTGGCTGGCCGGATCATCAATGAAGTAACCACACGTCTTCAATACCTGGAGAAAGTGGGCTTAGGCTACCTGACCCTCAATCGTTTAACGAATACCTTGTCCGGAGGGGAATTCCAACGGATCAAGCTGGCAACTTCTTTGGGTAGTGCATTGGTAGGCTCCATGTATGTTCTTGATGAACCGAGCATTGGATTGCATCCTCGAGATACGGACCGATTGATTGAAGTGCTTAAAACCCTACGAGACCTGGGGAATTCCGTAATCGTGGTAGAACACGAGGAGAAGTTGATGGAAGAAGCCGATGAGATCATTGATATTGGCCCCGCTGCGGGAGTTCATGGTGGAGAATTGGTGTTCCAGGGGAAAGTGAACGCTATCAATGGGACCGATCATTCCTTTACGGCCAAATACTTGAAGGGTGAAGAAAAAATAGAACTTCCCAAGATCCGTCGAAAGTGGAATCAATCTTTTTGGGTGAAAGGTGCCAGAGAAAATAACCTGAAGAACATCGATGTGGAAATTCCACTGGGTGTTATGTCGGTAATTACTGGTGTGAGCGGGTCTGGAAAATCAACCTTGGTACGCAGGATTATATATCCGGCCTTGGGTAAGATCCTGGGGGTTACAGGGGAAATTACCGGTAAATTCGATACGTTAGATGGTGATTACCAAAATGTGAACCACATTGAGTTTGTAGACCAAAACCCGATTGGAAAAAGCTCGCGCTCGAATCCTGTGACCTACGTGAAAGCTTACGATAACATTCGTCAGCTTTTCGCGGAGCAACCGACCTCTAAAACGAATGGCTTCAAACCAGCACACTTCTCTTTCAACGTAGATGGTGGACGTTGTGAAACTTGTGAAGGAGAAGGAACGGTAAAAATCGAGATGCAGTTCATGGCTGATCTTCACCTTACTTGTGAGAATTGTGGAGGAAAACGCTTTAAGAAAGAGATCCTCGAAGTGAAATACCAGGACAAAGACATTTCTGATATCCTGGACCTGACCGTCGAAGAAGCTTTAGACTTTTTCAAGGATAAAACGGGCATCGTCAACAAGATCAAGCCCCTGTTCGACGTTGGGTTGGGGTATGTGAAGTTGGGGCAGTCTTCTAATTCATTGAGTGGAGGTGAAGCTCAACGGGTGAAACTGGCCTCTTTTCTTGGCAAAGGGAGCGGTCTTTCAAAGAAGGACCATATCCTGTTTATTTTTGATGAGCCCACGACAGGTTTGCACTTCCATGACATCAAAAAGTTGCTGGATTCGTTGAACGCGTTGGTCAATGAGGGCAACTCTGTACTGATCATTGAACACAATATGGAAGTAGTGAAATGTGCGGACTGGATCATCGATTTGGGACCAGAAGGGGGTCAAAGCGGTGGAAATATCGATTTCGCTGGGCTTCCCGAGGACATGATTAAATTAGCGGCCGAAAATAAAACCGCGAAATATTTAGCGGAAAAAATCTGATCATGAGAAAGAAAATTGCGGCAGGAAACTGGAAAATGAATACCAACCTTCAGGAAGGTCAACAATTGGCATCTGAAGTTGTAAATATGGCCAAGGACGAGGTGAAAAGTGATGTACACATCGTATTGATCCCACCTTTCCCGTTCCTGGGGGCCGTGAAATCCCTGATAGGTGTATCCAACAACATTACAGTCGGGGCACAAAACTGTCATGAAGAAGAGAAGGGCGCTTATACTGGCGAAGTTTCTGTTGATATGATCAAGTCCATCGGGGCCACTCATATTGTAATTGGTCATAGCGAGAGGAGAGAGTACTTTGGTGAAGATCATGATCTTCTGGCCACAAAGACCAAAGCCACTCTTGAGGCAGGGCTTACACCCATTTTTTGTTGTGGTGAAAACCTGGATGTGCGTGAAGCAGGGGACCATTTTAAGTTAGTGGCGGAACAGGTAGCGAAAAGTCTTTTTGAGCTTTCCGCAGAAGACATCAAGAAAGTGGTGATTGCCTATGAACCTGTTTGGGCCATTGGAACAGGCGTAACTGCCAGTGCTTCTCAAGCGCAGGAAATGCACGCGTTCATTCGAAAAGAAATTGCCAATCAATACAATGATGAAACGGCAAATAGCATCTCTATTCTTTACGGAGGAAGTGTGAAACCCGGAAATGCAGCGGAATTGTTTGCTTGTCTGGACGTAGATGGTGGATTGGTTGGTGGTGCCAGCCTCAAATCCCGTGACTTTGTAGACATAGCCAAATCATTTTGATCCCGAGCTTCCTTTTTGCCCTGATCATACCTCTTCTTCCTGTCCAAAATCCATATTGCGACGTTTTTGGGGTGATGTATGAGGTCTATTCTAAAAAGGAAGCTGATTTCATCGTTTTTGAAGAAGATTCAGAGAGCTTTGCGGATGTATTGGTCTTTGATCAGGATAACCAATTGTTTGCAGATCGGCCTGGCCACTGGCATTTTGTCGGCAAAGAAAGACAAGCCAGGTATCGGCTATATTTTACGAATGATCCTGATGAAGCCCATTTTTCCGTTTTTTTCACAGACACTGAGTCCTTTGCTGGATGCAATGACTAATGGATTTTCTTACCGTAAATATTACTTGTAGTGAACTACAGCGTGATTTGTTGATCGCTGAACTGGACGTATTGGGCTTTTCGGCCATTCAGGAATTGCCTGAGGGACTGACCGCAAGCCTTGAAGGAGAAACTTTCAATGAACCGGCGTTAAAAGAGGCCATTGCTCGCTACGAGGCCATGGGTAGTATCAGCTACACTGTCGAAAAAGTAGCTAAAACCAATTGGAATGAGGCCTGGGAAAAGAATTTTGATCCGGTAATTGTGGATGATCGGGTGCTTGTTCGTGCCCCATTTCACAACATCAAGGGAAATTTCGATCACGAAATCCTGATCATGCCCAAAATGTCTTTCGGAACCGGACATCATGCTACCACTTCTCAGATGCTTTCCTTGCAACTGGAACTAGATTTTCAACATAAATCAGTGCTGGATGTTGGTACAGGAACCGGTGTTTTAGCCATCATGGCCTTGAAACTAGGGGCCTCCCACGTAGAAGCTACTGATATTGATGACTGGTGCATAGAAAATAGTCTGGACAATTTGTCGTTAAATGGGTTTGAGGGAATTCGTGTTGCACAGGGAGAGATCAAAAACTTGTCTTTTGACAGATCCTTTGACATCATCATTGCCAACATCAATAAAAATGTGTTGTTACATGAAATTGACACGTATGTCAGTTTGTTAAATGATGGGGGGTCTTTGTTCTTAAGTGGTTTTTATGAAAAAGATGTTCCGGATTTGGATGACGCAGCGTCAGCCTTGGGACTAAAACTGATCAAAAGCACTTCAAAAGAGCACTGGTCAGCACTCCTGTTCAACCGTATCGGTGATTAATGCGTTTATTAATGCCTAACTTTAGGTGATGTTTCAACGATTTGGGTTTTGCGGTTTTCGTAGAAAGACGATTGGCTTAATGGCCTTCTTGTTTTTCGTGGCATGGTCTTCCATGGCTCAGCGGTTTTCTGAAGAACCTGCGGTGTTTAAAAGCCAGGCGGTGGCTTATTTGCAACGAATGGGCACGGAGGCTGGAAACAAAGTCGCTTTTGATTTCAATAACGCCTGGAACGGCCAGTTCAATTCAGCCCACAAAGAGAAGATCATCCAGATCACTTTTGCCATGAAACGCAAGGGATATGCATTCAATCCCTATTACTGGCATTTCTTTAGCTATCTCGCCTATTCTATGGCTCAGGAAAGGATTGATGCGAGGGAATTGGATAATGTTTTGGACATTAACCTACAGGTAGTAGAATCCCTTAATCGTGAAGAATATGCGGATTTTCTTCTGGGGATGAATACCTTTTTTGCCCGCCGATACCTCCATTTTTCCAGAGCTTTGACGGTACAGGTTCCCGGGGGTACCTACGACTTTAAGCTTGTTGATTTTGAAGCGGCTCCCTCGATATTGGACATGATCCCCGGAGAAGAGGATCCCGAAGAGGAAGTACTGGAAACCCCCGCTGTGGTCGAAGAAGTCGCGCCGGTTGCGGATGAAAATGCGGATGATGCCTGGGAAAATGATGACAGTTGGGACAACAGCGATGACTGGGGCAATGACGATTGGGGTAGCAACGACGACTGGGGAAACAATGATACTTGGGGCAACGACGATTCCTGGGGTAATGATGATGGATGGGAGGACAACAGCAGCGCCAGTAACACCAATGACACCTGGTCTGATGAACCTGTCCAGAATGCACCACCACGTCAGCAACTGGTAAGAAATGAGATCGTACCACAGGAAACTGACTGGGTGGCGCTGGAAAAAAATAACTACATACATCCCGCGATCAAAGGTCCGACCATTGATTTGAGAGATATTCAACTGCTGATACTGACTCCCTACGATTCTCTTTCTATTAGAAAAGTGAAGGGCAACAACTTGTTGCAGAACAATACCTTCGTAGGTGAAAGTGGCATTCTTGAGTGGCCCAGACAAAACGTTAGGATGCGTGGTGCAGAAATCACCCTGGGAGAATTCAATTTACGCACTGATCGACCAGTATTTAAAACGACTAACGCCAAAATCAACTTTCCGGGATTCCTGGATAAAGAAGTAGAAGGCGTATTTTCCTACAGGAGTGTCAAAAGACCCTCAAGAGCATTAAGTAATTACCCGGTTTTTACTTCCTATGAAGCAGATGCAGTTCTGAGGTTTCCGGGAGGAAAGGTGGTGTACACGGGAGGGGTCGAGTTCCGGGGGAATAAGTTGTTTGGAGCTTCTATTTCAAGAAAGCCTGGTACGCTGGAGGTATCCAATGACAAAGGCAATAAAATCGTATTTCGGGGCTTAAGATTCGCTTTTAAGGAAGATTCAACAATCACTTCTGACCATGCCAGCATGACCATTTTCATTGGAGAAGATTCCATATATCACCCCTCTGTTGAGATGGAATATCACATGTCAAATGATAAACTGACGGTGCTTCGAGACAAGAAGCATAGTGTGACTTCCTTTACTTCATCCTATCACGGCATGATCATCAATGCCGATCTCATACGATGGGATGTTTCTTCAGATTCGGTCGATTTCAGCATCCTTAATGGCAAAGACCTTGTTCCAGCGACTTTTGAGTCCATGGATTACTTCAGCAGAACTCGTTTCCGTAGATTAACCGGTCCTTTTGGCTTTCATCCGATTGCCATATCTGTAGCCTATGCGAAGCAGTTTGATATCAAGGAATTCGTGATCGATGAAATCGCGGATTTGACCAAAATCGATGTTAGACTGCTAAAAGGAGCGATGAAGATGCTGGAGCAGTACAATTTCTGTGACTATGATGAGAATACAGGTCTGGTGAAATTGCATGATCGGGCATTTCATTATTATGAAGCCTCCGCTAAAAAGAAGGATTATGACAACCTGTTTGTTCCTTCAAAAATTGTCAGAGGGCCAAATGCGTCCATGCGTTTGGATTCCATGGAAATTGTGGCCAGAGGGGTCGACAAATTTTATGTTACCACTGACTATGAGATCACCATTGAACCAGAGGGAGGGGTCGTTCGAATTGGTGAGAATCGTAATATCACATTTGATGGCGCCATAGATGCCATTGATTTTAAATACAAAGGGAAGGATTTTAAGTTCGATTACGAGAATTTCCTGATCGACATGCCGATGATCGATTCCATTCGTATTCAACTGCCACCCGAAGATTCAACAGCGGCCTCCCATAATCCGGCAAACCGGGAAGCATTGAACAATCACCTGACAGAGACCTCCGGCCAGCTCTTTTTGAATAAGCCGTCTAATCGTGCGGGACATGATAAGACCGATGCTTATCCTTACTTTGTTACGAATACAGAAGCCATTGTGTACTTTGATGGTGAGGACGTGCTGGATGGCGCCTATGATAAATCAGTAAGGTTCATCATTCCTCCATTAGAAGTAGATAGTATCGATCGGGAAGATGCCTCTTCAATAGAATTTCCGGGTGAATTTAATTCCGGGGATATCTTCCCTCCTTTTGAAGATACGTTGCACATTCAAAAAGACCGCTCCTTGGGATTTGTGCATGACATTCCTGCGGAAGGATATAATCTTTATAATACGAGTGCCCGAACGTATGAAAAAATCACCCTGAACAGTCGAGGTATTCGGGGAGGAGGTAAGATCGACTTCCTGACTTCAACCATTTTTTCCAGAGATTTCATTTACTACCCGGATTCGGTGACGGCCGATGGTCATCAGGGCGAAATACGACCCGGCTCTTTGGGTGAAGCCAGCTATCCGGATGCACAATTAGGAGCTTTCCGAATGTATTGGCTACCTCGAAAAGATAGTATGTATCTCAGGACAGTTGAAGAACCCTTCAAATTTTACAACGCCACCGCTGAGTTAACAGGTGAGGCCAATATCACTACAAAAGGAGTTTATGGTTCTGGTTTGATCTCTACAAGGGGATCTACGGCAGAGTCTAATGAATTCGCTTTTGAAGAACTCTCCTATTCCGCACGACATGCCATTTTCAAGGTACTCACGGATGATCCGGAAAAGCCAGCGATGGAAGGTGATGACATTGCCTTGTATTTTGACCTGGTGAAAAATGAAGCGGACGTCAGCCCCGAAGTTACGGGCGTAGCGGCAATCTCATTCCCCTACGCTGCATTGAACACGTCCATCACCAATGCGACCTGGTTTTTGGAAGATTCCATTATCACCATGGAAAAACCAGAAAATATATTGCTTGAGGAATCTTATTTCTACTCTACCAGAGAGGATCTGGATTCACTGGCCTTTAACGCCACAAAAGCCACATACGATATCAATAGCCAGGAAATGGATGTGGAAGGTATACCCTATATAGCAGTTGCTGATGCGGAGATCATTCCCAAAGGCAATGAAATGACGGTTTTGGCGAATTCTGTGCTTCAAACTTTTGAGGATGCCGAAGTGATTTTTGAAAATGACAGTACTTACCATTACTTGTTTGATGCCACCATCGATGTAGAGTCCAGAAATGCATTTTCAGGAGGTGCCACGTACCTGTTGCCGATTGGTGCGGATACGTTTGACATTCAATTCCGAACTTTTGACACAGAGACCGCTTTCATACGAGGAGACTCGGTCAAATACAGTATTGCGGAAGGTTTGATTCCCGATACCAAAAACCTGGAAGTAGCGGAAGGCTTCTTATTCAAAGGAGGGATTACCTTAAAAGCGTATAAACAAGCTCTTGAACTGGAAGGAGCCGTGAAACCGATCATCCCAAGTATTCCTGAAAATGAGTGGGTAACCTATTCCAGAACCGAAGATGAGACGGATGTAATTGTCGATTTCGAGAATGCGGTGTTCGATGATGGAAGCAAAGCCGTTGCCGGCTTACACTATGATAATGCAGGAAATATCTACCCAACCTTTGTTGAGCAACGGCAGCAACCAGATCATGTGGACTTATTCATGGCCAAAGGATTGCTGAAGTACAATTCAGATGGCACGTTTAGCATTGAAAAGGAAAGCAAAGCACTGGGTGAATCTTACGAAGGTCATACCCTGATCTATGATGATAGCACACAAACTGTCTTTTTCGAAGGACCGGTTACGTTTTTGGATGAGGAATCGAATCAGGTCAAAGTGGGGGCAGCTGTATTAGGAAGTGGTAACCGTACAGAAGGAGACTATAAGATCGATGCTTTCATCACGATGGACTACCAACTGGATGCTACGGTACTCCAGTTGATGGCACAAGATCTGCTTGACATTGTGGAGCGACTTGGGAACCCTCCGGCGAACGATATTGAGGTAGAAACTTTGGTCAACTTGTCGAATATCGTTGGAGAAGCACCTACGCGGGCTTATGAAACCGGGTCTTTGAGAGACTATGTTCCCTTGCATGAGATTAGCCCTGAATTAAACAAGTCGCTGGTAGTTTCGGGTGTGAAAATGCAATGGAACAAAGAACATCGGGCCTGGCACAACACAACGAAATTAGGGATTTCCAACATGCTGGAACAAGACATCAATGCTAAAATGGATGGCTTTCTGGAATTTCGTAAAGGGGAAGCCGGTGGAGATGTGATGAATCTCTTTTTGCAAGCGGCACCGGGCACCTGGTACTTCTTTGGCTATGAGGATAACCATTTGTCGGTCTATTCTTCCAATAGTGATTTCAACACGGCGATTGATGAAAATTCCAATGAAGACCGTGCACGTCCGGGAGAACTTATTCTACTGGCTGCGGATGAAACTGAAACACTGACATTCATCAATAGTTTCCGGGAAAAGTACTTTGGTATTACTGAACCATACAACTTGGTTTCACCGACGGATGTCAATCTTGAAGAAGAGAATTTCGATACCATCGAGGAGGAAGACGATGACGATGGATTTGGCTTCTAAGCTTCGATTTTTTTCGTGTTTCCTGATAATTTCTCCGTTTTACTTGCTTTTAGGCCAGCAGTTTAACCCGGAAGAAGATCGTATTTTTCGTGAAAATGAAGTAACTGAAATTAGGATAACACTTGCCCCTGAGGATAAAAACTTCCTGTTATCTGACGCAAATCGCTTTAGTGAAACCTATGTCACTGCCACGGTAACTTTTAGTAATTCTGCGCTTCAAAATGTCACAGTTAATAATGTAGGGGTTCGTTTAAGAGGAAACACTTCCCGCGGACACCTGAAACGCTCGTTCAAAATAGACTTTCAGGAATTTGGTGGTGAAAAATTTCTGACCCACAAGAAAATCAACCTGAAACCAAACGTCAATGATCCTTCACATGTCAGAGAGCTGCTGACCATGAAATTGTATCGTCAAATGGACGTTCCGGCACCCAGAGTTGCCCCTTCAGCATTGTATTTCAACGAAGAATACATGGGAGTTTATTTGATGCTTGAACAAATCGATGACGAATTTGTCGATAAGCGATTTGGTCATGAAGAAGGATTCCTCTATAAATGCTCGTTTGGAGCGACGCTGGAAGATGATGGTCGCATTTTCGATGAGGAGCTTTATGAATCCAAGATGAATGAAGAAAGTGATACCCGGAATGAATTGCAATCTTTTGTAGAGGCGCTGAATGGTACCACAGAGGATGATTTTCGCCAGGAGATCCAACAAGTATTTCAGGTTGATCGGTTCATTCGACAATTGGCCGTTGAAGCGGTTACAGGTCATTGGGATGGATATAGCTATCTGAGCAATAATTATTACCTGTTTTATGATGACCGAAGTGGCAAATTTGAATTCATTGCCTATGATACGGATAACACCTGGGGAATTGATTGGGTAAGTCGCGATTGGGCAACCAGAGATCTCAATCATTTTCACCGACACGGACACGCAAGGCCTCTAACCAGTAGAATCCTCGATGTTCCGGAATTCAGGAATAGATACCATGCTTGTTTGAACAAAGTTTTCCAACTGTATTTCACGGAAGAAGAACTGATTCCAGTATTAGAAAATCTTGAAAATTTACTTGATCCTTATGTGGAAACGGATGAAAAATTTGTTGCATCCTTCGGTTTCAGCCAAAATGACTTCAGAAATTCTTTCGACTATTACGATGAGTCACATGTTGGATATGGCCTTCGAGAATTCATTGAGGTACGGAGAAGTTCAGGCATTGGATCTGTGCCTGAAGTAGACATGGGTTACTGCAATTTCAAGGAGGTTTCGGTGTATCCAAACCCAAGTATCAGTGGTCGTTTCCAAATTGTTGCGAAGGAAAACTCAGACCCTGAAATCAAGGTCTATGATACCTTTGGGAAGCCAGTTCCTCACAAACGAATTACCTATCCGAGTATCCCGGAAGTCGTGGAAATTCCTACTCCCGGAACTTATCTGATTCAGGTTGATTCAAAAGTTTTCCGCGTAATCGTTGAATGACGGATTCAAATTTGGGTGGTGCTTCAAGTTCCTTTAATTTGAAACCAGATTAAATCGGATCATATGAGCACCAGAGGAATGCTCTCATTAGAGGAGTTCAAGAAGCAAGTTGCAGAAGAAGCCATCGAAACGGTGATTGTTGGTTTTACCGATCACTATGGTCGCCTGATGGGCAAACGTTTCGATGCGGATTTCTTTATTAGCAACGCACTAACTGCAGGAACACATGGTTGCGATTATCTGCTAACGACTGACATGGAGATGGAGCCGGTTCCCGGATATAAACTGGCCAATTGGGAATTGGGGTATGGTGATTTTCACCTGGTCCCTGATCTAAAGACATTGCGTATGGCCAGTTGGCTGGATAAAACGGCACTGATCATTTGTGATTTGCAAAACGAAAAGACCCATGCGCCGGTAACAGAAGGCCCCCGATCAGTCCTGAACGAACAACTGGAGCGATTGGAGAAAGTCGGATTTCAAAGTTTTGCTGCCTCGGAACTTGAATATTACTTGTTCAATACGAGTTATCAACAAGCCCAGGAAAGCCGGTTTGTAGATCCTAAACCCGCTGGGTGGTACCTGGAGGATTATCATATTTTGCAAGGTTCCAGAACGGAATCCTTCACCGCAGCTGCGCGAAAACACCTGAAAAATTCCGGAGTGCCTGTCGAAAACTCGAAAGGAGAATGGGGCCTTGGACAACATGAACTCAATGTCCAGTATGCTGAAACACAGGAAATGGCAGATCGGCATGTGGTGTACAAACAATGCCTGAAAGAGTTGGCGGATCAAATGGGGCTGGCGGTGACATTCATGGCGAAATATGACGAAACTCAGGCTGGATCAAGCTGCCATATTCATATCAGCCTGTGGAAGGATGGCAAAAACGCGTTTATTGGAGAAGAACCTTGTGGTCCTATATCTGCTTCAAAAACATTCCGACATTTTCTCGGTGGATGGATCAGGTATGTACCGGATGTAATGGTATTCTATGCGCCGACCATTAATGCTTACAAGCGATACGTCGATGGAAGCTGGGCACCAACCAGAATGGCCTGGAGTTTTGATAATCGAACAGCCGGTTTCAGAGTGGTAGGCAGTGGAAGTAGTCTTAGGATCGAGTGCCGTATTCCGGGAGCAGATTGCAATCCTTACCTGGCGTTTGCGGGAGCAATAGCCTCAGGCATGCAAGGTATCAAAGACCAGATCGAACCTCCGGCCTGTTTTGAGGGAGATATTTATCAGGCCAAGGACTTGCCGCATGTGCCGAAAACATTGAATGAATCAGTAGAGATCTTTTCTAACAGTGATTTTGCCAAAAAAGCCTTCGGAAGTCAGGTGGTGGAACATTACTCGCATTTTTATCGACAAGAAATAAATGCCTTCGAAATGTCTGTCACCGACTGGGAAAGAAAGCGATATTTTGAAAGAATCTGACCTATTTTCACAATCATAAATGATCAAATCAGATAAATCCAAATGAGACTCAAGGACAAAGTTGCCCTCATTACAGGTGGTAGTAACGGGATCGGTAAAGAAACGGTCATACTATTTGCGAAAGAAGGAGCGAAAGTGGTATTGGCTGACATTAACGAGGAGACTGCCAATCAGGTCATTCGGGAGCTGGAAGGGTTTCCAGTGAAGTTCATTAAGACCGATGTTTCCAGCGCCAAGGATTGTGAAGCTATGGTTGCTTTTGCTGAAAAAGAATTTGGTGCACTGCATATTTTGTTCAACAATGCCGGGATCATGCACAGTAGCGATGATAATGCTGAAGTGACGGAAGAAGACATTTGGGATCTGACAATGAACATCAATGCTAAAGGGGTTTTTCTCGGATGCAAGTACGGTATTCCTGCCTTGAAAAGAGCCGGTGGAGGCAGTATCATTAACACGGCTTCGTTTGTCGCTTTACTGGGAGCAGCTACCCCTCAAATTGCGTATACAGCGAGTAAAGGGGCTGTATTGGCTTTGACTCGTGAATTATCTGTGATCCATGCAAGAGAGAACATTCGGGTAAATGCCTTGTGTCCGGGTCCGCTTAGAACTGAACTCCTGATGAAATTCCTGAATACGGAAGAAAAGAAGCAGCGTAGACTCGTACATGTTCCCATGGGACGTTTCGGTGAAGCGGCCGAAATGGCAAAAGCCACCTTGTACCTGGCTTCCGATGAATCCAGCTATCTAACAGGGACTGATTTTGTAGTAGACGGAGGAATTACGGCCGCTTACGTAACACCTGAGTAGGCAATTAATTAGTCCGTTCCATACTGATCACGTCTATTTCATTTCCAAGACAGGCATTTTGTTGTGGAGACCATTCAACAAGTACTTCTATCGGAAATTCACTGTTGATCAGGTCGATATCCGTGGCCGCTGGGATTTCCATAAATCGGTATCGTTCTTCATTGATGTCTATGAACCAGCCCCCGCAACAAGCACCCAAGGCGAAATCTCTCCCTATGATACTACCACGATCGGGTGGATTGGGAGCAGGTTCTTGATCGTTGCACGAAGGAAATAGGATGAAAACGACAAAAACGACTATTGCAAAGGAATAAGTGGACTTCATGTATTTTAACTATTGTACAAGATCCAAACTGATCACATCTATTTCATCACCGAGGCAGGCATCTTCCTGGGGTGACCAATCAACGAAAACTTCTATGGGAAACTCCTGATTGAAAAGGTCGACATTGGTTGAAAAAGGGATTGCCGTAAATCGATACACTTCTTCATCGATCTCTATGAACCACCCCCCACAACATGCGCACCTTCTGAAATCTTGCCCTGTGATCGTTCCATTGTCCCTCGGATCAGGATCCGGATCAGGATCTGGTTCCGAGTCTTTACATGAGGAAAATTGAATGAAACCAACAAAAACGACTAGCAAAAAATAAGATGACTTCATTACAGTCAATAAGGCACAAGTTCCATGCCATGATGGGAGAATGAAGACCAGAATTTTTACACGATCCAATAGGGATCACCATTTAAGTATTTAGCTCCCTGAAGGTGACATAAACTTTAGGATATAAAAACTCCCTTCGACTAAATTGCAAAATCAGAATTATTGCCTGAACCCCTGCTTATAGTAGGGAATCTTACGATTATTTATGAAAAGAGCCTTCAAGACGATATCGCCCATTGATGGCTCGGTGTACTGTGAAAGAAACTATGCCGAGGCCACAGAAATCGAGACAGTGCTTACCCTTGCCAGGACGGCTCAGGCTGGGTGGAGGAAAACTACCATTCAGGAACGAGCGCGTATTTGCCAGAAAGTCGTTGAATATTTTGAGGAAAACGTTTCTTCCATGGCCGAGGAAATTACCTGGCAAATGGGACGACCAATCATTTATTCACCTTTCGAAATCAACAAAGGATTCAAGGAACGAGCCATGCACATGATCTCAATTGCTGATAAGGAATTACAGGATCAGCAAGTGGCGATACTTGATGGTTTCGATCGATTCATCCGAAAAGAACCTCTTGGAACCATATTGGTGCTTTCCCCCTGGAATTATCCATATCTGACGGCCGTCAATGCGATTATTCCTGCGATCATGGCCGGAAATACAGTGATCCTTAAGCATGCAGAGCAAACACCTCTTTGTGCTGAACGATTTGCGGCAGCCTTCGAATATGCAGATGCTCCCACAGGAGTGTTTCAATATCTCCACCTTTCACATGATCAAATTCCTGGCATCATTACCGACCTGAGAATAGCAGGAGTCTCGTTTACTGGATCTGTTGGTGGGGGAGAAGCCATACAACAGGCCGTTGGAAAGCGCTTTATAACGGCAGGTTTGGAATTGGGTGGAAAAGATCCCGCATACGTAGCAGCGGATGCCGACCTGAAAAACGCGGCAGAAAACCTGGTTGATGGAGCTTATTTCAATTCAGGCCAATCGTGCTGTGGTGTAGAGCGTATCTACGTCAACGCATCGGTGTATGATGATTTTATTCACCAGTTTAAGAACATAACATCTGGATATGTGATAGGTAATCCGTTGGATAAGGCAACCACGCTAGGACCGATGGTGAGGAAAAGTGCTACAAAAAAAGCCGTAGACCATTTAAGTGACGCACTTAACAAGGGTGGGCAAGCACTACTTCCGGATACAGCATTTGCGGTTCAAGAAGCTCCTTATATGAATCCTCAGGCGATCCTTGAAGCCACTCACGACATGAGAATCATGCAAGAAGAAAGCTTTGCTCCCATTGTCGGCATCATGAAAGTAGCTAATGACGAGGAAGCCATTGCGCTAATGAACGACAGTCAATATGGACTGACCGCCAGTGTTTGGACTACAGACGTTGACCGGGCGATGCAAATTGGTGATCAGATTGAAACCGGCACGTGGTTCATGAATCGCTGCGACTATCTCGATCCGGCGTTGGCCTGGACTGGGGTCAAGAATTCGGGGAAAGGATGTACTTTAAGCGCGCTGGGATATCAATATCTTACTCGTCCTAAATCGTTCCATTTGAAGCTTTCCTAATGAAAACCTGTTTATTGGTCTGTGATCACGTTCTGCCTGCTTTTGAAACGATCGATGGGGCATATCCGGAAATGTTCCAAAAACTCTTCCCAGAACTGGAACTTGTACCTTACTTCGTCTGCGATGGTTTTTTCCCGGAAATAGAGGAATATGATCAATTCATTTGCACAGGTTCGAAATTTTCGGTGTATGATCAGGAAGGGTGGATCATAGAATTATTGGGATTCATCAGGGAAGTAGCCCATACGAATAAGAAGTTTATAGGTGTTTGTTTCGGCCATCAGGCCATTGCTCATGCGTTGGGTGGTGAAACAGGTCCGGCCGAGGTGAGTTGGAACATTGGTGTACATACATTTGAGATCATTCAATACCAACGTTGGATGTTGCCGGAACTTCCCCGCTATAACATACTCATGTTATGCCAGGATCAGGTACAATCACTGCCTCCCAAAGCTGAAGTACTTGCCCAATCAGATCAATGCCCAATCGGTATGTTTCACATCGATGAACAATTTTTGGGCGTTCAGGGACATCCGGAATTTAGCAAGAGCTACAACCAGGCACTTTATACTTCACGCGTGGAAAAGATTGGTCAGAAAAAGGTATTAGCCGCTGATGAATCACTTCAAATGAAGGTGGATCAGTCCTTATTTGAGACCTGGATCATGCAGTTTCTGAGGAGTTAATACGTCAATTTTTCGTACCTTTAATTGACTAAAGTATCCACCATGTATTTAGGAGGAAATTCTTTTTTACTCAAAACAACGGCATTTCATTTCACGGATAAAGAGTTTGAACAATTCTGTTTAGACAATAAGGAACTCCGAATAGAGAGAGATGCAGAACAAAACATCTTAATTATGTCTCCAACACACTCCCTTTCTGGTTCCTATAATAACCTATTGAGCTACTTGGTGACTCAGTGGAATATTGAATCAGGATTTTCCGGAGTAGTTTTCGATTCATCTTCGGGATTCACCTTACCTGATGGCTCCATGAGGTCACCAGACGTTTCCTGGATTTCGAAGGATAAATGGGATAGCCTTAGCGACGATCAACATCGAAGTTTTGCTCCAATTTGCCCTGAATTCGTCATTGAATTAAAGTCCGAAAGTGATTCGAGTGAGCATTTGCAACATAAAATGGAAGAGGTCTGGCTTAAAAACGGCACAATTTTGGGCCTCCTTATAGACCCTGATCTGAAACACACCTATCGGTATCAACTAAATAGTCCAGTTCAAAGGTTAGAAGGTTTCAACCGAAAGGTTTCTTGTAACCCAATTCTCAAAGGTTTTGAACTGGATTTGTCCCTCCTTTTGAACCTCTGATCAATTCGCTCTAAAATAAAACGCCTGATCTTTTTCTATCCTACTGGCGCACTATACTTTTGCCTCAATTTGAGCTTACCTAAATCTGCTCGCCTGGTCCTTTAACAGATAAATCCGACTAATGCCTAGAGATACCTCCATCAAATCCATTCTGATCATCGGAAGCGGTCCCATCATCATTGGCCAAGCCTGTGAATTCGATTACTCTGGTTCCCAGGCCGCAAGGTCACTTAGGGAAGAAGGAATTGAAGTGATTCTGATCAACTCCAATCCGGCCACCATCATGACGGATCCCGTAACTGCTGATCATATCTATTTGAAACCTTTGAATAAGAAATCGATCAGGGAGATCCTGAAGGAACATCCTCAAATAGACGCAGTTCTGCCAACGATGGGAGGTCAGACAGCCCTAAACCTGGCGATTGAGTGTGATCAGGCAGGCATTTGGGAGAAGAATGATGTGAAGATCATCGGTGTGGATATCAATGCCATTGAAACCACAGAAGATCGGGAGAAATTCCGATTGAAAATGAAAGAGCTGGATGTGGATGTTTGTAAAGGAGAAACGGCCACTTCTTTTCTGAAAGGCAAGGAAATTGCACAAGAAATCGGATTTCCATTGGTTATTCGACCTTCATTTACACTGGGAGGCTATGGCGGGGGCTTCGTGAATAGTGCTGAAGAGTTTGATGTGGCCCTGGATCGGGGATTGAAAGCATCACCTATTCACGAGGTACTGGTAGAGCAAAGTATCCTGGGATGGAAGGAGTATGAGCTTGAATTGCTAAGAGATGGTGCCGGAAACGTGATCATCATCTGTTCTATCGAAAACTTTGACCCAATGGGCATCCATACGGGGGACTCGATTACCGTGGCCCCGGCCATGACACTGCCAGATACCGTTTACCAAAGAATGCGTGATCTGGCCATTAAAATGATGGATGGCATAGGACAATTTGCCGGAGGCTGTAATGTTCAGTTTGCGGTAAGCCCGGAAACAGACCAGATCATTGGTATCGAAATCAATCCGAGGGTATCCCGATCTTCTGCATTGGCCTCCAAAGCTACCGGCTATCCTATCGCTAAAGTGGCTGCTAAGCTGGCCATCGGATATAATCTGGATGAATTGAAAAACCAGATTACTAAAACTACATCGGCACTTTTCGAGCCTGCTCTGGATTACGTGATCGTAAAAATCCCAAGATGGAACTTCGATAAATTCAAAGGTTCTGATCGCAAGCTTGGACTGCAGATGAAAGCGGTAGGAGAGGCCATGGGTATTGGGCGAAATTTCCAGGAAGCACTCCAGAAAGCGTGTCAGTCGTTGGAGATAAAAA
Organism: Cyclobacteriaceae bacterium; assembly: GCA_965229785.1. Taxonomy (GTDB): domain Bacteria; phylum Bacteroidota; class Bacteroidia; order Cytophagales; family Cyclobacteriaceae; genus JAWPMT01. The sequence goes on from CBDDJS010000001.1 coordinate 5,879,748, forward strand.
GAAACGGACTTGGCGCAGATGGTAAGGAGCTTACCAATCAGGAGGAAATCCTGCATAGCCTCGGCAATGCCTCATGGGATCGGTTGTTCCATATCTACGATGCGTTTAAGCTTGGAATCCCATTCAAACGAATTTTCAAGACCACTAAAATAGATCCCTGGTTCCTCAATCAAATTGAAGAGTTGGTACAGCTCGATCATGAGATGGAGCAGTATTCTATCGATACGATTCCTTCGGAATTGCTGAAAACTGCTAAGGAAAAGGGCTATGCAGATCGACAGATCGCACACTTGGTAAAATGCCTCGAAAGTGAAGTGTTTGCCAAGAGAAATGAGCTTGGCATCAGAAGAGTTTACAAATTGGTGGATACATGCGCCGCCGAGTTCGAAGCACAGACCCCTTATTACTACTCAACTTTTGCAGATGAAAATGAATCTGTCGTCACGGATAAAAAGAAGGTAGTTGTTCTTGGATCAGGACCGAACCGAATTGGCCAGGGGATTGAGTTTGATTATTCCTGTGTCCATGGTGTATTGGCTGCTAAAGAAGCAGGTTATGAAACCATCATGATCAACTGTAACCCGGAGACAGTTTCCACCGACTTTGATGTAGCGGATAAGCTATATTTCGAACCGGTCTTTTGGGAACACATTTACGACATCATTCTGCATGAAAAACCAGAGGGCGTAATTGTACAATTGGGTGGACAAACAGCCTTGAAATTGGCTGAGAAACTTAATCGGTACAATATCAAAATTCTTGGAACGAGTTTCCATGCCTTGGATCTGGCAGAAGACAGAGGTCGATTCTCCGATCTTCTTAAAGAACTGGAGATTCCTTATCCCAAATATGGCACGATCGAAGATGCGGATGAAGCGCTCGAACTTTGTAAAGAGATTGGGTTCCCACTGTTGGTGAGACCTTCCTATGTCCTTGGAGGACAAAGCATGAAGATTGTGATCAATGAAGAGGAGTTGGAAGAGCACGTCGTAAAGCTGCTCTCCAAAAAGATGGACGGCCGTATCCTATTGGATCACTTCCTGGAAGGCGCCATTGAGGCGGAAGCGGATGCCATTTGCGATGGTGAAAATGTCTACATCATCGGTATCATGCAGCACATCGAGCCAGCGGGTATCCATTCCGGAGATTCTTATGCGGTGCTACCTCCATACAATCTTGGGGATTTTGTCATGCGGCAGATCGAAGATTATACCAAAAGGATCGCCATTGCACTGGAGACCGTCGGTTTGATCAACATTCAGTTTGCGATCAAAGATGATAAGGTGTACATCATCGAAGCTAACCCACGCGCTTCAAGAACAGTGCCTTTCATTTGCAAGGCTTATCAGGAGCCGTATGTGAATTACGCCACGAAAGTATTGTTGGGAGATAAGAAGCTTTCTGACCTTCAGTTTAATCCCGTTAAAAAAGGGTATGCGATCAAGGAACCAGTATTCTCTTTCCACAAATTCCCGAATGTGAACAAAGAGCTTGGGCCTGAAATGAAGTCTACCGGGGAAGCGATCTATTTTATCGACGACCTTATGGACGATTATTTTCTGGATATTTACGCGGAACGAAACCACTTCCTCAGCAGATAGGTTTAAGTAGATATGATCAAGTTTTTACTAATCGTATTTATCATCAGCTACGTGATATATAAGGTAGGAGGATTCTTTTTTAAGATCCTCACCTTGGGTGGGTCGGCACAACGTCCACAACGAAACCAACCCCCCAAGCGCCCTCCGGGTACCAATTTGAATGTGGATTATGCTCCTGATAAAAAGCAATCCCGAAAAGGTGATTTCAAAGGAGGCGAATACGTGGATTACGAGGAAGTGAAAGATTGAGATTTTAAGGAGAGAAACGTTATCTCTCGTAGGAGTCAGCTGCCCTGCTCTCCACACGGACCAAAGCACTGCCCACGATCAGGTCTGGCTTGCCGGCGTTTTCCCTTCGATCTAAGGGACAGAGCGATCACGAAAAGTCAGGCTGTATTTTGGTGAAAAAGTCCCAAAGCACGACACCAATACTCACGGAAATATTGAGCGAATGTTTGGTACCATATTGTGGAATTTCCACGCAGGTATCAGACTGTGATACCACCTCCTGATCCACACCGAAGACTTCATTCCCAAACACAATGGCGTATTTTTTTTCAGGATCAGGATGAAATGCTTCCAAAGTAACACTGTCCTCTGCCTGTTCCAGCGCGACTATTTGATATCCCTCCTCTTTAAGGCGTTTGATCAGCGTCAAGGTATCTTTGTCATGTTCCCAATCGACAGAATCGGTTGCGCCAAGGGCGGTTTTGTGGATATCCCGGTGCGGTGGTGTGGCAGATATGCCAGTTAGGTAGATCTTTTCGATCCGAAAAGCGTCACCGGTTCGAAAAGCAGAACCGATATTGTTCATGCTTCTTATATTGTCCAGTACCAGGCAGGCATTGAGTTTTTTTGCGACTTTAAACGCTTCTATTGTCAACCTCCCGAGCTCTTCGTTTTTCAGTTTTCTCACGATGCGAAATTATGAACCCGAACTCGATTTATGAAAAGGTTAATGCTGATGCTGTCAATGTTCTGATAACCTCACTCAGTATCTTTTTTATATCGATGATCCTCAGAGTCATTCTGCTGAAGACTCTGAGGTAACTCCTGTGGATTTAGATATGAATGGGCCGGTTTTCACTTGCCGCTAAACAAGCTTCTTTCACAGCTTCCATATAGGTGGGATGCGCATGAGACATTCTTGCGACATCTTCAGCGGAAGCTCTGAATTCCATGGCCGTAACACCCGTGGCGATCATATCCGCTGCTCGTGCTCCAATGATATGCATGCCCAGAATCTCGTCCGTTTCTTTGTCAGCAATGACTTTCACTAACCCATCTGTATCCATGGAAGCCCTGGCTCTGCCCAATGCTTTGTAGGGGAACTTTCCGACTTTGATCTGTCGGCCTTCCGCTTTCAATTGTTCTTCGGTGAAGCCCACACTCGCTACTTCCGGCCAGGTGTATACAACTCCGGGGATCAAGTGGTAATGGATGTGTGGCTTTTGTCCCATGATCTGCTCAGCGACAAATACGCCTTCTTCCTCTGCTTTGTGTGCGAGCATAGCGCCTTTCACTACATCACCAATGGCCCAGATGTTTTCGACATTTGTTCTTAAGTGGTCATCCACTTCAACCTGACCTCTGTCACTAACTTTTACTCCGGCGTTTTCAAGTCCCAGGCCATCGGTGTAAGGACGTCTGCCGATCGATACGAGGCAATAATCTCCCTTTAACTCGACTGTTTCTCCTTTTTGATTTTCCGCAGTAACAGTCACTTGCTTGGCTGTACTTTTCACGCCAGTGACTTTGTGCTTCAGGTAGAAATCAAAACCAAGTCCTTTCAACGACTTTTGCAATTCTTTCCCCATGGTTTTGTCCATGGAGGGGATGATGCCATCCAGGAACTCTACGACTGATACTTTAGCCCCTAAGCGACCATAGACGGAACCTAATTCCATTCCGATCACACCACCACCAATGATGATCATGTGTTTTGGAACTTCTTTTAATTCCAGTGCCTCGGTACTGGTAATGACACGTTTTTTATCAATTTCGATAAAAGGCAGAGAGGCAGGTTTTGAACCTGTTGCAATGATGATTTTCTCACCGGTGATCGTCGTTTCCTTTTCTCCCGAAACTTTGATGGTGTTTTTGTCTACAAAAGAGCCTAACCCCTGATGAACATCAATTTTATTTTTCTTCATCAGGTAAGCGATCCCATCCACATTTTGCTTGACCACATCCGCTTTCCGGTCGATCATCTGTTTGAGATTCACTTTTGGCTTAGGAATATCAATACCGTGCTCGGCAAAAGTGTGTTCCGCATTGTGGAAATGCTCCGAAGAATCCAATAGTGCTTTTGAAGGAATACACCCAACATTGAGGCAGGTACCTCCAAGGGTGTTGTATTTTTCTACGATAGCCGTTTTCAATCCCAGCTGCGCACATCTGATCGCTGCTACATAACCACCAGGACCGGAACCTATTACTATTACGTTGTAATCCATTTGCAAAATGTATTAAGTACCAGGTACCATGTACCTGGATTTAATATTTCAGATTTTTCTTCAATTTAAAGATCATATTAGCAATGACGTTGATTTGGTCAACGAATGCTTTTTCTGCTTCCTCAGAAAGAAATTTAAGCCTTTTTGATAACAAAACTTGAGTTTCAAGTTCAAATGCAGACCCTTGTGCAATTCCAAGAAATTGATTGAATTCCTTGTTCGAATTTCTCCCTGCACCTTCTGCGATATTTGAGGCTATCGAAACGGAACATCTTCTCATTTGCGAAATCAATCCGAATCGTTCATCATCTGGAAAGTTGTTGGTTTCAGCATAAACCTTTTCAGCCAAATCCATGGCCCTCTTCCAAACCTCGAGATCCTTGTATCTATGCATATTGAGTTTTCGGGCATGCAAGTCCTTGTACTTTGTACTTGATTCTTGCCGCTCAGAATTATATGTCCACGATGGATTGTTTAATTAAGCTCAATTATACTCCAAGCAATAGCCTCGTTGGATCCTCAAGCAGCTGCTTCACTCTCACAAGGAAACTCACTGACTCTCTGCCGTCGATGATTCGGTGATCATAGGACAGGGCCACATACATCATAGGTCTTGCAACGATCTCACCATTTTCCACCACTGGTCGCTCAACGATATTGTGCATGCCCAGGATGGCAGATTGCGGTGCGTTAATGATAGGGGTAGACATCATAGAGCCAAATACACCACCATTGGTGATGGTAAATGTTCCACCGGTCATCTCATCGATGCTCAACTTGTTGTCCCGGGCCTTGGTAGCTAGCCGAACCACTTCTTTTTCTACCTGATCAAAGCTCATGGCTTCAGCGTTTCGAATAACTGGTACCACCAAACCTTTAGGTGCAGAAACAGCAATGGAGATATCACAGAAGTCATTGTAGACAATTTCTTCACCATCAATCATGGCATTCACAGCTGGCCATTCTTGCAGGGCAACGGTACATGCTTTGGTGAAGAAGGACATAAAGCCTAGTCCAACCTCATATTTTTCTTTGAATGTCTCTTTGTATTTCTTACGCAAATCCATGATGGGCTTCATGTTCACTTCGTTAAAAGTGGTCAACATGGCCGTTTCATTTTTCACAGCGACAAGTCTCCTTGAAACTGTCTTACGGAGCGGAGACATTTTTTGTCGAGATTGTTCTCTACTGATGCCACCACCCAGCACCGGCGGTTCAAAGGAAGGTTTGGCCGCTTCTTTCTTCGCCGGAGCCGATGCAGCGGCCGGTTTCGTAGCTGCTTGTGCATCAGCTTTTGTAATTCTGCCATCACGGCCCGAACCGGTTACACTCGATGCGGCAATTCCTTTTTCGTCGAGGATTTTCGAAGCTGCGGGAGACGCGTGCCCGGTTGCGTAAGTCGTTTGTGAAGATGAACCGGCAGAGGTAGCAGGGGGTGCAGCCTCTATGGATTTCTCCTCCTTCACCGGAGCACCTTCAGCAACCGCTATTTTACAGATCAATGCACCAATCTCCAGTGTTTCACCTTCGTTAGCGATCACTTCCAAAATGCCACTTGCAGTAGCCGTAAGATCGAAAGTAGCCTTATCAGACTCAATTTCAGCAATTACTTCATCCAATTCTACAAAGTCGCCGGTAGCTTTGGACCAATTAGAGATGGTGACTTCATTGATAGATTCGCCAACTGCGGGAACGGGCATCTCCACAATTTCGCCAGTACTTTTCGGTTCTGCAGCTACTGGTTCGGGTGAACTTGTGGTGTCAGCAGCAGGAGCCGCACTTTCATCGATAACTGCGAGCAATGCACCAATCTCAATGGTATCTCCTTCCGCCACTTTCGGGTGTAATACCCCAGCAGCCTCGGCAGTTACTTCGAAGCTCGCCTTGTCTGATTCAAGCTCACAAATGATTTCATCCATTTGGACCATGTCTCCATCTTGTTTGGTCCATTGAGCAACAGTGACCTCAGTGATTGATTCACCGACCGCAGGCACTTTGATTTCCAGGCTCATAATTTCTTTATTTAGTACGGTTAATGTTTTTATCCTTATTTATCGAATGCTCTCTTGACAATATCTGCCTGTTCTTCTTTGTGAACTTTGGCAAATCCGGTCGCCGGAGAGGAACTGGGTTTTCTTGCTACAAGTTCCAGTGGCTGATTAAATGTGCGTAACAAGAATGTCCAGGCACCCATGTTTTCAGGTTCTTCCTGTACCCAGTACAGTTCAGGCTTATTGAATTTCTTCAATAATGCGTCAATTTGTTTCTGTGGAAATGGATACAACTGCTCAATTCTGACAATTGCTATGTCCTTTGCTTTACGTTTCTGCTGCTCTTCTAAAAGGTCAAAATAGACCTTTCCAGTACAGAACAACACCCTGGTCACTGATTTATTGGTAACATAACCATCGGGAATGATCTCTTTAAAACCACCGGAAGTAAAATCCTTGATCGGAGAGACGACCTTCGGATGTCGCAACAGAGATTTGGGAGAAAAGACCACACATGGTTTACGGAAATCCCAGGTAATCTGCCGTCTAAGTAAATGGAATAAGTTGGCCGGGGTAGTCAGATTGGTCATGACCATATTTTCTTTGGCCGCCATCTGCAGGAATCGCTCAGGGCGGGCAGAGCTGTGTTCGGGACCCTGTCCTTCGTATCCGTGAGGGAGCAACATCACCAGACCATTCATACGTTGCCATTTGTTCTCAGCACTGGTAATGAATTGATCGATCATTACTTGTGCGCCGTTGGCAAAATCTCCGAATTGCGCTTCCCACAGAATCAATGCATTCGGTGTAGCCATGGCATAACCATATTCAAATCCCAATACCCCATATTCTGAAAGCAGAGAATTATAAATCCTGAAAGGCTCCTGGCCTTCCTTCACATGGTCCAGATTACAATAGGGTTCATTGGTATTGGAATCGAACAAATAGGAATGACGATGCGAGAAAGTTCCCCGCTTAACATCCTGCCCGGACATTCGCACAATATTCCCATCTGCCAGGATCGAACCATAGGCCATCAATTCTCCTTCAGCCCAATTCAGTGACTTCTTTTCAAAGAAGTTTGTTGTTCGGTCTTTCAGCAGTTTGTCGATTTGCTTCAAAGGCTTAAACCCTGGAGGAATAGTCGTAAGGGCTTTACCGATTACCTCTACCATTTCTTCCGAAATGGCTGTATTGGGTGACTTATCAAAATCCTTGGGCTGAGACCTTCTCAAGTGATGCCATTCCTCTTCAATCTTTTGAGGTTTGTAAGGAATAGGATTCTGTTTCACTTCATTCAGTCGGTCCTGAAGCTGCTGTTTGAATTCCTTATCAATGCGCTTGGCACTGTCCTCATCCATGTGCCCTTTGGAGATAAGCTCCTTTACATATACTTCTCGTGGATTCGGATGCTTGGCTATGAAACTGTAAAGCTTGGGCTGAGTAAATTTCGGCTCATCACTTTCATTGTGTCCGTGTCTTCGGTAGCACAAAAGGTCGATGAAGAAATCCTTGCCAAAGGTCTGTCGATATTCTACAGCCAGATTTGCTGCAAAATTTACTGCCTCTGCGTTATCGCCGTTGACATGCAGTACAGGAGCATCAACAATTTTTGCCAGATCCGTACAGTAAATGCTGGATCGCGCATCATCAAAGTCTGTTGTAAAACCTACCTGGTTATTTATGACCAAGTGAATAGTTCCTCCGGTAGAATAGCCTTCCAACAAGCTCATTTGAATGCATTCATAAACAATGCCTTGTCCGGCAACAGCTGCATCCCCATGGATAAGTACAGGAACCGCTTTGGACATGTCGCCGCGATACTCATCATCAATTTGAGCTCTTGTATATCCCAAAACCACAGGATCTACCGCTTCCAGATGAGAAGGGTTTGGCGCCAGCTTCACATACATTTTCTTGCCGGAAGGTGTGTCGAGATGGCTGGAGTAGCCCAGGTGATACTTTACATCGCCATCACCCATGGTCAGGTCTGGGGTCATACTGCCTTCAAACTCACTGAAAATCTCTTCGTAAGTTTTGCCCATGATATTGGCAAGAACGTTCAGGCGGCCACGGTGTGCCATGCCAATCACCACTTCTTCTGCGTTCAGTTCGGCAGCGCGATTGATGATCTTATCCAGAGCAGGAATGGTATTTTCTCCACCTTCCAGCGAAAACCGCTTTTGACCGAGGAATTTGGTATGAAGGAAGTTTTCAAAAACAACCGCTTCCGTAAGCTTCGAAAGAATCTGTTTCTTTTCAGGGATAGGAGGATTGATCTCAACGCCTTCGGTTTCTACTTTTTTCTTGAACCAATCGAAAATATCTGAGTCCCGGATGTGATTATACTCATATCCGATATGGCCAAGATAGATTTTTTCTAATCGTTCTTTTATGACCTTCAGGCTGGCTTTACCAATGCCTATTTCATCACCTACCTGAAATTCTTCTTTGGAATCAGCTTCAGAGAGCCCGAAATCACTTAACTCGAGGCGAGTCGTGTGTTTTCTTCTTTCCCTGACAGGGTTAGTGTCTGATTTCAAGTGTGCCCGGGATCGGTGGGCATAGATCAGGTTTCGGACTTTAATTTCTTTAGGACTGGACGTAGCACCCGCTGAGGTGCTTGCTCCGTTTTCTCCATACATCTGAAGTGAGAATTCAAATCCCTCGAAAAACTTCTTCCAGGATTCGTCAACACTTTCAGGGTCTGCTTTGTAAGATTGATAGAGATCTTCGATGTGACCAACGTCTGCGTTGGCGATATAAGAGTATTGATCCATAATGGGCTAAATGATCAAATTTGATTCAAAGGTAGGCATTTTGTTTTTATCTTGAAAACCGTGTAAACGGGTATCCAAATGAACAAATGATGAATGGTCGAAACTGACCCTTAATGCATCGTATTTGCTTTTAATTCAACCTATTAACCAAGGCGATGGCTTTCTGGTTGCCCAAAACACTTTTATTTTTCTGCAGTTGACGTTGAGGTCAGAGATAGATTCAGAGAGGGTTTATTTTACACATCATATTGGTTTGGAACGCGGTACTTCGTCAGATCAAACTTTTCCTTATCTTTGCGCTCCTTATTTTAAATACTTTGAATGGACGAGTTCCATAAACAAAAAAGGTTATGCCTGTAAAAATCAGATTAGCGCGTCGCGGACGCAAGAAAAGAGCCATGTATGATGTAGTCGTGGCAGACGGTAGAGCTCCACGAGATGGACGCTTTATTGAAAAGATAGGAACTTACAATCCAAACACGGATCCGGCTTCTATCAATCTGGACAGTGAAAGAGCTTTCCATTGGGTAATGGAAGGTGCACAACCAACCGATACTGTAAGAGCGATGCTTTCTTACAGAGGTGTGATGTACAGAAAACACCTGCAACTAGGTGTGAACAAAGGTGCCATTACTCAGGAAGAGGCTGACAAGAAACTTGCAGATTGGATTGCTGCTAAAGAATCTAAGATTCAAGGTAAAGTTGAGTCGCTTACTAAGAGTAGAGCTGATGAGAAGAAAGCCAGACTTGAAGCAGAAGCAAAAGTCAACCAGGCCCGATTGGATGCTCAATTGGCTAAGAAGAAAGAAGAAGAGGCCGCTCTTGCTGCTGAAGTAGCTGAGGCCAATGCTGACGAAGCTGAGAAAGCACTTGAAGAAGAAGGTGCAGAAGCAGTTGCTGACGCAGAAGCTGCTACCGATGCTGAAGCCAAAGAAGAGGCTGCAGAATAAAAAGTAAGCAATGGGTTTCGATGATTGCTATCAACTGGGATACATTCAGAAGACCCACGGGCTCAAAGGGGGCGTAACTGCGTTCATCGACGCAGATTATCCCGAGTTCTACAAAAATTTGGAATCAGTGCTTCTCAATGAAGAGGGAAGCCTGATTCCTTTTTTTATTTCTAATATTTCCATCTCTAAGCAACATGCTCAACTCACGTTCGAGGACATCAATTCAGTTGATGCAGCAGCGGACTTAGTGGGTATGGAACTTTGGTTGCCACTGGAAGTATTGCCACCCCTTGAAGATGGTCAGTTCTATTATCATGACCTTATTGGCTATGATTTCTATGACGGTGACAGGCTGCTGGGGAAAGTGACACAAGTCTATCAGATGTCCCGCACCAATTTATTAGGTGTGGATCATGAAGGAACGGAAGTTCTGGTACCGATGCAGGAAGATATCATGGGACAAGTCCATTCCAAAGAAGGCAAGATCGTGGGTACTTTACCTGATGGGCTGATTGATATTTATAAAGCGGAGTCATGAGACTGGACATCATCACATGTCTGCCAGACCTTTTTGAAGGTCCCATGAGTCAGAGCATCGTCAAGCGTTCGATGACCAAAGGCCATGTGGATATTAAGATCCATAACCTCAGGGATTACAGCACGAATAAACATAAAAACGTCGATGATTACGCTTATGGCGGGGGTGCAGGAATGGTCTTGACCATCGAACCTATTGCCAGTTGTATTGATCAGTTAAAAGCAGAGAGGGAATACGATGAGGTCATTTACATGACACCTGACGGAGAAACGTTGCAACAGTCTATGTGCAACGCACTTTCTTTGAAAGAGAACCTCATTATTCTTTGTGGACATTATAAAGGTGTGGACGAGCGAGTTCGTGAACACTTTGTTACTAAAGAGATCAGTATCGGTGACTATGTACTCTCCGGAGGTGAGCTAGCAGCCATGGTTTTGAGCGACGCATTGATCCGATTAGTTCCGGGAGTACTCAATGACGAAACTTCGGCATTGACTGATTCTTTTCAGGACAATATGTTGGCTCCGCCGGTTTATTCACGACCTGAGGAATACCAGGGATGGAAAGTGCCGGATATTTTATTGTCCGGGCATGAAGCTAAAATCAATGAATGGCGTCAAGACATGGCGATCCAACGGACCAAAGAAAGGCGTCCTGATCTGTGGAAGAATGCTACAGGAAGCGATGAATTGGATAAATAGCGCACTTTTTTATTCATTCTCCTGAATTTTTCAGGATGCAACTAAATTATTTCTATCAATACCCTATATTTGCACTCCTTTTTCGGGGTGACCCCAGATAAATAAGTTTGTACCATGAGTGATTTGATCAAATTTGTAGAAGAGCAAAACAATGAGGGAAGAAGCAATATCCCTTCATTTGGACCTGGTGATACAGTAAATGTTCACTACAAGATTAAAGAAGGTAACAAAGAAAGAATCCAGCAATTCCAGGGTACTGTGATGCAAATCCGCAACACAGGATCAAACGGTGAGACTTTCACTGTAAGAAAAATCTCTGGTGGTATTGCTGTTGAGCGTATTTTTCCAATTCTGACTCCTAATCTTGATAAAGTAGAGGTTTTAAGAAGAGGTAAAGTAAGAAGAGCGAAATTGTTCTACCTGAGAGGAAGAAAAGGTAAGGCAGCAAGAATCAAAGAGAAAATCTAATTCTGCTGACCTAAGTAAGACATACATTGGCCAACTTCGCAGAAGTTGGCCTTTTTTCGTTTATGGAGCTGAATTTTACAAAATATCAAGGAACGGGAAACGACTTTGTGCTCATTGATAACCGCACAGGTATTTTCCCAAAAGAGAACCTGGACCTGGTGCGAAGGCTTTGTGATCGCCGGTTCGGCATCGGTGCAGATGGGTTAATGCTCATCGAAAACAGCAAGGAGGAGGATTTTAATATGATCTACTTCAATTCCGATGGTTCTAAAAGCCTTTGTGGCAATGGAAGCAGGTGCTCTATTCACTTTGCGCATTCGCTTGGCATCATTCCTTATCAAACGAGCTTCATTACAACTGATGGTGCTCACAAAGCTTTCCTTAAGGATGGCTGGGTCCATTTTCAATTGCATGATATTGATCAGGTAAGTGAGGATGGAAATGACTTTTTTGTGGAGAACGGATCACCTCATCATGTCAGATTTGTAGAGGATGTGGAAGGATTTGATGTGTTTACCAATGGAGAAGCCATCAGGTACTCGGAAAAATATCAACCGGGCGGTACCAATGTCAATTTCGTAGAAATGACCCCATCCGGGATCAAGGTCCGAACCTATGAACGAGGAGTGGAAAATGAAACGTTATCCTGCGGTACGGGTGTGACTGCAGCCGCCATTGTTGCAGCCATCAAAGGTAAAACCAGCCCCGTTCAGGTAAATACTAAGGGTGGAGATTTAGAAGTCTCTTTTGAAAAAGAAGGGAATACCTTTAAAAATGTCTTTCTGGCAGGCCCTGCAACCCCGGTCTTCAAAGGACGTATTGAGATATAGTTTGAGTTGTGAGACTGACAAAAAGTCTGTAAAATCAATTCCGGCAAAACATTTGTAAGGCTAAATTCTAAATTTTGAGAACTGGTCGGAGCTAAAGCGCTTTTACTGTTCCTTTTCGAGGCTTAATGCCTTATTTATCCTTCTTTGTTATTCCTTAAACATGACAAAGTAGGGTTAACTTTAATCGTTTTTTGAATCATACTATATAAGCAATAGATGTTTGACGTAATTACGAGAGGTGTCGCAAAAGTTTTTGGAACTAAAGCAGACAGAGACCTGAAAGAGCTTACACCGTACGTGGGTAAAATCAATGCGGAGTACGAAAAGCTACGAGGAATATCGGATGATGAACTGAGGGCATCTACACAGGATTTAAAAGCCATAATCGCTGAGCGATTAAAAAATATAGACGATCAGATCAGTGACCTGCAGCAGAAAGTACGTGAAAATACAGGTCTGGATATCCACGAAAAAGAAGAGATTTTTGACCAGATCGATAAGTTAGAAGAGGATCGTGATACGGAACTGGAAGAAGTTCTTTTGGATATATTACCGAAGGCATTCGCGGTTGTAAAAGAAACTTCCAGAAGGCTGGCTGAGAATAAGGCGCTTATTGTAACTGCCTCAGATAAGGATCGGGAATATGCGGCTACCAAAGACCATGTCAATATCAAAAATGGTATGGCCTATTGGGGGAACAAGTGGACAGCAGCCGGAACCGATGTAGAATGGAACATGGTCCATTACGACGTTCAGCTAATCGGAGGTGTCGTACTTCACCAGGGTAAAATTGCTGAAATGGCCACTGGTGAAGGAAAAACATTGGTAGCCACACTACCAGCCTACCTTAATGCACTGGCAGGACGTGGTGTACATGTGGTAACGGTCAATGATTATCTGGCAAGAAGAGATTCTGAGTGGAATGCGCCTATTTTCCAGTTCCACGGATTAACCGTGTCCTGTATTGATCTCTACGAATCCAATTCTGACGAGCGAGCCCGGGCTTATAAAGCGGACATCATTTATGGTACCAACAATGAATTCGGATTTGATTACCTGAGGGACAATATGACCCGTGATCCGGAAGAGTTGGTTCAGGGCAAACATCACTATGCAATGGTCGATGAGGTGGATTCCGTACTCGTAGATGAAGCACGAACACCTTTGATCATCAGCGGCCCCATTCCTCAGGGGGACGAGCATGAGTTTGACCAGTTAAAACCGAGGATTCAGAAATTGGTAGATGCTCAGAAAAAATTACTGAATGGCTACCTGACCACAGCGAAAAAGGAACTTAAGGCCGGCAACGAGAAAGATGGAGGATTGCCACTTTTCAGGGCGTACCGAGGTATGCCGAAACACAAGCCTTTGATCAAATTCCTGAGTGAAGAAGGCATTAGGCAAATCCTGCAAAAAACAGAGAACTTCTATCTGGCAGATAATCAGAAAATGATGCCGGAAGCCGATGAGCCATTGTATTTCACAATCGATGAAAAGAACAACAGCATTGAGCTGACTGAAAAAGGGATAGACCTCATTACAGGATCCGGAGAGGATTCTAAATTCTTTATCCTGCCGGATATCGGAGAAGAGATCAACAAACTCGAAGCAACTACTACAGACGAGGATGGAAAAGAAATAGCCGAGTCCGATCGATTGACAAAGAAGGATGAGTTGATCAAAGATTACAATACCAAGTCCAAGAGAATTCACTCCGTAAACCAATTGTTACGCGCTTATTGCCTTTACGACAAAGATGTGGAGTACATCGTAGTGGAGGATAAGGTAAAAATCGTTGACGAGCAGACCGGTCGGGTAATGGAAGGTCGCCGATACTCTGACGGATTGCACCAGGCAATAGAAGCCAAGGAAAATGTGAAAGTGGAGGATGCCACGCAAACTTATGCGACTGTTACCCTCCAGAACTACTTCCGGATGTACCACAAACTTGCGGGTATGACGGGTACGGCAGAAACAGAGGCGGGAGAATTCTGGGACATCTATAAACTGGATGTGGTAGTGATTCCTACCAACAAACCCATCCAGCGAGATGACCGGGAAGATAAGATCTACCGAACCATCCGGGAAAAGTATTCAGCAGTGGCCAAAGAGATTGCTGAAATGACGCAGCAAAACCGACCTGTTTTGGTAGGTACCACTTCGGTTGAAGTTTCGGAACTACTCAGTAAGGCATTGGGCGGGATGAAGATCAAACACCAGGTACTCAATGCAAAGCAACACGCCAAAGAAGCCGATGTAGTGGCTGAAGCTGGTAAACCCGGAACGGTCACCATTGCTACGAACATGGCAGGTCGAGGAACGGATATCAAGCTTACTCCTGAATCTCGAGCAGCCGGAGGATTGGCTATCATTGGTACCGAGCGACATGAGTCCAGAAGGGTTGACCGCCAGTTGAGAGGTCGTTCCGGAAGACAAGGAGATGTTGGTTCTTCCCAATTCTTCGTGTCTATGGAAGATAACCTGATGCGACTGTTTGGGTTTTCAGATCGAATTTCCAAGGTCATGGACCGGATTGGTTTGAAAGAAGGGGAAGTGATCCAGCACAGTATGATCACTAAATCCATCGAAAAGGCACAGAAAAAAGTTGAGGAAAACAACTTCGCCGGTCGTAAGCGACTGCTTGAGTTCGATGATGTGATGAACGCTCAGCGGGAGGTGATCTATAGTCGTCGAAGAAATGCCTTGTATGGAGAGCGATTGAAGCTTGATGTCATGAACATGGTCTTCGATACCTGTGAGGACATTGCATTAAACGCCAAAATGGAGAATAACCTGGACAGTCTGAAGCTGACATGCTTCTCTGTACTGGGTGTAGATGTAGATATCGATCAGGACCAACTTGAGAAAATTTCACAGGAGGACCTGACCAAAAAATTATACGACGAGGCTTTTGCGGCTTACGATCGCAAAAATGAGGTAATCGTCAAGCATGTACTCCCGGTCTTGAAGAAGATGTATGAGGAGATTGGACAGACCGAAGGTATGGTTGAGGTACCTTTTACCAATGGTGTGAAAGGAATCCGTGTTCGGATTGACCTCAAAAAAACCATCGATTCTGAAGGAGAAGAGCTGATCCTTGCTTTGGAGAAAATGGCTTCTTTGTCCATAATTGACATGGCCTGGATGGAGCATTTGCGTGAAATGGATGACCTGAAGCAATCCGTTCAGAATGCGGTTTATGAGCAAAAGGACCCATTGATCATCTATAAGTTTGAAGGGTTTGAGCTCTTTAAGCAATTCATTGGCAGGGTAAATGAGGAGATCGTTTCCTTTTTGACCAAGTGTGTGGTGCCTATCGAAAATCAGGAGTCCGTGCAAGTGGCCAGAAGAAGAGCAAGACGTCAGAAGTCGAATTATAACGAATCCAAAGAAGAATCGAAATCACTACTTGATGCTACACGGGGCAGAGGTAATCGACCACCCGCTGAAAAAGTGGAACCCGTCAAGGTTGAGAAAAACAAAGGCGGTAGAAATGCCAAGGTGACGGTGCGTTACGCGGATGGCTCCACCAAGACGGCCAAATACAAGCAAGTGGAAAAAGATATTCAGAGTAACAAATGCGTCATTATCGAGGAATAATCCAGGGGTGATGGAATGATGCCGATCAAGTAAATTTGTTCAAAACCTACGTTCTTCACTTATGAAGCAATATCCACTATTTCTTTTGGCCTTGATGGTTTGGTTTTATTCGTGTAAGCCTTCTCAGCCCATACAGGATACGAACTACACGGAGGATCTGAGCATTCATCGACCTGATATTGCTCCCTTGATAGAGACACCTGAGGAACAAGAAGTGATCGTTCAGGAACCGACCAAATTGACAGGCCACATTGGTGCGGAGATCGACAGTGTTTTGTCCATCATCGTGGCTGGAAATTTAGAAAAACAACAATGGGATGGTTTTACGATCCAGGTCTACAATGGCCTCAATCGGGAAGAAGCGTTTGCTGTTAAGAAACAGGTGGAGGAAATGGAGTTGAACTTGCCTGTTCGTCTGGAATACCGACAGCCTAATTACAAGGTAAAGGTGGGACTATATTTCGATCAGCTTATGGCCCATGCAGACCTTATCACCCTGAAAAAAGAATTCTCCGCTTCATTATTGATACCAGAAAAAATCAAATTGGCTGACTATGAGCTCTCTGATTGATCAGATAAAAACACTTTCCGAATCTTATTTCGAGGAGATACTAACCATCAGAAGGCATTTACACGCCAACCCCGAACTTTCATTTGAAGAACATAATACCGCTAATTTCATTGAATCGAAACTTGCGGAATTTGGTTTCGAAGGTGTAAAACGCGTAGCGGATACTGGCGTGACTTTCACGCTGGAGGGAGATTCTCCGGGTAAAACCATAGCCCTTCGTGCTGACATTGACGCATTACCCATTTACGAACAGAATGATGTGTCATATAAATCTACAAATGAAGGAGTAATGCATGCTTGCGGGCATGACGTCCATACGGCTTCTCTGTTGGGAGCAGCAAGAATCTTAGGAGAATTGAAGCAGGAACTTAAAGGGAACATCCGTTTCATTTTTCAGCCCGGCGAGGAAAAAGTACCGGGAGGTGCCTCTATCCTAATCAAAGAGGGCATTCTGAAAAATCCAGTTCCCAATACGATTCTTGGTCAACATGTCATGCCGCTACTTCCGGCAGGCAAGATCGGATTCCGGTCAGGGATGTACATGGCCAGTGCCGATGAAATTTATTTTACCGTGAGAGGAAAAGGAGGTCATGCGGCCATGCCTGAATCAGGCGTAGATCCGATCGTCATCACCAGTCACATCATCGTTGCTTTGCAGCAAATTGTCAGTCGCAAGGCAAGCCCAAAAATTCCTTCAGTACTCTCTTTTGGAGACATCCACGGAGAAGGAGCTACCAATGTGATCCCGGATTTTGTGAAAGTAAAAGGTACTTTCAGAACTTATAATGAAGAGTGGCGCGCTCGCGCGCACGAGCTCATGACTCAGATGGCCACGGGCATGGCAGAATCAATGGGAGCTACTTGTGAGTTTGAAATCAGGAAAGGTTACCCGTTTCTGGTAAATGAACCGGTTTATACAGAACGAACAAGAAAGGCTGCTGAAGCTTATATGGGCGAATCCAATGTCGTAGATCTGGACCTTTGGCTGGCAGCAGAGGACTTTGCGTATTATTCACAGGAAGTAGATGCGTGCTTCTATCGTTTAGGGACAGCTAATGAAGCCAAAGGCATAACGTCAGGTGTACATACGCCAACCTTCGATATTGATGAATCGGCGCTAAGAGATGGAATGGGACTTATGGCGTGGTTGGCCTTGCAGGAACTGCAGCATTAATGGGGTAAGAAGGAATCGATAATACATATACCGATTCCCTCTGAAATGTCTCAACTTACAACGCAAGCCATGCTTCAATCTGGTCCCGGTACGTTTCAAACATGATGTTTCCTACTTCCTTCAGGTTTTCCATGTTCTCCGGTGAAGCATTATCCATATCGGGATCAACGGACTCATGATCCTTCAAATCAATATTTGCTCTCAAGTACTGATCTCGTTCGTCAACACTATCATAAATGGCTTTCAACTGATAATCAGCCACTTCCGCTCCGCCAGACATCATGATGTCGATAATCGGTTGAACCCACTGAGCCATACCCCAGTTTTTTGCTTTATCGTACGTGTATTCCTTTCGCGTAAATCCTGTTCCCAGTGAAAGAATCTTCATGTCTTTCGCCGTACAATCGGAACCATCTTCATTTTTCAGAATATTTCTTCCTTCAGCATATGCGGCCAATGCTGGATTGTTGACGAATACACCACCATCGATTAATGCGAATTCATTGTCTTCACTATTTCCACCCAGTTCGTTGTAAATTTTTGCACATTCGAAATACGTAGGTGCTGCGGAAGTAGAACGGGCCACATCTTTCACTTTGAAATTATAATCCTCATTCTCAATCGCCTTTTGCTGTTTGAAGAAGTGCCCTTTTCTTCTAACAATATCATAGGAGGTGATGACAGTAGGCTTTAACAGGTCCTTGAGCCAGGCCTCTCCAAAGTAGGTGTTCAAAACACCTTCAATTCCAGCAGAGGGGTATTTTTCATCAAGAACACCACCAGCCGTTCGTATTTTATGGAAAAATGGAATATCGAAGATCTTGTCACCATTTTTCAGGTACAGATCTACAACTTGTTCCGAATTATACTTTGGATCACCGGATGCCCCGCCGGGAAGAAGGTAGGCACAAGTAAGGATTCCCCCTGTGCTGGTTCCTGCGAACAAATCAAATACCTCCGCAACCTTAAGGTTGAACGTCTCTTCCATCTTCACGATGAATTGCCCCGGGATGATACCTCTGATTCCACCACCATCAATGGAAAGGACAAGTTTCTTTTTACTGGCCATATGCTTTTGTGTATGAGTTATGATTAGACCAATAAAGATTGCTGGAAATTACCTCAAATTCAATACCCTAAAACGGGTAATTTCATTTACCGAAACCGGAAGCATAGTTGACATTCGATCCGACAGGGGTCTTACTCCCGTGTCCTGCGATATCTTGATCACAATTGACCATCTTTTTTGGCACAAAGGTTACCTTATTGTTAATTAGCGATTTAATTATCATGGGTAAATTAATGTTCATGTAATCTTCGGAGTGTCGATCCGAATTTTCAGAAACTTAATTTTGTCCGCTGTGGCGTCTATAAACTAAAAGTCCAATCGATATGGAATTCGGTCTTTTGCAACTACTTAGCCTTCTGGGTTCGCTGGCATTTTTCATTTATGGAATGAAAGTGATGAGTGAAGCGATTCAGAAAGTTGCTGGATCTAAAATGAGGCAGATCATGAGTTCCATGACCTCTAATCGGGTTAAGGGAGTTCTCACGGGTTTTCTTATTACCAGTCTTGTCCAATCATCTTCAGCGACGACTGTACTAGTCGTGAGTTTTGTTAACGCGGGGTTACTGTCATTGGTAGAGTCAATTGGAGTCATCATGGGTGCCAATATTGGCACAACGATCACCGCATGGCTTATCTCCATTGTAGGTTTCAAAGTAAAAATCTCAAGTTATGCGCTACCCATTATGGCGGTAGGATTCCCCCTTTTGTTTGTCAATAGAGATAAACTCAAGTCATGGGGTGAAGTATTGATCGGTTTCGCTTTGTTATTCATGGGACTGGCCTTCCTGAAAGACTCGGTACCAGACATCAAATCCAATCCGGAAGTGCTCGAATTTTTAGCACGTTACACGGACCTGGGATTGCTTTCCACACTGATGTTTATTGGTATCGGTACCTTATTAACCGTAACAGTTCAATCCTCGAGCGCCGCGATGACATTGACACTGGTGATGGCCAATAATGGATGGGTGCCCTTTGAACTGGCTGCAGCCATGGTCTTAGGTGAAAACATTGGGACAACTATCACCGCAAACCTGGCGGCAATTGTTGGTAACGTGCATGCGAAACGAGCAGCTTTCTCACACTTTATTTTCAACATCTTTGGTGTAATCTGGATCATTATTTTCCTTACCCCGTTCCTATCCGTAATTAGTGAGTATTTGACGTCTTCAGAAGGAATATCACCGCAGAATAATCCTGAGGCGGTACCTATTGCTCTTTCTGTTTTCCACACCTCTTTCAATATTTTAAATGTTCTGATTCTGATTTGGTTTGTACCGCTTATCGCTAATGTGGTAATGAAGGTAGTCAAGTCTAAAGGTGATGACGAGGAATTTAAGCTGGAGTACATCGGTACAGGGGTGATGAATACTGCGGAGCTTTCGCTGGAGGAAGCAAAGAAAGAAACCGCACACTTTGGAAAGATCATCAAAAAAATGTCAAATACATTCAAGGTTCTCCTGGATGAAGAAAAGCCCAAGAAGCAAAAGAAACTGCTCAAAAAGGTCCGGAAATTTGAGGAGAATACTGATCGAATGGAAGAAGAGATCTGTACCTATCTCAGTAGAGTGACCGATGGTAGTTTAAGTGCCGATGCCTCAACTCGTGTCGTGAGTTTGTTAAGCATCGTAAACGACCTGGAACGAGTAGGTGACGTATACTTTCAAATGTCCAAGGACATTGAAAATAAACTCGACAAGGATTTTCACTTTACTTTAGAGCAGAAAGAGAACCTCTTCAAAATGAGCGAGTTGGTGGACCATGCCATTGATGTAATGAATACCAATCTGGAGGCGAACTTTAACACAGTAGGTATTTCGGAGGCACTGGAAGCGGAAAAAGCCATTGACGGATTTAGAGATGAGCTGAGAGAGGAGTTCATGGTAAACGTGAATAAGAGAGGATTCAATCACAAGCTCGGTTCATCATATAAAGATGTATATCAGTCTCTTGAAAAGGTCGGAGATCACATCATCAATGTCTCCGAAGCAATAACCGGAGAAAGTGAGCGTGAAATAAAGAAGTCGGAGCATTTAGAGAGTTGATAAAATGATGTCTTTGGCATAAGGACCATTTCAATCTGTAATTGACCTGACGATTATCAACTGCCAATAATCCTTAACATTTCCTTCATCCATTATGGCGGACGTCTGTCGGCAGCTTCTTCTAACTTCGCGGTTTGTTTAGCAGAAAGTTTGCTTGGGCTTTTGGCTTCATTATCGATAAAACACCGCTTAATCCTTAACATATGTTTTATCATTTCTAGAAATGAGCCTAATATCCGATCGATAGCTTTGTGCCAACGGAATTAAATGGAGGACACTCTCAACATAGCGAATAACCGACGGGCGCTGCCCACACTGACGAATGTGTTCATCATCATCGGTTCGATCATGGTGTTTGTGTTTTCGATTCAGTTGATGGGAGCGGCATTTGGTAACCTCGGTGCGACTATGGCTGATTCTATCCTGCAAGCAACGGCCAACCCTTTCATAGGATTGTTCATTGGCCTTTTAGTTACTGCCATTTTTCAAAGCAGTAGCACTACTACCTCCCTCGTTGTGGCTGCTGTAGCTTCGAACTCTATTTCGCTACAAAGTGCCATTCCCATTGTGATGGGTGCGAACATTGGAACCACGATCACTTCAACGATCGTGAGCCTGGGATATATCACTAAAACCACAGAATTCCGGAAAGCCATATCAGCAGGTGTGTCCCATGACATTTTTAATGTCTTGATCGTCCTGATTCTATTTCCACTAGAATTGAAGTATCAGTTTCTGTCCAGTATAAGTTCGGACCTCAGTGCATTTCTGAAAAACGGAACCAATCAGGAAGGATTGAATTTTGGAAGCCTGCTCAATGTGTTTAACCCGATAACGGAGTATACTGTGAGCGTTTTCGGGTCATTAATTACCCTGCTCCTTTCTGTAATATTGTTATTCGGTACGGTCAAAGTGATTTCCAAATTGCTCTATAACCGGCTGATCGGATCCGCTAGAAAAAGCCTTGAAAAGCTAATGTTTGACACGAAGTTCAAGTCATTTGGATGGGGATTGCTCCTGACATCAATCATACAGTCAAGTTCACTTACGACTTCTTTGATTGTACCACTGGTGGCAACGGGCAAAGTTCAACTTAGAAAAGCATTTCAATTTATTTTAGGAGCCAATCTCGGAACTACCATTACGGCGATCCTAGCAGCCCTTTTTAAGAGTGAAGCGGCTATCAGTCTTGCGCTGGCGCATTTCCTTTTCAATTTTATCGGGGTGGCGATATTTTTGTTGATCCCTGCCTTGAATCAGATCCCGACTTACCTCAGCGACAAATTGGGCTATTTCACTTTAAGAAATCGGATCATTGGATTCACTTATATCCTCCTGACATTTTTCCTTTTACCCTTTTCTTTGATTTATTTCAGTGGAAACTCTGATTTAGAAGTGCAGGCACCGGTTCCTACCGAGCAACTTACCCAGGAAAAACTGCCAGCAGATTCGTGATTTTGATGTGAGTGGTTTTGATGAAAGCACTAACTTAGTGCTTCAGGAAAATCAGAATAAGGTGTCGCTAATTACCAACTTAATTGATAAGATAACGGAGCTTGTAAAGCTCAAGTTGGACCAGGTAAAGATTGAGGTAAAGGGACAGGTAGCTGTCCTGCTTTCTCGATTGATTGTCATCTTCGCCATTGGCCTTTTGTTGACTTTTTTTCTGTTTTTCTTTGGATTAATGGCAGCTGTAATCATCAATGAGGTTTCAGGAATCTACTATCTGGGATATCTAATCGTAGCGGCCTTTGCCTTGTTACTGGCGCTTCTGTTGTTCTTTGTGGCTAGGTCTGAGGGATTCAACAAAGCCATAAAAAGCAGACTATTGGAAAACGACGACTAAGGAATGGCAAAAGACAGTGCATACGACCAGTACATTGCTGACTTGAAGAAGCGGGAACAGGAGCTCAGAGATGAGATTGAAAAGCAGTCTACTCAACTGGAAGCGAAAGTGAAAACGGGAGTTGTGCTAGGCCTGCTCGTTTTGGTAGCTTCTACCGTGTTTTTTCTGTTTTTCAGAAGGTCATCGAAAAAATCAGCTAAAGTGGCTCGTCAATCATCCAAAAGCAACTGGATCATCCGATGGGTACTCGAAACGGTAGGAATGGAGGTCTTGAAGCGATTTTGGCAGGCCCGAAAAGCTAAATTCAAAGATTCATAAGCGATTCACGTCGCCTCATTTTCCCAGCGGGAATTCCGAACATCATTTTAAATCTACGACAGAAGTACGCGGTATCTTTATAACCCACTTCCTTCCCGATTTCACGGATACTTTTCTTTGAAGTGCGGAGTAGGTGTACGGCACTTTCCATGCGTTGATACTCGATATAATCCTGAGGATTAATGCCCGTTAGCATCTTAAAGTACTGCCCCACATAGTCCTCAGAGACGTTTGCGACATTGGCCAATATCTTGTTAGAGAGGTCTTCACCTAAATTTTCTTTGATATAACCGAATATATCAATAAGTCGCGGGTCCTTGAAGTAAGTGCTATTGGTGGCGAACTGCTCAACAAAAAGCCCCTGGTGCACAATGTGACGGATCAATTCAATGACCATATATTCTGTCAACACCTTGATAGTCCGTCCTCTTCCGGGTTCGTTCAGGACTACCTCGTTGTTGATCTGTAAGATCAATTGAGCAATTTTCTCATTGATCGGAATGACGAAGGGGGGAACATCGAGAGAACCAAAGAAATTAACAGAATCGAAGACTTTCGCATCAAAAGATACATAACTGTAACTATCGATGTTCTGTGGGATTTCTTTAGCGTTCTGGAAGTAGCTGTCTTTGTTGGATAAAAAATCGTCTTTCGACAGGCTGGTAGCCTCACCAGTTCCGTACGTGATTGAAACCTGTTTGCCTCCAGGAACGAACAGTAATTCGCCCTGTTTCACGGTTTCCCGGTCTTTTCCGTACTTCAACTCACCCACGTTGACCAACAATAGGGAGTTTTCAACGTCGTAGTTGTTTTCGATTGTAACAGGCTTCAGAATATTAATATTCCTAGCTTTTACAAAGCGAACGGATAGTGATTCGATGATGCGGTTATAATCTTCCACCGAAGAAGAAATATAATCTTTGTGAGACAAAAGGCCCTTTCGGGCCAATAAGATTGTACGAATCTAATATTTTATTTTAAGATTCCAAAACTCTCCGGTGGAAGAAGGGAAAAGGGATAGTTTAACTATTTCAATAATCCCCTTGAAATCACGATTTTTTGGATCTCAGAAGTGCCTTCATAAATCTGAGTGATTTTGGCATCACGCATTAATCGCTCTACGTGGAATTCTTTGACAAATCCATATCCTCCGTGGATCTGAACGGCTTCTACAGTGACCTCCATGGCAACTTGCGACGCGTATAATTTGGCCATGGCACCAGCTTGAGAGTAGTCCTGGCCTGCGTCTTTAAGTTGTGCGGCCTTCAGAATCATTAAGCGTGCACCTTCTATCTTGGTTGCCATATCCGCCAGTTTGAATTGAATGGCCTGATGTTTGGCGATCTCTACACCAAAAGCTTTTCTTTCCTTGGCATATTTCAAAGACAGTTCTAAGGCCCCGGAGGCAATACCCAGCGCCTGGGCCGCAATGCCAATACGACCGCCATTCAATGTGCTCATCGCAAAACTAAACCCGAACCCATCATCACCAATTCGGTTCTCTTTTGCTACTTGCATGTCCTGAAACATCAAAGAGTGTGTATCAGAACCTCGGATGCCAAGCTTATCTTCTTTTTTGCCTACCACGAAGCCTTCCGTTTCACGCTCAACGATCAATGCATTGATTCCTTTATGCTTTTTCTCAGGGTTGGTTTGAGCAATGACCAAATAGGTACCAGCGGAATTTCCGTTTGTAATCCAGTTCTTGGTACCGTTCACCAGGTAGTGGTCACCTTTGTCTTCTGCCGTAGTTCTTTGAGAGGTGGCATCAGAACCTGCTTCTGGTTCCGAGAGACAAAACGCACCAATTTTTTTTGCCGCCGCTAAATCCGGTAGGTATTTTTCCTTCTGTTCCTGATTACCATATTTTTCAAGTCCCCAGCAGACCAAAGAGTTGTTTACAGACATGGCTACCGAAGCAGACGCGTCAATCTTTGAGATTTCTTCCATTGCCAGCACATAAGAGACCGTATCCATACCGCCTCCGCCATATTCAGGGCTGACCATCATTCCCATGAAGCCTAGCTCACCCATCATCTTGATTTGCTCTGCTGGAAATCTTTGCTCATTATCTCTTTCAATCACTCCGGGGAGTAATTCCTTTTGAGCAAAGTCTCTTGCGGCATCTCTCACTGCTATCTGTTCTTCTGTCAGGCTAAAATTCATGATACTAATAATTTGAAATATGGTAACAGTATAACCACAAATATAACACATTTGTTATGCATGCATACGTTTTCCAACCATATAAAATTCTTCAAAACTAAATATTTTCCTGCTTATTCAATAGATTTCAATTTAATTGAGAGCTTATGCGGATGATTCTCCCTTTAATGACAAATTATTATCACGCTATAGACATAAAAAAAGCTGGACAAAGCCAGCTTTCATTCTATGAATTTTTATAGAGATCAATCGTCGCCTCCGGCAAACATCATGACGTAATAAAGCAGAGTAGTAACGGCACCAAGTGCAGCGACTACATAGGTCATGGCTGCCCATTTCAAAGCGTCTTTTGACATGTCATGTTCCTGAGGTGTCACAATATTACGATCACTGATCCAGGCTAATGCGCGATTACTCGCATCAAATTCTACAGGAAGTGTCACGAGGGTAAATAGTGTGATCACAAATTGACAGGCAATCACGATCAAAATCACATTGGTCCATCCCATGCCTAACAAAAATCCACCTCCAAAGATGGAAGCCAGCATAATGAAATTAAGGATGTTTCCACTGATATTCTGAACAGGAACCATGGCCGAACGGAATTGTAAGAAGCTGTAAGCCGTCGCATGTTGTACTGCGTGGCCGCACTCGTGTGCTGCAACAGCTGCAGATGCCGCTGATCGTCCGTGATAAACATCCGGACTAAGATTCACCGTTTTGTTTGCAGGATTGTAGTGATCAGTTAGCTGTCCATCCACAGATGTGACTGCAACGTCGTAGATGCCATGATCTCGCAACATCAATTCTGCAATCTCTCTTCCGGAAAGGCCGGATTGTATAGGAATTTGTGAATATTTCCTAAACTTCGATTTTAGCCTGTTGCTTACCGCGAGGCTAAGAATGAAAAAGAAAATAAATATGATCCAAATCATCTTGTTTAATTAAATGTGCTTCAATTTATTAATTAATGCGGTAGTAGAGTACCCCTTGACCAACGCAATTGTTTCCACACTACCACCACTTTGAATTACGACATCTGCGCCTACAATGTTTTCGATAGTATAGTCATCTCCTTTAATGAGTACATCCGGCAAAATCGAACGGATCAATGCCAGGGGCGTATCTTCCTCAAAGGGAACAACAGCATCTACAAAGTCCAGTGCCGCTAACATTCTACTTCGGGCATTGAGGTCATTTACAGGCCGACTATTTCCTTTTAACCGACGAACCGAATCGTCATTATTTATACCTACAATCAGCTTGTCCCCGAGTGTTCTCGCTTTTTCCAGATAATCAACGTGGCCCAGGTGCAGAATGTCGAAACAACCATTGGTAAAGACGACTTTCAATTCATCTGCTCGCCACTTATTGGTCAGCAACTTCGCTTCGTGGAGCGTCGCTATTTTCAACTTCGTTGGTTTCACTTTTAGATCGTAGTAAAAGACCTAAGAACAAAGCTAATGCACCTAGCAAAGCGATGGCAATGATCTGTGAAGTATGTAGCAGCGTTGCTAAAAATAATCCGGTCACTTCAGGAATGCCGTATATTAATAACAAAGCCGAGATCAGGGTATGATAAGTCCCAAATCCACTTTGAACCGGTAGTGCGATAGCAATTCCTCCGGTAACCAGTAGTAATAATCCAGCCTCGATGTTAAGATGTGCGGTGGATTCCAATGAGAAAACAATAACGTATGACATTAAGAAATACACCACCCACATCACGACAGTTGCCAATAGAAACCCGGGAAGGTTTTTGATTTTGGCAATGGCGAATATGCCCTGCACCAGTTCTTTTACCAGATTGCTGAGTTTGGGGAATCTGCCTTGCCGAATGAGTAGCCACAAAACTACGATACCGATGATCCCTGCCAGGAATAACCCTCCCAATGCCCACCAGATTCCAACAAAATCGGCGTTAGACAAATACGGGCTAAGGAAACTTGAAAGTACATCATACTCAAGAATCAAAGCGATGACCAATAATACCAGTAACGTGAGCATATCAACAAGGCGCTCCGTGATCACCGTGCCTACAGAAACGGTAAATGGTACTTTGCTCGTTCTTTGTAAAAATCCACACCGAACCACCTCCCCAAGTCGTGGCACGGCCAGATTCGCAAAGTATCCGATAACAATGGCCAGGGTCGTTGGATAAAGTTTGGGTTGGTAGCCCAGGGCACTGATCAAAATATTCCAGCGATAGGCCCGTGCAATGTACGGAATGACGGAAATCACCAGACTTACAATGACCCAATTGAAATTGACTTTGCTGAGGTTATCCCAAAATTCATTGAAGTCTACATTCTTAAAAGCGAAATAGATCAAAACAACCGCCAGGGCAATGGGAAGTAATATCTTGAGTAGGTTAAAAAGTTTTTTGAGCATGGTCATTGCCACTGATCGGGCATAGCTATTAGTGCAGATAACTGCTAAACCTTGTTGTCTTCGTTCGGGAAGATCACTGTTGGCTCATAGGTTTTGGCCTTTTCCCATTCCATACTACAATAAGAGATAATGATGATGATGTCACCAATCTGTACTTTTCTGGCTGCTGGCCCATTCAAACAAATCTCGCCGGTACCACGCTCTCCCTTGATGACATAAGTCTCTAATCGCTCGCCATTATTGATGTTTACGATTTGTACCTTCTCGTTTTCGATGAGGTTTGCGGCATCCATCAGATCTTCATCTATCGTAATTGAACCCACATAATGTAGTTCAGCCTGGGTGATCTTGACCCGATGAATTTTAGACTTAAGAATTTCTACAAACATCTCTCTTGAGCTAATTGAGGCGCAAATATAGATTATCGATAAGTCTTATGCCTTCAACGTATGCCGCAACACATACGGCGACTTCATCCACTTCCTCATAATTCTCGATGGAAACCAACTTGTGAGCGTCGATAATCTTGCAGTATTCAATGGTACAACCATCAATTCCATCGTAAAATTCCATGAGGGAATGAGTTATTTCACTGACTCCCTCCTTAGAAAGAATCTTTGCTTTGGCTAACTCCAAACCCTGATAAATGTTTGAAGCAATTGATTTGCCCCCTTCTGATAATCGCAAATTCCTGGAGGACAAAGCTAATCCTGAAGGCTCTCGTTTGGTTGGCACGCCATTGACATGCATATCAAAGAAGAGATCTTCAACCATTCGTTTCACAATCAGGTATTGCTGAAGGTCTTTCAGCCCAAAGTAAACTTGATGTGGTTGAACCAGGTGAAAAAATTTCGATAGCACAATACAAACGCCCTGAAAGTGCCCGGGTCTGAATCGGCCTTCCATGGTGTTGGCCATTTCTCCCAAATCAAATGAAACCACAGGCAATGTGGGATAGATTTCCTCCTCATCAGGTTTAAATACCGCATCTACTCCCATGGCCTCTAACAACTCAAAGTCCTTTTGTTCAATGCGCGGATATAACTCAAAATCCCTGGGGTCGTTGAATTGCAGCCGATTGACGAAAATGGAAACGATGGTCACATCATTGGCGGCCTGACTGGCTCGAATAAGTTCCTGATGGCCCTCGTGTAATGCACCCATCGTTGGCACGTAACCAATGCGCTTGTTATTTTTTCTTAAATCTTCCAGATAGTTCTTGATTTCCTGGACCTGAAGGCACTTTCGCATTGGAAGGATTAGGGTGAAATGGCAACGAAAATTGACAAAGAAACAAAATTTAGGTAATTTTGAGCCTCATTTTTCTAACGACCTCTTGAATTAGTTCAATTTACTATGTCCAACATCAGAATTCTTTACGTGGCAAGCGAAATAAATCCATTTTTGAAAACCTCCGAGGTTGCCGATTTCGTGAGGAGATTGCCACAAGCTATGCAGGAAAAAGGGATGGAGATTCGGATTCTGGTTCCAAGATTTGGTCTCATCAACGAGCGTAAAAACAGACTCCATGAAGTAGTCAGATTGTCAGGCATAAATATTGCCGTGGGAGACGAAGAAAAACCTTTGGTGATCAAAGTGGCTTCAATCCCCAATGCTAAACTTCAGGTCTACTTCATTGATAACGAAGACTATTTCCACAGAAAGTCTGTATTTCTTGATAAAGAAGATAATTTCTACGAAGACAATGACGAAAGGGCAATATTCTTCTGTAAAGGCGTTTTAGAAACGGTTAAGAAATTGGGATGGTCTCCGGATATCATTCACTGCAATGATTGGATGACCGGATTGATTCCTTTATACGTGAAGTCCACTTATAAAAACGATCCGATTTTCAAGGATTCTAAGACCGTCTTCACCATGCACAACAATAAATTCACGCATAAATTCGGTGAAGACTTGTTGGATAAAGTGAAAATGCTGGACATAGATGATAGCATGCTTGATCAATTGAAATCTGCTGATTACGAAGGTTTCATCAAAATTGGGGTTCAGTATGCTGATGCTGTTATCCATGCTGATGAAGAATCAACAGAAAGCTTTAATAAACTGGTATCTGAACTCTCCAATGAGAAGAAGATTGATACGATTGAACAAAACGAGAACTTCGAGGAATCCTACTACAACCTCTATAATGAACTTATTGGATAAGATCCTGAAAGGGGCAGTTCTGTCCCTTTTCTTGATCGCTTGTGACGAACCCGGGGACTTAGGTTTAGAGCTTAATCCCGGGGATTCAGAGACTGAAGTCAATTTTCAGGAATTTGTACTTCCCGCCTCCACTTTCTATATAGATAGCCTCCGTACCGACCGTGGGTCTAATAGCATCGTGGGCAGTAATACGGATTCGATTTACGGACAAGTAATTTCAGAGACTTATCTGGAGATTTCTTACGAATCTGGCCAGCTGCCACTGGATTGCCTGGAAGTATTAGGTGCGCGATTAAACTTTGAGATTTCCGAGAAATTGTCTTTGGAGTCTACAGCCAATCTGGAACTGGAAGTTCGCATGCTTGAAGACACCATTTTTCCATCCAGGATTTATGGTAGAGAAGATGCCATTCCCGTTGCAGACTTTGTGATGGATACCTGGAATCTGGTCGTGGACGTTAATGACTCGGTTGTGGGTATTGACCTTGGTAACCGACTGTATACTCCTCTGTGGCAAACAATCAGAGATGCTGAGAACGTAAGTGACGTTCGCTTTGGAATCAATATCCGGGCTACAGATACCAGTGACGGGCTATTGGCTTTGAATCTTTCGGCGGACACTACGGAGCTCATTATAAGTTCGAGGGATCCTCTGGATACCATGTATACCACCGTTTTTAACCTCGATAACCAATTTAGTAGAGTGACAAGAGACAGAACCGGAAGCAGAATTGCGCCCCTTCAGCAAACCGGGGACTCGATCATTAGTGACAATGGGTACACGTATTTGAATGGAATAGCTGGGACCGTCGTTAAACTGGACCTGGATCCGTTTTTAGAATTCGTCAATTCCCAGGATAACCTGATCGTCAACAAAGCAGATATAGAAATACCTACGGTAAACAACCGGGCTAATTTCATTCAGTCGACCGTTCCGGACATTCACCTTTACTTCTTCAAGGACGGTACGGTGATCAATGGACCAGGAATTGCCACCAACGTCTTTAATACAGCGCTTTTGGAGGAGAATGATTACTCCAATCTTACTGCAATACCCACCCCACGTATTCTGACCTTTTCAGAAGACGATGCTAATTATGCAAGTACAGTTACTCTCTTTACTCAAAGTTTTTTGACAAATCAACTCAATGGAGATGATTTTCTGACGGATGATCTGGTTGTGTTGCCAACTTCTGGTTTATACATTAGCCAGACCACTATTCAGAATTCCGGAGTTAAGCTTAAAGTTTTTTATACCATCGTAAAATAATCTACTATGTGCGGGATAGTTGCTTATATAGGCGAAAGACCAGTCTTTCCCATATTGATAAAAGGTTTACAGCGATTAGAATACAGAGGTTACGACAGTGCCGGAGTAGCCATGATCGAAAATGATTCGATTGTTAATTATAAGAAAAAAGGAAAAGTTAGCGATCTAAAGGCTTTTGTAGGGGACAAGGAAACCAAAAGCTCTATAGGTATAGGTCATACGCGTTGGGCCACACATGGAGAGCCGAATGATATCAACGCTCATCCGCATTTTTCTGAAAGTCAGGAATTAGCCATCATTCACAATGGGATCATTGAGAATTACGAGACCATTAAGACGGAATTAACCAACAAAGGCTACAAGTTCGTATCGGATACGGACACGGAAGTATTTATTACTTTCATTGAAGATATTCAAAGGAGTGGCGACCTACCCCTTGAGCAAGCCGTACGTATCGCTTTAACGCGAGTCGTTGGTGCTTATGCAACGGTAATCATCTCTAAAAAAGAGCCGGAAAAACTAATTGCAGCTAGAAAAGGCAGCCCTCTGGTCATTGGAGTAGGGCAAGGTGAGTATTTTGTGGCATCTGATGCAACGCCTATTGTGGAGTACACTAATGAAGTGGTGTACCTGAATGATCAGGAAATCGCAGTGATCAAGCGCGATAAACTGACTATAAAAAATATCAGTGACGTAGATCAGATCCCTTACATCCAGACTGTGGACCTTGAATTGGAGGCCATTGAAAAGGGTGGATATGAGCATTTCATGCTCAAGGAGATCTTTGAACAACCTCATTCCATTGGGGATTGCCTCCGTGGAAGACTTAATGCAGAGGCAGGTTCTTTAGTCCTGGGAGGCATCAGAGATTATGCGGAAAAGCTAACCAAAGCGGAGAAGATTGTCATAGTCGCCTGCGGTACATCATGGCATGCCGGACTGGTTGCTGAATATATTTTTGAAGATTTATGCCGTATTCCCGTGGAAGTGGAATATGCTTCCGAGTTCCGATACAGAAATCCGGTCATTCGCGAAGGAGATGTCGTCATTGCTATTTCCCAATCAGGAGAAACAGCTGATACCCTTGCAGCGATCGAGTTGGCAAAATCTAAAGGAGCGATAGTATTTGGTGTGGTGAATGCCGTAGGCTCATCCATTGCCCGAACCTCACACGAGGGAGCTTATCTGCATGCAGGTCCTGAGATTGGCGTGGCTTCTACCAAAGCATTTACAGCTCAACTGACGGTACTCTCCATGATTGCGCTTAGAGTAGCTCATATTAATGGAACAATTACCGAGAGAAAATACAGAGAACTACTGATTGAACTGGAGAACATTCCTAATAAAGTCAAAGAGGCACTGAATTCCAACGACAAGATTGAGACAATTTCTGACCTGTTTAAAGACGCCAGAAACTTCCTGTACCTTGGTCGAGGGTACAACTTCCCAGTAGCTCTTGAAGGGGCTTTGAAGCTTAAGGAAATCTCTTACATTCATGCAGAAGGTTATCCGGCAGCAGAGATGAAACACGGGCCCATCGCCCTGATCGATGATCACATGCCTGTGGTTTTTATTGCCACCAGGGACAGTTCATACGATAAGATCGTTTCTAATATCCAGGAAGTAAAGGCCAGAAAAGGAGTAGTGATTGCGATTGTCACAGAAGGTGATGTGCTTATACCTAAAATGGCGGATTTCACCATCGAGGTGCCATCTACTCATGAGATCCTGATGCCTTTGGTTTCTGTGGTACCACTTCAACTGCTTTCTTATCACATTGCCGTGATGCGTGGTTGCAATGTGGATCAGCCAAGAAACCTCGCGAAATCTGTCACGGTAGAATAGAAGCATTTAGCATAGCGCTATGCGAATGGGTATATTCGCGTTAGCAATATCACCTATATGAAAACCATTATCAAAACGGATAAGGCGCCTGCACCGATAGGGCCTTATAATCAGGCTGTATTAGCCAACGGAGTACTCTATGTTTCAGGACAAATTCCGATCGATCCCGCTTCCGGGGAGCTGGTAAGTGGCTCGATCGAAGCTGAAACAGAGATGGTTATGAAAAATCTTCAGGCCATTTTGGAAGCCGCTAATACCAATTTTGAGGCCGTGGTGAAATGCTCCATCTTCATCAGTGATATGGGTCAGTTTGCAAAGATCAATGCAGTTTATGGCACTTATTTTGGCGAAGACGCTCCTGCGCGTGAGACCGTGGAGGTAAGCCAATTACCAAAAGGCGTAAATGTCGAGATTTCCTGCATAGCGCTCGTTTCTCAATAGTCATAAAGTATACAGCAGATGACAAAAGTGAGGGTGCGATTTGCACCAAGCCCCACCGGTGGATTGCACATTGGAGGTGTTCGAACTGCCCTGTTCAATTATCTGTTTGCCAGGAAAAACGGGGGTGACTTTATCCTGAGGGTTGAAGACACGGATCAAACGAGATTTGTAGAAGGAGCAGAAGAGTACATTGCCAATACCCTTAAATGGCTATCGATCCCACCTGATGAAGGACCAGAACAGGGAGGAACCTATGCTCCCTACAGACAGTCGGAAAGAAAAGAGAATTATCGGCAATATGCTGAACAGTTGGTGAGTGATGACAAGGCGTATTATGCATTTGATACGCCTGAGGCCATCGAAACAATGAAAGAGAAGCTGAAAGCTGCGGGAGTGACTAATCCAAGTTACAATGCAAGCTCACGCATGTCCATGCAGAATTCTCTGACCCTATCCGCTGAGGAAGTTCAAAAAAGAATGGATAATGGAGATCCCTATACTATTCGTTTGAAGGTTCCTCAGAAAAAGGAAATTCGATTCCATGACTTGATCAGGGGCTGGGTCATGGTTCACGCCATGAATCTGGACGACAAAGTACTGCTTAAGTCCGACGGTATGCCGACGTACCACCTGGCCAATGTTGTGGATGATCATCTCATGGAAATTAGTCATGTGATCCGTGGAGAAGAGTGGTTGCCCTCTTTGCCTGTCCACGTGCTGCTGTATGAATTCCTGGGATGGACTGATTCTATGCCCAAATTTGCGCATTTGCCTTTGATACTAAAACCAGATGGCAATGGTAAACTGAGTAAACGAGCAGCAGATAAGGCAGGATTTCCCATTTTCCCATTAAAATGGAATGACCCGGCCAGTGGTGAGGAATTAACTGGCTTCAAGGAACATGGTTATCTACCGGAAACCATGATCAACTTCCTTGCTTTTCAGGGCTGGAACCCCGGGGGAGAAGAGGAATTATTCTCGTTGGAAGCTTTGGTAGAAGAATTCTCGCTTGAACGAGTAGGTAAAGCTGGGACCAGATTCGATATTGAGAAGGCAAAATGGTATAATCAGCATTATTTGCGAGAAACTCCTACTAGGGAGCTCGTTGCTGATTATTTACATCAGCTATCATTCGATTGCAATGAGGCTACTGCTGAAAAGATCATTGAGTTGCTAAAACCAAGATCAACCTTTCCACAAGACTTTGTAGAGCAGTCCAAATTCTTCTTCGAGGCACCGACGGAATTTGATGAGAAGGTCATACGAAAAAAATGGAACGCTGATGCCGTCAAAGGGTTAACGTTATTTGCTGAGGCCATCTCTTCTCGGGAGCAAATTGGGCCAGAAGAGGCAAAGGAACTGTATTCCAATACGCTCAATGAGGCAGGTATTAACCCAGGTAAAGTGATGCAACCCTTGAGATTGGCATTGACAGGTCAAGGTTCTGGACCGGACCTGATGATCATCATCGAAATCATGGGTGGTTTGTCGGTTGCGGAACGCATCTCAAACTCAATTAATACGTTAGCTAAGTATATAGATTGAGTGATCATGATCAGGAAGAAAGAACAAAAAGAAGAAAAAGCTAAAGTCCACAATGACCTGGACGGCTTTGATATATCTATCAATACATTCGGAGAAATCAAATCCAGTTTAAGTATTGATGACATCAACAAGTTTCTGAACCGTGAGGTCGATGATAAGAAACTTAGAGATCGAGATGATCTTGACGAATTGAAGGGCTCGGAGTGATCCGCGCCCTTTTTGATTCAAAATGATGCAGCTCCTTAAGACATTCTCGTCTTCAAGGAGAGATCCACGTATTAGCCTTTATTTCGGAGAGCAATAGTTGTTTCGGGGAGTAGTATTAATTTCGCTCGACTGAAAATTCGGTTGAATGAATACTAATACCCCACCTGTCATGAAAATAGGCATCATTAAAGAAGGAAAAATTCCGATTGACAAACGTGTAGCACTTACGCCTACTCAGGCCAAAGAGGTTATGCAACGATACCCCGGAGTAGAAGTAGTTGCACAACGTAGCGATATCCGTTGCTTTACAGATGAAGACTATGAAAATGCAGGTATCAAATTGGTTGATTCTGTCGAAGATTGTGACACCATTCTAGGTGTGAAAGAGGTTCAAATACCAGATTTAATTGATGGCAAAACCTTTTTCTTCTTTTCTCATACCATCAAAGAGCAAGCCTATAACCGAAAGTTGCTTCAGGAAATTCTGAGGAAAAATATACGTCTGATTGATTATGAAACCCTCACAGACGAAACCAATAACCGGATTATCGCATTCGGTCGGTGGGCAGGTATTGTTGGCGCTTACAATGGGTTGTGGACCTTTGGTAAACGATACAATCTGTATAACATTCGCAGGGCGCATGAATGTTTTGATTTGGAAGATCTAAAAACGGAATACGAAAAGATCAATCTGCCACCCATCAAAATCGCTATAACCGGAGGAGGCCGTGTGGCCAAGGGAGCCATGGAAGTATTGCTCGGTGCCGGCATTCGAAAGGTTACTCCTGATGTCTTTCTGCACGAGCGATTGAACGAACCTGTTTTCACACAACTTAATTCCAGAGATTATCATCATAAAAGGGATAGTTCGCCATTTAATCGACATGAATTTTTTGATCACCCGGAATTGTACGAAGGCGACTTCTTAAAATATGCGGCAGTTGCTGATTTGCTGGTAGCCTGTGCCTACTGGGATCCAAAGGCACCCGTGTTGTTTGAGCCTGGTGATGTCATGTCTGAGTCGTTCAAATTAAAAGTCATTGCCGATGTTACCTGTGACATAGAAGGTTCCATTCCTTCAACCAAACATGCCACAACCATTGAAGATCCGGTTTATGATTATAACCCCAGTGAGGACTCGGTAGAAAAGGCAATGACAGATGAGGCAAACATTACGATGATGACGGTCGATAATTTACCATGTGAGTTGCCTCGAGATGCCTCAGAAAGCTTTGGAAATGAGCTGATCAACAATGTTCTGCCCCATCTTATCGGTGAGGATAGCCAAGGGGTTATTAAACGTGCAATGATAACGAACAATGGTCAACTGACTGAGCGATATAATTACCTTACGGATTACGTAAAAGGGTAATAAAAAAAGAAGCCCGCTTCCATTCGGAAGCGGGCTCATTACGCAATTATAAATATACTCACTATTAACTTCCACACATTTCGCAGCCTTCCGGGTCATCCAGTGAACATTGCATGGCTGCTTGATTTTGGCTCAATTCCGCTTGAGATGGCGCAGCGTTAGTGGCTGCTGCAACCTTTTCTGCTTTTGGCTGAGCGACTTCTTCTTTTTGTACCGTAAACTTGATGGCATCTGTTGCAGCCTTGGTACGCAAGTAATACATACCCGTTTTCAGGCCCTTCTTCCATGCATAGAAGTGCATAGAGGTCATCTTACCAAAGTTGGCATCTGTCAGGTGAATGTTCATACTCTGGCTTTGGCAGATGTACGCGCCACGATCCGCAGCCATATCGATGATGGATTTCTGAGAGATCTCCCACACAGTCCGATACAATTCCTTAATGTTCTCGGGGATTTCAGGGATATCCTGGATCGAGCCGTTGTTGGCTTTGATCTTATTCATCATGTTCTCATCCCAAAGACCCAATTTGATGAGGTCTTGCATCATGTATTTATTAGCCACGATGAATTCTCCGGAAAGTACCCGTCGAACATATAGGTTCGAAGTAAATGGCTCAAAACACTCATTGTTTCCTAAGATCTGAGAGGTAGAAGCGGTAGGCATAGGAGCAACCAACAAAGAGTTACGAACACCATGCTTTCTTACTTTCTGCTTCAGATCGTACCAATCCCATCTGCCAGAGTTAGGATCCACTCCCCACATATCGAACTGGAAGATACCTTTAGATACAGGAGAACCTTTGAATGTTTCATAAGGACCTTCTACCTGTGCTAATTCCATCGAAGTTTCCATAGCAGCGAAATAGATCGTTTCAAAGATCTCTGCATTCAGTTGACGTGCTTCAGGAGAATCGAATGGGTATCGCATCATGGCGAATGTATCCGCAAGTCCTTGTACGCCAAGCCCGATGGGTCGGTGACGCATGTTAGACGTTTTCGCTTCAGGAACAGGATAGTAGTTGACATCAATCACCTTGTTCAGGTTTTTGGTCGCTACTTTGGTGATCTCATAAAGTTTTTGATGATCAAAAGTCAGATCGTCTTTTACAAACTTAGAAAGAGCAATGGAAGCAAGATTACAAACCGCTACCTCGTCTTTAGAGGTGTACTCCATGATCTCAGTACACAAGTTGCTTGAACGAATGGTACCGAGGTTCTTTTGATTGGATTTTTTGTTTGCGTGATCCTTGTAAAGGATGTAAGGTGTTCCGGTTTCAATTTGAGATTCAAGGATCTCAAACCACAGTTCCTGTGCTTTTACAATTCTTCTTGCCTTACCTTCTTTCTCGTACTTTTCATACAGCTTCTCAAACTCATCGCCGTAAGTATCGTAGAGATTCGGTGCAACGTCAGGGCTGAACAATGACCAGTCGCCATTTTCTTCCACACGCTTCATGAATAAATCAGGAATCCATATGGCATAGAATAGATCTCTGGCTCTCATTTCCTCTTTACCGTGATTCTTTTTCAAATCAAGGAATTCAAAGATGTCGGCGTGCCATGGCTCCAGATAGATAGCAAAGCTTCCTTTTCTTTTACCACCACCCTGATCAACATAACGAGCGGTCATGTCGAAATTTCTAAGCATCGGTACAATGCCATTAGAAGTACCGTTGGTGCCTTTGATGTATGCACCCGTTGCCCTGATGTTATGGATGCTAAGCCCGATTCCTCCTGCCGATTGAGAAATCTTTGCACATTGTTTCAATGTATCGTAAATGCCATCAATGCTGTCATCTTGCATCGACAAAAGGAAGCAAGAAGAAAGCTGTGGTTTGGGAGTACCCGCATTGAAAAGGGTGGGAGTTGCGTGCGTGAACCACTTTTCAGACATAAGGTTGTAGGTCTGAATAGCAGAATCGATATCCTCGCCGTGGATACCAACCGCCACTCTCATGATCATGTGCTGAGGTCTTTCTACGATTTTCCCATCCAGACTCATCAGATAAGAGCGCTCAAGCGTCTTAAACCCAAAGAAATCGTAGTTATAATCTCTTGAATAATCTACCGCATCATCCAGTCTTTTGGCGTTGTTTTTAATGACACCATAAGTTTCGGTAGAGATCAGCGCGGCATTTTCTCCCGTCTTAGGATTGACGTGAGTATACAAACGCTTCATGGTATTGGAGAACGACTCTGAAGTTACCTTGTGCAGGTTCGAGATGGAAATACGAGCCGCGAGTTTTGCGAAATCGGGATGACGGGTGGTCATGGTAGCGGCTACTTCTGCTGCCAGGTTATCCAGCTCAATAGTCGTAACACCATCATACAGTCCGTCAATTACCTTTTTGGCAATCTCAACTGGCTTTACAAAATCCTGGTTCAATCCTGAACACAACTTCTCAATTCTCGCTGTGATTTTGTCAAATTTCACGGACTCTCTGCGTCCGTCTCTTTTTACTACTAACATGGTTCGGCGATTAGGGCACTTATAATTGACTTAAAAATCCTCATCCAGACTAAATTTTGGACTCTCTTTATCGGCGTTCATCACTCCAGCTTTCTGATATTCGCCAACTCGTTTCTCAAAAAAGTTAGTCTTTCCTTGCAAGGAGATCATCTCCATGAAATCAAACGGATTTGAGGACTCATATATTTTAGGACAGCCTAACTCCATCAATAATCTGTCGGCTACAAACTC
Organism: Cyclobacteriaceae bacterium; assembly: GCA_965229785.1. Classification (GTDB taxonomy): domain Bacteria; phylum Bacteroidota; class Bacteroidia; order Cytophagales; family Cyclobacteriaceae; genus JAWPMT01. Next base: position 5,918,793 of record CBDDJS010000001.1, read on the forward strand.
AATGTACTGACACATCAAATCTGAGTTCATTCCGATCAGTTTAACGGGGAGTGCGTCTGTCACAAATTCTTTTTCTATTTCTACCGCATCAGCAATGATTTTCTGTACGGTTTCGGGGGCAAGCTTATGAATCAGATGATTATTATATAATAAGCAAGCAAAATCGCAATGCAGGCCTTCGTCACGAGATATCAACTCGTTAGAAAAGCTCAAGCCTGGCATCAGGCCTCTTTTCTTCATCCAGAAGATGGAGCAGAAACTTCCAGAGAAGAAAATACCTTCTACTGCGGCGAATGCGATCAGTCTTTCTGCAAAGCTTCCTTCGTCAATCCATCGGAGGGCCCAGTCTGCTTTTTTCTTCACACAATCCATGGTTTCGATTGCGTTAAAGAGATGGTCTTTCTCCTTAGGATCTTTTACATACGTATCTATTAATAAGGAATAAGTCTCGGAATGGATATTTTCAATAGCGATTTGAAAACCATAAAAGAATTTGGCTTCGGTGTACTGAACTTCTGCAACGAAGTTTTCGGCCAGGTTTTCATTTACGATGCCATCGCTTGCCGCGAAGAATGCCAGAACGTGGGTAATGAAATGCCGCTCTCCATCTGTCAATCCCTTCCAATCTTTCAGATCCTGTCCCAAATCGATTTCTTCAGCAGTCCAGAAGCTTGCTTCCGCTTTCTTATAGAACTGCCATATGTCATCATGCTGAATCGGGAAGAGAACAAAGCGATTGCTATTCTCTTTCAGAATCGGTTCCTCCAACTGTGTGTTAACCTCACTGCTCATGGTAAGCCTTTAAATAATTTTAAACATTCTACCTCTATACCACAATGACAAATAGCCTAGGCATAATGTTCCTATCGCAAGAACATATTTTTAATGCTTACAAGCCAGTTTGGTGTTTGGGTGAGGATCACCCTGTACAAGAAAAGTGGTCTAAATTTTTTCCGGCAGACTTTTACAAATGTCCTCAAAACCGGTTTAAAAATCAAACGGTCTGTTTAGCGACCATTTGATGCGATATAGGGTGTGGATAACTCTATAACGACCAGTTTAACAGCAAGTTACACAATTTTCACTAATTTCGACTTCATTGATTTTCAAGCAAAATGAGGGTTTCAAAAATCGAAATCCGACCAAAAAAAAATTATCCACACATTATCTGAATTTAATCGGGGCATATCATTGGACTTTATTAGTCAAAAGTCTATCTTTGCAGTCCTTTTTTGAAAAATAGAAATCGATGTACGCAATTGTAGATATCGCCGGTAAGCAATACAAAGTAGAGAAAGACAAGTTTGTCTACGCTCCCTTATTGGACCAGGAAGCAGGTAGTGCAGTGGACTTTGACAAAGTTTTGCTTGTGGATGATGAAGGCAAAGTGAAGGTAGGAACACCTACTGTTAAAGGTGCCAAAGTCTCTGGCAAAGTTTTGGAGCATGTGAAAGGTGACAAAGTCATCGTTTTCAAGAAAAAAAGAAGAAAAGGCTACAAGGTGAAAAACGGTCACCGTCAGCAATTTTCTAAGGTTTTAATCGAAGACATTAAAAAATAAGAAGCCATGGCTCATAAGAAAGGAGTAGGTAGCTCGAAAAACGGCCGGGAGTCGGAAAGTAAACGACTTGGTGTAAAAATCTATGGTGGACAAGCAGCTATTGCTGGCAACATCATTGTCAGACAAAGAGGAACTAAGCATCATCCTGGTGATAATGTAGGTATTGGTAGAGATCATACCTTGTTTGCACTGATCGATGGAACCGTAAGATTCCAAAAAGGAGCAAGGAACAGATCATACGTTCACATTGATCCAGCACAAAGCTGATTGAAAGAAACTAACTTGCAAGCACGATGAGAATCGTGCTTTTTTTTGGTACTTACTTTTTCCAGTATGTTTCTGAACAGCATCTCATATTACTTGCCTGAGCAGCGAATCAGCAACGATTATTTTACCGATCTGTCTGGCATCTCAGATGATTGGATCATAGAACGAACAGGGATCAAAGAACGACGAAGGGCTTCATCGGATGAAAACACTCACACCATGGGAGTGGAGGCAGTCAAAAGGATGAATGTTGACTTATCAGACGTTGACTTGATCGTGGGTGCGACTTATACTCCTTATGATATGATTGTGACCTTAGCTCATGCTATTCAGAATCATCTCAATATTTCTGATATACCCGCTGTTACGGTATCTTCTGCATGTTCTTCTTTTATCAACGCAGCTGAAATAGTCGAAGGGTATTTTGCCACAGGCAAGGCGAAAAAAGCGTTGGTGGTCACTGCTGAACATAACTCAGCATACAGTATTGATGAAGAGCCCAAATCGGGTCCACTATGGGGAGATGGGGCTGCCGTATCCTTGTTTGAAAAGGAAAGAGCAACGGACGGATTGTTCGTAAAGGCCATAAAATCCGCGGGAGCGGCTAACATCGGTAAGGCAATGGAAGGTGTCATGTTGCACCCAAAAAACGGATTATCTATGCCCAATGGGAAGGATGTTTTCATTAATGCCTGTGCGAAAATGTCCAATATCACAGAACAAATATTGGAAGAGAACCATTTGCAATTATCTGACTTGAGCTACCTGGCACCACATCAGGCTAATTTCAGAATTACGAAAAAAGTCTTAAGCAATCTGGGGTTAACAGAAGACAAGGCCTTATCGAACATACAATACCTGGGAAACACGGGATGTGCAGGAGCCGTGATCGCTATGGGAGAGAAATGGGATGACTTCAAACAAGGAGATGTTGTTGTTTCCTCTGTTTTCGGAGGAGGTTACAGCTATGGTTCGATGTTATTAGTGAAGTAATATTTACTTCTACTTAAAGATTAGATCCGGATCAAGCATTTCCGGAGCCCGACCACAAATATTCTAATTATCAATTGGATCCGGTATTCAATGCGATCCATATTCAACTTCAAAATTGCTCACCAGAGCGGTACTAAGGTCCCATTGGTGGGAATAACTTAATAACTCATTTATTTATTTAACTGTGGTTATTGGAATAATATCATTACTCCACAGGTTTTAATCACCATTTCAAAAGCAGAAAAACGGAATAGCTGATTAACTCAATCACTTTGGATCAATGGAGAAATTATATACCTCCCCAGATTTACCGCTAGATCCTGGATCAGAAGATTTGTCGAAAACAAAAAAGCCATCCGTCTGGGATGGCTTCATGTCTTTATAAGAAGGTAAAAAATCAGGCGTTCGCCTCTTCAGGCTTGGGGTTTTTCCTTGGCCTTCCAGGTAAAACAGTAGTTTCTTTGAAACCGTTTTTATAAAGTTTCTTTCTGGTTTTCCAAACTTTATAATTGTTCTTGTTCCCTACTTCGAATTGCCATTTCATGTGTTCGGAGGGCGTCATCCACTTCAGATTACTCGCACTATTATTCCGTGGGTTGTTGTCCTCGTGAATAATCATGGTTTTTTCACCTTCGGCGTTATCAACGAAAGCTTTTGCCACTTCTTTGTGAGGGTAAACTGTTCTTCTTCGGCCATCGTCATCAATAAGATCCAGGAAGTAGCATTTGCACGTCTTATTCCAACGTTGCTTCATCAACTTGCCTTTCAGGGTCATGTGAGTTTTACTCCCCCTGTGCCAGGTTTTTCTTGTCTTACTTCTGATCTTACCTCGACTGGAAACTTCGTAGTTCTGGAAGCCTGGGATACCAGCCCATAATTCTTCGGCTTTCTCGCCTTTTGCGTTTGCCATAAAATTTTGCTCGTTTGGTTGAAATAATCAATTAAGTCACGAACTGGTCTTAATGAGGCTCTCTAATGGATTGTAAAAATAGTATTTTTAATTTTCTTTAAAACTGTTTTTGCTAAAAACATTACGAACTATTTTCTTTTGATAATGCGAAAATTACAAACGTTTGCATTTTTTCTGATTTTTATGAGCGGTAACTCACAACAATTACAAAATCCGGATTTTTCGAAATATCCCTCCTATAACGGTGCTGATCTTGGGTTGACGCGAAATGACCATGAGTATACATTGAAGGTGTGGTCTCCGTACGCGAAAAAGATAATGCTAAAATTATATGCAAATGAAAATTCCCATGAGGCCTCCGAATCCTTAGCGATGACTGCTTCATTAGACGGTATATGGAAAATAAAATTATTACAGAAAGCGGAACAGAGGCTTTATAGACTGCAATCCACCTTCGAAAATGGGATAAAAAATGAAGTTGTTGATCCCTACGCAAAAGTAGTAACCGTTAACGGTAATATGGGTGTTCTGGCCTTTCCTGAAGATGCTAACCCTGACGGTTGGTTGCAAGATAAAGGGCCGTCATTTTCGAGCATGACCGACATGATTATCTATGAACTTCATGTTCGTGATTTCTCGGTATCTGAGTTTTCAGGTCATCAGCACAAAGGAAAATTTTTGGCCTTTACTGAAACGGGAAGTAAACTGGCTTCGGGCACTACCACCGGCCTGGATCATCTGGTGGAATTAGGTATCACTCATGTACACCTACTTCCGGTATTTGATTACCGATCCATAGATGAACGGACACTGGAACGTCAACAATTTAACTGGGGCTACGATCCTTTGAATTATAATGTGCCCGAAGGTTCTTATGCTACAACCCCTGAAAATCCTTTAAGTCGAATCAAGGAGTTTAAAATGATGGTCAAGGCCTTACATGACAAAGGTATAGGGGTAATCATGGATGTCGTGTACAATCATACAGGGCCCACCTGGGATTCTAATTTCAATCAATTAGTGCCAGGATATTACTATCGACAGGACAAGGAGGGAGGCTTCTCCGATGCTTCTGCCTGTGGAAATGAAACCGCATCAGAAAGGGCCATGATGCGAAAATTCATGATCGAATCCCTCAGGTATTGGGTGGAAGAATATCATATTGATGGTTTTCGGTTCGACTTGATGGGCATACACGATATGGAAACCATGAACCTGATTGCCAAAGAACTGAAACGGATCAATCCTTCGATTATTTTATATGGTGAAGGATGGACAGCCGGACCAAGCCCACTGGCTGAAAGTAAAAGGGCCATAAAAGCCAATACACATCAGCTAAATCAAATAGCAGCATTCAGTGATGATTTGCGTGATGGAATTAAAGGAAGTGTATTTGTGGATAAAGAAACCGGATTTGCTACAGGCCTGGCAAAAGCCAAAGAAAGCGTCAAGTTTGGGATCGTGGCTTCTACGGAACATCCGCAAGTGAATTATGCCGATGTAAACTACAGCAATAAACCCTGGGCCAGCACTCCAGAGCAATGCATTAATTATGTTTCTTGCCACGATAATCTGACGCTTTGGGATAAAATCGACATTTCAAGGTCCGATGCCACCGTAGAAGAGAAGATTGCAATGCATAAACTGGCGAATACAATTGTACTTACTTCACAAGGAATTCCTTTTCTTCATGGTGGTGTCGAGTTTTTGCGCTCAAAGGGCGGCGACCACAATTCCTTTGAAAGCCCAGATTCGATTAACAGCATCAAATGGGAACAGAAGGATGAACATGCTGACGTCTATGAATATTATCGATCCATGATCGCATTAAGGAAATCCCATCCAGCATTCAGAATGAAGGACCCGGAGGAGATCGGGGAAAAATTGGTGTTCATGGAGGAAGAACATCCTCATTTGCTTGGATATTGGTTGAAGGATCATGCTAATGGAGAACAATGGAATACCATTGGTGTTTATTTCAATGGAGGTGCGGAACCTATAGAAGTTAATTTGCCCAAAGGGAAATGGACGGTTGTGGTTTTCGAAGGTAAAACGAATCTAAATGAAAGGATAACAGGAAACCGGATAGTGGTAGGGCCCTACTCTGCGACAATTATTCATAATTGACACTTCGGCAAGCTCAGTGTGCATTTAGATAACGCTAGTCAATCGATGATACCCATGATCTTCATCAATTCGGAAGCATTGGTCGAGTGACATTTTCCTTCATGAAGGCGGTAATCAAAAACCAACTTGCCTTCTTCCATGATACTGTTGAAACTGAGATTGCGTACTTGGTCATTGTCCAGATAATGATCTGCCAGATCCAGATCATGCGTTGAAATGAAACCTGTCGATTTCAAACTAATCAAACGCTGAATGATACCTAAAGCGCCGATATGGCGATCATGCGAATTGGTGCCTTTCAATATTTCATCCAATAAAAAGAGCACATGGTTTTTTTCTTTTTCCAGATAAGAGAAAAGACCCTGTATCCTTTTGAGTTCAGCATAGAATGAAGAAGCCCCCTGAGAAAGATCATCCTGCGTCCTCATTGATGTATAAGGTAAGAATCCAGACAGGGTCAATTGTTCGGCACAAACAGGTAATCCTGCCCAGGCCATGATGGTATTGATCCCCATGGTTCGCAGAAAAGTGCTCTTTCCGGACATGTTTGACCCTGTAATCAGGTTGACACGTGTATCAAGTGAGAAGTCATTACTGATTCTTTGGTGGTCCTTGATCAATGGGTGTCCCACATGCTTTCCTTTCCAAACTTTATCATCTTCACGCAACTCAGGGACAGTAAACTCAGGATGCAATTGCCAATAAGAAGCACAGCTTGCATGCACTTCAAAGAAACTAATGGCGTGTATCCATTTTTGAAAATCATGGCCATTTTTCCTGGACCACCAATTCATTAAAAAGCCACTATAGATATCAACGAGAAATATCAGGTTGACAAAGGGCCACATCAGATTGCCCCTTGAGTCAAGGAGAAAAATGATTTGTTTGAGTTGCCCAATGGCTTTCATGGCCTTTTGATCTACAAGCTTTTGCGCTTCACGAAGCGAAGGAGAAGAAAACTCCTCTTTTACAATGTGATCCATACCTAAAAGGAAGGCCTGCAGATATTTTAGCAAGGTGGCGGTTCGGACTGCTTTTCGTTGAATTTTAAAATTATATATCCCTAATACCGTACCATTCGTGAGTACAACGAGCCAAACATACCCGGAGGGCAATTGATTGATTGTCGCAAAAACTAGTACAGCGACCGTGAGTAGGCCTAAAATAATGGCCGTGATTAAGTAAAATCTGGAGTGAGGCTTATCTGAGAAAAACTCAACCTTTCCTTTCGAGTCTTGTAGAAGCCGCATTTTCGATTGAAAATCTATGCGCCATCTTTCCTTGTCCCGAAGCTCAGCTATGCCTTCCTGGCGAGCTGTCGCTTCTTGTTTACTGACAGGTATTTTGAGCCAATTGGCCAATAAGTCGTTTGAACCATAAAGATTGGTCCGGTTGATATGCTGGAACAGGGAATGTTTTCCAAAAATATCCAGATCGTGAGCATAGGGATGTCCGGGTTCTGCGTACGCTTCCCCACCAGGGAGCCCATCCATGTTTCCGTTGAGCCGCCTTATTTCCTCTTCATCTATTTCAACCAGATTCTTAGTGAGCAGCTTTTTGTTTTCGTTGGATTTGTCTTTGTTGAGTATGAAAAAGAACAGGACAAAGAAGCCAACACTTAAGTAAGGAGCAACCAAAAGATCAGGATCGCTGATGGACCATATGAGCCATACAACTCCCAATAAAAAACTGAGGATCCGGGCGGTCACAATGCGAGAACCTTTTATGGAAAGAACCTTGAGTTGTAATTGGTGGTCCTGCAATCGCTTTTGCAGGTGATCTAATACATTCATTTAAAAAAGCTAATCGACCTATAGGTACGGAAGGTCAGAGCGTTGGGTTAAAGAACTTTTTTATTTGGACTCCTCGAATCTCTTTGGCGCATAAAGAAACCCGAAAGCTCGCCCCCCTTCCTTTGAATGACTTTCATGATGGATGTAATGGGCGTTAATAATTCTACGCATATAAGGGTGCTTCGCTTTGAATTTGATCTTGACCCGGCGATGCACAATAATGTCGTGAAAAATGAAGTAAAAAATGCCATACCCAAGGATACCAAAGCCGATGAATTTGAGCCAGGCGATAGATTCGACTTCAAATCCAATGACGATCAATGCAATAGATGGGATGCTGAATACGAGTGCGAAAAGGTCGTTCATCTCCAACGGATGGGGGTGCACTTTGTGGTGTGACCGGTGCCAGGACCATAGAAATCCATGCATGATGTATTTATGCGTAAACCAGGCAACGCCTTCCATGAAGAAGAAGGTGCCAACCACCAAAAGGATATTGATAGCAATCGACATGACGTGAAGATATACTTAATAAGTTAACAGTTGATCGCGCACTTGTTCCATTAGCCACATTGGGGTAGACGTGGCGCCACACACGCCAACAGAATCGTTGGCGTTGAACCATTCCCGATCTATTTCTACAGGACTAGACACAAAGTATGATCCGGGATTATTTTGCTTGCATATGTTGTACAATACTTTCCCGTTGGAAGATTTGGTGCCCGAAACAAAAACGATCTTATCAAATTTTTGGGCAAAATTCCTAAGCTCCTTATCGCGATTCGAAACTTGTCGGCAAATCGTATCGTGAGAGTTTACCTGAATTCCTGCTTCTGCCAATTGCCGGGTGATATCATAAAACTTGTCCGTGCTTTTGGTGGTCTGACTGTAGAGTGTGATCTCCCTGGGCATTTCTTCCAGGTCCAGTTCCGCAATATCCTGAAATACCACAGCCTGGTTCATCGTTTGCCCCATTAGCCCCACCACTTCGGCATGGCCATGTTTGCCATAGATATAGATATTCTGCTTTTTGTCGAAGGAGTTTTTGATTCGATTCTGCAACTTCAAAACAACCGGGCAGGAGGCGTCTATCAGCTCCAGATTATTCATGGTCGCAATCTTGTAGGTTGAAGGTGGCTCGCCATGTGCTCGGATCAAAACCCGGGCATCCCGAATGGTCAGCAAGTCATCATGACTGATGATTTTCAACCCTTTTTGCTCCAGACGTTTTACCTCTTCGTCATTGTGAACAATATCGCCCAGACAATAGAGTTCTCCATATTCGTCGAGGATCTCTTCTGCCATCTCGATCGCAAAGACTACCCCAAAGCAAAAGCCGGAGTTCTGATCGATATTTACAGTGAGATTCTTCATAATCATTACAACTAGATAGCCGGGGTGTTGTTCAGGAAAACCTGATTTTTTGAGGAATTCCTGCCATTCTGGGTCTATTAAAGCCAAATCATCGCTCAAAATGAATCCCCAAAACGAGGTATTCAACTGGAAGATGCTGAAAATTCAAATAGGGTTGTACCACTCCTGAAGGCAATAAAAAAATTGACCCCTGGTCATCAAAAAAAATAAAATCAGTGGGGCACTAAAAAATACAAAAACACCCTGTGCAAATTTCCTGTTACGTAAGTTCCTGGAAAAATTGGTCAAATCCCAATCCCGCCCAATTCTAGTGAAACAAAACTTTGATTCTAAAACGGGGTGAGCAGCACCTTATATGGTATTCAATGAACTCTTAACGTAGGATTTGGTCCAAAGCAACATTTTGATGCTGTCCGGTACCCTTACCCGTTCGGACAGGATCTTCCGCGGCGGAAGTCTTTTGATTTTTTTGAAGAGCTGAACGTAATATACATAGGCCAGATAGACGCCACCTCGGGCTCCCTTGGGAAGTCTTTTGATGCCAATCAGAGCGTCTTGAAAGTCTTTTTCAATGTCTTTTTCTATGATCTTTTTGTCTTCGAGCGTGAACTGGTTGAAATCTACTCCAGGAAAATAGACGCGCCCACGGTCATCGAAATCACTCTTAATGTCTCTCAGGAAATTGACCTTTTGAAAAGCGGACCCAAGGGACCTGGCAGAATCCAGTAAGTCATCATATTTTTTCCGATCTCCTTCGCAGAAAATACGCAAACACATTAATCCCACGACTTCTGCCGAGCCGTAGATGTATTTTTCGTAGGAATCCTGATCATGGAGTGTCTGATCCAGGTCCATTTCCATACTATAAAGGAAAGCTTCGATCAGGTCATGGTCTATACCATACTTATTCACTATCATTTGGAATGAGTGCAGCACAGGGTTCAGGCTGATTTCTTCCTCTATGGCCCGAAAGGTATCTTCTTTGAAGCGCTGCAGCAATTCCTGCTTATTCTTGCCATGGAATGTGTCGACAATTTCATCGGCGTACCTTACAAACCCATACACCGCATACACAGGCAAATGGAATCTTTTGTGTAAGGTTTTGATGCCCAACGTGAAAGAAGTACTGTAATGCTGCGTGATCAGACGGCTGCATTTCAGTGCCGTGGAATTGAACAATTCATCCATAATTCTAAAGTTAGGCAAATTCCTTGTGGATCTCTTTGGCCACTACTTCCCCGGAAATCAAAGAAGGAGGTACGCCGGGTCCAGGAACGGTTAGCTGCCCAGTATGATATAAGTTTTTGAGCTTTTTACTTTTTAATCGAGGCTTCAGAATGGCGGTCTGTCGCAACGTATTTGCCAATCCGTAGGCATTGCCTTTGAAGGAGTTATAATCATTGATAAAGTCATTGTGGGCAAAGCTTCTTTTTACAATCACATGCTCACGTATACTTGTTTCATTAAAGGCCTCCAGTCGGTCCATGACCAGATCATAATACTTTTCACGAATTTCAGGTGTGTCTTCGAGTCCAGGAGCTACCGGGATCAGGACTACCAGATTTTCATGTCCTTCTGGTGCAACGTCGGGATCAGTCTTTGCCGTAGCCGAGGTGTACAACAGTGGTTTAGTAGGCCACTTGGGATCGTTGTATATTTCATGCGCATGATGATTGAAATCCTCATCGAAGAAAAGGACATGATGGAGCATCTTAGGTAGTTGCTTCTTAACACCCAAATAGAAAAGCAAGGAAGAGGGTGCCATTTCTCGTCCTTCCCAATATTTTGAAGAGTATTGTCGGAATTCCGGAGCGACGATGGACTGATCGATGTGGTTATAATCTGCTCCGGCTACGACCAGATCAGTTTCGAATCGTTGGTTTTCCGTGACAATGCTCTGAATGCCATTTCGTTCATATTGAAAGGCTAAAACGTTTTCTCCTGTCAAAATCTCCACTCCCAATTCCTCGGCAATATTCACCATACCCTGGATGACTTTATTCATGCCGCCCATCGGATACCAGGTGCCCAGGGAAATGTCTGCATAATTCATCAGGCTATATAGAGCCGGTGTGTTATTGGGCGTAGAACCCAGGAACAAAATTGGGAATTCCATCAGCTCCCGAAGCTTATCGGATTTGAAGAAACGATGAACATGTTTTCGCATGGAAGTCAGCACATCCATTTTTGTCAGTCCATACAACAACCGGACATCCATAAACTCGGCTAAGGACCTGCCAGGCTTATGTACCAGGTCGTGAATGCCAACTTCGTATTTGTATTGTGCCTGCGACAGGAATTTCTTCAGGGATTTAGCACTTCCGGGTTCAATGCGTTCACACATGGCCTCGAACTCGTCCATTTTGGCCGGGATTTGAAGTAGTTCATCTTTGAACTTCACGGCATAGGAAGGATCCAGTCTTTTTAGTTCGTAGAAATCTGATGCTTGTTTTCCGAAATGGTTGAAAAATCTTTCGAAAACATCCGGCATCCAATACCAGGAGGGTCCCATATCAAAGTGGAATCCATCCACTGATAAAGTTCGGGCACGTCCACCAACTTGTTCGTTTTTTTCAAGTACAGTGACCTGATATCCCGCCTTCGCCAAATGGCAGGCAGCCGATAAGCCAGCAAAACCAGAACCTATAACACAGACTTTTTTCCCCATGGGATTGCATTAGTGATTTAAAAACGTAGACTTAACAAGTCAAACGGTCGCTTGGTTAAAAGACACTCATAAAAACAGCAAGATGCTCACGAAATAAAGCAGCTGACTGGCCAGTAAATAGAAGGCAAATTCATTTCTGGTCCTCCCATTTACTTTCAGAAAAAATCCCTGCATGATCGAACCAATTACGAACCACGCTAGGTAGTTCTGAAAAGGTACGGCAACCTCAGCCCACCGCCAATAGTTTAACTCAATAGCAACAGGTTCGATGAGTACATCCAATAGTACCATCCCTATTCCGGCTAACATTGCTTTTAGGACAAGCGGGAACTTCAGAGGAGCAACCATTTGGCCAAAAATGTAGATCAGCAAGAACCAGTTCAACGCCATAGATAAGGGAACCCCCCACATCGCAAAACCCAAAACAGGACCATAAGTGTACTCACCAAAAATTTGTCCAGTAGCTACACCTGCTACTTCCACCAGAAATCCCGCGATTGCTAAGACCACTACAGTAATCGTCCAGCGGATCTCAACCATTCCCTGACACTTAAGGATGAGTATGCTGCTCAATAGCAAATTGACTGGGGTCAGCATAAGAGTGACTTCCCGGGTAGCCGGCAACAAGGTCCCAATTACACCAATCAGATGGAAAATAATGATGCCAATGCCTAAATATCGGTTGGGTAGTTTCATCTCACCGTAAACCCGTTTGTTTTAGTTTTGTTTGCAAAAAATTACGTCAGATGCTAATCTACAACGTCACCGTAAACATCGATCCGGAAGTAGAGGAGGAATGGAAGCAATGGATGAAAAATGTCCATATTCCAGAAGTTTTGAAAACAGGTCGTTTTACTGGTTCTAAGTTTCTTCGATTGTTGAATGAGGTCCCAGATGCGACAGGAACAACTTATGCGATCCAGTATCACGCAGAAAACATCGGGCAGGTAGAAGCTTACCTTGACCATGAAGCACCTGCCATGAGAAAGCACCATGATGATGCTTATGGTGGTAAGTTCGTGGCGTTCAGAACCGTATTAGAGGAAGTAGTTTAGGGTTCGAGTGCTTCACTCTGACAACACTATTTACTGAAAAATGTCATGCTGGGTTCTTTGACTTGAGCCTGTCGAAAGTCAAAACTCCAGATTACAATTGATCCAGCCATCTTCCATTTGGGAGTCGTATTTCTTATAGAAATTGATAGCAGGTTCGTTCCAATCCAGCACTTGCCACATCATACCAGTACAACCCGTTTCTTTTCCTATTTCGATGGTTCGTTCAAAAAGTAGTTTGCCTATTCCCGAACCACGTTTGGCCTCTTTCACGATCAGGTCTTCCAGATACATTCGCTTACCCTTCCAGGTTGAATAACGGTAATAGTACATGGACATGCCGATGATTTCGCCATCCGGTTCTTCTGCAACGATGAATCCGAAAACTGCCTGGGGACCAAAGCCATCCTTCTCCATCAATTCGACTGTATTGACGACCTGCTCTTCGGCCTTCTCATAGATCGCGAGTTCCCGAATTAGTTCTAATGCGGCGGGAAGATCTCCTTTTTTCCCTTGTCGAATGATAGCCATAGTGAAATGAAATTTACAGGGCAAATATGAAATGAAAACACCATTTCGAAAGTTCAAAATGGTGTTTCCTATGTTGCGACGCCTTGATGAGAAGTTAAACTTCACCATCAGGGGTCATTAGAAAGGAAAATTGGCTCAAAAATCCGTTACCGGATTGTCACATTGAGACTGTCTTGTCGAAACGTTGCTGCTCGCTATAAAGTTTCGACAAGAGCTGGAAACACCTATCCGGGTGTGCCCATTACCCTGACAATCCGGGATTATCGAGATAATTTCTGAATTATAATTCTCGCTTGGCCACTTCGGGAATCACACCCATGTTATACCAGGCGAATGAATAACGATCAGCATTCTGTTCAATTACCTTAGTAATGGGAGTTCCTGCTCCATGTCCTGCATCCGTTTCGATACGAATCAAAACCGGGTTAGGACCAGCGTGATTTTCCTGTAATGTGGCAGCAAACTTAAATGAGTGAGCAGGTACTACCCGATCATCATGATCTGCCGTAGTTACCATAGTCGCCGGGTAAGCGGTTCCTTGTTTGAAATTGTGTACCGGAGAATATCCATGCAGATAATCAAACATTTCCCTGGAGTCTTCAGAGGTACCATAGTCAAATGCCCATCCGGCACCAGCTGTGAACTTGTGGTACCGAAGCATGTCCATTACGCCTACGGCAGGGAAAGCAACCTTGGCCAGATCGGGTCGCTGAGTCATCGTAGCGCCTACCAACAGACCGCCGTTAGAACCACCAGCAATGGCCAGGTAATCACTCGAAGTATAATTGTTATTAATCAACCACTCGCCAGCAGCGATAAAGTCATCAAATACATTTTGCTTTTGCATCTTGGTGCCTGCTTTATGCCACTTCTCGCCATATTCACCTCCACCACGAAGGTTAGGCTGAGCATAGATTCCTCCGTTTTCTAACCAAAGAATTCTCGTTGTGCTGAAGCTAGGTCGCAAGCTGATGTTGAATCCGCCGTAAGCATACAGATAAGTAGGATTCTTGCCATTCATCTCAAGGCCTTTCTTGTGAGTGATGAACATAGGAACCTTTGTGCCGTCTTTACTTTCGTAGAACACCTGCTTGGTTTCATATTCTTCAGGGTTGAAATCTACTTCGGGCTGAGAATACAACTGAGAAGTACCATCCTCTATGTCATATTTAAAAATAGTAGAAGGATAAGTGAATGACGTAAATGTATAGTACAACTCATCATCTTCCATATCCGCACCAAATCCTCCGGCAGTTCCAATGCCTGGCAACTCTATGTCTCTGATGAGATTTCCCTTGGTATCATATTGTTTGATGGCCGTTTTTGCATCAATCAGATAATTCGCAAAAATGTAACCACCGCCAGTGCTTGCACTTAGTACATTTTCAGTTTCAGGAATCACATCCTTCCAGTTTTCTCTAGATAACTTGCTGAAATCCGTTTCTACAATTCTTTGGTTTGGCGCATCCCAGTTCGTCTGGATCAGGATTCTGGATCCTTCTGTATGCATCACGAACTCATTAGTCTCCATGTCGTCATCGATGGTCTTGATTTTTGAGTTAGGATTTCGAAGGTCCTTGATGAATAAAGCACGGCCACTGGTGCGCTGTGCTCCGGTGATTACCAGGTAGTTATTGTCTTCGGTAACATAGCCACCAACATACCGATAAGGCTGTGCTTCACCACCGAATACCAGTACATCTTCCGACTGATCAGTACCTAGTTTGTGATACATCAATTTGTGCAGCTGCGT
This sequence comes from Cyclobacteriaceae bacterium, assembly GCA_965229785.1. GTDB lineage: Bacteria > Bacteroidota > Bacteroidia > Cytophagales > Cyclobacteriaceae > JAWPMT01. The sequence goes on from CBDDJS010000001.1 coordinate 5,933,822, forward strand.
TTTTGCCGAAAGCTCAGATCCACCTTTTGGCTTATCATAACTACTGTAGTAGAAACCCTCTTTTCCTTTCCAGGAAATACCACTGAATTTCACATTGTGCAACGTGTCTTCCACGATTTTTCCAGTTTCGGTATCCATTACCAGGGCTTTTCTCCAGTCACTCCCCCCGATGGAGATCATGTAGCCAAACAAGGAGCCGTCATCGGTAAAACTTGTTCCTGCCAATGAAATGGTCCCATCATCGGAGAAATTATTGGGATTCAGGAATTCTTCCTCTTCATCGCTTCCAATTTTCTTGCGATAAAGTACACTTTGGTTTTGAAGTCCATCATTCTTATAGGTGTACTCGTAATCGCCGTGCCTGGAAGGGGCATTGACTCGCTCATAATCGAGAAGTTCAGTCAATCTGGCTTTGATTTGATCTCTGAAAGGAATTTCAGTCAGATAGGATTGGGTCACTTTATTCTGGGCGCCTACCCATTCAGCGGTAGCCTCAGAGCGATCATCTTCCAGCCATCGGTAAGGATCAGGAACTTCCGTACCGAAATACGTATCGACGGTATCCACCTTTGCGGTTTGAGGATACTTCAAATTGCCGGTTGCTGCCTCTTTAGGCGCCTGGCAAGCAAATACAAGGAGGACTGCTAGCGAAGCAATCAATAATTTTTTCATAACTGCGCTTAGGTTAAACTTTGGCCGCAATAACGACCAAAGTCTGCGCAGTTAAAAGGAAACTTATGTGGCTGGTTATTTTTCGATTTTCGAAAAACCAGTATATGGCGTAAGTACCTCAGGAATGGTAATTCCATCTGAACCCTGATTGTTTTCCAATATTGCTGCCAAAATTCTTGGAATGGCCAATGCACTGCCGTTCAGGGTGTGAGCCAGCTGTTTCTTGCCATCAGCATTTTTATAGCGCAATTTCAAACGATTAGATTGATACGTTTCGAAATTGGATACGGAACTAACTTCCAGCCATTTTTTCTGCGCAGCAGAATATACTTCAAAATCATACGTAATCGCCGAAGTAAAGCCCAAATCACCCGCGCACAGACGCAGTATACGGTAAGGTAGCCCCAGAGCGTTGACCAGTTTTTCCACATGCGCGATCATGTTATCAAGGATTTGATAAGAATCTTCAGGTTTGCTGACCTGTACGATCTCCACCTTATCAAATTGGTGCAGTCGATTCAATCCGCGAACATGAGCGCCCCAATTTCCAGCTTCTCGACGAAAACAAGGTGTAAAGCCTACATGCTTGATTGGAAGCTGTTCTTCCTTCAGAATCGTATCCCGGTACATGTTGGTGATCGGCACTTCTGCCGTCGGGATCATGTATAGCTGACTGTCTACGATGCCATACATCTGCCCTTCCTTGTCTGGCAATTGTCCCGTACCATATCCAGAAGCCTCGTTGATCACGATCGGTGGCTGAATCTCCACGTAATTTTCTTCCAGTGCCTGATCAAGGAAATAATTGACCATGGCACGGACCATGCGAGCACCTTTACCTTTGTAAAAAGGAAATCCTGCCCCGGTCACTTTATTGCCCAATTCGAAATCAATCAGGTCATATTCCTCGATCAGGTCCCAGTGTGGTTTGGCATTTTCACCAAGTTCCGGAAGTGTATCCGTTGAAGTTTTCACTACCTCATTGGCAGTCTCATCATTTCCTTCCGGAACGATCTCGTTGGGGACATTCGGGATATTGTAAAGCTTGTCCGTCAAATCCTTTTCCAGTTGGTGCAACTCATCCGTCATGATTTTGCCTTGTTCACGCAACTGTGCAGCATTCGCTTTGGCGGCTTCTGCTTCCTCCCTTTTACCTTGTTTCATCAAACCACCGATCTGCTTGGCCATCTGATTGGACTGAGAAAGCACCTGCTCCAGCTGCTGCTGACTCTCTTTGCGCTTTTGATCTAAATCCAGTACCTCCTGCAATAACTGTGAAGCTTCGGCAATGCCGCGCTTTGTTAGTCCCGCGATGTAGGTTTCAAGATGTGTTTTGACGTCCTGTACCAGTAACATTTCAATGGTCTTTTAAAAATGAGTCGCAAAATAAAAACGAAAGGGCCAGTATAGAAAGCAGAAGGGTTTAAATCTGGCACACTAATTTTGGCTTAAAGTTTGCTTAATATTTGACGAACGTCTATTATTGCACGTCCATTCGTGATACGACATACAGCATTCACTTTTTTCTTTTAAAAGTCCGCAAACTGTCATTCAATCGATAACCCACGTATTATTTAATCATTACCCACAGTAACATCTTATGTACACCTTAGACGATCTGAGTGTTAGACTCTTATCAGAGCTTCGGGAAATAGCTGAAGGATTAGGCGTAAAAGGCGCTAAAAAGGCCGCTAAAAAGGACCTGATCTACAGTATTCTAGACCATCAGGCCACACTTCCGGACAGTGAAGTGGAGAAACTGAAGAAACAAACAGAAAAAGCGCCGGAAGCGGCAGAAGAGCCCAAAAAAGAGAAAGAGGAGTCAAAGCCTCGAAGAAAAAGACAAAATGTAGCCAAGGTAGTAGAGGAGGCATCGAAGAGTGCCGAAGACCTACTGGAATCATTCGACCTTTCTGTTGATGAGTCCGGAACCAAAGGCGATGATAAAAAGCCTGAGAAAGCAGAAAAGGCCGAAAGTAAGGAAGAAAAAGAAAAGCCCGAGCCTAAGAAACGGCAGCACGATGGAGAAGGTAAAAGCAATAAGCCTGATCCAAGAGCAGAGGCGAGAGCTAAAAAAGCTGAGCATAATGCCATCGTTCGCGAATTCGACGGAATGATCGCCAGCGAAGGCGTGCTTGAAATGATGCAGGATGGTTACGGATTCCTTCGCTCGAGTGATTACAACTACCTTGCAAGTCCTGACGATATTTATGTTTCTCCTTCTCAAATCAAGTTGTTTGGTTTGAAAACAGGGGATACCGTGAAGGGACAGATACGACCTCCTAAAGATGGCGAGAAATACTTCGCTTTATTGAGAGTTGAGTCTGTGAACGGTAAAACCACCGAAGAAATCAGAGACCGGGTAGCATTCGAATACCTGACGCCTTTGTTCCCGGAAGAAAGATTAAAGCTGAGCACCAAGCCTGATAATTACTCTACTCGAGTATTGGATATGTTCGCTCCTATAGGAAAAGGACAAAGGGGTATGATTGTAGCTCAACCCAAGACTGGTAAGACGGTATTACTAAAAAATGTAGCCAATGCGATCGCCAGCAATCACCCTGAGGTATATCTGATCATCTTGTTGATTGATGAGCGTCCTGAGGAAGTAACGGATATGGCTCGTTCGGTTAAAGCGGAAGTAGTAGCTTCCACTTTTGATGAGCAAGCCGAAAAGCATGTGAAGGTGGCTAACATCGTTCTTGAGAAATCTAAAAGAATGGTAGAGTGCGGTCACGATGTAGTGATCCTACTAGACTCTATTACTCGATTGGCTCGTGCGCACAATACGGTAGTACCTTCATCTGGTAAAATCCTTTCCGGTGGTGTGGATGCAAATGCACTTCACAAGCCTAAACGATTCTTTGGAGCAGCAAGAAACGTAGAAAACGGTGGTTCACTTACGATCATCGCAACGGCGCTTATCGAGACCGGTTCGAAAATGGATGAAGTGATCTTTGAGGAATTCAAAGGAACGGGTAACATGGAGCTTCAACTTGACAGAAAGCTTTCCAACAAGCGAGTATATCCCGCGATCGACGTGCCTGCTTCTGGTACTCGTCGGGAAGACTTACTTATGGACAAAGAAGAGCTCAGCAGGGTTTGGATCCTACGCAAGTACATGTCAGATATGACCAGTACCGAGGCTATGGAATTCCTGCTTTCTAAAATGAAAGGCACCATCAACAATGATGAGTTCCTCATTTCCATGAATGGTTAATCGAAATCATTAATTTATATAAGGAGCCACTCGTAAAACAGTGGCTCTTTTTGTTTTATGACCTCTCTAATTTTAGAGAGAAAGGAGAGTCCCATACGATGCTTGATATCAACAAAATAAGAAAAGATACACCTGGATGTCACGACAAGCTGTTTTTCAATAGCGCCGGTTCTTCGTTACCCCCAAAGGCCGTCACCGACAGTATGGTGGAATATCTGAAGCAGGAAGAACTGGTTGGAGGTTATTTACTGGCTGATCAGAGACATGCCGAAATTAAAGAAGCATATCAGGAAATAGGCAAACTGATCAACGCCTCCTCAGATCGTATAGCGATCACTTTTAATGCTACTGATTCTTATGCCAGGGCACTTTCTTCCATTCCTTTCGAGGTTGGTGACGCCATTCTGACGACAACTCAGGATTATGTGTCAAATCAGATCCAGTTCTTGGCCCTCCAAAAGCGATTAGGGATTAAAGTGGTGCGAGCTCCCGGAAACAACGACGGGGATCTGGATCTTGCCGAATTTGAGAAGCTTTACAAAGTACATCGACCGAAATTGGTAGCCGTAACGCATGTTCCGACAAGTTCGGGCCTGATTCAGGATGTGGAAGCTGTTGGTACCATCTGTGCGAAAGATGAAAATTGCTACTACCTGGTTGATGCTTGCCAGTCCATTGGCCAATTGGTGGTGGACGTTGAAAAAATTCAATGTGATTTTCTTAGTGTCACTACGCGAAAATTCCTGAGAGGCCCCAGAGGCTGTGGTTTTTTGTATATTTCTGAGAAAGTACTACAAGATGGTCTAGAACCCCTTCTTCCTGATTTGCATGGGGCAGAATGGGTAGAAGAGAACGAATACCGACCCATGTCAACAGCTCAAAGGTTTGAATTCTGGGAATTTCAGTATGCCAACGTCATTGGACTTAAGGAAGCCGCGAAATATGCGAACGAAACAGGCATGAAGGAGATTGAGGAGGCAGGTCTTGCTTTGTCAGGTCAATTGCGAGAGTCCTTACAAAACACTAATCAGGTGACCATATATGATCGGGGCACTCGTTTGAGCAATATCATTACGCTAAGAAAGGAGGGGGTCTCACAAGTTGACCTGGAAAAACACCTCCATGAAAATGGCGTTTATTTTTCAATTGGGCGCATGAAAAATGCCCTGATAGACTTCCGAAATAAAGGAGTCGACTGGTTTCTAAGAATATCACCCCATTACTTCAATACAAGAGAAGAAGCCGATCAATTGGTCGACATCATAGAATCCATGTAGTCCTCTTTGGGAGCCTTCTATGATCTTTTCCTGATCCTATTCCTGATAGGCCGCATCAAAAGTGGTTCTGCTCACACCTAAAGGCTCAGGAATATCTTTCTCTCCGAGCATTTCCAGCAGATCAATCTCTATGCTTCGAGTGATGGTACTCATGGGTGTATCCGCAGCACGACCTTCAAAAGGATCTTCAGTTACCTCTCCTGATTTATCCAGGATGAAGAAGATAAAGGAAATTCCAATACTCATGGGAATTGCCATAAATTCCATGATTGGAGCTAAAGCAAAGGGCAGACATATGATAAATAGCCATAGAAAGACCTTGGTGAAGTAGTTGTAATAATGAGGGAAGACCGTTTTCTTAATGCGTTCACACATGCCTTGCCACGAGTACAAGTGTTCCACCAGCTTCGAAAGCTCAACGTGTCGAAAGCTGTCGATCATGTCCTTCTCAAACGCTTCTGCCATCGCCCGATTTTGGGAATGTAAAAGATGAGTGGGTTTATTTGATCTTGTCATGAGGAGTTCATGCTCTGACTGATCCAGGTATTTGGCTACAGTATCCCAATCAGATTGATTTCTCAGCGTAAACTTCAGGGCATATAACCAGGCAATCTGCCGATTTATTACGGTCGCTTGCCAAAGGTTAAGGAATTCTTTATCTATGGCACCGTGTTTCTCTGATGGAAAAGTGAGTACATGGCTACATAGGGTACGAGAAGTGTTCACTATGCTCCCCCAGACTTTGCGCGCTTCCCACCATCGATCATAGGCGCTATTGTTTCTAAATCCGAGAAAAATAGCCAGAGCACCACCAACAATGGTGACCGGGGCAATGGGAAGATCAAAACCGGTAAAGTGATGAATGCCTTCTAATTGATGTTGTACCACCGCAATAATCGGAATGATCGTAAAAGCAATGATCCCTTTTAGGTTGTAAAAAGCAATCCCGAAGACCTGTCGGAAGATATTGTCAGAAAATTTTAGAATCATGTGATATCTGGTTGGCTTTCCGCCGTTTTTGGCTGATCCCGATGGCTAATGCGCATAATCGGGGCGAAATACTCCCCCAATGTACTGGATGGGCTGCGGAAATATGGCCAAACCCTGTAGAATTCTATCACCAGATTCGTTGAGTTCAAATGTGTCTTCTTTTAACAGGGGACGTAATTGATCCAGATAATGCAAATATTGCATATCTCCCAGACCAAAATATCCTTGATCTCTAAGCATCGTGCCTACTAGTTTTCTTTCATTATCGATCCCTTCCTTAATCAACTTCAGCATCTTTTCTTCCAGGTTGTTTAATCCATTTTTTTGAGGCAATCGGGAAAGATGAGCTTCGATAGCGGGTTTCAAATGCTTAAAAGTCGCAGATGGTGATAACGATCGCAGTTTTTCCGGGGATGGATCGGTGTAAGCTTGCCAGGCTGATCGGGCATAGGTGATGTCTTCCTTCGATAAGGAGGACCGATTTTTGAATAAGGTAATAAAGTCTATTGAGGAAATCTCACCTAATCCACGTAATTGACCGTCCAGTTCATCACCAAGACAGACCAGACTAATTTCCCTATGATCAATGAAACTCAGGCAGGCCAGCATATTGATCTGACAAAAAAGATCATATTCAAACCATAAAACCACTTCATCAAAGCCACTTAAATCACGCAACTTGTCAAGTTCTGCGAGCATTTTGTCAGCATAATTCTCTCCACCAAGGCCTTTCTGGATGAAAGAGGCTCTTTTATCCCAGAAACTGTCGTGTCTAATAGAATTTGAGACGGGGCCGTCGCACAGGGCTTCACGCCAGACAACTATCTCTCCCGCAATTCCGCTTTTCCGGAACTCAGGAACAGTAGCATCACCGTTTAGAATATGTAATTGTTTAGCCAATTTTAGCGCCGTTAGGTAAAGGTCTTTCCGGATGCATCAAGACCACTTCTTTATGGTCGTTGTAAGCGCCCATCACCAGGCACTCACTTCTTATAGGACCTATCTGTTTGGGAGGAAAATTGATCACTGCCATGATTTGCTTCCCGATCAGTTCATCCGGTTCATAAAATGCGGTGATTTGAGCGGAACTCTTTTTCATACCGATCTCATCACCAAAATCCACACGCAGTATATATGCTGGATTTCGAGCTTCGGGGAAGGGTTCTGCCGAGATAATCGTTCCGATCCGCATGTCAACCTTCGCAAAGTCCTGCCATGATATTTCCATGGCGCTAAAGTTAGGTTTTTACTGAAATAATCACCTTTTTTCGATCTGCTCTTCTGACCGATTTGTAAAATTTGATTAAATCCTGATATTTCTCCGCTTCGTAAGTTCCGGGTTTGTACTGCATAGAGCGGATATAAGTGAGCTTTCCATCAGTCTTCAAAAACTCCGCCGAGTAATCTCCGAAATCTGAACTGATCTCAATTTTTTCAGGGAGCTGTTCAATGTATGCCCCTTCTGGTAATTTGAAGTTCAAAGTATCCTGTTCTATTCGTGATAATTCATATTGAATTGGCATTTTGCGGTCCAGTGATTTTGGGACATAGGATCGGGCGCTTAGCAAGTTCGGCTGTAACAGCAGTCTGGTTCCGGAGACGGATGCCACCTTACGAATGTCCATTTTAAGGGTCAGGTCTACTTCGGGAATGCGGGCCTTTTTTTCCTCAAACTCATAGCTGTTTAACTCATAACTAGGCACATCGATTATGTTTCTGAGCCATTCCTTTTTATCATCCTCATTTTGATAAATGACTCCCAATACACCGGAATTACTGGTAGCACCTCCTTTGAAATTGATTGAAATCTCGGAAGAAGCATTTCCTTCCTTGTCAATGGCAATTTCGCCCTTAGTAGTATATCGATTGTTTTCTCCAGAGTAGATCGGTGTATGAACGATCTTTCCACCATCTGGAGTCATCACGATCACATCACGATCACTGGTCATGGATCCCAGGAATCCCATTGGCAATGTCTGACTGGTGCACTCGAGCCAAAGCGTATCTCCTTTATTCGGAACACAGAGGATGATGTGGTTACCGTAATTGCGGGGAAAGTCGTCGTATATTTTCGGAGGATTGGAACCGGCGTGGACCCAGGTGTAGTAGGATTCAATCCCGACTTCTTCTAACAAAGCTTGCGTATAGAAGGAGAGGGCCTTACAATCTCCATAGCCTTTGGTCTCGACAATACTAGTCGGAAATGGCTGTAGGCCACCGATGCCTAGTTGTATACTTACATAGCGCGTCCGGTTTTGCATGAATTCATAAACCGCTTTGATTTTTTCCTCGTCACTATCCAGGCCTTCAACTAACTTCCTGATTTGTTGACGAGCCTCTCCGGAAAGGTCATTTCGGCCTTCATTCAAAGTAAATTGCCAATCTGCAATGTCATTCCAGTTAGACATCTTACCTTCAAATCCCTCATATCGAAAAGAGGTTGGTGACGTTAGGATGCTTGGATTGTCAACAAATTGATCATTGGAATAAGGTTCATATTCCTGCGCTGGCGTATTTTCAAACACCCATTGATAGGTCACCAGCTGTCTTTTTTCGTCGAAAGTTTCCGTGGCTTCATTAGGTACGTTAAAGACCTTGAACTTGGGTTTTAGGTTTTTTGGCGCACTCACCTGAAAAACGGATTTTTCTACGGCCACATTTTCATAACGCAAGACCTCCCAATCTGGCATGCTATACAGAAACTTATAGGTCACCTTGGAAGTAAAATCTATTGTGTAGGGATAAGCATTCTGACTTAAATCAGCACCTCGGATACGATTATCTTCATAAAGTGAAAATCCACTAATATAGCTTTGGTCCATGATGTCATCTTTCCTCAGCTTCCTGATCACCTTTCCGTCCTTGTCATAGACCACCGCATCGAAATTTACGATCTTGGACAACTTATCATAAACCTCAGCGATCAAAGCCAGATAATCTGCATCCTTATTGAATATGGTCACCACCTTGCGCTCTTCCATCTCAGCCTGGTCCATCGATTTGATCGAAAAATGACTTTCGTGCAATCGTATCACGGCATCTGCGTTTTTCTTAAGGTTTTCATCAATCTCGGAAACATTGAAAGAGGTAGAACCTTGAGCGCATAAGCCTTGAATAAAAATCAGGGTTAGACCATAAACAAATAATCTCTTCATCTTACAAGCTTTAATTGGCCATCTTCAAAACAATACTTTCATTCTGTTTGGCTACCAACTGGGCATAGAATTCCCTTAGAATAGGGTATTCTTCTGCAGGGAAAACTATTTTATTAATGGTCAAATTACTGCTGACGACCAGAACCTGTCCGGATTGTTGAACTTTGTAGATATAAGTCCCCGCATTGTCTGGCAAGCCAATGGCCAGAGATTGAGGAAGTTCTTCAACTGCCATGCCTTCTGGAATGATATAGCGATAAGTCATGATTTCCTGAAGCGGTGAGCCGAAATTTACCGGAAACACGCGTGTTTCTGTTTCAAACGGATTTTCTTGCCTTTGTCCATGGATCACAGGTTTAAGCAATACCAGATCCCCGGCTTCCTCGATCATATCTTCGACTTCAATGGAGATTTTATGTTTAACCGTCTTATCTAACAGATCAATGTCTTCTATCTTATGATTGTCAATGATCCAGGTAGCGTGATCTGCGGCAAACCCATCAATATAGTCTTCCAGGTCTTCTTGATTTTCCTCCCGGAAATCAAAGGCATTGTAACCTCCTCTTATCACGTTCAACGTTCCCGAAAGATATCCGTCTTCTAACTCAAAGTTGCCTGAATAGATCAATTTATCTTTGATTTTGGACTCAAGCGGTACCCAACGAAAATTATTCTCAGAAATGACCATTCCTTCGCCGTTAAGGCAATAATCAGGAATCATCCCAAAAAGCAGATTTTTGCGCGCATCCATCAAAATTTCCTGCTCATCGATGGTCACACTCACCAAGGTGTAGTTGAATTTGCTCTGAATAGGAAAGTTCGGATGTAGATAACCATTGCTGCGTGTACTGAGTCGAACTATCTCAGGATTTAGCCCGGCCTGATGCAACATCGCTGCCAGTAGCCGATTAATTTGGAAGCCGTTGCCTTTCCTCCTTCTAAAAACATCTCTAAGTACAGTGCTATTGGACTCTTCATCATTTTCGATGGAGTCACGGACAAAATAGTAGATATTTTGAGCCTTCTCTATGTCATTTGAAGCGTCAAGTGTAAGAACAGCTACTTTATCACGAAGGTATCTTGCATTGGTGATCTGATTCTTGAATTCAGGCTCCTGACTCCAATGCCAGCTGAGGTGCGAGTAGCTATCTGGCATGTATTGTTGTGTGATCTCGCCAGGAATATTGACTGAGTATAAAGCAAAAGCCACTTTCGATATATAATTTTCCTTAGAAGTCATGTATGGTTCATCTTTGAATGGAAGGATGTTATTGGCTCGAAACTCCTTTACATACATATTGATGTGCTGCCCCTTATAAGAGCCATTCTTTCGATATTCATCAAAATGGTCCAGTGACACATAACCAGTCATGACTTGTTTGTACTTGAAATACTCAGGCAAGGAAACGATATATTCACTGTGTCTCACAGGAACTTCATGCTGAAAATACCATGACGGTAAACTTCTCCAGCCTCCATAGTTCACGGCGTAAGTGTATTCAATAATGGTGCCTTCCCGCACATCTGGCATAGAAAAACGCTTCTGTTTTATGCCATCAGATACATTTTCGGTAAACATTTCTTTTTTCGACAGGGCAGACGTCACCATTTGTCCATCTACAAGATTGTAAGAAGCAGCTTTTAACTTTTTTACATTGTCACCTTCTCTAAAAGGAATTTCGATATTGGCCAGATCAAACTGATTCTTATTGAATATTTTGATCCTCACGTGCCTTGTAAGCTCAATCTCGAAGCTGTTGTCAAATGAAACGATGCCATAATCCAGAATATACTCTGCGCCGGCCGTAGAATCAATTTGAGAGGTCTTTTGAGTCAAATTACTGATATCAAGTTCACCGAACTTTAATGGGCTTCTTTGTGCAAGGAGGTTAATAGAAAAAAATGACAGGAGCGTCAAAAAATAAACTCTGAGCATGGTTAGGTTATTTTGATCTGAAATTCTGGTTGAATTGTGTTTTGATACAATTCTACGTCAAACATAACTAAATGAAAATTTCCTGCCAAAACGCCTGGTTTGTTTGGGATCAATCAGGGATTCAGCGGGAATTAAGCTCGCCTTCCCGAATGGCAAAGTAGCTGTTCACTTGACGGGTAAAAATATGAGTAGAGATTTTATCCAATTGGTACTTCTATCCTCATAAAAAAAGCCCAGTGTCATTTTTACTGGGCTCTCAAAATCATCGGTGTAACGGAGAATCAGTGCAGTAGATGGCCGTTACTCAATCTGCTTATCAGGGTTTTCGTCGGGTATATCTTCCGGAACGATTCGGGTTGCCAGTGTAATACTTAAGTTCTTTTGGTTGGATTTACCAAAACCCAAAAACCTTCTATTATTAATACCGACTTGTTTGAATTCCAGCTTTATATCTACAGGACTGGTCAGATTTTTCTCTCTAACAGTAGTCGCGACAGCATCTACCACATTGATAAATGCCTGATCTATCCCCATTACCGGTACAGGTACTTTCTTTTTTCTTCCCATTTATTTCTAATTCTGTTCTTCTGGATTGTCAGTTACTGTTCCCGTGCTAGTTTCATTAGATTCTTCCGGTTCTTCATCTAAATCAATAACACCTTGAAAGGTAAGGTCTACATGACCATCTTTTGTAATTAACAGCTTATCACCCACTACAGGAGTGGCTTTGGTATTGATGCTAAAATTGATGTCTCCGCTGAGTCTTGCGGTGGGAGTTTCCGGACGCAATTCGAGGTTTTCGGCCGTGGCCACATTTACTCTACTAAAGGTCTTTTGCAAACTGATCAGTAGGTTTTCCAGATAAATTTTTTCTTCCATATTCAATAATTGTCTGGCAATTTCTGCCTAAACCTTGCTCAATCGTTCGTTTCCGGGATAAAATCCTTCATGCTCCATTTTCTCATCAGATCTGTTACATCATGTACATCCTGGATGGTGTAGGGTGTTTTGCCTCGTTCCGCAAGAAAAGCACTTAAATCTGTATTGTGATTGGTGATATTGAATCGTGCACTCGCCTGAAACATACTCTCTTGTGAGGAGGTTTTTGAGAACCCAAAGGCGCCACTGGCATGAACCGGGCCAACGCCAATGCCTACTCCAAAAGAAACATCTTTCTGCTTCACGGTAGCAATTCGCATGGAAACTCCTACATCAATGAAACCATCTAATTTAACCGCAGGGGCTTTGGTCATGAGCGCTTCGATTTGTTCCTGAGTGAGGTCATCATCTCCGATCAGTTTCAACTGCATTTCCAGCCAGTCGGCCCAGATCGCGAGATAATTGCGTTCTGCCTCCACTACTGCGTTCAGTGGGGAGCGAAACATGTCAGACAGCACTTCTGAAATTCCTAGTGATTTTGCCATAAGAATAATGGTTGTATAATGTTAAAAATCTATGTCTTATGCTGAGGTGAATTTACTTCACACTTCAGGTTTCAATTTACGTGTAAACTTTTGGAGTCTTAGGAAATGGGACCAAGAAAATTTGAATCTCTATTAAATATTTATCAATCACCTCCATCGATCAATAGGCTTGAATAATTTTTACCTGACTTACTGGTTGATCGAATATGCCGATCAAGGTATCGGAACCCAATCTTTCTAACCGTAGTAAGTTCGCGTCTTTGTTATCGGTCAGTCTTCCCTTCACAGACAGGTCTTTCCAATTACTAACCAGGTTTGAACGAAATAAGAACCCACTGTAGCCGATTATATCGATGTTTAAATCTGCTAACCGGTCATGGGTCTTGCCCGCATAATCTTTACTCGAGACGCGACCAATACTCAGCGCTCCATGCTCCACGGCATGTATCCAATGTTTATCCAATTTGAATAGTCGCAGAGATTCCGCAGGTAACCAATTCTCATTCGGTACTAAATATTGGAATGGGATGCCTTTCAATAGATTAATGTCCCTCAAAAACGAACTCACTATTTCAGGTATTTCCCGCTGTTCCGTCTCCTCCCGCAGTTTTAGTAAATGACGGGCATTTAACCATTCTTTTTGTTCTTTATGATGATCCAGCCTTTTTTGATGGAGTCGCCAGTTTCTTAGGGCGGTGGTAAATCGGGGATGACTGATTGCCAGTTGACGTCCAAGCTCCCAGCCTGTTCGATACGTAATGTCCGTCACGCCATTTTGTTCCTGCAGTTTGGGTTTAAGATCCTGATCTCCATATTTTAGGCCATGGGCATGATCATTATTCAGAAAAGGGCCATGATAAGTGGCTTCTTTTGAGGAACCATCCAGGGCACTGTATTGCGTGTGGTAGGCATTAAATTTTGAAAACCAGTCTACACTTACGATTTGAGGTTGGACTCGTTCTTCGACGTGCGTAAATGTCCAGTTGTACAGTTCTACAAACCTGGCAGTTTCTCCTTCGTGAACAAGTTTTTTGCCATTGAAGCGACCTTCAATGGACACGAGGCACGCATAATTTATGCCTGGTTTGGGTACACGGATGCTTTTCAAGGAAGGACGATAGGTTTTTTCGGAGGATTCAGAAGACGCATTATTTGCAATGATCTCCTTCAATGAACCATAAGATTGTAAATCTTCCAATTCGCCATTGCCCAGCCAACCAAGGGGGACATCAATCACTTGCACTTCATCATTGTCCCATTGTCCGGGTTCCAACGTGATTTTAGGAAAAAATGGATCAACTTTCCCGTTTTTCAGTGACCCCAGCGTCAAAGTTGAGCGTTGAATCCGGGCCCATTCTTCTGCACTGAAGACGAGGATGGATAACCAGGGAATTTGATCTTCTTCTTTCTCCGCAAATGGACTTCTCTCCCATAGCAAATTACGGTGATCAAAGGAGATCTCAGGGCAAACCTGATCGTACTGCCCTACGCCATTTTGAGGGGGAGAAACTGCTCTGATTTGATCGGCGGATAGGCGAAACCGCTCTCCTGAAACATGAAATCCGAGCTCCAAAATTTCCGGATCAATGTTTTCATTTAGATCAATATGCTGTGTGATCCTCAATTTGTATTGCCCGCTCTCAAGGTATCTTTCCTCAATGGAGTTTTCAGTTGAAGCGGTAGTATTCGCTTTATGTTCAACCTGAATCTCTGATTTGGCTACCTGTACTTTCTTATAATCTATCGCATCTACGGTCAGTTCATATTGATTTAAGTCATTTGAAACAGCAAGTGATTTGCCCGTCTTCGGAGTAATGGTGAAACCAGTAATGACCTTTTCAATAAAGCGATCCTCATTAAGCGAAGGTTGTATGGCCGAACTCCAAAGTGCAGTGGGAATTCGTTTATAGACCGGTGTAATGACAAAATACTCATTGACATTCCCTTCATGACCTTTTTTAGAAATCTCGATGGTCACGTTACTTTCTAAAGAAGTTTCTTCCATCGGTCGAATGCCTAATTCAGTGAGATGCTTGTTCGTTTTCCCATCAATGGCTGTTGCAGGTACCGCCAACTGAATTTCGAGGGCAAAATCTTTGGACAAAATCTGATGGTTCGAGATAGTCAGGTCATCGTTCCACATGAGATCTGGAAGGGCTTTCGCTCCACTCGCTGAAAATTGGATCAGAGAATTGGGTAAAAATTCCGCTTTGAAGTCCGCCCAATTCAACTTAGGAGGCTTCACCTTATCTGCCCCAAAGGACATTTTGACGGAAGTGACATAAAGATCAAGTTCCGCTTCCCCTCCGAATTCCGGACCCCAGACTTTGACATCCGCACCCAGATCAACAGAGATATGATGTGAGCCAAATAAATGATACGTATATGATCCGCCTATATGAGCATGAATGGAGGCTTCATAGTGAAACGGTTGCCAGTTAGCCAGGAAATTCGCCGCCAACTTGAAATAGGCATGTAGACTTCCTTTGTGGTAGTTCGCTTCAAGTAGACCTCCCGCCATGATGGCATTGGCACACATGGCGAAATAAGCTTCTCCTTTCACCTGGGTATGGTCATCCAGTTTCCAGTTAAGACCAATTCTGGGTACGACCGGGTAATGTTCGGGTTTGTTGAAATGAGGGTGATAACCACCAATAGTCATCACAAAATCACCTTCATTTTCACCGGAAAACCAGGTGTAAAAGGCAAAACCACCTGTCAGATGGCATTTTTTTGAGAAAATATAAGAATCAGGGCTTAGCTGGCCGCTTAACCCGGCAAATCCTTCTTCCGGTAAATAAGCCCCCTTGATCTGCATTTGTACAAATGCGGTCTTGGAACCCGCGGAAGGGACGTTCAACGTAGATACACCCAATAAATTGAATGCTGTATGTGTCCCAAAGGAAGCTGTAAGTAAAAGGGTTGAATTAATTAGTTTAAACGTGGAGAAGTTGATCCCAACAGCAAAAAAAAGATCACCTTCACTTGGAGGCACATAGCTTTTGATGGCTTCCAGTTCTTTCATCAGTAATTTCTTACCAGCACCGGGAGGCAAAGCTTGCCCTTCCATCGCTTCCGCTACCAATGGAAAATCGCGTACCCGATCTACTGAAGGCAAAGTCAATTTACGATTGTAGCCAAAGCCTGCACTCAGACCGGTCACAAAAAAGAAAGGAGGCCCTCCTAATGGGGTGTTCAGCGAAGCATACACGAACATGGACGGATGATCATCTATTGTCGTGTATGAAGCAATGGCCCCAATAGAAAGCTGCTTGAATCGTAGAATGGCTGTCCCATTATACTCACCATCTTCATCCCTTAACAGAGCGGCACCTATTTCCAGTAACCCTTTACGGAAATCCACAGAGAGTCCATCCAGGCCAAATTCGGCTGATTGATTTTCCAGTTTAAGGTCACCTGACATGACCCTGTCCAGATCTAAAGAACAGGACATGCCCTCTAATTCTATGGCCAACCCATTCGAGATCAGTGCGGCATCCAGCGCCAACTGCAATCGCTTGTTCTCATACTTTCTGCCAAGTTTACGGACATAGAGTGGGCCAAAATGTTTATTGATGGCTTCCCATTTAGTCGAGTCACCATGAGGATGGTCTGAACTAAAGGCAATGGGAGATGTTGTTTCAGCGGTCGAACTGGAAGGGTCACTTTCAGGATTTGAAGCGGCGCCCTGGGATTTTACTTTAACCGGCAATTTGAAAGGGATCACCTTGCCGCCATAAGACAACTGCACCTGAATGTGGAACTGCTGATCTTCAAAAGCGTCTTCCGTAAACGGAGCAATCCCCTGAGGAAGTAAGTCATTAACTTCCGAGAGGTTAGGAATCGTTTTAGAAGCGGCACTCAACTGAAAATCGAGCTTTAGTTTAGCCGTTGAAAGGAACCTACCTACCAGAGGAAGTCTGGACAGGTCAATGCCACTGTCTATGTGTGTAGCAAATAAGAATATGGGGTCTTCATTAGATTCAGGTCTTTCACAGGCGAGTACCGCTTCATGTATGTTGACCGACCATTGTGCAGCGATTTCGAGACCTAGCAATTGATTGGCCCATGAGGTGAGTGATTTTGGTTTTCCTTCCAGATCTTTGAAGGTTCCGACCCACCAATTCGTATGGCCGGATTGATCCACCGAAAGCTCAAAAACCAAACCATCAAAGGTCAATGAACCCGAGATTCTGGTTTGCACATGATCCACTTTGTCTTCTACCGGATGCTCCAATTTTAACATCGCGTTCAGTAGTAACTCACTACTGCCGGGAGTTGCGATCTGAGCTTCAAAATCGAAAGACAAATCTTGACGGTAGGTATCGAAGCTTGTGTTGACTTTGGTTATTGTCAAGTGCCTAAGGGATGCAGGCAAGAAATCCCTTATTTCATAGGCATCTGAGATCAATCCCATTAATTCATCCAGTGACAAAGTCTCGGATTGCAGATTTCCGTCCAATTGCCAACCATTTTGACCAGCAAGTGCGACTCCCGTCATTATGAAAGAAACCAAGTAACCGTCGGATTTAGGAATATCCAAAGTCCCCGTTACTGACAAGTCGTATGAGATGGAATTGGGTAAGGCTTCCGGAGCACAATCTGTTCTGCGGGCGGTAAAGTCCAGGGTTAATGTCGAATCCCAGGATTTTGGCAAAAATGATCCCAAATCCAATTCGCTTTCACCCTGGAGTATGAAAGCATGCCGATGCGGTTGGCTCTCGAAGTGAACGTCACGAATGGTAAAATCAGATGATAAAGTGCCAGGAAGGGCCGTATTCCCCATCAACCCCTGCTGCAAGAATGTAGAAACAGGGAGTTCTCCATCCAGATCTGCGTTAAATGTCAATCCCTGGTTTCCGTTCGAGTCATAAGCCACTTCAACCTGTAAGATTACTTGGTCAATGTTTAGGTAGCCCGTTCCATGAAAAAGCCATCGTGCGTTATCTCCTCCGGTATGTTCCATCTGTAGAGAAACCTCACTGGTTAGTAAGTCAGTCACCCGAAGGGTAGAATGTCCGGAAAACTCGAGATTCGATTGGTTGGGAACGTACGTGAAGTTCAGATCGCTAACGCTGATTTCAGGCAGGTGATCAGAATCGATAACAGTACCAGCATTCTTCAGCATTTTTTGGAAAAGCGCAGTGAAGGAAATGCTTTCTCCAGGATCACTTTGCCCATGGAAAGTCCAATCCGTATTAGTTACATTTTTCTCGGAAACCAACCTTAAATGATGATCACCTATTTTCAATCGCCCCCCAAGCTGGGCCGTCCGAATGAATCTGTCATCTCCAAAAGGATCCTCAATTTGAAGCAACACCACAGCTTCGAGTAAGTCTACTCCCTGAACAATCTCTATTTCCCTGGTCGTTTCTATATGAAAAGATCCATAGGTCACTTGCCATGGACTGGAGGTAAAGTGCACTCGAAAATCACGAAGTTCTATTTCGCTCTGTACAGATGAAATATCTTTCTTTTCGGTTCCTGACTCTTTTAGTGTAGCGGGTAAAGTCTCTTGTTCTTTAGTCAGGTCTGTTTTTGAAATACTTCTGAGGGCCTCGAATGAAAATCCGATGGGATGGTTCAAATACAGTTGCCAGTTACCTGTTGTTGTTTTGTCCAACTGTACGGCAACGTCTACTCCTTCCACTTTACTACTTCCCTTAACAGACCCTTGCGAAAGCCATGTATCTCCGGGTCTGCTAAGTTGTAAATCCAGCTCAAATTCATATAGCACCAGGTGATGGTCCTCAGATTTTTTCTTGTTCTCTTTTGACCATACTATCCAACCTGCATCATCGTTGATTGACAGTCGTAAGGCAAGCTGCTTAATGATCTTTGCCTCCCAGTTCCACGTCAATTTCAGTTCTGAAATTGAAAAATTGAGACCCTTCTCGGGCCAGGCAGAGGGTAGATGTTGTGACAAATCTTCGCTTTCCAGCAATCCACTGACGTCAGGTAGTGTCGAAAAAGTAGCCTCTTCCTGGGTATGTGCCACCAGGGAAGCCTCACCCGATTGGGGTAAATCAATCCGGGCATGCATTTCCGGCCAGGTGTGATCTTTTCCGATCTTCAGGACCCCTTCGATAGTCATTGAATAGCTAAGTTCCCGGTCATTCCTTATGGACATGCCGAATCCAGCCGATTTCAACGTGAGCACATTATCGATCAAAGCCCAATCCAACCTGGAGCTGACCGCAAAGTCCAAAGCAAGGAATTTACTTTTCCCTGATTCCGATGAGGGCATAAACTGCAGCTTCAAATGATCAAGGGAGAATGATTTTTTATTCGCTTCTTCAAGTTTACTGATCCATCGAAAAGCATTAGCGTCTATGAAAAGTTTTGACAGATCGGACAGGCTCACAGTTACTCCGGGAGGGATCAGACGCAAATTCCAGACACCTTCGTAACCGATAGGAAAGTCCATCGCGACCTGAACATGTTGGTTGCCCAACGTTAAAGTAGAAGCAACATAGACCTGATAATTTTTTCTGAAACTACCTTTTTTATGGCTTAATCTCACTTTCAGCTGTAAACTGGAAATGGGCAGCGGATTCTTTACATCAAGTCCTAGAAAATGCCATTTATTCTCGTCTTCAGACAATACATCGCCTGAGATGGTCAGTGATTCCCGGTCATGAGTGGGTGAAGCGGTTACTGTGACCTTTACATTTGAAAAACCAAGCAAAGCATATAGTGACTGATAGCCGGGATTGAGATTCAATAATCTGCTTAGATCACCTAGGGTGAGTCGATCTGTTTGCAATTCCAGTCTGGTGTTGTCATGAACCCGTGAGTTTTGTTCTGTCATTCGGGCCTGGAAATTTCCACCCAGATACATGGCTGTATACGGAAACGTCTTGTCGCCGGAAGATATCAGATCCAATTCGTCCAGCTCCAACAAGCGGAGGATCTTGTTAACAGAGGAGGAGGTAGTGTGTTGGAGCTTTGTCACTTTTTATCTTTTTCTTACAAAAACAGTATCCATCAAAAAGCCATTGAGCAGGATGTTACGGTAGTTTTCACTCAATTCTGTTCCCGGTTCTTCCGGCTCGATCCATTCTCCCAATGCATTCGTAAGTTCTTCCGGAAGCTCGTCTGCACTAAAAGAAGCTGTTTCGAAATCTGAACCGGCCGCAGTATCTGCTTCTTTAAAAAGGTCTGAAGCACTTTCCGAATCTTCTGCTTTTTCTTTGACCATCAATCGTTGCTCCGTAGCTGCTTCTACATAATTCCTCAAACTTTCTGCCAGGTCTTCGTTGGTTTCGATGATTGCAATGTTTTTCCTACTTAAATCTGCTTCAGTTTCTGTGTCTTGCTCAATAGAGGGAGGATCAGTGACCGGTGTGGGGCTGGAGACCTGGACAATATCATCAAAACCTCCAGGGTCTCCTCCGTCGTTGAACACTTTTGCCCATACGGAACGATAGCCATTGAGCTCCATTAAAATCCGCTGCTGTCCTATGATAACCCCTAATAGCTCCTCATCTGCCACCATTTCACGGAGGTTTCGTAATTGATCCAATGCCGTACGGGCCCGATCAAAGGCCTTGTTTCTGCCTACCAGCTTTAAATCATCGTATTGGGTCTGAGCCTCTGAAACGTTATAGCAAATTTCATGATGTTGGATATCGTCACTATGGTGATAGTAGAGTCCATTCAACCGAAAAAGCCGGATGGTATTCCGTGCTTTCTGATGTAATTCCTGAGGGATATCCGGATTGGGTTCGACGAAAACATGTGTTTCAAAATCTTCTTCCAGGGTTTCAAATTCCCCATTTTCACTTTTCGTTACGTACTTTACCCAAGCCGTTTTTCTCGTGTAGACAAAGCAGTCTGATGCGTTATAGACTCGCTTTTCCGTGTCACTCACCTGAAATTCTACCTTACGATGCGGCCAGATGAAATTGTCTACATGAAATCTACTTCTGGTTTTCTCTTCAGTATGGATCAAATGCTTGAAAGCAGGGTCGGTCAACGATCGGGTGAGACCTTCCGCACAGTCCCCCGAGATCAGGATTAATTCATCCAGATCGATTGAAAAACTTGCAGGATCAATATCGATCTCATGACTTTGAGCCATAGAGAATGCCTCTTCTGTCTGGTCGGGCTCCTGAACAAGGCGAACTTCACCGTCCTTTTTGGGCACATGAGCCATTCTCAAGCCATTCGCCAGGGGAGTCTCACTCATCCAGCAACAAGCCTGAGTCACATCAAAAGTCCCACCATTTACCTTACGGTCTTTGTATATACCCTGCGTATGCATCGATAGATGAACGATGGCTTCTTCGTAGTTGCGTGGAACAGATTGCTTAAGATTATTTAACTCTAAGTCTAACATAGTTAAGCAGGCTTTTTCAGCGTCTTTATGATTTCAAAAGCATCTGTACCGTGGAATTGGAAGGGGTCTTCCGGGTTTCCCTGAGATTCGATTTCCAGATCTTTCACAAGATTGATATCTAACCCAGATGTTCTTTCTTCCCCTGCAACACTCATCTTATTCACCTTGGACTGATCTTCAAATGTTTTAATCCATGTGGAATAAAAACCCCCATCTTTGACCATATTGAGCGTATTCTGCCAAAGGTATGCCCTCATTATCTCATCGATTTTCGATAATTGATCCATCAAATCATTCAGATTAGAATTCCACTTCAACATACCATCTATGTCACTTTGGTTGAGGTCATGGATCATCATACCTTTAGGTTTACCATGTTTCCCTTTTCCAGTTATTTCATCTGGGTCCAGTTGAACTTCATAATATGCTTTAAGGTCAGCAGTGGAGGACATATATTCCGAGTTAAGTTTGAATTGCAGTAAGGCATGTATTCCAGCTTTGGTTCTACGGACGATACGCTGATCATTCCAGTAAGCCTGGCTTTCGCTAAAACTAGTTCTGTTTAATCCACAGATACTTGAAATTTGTTTGTTTATGGCACTATTAGTCGGATTAACCATTAGTAAATATTCAGTATTCAGATAAGTTACTGTAGGTCTCCTATCTTGATACATTACATCAATCTTACTGCCAATGCTTATTTTATCAATGTCAATAAGATCTTGTATTGTCTTTTCATCTCCACCACTATTAACTCCTCTCAAATCCCACCCTTTAAAAGAGATTTGATTATTATTCGCTTTATCTGGCCAACAAACTGTATCATGTGAATTCGACTTATACTTAACATAGTCCCTAAAACCAGAGGTATGAAGAAGATCACCCCATACTTTGTTAACATTATCGACGATATCTTTTAGGCTTTTCACGTCTTTAACCTGAAGGTTATCTTGTTTTTTAGCGGCTTTGGCCTTCATAGTCTCAATCAAAGGAGTGATATCAGTTTTAGCCTTGGCACTTCCCTGTTTGCATGCAACCAAAGCTTCCTTCTTGAAATACTTATTAGATGCGCTATCAATATCCGGGAGGCCTTCAAAATGTTTTAATAGTTTCTTGTAACTGGCTCTATTTTCGACAGTGTCGAAATCTTTATTGACGTCTCCTTTATTTTTAGGTAAAAACTCTGAGCCTCTCTGAAAGGTATAAAACCACTTCCAAAGCTCATTTAGCTCAACGGGATTTTTATATTCATTTGACTTCCATGAAATATGACCAGAATCAATCCCAAGCTCTAATATCTCATCATTACCAACTTCCTGCTTATTCTTATACTTGCTTACCGAAATTTGACTTTCTTTATTATCTGAATTGCAGACCTTACATGCATGTACAAAATTTTCCCATAAAAGGGCTTCTGTTGGGAAAATGGATTTTGGAAGCTTATGTTCAATATCTCCATTTCGACCGTCATTAAGCGGAGTTTCACAAAATGCACAGTACAAGCCATGTGATCTAATTAATGGTAATTTTGCTTTATTATAACCACTGGAGCTATGTGCTTCAAAGTGATCAATAATGAAATTCAGGACGTTAGAACTCTGAAAATTCCGATTGCGTAGGTCAGGCGTGAGAGGATAGATGTCATTATCATCAGTCCACGAAGAATCTAACCTGTCCTCAGATGACACAGGAGTATTAGACCACACTAAATTTTTCTTTGCGTCGAAAGAAGTATCTGGCAAGTTTTCATTAAAAAACTGACCAATCATCTTTTCAGCAGAATCAAAGGGAATTAAAATACATCCCGCTACCTCATCTGATTCAACCATATTATGTCGTAGCCATTTTGTTTTACTGCCAGCTTTCGGAGAAAGTAAAATATGACTAATCAATTCCAAGCCTATAGCATCTTGTTTTTTCAGAGCTTCTAGCTCGTTTTCCGTAAGTTCTGTGGATGAAATAAGATTGAAACCTCCGTTAAGTACATATTTATCACTAAGCACAGGTTGAGAAGCACCTTTTTTTAGGCTTTTATATCTTCTTTTCACAAAAGCTGCGTCAAGCTCATCTGCTTTCCTTTGTAGAGGGTGAGGTCTTATTGTCAACGAATTAAAAATATAGTTTCTGATTACGATCCTACCATCGTCCATACGAAAGCCATACAAGTTTTCGTACATTGACCTCAATAAACACTGATCATAAAGTGTTTTTAAGGCCATGAGCAAACCAATATTATTTATTACTTGATCGAATCCTTCCTCTGGGGGATTACTATCTCCAATGAAAAAATCATTCTTCAGTTGCTTAACAATATGACTTATTCTAAACTTTGGGTAGTCTGGATTTTTATCCTCTAATAGATTTTTCAATTCACCACCATTCTGTAATTGGAGTTCTTTGAACATCCCTGCTTTAATATGCTCATGGAAGCCTTTAACACTTATATCGTCACTTTTTAATGTTTTTATAGTTTTAAATGAATTTATTAGTTCTTTTTTCTTTCTGGAGTCAGATTCACCGCCAAGGAGCGTTACAAGTAACCTGTGTGCTTTCACAAACTTATTTTTATGTATTATCGCCCGGAGTTTCCTCAGATTTTTTATTCGTTCTTTGTCTTGATCACTGAGGCTCTTAACCAATTCTATTTCTATAGAAGTCCTAAATCTCTGTCGTTTATCCTCTATTAAGTTAAGGTCCTGACCTAAATCAATATCGAGATGCAAATCGTGATCAATGGTAATTTTCCCATCATAGATCAAATAGTACAACTCTCTGGTATAAGGCACATTCTTCTTCGTAAATGATCTCATGGCTTGTGGTAGGTTAGATAGTCATTCATGGGCTACTGGTTGTCGTTATTTCCGTCTAAAAATGAATTGAGGTTTATACCTTGTTGGCTATTGATTTGAGTCTGTGTACCATCTATGCCAATGGCATTTAGGCTATTGAATAAATCTGGACGTGTCAGGTCATCGGACAAGTTCAAAACCTGGCTCGGTTGCATGGCTCCGTCTTGTGGCTGAAAGTTGTAGAGCTTGTTGGTCCTGCCGCTTTCGATAGCCCCGGCCAGTAGTTGGTTATGACGCATGTCCATCGCAAATCCAAACTGATCCCCCGGAGCGCCTTCGCCGGAGGGCATCAGGTTTTCCTGATGCTGCCATTCCTGCCCCTGAAGTTGGAACAGATGCCCCCGGCCTTTTGCCGGATGATCTTCCGTTTGTTTTTGTGAGCCAATGAGAGCTGTTTCTCCATCAAGAGCCACAGTCCGGCCAAAGCTTTCGCCTTCCTGAGGGTTTTCTGATCCCAGTCGCTGCTGATAACGCCATTGATCATCGAGCAAATGGAATACTGAAGCAGAACCAGCGCCGTTAACCAATGAACTGTCTTTGCTGGCTCCAAAAAGGGCCCAGGGTCCTGAAATGTCTACCTGCTCCCCGAACCAATCATTCTCTGAGCTACTATTGACAGTTTGTTTTTCAACCCATTGGTCCTCTTCCAATTGGTAGAAGAGTACTTTGCCCAACCCCTGGCGCGTATAGGCACTCATCACCAACCACTTGTCCGACAGTGCAGCATCTCCACCGTTGCGGTTCCCACCGGCATCCAATTCCTGATGCACCTGCCATTCTCCCTCTGTTTGTTTCAATACTTGTAAGCGGGCGGTAGTACCACGTCGAGGCACAACCAGCGCCCAGTTATCGTAGACTTTTACCCGGAATCCATCACCTTGTCTCTGCCCGGTCACAATTGTCTTGGTCTCATCAGTGGAGCTGCTGAAACTCATCGACATGCCCGTATTCCGGTCGGTTTTTGGTTGGATCTCTTCAGGTTCCTGCGCGTTAAGACGAGTAAGATTGACCAATGGAATGACTTTCTGAGCTGTATCGTACAGGTCCGTACTTTTACTTTTCGACCGGCTCCCACCGGCCATCAAAGCAACCGGTAAGATCTGTTGACCATCCCGATATCCCGGCAGGTTTTCGTATGAAACCCTAAAATAGCCCTGCACCCGATCAGATTTCAAAGTGATGGGTATGGCTATGCTTTCATTTCCAACAATATTATCCGTTCCATCAGGTACCAGACTGATGTCTTCAAGAGGAGTCATGATCTGCTCTCTCAGCGAGGAACCTAATATACTACTCATATAACCAGACCATCCCTCCGGTTGTTGGATGTCCCATGAGGCATTCATGGCGGCGTAGCGTTCCTCTCCTCCGCCCCGACTACCGTGAAAGGAAACTTTGAGTTTACTGGCACCCTGTTCATAGGACGGAGAATGGGAAAACGTAAGTTTTTTACCAGGTTGCCATCCCTCCAAATGTACCAGGGTCAATCTTAGAAGTAGCGTTGAGCCCGCCTTGATGCCCTGTTGTTCTTTGGAAACACTTGACAGTAAATCATCATCTTGCCATAGACTAAGCATAAAGTCAGCATGGTCTCCATAGCCCGGGATAATAAGTTCCCGGTCCCCATCCAACACATCCATAAGGATGGGTCGTTCAAAGCGCAGTTTCGTATCTGGTTTACTGTGCAATGTCACATGATTCACCTTGCAATTCACGCGTGTGCCCTGAGTGTCTCGTTCAGGGTTGGCCGCAAAATGCTCAAAATCCACTACGAGTTTTTCGCCGGGTTCCCAAATCTTGTCCGTGGTGAACTGCAGGTAAAGGTTTTCTTGCCCATTTTGATCATGCATCGGTGGGTGGAGCTTCCATGCTCCCTGAGAAGTATCTGATAATCGTATCTGATTCACTCCCGTCAGGCAATCAGGATGTAGAACCTGTGGCCTAAATTGTAAAGCGATGTGATATTGTTGCGCATCAGGATCGTCATCCAATGCCATAAACTGGAAAGTTCGACCCGACACATTTTTCAGTTCCAGACGAAGGTGTTGATCTGGCTTTTCGGAACGATGCAGTTCACTTCGACCATGCCGGTCCAGCAAGATGCATGAAATTGGATGTACGTCCTGAAATTCGGGCATAGGTTATTCTTTATTAGTGTCTGTCGCCGGCTCTAATCTCAGCCAGCCCTCTCTGGCGGTCAATTGATCATAGAATCGAGCTTCGGTTTGGGCATTGTGCAAAGACAGTTGCTCCAGCCAAAGTTCTAGTTCCTGAACAGGAGTTACGAAATCGGGGCTAATTTCCTCCTTCGAAGGAAACAAGGTAGTTCTTTCCGTATAGGGCACTACTGCAGCACGATAGGGGGTCAGTGATTTCAACCAGCCCCGAGCGACCATCTGATCCCACAACAAACCTCCGTCTTTGAATTGAAGCATCAGGGATTCTTTGCGTACTATAGGTTGCTCCACGCGTTCTTGCCAGGTAAACCGGTCTTTCTCCAGCCAGGACCATTGATGATCACTTTCTGCTCGCAACGGTAAGCTTGTGGCTTCGGGAGTAAATAACATCGTACTAAATGAACCTGCGCTGATCCGTTTCAATGCCTTTGTATAGTTGGCATTTGGGATGTCGATGGCTTTTACCGGCAACATGCCTGAAGAGGCATGCGCTTTGCCCCGTGGATCAAACAGTAAGGTCATCTCCACCAGTGGGTCTATCGGACTAAGCTGTATGGGAGGGGCTTCAGGGTCGTACTTCCTGATGTGCTGACTTCCTTCGGTTTTGTCCTCTATATCGGTTACAACACTATGAAAAGTTTTGTCCAGTTCATCCTCTGATTCAAGCCAAAATCCCAGGACACCATCGTTTAATCGGTTCTCTTCTCCAATGCGAACAGGAACCTTAATTTCCTCAAATCCGTCGGAAATCCGCTCACCACTTTCTAAGTAATGATGAAAGGCAGTCCAACCTGAATCTTTTACAGGTTCTCGTTTTAGCTCAAATCCAATATGTGCTCGGGTCACTGCAATGGGATGGCCCAATAAGTGGGCAAAATCATCATCGTGCACATCGCGTTCCGGGCCGATGAAAGCTACCGCGTGATCTATTGCTTTGAGGAATTGCTGGAAATACGCTTGTAAATCGTCGTTTTGAGTATCGGTTGATTCCGTCCAACATAACTTATCTACTACCTTTCTTAAACCATCTGGAACATCTACCAGAGACGTAGGTTTGCTTTCTCCCGGGAGAGCGATCCATTGAGCATTGGCAGCAATACAGCCCAATCCATTTCCATCAGCGTCGTAGACCAGCAGATTTTCATCCACGTGGTTGCAGAGTAACCACCCGATAACGGGGCTACTTGCCGGGTGGCTGTTCACTTCCTTTTGGGCCATATTCGCTTCGAGCCAGCGAAATTCCAATCTGGCTGGCTGTATCCACCTCGGTCCTAACCAACAACCATTGTCCCAAGGACCCATTACGGCATCTTTGGGAATTTGTAAGGTTGAAGCTTTCACGACTTCCGAATCAAAGTCTGTCTTGATCTGCCCGAAAGTATCAACCAAACGCACTTGATCCAGTTGCATTACGCCATTTCTTACGGGCATGAAGGATAATTCAGGAGAACACCCCCACAGGGTATGGCCATTCAAATATTTTCCAACGACTTCAGCAAAAGCCTGAGCGTTATCAGCATTTGGTGCCTCTCCTTCATTGGACTCTGTTCCGGAAAAACTCAGTGGGTCTGATATGGGCAATTGTAATCCAATTTGATGCATCAGTAAGGAAGCATTGAACCCGCCCAGGGCCTGGGAAACGAAGTGTCCGTTTTTTAATACTTCCTGACTTTCTACTAAGGTTGAATGATACGCCTCTATCTCTTGATCAGGGAATGATCCGTCTTTTTCTGACCTCAGTTCCTCCAATTCTTCTAAAGCCGTACTGATCGCATTCTTGACATGTTTTTTGGCGAATGGAGTCATAATGGATCTGCCGGAAAAGGGAGGGTTTTTATGTACTCGTCGGTGAGATTTAGGAGCCAATTCTGGTTCCCACTCTTCCAGAGTAAAGTTGTCCGCTATAAATTCCTGATTAAAGGAATCGGAATCATTACCTTCCTGATCGATGGAAGCCAGTGATACCTGCCATTCGGCAAACAATGGGTGCCAGGGTTGTTGTTTCCAGACATGAATTCCCTGATCCGCACTTTGCGCTTCTATGGAAAAGAGCTGATCTTCCAAAAAGCCCAGCCGTGTTTTTAGATTTCCTTTTTTACCCACTGGAACCATACGACATGGCAGATACTCATCATTCTGTAGTTCCCGATCGTGACCATGTCTTATACTTGGCCGGGCTGCCTCTCCTTCCAGTAAGAGTACGGGTTCTCTTGGTTCCCAAAACCGAGGACCTGCTGTAGAAACCATACTGTATTGAGCATGGCCCAACATGTTGCGATCATGATCAAGTTCATCATTGGTCAAGGGGGCATTGAATAGACGGAAACCTGCCAGCTTACCTTTTATTCCAACATCGCTATGCCCCAAAAGCTGCAATTTCCCTTGATTCTCAAGCGGTTTCCTAAAGGTGACATACACATATGCCCAGGCCTCCTTAGGGAGATGACGACAAGTCAGAGGAAGTGGTAGGGGGTGTTCATTTCTATTGATTAAAACCCGGTCTAACGCGGTTAAGGGTTCACCCTTTATGAACAGTAATTCTAAATCGGGATCATTTTCCGCTTCCAGATAGACCCACATGGATACGCCACGAATTGCTTCCTGTGGGTGAGCATAAGAAAAATAGTTTCCCTGAAGGCTTAGACAATTTTGAGAAAAAGGCTGATTGTCTCGCCAATGTTTTTCTTCCGGTCGGAATTCCAAAAATTCAAATCCGGGATCATTTTTATCCTTAAAGTCTATGGAGAAAATGTTTTTCTCAACCTGTCCTGTGTTAAATGCTGTCAAGTTGCTTTGCAGAATGCCATCCGCTTCATCTTTTTGGCGCTGAAGATCTTTAATGTCTTTTTCCAATTGTTCAATCTCCGGAATAATGTACGATTGGGTCGCGTGCCAGATTTTGGCTACATCCGGAAACGATTTATGTGCGCCTCGTTCAGGATAGGAACACAGTTGGTATTTGTACCAGTCGGCATATAAAAGGTGTCGTTTACTGCTCAGCTTATCCTGATTTTGTGCCAATAATGATGCTAGCTCATTGACCTTTGTTAATTGTTGTGCCAGACTATCCGGCATTCGAATTGTTGAAGGGACAAAAATCTCTTCGTCTCTTTTCAAAATAGTATGCGGTGCACTACTTACTGGTTGAAAAGTTTGTTGATGACGTGTCGCTCGAAAAATGTGGCCAATATCTACGGTGGCATTTTCAAGATCAGTTCTCAGAACGAGGCTTTCCAACTGCTCCTCTTTGACGTTGATCCAATCGCGTAGGCCATACTTCAAATCAAATTCAGCTTTTTCGTGCTTATTGGCTGCTTTCTTTAGTGCCGTGTAGTTTTTTCCTTCTTTCTGGATTTTCTGTAAATCTTCCCAGGCGTCATCTCTTATTTGTTTTCGTCTGTTCCTCTCCGGGGCGCTGATCTCATGTGCAAGCCTGGCAGAAAGTGCTTCGGTCCCTGTGTTGCCGAAACTTACTGATAATGTTGCCTGAAAAGCAGGATTCGTTAAAACCGATTCCGGCTGAAACGAAATACCGGCATAGCAAACCATTTCATCAGGCATCTTATCACCTGTAAAGGACCAACTAAGATCTTCGATGATCATCGTATCCCCCTCAGCTGCTTTAACTACATTCAGATCTGGTAGAGGATCGTCATTTTTGTCACTAAACCAGCCAATCACCTGATAGGTAAGGGACTTTAATTGATCCGATGTGGCAATTTCAGGGTCATGAAAGCCAAACACGCTATGGCAGCTTGGGTAGTACGCGGCAAAAGCAGGTTCACCATATCCTATGGCTGTTAAAGGTTTTATTCTGACTTGACCCTGTTCTTCCTTCCATTCATCAAAGTCTACTTTGCGACCAAGAAACCCAAAAGGTTGATCCCTTATATTGTTTTCTGTTGAATTGGAGAGAGAACCATTGTCTATAGGATAAGAGATGGCTCCATGAGGATTATCTGTTCCCTTATGATTGAGAAAGTCACCCTCTACGACCCATCGCCGCTCGTCATTACCCCACTTTCGGATGACCAACCAGCGATTGGGCACAGCCGGGAATTCTGTTTTCTTTTCGACTAAACTCCCTGCTGATTCCGAATTCGGTTTTTCGACCACTTTTCCGGTGGTAAGTGCGTCTGGCAGTGACCAATGGAGATGAAGCCCTTGTGCAAGGGGCGCATCACGATTCTCAAAAGGTTGAGCATTGATGGTGCTACTGATATAGGGTTGATCTCCATTCATATCCCCTTTTGACGGGTGGACATACGGAAGACGGCTGAAATCCGCCAATGCCGGGGCTGTAACACCAGACTCTGATAAAAAGGCCTCAAGGTGAACAGGAACACATATAATATTCCCATCCATCTTAGTCCTGATGGTTAAATGTTGTCATGCTCGTACTATGCTTGGTTGCTGTTCATAAAGATAAACACCAATTCTCCAGATAATCAACAGACAATCCAATCTATTTTTCAATATACTTTATTACGTTACTTTGGAATGAGCCTTATTGATTCAATCCGATATTTTTTTTAGACCTGGTATCTGGATTAAATAGGGTTTGCTAGAAGTTAAGAATATTGATTCCTATACTTTTGATCATACAGAGTTTATTGGATTTAAGGATCGGGTGATATTGCTGTGTTACCGCGCTAAATCCGGATTTAACATTTTGAATATCAGGAAAAATTCAAATGCCGAGAGATAGCATTTCTGTTATTATCCCCTGTCACGCGTTGAATGAAGCACTGGAAACGTGTCTTCGGTCCCTAGGCACCTACGCCTCTGATTTCGATGAATTGATCCTCGTAACGGATGGGTTTGATTCGGTCCCTACATTCATGGCGGACATTGAAATTCAAAACTTGAAAGTAGTTGCGACTTCCGAAAGATCAGGACCGGCACATGCACGTAACGTTGGTGCTTCTGAAGCAACGGGGCGTTGGTTGTTTTTTCTGGATTCGGACGTGAGATTAACATCAAACATCTTTGAACTTGGGGAAAAGCAAATCAGGGAGGATGAACAAGTCGTAGCTATTATTGGCTCATATGATTGTGATCCTGGCGACCAAAGTACGGTTTCTCTGTTTAGAAACCTGATGCATCACTATGTTCATCAAACGAGCGCTACTGACATCTCTACTTTCTGGGGCGCATGCGGCATGATCCGAAAGGACGTTTTCCATGAGATCGGAGGATTTGACGAAACTTTCGCACAACCCAGTGTAGAAGATATTGAATTGGGATATCGCCTGACCAGGCAGGGCTTTAAGATCAAACTGTATCCTGAAATGCAAGTGAAGCACCTCAAGCAATGGACATTGATTCATATGTTGAAGACTGACATTTTCTTCAGAGCACGCCCCTGGACACGGCTACTCGTCCAATACCGGTCACTGAAAGACAATAACCTCAACGTAAGTAGTAAAGAAAAGTGGGTAGCTACACTCATGTCACTTACTTTTGTATCGCTACTGATGTCATTGATCAACCCCATATTTCTTGCCTTTTTCATCGCCTTTGTAGGCCTGGCCATCGTTGCCAAATACCACTTTTATCAATTTATGGTCGGGCACATGGGTAAGCGGAATTTGCCCTGGATTGTCCTGCTGCACGGAGCGTATTACCTGTCAGCCTTGGTGGGGTTTACCCTGGGAAAATTTGATCACCTTCAAGCGATCATCAGTGGTCGACCAATAGCCAATACTCCTGTCGAACATCAATCGTCTAATCGATGAGCAAAAGCTATCCCATTGTCATCATAGGTGCCGGGCCCGCAGGTTTGACGGCTGCATACGAATTAGCCAGGCGTACTAAAAAGGAGATTATCGTCATTGAATCAGAAGGTGAGGTCGGCGGGATCAGTAAGACGGTAGATCACAAGGGCAATAAGATTGACATAGGAGGTCATCGCTTCTTTTCAAAATCAGAATGGGTATTGGAATGGTGGCAACAGTTTATGCCCATCAAGGCAGACGATAAGGAACTTATGGCAACCTATCAAGGTGTCACAAAATCCGTTAAGGTTAAGCCCCATGCAGGTTCTTTATCTTCTGGAGCGATGCTTGTTCGGCCTAGAAAGTCGAGGATCATTTATAAAGGCCATTTGTTTGATTATCCGCTAAAATTGAACTTGAAGACTTTTTGGGGGATCGGCCTTTTCAGAAGTTTGGCTATTATTTCTTCGTTGCTGTATCATAGGATGATTCCTGTGAAGCCTGAAAAAAATCTGGAAGATTTCTATATCAATCGCTTTGGCAAAGTGCTTTACAAGACTTTTTTCGAAGATTACACCCGAAAAGTCTGGGGTCGGTCCTGTCATGAAATTGATGCTTCCTGGGGTTATCAACGAGTGAAAGGACTCAGTTTTAGGAGCATTCTGAAGCACTACTTCGCAACGCTTTTCTTCCCTTCCAAGCAACTCTTCGGTAGCCAAAAGGTCGAAAATTCGTTGACAGAATACTTTCTTTATCCTGAAAAGGGCCCAGGTCAGTTATGGGGAAAGGTAGCACAGAAGTGTCAGGACCTGGGAGTGCAATTTCGCTTTCATCAGCAGGTCACTGAACTCACGCACACGGAGGGAAAGATTTCCCACCTGAAAATTTTCGATAAGAAAAATCACGAGGAATATACTTTAACTGTCGATCAGGTTATCTCAACCATGCCTGTAAGAAGCCTGATGAAGGGACTTTCTCCTTCAGCACCAGACCACATCCATCGAATAGCGTTGGGATTAGAATACCGCGCGTTTATCATTGTGGGATTGTTGCTGAAAGATCTGAAACTCCAGGACCAGCATGCACCTATTAAAGACAACTGGCTCTACGTCCAGGATGATCGGGTCCAGGTAGGCCGTGTTCAGCTCTTTCATAATTGGAGTCCTTTTATGACCGCCGATCCAAAAATGAATTGGCTGGGCGCAGAATACTTTTGCGATGAAGACGATGACCTCTGGAACCTTAGTGATCAGGAGCTTTTGACAAAGGCAAGCGAGGAATTGCAGGTTATTGGCCTGATCGACGCACCTGAAAAATTAAATGGCAAGATCGTCCGAATGCCCAAAGCATACCCTTCCTACGTGGGCACCTACCAACAATTCGGTCAGGTTCGGTCTTTTCTTGACCAGTTTGAGAATTTATTCCTGATCGGGAGAAACGGGACACATCGATACAATAATCAGGATCACTCCATGCTCACAGCCCTCGAAGCGGTCAAAGCGATCGTTTCGGGAATTGATGACAAGAGAAGTATCTGGAATGTGAATACTGAAAAGTCTTACCATGAAGAAATTCAACGGTAATCATCAGCGACCGAACCTGCTCTGGGGAGGAGTGGTTTTTTGCGTGGGTGTAGTGGCTGTGTGGCTCACAACCCCTTCCTTTGGCTTTTCATCCATGGGTGAAATGGGCACTTCAGCCACGGGTATGGCGTTGATCCGGTCCATCATCGATCCGCCACCCGGCACATCTTCCCCTTTTATGGGATATGTATTCAATGGCACTATCCATCATTATTGGAACTGGCCACCCAATGGATTTCGGGTCTATGCCTGGTGGTTAGATCTCACAGGTGTTGATACGTTAAGTGCTGCAAGAATGCTATCCGCAATCGTTTATGGCTTTTCCGCCCTGTTCTTTTATGGGGTGCTGCGGAAGAATAAGGTAAGTCAGGCTACCGCATTTGCCAGCAGCCTGGTATTCTTATTTCTTCCCTTGCATTTGAAATATGGACACATGGTTTATTCAGATATCTGGTTGCCATTTTTCTGGACCCTGGCTTTGTACGCATTGAAGGCTGAATCTTTGAATCGCTATTGGCTGTTTGCTCTCATCATTTTGCTTGGCACGACTTTCATGTGGTTTGTCATTTTCTTACTGCCTTTTCCTCTGGTGATGAAATTGCTGCGCAAGTATTACTTTTCGAAGCAGGTGGGCATTGCCATCTGGGTCGGTGTATATATGATGGCTTTGAGTGCAGTCTGGATTCTGGTAATGAATTTCTCAGATGAATACCGTATTTTGAAATTAGAGAGTTGGTCTTTTCATAAGCTGTTGCGGGACGATACTGACTTTTTCCCTCAACTGGTGGATCGCATTAAGTATCTGGGTTACGAATCCTTATCGCTTCTTGTGCTTTTCGGTATTTCTGTTAAGGCACTAAAACGGTGGCCAGAAGCTGAGATACAAACCAGAGTTCAGGGATTAATTAAGCTAATTACCATTTTGTTTAGTGGCTTGTTGCTCTATGTGTTGATCATGCCGAAATGGTTTGTCGTTCATCATTATGGGGTAAGTATGTTTTCGGTGTTGATAGCCACTGCCATCGCATTTGTATTGAGTGTAGTCGAACATTTAGCCCGGGAGGTCTATGTCCGAAATACCCTCTCTGTAGTACTACTTACATTGGTACTTTATGCGATTTTTCCTTCTGATCGCAAGCATGTTGCTTCCGTGAACCGGCTCTCAGAAGCAATCAATCAACAGACATTTGCGCAAAAGCCTTGTATTTTTATTGATCTAAAGAACTTTCGTCAATGGCAACATGCCGTTGATTTCGGGATCAAGGAATTAACGGAAGGGTATATATTCAACCAGGACTTTCTACATCCAAACCAGGAGGAGAAGTGGTTTCAACAGGCTAGTGACCAATTGGACGCATTAGGAATCTCAGATTATGATCCTAACCGCTTTCTGATAATTACCAACGACGAAACACACACCCAAACTTCTGAACGATTAGTGGTTGAAATAGATAAAGTTCGGGTTTACCAGGTAATGCCATGACCGTTTCTGTGATCATACCTACCTATTTGCGGATCAGCTTACTTCGAAGTTGTTTGAAGGCATTGGCTCGTCAACAATTCCATCAGGCATGGGAAGTGATTGTGATCAACGACGGGGGCCGAGCAGATGAATTGGAAAAACTGATCCAACGTTTCGGTATTGACCTGAATATACAGGTATTTCATCAGGAAAATACAGGACCTGCTGCGGCCAGGAATTTGGGTGCCGAAAAGGCTAAAGGTGAATTCCTGGCTTTTTTGGATGATGATTGCGCGCCCGCGCCCAACTGGCTCCACCACTTGTTTGCTCATTGCAAGCAGGGGCAAATGACCGGAGGATATACCCAGAATTTACTTCCACATAATCCGTATTCCGAAGCAAGCCAGCAGTTAGTTGCCTATTTGTACGAAGCATTCTTTGGCACGCCCTGGTATTTCTTCACGACCAATAATCTGATGGTAAGTCGTAGGGATTTTATGGATGTAGGAAGGTTTGATACCCAATTTCAAACAGCTGCCGGAGAGGATCGGGCCTTTTGCCTGGAATGGACGGCCAGCGGAAGATCCATGCGATATATAGAGGAAGCCATTGTCAATCATCAACATCACCTGACTTTCCGCTCGTTTTGGAAGCAACATTTCAATTATGGTAAGGCAGCAAAAACGTATCAGCAATGCTTAAAGGAAAAACAAATGCGGCTGAGGCCTTCGTTAAATTTTTACCTGATACTACTGAGATACCCTTTAAACAGGGAAGGAAGGTTGAGTCGGAAACTCATTTTGTGTTTGCTACTCCTGATTAGTCAGTTAGCTACGTTTTTGGGTTATATATTTCGGGGATAAATGGATATGATAAAAAGATATTTGAGTTTGTTGAAGAAGAGTCTTGTTAATGAGATCTATTTGGAGAATGAACTACGGATCTATCAGCTAGTTGCTGGGAAACTATATAAAAACTGGCCGCCGTTTTCGAGAAAGATAGATTTTAAAAAACTTCATCATATTGGTAAGTATTTTCAAGAAGAGCTGGATCAGTTGAAAAGCGGAAGAAGAGAGGGAAAATTGATCAATGTGAACACCCAACATCTCGTCTATGCAGACACGATGATCGGTATGAAGCGCTTAGACAATATTCAGTCCTGCCTTGACACAATCATTGATGAAAAGATTAAAGGGGATGTGATTGAGTGCGGTGTATGGAGAGGAGGTGCTTCGATATTCATGAAGGCCTATTTTCAAGTTCACGGCATTAGGGATCGAAACGTGTGGTTGGCGGACTCATTTCAGGGAGTTCCTTCATCCACATATGAACAAGATAAAATTGTTGATATGAGTCAAGCGACATTTCCCGGACTCGCTATCCCATTATCTGTGGTTAAGGAAAATTTTCAGAAATACGATATTACACTGGAAAATGTTCACTTTTTGGAAGGATGGTTTAAGGACACATTATTCAATGCTCCTATTGATCAGTTATCTGTCCTGAGGATGGATGGTGATTTGTACGAGTCCACCTGGGATATATTAGTGGCCCTTTATGAAAAAGTGAATGTCGGGGGATTTATTATCGTGGATGATTACGGAGCTTTACCCCAATGCAAGGAAGCCATTCATGAATTTCGTAACCAAAATGGTATTTCTGAACCAATGATAAAGATCGACTATGAAGCCGTTTACTGGAGAAAGGGGAGAGATCAGAAGTAACTCATGACTGGTATATTGAAATACTCGGAATTCTTCTGGACTTTCACCTGGCGAAATGTTAAGCTTCAATATACTAATTTCTGGTTGGGTCTATTTTGGGGGATCTTACAACCCTTATTGATTTCTTCAATCTTTTACATCGCTTTGAACAATCGATTAGGGGTCGATTTCAGTCACTATTTTCTATATATCTACACGGGATTAATTCTCTGGAACATATTCTCTGGAGGACTTGGATCAGCCTATATCTGTTTCTTGCAAAACTCCTCGTTGGTTAAAAACATCTATTTTCCCAGATACTTGTTGCCGCTGACTTTTCTCGCTGCCAAATTGGTCGACCTCCTCATTGCGTTATGCATTTTGATCCTCTTAGTAATGTTTTCTGATCTAGAGATCAAAAGCATCAACAAATTCCTGATATTCTCAATACTTGGAATCCTTCAATTGCTTTTTGTTGCTGGAGGATGCTACCTGTTGTTCTCGGTAATTACCGTTCGATATCGCGGATTTCAGGTCATTTATCCATTCGTGAATCAAGTGATTTTTTTTACCTCTTCCGCAGTTTATGACATTTCTATTTCTATAGAAAATAAATGGCTGAGCATGCTTTTTCAGGTAAATCCAATAAACCTTCCCTTGGCTACTTTTAGAATGGCTCTTTTTCAGGGTGATATTTCAGTTCTATCTGTATTTTTCTATTCGGCCTGTTCAATGATTATTGGACTAATGGGATACTTTTTCTTCAATATTGAGAATAAACAACTGCTTGACCGATTGTAGATGCAAACCATATTAGAATTAAACAATATCAGTAAGAGCTACCCTGTAATAGATAGTACCTCTGGGCTGCGAAAAAAATTTTGGGCTCTTAAGGATATTTCTTTCTCCTTGTCTTCAGGAATATGTGCTGCTTTAACTGGTGTAAATGGATCAGGAAAATCTACATTGTTCAGAATAATAAGTCAAATCATTACTCCCTCCGCGGGTAGTTTTCTGACAAGGGGAAGCGTTGTGCCCTTACTGGATTTAGGAGCGGGTTTTCATGATGAATTATCTGGTCGGGAAAATGCTTTTGTATATGCCTCGCTCCTGGGAATACATAGGAGTGAGTTGAAGGAACGATTTGATGAAATCATAGAGTTTGCCGGTATAGGGGTGTTTTTAGATAGTAAGCTACGTAGCTACTCAAGTGGGATGAAAGTCCGATTGGCATTTAGCATCGCTAGTTCCTTCAAGCCTGATTTACTGCTTGCAGACGAAATTCTGGCAGTTGGTGATGAAAGCTTTCAGGAAAGATGTCTGAACAGGATTCTGGAACTTAAGCAAAAAGGAACCAGCATACTTATGACCCAGCATGATCGGAAATTACTCCGGCATGTATGTGACGAAGAGCTTTTACTGGATGGAGGTAGGCTTATTAGTCATACGAAAACATTTGATGATAACTAGGAAAAGCGAATTCCGCAGAGCGATTGCAACAACGCCTGATCTTCCTCATATCGACACATCAATTCCTTTTTTATCGAAGGATCCAGTGGTTTGGCCTTTTTGTAGGTGTGATCAACAGCGGTTCTCGTCAATCTGGATTCAGGTAACCATTTAAGGATGAAGTCTCTTATTTTGGGGGCACGAACTATATAATTTGTTTTATTGTAGACCTTGGCTTCCGGCAGGAAGTCGGGGGTCACTTCCAAAAATTCAAAAATGGAAGTTATCGTATCGTGAAACCTTAGTTCCAGATCTTCAAGTTTGATGACATGGAATTGTGTTTTATCAAATTGAGTGTAGTAACGTTGAAGTTGTGCCCCATAAAGTCCCGAATGGAAATATAGAAAATTGTAAAAGTATTGAGGGTTATTCCATTTGAATTCCTCTGAATGCAATCTTATTTCTTCAACTTCCAGCGCTCTACGAAAAGTAGGAAGGGTTTCCCAACGATGATTATACATGTCTTTGTAAAGCGCATAGGCCCTTTCTACAGGATTTCTCAGGCAAACCAGAAACTTGGCATTTGGAAAAAATTGTCTCAAAAGCCTTGAGGATTTGGGGTCTGAAAGATAGACATGTGAAGCTTCGCCTATCACCTTTTCGTCGGAGACAGAGTCAAATAGCTCGAAGTAAGCTACCGCAGTTTTGACTATCTGGAAGGTTTCACAAAAGAATGAAGGCTCTTTAATATTACTCATAAAGACTTCCGGGTGTTGACTTAAGTAATGGTACAAGGATGTGGTTCCACTTTTTGCGGCACCCAGAATAAAAAAATTGGGTGTGTTGACCCTTGCTGTTCGTAATATTTCTGCTTTTACACCCATCGTGGTTAAGCTTTCATCCCCAGTATATAAGTAAACTTTCGTTCTTTAAGCCTCAGGAAGGGCTTTTCAATATAAGTGAAACAAAGATGACCGATAAGTATACTGACACTAATTACAACGAGTACGACCATCACATATCGTAGAGGTACAATTTCTATTTCATCCCAGGGGATTAGTCGGCCGCAAAGGAAAATAATAGAATTGTGAGTGATATATATGGCATAAGACAGTCGACCGAAATAATTAAAATAGCGATTCTCCAGACTTATCCAGGCTTTATCCGAGTTTTGGCAAACCAATAGAATACATGCTGCTATTGTGGTTAATTCATAATCAAAAGGAACATTTCCTCTGACTATATTAAAGGAAGAGATAACCAGCAATAACCAGGAAGCACCTTGGACCCATTGATTTGTGGCTATTCTTTGTAGTTCTTCTCGATGATCCAGAAAGTACAATGCGAAGATTGATCCGATCAACATGCATTGAAACCAAGGGTGATCCATCACCAAAAGTAAAGTATGACCAGGTGACACCCACATAAGCCCAGTTCTGGTTGCCAAAAAGATGATTAGCAAACTCCAGCACAACCTGGTGAGATTTTTGTTAGTCAGTCGGTTTGCCCAAGGCCAAAATAGGTAGAATTGCTCTTCTACTGCCAACGTCCAATAATGTCCAAGAAAAGGCAAAACTCCTCCATAAACATAAGGGATATTCAAAGCATAAAACCCATAGATAAGCAACGCATGTTTAGAATATTCAACATTAAAAATCCAATAAAGGAATAGGCAAAAGAGTATTTGAATATAGTACATTGGAAAAATCCTCAATGCTCGTCGAATGTAAAATCTTTTAATAGCTATTTTCTTTTTACTCACTTTCTCTAATCGAAGCAGATAAGTGATTAAGAATCCGCTAATACCGAAAAATATACCAAGACCAAATACTCCAATATCTATTGTATTCGCTGTTCCATTTTCTCCAATACCCAGCAGGTATGGATTCAATCCGAATAGATCCAGGTTTTTCACAATATGGGCCAACACTACAGGAATCAGGAATATCGTTCTGAATCCATTGACACCCTTCAGATAAGCGTTAATTGATTCATCGGTCCCTTTCATAGCCTTTTATGTAAAGTGTATGGAGATAATCGGCCAGTAATAGATGAAATTTTGGTGTCGGATGTAAATCTCCCTTGATGTACAAATTTGGATCATCCATTTTTTTAAAAGGAATGGCATCATAGGTGTCCAGATAAAGTACATCTGCCCTATCCAAGCCTCGCTTGATCTTTTCTACGAGTTCTTTATGAACTGCGTGATAATCAAGGATAACACGAAATTCCAGGTCATGAACGTCGACCTCCTTTTTCATCGCAGAAATCAATGAAAGAATTAATTTCAACTCACCGTGACTGCTTTCGATATAGCCACGAAGGTGTAGGTTATAGATTCGAGATTTGAATAGGATGGTTTGAAGAATGTTTTTCCATCGTGATGTCTTTACACGTTTATCATAAAAGGTACCGCCCCAAACCAGAGAATCTTCATCCATATAAAAGTAGGGCCCGGTTTTGTCCCAATCCGTTCGACCATGAGCACGTCCAATATGTGGTGGAATAAAAAGGTAGTAGACGCAGCCGCTTTTCCCTTTATGCATGGTACCCTCCTTAAATACACGATGCCTCAATTGCATCAAGACCTGATGAGGGCCATAGCCGTGAAACCCATAGTTCATTACTTGCACATCATTTGCTATTTGGGCAAAGTAGAATGGTAAAGTTTCGTGATCACTAACCCCCTCACCAAATGCAAAAGACCCTCCCAAAAACAAAGCATAGGAACTAACAGTATCGGGCTTCGGTGTTTTTCGATAACCATGTTCAAAACCATATTGTGTGTAATAAATCGTATCTCCAGAGTCAGTAAACATTTTTAATACGTTTACTTCTAAATTTTCAAGTCCAATCGCACTATAACCTAATAAGGTGTCGGGTTGAAAATATTCTAAATCTCTGGTTAACGTAGTATCTGGAATAGATCGAATAGTTAGTGAGAGTTCATAAATGCCGAACGCTAGAAATATAGCTCCCAGGTTAAAAAGGATGTGATTCCAATAATCTCTTTTAATTCGGATGCCTATCCAAATCAACAAGACGAACGTCACCAAGAAGCAAGTTTCAAGACCGTACTGTTCAAAAAATATTCGCAACACTTCAATTTTTCGGTTATCGACAAATGAAGCAATAATTCTAAACAACTAAAACTCAGACCTGCACTATAACTATGGCAAAAGTTAACTGATGGAACTCTTTGGAATTTCAATCACGGATTGCGCTCATTTTCTATAGATTCGATTTTGCCTCGAAGCGTCTTCACCTCGTCCATCAATTGAATTTGATACAACGTTAACTCTTCAATTTTTTTAAGAAGGCGCATATTCATTTCGCCAAGATCAATACCTTCTTTTTCTATTTGCGCCGCATTAGGGATTTCCGGAAGGTGCTTATGAGTATTTACAAAGTCACGAACCTTTTCCAGGCCTGGTAATTCATATTCAGGTTCAAAGACATAATCGGGAACCGTTATGTCAGCCATGACGTTGATTTCTGTTGAGCGGATTACTCCATTTACTGCTAATTTGGATTTAGGATCATCCGTTCCTATGCCAATGTTTCCATCGGTGGTTATGCGCATCCGTTCAATATCAGAAGTGCCAATGACTATTGGAGAATTGGACCGTGTCCCGAAGATCAAAGCTTCTACATCAGAACCCTGAGCGACTAATAGTGCTGATTTAGTGTTCGGATAACCTATCCAAGGCGCGCTTAGGTTCGGCGAAACTACACCAAAAACTAAATTTCTCTCAGTGCCATCTCCATTTATGATTTGCATCAAAGATCCGTTGCTAGCAGTTGACGGAGAATAAAGTACAGTTCGGGCGAAATTATCATCATATACTACCAGATTTGCCCAGGGATCCCAGGAATTACCAATAGAGACGTTTTGTGTGGTCTTGAGATGGTTATTTTCCTGATTCCATTGAGCTTTCGATGTAAA
The DNA here is from genome assembly GCA_965229785.1 of Cyclobacteriaceae bacterium. GTDB lineage: Bacteria > Bacteroidota > Bacteroidia > Cytophagales > Cyclobacteriaceae > JAWPMT01. The sequence goes on from CBDDJS010000001.1 coordinate 5,975,723, forward strand.
CGATAATGCATATAGCGCAACGAAGATGACTAACTTAGACTTCATGAGTTTTGATTTTTGATGTTTTGAAATTGTTTCTAATCAAAGGTAACCTCTGTTCATAAACTAAGGTAGTGAATCGGATAATTGTATTTCTATACCTCCCAGTTTTATTGTTTATCGTCAAAAAAATGGAGAACTCAGATTTGATTAAAAGTGTAATCTTTGTGTTGGAGAATGAAAAAACTGATTAGATATTGCGACTAGCTGTCAGGTCAATTGCTTATCTATCCTTTTTTAGCTTGGCCATCCTTTGCTTTACAGAGATATTTCTCAGATTATTGGGTTATGAGCCTTATAAACAAAGCCAACCCGGAGGAGCCGAAAATGCACGACGGCTGGACCCTGAGCTCGGCTGGGTATTGCTGCCGGGCCATTACGAGGTAGGCCCATTCAATGACACAGGCGACTCTATGTCGATCACGGTCAAGCAAGATACCGGTAGAGTGACGAGAATGGATAATGAAGGTGTTGGGCCGGATCAGGTCACTTTTCTGGGAGGGTCATTTATCATGGGTCATGCCCTCGATGACCATGAGACCGCAGTATGGAAATTGCAACAACGTTTTCGTCATATCGATTTTAGAAACCTCGCCATAAGTGCTTATGGTACTTATCAATCCCTGATGGTTCTGGAAAAGGAACTGAAGAAAGGAAATCGACCAAAATGCGTCGTGTATGGAGCCATTCAGCATCATGAGTTGCGCAATGTGGCCGAAGGAGGATGGCTGGTAAGTTTAAGACGTGAGATTCCTTATGTCTCCTATCGAAACGACAGCACTTTTGAGAGAGCAGGTACCGTTGCGATGATAAACCTCTTCCTTACACAGACCCTGGCCTCTGCTTATCTGGCGGAAAAGGCGCTTAATAAAATGCTGTCTTATGACAGAATTAGAAACGCGAGGCAAGTTTCCTTTCTACTTATAAAAGAAATGCAACGACTTTGTGATGCACATCATATCGCATTTTATGTAGCTCCACTGCATTATGATGTCCAGGGCATGCATGACCTTACCCATTTTCTTGAAGCGAACAAGATCGATTACATTGATTGCAATGTTGCTTTAACTCCGGAGAACGTGATCAAGGACGATGGACATCCGGGACCTGCTGTCAACGACATTTGGGCCTCGCGAATTGCCAGACGCTTCGTTACCGATGGAATTTTGAAGTGAATTCTATGTATTAGCCTTGGGGGATATACCTGAATTGGCAATTTCAAAGGTACGGTCAGCCACCGATCCTATGGATTTGTCATGACTGATAAGAATGATCCCCGGAGGATCTGATAGGTTTCTAAATTCCGCGATCAGATGATCAATGGATTGTCGATCCAGGTGATTAGTTGGTTCATCCAGAAGTAAAAAGTCAGGTTCTTTGACCAATGTTCGGGCCAGGGCGACTTTTTGCTTTTGTCCACCGGATAAAAAGACACCCGAATCTCCCATGGGCGTATCGTAGCGTTTTGGCAGGTCTTCTATAAAACGATCTACATTAGCAAACCTCACCGCTCGATCAAAAACGCCTTGTTCTACTTTCCGGCCCAGCAGGATATTTTCTTTAATACTGAAGTCAAAGAATACCGGATCCTGTGGCAGGATGCCCATCTTCAACCTTACATGAGATAAATCAATTTCATCCCGATGGCATTTGTTGATCAGTACATCTCCTTTGTTGGGCGCGTAATGCAAGGTAAGCAGTTGAAAAAGTGACGTTTTACCACTGCCATTTTCTCCGGAGATCAGATAAATCTTTCCTTTTTCAAATTGGATATCGATTTGATTAAGGATTACTTTTTCAGGCTGGTACCAAAAATCTACCTTTTGGAGACCAATGATCTTAATCTCTTCTTCCCTTTGCAAAGTTTCTCCCGTGCTAATGGCAGGTGCCATATGATCTGCAATGTGCTGGAAGGAAACAAGGCCATCCTGAAGTGAAGGGATCGATCGGATCAACTCATTGAAATACCGTCGAATGATGAAAACTACAAAATAGAATCCCAATAACTCTCCAAGCGTCATTTGCTCTTCAAAGATCAGCAACCCCCCTGCCACCAGCACGGCAAGGCCGACGATAGAGATCAATGCTTCCTGAATGTACTGGGAGGTATGGTGAAAACGCCCTACACGGTAACCAGCGTCTCGTAACACTTCAGCATCTGTTTTCAGACGAATGAGGGAAGGTTTTTCCAGCACTTCATCCTGGATGAGGAAAATACCTCTTAAAATGCCCAAAACAGATCGGTTGAAGGATTCGTATGCTTCATGATAACTTTTGATCCTGCTTGTGCCAGTACGCTTGGTAAAGAAGAGGATCAATCCTAACATCGGAGCGGTGACTGATACAAGAGTCGCCAGTCTCAAGTTGATCACAAACAAAATCAACATCAACCCTGCAATCATTACCAGGGCAGGTATGAAGGTTAGGATCAAGGTTCCAAACATGATGTCGATCCGTTCAATGTAGCTTACGATCCGTACTTGTGTCTCTGAAATATCATTTTGTTCTGTTTCCTTCCGTGATAGTGTGAGCACATTTTCACACAACCTCACCCTAAGATGGTGCATGTGTTCCTTAATAAATCTCGCCGAAAAATTTCGCGTCAGGATGATCCCAAAAAGATGAATAAGGATCAAAAGCAATATTGAACCCATATTTAACCACAACAACTGCTCGTTACCATTCGGAATGTGATCATCAATCATTTCTTTCGTTAGTATTCCGATTGGCAAAAGGCACGAAGAAAATAAGATAACCGCCACAAGTGTTACTGCTACCTTCCACCTGTTCTGCCGTAGAAATTGAGTGATGGAAGCCATTTCGGTTCTTAATTTCATTGATATCGATTTTGCAAAAATTTGCTATTCACTTTTCCAACCGGAGACAGTCATCTGTAGAATGGACCGCCAATATTCAACCAATGCCTCGAGAAACCAACATTTGGCCGAATTTTTATCTTTGGTTCGAGTTTATCTATGGATATTGCCGCGTATTTTTTACCTGTGACATGATACGATTAACCGTCAACAAACCGTCCGTCAGTGCCGAAGCGTTTGAGAATGAGGTAGTGGCTGTCAATCTCATCAGTGGGAACTACTATAGTATCTTACATTCGGGGTTTGATATCTGGCAAATGATAGAACGCCAGTTCTCCAGGGCCCAAATACTCGATCAATTTGCGGAATCCGTACAATCTTCAGAAATCACGCCTTTTATTGATCAATTATTGGCATTAGGGCTGGTCCGAGAGCAAGATTCAGAAGTTGTAAACCCTGATAACTACGACTTATTATCAGATTATCAAAAACCAGTGATAGAAGAGTATTCCGACATGCAGGAATTGCTGTTACTGGATCCTATTCATGAAGTGGATGAAACGGGCTGGCCAAAACCCATGAATGAGGATGACAAAAAATCCTGAACCACTCATCAGCGTTGTTCTTCCGGTTTATAATGGCGAAAAGTACATTAAGCAAACCCTTGAAAGTGTATTAGGGCAATCCTACGAAAATATTGAGTTGATCGTGATCGATGATGGTTCTGAAGATCAGTCGGCAACCATTGTAAAGAGTATTACGGATGCTCGGATCAATTATCAATTTCAGGAAAATCAGGGACAATCCGCGGCTATTAATTTCGGAGTATCAACCGCAAAAGGAGCTATCTTATGTTTCATTGATGCCGATGATTTATGGGCTGAAAACAAACTATCCAGGCAAATAGCGATATTGAAGAAAAACCCGGATGATTTGGTTTTTACCTACATGCAGCAATTTCTTAGCCCTGAGATTGAAAGGTCCGAAAAAGTAGTCCCTGAAGCCCCTCAACCTGGTTTTTCCAGAGGGACCATGATGCTTTCAGCAGCGACATGGCAAAAGGTGGGCGATTTTTCCACGGAATTGAAATTGGGAGAATTTATTGATTGGTTCTCAAGAGCACGTGAGAAAGGTTTGACTCATCAAATGATCCCGGAAGTATTGGCTTTTCGACGCATACATGAGCATAATATCAGTACACTGCAAGCCGATCGTCGTTCCGACTTTGTGAAAATCATGAAACAGCGCATCGATCAAAAAAGAAAATCCTCCGCCTCCAATTAATGACCCGTTGAACTTCGTCAATCAATCCAGTTGTTTTCCCAATTCAGACCAGCGGTTGCTTCTTGAAGCTTGTATTTTTCCATCCGACAAAGGCGTTGATTCCTTTTTACAATGGAAAGACCACCTGAAACTGGACTTCAGTAACACAAAGAGCATCCTGTCCTCGATGTTTGACCAATTGGATGAAGCCTCGAGAAGATTACTCCCTTACCTGTACAAAAAATACCAGTCAAATCCTGATCCGCTGATACAATCGATAAAGGGATACTATCGTCATTGCTGGTACAAAAATCAGATCCTGATCCATGAATTGAAAGGGGTGGTAGGTTCGTTGCACGCTGAAGGGATCGATACCATGCTCACCAAAGGGATGGCGCTCTCAAGCCTGTATTATAATGATCTAGGTAGTCGCCCCATGAATGACCTGGATTTGATCGTCCCACTTGAGCAAACTCCACAGGTCTTTGAAATGATCCAGGACATGGGATGGGTTGACGCACGAACCGGGACACGGGTAAAGGGTTCAACCAGGGTACTATCGGATTCCCGGACGTTTAAAAATGCAAAAGGGCATGAACTGGACTTGCATTGGCGCGTTGTAAGGGAAGCACTGAATCCAGCATGGAATCAACGAATGTGGGAAGATCGTATTGAAATCGAAGTAAGCGAATTGACCTGTGCTACTTTGCATCCGACAGACCAATTGATCCACACTTTGCTGCATGGGTTGGAATGGAATCAGGTAGCCTCTGTCCGATGGATACTGGATGCTATACTTATTCTTAAGAACGAAAGGGATTTCGATTGGGAATTGTGTAGTCAAAAAGCGGAACAATATTCCATCAGTCCGTTTTTGGAAAATGGCATGAAATATCTCGAGACTTTTGATGATTTTATTCTCGAAAACTGTAAGCTGATTACCTCTCGATTATCGAGGCGTTACTATCAATTGAAACTGAAGCCAAAAGAACCCGGAGACCTCACTCACTTGCGTATACGATTACTGCAATTGAGATTGTTCTACCCAGGCACATTTTTAGAAGGACTGATGGCATTCGTCGCTACTTTCTCCTGGAACTGGACCTTAAAAGGAAACAAATTTCACGCGATCTGGGCGTTAGTGGGTCAGGCCCTCGGCTTTAAGCAACACCCTTCCACAGGTCATGGATCCAAGTAGAAGTTTCCTGCACGCATGCCTGGCAGGATTGATTCCCCAGCGCACAAAGCGATATGAAATTGGTGGTTACTGGATCGATATTCACTTTGAGTCTGAGTCACTATACCGCTACTTCGGAATGGCGATCACACATTTGGAAAAGGAGGAAAAGACCAGGGCGGACTTTCAAATTTTTGTACGAGATCAGAAAGTATTGCCTCGGCCGTTCTGGAGCTGGGAAGACATTGATAACCAGGGAAATTTAGTATCAAATGGGAACGTGTGGATCAATTATGAGCACTGGAACGGGATACTTCGTGTGTTTGATCCAGAGGACCACAAAGCCATATTTTGGGTTCGCGATCTGGCTACTATTCCTATCTGGCACCGTAGTTTCCCCTTCCGGACTATATTGACTCGGCTTTTCGAACAAACTCCTCTTCAACCCGTTCATTCGTCCGCCATCGCCTGGCAAGGAAAAGCCGTTTTATTGGCCGGAGCGAGTGGTTCGGGTAAAAGTTCCACTGCCCTGGCGTCACTATTACATGGGCTGGATTTTCTGGGAGACGATTTTAATTTGGTTCACACAGAAGAGTTCACGCTTCATAGCCTGTTTAGCATTGCCAAATTAGAAAAGCGTCAACTGGATGTTTTTCCTACTTTACGTTCGTTTCCAAGGGTGGGAGATGAGGAAAAAGATCAGATAGAGGTGGCCCGGCATTTCTCTGATCAGGTTGTCAGGTCAGCAAAATTAAAAGCAGTTCTTTTCCCGAGAATCAGCAGATTAAAGTCGACAAGCATAATACCAATTGACGCCAGAGAGGCCCTTCAACAAATCAGTCGAAGCACATTGGAACTTCTCCAGGGAAACAGAATGGTGCATTTCCATAAGTTAGGGAAGGTCTGTCGGAAATTGCCCTGTTACCAGCTAGCTTTGAGTGAAGACTACTCGGAAATAGTCAATACGTTACGAAGATTCCTGGAAGATGAAGAATAGTATTTCGGTTATCGTTATTGCGCGTAATGCGGAGGCATTTATAGCCGGAGCTCTGGAAAGTATATTGAATCAAACGATCTCCGTTGCCGAAGTATTAGTAATAGACGGACATTCGTCGGATAGGACAAAAGATATTTGTGAGCAATACCCTCAAGTCACCTTTCACGAACAAATAGGTCAGGGCATACCCAACGCTTATAATCAGGGAATTGCGCTGGCCAAGGGAGAATTGATTGCTTTCAACTCATCAGATGACCTCTGGGAACCGGAGAAATTAGCCTGGCAAATTCAGGTTTTGAAAGAAAACCCTTCTCTGCAAATGGTCGTTGGCAAAGCCATTCACTTCCTCGATGACAGCCTGACATCCGCACCTCCGGGGTTTCGAACATCACTACTTGAAGAAAGTAAAAATGCCTATATCATGGAGACATTGCTGGCCAAAAGGGAAGTCTTCAAGCAGGTCGGAGGATTCGACGAATCGTTAAGGGTATCAGAAGACACGGATTGGTACGGGCGCGCTTTTGATCAGGGGATCAACCACTTTTGCGTAGAAAAGACGGTAATCAGAAAGCGCGTTCACAACAAGAATGCTACGCTGGAACAAAACGGAACAGAAGATTTACTTGCCAGTCTTCGGACCTCTATTTTGCGGAAGCGAGCTGGTAAATAGTCGCATGACTGGACTTAAAATGCCCTGCCAAAACAGCGCATAATCTGTCCACAGATTTCTGACATATCCTCGGTGGTTGTGAGGGCTTTCGGGAACCCCAATCTGATCCACCTGCTCGGACGCCTTGAACGTTCCGAATAATTTATCCCAAAAACAGAATATCGTACCGTAATTACATTGTCCTTGCTGCGTATTGAAAGCATGATGGAGGCGATGTGCTTTCGGTGAAATGATCACATTTTTACCGATCCAACCAAAGTCCCAATCGAAATTAGCATGTTGTATTGAACTCAGGAGCTCTCTTAAAATACTGTAAATCAGAAAGTGTTCTAATGGGGTACCAAACAATAAAATTGGAATGGCATAGAAAACACTTTTAATCGCCATGTTCCCAAAGGGGTGGGTTCGCTTAGCAGACAGGATCACGAAATCCTCGCAGGAATGATGAAAATGATGAACATTCCAGAAAGTGGGGCTCTGATGTTGAAGTCGATGAAACCAGTAATCCAGAAAATCGATGAACAAGAAGAAAAGAAATGCTTCCAGAAAGGGTTGATTCAACTGATTCAGAGGCTGAAAGTGAATGAACTGCTTCATGAAACCATGAAAATAGGCGGAGATTCCAAAAGAAAGCGCAAAGCTCATAAGGATGGAAAGCTGAGAAGCGACCATCAGGTAAGAGAAGAAATCTAATCGGATGCTACGGGATGGTCGATTGATTAATCGGAAGATCGTGGATTTTTCATAACCAAAATAGAGTAAGTCCAGCAGTAAAATACTTAGACTTGCCAACGGCATGATGATGATGAGGTCCCAATTATCTACGTACGACCGTCGAAAGAAATTCAAAATTTTTTCTACCCAAACCCATATTTCATTATCCATCATTATTGAATGATTCTCACGAATAACTCAGTTGCCAGAGAAGATGACCTTCCGTTGATCAGCGTGATCATTCCAGCTTTTAATGCCGCAAAATACATTAAAAGGGCTATAAAAAGTGTGCTAAGTCAGAGCTACACGAAATGGGAAGTAGTGGTCATTGACGATGGCAGCACTGACCGACTGTTACAAGTACTGGAAGTATTTCAGTCTGATGAAAGGATTACTTATTATCATCAGGAAAACGCGGGCCCGGCACAGGCGCGCAATCATGGATTAAAGAAGTCTCAGGGTGAATTGATCGCCTTTCTGGACGCTGATGATGAATATCCTGAAGATAAGCTGATGACTCAGTGGGATTATCTATCAAAACACCCGACAATTGATTTTGTCTCGGGGAGAATTCAGTACATGGGAGGTACGGAGTTGGAAGCCAGTTTTTTGTTTGAAGATCAGGATGAGCGATCTATGAAGAACGTGCATCTCGGAGCTGTTCTTTGTCGACGAACAGTTTTTGAAACAGTGGGCCTCTTCGACGAAAGCCTACGACAATCTGAAGATGTGGACTGGTGGATGCGATGTTTGGAAAAAGGTATCCAATACACTTTTCTTCCTCAAACGTTTTTGCGGTATTATCGTCACGGGAGCAACATGACCCTGGATCAGGTTGAAAACAATCATTTTTTTTTCAAAGCACTACATCAATCAATCGGGAGAAGAAGAGCCACGAATACGGGGAAATTACCTCATTTAATGCAGTCATCGGAATCCGGGAAGTTTAATGGAGTCCCTGAGGTTTCCATACTGATTTGGTTAACTTCCGTCGATTTGCCAAACTTAAGTACGGTATTAAATCAGGAATTCAGCTCATTTGAGCTTATTCTTTTGTATCCGGAGCATCTGAAACTGCCGGTTAGTGAAGAAATCACTTCATATGTTCACCAGTCATTTCCAGCGGAAGATTTTGATGCCGCGCTGGTCGCAGGCTTTGAACAGGCAATGGGAAATTATGTCTGTGTGTTTACGTCACAAGCTAAATGGATTTCCAAAAAACTTGCTCTTCAATTGGAATTCCTTAAGAAGAACACAAGATTTGATTCCTGTTCATGCCTTGTGGGCCACGGATCAGAAGATCAGTTGGCGTCCATCCATTCGCCGCAGGACAATTACCCAAGGTTGTTTCGCCGTTCTTCGTATACACCTGCAGACCAATTTGTCGACGCTTTCAAGAATAGCGACCCTTCGGATAATATCCTTCCCCGGGTATTGGAGTATCATGGTTAAAGCAAGGAGACCTCAGATAAAATCCTCCGGAGCGTAATATTTACCGGAGCGACCTAGAAGTCCGTGCCAAATGCCGATCAGATGTTTCCTCGTCAGACGAGGGACTTTACCTCTTCGGAGAACATTGGCAGATAAAAATCTCATTGAAAATCGGGATAGGAAATGAAGTGTTCTTTTAATAGAAGCATGGCGTTTCGTGAAAAGGAAAAGATTACGGTAGAGATAGTAGTCCATGACCTCCAGCAACGCTTCATTCGAATTGGTGCTTCCTTGTTTTTCATGGAAGACACGACTCGAACCTACCCAATAGGAAGGAATTCCATCAGCCAATAAGCTGAGGCAATAGTCAGTCTCTTCGTAATACAGAAAATATTCCCGGTTCAGGAAACCATACGAGTTGATCACTTTAATGGGAATCAGCATGCTGTAGCCAGTCACATTAGTAACCGTAAGCGTAATACCACTTGCAAGCTCGTTAATTGGAATTTCCTTAAAATCCGTCACACGGTTTTTCGAAGCATTTACCCGATAGATGGCATCAGGTCGTGGTTGGCCATCCTTGTCCAACGCCATACTGCCATATATGCCAGCTCCATGCTTCTGATACGCTGTAATCAGTGTAGAAAGTGTGTCATCAAACACAAGGGTATCATTATTGAGCAGCCAGAAAAGATCAAATGATTGGTTTTGGGCATAATCCAATGCTTTTTTATGACCTTCAGCAAATCCCAGGTTTTCTGAATTTCGAAAGACCTGAATGGATGGAAAGCTTGTGCGTAAGGCGATTTCATCGAAATCGGGGGAATGATTATCAGTAACGCAAATGCTCAATTCCGGATAGGACAAAGTCGATAGAGACTCCAAACATCTGATCGTTTTTGAAAATGAATGCCAGTTAAGAACTGATACGACTACTTTAGGTGAACTCATGTCGCTTGACCGCTTGTCTGGATTGCTTTCCGGTTAATAGCCGTAGATGCATGACTGAATAGCCAATTAATAAGCAAAACCATTGCAAGATAGCCAACGCGAAATTGGCCAACCGACTTTTATCCTTTGGTAGAAACGGAAGTGGAAAAGTAGCTACCCGATGCCGGGTACGGATCAAACGATTCCCCTGGCCATAGGCATAGAAACGCCGAACAAACCCGCGAAGGCCGTCATGGTAGTCATGCCTGACTACTGAGTTTTCGGCAAAAGCCAGTGGTTTTTCCTGCATCAGACGAAGACCCAGGTCCATATCCTCACAGGCGAAAACGAAGAACTCATTGAATCCGGATTTTGCTTCGAATAACTCCTTTCTGATGAGGAAATTAGCGGTGACCAGATATTTAGGTTTGATACGGCCCTGCTCATCTTTTACCTCTGGAGGGCGATGGATCTGCTGACTAAAGTAATATTCAGATATCGGATCTTTTTCCAGGGCATCAACTCTTCCAATGTATGCACTTGCTTCAGAGGTCAGGTGGAGATAACCTCGAATACTTTCGTCGGTTGGGACGCAATCACTATCAATGAACAAAAGCCATTTCCCCAAGGCAGCCTTTGCTCCCCGGTTCCGGGCGGCCCCGGGCCCTTTTTGCGAACAGTTGATGATCCGTATGGGAATCGGTGAATTTTCTTGGCCTTCAGATAGGGCTAATGGAGGGACTGACAAATTATCGACCAGGATGATTTCCTTTGGTAAAGAATCTGCATCCTGCGTTTCCCAAAGATGCTTCAGAAATTTATCAACGCCATCTTGATTATCCTTTACGGGTATGATTAATGAGATTTCGTTTGGATCCAGGGTAATGCTCATTCACTAAGCGCTATTCAACCAAAGGTCATAGAAAAATGACAAAGAATTTGAAAATGAGATTCTAATTTCGGATCAAGCGGTAAATCTGGGAATGAATATAATTTCTCCATTGATCCAAAGTGATTGAGTTAATCCGTTATTTCGTTTTTCTGCTTTTGTAAAGGGTGATTTCTTGGTTTTGGATTTCCTGCCGAAGGTACGGTGAACCACTTTGAACAGATTACTCTAGCAACGGTAGCATAATATCCCTAAGATGAAATTAATACAATTTAAGGATGGTCCTCAGAAATACCGCTTGATCCCAAATTTCGGGATCAAAAGCAAGACTGAAATTAAACAAAAAAACCCCTGCAAAAGCAGAGGTTTTAATGTGGTGCTGAGTGGATTCGAACCACCGACTCACGGATTTTCAGTCCGATGCTCTACCAACTGAGCTACAGCACCCTGAAAAAGTGGATGCAAAAGTAGATAAAACTATTTAACTACCAAGCCTTATGTAAGAATTGCTTTGAAGATATTTAAAAAATACTCTGCATGCATACTATTTTCGGCTTCTCCTGTATATTTGGGAACATTAATCCAAAAACCATTCTTCATCAGACATGGCCATCGTTGCACAAATCGCCTTTATTCTTATCGCGGGTTTCTTCGGATTCCTCATCTATAAACGCGTTACAAGGATCAAAAAAAATATTCAATTGGGAAGAGATCAGGAAATTGCCCCTGATCCGGCTCGCTGGTCCAATCTGATCCTGATTGCATTTGGGCAGAAGAAGATGTTCAAAAGGATCATCCCTGCTGTGTTCCACCTTTTTATTTACGTAGGATTTGTCCTGATCAATCTGGAGGTGCTGGAAATCATCATTGATGGTGTTACGGGAAGTCACCGGATTTTTGCGCCACTTTTAGGCTCAGCATATGCACCACTCATTTCATTCTTTGAAGTGCTGGCTGTGTTGGTGCTGTTGGCTTGTGTGGTTTTCCTGATCCGAAGGAATGTGGTCAAAGTGCCAAGATTCACCAAGCCTGAAATGAATGGCTGGCCAGCGATGGACGGTAATCTGATCCTTGTGATAGAGATCGTCTTAATGGTTGCAATCCTATCCATGAATGCTGCTGATTTAGTACTTCAAAGTCGTGGCATTGATCACTACCCTGAAACCGGTGATTTTTTGGTCAGTAGTGGTATGACCGGGTGGTTTTCCGGATTAAGCGCAGGAGCCTTAGTGATCGTAGAAAGAGCGGCCTGGTGGTTCCACATCATAGGCATTTTCGCTTTCGCTTTATATGTTACTTATTCTAAGCACTTGCACATTTTTATGGCTTTCCCCAACACGTATTTTGGCAAAATCCAGCCAAAAGGCCAGATGGACAATATGCCTGAAATTACCAATGAAGTGAAAATGATGCTGGGAATGCCGGCTGAAGGAGATCAGGCACCACCACCGGAAGGAATGAAGTTCGGTGCAAAGGACATCAACGATCTGAGCTGGAAAAACCTAATGGATGCTTATGCCTGTACGGAGTGTGGCCGATGTACCTCCGAATGCCCCGCGAACCTGACAGGAAAAAAACTCTCTCCGAGAAAAGTGATGATGGACACCCGAGACCGAATGGAGGAAGTTGGATTGTCTTTGGATAAAGGAGGCAAAGGCCTGGAAGATGGCAAGTCTTTATTAGGCGATTATGTGACGAAGGAGGAGATCAATGCCTGTACCAATTGCAATGCGTGTGTGGAAGCTTGTCCCGTCAGCATCAATCCTCTTGATATTATCCTACAAATGCGTAGATATGTCGCGATGGAAGAATCTGGTTCTCCGGCTTCCTGGAATTCCATGTTCCAAAACGTGGAAACCAATTTCGCACCCTGGAAATTTTCGCCTCAGGATCGCTTCAACTGGGCAGATGAATTAAAGAATAAAGCTTAAAAACAACCCCCGATTAAGTAAAGAAATTATGTCAGAGATCATTATTCCAACCGCATCAGAATTTGCAGCGAAAGGTGAAACCCCGGAAGTTCTTTTTTGGGTAGGATGTGCGGGTTCATATGACGACCGTTATAAAAGTGTGACCAAAGCCTTTGTAAAGATCCTGCACCATGTGGGAATCAAGTTTGCGGTATTGGGACCAGAAGAAACCTGTACGGGCGATCCGGCCCGACGTGCCGGAAACGAATTCCTGTTTCAAATGCAGGCCATGGCCAATATTCAGGTACTGGATGGATATGGGATCAAAACCATTGTTACTGCGTGTCCTCATTGTTTTAATACACTGAAAAATGAATACCCGGATCTGGGCGGAAACTACGATGTTATTCACCATTCCACCTATTTGCAGCAGCTTATTGATGGCGGGAAAGTTTCGTTGAAAGGTGGCGGAACCTTTAAAGGTAAGAAAATCACCTATCATGATTCTTGCTTCCTGGGTCGTGCTAACAATGTGTACGAGGCACCCAGAAAAGTACTGGAAGCTCTGGATGCGGAGCTCGTTGAGATGAAGCGATGCCGAACCAAAGGGTTGTGCTGTGGAGCAGGAGGGGCACAGATGTTCAAAGATGCCGAACCCGGCAGTAAGGAGATTAATATCGAAAGAGCAGAAGAAGCTTTAGATACTGGAGCCAGCACCATTGCGGTGGCGTGTCCTTTCTGCATGACCATGATGAGTGATGGCGTAAAAAACAAGGAAAAAGAGGATCAGGTACAGGTACGGGATCTGGCAGAACTGATTGCTGAGTCGGTGGATTCTTAAGTCCCTGTTTACATATTATTACTCCCAGGAAACTTTCCGCTTAGCTCCATTGTAATAAGTTTACGAAAGTCTTTTCACTACATTTGAGACATGAGAGCTGAATTTGAGGAAATGCCAGGCCATGCCCGTTTATGGGTATACCAGGCCAACCGTTCATTAAGTAAAGAAGAAGTTGACTTACTGATCAATATCACTACCAACTTTGTAGACCAATGGCAAGCCCATGGCAAGTCACTACGTTCCTCTTTTGAGGTGCGTTTTGATCAGTTTTTAGTGTTGGCAGTTGATGAATCTTACAATGGGGCAACGGGTTGCAGCATTGACAGTTCAGTCCAGCTGATCCGAACATTGGAGCAGCAATTGAACGTATCTTTTCTGGATCGGAGTAAAGTGGCATTACTTCAGGAGGACAAAGTGGCGTTGGAGCCATTGGCAGAATTGAAAAACCTGGCTAGTCAGGGGACGTTAACTAAAAACACGGTCGTATTCAATAATTCCGTAGCAAGTATGGATCAATACCGTGAATCATGGATGGTTCCTGCTGGAGATTCCTGGTTGAAACGCTATTTCCGGTAGGGTTTTTGCATGCTGTACTGTTGTAAAGTTGACCAAATACACATCCAATTGCGTCTTTTCGTCGTTAATCTAAAGTTACAAACCTATAGAGAGCTATGAGGATTTTTGCCCTGATCATGTTAGTGATCCTTTCTGCTTGCGGGTCACTCGAAAAATCAATCACAAAAGGTGATTATGATGACGTCATTCGCCGTTATGCCAATACGGCGCCGGAGAAAAATGACTCTGAGGTCAATTACCAGATTGCAGAAGCCTTCAGAAAATCCAACCGGATCGCGGAGGCTGTTCCGTTTTATAAAGTGGCCATTGATCAGGGGCACGATGATGAAACTGCGTATTTCCACTATGCAAAGGCGCTTAAGGCTAATCAGCAGTACGATGAAGCTGAAAAAGTTTTACAGACTTACGTCAAAGATGGTCGCAATGACCTTGTCATGGAATTGGCGGATAAGGAGCTTAGCAATTTGAATAATGTAGATGATCTGACGAAAAAGGACAATTATTACAGGATCAAGAACCTGGAAGACATCAATACGCCGAATGCAGAGTATTCGCCAGTATATAAGAATAACTATCTGTACTTTACCTCCAATCGAGATGGAGGTAAGATCTACCGAAGCACAGGAACTCCTTTCACTGACCTTTATCGGGTTCGAACACGCGGCGCAAATGTGAACCTTCGAACACTGGAAGCATTAGATCCATTGATCAATGATCCTACGGTCAATGAAGGATCAATTACGATCTCACCTGATGGCCTTTCGATTATCTATGCGAAAGGGAACACCGGAAAAGCTACGGGCACCAATGAAGTAAACTTATTCTATACCCGTTACCGGAATGGAAAATGGCTGGAGCCAAGACCGCTTTCGATCAATGAAGGTGATTCCTGGGATTCAACTCCGATTTTGAGCAATGATGGTAAAACCCTGTACTGGTCCAGTACGAGGCCTGGTGGTCATGGAGGCGCAGATCTTTATTCTGCCAAACTCAACCGACGCGGACGTTGGGTAGACATCCGAAACATGGGTCCTGACATCAATACGCCGGGAAATGAAATGTTCCCTTTTGTGTCGCAAGACGGCAGTTTATATTTTGCTTCAGACGGACATCCTGGATTCGGGAACCTTGACATTTTTAAAGCGACCCGCAGAAGAGGGCACATTACCGTTCAGAATTTGGGTAAACCCATGAATTCGCATGCGGATGATTTCGCATATTTTGAATTCAACCTTACCCGGGGCTTCCTGGCTTCCAATCGAAAAGGAGGGAAGGGAGATGATGATATTTACACTTTCATCAACGATGATCCCGATCTGAAAATCGTGAACTATTACCTGACAGGCACTACAGTAACCAATGATGATGGTGGAGAAAAGATCATTGTTTCCAATACCAAGGTGACACTCATCGGTGAAGACGGGACCATATTGGATGAAGCATTTACCGGAGAAGAAGGGGAGTTTCGGTTCAGAGTGTATGGTGAGGAGAATTACAAACTACTGGCTGAAAAGACAGATTACTTCACCGTAAGAGATAACTTTTCAACTGTTGGGAAATCTGTTGATCGTACGAAATTGACGGAAACCATCACCAATGTTGACTTTGAAACAGAGATCCCGCTGGAGCGAATTGTCATCGAGAAGCCGGTGGTACTAGAAAATATCTACTATGATCTGGACAAATGGGCTATCAGGTCCGATGCGGCACTGGTGCTGGATAGTTTGGTAACGATCATGAATGATAACCCCGATATCTACATTGAGTTAGGCTCGCACACAGATGCCCGTCAAACGGATGAATATAACCTTGACCTTTCATGGAAACGGGCAAGGTCGGCCGTGACTTACATCATCAATGCTGGGGTTGATGCGGCTAGAGTAACGGCTCGCGGTTATGGTGAATCTGAATTATTAATCGCTAACGCAGCCAATGAGGAAGAGCATCAGAGAAACCGTCGAACTGAGTTCAAAGTGTTACGCTACAATCCCAGGGATCGTGAAGAAGAAATACCTAAGGATGGAGAGCGCGACGAATATGACCGCTTCTTCTTTGGCGATGACCTATTGGAAGACGGGAAACCTTAACCTCTTCAATTAATCAAAATCGATTAATCGATCCAATACTGACTAGTTGGTTAGTACAGTCAGCTCCGTTTCATATTGAAAGATTCCTTTATCCGTTATTCTTCCTGTAATGACGAATTGCATGGAGTCGGCACTGGGGACTGCAGAAAACTTAAAGTATTGATGAAAGAATTGCAGTTGATTGATGTCAATGCCATAAGTAGGATTCTCATAAATATCCAGCGGAAGCAGTAGGTCGTTTATGTTAGATCCAGCCTGATATTCTTCATTGAAATTGTATTTGGTAAAAACATTCACTGAATCAATGAAATTGACATTGATGATTTCTTTCGGATTCTGACAAGCTAGAGCTGAATTGATCATAGGAGGCAGTAATTGAGATACCTCAATGGTTCTGGATACAGAATCCGGTCCAATTGAAAAACCCAGCTCATTTCTGTCAAATACTTCCAGATAGGGATAGATGCCGTGCTCGTTGTAGGAATAAAATAACCCCCTTGCGGATTCAATGGTCCGGTAGATGGTTGTAAATCCCTCATGTCGGCAGCAGGATTGGAGGAATACGATTAGATAAAGACAGCCCAATGCGGTGAATTTTTTCATTTTCAATGTTGTTGTTTCAACCTTTAGTCCGTCGGGGATAACGCCAAGAGTTCGCGTTTCTTGTTGTCGGCTTTGGGTAAGATACAGAGATTTGCACATCGGAGCTTTGAAACTACCTGGATTTTATCTCGTTCTAAGGGAATTCTGATTTCTTTGCAGCAAAAAAGTACGCATGAGTGGTCGATATGCCCAAAGAGGAGTTTCTGCGCAAAAGGAAGATGTTCACGCCGCGATCAGTAAAATCGATAAAGGACTTTACCCACAGGCCTTTTGCAAGATCGTTCCCGATCACTTGACCAACAGTGATGAACATTGTATTGTCATGCATGCGGATGGCGCTGGCACCAAATCTTCGCTGGCCTACGCCTATTGGAAAGAAACCGGAGACCTGAGTGTTTGGAAAGGCATTGCTCAGGATGCGATCATCATGAATGTCGATGATTTGCTATGCGTTGGCGCAGTTGACAATATTTTACTTTCAAGTACTATTGGCAGAAATAAACAACTTATTCCTGGTGAAGTCATTTCTGCGATCATAAATGGGACAGAAGAAGTGCTTCAAATGCTTCGAGATAATGGTATTGGTATTACCTCTACTGGCGGAGAAACAGCGGATGTGGGAGATTTAGTAAGGACCATCATTGTTGACAGTACCGTTACTGCTCGAATGAAAAGAGCAGATGTCATCAGTAACGACCAAATACGACCTGGTGATTTGATAGTGGGCTTGTCTTCTTTTGGTCAGGCATCTTACGAAACAGAATACAATGGTGGCATGGGCAGCAATGGCCTTACTTCCGCCCGTCACGATGTTTTTGATCACCGTTATTTCGAGAAATACCCGGAGACTTACGATGGATCCATTGCAAGAGACCTGATCTATTCAGGAAATAAATTGCTAACAGATGATGTGAATGGATCAGTCCTGGATGCCGGTAAACTGGTGCTTTCTCCGACGAGAACCTATGCGCCGATCATTAAGCAAGTGCTAAAAGAATTATCAGGACAGATCCATGGCATGGTGCATTGCAGCGGTGGCGCCCAGACCAAAGTCTTACACTTTATCAAAAATCTGAAAGTCATCAAGGATAACCTTTTTGAAATACCGCCTCTTTTTAAGCTCATACATGAGCAAAGTGGTACGGACTGGAGAGAAATGTATCAGGTCTTCAACATGGGTCACCGATTTGAGGTCTACTTACCCGAAGAATCTGCTGATGATATCCTGGAGATTGCTGAAAGTTTCAATGTACAGGCCAGAATCGTTGGGAGAGTAGAAGCGGCTGATAAAGCAAGCGTAGAAATCCACAGCAAGCAGGGGAGTTTTTTGTACGAATAATTTTTGAGCTTTATTCTGTTTTTTGAGTTAATAGCTTCACAGAGTTTTATAAATCCCCCATTTATGAAGCATAGCCGTCAACTTAAGGAAAAACTTTAGTAACCTCTCGTCATGGCTGGGCACCGATCGTACCGCCACTGCGGTGCCATGGCAATGACGATCTGAATTCATCTTCATTTCGATAGATTTATGACTTTTAACCCTGTATATATGCTAAGGTTGACGGCCATACCTTATTAAAGGGAGTGGTAGAAGACCGAGGATTTTGTCCACCAGCCAACAATACCACTGGGAATAGGGCCGAGAAGTAAATTTTCAAGGGTAGAATCCCGTTATTGAGGGTATGTATACTTCTGCCCTTTTCTTCTTGTTACAGCTTATTAATCCGGTTGCTGAGGCACCCTCGGAAAAACCATTTGTCATAGTTGAGTTGTTCACCTCCGAAGGATGTTCAAGTTGCCCTTCTGCAGATCGGTTACTCTCTGAAATAGTTGATGAACAACAGTCAGATGTTGAAGTTATTGGACTTTCCTTTCACGTAGATTACTGGGATTATATCGGCTGGAAAGATCCTTATGCACGAAAGGAGTTTACACAAAGACAAAGAGCGTATGCTTCCAAGTTGAAGAGTTATCAGGTCTACACACCACAAATGGTAGTCAATGGCAAACATGAATTTGTAGGGTCAGATCGAAGAACCTGGGCCCGGGTATTGTCTACAGAAAGCAATGAAAAACCCAATTTCAGTTTCGAGATCGATCAACTTTCAAAAGCTAAAGAAAAGTTGTCTTTTTCCGTCGCTACAAATGATCACCAAGGACTACTGTTGAACATAGCTGTTGTAGAAAGAGGGCTATCCCAACAGGTCACCCGTGGTGAGAACCGCGGTAGAAAATTACATCACGACAATGTTGTCAGAGCTTACGATATACTCCCATTCAACCAAAGCGAACAGCAACTATCCATGGAGATTCCCTCGGATCTGGATGAGAACAACAGTTCATTGGTGATATATTTTCAAAAAGCGAGTAATTACGAAATTGTAGGAGCGAAGCAAATTGCTCTTTCGGAGATAGGAACTCCTAATTGATGGTATATTTAAGGCATGACTTATGTCTTAATTCTTCTGGCATTTATTCTTCTTGCGGGTGGGATCGTTTTTTCTGTTTTGCCACCACTTCCGGGGCCACTACTGTCTTATTTAGCACTTGTTTGTGCTCATAACAGTAGCCCTGAGGCCGCTTTTTCAAGCACAACACTGATCCTCTGGGCCATCATTGTGCTAATCATTTTAATTGCAGATTACACCCTGCCAATTATGGCCACCAAGAAATTTGGAGGAACCAAAGCAGGTATTTGGGGTGGTGTCATTGGAACAATTGCGGGACTGATTGTACCTATCCCTTTTGGGATCATCCTGGGACCACTTTGCGGCGCCATCATCGGCGATTTGATTGGAGGGAACAGAATCCAGGCAGCCATTAAATCAGGATTCGGATCTTTTATGGGTTTTGTGATAGCCACGAGCCTGAAAGTCCTCGTTTCTATCTGGATAGGTGTCGTGATCATGATACGCTTGGGAGGCTTTGCTTATGATGCATTGTTTTGACAGAGTGTCACGCTGAGATTCTCAACATATGAGACCCTATAATGAACTAATAAAAAGCATCTTTAAACCACTTTACTTCTCCGGAATCTGACCGGACGGAGATCACATCGAAACGGATATCCTTTTGCCAATTGATGGCGTGAATGTACTGATCTGCTACCTGGATGATTCTGCTACTTTGTTTTTCAGATACGAATTCCTCAGGTTCTCCGAATTTATCCTGATTTCGGAGTTTTACCTCCACGAATACCAGAAGCCTGTTGTCAAGTAAACTGATGATGTCGATCTCGCCCTTTCCATACTGATAATTCCTTTCCAGTATTTCATAGCCAGCTTCTATTAAGATTTCTTCCGCAATGTCTTCCCCTTGCTTTCCAGCATCTTTGTTCGAGGAAAACTGACCATTAAAATTTTTATTTATAGACAACTCCTTTAATTTTGTGTCACTACAGTCGCCCGACTGTAGCCTTTAGTTGTTTTGGGAGCAATCTGATTTATATCGGATTGCTCTTTTTTTCTTCAACAAAGTAACGCTGGTTCTCGAAAGATTGACATCTTAAGTGGTTTTAGGCACCTTTCTAAGCATCTTGAGCTTGTCGAAGGGTATTTTTAGATCAAGCAATTTTTCTAGGGACCGTCAACAAAATATTCTATTTATCAATAAACTGGAGATCATTCGAATAAATATCATTACTCCATGAGTTTTCCGATTGATCCTATTTTTTCAACATCACTTTCTTTCCAGTCCTCGCGCTTTCTTTCGCAGCATCTAAAATTTCTACGACGAGTAAATTATTTTCTAAAGCAGAGACATCATGATCTTCAATAGTCAGTCCGTTTTTCACCACTGATGCCAATAAAGCAAAGGGATCATTTCTGGATGCAGGCAATGGGTCTGCTTTCGACGCAGTTGCTTTATCCTGTCCAGCCAATCTTATGCGAATGTCAGATCCATTGTCACTAATGACATAACCTGTTGCCCCATACACTTCCATGTCTTTACGGTTAAAAGGCCAGTTCCAGGAAGCTTCAAGAATAGCCGTCATGGTTTCATATTCGAGCAAGATCACGGCTTCATCATCCACTTTTGGATATTTGTCTGGTTTATAGGTTTTGGTGATGGCTGTGACAGAAACAGGTCTTTCACCTCGTGTAAGCCAGGTGGTCAAATTCGCTCCGTAACAACCGAAATCAGTAACTGCCCCACCTCCATTTTGAACGGGATCTGTTAACCAATCCAGGAATTCCTGATTGACCCCAATTTCGATGGGTCCTTCATGCCCATCCCTCACGATCACTTTTCTCAACGCTCCCAGTTGATCGGCTTGTACCATTTCATAAGCTTTGGTATTGGTGGCATACCAGGAAGTTTCATAATTCGTAAGCAAATGAATGTTGTGTTTTCCAGCCAGTCGGGCCATTTCCTTAGCGTGCTCCATACTCACTGCGAGGGGTTTTTCCACCATCACATGAATGCCACGGGGCGCAAAGAACTGTACCACTTCTAGGTGCTCGTATATGGAACCAAAAGCGGTAACTGCTTCTACATTGACTGCTTCAACCATGGATTCCATGGAAGGATAGACCAAGTCCATGGATAGGTTGTGTTGTTTCATGTAGCGTTGAGCCAGATCCTGATTGGGTTCGACAATCCCGACAATTTCAATGTCTCCTCGATCTTCCCTACCCAAGATCCAGTGAACATGGGTGTGGGTGAGGCCTACTACGCCGACCTTTAGCGGTGCATTTTCTTGTGCACTGAGATCAATGAAACTCAGAGCCAGCAGAAGGGGTAATATTATCCTGATCATAATGGGCAATCTACTGGCTACCCGTTATCGATCAAAATCAACGTTGCCGTAAAACAAAAAATCCCGACTCACCCTGCTACAACGCAGGTACATGCCGGGATTTTTAAGACATTTATGATAAAATTTTAATTCGAAGCTATTTCAACACTTCGTTTGATGAAATTAGTCAGGCTTTCACCATCCAACATTCCCTGAGAAAGGAGTGCCAGGTCATAAGCTTGCTTGGCCAATGCCACTTTATCATCCTCATTCTCAGCATCAATGATCTTGCGTGTGATCGCATGGTTTGCGTTGACAGCCACAGACAAATTCAATGGCATATCGCCAAACATCATGGGTCCGCCTCCACCAGTTGCCTGCATGTCTTTCATGCGTCGCATAAATTCTGGTAATGTTACAGAAACAGGCAGATCATCAGTTGCCATGGCCTCTACACTTACCATATTACTCGTGTTGTTGATCGCTTTTTCAAACAACTCCTTGACGTTGGTCTTTTCGTCATCGCTAAGAACAGACTCTTGTGTTTCTCCCTTATCGATCAGTTTGTCGATCACATCCGAATCAACCCTTTTGAACGTTACCTTTTCAAACTTCTGCTCTACATTCTGGATGAAATGACTGTCCAATACCTCATTCAATACCAGAACATCATAACCCCGCTTTTTCGCTGCATCAATATAAGTATGCTGCTTCGCCTGATCGTTGGTGTATAAGAAAACAGTGGTTTCGTTTTTGTCTTCCTGAGTGGCTTTCACTTTTTCCTTGTATTCTTCGATAGTGAAAAACTTCTCCTCGATGTTTTGTACAAGGACAAAATCTTTGGCCTTCTCCTGGAACTTCTCTTCAGAGATCAATCCGTATTTCACAAAGAGCCCAATGTCATTCCATTTGTTTTCGTATCCTTCGCGATCTTTCTTGAACAGTTCGGCAAGTTTGTCCGCAACTTTCTTCGTGATGTACCCATTGATCTTTTTGACGTTGCCATCTGCCTGTAGGAAACTACGAGAAACGTTCAATGGAATGTCTGGTGAATCGATGGTTCCGTGCAATAACTGCAGGAAATCCGGAACTACGTCCTTCACCTCATCGGTGATGAATACCTGACGAGAATACAGTTGGATCTTGTTCTTCTGAAGCTCAAAGTCCTTCTTCAGTTTAGGGAAGTACAGAATTCCCGTTAGATTGAAGGGATAATCCACGTTCAGGTGGATCCAGAACAAGGGATCTTCTGAGAATGGATACAGGTCCTTATAGAATTTCAGATAATCTTCGTCTTTCAGGTCGTTCGGAGACTTGGTCCAGATAGGCTCAGTATCATTGACCATGTTGTCCTTTTTGACCGTCTTGTATTTAGGTTTCCCTTCTTCATCCTGACCATCCTCCACGCTTTCGTCTTTGGTGCCAAACCTGATGGGAACAGGCATGAATTTGGAGTATTTATCAAGGATGCCCTGAATTCTGTGATCTTCTAAGAACTCCTCACTGTCATCCGCAATGTGGAGTGTGATCTCGGTTCCCCGGGTTTTCTTTTTTACCGCAGAAATTTCGAATTCCGTGCTGCCATCACAAACCCACTTGGCTCCTTCTGATCCGTCTTTATGTGAAAGGGTTTTGATCTCTACCTTCTTTGCCACCATGAACGCAGAATAAAAACCAAGCCCAAAATGACCAATGATTTGCTGATCCTCGCCTTTGTCTTTGTACTGCTCCAGGAATTCAGTTGCTCCGGAGAAGGCGATCTGATTGATGTATTTTTTGATCTCATCGGCAGTCATTCCGATGCCTTTATCGATGATCTTGATGGTCTTTTTGTCTTTGTCGACTTTAACATCAATGGTCAGATTACCCAACTCACCCTGATATTCACCAAGGGAGGCGAGGCGCTTAATTTTTTGCGTGGCGTCGACGGCATTGGAAACCAGCTCCCTTAAGAATATTTCGTGATCGGAATAGAGGAATTTCTTGATGATCGGAAAGATATTTTCCGTGTGTATAGAAATCGAACCTTTTTCTTTCATCGCTTTTGATTGGATTGCTTGAATTTGATTTGCTGCTCACCAAATACTGTTCCATCAACGAAAAAGTGACTTTTTGTCAGTTGTTAACGGCATTGTCAGAATGACAAAATGTCGAAAACCTGTTTTGTGGTTACAAAGTGACTGGTTTGGGAGTTGATTCAAACCAGTATTTACCCAAGTTTGTGTCTTCACAAACTTGCATAGAGGGAAGGCCTAAGGTTGTTTGAGAGAACTCAACCGATGGGACTGGAACAGGGTTTTGTATAAACTACCTCAATCGATCGGCGCTTCTCACCAGGTTTTCATCTTTTCGGATAAACCGGTTAGCAATTGAATTACAAAGTAAGGCGACAATAGGCAGGTAAAATCCGATTTCGAAATCACCCTGAGCAGAAGGGTTTACCAGAACCTCAGCTTTCGAGATGTAAACAAAATAGCCCACCATAAATGATCCTGCAATGACCAGGGAGTTAAGTGCTCCCAACTGAATCTGACGAAGCCTGTTTTTGTATTGAAATATGGAAAATAATGCGATTGCTGCTCCAACGAAAAGGAAGATGGACAGGTAAAAGGTCTGTTTCACATTGATCAGTTCACCCCGAGAGCCATCTTCATTGATTTTTTCATAGCGAAGCTCATAGACATTGAGTTCCGCTCTTTCCAGCTTTTGCGTATCAGTTTCAGACCACAAAGGGAAAAACAAAGCGGCAACCAATAAAATGGCAGCAACAAGCAGAAGTACGGATTGGACTCGCTGGATCATGGGTTGTGATTTTTAAAAGGACTGCAAAATTATGGAATAGTGGGAAATTTTCATTGCAGGAGTTGAGAAGCTGAAGGGTAGAAGTCTGCAAACCTTAAGTTTGCACCCCGATGCGGTTCTTTATCGATATTTCTTACAAAGGCACGGCCTACCATGGCTGGCAGGAGCAAAATAATGCGATCACAGTGCAACAGGTGATCAATGAGAAGCTTTCTCAATTGTTAAGAGCCGATACCAAATGCGTGGGTAGTGGAAGGACCGATACGGGAGTTCATGCGAAACAGCAGATCATACATTTTGACGCAACGGATGAGATAGATACCGATCGGTTGCTTTATAAGTTAAATGCAGTACTTCCCGAAGACATTGCTGCCAATGAAATCCGGCAGGTCAGGGAGAATGCGCATACACGGTTCGACGCAACCAAAAGAAGCTACCAGTACTATTTACACACGAAGAAAACACCATTCAAAAAAGATCTATCCTACTTCTTTCCGCATGCACTGGATATCGGTCTCATCAATGAAGGATGCAAAATATTTAAACAATGGACTGATTTCGAGTCTTTTAGTAAAGTGAAGACGGAAGTGAATCATTTCGATTGTGAGATCTTCGAAATTGAATGGAAGCGCGAATCGAATGACTACATTTTTTTTGTTTCGGCGAATCGTTTTCTTCGTGGAATGGTTAGAGCTATGGTAGGCACTTTACTGGACATAGGAACAGGTAAACTGTCTCCGGACCAGTTGGTCACCATTTTGGAACAAAAGGATCGACGTGCAGCAAGCAGATCAGTCCCGCCTCAGGGGCTTTTTCTTTCGTCGGTGAATTATCCAAACGACATTTATCTATAGCATTTTGGAAAAAGAAAAAGCAGTAAGCGGCAATATTGTAGATTTCAGGGTTCTCAGGCGACTATTCACCTTTGCCAGGCCCTACATGAAGCAATTCTATATCCTGGTATTTCTGACGATCTCCATGGCACTGGTCGTGCCATTACGTCCTTACCTGATCCAATTGACCATTGATGATAAAATTGCTTCAGGAGATTATCAGGGAATGGTGACCATGATCATCATATTAGTCGTCCTCCTAATCATACAATCTTTCATACAATATTTCCATACTTTTCTGTCGGGCTGGCTTGGCCAGTACATCATACGGGATTTGCGGATCAAGTTGTTTCGCCACCTTCAGAAACTCCGGTTGACCTTTTTCGATAATACACCTATTGGGAGATTGGTCACCAGAAATGTCTCGGACATAGAAACGTTGGCGGAGGTGTTCAGTCAGGGAATTGCCGCGATCATAGGGGATTTGTTGCAACTGATCGTGATCATGATTTTCATGTTCTACGTGGATTGGAAGCTGGCACTGATCAGTATGTCGACTATTCCTGTGATGGTAATTGCTACTTACATTTTCAAAGAAAAGATCAAAGCCTCCTTCAACGAAGTGCGGACAGCTGTCTCGAACCTTAATTCCTTTGTTCAGGAGCACGTGACGGGTATGAACATCGTGCAGATCTTCAATAGCGAAAAGGTTGAGCATGAGAAATTCAAGGAGATCAATGAAGAGCATCGCAAGGCGAACCTCAAGTCCGTGATGTACTACTCGGTGTATTACCCGGTTTCGGAAGTAATTCAAGCCATAGCCATCGGTCTTATCGTATGGTTCGGAGCGGGACAGGTAATTGCCGAGGAAGTGACGCTGGGTATACTGATTGCTTTTATCATGTACATCCAAATGTTTTTCAGACCGATCAGAATGATTGCAGACCGGTTCAATACACTGCAAATGGGCATCGTTTCCTCCAACCGGATTTTGGATCTCCTGGATAACGATGAATACATCCCAAATGAAGGGCGACATACAGTGGACCACTTGAAAGGAGAAGTAAATTTCAAGGATGTCTCGTTCGCATATAAAGAGGAAGACTGGGTATTAAGAGACATCAATTTCAAGGTTAATCAGGGTGAGACGCTGGCCATTGTTGGTGCTACCGGTGCGGGGAAATCGTCTATCATCAATTTGTTGAATCGTTTTTATGAAATAAATAAGGGTGAAATTGAGGTAGATGGTGTCAATGTCAAGGAATATGACCTGGATAATTTGAGAAGTCATATTGCTGTCGTATTGCAGGATGTTTTCCTTTTCTCAGATACGATTTACAATAACATTACCCTTAAAAATCCCGAGATCAGCAGACAGCAGGTGATTGAGGCTGCCGAATTAGTGGGTGCGCGTACATTTATCGAGCGGCTCCCAGGAGGATTCGATTACAATGTGATGGAGCGCGGAGCTACCTTATCCGTAGGTCAGCGGCAATTGATATCTTTTGTACGAGCCATGGTTTACGACCCCAAACTGATTGTTTTGGACGAAGCGACCTCCTCCGTGGACAGTGAAACGGAGGAATTGATACAGAAAGCGATCCAGAAGCTAATGTCAGGTCGTACTTCTATTGTCATTGCCCACCGATTATCAACGATTCAGAATGCCAACAACATCCTGGTGCTCGACAAGGGAGTGATTGTAGAAAGTGGTGACCATGAAGCGTTGCTTAAGCAAAAAGGTCACTATCATCAACTGCATCAGATGCAGTATCGGGAAGTACTGGCAGGTTGATCGAAAAAAAGAAAGCCACCCTTTCGGATGGCTTTTTCCTAACCAATTCTAAAATAATATTTTATTGTGCTGATCTGCGTTCGTAGCTAAATCCGCCACCGGTTCCGGAATTGCCTTCACTCCACGTAGAGAATTTGATGTCGATATAAACGTCATCAGTGATCAAATGAAGCACCAGATCTTTTCCAACGATCTCTTTGGGTTGGATGGTGGCCCGTAGTTTATCGAAAGTCAGGTTTGCGATACCATCTGCAGTCGTACCTAATGCCCACTCTGTATCCTCCGGACTGTTATCTTTATCGAACATGGTCTCTACCGCTGCGTTATAGATTTGCCCTCCGGTGTTTCCTCGTGTGATCCATACATTGTCAGTAATGCGGTCCTGATTGGTCTCCTCATCAGGATCAGCTCCGTCTTCTTTCGTGAAGGTGATCATTTCGCCAGAATAGACAGTAAAACCTTCATTTATGTTGATAGCATTTACTGTGATTTCAAAAGAAGCGTCCGCAGAAACAGATCCATTGGTAGCACGCACTGTACCCGTGATGGTCGGATTGCTGGCGGCCATAAAAAGGGAAGCATCGGCAACTGTCAAAGCACCGGAAGTGGCATTGATGGCTACTGCTCCAACGGGAGTTTGAGATGTAATCTCAAAGGTCACTGAACCACTGCTAGTGCTTGCCGTAACGGTTCCAAGGGAAGCTCCGTTTTCCGGGTTTTCGTCAATGCTTCCACTAAAATCAGAAATATCGACGGTGATGGCGGGTTCGGGATCGTCTTCGGAACATCCGAATCCGATCAACAAAATGCTCATGAATAGAGCGATTCTAATGTTTTTCGTTAACATGTGGACATAGTCTTTAGTATACATTACAAGAAAGGAGTACTGAAAGTTTGCTGTAGGATAAAATAGATTTTTATTTGGATTTCCAGAAGCATGAAGAAGATTATTGTGTTTGGCTTTCAAAAATATCTTTCAAGTTGACTAAAATTCCGTTTATTTTGTGGATTGCAACATTTAACCCCCTATGAAGCGTATTCTCATCATTGGAGCCGGAGGCCAACTCGGTTCTGAATTAACCCTTGCCCTAAGAGAAAAATTTGGCGCTGATAATGTGTTGGCGACCGACATCAGGCCGCTTTCCGGATCATTACTGGGAGGCCCGACCACCATGCTGGATGCCATGGATGCCAATGCGTTGAATAGTCTGATCGAGTCTTATGACATTGGTCAGATTTATCATTTGGCGGCTGTGTTGTCTGCAAAGGGTGAATCTTCCCCCAAATTTGCCTGGGACCTCAATATGAATTCTCTTTTGAATGTTTTGGAAGCAGGCCGCATCTATCATTTGAAAATCTATTGGCCTAGTTCAATTGCTGTTTTTGGTCCTGATACCCCTAAGGAACAAACACCTCAGTATACGATCATGAACCCTACTACGGTCTATGGGATCAGCAAATTGGCCGGTGAACAGTGGTGCGCATACTATCATGAAAAATATGGGGTTGATGTGAGAAGTCTTCGTTATCCAGGGTTGATCGGTTACAAGTCCAAACCCGGAGGAGGTACAACTGACTATGCGGTAGATATATTTTGGAAAGCCCTTCAGGGAGAAACTTTCAAGTGTTTCCTGACGGAGGGGACCAAACTTCCCATGATGTACATGAACGATGCAGTGAAAGGAACCATCGATTTGATGGAGGCACCTGTTGAATCAGTAAAAATTCGAACCAGTTACAACATGGGATCTATGTCGTTTAGTCCTCAGGAACTATATAACGCCATCGTGGCTCAGATCCCGGAATTCAAAATTGCTTACGAGCCTGATTTCAGACAAGACATAGCTGATAGCTGGCCCGATTCAATTGATGATGCTGAGGCACGAAAGGACTGGAACTGGTCGCCGGAATTTGATCTGTATCGCATGACTCAGGACATACTGGCTCATCTAAATGTTGAGGTTGCCTGACCATTCAGACCGATCAAATCCTATTTTACACTATCTTGGTGCCGAGCAATAACCGGACTACATGGAAGAATATAATAACCTGATTCTCGAAAGAGAAGGTACACTGTTGACCATTACCATCAACCGCGAATCCAAATTAAACGCCCTTAATCAAGAGACACTGGCCGAATTAAAAGAGGCTTTTCAGGGGGTATATGAAGACCATGACATCCGTGGGGTCATTCTGACTGGTGCAGGGGAAAAGGCGTTTGTGGCTGGTGCGGATATCTCTGAATTTCAGGGTGTGAATGAAGTCAACGGGCGTAAATTTTCAGAAGCAGGTCAGGAGATCTTCCAAATGATCGAAGAATGTCATACCCCGGTAATTGCTGTTGTAGGAGGTTTCGCTCTGGGCGGCGGTTGCGAATTGGCCATGGCCTGTCACATGCGTGTTGCGGCCAAAGCCGCAAAATTCGGCCAGCCGGAAGTAAATCTTGGTTTGATCCCCGGATATGGCGGAACACAGAGATTGACGCAACTGATCGGCAAGGGTAGGTCTTTGGAATATTCCATGACCGCTGACATGATCGATGCGGATACTGCATTGAATTGGGGTCTGGTCAACTATCTAGGGGAAGACAAAGTCGATGCGATGCAAATTGCTCAGGGATTGCTGGCAAAAATTGCTAAAAAGGCACCCATAGCGATTGAAATGGTGATTGATTCAATCAATGCTTACTATAAAGATGGGGAAGACGGCTATCAGGCCGAAGCAAAAGCCTTTTCGAAATGCTGTGGTACTGAGGACTTCAAAGAAGGCGCTGCTGCATTCATAGAAAAGAGAAAGGCGAACTTTCAGGGCAAATAAATCATGCTAAAAAAGCTACTCGGCGAGACAGCAATCTACGGATTGAGTAGCATTCTGGGTCGTACACTTAATTATGCGCTCGTCCCAATTCATTCCGGATACTTTGAGCCCAGCGAGTATGGGAAGTTTACGGAGTTGTATGCGTACATTGCTTTTCTTAATGTCATTTTCACATATGGCCTGGAAACATCCTTTTTCCGATTTGCTACAAAAGAGAAGGAAAAACTAACCCATTATTTCAATCTTACGCAGACTTCCATTGTACTTACGACCCTGATTGGTGGTTTAGCACTTTATTTCTCCAGTATGGGCATCGCCAATGCCTTAGGATACCCGGATCAGGTAAATGTGGTGAGATGGCTGGTGCTGATTTTATGTATCGATACGCTGGTTGCTATTCCTTTTGCAAGGCTTCGTCTATTAGGAAAAGCGCGGCAATTTGCGACTTTCAGAATTACCAGTATTCTCATCAATGTGGGTATAAATGCCTTTATATTTCTGCTTGTGCCTCGTTTACTGACCAGTGAATGGGTTTCATTAGAAGGCATTCGTTGGTTCTACAATCCGGAGTGGGGAATAGAATACGTATTTCTGGCTAACCTGATCGCTAATGGGTTTTTTCTGATCTTCTTCCTTCCTACCTGGCTCCACTTTCGACTTTCCTTTTCAAAGGAAATGTTTAAGCCCGTACTAAAGTATGCCTTACCGATTATGGTATTGGGGTTAGCAGGTGTAACCAACGAAATGCTGTCGAGAGCACTTTTAAAGTACATTTTACCGGAGGGCTTCTATGAAGGGCGCACCAATATGGCGGCATTGGGCATTTTCGGGGCGACTTACAAGTTGTCCATTTTCATGACATTGGCCGTCCAGGCCTTTAAATATGCGTATGAACCTTTTTTCTTCAAAAAGGCCAGTGATTCAGATTCAAAACAGATGAACAGTAAGGTGATGACCGGTTTCATTTATTTCACCTGTATAAGCTGGATATTGCTCACAATTATTTTACCAGAACTTGCTCCCGTTTTTTTGAGGAAGCCCGATTATCTGGAAGGCCTTTCCATTGTCCC
Organism: Cyclobacteriaceae bacterium; assembly: GCA_965229785.1. Lineage (GTDB taxonomy): Bacteria > Bacteroidota > Bacteroidia > Cytophagales > Cyclobacteriaceae > JAWPMT01. Next base: position 6,006,721 of record CBDDJS010000001.1, read on the forward strand.
GATCTTATTGGGCGGAGGTGTTTTTCTAGGCGTGTTTTATAATTTGTCTGTATGGTACAAACTCACGGATAATAATTGGCTTGGCGCCATGATCAGCATTGGGGGTGCATTGATCACCATTGTACTGAATATCGTATTGATACCCTTATGGGGTTATCATGGAAGTGCATGGGCAGCATTTTCCACATTTTTATGTATGAGTATCGCTAGTTACGTGATGGGCAGGAAGCATTATCCGATCCCATATGAAGTGGGAAAAAACCTGCTTTACCTGGGCGTGGCCTTCACGGGGGTTATGTTTATAACCTTTTACCCACTTACGGTTTCGATGCGTTATCTGATGGGAATATCATTCGTGATTCTTTACTTTTTTGTCGTTTTCCGGTTAGAGAATCTAAAAGATGTCTTGAATCTGCGTCGACTCTGATAAATTTACAGCTTGCCAAAGAAACGTGTCAACTAAAAACGTCAAATGAACGTTAAGCAATAGTTGAAGTTTCAACACGCAGATATGCCTAAAAAGCTCGGTTTATTCATCTTTGTTTTGCTCGTAGGAGTTACTGTCTCTTTTGCTCAGAAAGGAAAGAAGGGTAAGAAAACGACTTTACGCGACCGAACTGAAAATTCTGATCTTAAGGCGGAAAGTGCTCTGATTGAGGCAGAAAAACAGCTTATTCTCGAAAACTACACCAAGTCGTACGAGTTATTTTTGGTAGCGTTGGAGCTCAATCCCTCCAGTGGCGCTATCCATTACAAACTGGCTGAGGTGCTGGTTAAGACAGGAGAAACCGAAAAAGCACTCCCCTATGCGGATAAAGCCCGGGAAATCGACCCTGACAACAAATATTATCACCTTTTAGCGGCTGAGATCCATAAAAGTACAGGCAACCTGCAAAAATCCGCGGAGATCTATGAAGAGTTGGTCAACCGCATTGAAGGTACTCAACAGTATTTGTATGAGTTGGCACAGTTGTATCAATACCAAAATCAATTCGATAAAGCCCTCAAGGCATATAAGCGAGCGGAGGAATACTACGGAATGTCCGAAGCGGTGCTTTACGAAAAGCAAAAGATATACTTAAAGCAAGGCAATCTGGACCAGTTGATTGCGGACTGGGATGAATTGATTTCGGAATCACCCAATGAAAAAAGATACGCCTTCAAAGTAGCAGAAATACTGATTTCCAATGGGCGTTATGAACAGGCAAAATCACGTTTGATGACCGTGAGAAGCGATGAATCTTACGTAGCTCAGGTGGATCTCTTACTGTCTGAGATTGAGCGAAAGCGTGGGAATTTACCCGAGTCACTCAATTTGCTGGAAATGCCGCTGAGGAGTGCTGACATTGCTATTTCCAGAAAGTTACAATTACTAGGAGGGTTCCTGGGATACCTGCCCAATGAAGAAGTAGAAAAGGCATTAGTTTCAAATACTGAAATGCTTGCCTCGACATACCCGGAAGAATACCAGGCCCAGGCATTTGCGGGAGATGTTTTATACCAGATCGGAGTGAAGGAAAGTGCGGTTAAATACTATCTGAAAGCCATCAAGCTGAGTCCGGGTAATTTCTCTGTTTGGCAGAATGTCATTAATCTGGAATTACAGCTTTCATCTTTTGATAGTGTGGTTGCACATTCTGAGACGGCACTTGAATATTTTCCAAATCAGGCAATATTCTATTTTTTCAATGGATTGGGCAATTACGTTCAGAAAGATTACCGCGCGGCAATAAATGCATTAGAGACCGGTAAAAAATATACCTCTGACCCAAGCTTGTTGGGTGAGTTTTATGGTCAGCTGGGAGATGCCTACAATGGACTTCAGAACCACAAAAAATCTGATGAATCCTATGAGGCGGCGTTAGAAAGAAATCCTAACAATGATCATGTTCTGAATAATTACAGCTATTTCTTATCACTGCGCAAAGAGAAGCTGGATGTGGCGCGTTCTATGTGCGAACGTTTGATGAAGTTACAGCCCGATAATCCTACCTATCTGGATACTTACGGGTGGGTCCTGTACGTTGCTGAAGAGTATAAAGAAGCTAAAAAGTATTTGAAAAAGGCCGTGGAACTGGATGATTCTGACGGGACTGTCCTGGAACATTACGGCGATGTATTGTTTCGTCTTGGTGAAGTGGAAGAGGCGGTGATTCAATGGGAAAAAGCAAGCCGAACGGATGAAGCTTCTGATCAAATAGAACAGAAAATCAATGATCGTCAGATCTATGAATAAGACCCTCATTATTCTTTTTTGTGTTGCCCTTGGGCTGACATCCTGTAAGGACAAGCTGGTCAATTACAATCGCGACCTTACGGTCGATTACTTCACTTTTGATTATATGGCTGCCAAAGCCAGGATTAATTACAAGGATGCGAAGCAAAACCTGACGGCTACGGCTAACATACGGATGAAGAAGGACAGCATCATTTGGATGTCTGTTTCAAAAGTAGGTGTGGAAGCTGCTCGAATATTGATCACAAAAGATTCTTTATTTATTCTTGATAAGCTGAAAAAGCGATGGTCTAAAAAAGGATTTGAGGCCCTAAGCAAAGAATTTGATTTTGACATCAATTATAACCTGGTCGAATCTGTTATTCTGGGCAATCTCATCTATCCTTATCAGCGAGAGCGATTAGAGAGTTCTGAAAAGTACTTGTACTATGATCAGCGATTGGCCAATTTCCTGTTTAACAACTACATTGGCGTGGATACGCGCAAACTTGAAAAATTGCTGGTGGAGGACATAGATACAAAAAGTACGATTTCAGTAAATTACGGTGATTTTAAGCAGGTCAATGCGGAAATATTTCCCTTTACGATTGCAGCATCCATCAATTATGTGGAAAAAACACGACAGAACATCGCAATCAATATTGGATTTAGCAAAGCGGAAATCGCCGATGGACCGCTCAGATTCCCTTTTAGTACACCTTCGAAATATCGACGCTTCTAAGCTCATACTTCCTCTGGCATTCCTGTTGTTACCAATGCTTGTTTTCGGGCAGCGTAACAAAGCACAACTAGAAAAGGAAAAAGTAGAGAACCTTCGAAAGATTGCAGAAGCCGAAAAGATCCTCACCGAAACCCAATCCGAAAAGAAAGTCAACGTCGGTCAGTTACAAGCGCTCAACCAGCAGATCAAAGCGCGTGAATCATTGATCAGTGGCCTGACAGAAGAAATAAGCCTCCTAGACGGGGAAATCAATGACCTTAACATTGTGGTGAATGCCCTTCAACGGGATTTGAAGGATCTCAAAAATGAATATGCCGAGATGATCTACGCCTCCTACAAGGCCAATAGCGGCTTCAATATTCTGACTTTTCTTTTTTCTGCAGAAACATTCAACCAACTGTTCATGCGACTCAAATATCTGGAACAGTATTCAGATGCCCGACAGATTCAGGTGGAACAGATACAGGTGGTCACAGAAGAGCTGAACCAGCAACGGAGTGAGGTAGAAATCAAAAGAGATGAGCAACGTGTTTTATTGAATTATCAAGTAAAAGAAAGTCGGAAACTACAAGCGCTAAAAAATCAGAAAAGTACGCTGGTTGCGGAGTTGACTAAGAAAGAGAGCCAGTTAAGGCGGGAAGTAAATAACCGTAAAAAAGCGATTGATCGCCTGGATGCCACCATTGCTGAAATTGTCCGACGAGAATTAGAAAGTAACGATTCACCCTCTTCTGTAGCTGCGCTTAGCCTGGAAGAGGTAACGGCTTCTTTTGAGGAACGCAAAAACAAACTGAATTGGCCGGTTGCATCAGGGTTTATCTCCAAGAAGTTTGGGAACCAGCCACATCCTGTCCTAAAGCGAATTCGTACAGAAAACAATGGCGTGGATATCCAGACCAATGAACAAGAAACGGTGCGGAGTGTCTTCGATGGTGAGGTGAAGATGGTGGGGTACCTTCAGGGAATGAACAACTTCGTGATGGTGAAGCACGGCAGCTACTTCACCGTTTACTCCCGTCTGAAAAATGTATCGGTACAAAAAGGTCAAACTATCCAGGCCATGGACGAGATTGGCGAAGTTTTCACGGATGGAGAAGGCATCTCTGAACTACACTTTGAAGTCTGGAAGAACACCACTAAGCTAGATCCGGAGAAGTGGCTACGAAATTAGCATCAATGCCCAATCTGGTAAGTCACTGTCTCAGGTAATCAAACTACTGTCTATCTCTTTCCTCAACTCTCTGAAAAATCTTTTTCTGATCTTCTCGGAACTGCCACTGATCAGTGTCGATTTTTTTGCAATGGTCTGAAAAGTCTTTAAGGTCTGCGCACAGTATTGTTCGTCCTCGACGATTACCGAACTGATGATGTTTTGAGACAGGTAAGCGCGTGTTTGATTTTGATTCTTGGCAATGAGGGTATTGTCACCAATGAGGAGCTCATTGAGGTAAATATTGACATTTGCCGGATCATCTACCCAATTTTTGGTGCCCGCCTCAGCCACGCCTTCGAGGAAATCTACCAGATCCAGTAACCTTTCTTTGAGTAAGAGGACTTGTGGCTTTTTGATTTCCTCGATTTCATAGAAGTACACGATCTGCTTCAGGGTAGCATTCAGCATTTCCTTGCCCCAGAGTTCATCACTGGTGATTCTTCCGTAGTGTGTTAAAATCTCACTTCCCAGGGATTTTTCTGTGATAGAAAGAGAATTGGGATTGAACGGAGGTAAAGGTTTGTCGGCAAAAAAAGTATAATCCCAGAAATAGCATTTAAAAGCCATCAATTCAGGAAACTGAAACAGGTAGAAGATTGGGATTTCCTTGGCATTGTAGAAGACATGAAACTCATCCCGACTATCGTGGTGTTGGAAATATGATTTCACCCCAAGAAGGAAGCGCTCCCAATCAAAGGTTTCAAATGCTTCATATTTGGTCAATAGTCCGGGATTGTTATCCTGAAGCATTTCATCTACAGAAAAGTGAAATTGCCTGCTGAGTAACTCCAGGTCGTCGATCGTCAGAGGTGTTTCGCCTCTTAGCCTTCTGTAAACACCATCCCGGCTAATGGACAGGGTTTCGGATAATGATACGACGAACTTATTCTTATCTCCGATTTTTTCGATAAGGTTCTCAAAAAGCAGGACTTGTTTTTGTCGGGCGATCATGATTGCAAGCAGCTTGGGTCAGGCGAAAAGGTGAAGCTAATGACTTTCATTGAATTCACGGTATTTAGTCACTGTATGAAAATTCAATACAGCCTGTATTTGCCGTACTGAAATTTGATACAATTCAGGTTTGGATGGACCCTATGTTTGATCTCGAATTCAGATCAATCATGAATCATCGCAGAGAAATACTCAAAAAGTTGGGCCTTTCGTTGGCAGCTCTTCCGCTTTGGTCCGGTTCTGTAGCGCAGGACGTACTTCAAAATAAGGAGCCGGAAGAAGGACTTTGGCTGGAAGTGTTGAAATATGCTCGCTGGTCTCCTTCTCCGCACAACATTCAGCCATGGAAATTAAGAATAGATTCTAATCGTAAAGCAACGCTGTGTTACGACCCTAAAAGGCTGATCCCATACACAGATCCGGATAATCGCTTCATGCTGATGGGGCTTGCGATTTTCGTGGAATACCTGTCCATTGCCGCTCGACCCCATGGGTTTTCTGTGAAACCAGTTTATCGCGAGGCGTTTCTGGACCATACAAATTCAACTGTAACCCCATGCGCTACGCTGACATTTGTACCTGATAATACGCCCGCTCAAAACCGCGAGTTGATCTTACAACGCAGGACTTCACGACTTCCATACAATCACGAACCGGTTGCTCATACAGCAATGACGGAATTCCAAAAACTAAGTCGGTCTTATCATCACAAGCTGGAGTATTCCCATGCGAAGGACATGGCAGATTGGGTGATCAAATTGAATCGGGATACATTATTTGAAGACCTGACTGATGAGGGTGTTCGGGAAGAATTGAAGCTTTGGCTTCGGTATTCTAAAAAACAGGCTGCTCATCAAAAAGATGGTCTATGGTCCCGGTGCATGAGATTTCCGGGTTGGTTCATGAAGTCCTTTTTTAATCACCCTGAAAAATATGATGAAGGGTTGAAAAGAAGGCTTCTCGAAAAACGATACATCCAGAAGATGAGGGGATCGGAGACTGTGATGTGGATTTCTGGCCCTTTCAAAACTTTTCAGGATTGGATCAATGCGGGGCAGTTGTTGGGCCAGTTATGGCTGAAAGCGACAGAACACCAGGTTTACATGCATCCGTTCGGATCAGTGATCACCAATACCCGGGCGCATGCTCAATTAGATAAGCACGTGAGCTTTCGATCAGGGCATTCGGAAATCTGGTTCCTGGCCCGGTTGGGTTATGGTGACACGCCTCCAGGAAGCTATCGATTAGATATCAATGACATTTTAATCTAAAGAATATGAGAATCGCAATTACTTATTTCGCCTTACAGCTGCTCGCTTTGTACCGCTGGATATTGACCAGGAGCGAGTTTTCCACCAAATTCATTTTTGTGCCGGGAATGGAACGCCTTCGCTGGCAAATCGGCCAAATGAAAGCCTGGCTGGAGTTCGAAAGAGCCAAGAAGCAAGTGCCGGCTTATCGGCAATTCCTGTCCGAGCAGGGTTTTACCAAGGTACCGTTCCATGGGTTGATTCCTGACATGACTTCAATCCCTACTATCGACAAGGAAAACTATGTAAAACCTTTCTCCATGGGTGAGCGATGCCGTGGAGGTAAAATACCGGCAAAGGGCGTGGTAATCGATGAATCCTCAGGCAGTAGCGGTAAACCCACGAATTGGGCAAGAGGTGCTAAAGAGCGGAAATTCAACAAACATTTCCTTTCGTTCGGTTTACACACCCTTCTGGGGAATGAACCCATATTCATGATCAATGCCTTTGCTTTAGGCCCCTGGGCCACAGGCATGAATGTGAGTATGGCTTTCGTCGAAATGGCGGTATTGAAGTCTTTGGGTCCGGATATTCCAAAAATCCTGAATACACTGCAAGACTTTGGTACAGAACACAAATATGTCATTTTGGGGTATCCACCCTTTTTGAAGACGCTGGTCGACAGTGATATCGATTGGGATGCTTACAACGTCACCTTCATTGTAGGAGGGGAATCCATCAGTGAATCTATGCGCACATACATGTTGGAGAAAGGTATCCGGAGCGTATATAGTTCCTTCGGTGCATCAGACCTGGAGTTGAATATTTCTACCGAAAATGACACTACCATCGCCTTGCGTAAACTTCTTTCCTCAAACCAAAAATTAGCGAAGAAGTTGGTTCGGCATCCAGGAGCAACACCAATGATCTTCCAATTTGCACCATTCGACTTTTTCATCGAAACCAATGACCAGGGAGAATTGCTTATTTCTATTTGTCGTCCGGGTTATCTCTCTCCAAAGATCCGTTATAATATTCATGACCTGGGGCATGTTATTCGCCGCCCGGAACTAGAAACCATTTTTGAAGAATGCGGAATCTCACCAGAAGTTTTACCGGACTGGAATACGGACTTACCATTTCTATTTCACTATGGCAGATCTGATATGTCTGTAGCCTACTTCGGCGCTAACATTGCTCCGGGAGATGTGCAGGAAGCTATTTTCTCGGTTCCAGAGATCTCTACTGAAGTCAAGTCATTCACCATGCAGCTCACTGAGGATGAGTCGACGGATAAACGATTGTCCATTTTTTTCGAATGCCATGATCAGGATTCATTAGCAATATTAAATACCCAGGAAATTGAACAGCAATTCTTTGACGCTCTGGCTAAAGTGAATCAGGATTTCAGAGAAGCTTTCAGAATGATGCCACTTGAAGCTCTTCCAACTTTACTGTTTCTCCCATCTGGTGAAGGCCCTTTCCAATTGGGCGATATCAGAATAAAAACGAAATATATTCAAGAGAACTCATCACTTAAAAAGGAAGCAGCTGATGTTACTTAGAGCAATTGAAAGTGAAAACAAGGCACTGTAAGGAATTATGCTACATACTCACAACGGTGTAGCGTTTTTCCTTATCAACCCTATTTCTGAGGAGTCTAGCTTCGGATTTATAAAGAAATCCACATGACTAAAAAACATTTTATTCTACTCCTGTTTGTCGTTCCTTTTTTTGTGCAGGGACAAGGCCTGGAAGTGCCCAAGCTTGACAAGCATAAGCATCGCATATATGCCGAATTCGGGACTTATCTTTTTGTAAGTACCGTGACCTTAAATTATGAGCCTACTCTGTTTGAGAGTTATTCTCGGCATTTCCGCCTTAATGGTCGCTTTGGTGTGGGTCTGGGATATGTTTTGGGATTTGATGGGAGCCATGGCATTTCAGGTGCACTAGGTGGCCTTACCCTGGACTTTGGACGGAGAAACAGTCACTTTTTATTGAGTTCCGGAATCATGGTTGGTAGTAACTTCAATGAAATCAGTGAGATTTCTGCGGGCTTTGACCGCATTGGGACCGCCCCGTTGCTCGAAATTGGTTGGCGATACGAAAAACCTGAAGGGGGAGTGATCTACAAGATATCCGGAGGCTCATTAGGACTGAGTGTTGGCGTTGGATATTCCTTTTGACCCTGGGGCTCAAATTTTCAAAAACAACTTCAATGATTTTTTTCCAAAACCACAACTGAGATGTTAAACAAAGTCTTTAGAGCGCTCATTATTTTGATAAGTTGCTATACGTATTCGTTTGGACAATCCACTGAAAGAGTGGTCAGAAAACATGCCGTTTATGCGGAGGTTGGCTCCTGGACCATTGCCAGTTCTTTGACTTTTAACCTGGAACCTGAACTCTACCGGAGTGCAAGTGATCGTTTCCGCGTTAATGGCCGATTAGGTCTGGGGATTGGTTTGAACCACGATGGTGATTACAATACGATTCAGGGTTGGATTGCAGGCACTACGATGCTCTTCGGAGGTGGAGATAATCATTTTTCGATGAGTGGAGGTTGGATAATCGGTCAGGAATCGATGGGCTTTTCAGGAGAATCCAGAAGCTTAACACCCCTACTTTTAGAAATGGGCTGGCGATACGAGCATCCGTATAATGGCTTCATGACCAAGTTTAGTGGCGGGACGATGGGCTTGAGCATAGGGGTTGGACTAAAGTTTTAGCGAATTCATGTTTAGGTAGAAAGAGACATTGTATCGGTTTGGTATGCCTGTGTAATTTCGCAGCGTGAACCTCTTGTACGTTATCGACATCATTGGGACCATGGTCTTCGCTATCTCCGGAGCATTGACCGCCGCTGACAAGAAGCTGGACTTCTTTGGGATTGCCGCGGTAGGATTCGTAACTGCAATTGGGGGAGGTACTATCCGTGATATTCTGATTGGAAGTACTCCGGTAGGCTGGATGCTGGATCTTACTTACATTATCGTCATTGGGACGGGCATTGTCATTGCATTGGTTTTTACCAAACACATCCAGAACCTGAGACGAACGTTTTTCCTTTTCGACACCATAGGTATTTCCGTGTTTACGGTACTGGGACTTCAAAAGGCGCTGGGAATTGGGATCAATCCTTTCATATCCACTATGATGGGCATGGTCAGTGCAGTTTTTGGAGGGGTGATAAGAGACATTATTTGTAATGAAATTCCATTGATTTTCCGTAAGGAGATTTATGCCCTGACGTGCTTATGTGGTGGAATTCTTTACATTCTATTGCGCGCGTTGCACGTTGCTCAGTTTTGGAATGTACTGGTCACCGTGGGCTTTATCGTCACTTTCCGTTTGCTAGCCGTTAGATTCAACTGGCAGTTAAATGGTCAGCAGGGTTCAGGTTCCTCAGACTGATCCGCTGTTCATTCTTACCGATTGCATAACAAATGCCGTTAAAAATCCCTCCAGGCCTATCTGGATATGATTTAATAACTATCTTTGATTTTCATTGAAGACGAAAACAAGGTCAAAATGGAAAATGTAATAGCATTAGGATTACCTGGCGGCCCGGAATGGATATTGATCGTGCTTGTCATCATCATTTTCTTTGGCGCAAAGAAAATTCCTGAAATTGCGCGTGGGTTTGGAAAAGGCATCAGAGAATTCAAGGATGCAACCAAAGAAATCAAAACCGAGATCGAGGACACAGCGAACGAGGTTAAGAAAGACTCTCCTTCATAATCATTTTTTACGTTAGACGGATTTAGTCGATCCTCGCCCCATCAAATCTGGGATCAATCGGAATTTCTAGGGATGAATTTGATTTCTCCATTGATCCAAAAATGATTGAGTTAATCCGATATTTCGTTTTTCTGCTTTTTGAAATGGTGATTTCTTGGTTCTGGATTTCCTGCCTAAGGTACGGTGAACCATTTTGGCCGGATTACTTGAGCGAGGTATCATAATATGCTGAAATGAAGCTTTCACTATATTAAAGATGGTCCCCAGAAAAATTGCTTGATCCCAAGTCTGCTTCCCAGATCGATGTGGAAAAAAATTATACCAAGCTTGCCGATATTCAGCAGGACATCAGCAATGGTGTAATCACTGTTGAATACCTGGTAAAACACTACCTGAAAAACATTGAGGCAAACGAGTCTTTGAATGCATTTCTGGAAGTCTATCAGGGAGAGGCCATCGAGCAAGCGCGCAAACTGGATCAAAAGTTAGCGAAAGGTCATGGCGGTAAACTTGCGGGACTGGTCGTGGGTATCAAAGATGTCATTTGTCATAAAGGACATGTATTGACTTGCAGTAGTCAGATCTTAAAAGATTTTACCTCTCAATTTACGGCAACGGCCGTTCAGCGATTGATTGACGAAGATGCCATTATTCTTGGCCGACAAAATTGTGATGAGTTTGCAATGGGTTCTTCAAATGAGCATTCCTCCTTTGGACCCGTAAAGAATGGTGTCGATCCAGATCGGGTACCCGGAGGATCGTCAGGAGGGTCTGCGGTAGCCGTTCAAATGGATATGTGTCAGGTATCATTGGGGAGTGATACAGGTGGTTCTGTTCGTCAACCCGCTGCCTTTTGCGGAGTGTATGGTTTAAAACCTACTTATTCTCGTATTTCCAGACATGGTCTCGTAGCATATGCGAGTTCATTTGATACCATTGGTGTGTTGTCCAAGAGCCCTGAAGATGCTGCACTGGTGCTGAGTTGTATGGCGGGACCCGACGAGTATGATAGTACGGTTTCTCGTGAAGCAGTGACCAATTACAGTTTGGCGATGACTGAGTCCGCGGGAAGAAAAAAAATAGGGGTGCTTTCAGAGACATTACATTTACCCGGTCTGGATACTCAGGTAAAAGATGCCACTGAAAAAGTGATCGAAGGCCTGAAAGAAGCAGGCCATATGGTAGAAGAAGTAACATTTGAATACATCGATCACCTACTCCCCGTTTATTACATCCTTACCACTGCAGAAGCCAGTTCAAACCTATCTCGATTTGATGGTGTACGCTATGGATATCGCTCGTCAGACACGACGACTTTGGAAACCCTGTATAAAAAAAGCCGTACAGAGGGATTTGGCATTGAGGTGTTAAGGAGGATTTTATTAGGAACATTCGTGCTTTCAGCGAACTATTATGATGCTTACTATCATCAAGCACAGAAAGTACGTAGGCTGATCAAAGAACGCACCGAGTCATTGCTTCAGAATTATGATTTTCTGTTGTCACCAACTGCGCCTACTCCGGCTTTCCAGATTGAAGAAAACATGAGAAATCCGATAGAAATGTATCACGCGGATATCTTCACCGTACAGGCTTCCCTGGCCGGGGTGCCTGCTATTTCTATCCCGGCGGATCATAATGATAATGGATTGCCTATTGGCATACAGTTGATGGGCAGGGCATTTAATGAAGCAGAATTATTGTCTTTTTCAAAGGAAGTAGTATCATTAAGCTAAGAAAGATTTGCATTACGCTATGTGTATGAATGGGAAGCTCTTGAATTGGAACCGGTTGGTGTTGATGCTGACAATGATTGCGTGGTTAGGACAGCCGATAGTTGCCCAAGAGATCAAGATCGTTGCTCCGGACATCAATGGTTTTAATTACGACGCATTACCGGATGTGACTTATGAAGAAATAGAGGACCGTATGGCCTGTCTTGAAAAGACAATCCCATTGGTTTTCAATGATCGGGTCAGAAGTTTTGTTGACTATTTCACGATCAAAAACCGGGAGTACACCGTAGATGTCCTGAACAGAAAAGACCGCTACTTTGAGATATTCGAACCTATCCTGGCCAAGTACAATATGCCTGATGAGCTGAAATACCTGGCGATCGTCGAATCAGGTCTACGCACCAATGCCATATCGCGAGCGAATGCGGTTGGTCCCTGGCAATTCATTTCGTCCACTGGAAAAATGTATGGTCTGAAGGGCAACTGGTATGTAGATGATCGCATGGACCCATACAAAGCGACAGATGCAGCAGCCAGACATTTACAAGACCTTTACAACATGTTTGATGACTGGGAATTGGCTATGGCGGCCTATAACTGTGGCCCGGGAAATGTAAGAAAAGCCATTCGCCGGAGTGGTTACAAAAAGAGATTCTGGGAAATCTACCGCTACCTTCCGAGAGAGACGCGTGGTTACGTTCCCCAATTTGTAGCAATGGTCTATGTCATGAACAATGCCGAGTTGCACAATCTTTACCCGACTCAGGTTGAGTATCAAATGGAATTTGATACCGTGATGGTGAGCCAGTATTTCCATCTGGAAACATTTGCGAACCAGCTCGATGTATGCCTCGACGACCTCCTTTCATTAAATCCAGACATCAAGAGGGGTGCATTACCAGAAGGAACCAGAGATTATGCCCTAAAGGTGCCTGTTGAATTAAAAGACACCATCGTTGCCAATCGTTCATTTCTTTACGATACTGCTTCAAAAGTGGGTAAGAAAGAGCTTGCATATCTGGCGCGAAATACGCCTGGAAGTACATATGGTCGTCAAAAGCAGGTTTATCGTGTTCGAAGCGGAGATGTATTAGGCACGATTGCCCGAAAATATCATGTACGAATCAGCGATATCAAAAAATGGAACAATTTGAGATCGAACCTGATCCGAGTAGGTCAAAGATTAGCCATTTGGGTACTCCCGACTTACAATAGCCAGACCAAAAACCTTTATGCTACCACGGCAAGGACAAACGGGGCAAGGTCATCTACACAACCGGATCTCACAGGGAAGAAAGTTTACCACGTAAAATCAGGAGACACACTTTGGAGTATTTCGCAAAGTACAAATCAGTCAATAGAGTCGTTGAAGGAACGAAATCAGTTAAAATCTAATACCATACAACCTGGACAGGCATTGATTATCGGGCCTGATAAGTAAGGAAGCGATAGTCAGTGGTATTTCAATACAGCTATGATCTTGTACCGAATTACACCTGACTTTCACGATTTTTCGATTACAAATAAATATTTATTAACTGACATGATGTTCGGAATGTGACTTTCCAACACATCGTGTATTGATGTACTTGAAACAGTCTGTGACTCTCCCTATAAATTCAAGTATTCAACATAAATTTGTAGTTGTTTCGTGAGGTTTTTGCAGAGTTCCCGGCTATCTCACTTCAAGATAGACTATGACAATAATCTTTATTTGATCATGATGAAAAGAATGCAGACCTGGGGTTTTGTGGCCCTTGTAGTATTACTCATTGGTTGCGAAGGCGCTGCGGAGAAATTGAAAGAGGAAATGCTGCCAACGGCTGGCGGTGAAATAGGAGAGATGATCCTGGTCATTGACTCAACCCAATGGAAAGGTGAGATCGGACGGGAAATTAAAGAGGCTTTTCGGGCACCTATGATTGGTTTACCACAAGATGAGCCGATGTTTTCTGTCAACAAGGTAAACCCGAGGAAACTCAACAATTTGCTTAAGTCTGCCACGAATATGGTCTTTGTCATGACCCTCGATAGTAAAACCGAGGAAAGCAGAACCATCCGAAGATATTTTACCAACCAATCTTTGAATAAGATCCAGCAGGATACCAGTTTGTGGATGACAATCCGCAATGATGAATTTGCCAAAGGGCAGGTAGCATTGTATCTGTTTGCCAAGGATGAGGCCACATTGGTCAGAAAGCTGGACGAGAACATGGGCCGCCTGCGTGCCTTTTTTGAATCGGTTGAGCAGAAAAGGATCAAAAAGAAATTATACGCCTCTCGGGCGACAGAAGCAGAAAAAGCCATTCTGGAATCTCAGGGTGTTAGTCTTCAGGTACCATTTGGCTGGGATCTGGCAAAGAATCTCCCTAATTTCTCATGGATTAGATTCCTGGAAGTTGACCGGGAAATGGACATATTCATTTACCAACAACCCTACACGTCGCAAAGTGTATTCAATGATCTTCCTGGGCTAAGAGACAATATAACCAGTCAATTTCTACGAGATAGTGAGAAACCAGAGCTGTATATCATGAGACAGGACATTGTCCCGGTGTTTCAGGAAGCTGTAAACTTTCAGGGAAACTATGCCAAAAAGGCCAGGGGACTTTGGAAGATCAGTGATAATTCCGGAGGTGGACCATTTATTAGTTACACCATCGTGGATGAAGCAAGCCAAAAACTATTTTATATCGAAGGATACGTATATGCTCCCGCGGGACGTAAGAAGAATTTTGTAAGAGAAGTAGACGCAATCTTGTCTACGTTCAAGACCAGTAACTAGGAGTTACTACTCTCTTTTTCTTATCGCCCAAAGGCAACCAATCATACCAACCCACATGAGTTCAAAAGTAAGAGCCAGTGAAGCGCTGGACTTTCACGAGTCTAAGCCTGCTGGTAAAATAGAAGTAACCGCTACCAAACCTTTAAGTAGTCAGCGAGACTTGGCTTTGGCCTATTCTCCCGGCGTGGCAGAACCTTGTAATGTCATTGCGGAGGAACCAGATGCCGTATATAAATACACGGCTAAGGGCAACCTGGTAGCCGTGATCAGTAATGGTACGGCTGTTCTGGGGCTGGGCAACATCGGGCCAGAAGCCTCAAAGCCTGTCATGGAAGGAAAAGGCGTGCTGTTTAAGAAATTTGCCGGAATCGATGTTTTTGATATCGAGGTGAATGAAACAGATCCGGATAAGTTCATTGAGATTGTAAAAGCCCTTGAGCCCACGTTTGGAGGAGTTAATCTTGAAGACATCAAAGCACCCGAAAGTTTCAAAATCGAAACAGAGCTACGGGAGAAAATGAATATTCCGGTCATGCACGATGACCAACATGGTACAGCGATCATTTCAAGTGCCGCTTTGCTGAGCGCTTTGGAGGTCAATGGCAAGAAGATCGATGAGATCAAGGTCGTAGTAAGCGGAGCAGGAGCAGCGGCGGTAGCTTGTACTGAGCTCTATATTTTACTGGGCGCAAAGCGTGAGAACATCATCATGTTGGATAGCAAAGGGGTAATTCGTAAGGATCGTGAAAACCTTTCGCCATCGAAAGCCAGGTTTGCGACCGACATAGATTGCCACGATTTGACAGATTCTCTGGTGGATGCAGACATGTTTTTAGGATTATCTGTGGCGGATATCATGACGCCTGATATGCTAAAGACCATGGCGAAGGATCCCATTGTATTTGCATTGGCCAATCCTGATCCTGAGATCGCTTACGACCTGGCCATCAATACCCGCGAAGATGTGATTATGGCCACAGGACGTTCAGATCATCCTAATCAAGTGAATAACGTACTTGGTTTCCCATATATATTCCGCGGTGCCCTTGATGTACGAAGTACGGCCATTAATGAGGAGATGAAAATGGCTGCTGTGAAAGCGCTTACAGTACTGGCCAAACAACCTGTTCCCCCGGTGGTACTTAAGGCTTACGGTGCCAAATCGTTGAAATTTGGTAAAGAATACTTGATCCCCAAACCTTTTGATCCACGATTGATCACGGCAGTATCTCCAGCGGTAGCTAAAGCAGCCATGGAATCCGGAGTAGCCCGTATCGATATCAAAGACTGGGAAGCTTATAAAATAGAACTGGAAGAGCGGATCGGTACGGATCGTCGATTCATGACCCGAATTGTGGAAATCGCCCGTAGAGATCCCAAACGAGTGGTATTTGCGGAGGCGGATGATGTGCACATCCTCCAGGCCGCTCAGATGGCCAAAGACGAAGGAATCGCCGAGCCCATTCTGTTGGGGAATCGTGACAAAATCCTCCATATGATCAAGGACAATGACCTGGACCTGGATAACGTGCAGATCATTAATCCACAGGAAGAGAAAGAGAAGGTGGCTCAATATGCTGAAGTATTCTTTCAGAAGCGCCAGCGCAAAGGGGTGAATCAGCGAATGGCCCGCAAATCCATGCAAAGCCGAAATTACTTCGGTGCCATGATGGTGGAGCTCGGTGAAGCAGATGCGTTGATTTCCGGACTTTCGAATGATTATCCTAAGACAATTCTACCTGCCTTACAAATCATAGGGGTCGAACCGGGAGTGAATCGCGTTGCTGGATTATATATCATTTCCAATCAGAAAGGCAATTTCTTTTTTGCAGATACTTCTGTCAATTTAAATCCGACCGCTGAGGAATTGGTAGAGATCATTGGCCTAACGGCAAGAGTGGTTCGATTCTTTGACCATGAGCCCCGTATGGCAGCATTGTCTTATTCCAATTTTGGGTCAGCTAAAGGTCAGGTACCGACCAAAATGGCCAAAGCCGTGCAGATGGCCAAGGAAAAATGGCCTGATCTGGTCATTGACGGTGATATGCAAGCCAATGTTGCACTCAACAAAGAACTCATTCAGGAACATTATCCTTTCAGTACGTTAGCTGAAAGTCCCGCAAACACATTAATTTTCCCAGATTTGGAAGCTGGCAATATTGCCTACAAGTTGTTGATGGAGCTTGGAGGTGCCGAAGCAACCGGCCCTATTTTGATGGGAATGAACAAAGCTGTTCATGTGCTTCAGCAAGGAACCAGTATCCGAGGGATTTTTAATATGGTGGCAGTTGCAGTGGTAGATGCCCAAAATAAAGACAAGAGAACCGCACTATGATCGCGTACATTCAAGGGAAGATCAGTGAGAAATACCCCACTCATGTGATCATTGATACTGGAGGGTTAGGCTATGAGGTAAAAATTTCTTTGATCACCTATGCCGACCTGAAGGAACTTGAGCAAGTAAAGCTTTTTACTCATTTCAGTGTAAAAGAGGATTCTCAGACGCTTTTTGGTTTTAGTCAGTTTTCAGAGAAGAAACGTTTTCTTGATTTATTGTCTATCAATGGTGTTGGTCCAAGTACTGCCATTATGATTTTGTCTTCGCTATCTGCGGAGGAACTACAAGCGGCCATCATTCAAGAGGATGTTAAGACCATCCAGGGAGTAAAAGGCATAGGATTGAAAACCGCACAGAGAATCGTGCTGGAGCTCAAGGATAAAATGAAGAAAGAGGGGCTTCTGGAACAAAACATAAAGATTCCGCTCAAAACCGACAATAGTTTAGCCAGGGAAGCGTTATCCGCCCTGATGACGCTTGGCATCGGGAAACCCGCTGCCGAAAAAACCATCAACCTGATCATTAAAGAATATGGTTCTGACATTCGACTGGAAGAATTAATTAAACTAGCACTGAAAAGAGCTTGACCTACTTTTTTTGAAGAGAACTGGACACATAAGGCGACGCTTACCTATCGTTTTTGCGCTGACATTCCTTGGAATGTTCTGCTCGATACGCGCGTCTGCATACCTCTTCCAGCAAGAACAGGATACAACCCGGCAAGACACAACAGTTGTCGAGCCTTATCAGCCTTCAAAAACACCAACATATCGTCCGCAATACCGCTTTGGTGACCCGTTTTCTAACCGTACCAGTCAGTCGCCTCTGTTACTCAATGATCCGTCACAGCTGGATTTTCGGGTGGATTTCGATACCAGTGGTGTCAATTATTCCATCTTTGAGAACCTAAGTGAAGTCAATTTCCGACCTGCTACCTCCATGTCATTTGCTGAATTTGATCGGTATACCACCAGTCAGATTAACCGGCAGTATTGGAAAGATCGCTCGGCTGGGCTGGATGGAGAGAGCGCCGTAAGTGGCCGACGACTGATTCCCAAGCTTTACATCAACCCGGTATTTGATCGGATTTTTGGAGGTAGTTACATTGATATTCAGCCCACAGGTTTTGCTAACCTGGATTTTGGAGGTCGGTGGCAATTTGTAGATAACCCCCAGGTACCGCAACGTCAGCGAAGAAACGGAGGCTTCAATTTCAATATGCAGCTGAGTACCAATGTGGTGGGAAAGATTGGTGAAAAACTGGCCGTGACTTTCAATTTTGATAATAATAACACCTTTGATTTTCAGAATCAACTCAAGGTAGAATACACTGGATACGAAGAAGATATTATCAAAAAGATTGAGATCGGAAATGTGAGCATGCCAGTCCAAAACAGCTTGTTGACAGGAGCTCAAAGCCTGTTTGGAGTGAAAACGCAACTTCAATTTGGAAAATTATATGTGACCACCATTGCCTCCAGACAGCAAGGTCGAAGTGAAGTGGTTACGGTCGGTGGAGGTCAGGGGATTACCAACAATACTTCCGGACGGGGAGGGAGGAACCAAGGTGATAACATTAACATTCAGGCTTCTGAATATGATGAAAATCGCCACTTCTTTCTAGGACACTATTTCCGGGATAATTATCAAAGATGGCATACCAATCTCCCTGAGATCAATTCCGGTGTTCAGGTTAGAAGGGTAGAGGTTTATTCAATCAACCGTAATAACGACACCAGAACTACACGAAATTTCGTAGCGTTGATGGACCTTGGTGAGAGTGATCCTGAGCATGTTTTCCGAGATGGAAATGCTTTGATAGGTAACTTGTCGTCCAGGGCTCAAACTGACAATTCTGGAAATCAATTGTACGATAATCTGCGGGATTTATCTCGTGACCCTGCTGAACTCCGTTCTTTTCTACAGGATGCGGGTCTGGAAGAAAGTACGGATTTTGTTACCATTAACACAGCTCGAAAACTCGATCCTTCTGAGTATATCGTTAATGAAAAGCTGGGTTATGTCACATTATTGCGTCGACTTCAAAACGACGAGGTACTGGCGGTCTCTTACGAGTACACCGAGATAGGTCAGCGCTATCAGGTAGGTGAGCTCACTGAGAATTATCAGGGTCGCTCAGATGACGAGGCCATTATCCTTAAAATGCTTCGTCCTAATCAAATCGATACGGAGATCCCAACCTGGGATTTGATGATGAAGAACATCTATAACCTGAGAACTACACAAGTACAGGAGGATGGCTTTTCATTACGTATCCACTACAAGGATGACCGAACCGGACAGGACAACCCCTCACTTCATCTTGGCAGAAGAACCAAAGATCAACCACTGATTGAGTTGCTGGGACTGGACCAACTGAACAGGAATGGTGACCGTCAACGTGATGGAAATTTTGATTTTGTACCGGGAGTCACGATCGATACAAGAAATGGAAACATCATATTTCCGGTTTTGGAGCCTTTTGGAAGCCATTTGGCCACTTTTTTTGATGAAAATGAAGCCAATTTGGTAGACCAGTTTGTTTATGATACCCTTTATCGAACGACAAAAGCCAATGCGGAGCTGGTTTCATCTCTCAATAAATATGTCATTCTGGGCAGCTCTTCAGGTAGTGTGTCCAATGTGATACCCCTCGACGGGTTCAATATTGCACCAGGCTCTGTTACTGTAACGGCTGGCGGGACGCTGCTGACCGAAGGATTGCATTATGATGTTGATTATAACCTGGGTCAGGTCCGGATAAGGGATGATGCAATTCTGCAGTCCGGAAAAGCCATAAGTGTCGCTTATGAAAAGGCGGATCTGTTCAATTTCCAGACGCGGTGGTTAACAGGAGCTCATTTTGATTACCGCATCAATGACAATTTCAATATCGGTGCCACTGTACTCAGGCTAAATGAGCGTCCGGGAGGAATTTCAAGGTTTGCCATTGGCGATGAACCCACCAGAAATACGAAATACGGCTTTAATATCAATTGGCAGGAAGAATCTATTTTCCTCACCAAACTGGTAGACGCCTTGCCATTGGTCAGTACTAAGGAACCATCCAATATTACGTTCAGTGCGGAATTGGCGCAGCTTGTTCCAGGCACCTCCAACGTCGTACAGGGTACTGGTACGTCCTACATTGATGATTTTGAAAATGCAACGACTCCACTGAATTTAGGCAACTGGCCTGCCTGGCGATTGGCTGCCACACCACGAGATCGATTTGGCGATTTTACAGGAAGAGAACTCAATTACAACCGGGCAAAGCTGGCATGGTACACCATTGATAATTCTATTTTTTACCGGGCGTCGGGTCCAAATCGCCCGACGAATATCAATGAAGATGATTTGCGGAACCACTACGTAAGATTTGTTCTTCCGCAGGAAATTTTTACCCAAAGAGATGCCCAATTGCTCACTACCAATGAGCCCATTCTGGACCTTGCCTATTATCCGTCTGAAAGAGGCCCTTACAACTTTAATCCGATGGCGACACGGTCTGTGGAAGACCATACTGAGTTTACTATTCCTGGAGGTAGAGACAACTGGGCCGGAATCAGTCGTGCCATCACAACCAATGTGGATTTTATTGCGACGAACATCGAATACCTGGAGTTTTGGTTACTTGATCCGTTTATTGAAGGTCCGTTAGGAGTTGTGGATGATGGTTCGGCTTCACCAACGAATAACAGAGGGGGAGGAGACTTATATTTCAATCTGGGGAGTGTTTCGGAGGACATCATGCGCGATGGTCGCCATGCCTTTGAAAATGGACTTCCGGAGGATGGAAGCATTGAAAACACAACTGCTTCGGAGTGGGGAAGGGTTACAAATAGCCAGTTTCTGACGAATGCATTTGTCAATGATGGTAATGCTCGCGTCAATCAGGATATAGGTTTGGATGGTTTGAATGATGATGCCGAACGAGATGACGCTAATTATTCTTCAGGATCTCTTCCATCTATCTACACAGATGCCAGTGTTGAGGACCCTGCAGGTGACAATTTCCAATATTATCTCGGAGATAATCTGGATGCCAGAGATGCCAAGATCTTAGAACGCTATAAGAACTTCAACGGCATGGAACGCAATTCACCGGTGAGTAGTGGTGGCAATTTCACGCCAGCATCAACGCAGTTTCCGGATAATGAGGACCTCAATGAAGACAATACCATTTCGGATCTGGAGGAGTACTACGAATACCGTATCCCCTTAAACTCGGGCACACTCCAGGTTGGCACCAATAATATCATTGATGCCGTCGAAGGGGAAGGAGGAGTGATGTGGTACCAATTCCGAATTCCTATTAGAAATCCGAGGAGCTTTAATCGAATAGTGGGTACACCGACCTTCAATAACATTAAATATATACGGATGTTTCTCACCAACTTTGATCAACCCGTGGTTTTGCGGATGGCCAAGTTCCAGTTGGTGGGTAGCCAGTGGCGAAAGTCTACTACCGCTTTGAACGAACTGGGCCTGAATGAGCTTCCGGAAACAACGACCAGTGATTTTGATGTATCAGTAGTAAACATTGAAGAAAATGGTGGTGCCGGTGAAGGCATTCCCTATGTCATTCCTCCCGGATTGAACAGGGACCGGGATAACACGACAGCAATCAATCGGCGGGTGAACGAGCAATCTTTGCAAATCTGCGTGGAGGATCTGGCTGATCGGGATGCGAGAGCGGTTTTTAAGACCAATCTGAATTATGACCTGATCAACTACGGTCGCATCAAGATGTTTTTACATGCTCAAGATTATCGGAATTCAAACCTGGGAAGTGGTCAGTTAGTAGGGTTTTTGAGATTGGGGTCTGATGAAAATGAGAACTTCTATGAAATCGAGGTACCCTTAAATGTAACACCCGGGAATGTTTCAGGAATGACGGGGGATGATTTGCGCAGAGCAGTTTGGCCACTTGAAAATGAAATAGACGTTTCGATCCTGGAAATTTTGGGATTAAAATCAAAAAGAAATCGCCTGGGATTGGATAGTGATATTCCTTTTTCAGAACCTACGGATGACGAACGTTTTGTCCTTACGGTAAAGGGTAATCCTGACATCAGTAACATCACTACCATGCTGATCGGTGTAAGAAATCCCGGATCAGAAGATCGGGAAGCAAGATCCGTTTGCCTTTGGGCCAATGAATTAAGAGTGACTGATTTTGATTCTAAAAAAGGCTGGGCGGCAAATGCGAGGTTGAGTGTGAAATTAGCGGATTTGGCTACTGTATCTGCTTCCACCAGATATACTTCAATTGGTTATGGTACGATCCAACAGAAAATTTCCGAACGAACACGAGCAGAATCCATTCAGTATGATGTGTCTACTTCCGTGAATGTGGAGAAATTCCTATGGCCAGAGAAAACGGGATTGAAGATTCCCATGTTCGCCAGCTATGAACAGTCAAGGATCACGCCACAATTCGATCCGCTGGATCCGGACACACGCCTTGAGGCTGCTTTAGAGAGTTTTGATACCGAGCAAGAGCGCAATGAATACAAGAGACTGGTTGAAGACAGAAGAACCAGCCGAAGCCTGAACTTTACGAATGTTAGAAAACAGAAAGTAAATCCAGATGCCGGAAGTAATATCTATGACATAGAAAATTTCACTTTTTCTTATGCCTACAGCGATATTGTATCCAGTAGTGTCAATCAGCAATCCTTTATTCAAAAGACGGTTTCAGGGGGGCTGGCTTATAATTATTCGCCTCCTTCCTTAAGTTTAGAGCCTTTTGGAAAGGCGAAGTGGGTGGAAAGTCCCTTTTTGAAAATGATCAAGGATATCAATTTTTCACCATTACCTTCCAACCTGTCATTTAGGGCAGATCTTAACAGAAGTTTTCGGCAAACACAGCTCTACAATGATCAACTGACCATTGAAGGGATTGAACCTTTTTACGAGCGATTATTCACTTTTCAGCGTTCTTATAACCTTCGCTGGAACCTGTTCCGAGGATTGGGACTGGATTATAGTGCCAGGGCCAACGCGGTGATTGATGAACCTGACGACCGCATTGAAGGGGATATCGATACCCGCCTTGAAAGGCAATTCATTTGGGAGCAGATCGCCAATTTCGGTCGAATGAAAAACTACCAACAAGATGTATCATTGAACTATAAACTGCCGCTGGATAAGTTGCCGATTACGGACTGGATGAGTGGAGACTTTCGATACGCCGTAGGCTATAACTGGACGGCTGGTTTCGTCAATCGACAAGATGGGTTCAGCAACCAACCGCCAGATGCAGATGATCCTAATTTCTTTGGAAACTTTATCAGCAATAACAGAAGTCAGGCCCTGACAGGTAAGTTCGATCTGGTCAAATTGTACAACAAAGTTGGCTATCTAAAGAAATTGAATGGCCCGTCAAGGTCCAGGAGCAGCTCAAGAAGCAGAGCACAATCCAGCAGAAGGAACCAAAATAACGAAGAAGAAGAGGAGAAGAAATCTGGAGATAATAAAGTAGCCAATGGTTTTGTACGACTACTAATGTCTGTTCGATCGGTTAATGTTAATTATAATGTTCGAGAAGGAACCACACTACCCGGTTTTTTACCGAGTTTATATCTATTCGGTTTGGATAGTGGTTTTAATGCCCCTGGCTGGGAATTCCTGCTCGGAAGTCAAAATGCTGATATTCGGACGAGGGCAGCAGAAAATGGTTGGTTAACCACCAATCCGGCACTGACCAATCCTTTTGAACAAAGCGTGAGTAATGATCTTACGATATCCGCTAATGTAGAGCCGTTCCGGGATTTGAAGATCAAGTTGGATGCGAAGAGAACCAATACTTCCAATTTCCAGGAAATATTCAGTTTTGATACGGCTTCCAATGATTACCGGTCGCTATCACCTTCACGCGGCGGTAGTTACAACATCTCTTTTCTTTCGATCAATACTTCTTTTGAGCGTCAGAATAATGACGTTTCAGATGCATTCTTGCAGTTTGCTGATAACATAGACATTATGCGAACACGCTTGAATCGACAGGCTGAACTGGCAGGTCTTGGGGCCTCTTATGATTCACTATCACAAGATATTCTGATACCGGCATTTATCGCTGCATACAGCGATCAGGATGCGAATACAGCTCGAACAACCCCTTTTCCGAGAATACCAATCCCGAACTGGCGCCTGGATTATGCCGGACTTTCCAAGTTACCGGGGCTCAGTGAAATCTTTTCATCCGTCAATATTACCCATGGCTATCGCAGCGTGTTCAGTGTAAATAATTATACCAACTCATTGAGGTACGATCAGGGTGTTGGATTGGAAAATAATATCATTGATTATCCTTTGGCGACAGTAGTAGATGAAAATAATGGTAATCTGGTTCCGGTATACAACATTCAGCAAGTAACCATAGCCGAGCAATTTTCACCACTGATAGGAATTAATGTACGGACAAAGACGAACCTTACTTCTCGTCTGGAATTCAAAAGAGATCGCAATCTTTCCCTAAACCTGTCCAACGCTCAGGTTACTGAGACCCGAAACAATGAGATATCTTTTGATTTTGGTTTTGTCAAGGATAATCTGAAGCTGCCATGGAAAGCAAGGGGTCGGACGATTACGATCGAAAATGATGTGACCTTCCGAATGAATCTGAGCATTCGGGAAGCGCTCACGGTCCAGCGCAACCTGGAAGGGGAAAACACCATCACCAATGGAAACAACAATTTCCAGATGCGGCCAACGATCGGATATAAGCTAAATGATCAACTGGACCTGACCATGTATTTCGAGAGGACCATAACCAATCCTCAGGTAGGGTCATTCCGTCGTGCAACTACCGCATTTGGTATCCAGACAAGATTGAATTTCGCCCAGTAAACACGGGCTTTTTCCCGGTCAGCTACATTTCAAATTTTGGTCATTAGTTTTCCAGATTGAAGGCTTATTTTTGAGACTTTAAACGTTAAATCAACATGAACATTCCCGAAGATCTCAAATACACAAAAGAACACGAATGGGTCAAAATCGACGGTGATACCGCCACGGTCGGCGTTACGGATTTCGCACAGGGCGAACTAGGTGATGTCGTTTATGTAGAAATTGAAACGGAAGGTGAAACGATCGGCGAAGGTGATGTTTTCGGCACGGTAGAAGCTGTAAAAACAGTTTCTGATCTGTTTATGCCTGTTTCCGGAGAAGTGATCGAATTCAATTCAGCACTGGAAGGCAATCCTGAGTTGGTCAATTCTGATGCTTATGGAGAAGGTTGGATGATCAAAGTCAAAATCACTGACCTGGGATCCTCATTAATTTCCGCGGAGGAATACAAAACACTGATCGCAGAAGGTTGAAATACACAATTGGACTGATTACCTGGGTTCTCTTGATGGCCTATGGCATTTTCAAGCCAGGTAATCCCAATGACCCCTCTTACTTACTTTTCCCCCAGGATGATAAACTCATTCACCTGGCCTTGTTTGGAGGAGCTACCTTCTTGTTTATTCTGGCGATGATTTTTGACTGGAACATCCAGGAAAGCCGGGCTACCCGATTTGCAATTTTGTCAGGTCTTTTTTTTGCATCCATTACAGAACCCATCCAGTTTTATGTTCCATTTCGCAGCCCGGACTGGTTCGATTTCCTTTCCAACGTCTTAGGCGTCTTTTCAGGAATGGGAATTTACTATTTGATTAAAAAGTCGGGTAGACTACCTGAATATCGATGACCGTTCGTTTATAATCCGGTATCGTTTACAAAAAATTGAATACTTGAGCTGGTTTAGGATCGATTAAGTGATATATTTGATGCTTACTAATTGTTTAATTTAAGTAAATATGATTGCTATACTTATCATTTTCATAGTGGCCATCATAGGACTTGTGATTCTGACGAAGGTCGCATTAGACTCAAATCAGAAAAACATGTTCGAGAAGAGCGCGTCATCAAATCAAAATGTGCTCTTGAAGAAATTTGCGCATGCTGACTTGAACCGATGGGCTCGTGCATTTGCCACGATGGGTCTTACGTTCACCTTGGCATTCGTGCTTTGGGCTTTTGAACACAAAACTTACGACGATGCCGGACTCCTGGATTTGGGTCAGGTAGAAGACGACTTTGAGGATATCATGGATATTCCTCCAACCGAACAACCCCCACCCCCACCACCTAAAGTGCAACTTCCTGAGATCATTGAGGTTCCTGATGAAGAGGAAATCGAAGAAGAGATCGAGGTTGAACTTGATGTGGAAGTAACAGAGGAAACCGTAGTTGAAGATATCGTATTCGAAGAAGCTCCTGAAGAAGAGGAAGTTGACGAGATTTTCGATATCGTAGAAGATCAACCTGAGTATCCGGGTGGTATCGCCGCTTTCTACAAGTACGTTGGTAAAAACATGAAATATCCTAAGCAGGCCCGAAGAATGGGTATTGAGGGTAAAGTTTACGTGCAGTTTGTAGTGGACAAGGACGGAAGTGTAACGGATGTCCGTGCAGTAAAAGGAATTGGAGCTGGATGCGATGAAGAAGCAGAGCGAGTTCTTCGTCAGTCTCAAAAATTCAAGCCTGGAAGACAAAGAGGAAGACCTGTGAAAGTGAGAATGATGATGCCAATTATCTTCAAATTGAACAATTAATCTTCGAAAAGATACTGGAAGCCGGTTCTGAAAAGGACCGGCTTTTTTTATGCCTATCTCCGAAATATGCAATTGGTCGAAGAAATCTACCATACCACACAATCAGATTTAATATCCTAATGCTAATTGCTTAATTTCAGGCCTTTATTCACCCCATGGAAAACGAAATTTCGCAGGCACTTACCCTTTTGGGTATAGGTATGATCACCGTATTCGTTGTGTTGTCACTGGTAGTAGTGGTAGGAAACCTATTGATACGCATTGTTAATCGACTGGCACCCCTTCAGGAAGCACCCTCAAAAACCTCTGAAATTTCCAACGCCAAAATCGCAGCCATTACTTCTGCCGTCGACTTGATTACCGGGGGCAAAGGCCGCATTACCAAAATCGAAAGAAAATAACATCAACCCAAAATCCATGTCAAGAGAAATCGGATTAAGTCTCATATATAGAGACATGTGGCAATCGTCAGGAAAATACATGCCTCGTGTCGATCAATTAGTGCGGGTAGCGGAGCCTATCGTAGATATGGGATGTTTTCGTCGTGTAGAGACAAACGGCGGAGGATTTGAGCAAATCAACTTGCTTTATGGAGAGAACCCTAACCACTCCGTAAGACAATGGACACAACCGTTCAATGATGCGGGTATTGAAACGCACATGCTGGAAAGAGGACTCAATGCTTTGCGTATGTATCCTGTGCCCAGAGATGTTCGTCGCCTGATGTTCAAGTTGAAGAAAATTCAGGGAACTGATATCTCCAGATCATTCGATGGGTTGAATGATACCAGAAACCTCAAGCTATCCATAGAATACGCCAAAGAAGGTGGAATGATTGCCCAGGCGGCATTGTGTATTACGCATTCGGAGCTCCATACGGTTGATTATTATGTTCGTATGGCCGAAGAGTTGATCGGTATGGGAGCCGATGAGATTTGCATAAAGGATATGGCAGGAATTGGCCGACCTGCTTCTATGGGTAAACTGGTTAAAGAGATCAAAGCCCTAAAAGACATAAAAGTTACTTACCACGGACATTCCGGCCCGGGATTTTCAGTGGCTTCTTCTTTGGAGGCCGCAAGAGGTGGGGCAGATTTTATCGACGTGGGAATGGAACCGCTTTCGTTTGGTACCGGGCATGCGGATTTATTAACGGTACACGAAGTACTGAGAGATGCGGGTTTCAGTGTTCCCGATATCAACATGAAAGCCTACATGGCTGCCAGGTCGTTAACCCAGGAATTTATTGACGATTTTCTTGGCTACTATATCAATCCTAAAAACCGATTGATGAATGCCTTGTTGATCGGTCCTGGATTACCTGGTGGAATGATGGGTAGTTTAATGGCGGATCTGGAAAATAACCTGAGAAGCCTTAATAAATGGATGGCGAAGAACAATAAGCCTGAGGTGACCCAGGATCAGTTGATGATTGCCATGTTTGAGGAAGTAGAAACGATCTGGCCAATGATGGGTTACCCCCCGCTGGTAACACCTTACAGCCAGTATGTAAAAAATGCAGCTTTGACCAATGTCATGCAGATGATGAAAGGGAAGGAACGTTGGTCCCTGTTGGATGACAATACCTGGTCCATGATCCTCGGACAATCCGGACGAGTACCGGGAGAAGTTTCACGGGAATTGAAAGACCTTGCTTCTGCACAGGGCAGAGAATTTTTCGCTGGTGATCCACAGGACTTGCAAGCGGATGCGCTGGATGAATTTCGGGCTAAAATGCAAGAGAAAGGCTGGGAAACGGGGCCTGATGATGAGGAGTTGTTTGAGTATGCGATGCATCCGGCTCAATATGAAGATTACAAGTCTGGAAAAGCGAAAGCAAACTTTGAAAAAGACCTGGCGGAGAAAAAAGCCAAAGAAAATCAAGCTTCTGATCCGGGAAAAGCGACAGTACCAACTGCAGGAACGGACTTTCAGCCAAAAACACTCCACCTTGATGTGAATGGGGAAAAATTCAAAGTATCTGTTTCTTATGATGCGGAAGATTCACCTTCACCCGCGATTCAGGAAGAAAAGGCGCCACCTGCCCCTCTAACGCAGGGAACACAGAAAATCGTTGCTCCGCTTGAAGGAAAGATCTATTTAACCAAGGAGGCTTCCGAGAAAGCCCTGACTGTAGGTAGTCAGGTGAAGAAAGGAGATGTGGTATGCTACATAGAGGCTATGAAAGTGACGAATGCCATAAAGTCTGAAGTAGAAGGGATAGTTACGGAGGTGCTGGTCAAAGATGGCGATGAAGTACTGGATGATGACGAATTGTTCATTTTAAGCTAATTCACTTTGGAGCTATTACGACGCCTGTATGAAATGACTGCTCTGCAAGCCATTGCAGAGCAGCCTCAGATATTGCTCATGATCCTTATTGCTGCAGGTTTACTATACCTCGGTATCAAGAAGCAATACGAACCACTGTTGTTAGTACCCATCGCTTTTGGCATGTTGTTGGCCAATTTTCCTGGTGGACAAATGGGTGTGGTAAAAATCGATGAGAATCTGACGTTATATCAGATCGCTAAGGAGCATGGGATCATGAATTATCTCTACTATGCGTTGATCAAGACAGGCTTTTTGCCTCCAATTATCTTTTTGGGAGTTGGGGCGCTAACCGATTTTGGGCCAATGCTCCGCAACCTACGGCTTGCCTTTTTTGGTGCGGCCGCACAGATTGGCATTTTCACAGTATTGATTTCTGCAGTTGCTTTTGGATTTACTTTGAAAGAGGCAGCTTCTCTGGGAATTATTGGTGGAGCAGATGGACCTACTGCCATCTATACTACTATTAAGCTAGCACCTCATTTGCTAGGGCCCATAGCGATAGCGGCCTATTCTTACATGGCTCTGGTTCCCGTAATCATTCCTTTTGTCGTAAGATTCACGGTAACTGAAAAGGAACTGAAGATCAATATGAAGGAGCAGGACAAATTATTCCCCAGTCAAACGCCAATCAAAAACCTGCAGACTTTGAAGATCATATTTCCGATCGCCGTTGGGACGTTAGTGGCACTGTTGGTGCCCTCATCAGTTCCTCTGATCGGCCTGTTGATGTTCGGTAACCTTGTTAAGGAGATTGGAGCAACCGTGGGCCGGTTGCATAAGGCAGCTTCCGATACCATCTTAAATGCTGCGACCATTTTCCTGGGCCTTTCCGTGGGCGCTACGATGACGGTCAAAGCATTTTTGAATGTAGAAACATTGTTGATCATCGCGGGTGGATTTGTTGCCTTTGCCATTTCAATTGCCGGTGGGATCCTGGCTGTGAAACTCTACAACTTATTCGCGAAGAAAAAGATCAATCCACTTATCGGGGCAACAGGTCTCAGCGCCGTTCCTATGGCTTCCAGAGTAGCCAATGACATTGCTTTGAAACACGATCCGAACAATCACTTGCTGCAATATGCCATGGCAAGCAACATTTCCGGAGTGATTGGTTCTGCAGTTGCAGCCGGTGTATTGATCTCTTTCTTAAGTTGAAAGATTAGAGGGTTTCATTGATCGTTTCATCAATATAGTTGAGGTAGTCTTTTCCTGCGCGTTCGCCAAGTACTTCGAACCCTTCAAAATCTTCCCAGTCTAATTTGCCATTTTTAATAAAGGCGACAGGGTAGTACATGTCTGAGTAAAGAGAGTAACGGTGGAATAACATACCTTTCTTTGAGTCTGGATTCACACCATGTAATGTGAAATGAATACCATTAAAAGTCACTGCTTTCGTCATGTACTTCGTGTTGATCTCGATGCTCAACAGTGCATCCAGGCCTTGTTCCTGGGCGTATTCAGCAAGGCCATCCATGATCTTCCCGGACTCCCCTTCCTTACTTAAGGTATAAATGAACTCAAATTCTCCGCCACTGGCATCCATATTGAAGTCTCGGATGGTCTGAGCAAAAGGGTCTGAGGTTCTCAGTTTCTTCGCAAGCTTTTCATATTCGTCTCGTTCATATGGAGCTTCAAGGAAGTCCGTAGGAGACAATAATTCTACTTCTGACCCTTCAAAAGCTGCTTTTACACCAGCTACCAGTGGTTCGGCCATTTTATTGAAGAAGTAGTTTTTGTCGCCCTCATTGGAGTGCACATACAGAAAATGAGCTTTTCTAAAAGTGAATTTCTCTTCAAATAAATACGTAGTTACAATCCCGATCTTTTTGGGTTTCAGGTTTTCAGTGGTTACCAGACCATCTCTGATCTCTTTCTTCAGTGTTTTTGATAATTCTGTAAACACTTCTACATGGCCAAAAAAGACTTCATCGGGTTCCTGTACAAAATCTTTGATCGTCTTAATATCATCCTGTGCTGAAAGAGTGCAAGCCAGGACCATCAAAAAAGCAAATATTGTCACGCGGTTTTTCATCATTGAACATTAAGAGTGGAGTATGAACCGAAATTAGTAATAATACCCACTTCGATTCAAGTGTTATGCGTGGACATTTGGTAGTCAGAGGGGAATAAATGGAGATTTTTATTCTTCCACTCGCAGAAACTGATAATCTGCAGGGTCCCAATCAATCACGAGCCCTTTCCCGACATTTTTGGCTATTTGAAGCCCATAGAGATGATGAACCAAATAAAGGGCCACATCGTAGGATTTAGCCCCACCGGCAGACGTAAGCAAACTGCCATCATGCACAAATGAAAGGCCTTCCTTTACCTCTAAATTGGGGAATGTTTGACGATACCTGCCGATATCAGAAGGGAAAGTCGTAGAAATCTTTCCATCTACCAGCCCTGCTTTAGCGAGCACAAATGCACCATCACACAGGGACATGGAATAATCTGCGGCATTACCGGTTGCATTTACAAAATTGATCAATGCTTCGTTCTCCAGGTCACTATCCATGTTGTGTTCTGCACTTGGGACCACCAAAATGTCTATCTCCGGATAATCATCGTCAAAAGCGTAATCCGGAATTAATGTTAGGCCTTCGAATGTGACAATTGTATCCTTTTCGGGGGCAATGGTGAAAACTTTGATGCCTCCTTCGGTATGAAATATGGTATGCTGAAAAATGTCATATGGCGCCATTAATTCAGAATTATAGACGCCATCTATGATGAGAAAGGCTGCGTTGAAGGATTTCCCCTCTGCAACTGGCATTATTTCTACAGAAGGTTTGGTTGTTGGGCCTTGGCAAGCCTGAAAGCCAAAAACAATTAGGGCCAAAAGCCCCAAAATGTGCTTAGAGATTGAACGCATTTTTCACCTGATCTACGTAATCCAGTTTTTCCCAGGTAAAAGTCTCCACTTCTTTTGTTACAACCTGACCAGCCGATTTAAAAGTTAGCGCTTTTACTTCCGAAGTTCTTCCCATGTGGCCATAGGCAGCAGTTTCGGAGTAAATAGGCTCTCTCAATTTCAATCGACGCTCGATGGCGACAGGTCGCATATCAAAGATTTCTGAAACTTTTTGAGCAATCTCTCCATCTTTCATGTCCACTTTCGATGTGCCGTATGTGTCAATGAAAATACCCATAGGTTCTACCACTCCAATGGCATATGATACCTGGACCAGGACTTCATCTGCTACCCCTGCTGCTACCAGATTTTTAGCAATATGTCGGGTAGCGTAAGCCGCGGATCGGTCTACTTTTGAGGGGTCTTTCCCTGAGAATGCACCACCACCATGTGCGCCTTTTCCTCCGTAAGTATCTACAATGATTTTTCGACCGGTCAATCCGGTATCTCCATGAGGCCCACCAATGACAAACTTGCCCGTAGGATTGATATGATATTTGATCTCATCGTTGAATAGCGCCTGGATCTCAGGTTTTTGCTGAGACTTCACCCTTGGGATCAGAATGTTGATGATATCAGATTTGATCTTATCCAGCATTTCCTGATCTTCTGAAAAATCATCGTGTTGGGTAGAAACGACTATGGCTTCAATACGAACGGGCTTATTGTTGTCATCGTATTCGATGGTTACTTGAGACTTGGCATCCGGCCTGAGGTATTTGATCTCATCGTTTTCTCTTCTTAAAGCTGCGAGTTCGATCAGGATTTTGTGTGAAAGATCTAGTGCCAGAGGCATGAAGTTGTCTGTCTCTTTGGTGGCATAGCCAAACATCATGCCTTGATCACCTGCTCCCTGCTCTTCTGGGTTGGTACGGTCAACCCCACGATTAATGTCTGCTGATTGTTCGTGTATGGCAGAAATCACGGCACAGGATTTGGCATCAAATTGATATTCACTTTTGGTATATCCAATTCGTGCGATCACGTCACGCGCAATCTCCTGTACATCCAAGTAGCTGTTTGATTTAACTTCTCCGGCAAGAGTTACCAGTCCGGTAGTCACCAGTGTTTCACATGCCACTTTAGAATTAGGATCAAATGCAAGAAAATGATCGATCAATGCATCTGATATTTGGTCAGCTACTTTATCTGGATGTCCTTCAGAAACGGATTCAGAAGTAAATAAATAGGGCATGTGTTCTCAATTTTAGAGGCGCAAATTTAAAATAATATCTCAGCTTTTTACGGTAATTTGACAATGGTCGCCTATACGTCAAGAATTTACTCGGGTTCAACCGGCAATTAAGGTTTTCCAATGCAGAATATTGCAGGGATCTTATGCAGTTCGGGCGGGTTGTTTTTCCATTTTTCTATGCGCTGACTTTTTATCAATTCATCATCTGAGGATATCCCGGCGGCAACACATAAATAGGCGCCACCTGGAAGAATTTTTAGCAGATCCGTAAATAGTTTATCATTTCGATAAGGTGTCTCCATGAATATTTGAGTGGCACCACTTTTTTCATGAGATTGGTGCATTTTCCTGATCTGCTCTTGTCGCTTTTTAGGATCAATGGGAAGGTATCCATGAAAGAAGAAGGATTGACCATTGAAGCCCGAGGCAATCAGTGCCTGAATGATCGATGAAGGGCCCGGTAGAGGAACCACCCTGATCCCCTTGGCATGCGCATAGCTCACGGCAATTTTACCCGGATCTGCGATGCCAGGTAGGCCAGCTTCTGAAATTACCCCCATGTCATGCCCCTCCAGCAAAGGTTGGGCAATTTTTCCAATGGATTCCGGGGTTGTGTTTTTGTCCAGTTGTTCAAAATGAAGTTCGCTGATATCAATACCGAGCTTAAGTGAGGAAATGTATCTTCTGGCTGTGCGAATATTCTCTACCAGATAATACCTGGTGTTTTTTATGACACTTTTCACCAGAGGAGCAATGTATTCGCCATCGTTCTGCTCATCCAGATAAGTAGGGATCATGTATAAGATGGCGCGACTCATTTTTTATTCAGGTAGAAATTCAAGAACCGTGGTAATAAGTTCAACGGGTTTTTCGGCATGTACCCAATGGCCAGCCCCATCAATGGTGACCACTTCCGAATTGGGAAAACGCTGCACTATATCTGCTCTGTCTTCAGGTTGGATGTATGAAGAATTCCCACCACCGACAAATAAAACAGGCCCGGAGTAACCATAACCTTCAGGTAAGCCCACTCCTACTTTTTCAATATTGCTTTCAATTACATTTAAATTCAGCTTCCAGGAAAATTCACCTTCTTTATTCCTGTATAGGTTTTTCAAGATGAATTGCCTTACCCCGAAATCTTTGATGATCGTACTCATTTGCACGTCCGCCTCTTTACGACTTTGCAATGTAGAAAGGTCTACACTGTGAAATCCTTCAAAGATTTGTTGATGGTGAGGTAAGTAATGTTTGGGAGCGATATCGACAACAATCAATTGTGTGACGAGATGAGGATACTGACAAGCCAGGTGCATCGCTACTTTCCCCCCCATCGAATGTCCAAGCACATAAGCTTTTTCTAAACCTTCTGATGCCATCAACGCCATTACATCATCACCCATGACATGATAATCAAAGTCTTCACTGTGAAAGGAATTGCCATGATTTCTCAAGTCGACCAAATACACTTTGTACTTTTCTGCAAATGCTTTGGCCTGAGATTGCCAGTTGTCAGAAGATCCAAAAACACCGTGTAATATGATAAGAGGATCTCCTTCACCGAGAGTTCGAAAATTCAGGATCATACCAATTGTCTTTTATACATGGGAATGATGTTTTCCAGGCCATAATAAAGCGCATCACAAACCAGAGCATGTCCGATCGATACTTCATCGAGTTGTGGCAGAGATTCCTTAAGGAATTTCAGGTTTTCCAGACTCAAATCATGACCTGCATTGATGCCCAGTCCTAGTTCCTGCGCTTTTTTTGCAGCAGCCACGTAGTTTTTAGCCGCTTCATGTTTATCAATGGGGAAATCCACCGCATAAGGCTCTGTGTACAATTCAATCCGGTCGGCTCCCACTTTATGCGCTCCTTCCACCATGGCAACATCAGGGTCTACAAAAATGGATACCCTGGCTCCATAAGATTGCAATTGAGCTACTAATGGTTTCAAAAGTTCAGCATTGGCGATGGTATTCCATCCGGCATTAGAAGTGAGCACGTCTGGCCCATCGGGTACCAGTGTTGCCTGAGTAGGGCGTGCTTTTTCAATGATTTGCATGTATCGTTCATCCGGATACCCCTCTATATTGTATTCTGTTCTCACTACTTCCTTGATGTCAAACACATCTTGATAAGTAATATGACGCTCATCCGGACGTGGATGCACCGTAATGCCTTCGGCCCCAAACTTTTCACAGTCTTTCACTGTTTTTACCAGATTCGGGTTATTTCCACCTCGGGCGTTTCTCAGAGTTGCAAATTTGTTAACGTTTACGCTAAGTTTGGTCATCATAGGAGTCACTAACCGACAGGGGACAAAAATAGTTTTTAGTAATGAGCCTTAAATCAAAGATTGAGCAGGAAATCAAACAAGCCATGTTGCAAAAGCAAAAAGATCGACTGAGAGCACTACGTGCGATCAAATCAGCGATCTTATTGGCGGAAACGGAAAAAGGAGCAGGGAGCGATCTTTCAGAGGAGGTTGAGCTGAAATTGCTTCAAAAGGCGGCCAAGCAAAGAAAAGACTCCCTGGACGTCTACAATCAGCAGGGAAGAGAAGACCTGGCTGAGGTTGAGCAACAGGAGTTATCGGTTATTGAAGAGTTTTTGCCAAAGCAGCTGTCTGAAGAAGAAGTAGAGGCAGCCGTAAAAGATACGATTGCGCAAGTAGGTGCATCGGGTCCCGGTGATATGGGCAAAGTAATGGGAGCGGCTACCAAAAAATTGTCAGGTAAGGCTGATGGCAAACTCATTTCAACCATAGCCAGAAAGCTTCTGACTTCATAAATGAATTATGTAGACATCTTTCTATTGGTCATATTGGTGCTGGGAGCCATCCGGGGTTATTCCAAGGGGCTGATTATCGAATTATTTTCTTTGATTGCCTTTTTTTTCGGATTGTTCGGTGCCATTAAATTTTCAGGCCCTATCGCGGCAGTTTTTTTTAGCGAATCAGATTTCTATACCATCGGACTAGTTGGCGTATTTATCATACTCTTTATTGCATTAAGTGTATTGATCAACATGATTGCCAAATTGCTTAAAAAAGGAGTTGATCTGGTTTTTCTAGGCTGGTTAGACAACATTTTAGGTGCGATACTGGGTATATTAAAATGGGGGTTTCTCGTGAGCATGTTGGTATTGATGCTAAAAGCCGGAGGTATGTTGCTCCCGGAAAAAGACCTGGACAATTCCAGGATATATCCGTATATTGAACGTATAGGTCCGAATGCATTTAATACATTGGATTCAATTTTTCCATTCCTTGAGAATTTTATAGATTCTATCGATCAGGAAAAGAAAAAGCACTTTGTTTGAAGAAATATATTTGTAGTTAAATATGGAACTCAAAGAAGAAAAGGGATTCACATATGTGGACGAGGGAGAGGGAGAAGTCATTTTGCTTTTGCACGGGCTGTTTGGTGCGTTAAGCAACTGGGACAGTGTCGTGAATCATTTTTCAAAGAATTATCGGGTGATCATCCCGCTTCTGCCAATCTATACCATGCCTCTGAAAGAAGCAGGTTTGGAAGGACTTACGGATTTTCTGGAAGAGTTCATCGAAGTAAAGCAACTCAGTGACCTAAATCTAATGGGCAATTCGCTGGGAGGACATGTGGCGCTGATTTATTCACTTAGGAAACCCGAGCACGTTAAGCGCCTGATTTTAACCGGAAGTTCCGGGCTTTTCGAGAACGCTATGGGTGGTTCTTTTCCTAAGAGAGGCAGCTACGACTATGTAAAAGAGAGAGTGGCCTACACGTTTTATGATCCCGCGACGGCAACTGATGAACTGGTTGATGAGGTTTTTGAAACGACCAAAAGCATTCCTAAATGTATGAGGATCGTGGCCATGGCGAAATCCGCACAACGAAATAATATGGCGGATATGGTACCAGATATCAAAGCCAGAACGTTATTGATTTGGGGATTGAATGATACCATTACTCCACCAATGGTGGGTCATGAGTTCAATAGATTGTTACCCAACTCTGAACTCCATTTCATTGACAAATGTTGTCATGCTCCAATGATGGAAGCACCTGAAAAATTCAATAAATTGCTAGAGCAGTTTTTGGCAGCATAAATTTCTATATGAGGGCTAAGGAACTAATCAATTATTTAATACCACCGTTGAAACCTGAAGATTCCATCGATCAGGCACTTCAGTGGATGGAAGAATTTCGACTTTCCGAATTACCCGTAGCAGATAATGAGGAGTTTCTTGGGGTGGTCAGCGAGGAAATGCTGATGGCATTACCAGCAGTTGAGGCAAAAATCTCAGACTTGCAATTGGTTGGTCAGGAAACGCTTATTGGTGATACCCGGCATTTTTATGAGGTTTTGCGAGTAGCCTATTCCACCAGCAGAAAAATTGTGGCGGTGATTGATCAATATGATCGTTATCTCGGCACCATTGCTGTTGAAGATGTTGTGGAGGCCTTTGCAAAAACATCCACCATCCAGCATCCCGGAGCGATTTTGGTTATTGAGACCAATAACCGTGACTACTACTTATCAGAGATCAGTAGGTTGGTGGAGTCAGTTGATTTGAAGATCCTGAGTAGCTATATCGTTTCTCGTGAAGATGACCCGACCAAAATAGAACTCACGATTAAGATCAACAAAGAGGACACTTCGCATGTGATATCCATACTGGATGCCAACGGATACAAAGTAGTTGAATCATTCAGTCAAAGTCAGGGCTCTATGTTAGAAAAAGATCGCCTTGATCAGCTCTTGAATTTCCTGAAAATCTGATTCCTGCATGGTGAAGGTAGCGATTCACGGAAGAGAGGTTTCCGAATCTGTCGAAGCTTATGTCAGAGAGGTCATTGATACCCTTCGTGTCAACGACGTGGCATTCAGTGTTTCAGAATCTTTTTCTTCCTCCAGATACGCACCGTACTTTGAAGGGGTGAGTAGGTTTTCCAAAGTAGATCATAGTGATCAATTTGATTTTGTTTTGAGCCTCGGAGGAGATGGTACTTTTCTGGAGACACTCACACTAGTAGGTCCGACTCAAATTCCCATATTGGGTATAAATACCGGAAGACTTGGTTTTTTAGCGCCCATCTCGCGGGATATGATCAAAGAAGCGCTGACCAAATTGCTACAAGGAAAGTACACTTTGGATGAAAGGTCACTGGTTTCTCTGGAGGCTTCCGAGAATCCTTTTGGGTCCGATCATTATGCCATCAATGAATTTGCGATGATTCGCAAGGATACAAGCTCGATGATCGTGATCAAATGTTATATCAACGATCAGTACCTGGCTACTTATTGGGCAGATGGCCTGATGGTGTCTACTCCGACCGGTTCTACAGGGTATTCGTTGAGTTGTGGGGGCCCGATTATCATGCCCCAATCCGGAAACTTTATTCTTACACCTGTCAGTCCGCATAACCTCAATGTACGTCCTTTGGTATTATCGGATGAAAATGAGATCAGATTCGAAGTTGATAGTCGCAGTACAAATTTTTTGATATCCCTTGATTCGCGTTCGGAGACGGTTAGTGATGACATAAGCCTGAAAATCACCAAAGCAAATTTTAAAGCGAAATTGCTCAGAATTGAGGGGGTTAGTTTCATCGAAACCCTCAGAAATAAGTTAAGTTGGGGACTCGATCGTAGAAATTAACATAATATTTTTAAATCAATAATCGTTAAAAGGCCTCCATTAGGCTAATTTTGTTGTTATCCACTTGTGGATTTCCTAGATTGAATGTGAATTAGCGAAGAATACCATGCGTTTCAATGTCAAAGCCGCCTTCTTATTGATCATCGCGATCCTTTATTTGAGTGATGATGCATACTCTCAAAGACGCAGAAGAAATTCGTTTCAGAAGCGCCGAGGGAAGAGTAAAAAAATTGGTAAGTATAGAAGTGGCAGAACTCAAGGCGGTGCATCACGTTTCCGTGCCTATCAGTATGTAGGGTTCGGTGTTAATGCGCTTAATTACTTTGGTGATCTGGCTCCCGTCAATAAAGCAGCCAGTACAGACATCAGCTTTACCCGGCCTGGATTCGGCGTTATGTATGGCTATCGCTTTCACCCTGCTATGGCTGCCAGAGCTTCTTTCAATGCGGGCTTTTTAAGAGGAGACG
This sequence comes from Cyclobacteriaceae bacterium, assembly GCA_965229785.1. GTDB lineage: Bacteria > Bacteroidota > Bacteroidia > Cytophagales > Cyclobacteriaceae > JAWPMT01. The sequence continues at coordinate 6,045,860 of CBDDJS010000001.1, forward strand.
ATAATAGTTCTGATCCTTCAGGGCCTTCCAGTGGTCCCAGGTATCAGCGGAATTTGTCTTTTCGAAATTTCCTGAAGGAACTGACACTGGGGATGGAATTCTACATTCTTCCTAATAATCGAGGTTCTAATGCACGACCGCCGATTAATGGTTACATATTTCTGGGAATTACAGGGTATCATCACCAGCCACAAGGCCAGGCGCCACAATTTGATTATCAAACAGGTTCGGATGCTCCACTACCTAGTGGTTTAAGCCCGGGAGATTGGGTTAATCTAAAACCCTTAGGCACGGAAGGGCAAAACCTGACCGATCAGACAGGAGTTTCTCCTGATGCCGACTACAGTTTATTTCAGTTAGCCGTTCCGGTGGGTATTGGTGGGGTGTTTAATCCTCCCGGACCTCTTTCGTTCGGTGTAGAATTCGGCTATCGATACTTATTTACGGATTACCTTGATGATGTCAGTGGCAATTACGTTGGCCTGGACCGATTTGATGATCCTGTTGCCAGGATTTTCTCTGATCGTGGAGCTGAACCCATTGCAGTTACTACCGGTGAGTCTCGTACCGGAGCTGCCAGTATTGTGGTGAATGATTTTGGTAATGTACAATATCGTGTAAATCAAGTCGTTGGATCAGGGATAGATGGTGCCATAAGAGGTAATCCTGGCGACAATGACATGTATTTCGTTACTCAGATAAGAGTTACTTACGTCTTGCAGTCTCGCCAACGAAGTACCGCGAAATTCAGATAGTATTTGAGATCCATAAAAGTCTTTTTTGTTCTTTTTTTAGGAATTACCCTAACTGCTGAAGCGCAATTTCTTGAATTCGGAGGCGGAATTGGTGCCATGAGTTACGCTGGTGATTTATCCAGAGGATATAAACCTTTGGATTCAAAACTGGCTGGATTTGGTGTTTTTCGAATGAATTTCTCAGATTTCATCAGCTTTCGGACAGCCCTTGCATACGGATCATTGGGGGGGGATGACGGCAATCCCACAGACCCGCTTGGGGAAGTAAGAGGCCATTCTTTCAGTACTAATTTGTGGGAATTCAGCGGAGTAATCGAATATCATTTCCTGGACTTTCGACACGACAAGTCGCCGGTAAACTGGTCACCCTACTTTTTTGCTGGTATAGGTTTCATGCGATTAGGAGAAATTAATGGGGCCCCTGAAGATTTTGGCCGAATACACGCCAATATCCCATTTGGTCTTGGATTCAAACAACTAATTGGCAGAAAATTTGCCATTACAGCCGATCTTGGCGTAAGAAAGACCTTCACAGACTACCTGGATGGGGTTTCTGATAGTAATCAGACCCGAAAAGACGGTTTCGAATTTGGACATCCGAATACCGACGATTGGTACTTTTTTACTGGGATTTCCTTCACTTACGTGCTCTACAAGATACCCTGTCCCTTCCCTTACGTCCCCAATCGATACATGTTTAAGCGTTAAATCAGGTTAAAAGCCTGATTATCATCAAACAATCTTGCAAAAAAGTATCATTTTTGTAGCCTTTCTATTTTGGCTGAGTTGGCATGAAAGAGTTGATTGAAGAGGGCCCGGTGCCCAAGCATATTGCTGTCATCATGGATGGCAATGGCCGGTGGGCAAAAAACCGCGGGGCTTCCAGGATATTCGGGCATCGGAATGCCATAAAAGCAGTTCGTGATACGACAGAGTTTTGTGCGGAAAACGGCATTGAGCATTTAACACTCTATGCCTTTTCAACGGAGAATTGGGCACGGCCGAAATATGAAGTAGATGGATTGATGACATTGTTGGTGTCTACCATAAACGATGAACTGCCGACGCTCAAAAAGAATAATGTTCGTTTGAGTTCTATAGGAGATTTGACCAAGCTTCCGAAAGAAGCCCAGGAAAAATTGGCATCGGCGAAAAAAGAAACAGCGGCCCATACCGGATTGAATTTGATTTTGGCATTGAACTACAGTGGCAAATGGGATCTGGAACAGGCGGTGAAGCGATTGGCCGCGGACCAACGTGACGGCAAGATTGACACTAGTGAGATCAATCAGGAAATGATAGATACCTATTTATCCACGAATGGTATTCCGGATCCGGAGTTGATGGTCAGAACCAGTGGAGAAATGAGGATAAGCAATTTCTTATTGTGGCAGATGGCTTATACGGAATTGTATTTTACTGAAGTCTTATGGCCTGACTTCAGAAAAAAGCACTTGCAGGAGGCCATTAATGTTTTTAAGAAGCGCGAAAGAAGGTTTGGAAAAACCAGTGAGCAAATAACTGTCTCATGAGAAGATTAGGATTAGCATTATTATTTATTCAGGTTTCACTGGTTGTGCAGGGGCAGTTGCTCTATGGCCAAAACAGAAGAGCTACCAATACGGGCCCATCCATCAATTATTCCAGTCCCAAGGAATACGAAATAGCAGGCATAGAAGTTCAGGGTGTTGAATTCCTGGACAACAATGCGTTGATCTCTCTATCGGGATTGAAAGTAGGTGACAAGATCAAAATCCCTGGTGATGAAATTTCTACGGCCATCACAAAACTCTGGAAGCAAGGGATCATTGGCGATATCAATATCAAGGCTTCAAAAATTGAAGGAAGTCAGATCTATTTGACGATTGAGCTTACAGAACGACCCAGGTTGACCAGGTATCTATTTGACGGACTTAATAAAACCCAACAAAGCGAAGTAGAAGATGACCTTGAGTTAGTTCGAGGAAAAGTACTGACCGATGTTGTGATCAAGAATGCTGAACTAACCGTAAGAAAGTACCTTGAAGGAAAAGGATTCAGGAATGCCATTATCAAAGTGTCTCAAAAACCAGATACTTTATTACGAAATAGTGCCATTCTGGACATAGACGTAGAGCGAGGGAAGAAAGTTAGGGTTGAGAACATCGCATTTGAAGGCAATGAAGCCTTTACCTCTTCCAAGCTAAGGAAAAAGTTGAAAAATACGGGTGTAAGACCTGAATTCAGATTGGGTAGCAACTTACTGGGTAAAACCATGAAGCTATTGAACCCTGTGAACTTCTGGAACTTCATGACTCATAAGGACACGACGTATCTGATCTCTGAATACCTTGCACAACAAGCAAAAATCAATGTTTTCAAAGCTGCCAAGTTCGTGGAGTCGGATTTCAAAGATGATCGAGCTTCGTTACTCGCCTTTTACAATTCTAAGGGTTACAGAGATGCTGAAATCATCAGTGACACCCTTGTTGGGACCGACGAAAGGTCTCTTGAGGTTCAGATTGCCGTAAGTGAAGGGAGAAAGTATTATTTCAGGGACATCACCTGGGAGGGCAACTTTGTTCATGATGATGAAATTTTGAAGAAGATCCTTGCGGTTGAAAAAGGAGACGTTTATGACCTTGAGCTGATTAACCAAAAGCTCAATTTCAATCCGGCCGGTGCGGATATCAGCTCGCTTTACATGGATAATGGCTATTTGTTTTTTAGTGTTACCCCTGTTGAGATAGGAATAGAAGGAGATTCAATTGATGTAGAGATGCGCATCTATGAAGGAGCACAAGCTACAATCGATCAGGTGTACGTCACAGGAAATGACAAGACCAACGATCATGTGATCCTTCGTGAGATCAGAACTTTACCCGGTCAGAAATTTAGCCGGGCGGAATTGATCAGGACCCAGCAGGAATTGTCCCAATTAGGCTATTTTGATCCGGAGCAGGTAAACCCAATTCCTAAACCCAATCCAGTAAAAGAAACCGTAGATATCGAGTGGTCCCTTGTAGAAAGACCTTCGGATCAGATTGAAATGTCTGGTGGTTGGGGTGGTGCCTTTGGTTTTATCGGTACCCTTGGCCTTACATTCAACAACTTCTCTTTGCGTGAGGCCCTTGCGTTGAGCAGCTTTCCACCAGCTGGAGATGGCCAAAGGCTTTCATTGCGATTACAGGCGAATGGTAGAAGATTCCAAAGTTATTCCTTAGGATTTACAGAACCGTGGTTGGGCGGCAAGCGCCCGAATTCATTCGGTATCAACCTGAGTCATTCTGTGCAGCGTAGTGTTGATCCATTTACAGATCGAGTATTTGGAGCGCTAAAAGTGACAGGTGTTACGCTTTCTCTGGGACGTAGACTCACTTGGCCGGATGATTTCTTCACGCTTAGTAATTCTATTGGCTATCTGCAATATTCCTTACAGAATTTTGGAAATCAACTTGGATTCTCAACGGGTAACGCCAACAGCGTAACTTTCAATACGACCTTAGCGCGTAACTCAGTAAGCAACCCCATGTATCCAAGAGGTGGTTCCAGTATTTCGTTAAATGTAGCAGCTACGCCACCGCATTCTTTATGGAGAGATATCGATTATGATAATGCTTCCAATGAGGAACTTTTCAAGTGGTTGGAATACCACAAATGGAACCTGGATACCAAGTACTATTTGCAGCTCGCGGATAAGTTGGTTTTGGCTACACGGGCACATTTCGGATTCATTGGAACCTACAACAAGGACGTAGATCCAGGCCCATTTGAGCGCTTCACTTTGGGTGGTGACGGACTGACTGGACAAAACTTTTTGCTAGGAACTGATGTAATTGGCCTTCGAGGATATACGAATAATAGTATTACGCCCGTTGAGAACGGTATAAGGGGCGGTTTGTTCTTCACGAAGTTCGTGACTGAAATCCGATATCCACTTTCTTTGAATCCTAGTGCCACGATTTATGCACTGGCGTTTGTTGAAGGAGGAAATAACTGGAATGATTTTGATCAGTATAATCCTTATGATATGAAGCGATCTGCAGGGCTTGGTGCGAGAATTTTCATGCCAGCTTTTGGATTGCTTGGACTTGATTGGGGATATGGATTTGATTCAGAACCGGGACAGACAGGACCTGCCGGCCCACAATTTCACTTTAGTATTGGTCAGCAAATCAGATAATGAAACGGTTCATCTTTTTCTCCGCCCTCTCTTTTTTACTAATTCCTGTTAGTTTTGCGCAAAAATTCGGATACGTCGATACGAATTACATTTTGGGCAGGCTTCCTGAATACAAAGAGGCTCAGGCAGAAATAGAAAAACTGGCCCAGGGATGGGAAGCCGAGATTCAGGAAATGTACAAGGAGGCTGAAAGTATGGAAGCCGCTTTTCAAGCTGAAGAAGTGCTGCTTACGGTTGATATGCGTGCTGATCGGCAGGCAGAAATTGAGAGACAGTGGAAAGAAATAAAAGATTACCAAAAACAGGTTTTCGGTTTCGAGGGGCTGTATTTTTTGAAGAAAAAAGAGTTGATCAAACCAGTTCAGGATAAGGTATTCGAAGCTGTAGAACGAGTGGCAAAAAATAACCGACTCCAGATAGTATTCGACAAATCCGGAGACTTGGTGATGATCTATACCGACCCGATTCATGATTACACAGATTTTGTGTTAGAAGAACTGGGACTCGGTGAAAATCAAACGACGAATTAATAGACGAACAATAATTAATTATGAAACTGAAATTTTTCATTGGCTTTTTCGCCCTGGTAATGGTCGGAAGCTTGCAGGCCCAGGATTTAAAGATTGGGTATACGAACGCGGAGTACGTACTATCACTTTTGCCTGAAGCAAAGCAAATCGAGGCGGACCTCAAAGCATACGAAACGCAACTCCAAAATCAGCTCCAAGCAAAATACCAGGAGTTTCAGACCAAAGCTGCGGACTACCAGCAAAATGCCGCTTCCATGATCGAAGCAGTAAGAGCAGATCGTGAAAGAGAATTGCAAGGCTTGCAGGAGAATATTCAAAAATTCCAGGCAGATGCAGAAACTTCGTTGCTACAAAAGCGAAATCAATTGTTGGCACCAGCCGTTGAGAAAGTGGGAACTGCGATCAAAGAAGTTTCTGAAGAAAACGGATACACGCACGTATTTAGCTCAGGAGCCGCTGGTTTGGATGTTTTACTTTATGCCAATGAAGAGTCCAACATCACTGATTTGATTTTAACAAAATTGGGTATTGACCCTCCAGCTGATCCGGGTAACTGATCCAACGACAAAAAATATTAATTACCCAGACCGAACCGTCTGGGTTTTTTATTGCAGGATAATTCCGACAAGTAAACCAGCAATAATGATCAGGGGTGTCGGAATTTTTGTAAAGAAGATCACGCAGGCAGTACCGATCATGAGGAAGTAATTAATTGCTGTGGGTTCTATACTCCCAAAAAGGAGAAAAGTGGCCGCCATCACCATACCGGAACTGACCGCATTAATGCCCTCCAACGAGGCTTTTACAACACGATATTTTTTAAGGCTTTCCCAAAAACGGATCGCGAAAAAAATGAAAAAAGTGCCTGGAAGAAAAATTCCGGCAGTTGCTAAAAAGGCACCCAATATTTGGCCGCCAATGCCCAGGTCCCGCAAACTCAGTGCACCCACGTAAGAGCTAAATGAAAATACCGGTCCGGGAATGGCTTGTACAAAGGCGTATCCGGAAATGAATTCTTCGGACGTCAGGTACTTTTTAAATTCGACAAACTCTGTGAATAGTAATGGAACCAGCACTTGTCCACCCCCAAAGATCAGACTTCCATTTCGATAGAAGTTGTCAAAAATTCGTATAGGAGCCCATTCAGTAAGCTGCCAAAGAACGAAGGCGCCAAACATGACCCCAAGCCAGATAAAAATACTGGTCCAGTTAATCTTGAAACCGCTCTTTTCTTCAATTGGTTGTTTCTTATACCGGGAGGCAGTTACTGCTCCTCCGGCTAGCAACAATACGGGAAATATGAAGGGGTTTTTCAGAAAGTAAGAAATGAATGCAGAGAGGATCATTAGAAAATAACCTACTCGGGAAGAGATCACACTACTTGATATACGATAAGCAGAATAAGCCACAATCCCCACTGCCATGGGTTGAATGAACCGCAGGAAATCCAGGGAAATGTTCATTTCTTGCATGAAGTCCACGGTAAGTGCTGCCCCCGTCATGATGCAGAATGCGGGGAACATCCAGACCAACAGGGTCAGGTATGCCAGCCCCGGGCCTCCGATGCGAAAGCCCAAAGACGTAATGGTCTGAGTAGAAGTAGGACCCGGAAGGATTTGGCACAAAGCGTATAGCTCGATCAGGCCTTGCTCATCTATATATCCTCTCTTTTTGACCATCATATCGATCACCATGGCCAAATGGGCCTGGGGACCGCCGAAAGCTGTCACAGAAAGGAAGAGGACATCTCGGAGAAAGATTATGTACCTGACTCGCCGGATGGCCATATTTATTTCTTCAAGCCGATTTCTCTTAGTCGCTCATCCAGGAATTCTCCTGCACTCATGTCTTCATATAGTTTTGGCTCGTCCTCTGAAATACAACTTTCAAGGCAAGTCAGGTCCATAGAAGATTTGGGGTGCATGAAAAATGGAATAGAGAACCGACTGGTCTTCATCAATTCTTTTGGTGGATTGACTACCCTGTGGATCGTCGATTTCAATTTGTTGTTGGTCAGTCTGGAGAGCATATCACCAACGTTCACTACAATTTGATCAGGTAAAGCGGTAATCGGGATCCATTCGCCATCTCTTCTGAGTACCTGCAATCCGTCTGCACTTGCTCCCATAAGCAAAGTGATCAAATTGATGTCACCGTGTTCAGCGGCTCTTACTGCATCCGCTGGAATCGCTTCCGGATTCTCAATCGGGAAATAGTGGATTGCTCGCAGAATGCTATTCCCTGACCTGACTTTGTCATCAAAATAGTGTTCATCCAGGTTCAAATACAGCGCTATAGCTTGCAACATTGAGATACCTGCTTCTTCAAGAATCCTGTAGGCATTGGTCGTCAAAGCTTCCAGATCAGCAACTTCCTTCGGCCAGATATTGTCCGGGTATTCTGGTAATTTTTGATCATCGGGCTGACCCACATGGAAAAACTCCTTGAGGTCTCCCGTGTTGCGTCCTTTTGCCTTTTCTTTTCCTTTACTGATGTAGCCGCGCTGACCGAACAGTTCCGGGAATTCATATTGTTGCTTGGTTTCTTCAGGTAATCTGAAAAATGATTCTACTGCCTGGTAAAGTTTAGCCGTCAGTTCATCCGAAAGTCCGTGATTTTTGATGGCGACAAATCCAATATTTTGATAAGCTTCACCTAATGCTTTAACGAAGTTAGCCCGGGAACTTTCATCCCCGTTTTTGAAGTCCGCCAGGTCAAGCGATGGAATTTCCTGATATAAGATAGGTTTCATCATTGTGTGGTTAGTAATTTAAAAATATGCCAAAGCCTGAAGAAAAGCTTGCTTGACATTTATATTTTCTCTTGAATTAATGGTTAATCAGTCTTCCTAATGTCGTTAAAATGAGTAGTAATAGCTTGCTCAAGTAGCGCAACTACTTCATTTGGTGTGCCACTTGCATCGATATCAACAATGGTTTCTCCTTTGTTTCTGAGATAAGATTTTGCAGCTTCAAACTTGGCTCGTGTGGCTGCAAGATTGTCTTCAAACAATTCTCTGTCTGCATTTCTACCAGCTATCCGTTGATAACAGATCTCATCTGAAACGTCGAAAAAAAGAATAAGATCGGGTCGGATCGCTTTTTCATTCAACTCATAAACGGCGGTAATGTCAAAATCCTCTGAACTTTGATAGACCAATGAAGACAGGTAATAACGGTCGCAAAGTACTATGTGATCTTCCGAAGTTTCCAGCCACGGATTGATCACCCTGGTGCAATGGTCCAACCGATTAGCGGCAAAGGCCAATGGTAGAATTCTGGGGTGAAATTCACTGATCTTTTTAGTCAGGATGTCCCGAATGAACTTACCGCCCACCGAATCATTATGGGGTTCAAAAGTCCGTTTGACCTTCTTACCATATTGAGATTCCAGGACTTTAGCCAGGTTTTCACTGGCTGTGGATTTTCCGGAACCGTCCAATCCTTCGATGACGATGAAATGTGATTTTTTCTCCATGTGTTACGGAGCTCAAAAGTACCTAAGACCAACTTGTAGAAAAAGTGGTCAGTGAAATACACTTTTGAGCACTTCCAATGATCGGATCTCCAGCGCATGTCCGAGATGGTATTGGTAGTATTTCAGGATCATATCCAGGGTTTCACTTCGCATTTTTCCTGAAGCTGCGATAGGAGCGAAAAAGTCTTCCTGAGATAGAGATTCAGCAAATTCATCAATCTGCGACGCGTGTCCGGATACCACATGATCAGATATCAGGCTGGGTTCAAAACCGAATCCTAGAAAGGTAGTCAGTTTGATCAGAAATTGCAGGTGGAAATTCTCATCATTTGACATGCTATGGTCAAAGGCAACGACAGAGGCTTCAAGAAATTCGAAGAGCGCGATGTTTTCGTGTTTTTCAGCTTGTAATACTTTGGCCAATACCTCCGAAAGAAAAAGTGTGATCGCACTTTTCTTCATATCCGTTCGGATATTCGACAACAAGTGTTTTGGTCGAAACTCGCTTAACCGGTGGAGGTCTTTGTCCTTGTTCCAGTATAAAACCAGTTCCAACACGGAAAAAGGTTCGAAATATCCAGGGTTTTTCTTCGATTTTTTACTGCGGATACCATTGATGATCAGTGATTGAAGACCGTAGTTTTTCGTGAATACCCTGGCGATAATGGAAGTATCCTTGTACTTGATATAATTGATTGAAATTCCTTCGGTTTTCGAGATCATTGGCCAATACCAATTTACCGGATTACGGCGATCTTACCTACGAAGGTCTCTTCCCGATCCCCAATACTGCTGAAGAAAAGGTAAATACCGCTGACCGCCGGACTTCCGGATGTGTCTCGAAGATCCCAGGTGGCAGTGCCTCCCAATGCATCCACTTCTCTGATTAGGTTTCCCTGCACATCGGTGATTTTGATGTTAGCATTTTGAGCCAACCCCGTAAGCGTGACCGGTCCGGAATCCTGTGGTCGGACCGGATTTGGAAATACTTGCACGTCGCTGTGCCTGATAAAACCAGCGGAAGAGCCGGTGCGATAGGAGACGAGTCCTCGATCCGTCAGAATGAACATCTCGCCGTTATTGGGATTATAAGCAAATTCCAGGACGTTATTTGAAGGTAAAGGGCTGTTTTCAGTTGTAAACCTATCTTCCAGTGTAACCACATTACTATCGAATATCCAGATTCCGTCCCTTGTGGCCATCCATTTTCGATTGCCTCCATCAACGGCCAACGCCGTGACGGCCTCCTCGTCAAAAAGCACGCGGTTCTCGAAGAAGGGTGTAAAAGCATTGAACGTATTGAAAACAAATGTGGCCTCAGTGAAAAAAGAAATGCCTGACAAATTCCCGATCCATGCCTGATCTTCCAGATCAATCACAAGCGATTGAATATTTGAGGAAGCCAGACCATCGCTTCGATTGATAAGCCGAAATTGCTCCCCAATCGGGTCGAATGCGATCACGCCACCAGTACCTTCTGTCGTCAACCAAAGCACATTCCCGTCAGAAATGGTCATATCAATAAATGCACGCGACCCTGCTTCAGTAGATGTCCAGGATTCCCAGAGACCTTCATTGAGTCGGTAAAGGGCATTAGTGTCATTGTACCGAATGGCATAAAGACCATCGGAAGTTCCGGATAATGCGGGGATCGATACAATTCCCGATGCAAACTCATCAGTTACAATTTGCTGATTACTCCAATTGTATATACCCTGGGTGTGTGAACTCAAATAGACGGAACCATCAAATGACCCTACGTCGGAAATATTGTAAAAACCCCCTATTGACAAGTTATTCCATTGTCCATTAGAAAATACTGCGAAACCTGTTGAATCTTCTTGTTCTGAAGCAGGTGAATCCCTGTAAAAAGCGAATAGACTATCTGCAAATGCAATGTGTGTAATATTGTCTGATGAAGGGCCACTGGGTAAAATCAGCCGTTCATTTCCGGGAATTCCATTGATCAATCCGTTTTCCAGATCTGCAATCCAAAACTCTCCCTGATTGAACGTGATTTCGTTGCCGGATGTCAGGAAACTTATGGCTACATCCGTAAAGGCATTGTTTTCCCACACGCGCAGTTCATCATTTCCCATGATGAATAGTTGATCGCTATCTGCGGCCAGGTCCAGGATTTCATAGCTAACCTGTGTCAGTGTATCCCAGGAACTTGTCTGATCATTTAGAACGAAAATAATGCTATCCTTACTGGCGATGATTTCATTTTCCAAAGCAATGAGGTTTTTAAAACCAACTGTATTCTCGCTCAGAGACCAATTGTTGAAATCCAGCAGATTAGAAGCGAGGTTACCACTAAGTATGCCACGAGTAGTGGAAGTAAATAAGACGCCATTTTGGAAAAAGATCTCGTCAATACGCAGAATGTCGCCATTGGGCCCGATCTCCCTGAATATTTCTGTGATTTCTTCTGTATTAAGATTGATGGTTGCCACTCCAAAATTGGTTGCGGCGTACGCCAGGTTCCCTTCAAAATCGAAACCATTAATTGATCGGTTAACACCAAAATTGCCATCTGTCAGATCGACAAGGTTTTTGAGAATTCCCTCTTTGATCAAATCAATTCCTCCGTCTTCGTAACCGATCAAAAGTACATCGTCAGAGGATCTATAGGCCAGGCCTGTAATAGCGCCACCGTTTAGTCCATCAATCTTAGATAATCGGGTGATTTCTTCATTCTCAAAAAGAAAAAGGGCGAATTCACTGGCAGCAAAAGTGCGACTCCCATCGCTTGCCACTGATTGAATGCTTTCGAAGCTAAAATGATTTCTCCAGGTGCCGACGGGGATATCCTGGGTGTACCCGGTGTGGCATAGCAAAATAGCGACATACAACGAAAAAAGCGATCTAGCCATTATTCATTTTTTGTTGAAAGCAAGTCCTGCAAAGGGCTTCATAAATATCCTTTTCTCCCAATACGACTTTTTTCGTGGATCGGCTCCTGCGGTAGGAGTAGGAGGCAACATTTCCACATTCCATACAAATAGCATGAACTTTAGTGATGTATTCCGCAATACACATGAGCTTATCCATCGGTTCAAAAGGAATACCCTGAAAATCCATGTCGAGTCCTGCAAGGATGACTCGTTTCCCCCGGTTGGCCAATTCGTTTGTGACTAGAACTATATCCGGGTCAAAAAATTGTGCTTCATCGATCCCGATCACTTCACTGTTGTCACATTGTAATAAAATATCCCTGGCAAAGTGCACGGGGGTTGAAGTGATTGAGGTTTCATTGTGCGAAACAATGTCGTGTTTTGAATACCTTTTGTCGACTTTGGGTTTGAATATCTCTACTTTCTGTTTTGCCAACAGCGCCCGGTTTAATCGTCGGATCAACTCTTCTGTTTTTCCGGAAAACATGGAGCCGCAGATAACTTCTACCCAACCACTGCGTCGGCTAATTTCAGAGCTATTGGAAGGTTCTATAAACATTAGTATGAGTATTTCAGGTGAGGTAGTTTACAAACATCGGGAATTTCAATCTCCAGATCCCGTGAGGGTATAAACTGGCAAGACAGGCGCTCTGTCTTACCCAGTTTCCCCATTTGGCGAAACTTTCTTTCCGCTTCGGAATCCTCAGGTATACCTTCTTGACCGGCTAATACGTTTACCTTACAAGTAGTGCATCGGCCTTTGGCCCCACAGGCGTGCATCACGTCCGTATGTTGCAGCAAAATATGAAGCAGTTTCGTATTTTTATCGCTGCAATCGATAGATTTACTTAATAGGTTTCGAACTGTAATCCGCAACATTTCGTCGCAATTTAGAATTGGATGAGAAGACTTTTTAACATTGAGTTTGTAAAAGGTTTTAAAAAGACCTTCACTGAACAAATAATTCATCAATCTTACCAGGGTAAGGACACTTTATCAGGCAAGGAACTGGTATCGCTTTCACCTTCCAAACAGCTGAATTTCCTGATCATGAAAGCCCTTTTTCAGGAGTGGCAGGAGGAAATGAAGCGCCTGGAAAGCCCTTATTTTGATTATAAGCATCCCGATGTAAAAAAGGCGTTGGTGCAGTTTATGAATGCGCTTTCCCAGCACATTCAGGTGAATGCTGAAACTCTGGAGGCCTTGATTGCAAAAGCTTTAGATGAAGCTTTCGTGTTGGTTACGGATCCGGCAGCATTTATTCAGAATGAATTCGCAGGCCGTGAACATCAGACCTATCAGCAGAAACATGCGAAGCCTATTCTAAAGTACCTGAAGTTATTGACAGAGGAGTTTGATGACTTTTTTAATGCGCAAGCTTCAGGCACCTATGCGGAAGTTTTCGAAATCGCAGATGATTACTTTGCAGATGTGGATCTTTCAGAAAGCCAGGAAAGGTTATTTACTAATCTGTCAGAAGTAACTCCAATCACACTGGAACAAATACTGGACGAAGAAGAGTTTGTGGACATCACACACTTCGAAGATGACATGGAAGAGGAAGAACCGGAGCCAGAAACAGAAGAAGCACCGGTAGTGGAGGAGGAAGTAGTGGAAGAAGAGCCTGTTTCGGCAGTATCAGAAGAACCTGAGGAAGTAGAGGAATTGGCGGAAGAAACGGAAGATGAGCCTGCCGAATCCGAAGAGGAGGCAATAGAGGAATCTTTAGATGAGGGTGATGAGATCATTCCGGAACCTGAACCACAGGAAGAACCTACCCGGGAAGAAGAAATTGTGGAAGAGCCGGAGCCCGAAGAAGTTACTGAGCCTGAACCCGAGACGGAACTGGATTCCGAGCCTGTTGCTGAACAGGATCCCGAACCTGAAAACACGACGATCAACGATCAGTTCAGTGAAGTAAAAGAAGAGTCTTTGGCTGAGAAACTAGAGAAAGAGGAACAACCAGGGTCGATTCTGAACAGCGTTTCAGTTAATCAGAAATACATGTTCGTGCAGGAGTTGTTTGATGGAGACGCTAATACTTTTCAAAAAGCCCTTGCTGAAATCGAGCATTCAGGCTCATTTGATGATGCGGTAGAACATCTCGTAACCAACTACGCCCGACAGTATGATTGGGATATGAATTCTGATGAAGTCAAAGAGTTGCTGAAAGTAATTTTCAGACGTTTTCGTTAAAGGAAGACTTCAACTCCCTGGCACAGATCATTGCTTATTCTGACAAAAGTCAAAGATTGGTTTTCACTTTGATGGTTTTTTTACAGCAATCAAATCCATACAATCCAAGTCAGTGAAAGTCGCATTTTTCAGTACCAAGTCTTATGATCGGTCCTATTTTGAGGAAGCCAACAGGAAACTTTCCATTACATATTTCGAGGCGTCACTTGATGAGCAGACGGTAAATCTTTGTGAGGGTTTTGATGTCGTGTGTGCCTTTGTCAATGATCAACTTGACCAGGTTGTACTCCAGAAAATCCATGCATACGGCATAAAGCTGGTGGCTTTGAGGTGTGCCGGATTTAATAATGTAGATCTGCAAGTGGCGAAGGAATTGGATGTAAGTGTCGTTAGAGTTCCTTCCTATTCCCCTGAAGCGGTGGCAGAACATGCCGTAGCATTGATGCTGACATTAAACCGTAAAACAAATAAAGCTTACAATAGAGTACGTGAAGGCAATTTTTCATTACAAGGGTTGGTAGGTTTTGACTTGTATCAAAAGTCCGTTGGTGTAGTTGGTACAGGTAAGATTGGCAAGGCGTTTTGCCAGATAATGAAAGGGTTTGGGACGAAGGTTTTGGCTTATGATCTTTATCCTTCGGATGAATTGATAAAGGAAGGGATCTCATATGTGAGCCTTGAGGAGCTTTTCCGGTCAAGTGATATCATATCCCTACATTGCCCACTGACACCTGATTCCAGGCATCTGATCAATGCAGAGAGTATTCGACTTATGAAGCCGGGTGTCATGCTGATCAATACGAGTCGGGGAGGGTTGATCAACACGAAAGAGGTCATCGCCGGGTTAAAAAGTCAACATATCGGATACCTGGGGATCGATGTGTACGAGCAAGAGGAACATCTCTTTTTTAAAGACCTTTCTTCACATATCATTCAAGACGATATGATCATGCGACTGATTAGTTTCCCCAATGTATTGATCACAGCACATCAGGCCTTTCTTACCCAGGAAGCTTTATCAGAAATTGCCCGGACCACTTTAGCAAATATCGAATCCTTCGAAAAAGGGATACTTCAAAATTCGGTTCATTGATCAAAAAAGGTCTTCCTCACGCTCCAGCATCAGAATAGAACTCTGGGGAACAATAAAATACTTTTCTCCTTTGTATTGAACCTCAAAGGCACCTTTTTGTAGAAAGATCGCAAGGTCACCTTCCTGGGCCTGAAGGGGAACATACTTCACTTTATCCTCTTCACTTTTCCACGTATCATCATCGTCCATGGGTAGGGGGATCGGAAATCCCGGTCCGGCTTTCACAATGTATCCACTCTGCACTTTCTCCTTTTCCTGTACACCAGGAGGGAGATAGATGCCACTATTGGTTTTTTCTTCATCGGCTTTGGGCTTGATCAGTACCCGATCACCTACTATAATCAACTTTTGAAGCTTGTTATCAGCTGTCAACTCCATTTCATAAATCAATTAAAAATCGCGCAAATCTATCAGATTCAACCTTTAGCCACCAAAAAGGTTTGCCTGGGTTTCAGGTTCAGGCTGTTCTTCCGATGGTGATTCCAACGTGGATTTGGCATTGGCCCTGGTCAGGACTTTGTCATCGATGGACTTGCTGGCTTGTGCGCCTAATTCTTTAAGCCTTTCTGTTTTTCGGACCAGATTATCTTTTCCAGTGACAAGCTTTTTCATTGCTTCGTCATACGTGTTTTTCGTTGTGCTAAGGGTAGTGCCCACTTTCACCAGATCATCCACAAAAGCCTTGAATTTATCATACAGGAGTCCGCCTTGTCGGGCAATCTCTAACGCATTGCGATTTTGATATTCATGTTTCCAGATGGATGCAACCGTCCGAAGCGTAGCAATCAAAGTTGCCGGGCTCACGATGACTATGTTTTGACTGTGCGCTTCATTGTAAAGCTCACCACCACGTTCAATGATCAAAGCAAATGCGGCTTCAATGGGAACGAACATCAGCACATAATCCAGGGTACCTGTATCAAACAGCTGATGGTAGCTTTTATTCGCCAGGCTACGGATATGCGTTTTTACTGAGAGCATGTGCTCTTTCAGGAACCGGTCGCGATCTTCATCGTTTTCAGCATTGATGTATCGGTCATAGGAAATCAGAGAAGCCTTGGCATCTATGACTAAATTCTTATTGTCAGGCAGCCGAATGATCACGTCGGGGCGCAACCTGCGACCGGCTTCGGTAGTAATGGACTCTTGTGTGAAATACTCCCGGTCTTTTTGGAGACCAGATTGCTCCAGGATCCGTTCCAGGACTAATTCCCCCCAGTTACCTTGTACTCGCGAATCACCTTTCAGGGCCCTGGTCAGGTTTTCAGCCTCCTGACTCATTTTTTTATTGAGTTCACGAAGACCGCTGATTTGCTCTCTTAAGGCCACATTACGTTCGACATGATCTTTATGGGTCAACTCTACCTTTCGCTCAAATTCTATCAGTTTTTGACCCAGTGGTTTTAACAACTCGTCAAGGTTGGTCTTGTTCTGATTCGTGAACTTTACACTCTTCTCTTCGAAAATCTCATTGGCCAGGTTCTTGAACTGTGCGGTAAACCGATCCTGAAGCGAAGTAAGTTCTTCTTTTTGTTCGGTTAGCCTCCTGGCCATGTTTTCATAGTTGGCTTCCAGGGTGGCTCGTTCGCTATTGACTCGGAGCAGTTGCTCACGCTCTTCTCTCAATTGCGTATTCAGGCTATTGATATCTTCAGCCTGCCTTTCTGATCGCTCTTGTTCCAGTTTGAGTTCCAGCTTGGCTTGTTGTAATTCGTTAGTTAACCCTTTTTGGGGTGCCTTAAGCTTGAACAGGAGATAACCAATGGCTGCACCAGCAGCTAATCCCATCGCCAATAAACCCAGCATTGTTAAATCCATCATTCAAATTTACGAAAGCCCGGGGAGAGCAAATGGTGTAGCTCATTCATATTTTTATTTTTTGACGGCTTGTTTCTCATGTAAAGGTCTTGTGCTATGCTTTGAATTCCGCTCGAAATCAGGATAATTCGACAATTTTGTGGCCGACTATGTGTTTAATAACATTTGCTCTAAATGAACATCCAGATTATCCACTGATAATGGTGGCCAATCGAGATGAATTTTATGAACGCCCCACTTCCTATGCGGATTTCTGGGAGAATCACCCAAAAGTTCTTGGAGGGAGAGATTTGAAAGGAGGAGGAACCTGGATGGGCGTGACCAATTCGGGAAAAATAGCGGCGGTTACGAATTTCAGAGATCCGAAGAACATAAGCGCTACAGCAAAAACAAGAGGTGATCTTACAAAGGATTATTTGATATCAGAGATGGATGCACAAACCCATTTGGAACAGGTGAAGCATGAAGGAGCTTTGTACAATGGCTTCAACCTCCTGCTATTTGAAGCTGGCAAAGGATATTACTATTCGAATTACGGCGACAGCATTCATCAAATTGATCAAGGTGTTTACGGATTGAGCAATGCTTTGCTGGATACACCCTGGCCTAAACTGGAAAAACTCAAATCCAATTTTCAACGTACGATTCAATCTGATTTTGACGTCAATTCACTATTACAATTGTTGACGGACAATGAAACAGCTGCTGATAAGGACTTACCGCAAACGGGAGTTCCTTACGAATGGGAAAAGGCTATTTCTGCGATATGTATTGATACACCAACTTATGGGACCTGCTGCAGTACGATCATATTGGTGGATAAAAAAGGAACCCTCTCATTTACAGAAAAATCTTTTCCGGTTGGAGCAAGAGAAGCACAAACGATATCGTTTGATATCAAAATAGTAGATCAATGAAACGGATTTTACTATCCATATCAGTGTTAATTTTAATTACCCTCGGTGCCTGTGACAATGAGCTGGGAGAAGACCTCCCTTTACTAAATGGTCAGGTTGGAGGAGAAACCTGGACGTTTAAGCTAGGAAAGGCGCTACGGGATCCTTTTGGCGAAGAATTAAATGTATCGTTCTATTCTGAACAAGAATTTGGTGATGATCCCTGCGCCATCGGAAATTCAAATAACACACATTTGACTATCACAATTCCTGTTGCCCTGGGCAATTATAACCTACCTCAAAATGGAGAGTCGCTCGTTTTTCAACAGGTGGGGACTAATGCGTCATTTCAGGCAGCTTCAGGTTTCATTGAGATCACACAACTCACAGGATTACGTGGTGTGGGTTACCTACAGGCCACATTTGATGATGCCAATACCGTCGAGGGGAGGTTTCAGTTTGATATTTGCAATTAGCGGAATCCTGAAATTCGATTCTCGTTCACGTCCGCTTTTTCCCGATTGAGTTTCAGTCAATTTAATAGTAGCATGAATGGACCTAGTTTCGTCCTACCATGTGACGTGGGAATTTCATAATAAGGTCCTCAGCACGATTTACGATAAAGTTCTGTAGGTCTTTGACCCAAGTCTTTTCAACCAACTTTGCAAAATTCAGGACCGCCAAGGCGGTCCTGATGTTTTTTATGCCATTTCGGCTTCTTCTACTTCTTCGTAAGAGCTTATCGGCAAACAGCTACAAATCAGATTACGATCTCCGTAAGCACTATCGATACGGCTAACAGCTGGCCAGAATTTATTGAACCTTAGTTCTGGAAGCGGGAAGGCCGCTTTTTCACGTGAATAAGGCTTATCCCATTGCTCAGCCAATACTACGCGCTGTGTATGAGGTGCGTTTTTCAATACGTTTTCCGTCTTGTCAGCAGCACCGGTCATTACCTCTTCGATTTCTTCTCGAATGGCCAGCATCACAGCGCAGAACCGATCGAGTTCCGCTTTGTTTTCACTCTCTGTAGGTTCGATCATCATGGTGCCGGGAACAGGGAAAGAAACAGTTGGAGCATGGTAACCATAATCCATCAGCCTTTTTGCAATGTCCTCCACTTCAATTCCGGCCGTCTTAAAATGACGACAATCGATGATAAGTTCGTGCGCATTGGTGCCATTTTCTCCCGAATATAGTACGGGGTAAGCTTCACCAATTTGAGATTTAATGTAGTTAGCATTCAGGATCGCAACCTTCGTGGCATTGGTTAGTCCTTTACCACCCATCATCGCAATGTACGCATGGCTGATTGGTAAGATGCTTGCACTCCCATATTCTGCAGAAGATACTGCAGTGATCTTTGAAGAAAGTTTTTCATCTGTAGGTCGTTTAGGCAGATAGGGGGCCAGATGTTCTACAACACCGATAGGTCCCATGCCAGGACCTCCACCACCATGAGGAATACAGAATGTTTTATGTAAGTTCAGGTGGCATACATCTGCTCCGATATTAGCCGGAGAAGTTAGACCTACCTGTGCATTCATATTGGCTCCATCCATGTATACTTGTCCGCCATTTTGGTGGATGATATCACAGATTTCAATGATTGATGCTTCAAATACACCGTGTGTTGATGGGTAAGTTACCATCAGGGCAGAAAGATTCTCCGAATGTTCGGTCGCTTTTGCCCTAAGATCATCCACATCAATGTTACCCTCTTCGTCGCATTTCACAATGACCACTTTCATGCCCGCCATCACTGCGCTGGCAGGATTGGTTCCATGTGCAGAAGAAGGGATCAGTGCGATGTTGCGGTGGCTATCTCCTCTATGCATATGATAAGCCCTGATCACCATAAGCCCAGCATACTCACCTTGAGCTCCTGAATTCGGTTGAAAGGAGACGCTATGAAATCCAGTGATTTCACAAAGCCACTGGCCTAATTCATTGATCAGCTCCTCATACCCTTTGGCCTGTTCTTTCGGAGCATATGGGTGAATGTCTCCAAATTCTGACCAGGTAACTGGAATCATTTCAGTTGTAGCATTCAATTTCATCGTGCATGATCCTAATGAAATCATGGAGTGCACCAATGATAGGTCCTTGCTCTCCAGTTTTTTCATGTATCGCAACATCTCATGTTCCGACTGGTAAGAATTGAATACCGGATGTTGCAGGTAGTCTTGCTCTCGTAGGTCATTACCAAGATCTACATCCGAGGAAAGCTGGACGGATTTACTCAGGATGACTTCCAAAACGAGCTCTGCGTCTGCAATTCGATGAGTTTCGTCAAAAGAAATGCTCACAAAATCATCTTCGTGATATCGAAGATTAACTTTCTTGTCTTCTGATCGCGCCTTCAGGCCAGCCAGGTCTCCCGCTTTGAACTTTACCGTATCAAAGAATCTTGTATTTACAACTTCAATGTCAGATTGCCTCAATTGATCAGCTACTGATTGAGCCATTCCTTTTACCCGAAGCGCAATGTTTCTCAATCCTGCTGGTCCGTGATACACGGCGTACATGGAAGACATTACCGCCAGCAAAACCTGTGCTGTGCAAATATTTGAAGTTGCCCTTTCTCGTTTGATGTGTTGTTCACGGGTCTGAAGTGCCATGCGGAAAGCATCATTTCCTTCAGCGTCTTTGGATGCACCGATCATCCTGCCAGGTACCGCTCTCTTGTATTGTTCTTTGGTCGCGAAGAAAGCTGCATGAGGACCACCATAACCCAGAGGAACCCCGAATCTTTGGGAAGTTCCAACCACGGCATCAACGCCCCATTTTCCTGGACCTTCAAACAGGCAAAGTGCCAACAGGTCCGTTCCAACTCCTACAAAAACCTGATTTTCATTTGCCGCAGCAGTCAAAGCTGATCGGTCAATGACTTCACCGTCGTTATCAGGATATTGGAAGTAAATACCAAACAAATCCTCCGCTGTTAGGTCTGCTTTATCAATATCTACTACCTCGACTTCAATTCCCATTGGGATGGCCCGGGTCTTCAAGACTTCCAGCGTTTGTGGAAAGACGCGATGGTCGACAAGAAATTTTGCAGCAGATTTTTTCTTTGCCCCTTTTCTCAGACCATAGAACATGGTCATTGCTTCTGCAGCGGCAGTGCCTTCATCCAGCAGTGATGCATTGGCAATTTCCATCCCTGTCAAATCTATGACCAACGTTTGGAAATTGATGAGTGCTTCCAGGCGGCCCTGAGCAATTTCTGCCTGATAAGGAGTGTAAGCCGTATACCAAGCTGGATTCTCCAGGACATTCCTCAAAATGACCGTAGGAACTTCGCAGTTATAATAACCCTGGCCGATGAAGGATTTTCTGACTTCATTCTTTTGAGCTACCTGCTTCATTTTGGTCAGGTATTCATACTCATCCATCGCTTCAGGAAGATCCAGATCCTTCTTCAGTCTGATATTATCAGGGACTGTTTTGCTGATCAGATCATCAATACTTTCAGCTCCAATGGCTGATAACATTTCCTCTTGCTCATTCCGTGTCGGACCATTGTGCCGATGTTCAAATGGCGCTCTTTTGTTCAGGTTTACAAGCATAATTTCTTCTCTCGAAAACAAGGGGGTAAAAACGAACCGCAAATCTACATGAGAGTATTGGAATTACCGAATACCCTTGACTATTCACCGTAGAACTAACGACTATATTTTGAAGTTCTGAAATACTGTAGTTTTAAGACAAATTTTAAGAAATCACATGAAGTTGATTAACCTAGTATGGATAGTGATTTTGTTTTTTGCAGTCGAAACAGCTGCACAGGACAAGAAATCCTTAAAATATGGTAAAACCATCACAGCGGCAGATCTAAGGGCTAAACTCTCTGTGCTTGCTCATGACAGTCTTGAAGGTAGGGAAACGGGAGAAAGAGGGCAGTTAATTGCTGCGCAGTATATCGCAGATAAATTTAAATCTTACGGTCTGGAACCTCCGGTGGATAATAATGGCGAAATGTCCTATTTTCAGATGCTTCCGCTGAAGCAATCCTCCTGGTCAAGCTTATACCTGCGAAAAGAGGAACAGAAAGTTGAAAACCTTGATGGGTTTGTTTACTTCTCACAAGCAGAAACCAGAGGTGAGGAATATGCCGAAGCTATTTTCATCGGCGATGGGAGCACACTTCAAGACTTGAAAGTAGAAGGGAAATTCATTGTTTCCAGCAATCGGTATCTCACAGAGCAAACCATGGAAGAAGCAAAAGCAATGGGTGCTACGGGGGTGATCTCCATTATGGAGGACAATAGTGAGTTTAACAGTTTAAGAGGCCGCGCAGGTAGATTTTTTCGCCCTCGATTGAGGTTTGCGTTTGAGGAGAACTCGGATATGTTATTAATTCTCAACAATAGCAAGGCAGAGTGGCTTTTTGGAAAGCCATTGGCAACTTTAGCGATAGGCGAAGAAACTAACTTTATCCTGAATGCCGACAAAGTGATAGTGCCCAAGGAAAGCATGAATGTACTGGGATTTCTGAAAGGAAGTGAAAAGCCTGATGAAGTACTGATCATTACTGCTCATTACGATCATATTGGGATCATCGGTGAACAAATCAACAATGGTGCTGATGATGACGGCTCAGGAACTTCCAGTGTGTTAGAGATCGCTGAAGCCTTTACCACTGCGGCAAAAAGAGGTAAGCGTCCTAAACGAAGTATTCTCTTTATGACAGTCGCGGGAGAAGAAAAAGGGTTGTTGGGTTCAAGGTATTATACCGATGTAAACCCCATCTTTCCTCTGGAGAATACCGTGGCCAATTTGAACATAGATATGGTAGGCCGGGTAGATGATGCGCATACGGATAATCCCGATTACATCTATTTGATAGGATCCGACAAACTTTCTGCGGAACTCCACGATCTGTCTGAAAAGGTTAATGAGGCCTTTGTCGGCATTACGCTTGATTATAAGTATAATGATGAGAATGACCCCAATAGGTTTTACTATCGGTCAGATCACTACAATTTTGCGAAGAATGATATTCCTGTGATCTTTTATTTCAATGGTACACATGCGGATTACCATAGGCCAACGGACACCATTGATAAGATCAATTTTGAACAAATGGAGAGAAGGGCCCGATTGGTATTCTATACCGGATGGGAAATCGCAAACAGACAGGAAAGAATTGTGTTGGATGAGGAGCGAATTAAGGTTGAATAAGCTTGATCTGTGTGGGGAAAGGAAGAACCTTATCCCCACAAGATCTTTTCAACCAGCTATGGAAAGAAAGACCATTATCCATCTTTCTATCACAATGATACGACATTTAACTGGTTGTGAAAAGGATTTTTTTCATTTTCAATAACCAGAGTGGTTCTTGTACATGTTTGCTAAAGAACTATTGATCAATTGGTTATCATTTGTTATATCAAATAATTTCGTGGTATACAATTGCCAATTCCATTAACTTATAGTACTAAATCATTACTCAATGAATACGAAAAAGACTTTTGTCATTCGAAACACTAACCTGGTAAACGAGGGGAAACAACATCGCGCTGACTTGCTGATCAAACAAGGGAGGATTGAGCAGATTGACAGTACCATCAATGTAATTGGTAAAGTACAGGAAATTAATGGTGAATCCTTATTGACCATGCCGGGAGTGATCGATGATCAGGTCCATTTTCGCGAACCAGGACTTACGCACAAGGCTGAAATCTATACCGAAGCAAAAGCAGCTGTAGCCGGAGGTGTTACGTCTTATATGGAAATGCCCAATGTAGTTCCGCAAACTTTAACTCAGGAGTTACTTGCCGAGAAATATGAGATCGGGCGCAAGAACTCCTTAGCGAATTACTCTTTTTACATGGGCGCTTCCAATGACAACATAGAGGAGGTATTAAAAACCGATGAATCCAATGTTTGTGGATTAAAAATATTTATGGGTTCTTCTACCGGTAATATGCTGGTTGACAGTGAAGAAACCTTGAATAATATTTTTTCAAAAGTTCCGATGCTTATCGCAACACACTGCGAGGACGAGGGAACGATTAGAGCAAATACTGAACGGGCAATTGCTGAATTTGGGGAGGATATCCCATTTACACGGCATCCGATTATCCGGGATGAAACAGCGTGCTATCTGTCCTCTTCTAAAGCGGTGGAGTTGGCCAAAAAACACGGCACCAGGCTGCATATACTGCATATCTCTACTGGGAAAGAAACGCATCTATTTGATAACAACATTCCTCTGGCTCAAAAGAAGATCACTTCTGAAGCTTGCATCCACCATTTATGGTTCTCAGACGAAGACTATGAAAAGAAAGGTGCTTTTATCAAGTGGAATCCGGCCGTAAAATCAGCCAATGACCGATCTCAGATCTGGGAGGCGTTGCTTGATGATCGAATTGATGTGATTGCTACGGACCATGCGCCGCACACCCTCAACGAGAAGAACAATTCCTACTTGAAAGCTCCTAGTGGCGGACCTTTGATTCAACATACGCTGGTCGCTATGATGGAATTTTATCGTCAGGGAAAAATATCACTGGAAAGGATAGTTGAGAAAATGGCTCACGCTCCAGCAATCTGCTTCCAAATGGAAGAAAGAGGGTTTATTCGCGAAGGTTATTGGGCTGATTTAGTCATGGTAAAAGAGAATGATCCCTGGACAGTGGGTTCATCCAATATCCTGGCAAAGTGCGGATGGTCACCTTTTGAAGGTACCGAATTTCAGTCAAGTATAGCCAAAACCTTTATTTCCGGACATTTGGCATACGATGAAGGTAAGTTTGATGAATCAATCAAAGGAGAGCGCTTAACTTTTGTTCGATAAGCTTGGGTGAATGCCTTTGATTCAATTAAATTTGCGATCCGTTTGAGAAAACGGACATGGTGGTTGTAGCTCAGTTGGTTAGAGCGCCTGATTGTGGTTCAGGAGGTCGTCGGTTCGAGACCGATCTTCCACCCGCTGAAAGACAAAAGCACTTACGATTTCGTGAGTGCTTTTTTTGATTTTACTCAAATATTCCTTTCCCAAAACGGATCAAGCGCAAAACCTGTAGAGAGATTGTATTATTCCGATGACTCCAAGAGATTAAGTTAATGGGCTATAAAGTTTTCATAAGCCAAATGATTAATATCACTATGCTCTGGTGAGCGGTTTACTCCCCACATAATGCTTTGTCTTATTCGCTTTTCTAAGTAAAGAATGGGATTATCATTACCTTACAAACAGGTCCTACCTGGTATACAGGGATGGCTTTCCTTGCTTTTTTTTCGAAATTCATTTCAAATTTGTGAGCCTAGAGTTGAATTGTGTTTTGAAGAAACCTTCCATTGTAACCTTCATTTTACTCGTAAGTACAATATGCTGCGCTTCTCCAGTCGAGCGGACATTATTGATTTCTCTGTGGGAAAACCAAGAAGAAAAAGCATCCTTGCGTGATGTGCTACAAGAAGACGTGCAAGTCTTATTTGATCAGCAGTCGCTGGAGACGATTAATTTCGGATTCAATGATCATGAATATTGGTTGCGATTCAAAGTCGTTCGACTAGAAGCAGATCAGCCATACGTTTTATCCATTGATCATCCTTCTCTAACTCATGTGACCTTGTTTCGCCAGCAAGATGGAGAATGGATAACTAAGGAAGGCGGTCATGAAATTTCTCCATTGGATCGGGAAGTGTCTGACATCCATCCTTCATTTTTGATAAAAGAGCTGTCTGCTGAAGAAGTCTTCTACGTAAGAGTAAGTACCACAGGTTCTGTGTCATTGCCAATCAAGTTCCGTTCTTTCGCTGATTACGTCCAGGATAAAGTAGACTTTACGCTGTTTCTAGGGGTTTTTTACGGATTGATGCTGGTGATGTCGGTGTACAATTTCATCCTTTTCATCAACCTGGGAGACAGGTCTTACATTTTTTATGTGGGTGCTACCATATTTGGACTACTTACCAGTTTTGTATTGAATGGCCTTGGGTATCAATATTTTTGGCCGAATAATTCTCAACTGGATCAACACATTTACCTGACTTTTGCTGGATTCAGTATCCTTTTTAGTAGTCGTTTTGCAGCGGAGTTTCTTCAGGTAAAAGCACGTTTTACTAGTGCTCGTTGGTTTTTGTGGGGTGTATCTCTCGGTAGTATCCTGCTCGTTATCTTGAGTTTCTTTTATGATTCGAATCACCTGTTGTTTCTAGGTCGAGTCATTGTACTAATTGCTTTCCCAGGGTATTTATTCATTGGGATTCTATCGTATCGTCGCGGTTTTCGGCCGGCCAAATATTATGTTATTGCGTGGATTCCCTACATTCTTGGGCTGGTGGCAACTGTTCTGCGCGGGGGAGGTTGGGTTCCTGAGTCCTTTTTTGCCGCATACGGGATAGAAATAGGTGGAGGCCTGGAGGCGATGTTATTGTCACTTGCATTGGCCAATAGAATAAAACTGCTTCGGACCGAAGTGGCCGAAAAAGAATTGGAAAAGGAGCAGTTTAAAATGAAGGTAATGAGGGAACAGCAGTCGATTCTTGAAAAGCAAGTCGCCGACCGGACGCATGAACTCACCCTGGCTAATGCCACAAAGGACAAATTTTTCTCAATAATTGCTCATGATCTTCGTGGGCCCATGATAGGATTACAAGGCATCGGACAGAAGTTCGATTATTTTGTGCGAAAAGGTAGAAAGGAAAAATTGCTGGAACTAGGCAATAAAGTGGATGCTTCTATAGATCAACTGAATCATCTACTCAATAATTTGCTGAGTTGGGCTGCTTCTCAAACCCATAGCATTCCATATCATCTGGTTCAGTTTGAACTGAATGATTTGCTATCGGAAGTCATAAACCTGTACAAGGGGATTGCGGAAAGTTCAGATGTTACCATCACCTACTATCAAACCCAGGCGCTTGTGCATGGTGATAGGAATTCAATTTCGACGATTTTCAGGAATTTGGTTAGCAATGCCATCAAGTTTTCACCAAAAGGTGGAGAGGTCCGAGTAACTGTAGAAGACTCGCCATCATGGACCATTGTTGTTATCAGCGATGATGGACCTGGAATTTCTCCGGAAAACCTTAAAAAACTTCGGGACCAGGTAAGTCTGAGTACCCTTGGAAAACGAGGTGAAAAAGGCTTTGGATTAGGATTACGGTTGTCACAGGAATTTGTGAAAATGAATCAAGGAGAGATGGAAATCCTAAGCAAGTCAGGCGAGGGCAGTATTTTTAGAGTTACCCTGCCTGCTCAAAAAACCTGACATTTATGCACAATTCAATCGGAAAACACCTGGAACCCCTATGTCTCAATTTCTGCCTTGAATTGAAGTCAATAATTTAGGAGCGCAAGGACAAATTTATTGATGACAGAAAAGTTTAGAAATCTCAGGGTAAATGGGCTGCTTATTGCCCTGATGTTCTTAGCCTGCTATGCGAATGCATTTGACATTCACCATGAGGTACGGTATTTCATTTTAGATAAAACGGACTCCACACCCTGGCAAATGGATCATCTGGACCTACTGGATCAGGCCCCAAAGTTGCTTGATGAAAACCAGGCCGGCTGGTTTGTATTGGATGTATTTCCTGAAGGATCAGATCGAGAGATCGTGCTAATGATGTTTTCTGGACGCTCGGATTTTTGGCTGGAAGACGGATTAGGTGGAACCGTGGAAGCTTTTGTGCCTAAAAATGGTCATCCCATTACCAATACATCACTACAACTGTATCGAAAGCAGTTTGCCGAACAAGGCCTGATGCAATTGGGTAACAATGGCCTTCTGCCTCTGCGCATACCTGCCAACAGGCACATACGTCTTTGGGTGCGAACTCATCAGCAAAAGTTCTCCATTAATGACTGGAGAAATGTTTCGTTAGTCAAGGTTGAAACCCTACATTTTGTGGAGAGCATTAACATCGTGAAGTTCGTTTTTTATGTAGGTAGTCTCTTCATCGTCTTAATTGTGACTTTCTTTTTAACGATCAGAAGCCTTACGCTGGGAGGCATATACTTTTTCCTTATAGGTATTTGCTCTTTTATTTTCCTGATGGGCTATTATCCGTTTGGAAGCTACCTCGCTCACTACTTTGAAAATTACTTTTTTCCAAGTATTTACATCTTACCGATGGTTTTCTGCTTCTACTTTCTGTTTGTTATGAACTTCTTTCAAGTGAAGCGGAAGTTTTTAGATGTTTTTATCGGATTGATCATTGTTGGGTTTAGTTCCATAGTCGTCATCCACAACTTTTTTCATGATTTCGAACTGGAATTCGCCATTCTGGGATTGATGAACAACATCCTGATCCCCTTATCCATACCATTCTATGTACTTATCGCCATTCTGGGAAGAAAAGAAAAAAAGTGGATTCCGGGAACTGTATATATCTCCCTGGGGGTGCTGTCCAGCAATTTGGCGGGTGTATTTGCCATGATCTTCCATGGCGGTGAAGAACTATCTATCTATTTTGGAGCTTTTGACCCCATCCTGGTGGGATATGTTTTGGAG
The DNA here is from genome assembly GCA_965229785.1 of Cyclobacteriaceae bacterium. GTDB lineage: Bacteria > Bacteroidota > Bacteroidia > Cytophagales > Cyclobacteriaceae > JAWPMT01. The sequence continues at coordinate 6,074,153 of CBDDJS010000001.1, forward strand.
CACTTGTTTTTTGCGATGGGTATCATTAAGAGTGTTGAGCAGACCATGCAGGAAAGAGGTACCAGGATTGTACGTTTTGAATCTGAGTTGGCGCAAAAGGAGCTAGAAAAAGAACAACTTCGTACTAAGTTGTTGGAAGAGCAGCAGTTAGTTATGGAGCAAAAAATAGAGGAACGGACGAAGCAATTATCCATTGCCAATACAACGAAAAATAAGTTCTTTTCTATTGTGGCACATGACTTGAGGAGCCCAATGATTGCTTTACAGGGTATTGGAAGAAGACTCGAGTATTTTATCGATAACAATAAACAAGAAAAGCTACTCGCTCTTGGCAAAAAAGTAGATGGCTCAATTGACCACTTAAATCATCTGCTAAACAATTTATTGAACTGGGCTTCTTCCGAATCAGATGTACTGCCCAATTATCCACAGCGTCTGTCTTCTCGATCCTTAATTGGAGAAGTTGTTTCTCTTTACGAAGGAGTAGCTCGAGCCTCAGAAGTAGAAATGAAAACATTTGGCGATGATTTTGATATCAAGGCGGACTTTAACATGGCTTCTTCGGCGTTGAGGAATGTGGTCAGTAATGCCATTAAATTTTCAGAGAAAGGAACTGAAATCAGTATTACTACTTCCAAAATACAGGACCATGTAACCATTTCCATTCGGGATCAAGGTCGGGGAATTTCCTCGGAAAAACTGGAACGATTGTTTGAAACGGCAAGCTCGGATGTAGGTTCGCGAGGTGAAAAGGGTTTTGGTCTGGGAATTCAATTGGCTCGGGAATTTATGGAACGTAATGGAGGCTCGATTAGCGCAGTAGCGAATGATGACAAGGGCATGACCTTTTATGTCGAATTTCAAGCGTATGCAGACCGTTGAAAAACTCAGGCATCGATTAATTTGGTGCACAGCTTGCGGTTGTTGATGGACAATTCAATGTTGTTAATGCCAAACCGTCGTAATAACATCCTAAATAGGGATAACTTTAGTTTGCGCAATTCTTGAATGATAACTGACAATCTAAGTAGATATGCAAGTACTGATCGTGGAAGATGAACCTAATTACTCTGATACCCTGGAGATGTTCGTAGAAGAACTTGGGTATAAAGTATTGGGGGTCTGTGCCAGTGGCAAAGATGCCTTTGAAGTCTTTCATGAAACCAAACCAGATCTGGTATTGATGGACATTCATCTCGAAGGGGAACTATCGGGTATCGACTTAGCAAGAATTTTTCAAGGTCATGGGCCCATGCCTATCATTTTCATTACTGCATATGATGATCAGGAAACCTTTAATACCGCCAAGAAAACTACTCCTTTCGCGTACTTGATCAAGCCATTTAAATCAGACGAGTTGCAGCGTTCGATTGAATTGGCCCTGGAACACGCGTACAACGAAGGTGAACAAGTCTTCTCTGGTGCCAATGAGGTGCTTTTAGCTACAAAAGCATTTTTCGTAAAAGACCGAAGCAAATTGCACAAAGTCAATATGAGGGATATTCTGTGGGTAGAAGTTGAGGACAAGTATTGTATGTTATACGTAGGTAGTCGTAAATTCATTTTGCGCCAATCCCTGAAGGACCTGGCTGAAAAGTTGGACCCATCTGTTTTTGTTCAAACGCACCGATCCTACATTGTCAATGCCAATGAGATTGACGACATTGATCTGAGTCTTTTCACGGTAAAAATCCAGGGCAATGAGATTCCGTTGGGACGTGCCTACAAAGAAGAGTTAGTGAGCAGACTCCAGATGTTGTAGCTCTACTCCAGCATTTTACAAACATATTCAACACCTTTTTTGATAGGCCTAATTCGCGTTGCCTTAGGCAAATTATTTCAGTTGTGACCACCGGCGCATGCTTGGGGAGTTATTTTGATATTATATAAATCATCCGAACCCCCAATTCCGGATTTACAAGCAGTTGTTGTGAACGTTTGTGTAGGAAAAGCACTTGATTGATCCATAAAATCACATGGATCAAGCCTTCTAAATAGTCCCACGACATCTTTCTGCTGTTTACGGTCAACAAATTGCCGTTGGCGCACATTTCAAAAATTAAGGCGGCAATATCCATCAAATTTATTTCCAGATATCGTCATCGAACGATTCGGTAGGCATTGCCACATGCCATTTTTTCCAAACGAACATTAAAATAAGTATGATCAATTTATCGCCAGTTGCACAAGCTTTTTACGGGTTTACTTCTGTTTCAGAAGAGGCCATAACCAATTATGGTTATGCCTTATTGGCTATTGCGGGAGGAGATCAAGAGATTTCTGAAGCCGAACGTCAATGGTTTGAAACCTATTTTGTTGAACTGTTATTTATACCCGAGGAAATTGCTGCTAAATACAAGTCATTCGACTTCCTGAATGCGGATCTTACTGCAATCTTGCCTCAGGTCAAATTTGAAACGGACCTGGACCCTTCTTTACTTTTGATCTATGATAGTATTCGCATGTCCAAAGCGGATAATGACTTTCAACAGAAAGAGAAAGAATTAGTAACCCGCGCAGGGGAAATGCTGGGCGTGCCGGCTTACAAAATCAAAGCCATCGAAAGCCTGGTGGATTCTGAGATTTCTCTGATTACGTTGAGAAAGGGAATTTTCGAGGTTGATAAAGCGAAAGCGCCCCAAAAGAGCTTGCCTACAGAAGGAGTAATTAAACACAATTCATGGGTTACGATGAATTTCGGTCATTCCTATACGACATTCAATTCTTTGAAAAGTTATTGCGAATTGCTATTGGTTGTTTCTGGCGCTGATGGTGATGTTTCAGAACCAGAGATGATCTGGCTGGAATTGACGGCATTGGCTGCCGGAACGCCGCAAGAGATTATAGAAGGCTTGCGCTCATTTGATTATAAAAACACAACAGTCGAATCACTTCTGCCTAATCTGGTCACAGACACCTATCAAAACCTCGATAGAATTAGCATTTATCTCGCTATGCATATGGCCTCTGCGGATGGCGTATATGCTGAAGATGAACACCAGGCACTTTTGAAAGCAGCTGGTCTGTTAAAAGTTGAAAGTGAGATTGTGGACTACCTCGAGAAAATAGTGGAGGTAGAGCGTGCCACGGACGCATTGAAGTATCGATTACTTACTCGATAAAATACTTTTCCTTATTTCATTCACCGCGATAAAGGTGACCGGCTTACTCCTGGTCGGTCATCTACTCCTACCAAATCCATCTATTATTTATGATTGCCACAGAAATAGGTTCAGTCGTTCAAATTTTGGCGCAGCGCGCACACGAATCTCCGAATAGAACGGCTTTGTTTGATACGCCAAACCTCCATGACGTCTCAAATGTCCTGGATTACCAAACGCTTTGGAAAAGGGTCCGAGCAGTTGCTGCTGTTCTTGGGGATCATCCAGGAGCCCGGAATCTCATTGTTATGGACAACACGACTGATTATGTGATTGGATTGCTTGGTGCATTAACTGCCGGCCAGGTTGCAGTGAATTTGTTGCCCCCGAGAGCAGGAAAGCATCAGGATCGATTGGAATATGTCGCAAAAGATTGTGATGCCAGGGCCATCCTCACGACGCATGCCAATTTTTCACAACTGGAAGGGATTCTACCAGACGATGTACAAATCATTCTAGTCGATGACTTAACGCATACTGATGATATTTTTCTGCCTGAGATAAATCCCGAATCCCTGGCGTGCTTGCAATACACCTCCGGAAGTACCGGGAAGCCCCGCGGAGTACGCCTTACTCACGGCAACATCATAGGCAATCTGCAATCCATCGCAGATGGCTGGTCATTTACATCAACAGATAAAGGGCTTTCCTGGTTACCGATGTACCATGATATGGGGCTATTTCTAGGTCCTATGATTGCCATTTTTACTGGTTTCCCGATGGGGATTAGTAGGCCTTTGTCCTTTGTAAAGAGCCCGGATCGATGGTTGCAGTTCATTTCTGATCATAGAATATCATTCACCGGAGGGCCAAATTTCTGTTATGATTTATGCGTGGAAATGGTTCGACCGGAAACCATCACAGACCTGGATTTATCCAGCTGGAGGAAAGCACTGAACGGTGCAGAACCAGTTCGTGCGTCGACCCACCGTAGTTTTCTGGATAAATTTCAACCCTTTGGCTTTAAGAAAGAGACATATGCTCCCGCATATGGATTGGCAGAAGCTACACTGGTGATTACAGCAACCAATGGTGGTGCACATACGATGGATGTGGATTTAAATCAGCTGAGTCAAGGTGTGATTGCGCCACCAAGATCACAAGCTCATGCCCTTGTGAGTTCCGGAAAGGCACTGCCTGGCACAGAATTGCGTATCGTAGATCCACAAACCAATCGAATGCTATCGGATTTTGAAATTGGAGAGATTACTGCCAAAGCTCCGGGGAATTCAGATGGTTATTGGAATAAAGATGAATCGATTAGCCCTTCGCAAACGGAGGAGAATTGGTTGAGAACAGGAGACTTGGGATTTACGGATTCACAGGGATACCTCTTTGTTACCGGACGAATCAAAGACATCATCATTATTGATGGGCGCAATCATGCACCGCAAGACCTGGAGGAGACAACTGAAAAAGCAGATGAGGCGATTCGTCCCAATTGTGTTGCCGCTTTTTCAATGGACAATGGTGAAAAGGAAGAAGTAGGGATTGTTGCAGAAATCCGAAGAACACATGCGGAGCAGCTAGATCCGAAAAAGGTCGTTTTAAATATCATTCGTCAAATCAGTCAAGTGCATGAAGTACAGGTTCATTCGGTTTGGTTAGTTAGACATGGTCAGGTGTTGAAGACCACCAGTGGAAAAGTCAGACGATCTGCTTGTCGTACTGCAGCAATAGATGACGCCCTTCATACCTTTTTTCACTGGTCGGTCAAATGAGACAATCAAGTCATTTGTTGAGCTGTCTTGAAGCACTCGAAGAGACACATCAATTGTATCGCTTTGTCGATGATACCCTGTCAGTGCATCATATTTGGACGGCCGGTGAGTTAGTGGAACAGGGTAAAAGTTTGGCTGGTACGCTGAGAAATTCAGCAGGTCCGGTGATTTTGTATGCCGGTGCCGGACCCGATCCATTGCTTGGATTGATCGCCATTTGGTATTCAGGAAGGGCTGCCGTACCTACCTATCCGGCGCCAACAATAGATGGATTGAAGTCATTGATGAAGGCCATTGCCGCCACGACCATTTTATGTGAGCCGCAATACATGGATGAGCTAGCAGTTGCTTTTCCGGAAACCCAGGTTGTTTCTACGTCGGCCAGGGCAGCATCCTTTCAAGGCGATAAGAACGACCTGGCCTTGATCTTGTTTACTTCTGGAAGCACATCAGCTCCAAAAGGGGTGCCAATCACTCATCAAGCACTTTGGCAGAGTTTCCGATGGATGTTTGAATTTGCTCCACAGGGAGCTTTGAATCGCATCTGTACCTGGCTTCCTCAAGCGCATGTTGCCGGTCTTTACACCCGACTATTGCCAATAGTAGCTGCAGGAGAGGCCATTATTTTAGACCCCAAAGACTTTTCCTCTCAACCCAATTTGTGGCTGGAAGCCATTGAGCGCTTCGAATGTACGTTCAGCGCAGCACCGGATTTTGCGTACAATCTACTGGCGGAAATGAACCTATCTGTTGATTTGAGTTCATGGAAAATGATGGTTTCCGGAGGAGAGAAAGTGAGAGCTGAGACTCTGGCAAAATTCACTAGCTGCTACCATGTGGAAGGTTGGTCGCCCTATTATGGCATGACAGAGACCTTATGTACGTCTATTACCTATCCAGGTCCACCAACCACGCTAATGATTGATATCGAGTCATTGCAATCAGGAAAGGTGAAAACATGCGCTTCCGAAGAACAGGGAATGCCATTGGTCAGCAATGGAAAAGTCCTGGGTGGCACGGGTTTATTGATCGTAGATCCAAATGCAACAAAACCTGCTTCGCCAGGTGAGATAGGAGAAATATGGGTGAGTGGTGAGACGGTACTCCATAATTACCTTTCATCCTCAGCTAATAGTGCCTCGTTCGGCGAAATTGAAGGCAAGCGTTATTTCCGCACTGGCGACCTGGGGTTTGTCCATCGTGGAGAGGTTTATATTACTGGCCGCCTTAAGGAGCTTTTAATCATTCGTGGTAAGAATCACTATCCAACCGATATTGAACAAACGGTTAAGGAAAATTTGCCATTAGCTAATGCGGCGGTATTCAACGCTTCGGCTAATGATGAAGACTCTCTGGGATTGGCCGTGGAAGTTCCTGAGGGGGTGGACTCCCTGTCAGCAAGACAAGTAGTAAAAGGGTCAGTAGCTGAACAGCATGGCCTTCATGTTGCACGTCTCTTTTTGCTGCCACCAGGCTATCTTCCCCGAACTTCTTCCAACAAGATTTCAAGAAATGCGTCGAGAACATGTGCGCTGAACGGAGATTGGACTGATTTTGAGTCGGTTGAAGGTCAGCAGCAATCTTCAGGATCAGCTCCTATTTCTGATGAAGATAATGGTATGGTGGAAATCCTCCGTCAAGAATTATCACAGCTTTCACCCCGGACTGAGCCCATTAGAAATCTAGGTTTAGATAGCTTGATGGTAGCCCAGATTTCGGTCAGAATACATCGTCAGACAGGAGTAAATGTACCTATTCAGCGATTCTTTGACGGCACCACCGGAGAAGAATTGCTGCAAGAAGTGATTTCAAAAAATCAAATTGAAATTGATTTGGTGGATTGGTCAGTGCTACAAAAACGATCTGAAGCACGACTAGCGAAAACATTTCCGTCATTGAGTTCGGCTTCAGGGGTTTTGTTGACCGGTGCTACGGGTTTTCTGGGCCGCTATTTATTGCGGGCGTTAATCCAAAAGACCAATCGGACCATATATTGTCTGGTCAGAGCTGGTTCTCCATCAGAAGCCCGAAAGCGTTTATCTCAGGCCTTAGCCACTACTGGTGAAGAAGACTTTGACTGGAGCCGAATCCGACCGATGGCGGCCGATGTAACCCTGCCAAACTTTGGACTGAGTTCCATGGAATTTGAGATTTTACAATCACAGGTCGGATTAGTATTGCACAATGCGGCGAATGTTGATTTTGTCGCACCTTATAAGGAATTGGAACAGGTAAATGCCGATGCTACTAGTGCAATGCTGGATTTCGTGACGAAATATCAGACCATTCCAATACACTTCGTTTCTACTCAGGCGATATTCAATACCCCGGAACGTCCTGTTGATAGACCTATTCAATCAGGTGATTTTCCTGAATCCGTACAGGAAATTTATACAGGTTATGCGCAGAGCAAGTGGGTAAGTGAGATGTTACTCAAGGAAATGGCTTCAAATGGCTTACCCGTTGCAATTCACCGGCCGGGACTGGTCGTGGCGGATACAGAAAGTGGGTTCATGGCTCAGGATGATTTTCTTGCCCGATTCATTTCAGGTTGCATCAGACTGGCGCGCTACCCCAATTGCGATGTTGCGATCGACATGATGGCAGTCAATGATCTTGCTGAAAGTATGGTGGCGAGTATGGAGGATACTTCTAAGTCTTTGAGAGAAATCATGTGGACATATGCCGACTCATGGAAGCTCAGCCAAGTGCTGGAAATATTCCAGGCCTTGGGTTACCCGATGGCCCCGGTTGATTTCAACGTATGGATAGACGCAATCCGTCTGGAGTCCATGAATCCACTTTTTCCACTCCTGCCATTCTTAAGTCACCAACAAGGTCCTGATAAGAACACCATATTTCAGGCATTGGATGGTATGCCACTGCACATAGATGATACCGAAGCAGCAAAAATCAGATCCCTTCATGGATTGCCAGATCGAGCAGTATCCACGCAAGTAATCCAAAAAATGGCCCGATGGATGGAAACCGAAGGCCTCATTTCAGTACAGTAAAAAAGAAACAAGTAGATGACAAATAATACCGCAGCGATCGGTGCAGAACGATCCGTCGAAAATTTCCGAGGTTGGTTGCATCATGAGATCGCCAAATCTTCAGTCGTGCCTTTTGCAGAGATTGACTTTAGCTTGAGTATGACCGAATTAGGACTTTCCTCCATTCACATTGTACGACTTACGGGTGAACTGGAGCGATTGCTTGATCTGGAATTGGAGTCCTCGTTAATCAAGGAGTATCAAAGTGTTGAAGAAATGTGTCAATCGCTTTTGAAAATGCGATCGGGAAGATTAGAGCGTCAAGGAGAAGGCGCCAAAAGAATGGTGCAAATTGCCGCAACCTTCACCGCGGAACCCCTAAAGAGTAGCTTGGATTACCTGTTAACGCAACTTGGATTGTCCGTGGAGGTAAGTTTTGCCGGATATAATCAGGTATTCCAGGAGCTCCTCAATCCCAACGGGATGTTTTACCAGCATCGTGATGGCGTTAATGTGGTACTATTTCGGATTGAGGACTGCTATCGTTTTGAGAAAGAACCTGTTGCACTACATCGGGTTCGTCAAGACATAAAAGAGTTGATCACAGCCTTTCAGGGACACAACAGATTGATTGTAGGATTGGCGCCACATTCTCCAAAGGCCCTCAGAACATTGGGTCTGGGAGAGGTATTGGAGTCACTTGATCAGGAAATTTTATCCGCAGGCGAAGGCAGTGACGTGACGGTACTTGACCTCCGAAATGTAACAGAAACTTATCCGGTGCCCAGAATCTGGGACGAATCCCGGGATGAAATCGGGCATATTCCATTTACCAACCAGTCTTATGCGGCCATGAGCATGGCCCTTGCCAGATCCATTCACCATCTCTGGTTTTCGGCTCCCAAAGTGATTGTATTGGATTGTGACAATACCTTGTGGGGGGGCGTAACTGGAGAAGCAGGACCAGAGCATGTAGATGTTACGGGTCCGTTTGCAGCATTGCAGACTTTCATGGTTTCCCAAGCCAATGAAGGTCGACTTCTGTGCCTGGCTAGTAAAAACATTGAGGAAGATGTTTGGAATACCTTCGAGGCACATCCGGAGATGCCACTGACCCGGGAACACATCACAACGCATCGTGTCAACTGGAAATCCAAAGCATCCAATATTGCAGCAATGGCTGATGAATTGGGGCTCGGTTTGGATGCCTTTGTATTCGTGGATGATAACCCGGCAGAGATTGCTGAAGTAAGCCAGTCCCTTCCAGCAGTGATGTGCGTTCAACTTCCTGAACCCAGTCAATTCCAACGTTTTTTGGAACATCATTGGGTTTTTGATGGCCTTGCGAGCACCTCGGAAGATAAGAAGCGTACCCAACTCTATAAAGACAATCTGCAACGGAATGCCATGCGTGAAGAAACGCAAGGGTTAGAGGACTTTCTGAAGAAACTGGACATACAAGTAGACATCACTGCAGTTGGTGAGGAAGAGTGGGAAAGGGCCGCACAATTGACCAACCGAACGAATCAGTTCAACCTGAATAAAGTGGTACGAGATGCCAAAGAATTAAAGACTTTAAGAAATCAACTCGCACGAAGCATGGCCACTGTAAAGGTCCGTGATCGATTTGGAGATTATGGCCTGGTGGGATTGGTTTCGGCCGTTGCTAAAGAGGATCAATTCCATTGCGACATTTTTCTCATGAGCTGCCGGGTGCTTGGGCGGCGAGTAGAACACCAGATGGTCAACTGGCTCGCTGAGGAAGCGTCCAAGCATGAGTTAGAGACACTGCACTTTGATGTGGTGGAAACATCTCGTAATGTCCCCGTTCGGGACTTCATTGTTAGTCTGGGAGGAGATTTATTACAAATTGATCGAATTCAACAAAACCTGGAAGCGGCGGTGGTTGAACATGAATTGCCCCCATCCTTGCCACAGGAAAGGTCATATTCAGGACTTACCTCGATTGCCAAAATCGCGGATTCAGTAGACGATCTATTGACTTCCGTTGCTTCTTCCAGTCGCTTACATCGTCCGGAACTCAATACTCCATATGTAACACCAAGATCTTCCTGGGAAAAGAAAATAGCATCCATTTGGCGGGAAGTGCTGGGGATCGATCGAATTGGTGTGAATGACTCTTTTTATGAACTGGGAGGAGATTCATTGATGGCCGCCGAAACGTTTGCCAGGATGTGGGATTTGGGTATTCCTCAAAGTATCTCCCTTCAAACAATGTTGGAACCCACGGTAGCCGTACTCGCCAAAGCCATTGAAGATGTAAAGGCAGGTAAAACTCCGGACTTACTGGCGGATTCATTTAGCCTGGAGAAGGAGGGGATGCTTGCCGAACACATCCGTCATGATGGGTACGATGTATCAACCTATGACGTGGTTCCGCAATCCATTTTCTTAACCGGAGTTACTGGCTATATCGGAGCCTTTATGCTTTTTGAGTTAATGGAACAGACGGATGTAACCATTACTTGCCTGATCCGTGCCTCAAGCGTAAAAGAAGGGAATGCTAGAATTGTAGCCAATTTACGTCGATATGGGTTACTGCGAGCAGCACACAAAGGGCGATATCAAGCGATATGTGGTGACCTTACTGAGCCTTTTCTAGGGCTTGGAGAAAGCGGATTCAAGGCATTGGCCGCTGATATTGACACGATTGTCCACTCAGCGGCGTGGGTCAATTTTGTCTATCCCTACGATCACCTTAAAGCCACAAATGTAGATTCCACAGAGACCATTCTGGAACTGGCCATTGCCGCAAAACCTAAACCCATTGCGGTCCACTTCATTTCGACTTTGGGAGTGATCATGTCTACAGGTTATGCCAAAGATAAATTTGTGAAGGAAACCGATCCTTTATTGTATGCCGATGACTTATTGAATGGGTATGAGCAGACGAAATATTCGAGTGATAAAATGGTTTGGACAGCCTTTAAGGAGCGTGGAATCCCTGGGGCTTGCTACCGTCCGGGGATGGTCTCCGGCCTTTCAGATGGGACGTACCATAAGCTCGATGAATTTTTACCTCAATTCCTGAAAGGTTGTATTCAACTCGGGAGCTGGCCTTTGGTAGATACGACCTGGGAGATCGTTCCCATTGATTTCGTAAGCAAGGCCATCGTACATATGATGAAAAATACGGATAACCTGAATCAAGCGTATTTTACCTGTCATCCTGAACCAACACAGGTAAGTGACTATATCCGTTGGCACCGGGACTTTGGTTACCAACTTCGCGGATTACCCTGGGATACCTGGAAACAAGAGCTGCTAGGTCTGGGCACAGAAAGGTTGAGGAAAAATGGTTTGTTTCCGTTTGTTGATTTCATCCGGGCATTGTCTGAAGAACAAGTATTTTTCCCGCCAACCGAACGCACCCGATTTCATGCCGCTATTGCGGATATGGAATATGAAATGCCCTCACAATTGGAATTGCTGGAACGGTATACAAAGTACTTTATCGAATGTGGTTACTATGAAAACCTCCCCAGTGGCCCAAGAACACTGAAGCCCAGTGAGAGGAAAGTTGAGGTTAAGACGCAGCAATTATTGGATGAAAGTATCCGTTTTACTCGGGATAAAGTCGATTTCTCAGAGGCGTATTACGTGCTCTGGACAGATCCGAAGACGAATCAATCGATGGTGGTCCGGTACGTACTTCATAATGGGATATTGGAAGAGTATCGGATGGCTGAAGTGTGGTGTTTATTTTACAACCGAAAGGATAGTACTCAGCAAATCGCGGTGAGGCAGCGATTTCCACTAGGGAAAGCGATCATTGAGAATACCGAGGAGATTCGGTTGCGAATTGGACCTTGTGGTTATGGAGATCATCGTGCGTGGGGTCAGGTACATGCAGTAGACGGGACCATCGTGAGTTGGGATTTTCAATTAGATAAGAGTGATGGCTTAGCGGTCAATCGCGTGCCATTTGAACACCCACTTTTCCCACATTTTCAATCCAATGGGGTCAAGCAATACATTTCCGGAACGGTCACGGTCAATGACCGATCTGTTTTACTTGACCGTCAGCTTGCCAGCGATGGTCACTATTGGAATACCAGACATCTTCGGGGCTGGGCCTGGGCACATTGCGCTGATTTTGAAGGGGATCCAGATTTTGTTTTCGAAGGCATTGGAACCCGTTTCAATGACAAAAGTCAAACATCAACTTGGCTTACTTTTCTGCATGAAGGTAAATTAATTGAGAGTGACATTGTGGATGCTTTTCAATTCAATCACGAATTGGAAGCGGGTCTCACTTCATGGTCATTTATGGCTACTCGGGGCGACTTGAGGTTCATCGGTGAGGTTTCTGTTGCTCCGGAAGACATGAACCTGATCATTCACGCTTTACCCGATGATGAGTATCTCTACACCCATATTTCTTATTGCGCGGACATGCAGATCCATCTGGAAAGAAAACAAGGAAAATCCTGGCATCGCTTTGCGACCAAAAGAGCCCATAAAAGTGCTTCTTTTGAGGTGACACGTAAAGAACGTAATCCGGAAGTGACCCGGGAGTTTCGCATTGTTAAGGTGAAATAATGTCCAATGAACTGCTTGCCTTCTATTGCTCCCACGATAGCGAAGAAACGGTAGCGAGGTTGCCCTCCCTTTATGGTCTACTCTCGTCTGATGAGAAATGCCAAATGGAAGGGCTTCCTTTCAAGTGGCAACAAACAGAGTATTTAATTAACCGGGCCCTGGTTCGTTCTTCACTATCGCAGTATGACAGAATGACGGACCCCCGAGACTGGCGATTTACTTATGCTCCTGAAGGAAGACCCTTCATTCAATCACCTCAAAAGCAACTCTATTTTAGTTTGTCCCATACCAGAGGACTGTCCGTTTGTTTAGTGGCACCATTTCCTGAAATAGGCATTGACGTGGAATGCACAGAGAGCCTGAAAGACATTGATTCAATTGCCAGACACTTCTTTTCACCTCAAGAAAATTTTCAAATCAGATCTAATAAAGACCCGCATCAAACATTTTTTAAATTCTGGACGCTAAAGGAGGCCTATCTTAAGGCTAAAAGCATAGGAATCACCGTTCGTTTGAACAGTTTTTACTTTGACTTAGAGGAAGACACCATTCGATTGTATGATCCTAAGGTGACAGCAAACTGGTCCTTTTTTACTAACAACTTTGCTGACCATCAAATATCAATGGCCGTACGGGGGAGTTTCAAAAAAATGCCATCGTTGGTTGAAATGACATTTGTGGAAACGGGTCTTGGTGATTTACGGAAGATTGGCAAAACAGGCACCTTTTACTAAAGGTAGATCAATCCACTAGCCCTACCATATGCGCAAAATTGATGATCTCTCTTTTGCGGGTCAACCTCAGCTTAAGACGTAAGTTATTATAGATAGTATCTACTGACCGGGGGACTAACATAAGCTGCTCTGCAATTTCTCGTAAGGCCAATCCTTGAACCATGAATTTGATGACTTCTTTTTCCTTAATTGTCAAATGCTGAATGAGAGGAAGAAGTCGCTCACTTGCTTGAGTATTTTCACTAGCATTTGTAAGGCTCCCGGAAGGTCTTTCCGAAAAAATTGGATACACTTCTAGAAAAAATTCCTTGAAGTAATCAAAACTAAAAAGCTCGGCTCCTTTGGAATTTAAAATTTTGTCTACTTCCTTATTGAATTCTTCTTCAAGTACCTGGCCGGCCATTTTTAGTTCTGATTCGATCGACATTCTCAGTACTGAGATTTCATCATTAATCCTTCCTTGAACGAACAAAAATGTACTTAAAAGTGCATCAAAAGCCTCTTTTAGGGTCATTCCTTCCTGTATGGTGAGCAAGATGTGGCCTTTCTCCAGGAGGCCATAAATAAGGAAACAAGGCAAATCATTTTTAGCGACACCACGAGGGATCATCAGCTGAAGTTCTTCCGTGGTGTATGGCCGATAGCGGGTATAATCCTCATATGAATATTCATCCAGTGCCAGTGAGGATAAGTCTACCCGATTTTTCCAGTAGTCAGCAATCTCTTTACCTGCTTTATGAATATGCTTTTCAGACTTTGTATTAAGTTTTTCTAATGATTTTATGTCCAGATTTTCACCTGCAGCCTCAACACAATGTAGAAACGCCTCTCTAAATGGACCGTTCACGTCTCTTTTTCCATCGGCGGCACCAACCAAAACAGCTTTCATGTTCCGTGAACCATCTCGTAGGTCCTCAATCACCAGATCATTGAAAAGGAATTCTTTTGGCCATTTTATAAAAGGTCGTTCACGTATGTATCTCATTTTTCGTCCTTGGGTTCTGCTGCCAAGTTACAGTTTAATCAATTAAGAGGGTAGCCGAGTGTCTTTTCATGTTCGTTCATGAGTTCTACAGTAAGAATTCCTATTTTGCTACTCAGGACTCAATTATTAATTCGAAGAATCAATGTTATGCAGGATATAAAATTATTATTTATCATATATACCAAATATTCGTAACTAAAATCCACTATCTTTAGAATCAACCTCCAAAAAAACTCTTGCCAGCCCGGTTATTTTATCAAACGATGCTGCTCTTGTCGTGAATGCAAATGATTTTAATGGAGATAATCTCATGGATATACTGCTATTAACAGGTGGAAGTATTAGTCATAAAATTCTGACCCAGGATGCCACAGGAGGATTTACGACGGAGTTATTCGATTCGGATGCTCAATTTTCTGATGCCGATGCGGCAGATATCGATGGAGATGGAGATATTGACTTTGTAGGGGCAACAGGTACGACTGTCCAACCTAGTATCGTGTGGCAGAACAATGGAGATGCATCCTTCACCATGGCTCAGTCCGTGCTTCAAAATACAGGTAATGGAGATGTAGAAATAGCCGATCTAAATGGTGACGGCCTTTTAGATTTATTTTTCGCAAATGATAATGCTGCGTCGGTCTTTTTTGGACAGTGATCAATGGTTATGCCTGACATTCGGCCAATTTACCAGGGATGGTTTGTCACCTTATAGGACCTACCTTGCACATGAAAAGCAGTTTCAATAGAGACTGCTTTTTTGATGATTCACGTTCTTCCTTCATAAACTAGATTAACCCAATGCTCGATAAAATGGCCGATAAACCGGTTAACCCATAAGCATATTTGGGATTGATTACCTTTTGGTATCTTAGTAAGGCTTAACCATGTAACCATTGCACTACCAACTTATTTCTGTGAATAGGACTGTATTCCTATGTCTGATGAGTATGTTGATTCTTTTATCCAGCCTTCCTTGTTCGGCACAAAGGGAACTGAAGTTTGATATAATTAATCAGCAAAATGGACTATCCGCCAATTCAGTAACGATCATCTTACAAGATTCGAGGGGCTATATCTGGCTAGGGACGGGTGACGGCCTGAATAAATATGATGGCGTTGGGATGGAGGTCGTTCAATTTTCCGAGAATAACAACTTTATTTCAAGCTTGTTTGAATCCAGGGACAGCACGCTATGGATCGGTATTGCCGGATTAGGACTTGTCAATTACGACCCTGTTAACATCACCTCAAAGGTTTACGGTCATCAATTATCTGACATTAACAGCATCAGCGGTGATCGAGTTACCTTCATACACGAGGATCAGGAAGGGCATATTTGGGTTAGAACGAATAGGGGCTTTGATTGCCTGAACCCTCAAACGGGTATGGTTCAAAGATTCCGGGAAAACATAGAAGAAGGGATAGCAGGCAATGATGTTACCCATTTTTTTGAAGACAAGACCGGGACCATTTGGGTTGGAACTCAGCAAGGAACACTGAAATTTAAGCGAAAGGGTGAACTGTCCTTTGAGAAAATTGAACTGAGTAAGGTTACTCAGACGATTAATGAAATATTTCAAGACAGTCAGGGGAAGATCTGGATTGGCACCTCCGCGGGGTTATATGATCTCGGCGACCTTTCCGATGATCACACTACCGTTAAGAGCTGGCCAACAATAGATAAGGTAACTGCAATATGGGAAGACAATTCTGGAAGCTTGTGGATTTCTTCTGATCATTCTTTATGGCGGTTTAATCAATCTTCTGAGGTCTTTAATAAACAACTGGGCAAGAGCACCAGTAAGATTCTCCCTGCCCTTATTGATAAAAGAAGTTCAGTATTTAATGCGCAGCACATGCATCAATATTCAGCTGAAAGCTCCCCAATCTTGATTGATACCAAGAACATTTTTTGGATGGTGACCAATGAGGGGCTGAATATGTTTGATCCAGCCACACAAATTACCAAGGAGATCCGGGTCGACGATCACTTTACTAATATTAGCAGTAATCAAATCAATAGTTCCGTAATGGATGAATCCGGAACGTTATGGTTCAGTACGGCAGGTGGTGGGGTATGCAAATTCAAAGATTCAAGATTTCATCATTACCAATATAAAAAGGGCGTCGAAAACACATTAGGAAGCGCTTTTGTGCTGGATTTTCAGGAGAATAAAGACGGATCCATATGGGTCGGGACCAACGGGGGTTCGTTCAGCTTGTTCAATCCGCAAAATGAAACTTTCAGGCGTTTTAAGATTCCTTCCGCTCAGTCTATTGTATTCGATATCATTCCCATGGGACGAGAGATTTGGTTGGCCACCAGTGGTGACGGACTGGTTTGCTATAAGGTTGACGAGAATGAATTTACTTTTTTCAGACATGATCCTCTACGTAAGAACACGATCAGTTCAGATAATGTACAAGAAATACACATCGATGATTTAGGGAATTTTTGGGTTGGGACGGATGATGGTCTCAATCTATTTGACCCCAAAGCGAAAGTATTTCAACGGATCGATCTGGGAGGTAAGGATCAGGCACAACCCGATGTTTTCACGATTTTTCAGGAAGGGGATAATTTCTGGTTAGGAACCCTGGGAAAGGGCCTCATCCTGTTTGATCCTGAAGAACATAGCCAATACACCTATTTCAATTCGGAACGAAATGGATTATCCAACAATTCTATTACAAGTATTCGTTCAGACCCTTTGAACAACAACCACCTCTGGATGGGAACTTATGGTGGTGGACTTGTCAAATTTTTCAAGGAAGAAGGGCAATTTAAGAGCTATACAAAGGATGACGGCCTTCCGAATAATGTCATCTATGGCATAGAAGAAGATTCAGGATTTCTGTGGCTGTCTTCCAATGCCGGGATAACAAAATTCGATCCTAAAGCTGAAAAAGTGGTCGCAAGTTTCGACGTGGATGATGGATTACAAGCCGATGAATTTAATCGAGGATCTCACTTTAAATTATCTGATGGTGCTGTGTTGTTTGGAGGCATCAATGGATTCAATGTGTTCAAACCAGAGGATGTGATACGGGCAAACTATTCTCCCAGGGTGCATTTCAAAACCTTTAAGCTATTTGGAGAAGAAAGTATTGAAAGGAAAAGAAGCATCTTATCCGGTGCCCGGAGCATAGAGTTAGATTACAATGAAAATTTCTTTAGCATAGCCTTTGTCACCCTGGATTATCGGAATCCAAGACGCAACCTTTATCAATACAGATTGTCAGGTCTTGAGGAGAATTGGCATGAAGTAAACAACGTGAATCCGGAGGCCTCATATACGAATCTTGACCCGGGTGAGTATGTATTTGAATTAAGGGCTACCAATAGCGATGGAGAGTGGCTCCCGGGAGAAGAGGAACTTTTTATTGTCATCCATCCACCGATATGGGGTACTCCTCAATTCCGAGCCCTTGTCGTCATTCTATTACTGGCACTTATCCTAATGATTCACTATTACAGAATCAGATTTTTACGAATCAGGTATAAGGTGCTGAATCAACTCGTCAAGGAGCGAACGAAGACCATCAACCATCAGAATGCGGAGCTTTCTGAAAAGAATGTGAAATTGGCCAACACGATCAAACAATTGAAGGAGACACAGGCCAAATTGATTGAATCTGAAAAAATGGCCTCTCTTGGTGTGCTTTCCGCCGGCGTTGCGCATGAAATCAATAATCCACTCAATTTTATCAGAGGCGGAATTCGGGCGTTGAAGAAAAGAATCGATGAAAAAATGGGAGTTGACCCACCGTCAGATAAATACATTGATATCGTGAATGAAGGGGTGGATCGTACCTGTACCATTGTGAAAAGCCTGGGACACTTCGGCAGAAGTACCACGGATATGACTGAAGCCTGCGACCTAACCTCTATTTTAGAAAACTGTCTTGTATTGATGAAGACTAAAATAAAGGATGGTGTCAGGATCGTTCGGAAGTTTGAGCAAGCAGACTATGAAATCCAGGGGAACGAAGGGCGTTTGCATCAGGCGATCTTAAATCTTCTTTCAAATGCCGAGCAAGCCATTGAAGCTGACGGAGAGATTACATTGGAAGGGAAAGCGGATGAGAAAATTGTCGAAATATGTATCAAGGATGATGGTATTGGGATCGAGCCTGCAAATCTTGACCGGATCATGGATCCATTTTTCACGACAAAAGCACCAGGGGAAGGGACTGGGCTCGGACTATCCATTACTTTCAATATCATTAAGGAGCACAATGGAGAGATCGGCATACAATCTGAGCTGGGAAAAGGTACAGAGGTTAAGATCTCTTTTCCACGCACTTTCCAAAAAACCAACGAATTGGAATCTGCTTAAATCCAGGTTAGAAGCCACGAGATAGAATCATGTCATGTCCTATTTGCGATGTACCGGATGGCCACTATTTAGGAACAAGTACTTCCTTTATTCAAATATCAATGACTTTCATTGATTGAAGCGGCGCACTTAAATTCCAATGCAAATGTTGATCCTTGGGATTCCCTGTTCTCGTGATAAACTCGCCCACCTAACCCTTCCACAATCGTTTTGGTAATGGCTAATCCTAGACCAGTAGAGGTTTCACCATCAGTTGGCCGTGGGCTTAAATTTGGGTACTCCTGAAATAGTTTATGACGTTCTCCTTCGGGAATTCCCGGACCTTCATCGGATACCTGAATAAGAATATTAGAACTATTCTTATCTAAACCCAGGTAAATTTCTACGGTGCTCCCAAGTGGGGAAAACTTGATGGCATTGGAGATCAGGTTATTCAATACCTGATAGAGTTTGGTTTTTTCAAAACTACATGTGATGGTACCATCTGGTTCCCGAAAAGAAAGCGTGATGCGTTTTCGATCAATGTCTTTTTCAAAAGTCACCATCGATTCTCTGATGACTTCATTGATCTTGATGACAGCCCGTTTTGATTTTTCCGTACCCTGCTGTTCAGACCGATAACTGGTCAATAAATCATCTGCAATTTCAACCACCTTATTCGTTGCTGACTTAATGTGATTCAGGTACTGGATCTTGTCCTCGGTGAGATGTAATTCCTTATCGTTTTTTAAGACATCCGCCAGACCATTGATGTGACTTAAGGGGGATCGGATATCGTGGGCGAGTACCTTGATCAGGTTCTCATTTTTGGTATTCAATTCCTGGAGCTTTTGGTTTTGTGCCAGGAGTTCTTTTTCGCTCGTCCCAACCCGGTCTTCAAGTTTAGCTTTATTCAGCAATAGGGCTTCTTCACTTTTCTCCAAATTCCAAAGGAAGCGGACAACTAAAAGCAGGAGTATTATACTGAAGAAATAAAGAACATAGTTTACGTTTTCGCTAAAGGCCCTTCGTCTTTCATACTCGTAAGTCACTTCTGAAACCAGGGATTTGATCGCTTGTTCAATTGGCAGTTTCTGAACGGCGTAGATGGATTGCTTGGTCTTGGATTTGAAAAAAAGGATGTTTTCCACATGAAGACAGAAATGATTGATCCTTGCAGCACTGGATAGATTTTGGGTACCTGCGTATGCTTTAAAAACCATCAGTTTATCCAAAATGCGCCGTTCACTCACATCACCTACACCAAATATGAAGAGGTAACACAACTCCAAGACCTCATGCAATTCTTCAGGGTCAATTACGGATTCCAGTTCATTAACGAGAAGAGGCAGATAATTAATGGAGTTTTTCAGGTTGGCATTGTGGGCTTTAAATTTCTCGATATTAAGCCATTTGGAAGCCAATGACGTTTGTAGCGCTTTTAGTTGATGATCTATGTTTTTGGACTCAATTTGAGGTAACCTTTCTAGAATTTGCTCAGTGTTTCGAGTCGAATTTTTCTCATAGTGAGTGAAAATATCATAGTTGGCCAGTGATCCCGAATAGGCACTTAGGAGGGATTGGTTCACGGCATTTTCTGATTTGGACAATTCCGTGAACAACGACAGTAATTGAACGTTTTCAGCATACGTCTGTTGACGAATTCTCTCGGACCAGATCACCAACAAGAAAATCAGCAATCCTGAAATAATGATTATTGAAGATTTTTTCACTTGCTGTTATCTAATTGCTCACCAGTCAAAGTCTTTAAAAAGGCCTCAATTTTCTTAACATCTTCATCCGGAATGTCTCTTCCCAGCTGATATCTCCCCATGACAAAAATGGCATCTTGCAGTGAAGCTAATGAACCGTCATGCAAGTACGGGCCAGTCATCGCGATATTCCTTAGCGACGGTACCCTGAAGATATGTCTGTCCGACGGGTCTCCGGTCAGTAGTTCACGTCCGTAATCAATTTCTTTATATGCCAGGTCGTTGGCAGCTGCCCTGTCTTTGAAGTAGTCTTTGAATATGCCCACTTTTTGGAACATATTGCCCCCGAGATTGATGCCTTGATGACAAGAAGAGCATCCGTAATTTAGAAAAAGCGCATAGCCGTCCTTTTCTATTTGATTGAGGGCATTTTCATCGCCATGGAGATACCTGTCGAATCTTGAAACAGAAACCAGATAATCCTGATAGGCAACGATGGCTTTGAACAGATTTTCCTCTGTGATACCATCAGCATAAAGGTCGGAGAAGCTTTCCTGGTAGGAGTTTATGCCTTTCAGCACCTGCACAACTTCCGTTGAAGTAATCTCCATTCCATTTACAAAATTGATTTTCACCTGTGATTCCGGGGAAATGGTTTTTCCAAGCCAGAATCTCTTAGACAGAAAGCGGGTATTGTACATTCCAGGAGTGTTGAATTTAGCAGAACCTTTCTCGGTCCACTGGTCCGATGGATTGATCCCTGCCTGGCTCAGATCATGACATGTTGTGCAAGATTTCCCATTACTGGAGATACGAGTTTCATCAAAAAGTAATTCTCCTAGTATTACCTCGTCCGTTCTGACAGGCGGTTTCAGCGGCAAAGGCAAAATGGCTTCATCATAATAGTTGACCAGATTAAATAAACTATCCTGTTCGATTTCCGGGTAACTGAAATTTGTATCCGGAGATAGTTTCAAATTGAACCTGAAAAGTGAAGCACCAACGCCTAACACACAGATGATAAGAATGCCTACAAAAAATCTTGTATCCATCGTCATACCTAAGTTTAGATAAAGCCATCTGGCTTATCCAGAATCATAATTAGCAATGTTCGTCGATCAGAGAATGAAAATTGGTCATGTTCGGGACCACCGTGTTCATTATCAAGATACATGGCTATTGAGCTGCAGTCCTTTTTTGGCTGCAATTACAGAAGAATTACTTAATAGATACCATAATTTGTGTGTCAAGCGGAAGAAATAAAGCTTGAAATGCCCTCATAATCAATGATTTCTGTTGGGGTATTAATCTGCTGGAATAATCTGCCCTTGATGAAAGTGCATTGAAATGGGCAGTAATTTTTAACCGTTTTGATCTATCGTAGATGGAGGTTAAGAAAAACGATTGTTCGTTATCCCTTCATTGCGTCCATTCATCGACAATCAGTGTTCAACGGTCTATTCTCACTAACAGAATGGTAGGGTTTGTCGTGACAATTACTGATCTTGACCTCAAGAAAACATACTGAAAAGATAAGATTTCAAGAGGTCGTTTCGTTTGACACAGTTCAAAATTTGTTTATGCAAAAGCCTTCCAACATCGCAAAACACCAACCTATGGAAACGACAAGCCCTAAGACCGCCGGATTACTTGTGACATTTACCCTGATCATTGGTGTCATTGCCATGTTTGTGCTCATTACTGTCAATGCTACCAACGTTGTATTTGGGGTATTAACAGTGAAGGCGATCCTGCTCATGATCATCATGAGCAATAAAAGTATGAGTCAGATTTTTACCGGGAGAGAATAACTGGGTCTGAACCGACCCGATACTCCCCACCGCCAAAAGCAGCTTCGAGAGAGGCTGCTTTTTTTGTTGTAGAAAATCTCCATGAGGATTCTTTCCGAATCAGGCGGTAAATCCAAAGATCTGCCGTAAAAGGATTTGTGCTTCACTTATTCAGGAACTAATACTTATTTCTTCAGTTCCAAATCCGCTACCAAAAGCCGTCATTTAGCCCTGAGGTTATGGAAGAACTCAATTTCGGATTAACTTCATAACCTGTGCATAGGGGATATTAATATCTCCTTATAGAAATTCGGTTTGATCCGTCCCTCATCCCTGCTTTGGTTGTCAGTTGGAGCCGGTCGAAGACTAAACCACACTAAACTCTATCTCATACTCGACCTCAAAAGCAATGGGAGGCAAACTGGATTTTGCTTTGATAATCTCCTCGATAGACTTTTGTTCGATTTTGCTTTCCAGCCAGGAAATAATGTCAAAATAGACAAACGCCCGACGGTCAAAACGGCTATTGGAAATAGGAAGAAGTTTTTCTCTCAATAGTTTGAATCGTCGAATCAGCTCATTTTCGGTAAGGCTCCAGGACAGGTCACGAATAAATTCCAGGATCTCTTTTTGAAAATGGTGCAGGTCATCTTTCTTTCTCAGGAAGCGATAGGTAGACCGAACGGCATACTCCAATACCTCACGGTTTCCTAGCTCATAGTGCGTGATTAGATTGATGATTCTCGCAAAAGAGTGCACGTCTTCCCGGATATCCAGGTCTTCTGAATTGATGATCCGGTTCAGCCATTTCAGCGCTGCCCTGTAATTCTCATTCCCAAAATGTAGACAAGCGATCTTATAGAAAAGCACCAGCTCTGAGTGTTTGTCGATCATTCCGATGTACCCTTCTAGTCGCGACTCAATTTTGCCAAGCAGCTGACATCCTTTTTCAAAATCACCCGACATGAAGTACATGTTGAATTGGTGGGCATAACTGTATTTGAACAGTCGGATCTGAATGTTGTCATTCAGTTTGACAATCTTATGATTGGCCAGAGACCTTAAGTGCCTGTGAGTTTTGGAGAACTCCTTTTTCAATCCGAGTCGCGATTGTGCATTGAGCAGGTGATTGAGTCCGCGCAGGTACATCTCAAAGAACAAAGAAGATTTGGGGGGTGTGGGAAAAAGCCGCACCCATTTTTCCGCATGCAAATAAGTGTTTTCAAGGTCCTGAATGTGACTGTAGTATCCGAGTTGGATTTCATGCCAAAGGAGTCTTTCCCGAAAGGAAAGTGATTCTTCAGACCAATCGGGTAGTTGCGTATGGAAGGTGTTTTTTATTTCTTCAAAATCGTGCTGATTACGGATGTATCCACGCCTTAGGTAGATGGAATTTAGTTCTACACTCAAGCTGGTCAGTTGATTAATTCGTGAGATGCGTAAACTAACCTCATTCGCTTCCTTTACAATCTGCTGAACCCGTTCCTGGTTGTTTTTGCCAATCGTAAAGGGCAGTAGGATCATTTCCCATTTGAGGACTTCCAGACGCATTTCCAGGTTTTCACTGCCACTAAGTGACTTCTTCACCTTCTCGAGCAGTTGCGAACTCTGGGAATACAAACTTCGATCGAACAGCAATTGTACATAATCAATCTTTTCCCGCGTCGCAATTTCTTCATTGGTGGCTGCATTGTAGCTTTTCAGACTTTGCAGAATTTTTTGGTACAAATGCGCCTTCAGATTACTGAATTGTGTCGGCTTTATCCAGCTGTTTTTGGCCAGCAATTTCTCTTCCTCAAAGTTTTCAAGTTTATCCAGGGCCTCAAACAATTTCAGGTATTTCAGGTCATTTTCACCGCTTTTCTGATTTTGCAATTTGAAGTAGCGCTTCTCACTGGTCCGCATCGACTTAATGAGTTGGAAAAGAACATCAGATCTTACCTTAGACATTGTAGATGTAAAGTTACTAAAATGTGCTATATAAAACACCATATGTGCTTATATGCCACTATACAGAGTATTCTTTTATGGAGATGATGCTTCACGAGCTTCTTTAGAAATCGTAATTAAATCAGAATTCGGTTTTCTCCTGCATGGGTTGATAAAATACATTTGAAAAATCCGATAGATACTATTGAGTTTTTGAATGGCAGGGAAAACATTATTTGAGAAGGTTTGGGATGCCCATGTTGTCACGTCCAAGGACAGCTATCCCGATTTACTATATATCGATAGACATTACATTCACGAGGTTACATCGCCGCAAGCATTTGACGGCCTGAGAAAGCGCGGATTGCCAGTTTTCAGGCCGGATCAGACTACCGCGACGGCTGATCATAATGTGCCTACGATTGATCAGCATTTACCTATTCGAGAGGAGTTATCTCGATTTCAGGTGCAGAAACTAATTGAGAATTGTGAGGAGTTTGGCGTTGAACTGTTTGGTCTTGGACATGAGAAACAAGGTATCGTTCACGTCATTGGCCCTGAACTTGGGTTGACCAAACCAGGTATGACCATGGTTTGCGGCGATAGTCACACTTCCACACACGGAGCATTTGGAAGCATTGCATTCGGTATCGGCACCTCTCAGGTGGAGCAGGTTTTGGCTACCCAATGCATCCTGCAATACCGACCTAAGACCATGCTGATCGAAGTAAATGGCGAGATAGGTAAGGGTGTTACGGCCAAAGACATTGTGCTGTACATCATTGCTAAACTTACCGCAGCCGGTGGAACAGGTTACTTCGTGGAATTTGGTGGCAGCGCCATTCGATCGCTTTCTATGGAAGGTCGAATGACCGTCTGCAATATGAGCATCGAAATGGGAGCACGTGGAGGTATGATCGCTCCTGATGAAACGACATTCGAATACCTCAGGGGCCGTGAGCATGCTCCGAAAGGAGAGACATGGGACGAAGCAGTTGCCCATTGGCGTTCTTTGAAATCAGACGAAGATGCCGCCTATGATCGTGTCGAGCGATTCGAAGCAGCGGATATCGCGCCTATGATCACCTATGGAACGAATCCTGGAATGGGTATCAAAGTAAGCGATAATCTCCCGGAAGAAGGTACCGTGCCGGATTTGACCAAAGCCCTGGCTTACATGGGACTGGAAGGTAAAGATTCCCTGGTGGGGCAGCCCATTGACTATGTGTTTATCGGAAGTTGCACCAATTCCAGAATTGAAGACTTACGGGAGGTAGCCTCATTCGTGAAAGACAAGAAGAAAGCGGATGGTGTGAATGTGTGGATCGTACCTGGTTCCAAAAAAGTAGAATCACAGGCGATTGAGGAAGGACTGGATAAAATTTTTCAGGGCGCTGGGTTCGAATTAAGACAACCAGGATGTAGCGCCTGTCTCGGAATGAATGAAGACAAAGTACCAGCAGGTAAATATTGTGTTTCTACATCCAATAGGAATTTCGAAGGCCGCCAGGGCCCTGGGGCGCGTACCTTTTTGGTCAGTCCGATCATGGCCGCCGCCGCTGCTGTAACTGGTAAAATCACAGACATAAGAGAATTGATATAGATGGGATTCAAGACATTGACATCATCCGCGGTTCCGCTCAAAGTGGAAAACATTGATACCGATCAGATCATCCCTGCGCGATTTTTGAAAGCCACGACCCGTGAAGGGTTTGGTGAAAACCTGTTCCGCGACTGGAGATTCAAAGGGGAAGAATTGGTGGAAGATTTCGTGCTAAATAACCGCACTTACCAGGGCGAGATCCTGGTAGCAGGCAAGAACTTTGGGATGGGATCAAGCCGGGAACATGCAGCCTGGGCCATCAAAGACTATGGTTTCAAGGTAGTCGTATCCAGCTTTTTTGCAGATATTTTTAAAGGCAACTCACTGAACAATGGCCTGTTGCCTGTACAGGTTTCCGATGATTTCCTTGCCGAAATGTTCGTCAGTATTGAAAGCGATCCAAAAGCATCTTTTACGGTAAACCTAGAGGCTCAGACCATCACCAATGAATCCAATGGGTCAACAGAATCTTTCGAGATCAATGCTTATAAAAAGCTGTGTCTGATCAATGGATACGATGATATCGATTATATCCTCAGCCTTACTGGCGACATTGAAAATTTCGAATCACAAAAAGTGACCTACTAAAAAAGAATGGCAGAAAAACACATAGTTGTATTAGCAGGAGATGGCATTGGGCCGGAGGTGACCGCTTGGGCGAAGAAAGCGCTGGAAACAGTCGGCGAGCAATTCGGACACCAATTTACGTTCGAAGATCAGCTCATTGGCCATACGGCCATTGAAGCCACTGGGAATCCTTTGCCGGATGAGACACTGGCTGCCTGCAAGAAGGCGGATGCCATTCTTTTAGGGGCTGTCGGGCACCCAAAATACGATAATGACCCATCCGCCAAAGTTCGTCCAGAACAAGGCCTGCTCAAGATCAGAAAGGAATTGGGCTTATATACCAATATTAGACCCATTCAGATTTTTGAGGAGTTGGCTCATGCCAGTAGCATCAAACCTGAGCTCTTGAAAGATGTGAACATCATGTTCTTTCGTGAGTTGACAGGGGGCATTTATTTTGGTCAGCCTCGTGAACGACAAGAAGACGGAACGGTGGCCATTGATACCATGCGGTATTCCAAAATGGAAGTTCGTCGAATTGCCGAAAAGGCTTTCAAATCGGCTCAAACCCGTAACAAAGTGGTCCACTCCGTGGATAAAGCTAATGTACTGGAGTCTTCCCGCCTATGGAGAGAAACAGTGAATGAGGTAGCTCAGGAATATCCTGATGTGAGACTGGAACACATGTTTATCGACAATGCTGCCATGCAGTTGATCCGTTACCCACGTCAGTTTGATGTGGTGCTTACCGGCAACATGTTTGGAGATATCCTTACTGACGAGGCCTCTCAGATCACCGGCTCATTGGGCATGTTGCCTTCTGCCTCTATCGGCGATAGCGTCGGTATTTACGAACCTATTCACGGATCTGCCCCAGATATTGCCGGACAGAATAAAGCAAATCCCCTGGCGACTATTTTATCCGCTGCGCTGCTATTGGACATTTCATTTGGCATGCAACAAGAAGCCCAGGTCATCATTGATGCCGTAGATCAGGTGCTCAAGTCCGGTCTCCGAACGGTAGACATCAAAGACGATAGCACACAACCCGAAAATATTTTATCAACCGAGGAAATGGGGACACAGGTAGTCCACCACATGACGCAAGTCGTCCCCTCATAAACCCAATCGAAAGCCATGAGCGATCAAGTACAAATATTCGATACCACATTAAGAGATGGAGAGCAGGTTCCAGGTTGTCAGCTATCTACGCCGGAAAAGGTGGAGATTGCGAAAGAACTGGAAATGCTGGGTGTAGATATCATCGAGGCAGGGTTCCCCATTTCAAGTCCCATGGATTTCAATTCCGTGGTGGAAATTTCAAGAGCAGTTTCCCACCCGACCATTTGTGCTTTGACACGCTCGGTTCAAAAAGACATTGACATTGCCGCGGATGCTTTGAAGTACGCCAAGAAAAAGCGGATACACACTGGTATCGGTACCTCTGATGAACACATTAAATTCAAGTTCAGAAGTACACCTGACGAGATTGTAGAGCGTGCGGTGGCGGCAACTAAATATGCCAAAAAGTACGTTGAGGATGTTGAATTTTACTGTGAGGATGCAGGTCGTACCGGCAACGAATACCTGGCACGTGTGGTAGAAGCTGTCATTGCTGCCGGTGCCACAGTGGTCAATATCCCGGATACTACCGGGTACTGTACACCTGAAGAGTACGGCGCCAAGATCAAGTTCCTCAAAGATCATGTAAAGGATATCGACAAGGCGATCATTTCGTGTCATTGTCACAACGATCTGGGCATGGCCACTGCCAATACGTTGAGCGGAGTGCTTAATGGGGCACGTCAGGTGGAGGTCACCATCAATGGTATTGGCGAAAGAGCCGGAAACACCTCGTTGGAAGAGATCGCCATGATCCTCAAGACGCGTAAGGACATTCCTATGTACTCTAACATCAAGTCCGAGCACATTTATCCGTTGAGTTTGCTGGTAAGCAAGATGATGCGTATGCCTGTACAGCCCAATAAGGCGATTGTAGGAAGAAATGCATTTGCACATTCCAGTGGGATTCACCAGGATGGAGTCATCAAGCACCGGGAAAACTATGAGATCCTGGACCCTGAAGACGTAGGTATTCCGCAATCTTCAATTATCCTCACGGCTCGCAGTGGCAAGGCTGCGCTCAAGTATCACCTGGAGCGATTGGGCTACAATCTCAATAACGAGCGAGTTGAGGAAGTTTATGAGGAGTTCCTTAAGATGGCCGACGAGAAAAAAGACATTGTTGATGATGACCTGATCTTACTGGTGGATGGTAAACTCCCTGAAGGAGGAATTGAGCTGAAAAACGTACAGATCATGTGTGGCGAATCCGTCATGCCTTCGGCCACCGTTCATTTGGTGATTAATGGCGAAGAAGTACATGCCTCTGCCATGGGTGAAGGTTCGCTGGATGCGGCCTATCGTGCGGTAGATCAGGTATTGTCTGATGAATTTGAGATGGACGAGTATCTGGTACAGTCTATGGGCGATCGCAAAGACAAGGGGAAGGTGCATATTCGATTGAAGCACAAAGGTCAGCATTACATTGGCTTTGGCGTACATCAGGATGTCATTGTGGCTTCTGTAAAAGCCTATGTAGATGCGATTAACAAGATTTCTGCCATCAAACGAAGAGAAAAGAAAAGCGCCTGATTTGGGTGTGACCATTGGCCAGATATCTATGACTGGCGGCCATGGTCGGGCTGTCCAGGGGTTCCGTCCCAGACTGGGTGTCCCAGACTTGGGACCAGGCCCTTCCCATCCCTCACACAAGTGCTATTGGTAATTCGTCTATGACAAATAATACCCCCCTTCGATTCAAGAAACTCCTTCTTCGATCCCATGAGTTGGGTTTTACCATGCCTTCGGATGAACAGGCCGGTGCTTTACTGCGTACATTAGTGGCTTCCAAGCCCGGAGGTCACTTCCTCGAATTAGGAACAGGTATGGGACTTTCTCTTTCCTGGATGGTTGCAGGTATTGATGAATCATCACAAGTCATTAGTGTGGACAATAATCCGAACTTGATTGACCTGGTCCAATCCGAGTTTGAACATGACAGCAATGTTTCTATTACTTGCATGGATGGGTCCTTATGGATAAAAACCTACGGTGGCCCGGCATTCGATTTGATTTTTGCTGACACGTGGCCAGGGAAATATGAGTTGCTGGACGAGACCCTTGACCTGGTCAAACCTGGAGGGCTCTACATTATTGACGACATGCTTGAGCAACCTAACTGGCCCGAAGGCCATGCAGCAAAAGCCGAAAATCTTTCTAAACATCTTTTGTCCCGGCAGGACTTTTCCGTTACTCGGCTGGACTGGTCCACGGGCATCTTCATTTGCACCAAAACCTCATCTGCGTTATGAGCCCGATGCTTCAAAATATCGAAATCAGGTATGATTACAAACCCGGCGATCTTGGACACATCATCCGGATGCACGGCGAGATGTACGATTACGGCAAGGAATTCGAGGTGTATGTCGGAGAAACATTGAGTGACTACTTTAAGCACCAGGATCCTGAAAGGGAGCGATTTTGGATCGCTGAACTCAATGGCTGGATCGTAGGTTCCATTTGCCTAAAAGAGACCGATGATTGGGCGCAGTTACGGTATTTTTTACTGGATGAGCGAGTTCGAGGAATTGGCCTGGGCAAAAGGATGATCGGCCTCTTCATGGATTTCATGAAGGAGTGTGGTTATCAAAAGTCTTTCCTTCTGACTGAAAAGCAACTCAATACCGCCGCTAACCTTTATGAAAAGATAGGCTATCAATATGTTTCTTCTTCCAAGATGGACTTTGGGTTAGAAGAAAGAAGATATGAGATGGTACTTTAAGCTGGGGACTGCTCTCCATCCAATCCAAAATGCTCCCTCAATATTCGTTTCCAAACTTGATAACCCCTTCGGTTGAGGTGAAGTAAGTCGGATAGGTAATAGGTAGTATCCGGATTGTGACCATCGAGCATGCCATCAAATACATTGATATAGCGCATGTTATCATCAGCGTCTACATCCTCTTTGATGGTTTTATTCACTGCTTTTATGGTTGGGATCAGGTAGTCACGGAGCGGACTGGGCTTCACGCTAATGTAGTGGATCAGCATATCCGGGTATCTTTTCCGTATCGTTTGTTTCATTGAATGATAGCCCTGGACTACTTCCTCATAAGTCGCTCCATGTCCAAGATCATTATCTCCGATATATAAAACAATTTCTTTCGGTTGAAAAGCAGAGTTGAAAACACGATCGAAATGATGCAAACACCACCAATACGATGAGCCACCAAAGCCCAGATTTACTAATGGCATCGGGTCGAGATCTCGCTTCATATTGAGCCAGAGCCTGACGGAGGAACTCCCATAGAACGCTACTACCGGCTGATCCTGAGGCAGCGCTTGTATCTTCCTCTCAAGTGCATCGATCTCTTCGTCGTAGAAATGTATATCTTCCGGAGCGTTCATTCATCCTTCAGGCCGAAACGGCCATGACCCGGCGCGAATCTACTTCCAGAGCTGCGGCTTCCCTTACTTTTTGTGTGAATTCTTGTTGATACTTTGCCAAAAAGGTACGCATACCCTCCTTATCGTGCTTATCAGACACCTTTTCACTCATTTTGAAAGGCGCATAAATCTTGCATTTCAGGGTGTTGTACCGCAAACGTTTATCAAAATTTGCAACGGCAATGGGCACGATCAACGGTTCCTTTTCCAACTCCAAAGCCAGTTTGAACGCTCCAGGGCGGAAGGGTCCGGGAGACTCTTCTGTCAGTAAAGAGGTTCCTTCCGGACTGATCATCAGGTTTCTGCCAGCGGCCAGTTCCTTGGAGGCTTTTCGGAAGAAATCCTGTTTGGCTTGTTCCTTTAGGTGTGCTTTGTCTGCTGCAAGTTCCGATTCAGGCGTATAGACATTGATATGTGACAAGCGATCATAATAGTTTTGATGACCATACTCACTGGTCCTGCCCACGCGTACGATGCGTGTTCCCGGATCCCCGTATTGCTCAAATAAAACCATGGAGCTTATAAAGTGAGAATCCAACGTGATCTGAAATTGATTGGGTAAGGTATTATAAGGATGATTTTTCAGGTGATTATAAATGAAGATATGACCTCCTGTCTTAGGCAGGTTTTCCCAACCTTCTATTTCGTAGCTTACTTCTGAAAATACCTTTTGCATAGCACAGGCACTAACCTTTCGTACTTCAAGTCCTGGAATATTTTCAGGCTGTTTGATCACAGTATCGTAGACTTTGACCAGACCGTCGTAAAACTTCTGTTCTTTCCTGGTTTCACGTAGGATATCCAGGCAAATGGTACTCAAATAACGTTCGGTGGCATCGCCATTTGTGCTGATACAATCCAGCATAGAAAATGCGTCGTTGAGTGTAATGGGATTTTTCAGCAGATATGGCACTTTGTGCAAGTCACTTGTCAAATCGATCCGATTCGCATTTTGCTGTAGTAAGGCCTGGATGCTCAACCACTCCTGATCATATTTTTTGGCAATCAGTCTCGCCCTCAGTGTCTGAAGCTGTACGGTAATCAGCCACAGCACACGTTTATAAAAAGAGATGGCCAGCTTAGGTTCTTCCTGTATCAGTGTATTGAAAGCCTCTTCAGGCATCATATAAAGATGCGAAGGTGTATTGACCTTTGCTGAGAGTAAATTCCTTTCTCCCGGAAGTGCCAGCCAGCCCAGCAAGTAGCCACTTCCCGTAACCTGACGTATGGGTACCTGACTACCGTCTCTGCTGGTAAAATAAATGCTTACGTCTCCACGGTCCAATAAGAAGATGCCCTTGCAAGGCTCACCTTGTCGACATACAAACTGCTCTTGCTCGTATTGTTTACGGATGATCACCTTGCTGAATCGTTCAAGCTCCGCTTCTTCAAATACTTCAAAGAATGGGGACTTTCGGAGCATACTTAGTGCTTTTTCTTTAGAAGGTCCCAGATCAACGCCTCTTTCAGTGTGATGTGGTTCACATGGCAATAACTTTGGTGCGGGCGTATTATCCAGAAACTTACTGGTGTGGACCACTAGTTTTTTTGAATGCTCATGCACTACTTGCAAAAACTCAAGTTGGATCAGAGGATTAGCATTCAGATAATCCAGTAATTCTGTAAGCTTCCATCGTATCAATTGGGCCTGAGGAGAAGCAACGATGGCCGTTGCAGCATGCCGGTAAGGCGCGTTGATGGCACTCCAGCCCAAAGGCGAGTTTTTTGATGAACTCTTACCTACCAGTATTCTTTTGCCAATTTCTTCTAAAGTGATATAGAGATTTACTTTACCCTCCTGAAGCAGATAAAAATAGTCCGCCTTGGCAAATTGCTCAGAAAGCACGGTTCCCCGGACTGTGGTCAACTCTTCACGTTGATCCCAGAATCGCCCGGAAAGGATCGAATCAAGTCCTCTCTTTATCATTGAGAAATTTTTTACAAAATCAATGAAATATTACAATACAATCAATAGAAGCGCTAAAAAATTGTAATACGTAAAAGAAAAGCTATGAAAATTGAAAATACACCAAATCTAACTTGAGATTTGGCAGCGTTTTTCGCGATATGTTAATTACGAGATTATTCCACAAACAGATTTGCTAGCTTTCGAAGCTTTTGCTGATTACTGGGATTGTGAATGGCCTTATTTATGGTTTCTTTTTCTCTGGAAGTCAGATGCCAGCTTAGCGAGGCCCTTCCACTTTTCTCATCACCACCATATTCTAACTCCACGATATCAAAAGGGGCCTTCAACCAGTCATCTACTTGCTGTAATTGCCGGTCATTGTTGATATCCTGAATACCGGCGAGGTTGTTATATACACTTGAAATTGGGGCGGTAAATCGACCAATGATACCGGCGTTTGGACGAGGTTTGGGTTCACTGTCCTTAGTGGTATCACGAATGACCAATAATACGACCCCATCCGTATTTTCTGCAATCCATTCCTGAAAGGTGTGCATAAACACGATGGCATCCGAAATGCCAAAATTGTCGGATATGCCAGCATCCATGATTTCCAGCCGTGGTTCACTCGGAAGACTTAAGGTAGGAGTAATATATGGAAAGGAGGCGGACATCCTTAGTCCTGTCAGTAATGAAACATTTTCGGCACCATGCGTTCCAAAATATTGTTGAAAATCGATACCTCTGACCTTGCCAGGTCGATCCGGGTCAAAATTCATATAAGATACCGGAAGAGGAGAGATGTACAGTTTTCTTCCGTCGTTGGCGATGGTCGGAGAAAGCAGCAACATGGGTAGTTCGGCCTTACTTTCCAGTGATCGATACTCTTTGAGGCTTCGGTCAAAAACCTGGCCGAGGTTGCGATTCAGGCTCTTTTCGAACATGTAACCCCTGTTTTTCTTATACAGTTGATTACCGTATTCGAAGTAGCGCAATTTGAAAAAGGTGTCATTGACTACCAATGAGAAGATAATGGGATTGAGGTTGTCTTTTCCCATGTTTTCTGCCCATTGGGGCTGGTTCATTTGAAAAGTGGGGTCCTGCAATGATTGGTTATAGAGTTCCCGGTAGTAAGCAGCCCCGACCATACCACCTGAAGCACCCGTTATCATGAACATACGATCCATCAGCTTTCCGTTTAGGGCACTATCAGCTTGTTGCATGGCAATGACCGACCAGAGAGCGGCCCTCTGACCACCACCACTTACACATTGGATCAGCAGTTTGGGTTTGCTTTCGGTAGCGTTTCGATTTTTCCACTGTTCAAGAACCTCAATTGTTGCCAGTTTGTCCTGCTCGTATCGTTCGGTGGTATTGTGATGAGCAAGAGAGGAGGAAGAATAGGACTTGGGCGTTTCATAATTCAAGCCAGGCGTCCTGTTGATGCCTTTAGTAATGCCTTTTTCAACGAAGAAATTGGCGATGATGAACAATCCCACCACAAAAGCAACACCCCAGCCTTTGAACCAATAAGTAATGGCCCCGACAAGCATGATGATGATTGAGAATAATAACAACGCACTGGCTGCTGCCGGGATCTGAAAGATCGGATTGTCCATGAAAATGCCCAGCAATAGAACGGCAAGAATGATCAGAATTTCGAAGAGGACTGAATTGAAATGGTTCTGATCAAAAACTTTTAAGATGGCCTGCCGGTCATGAAAGTTGTGCAGATGCAAACAGCTTTGCTTTTTCAATTTCAGATCGAAATAGGACTCTACATAGTATTTGTTCTCAGTGGACTCCTTCCATTTTTTCATGATCCGGTCCCGGCTGAGTTTACTTTTTCTCAGACGCTTGTCCATATTTCCCTGGAAATACCTGAAAATGTCCTTGTTGGTGAACCAGAAATACAGAAAAGCCAGTACGATCATCATGAATACGCCTGCTAGGAATCCTAACACAAAAACCAGGATTTCGAGGGAAGTGGTGTATTCATTTTGGAATTGAAATAAGATGACTTTGCTTAAATACACGATCAAAATCAGAACCGGAAGGACACTGTTATTGACTGAGAACTTCAGAAAAGGCTTTTTGAGGAGCGCTATGAATGAAAAATAGTGGCTATCCAGAATGTAGCTGGTAATAAAGAAGGCCAAAGCGAAATTGGCAAATCCCAGCCCCACGAAAAAGAAACTCCAAAAACCGACCTTGCCCAGGTATTCGGGATCCAGAAAGAGGTAGTGAATACCATAAACTTTTCCAATACTTCCAAATACTGCACCAAGGAAAAGGAACCAAAAGAAAAGCAGGGGCAAATTCCTTTTTACATGATGGGAAACCAGCTGTACTGGTAACATGTAGCGAATGTTCAGCAATCGAGTCATATAGAAGTAGAGAGATCCAATTACAGGTACTTAAATTTTATTAAAACAAACGGACCTTTGTAATTAACGATTGAATTGTGAATAATTTATCTCAAAATATGCCTTAAAGCATAATTTTACCCGCAGGCCGCTGCGGATAATCCTGATAACCTCGGTTAAGATTAATAATCCACTATAAAAACCGTCCTTGTCGTCACTGGGAACCTTTGTGAATGAGATTCGCAAGGAAAAGGTGTGGCAGTCTCTAACAAGTTTAATTGAGATTGCTTCGGCCGTTAGTAGATTTTTAATCAAATGGCCTCGCAAAGACGGTACAGGCATATTATTTACTCGAGCTAAGGTGATAAAAATTCTTCCTCCGTATTCTCATCGAATAATTTTAATTTCCATTATTTAAATATTCGATCGAATTATACCGGATTATTTAACTTGACCATTTTCTAATTCGAGAAATGACATCAGAAAACACCACCATTCTCTCTCAGGACGGAATTGAGCTCATGATCACTCAATGGGAACTTGAAGCACCAACAGGTAGCTTTTGCATCGTGCCCGGTTTCGGAGAACATGCCGGTCGTTACCAAAGAATGGCCGAGATGCTGAATGCGGCAAACTGGAATGTCTATGCATTGGACAACCGTGGACACGGTCAATCAGGTGGAAAAAGAGGCCATACCCCTTCTTATGAACTGTTGCTTTCTGATGTAGAGGAAATGTTGAAATCCGTCAGGGCTGCTTTTACAGACCTGCCCATTGTGTTGTTTGGGCACAGCATGGGAGGCAATATTGTTGGCAACTATATGTTGCGAATGAACACCAACGAGATTGCTGCATTTATTCTTTCAGCTCCATGGTTTCGTTTGAAAGAACAACCTCCGTCCTGGCAACTGAGCATGGGTAAACTTTTGCTGAAAATTGCCCCTTCTTTACAACAAACACAGCCAGTGCGAACTGAAGTGCTGAGTAAGATCGAGAAAGAGCGCCAAGCATATATGGATGATCCGTTGGTACACGGGAAAATTACTGCTAGTTTATTCTTTGGGGTCACCGAAGCAGGAGAGTGGGCGATGGACAAAACGGAGAAGCTAAAGAAGCCTGGGTTGATATATCATGGGACCGCAGACCCTTTGATCGATTTTGATGCTTCAAAGGCTTTTGCAGCCAAAGTCAGCGATAAGGGAGTGCAATGGTGGCCGGTTGAAGGTGCTCTTCATGAGCCGCACAATGATGAGGAAATGGATCAGGTCCATCAAAAGATCATTGATTACCTCGGACAGGTCTGATTCATACGGTAGTTAACTGAGAAAGTACAGCATCCGGTTTTGTCTGGGAATTATGACGGTACGTTTTGCCGAGAAAGTACATATCATCTTCTTCCTGATTGAAGTAGGACTTGGCAATGTGAAAGTAAAATCCGTTGAGCCGGTCCAGGAATCCTCCATGAATACTGGGCTTTCCATATAGGAAGCCGCTCACACCTTTCAAAAGATAGTCTCCTGAAATCTTTTCTTGTACCCGGAATAAGATTCCTTCCTTTTGTCGGGATAGCAAGGCCCGAAAACTCACTTCCTGACCTTCTAATTTGAATTGGATCAAGACGATCAAGCTATTGATACGCTTTACATCAATCACAAAATCAGTTTGATCCTGATCGTCAGACGTCACCAGGTCCCCAATGTATTGTTTGCTAATCAATAATGCCAGATCTTCCTCCATAAGCCACAATCGTAGGGTTCAAAGATGGCCAACCGCTTTGTATTCAGTCGCATACAGTCGATCAACGGGAATATTTAGAGTTGGAGGCCATGAAATGTCATATGTATAACGGCCGGGTCTGGATAAAAAGCTCCAGCCCTGAGAATTAGAGACCGGAAAACTTTAGAATGGGAGCGATATTAAGAGGCGATGTGCCCAGAGTAGGGACTGCTTAGTTGCTTAAGTCGCCAAATGTAGAAGGCGATATTTCATTTCCCAAAGACAATTTCGCTACATGCATATAACGCTTTTGCATATTTTGCAAAAAACTAGGAGTTATCCATCTTTTTTGTCATTTTGTGGTTTATTCAGGATAACTACTATCAAACTAGACAACTCCTGGCAACGACTAGAGAATAACTAAAGACTTGTATGAATTTACAAAAGTCATTTTTTGATCGCATTCAGGAAGAAAGGCATGCGGAAGATGAGAATTTTGCTCAGGAGCTGGCCCGATTCCTACATGTAAGCGAGACGAGCGCTTACCGCAGAATTAATGGGTCTACTCCGCTCACTTTCAATGAATTGCAACGTGTGGCCAAATACTATGAGGTCACCCTCGATGAGCATTTTGAATTGGATGGAGAGCGATTAAATCCGGAAGTAAGTTTTTCGTGGAAGTACGGCAAAGATTCTGATCAGGCATACCTTGATTTTTTGAGGTGGCTACTAGGGGATTTGGAACAGACTGATCCGGAAGACTCCAGGGTTATTTTTCATGCGAAAGATTTTCCTGTGTTTTTCAATTTTGTTTATCCGGAGATCGGAGAGTTCAAGAGTTTTTTTTGGCAGAAGACTTTCATCAGAATTGAACGGTACAAATCCAGGAAGTTCTCATGCAAAAAATTGTCAAGAGATTCGGTAAAATTGGGCAAACGGATCTTTTCACGATATGCAGAATTGGCCTCGTTAGAATTGTGGAATGACGATGTACTCACCAGTATTCTCAAGCAAATCCAATATGCGCATGAAGCTCAATTTCTGACTTCTAAACAAGATACCATCACCTTATTGAATCGCCTGAAACAACTGGTGTTTCACATCCAGGACATGGCGGAGGAAGGAAAAAAATTCTTTCCGGGGAATCCGAAAGTGGGAGGCGGAAATTTTGAGTTGTATCACAATGACGTCATCCTGGGCGACAATTCAATCATTTTGGAAAATCAAGGTCAAAAGCGAATGTACATCAGTCAAAACATCATCCAGGGGTTGATCACCAGCGACCTGCATTTTGTGGATCATTCCTATATGATGAAAACGAATCTGTTCAAACACTCCATGCTTTTGAGCCAATCGGCGGAAAAAGAAAGGGGAAAGTTTTTTGGCAACCTGATCCACAGGATTGAGCAGGTGGCAGATCGGCTTGAACTGAATTTGGGTTAATGCAGAGAGGCGGCATATCGTTTGACACAATCCCAGTCCTCCTGATAACGCTGGTCAATTTCATCCATTTGTTTTTCACTAATCAAGGGTGATTTGGAAATCCATTGATCCGGCACCAAAACGGCAGCATACATGACCAAATGAAATAAGCCCCACCAGGGCCGATACAACAGCCAGTGAAGTACTTTGTTGTGATAGGCCCTGGGCAGTTGTTTCTTGAATCTGCGACAAAAAGCTTGCAGGACTTTTAACTGCTTTTCGGAGTATGAAGTGTGAACACTATCTAATGATATGTGATCCGGATTAAAGGAACTGCCGGTAAAATCCGCAATACGTTGAAGAAAAGCCCCGGCATCTTTTTTTAGGTCCTCATGAAAAAGCACCAGAGGTTTCTGCGTGGAGCATCTTTCGATCACCTCCAGCTTGGGGTAGAAAAACAAATCTTTCTGTTGCCAGTGCCCTTGATCTTTTTCGAAATCCATGAACTTTTCAAACCCCCAATGAAAGCCATTTTTAGCATATCGGCGGTATTGCGAAGCGATCCAACTGCTGTGTTTTCTGAAGATCACAATGATCTTCGCGTCCGGATAGGTAGCACAAAATTGAGTGACTTCCCTTTCAAACTGACGGTCGAACTCACGGGATACGAGATATCGACCAGGACCTTTTTTGGCCAGGATTTGCTTGCTTTTCCGATACCGATTGGTAGGAATATACTCGATGGATTGAAGTTTTGGGAAAAATTCATGTTGCAAGTAGGTGGAAGCCACTTTCCCTAATCCTACATGGAAATAGATCTCCTGGTCAGGCATGCCGACAAAATAAAGTCTCTTTTTTTGAACTCAACTAAAAATTAATGCGTCTTTGACAGGCTTCATTTCACCGACCATGTCAATCCAATGGATTTTTAATCTTTCAATTTAGCATGGAGGTAAGAAAGGAAACTTGACAAAGTCGGGTTAACTTGGCACGAAATTATAGTTTGCATGGTCTCGAAAGTATCATTAGCCGAAGATTTATCCCTTTCACAGCTCGTTTACGGATTTTGGAGAGCAGCCGAATGGGGCTACACTACGAAGGAATCTACGGAGCTCGTTAGGTACTGCCTGGATTTGGGGATTACCACCTTTGACCATGCCGATATTTATGGTGACTACACTTGTGAGGGTATTTTCGGGAAGGTACTGAAAGCGGAACCGGCACTTCGTGATCAAATGGAAATTGTGACGAAATGTGGTATTAAACTCATCTCTCCTAACCGTCCGGACCATAAGATCAAGTCATACGATACGAGTTTTGAGCACATCATCCAGTCCGCCGAGAACTCTCTGAAAGAGCTGGCGACGGATCATATTGATCTATTGTTGATCCATCGCCCGGATCCATTCATTGATCCTGCAGAAGTGGCCAGAGCGTTCGATCAACTCAAAGCACAGGGGAAAGTGTTGCATTTCGGCGTATCGAATTTCACCGTTCAGCAATTCAAGACCCTGGCTTCCTATGTATCCATGCCTTTGGTCACCAATCAAATCGAGATTTCGACGAGTTGCACTGATGCGTTTGCCGATGGCAACATCGATTTCTGTCAGGAGATGAGGCTGCACCCCATGGCTTGGTCACCATTAGGAGGGGGAAGTATTTTTACCTCCGACGAACCCAGGGAAAAGCGGCTTAGGGCCAAATTGGAAGAG
This sequence comes from Cyclobacteriaceae bacterium, assembly GCA_965229785.1. Lineage (GTDB taxonomy): Bacteria > Bacteroidota > Bacteroidia > Cytophagales > Cyclobacteriaceae > JAWPMT01. The sequence goes on from CBDDJS010000001.1 coordinate 6,113,867, forward strand.
GTAGCTGATCAAATTGGTGCCGAAACGATCGATCAGGTGATATTGGCCTGGTTGCTGGCCCATCCGGTTGGGATTATTCCAGTATTAGGCACAGGCAAACTGGATCGAATTGCCCGTTCAGCGGCCACAGTTGATCTTAAAATTACCCGTGATCAATGGTTCGATATCCTGCAAACTTCATGGGGACATGATGTTCCCTAACGGTCGTGGATAAATCCGTTGAAAACTTATTTTAGCCTTATTTAATGTTATCTTAACTTTAGTTTAATATTGAGGTCGTATTACATTAATCGCCCAATAAGAGTTATTATTTTGGACTCTACTCAGACTCAGAAGGTGCATAAAAGTAAATTCAATTGGAATAAGGTCTTGTTCGTCCTCGAGATCGCTACGTTTCTTGGATTCCTTTTGTTTTTGGTGCTCAATCACTTCTTCCAGTTTATTTCTGCTTAAGTCGTTCCTGATTCGGACCTATCAACTAGAGGGCATAAAACGCGATCTATATGCAGCTTCAAAATCTCCTGTCTGGCTTCACTATGCATCTGAAATCTCTCCGTTTCACCAAGTCTCAGACTTGATAGTTATTCAATAATTTCAAGTCAACCTGCGGAAGATCGGGTCGCGAAGATCGAGTCGCGAAGATCGGGTCGCGAAGACCGGGTCACGAAGACTGAAGCTAGAGAGGGATTCACCATACCTTCGGCAGGAAATCCAGAACCAAGAAATCACCATTTTAGAAGCAGAAAAACAAAATAACTGATTAACTCAATCACTTTTGGATCAATGAAGAAATTATACTCACTCCCAGATTTACCGATTGATCCCTTAAACCTGTGATTTAGAGGCCAGAGATTTATTGCTTACCAGAGCTGATTAGGCTATACTTCATTACAATCATTCAGGTAACTAGTACCTATTAACTTTTAGATCATTAAGTAAATAACGCACTTCAGGGCCTTCAAGATTGGATCCATATTAAACCTTTCGTCTTCCCGTTTGTCTAATCACCGCATGGCATCTGGTAGAGGTGTTTTGGTTGGTTTAGTGAACAAGAAGCTCCGGGGAATTGGGGCTTTTTGTTTTTTTGAATTCAGGTTTCAATTTTGATTTCTATTGGTTTTATCGGATCAGCAATATTTCTGAGAACCATCACTGAATAGTGAAAATTATGCTATCCCGCTAGAGTAATCCGCACAAAGTGGTTCACCATACCTTCGGCAGGAAATCCGGAACCAAGAAATCACCATTTCAAAAGCAGAAAAACGAAATAACTGATGAACTCAATCACTTTTGGATCAATGAAGGAATTATATTCATTCCCAGAAATACAGATTGATCCGTTTTAGCCCCCTCTAAGCGTAGATTGTATCTACGGTTTCATATCATCTCTATTTCCAAGAGTCCCGAAAACCCAGCATAATTTCTGGCACTACTATATAAATAATGCTCCTGTTCTTCAACCCATCCGGCACGGACTGGATTTTCATGAATATAATTCAATTTGCTGTCGATCATCTCATTGGTTTCCAATTCCACAGCGTGATTTTCATATGTCCAGAATTGTTTATCATCAGACCTTTTGTTGTATTTGGCATGATATGCAAAAACAACGTGCATCCATTTCTTTCTACTTTCTAGACTATGATCGTCAATTAATTGCATGATTCTTCGAGATGTAAATCGTTTAAAATCTCTTACGATATCTGAAAGTAATCCTTTATCGCTTCTAGCGATAAGATGTATATGATTAGTTATAATGACATAACGATAAATGATCAATCCCTTATGATTTATACAGAAATTCAGGCTTTCTATTATGATATCTCTGTATATCTGCCTACAAAATAAGTCTACCCATCCCACGACTTGGAAGGTAAGAAAATAGATCGCTGATTGATCTTTGATTTGGTAGCTGTCTGGCATGATATTGATAGTTGTCTTAGATGCTAAAACTACAACTTTTTCTGCTTGGAAAGCCGATAATAAGAGAAAGGGTCTGACTTATTCTGGAAATATGAATTTTGATTCATATCTTAAAATACTATCTTGAACAATGAAATCAGACCCATTGAAGTCAATCTTGGTATGGTAAACCAATCCAGAATAATAGCCGGTTTTATTTAGATCCATAAAGAAGCGTTTGTTTTTTCTAAAAAAATCCTTTGACAAAGGCTTTGATATAAGGCGTTCCACTCCATTATATAAATAGATTAAATGGTCATCATAAAGGAAATAATTTAAAGCAGGATTTACACTTAAATATCTAGAATCATACTCAGGGTGGATAACTATTTTAAATTCTTGCAATTCATAATTTTGAGCGGTTTTTGAAATGTCCAACTCACTTCGAGGTGTGAAATCGCCTTTGAAACTTTCCACTTCAACGATCAAAAATCCTTGTTGATTTATTTTGTAATCATGGTTTACAGTATAGATTTCAACTGCCTCAATTAATTTCGGTTGCACTAATGGTTGCTGCGCATTTAGATTTAGTACTAACGAAATTAACACACAAAAAAATAGCTGTTTCATGGATTACTGCGGTTTAAAAACTCTTAAGAACGGTTTTAATCTAGGGTACGAATAAGGCAAAATCCTGAATTCATTCCATTTCAATTTCCATCATTTTCGGGACTACTTGAAATGTAAGTGTACCATGCGCGAGTTAGTATGCGGAATTTGTTATTAATTCTTAGTGAAATCACGTCAGAATATACACCTGCCTGCGAAATGCGCCTTGGGGTAGGTTTTTCTTCACCCCAGTAAAACCTATTTGCTCCATTTTGCTCCCAATCTAAAACAAAGATTCTGCCTTTTTTAGTTTTCACAATTACGATGCTTTTTAATTCTAGCTCCTCTTCTAACATATTTAGGGTCATGTCTTTAGCAAACTCTTGAGCTTTCGCCAAACTTTTGAACTCGGTGCCGTTAATTCCTTTAGCAAAGTAATTTCTTATCTGACCTTCTAAATGATTAAACAAATACACACACGCCCCAGTAACGGCTCCATCCTGGAAGTTGCCTCCTGAAATGGCTTCTGTTACGCCTCCAGCGACAGATGAAATGATCAATCCAACTTCAAAATTGGCGTTTAACTCTTGAGAAAGACTTCCAGCCAAACTGCTGACGGCCCCACTTGCGTAACCGTGCCAAAACTTCCCCCCTTGTGCTTTTCAGTAGGGTTAATCAATTACAATTTTCCAATTTAGGTTGTCTAATTCTTGTTCACTGAATATCAGGTGATCATAAAGTCCATTGAAGACTACATGCTCAATCCCATATTCTTTTATTGAGTCCAATTGAAATACAAAGACATTTAAACGCTTACTTTGGCTTGATTGGATATATTCCGACCATGCTTTTATTCCGTCCATATTTATAAAACGAGATGAATCATGTGGGGCAATGTAATTGCTTATATAGTAGTCTGAATGGTTGAGATGATTACTGTCAAGTTCATCGGAATTGTATAGTTCAATGCAAATATTGCTTGATTGATGATTGTAAACGATTGGTCTTCTGTCGTAGTAATCACAGCTGTAGAGAAGCATTATTCCTATTGAAGCGATTATAAATCTCATTGTAATGAAGCTAATGATTAAACCAAGGAGGAGGAAGCATTCCTCTTCTAAAATTTGAGTAATTTGGAGAAATTCGATATCTCGTCATGTTCCAATCAGTTGGCCTGCCAAAATACTCGTAAGAAAGCTTGTTTGCATACCATTCTGTCCAAGTTTCTTGATGTCTAAAGCCATTTTGAGTGCTTTCCAAACTCACAGGTACTACCGTGCCATAAAAGAATGCCATACCCCATTCTCGTGCCTGTAAAACATGGCCAAACTCATGACGTAAAAGATCAAGATTATACACATCACGAGGATTTACGAAAATTCCAACTCCCGGTAATGTAAAGGCTGCTCCATATTTCAAATCACCAACTTCACTAGCGTAAATTCTTACTCCCTCAAAGTAAACAGTTCCATCGCCCATTGAAGCAGTAAGCGGCCCTAAAGGAATTGGCTGATTTTCATCTCCATAAAACTTATTTGCTTGTCTTTTCGCTTTATTGAATGGATCGGTAGCCTCATGAGCAGCATGATTAAACAGATAAGTATAAGCCCCAGTAATGGCTCCATCCTGGAAGTTGCCTCCTGAAATGGCCTCACTGGCTCCACCTGCAACTGCAGAGACTATGGTGCCACCCACTACGTCCAAATTCCAACGTTGTGATAACCCTCCGGCATAGCTGCTAATGGCTCCACTAGCGTATCCATGCCAGAATTTTCCTCCCAGACCTTGTCGAATTAAGCCGTTGGAAATACCGTGCAAATGAGCACGGAGAAGTTCCTTCCCCCAAAAGGATTTCAATGGATCTATCGATGTGCCAACTCCTGCACTAATTCCTGCAGTTACTTGAGCAATTGCTCCACCTTTTAAACCGGCGACCAAGGCCTGATTGAAACTTGCACCATCGATGTAAGCCCCATAAAACTGTCCTAAAAAGCCTGCGATGAAAGGTGCAACTGGAGCCAACGGAGTAGCACTTAAAGCGGCAGTAATTCCGATCTGCAAGACGGTACCGGCAACCTGTCCAATAGTTATATACCCACTGGGGTCAGTAAAGCTGAGTGGATTATTAAAGACGTAGGAGTACCGGTTAAGTCCTTGCGTAAAATCTGGTGCTTGCGTATACGGATCAGCACTCAAGAATCTGCCCAGCACCGGGTCGTACATCCGGCCGTTCATATTGACCAGGGCAAAAAGTTCCAAGTGTTCGTGACCTGTGAAGCCACGGACGTAAGACACATCGGTAGCGCCATCCAGGTCATCCCAGGTATCGGCATCCCTGCGTTTGCCCCAGGCGTCGTAGCTGTAGCGTTCGATCACATTGCCATTTGCATCGGCAATGGCAGCCAGTGACCCTAGATGATCTTTGAGTAAATAGTGGGTGGTTTGTGTACTCTGCCCTTCGTCCTCGGTGTAGATGGCGATGGCTTCGCCTCCCGCCTGGATGTAGTGGAGTTTGCGTTTGTCCCCGCTGTGGTTTTCTTCCTCTTCGTATAAGCCTCCAATGAACCGTTTGGTAAAGTGAACGCCCGCGACGGTGGTAGTGGTGATCTTTCGCTCATGATCCACGCCATAGGTAAAGTGAATGCTGGCATCTCCTTCGGTGACAGTCCGTACTTTTTCAAAACCGGAATAGGTGATGTCCTGTGCTATGATCGGAATTGCCGTACCGTTTTGAGTCATTTCTGAAACGGCGTGTGGCTTTGAACCATCGTATTTGTAAGTACCCACATCGGACTTGGAAGTGATGTTGCCCAGATCATCATAATCCATCACCAGCTGACCGTAGGCTTTACCGGTAATGCTGGCGGTCTTGAGCCGGTTGAGGTTGTCGTAGGTAAATTTTTCTTCCAGGCCCCTACCCCCGTCAGCCAGGTAGTTGGTGCGCTTGGTCAGGTTATTGAGAGCATCAAACTCGTAGTAGAGGTTTTGCAATTTGTCATTTCCCTTCTGAGTGACGATCTGACTCAATAAACCAGTGGTTTTTTGGAAGGAACGATGGGTTTGGAACGTGCCATTGGCCAGGGAAAAGGCTTCTAATTGTCCGCGGGCATTTTCCTGGGTGATCTGCCAGTAGGTGGTGGTGCCATCGGTACTGGTTACTTTTTCCTGATAACCCTCGGTAGTGTAATGGTGTTGAATGGCAAAACCTGAGGGATAGGTAAGATCAACTAGCCTCCCATAACCATCGTAAGTCTGGAAGATATCATAAGCCTGACCTTCCAGGGTTTCCCGTATCTGGGTAGGACGCAGATACGTATCATAGAAATATTCTTTGGAAATGTTTCCAGCGGTGCTACTGGTCAGCAATCCCTTTTTCCTGGTGTCAAAGACCCAGGTTGTGATCTCCTCATCTGATCCTTTTTTGATTTTTCGCTCGGAGGTTCGTCCCAGCACATCGTAAGTGAAGGTGGTTTCATAATTGCGAGCGGATTTTTGCCAGACGACTTCTCCAAAAGCATTGTGTCGGGTATGGATGATGCCCAGGTCCGGATCGTTGACTTGTGTACGGTTGCCCAACACGTCGTAGGTAAAAGCGGTTGTATTGCCGTCAAAATCACTAATGGAGGCGAGGGTGCCACTGGCATGATAGGTATAGTCGAGACTGTTGCCTTTGGCATCGGTGGCTTTGATCTGTTGCCCCAACATGTTCACCTGTGCAGTGGTTTCTTGCCCTTTCGCATTGCGAGTGGTGGTGATGAGTCCGGTGTAGGTATTTTCTGTCACACGATTACCGGGCGTTTCGATTCGGGTCACCCGACCAATGGGATCAAAGTTTTGGGTGGCCCACAGTGGTTGATCTCCGCTGAAATAAGGATCGGAAGCTTGAAAAGCACGTCCCTGTCCATCATAATGAGTATCAGCATAAACCACCTGATTGGCCCAGTTGGTAGTGCGGGTGCGTAAGGGGCGATTGAGGCGATCATAGTAGGTTCGGACGGAGGGTGATCCGCTGGTCATTTCGTCCACATAATAGCGGGCGTGATCCGGAGCTTCTCCTCCACCTGTTACCCAGCCATAGCTGGTGGTGGCTACAATGTTGGTGTTAGGGGCAGTAACTTGATAGAGCCTGCCAAAATTGTCGTAGGTATAACTTGTAGTCAGGCCATTGGGGCCGGTTTCAGTCAATAAGTTGCCAAAAGTGTGATCGTAGGTACGACTGGAACTATGTGTAAGTGCATTCGCTTCGGATTCAACAAAACGACCTTTATCATCAAAGGTAAAATGGATAAACCTACTCTGATCTGTACCGGCATTGCCACCCAAACCCGGATCGTCCCCAACACCAGTTGTAGTGGAGGTTAAAATATTCCCAAAATCATCATAGGTGTAGGTGGTCACGAGTTCAAGTTCGTGTCCCGGTTGAATGGTTTCCGTCTTCAGGAACCATTTACTATCGTAGGTAAAAGAAGAGGATCGAACAGAATTGGCCTGACCGGGAGCCGATTTGGTAACGGAAGCACTACTCAATTTACCCAGAATCCAGTTGGCTACCCCTCCATAGTCGTAGGTATTTTGGGTGAGGGTCTGGTGGCCGGAGCCATAGGTAACCGACATTTGCTCGATGTTGCCATAACTGTCGTAGGTGGTGTAATCGGTGGTCATGGAAGTAAGTGCTTCCGTGTCATCATATATATCAAAAGTATTGACCGTCTCTGAGCTTTTGGCGAACAAATACATGTCGGTAGCCGGAGCCTTCAAGTTTGTGTAAACCGTGGAGGTGGAAGAAATCTTGCCACCTGTGATCAGTGATTTACTTACGGTATTGGTAAGGAGAGGTACAAAATGACTGGTGTCAATGTCATAGGATTGGGTCGTTTCTATGCTCTGAGTGATGTCCTGCACCACGATTTGCTGAAAGCCCAGATATCCTTTCCCGAACCGATGCACAACTGCCCCTTCATAGTGATAACGGGTTTCTGCCAGGCTGCCCAATCCATTATCTGCATAGACTGTCCGCACGACATGCATGGGAAATTGGGCGTCAAGAAGATTATCCGAATTTCCTGGCTCGAATGTTTGATATTTGGTATATACTTCCGAATCAGTCAGGGGCAGATAGTCCAGGTACAAACGACTCCCGTAGCTATTGGCGATGGCCGAGACCATGGTCGGAGCGTCATGATAATCTGCATGCAAAGTGCTTGATCTGCTGTAACGATATTGCTCGCAAGTAGGAGGGGTGGCCCCACTGCCACAAACCACCGTGTTATCATGCATGACCAGAACCTCACCTAATTCAAGGAGGTCAGAAAAACCGTTTCCGGTAAAATCACCAATGAGTAAGGGGTTATCGAATGCAGCAACGTCTAATTCTGCCAGTAGCACCTGACCAAGATTAGCACCTTGAAAACTCAAGATATTGTATTCCGGAAATCCGGCAATTACAACATCTTTCTTGGACAATAGATCAGACTTTCCGTCTCCATTAAGGTCCAAAACACTTGCTGGGTGTGTCGGCCACAGGGAAGGACTTTTAACCTCCACCCCATCTTCAAACCCGTTACCATTTCCGAGGTGTAGCAGCCAGTTGTAACCCCAGTATGTATTCCCGTCCGAAGCCTGAAATTGAACGCTGTTGTTGGTGTTTAGCAGATCGAACAAGCCATCTCCGTTGAAGTCTCCCATGGTAGTTGTCCCTCTTACCAGCTCATTGGTAAAGTCTGGCCATGTGCTTTTATTTTCGACAATGAAATTCCAGCGAGTACTCGTGGATTCGATCATTACTTTTTCTATAGGACTACCATTGTTTTGAAGGAGAGGCAGCCCGGAGTACAGATCAGTAATACCATCAGAGTTAAAGTCCTGAACTAAAAATTCAAAACCGGGATTTGCATCAGGTATATCAAAAGCCCATTCGAAAGTATTGGCATTCTTGTCAGAAATGAATACGTCCTGATCATTGTATAAGATATCTACCCAGAATCGAATAATTTGTCCATTTTGATTATTGTATTCATAGGGTTTGAATACTAGCAGGTCACTTTTCCCGTCCCCGTCAAAATCACCGATTTGTAACCATTCAAATTGTTTTAGGGTCGATAAATTCTGAGTAAAACCCGATTCAAATCCTGTTCCATTCCCATAGAAAACGCTTGCCAGGTTGCTTGCAGATATAGCTAAATAGTCCGCAATACCATCGCCATTAAAATCTCCAGAATATTTGGTGTCTTGGGGACGAGAATCTACACCACTAAATGTTTGTGTCATTACTCCATCGACTTCTTCATAAAGCACCCAGTTTTCATAAGTTGCATTCTGATCAATAGCTGGATTATAGGCGCCAAATTGATAGAAGACCAATAGATCAACTTTCCCATCACCGGTAAAATCACCGGACAGTTCTTGTGTTTGCTGAGACTGATTGAGTTCCCCGTTCATTAAAGTGATGGGAAGAGATGTGGATTCACTTTTCAGTCCGGGATTCTCCTCATTCCAGTCAAACTGGATGGCGTTATAATGTTCACCGGCACTGTTGTATTCGGTCACGCTGGTGAGGTGAGGCATGTAATCGTAGATGTCGTACGTGAGCCGGTATTCCCTTATGAGATTCGTTCCGTAGTAGGTCTTGATATTTTTGATGCGTTTGGTCAATTCGGTTGGATGACCATAGATAAATCCGGTTCTGGATATGGTTCCCCGATCTTCATACTCCACCTGAACACTGGCATAAGTTGGGAGGCCTGTCGTAGTATTGCCGGTGTAATTGATTTTATTCAGTCGATATTCGGTACCATCATTCAGGTATTCATAGGTCATGTAATTGGAGGCCTGATCCTCCACTTTGACCAGTGCCCATACGTAGGCACCCAAATTGGTGCCATCCACCTTGGCTACCATTTGCGCATCAGCATTGAGACCATAGGTTTTTTTAAGACCGGATTTTTCCTGAACCACGAAGTGGGAGGCCCAGTCAGAAGTACCGAGGCTGCCAAAAGCTTCTATTTTAGCCATTCGGTCGTTTTCCAGTCGATATTCGCTACCGGCTTTACCGTAGTTTCCGGAAACAAGGATCAATCTTTCTCCATCTAACAGTAACCGATCCTGATCATCAAAATCCACCTGATCGGCCTGGCCGTCATGATAACGGGTGGCCGGTCCTCTTGTAATGGCCGATAGCCCTCCCAATGAGAAACCTTTTCCTAATAAGCCATCCGGTGCCTGGTTGTTATAAACAATCGAGAGGTTGGGTTCCATCTCATTGGTTCCGGGAGAAACGATGAGAGGTATGGCGTAGGTAGCGGCACCAGAGGGGCCCACGTCGAAAGAGGTAGCTGTACCACCTACTGCTCCGGTATTGCTGATGCCAAAACCTGAGGTTGAGTTCAGTGTTCCGCCTATATTCAATAGCAGTTCCTGATAATCGAAATAGGCGACAAAGGTCTTGTCGGGCTCATTGGCTGGAATTTCATATAGAAAACCAGCATCGAAGATGATGTAATCCCGGCCTTTGATGACATGGGATTCCCCGGACATATTGGTGTCCAGTGTGGGGTTGGGGTTTTGTTGGGCGTGGGTAGATTCAAAGATAAAAAGTGCAACAAATAATTGTAATGCTTTCAATACATCCCCCTTCACCCCCTTAAAAGGGGGACTTACCACAATTTTTAAAGGAGAATTCATTCTTCCAATAATCCTTTTCATTGTTTGATGATTTTGATGCTTCGGGATTGGTCAGCGAAGGTCCATTTAAGGATATAGATACCTTCCGGTCGGTTGGAAATGTTGATCTCAAAATCCTGCTCTGTAAAGGTCTTGCGATAGAGCAAACGTCCGTTGAGATCAATGAGACTGACTTGTGAGATAGCGGGTTCCTCACGAATTAACGAGAAGCGCAGGATGCCTTCCGTGGGGTTAGGGTAGAGTTTATCTTCTTCCAGAACGTCTTCGGTTTGTTCAGCTACTTGTTCGTTTTCCCCCTCAACCCTTGCAGAAGCGATGTATCGACGGTCCCGATTACCACTTTCATCGTATTGAAACAAGATGTTTTGCCCTATGGCAGTTTGAAAGAAACTCGCGCAAATGCTGATCACTATGACCAACAACGCCTTTTGGATCACCTGGTGTCCCTTTTTCATGATTTCAATGATTAGAATCCAGGTGATTACTGACCGATCTTTTGCTCCAATGCCTCAAGCCTTGCCGCAAAATCATCTTTTTGTTGCTTAAGTTCTTGCTGTTGAGCAGACAGTTCTTGGCTCTGCTCTGAAAGCTTTTCCTGCTGACTTTTGATCGTTTTGTTTTGATCAATGATGTAAAGGGTCAATTCCTCGATTTTTCGCAGCAGCACACTTTCCATTTCAGCCACATCAATGCCATTTTCCTTCACTTCTTTTTCTGAAGGTACATCAGGCAGGTGATTATTGGCCTTTACGAAGGTCTCTACTTCTTCGAGAGTCCTCAATTCATAATCCTTGTTGAAGACATAGTCTGGCCAACTCGGCTGTAAGTCCAGTTCCAATTTTCTTGCCCTAATATTACCCGCTCCATCCACTCTGAAATTGGTGGTGGTACCCGATTTTACAACGAATGCCAGATCACTGCTATTGACTTCTGAATAAATGCCTTTGGTTGAAGTGATGGTGCCCGCCTCATATTTGAGGTTATCACTTGCGTCTTTATCCCAATGACTGAAATTGAATGAAGATAAATCCTTGTAACCCAGATTTCCGGAACCATCTTCCATCAACACCCGGTCGAAAGTAGACCCGCTGATCAAGCCACTGATTTTCAAGGTTGAGGTCTCAACGCTGGAGAAAGTACCAGCGCCGGTATTGAAGGAAGTAGACTCTAATGCCCCATCCACGTCTACTGTTCCGGCATAATCCAGTCGGCCTGTTCCAATTTGCCAGGGCGTATTTCCACCAGAAGTAAATTCACTTCCCGATACGGTTTTAATGGTGCCGTTACTGATCACCAGTACTTCATCCAGAGCCTTGTCGCCAATGCCCAATTGTGGTCCATTGTAAGTCAGGGACCCACCAGAGGTATCCCAGGGAAGGCCGGTGACTTGCGCGCCAGTGATTGAAATGGCGCTTTGATCGAGCTCAAGTTCGTCGGAAGCATTTATTGATATTCCTGATCCGACCTTTACTGAAAGATCTTTTGAGGAACTATTCCATGTAAGCCCTGCTCCCGGGTTCACTCGATTGGTGTAGGCAGTATTCCATTGGCTTGCGTTGCCTTTTCCAACCACTTCCAGGCTGTTGAATTTTCCCGAACCATTTACTTCTAAATCTGTCACAGGTTCCGAACTCGTGTTGATGCCGATCTTGCCTGTGTAGGATAAATAGGTGCTATTATTTGTCCAGGGGGTGAATGAATTTGCATTGCGGAATTTTAACTGTCCGGCGGCCGGATCTCTGACAATGACCTGGGTCAATGACGGATCTTCAACGGGAGAGGCACCCAAAAATGCATGACCTCCGCTAATGGTGAAGTTTCCGGCAAGCACACTGGTGTTACCTGTGTCTTCAACCCTGAACAAAGGCACAGGGAGCCCTAAACCTCCGGCGCCGCCACGTTCGATTTGAAAATGATCCGCTCCTGCATCATGCAACCGATCAAAGTTGAATACCATGTTGTCATTGGCTTCCAATCGATCGGCCGCCAAATTCGGGATGGTTACGCTTCCACCGAAAGCAACGTCCCTGCCGGAACTTTGAAGAAAATAATCATTAGATCCGTTGGAAAAGGAACTAGTCCCTCCTGAGTGAAATAGATTGAGGTATTGCGATTGGGTATCATCATCGAACAAAAGCATACCACGGGTAGCATCGGCTGATTTGAAACCCAGATATCCCTCTTCAGTAAATTTGATCCAGTCATCAGGGATATTATGTCCTGCTCCATCGTCCCCGGCATCCATATCATCATCAATATAGGAAGCATCTCCAATGCGGATATTTCCATTAAGGTCAAATACTTCAATTACTGTATTCCCGAAGAAATCAGGATCGCAAATTAAGTTAGCTACATCATCGAACAAGGGTTGTAGCAACCATGGGCTTTCAATTGAACTTACTGTCCGTGTTGCAATTTCACCATCTCCGTTCACAACAAGCAAGTCTTCATAGTTGTCATCGTTAGGGATACCACTTGTGGGATTCAGAGTAAGCTCGCCATTTAGTATCAGATTGGAATCCACGGTAACCTCGTTGTTTGTGTTGGAAATTGTAATTTTCGTTTGACCGGAGGTTTGTAATTTCAAGTCTTCATCATGGCTTCCGATCAGACCTCCATCTACACGAAGGGGTTTATTGAAATAGAACATGGGCAGGGTTGAGATAAATTCGAAACCTGCTGTGCTGGAGGCACCCATGGTTGTGGTCCCTTGTGCATTTGAAGTGATGTTCTGCACACTGACATTACTTCCCTCTTTCCAATAACCTTCTGATGCATGATCACCCCAGCCAAAAGCCGCGTTCCAATCACTCGGGTTGTACCCACTTGCTGAGATGGTTCCGGAAGCCCTAATATTTCCTGCAATATCCAGTTTCTCACCAGGTGTGTCCGTACCGATCCCTACATTTCCATTGCTTTGTGCATATAATGCTAGTTGAGTCCCGGGTCTTATCGAGATGTCTTGGGTGCCATAGAGATAAGTATTTGTGCTCGTATTGTGAATGGCCAATGCTCCATTGCTGTTTCCGAGTACAAGATCATTGCCATTCCACGAGAAGGGGTTGGCACCAATTTGTAGTTTGTTCAGAGGATTATCGGTTCCGATCCCTATGTTGCCACCATTGGTTTGAAGGATAAGGTCATTACCAGAATTCATGCCAACAAAGCCTTTCCCCCCGGTGGTCTTAAAGTGCAGATACTGATCGGTAGCAGATTCCCAGGCATAGGCCACATTATCCCTAAAATACGTGCTATTTCTAAAAACGGCAGTGTTATTAACATCCAGGCCATGAGTAGGATTTTGCGTCCCAATTCCCACTTTACCATCACTTTTGATGACCATCTGCTGCTCATAATCTGATGGCCGAGTGACGAATTGGATGTCTCCGGAGCCGGTTAAACCATTCATGATCAATGTGCTGCTGCCTGTGGTAAACAGACCTGCCGTGTTGGCATAATCCTGTGAACCGGGCCCATAAGCGACCAGATCGATGGTCCCATTCGTCTGTTGAAACCTGGCCCGATCACTTCCTATCACATGAAAATGATAGTTGGGATCATCCGTTCCTATCCCCACTTTACCATCACTTTTTGTGTAAAGTGCTAATTGACCTCCTGGCCGTAGTGAAATATCTTGTGTGCCATATAGATAAGTATTGGTATTGGCATTGTGGATCGCCAGGGCGCCATTACTATTACCCAGCACCAGGTCATTGCCATTCCAAGAGCTGGGATTAGCACCAACTTGCAGTTTATTCAACGGATCATCGGTGGCAATACCTACGTTTCCACCATTTTTGATGATCATTCGTTGCAGATAGTTTGCCGATGTGGGCCGGGTCACGAATTTTATATCCCCTGAGCCAGTTAACCCACTCATGACCAGGGCGCTGGTATTGGTGGAAAATAAACCAGAAGAATTGGCAAATCCCTGTGATCCAGAGCCATACGCGACCAGGTCCATTATTCCGTTGCTTTGTTGAAATCTTGCTCGATCATTCCCTATCGCGTGGAAGTGATAAGAAGGGCTGGTAGTACCAATTCCCAACTTCCCATTGATGTTGACGATATCACTCGCAAAATCCCCCCAGATCAGCGGACTGGCAGTAGACGAATTGTCGATGTAGAGTAGGTTAGAGCCGGTTTCGTTGAAGCCTGCCTGGTTGCCAAGGAATACGTTACTCGATCCCGTAGCCAGGTACCCTGATCGAAATCCTAGGAATACGTTATTCGAACCCGTAGTTCCATTGTATCCGGCATCCATTCCGGCAAAAAGATTTCCATTCCCATCATTCTTGTATCCAGAAGCATATCCTATAAATGTATTATTAGAACCGTCGGCAGAATTTCCCGAATTAGACCCTAAAAATACGTTGTGACTTCCGTTGCCACTGTTATAGCCTGAACGCCATCCCCCAAAAAAGTTATAATTCCCGGAGTTATATAGACCACTGCCACCGCCTATGAATGTATTTCTAGTTGTCCCTGAACTATTTAATCCACCAGCGAACGCCCCGAAATATGAGTTATCAGTTCCTCCCGTCCCTGAATTGGAACCGTAATTGGTATTTTGCGCTTGAACAAAAATTGCACTCAGCAATAAAATGGTAAATGAAAATAGCCTGAAGAGATTTGAATTGATTCGACAAATCATAGTCACATGGTTAGGTTTAAAAAGTTGTTCAACTCCTTTAGGCTTTAGTCACACCGGCGAGGAGTAAAAAGTCACGGCATCAAAGGAAAAAAGGAAAGGCTATTTTTGACAATACCCCAAATCGGGTAATTTCTGTCGCCAGGAGTACCCAGAAACGGGTAGGGTTTTAGTTGAATGGGCTGAAACAAAAAAACCCGCCAAAGCGGGTTTTAATATCAAAAAAGAACTTAATTCTTATTGTGCAGCCTGATCCAAAATCAGCTCAATCTCGATTCCATCACCTGCACCGTCGGTACCAGTTATAGAGATTACTCTGATCAATCCAGAAATAGCAGTTTCATCAGTCGTTCCGAAGGCAATGACATCACCTGCGGCCAGGTTAGTAACTTCATTACTATCACCAAAAGTAACACCTTCAAGTGCAGATGTAACATCGGCAACAGATTCGATTGCCATATAATCTTCTTCTGAGATAGTTAAAGCAACAAGATTTGTGGTGTGTCTTGTTCCCCAAGAACTGATATCAACGATGTTTGTAGGGTACTCATCTGGAGAAACTAGAGTTGCATCATTATTTAAGCCGTAGTAATAACCTAAATCGATGTTCTCTGATACAGGATCAGCAGTGCCGATAACATCTGCCTGACTGTAAAGTTGATCCAAACGGATAGAATAAAACGTCATAGAAGAATTATCTCCTAATGGAGCTGCAAGCATTCTTGCAGTGTAGACAGTGGCCTCAGGAGAAGGAACAGGATCAATAGTATAAGAGAAAGTGGTCTCACCAGTCTGGTTCAAATCGTCAACTACAGTAAAAGTCCACTCGATAGTCGTTCCAACTGCTTCTTCAGGAGTCTCAATGTCAGTGATATTGAAAGAAGCGGTAGTTGCACCAGCGTCCAATTGAAGCTGAGTTCTGGTAAATTCTTGTGCAGTACCTCCGTTAGCAGAAGCTCTTACTACGTTGAATCCCCCAGGAGTAGTCGCAGATACGCTCACAACAATTTCATTTCCAGTGATTACGTTGCCACCATCAGCCAGCGCTGTGCCATCTTCCAAAGCAGCGGTAACACTAATAGAAGGTGCAGCCGCAGTTGGCTCATCTTCCTCCGAACAACTGTATAGGAAGGCAATAGCTCCTACAGCCGTGAGCATCATAAAGTTTTTGAATAGTTTTTTCATAATTACGATAAAGTTTAGAAAATTAATTGATTGAGCTATTTATAGATTTAATCAATTCGCAAGAATTGGGCCCGATCTCAAAGGCCTTGCGGAATGAACAAAAACAATTTAAAATCCAGTTCATGCTAATTTCGATTCTAAGTTTTTGATCATTTCACGTTTGGTCAGAAGTCCTGCCTTTCTCCAGGCGGGAGCTCCGTTTTTAAATAAGATCAACGTAGGAATGCTGCGAATATTGAATTGCGACGCAAGAGCATTGTTTTTGTCCACATTGATTTTGATCACCTTTATTTTCCCGGAAAGTGACTTGGCCACATCCTGTACAATAGGGCTAAGGGTTCGGCACGGACCACACCAATCGGCATAGAAATCCACTAATACAGGAATTTCTGATTTCTTAATCAGTTGATTGAATGGCGGTCTCTTCATATTTAGCTGATTACGTACCGTTTAACGGCGTTGTAAAAATAGCTTCTGTTCTGGGAAAATGGTGTCCAGGAAAGAAAAGTTCTCCCTTTTCTATTTTCGATGCAAAGATTAAAGAGCCTAAAGCAATTCACAAGCAATACACCGTATTATTCGATGATCGGAAACGCAATGGCGTTAAAAAGCCCGATAATCGTGACCAACTTCCTCGCCCGTGAAACGAATTCGAACCATTAAGGTTTTGTTCTGGCATTGAATCGATGGTATAATTTCCTTATTTTACACCCTAATCGGATTTTCCCTCTATATTTATAGATAGATGCGTTGCCGAATTAGAAAAAATTATAACATTTTTGTGACAAAAGTCCCTAACCGGAAAATCTAAAATACACTGCTATGACTCAGCCTATCTCGTCTGAATTGCTAAACGCGCTAAACCTGTATGGCAGGTATTTAGCCTACGTTGTTGCAGGTGCTGGAGTACTGATCCTTTTAGGTCACCTCATCAAGTTGATGACGACCAAAGATTACAAGTCAAGATATGATTATATCAATATGCACGAGATCAACCTCATGTGGTATGGTCTGCTATTGATCATTATTGGATTGGCGCTGTTTGGTAATACCATTGCCGGAACAACTACATGGCTATGGCTCTCTATCCGATTGTTTGTAAGCATTATGCTGGCGATGATCGTTGGAGTGGTCGTTCAGAATGTCTTGAAATTCTACTACCCCTTTTACATCGAGAAACGCCTGAAGCGTTTACGTTATACCCCCCGAACTTCTCCTGATGGCAGAAAAATGAAACTGTTGAGTGAGGAAGAAGAGGATGTTTACCTGGATGAAGGTATGCAGGCGGAGGAAGATGCCTTCTCCGTAGACTATGACGTATGGATCGACGAACAAAGCGGATATACGAAAATTGAAAAATATAACGGACGCCTTCACGCCCTGCAATGCCCTGATTGTAACTATCAGACTTTGCGTGTAGATCGTGAAGAAGTGATCCAACCTGCGACCGATACGGAAGAAGGAGAATTGATGAAGTACTTTACTTGTGGTTACTGCGGCTACAAAGAAAGGAAATCCTTTACGATCGCGAGGCAGCGTGAAGACGCTACGGCTTAATAAACCTGACCTATACCATGAACCCCGCCTCGGCGGGGTTTTTTTATGTCCGCTTCGACAAGCTCAGCATGACATATCAGAAAACCTTAACAGGATGCTCATGTCATCCTGAGGATTCGCTTTACGCGAATGGACTCGAAGGAGACATGAAGATTAAATACTCCCGGTCCTGCCTCCATCTATCCGAATACTGGTGCCATTGATGTAGGCGGCATGATCCGAACAAAGAAACAAGGCCATCGCTGCCATTTCATCGGGTTCGCCAAATCGTCCGGCAGGCACGGATTTTTCCATTTCCGAACGAACGTCTGATACGGGCCTTCCGGATTTTTGGGCATTACTATCAATGATCTGTTGGAGTCTTCCGGTTTTGATGAAACCAGGAAGCAGGTTATTAACGGTCACTCCATCTGAGGCGACTTCCATGGACAAAGTTTTTGCCCAGGAGGCAACTGCTCCCCGGACGGTGTTGCTTACACCCAAACCAGGAATGGGCACCTTCACAGAGGTTGAGATGATATTTACGATCCTCCCAAACTTTCTTTCTCGCATGCCTGGTAAGAGTGCAGTCACAAAAGTCTGACTGCAGCGCAATTGTTTGGTAAGGGCCATTTCAAAGTTTTGCCAGGATTCTTCTGAAACCAGACCTGGATTAGGGCCTCCCGTATTGTTAACGAGGATATCAATTGGTTTTCCAATTAGCTTTTTGGCACCTGCTTCTATCGAAGCCACGTCACCCTGATCTACAACCAAGAGGTCATGCCCTTCATGAGGAAGAGCAGCGATAGCGGACACAAGTTTTTCTTTACTTCTACCTACCAATATCACCTTCGCTCCTTCTTCTGCAAATCTGCTGGCGATGGCATGCCCGATTCCCTGGGTACTTCCAAAAACCAGGGCGGTTTTTCCATTTAGGTTCAATTCCATGTATTCGAAATTAAGCTCGGTTGAAGATAAAAAACGTCATTCCCGAAAAATGTGTTTGACATTTATTTTCATAAGCACATTTTGTCGGGAATCTATGAAGCGCGTTAAAAAGACCTTGAATATTTCAAATGCTCTAAAATTTTATACTACAGTCTGCAAAGGGAGATAAGTAAGCGCGCTGATGGCGTTTTTATTTATGTGAAATTAGAATGCTTCTCTATTTAGTCGCATCGATTCAGAGATCTGTTTTTCCCGAAAAACCCTTATCTATGCACCTCAGGTTAACTTTTTATTAATTCTTAGAAACATGATCAGAAGGCCTTTCAATTTGCGTGAATGGATCGATACCAATCGGGATATCCTGAAACCCCCGGTTGGAAATAAAAACCTGTATCAGGATGCAGGAGACTATATCGTCATGATTGTAGGCGGACCCAATGCTCGCAAGGACTACCACTACAATGAGACGGAAGAACTTTTTTACCAACTGGAAGGGGACATCAAAGTGATCATTCAGGAAGATGGAAAGTCGGTGGAGATCCCTATTCGGGAAGGCGAAATGTTTTTGCTCCCTGCCAAAGTACCTCATTCACCGGTGCGGTCAGAAGGTTCCGTGGGGCTGGTCGTAGAAATGAAACGGAAAGGAGAGGAAAAGGACGGCTTGCAGTGGTATTGTGACAATTGCAACAACTTACTTCATGAGACTTATTTTCCTTTGATCAATATTGAAAAAGATTTTTTACCCCGTTTTCGGGCGTTTTATGGCTCTGATGAGTTAAGAACTTGTAAGAACTGTGGAACACAAATGGAAGTGGATCCACGATTTGTTGATTAACCCCATCGAAATTGACGAAAGAACGCGAACGCCAGGCTGCCATTGCCAAAGACAAAGAAGACCCTTTAGCGAGGTTTAAGAGTGAATTTCACTGCCCCGTAAAAAATGGAAAGCCCGTGATCTACTTCTGTGGTAACTCACTGGGTCTCCAACCGAAGATTGCTGCCAAATTCCTGGAAAAGGAAATGAAGAAGTGGCGAGAATATGCCGTAGAAGGACATTTTGAGGGAGAGAATCCCTGGATGTATTATCACAAGTTGTCGAAAGATTCCCTTTCAAAATTGGTAGGAGCGAAAACTCATGAGGTGGTTTGTATGAACAACCTCACCACGAATTTGCATCTGATGCTGGCCTCCTTTTATCGTCCGAAAGGGAACCGAAAGAAATTGCTCATCGAGAAAGGCGCTTTCCCGTCTGATCATTTTGCTGCTACTACCTTTATGGAACTCATGGGAGTAGATCCCACAGAGGACCTGGTAGAATTGGTCATTCCTGAAGATGGTTACGTTGATACGAAGACCATCACGGATCAAATCGCAGAAATCGGAGAGGAACTAACGCTAGCCTTGCTACCAGGCATTCAATACTATACCGGACAGTTTTTTGACCTGGCATCCATATCAAAAGCTTGTCATGAAGTAGGTGCTTATGCTGGTTTTGATTTGGCGCATGCCATTGGTAACCTTCCTTTGTCTTTACATGAAGATCAAGCGGACTTTGCGGTATGGTGCAGTTATAAGTACCTGAATTCTGGTCCTGGCAATGTTTCGGGTGTGTTTGTGCATGAAAAACATAGCATGGACACTAGCTTCCCTCGCCTCGGCGGCTGGTGGGGGCAGGATGAAGCCATTCGGTTTAAGATGGAAAACGTCTTTCAGCCCATGGCTGGTGCGGATGGCTGGCAACTAAGCAACATGAATGTTTTGCCCACGGCGATCCATCACGCTTCACTTTCCCTATTTGATCAGACGGGAATTGAAAACCTTAGGGCCAAAAGCCTTGAGCTAACGAGTTTTTTGGAAGATTTACTTCGTCAATCGGAAACAATTAACCCTCAAGTGACCTTATTGACTCCTCCGAATAAAGAAGAACGTGGTTGCCAGATCTCCATTTTCCTGAAAAATCATGGAAAAGAAATATTTGATTATCTGATAGAACATGGTGTAGTTCTGGATTGGCGCGAGCCGAACGTAATTCGGGCAGCCCCTGTTCCACTGTATAATAGCTTTCAGGAGGTGTACGAATTTGTGAACATCCTCGAAAACGCTTTTGAGAATAACGCATGACGAAAAAAGAGCATGTTGCAATTATTGGAGCCGGCCTTGTAGGCTCTTTGGTAGGGATATTGTTTCGAAAACGTGGATTTGAGGTCAGTATCTATGAAAAACGTGGCGACTTAAGGACCGCAGAGGTGAAAAATGGCCGATCGATCAACCTGGCCTTAAGTGATCGTGGTATTCGGGCCCTGCAAGAGACAGGTATTTACGAGCAACTTAAGTCGGAACTAGTGCCCATGAAAGGCCGTATGATGCACGATCTGAAAGGTCAAAAGACTTTTCAGGCTTACGGCACCGAAGGTCAGGTGATCAACTCCGTATCTCGATTGAACCTGAATCGTAAGTTGATCACCATCGGTGAAGAAGCAGGCGTTCATTATTATTTCAATCATCGTTGCGTAGATGTAAATACGGATCCAACGACGGTCTATTTTGCCAGTGCCGATTCTGAGATCCGGATTGAGCCCGATTTGCTGATCGGAGCGGATGGCGCCTTTTCAGAAGTCCGTAAAAGTATCCTGGAAAAGGAAAAGCGCGAATTCGATAAGCAATTCCTTGATTATGGATATAAAGAATTGTCCATTCCTGCTTCGGAAACGGGGGATTTTCAGCTAGAACCCAATTATCTGCACATCTGGCCACGCAAACAGTTTATGCTTATTGCATTGCCAAATCCGGATAGGACTTTCACTTGTACCTTATTTCTGCCTTATGAAGGTGAAGATTCATTTGCGTCGCTAAACGAAGACGAGGAAATAGAAGAATTCTTCGGCAAATTTTTCCCGGATGTACTCGATAAGATGCCTTCACTGATTGAGGAATTCAATCGGAACCCTACTTCTTCTCTGGTGACCATCAAGTCATTTCCGTGGCATTCCAATGGTACCCTGGTGATCGGAGATGCTTCACATGCCATTGTGCCATTTTATGGTCAGGGCATGAATTCAGGGTTCGAAGATTGTCGTGTACTCATGGAAATAGCAGAAGCCCATGATTACAATTGGGGTCAGGTTTTTGATGAATTTGAGTCTACCCGAAAGGTAGACACGGATGCCATCGCTGAACTTGCCTTAAAAAACTTCAAAGAAATGCGCAGCAAGGTAGCTGATGAGCAGTTTCTTAAGCGAAAGAAAACAGAAGCTGAATTACATGCGAAATATCCGGATCAGTGGCTTCCTCTGTATACGATGGTAACTTTCTCACATTTACCATACTCCGAAGCACTTCGGCTGGGTAAACTGCAGGATAAAGCTTATCAAAATGCAGTAAATGGAGGGTTTGAAGAGAATCTCGAATTGATCCTGAATGAGTTTAATGCTCTAAGGAAAGCCGCTCAGAAAGCTCCTCAATAGTACTCTGCTCGATATCGGAAATGCCGTCGGAAGCATTGGCAAACAGGTACATGGCTTCCATGACAAACTCTTTGTCTTCAGTATGCTCTTCAAGTCGGCTTTTCAGCGCGTTCAGGAATTTCTTTTTCCAGCGATCGATATTTTCCAGGAGGTACCGGAATTCCGTGCGGAAAAGTTGGGCCATGTGCTCTTTTTCCTCAGGTTCGGCATAAGCATCTGCCAGTCCATCTGCGATGCGCAGCACACCATCCCATTCTTCTTTGTCTAAAACACCATCGCTCATGCAAACAAGCAGGGAGGGGTAGAGGTTAATTAGATAAATAAAATGATCGATCGTGATATCGATTCGTCGGATCTTAAGATATTCCTCAAAAAGTAGCTCAACTTGCTGTTTCATAGAGCAGGGATATAATCATTATATGATTTAATACGAATATAGCAAGGTCTGGATACTTCAGGCTGATGGAAAACAAAAACTATGAAAAACGTCGCACAAAGTTTTAGCTTACGACTATTGTTATGCATTTAAAAATTGCTGTTGTTGGCTCCGGTATTGGAGGAATTGCCAGTGCCATTCGCATGGCGATCCGTGGGCACGAAGTACATGTTTTTGAGCAAAATGACTATCCTGGTGGGAAATTATCCGAAGTTCATTTGGGAGATTACCGATTTGACGCAGGTCCTTCTCTTTTTACAATGCCTGAACTAGTGGATGAACTCTTCGAATTGGCCGGAGAGAACCCCGGGGATCATTTCCAATATAAGCAGCTCGAAGAAGTTTGCGAATATTTCTACGAGGATGGTACCCGCCTGACTGCTTATGCTGATACTGAAAAACTTATTTCTGCCTTCGCGTCCCTTGGAGAGAGCCCCGATCATATCAGAAAAGCACTGGACAGAAATGCGACCTTATATGAATTTCTTGGAGAAATGTTCATGTTCAGGTCCTTACACGATCCTAAAACTTATTTCTCAAAAAGTGCTTTTCGGTCTTATCGCAACTTGCATAAACTGGATTTTTTCCGAACCATGCATCAAGCCAATAAAGACCAGTTCGATGATCCAAGAATGACTCAACTGTTCAATCGGTATGCGACCTACAATGGATCGGACCCTTATCAAACCCCAGCGACCATGAACATCATTTCCCATCTGGAATACGGGAAAGGAGCATTTTTTCCAAAAGGGGGCATGCACCGGATCACGCAATCGCTGGTAAGTCTGGCCGAGAGAAAAGGGGTAAGGTTTCATCTCAAAACAGGAGTGGATAAAATCCTTATTCGCGACAAGAAGATATCGGGTATTCAGGTTCTCGGGGATAAAATGGATTTCGACCGGGTCATATCCAATATGGATGTCGTTGGCACTTATAAGAAATTGCTTGCTGATATTCGAGCACCTAAAAAGCTTTTGACACAACCAAAATCCAGTTCAGCGCTGATATTTTATTGGGGGATCAAGGCATCATTTCCTGAACTGGGTTTGCATAACATCATCTTTAGCCGTGATTACAAACGGGAGTTTGGGAAAATCTTTCGCGAGAAAACCATTGATGCGGACCCCACTGTTTACATCAATATTACTTCCAAACTGAACGAAACCGATGCTCCGAATGGAAGTGAAAATTGGTTTACGATGATCAACGTTCCCAATGACGAGGGTCAGGATTGGGATACTTTAATTGCTGAGGCACGTGAAAATATCCTTACCAAACTGAGCAGAGTTTTTGATCGGCCCGTGGCATCACTTATCGAAGAAGAAAGCTTGTTGGAGCCCAGAACCATTGAATCAAAGACCAGTTCCAGTCAGGGAGCCCTCTACGGTAATTCTTCGAATAACAAGTTTGCTGCTTTTCTGAGGCACAATAATGTGAGTCGCCAGGTAAAAGGACTGTACTTCTGTGGAGGAAGTGTTCACCCGGGCGGGGGCATTCCCATGGCCTTATCTTCTGCTAAGATTGTTGATCGGTATTTTCAGTGACAACCTCCTCTTCTGGTTCCGGGAAAAGTTGTTTGTAGTTGTCGTAGGTATTGTAAATGACCTTGACGTAGTTCACCGGTTCTGACCCACGGCAATAGCCAAATTCTACATCCGGGTCATTATAGTATTCTGGTTGCTCTTTCAGGATCAGGTATTTTTTGACGGTCTCCCAGTTATTGGGAATTTCACCGTGTTTGTCTGCAAGTCTGATCGCGTCGAATACATGACCATGCCCCACATTGTAAGAAGCCAGCAGAAACTTGACCCGTTCTTCAGGGTCTTCAATTTCTTTTTCCCACATGCGTTGCAACCATTTCAAGTGTTGGAGTGCCGCATTCAGATTTTGTTCCGGATTTTTAAGATCAGTGGCGCCATAAGATTTTCCGGTTCTTGGTAAGACCTGCATTAGTCCGATCGCTCCAGCCCATGAAACGGCCTTCGGGTCAAATTTTGATTCCTTGAAAACCTGCGCCGCAAACAATCTCCAGTCCCAACCAAGCGCTTCTGCCGTATTTCTGATCAAAGAATCGTAGGGAGACAACTTACCTCCTCCCATAGATGAGTATTGACTGTAGTTGCGTCGCCTGCTCTGTCGTGAGCTTTTGAAGTAGCGATTGTAGACCGTATGATAGTCGGATGTCCGCTTCATTTTCCGAATCCAGTTGTTCATCGTCAACTGGAGACTGTCCGCGTTTTTTCGCATGCCCCAGGCAATTTGTTGGGGGAAACTTACCGCCGTTTTGATGTCTAAAATGGGATAATAGGCTGCGTTGACCAGCGCCACATCTTCTTCAGCTACCGTATACTCAATTTCTCCATTGGCCACTTTTTCTAGCAGCCCTTCAGTCATGACATCCGGGAAATCTTCTACAATGATGATATCGCCTCCTATTTCGTCGGATAAATTTTGTAAGCGAGAATGAAAAGCGGAATGATACCGAACATGCACCTCTTTGCCGATCAGATCAACTGGATTTCTGATCAATTGCTTTTCAATTTCATGCAATTTCATTTTGCGCCAGTTTTCGGGCTTACGCTGTACCAAAACTTGTTTTACCAGGTTGTGATAGTTCGAAAACTTGATCTTCTTTTTGCGTTCTTTGGTGACGGTCAGGTTATAGGCCAGTACATCTCCTTCACCACTATTTAACAGTTCAAAGGCTTCTTCCAGATTGGGCTGGATGGTGATCCGAAGATCGACGCCAATGGAATCTGCGAACATTTTGAGCAGCTCATACTCATAGCCCATAGTATGGCCCTTGTATTGAAAAACACCCGTTGAGCTGTTGTCCATAATGGCCACCATGTACCCACGCTCCATGATCTTGTCAAGGTCCTGGTCTACAATGCTTTCTTCTGTTTGCCGATTGGTATCCCTACGAAAGTCAGGGTTGTTACGGCATGATACTACCAAAAGCAACAGTAGTGCATAAAGAAGGTGTGTTATCGTACGATCAACATACATGTATCATCTAATATCGTGAAAATCATTTAGAAGTTTCGTGTGCAGCGTTTATTTACTACGCCGTTTGGAAGTCCACGACTTTTAGTGCCTCCTGATATAATCCCTCCGGATCAAAGCCACATTCGCGGTGTAATTCCAGTTGCTCACCATGCTCAATAATGCGGTCAGGGATACCCATACGCGTTACCTTGGCCTGGTAGCCATGATCCGCCATGAATTCCAGAATCGCAGATCCAAAACCACCCATGATACAGCCATCTTCTACAGTGATGATGCGATTATGACGTTTGAATATTTGATGAAGTAACGCTTCGTCCAGCGGCTTTACGAATCTCATGTCATAATGCCCGGCAGAAATTCCCAACTTTTTGAGGCGTTCAATGGCTTCTGTTGCGTAATTCCCAATATGTCCGATGGTCAAGTAAGCCAGATCTTCGCCTTCCTGAACGACACGTCCCTGGCCGATCTGAATTTCCTCCATTGGTGTTTGCCATTCAGGCATCACCCCCTCACCTCTTGGGTACCGAATGGAGAATGGGCCTTCGAATTTGGTAGCCGTGTACATCAAATTCCGGAGTTCTGCTTCGTTCATTGGAGCGGAAACCACAAGGTTAGGTACACATCGCATGTAGGCAATATCGTAGGCGCCATGGTGTGTAGGACCGTCTGCTCCAGCAAACCCTGCACGATCCATACAGAAAATCACCTGCAGGTTTTGAATACAAACATCATGGATTACCTGATCATAAGCACGTTGCATGAACGTACTGTAGATGTTACAAAATGGAATAAGGCCCTGTGTCGCTAATCCCGCAGAGAAGGTGACCGCATGTTGTTCCGCAATCCCCACATCAAAAGCTCGATCAGGCATTTCCTTCATCATGATGTTCATGGAGGATCCAGATGGCATGGCGGGAGTTACACCCATGATCTTTTCATTCTCCTTGGCCAGCTCTACTATGGTCTTTCCAAAGACTTGTTGGTATTTGGGAGGCTGAGGAGTGGTATGAACTTTCTTTTTGATCTCGCCGGTGATCTTGTCAAACTTCCCTGGCGCATGCCATTTGGTCTGATTCAGCTCGGCGGCTTTATATCCTTTTCCTTTTACGGTGACGCAATGCAGGATTTTGGGCCCTTTGATATCCTTCAGATGATTGAACACATCCACCAGGTGATTGACGTCATGTCCGTCAACGGGTCCGAAATACCTTAAGTTCAGCGATTCAAAGAGGTTACTTTGTTTTAATAAGAAGGACTTGACACTGTTTTCAACCTTAGCGGCAATGTCCTGCGCATTGGGGCCAAATTTGCTGATCTTGCCCAGAATGTTCCAGACTTCATCCCTGAGTTTATTATAGGTGTGGGAGGTCGTGATGTCCGTCAAATAATCTTTTAAAGCTCCGACATTGGGATCGATGGACATGCAATTGTCGTTTAAGACAATTAGCAAATTTGAATTGGAAACACCCGCGTGATTCATGGCCTCAAAGGCCAGGCCGCCAGTCATAGCGCCATCTCCGATGACGGCAATGTGGTGACGATCTTCCTCTTTGTATTGATTCGCCATGGCCATCCCCAGAGCAGCGGAAATTGAGGTAGAGGAGTGCCCTACACCAAAGGCATCATATTCACTTTCTTTCCTTTTTGGGAAACCTGATAAACCCCCGTAGAGACGATTTGTATGGAATTTTTCTCTTCTTCCGGTAAGGATCTTATGACCATAAGCCTGGTGTCCGACATCCCAAATGAGTTGGTCTGAAGGAGTATTGAACGCATAGTGTAGGGCTACGGTAAGCTCTACCACGCCAAGGCTCGCCCCAAAATGCCCTCCAAATACGGATACGTGATCGGTGATGTACTCTCGAAGTTCCGCACTGAGTTGGGTGAGTTGGTGTTGTTCGAGTTGCTTAAGCTCCGAAGGGTCTTGAACATTCGACAACAGTGGTCCGGGTTGAATCAACATACGCTTAAAAATAGGAAGAGATGTTAGAGGAACGATTAACTCTCTGAAAAGTTTAATCAAATCCGCTCATTCCAAAAGTAGCGGTAAATTTAGTTCTTTTTGAAATTCGGCTGAAGTAATCATCTTTGTAGGCCTTTCACTGCCCTGACATGAGTACAACAGACGAACAAGAGAAATTTGAAATCAAACTGCCCCTTTTTGAAGGACCTTTTGACTTGCTGCTTTTTTTCATCGAAAGGGATGAATTGGACATCTACGATATTCCTATATCGAAGATCACTGATGATTTCCTGTCGTACATTCATCGACTGGAAGAAATGAATGTAGAAGTAGCCAGTGAATTTATCCTGGTGGCGGCTACTTTGATGCGGATCAAGTCCAAAATGCTGTTGCCGAGGCCCGTATTGGATGAAGAGGGCAATGAGATCGATCCACGTGAGGAACTGGTCAGAAACTTGTTGGAATACAAGAAGTACAAGTCCGTCGTAGCGGAGTTGTCAAAAATGGAATCCGACCGGATCAATATGGAGTCTCGGGGAAACCTGATGAAGGAAATCAATGCACTTTCCCAACTTACCAATGTAGAGTCTGAACTTCAGGACCTGGATTTATATAAGATGATGCGGGTATTCCAAAAAGTGATGACGCAGTACGAAATTGAGAAAAATAAACCCCGTCATCAGGTGGTACAATATCCTTATACCATAGCCTCTCAAAAGGAATTTGTACTTGGTCGGGTTCGGGTAGGAGAGAAGTTGAGTTTTGTCGACCTGATTCAGGAAAAACCTGAAAAGATCTATGTGATCTTTAGTTTCCTCGCAATTCTGGAACTCATCCAGTTGGGGAAAGTCCTGTTGGTCATTGGTGAAGGATTCAACAACTTCTGGGTAGAAGGGGCCGCAAGTAAGGAAGTCGATGCTTGATCACATTGGATTTAATTCCGTAAATCCCATAAAACAAAAAAAAGGCCCGTGAAGGGCCTTATCCATTATATTTTCTTTCTCTCTTAAACTCTTTCTAACTGAGAAAAGAAGAACGATGCTTCGATTTGCGCGTTTTCATCAGAATCTGAACCGTGGATCGCATTCGCCTCGATAGACTTGGCAAAAATCTTTCTGATCGTACCTTCTTCCGCTTCAGCGGGATTTGTCGCCCCGATCAGCTTTCTGAAATCTTCAACGGCATTTGCTTTGTCCAGTACAATGGCAATGATTGGTCCTGAAGACATGTAGCTTACCAGGTCATTGTAAAAAGGTC
The DNA here is from genome assembly GCA_965229785.1 of Cyclobacteriaceae bacterium. Taxonomy (GTDB): domain Bacteria; phylum Bacteroidota; class Bacteroidia; order Cytophagales; family Cyclobacteriaceae; genus JAWPMT01. The sequence continues at coordinate 6,142,507 of CBDDJS010000001.1, forward strand.
GCTCTTTGTGCACGGCATAGAATGCACCTGCAGTTGTGCTGGTCAATTGAGTAAGTTTCATCGCTTTGATGGAGAAACCTGCTTCTTCAATCATTTTTAAGATCGCTCCTGAGTTTCCTGCTGCAAAAGCGTCTGGCTTGATCATCGTAAAGGTGGTAGTACCTGCCATTTCTAAATATCTGAGTATTGTGATTACGTAAAATGGCTGCAAAAATAGCAGATTAAGTAATACAGCGTCCTATAGGGGCCATTTTGTATTTTATCTAATTATTAAGACTTTTGCACGCTCAATAAAAAAACCGTATCCGTCGATTCGGACGCAACAGCTGGTTATGTTTGACATCCCAGGTTTCAAGGAATTAATCAAATCTCCCAAGCGTATTATCATCACCACCCATGCCAATCCCGACGCGGACGCACTTGGGTCTTCTCTTGGTTTGTATCATTTACTCAAGGAGCTCGGTCATGACGTCTTGGTGATTACACCTACTGCTTACCCTCAATTCCTCCATTGGATGCCAGGGCAGGAGGAAGTCCTTATCTATGAAGAGGACCTAAAGGGCTCGGATGAGAAAATTAAACGAGCAGAAATCATTTTCTGTCTTGATTTCTCTTCATTGAATCGTATCAAAAAGATGGAATCGATCGTTCGCGCTTCCGGTGCGACAAAAGTGTTGATAGATCATCACCTCGATCCGGAGAACTTTGCGGACTTTTCTCTTTGGGATACCGGAGCAGCGGCAACGGCCGAACTGATTTATGATCTGATCCTGATGCTGGAATTGAAAGATCAGATCACCACCGATATGGCGGAGGTGATCTATGCCGGGATCATGACGGACACAGGCTCATTCAAACATCCTTCTACCACGGCAAAAGTTCATAGAACGGTGGCAGAACTCATCGAAAAGGGAGCAGATGTCAATAAGGTGAATCGCAAGATTTATGATACCAATTCGACCAATCGATTGCGATTCATGGGTTATGCCTTTCTTGAAAAATTGGTCGTACGCCCTGAACTCGAGGTGGCTTATTTTGTGATCAGTGCCGAAGAATATAAACGATTTGAACTGAAATCTGGTGACACGGAAGGCCTGGTCAATTACGCGTTATCTATCGATGGCATCGTGATGGCCACCATTATCATTGAGTACCAGGAAGAAGTAAAACTCTCTTTTAGATCGACGGGCGATTATGCTGTAAATACTTTTGCCAATGAGCACTTCAGTGGGGGCGGACATAAAAATGCTTCCGGTGGCGTGTCTCACATTGGTTTGCAAAAAACCGTTAAAAAATTCGAGACGTTAATAGAGACTTTCACAAAATCCTATTTATTCGCTCCAAATCCTGCATAATCAAAAATTTACAGCAGATAGTACCATTAATCATTAAATCAATCACCATACTTTAAAACATGCAACGAATTTTAATCTTAGCCGGAGCTCTTACGTTTATGATGGCTGCCTGCTCACAAAGCGGAAATAAGACCGATCTGGGTACTGAAGTTACGTTCGTTGAGCGTGGTGATGGCGAAAAATTGATCAGCGGAAACATCATTACCATGTCTATGTGGTATGGAAAAGATGGTAAAACAATGCGCGAATCGAATGGCCGGACCTTGCCTTATCAATATTTCGAAGACAGCCTGAACATGAACGGCCAGTTTGCAAGTGTACTGGAAATATTATCTGTTGGAGATAGTGTAAAGTTTACGGTGCCTGCAGGAGATCTATTCATGAAAACATTTCAGCAGCCATTACCTGATACGATCACTGCGGAAATGGGAATAGAGTGGGCCTTAAAAGTCGAAGAGCAATATACACGAGAAGAATATGAGGTCATTGCCAGGGAGCGAGCCAGTGCGGAGGCCAATAAATTACTGGCTGAAGAAACGGCCAGGTTTGAGGCGCATTTTGCCGCTGAAAATATTACTGCTTTAAAAACTGAATCTGGTCTGCAATATGTGATCAATGAAAAAGGAAATGGCCCTATACCAGTTATTGGTCAGAATGTCAAAGTGAAATACAAAGGCATGTTTTTTGAGGGTAGAAATGTATTCGATCAGGGAGAATATACGTTTCCTTTGGGGCAACGATCGGTGATCTCCGGTTGGGATGAAGGTTTTACCCTCTTGCCTGTGGGTACTAAAGGGGTGTTGTACATTCCGAGTGAGCTAGGTTATGGTGTTACAGGATACGGCCCGATAGGCCCAAATACTCCTTTGGTATTTGAAGTAGAGGTATTGGAAATTGTCGAATAGATTGACGAATGAGAAGGATAAAAACGGTGTTTCTGGGAATTATTGGAGCGAGCCTCATGGCGTTAGGCTCCTGTAATATCGGTGATGATTTTGTGGATCCGATAGATCCGGATCTGACATTTGCTGAAGACCTGGAAGAAATTTCAGATTTTCTCGCACGTCGGGGGATCACCCAATATGATACTACCGAGTCAAGTGTAAGGTTCGTTGTTTTGGATCCGGGTGATGGAGATACGGTTCGATTGAATGATTTCGTCGAGATCAATTACATCGCCATGTTTGCCACAGGGTCTGGCATTGTCAGCAGCATTCAAAATGTAGTAGATACTGCGGCTAATATCAGTGTTCAGTCTCCTATCCTTCAATTTACTCACACAGAAACAGGTTGGGCTTTTTCTCAGGCGAGAGTAGTCGGATTTGATGGATTGCGTGATGGTATTACTGCCTTGCTGAACCAGGAAGATCCAAGATTACTCGTAGGAGGACATGGACTTATTGCTATCCCAAGTCGCGAGGTGATCAATACTTCACCCAGTGGTTTCCCTTCGGCCGTATCGGGTTTTCCGAGCGCCGTGCTTATCTATGAATTCTTTGTTGAGAACATTAGGGAATAAAGCCAGATAAGTGGAAACCCTGATCATTGCCACGCACAATGCGGGTAAAGCCGCGGAACTCAATCGACTTCTCGAAGGGAAATTTGAGGTCAGATCGCTGAAGGATCTGGATTACAACGATGAAATCATAGAAGATGGTGACAGTTTTCGGGCCAATGCTTTAATTAAAGCGAAAACCATCTTTGAAAAGTTTGGCGTTCCTTGCTTTGCAGATGATTCTGGCCTTGAAGTAGATGCACTTGATGGGGCGCCGGGCATCTATTCTGCACGATATGCAGGTGAACCATCAGACGATGAGGCCAATAACCGCCTTTTACTGGAAAAACTGCAGGGAAATCCCGAACGTGGTGCGCAGTTCAGGACGGTGATTGCGTATATCGATAATAATGGAGACCAGCATTTCTTTACCGGAACAGTTCGAGGGAAGATACTGACAAGCCTTACCGGAGATCAGGGTTTTGGCTACGATCCTTTGTTTGTCCCAGATGGTGAAAACAGAACCTTTGCACAAATGAGCAAGGATGAAAAGAATCGAATATCTCATCGAGGGATCGCTATCAAACATTTGATTTCATATCTTGCTAATCCATAAACGAACCTAGTTTAAACGCTTCTCAATTCATCGTGAACCAACCTTTTATCATTGGCGTTTCCGGAGGGTCCGGATCAGGGAAAAGTCTTTTTTGCAGTCATTTGAAGGAACGTTTCCCATCGGACTCGATCGATATTTTCGCGCTGGACAATTATTACCTTCCATACGAACAACAACCTAAGGACGCGCAGGGAGAAGCCAACTTCGATACCCCTCGATCATTTGACCTGGAACAGCTGAGACGAGATCTGGCCAAAGTTCGTTCTGGCGAAAGTATCGAAGTTGAGAAATACGAATACAACATAGACCGTGGGGCCTCCAAGCCTATGGTCACTGTCCATGCTTCACCTATCATTCTATTCGAAGGAATTTTCTCGTGTTACTTCGAAGAACTCAGTGATCTTATTGACCTGAAAGTTTATGTGGATGCGCCACTTTGGTTGATGCTCAAAAGAAGGATACAGCGTGATGAAGTTGAGCGGGGTTATGGAAATCTGGAAGAAACCCTGGAGCGTTATCAAAACCACGTCGCCCCGGCTTTCGAACGATACATCGAGCCTTTGCGTTATCAGGCGGATCTTGTCATCCCTAATTTCAATCACTTTGATCGAGGACTCAACGTACTTGAATCTTTTTTAAGGCATAAGATCAGCTGATCTGACCTGCTTACAAGTCAACAAACTCCTTGGTAATAATGAGTTTGGCCCCGTCATCCTTTTGGAGTTGCGTGTATTGCGTTACCTTTGCGCAGCCAAAAATGAAAAGAGGCAGTTTACATATCACCTCAAATCCTTTCTATCAGGTATTTGTTTTGCTCATTGCTTTCGGAGTATTAATGATCGCTGGATCAGTTTACTCCCACGAGACAGTCGCAGCAGATCAGACTGAGCAGGGAACAGATGGAGAAGAATCTGAGAAGGGATTGAAGCTTTCCATTCAGGAGGCTGTGACCCATACCGTTCAGGTTTCTGTTGCTTTTCAAAGCTTTTTGATCGTTGTTCTTCCGGAACTCAAAGAAGTAAAGTATCGGAAAAACACTTCCAACTGGCTGCCTTTGGCCAATGCTAAGCAGATTAGGGTCCTGTTTAGGTTAATCATATCCCCGAACGCACCCTAGGCCTTTCCCACGGTCGGCCGTGCTGGTGAACACGTTTCAATTCACCCAACTCAAATTATTTACGAAAAACATTACCAATGAAAAATAAAGGTTTTGTGGTCTTTTTGACCATAATCATCTCGCTTTTATGCGTGTATTATTTGTCGTTTACCTTCGTGGCACAATCCATCCAGAAGGATGCAACCGCAAGTGCTACTGATGCCAACGGCAATGTGGCGTTCGCCGAAAAGCAACGATACCTCGATTCTGTTTGGAACGAGCCCGTTTACAACTTGTTGAGTATTGAATATACTTACGAGGACATTAAAGAAACCGAGCTGAATCTTGGACTTGACCTCCAGGGGGGTATGTATGTAGTACTCGAAGTTTCGCCTGTTGACATCCTTAAAGGATTGAGTGGAAACAACCCCGATCCTGCCTTCCAACAAGCACTGGTTGACGCTAAGCGTAACATCCGCGGAACGCAGATCAATTATGTTGAGGAGTTTTATAGTGTATTTCAGGAATTATCTCCAGGGACAAACCTTTCAACCGTATTTTCTACGGCGGCCAATAGAGGTCGAATCAGTGGAAACAGTACGGATGAAGAAATCCTTGAGATCATTAACACAGAGGTAGATGGTGCTATTGATCGTTCCTTTGAGATCCTGAGAACCAGAGTTGACCGATTTGGTACTTCTCAGCCCTCTATCCAACGACTTCAGGGGACCAACAGAATTCAGATCGAATTGCCAGGTGTAGACAACCCTGAGCGGGTTAGAAAGCTACTGCAAGGCGTTGCAAAGTTGGAGTTCTGGGAAGTATATGAGGTAAATGAAATCTCTGATGTACTTACACGAATCAATTCACTTATTGTGAGTGAGCGTCAGGCGGCTGGCATTGATGGAAGTGACCTTGAAACAGAGAATACGGGCAATGTAACCGATGACCTTTCGTCGCTACTGACTGAGGATGGAGAAGCTGATTCTTTGACTTTGGCCGATGGCGATAGCTCAACGATCAATGAAGATTCGTTGAACCTGGCCAATCAGACCTCTGAGATTTTCAGTTTGATGCAAAGCCAGTATGGCCCTCTTGTTTACGATCAGAAAGATACGGCGAAGATCAATCGGATTTTACAACGAGATGATGTGAAATCGTTGATCCCTGCTACAATGAAGTTTTTGTGGGAAGTAAAAGCAAAAGACCTGCAAGACGATTTCAACGATCAGAAAGTACTTGAGCTTTATGCCATCAAGCAGTCTCGTTCCGGTAGAGCACCACTTACCGGTGAAACGATCACAGATGCCAGACAAGACCTGGATGAGCGATCCAGACCGGCTGTTTCCATGCAAATGAATGCCAATGGCGCTCGAATTTGGAAGAGATTGACCGCTTCGAATATTGGTCGAAGAGTGGCCATCGTTCTGGATGATTACGTTTACTCGGCCCCGGTTGTACAAGGTGAGATCCCCAATGGAAATTCATCTATCTCCGGAAACTTCACCATTGAAGAAGCACAGGACTTATCCAACATCCTGAAAGCCGGTGCGTTACCAGCTCCTACAACCATTGTGGAGGATGCAGTGATCGGACCTACCCTTGGAAAAGTGGCTCAGAAACAAGGAATCAATTCCATCGTTGCCGGACTGATCGTAGTGATCATCTTCATGGTGATCTATTATGCAAAAGGCGGATTGATTGCCAATGTGGCCCTGTTCTTCAATATTTTCTTCATTCTTGGAATCTTAGCACAGTTAAGTGCTTCTTTCACACTTCCCGGAGCGGCTGGTATCGTACTTACCATCGGTATGGCGATCGATGCCAACGTGCTGATCTTCGAAAGGATCAAGGAAGAACGTCGCAACAATGCGGGCTGGAAACAAGCCATCGGTTCAGGATACAAAAAAGCGTATTGGTCGATCTTTGATGCGAACGTTACCACGTTTATCACAGGCCTTCTGCTTTATATTCTTGGACAGGGACCTGTAAAAGGATTTGCTATCACCCTGATGATCGGTATCGTTTGTTCATTCTTTAGTGCGGTATTCATCACTCGTGTGATTGTCGAGGCGTTCTCTAAGAAAGGTGACAAAAGCACGATTTCTTTTGCGAATACTTTCTCAAGAAATGCACTGACAAATTTGAACTTCAACTTCCTTGGTAAAAGAAAGTTTGCTTACCTGTTTAGCCTGATTTTCATTGGAATCGGTATCGTTGCGATGCTTACCAAAGGACTTACTTTAGGTGTTGACTTCCAGGGAGGCCGATCTTATGTGGTTTCCTTCAATCAGCCAGTAGTGCCCTCCGAATTGAAGGTTGGTCTTTTGAGATCATTTGATAATAGTGGTACGGAAGTGAAGACTTTTGGGGCCAACAACGTGCTTAAGGTTACGACGACTTATCAAATTGATGATGAGTCTGATGTTGCAGATGAGCAGGTAAGGGCCGCATTGATCAGTGGTATCGAGTCATTTACCGGTCAGCAGTATAGTTCTAAGGATGATGGAGTGGATGATACGCACTTTACTATTTCAAGTTCTTCCAAAGTGAGCGCGACGATCGCGGATGATATCAAGAATTCCTCTTACAAATCCGGATTGTTCGCTTTGATCTGTATCTTCTTCTATATTTTCATTCGCTTTAGAAAATGGCAATTTGGAGTAGGTGCGATTGTGGCTCTCTTCCATGACACGTTGTTTGTCCTTTCAGCATTCGCGATTGCCAATGTATTGGGGGTATCTTTTGAGGCAGATCAGGTCTTCGTCGCTGCGATTCTCACCATCATTGGTTATTCAATCAATGATACAGTGGTTGTATTTGACCGTATTCGTGAGAACCTGGCCAATAAGTCGGGATCCGAGTTACAGTCAGTATTCAATGAATCGTTGAACAACACTATCTCGCGGACATTGATCACGTCAGTAACTACGCTGATCGTAGTAATCATTTTGTTCATTTTCGGAGGAGCAGCCCTGGCATCATTCTCTTTCGCAATGATCATTGGTATTTTGATTGGAACTTATTCATCCATCTATATTGCTACTCCTGTAGCGATGGATTTGAGTGTAAAGAAAGGAATGGCATAAGCCCATTAATCAATATGACGAAAGCCGTGCTTTTCAGCACGGCTTTTTTTATACCTCACAAAATTTATGTTTAAATTGTCTTCACCTGATAGAGATATTTTTTGTGAAGTATTCGTATGGACGATCAACCTAGTCGCGCCTTTTACTATACGGGAATGTTGGCCTTGTTTTTTGGGGTGGCCTTCTTGTTGTCAACCACTGTATTCGAAGAAAAAGAAGTTTCTAGTCAATTCAGTGCGACAGTAAAGCCTAAGGATGAGCCGGTAGAAAAGGAGACACTGGCGGCGGAGGTACCTGCCGCAAATGTTGAAACAGCGGATGAAGAACAGGTGGACAATGACGAGTCTGTCTCTTTTGATTTTGAAGAAACCTCAAATTCCAATATAGAGATTTCTGCTGCGTCATTTGAAGCATTACTGAACCTTCGAACGGACAGCATTAAATCTGCCCTGACAGAAGGGAAGAGAAGGACAGATGTGATTCTGCGATATTATCCACATCTTCCTGATGGTAAGATCGTCTATTCTCTGAGTGATTTAGGGTTCTATTTACACGAAAGACCAACGGATGTAGATCAATTAAATGAACCATCCAATTCGCTTTTCTATGGCGATAATGTTCCATTACTGGACATTCAATTGGTGGCCTATGAATTGATTAAAAGAGGCGCTACGATCCGGCAGATCAGGATGTCGCGGTTTCACGATGACTGGAAAGCCAATTCGATTGAAATCGGAACTGAACCTGATGCTAAGAACTTGCCAGTCTTGAGTCTTGAGGACATTAAAAACTTCAAAAAGGCCAATTGAGAGAGTAAAATTATTTCTCCGTATCTTTATTGAATTAAGTCAGGCCTATGGAATTCACAATAGAAGCCACTATTCCAGCCCCTCCCGGACAGGTTTACCATGCATGGTTAGACAGTGACCAACATAGTTTAATGACTGGGGGCGGGGCATTGATAACCGAAGACGAAGGCGACAAATATTCTGCCTGGGACGGCTATATATGGGGCACGAACCTTGTGCTTACTCCGACCTCCTATATCAAGCAGACCTGGCGAACGAGCGAGTTTGCTGATGGACAATCTCACTCTATCGTCGAAATTCACTTTGAGGCTGATGCTGATGGTAATACCTTATTGAAACTGCATCATTCGCAATTAACAGAAGAAGATATCAAGTACAAGCAAGGCTGGGAGGATCATTATTTTATTCCCATGCGGGAATATTTTTCCAATCTCTAAGTTTACTTTTTGCCCCTAAGGTTATACAGTGCCTCGGCACATCGTTCCCCGTCCATCGCGGCACTGGCAATGCCTCCCGCGTATCCGGCGCCTTCCCCACAGGGAAACAAGCCCCGTATTTGAGGATGTTCTAATGTTTCCTTATCTCTGGGAATTCTAACGGGAGAAGAGCTCCTGCTTTCAACACCAACGATTTGCGCTTCATTGGTGAGGTAGCCGTGCATTTTCTTTCCAAAAGCTTTAAAACCCTGCCTTAATCGACTGGCGATAAATGACGGTAAGACTTCATGCATATCGACTGATTCCAGACCAGGCTGATATGAAGTTTCGTTGAGCGCTCCGGAAACAGATTTATTTACGAAATCTGCTAATCTCTGCGCGGGGGCAGTTTGCGTTTCTCCTCCAAATTTCCAGGCATTTTGCTCCACCGATTGCTGAAACTTGAGCATCGCCAAGGCTTTATGTGATTGAAACTCAGAAATGTCTTCTATTTCGACTGCCACTACAATCCCTGAATTGGCATATTTACTGTCCCTTCTGGAGGGACTCATCCCATTGACAACTACTTCACCTGGTGCGGTTGCAGCCGGAACGATAAATCCTCCGGGACACATACAAAATGAAAAAACTCCTCTTTCCACACCTTTGAACTGTGTTTGATTGACCAAAGAATATGCTGCGGCAGGAAGGTAATCACCACGGCTATCACAATGGTATTGAATGCCATCGATCAGCGGTTGTGGGTGTTCTACTCGTACGCCTAAAGCAAAAGGCTTTGCTGAGATGGTGATCTCTTTGCGATGCAGTAACTCAAAGATGTCCCGGGCGGAATGTCCGGTTGCCAGGATGACTCCTCTACCCAGCAGATCTGATTGATCATTGATCCGAACACCTTTGATTTCGTCTCCTTCCAGCAGAAAGTCAGTTACTTTGGTATCAAAATGAACTTCTCCACCCCATTCCAGAATGGCTTCTCTTAATGCGGTTACGATCTTGGGGAGTTTATTTGTGCCAATATGCGGATGTGCTTCGAAGAGAATTTCTTCTGTAGCCCCATGGGCCACGAGAATTTCGAAAACCCGACGGATGCTGCCTCTTTTCTTGGAACGAGTATACAATTTCCCATCAGAATAAGTACCGGCACCTCCTTCTCCAAAGCAATAATTAGATTCCGGATTGACAATGTGATGTTTATTGATGGCGGCCAGATCTCTGCGTCTGGCCTGAACATCTTTTCCACGTTCGAGGACAATGGGTTTCATGCCCAGATCAATGGCTTTCAGGGCAGCGAAAAGGCCGGCTGGACCTGCTCCAACAATAATGACAGGTTCTGCCCCGTCCACAGATCGTTGTGGAGGTTGGTATTCAACAAAATCTACTGTGAAAGATTTTTCGCTGATTTCAACTTCGAGATTAACCTTGACTTGTTTTCGACGCGCGTCGATACTCCGACGAGTTATTCGGTGATGTTGGCCTTCAGATAGATGGCCAGCCCTTCTCAGCCAGGATTCGAGGTTGTTTGCATCAAAACCTATCTCAGGTTTGAGCACAAATTGGTGTCGCTTCATATCTATTGAAGAATGACCAGTTTCCTATGAAAAGTTGAACTATTTGAGTCCTTTTTCTAATGCCTGTAGGCGTGTATTGAGATTGTCATATTTTCGATCAGCATTTTGCTCACGAAATTGATAGATATCCATGAATTCAGTTACAACCTTCTGAAGACTTGAAATGGCTTTAGCATTTTTATCCTGAAGCTTTTCAATACGATCAAGCCTTCTTTCACTTGCTGCTAATCTCTTTTCACTCGCTGCCAGTCTTTTTTCGCTTGCCGCTTCCATTCGATCCATGCGTTTTTGCGCACGTTCGAATCTGCGATCTTGTTCTCTGAAAATCTCTGCTATTTCCGCTCTGAATTGATTCTCATCCATATTAATTCATTTAGAAGTTTTGTTTTGGATGATAAATCTAATCAAAATATCACACACCCTCAGCTTCAACTTCCTGTACTTCAGGCACCATTCTTTTCAGTAGATTTTCAATGCCTGCTTTCAAGGTGACCGTCGAAGATGGACACCCTGAGCAAGATCCCTGCAACTGAACTTTCACCTTTCCTTCATTGAAAGAATGAAAGGAAATAGCTCCACCATCCATCTCAACGGCAGGTTTGATGTATTCGTCCAGAATGTTGATGATCTTGGTCTCCAGGTCTTCTTCTCCACCAATCGGAGGCATAGCTGGCTTTTCAGTTTTGGCTTCCGGAGCTTTAGTCATTAGAGGCTCACCAGATTCCAAATAAGATTTGATGAAATTTTGTATCTCTCCCTTCACTTCATACCAATCCGTTTCCTCGTCTTTGGTCACAGTAATGAAGTTACTCATGTAGAAAACACCCTTGACATAGGGGAAATCAAAGAGTTTTGCCGCCAGAGGGGCATTTTCTGTGGTGTCTTTTGTTCGGAAATCCTGACTGGTACCTTCTGGCATCAGCATGTAATTCGCCACAAATTTGAGGGAATTAGGGTTCGGATTTGATTCCGTATAAATTGAAACAGGCTGTACTGTATTACCCATAATTTCTATTGTCAATATTTAGTCAATTCGCCTTCTGACTTGGCGATTAATGTAGAAACAGTTGCATCCCCGGTAACGTTCACAACCGTCCTGCACATATCGAGAAATCTATCCACAGGAAAGATTATTGCTACCCATGCCGGATTCAGACCTACTGACTGAAGCACTATGATCATCATGATCAGACCAGCACTCGGTACCGCAGCAGCTCCAATTGATGCCAATGAGGCCGTAAGTACGATCATCAACTGCTGACCGATGGTCAGGTCTACGAGATGAAGTTGCGCCATAAAAATGACAGCAACAGCCTGGTGAAGACTTGTTCCATCCATATTTACCGTGGCTCCAATTGGAAGTACAAAGCTAGTGACAGATTTAGGTACTCCCATATTGTCTTCCACACATTTCATGGTCACCGGTAAAGTTGCTACGCTGGAGCTGGTAGAGAATGCCAGAAACTGCGCAGCACTCATGTTCCTGAAGAATTCTTTATAGCCTAATTTCTTCACAAAAATTCTCAGGATAAAAGGATAAACAACGAATACTACGAAGAACAATCCCGCTACTAGTGTCAATGAATAGGAACCTAAGCCGAGAAAGATTTCAAAGACTTCTCCTGGTGAGTCTGCCATCTTTGCCACAATTCCAGCCAATAATGCAAATACGAAAAACGGAGCGGCTTCCATTACGATGACCATCATCTTCAAAAAGATCGCATTAATACCTTCGACGAAATCGATGACTGGTTTGGATTTTTCCCGTGGGATCAACACAATGGTTACGCCAAAAAATATGGCGAATGTGATGACCTGTAGCATCAACCGGTTATTGGAAATAGAGAGAATGATGTTCTCTGGCACCATATCCACAATAAATTGTAAAGGACTGGCTTCTTTTTGTGCCTGAGCGGAGTTCATTTTTTGTTCCAGGTCCATGCGTTCTGACTCGGACATTTCCCGGCCTTTTTGCGCATCGGTCAGATACTTGGCATATTGAGGATCCGACAGATATGATTGGCCATCTTGTGAAAGACCCATATCATTGTCTTGAAGCCATATTTCATAGGACAGCCTGTTCTTAATTCGCTGCTCCATATCTACATGTGAGCCAGGCTTGACCACATTGACAAAGGTAAGCCCTACTCCAACTGCCAAAATGGTAGTGGCCATATAGGCAAGTAGTGTCTTTCCTCCAAGTCTTCCTAATTTGGAAACATCACTCAGTCCTGCCACGCCACTGATGATGCTAAACATGACCAGCGGCACCGCGATAAACTTTAGGATTCGAATGAAAATAGTCCCGAATGGATCAATCCAGTCGATCGTGAAATCATTCCAGCCTAAGTAGCTGGAAGCAAACGACCAGATGATGCCCAGTACGAGTCCAAAAACAATCTTGACGTGTAATGGATATTTTTTCATAATGCTTTATCAATCATTTACATGCTCACGAAGAATTTGCTCATCGAGTGCGTTTTCGGTACTTGCTACGACTACTGAAACCGAGGCGTCACCAGAAATGTTAACCATGGTTCTGATCATGTCCAGAATTCGTTCGGGAGCCATGATCAGTGCAATTCCTGCTGCCGGGATACCCACTGCCTCAAGAACAACAACCAGCATAACCAGACCAGCTCCGGGTACACCGGCAGTTCCCACCGCCGCCAGAGTAGCTGTTAGTACAATCATGATCTGAGAAGATATGGATAAATCCAATCCCAATGCCTGGGCGATAAATACCGCAGATACTCCCTGATACAAGCTTGTGCCGTTCATATTGATCGTTGCTCCGAGCGGTAGGACAAAACTACTGACCTCTTCTGAAACGCCCAGGTGTTTTTCAACACGCTCCATGGTTACCGGTAGGGTCGCGGTACTTGAACTGGTGGAGAATCCCAATAACATGGCTGGTCTCATGCCTTTGAAAAAGTCAAGGTATTTGATTTTTGAAAACCACTGGATCAAAAGTGGATAAACCAACACCATCATGATCATCATGCCAATGATCACGGTAATGGTATACCATAGAAGTGCGTAAAGCAATTCCAGAGCCTTTCCCGGATCATTTCCAGCAATTTCGACAATCAACGCCGACATCAAGGCAAAAACCCCATATGGAGCAAGCACCATGATGAATTGTACAATCTTTACGATCAGGTCATTGATGCCATTAAAAAAGTTAAGAACGGTTTCTCCTCGCTCTTTCGGTATTTTCAACAACGCAATTCCTATCAGGATAGCGAAAAAGACGACTTGCAACATGCTACTATTGCTAGTAGCTGCATTGAAGATGTTGTCGGGGACCATGTCAACCAGGGGCTGCAGTGGTCCTCGGTTTTGAATCTCTTCCGCGAAGGAAATTTTCCCTTCTGCATTTTCATTATACAGATTCATCAGATTCGATCTGGTTTCCTCCGGTAGTTTTTCCCCAGGCTTCAAAATCGCAACTGCAGTAAGCCCTATGGTAATCGAAACGATCGTAGTGAGAATAAATATCCCAAGCGTCTTACCCCCCATTCTTGACAACTTCGAGATGTCGCCAATATTGGCTACTCCTATAATCAGGGAAGCCAAAACAAGGGGCACTGCCACCATCTTAAGGCCACGAATAAAAATGGTTCCGATGGGTTTGATAAAATCAATGGTAAAGGACGAAAGCCAGGGGTATTGAATAGCAAGCATTCCGAAAAGCAGGCCCAAAGCCATGCCTATCAGAATTTGCGTATGAATTGCAAGTTTCTTCATATCATCGGGTTAATGGTCGCCCAATTTATTCGTTCTGCTGATTAAATAGAAATCAGCAATGACCAAAGCCGACATTGCCTCTACAATTGGTACGGCACGGGGAACTACGCACGGATCATGACGGCCTTTACCACTTACGGTCACTTCGTTTCCTTCCTGGTCCACACTGCTTTGGTCTTGCATGAGGGTCGCAACCGGTTTGAACGCTACATTAAAATAGATGTCTTCGCCGTTGGAGATACCACCCTGTATACCACCGGAATAATTCGTTCGCGTTCTTATGCGATCTCCCTCTTTGTAAAACTCATCATTGTGTTCAGAGCCTCTTTTTTTTACCCCTTCAAAACCACTGCCGTATTCAAATCCTTTCACCGCATTGATGCTCAACATGGCTTTCCCTAATTCAGCATGAAGCTTGTCGAACACGGGTTCACCTAAACCAACCGGAACTCCCTGGATTACCCCGGTAATAATTCCTCCCACTGTATCACGATTTTTACGAACATCGTCGATGTAGTCAAACATTTTATCAGCGGTCTCCTGATCGGGACATCTTACTGCATTTGAGTCAATCTGTGAAAGGTCTAGATCCTGATAGGGTTTCTCAAGTTTCAATTCACCGACTTGAGAAACGAAGGCGTGACTGACAATGCCCAGTTCTTTCAACATCAACTTGGCAATTGCCCCTGCGGCAACCCTGGCAGCAGTCTCCCTGGCAGAACTTCTGCCTCCACCACGATAATCCCTGACACCATATTTCTCCTGATAAGTATAATCGGCATGGGATGGACGAAACTTCTCCGCGATATGTGAATAGTCTTTGCTTTTTTGATCCTTGTTTCTGATCACCATCGATATTGGTGTTCCAGTGGTGACCCTTTCAAAAACGCCGGATTGGATCTCCACCTCATCCTCCTCTTTTCGCTGAGTGGTGATTTTGGATTGGCCAGGTTTACGCCTTGCCAGCTCATTTTGTATGAAAGCCTCATCCACTGGTATCCCAGCAGGACACCCGTCTAATATGACACCAATGGCTTTTCCGTGTGATTCGCCAAATGTGGTAATCCTGAAAAGATTACCAAAACTATTTCCCATATCCAAACTTGTAAATCCGAGCGTAATTCTCCTTGTTGTCGTAGTAGACTTTTGATAATGCTACGAAAGGAAAAAGCGTAGCGAAAATAGCGTGTTTATCATCGATCTTCTGGATCTCACAAATTTTTGAATTCAGGAGATACCCGTAATAAATATTAACGATAGGTATTAACGCTAGCAATAACTCAAGAACAAATTGCTTGTCAGTGATTCGACAAAGAACGTAAAGGTTTTTGAAAGGGATGATTGCGTCCCATTTTGAATAGCCTTGCCTCACAAAAAAATGAGCCATTGCATGTATTTGGACCAATGAAAACGCCATAAACAAATAGCCAATGAAGCTCCACCAGAAAACACTTGACCAGTCAAAACTGGTAAAGGCATTAGCCAACAGGACGTTGATAAAGGTGACTGAAAATGCTATGATGAATACATAAAATAGCATGTCTCCGGCAATAATATAGCCCTTACTACGAAGGATAAGGCGGCCAAGAATAATCACCGAAATGCCAATCATGATCAATGAAATGACAAACTGTAACCACTCCAAATTTGATGGAAGGAACAGAAGTAACAGGCTAATCACCGATTGTACGGCGATCAGCAATATCACTGCTTTGACGACTTGAATGTTATTGGACTGGAGGAATTGATTGAAGTTTTCCAAAATCTCCTTTCTGCGAAGGGTGATTAAAATCAAAATGATCGACACTATGGAGGCATTGGCAATTACTTTCATCACCCCATCTCCGGACAAGTCAGAAAGTGCGTTTTTCTCATATTGGATCTGATCGTAAAAACTACCCAGGTCACTGGAGGAAATATATTCGTTCTTTCGACTTTCACCACTTACGTTGACTACCAGATCTGAGCGCAGGGTGTCGTATTGTTCTTTGTCAGGGTCAAAAAAGATCCACTTCATGTAATCACCGAGGTTGTAGGTGCCGGGCTCATTGGGAATGCCATAGAAATTGAACGCTTTTGTACCTGTTACCAGATTTTGAGCGCGTCGGACATCTTGTTGAATGTTGGGCTCATAAAAATCAAAAGTTCCGTCTTCAGGAATTTTAGGAGCCTCTACCGAACTGATGTTTCCTATTCCTCGAACTTTAAACTGGTAATTGAAACTCTGGCCTGTATTGAGCGCTTCACTTGAAATGTTTTCAATCAGATCAAAAGATCCTACTGAAACACTTTCTCTCAATGGATGTGGAGGTAATGGCACCACTTCGATGGTTTTGGGCTTGGAATAGAATGTCTCGAAATCTTCTTGTCTGTTCCTTCCAAAGAAGCTTGGGTTCTTGGCTACTTTGTATTTGATGAGTTTCAATCCGACGGACTCGAATTCAATGGGCTCTTCATTTAACGGGTAATAGGCAGCCTGAAAAATTTTGTATTGGGTATACGGCTTGCCATTCAATGTGACTGGCTGTCCGTTGATGTTATCAATGTTAAAATTCTCTTCCCAGCAATTTTCGGGCTTGATCTGCTTGACAATTTCTGTGATCTGTTTGCCCAATTCGTAGAATCGCATATCAGCACGATTGGATTCTGCCACATAGAATGCCAGCGTGGTTGTGAACCCTTCGCCAACGTAGACTTCTCTCTTATCAGTTGTCAGGGCCAGAAAGGCTTCAGCCTGCACGTCTACAAATTCCTGTTGTTGACTGGGTTGTCTTCGTCGGTTGAAAAAGTCAAAGGGATCGAACGGGTCAGAATTACGTTGAGAACGCTGAGCCGCGGGGCCCACTTTTACCGTTGTTCCCGGAACACTGTAATTTTTCCCGTTTACAGTGATCTGAAAGTCCGGAATATTGAACGTGCCCTCTTCAGTAGGTTGATAGTTTTGAATGATGCTTTGAGAAGAGGTCATTTTGCCGTTGATGAAGCTGGTTGAAGTACTGGAAGAGGTTCCTCGCTTCAAAAAGCCATCAATTTCCGGAAATGGACTATAATTTTTTAGCCGCTCGTTCTCAATAGTCAGTGTTATCGTGAACACCTGATTTACAGCCACTTCTTCGCCTCCGTATTTCACGGAAACTTCCTGAGCAGAAGCAGTGATAACGATTGAAATGAACCACAGGCAACTTAATACTGACTTCATCGTTATAGATTTGAATAAACAATAACCGTAACCAAACTTGTGTAGATCGGTAGAATTCCTTAACTTTTAGGATACGATTCTAACACAAAAGAACGCCAAATTTACGGTATGAGATAATGAGTTAACAAAATTTCACTTGAATGTTGGAGTACTTTAAAACTATCCTCTCGAAGGTGAGTTTTGATGGAAATCTGTTTGAGAAAGAATTGAAGAAAGCGATACGCTCACTCGTTCCAGATGAAATCACTGAACTGAGAGACTGGTGTTACGAGACTTTCGGACACTTGTACCAAGGTATTTTAAATCATTGTTTTACTCTAAAACTAAAAGAATAAGGCCCTGAATAGGGCCTTTCCTTTTTCAGCGCGCTCATAGACGCAAAAACTCAACTACACTATGAGATCTTTATTAGACTATTCGTCTTTTAATATTATCGCAGGATTGGTTTGTGCCGTCTTGACCGAATGATATCCCAATGCCAGTAAGGCTAGCAAGACTGACAAACTTCCGGCTAGTAAAAAAAACCAGACATTTGGTGTGACACGATGAGCAAAGGAATCCAGCCACTGATTAATGGCCCAATGGGCGACCGGCCAGGCAATGACATTGGCGATCAATAAATTTCGAAGCATTTTTTGATTCAGGAGGAAGAGAATTTGGCCAATAGTGGCGCCTAATACTTTCCGGATTCCTATTTCCTTCGTTTTTTCCTCCATGAGTATGATCACCATTCCCAGTGTGCCTATCATACTGATGACCAAAGAGACAAACATTAAGATGCCCAAAATCGTATCCAGGCGTTGTTCACTGAGATACTGCTTGTTGAAATTTTCGTTTAGGAAGAAACTGTTCAAGGGTTTTTCATCACCAATTTCGGACCAGGTTTGACTGATGTGATTCATGGTTTCATCCATGTTACCCGCATTTAAACGAAGGGCCATCATGTAATTGTCATGCTGATACTGGATGCCAAGAGGTCCGATTTCATGATGAAGTGATAAAAAATGGAAATCCTGTACCACGCCAACTACTCTCCATTCACCACCTGAGATTAT
Organism: Cyclobacteriaceae bacterium; assembly: GCA_965229785.1. Classification (GTDB taxonomy): domain Bacteria; phylum Bacteroidota; class Bacteroidia; order Cytophagales; family Cyclobacteriaceae; genus JAWPMT01. The sequence continues at coordinate 6,160,976 of CBDDJS010000001.1, forward strand.
CATTCGCTTGCCAATTGGGTCCCGCCAGCCAAAGGCACGGACGGCCGCCTCGTTGACAATGATTGAGCCAATGGAGTCTCCCATCATTACGCCTTCTGAAAAATCTCGGCCTTCAAGGATCTCCCATCCCATGGTTTTGATCAGATTTTCACCACCGGCATAAAGCGGCAAGAACATATTCTCTCCAGGTGCCATTCCTTCACCCCACGCATTTTGATTACCCATCATGTTCCCATCGCCTGGAGCTCCCATGATCGTGGTGGCACTTATTACTCCTGAATGGCGTTCAAATCGTGGAACATAGCTCGTACTGGGGCTCTGATAGTCATACATACGAATCATCAAGATTTGATCCTCACCATAGCCCAGGTCTTTGTCACGGATCAGCGACAGTTGATCTTTCACAAGCAGGGTACCAATGATCATGATGATGGATATGGAGAATTGGCAGATGACCAGTATTTCTTTAGAGCTTCTGCCTTTTTTACTTCGAATGGCCTTCGAGATCCGCAATTGATGGATGTACAGGCCAGGAAAAATACTGGTTACGAAGGCAAGTATCATCAAGGCACCAATCAGAAACAATAGCAGTGTGATTGGAATGGATGTCAGATTCAGATTGACTCCCAATGTCTGATTAAGGTAGGGGAGAACCACATAAAGCAATCCGGTTGAGATTACACCAACGAATAGCAGCATGATGGCTGATTCAGACAGAAAACGTTGAAAAATTTGGACTTTAGTAGCGCCCAGAACCTTTCGGAGACCTATTTCCTTTGTCCGTTTCAGGAAAGAAGCAGCAGATAAATTTACAAAATTGATGGCCGCAACAATCAGGATAAACAAGCCTATGATGCCAAGAATCCGTACAACCATGAGGTTTCCACCATTGGAGAATTGATACTTGGATGTACTGTGAAAGTAAATATCCGCCATGGGGATGAGTGCATATTCCGTATCGTTGTAGAACGGCTCGGACAATTCTACAGAGATGTGGTTGATGTCGTCCTTTAGCTTTTTGAGGTCCTGGTTCGGATATAGCTGCAGATACAGGTGTATCCAGCTTTGGTGATGGATTTTTTCATCGTAAGCAAATAGCATATCAGTACGGATATGAGAGGGATTACTATATCGAAAAATCCCGGTCACGATGAATCGATCTTTGTCATTGACCAATATCTCCTTTCCGAGTGGGTCATCATTTGGGAAGTACTTCATGGCGTATGCTTCGGAAATGATCACTCGATTAGGCGCTCCCAGTGGATCTTCTGACTGATTGCGAAGCATTTGCAGCTCTAAAAAATCGATTACCTGTGAGGAGGAAATTAGTGCCTCATTCTCATAAAAGTCTTTGCCTTCAACAGACATCTTGACCATATCTCCATAGCCCATAATAGGAACCGCATATTCAATTTGCTTGATGTCATCAACATATTGTTTATGCCAGGAAATATGGTTAATCGCCCACTTTGGTGACTGGTCGCTTATTTGCTGAAGTTCTAAACGATATTTTTGATCGACTTTTTCAAATTGATCGATGGATGTTTCCTGCAAAGTATAGAGCAGCAATAACAGGGAGCAGCCAACGCCAAGTGACATGCCCGTCAGGTTGATGAATGTGATCGCTTTTTGGTGCCGAAGATTTCGAAAGGCTGCTGTGAGGTAATGCCTGAACATAGAGAAAATTGAGTTTTTGACCTTTAGATCAAGATACGGAGCTCCTCTATGAACGATCAGATGAAGATGACCAACCGTGTGTAAAGTGATGAATGGTGAGCCAATTTCAAATTGACCCACCACGCTATCATGTTTCTTAATTATTCATCCTTAAGGCACAACACCGGGTTGGACATAGAGGCTTTGAAAGTTTGGTAAGAAATTGCAGCCAATGTAAGTAGCAGGGTAAGGAAAAGTGGTGCCACGATGATCCATAAGGAAATATTGATCCGATAAGCAAATACTTCCAGCCAATCCGACATGAGAAAATAAGCCACCGGAGAAGCAATGATAAAGGCCAACACGATCAGGATGATAAAGCGATTTCCAATCAGATACATGATTCGGCCGGTATCGGCACCAAGTACTTTTCTGATCCCGATTTCCTTGATTTTGGTTTCGATGATAAAGCCTACCATACCAATCAGGCCAAGGCAGGCGATTAGGATCGCAATAAGGGTAAATACCTTGAGCATATTGCTCAACTTCTGTTCTTGCTCATATTGATCATTGAATGACTCATCTACAAACTGATACCTGGGGCTTCTTTCCGGATCAAACTGGACCCAGATATCTTCAATCGATTTAAGGGTGGATTGCAAATTCTGTGTGTTCATTTTCAATGAAATCCTTCTTGGATTATCTGATTTCATCATCAACATAGGCACGATGGGACTTTTGATAGATTCAAAATTGAAATCTTCCACGACGCCTTGAATTCTTCCTACTTTGAATATCTGTCCGTTATAAGGTCCATAACTAAGTCGTTTACCAACCGCTTCTTCAGGATTCAGATAACCCATTCGCTCAGCCGCGGACCGATTAACGATGTAGTACCCAATGCTATCTCTTCTCATGTTCTGATCTTTTCGAAAATCTTCACCAGCGATCAAATCAATTTCGAATGTGCTGATAAAATCTTCGTCTACTCGAATGAAAGGCAAACGAAATCCGGCAGCTACCGCTGAATCCCCTTTGAAGATCATGGCACCCATGCTGTCGGAAAGCCTTCCGGTAGGAATTCTGGAAGAATAAGTGCCACTTTCTACCGACGGAAGCTTCAACAATTCGTTCTTAAACACTTCGAGATCATTGATGTTCCGGGAAAGCGAAAGTTCAAGGATTTGCTCCCTTCTAAATCCCGGATCAGTATTATTGATGAAACGCATCTGGGATTCGATCACGAGAATTGCGAAAATCAATGAAATCGTTACGGCAAATTGGAAAGTGACTAACCAGGAGCGAAAATTCCATTTTTTAGCATTTACCGATTGCTCTCCTTTAAGGGCCTGAATCAAGTTGGTCTTGGCTAAAAACAGGGCAGGATAAGAGCCCGCAATGATGCCAACTCCAATGATGACGCTCACGGCGAATAAGAGCAGATCTCCCTGAAACAGGAGGTCAAAGCTCATCTTTTTTACAAGGAAGTCATTCACATAGGGCAGACATAAGTAAGCAAGTAACAACGCTATAGGGAGGGCGATCAACGTGATGAGCGATGATTCTGTTAAAAACTGCTTGATCAAAGTGGACCTTCTGGCCCCTATGGCTTTTCGAACACCTACTTCTTTCATTCTCCTCGAGTAATTGGAAGTGGCCAGATTCATGTAGTTGATACAAGCGACCAACAATAATAAGATGCCCACAACCGAGAAGATATAGACTTGTTGAATGTCTCCGTTCGTTTCATATTCTCCTTCGAGATTGGAACGCAAATGGATGTCAAATAGTGGTTGAAATTCAAATCCGTAGAAATCTACGGCATCCTGTCCGTTGCTCAACTTCCCGATGTACTTGGAGAAGAATTCTTCCTCAATCTGGTCTGTTTCCGGCATTTCGACATTAGGATCCAACAAGATATAGGTCAGCCAGTTATAATTTCCCCCGACATTGTTCATGGCGTCTTGTCCGAACATTTGCTCCAGGAACCGGAGAGGGGCCAGGTAGTCGAAGTGGAAGTGCTGTTGCTCAGGCATGGTTTCCATGACTCCCGTGATGGTGAAAGGAGCTTTTTGACCACTTCGTGATAATTCTATGGTCTTGCCGAGAATATCCTGTTCCCGCCAGTTGCTACCATAAATTTTTATGGCCATTTCTTCGCTTAAAACCAGTGAAAAAATGTCTTCGAATGCGGAATTAGGATCACCGATGATAAAAGGGAAGGTAAACATTTCGAATACATCGTCATCCGCGAAAACCACTTGCTGTGAAGGCAATTTGCGGTTGCCAATAGTAAGATCAGGGAAGGCCCAACAATAGAATCGGGTCGCATGTGAGATGGCTGCATAATCTTCTTTGAGGCGTTCTGCATGCCCTGCAGAGGCAAACGCCCAATGCCGTGACAGAGAGCCACTTTGATCGAAATTCTTAACCGTGACCCGGAAGATCTGTTCTCCCCGTTCATGATGGCGATCATAAGAAAATTCATCTTTTACGAAGATGCTGATCAAAAGGAAAGCAGTAAGACCAGTAGTGAGCCCTATGACATTGATGGCGGTACTGGATTTATACTTCCATAAGTTCCGCAGACCGATTTTAAGATAATTTTTAAACATGGTAGTTGAGTTTTCGACGGGCTTTACCGGATCAGGTTTTTTCATCATTGCTGGCCGAAACAGCCGCAAGACCTGGTACCTATACCAGTGATTTGCCCATAATATTGACCTTTGATTTTTCTGAATTTCAAATTCTTCAGCCAGATCCCCCTGGATATCTTCCAGATAGTCCGGATGCAGAAACCACTTCAAAAAGCGAGTGGTGTATTTTGGTGTATTTGACCTTGAGTTTTTCATGATGCCAGGCCCCTGACTCTGCCTGGTACGGCAAGAGGCGATAGGGCCCGATTAATAATTCCAGGAAAAGTCGAATGACATTTTCGGAACCGCACTCCACAATTCCGACCGGATATCGCGCGAGTGCTCCAATGCTTTTACCCCCATTCGGGTCACCTTAAAAAATCGCTTTCGCTTGCCTCCGCGAACGGCGGTAGCTTCTCCGAAGGCTGATTCCAGATAGCCTTTTTTCTCCATACGACGTAAGGCTGTCTGTAAGGCACTAACGCTCACTTTACGTTGCGCACGTTGCTCAATTTCATGCCGAATGGCTACTCCGTAGGCGTCATCCTGCAGAATGGCAACCGTCAATAGCACGATCTCTTCAAATTCACCTAATTGGTAAGTTTTCATGACTAGGAATATTAAATACCTAAATGTAAATTTAATATAAAAACCCTAAACGTAAATAATATTAAATGGATTCCTGACTTGCGAACAGCCCCAAGTCCCCCTTTTAAGGGGGTGGTCGGAGACCGGGGGATTGTAACAAGTGTTTGGATGTTGACCCTGGACCAGATAGGATTGATTCACTTTCATGAGAACCATCTAAACTTGCAATAATGGACCAAAAGGATTTTGATTTGATCACATCAAAAGAAGGCGTCGCTTTCTTGGCAACACATCAACATGCCGACCCCAATCAATTAATCCTGAATCCTCCGAAAAAAAAATTTCCCGAAGTTTCGAAGCGCATTCATCTGTTTGTCCATCAGCTGATCAGTCAAAAGAAGGCCATTAAAAAATTGCCTTCATGGATAGAGGTCCCGGGACTTATTTTTCCACCGCCATTGTCGTTGGAACAAGCGTCCTCCGAAGAAACGGCGAATTACAAGAAAAAATTGATTCAGGGTAAAGTATTGGTTGACCTGACGGGAGGCATGGGGATTGATTGCCTGGCTTTATCGGAAAATTTTGAGACCACTTATTACGTAGAAAGGAGTGCGGATCTATGTACAGTATTCCGCCATAACACCAAATTGCTAGGGAAGGAATCTGTCAATATTCATAACAAAGAAGCGAAGGATTTCCTTTCAAATTGGGAGTATCAGGAAGGAACTTATTTTTTCTTCGACCCTGCGCGCCGTGGGGACCATAATAGCAAAGTATTCAAACTGGCAGATTGTGAACCGGATGCGACGTTGATTGTGCCTGAAATCCTGAAACGTGGTGCAAAAACGTTGGTCAAAACTTCTCCAATGCTGGATGTAGAATTGGCTCTTTCAGAGTTACCTCATGTCAGAGAAGTGCATCTGGTAGCGGTAAAGAATGAGCTGAAAGAGGTACTTTATCTGATCGAACCCGGATGTGATGAAGAGCCTAAATTGATCACCTTAAACCTGACGTCAAATGTTCAGGAATTTGTTTTTCTGAAGTCCGATGAAGTTGAAGCATCATCGACTATCGGACCCATTCAAAAATGGCTTTACGAACCGAATGTGGCCATTATGAAAGCCGGGGCATATAAATTGATTACACAGGAATTTGGTTTAACGAAACTGGCTGTTAACAGTCACTTATATACTTCCGCTGAGCAGGTTCAAAGTTTCCCTGGCAGGACATTTGAGGTAATAGAAGCGTTATCAAAGAATAATTTCAGGAAGCTTCTGCCACAGCAAAGAGCTAATATCATTGCCCGAAATTATCCACTTACGCCAGATCAGATCAAAAAGAAATACAAGTTGAAAGATGGTGGTGAATTATTTGTGATTGGGACAAGATCTGAAGATAAGCCTGTGTTGCTGATCTGCCGACAATTGGTTTCTTAAAACCTGCCTATCCTTACGGATAGTACGCCCGTTAGCCCGATCAGGTCATCATTCGTCACATTGACCAGCTCGAGTCCGGTTACCCATCGGTAACTGACGCCAGTAGCAACACGTAGGTAAGAAGTGATGTTGAATTCCAATTGTGCCGCCGGTTCAATCACAAAGAAAGTAGAGTTTTCAACCGTAAACTGACTATCGCCCAATCCCTGATCAAAAAAGTCATCATCGGATACATCCAGATTGCCAGCACCAAAAGTGACAGGTAAACTGAGGTGAATGACCTCCCGACCTAAAATTGTGCCGCCTACTACTACCCCGCCATAGCCACCGTATAAGGTCAGACGTTTTTCCGTATCAGGGCCGGGAACAATTCCGTTCATCGAAGGCTGTGTGGCCAATCCGTATGCCGCAATACCCAGAAAATAGGAACGGTTGATGATCACCCCTCCGGATCCACCTACCAGAAGTGTTCGTTCACTGATGATATCTGCGATTTTCAGGTCTATGCCACCAAAACCCTCAATTTGATTGTTTTTACTGAGCAGAGATTTGACCTCTTTGGGATCATTGACATCCTCATATCGTTGGGCCTGTACATGCGCCACAGCTAACAAACAGATGAGTCCCGCAATTATCTTTCTCATTTAGATTGATTTGGTGAGTTGGGATGTTCAGGTTCAGAAAATATATTTAAACGCGATAGCAGAGTCCCAGAACCTGCCATCTGTATATCGCATACCGATAAAAGTGAAATAAGGTTTCAAATCGAAGGAAACAGTGATAGGGACACTGAGCCATCTGTATTCTATTCCCAGGAGGGCATCCGCACCCATGACGAAAAATGTCCGGTCCCTGAATTCGAATGCCGGAGGTTCCAGAGAAATCAATGTTTTGCTGAAACGATCGTAGCTCTCATAGCCGACATGAGCACCAACTCCATAGTACAGGAAGAAATTTTCATTGAAGGAAAATTCCATCGGCTTATGGAAAGTGTACAGAGTCGTCAGCTGTAAACCATCTCTGCGGCCACTGACCAATAGTTCGATGGCCTCTTCTTCAATCATGAATTTTTTGAAGGTGAGCGCGGCAGTATGGCCTAATCGGACTCCTGCGGATTGTTCATACATGGACTGTGCCATGGCCGTTGACGACCACAGCATCAATGAAATAAGGCAAATACGGGTTAGCATCCTTTAATCGCGGCTGGTGAATATAGGAACCTCACTTATGGCTACAATAATTTTGCCATTGTTGGCTTTTACATTCAATGAGCTAATGTCTGTGTTGGTATTTCCTACGGTTCCACTCAGCGAAACTTGTTCATCTTCTAGTTCTTCTCGTTGTAAGGTAAGCATGCTATTGGGCAAAAACATGCTTTCTTCCGGTCCGGTGATTTTTGCCTGTATATAAGACGACTGGTCCAGTACCAGATTAATATCGGTGGATTTTCCGGAAATCGTCACCTCGTCAAAGTCATTGGCAATGCCATTCAGATAGATGTCCCCATAACTGAAATCCAGGCGGGCCGTAATGGCTAGGGTGGCCAGATTGAGATCTGTGAAAGAACCGTCACCGTGGATGTTTTTCACCTGATCCAGATAGAATTTGTCATTACGTGAATTGAACTTCAACGTATTACTTTTCTTGAGCGAGATTTCGGATGAGCTGGATTCAATAAACAATGCTTCAGCTTCGTCCAATTTAAACTCTGAGCCCCTTAAGGTAATTTCTCCTTCATTGATGTAATCAAAAGTCACCTTACCGAAACTGTGCTTCAAGTCAATTTTATTCTCGATGCGATTGCCACGAATATCGCCATGTGCCAGGGTTAGGTCCACAGGCCCCTCCAATTGCGCTAAGTATACGTTTCCGTAACGGTTGTCGATGGAAATAGCTACATCCGCAGGCATCCAGATCTCATAATCTACGGTAAACTTCTGATTGCTAAAAAGTGAGTTGGATACATCACTTACTTCTCCTACCAATTCACTCAGCATGCCGCCTTTCTTTTCAATTTCGGTTTCAGCAGCAACGAGATTGCCAATTTTCCGGAGGTCAATATCTAATCGCCGCATGGCTTTATTCACGGCGTAATCATTCTTACCCCGGGCCTCCACATTTACTTTGATGCGGACGGAATCTTTGTACCAGGTCTGGATGATCACCTCCCCGTATTTATTGGTGACTTCCACTTTATCACCCGGGTTCAAAGCGAACAATTGGTCATATTCTTTATCTACCCGAACCTGACCTGTTGCCCAAAAGGCAACCAGTATCAATATGATCGTACTACAGATTTGTCGGCTCCACTTGCTCATGCTCGTTCTCTTCTAATTCTTCTAATATCTTCTCCAGGATCTTCAACTTCAGTCGGTAGTTATCGATCATCGCTGCAACTACCTCTTCATTATCCACATCGTCTTTCAGATCACTTTCCAACTCTTCAAAAGCCACATCCATGGCTTCCAGGTCCGCAAACAATTCCTCATCATCTACCAGGGACTTCACCAGTGTGATCTTGCCATCTACCATTTGCTGGTAGTAGTTTTTGGCTTCCATGATCTCCGATGTGTAGGCTGATTCTACCTGATTGGGTTGAATCACCGAAACCCCAAACACAGCCACCAACAATACCGAAGCGGCCACATAGAGCCAGGGCTTTAGCCGCTGAGATTTCGTTTTGACGGGTTGTATTTTGGAAGCAATATCATCCCAGCCGGCTTCTTCATCGAAGGGAAAAACCTCAAAATCCGACCGGTTGGATTCGACATATCTTTTTAATGGATCAGACATATTGTTGCTGTTGATCTGCTAATTGATTCCTGATGCGTGCTTTGGCTTTGCAATATTGCGCCTTGCTCGCAGACTCGGTAATGGACAAAATCTGAGCGATCTCTTTGTGATCGTACCCTTCAAACAAATAGAGATTGAGGACGGTCCGACATCCGTCTGGTAACGTGTCTACGGCCTCCATTATTCTACCGGCTTTGAATTCGGTGTAATCAAAATCATCGTCATCATCGTCCATCGGGTCTATACCCTCCTTCAGTTCGGTGGTCATGATTCGACGTTTCCGAATGGCATTGATGCAATTATTCGTCACAATGCGCTTGATCCACAAACTGAAAGTATTCACCTCCCGCAGGGAAGGTAGTTTCTGAAAAGCATCAATGAACGATTCCTGCAGGATGTCCCTGGCTTCTTCGTCATCCCCAAGCATACGTCGACAAATATTGTACATCGCCTTTGCATAGAGCTTATACAGCTCCGCCTGGGCGGTTTGATCGCCCTGCTGACTTAGCACAATCAGGTGTCGGTGGATATGTTGGTATTCGCTTTTCACCTAAGTAAACACAACAAAGACAGAAGGAAAACCAGAAGGTTTCCCGGAATTTGAAAAAAAGTTTTTTCGAAGTTAATCAGTAATCAGATTACCAACGATTGAAGAAGGACGCCCTCCCCGCATGTCGTTTCGGCAGACCCACTTCGCAGCGACGCAAGCCGGCACTGGCGGGCCTGCCAATAGGGCTACTTCTTAGGTTGGTTTTTCTTGAATAATCTAAGTACTTCCGAGGCATAACCCTCTTAAATCTTCGCTCGGCGGGGAGTCAAGCAAGTGCGAGTGGGTTACATACCACCCCATTGTAATGAATCTCCCAAATGGTTCACCATGCCTTCGGCAGGAAATCCAGAACCAAGTAATCACTATTTCAGAAGTGGGTAAACCAAATAACCGATTAACTCAATCACTTTTGGATCATTGTAGAAATTATATTTCTCCCCTGCAATTGACTTGATCCCTAATCACTCCATCGTCATGATCGCTCCCATCAATTCAATGCCATACCAGAGATTAGCCAGACGTAAGTTCTCATCGGCTGCATGTTGGTTGTTGTCATGGTTGGCAATAGGGACAATGATCGCCGGCTTATCAAGCACATCTGTGAACAAATAGAGTGGGAGAGAACCACCCAGCGTCGGTAATAACACCAAATCATCTCCCGCAACTTTTCTGGTGGCGTTGACTACCTCTTGGGTAATAGGAACGTCCATAGAAGTTCTTGCAGCCGGGTAACCTCCTCCACGAGTGATCTTGGCAATTTTTGGATACTTCAGTCGCGTTTCCTGATCAGGATCCTCTCTTACGATGTGATAGCCCTGCTTTTTGATGTGCGCTTCCACCAGATCAACCATTTTTACAGGATCACAACCTTTGACGAGACGAATACCTAAAGAAGCCGTTGCCGTCGATGGGATCACATTTCTTGCTTCCTGGCCTACATTACCGGTACTGATGCCTTTGATCGTCAAGGAAGGGTAGAGTAGCCTCTCATACAGTGATTCACTGCCTTCCGTATCATTCAGTCCCAGTTCCCTTTTCAAAGCAGCATCCACATCAGGGGCACTGGCCAACGCTTCAATTTCCCGAGAAGTCAATGGCGCCACATCATCATAAAACCCCTCGATGATCACATTGCCCTCTGCGTTTTTCATACTGGAGATCAGGGTTGAGATCATTTGCCCTGGCACGGGTGCCCAGTTGCCATAATGTCCGCTGTGAAGTGACCGATTCGGACCGTAAACCGTAACTTCCAATCCAGTTACACCACGGACACCAAACACCAATTGGGGTCTTCTGGATTGATGTACCGGACCATCACAAAACATCCACAGGTCGATTTCATCGATTAGTTCCTGATAGTCCTCCAGATAACGCCTTAAGTTTTTTGAACCCGCTTCTTCCTGCCCTTCAAAAAAGAAAATCAGATTGGAAGTAATTTTCATTTCTTCCTTTTGGATCACATCCAGGGCATTCAAAATCGATATGATCGGTGCCTTGTCATCTCCAGCCGATCGGGCATATAGTCTGAATTCAGGATCAATGATTTCTCCCTTTTTAGGTAATGCGATAGGTTGACCTCCATCAAAGAGGGCCTTATCATATAAAACTGGTTCCCAGGGATCATGAGTCCAATTCGCTTTATTCACTGGCTGACCATCATAATGGACATAAAAGGCCAGTGTTCGGGTGGCACCTTTCACAGGCAGGTAACCAAATACAATGGGAGGTGTGCCAATGGTCCTCAATAATTTGGCTTCTACTCCTCTTTTCTCTAGCTGTTGAACAATGAAATTTGCATTCTTATTGATGTTTGACAGATCATAAGCCACATTGGGTATGGACAGGAGTTCTGCAAAGTCGGCAATGATCTGGTGGCCATTTTCATTGATATATGCTTTGAATGCATTGGTTTGGGCGATCGTCACCGTCGTGACAACTGTATAAAGCAGGAAAGTGATCAACGTGACTTTGCAGTTTTTTTGCATGAGTTTACCAGGTTAAGAACCCTGAAGTTACACACACAACCTCATATGTATATTTTGACCGTCAGATGAAGCTGAGCATAGTCATCCCAACCCTCAACGAATCACAAAGTCTGCGAAAGACGATTCAGCATACTTCTGGCATGTCATCAGGTACAAATCCAATGGAGATCATCATTGTGGATAATGGCAGTTCTGATGGCACGCTGAAGTCTATTGCGGATATGGGAGTCCGAATTTTTGAAAAGCCAGGACTCAAAGGTAGAAAGTACGCTGTGCTCAATTTCGGTTACCAACATGCTTCCGGAGAAGTCATCGTCTTCTTAGATGCAGATACGCTATTACCAAAGGACTTTGACTTACTGATTGCAAGAACTTTGGAGAATCCCAGGGTCGTGGGTGGTGCTTTTGATTTTGAATTTCAGGAACGCCAATGGTATTTGAAAACCCTTGCCGCCATCAATCGGGTCCGCTTCAGGATCGACCATAACTTTCTGGGAGATCAGGCACTCTTTTGTAGAAAATCCATTTTAGATCAGATAGGAGGCTACCCGGAAAAGATGATCATGGAAAGCTCTTTTCTATGTCGGGAATTGAGAAAACATGGCCAACTAAAAATAGCCCCTGCCCGGATCAGGACTTCAGCCCGAAGGTTCCTTGAAAACGGATTTCTGAAAGTCTTTTGGTACGACTTCAAAGTTTGGATCAATTACCTCCTCGGCCTCAATACGGATAAGTTTGGTGCCGCTTACTGGCAACACAATGATACTTCTGTGGAGTAGGCATACTGCATATGCGGTAAATGAATAGGCACCGCTTTTGGAGGAATAATGCGACCTCACACCATCCCAACTTTACCTCATCATCAATCGCAAGAGCATAGGCCGGTTCGATAGATGAGGGAGTAAGTCGAAAATCCCCAACAGAGTAGGCACATACAATCAGTAAATATTTAATATAATGGCTGCTAACAATTATTTCACCGTAGTAAACTTCTCAGGAGCTCCTTTGAATGTATCTGTAGATGGACAAAAAATCAGTGTTCAGGAAAATGGTGCACCTTCTGCCATTCACAAATTCAGCCAGTCGGGAGATAAAATCTCGGTTGATATCAGTGGAAACACATTGGATATGCCTCTTTCCGGAGGTGTTAATTCCTGGACCACTTTGGTCTATACCACTGTGGGGAAAGTGAATGTTTTCAATGGTTCTCCTGCAATAGCTGCACTGGATTATTAATATCTATTAATCTTCCAAAACGTCATTCCCGAAAAATGTACCATAGATCTAGTCAAAAAGGACATTTTATCGGGAATCTCAACAGCGCGTCATCTAAGATTTCTTTGATCAGGCACTGCGAAATTTTCTGACGCTTACAGAATTACTCCGGAAAATTCTGGGATATCGGTTCTCGATGACGCGCTGATTTGTGTTTTCTTCTTTAATGGCTATTTAGTCGATCGACTGTTTCCCTTGGTGAAGCTGCTCAACGTTCTTCAAGCACTAATTGCTTCAGGCACTCAACCCATTTGGGCTCCGCATTGAGGCTGGGGACCAAATCCCATTTCTCCCCACCGGCATGGATAAAATCTTCCTGATAGGTTTCACCTACTTCGATGGTGGTTTCCAGACAATCAGAAACAAACGCTGGGGAAAAAGCCAGGACTTTTTTCTTTCCATCCTTGGCCAGCTTCAACAAGGTATCTTCCGTGTAGGGTTGTACCCAGGGATCTTTGCCCAGGCGTGACTGGAAACACACGGTGTATTTTTCTTCGGGGATATTTAATTTGGCCGCAACCAGTCGGGTCGTTTCAAAACATTGCGCACGATAACAATAGCGATTGTGCTCGTTCAGGGTGCTACAGCAAGACCCTAGTTGACAGTAATCTCCGTAAGATCCTTTACGAATTTGCCGTTCTGGCAATCCGTGGTAGCTAAATACAAAGTGATCGTACTCCTCATTTTTCAGGAAAACACTCCCCTGATCAGCGATGGTTTCTATGAACAGCTCGTGTTCCAAAAATTGAGAAGTGAATTTGATCTCAGGAATGATCTGCCATTCTTTCACAATTTCCATGACCCGATCAATGACTGATCCGGTAGTAGCAGACGCATATTGAGGGAATAAAGGAATGACATGAATAGAAGAAACCCGCGCATCCTGCATTTTTTTCAGCACATCAGGTAACGAAGGTTCCTGATATCTCATGGCAAATTCTACCAGATAATCATCGCCCAATACTTCTTGCAATAGATGGGTGATGTCATCGGTATAGTACTTCAATGGAGATCCACGCTCCGTAAATAGCTTTCGGTACTCTTCAGCCGATTTAGGTGCGCGAAACGGAGCGATGATCAAGTTGACCAGAAGCCATCTTGGAACAGAGGGAATATCAATTACGCGTTTATCGGAAAGAAATTCTCTCAGGTATTTTCGAACGTCCGGTACGGCGGTAGAATTGGGCGTCCCCAGGTTTACCAACAATACTCCAGCTTTTTGCTCCATGATTTAAAATGAATTCGTCTGCCAAATGATATAAGCATAAACACCAAACCGAGCGAATCGGATAAGCGCCATCAACAAAAATTTTCGAAAAGAATACTTTACGGCCCCTACAAGCATACAGATTCCCGAAAAAGGAAGTGGTGTAAGTGCGGCTACCAATACCAAAAATCCACCATAGGCCTGAAATTGCTTTTCGACTTTACCGAGGAAATTCTTCTTAATGGTCCGATAAAGTTGGGTTTTATTAAAGAAGGATCCAATACCGTAACCGATCACACCAGCCAGATATGAAATAGTGGCTAAAAGCGCGGTATTTTGGATATAGAGGTCCACATCGCCATGCCTTGCGGACCAGAACATGAAAAATTCCGGGGGTATGATCCCAAAGATCACTTCAGATCCCAGAAAAATGGAGTAAATGATGAACGGCTCATCATACACAGGACCCATGGCTTCCTTCAGATCAAATTGAAAATATTTTGTGGCAACCAGGTAACCGCCGACGATTACAGTCAGCCAGAGGAGTCCACGGCCCAGGTTTCGTACTAAGAACTGTGATCGCTCACGTGAACTTTTGGTTTCTTCAGTTTTCAAGGGGAATAGAATACGTCTTTTTCAGGGTCAGTTGTTGTCTTTAACAGAAAATCCGAAGATAGGTTCAATCTTCTTTAGAGGAAACTTCTTTCGCAGGTACTTTTATGGGTTCGGTTTTTTGAGCTGATCCGTTGTTATTTGGCTGGTCGTAACTGATTTCCCAATAAGGATCTTCCAATTCGGTATATCTACCGTAGAATTGGGTTAACATGACTTTTACAGCGTAATTCAATCGGTTGATAGCATCGCTTTTGTAATCCACCCGGTTTTGCGGATGGAAAATGAAAAATTTAATGATTGGAAAACAACTTTTTCGCAAATCCCGGAGCACTTTCGTCACCGGAACTTTACCAGATTCCAATTGTTGAACGGCTTCATCACTGGCGGTACTTAGTCCGAGGATCAACTCAGCGTAAATTCCAGAGGTGGTCGTTTTTTGTTCCTGAAGCTGTGCCGCACATTCCTCGCTGTACGCCTTCAAGATCCGTAAACCAGGCAGACTCATCGATGCTTCCGTAAATACATCGGGTTGCCATAGAATTTCCCGAAAAGTAAAAAGCGAGGGGAGCAACTCCGTATCGTAGTTTTCATCACTACGGAGTGTAAGTAATGTCCTGTGATCCAGACCCGCAATTCGCACATTACCCGCGGTGAGCGAATAATACCATCCACTTTCCTGCTGGTCGATCATCTGGATAAAATTCCAAATCTCGCTTAATGAAATCTTCATAGCTTCTAATTGCCCTTAAAGTAAGTAAGATGTTGGTGGATTATTTGACATTTCATTAACAGAATATGATGGATTTAGGGGTTTGATCATATTTTCTTGACAATAAGTTGATCTGTTTTACGTAAATATCGTATGCATGCATACTACTTTTGATATCTGTTATGAAATGAGCTTAATCTCAAGCATCCTTAAATTGGAACCCCAGGATGATTGAGATTGTGCGAATTCCATGTGGCAGTTGAAACGATACAATACACATGAAAGAAAAAGTTCAACCTCGGTTTTTTGAAGGTCAGCGGTTTGTTCGTTTATCGGATCTACCGAAACAACAGGCCTCGCTGTTCAGCAGTTGGACATCTACACAACTGAGCCCCCTGACTTTGGTGGAAATGATGCCGGTAGTGAATGATTTGGTGAGTTATGACGACTATTCTTTTTGGTTCGATTACCACTATGTCACTGAGCGGGACATGGATGAATTGATCTGATTTTTTAAAGTTTTTTAGTTTTTTTCTATTCCCGTAACCACAATTTGGTTAAGATTTGCGAATGGAAAAAAAGTGGGTGATTCACAAAACAACGGATCCTGCTTCGGCCCAACAACTATCAAAGGCACTTAATATTAATCTTGACCTCAGTTCGCTGATGATACAGCGAAAGATCAGCACCTTTGATCTTGCCAAAGAGTTTTTTAGGCCGTCACTGGATCATTTACACGACCCTTTTCTCATGTTAGACATGGATAAGGCCGTGAACCGTCTTTGTAATGCGGTCTTTAGCAAAGAAAAAATACTGGTCTACGGAGATTATGATGTAGACGGAACTACTTCTGTGGCCCTGGTCTATAGTTTCCTTCGGGAATTTTGTGAGCCGGACCAAATCGACTATTACATCCCAGATCGATATGAAGAAGGGTATGGGCTATCCGAAAAAGGAGTTCATTGGGCAAAGGAAAATGATTTTAACCTGATCATTACGCTCGACTGTGGCATCAAAGCGATTGCCAATGCCCGCTTATGCGCCGATTTAGGCATTGACCTCATCGTTTGCGATCACCACCTCCCAGGTAAAGAATTGCCCGTCGCAGTAGCGATTTTAGATCCCAAACGCGAAGGATGTGAATATCCCTACAAAGAGCTTTCAGGATGTGGGGTAGGGTTTAAATTACTTCAGGGCTTCTGCCAGCAAAACACCATAGATCTTAAAAAACTTTTCAATTTCCTCGATCTGGTTGCGATCAGTATAGCCAGTGATATTGTTCCCATTACCGGTGAAAACCGAGTGCTGGCCTTTTATGGCTTGAAAAAAATCAATGCTGTGCCTTCAGCTGGAATTGCGGCCTTAATTCAGGTCAGTGGTCTGAAAACCAAACTCAAAATTTCGGATCTGGTTTTTTACCTGGGACCAAGGATCAATGCTGCCGGGCGACTTTCTCATGCCCGTGAATCAGTACGGCTACTTGTAGGGGAAGACCAGGAAAAGCTGGCGACCTTTTCCAAACAGCTCAATGAAATCAACGGAGCCAGGAAGGAATATGACCGTTCTACAACAGAACAGGCCCTGGAGATGATTGAAGAAGAAGGGGCAGGTATGGACAGGAAATCAACCGTATTGTATAGGGAGGATTGGCATAAAGGGATTGTTGGTATTGTTGCGTCCCGATGTATCGAAAACTACTACCGGCCCACCATTATATTGACGGAATCCAAAGGCTATGCCACTGGTTCTGCAAGATCGGTGGAAGGTTATGATATTCATGCCGCCATTGCTCAATGCAGCGATCTACTTGATCAATTTGGAGGTCATCACCATGCGGCAGGGCTTTCCATGCCTATTGAAAATGTACCCTTGTTCAAGCACCGTTTCGAGGAAGTAGTGGCCAATACCATCACAGAGGAACAGTTGCTCTGTAAGTTGGACGTAGACATGGAGGTGAGCTTTGATTTCATCAACTATAAATCTTACAGCATCCTGCGTCAGATGGCACCTTTTGGGCCTGAAAACCCAAATCCGGTATTTATTTCCAGGAATATCACCACAAAATACCCACCGAGACTGATCAAAGATGAGCATTTGAAAATGACGCTGGTACAGGGGAGATCACAGCCTTTTGAAGCCATTGCTTTCGGCATGGGCCATTTCCTGGAGCCCATTAGCCAGGGGCAACCCTTTAGTATTGCCTATCATCTCGACGAAAATGAATATCGTGGCAATAAAAGCCTGCAATTGATCATTAAGGATATAAAAATTGAGTGATAACTTGCGAATTGGTTGAAGAAGTGCTCCCGGAGGCCAACTTCCTGATGAGCAAATTCGAATACGAGGATGAAATTACAGGCAAAGAGCTTAGTCAAAAAATACAAAAAACGAACGGTTGTTAATCAGATCTCGGTAGAGGTCGAACAAGGCGAGATCGTAGGATTATTAGGCCCGAATGGAGCAGGAAAAACCACTTCCTTTTACATGATTGTGGGCCTTATCAAACCCAATGATGGGCACATTTATCTTGATGATGAGGACATTACGCCTCTACCCATGTATCAGAGGGCTAAAAAAGGCATTGGGTACCTGGCACAGGAAGCTTCGGTTTTCAGGAAATTATCCGTAGAAGACAACATCCTGTCCGTTTTGGAAATGACCAAACTTTCTAAAGCGGAACAAAAGGCCAAAGCAGAGGAACTACTGGAAGAATTTAGCTTGACCCATGTACGGAAAAATCTGGGAATGGTACTTTCAGGAGGAGAACGTCGCCGTACGGAAATCGCTCGAGCCCTGGCCGTCGATCCAAAATTCGTGTTACTTGATGAGCCATTTGCCGGAGTAGATCCTATTGCCGTAGAAGAGATCCAATCCATTGTCGCCAAATTGAAAAACAAGAATATTGGGATCCTGATCACAGATCACAACGTGAATGAGACCCTGTCCATTACTGATCGGGCATACCTTATGTTCGAAGGTAAACTTCTAAAAGCCGGTACCGCAGAAGAACTTGCTGAAGACGAGCAGGTGCGACGGGTATACCTTGGTAAACATTTCGAATTGAAAAGAAAGATTTAGCATTTGGAACTGCTCAACTCGATATTAACCTGGGTGATGAGAAAGCGCATTCATCAGATTGAGCTATTCATGAAATACCCACACGATGTTCAGGAAGAATTGCGTGAAGGCCTGATCAGGGCCGCTAATCAAACAGAATATGGACGTAAATACCGATTTAAGTCCATCGATAGTTACCAGAAATTTCAGGAACGAGTACCGATTGTTACTTACGAGGACCTGTATCCATTCATAGAAAGAAGTATGAAGGGCCAGCAAAATGTCCTTTGGCCTACTGAGATCAAATGGTTTGCAAAAAGTAGCGGCACCACGAATGATCGAAGTAAGTTCATTCCCGTTACAGACGAAGCCCTGGAAGACTGTCACATGAAAGGGGGAAAGGATATGCTGTCCATTTATGTGAATAATTATCCGGAAAGCCGCATGTTTACCGGAAAAAGCCTGGTGATAGGTGGTAGTCAGCAAATCAATCAACTGGACCAAAATGGCAAATCGAGATATGGTGATGTTTCGGCTGTCATATTGAAGAACCTTCCTCTTTGGGCGCAATACGTTCGGACGCCCAGTATGGACATTGCCCTGATGGATGAGTGGGAATCCAAAATTGATAAGATGGCCACTCAAACTTCCGAGGAGAATGTGACCTCTATTTCGGGCGTGCCCACCTGGACCATCGTACTGTTGGAAAAAATTCTGGAGAAACGAAAAGTCTCGGATATCACAGAAGTATGGCCGAATTTGGAGATCTTTTTTCACGGCGCCGTGTCCTTCACACCTTACGAAAAACTATTCGAGAAGCTGATCCCCAATCCTGACATGCGGTACATGGAAACGTACAATGCATCAGAAGGATTTTTTGGCATTCAGGATCAGAGATCTTCACGTGAGATGTTGCTCATGCTCGATTACGGGATCTTTTATGAATTCATACCTATGGATCAGCTGGGCAATGAACAGGAACAAGCCATTCCACTGGGAGAAGTAGAAGTTGGAAAGAATTACGCCGTTTTGATTACGACAAATGGTGGTCTATGGCGCTATAAGATTGGTGATACGATTAAGTTCACTTCACTGGATCCGTATCGTTTCCGGATCTCAGGCCGAACGAAACATTTCATCAATGCCTTTGGCGAAGAATTGATCATTGATAATGCAGAACAGGCCATTGCCCAGGCCTGCCTGAAAACCAATGCTACGGTAGAAAACTTTACAGCTGGCCCTAAATATTTAGAAGTTGGGAAAAGCGGAGGTCATGAATGGGTGATCGAGTTTGAACAAGACCCGGATGATCTTAACCGATTTACTCAGATTCTCGATGAAACCTTGCGTGAGATCAATTCAGATTATGACGCCAAAAGACACAAAGACATGGCTCTGCATCCTCCAGTGATCCATGCTGTGGCAAAAGGTACCTTTCATACCTGGATGAAGAAACGCGGCAAATTAGGAGGGCAGAACAAAGTGCCCCGATTGTCGAATGACCGGCAATACCTGGATAGCATTTTGGATGGTTAGAAATTGTCGCATTTCGAGACCCTCAAGGCGATCATAAATATCAATCCTCCTCCTGTTCGTCTGGATGATAGCGTGTATAATGGCGCCATTTTTCCAATACTTGCTGAAAGTCTTGAGGCAGCTCAGAGTCGAATTCCACATATTCGTTGGTTCTGGGGTGGATGAAACCCAGACTTTTGGCGTGTAGCGCCTGTCGTCGCATCACTTTGAAGCAATTCTGTACAAATTGCTTGTATTTTGTAAAGACGGTTCCGCGCAGGATCTGATCCCCACCATATAAAGCATCGGCAAACAGGGGATGACCAATGTATTTGAAGTGTGCTCGTATTTGGTGGGTCCTCCCGGTCTCAAGGTTACATTTCACGAGACTCACGTAATGAAATTTTTCCAGCACCTCATAGTGTGAGATAGCCGTTCGCCCCTGTCCTTCAGGAAAAGCCACTGTAATTCGGCGGTCAGCAAGACTTCTTCCCAGGTTAACATTGATGGTGCCTTTGTCTTCATCGGGAATACCCCAGATCAGGGCGTAGTACGTTCGTTCGATGCTGTGATCGTAAAACTGTTTTGCCAGTTTGGACATAGCGAGTTCCGTTTTGGCAATTACCAGCAATCCTGAAGTATACTTATCGATCCGGTGAACGAGACCTGGCCTGCCGTCATTTCCGGGCAATGTGGGCAAATTTTGGAAATGGTGAGCAATCGCATTTACGAGTGTTCCGGACCAGTTTTGATAGGCAGGGTGTACAACCATCCCGGCTTCCTTGTTCACGATCAGGAGGTCTTCATCCTCATAGACGATATTGATAGGAATGTCTTCCGGGACCAGATCTTCATCTCTTGGAGGCTCTGGTAAATAAACCGTAATCACATCACCAGGCTTGACCTTGTAGTTTGGTTTGATGATCACCTCTCCAACTTTCACATAACCATCTCTGATCCCATCCTGAATTTTCGATCTGGTCACGTTTGCCAGTCGATCAAACAAGAATTTGTCGATCCTCATGGGTTGCTGTTTGGGATCTACTTCGATTTGATGTCTTTCGTAAAGTTCTTGTGGTTGATTTTCCTCCTCCATACCGCAAAATTGAATAATCTTGGAGTAATGAAACCTGTGGTTCCCAGTCCAATTGTACAATTACATCACAATGACTTTCAAAAAAAAGGAATTGAGGTCTATGTGAAAAGGGAAGATTTGATCCATGAGGAGATCATGGGGAACAAATGGCGGAAGCTAAAATACAACCTTGACGAGGCCCAAAAACGCGGAAAGAAGCGTCTAGTGACGTTTGGGGGAGCGTATTCCAATCACATAGCGGCCACTGCGGCGGCGGCAAACTTATACGGGTTTCAGAGCAAAGGGATTATCCGGGGAGAGGAGCTGCATGCCAATAGTAATCCAACCCTTCGGAAGGCAGCTTCTAAAGGAATGAAGTTCGAGTTTGTGTCAAGGCAGCGATTTCGGGAATTAAAATCGAACTATACAGACCTGTCATCGGAGGATTATTTGTTGCCTGAGGGAGGTACGAATACGCTGGCGATAAAGGGAGTAGCAGAAATCATAAGCGAAGTAGACATTTCTTTTGATGTGATCGTGACGCCTGTAGGCACCGGAGGTACCCTGGCGGGATTATTGTTTGGCTTAGAAGGGAAATCGGAAGTCTGGGGGTTTTCAGCCCTGAAGGGAGAGTTTATACATGATGAGATACGAAGGCTTTGTTCAGAAAACAACCTGACTTACACCAATTACAAACTTTTTACAAATTATCATTTTGGAGGTTACGGGAAAATTAATCAGGATTTAAAGGGTTTTATGCATACTTTTAAGCAGGAGTTCAACTTTTTATTAGACCCTGTATATACTGGAAAGATGTTCTTCGGCGTTTGGGAGAATGTAAAAAATAACCAAATTGCGCCCGGAACCCGGTTGCTGGTTTTGCACACCGGTGGCCTTCAAGGTATACAGGAAGGCAATTAACTCCATTTGGTTAAGCAGGTCTGGAATGAAAAAATTTGTGTTCATAGCGTTTTTGGCCCTGGTAGGTTCTAGCTGTAATTTCAATGAGCTGGAGACTGATAACCTTGCTATCGAAAATTATCAGGGAACGATAGGTATTCCCGTTGGGGAATTCAACGAGACTTTCAGAAGGCTCTTCGAAGATCTCATCGATACTTCTCAAAATATTGAAATAGGAGCAGATTCCATATTTGTTCTTGTCTTTACCGACAGTTTGTCCTACAATAATGTCAATGATCTGGTGGTCATCGATGACATATCTAATGGTACGGTAGTCGATTTGGCCGAAACCCCGGCTTCCTCCGTAGCTACGCAGATTCCCATTGATGAAACCTTTACCTTTAGCTACCAACCCCGAAATGGTGAACCAACTGATTCGCTCGTTTACGAGTCTGGCGAGTTGTCAGTCAGAATCAACTCTTCTTTGGATTCACCGATCGATTTCCAGTTCGATGTATTGAACACGGTGGAAGTTAGTTCCGGAAACAATGTGGCATTCTCTGGAAGCATTGCAGCGAATTCAGGATTCAGCGGGGCACAAGATTTGGCAAATCATGCTACTTTCCTGACTCTCCAGGGAGATCAAAATACTTTTCAGGTGCGATTTACCGGGACCATCAATCTACGGGCTGGTGATGCTATTTCAAGTACAGATATTCTAAGTTTCAACCTGAATTATCGGGATCAGACTTTCAGAGAAGTTTATGGGTTTTTCGGAAATGATGAACTTCAAATTGGCAATCAGTCAATCGACGTTACCTTTTTCGAAGATTTTGGAGAGGGTGTGGTATTTGAAAACCCCGAACTGATCATGAGGTTCCAAAACTCTTTCGGGTTACCCATTGGACTGCAACTCGGTGGTATTTCCGGAATCGATAATTCCGGAGCAGTGCCTGACTCTACTTTCCTTTCCGGAACGGTAACTCAGTCGCCTCAAGTGATAGATTCACCAGACAGAACGCAGGTGGGCCAAACCATTACCGATTCTATTTCCATCAATTCACAGAATTCCACGCTTGCTGATTTACTGGCTTCCGCCCCGGATGTGCTGAATTTTAACATTACGGCCCTAACGAACCCAGGTAGCACTTTTGCTGAAAATTTTCTAACCAATCAGTCATCATTGGAAAGTGAAATTGAAATGCGACTTCCATTATCGGTCCAATTCAGGAATGTCCGAAGAGAAGTTGACTTTGCGCTTTCTACCGATCTTAATTTGAGCGACGTAGATTCAGCGTCGATCAGATTTGTGACCAATAATCAGTTGCCGCTAAATGCCAGCTTAGGCATTCAATTTAAAGCGGAAGACAGCACGGTTTTAGCCACTGTAGACAGCACGTTGGTATTGGCAAGTCCATTTATAAATAGTGATAACAGAGTATTGGAAGGTGAAGTTAATATTGCCAACTTACCACTCAACAAGGAAGCCCTTACGGCCTTTCAGGACAGTGCCATCCTGACTATTATTTTGACGCTAAACACACCCGAAACACTAAATTCTCAAGAAATTTTTGTCGACCTTCTTGCGCAGTATATGCTGGAAATGAAAGTGTCGCTGGTCGTAAAACTAAACGTCGATCTATAGGGTGAGACGGATGAAATTCATATATCTGGCCCTGATTTTGATGGGTTATACTGCATCAGGACAGCATGGTTTGTCTATGTATCACCTCCGTGGTGCAACTTTTCAGAATACCCAGTTCAATGCGGCGCACATGCCCGACTATGGGCGGGTTTTTCTTGGTTTACCGGTGTTATCGGGAATCAATCTTCACTTCAATAGCAAACTGAGCTACAATGAGATCTTTACCAACGGCAGTGACAGTACCCTGTTGGATATCACCAAAGCCATTTCTAATCTTTCTGCGCAAAATGGCGTCCATGCCCATGTGAACCTTAACTTATTCCATCTAGGGTTTCGATTGCCGAACAATGGCGTAGTGAGCCTTTTTGCGAATGAGCGGGTAGAAGCAGATTTCTTATTCCCTACTCGCCTGGCACGATTTTTCTGGGAAGGGAATACGTCTTTTCTGGAGAGAGAAGTGAACATTGGCCGAACTGCCCTGAATGTGATGCACTACCGGGAAATTGGCCTGGGCTATGCCTACGCTTTGCCTCAATTCGGTCTGAAAGTTGGATTTAGGGCGAAATACCTCCAGGGTCTGTTCAATGTTGGAACGCCTGGTGCTTTGAAAGCCACATTCCTTACGCAAAACGAAAACCATCAGTGGGATGTTGATGTGACCAACGGACGGATCCGAACTGCTGGAATTGAAATTGCAACTGGCGATCAGGGAGATATTGGTACACATTTAATATCAAATGGCAACACCGGTGCCGCACTTGATCTTGGATTTGAATACGACTATAATTCCTATTATACCATTGCACTAGGCATCAATGACCTGGGTTTCATTAACTGGAAAGACAACACGAAGCAATACGCGGTTCCGGATACATCGGTAGTGTACACCGGGGCGCAGCTATATGGTGCTGAAGATACCTGGCAGGACTCAATTGAGACTTTTGTCAACCGGTTTGCCGTCTACGATAACAATAATGAGACATATGGAACGATGTTGCCAACCAGGATTTTTGGTAGCGTGATCTACAAAGGTTTCAGGACTTTTGACGTAATCTCCACGATTTCTACCCGGGTTATTCAGGGTGACCCGCGATTCTCTTTTAGCGTAGGAGGTCGGTATTCTTTGGGTCCCTGGCTTACGGTTTCTGCCAACATCATCAAGCTCGATCAGCAATTCTTTAATGGTGGCCTGGCGTTGGCATCAAAAGTAGGTCCCGTGCAGATCTATATGGCATCTGATAATGTATTAGGATACAATGTGCCAGATATTTCTGCTGTTGATTTTCGTTTTGGTATCAACTTCATTTTCGACAAAAAGCAACCTAAGCTCCGCGAAAATCAACCGGGTAAAATTCAGCAAGCCGGGCCGTTGAAACAGAAAAAGGACAAGAGCAAAGGCCCTAAAGGAACGACCTACGGCTTCTTCCTTGGTGAGGAAGTGAAAGTAAAAGGTAAGGATTCAATCTACTCTGTGATCAAAAAGCAAAAACGTAGAAAATTGAAGTCTACCCGTAGCCCCAAGCCGATTTTCCCTAAAGGTAAAAAGGGCGCAAAAGGCCCGGGAGATGATGATTAAATCATCATTTGAATAGATATCCGAAAGCCTCTTTGACCCATTTGCCTTCTTTGATTTGAAGTGCCCCTGATTTCATGGTTTCAGGACCTGTGGGTATGATGGCATGTTCAAAGCCCAGTTTTTGTGCTTCGGCGACACGGTTTTCCAATCGATTTACCCGCCTTAATTCTCCTCCCAGGCCTACTTCACCGATAACGACCGTATTATCTAACATTTCAAGGTCATGGAATGAGGAGTATACCGCCGCACAAACAGCCAGGTCCAGGGACGTATCGTTGACTTTAATGCCGCCCGTAATATTTAAGAAGACGTCCTGCGTGCTCAATCGAATACCCATTCGTTTCTCAAGAACTGCCAATAGCATATGGAGTCGTTTGACGTCAAATCCTGTGGCACTGCGTTGAGGAGTGCCAAATGTGGCCGGACTTACCAGTGCCTGTACTTCGATCAGGAGTGGTCGGTTCCCTTCCATGGATGCCCCGATGGCTACACCAGAGGTACCTGCTGATTGATCTGAAAGGAGCATCTCCGAAGGATTCTTCACCTCTTCCAGGCCATCGCCCTGCATTTTGTAGATCCCTAATTCAGAAGTAGATCCGAACCGGTTTTTGATGGTTCGCAAAATCCGATAAGTCATGTTACGATCCCCTTCAAATTGCAATACCGTATCAACCATGTGCTCCAGTACCTTGGGGCCGGCAATATTTCCCTCCTTGTTGATATGTCCGATCAAAAAGACCGGGACATTATTTTGTTTGGCGTATTGCATTAACTGACTGGTACATTCCCGAACTTGTGTGATCGACCCGGGTGCGGCTTCCAGTTTTGATGAGTGTAAGGTCTGAATCGAATCGATCACCAGCAGACCTGGTCCAAGCTCCCCAACGTGATTAAAGATGTCATCAAGTGATGTTTCTGATAAGAGATAGCAGCTGGTGGCCTGGATACCCAATCGATCTGCCCTGAGTTTGATTTGCTGGGGACTTTCTTCACCTGATACGTAGAGTACCTTTTGCTCTTTTAGTCGAATGGCCAATTGCAGTAGAAGTGTACTTTTACCAATACCAGGTTCACCTCCGATGAGGATCAGTGAACCAGGCACAATACCACCTCCCAAAACCCGGTCGAGCTCCTCGTCACCACTTCCTTCGCGTTTATGCTTTTCCGCTGTGATTTCATTGAGCAGTGTGGGCGTGCTGCCGGATTTTCCTTTAGCCGTAGCCCAGGCGGGTACGGCGGAAGAACTTGAAACTACCTCTTCCAAATAAGTATTCCACTCACCACATGCCGGACATTTGCCTACCCACTTGGGAGACTCAGCTCCGCAATTCTGACAATAAAAGACGGTTTTTTGCTTGGCCAAAGTTTTTTGGCGAAGGTAGTATTTCTAACCTTTATTCTGGATTACAGAACTCCCTTTTCCATATCGATACCTGAATCAGGAAGAAAATGGGGGAGGTGTCTGATTATCAGGGACCTTGAAAGGAAATATGTCGTTTTTTCACTAAATTCATAAGTCAGCAAGGAAATCAGATGAAATCACTCACCAGGTTATCGGTCGGCCTATGCTTCGCCAGCCTCTCATTGATTATGGCTTGCGAAGATCAATTTAAGTTAGTCCCGGATCCCGATGAAGTCATTGAGGTGCCTGGTTTTAACGGAGAAGGGATTATTTCTCCTTCTCGCATCAATGATCTCAATCAAATCATCGGATATTATGGTACAGGTTGGCCCGTGGGTATTACGGATTTCTACGAGGATCAGGATGTTACAGGATTTTTAATCAATAGCGATGGGAGTGGTTTTATGGGCCTGAGGCAACCTGATCATCAAAACAACTGGCCTTTCGATATTAACAATGAGGGCCAGATTGTGGGAGCTTATATGCCATTCGGCCAGTATTCCGGGACATATACACCGGCCTATGCCTACGTTATGAATACCGATGGCACTGGATTTCAGGAATTGCATCCGGAAGGGTCATTCTATTCCATCGCAAGGAGAGTGACCTCCTCCGGGCTGGTTTTTGGCGAGCACGGTCCGGACGGTGTGAATTCTGTCGCCTGTATGTTTAAAGATGGTGAGGTGATTGATCTGGTAGACACTTCCGAAATCGATTATTCGAAAATCAGTAGTGCCAATGATGAGGTGGTCATTGTCTACGGAACTGAAGACGAAATTTGGCACTTCTGGAAGTATGACATAGCTAATGAAACGCTCACGAAATTACCAATCGCGGAAAACATCACGGACTTTGCCGGATTGCTGGGTATCAATGATCGGGGGATCGCTGCAGGGTTTTCGGTAGATCTATCCGTTGATGCCCAATCCCAGGCGGTAGTTTTCGATACGAACAACGATGAGCTTCTTACTTACAGGGATTTCAATCAGCAAAGAACATGGGCGTATTTGGAATACAAAATCTTCGATATCAATAATTCCGGGACCATGGTGGGTTGGAGTTCGCGTGATATAGGCGGCGGTAGCCCACAAGCAAGAGCATTCAGGATGAATCAGGATTTCACGGGATTTCGGGATGTAACGCCCGAAAACGGGGATATCTACAGTGAATTGGTCAGTATAAATGAAAGCGGTTTGGCGCTGGGACTGATTGGGTTGCCCAGGCGTGACCTGGCGGTACATAATAAGATATTTGTGATTCAGGTCGACTGAATTTGAATCAATTGGTCAGGTTCCTTCCGAAATGGAGGTTATCTCTACAATAATGCCGGCACCACAAATACTTGCCAGATCTGTTACTTCAACATATGCTACACAAACAAGAAGGTCGTCAACTACGGTAATGTCAAAATCTTCCAAATTAGTGGGTTCCAGTCTCGTACCATCCAGAAGTTCGATCATCCAACCACAGCCATCCAATCCAGTAGCGTTGACAAGAGTTCCATTAGGACATTCATTCACGGATTCATCATCTTGACATCCGATGAAGATAATTGCCAGAAGAAGAAGACCTTTTAATGAGATTTTTAAGGTTGAAAGTTGATTTTGACTCATAATCGAATGGTTTATGATCATAGACACTAAAGTCATACCAGAGATCTCAGAAAGGTAAAAAAGCCCGGCTCTGAAGGTCAGGGTCCTCTAGGTCACAAGCAATATTCACTACTACTAGTGATCGATTAACTAACAGTAATGATTCGATTTTCGCGAACACTAGCGATTGCCCACCAGGCTGAGCCAGTACACCTTTGCGACCGTTTAGAATGGTTCTAAATAAGGGCGAAAATCCGGCTCTATCACTAGTTATAGTGATTAAGTCACTAGTAGTAATGAATGGGATTAACCAGCAGTAGCGATTGCTTCTGAAGGTATGCAAAGCGAATTTTGCCTTCTATTTAGAATTGATCTAAACAAGAACATTATTGAGGATCAATTACTAATCATGAAAAAGTTTCTATTAATCTCAACAGCCTTTTTGTTTTTCATCGCTTGTTCAGACGATGATGTACAGGTAGGTATCGAAGTACCTGCTACCTACGAGTTCTTGCGTGATGGAGCATCATCTGTAAGTTTCTCAGGTCAAACTGACCGACTAAATATGCTTTCTGAAATCAAGACAGAAGTGAAAAAAGGTGATGCCGGCGAATTGGTTTCCGAGCAAACCCTATTGGACATGTTTGCGAATGAGAACAGTGCATTTGCTGACGCAGACCTGAATGCCTCTACAAAGCAATTGGAAAATAAGACTTTCATTTCAGATGTAAGTTTCTATAAAGATTTATTTGCGGCTGCAGCTATAGCGAGTGAAGACTATGTCCAAAACGAAACTGCGGCAAGCCAGGGAGTTTCAGGGCGTATCGAACGAGGAACTTCCGGTAACTTCATTTTAGTAAATGAAAAAGGTCAGGAGTTCACGCAATTCATCGAAAAAGGATTGATGGGCTCTGTTTTCTTTAATCAGATATTCAATGTGTATCTGACCGATGACAGAACCGGAGATGATGTAGATAACACGACCATAGAAGAAGGCGAGAACTATACAGCCTTGGAACATCACTGGGATGAAGCCTTTGGCTATTGGGGAGTTCCTGTTGATTTTCCAACAGAATTGTCCAGTGAGGACAATCGTTTCTGGGCCAATTATTCGTACGGCCGTGAGGCACTACTTGGCACTGCGACTGATCTGAAGAATGCCTATTTGACAGGAAGGACTGCCATTGTTAATAATGATTTTGTCACCAAAAATGAGCAACGTACGGAGCTCTATCGCCTGCATGAATTGGTTGCTGCAGCGACCACCATTCACTATATCAACGATACAGTTGAAGACCTAAACGGTGGTGATCAGGGAAATGCATTACATCATTTATCAGAAGCATATGTATTTGCCCGGGCAATCAAATTCAGCCCTGACAAGTCGCTTACTGATGCCCAATTAGAAGAAATCTTACATACCAATTTTGGCACTGACGGTGATTTCTGGACGGTTACCCTCGAAGGATTACAGACGGCCAAAGAAACATTAATAAACACTTATCCTGTATTGGCAGATGTAGCCGATCAATTATAAAAAATGAGACATATATCGTTAGTCATATTGTCATTCGGAATGCTGGCCCTGGTCGGCATTTCGTCTTGTGGAGAAGATGGAGGAGGAGTAACGGGAAACGATTTTGACCAACAACCGCTTCTGGATAATCTAGCCAATAATCTGATCATTCCGGCGTACGATGATTTTGCAGAGGCTTCATCAGCACTGGTCACCACAATTGATGCACTAAATGATGACCTTTCCTTCGAAAACCTGGAAGCTGCACGCACCCAACTGACCGCAACAAGGTTGGCCTGGCAGGCATGTGCATTTTATCAGTTTGGCCCCGCCGAGACCAATGGTCTGGCAGCACTGACTAATCTGTATCCCATTGATATTAATCAGATAGATAGAAATATCGAGACGGGTGAATATAACCTGAACCAGGTATCAAATGCCGATGCTAGAGGATTACCAACTATTGAATATTTATTATTCGGCAATGGCCAGGCAGACAATGAGATTCTTCAGAGTATGGTCGTTGGAAATAAGCTGCCATACCTGTTAGATGTCGCGAATTTAGTGGCAACCACCGCTGCTGTGTCTGCGACAGATTGGAAAAGTTCAGGAGACAATTACGTGGCCACTTTCACCAGCGAGGATGCCTTGGGGGTGAGTGCAGGAAGTTCTGTAGCACAGTTGTTGAACGGGGTTATCCAATACTATGAAAGAAATATCCGCGATGGTAAAGTTGGTATTCCAGTAGGGATACGTTCTTTAGGTGAAATCATTCCTGAAAATGTCGAAGCTTATTACTCAGGAAATTCTCTGGCATTGTTAAGAGAGTCTATCGTACAATTTAGAGGCATGTATACCGGTGATACGGGTATAGGATTTGATGACTATTTGATCGCGTTAGAAGCCGTATCTACTAGTAACGAAGACTTGCCGGCAGCAATCGATGAGCAATTTTCGCAAATCCTGGCAGCCATTGACCAAATCAATTCTCCGCTTTCAGAGGCGATTGTCAATGATAAGGCATCTGTGGAGCAGATTTTTGCTGAAATGCAGGGTTTGGCCACTTTAATGAAAACTGACATGTCTTCACAAATTGGAGTTGGCATCACTTTCCAGGATAGTGACGGAGACTAAGCGACCATATCGGTTTTATGAAAATTGGGTGATGCGACAGGTGAGCATCGCTCCGTTGATCACCTTTAGGATTCTTTTTGGACTATTGATGCTCATATCGGTAGTCCGTTTTTGGTTTAATGGATGGATTGCTTCACAGTACATCGATCCTCAGTTTTATTTTCCTTTTTTTTCCTGGATAAGACCTCTGCCGGGCATAGGCATGTATGTGGTATTCGGGATAATGGCCCTCGCCTCGCTTGGGATCATTTTAGGTTGGTTTTATCGAAGTTCAGCAATTACGTTCTTCCTCTTCTTCAGCTATGTAGAATTGATCGATAAGACCAACTACCTGAACCACTATTATTTCGTGAGCCTGGTCTCATTTTTACTGATTCTTGTTCCGGCAAATCACGCTTTTTCCCTTGATGTTAGAAGAGGTGTCGTGACCGCAAAGTCAACTTGCGCTGCATGGTGTATCAATACCCTGAAATTCCAACTAGGCATTGTTTATTTCTTTGCAGGCCTTGCAAAGATCAATGCTGATTGGTTGTTACGGGCACAACCCCTTAAACTCTGGCTTAGCGCACATGTCCACAAACCAATCATCGGAGAACTATTTCGATGGAAGGCTACCGCGTTCATATTTAGCTGGGTGGGGATGCTTTATGATCTGACCGTACCGTTTTTGTTATCCTGGAAGCGAACAAGAATGTTTGCCTACTCGGCAGTGATTGGATTCCACCTGATTACCTATTGGTTATTCCCGATTGGCATGTTTCCCTTTATCATGATTGGAGCGACTTTGATCTATTTTCCAGCTTCAATACACGAAAAGGCAATTTCTTTTTTGCAACGAGGGCTTCAAACGCCAGCATCGGCACCGCAATTCCCGGCAGGGAGAACCCATTCCTGGAAATTACTGGTACTGGCCATTTTCTTTGGTTTTCAGTTGATTTTTCCATTTCGGTACCTGGCATATCCCGGAGATCTCTTTTGGACGGAACAAGGGTATCGTTTTTCCTGGAGGGTCATGCTAATGGAGAAAGCGGGACACGCCACTTTCACCGTTTTTGATCAAAAGAACAATAGAAAAGTTCAGGCAGCTAACTATGATTACCTCACTCCGAAGCAGGAAAAAATGATGGCGATGCAGCCAGATATGATGTTGCAATACGCGCAATTTTTAGCGGACGAGTATCAGTCAAAAGGTTTTGAAGATCCTATGGTGACAGTGGATGCCTTTGTCACTTTAAATGGCAGACGAAATAAACGTTTCATTGATCCAGATACAAACCTCGCAGCTCTTAAGGACAATTGGTCACACAAAGACTGGATTTTGCCAAATGATTAAAGTGAATCACATAGTCGGTTTTGTTTTTGCGTGCCTTTTTTCTTTGAATGCACACGCTCATATTATTTCGGGGATCGTGACCAACGTTGATAAAGAACCGATTCGTGGCGCCACGGTATTTATCAAGGGGACCAGCAACTTCACCACAACAGATCGTAAGGGAGCATTTGAACTCCAGGTAGAAGATACTGAAGTGGTCATTGCCATTTTTCAGGCAGGCTATCAGACCATAGAGCAGAGCATTGATGCCGAGGGTAAACAGGAATTGCGATTTGAGATGGAGGAGCTTAGTCACGAGTTAGATGCAGTCGTGATTGCCGATGACGAAATCAGACCGCTAGGAGAAAGCTGGTTACTTTCTGTGGCAGGGACAGGGATCTATGAAAGCAAGAAATCAGAATTGATCACACTGGACAATATGGTGGTGAATAAAGCAGCCAATGTCAGCCGTCAGATTTATGCGCAGGTTCCGGGACTGAATATCTGGGAGAGTGATGGCGCAGGGATTCAGTTGGGAATTGGTGGTAGAGGTTTGAACCCTAATCGAACTTCAAACTTCAATGTACGTCAGAATGGTTATGACATTGCTGCAGATGCATTAGGTTACCCGGAGAGCTATTACACTCCGCCGACTCAAGCCATAGAGCGAATCGAAATTGTAAGGGGTGCCGCGGGACTGCAGTACGGAACACAATTTGGCGGCATGGTCAACTTTGTGTTCAAAGATGCTCCTCAGGATACAAAGTTTTCCGCTGATATTCAGCAGACCATAGCTTCGTTTGGTACCTTCAATTCATTTAACAGTATTGGAGGGACCCTTGGAAAGTTCAGGTATTATGGATTTTACCAATACAAGACATCTGGTGGTTGGCGTCCGAATTCCGGCCTTGATCAACACAATGCCTATGGTGCGATCAGTTATGATTTTACACCGTTCATATCCTGGAAAGTAGAGCATACGCATTCACAATACCTTGCTCAACAACCTGGTGGATTGACCGATAATGAATTTGATCAGGATCCACGACAATCCAAGCGATCAAGAAACTGGTTTGATGTGAACTGGGACCTTACTGCTTCTATCTGGGACATTCGTCTTTCACCTAATGTGAAATTCAACAACCGCACATTTTTTCTGTCCGCACACCGATTTGCAGTAGGCAACCTGGGTCGAATTGACCGGGTGGATGATCCGAATTCCGAACGGAATCTGCTAAAGGGCAATTATAATAACTGGGGAAATGAATTTCGAGCCATTTTCAATTATCCTTTTCTCGGTCTCCCTAGCGTCTTGCTCGTCGGTAATCGCTATTACAGGGGCCAAACTGATCAACAGCAGGGCATGGCGAATGCAGGACCTGGTGCCAGCTTTACTTTTCTAAATCAAGAGCAGCCTCAGGATTCAGATTTCCGATTTCCCAGTACCAACGTTTCTTTTTTTGCGGAGAACATTTTCAACCTGAGTGATCAGCTGAGCATCACTCCGGGAATCAGACACGAGTACATCCAAACGGAGGCAAATGGTTACTTCTTTCAAAGAACAACAGACCTGGCGGGAAACATACTGATGGAAAATCAGGTAGATGAGACTCTCAGTAAAACCCGTTCATTTACTTTTTTCGGAATAGGCGCCAGCTTTAAAGCATCTAAGGAGCTGGAGGTGTATACTAATTTCTCTCAGAATTTCCGTGCTATCAATTTCAATGACATTCGTGTGAACAACCCTTCGCTTGTTGTAGATGAGGATATAGATGACGAACGTGGCTTTAATCTGGACCTGGGTGTACGTGGTAACAGGCCTGGCCATTTTCGCTATGATTTTTCGCTGTTCTACCTCAATTATCAGGATCGGATCGGTACTATTCTTAAGTCTGAACCTGATCCAAGATTCAATGGGCTGGTCGATCGTGTCATTCGTTTCCGGACAAACATTTCTGACGCGGATATCGTCGGTGTTGAAATGTATGGCGAAGGGGATATCTCAAAGGTCCTGTTACCGGAGATCAAAGACCTCTCCATTAACTATTTCGTCAATTTGGCGTTGATCCATGCGCGATATCGTAATTCAGATGAAAACGGTGTTGAAGGCAATGAAGTAGAGCTGGCTCCTCCCGTAAATTTTAAGACAGGTTTCACCACCAGGTATCGCAATTTTGGATTTTCCAGCCTCTTTAGTTTCGTGAGTGAGCATTTCTCAGACGCCTCGAATTCCAGCAACCGTATTCCAACAGCAGTGGAGGGTTTGATACCCACCTATTACGTAGCCGACCTTTCAGTGACTTATCAATGGAAGTTATTGAAATGGGAAGCCGGTATCAATAATTTGACTGATAACCGCTACTTCACCCGTCGCGCAGCGGGCTATCCAGGACCCGGCATTATTCCTTCAGATGGAAGGAGTTTCTATTTGACAGTTGGGTTGAAGCTGTGAAAGTTGGTGGAGATTTGGTGCAATAATGCACCATACCTATCTTTAGGGGTATGAGGCAGAGCATCTCCCTGACATCACCTAATAATGAATGGCTTAACGAACAAGTTGAAAGTCAAGAATACGCTTCGAAAAGTGAAGTGATCAATGACTTGATTCGTAGAGCTCGGGAAAAACAGGACGAACTTGATTGGATTCGTCAAAAACTAATCGAAGGAGAACAGCGGGGGTTTACCACAATGACAAAGGAGGAAATATTGGACCAATCGAAAAAAGAGTTGAACCAGAATGGGTTATAGGCTTTCTGAAGCTGCAAAAGATGATCTGATACGCATACATCAATATGGATCTAAACAATTCGGTGAGAAACAAGCTGATAAGTACTTTGAGACATTTTTTAATCAGTTTGAAAAAATAGCAAATGATCCATTTCTCTATCCATCAGTTGATCATATCAGACAAGGATATCGCCGTTGCATTTGTGGTGTTGACAGTATCTATTTCCGAGTATCATCTGGTCAAACCGAGATAATGAGGGTCATCGGAAGACAAGGAAACTTCTAATCAAATCCCTTTAATCTATACATCACATCTGTTCGCAAGACATACTTGACCCCTTTATGAACTTCTGAACCTTCGTGCTCTAAGTGATGTGGAAATACTACGCACTTTCCGGTGACTGGAGCGATAGACCTTTCTTGAAATGTGGTTTCCCCTCCCTGAAAGTCATCGTTTAGATAGATCAACACGGTTAAATAGCTTGCCTCAAATTCGTCTCGGATAAAACTCTGATCCTTATGACGCTGAAACTTTTGCCCAGGTTCATATTTATAATAGCGGAGCATTTCATTGAGTCCACAGGCAATGCTGTGACCCATATTTTCCGGTACATGCTTGTGCAAATCATTCCATAAATCCGCTACCAGTATTGCGTCTTCTGAAATCACTCTGCGATTATTCCTGGCGTGAAGGGCGAATTTTTCACCCAAATCGGTAGATACGGTGGCATGATCAAACCCTTTAGCTTCCGCTTTTTTAATGTTCTCGTTACAAGTTTGTTTGTCCCAGAATGAATCAATCTCTATTATTCTCATCCAATCCATGCAATTCCAATTATTGTTTTGAGTTGTTTCTTCAAAGATAAGATTAACATTAATCTTGCGATTGAATAATCATACTAAGCGTTTATACAATGCCATCTTCTTTGTACCCCCTCAAATTCCAACCCATTTTCAAAGACAAACTCTGGGGTGGACAGAAAATCAATACAGTCCTGGGAAAGGATTTCGGTGCTTTACCGAATTGTGGAGAAACCTGGGAGCTTTCGGGCGTCAAAGGCAACATTTCGATCATCGGTAATGGTCCTTTGGCCGGCGAAGATTTGCGAACTACCCTTTCTCGAGAAAAAGAAGCATTAGTTGGAAAGAACAACTATCAGGAATATGGGGATGAATTTCCGCTTTTGATCAAGTTCATTGATGCTAATCAGGACCTTTCGATTCAGGTACATCCTGATGATGAATTAGCTGCCAAACGTCATGATAGCAAAGGGAAAACGGAGATGTGGTACGTGATGCAGGCTGATGAAGGGGCTTCTCTCATCAGTGGTTTCAGCAAGCAAGTGGATAAAGCTTCTTATCTGGAACATTTTGAAAATGGCAAGTTGACCGATATCCTGAATAGAGAAGAGGTGCACGCCGATGATGTATTTTTCCTTCCGGCCGGTAGAGTACACACCATTGGGCAGGGCCTTTTGATTGCAGAAATTCAACAAACCAGTGACATCACCTACCGAATTTATGATTTTGATCGCGTAGATGCCGAGGGGAATAAAAGAGAGCTACATGTCGAAGAAGCACTGGACGCAATTGATTTCAAGAAATACGATCAATACAAAACGGCTTATGAAGATCAATCGAATGCCCGGGTTTTATTGGAGCAGTGTGAATTCTTTACGACCAATAAACTGACTCTGGATCAATCCATGTCCGTCAATATACCTGAATTGGATTCGTTTAAAATTTACATTTGTCTCGAAGGTTCGGCAAACATCCAATATGGAGAAGGAGACGCTGAAAGTATTGCAATGGGAGAGGTCGTTTTGGTTCCTGCTACGATGACTAATTATACCATTGAACCTGAAGGGCGGGTAAAACTGTTAGAGTCTTACATTGGCTCATGAAAAATAAAAAAACGCAGTTCATTCACCTGGGATTGAAAGATTATCAGGAAACCTGGGATTATCAGGAAGCCCTGTTCAAAGGAGTAGTTGATCAAAAGATCGTCAATCGCAAGCTACCCGAGGAAGAGCGGTCCATTACTCAGAATTACTTGATTTTCGTGCAGCATCCGCACGTTTATACCCTGGGCAAAAGTGGTAAGGAAGAGCATTTGTTGCTGGATAGTAGGACATTGGAGGAAAAAGAGGCTACTTTCTATCGAATCAATCGCGGTGGAGATATCACCTATCACGGGCCCGGTCAGATTGTTGGTTACCCTATACTGGACCTTGATAATTTCTTTACAGATATCCATAAATACTTACGGTTTCTTGAAGAAGCCATCATCTTGACTTTAGCGGAATATGGTATCAGCGCTGGCCGTATAGATGGTCTGACAGGGGTATGGGTCGATTGGGAAAACCCTGACCTTGCGCGAAAGATTTGCGCCATGGGAGTAAAATCCAGCCGTTGGGTGACTATGCATGGCTTTGCTTTTAATGTTGATGTGGACCTTGATTATTTTAACAATATTGTGCCTTGTGGCATTTCCGATAAAGCAGTTACCTCTTTGGCCAAAGAGTTGGGCTATGCACCGGAAATGACAGAAGTGGAACAGAAACTAAAACGCCATCTGGGTGCATTGTTCGAAATGGAATTTTTCGAGCTGGCTTCAGAATCTCCGGCTTGATTTACTTTTGAGACAGGCACTGGGCCGTCACTAAATTTTTATCACCTTGAAGAAAGATATTCAATTCCTTCCTGTCAAAGACGTATTTTTCACCGTAGCTAAAGATCAGGAAGAGTGGAAGGTTTACCTCATCAACCGGGGAACAGATGTGTTGGAAAATGTGATGATCACCTCCAAAGGGTATGGAGAGAAGGATGGGAGAAAACAAGAGACTTCTGTTCTTAGACATGCCATTCCAAAATTAGAGGCAGGCGAGTACGCTTTGGTCGAACCCATAGACTCACAGGTGTTTCATCTCAACAATGAATATTGGTTAAGTTTTTTCATTGGTACACAAGTGTATGATAAAAAGTACATATTTGTACCTGATTCTATTTCTGAAAACAACTTAAGCTTTATCCCCGAACTCAACTTGCGTGGGGTAATTCATCTTTGACATGCAAAACATCAAAAACACCGTCGTTATTGACATTGAAACAGTATCCGGATATTCGGACTTTTCTAAAGTACCTGAAACATTACAACTACTTTGGGAGAAAAAAGCAACAAATTTAAAAAATGAAGAGGGGCTCGACGCGGCCCAACTCTATGAAGATCGCGCGGCAATCTATGCAGAGTTTGGTAAAGTGATAGTGATTGGCGTGGGGGTCTTTAGTGGAAAAGAAAAAGAACCGTCCCTGACCGTCAGAAGTTTTGCCGGACATGATGAAAAGCAGTTACTGCAAGATTTTGTTGCTTTTCTGGTTGAAGAATTCAATCAGGGGAGCCTGCAGTTATGTGGACACAATGGAAAAGAGTTTGACTTCCCCTATCTATGTCGTAGATTGCTCGTCAATGGTCTCCCCATCCCATTTGTATTGGATACCCGAGGTAAAAAACCCTGGGAAGTGAATCACATCGATACGATGGAACTCTGGAAATTCGGAGACTGGAAAAGCTTCACTTCATTAGAGCTGTTAACCGAAATTTTCGGCATCCCAACCAGTAAAGACAACATTGATGGCTCCATGGTCAATGAAGTCTATCATCGACAAGACGGACTAAAACGAATCCGTCAATATTGTGAAAAAGACGTGGTAGCAACCGCGCAATTGTATTTAAAAATGAACGCAAAATCCACGATACCGGACGACCGGATCTCCGTCGTGGACTAGCCAATCTTATGGCACGAAAGAAAAGAAAATTAAAAACCACAACCACTAAAAAATCCAAGAAGATAGTGGACGTGAAGGATCGTCTGCGACAAATTTTTTACGAAGAAGCAGGCGAAAGTTTTTCGTACCGGCAATTGATCAAGAAGATCGGAATTAGAGATGCCAAGACGAAAGATGCATTAAAAGACCTATTGTTTAGCATGGAAGCGCAAGGTAAAGTCGCGAGAAATCGTGATGGAAGATTCGTTTCCAATACCACACCATCGGTGATTACCGGTAAAGTGGATCATGTGAATCCACGATTTGCTTACGTCATTTCGATGGATTCTGAAGAAGACATTTGGATCAAGTCCTCCAACCTGAATTTTGCCATCGATGGTGATGAAGTGGAGGTACAAATTACCCGACCTGCCGCCAGAGGTGCGAAACCTGAAGGTAAGGTCACCAAGATATTGAACCGTAATAAAACGGAGTTCGTCGGCCGGATTGAGATCTCGGAAAAGTTCGCCTTTGTGGTTCCGGATAATCGAAACCTTCACTTCGACGTTTTTGTGTATCCTGAAAAGATCATGGATGCCAAACACGATGATAAAGTCATTGTCCAAATCCTGAAATGGCATAACCGTGAGAATAAAAGCCCGCAAGGGAAAGTGGTTCGCGTACTGGGTGAAGCCGGAGATCATGAAGCCGAGATCCATTCCATCATGGCAGAATTTGGACTACCATTTGAGTTCCCTGAAAAAATAGAGAAAGCTGCGGCCAAGATCCCGGTAGAAATTGACAAACAGGAATTGGCCTATCGTCGGGATTTTAGAAAGGTAACCACTTTCACTATTGATCCCTTTGATGCGAAAGATTTTGATGATGCGCTATCATTGGAATGGACTAAAGATGGGTTGATGGAAATTGGTGTACACATCGCTGATGTTTCGCATTATGTGCGTCCCAGAACTATGCTGGAAAAAGAGGCATATGAGCGAGCAACTTCCGTGTACCTGGTGGATCGGACAATTCCAATGTTGCCAGAAAAGCTTTCCAACGGACTATGCTCATTGCGACCTCATGAGGAGAAACTAACCTTCTCAGCCGTTTTTAAGATCGATAAGCAAGGCAATGTAATGGACCGTTGGTTTGGTCGAACGATCATTTATTCCGATCGGAGATTTACGTACGAGGAAGCGCAGGAGCGAATCGAATCTAAAGAAGGCGATTTCCAGGAGGAGATCAATCTATTGAATGACCTGGCCAAATTGATCCGTAAACGTCGTTTCAAAGATGGGGCGGTCAATTTTGAAACGGTTGAAGTGAAATTTAAACTCGATGAAAAGGGGCGTCCTTTGGAAGTTGTTCCGAAGGTTCGCAAAGACGCCCATAAAATGATCGAGGAATTCATGTTGTTGGCTAATCGCGAAGTAGCGACCTTTATTTACAAGAAACGTGATGGAAAGAAGGAAGAAGGGTCTACGACGTTTGTCTACCGAACCCACGACAGTCCTGATCCGGAAAAACTGGATTCATTTTCCAAATTTGCCTCTCGCTTTGGTCATAAAGTTTCTACTGATGGGCTGGTGAGTAAAAATCTGAATAACCTCATGTCAAAGATCGAGGGCAAACCAGAACAAAATGTTTTGGAGCAGCTGGCGATCCGGTCGATGGCTAAAGCGAAATATACCACCGATCCGAAAGGACATTTTGGGCTGGCATTCGATCATTACTCCCATTTCACGTCACCTATCCGAAGGTATCCGGATGTAATGGTCCACCGCTTACTTTGGCATTACCTGGAAGGTGGAAAGTCACAAGACAAGGAGGCTTTTGAGTCTAAATGTGTACACTCGAGTGAGCGGGAGAAACGTGCTGCCGAGGCGGAACGAGCCTCGATTAAGTACAAGCAGGTCGAATTCATGCAATCCATGTTAGGTGAGGATTTTGAAGGAATCGTTTCGGGAGTGACTGAATGGGGAATCTACGTGGAGATCGTAGAAACCAAATGTGAAGGGATGATCCGGATGACAGACCTGGATGATGATTTCTATGAATTTGACGAAAAGCAATTTGCAGCCATTGGCAAACGCTCTGGCAAAGTGATCACTTTAGGCGATAAACTCGAAGTAATCGTTGCCAAAACCGATATAGATCGGCGAACGATTGATCTGGTGATGAAGGGCAACAAGAATCATTCACCCTGGCAGGCAGACGTTTACTAGTCATGTCTTCGAATAAGATTGGTGTAGCAACGGCTTCTTCACTGGTCATTTCAGCGATGATCGGCACGGGTGTGTTTACAAGTCTGGGCTATCAGGTAGTAGACATTAAGTCTGGTTTTTCCATCATGTTGCTTTGGGCACTTGGAGGGATTGTTGCCTTTTTTGGCGCTTCTGCCTATGCTGAATTAGGTTCAGTTTTTCGTAGATCTGGAGGCGAATACCAATTGTTGGGCAAGTTGTATCATCCGGCACTGGGTTTTGTGGCGGGATGGGTGTCCGTCACTGTCGGATTCGCAGCACCTGCCTCTATTGCTGCTATTGCCCTATCCTCTTATTTGGAAGTGCTTTTTCCGGGATTGCCCTCCAAACATGTAGCAGCGGGTACGGTATTGCTTTTAAGCGTTGTTCATGCCTCTTCCCTGAAATTGGGCAGCTCCGTCCAGAATTTTATGACAGCATTGAAACTGATTCTGATTCTGGTGCTGATTATATTCGGTTTTTCCGTTGAGGTGCCTCAGGAGATTTCATTATTGCCAGCGTCCCAAAGTTGGACTGAGATCATTCAGCCGGCCTACGCTGTGGCATTTGTCTATGTTTCTTACGCTTATACAGGATGGAACTCTGCCATTTATATTCTGGATGAAATGAGAGATCCAATCAGAGACTTGTCTCGCTCTTTGTTGCTTGGGACTGCCGCGGTGACGGTCTTGTATCTTCTGCTCAATTGGATATTCCTTTATACTGTTCCGATTTCAATATTGGAAGGCCAGATTGAAGTAGGTTTTCTGGCTGGTGAATCCATTTTTGGACCTATCGGTGGTAAGATCATGGCCATAGCGATCGCTATTCTTTTGATTTCCACGGTGAGCGCTTATGTGTTTTTGGGCCCCCGTGTGAGTCAGGTCATGGGGCAGGATCTGCCAGGATTACGTTGGTTAGCCGCGACTTCCGAAAATAGTCTTCCGGTAAGGGCATTTGTTCTTTCTACAGCATTGAGCTTGCTTTTTATTTATACCTCCACATTTGAGCAGGTGTTGCTCTACACATCGTTCTTATTAATATTGATCACTACCCTGGCCGTAGGTGGAGTTTTCATTGTTCGCATAAGGAAGTATGAAGCTTCGTTTCGTATGTGGGGTTATCCCGTAGCTCCAGCGATATTTCTGGGAGTAAGTATTTGGTCCCTCGTCTTTGTGGCCATAGATAAACCTTTTGAAAGCCTGATCAGTATTGGAATTCTGGTAATTGGTATGGCGATTTATTTACTTACAAAACCGAAAAGAAGTCATTGATGCTGCTGGAGGGGCGAATAACTTTTTTCAGTACACATCTGTTTACAAGGTCAAACTCATTTTTTGAATGCACACTACGCAAGAACTGCTAGAAAAGATCAATCAACACATTGCTAATCAGGAATACGGGTCTAATCCTCCGAATCTATATGAGCCCATCCAATATATCATGGGGCTGGGAGGGAAACGCATGCGTCCCCTGCTTGTGTTGCTCAGTTATCAATTGAAAGGCGAGTCCGTGGAAGAGATCCTGGATGCAGCCCTGGCCGTTGAGGTATTTCACAATTTCACGCTGGTACACGATGACATCATGGATGAAGCACCTTTACGCAGAGGCCAGCCGA
The DNA here is from genome assembly GCA_965229785.1 of Cyclobacteriaceae bacterium. GTDB lineage: Bacteria > Bacteroidota > Bacteroidia > Cytophagales > Cyclobacteriaceae > JAWPMT01. Next base: position 6,203,506 of record CBDDJS010000001.1, read on the forward strand.
CGGTGCATTCCAAATGGAACAATACTGTTGCTATTTTGTCTGGTGATACCATGATGATCAAAGCTTACGAGCAATTGCGAAAAGGCTCCGGAGATTATTTTCTGGAAGTATGTCCAAAATTTAACCAGACTGCCGTAGAAGTTTGCGAAGGCCAACAGGTCGATATGAATTTTGAAGAGCAGGATGTGGTGACGGAGGAAGAGTACCTCGAAATGATCCGGTTAAAAACGGCGGTGTTGCTCGGGTTCAGTATGTATTTGGGAGGGACATTAGCCGGCTTTGACCAGGCCGCATCCCAACAACTTTATAGCATAGGAGAAAAAATGGGCATTGGCTTCCAGTTGATGGATGACATTTTGGATGTGTATGCTGATAAAGCCAAGTTTGGAAAGCAAGTCGGTGGAGATATCATATCCAATAAAAAGACTTATTTGCTTTTATCCGCTTTGGAAATGGCTAATCCCGAACAAAAAGAAAAGTTAGATCATTGGCTTTCTTTAAAAGATTTTGATGGACAGGAGAAGGTAGCCGCTGTTACTGAGATTTACGACGAGATCGGAATTCCCAACCTCGCCAGGATGAAAATGAATTACTATTTCGATCAATCAATCAAAGAATTGGAGACCTTCGAAGGAAATTCCATTGCCAAAGTCTTGTTGAAGGAATTTGCTTCAAAATTGATGCAAAGGGATCGGTAATTCTTTTCCGATTATCTTCGGTCCCCCATTTTTCAGAGTTAGATCCAAAATGTTTACGGAAATGACCCTAATCATTCTCCTTATTACTGTGGCGATAAGCTTAGCAGCGCTTGGAAATAAAGGTTTGTTTTTCAAATTTTTACTGAATCCCTATCAGGCCTTTCACCGAAAAGAGTATTGGCGATTTCTTACTTCAGGATTCATTCACAACAGTTATGCTCACCTTGGTTTCAACATGTTCACGTTTTACTTTTTTGGTGGCCTGGTAGAAAACACCTTCCATTACCGGTTCGGAGAAACGGATGGAACAGTTTTATTTGTCCTGCTGTACCTGTCAGCAATTGTGATTTCCGATCTTCCGGTGGCCTTCAAGCATAAAGATAATCCTGGATATAACAGCTTAGGAGCTTCGGGAGCTGTGTCAGCAGTGGTTTTTGCCAGTATTCTTTATTATCCCACTAACAAAATCTATTTGTTTGGATTAATAGGATTGCCTGGATTCATTTTAGGAACCATTTACGTAATTTACTCCTACAGACAAGGCAAGAATATGGGCGGCAATATAAATCACGAAGCACACCTTTATGGTGCCATTTACGGCCTCATTTTTGGATTGCTTGTTTATCCGCAGGCGGGACCTGAATTTTTTGACCAGATCCTGAATTATAGATTTACTTTTTAGCCGATGGAAATCACATTAACCTATAAGAAGCTGGAAAAGGATGATTTGTCTGAGGAAGATCAGCAATTACTGAATGCCGCAGAATCAGCGCGCAAGAAAGCTTATGCCCCTTATTCTCATTTTACCGTAGGATGCGCTTTGGGCATGGAAAATGGCCAGATCGTCACTGGGAATAATCAGGAAAATGCAGCGTATCCATCAGGCCTTTGTGCCGAACGTGTGGCATTGTTTCATGCCGGAGCTGAAGACCTTGGCCCCATTCGAACACTACTGGTTCTGGCTAAAAACTCAGAAGATCAGTTAGCCAATGCATTCCCCTGTGGCGGTTGTCGACAAGTGATCCTGGAATATGCAATGAAACAGGAAAAGCCTATTCGTGTGCTTATGTTATTGGAAAATGAACAACTAATTGAACTTGAAGACGCTAAGTCCCTGTTACCGTTTGCGTTTTCGTCAAATGCCCTTTGAGGCAGAATTTTTCCCGTTCAGCGTGCAATAAAGTTGGCTCGGCCATAATCTTTGTTCGGGTGCCATTAGAATTTGCATCTTTGTTTCGTCGTAAATAGACATTAAAAACGAGTATTGATCACCCACAAGGGTTATTCATAAAGATAAACATTGGTTCAGTGATGTTTTAGGTTGATAGGATTGGCCATGGCGGTCAATCCTTTTTTTATGTAAGCCGTTTCTACCCTAATCAAGGAATTTTTAAAGGCAAGACCATCCATTTTTCCTGCCAATGATTGAAACATCGACTTATTCCGTTGTAAAATCGATCACCAGATCGTTGAATTGGTTTTTTGGTAAAAGGGTCCCAGTAACGCATTAACCTAATTTCTATGATCATAGAATAATCTATATTTCCTATAGGTTTTCGGATTGATCCCAAATTATCCATTTTGATTCCCAGTTTTTTGGCTTGATCCAATATCTCCTCAGAAATTCCCATAGATACTTTTTAGCTTTGCGGACTTTATTTGAAAATTTGAAATAAGACAGATGGAATCCGGGAACAAAGAATCACTCAATTTTATTGAGCAAATGATTGAAGCAGACCTTAAGAGTGGTAAGCATCAATCTATACAGACCCGTTTTCCACCTGAACCTAATGGGTACCTGCATATTGGTCATGCCAAGTCCATTGTTCTGAATTTTGGATTGGCAGAACGGTATAATGGTAAATGTAACCTGCGTTTTGACGATACAAATCCCGAAAAAGAAGAAACAGAATACGTAGAAGCCATCAAGGAAGATATCAAATGGCTAGGGTATCAGTGGGATAAGGAGTTATATGCTTCTGATTACTTCAATCACCTTTATGCATTTGCCAAAATTCTGATCAAATCGGGTAAAGCTTATGTTGATGAGTTGTCCCAGGAGGAGTTTAATGCATTGAAGGGAACCCCTACTCAACCCGGGAAAGAGAGCCCTTTTAGAAACAGACCCGTTGAGGAGAGCCTTGCAAGGTTTGAAGAAATGAAACTGGGTATGCATCCCGAGGGTACTATGGTTTTGCGAGCCAAAATCGATTTGGCCTCCCCTAACATGCACATGCGAGATCCAATTCTTTATCGGATCAAGCACATGGAGCACCACAGAACGGGAGATGAGTGGGTCATTTATCCGACTTATGATTTTGCTCATGGACAGTCGGATAGTATGGAGAAGGTGACACATTCCTTGTGTACCCTCGAGTTTGAGGAGCATCGGCCTCTCTACAATTGGCTAATCGAAAACCTGGAGATCTTCCCTTCTGAGCAGACAGAGTTTGCGCGACTGAACCTTAGCTACACCATTGTTAGCAAAAGAAACCTTCGAAGATTAATTGAAGAAGGTAAAGTCAGTGGCTGGGATGATCCGAGGATGCCTACGATCTCAGGCATCAGAAGAAGGGGTTACACGCCTGATGCGGTCAAGAAATTCATTCATACGGTGGGTGTTGCTCGCCGTGATGGCCTCAACGATATTGCCCTTTTGGAACATGCGGTAAGGGAAGATCTGAATAAGAAATCAAACCGTGTGTTCGGCATCCTCGATCCGGTAAAGTTGATCATTACGAACTGGGAGGAAGGGAAAACGGAAGAGCTGACGGCTATCAATAACCCCGAAGATGAGTCCGCCGGGACACGTCCGATGAAGTTCGGTCGAGAGATATATATCGATCGGGGAGATTTTAAAGAAGATCCTCCAAGTCCCAAAAAGTGGTACCGTTTGGGACCGGATAGAGAGGTTCGTCTGAAATACGCCTACATCATCAAGTGTACCGGGTTTAAGAAGAATGATGCTGGCGAAATTGAAGAGATCTATGCGGAGTTTGATCCCGAAACCCGCAGCGGGCAAGATACCAGTGGCAAAAAAGTGAAAGGAACTCTGGGTTGGGTATCTGCCGAGCATGGATTGAATGCGGAGATCCGTCTATACGATCGCCTTTTCAAAACGGAAAACCTGGGTGAGATAGAAGACGATTTTATGAATCACCTGAATGAAGACTCTTTGGTCATCAATAAAAAAGCGATGGTAGAAGGTTCTTTAAGTGAAGCGGAAGTGGGCTCAATCGTGCAATTTGAGCGGATTGGTTATTTCCGTGTGGACGAAGATACCACTGAAGAAAACCTGGTCTTCAATAAGACGGTCGGGTTAAGAGGTTAATACATGTAAATTCAGTTGAAAGGTTAACTTCGTTGATTTTAAACTCCAGAAATCAGAATCAAGTTGACCTTAGACTTCCTATCAGAATTTCAACTGTCCCAAACCGACTGGCTTTGGCTGGCCTTTTGTGCCATGTGCGTTGGAATGGCCAAAACAGGTCTGGGCGGCCTGGGTATGCTGATCGTGCCCATTATGGCTTCGGTACTGGGAGCCAAAGCATCCACGGGATTTCTCCTTCCTATGCTTATCATGGGAGATATTTTTGGTGTGATCTATTACCATCGACACGCGGAGATGAAATACATCCTGCGCCTGGCACCGGGTACCATACTTGGTGTTTTAATCGCCCTGGCAGTAGGGGAATGGGTAAGTGAAGATCAGTTTCAACAACTTCTTTCTGTCGTAATCCTGGGAAGTATGTTGATCATGATCTTTCGGAAAAAATCGGCTACGGATCTTACAGAACGCTTTTGGCTAACGAATGTAATGGGATTTTTAGGTGGCTTTACGACCATGATCGGAAATGCGGCTGGCCCTGTGATGTCCATTTATTTCTTATCCAGGAATCTGCCGAAAAACAGTTTTATAGGTACTTCAGCCTGGTTTTTCCTGCTGGTAAATGTTTTCAAGGTCCCTTTTCATATCGGGGTTTGGAAAACCATAACCATGGATTCGTTTTCGTTCAATTTGTTACTTTTTCCGGCAATTGTGCTTGGAGTGGTCATGGGATTTTCTATTGTCAGGAGGATTCCAGAAAAGGCTTACCGGGTTTTTATTTTAGTCAGTATCGGCCTGGCGGCATTGAAGTTATTTTTCTAACAATTATTAACGACTTTTTTATCATTTCCGGCAATAAATAGCGTTGTGAAAGCGTGATTACAACTATTCATGGTGTCAACAAAAAGCTTGACTTACCTTTGCGCACTTTGTTGAGGACTAAGTGAAATTACGTTCATACATATCTGGCCCACTTCTGTGGATTTCGCTGATCATGGTAGTTGCGTGCACACCCATAGAAGATTGTCAACTTGACCCTAATTCTTCTCAGGCGTACATCAGTTTTAACCATGATACTGCCTCTACTTTTAGCTTTGATTCAGTAAAGAATAATCTGGTCAGTACGGTGTATTTCGATGCGGATACCTCTTTTACTTTGATTTCTGTTCCACTGGCTTCCGCGGCAAGTGATGTTAGATACGAATTCTTCACTGATTCTACGGATTACTTTATGGAGATTCAATACAGGACGCAGGCCAATGTTTATGGAGAAGATTGTCCAGCTTCCATCTACTACTTTGATATTGAAGTAATGACGCACAATTTCGACTCTGTGGCCATCAATAACGATTTTCTTGACCGAAGAATTACCGACAATATTGAAGTTTATTTCTAACATATTATTGTTGATCGTTTGTCAGGGAGTATTGGCTCAAAACATTCCTCAGGATACTGCAGCCGTTGATCCAACTCCCTGGAAACCCTCATTTGTACGGATTGGGTATGACATTTCACGTCCTGGAGTTTCACTTTTTTCAAGTCGGTTCTCGCAAGAAGCCAGTGCTGAAATAGATTTCAAGGACTTCTTTTTGGTTTCGGAATTTGGTTTTGAGGAGAATAACCAGTCGACTCCAGGATATAGCAGTAGTGGATTTTATTACAGGATAGGTGTGGATGCCAATATGATCAAATACGATCAGAGTAAAAACGTAATTACATTCGGTTTTCGTTACGCGGCAGCGCAATTCCAGCATGAGTTCAATACCACTGTCACCGATGAGTTTGAGACCAGAACCATCAATCAGCAGGAGACCGGTGTAACTGCCAGCTGGTTTGAAGTACTTATGGGCATGAAAGTCCGGGTATGGAAAGAATTATTCATGGGATACGGGTTTCGATTAAAATTTGCTAATTCCGTGAAAGAGGATGGTCTGATTTTGCCTTTTGAAATGCCAGGTTACGGACGAGTATTCAACGATGGACGTGAAAAAAGAGGTTTGGTGCTAGGGTTTCATTACGCCCTTTACTGGACCATCAAACTACGGGACAAGCCTGTTCCGATAAGAATATTTAAACCTAGAAAACGATTCAATTCTCCTCCTGCTGGTAACAACAATCGTAATCCGGCTAATGCGATAAGAGGGATTAGGAATTAAATAAATCGTACTTCCTTAACCACCTGAGAGCCTAGCTTACGCTCGAATAACTCCAGAACTTTTGCTTTGGCCATATTAAGCTCCTGCTTTAGTGGTGCTGAACTCAACTTAACCACCAGAACCCCTTCTTTGATAAAAATATTAGTGGTACGATTGGCGATGGGTTCGCCCATGATCTCACGCCAGGAATGGATCAGCTTCTTCTCATTGAATTGCTGTTCGAGTTTCTCATTTCCCTTCAGATACTGGCCAAAGGCTTGTTTGAAACTTTGTGTGGAGTCTTTGGACATTACGAAACTTGTTTTCCGTGGCTAATTTCAAAAAAATTCACCATGGAGTGGTTCGAAAATTGATTTTTAATTTGATCCGGATGGGCATCAGTAAGAATGACCTGCCCGAATCGATCTTCATCGTGCAGCAGATCCAGTAAACGAATGATGCGCTGGCTGTCCAGTTTATCAAAAATATCGTCCATCATCAGTATAGGTTTATCCGAACGCTGAGCACGAATAAAGTCGTACTGTGCCAATCTTAACGCCACGATGAAGGTTTTTTGCTGACCTTGTGACCCGATTTTTTTGACTGAGTGTTCGTTGAGTTGGAAATCAACATCATCACGATGACATCCCAACATAGTTCTTTGCATCAGGATATCCCTTTTCCTGTTGTTTCGGTACTGCGTTTGAAAATCTTCTTGCAGTACTTGAGAAAGGAAATTCACCCTGGTCTGCTCGTGATCCGTCCCAATTACCTGGTAGCTTTCGGCAAAAAAGGGTTCAAACTGCTTTACAAGGTCCTGACGCCTGGAGGCGATTGCAATGGATAATGGGATCATTTCGGCATCATAGACATCCAGTAAAGTTTGAAGAGAATTATCTGTCATTTGATCGCTTTGCTTCAAGGTAGCATTGCGTTGTTTCAGGAGTCGCTGATAATTCAGCAGTTGTCCCAGAAACTGATGATCAAACTGAGATAAGGTACCGTCCATAAATTTTCGACGTACCTCACTTCCTTCTCTAAGGATAGATGTATCATATGGGGTGGTGAGTACCATAGGAATACGCCCGATATGTTCACTGATCCGCTCAGGTTCCACTTTGTTCACTTTTATGAGCTTTTTCTTACGCTGTTCATGATAGCAGATCACATCAAAAGGATCTTCTGGCCCTTCAAACCACCCCTGAACGGCAAAATACTGGTGATTGTGCAAGATATTTTGCCCATCCGTTCCAAGGAAAGCGCTTTTAGTAAATGCCAGATAATGGAGTGCATCTAAGACATTGGTTTTGCCTGCTCCATTCAATCCTGCCAGACAATTGAACCTCTCGTGAAATTCGAAAGTCTCATGCTCATAATTCTTAAATTGCTCCAGCCTTAATTTGCTAATTCGCATGCTTTCCTGTTTCTCTGCCAGAGTACCATCCGACACACAGATATCTATAATTTTGAGAGGCAGTCATTTTGGGCTAATTTCGCATCGCCCGCCACAAATCTGGCTCGACAAATCTAATATCATTAGTAAAAAGAAATAGAAAAGCGCATGGCTACGAAGGCAAAAGCAGCGACCTCCAAAAAGAAAAAAGTGGAGTTCTCCAATGAGACATACATGACCTGGTATGAATCCATGATGTTGATGCGGAAGTTTGAAGAAAAAGCCGGTCAATTATACGGACAGCAAAAGATCAAAGGTTTTTGTCACCTGTACATCGGTCAGGAGGCTTGTGCCGCCGGAGCCGTTTCTGCACTGGAAGAAGGAGATAAATACATCACTGCTTATCGTGATCATGCTCACCCACTGGCACTGGGCACCAGCCCGGGAGCCATCATGGCTGAGCTTTTTGGCAAGGTAACAGGCGTTTCCAAGGGCAAGGGGGGATCCATGCACATGTTCGATAAAGAGCGAGGATTTGCGGGTGGTCACGGAATTGTTGGTGGCCAAATTCCTTTGGGTGCAGGTCTGGGTTTTGCTGAGATGTACCTGAATACCGGTAAAGTTTCTATCTGTTACATGGGTGATGGAGCCGTAAGACAAGGAGCATTCCACGAAGCCCTGAACATGGCGATGACGCTTAAAATTCCAACCATTTTTGTCATAGAGAATAATGGCTATGCCATGGGAACTTCAGTGAGTAGGACTTCCAATGTGACGGAACTTTACCGTTTGGCAGATGCCTATGAAATGCCTTCTCAGCCTGTAGACGGGATGAACGTAGAAGCAGTACACCTCGCGGTGGCAGAAGCAGCGGATCGTGCCCGAAAAGGAGATGGCCCTACTTTATTGGAATTCAGAACGTATCGCTACAAAGGACACTCTATGTCTGATCCCGCCAAGTACAGAACAAAAGAGGAGGTTGAGGAATACAAGAATCAGGATCCGATCGAGCAGGTCAAAGCTGCGATCCTTAAAAAGAAGATCGCCACTGAAGATGAGCTCAAAGAAATAGATACAAAAGTGAAAGCTCAGGTAAAAGAAGCAGTGGACTTTGCTGAGCAGTCTCCTTTCCCTGATCCATCAGAAGCTTATAAGGATGTTTACGTGGATGATAACTATCCTTACATCACAGACTAACTTGAAATCAATAATTATTTTATCTTTGCGTCCGCAAAATTTGGATCGGTAAGATGGCGAAGACCAAAAAAGAAGAAAAAAGTTCAGGAGTAGATCTGTTGGAAAACCCAGAAGCACTGGCAAGTAAAGCTGAAGAGTTTTTCAATAATAAGAGAAATCAAAACCTGTTATACGCAGTTTTAGGACTGGCAATATTGATCGTAGGAGGCTTGACTTTCTTCCGATTTCAACAGACCAATAAAAACACTGAAGCACAAAGAGAGATGTTTCAGGCCATTTATTACTTCGAGCAAGATAGCCTGGGAAGAGCTTTGAACGGAGATGGCAATAACTATGGTTTCCTGGATATCATCAGTGAATACGGAGGTACAAAAGCAGCGAACCTGTCGTCTTTTTACGCAGGGGCGTCCTATTTGAAATTAGGTCAGTGGGAAAATGCTATCCGAAGCCTGGAAGATTTTAGTAGCGATGATTATTTATTGCAAGCCAGGGCTTATTCCTTGATTGGGGATGCTTACATGGAATTAGACGATTTCGAAAAGGCAATCGGTGCTTACGAAGAAGCAAGTGAGTACAAACCCAATAAAGAATTCACTCCGGTCTACTTGCAGAAACTGGCTATTGCTTTAGAAGAGAGCGGTGATGTAACTGGAGCAGCAGATACTTACGATAAGATCCTAAACGATTTCGCTAATTCTCGCTTACAGCAAGATGCGCTTAAACACAGTGCAAGGCTTAAGGGCCTGGCGGTAGAGTAATTCAACCTTAATTGTAAAAAAAATCATGGGATAAGGTTGAAAGGCCTTATCCCTTTTTTGTTTATGGCAAGTTCAGAAAAAAACCTAAGTGATTTCTCATCCTCAGGCACCTCATCTGCAGGGCAATTCCGATATGGCATTGTAGTCTCCGAGTGGAACGAAGAAATAACCGAAGCACTTTATTCAGGTGCAATCCAAACCTTGAAGTCAGTAGGGGTATCTAAAGAAAACATCGTTCGTGTCAATGTTCCCGGGAGTTTTGAATTGAGCCTGGGCGCTCAGAAAATGGCGCAAAGAGCGGATATGGATGCGGTGATATGCATTGGTTGTGTGATCAAAGGAGAAACGCCTCATTTTGATTTTATCTGTGATGCTGTCGCCAATGGAGTTACGAACGTAGGCTTGAAATACGATAAGCCGGTCATTTTTGGTGTGCTTACCACCAATGACAAGAAGCAGGCACTCGAACGTGCTGGGGGGCGTCATGGCAACAAAGGAGACGAAGCTGCGATTACGGCTGTGAAGATGTTAATGATCTGAATTTCATTTTTTGAAATTCCATTTTTGAGGATACAAAACGTGCTTGCCCCGGCACTTCAATAATCAATACACATGAAAGTTCTGAAGTTTGGTGGAACCAGCGTCGGTTCCGCATCGCGCATGAAGGGTGTTGCAGCATTGGTGACTGCTACAGAGGGCCCGAAAGTAGTTGTTTTAAGCGCTGTTTCCGGGACCACTAACTCCCTGGTAGAAATCAGTGACCTGCACAAACAAGGAGAAAAAAATGAAGCCTTAAAAAAGTCGGAAAACCTGCGACTCAAGTATGGTCCGTTGATAGAAGAGCTGCTTGAGAATCCGGAGCTGAAAGAACGTGCGCAGGAGGTTGTGGCCAAGTACTTCGCGGAACTGGAAAGACTACTGCAACAACCATTCAAGGAACAAATCGCGAAGATCACGGTCGTTTTCGGAGAATTGATTTCTACGAATTTATTTTCTCTTTACCTGGAAGAACAGGGAGTAGCCATGAAATTGCTTTCAGCAGTAGATTTCATGTATTTGAATGAAGCCAATGATCCGGATATTGAGGTGATTCGGCCCAGACTTTCAGCTCAACTGAAAGCAGCACATGAAGGGATCACCACTTTCGTTACCCAGGGATTCATTTGCAGAAATGCGGAAGGAGGTACTGACAATCTCAAGCGTGGTGGTAGTGACTATTCTGCGACCTTGATTGGAGCTGCATTGAAGGCCGAAGAGGTCCAGATTTGGACGGATATAGATGGCATGCACAACAATGATCCAAGGGTTGTAGATAAAACCAGACCAATTTCCCGATTGTCATTTGATGAAGCCGGTGAGTTGGCTTATTTCGGTGCTAAAATCCTTCATCCGACCTGCATCATTCCAGCCCAGCAACATGATGTTCCGGTAAGGATAAAAAATACGATGCAACCTGAGGCTGAAGGGACACTCATTACTTCTCAAAAAGATCCAAGGGGTGTAAAGGCCATTGCTGCCAAAAGCAACATTACGGCCATTAAGATCAAATCCACCCGGATGATCATGGCGTATGGTTTCTTACGAAAGGTGTTTGAAGTGTTCGAAACGCACAAGACCTCTATCGATATGATTACTACCTCGGAGATTGCTGTTTCCCTCACGATCGACGATGATACGCATTTATCTCAAATCGTTGAGGAGATCAAACCTTTTGGACTCGTTGAAGTCGATAAAGATCAAACCATCATTTGTGTCGTGGGTGATCTCATTGCGGAAAGTGAGGGAACTGGGGCCAGGATCTTTAACACATTGAGTGAGGTTCCGATCCGGATGATTTCATTCGGGGGATCAAAAAACAATGTATCCATTCTTGTAGATACGCAATACAAGGAACAGTCTTTGAAGTTGCTTAATGCAAGCTTATTTGATTTTTGAAATATTAGGCAAAAGCGAAGAAGATCAACCAAACGAGTAGAAAGATCGGTACCAGAATAGGGATCGAAAAACGGATGATGTAGCCGAAAAATGAAGGCATCTTGATCCCCACTTGTTCAGCGATTGATTTAACCATGAAATTGGGGCCATTACCGATATAGGTCATGGCTCCGAAAAATACTGCTGCTACTGAAATGGCCTGCAAATTCAGGATAGAGTTAGGATACCCTCCCGATGCATATTCCACTACTTCTGGGAGTACCGTAATACTGGCACCGGTTGAAGCCATGGCAGCGGTCAGGAAGTTGATATAAGTGGGTGCATTGTCCAGAAATCCAGATAGCAATCCTGTTCCCCAGTAAAGCGTATTGTGAGAAATAAGTGCTGCTCCTTCCGGAGATTGAGCGTAGTTGCTTACCAATTCCAGTGCGGGCATCATCGTACCGAAAATGCCAATGAAAATAAAAGCTACTTCACGGATAGGCTCGAAATTGAAGTCATTACCACTCAAGGCTTGTTTGTCGGCAAACTTGTAAGCCAGGAAAGCACTGGTGAACATGATGATCTCTCGGATGAAGGAGAATTTCACACCATCGTATTCAATGCCGGGTACCCATTCGAAAACATTCGGATCAAGGAATACCGAGCCCACAACAACCGAAAGCCATAAGAAATTTCTGGTTCCCCGAATCGCTACCTTATTGGTGGGTGTCGCTACATCTTCCCCAAAACTGTAATCCGATTTATTTCTTTTATCAAACAGATAGAATAGCAGCAGAAGTACAACCACTGCAAATGCCCATGGAACTACATTATGAGTCAACGTCCAGAAAAAGGGAACACCTTTCAAAAAACCAAGGAACAACGGAGGGTCCCCGATTGGCGTAAGGCAGCCTCCAATATTACTGACGAGGAAGATGAAGAAGATAATATGATAGGCCTTTATGCGGTTTTTATTAAGTCTGATGAAAGGACGTATCAAGAGCATGGAGGCCCCGGTGGTCCCGATAATATTGGCGATCACTGCACCGATAGCCAGCAAGATCAGATTGGTCGTAGGTTTTGCTTCCTTGTCAACAATGATCATAATCCCCCCGGAGGCAATGTACAACCCTGAAAGAAGGGCGATAAATTGAACGTATTCCGCGAGGGCATGTATGGGGCTATGCGAATTGTGTAGACCGAATAGATAGTAGCCCACCACAATGGCGGCCAAAACCAAAGCGACTATTGGGTAGTTCTTATGCCAGAAGTGTTCGTAAAAGAGAGGACCTGTGGCGATCATCAGGAGTAATAAAACGAAAGGGAACACACTCCAGGCGGCAGGACCATGATGATCTGAAGATCCGGAATCGCTGCTCGCTACTAGTTCCACGGTTTCCCGACTACCCAGCTCATCCATGGGAAAAGACTGAGCGGAAAATCCGATCAACATCACCAGAAATACAAAGACAAATCGGTAATTAAGGGTCATATAAGGTTAGTCGCAGCTCTTTCTGCCTCACTAAATTACACTTAGAGCCCGCAAATGCAAATTCCTTAAGAAGATTAAAAGTGCTGGCAACACTTTCGAGGCCAAAGAAAGGACAATATAGTCTATAGGTTATCAGTTGATTGAAGGAAAAACTCAAACCCTCTGTAATATCAAATTCCGATAACCCGGGGTTTTATCCGACAGGATTTGACTATGAAGATACATTGTTAAAAATCCCTAAAAATCAGCAGGTTCCAAGGGGAATTCCCATGATTTGTGCGTTCCATGATCAAGCATGATTACTTTTGAAGGTCGGATGGGAAAAGAAGAACAGTTAGTCTTCGATGTAGGGAATACACGGATCAAAGGGGGTAAATTCCACGGTTCGAAACTTGTGGATATCTTTTATGTAGAAGATGTAGAATCTTTGGTCAAATGGGTTGAATCCAGTCATTCACGGACCATTGTTAGTTCAGTGACCCTGACTTCCTCAGCTTTCGCGGAACTACCAGAAGATAAGCAACCATTGTTCCTGGACAGGCAAACTGAATTACCCATTGAGATCAATTACGACACACCTGAGACGCTGGGAGTGGACCGCTTGGCAGCAGCTGTTGGAGGGTATGCCGAATTTCCTGATGAGAACATTTTGTTGATAGATCTCGGTACTTGTAACACTTACGATATCATTGATAAGAAGGGCACCTTTCAGGGAGGGGTGATCGCACCAGGTTACAAGATGCGTATGCGCTCAATGCATGAAATGACCGGCAGGTTGCCTGATATCACAACTGATAAAATTCCAGATACGAATATTCCGGGCAAGAGTACCCGAGGATGTATGCACCTTGGCGCAAAAGACGGAATGGTCATGGAAATCAATGGGTTTATTGACTTTTTCAAAAAAGAATTTGACCTCTTGCGCGTTATTGTTACCGGTGGCAATGCATCTGACTTTGAATCCTTTATAAAACCACCCATCTTTGTGCGCCCTGAAATCGTACTGGTGGGATTGCATAGAATTTTAGATCATCATGAGGCGGATTAACATCCTATTTATTTTACTGTTTACATTGAGTTTTGCGGTGACCGCACAGACGGTAGTGTCACCCTACAGCAGCAATGGTCTCGGAGAACTCTCTTTCTCGGGAATGCCTCAGAACCTGGCAATGGGTGAAGTGGGTATTGCCACTCCTACCTTTTGGCACATTAATAATGTGAATCCCGCATTGGCTGTATTCAATACGCTCACCGCTTTTCAGATCGGATTCCAGGGCGACATCAGAGGTTTTACCACGTCTGAGACCAGTGATTCGGACGGGACTGCCGGATTGAGATTTTTGAATCTTTCATTCCCGATTATTTCAGGTAAATGGACCTCAGCTGTGGCCATATTGCCTTACAGTACGGTGAATTACGATTTCTTTTCCCGACAGATCATAGATGGAACTGAATTCGAATCAATCAACGCATTCGAAGGAGAAGGTGGGCTAAGTCGTCTGGACTGGACCAATGGTGTAGCCCTTACACCAGACCTTGCAATAGGTATTAAGAGTTCTTTCATTTTCGGTTCCGTTCGCAATCGCCTACAGAGTCTCGTCGAAGGAGATGATTCTCCATTCACAATTATTTATAACAATGAAATTGCCTACAGAGATTTTGCCTTTCAGCTTGGTGGGTTTTACCGCTTAAAATTATCTGAATCGCGAGCCTTCAACTTCGGATTGACCTATGACTTGTCTACTACGTTAGAAGGGACACGAGATGAAGTCTTTACCCGCGAAACTGCCGGAACACCGATTCAGCGTCAGGATATCAACCTGGATCAGGCCGAAACCTTTCAACTTCCGACAGTTATCGGATTGGGGATCTCCTATCAGCTCCTCAATAAATGGACCCTCGGTGCAGATTTTACCCGTGGCAGCGGAGGAGAGTACAGCGCTAACCCTACCTTTCGAGAAGACCTTAAACTTGCCTTAGGGGCGGAATTTGTTCCCGACTATACCAATGTACGAAGTTACTGGGATCGGATTTTCTACCGGGTAGGCTTTACCTATAAAGAACTTCCCTATATCGTAAATGATACGGATCTCAATGATATAGGCTTTTCCTTTGGTGCCACATTCCCCATAAATGCCGTTTCAACGATCGATTCTGCGTTTAAACTCGGTTGGCGTGGAACCACCGATAACGATCTGGTAAGAGAAAATTACTTTCAAATTGTACTCGGAGCGACGATAAATGACCGATGGTTCATTAAGAGGCGCTATGACTAGGAGATTTTAAAGAAAGCAATGGTTATATTTGTGACTTGCACTTTTTGCAAGTCGTTGAGAAAAGCAATCGATATGAAAAACATCAAAAAAGGTTTTGTCTTCGCCGTACTAGCTACAGCGGTGTTCTTTGCCCAAGCTCAACCCGGATGGAACTGGGGTCAGGACGTAGATAAAGCGAAAGAGCAAAATGCCCTCTACACTGATCTATTCAAAGCAGGGAAATTTGCCGAAGCACTCGTTCCACTGGAGTGGTTATATGAAAACACACCGGATCTTCACGTTTCGATCTACCAGCAGGGCGAAAAAATCTATGGCAATCTTGCTTCTAAAGAAACAGACGCTGCCAAAAAAGAAGAATACGTAACAAGAGGATTGGAGATATTCGATCAACGGGTTCAATATTTCCAGAAAGAAGCTTTTGTCATCAACCGTAAGGCCACTTTTGCTTACAGATACTATAACAAAAACAAAGAAAAGTATCCGTACCTGTACGAGCTGTTCAACAAGGCTTTTGAAATGAACGGTGATAAGTCTAACGCAGGAAATCTCGTGGCTTACATGAATGTGGTTTACAAATTCCGATTCGCCAAAGGAGATGTGAGTGATGAAAAAGTAATTGAGATTTATTCCAATATTTCTGATGCCCTGGCTTCTCAGAAAGACAAAGTTTCAGATGACAAAAAGGCGCGTTACGATAAATATCAGGATCAGGTAGACAAGCTGTTGACTGCCACTGTTGAAGTGAACTGCGAGTTTGTTGAAACCGTGCTGGGGCCAAAGCTGGAAGCCACAGGTGACATTAAATGGGCAAAGAAAATCTTCCAGTTGTTGCTTAACAACAAGTGTACTGATAGTCCACTGGCCATTCAGTCAGCGACCATCATCAACGAAAGCGAGCCAGATTACGGCGTATGTATCTTCATCGCCAAGAAAGCTACCGCTAACAAGGATTATGATCAGGCATTTGAGTACTTCAACAAAGCACTTGATTTGACAGATGATAATATCAAAAAAGCAGATGTACACATCGACATTGCTAAGATTTACAACACTCAGGACCGTAAAATTGATGCCAGAAGCAGCGCCAGAAAGGCATTGGCTTTCGATCCTTCTAAGAAAGAAGCAAATCGTTTGATTGGAACGCTCTACATGAGAAGCTTCGAAGATTGTAAAGGTGGACAGAGCAAAGTGCAGGATCGTGCGGTATACATCGCTGCATACAACGAATTCAAGAGAGCAGGAGAAGCGAAATTGATGGAAGCGGCTCAGGCACAATTCCCTTCAATTGAAGAAATATTCAATGAAAACTACGAAGAAGGTAAGTCTTTGACCGTAGGATGTTGGATCAACACTGACGTGACCATTGAAAGAAGACCTGCAAACTAATTTGATTGCAATAAAAGATTTTGCGGCCATAGGGTTATCCTATGGCCGTTTTTTTATGCTCTGTGTCCTTTTAGCATCGGCTTCATGTGAGACTAAGGACCTAAAACAGGCAGAAACATATGAAGGGCCTATTCGTGTGATCATGGATGAAAATACCATGATGACGGATTCGGGAAGAGCCGTAATCAGGATCAAATCAGCTCAAAAGATAACTTACAAAAGTGGCGATGAAGAGTGGCCTCAAGGCATGCGTGTTGAGATCTACCGCCGAGATGGTAAAACGCTTCATTCGACTTTCCGAGCTGATCAAGGAGAGTATAGTGGGGAAACGGAAATATACAAGGGTACAGGTAATGTAGTTGTTGAAAATTTCCAGACGAAAGATGAACTCAATACTGAAGAATTGTTTTGGGATCCCAATCAGGAGATCTTCTATACCGAAAAATTCGTAACCATTGTTTCCGATGGAGAGATTCACACAGGTAATGGGCTTACGGCCGATCAAAATTTTGATACCTATACCATCCACGAGCCTTCCGGTACGTTGACCATTGAAGATGACCCACAACAGCCTTGATAACTCATGAAAGGATCTGAAAGTATATTCTTCTTTCTTGCCCTCGGCTTCTTTGTGATAGGTACCCATCAGGCATTGATTTATTCGATTTCTGAGGCCTATGGAATCTTTGTTTTCTCTTTGGGTCTGCTGTTTGCCTATGCTTACAAGAAAGGTCGCAGAAAGCTAAAAGAAGAGGAAGAAGAAAAAGCCAGGAAGAAATCAAAAAAGAAGCGATCTAAAAAGAAGCGATGAACCTTTGTGGTTATATTAGTTACGTGGAAGCCATTTTTTCTCCATGCCTATGATTTGGGAAGAACTGATCCCGATTGCGATTTGCCTTGTCTTTTCCGCGTTTTTTTCGGGGATGGAGATCGCATTTGTCTCATCAGATAAGATCACTCTGGAATTGATCCATCAAAAGGGTGGACGTATCGGTTGGATTCTCGGAATTTTCCACCGGAACCGGGCACACTTCCTGGCAACTACGTTGGTAGGAAACAACCTGGCGCTCGTTACTTATGGTGTGCTGGCAGGTAACCTGCTAACGGGAATGTTGGAGGAAACTTTTCCGTTGCTCCCTCAGCCGATCACGATTGTTCTTCAGGCCATCGTTTCGACCCTCATCGTCTTGATCACCGCCGAGTTCATACCCAAGAGCCTGTTTATGCTCAATCCCAACTTCATGTTGCGATTATTTGCGATTCCAATGGGGCTTATCTACCTGATCCTATGGATTGCCGTTTGGCCGGTAGTCTACATTTCCAGGTTTATGATCACCCAGGTTTTCAAACTTGAATATTCCGAGGAAAAACCTGTATACGGGATCACCGACCTCAATAATTACATCAAAACGAACATTGTATCCACGCCCGCAGAAGAGCACGAGATCGATACGAAAATCTTCAATAACGCCCTTGAATTTAAGGAAGTCAAAGTCCGGGAATGCATGATTCCCCGAACAGAGATCATTGCAGTAGATATTGATGATGACATTTCTGAATTAAGGCAGGCTTTTATCGAGAGTGGTCACTCTAAAATTGTGGTTTACAAAGAATCCATTGATGACATCATTGGTTATTGTCATTCGCTGGAGCTCTTTAAGAAGCCATCCACCATCAAAAAGATCCTGACCCCTATCATTATTGTGCCCGAAACGACACCCGCCAATGAGTTGCTGGTTCAATTCATTAACGAACACAAAAGCCTGGCACTGGTGGTAGATGAATTTGGAGGAACCTCGGGTATCGTGAGCATGGAAGATGTCATCGAGGAGATATTCGGTGAAATTCGTGATGAACACGATGACGAAGCCTTACTCGAGAACAAGATTTCAGAAACCGAGTATTTACTCAGTGCCCGGCACGAAATTGACTACCTCAACGAAACGTATGCACTTGACCTTCCGGAAGGAGATTTTGACACGTTAGGCGGACTTATTCTCAATGTGAATGAGGACATTCCTGACATTAATGACGTGATCACCCACGAGAATTTCGAATTTGTGATCGTTTCTGTACAGGATAATCGGATCGATCATGTGAAGTTATTGTTGACCGATCTGGAAGAAAATTCAAAGTAGTTGATAATTAGCCCTTTATCTTTTCATAAAGTCATGGACGTTTGACCCTGACTCCTTATTTTTGCCGTCTTAAAAATTTTTCAAGTAGGGACAAATGGCGTTGATTAATACATTAAGGAACCGCATGGGCAAGATCGTGATTGTCTTCATCGCATTTTCGATGGGGGCGTTCATCTTGACTGATTTGCTACAATCAAATTCAGTATTGCTGGGCGGCGCATCCACAGAAATCGGAGAAATGGCCTCCTCCGATGTATCTTATGAAGAATTTCAGGCTGAAGTTGAAAGATTGTCGTACAACTACCTCATTCAATTCGGGACCAACCCCAATGCGGCAGCCATCGATCAGATCCGTCAGCAAGCATGGCAGGAACTGATCATCAAGAAAGTTTTTGGTCCGCAATTCGCGCAATTGGGCATTGAAGTGACCGATGACGAAATGGTTGAAATGGTACAGGGCAAGAACATTCACCCCGATGTACAAAGAAATTTCTCAGATCCTCAGACGGGTGTTTTTAATAAGGAACAATTGATGACTTTTCTTCAGCAGATCAGTTCAGCTCCTATCGAAAATCAGCGTCCCTGGAGAAATTTTGAGGCTAGCTTAAGGCCTTCAAGAGAATTGGCGAAATACGAGAATCTTTTGAGCAAAACATCATATGCTAACAAGTATGAGGCGAAAGGAAACTATGTAACCAGCAATTCTACTGCTTCAATTGATTTCTTGTACGTACCCTTCTTTTCTGTACCTGATTCTACAATCGAGGTAACAGAAAATGAATTACAAAATTATTTAGACGACCATGCTGATGAGTACCAGCGAGAAGAAACTAAGAATGTTGACTTCATTGTATTTGAAGTAAAACCTTCTGCAGAGGATAGTGCGGTAGTTCTTCAGGAAGTGAATGATTTAAGAGAAGAATTAATGGCCAGCGACAATGATTCGTTGTTCGCTTCTATCAACTCTGAAGGGTTTGCTCCATTTAATACCTACAACGCAGGTACCGTACCTGCAGAATTGCAAGGTGACCTAGAGATAGGTTATGTAACAGAGCCTTTGGTATCCGGCAACACATACACCATCTACAAATTATCTGATAAAGTAGCTGGTGATGAATATTTTGTAAAAGCGAGCCATATTCTCTTCAAATGGGCGGATGAGTCTGATGAAGCGAAAGCAGAGGCAAGAAGACAAGGAAATCAAATCCTTAGAGACATCAAGAACGGTACGAATTTCGAGGAGATGGCCAGGGTTCACGGAACAGATGGTACGAGAACTCGGGGCGGTGACCTGGGTTGGTTCGGTGAAAATTCCAGTTTTGTTCAGGAGTTTAAGGATGCCTGTTTCAATTTCAGAGGAACGGGTCTTTTGCCTCGTTTAGTTGAGACAAGCTTTGGTTATCATATCATCAAGATCACAGAGCCTAAGACCAATGAGTCATTCAAAGTGGCGAAAATTGAGCGTGAGCTTTTCGTGAGTGACGAAACACAAAATGCGATATACCGTGAAGCGGATCAATTTGCTCTGGAAAGCAAAAACCTGGATGATTTCACAAGAAACGCCTCAGAACGAGGTTATGACATCCAAAAAGGAACCAGGGTTGGGCAAAACGATCAACGATTGGGAAGTATCAATGAAGCCAGAAGTGTAATTTTCTGGTTGTACAACAAAGCTGAGGATGGCCAGGTATCCGAAGTATTTGAAACCGATGATAAGTATATCATTGCTGTAACCACCAGCTCTCAGGAAAAAGGTACGGCCCAATTGGACGAGGTTCGAAACGAAATCACCAAGAAGGTAAGGGATCAGAAGAAAGCTGACCAGATCATCGCTAAATTGGAATCATTAGGGGGCAGTACGCTTGAAGAATTGCAAGAGCAATATGGAGAGGATGCCAGAGTAAATTCGGCAGATATCAATTTAAGTAGTACCTCTATCCCAGGAGTAGGATATGCACCAAATGGCGTAGGTTTAGCTTTTGCATTAGAAGCTGGTGAGCAAACGGCACCTGTTAAAATAGACAATGGGGTATTGATCGTTTCTTTGACGGATAAGAACATGGCTGCTGAGCTCGATAACTATGATGCTTATCAGATTTCAGTATTGAATACCAGAAGGTCATTTAAGCGAAGAGAAGCTCCGGTGATCGACCAGAATATCTACGACGTGGCAATTGAGTTTGCGGATATCGTAGATGAGCGATACAAGTTCTTCTAAGAACTGTAACCGATAAAATATTGAAGGGCCGCCTAATTGCTAGGCGGCTTCTTTGTTTTTTGACCCTTAAAGAGAGAATTGCCTTGAAGCTACTCGTAAAAACCCTTTTCGGACTTGAAGATATCCTTGCCGAAGAATTGAAGGAATTAGGCGCTGAAAACATCAAGCCTATCAAAAGAGCAGTGGCTTGTGAGGGAAATTTACCCTTGTTATACAGTGCCAATTACAATTTGCGTACGGCACTACGGATCTTGGTGCCTATTCATACCTTCCATGCGAAAAGTGAAAGGGAGCTATATGATCAGGTCAGGACTTTTGACTGGTCTGATGTAATCAATACGCATCAGACTTTTGCGATAGATAACAGCGTATTCTCGGACTTCTTTAAACATTCCAAATTCGCTACCCTCAAAACCAAGGATGCTATAGTAGACCAATTCCGAGATAAGACGGGTCGAAGGCCTTCGATCGATCCAAAGAACCCGGATGTACAATTGGACCTCCATGGATGGAAAGACCGATTTACGATTTCCATGGATAGCTCAGGAGATTCTCTTAATCAGCGTGGATATCGTGGAAGAGGACATGCCGCGCCATTGAATGAAGTGCTGGCTGCTGGAATGCTTCAGTTAGCCGGCTGGGACAAAACCAGGCCTTTGATCGATCCGATGTGTGGTACAGGAACCATACTGATCGAAGCGGCCATGAAAGCTTGTAATATGCCGCCTCAGGTATTGCGCCGGAATTTTGGTTTTAGAAACTGGCAGGATTTCAATCCGACAATCTGGAGTCGGGTTAAAAATGAATCTGATGCAAAAGTTCGAAAGGCTCCGTTGGAAATCTCTGGTGGAGACATTGATCCAAGAGCCGTGGCAATGGCAAAGTCTTCGTTGAGAAGCCTGGACCTTCGTACGCAAGTCAAGGTCCGGGAAGTGGCTTTCGAAAATCACAAGCCCTTATGGGAATCTGGAATGGTAATTACGAATCCGCCGTATGGAGAACGCATTGGGGAAGGGGATATGGTCGAGTTTTACAAACAGATGAGTGATCTGTTCAAACAAAACTATCAGGGTTTTGAAGCCTGGGTTCTTAGTTCAAATATAAAGGCGCTGAAAGGTATTCGATTGGCTCCTTCAAGAAAGATCCCGTTGTTCAATGGAGCATTGGAATGTAAGTTCCAGCAATACAAATTGTATGCGGGTTCTAAAGAGGATTGATGAGCATCACTCCAAAATCCTGAGTTTGGCGAAAGAAAGCAGAAGGGTTTTTTCTCCAGCCTGTTCAAACATTACTTTAGCCTTTCTATTGGAACCTTGCTCATCGATCAATTCAACCACGCCAAAACCAAATTTTGGGTGTTCCACTTTCATACCTGCGGTTAGCTTGGAAGTATCGCTGGCTTTAAAATTGGCAGTGGGTTTGTGGTTCACCGCGTTCGCAAATCGTTTATCCGTGTTTTGCCGCTTCATGTTCGACACGAAATTCTTCGTGACATAATTCATGGAAGGAGAAATGGGATCTGAATTGGAGAACTTTCGATTGACCTTAATGTATTCCGGATTGATTTCTTCCAGGAAACGACTCGGTTCACAATTCTTTAAACGTCCAAATCGATAGCGATTCAGAGCATAGCTAAGGAACAGTTTTTTCTTTGCTCGTGTAATGGCCACATAGAACAACCGTCGTTCTTCTTCAAGGTCTGCCCGACTTTGCAGCATCATTTGTGAGGGGAAAAGTTCCTCTTCCAGGCCGACAATGAACGTGTAATTGAATTCCAACCCTTTGGCCATGTGAATGGTCATCAGTGTGACGGCATCTTCGGTGCTTTTATTGCGGTCCTCATCAGTCAATAAGGCCACATCCTGGAGGAATGCACTGATTGAGCGATCCTCTCGTTCGGGATCGTCTGTGAATTCCTTGATTGCGTTCAGCAATTCCTGAACGTTCTCATAGCGACTTAACCCTTCTACGGTTTTGTCTTCGTAAAGCTCTCTGAGAATTCCTGAGTTTTTGGCAACCAGGGCTGCCGTGTCGTAAGCATCCTTTTTTTCGGCCGTGAGCCTGAAACTCTTGATCAGCACGGTAAAGTCCTGTACCTGTTGTCCGCCGCGACCCCCAATGAATTTTGTCGCATTTTCCATGACATTCCACAAGGGCAGATCATGATCGTTGGCGGCTACAATCAATTTTTCTACCGTACCCGGGCCAATGCCTCTTTTGGGAAGGTTAATGATCCGGCGCATGGCTTGTTCATCATTGGCATTAATGATGAATCTGAGATATGCCAGCAGGTCTTTGATCTCTTTGCGCTGGTAGAAGGAAAGACCACCGACTACCCGGTATTTCAGGTTATTTCTACGCAGCGCTTCTTCTATGGCTCTGGACTGGCTATTGGTCCTGTACAATACCACAAAGTCATTATTCGGCGACTGACTTTGCATTTTGGTCTCAAAAATGGCACTGGCCACCAGCTTGCCTTCCTCATTGTCTGAAGTAGCCTTGATCAGTTCAATCAGTTCACCTTCTTCATTGGAAGTCCAGACTTCTTTCTTAAGCTGCGCGCTGTTTTTATGGATGACCGAATTCGCCGCTTTTACAATGGTTTGGGTTGAGCGATAGTTTTGCTCCAGCTTGATCGTTCTAAGGTCGGGATAGTCTCTTTCGAAATTCAGGATGTTCTGAATATCGGCGCCACGAAAAGCATAAATACTTTGAGCGTCATCGCCCACCACGCAGATATTTTGTCGTACGGCAGCCAATCGTCGGGCGATCATGTACTGAGAAATATTGGTATCCTGAAACTCGTCGATCAGGAAGTATCTGAAGCGTTGCTGGTACTTATTCAGTACATCGGTATGCTCCTGAAAAAGCACATTGGTATTGAAAAGCAGATCATCAAAGTCCATGGCCCCGGCCTTGAAACAACGGAGTACATAGGCTTTGTAAATACGACCCATTTCCGGCCGCATATTGGCCAGGTCGTCTTCATAGTAGATGGGGTTCTGGTTGTACTCCTGCCAGGAAACCAGTCGGTTCTTCGCGCCAGAGATGCGATTGTAGACCACATTGGGTTTATACAACTTATCATCTAGCGCAAACTCTTTTACGATTTGTTTGATCAGCGTTTTGGAATCGTCCGTATCGTAAATGGTGAAGTTGCTCTGGTAACCTAATCTTGGCGCTTCCGCTCTCAAAAGCCTGGAGAATACTGAGTGAAAAGTACCCATCCAGAGGTTTCGGGCGTCTGTCCCAACTACCGAGCCTATCCGGTGTTGCATTTCTTTGGCCGCCTTATTGGTAAAGGTAAGTGCCATGATGGAAAATGGATCTACATTGTGTTCCCGGATCAGATGGGCAATTCTGAAAGTCAATACCCTTGTTTTCCCTGAGCCAGCACCAGCGATGATCATGCAGGGGCCTTCGGTGTTTACCACTCCTTCGTACTGAGGAGGGTTCAATCCCTCCAGGTAGTTCGCCACAGATTCACTTCCCATCTAACAAAATTACTAGGTTATTACGGATCATACTTAATAGAAACATAGCTTCTGTATAAGTTTGATAGATATGAGTACCACACATTTCATCACCGCTTATTCCGTCAAAGAAGGAGACTCGGAAATTGAAAATATTGCCGGGATTGAAATGGGCGACCGGTCTTATTGTCGGCTGCAAGATTGTGATTGCGATCTGGATGAATTGTATGTGGGCCAGTCCATCGAAACGGGAGAAGAATTATCCTGGGAAGAGATGATAGGTGGAATGGGCTATGCCTTTGTAAGGAGGGTGAAAAAAGCCACTTGCTTAAAGGCTTATTGCCATGTCCTGGCCTTTATAAAAGTATTGAAGGATGTCTACCCCGAGGGATACGAAGCTACTTGGAAAACCACGCCCGATGATCATCCGGAGGATATAGCTTTTTCCCAATCATTGGACCAGCAACTTCAAGATCGGGATAATACATGTGAAAGTTTCATTCCTACTTATGACGCTATCAAGCAATGGATGACGAAATATCACCCCGAAATGGACGATCAAGTGGATACATGTATTAGTTGGTCTCATACGCTATTAATATTTGCCAAGGCAGTCCGTGACAAAGCGATGGAAACGAATGGTGATATCGAAATTGAATTTGCTGTTTCCTGAAGTTTGAAGTCCTGGGTTTTAGATAAATGGTCTGATTTATAGCCGTTCTTGTAAAAATCCAATCTGAATCTTACGAAAATGGTTTTGTTTGTGGTTAGTTTAGATGTTTATCATCTGCGTTTGTCCAGGCAAATGCACCGAGCAATTAACCTATGATTCGATTTATTTTTACGTTACTTGGGGCCACCCTCTTATTCCGGTGTGCCTCACCTTCAACTAATCAAGAACAGGAAGCGACAGTGGATTTCTCCACTAAAGCAGAGGAATTAGCAAAAGCCAATATCATTGTTGATGGTCATGTGGATTTGCCATTTCGAATGGTGGTAAAAGGTTTCATGGTCAAGAAGGAGATTGAGGACGTTTCTGTAGAAACGACAGGAAATTTTGATTATCCTAAGGCCAAAAGAGGAGGACTTGATGCCCCTTTTATGTCCATTTATATTCCCTCACGCTATCAGGAAACCGGAGGTGCAAAGACTTTCGCTGATTCTTTGATTGATATGGTGAGCCAGTTACCGGAAGAATTTCCGGATCTTTTTGCCCTGGCCAATTCACCCCAGGACATTGAAGCCAATTTCAAGAAAGGATTGATTTCCTTACCCATGGGGATGGAGAATGGCGCTCCTGTCGAAGATGACCTGGCGAATGTGGAGTATTTCTTCAATCGTGGGATCAGATACATCACCCTAACCCATGCCACTGACAATCAAATATGTGATTCTTCTTACGATGAAACTGATGATACCTGGAATGGGCTGAGTCCTTTTGGTGAAGAAGTGGTGAAAGAGATGAACCGATTGGGCATATTGGTGGACATTTCGCACGTTTCAGATAGTGCGTTTTATGATGTGATGAAAATTGTGAAAGCACCAGTGATCGCTTCGCATTCATCTGCCCGTAAATTCACACCAGGGTTTGAGCGGAATATGAATGATGACATGATCAGGCTTTTGGGTGAGAATGATGGAGTGATCCACATTAATTTTGGCTCAAGTTTCTTGTCCAAAGAATATCAGGATAACATTGCCGGAATCCGGGAACACCTTGTGAATTACCGAACGGAAAACGGACTTACTCAGGATGATGAGGCTTATCAGGAATATGCTGAAGCTTATATGAAAGACAACAAGCAATTCGAGGATGTGGAAAAAGTAGCTGATCATATTGATCATGTTGTTAGCCTGGTAGGAATTGATCATGTTGGATTTGGATCTGATTATGATGGCGTAGGTGATAGCTTACCGACTGGACTGAAAGATGTCTCAACCTTTCCTAATCTGATTCGGGAGTTACTCGAAAGAGGATATTCTGAAGAGGATATAGCAAAAATTTGCTACAAGAATACCTTTAGGGTTTGGAACAAAGTTCAGGCAGTAGCTGAGAATTGGGAGGGTTAAAAAATCCTCCGACCCTTTGGGTACCTTTTTAAAAAAAGGGTGATTTTCAGTTAAAACAAGATTCTGCCTTGTTCAGACACCTCAATGTTAAGATCCGGATACTGGGTTTTGAAGGTTTCAAGGATGAATTCATAGGGAACATCCTTAAAGTGGCCATAATCCTCAACGTATTCCATGTATTGTTGATCATTCCGATTGTAGGGTTGCAGCATAGCGTCCACAGTCCCGTCAAAGTATAGTGCATCGACATTGAATTTTTCGCAAAGTGTTTGGTTGAAAGCTGTAGACGCTTTGAGCCAGTGGCCATTCACGTAGACTTCAGCAATCCCATGTGGAGCGATGTAGTGTGTTCCTAGTTTATCTGTCAACCCCTCTGCTGCGATGTGGT
This sequence comes from Cyclobacteriaceae bacterium, assembly GCA_965229785.1. Classification (GTDB taxonomy): domain Bacteria; phylum Bacteroidota; class Bacteroidia; order Cytophagales; family Cyclobacteriaceae; genus JAWPMT01. The sequence goes on from CBDDJS010000001.1 coordinate 6,230,373, forward strand.
TGACCACCTTTGCTAGTCTCAGCCGCGCAGGGATGCCAAGGGCCCTGAGTCCGGCGATGAAAAGGCTTGACTTATCGATACAGTGGCCTTCCTGATTCGAAACGATAAAACTAGCCTTGTACTTTTCTTTGCTCATGTAGATGACAAAGGGGTTATACCTCCAGCCATCTCGTATCTTGATGAATAACTCACCAATTTGTTCATGAGTTGGGAGTGATTTCAACCCTTCCACGAGCTCCTGAATGGCGTTATCCGAGAAGTCAAAGTAATAGGTTTCCTGCAGGTAAGGGTCTGATTTTTCCATCACTACTTAGCATTGTGATCGGTATCAAAATCGTAGTAGCGATCTGTGCGGTGCCTTCGCCCTAACTTTTTCAGAACTGCTTTTTTCAGAGGGATCAGGAACCTTAGATTGTCCTTGACGGGGTGAACGGAATGTGCACGGCATGTTTCAAATTCCTTTTGATAAGACTGATAAACCGGAGCGGCTTCGGATCTGTTTCCGTTTTTTAAACCTGCGATTTTTACGAGCGCAAGACCACCCCACATTTCCCGGTAGGAATTGTTGGTCCAGAAAGATCCACAGACATAATCCAGTTCCACATAACTTACCTGTGGATACTTACTATAATCTATTTCTCTCATGCCTTTCCGGCAGTCAGGATTGAAGCTGTCATGTAATACCACAACCACATCATTTTGATGAGGGTAATCCAGGATGGCTTGTAAATCCCGAGACACACCTAATCTTGTATGATCCCCGTCGACCAGTACAAAATTCAATTGGTCACCTTTTTCTTCAATGGATCTGAACAGGTCGTGCAGGACTTTGTGTGACTCGTTGATCACAAAAGAGACATTATCAAATTTGCCTTCCAGTAATTTTTTGGGAGAATCACTGATGTCTATGGTAGTGACTTGCTTGCTGAATTTACTGATTACCTGGGTGCTGCCTCCCTGATAAGTACCGATCTCGATAGCATGATCGGGTGCCAATGTACCCAACAGATTGATCATACAATATTTTTCGGATCGTGACATTTGCCACTGGAGCGAATCGTCCAATTTGAAATCCGAAAAGAAAGGGAGTCCGTTAGTTACTTCCATGGATGCCACAGCATTCGTTTTTGCCACGCAAAATTAGGACAATCTTAGGAGGCTATTTCTTTTTCTTTTTAAGAGATCGAATGAAATCGCGCCATGCGAAGGGATTTAGCAGAGGATTGGCCACCGGTTGGAATCGGTTGGTTATGGCCTGTTGCTGTTGTTGCATGAAAAAACGATGGTTCATATTGGCACTGGCTGGCAATTCCCAGTAAGCTTCACGCAATACGTCACTATTGAGCAAGCGCTGAAGGTTATCATAATCACGTTGGTCTGGCAACTCCACCGCCAGAACTGCCGCTTTGAATACTGCTTCTGAAGGATAAGGAAATACTTCGAGTTCGTCCAGATACGTTATGTCCTCTTCGAGTGTCACAATGACGCGGATGCTGTTGTCCTCCCGATGTTCCGGAACGATGTAAGAAGCCCGCTTATAACCCACAGAACTGAAGACGAGACTATCACCTTCTAAAACAGGCATGGAGAAAAATCCATACACATTGGTGGTGGTACCACGACCTCCTTTAGGCGTGTAGATATGGACCCCCGGAATAACTTCGGTGCTGTCTACTCCAAATACCACACCCGTTAACTGTACTACGTTGGGTCGGTCGTCCTGAGCGGTGGCCAGGAATCCCACAAATAAAAGGGGGATCAATATGATTTTTCGGAAAGACAAATCTCAGTTATTCTTTTATACCTACGGAATTACACGCGAAGTAGATCAAAAATAATGCAATCATGCCGCATATATTTCTTAAAAAACCTTAAACGGTAGGGATAGTTTGAAAATTGGAATAAAAATCCTGAATGTGGCACTGGTCGTGCGTTGCATAGCTTTACTTTGTCCCTGGAAAGATGAGACTCAAGAATTTTAGCCTTACACTAGGCACTCAGATATTCAAAGCCTTTTCCGACGAAGCCCGGGTGCGGATTTTGCATTTGCTTTATTATGCTGGTGAATTGAGTATTTCTGATCTGGAGCTGATGCTTGATTTTACGCAGACGAAGACATCCAGGCACATTACCTATTTGAAAAATTCCGGATTGCTGAATGCCCGGAAAAAGGATCAATGGGTGTTGTACAGTATCAAAGAGGAGGTTTCGGATCTGGTGGCCAGGATCATTGAATTCCTGCATAAGGATGCCGTATTGCAAAAAGACCTGGAATTACATCAAACCATGAAAGCCAACCGCGAGTTATCTATTAACAAAATAGCTTCTAAAGACTATCGATCTTAATGCCTGTAAAAACTATTTTCTTCGATTTGGATCATACCCTATGGGATTATGACACCAATGCACGTGAAACGCTGTTCGAAATCTATGACGACTTCCGGCTGAACCGGGGATTTTCTTCAGCGGAAGCATTCTTCCAGACCTATTTGGTGCACAATGAAAAATTGTGGCACCTCTACAATCATGGAAAGATCAACCGTGATGATATCCGCGAGCGGCGTTTTTATCAGGTCATTGCCGATGCAGGAATGGAGGATAAAAAAATGGCCGAAGCCATGTCCGATCAATTCATGGAAGTCTGTCCTCATAAAACGGCGGTCATGCCCGGTACCTATGAGATTCTGGAGTTCCTGAAGCCGAATTATCAAATGGGGATCATTACCAATGGCTTTACCGATACACAGGACATTAAAATGAAAAAAACGGGGCTGGATGACTTTTTTGAAATGGTGATTACCTCCGAATCAGCCAAAGCCAGGAAGCCAAGTGCGGAAATTTTTAATACAGCTTTGTCAGAAAGTGGTGCCAGAACCGAGGAGGTGATCATGATTGGTGACAACCGCGCCACGGATATCGGAGGAGCCCTTGCGATTGGTTGGAAAACCATCTGGTATACCAAAGAGGTTGAAGAAGCGCCTGAGAATTGCTGGAAAGTGGGTCATCTGGAAGAGATAGCTGCAATTATGAAATTACTTTGAATTCCAGCAAATGGCTGGTTGATTGTGATCAATAACTGTGTGTACTATTTAGATGAAAATGTAGTAGGTACCCCAAGAGATACCTTTTTCCGTAGGCTGTCGTACTTTTTCATCTTTGTGCTTTTTAGGCTCCATGTTTGTGTTAGAAAGGGTCATGCATCTGTACATTGGCCACCTCTTAATACCTATAGTCGTAACAGGAATAGCATCCGCAAACCTTCGATTCTTTGGAAGATTGAGGACCATTAGCTTCGAACAAGCGAATATTTTGTTTCCTGATGGCCAAATTAAAAAAGCACAAATTCAATCCATTATCCTGGAGAAAGAATCTAATGATCTTGGGGTCAGCATAAAGATCTTTTTGGAAAGTGGCGTAACAAAATCATTTGTGATCCCGTGGCATTGGTTGACGATACAGCTCCCTATCATTCATTTTTATTTAAGTAGAAACAGGCTGGTTAAAATCTTAAGGAATCAGGGTTATCCTATTCCTGATTAGTTGGGTTTGAATTTTTAACCTTTCATTTCAAAAGAGTTGAATCGAAGGGAAACACTTTCCATCCAGACCCGACTGTGGACAGTACGCCGGCCTTCGCGGAAGGCGGGACAGAAGACCAATGTGAAAAGCGGCTGTGTCTCTCCTAACAATCTTCGCCTCCGTTGGTGTCTCACCGACGGATATCATGGAACATATCTGAAAATCCAGTTGTCGCTTAGGCAATTTTCACCATCGTTGGTGTTATCACCAACGAATGATGTTTGTTTGGCTATGATTTGTTGATAAGTACACCAACATGGGTACTTAACTCATTTTGAGAAATACTCGAGTGGTGGACCTTTTAGATCGCCAAGTTTTTTAACTCGTAAGGCCAGTTATGGAACATCTCTGAAAATCCTGTGGTTGCAGAGGCAATTGACTAATTTTGCAGTCCGAAAATTGAGAATCATTAAACTACAACATTGATATGCCCAAAGGAATCTACAAGGTACCTACGCCGACCAATGAACCGGTATTGAGCTACGCCCCTGGCTCGGCTGAAAAAGCAGCGCTGGAACAAGCTTTGAAAGAAGCACGTGCTAAAGAGATTGATGTGCCGATGTACATCGGAGGAAAAGAAATCCATACGGATACGAAGGTTCGGATGAGTCCTCCTCACGATCATCAACATACCCTGGGACATTTCAGTGAAGGAGATGCTTCTCATGTACAAATGGCGGTAGATGCGGCCATGGATGCCAAGGAAGCCTGGGCGAATCTGGGTTGGGAACACCGTGCCAGCATATTTTTAAAAGCGGCTGATCTTATTGCAGGACCTTACCGTGCGAAGATCAATGCGGCTACCATGTTGACGCAATCTAAAAACGCTTTTCAGGCTGAGATCGATGCCGCATGTGAGTTCATTGACTTTTTAAGGTTCAATGTGCATTTCATGCAGGAGCTTTATGCCATTCAACCAGAATCTTCTCCTGGTATCTGGAACCGATTGGAATACCGACCATTGGAAGGGTTCATTTTTGCGATTACTCCGTTCAACTTTACAGCCATTGCCGGAAACTTATCAGCTGCTCCTGCTCTGATGGGAAATACAGTGGTTTGGAAACCTGCTTACACTCAGGTGTATTCTGCGCAAGTGATCATGGAAGTGTTCAAGGAAGCTGGACTTCCTGATGGCGTGATCAACCTGGTACTGGTTGATGGTCCTGTCGCCGGAGACATCATCTTTAATCACAAAGATTTTGGTGGATTGCATTTTACCGGAAGTACGGCCGTTTTCAAGCATTTGTGGAAAACCATAGGAACTAACATCGATAAGTACCGTTCTTATCCGAGAATTGTAGGAGAAACAGGCGGTAAAGATTTTGTAGTAGCTCACCCTTCCGCTAAAGCCAAGGAAGTTGCCACCGGATTAGCTCGCGGTGCCTTTGAATATCAGGGACAAAAGTGTAGCGCTGCCTCTCGTGCGTATGTTCCTAGCAACATCTGGGAGGATGTGAAAAAGCACCTGGTGGCTGATATCGCATCGTTCAAAGTGGGCGGAACCGAAGACTTCTCAAACTTTGTGAATGCTGTGATCGATGAGCGTGCCTTCAAAAAGATCACTGGTTATATCGATCAGGCGAAACAAGATTCAGATGTAGAGATCATCGCAGGTGGAGATTACGATGGTAGCAAAGGATACTTTGTGAATCCTACGGTAATCGTTGCTAAGGATGCAAAATATCGCACCATGTGCGAGGAGATCTTCGGTCCGGTATTAACGATCCACGTTTACGAGCCAGACCAATTTGAAGAGATATTGAAAGTCGTAGACGATACTTCACCTTACGCTTTGACCGGTTCTATTTTCTCTCAGGACCGATACGCGGCCGAGTATGCTACGAAAGCATTGAGCAATTCGGCAGGTAACTTCTACATCAACGACAAGCCCACGGGGGCGGTAGTAGGGCAGCAGCCGTTTGGTGGTGCCAGAGGATCCGGAACAAATGACAAAGCCGGTGCCATGATGAACTTGCTGCGTTGGGTGAGTGCAAGAACGATCAAAGAGACATTCGTTCCTCCAACGGATTATCGATATCCGTTTTTGGGTGAATAGGGACAATAGGCTATTGGTTTAAGCCTTTCAAAAATAAACGTCATTCCCAGTGAATGCGGGTGCCCGACCAGGGAATGACGTTTAAATCAATACATCTATAGCTTCTCTTACGGAAGGAATTTTTAGAATGTTGGAAACCCCTTCTGATTTAGCCTGTCCTTAGGACATGCAAAACTTACTTTTCCTCCGGTATTGGGTATTGATTTCCCTGTGTTTCAATAGCTTCTCTCTAAGCGCACAACAAGACACGACACAACAGACATTTGATTACATCGGAAACTTTGGAAGTTATGGCAACGACCAGTGGGCCCTGGTGATTAAAGAGGATAAAAGAGGCTTCATTGACCGAACGGGTCAGGTAGTTGTTCCGCCAGAATATGATCGAATTTATCATTTTGATAGTCATGGACGCTCACTAGCCCTGGTGATCAAAGACGACCTCTATGGTTTCATTGACCGATTAGGAAAGGTATTAGTCGAACCCGAATTTGAGCGTATTCATTCTTTTGGCAACAAACGAAAGAACTGGGCATTAGTAGAGAAGAATGGATTGGTGGGTTTTATTGATCGGACCGGTAAACTAACTGTTCCTGTCGAATATGAACATATCGGATCATTTGGTCAATACGGTTTGAATTGGGCGCTGGTATCCCGTAATGGTCTTTATGGGTTTATCGATGCTACAGGGGCTGAAATTGTGCCTCTGAAATACGACCGTATCTTCCATTTCGATCAGGCAGGAGTAAGTTGGGCCAAGGTTCAGCAAAATGGCTTGTATGGCTTTATTGACAAGACAGGAACAGTGGTTGTTATTCCTCAATACACGGATATCGGTTCTTTTGGCCGATATACGAGACATTTGGCCCGAGTGGAGAAAAATGGCCTGCTTGGATTCATTGACCGTACCGGCAAGGAGGTGACACCAACGCAGTATCATCGGATAGAATCTTTTGGGCAAAAGCATCGGTACTGGGCTTTAGTGGAGAAAGATGGTCGTTATGGTTTCATCGATAAGACGGGCAAGGAAGTAATCACTCCGAAGTATGATGAAGTATCATCTTTCAACAAAAACGATAAAGACTGGGCCGAAATCAGATTGGGTGACCGGATAGGATACCTTGACCTGTCAGGAAATGAAGTGGTATCTCCAGGTTTGCTAGATAGGGGTGATCACTACGAAGAGTTAAGCGATTACTTTTCTTCGGGAGGAGATCACTTAGGCGATCATGGCCCCGTTAAGAATTATCTCGTTAGTCCTTTTACTGCTGGCTACGCCATCGTCAGGCACAAGAAGACTTTTCTACTGGGAGTGGTAGACAAATCATTTAAAGTCGTTGTGCCTATCAACAAAGACAAAATCATGATTGATGGTGAAGGCAAAATTCATGTCTGGTAAGCTTATTGGCTAATCATAAGGCCATGCTATCCTCGTTTCAGGGAGATAGAGTAAACAGACAAGCTAAAGCTAATGAAGGCTTAAAACTGAATAGATACACCGATGTAAGGTGAAACGTATTCAGTCGCTTCTATAGAACCATCAGCCGTTGGTGTGAATGCCCAGTAATAGTCCGTACCCACAACCAACCAATTGTTCATGTGATAGGCAAAGCGAACTTTGGCAATGGACCTTTCATCTAGTTTAAAGGCATCGCTCAGATCGGCTAGACCACCCTTTAAATACAAAGCGTGAATGGAAAATTTGTTGGCCAGACGGTCCACGGTAGCATTCAGTTGAATGACTGCCGGAGCTTCTTCACTGACATTATCAGGAATTAGCAAACTACCTCCCAGTCTCACTTTTTGAAGAATATGACCAGTCAGGCTGCCGTAGATCCCAGCTTTCTTTTCAGCGGTTAACGTTGAAAAAATCCGTCCGTCTTTATTCAGTTCATAGTTGAAGTCAAAGAACTGTGGAATGAAATGTTCCTGATAGCTTAGTCGCTCTATTCGAATATCGGTATGAAACAGGTCGGCGATAAAATTCAGTCGAAAGTTCATGCCATAGCTCCATCCACTGCCCTGGTCGTAACCATCTTCTAAAGTTGCCGCATTCAGTATCGGCGTAATGGAGGCCAACGAGTCTTCCAGACCGCCTTTACCCACATTGAGACTTGAATAGGTGAAGAAGGCATCGACTTGTATGAATGGAATTTTCCAAACGGTCAGCCCGGCATCAATACCAAATGCACTGATACCATTTCGTGTATACAAGTAGCTGGTAGAAGTACTGTCACTAGCTGGAATAGCCGTCTGGTCTTTGTCACTGACAAATGTGGCGCCCACCTCGAATGTGTTCACGAAAGGAATGCCAGTGGTAGCGAGCGGTCGGACATATGGCCGAATTACCAATAAATTTTGTGAAGCAGGATCAAAATCCGAATACATGGCTTCAACTCCTCCTAATCCACGCCAATTAAAATCGAGGTGTAATCCCAGTTTTCGTTTTTCGAGGCTCGTACTGTTTGTATAATTATTAACCAAACCGCCAAAGCCAATGCTGATCCCATCTAATTGTCCAATCCTGAAGTAAATCGGATCACGTTTCTGGACGCCATACCTCAGGTAGGTGATCAACCTGGCGGGCCCCACGCCATCTTCAAAGATGTCTGTTCTTACTTTTTGATCATCCAGACCGTAGAGGATCGGGACATTGAGTCCAACACCGACTTTTCCAATCGAGAATTCGGGATTGAGCACCAGGCCAACGAAATTTTGACCGTCAATTTGTGTGAAAGTGAGACCTGCGTTCACCTGGCTGGGTGCACTATTGGGCATGCCGCTACGGAAATCATTCACAGGAGGCGCTTTTCCCCTTTCTTTAGGCTTTACTGGTTCATCAATCTCCTTTTCTACTGACGGGTTTTCGTCAATTGTGGGTTCATCTGGCACCCCTTCCTCAGTTATTTCATCCGGAGCTTTTTCTTCTATCGGTACGTCAATGGACTCCTCCTGGGGGGTGTTTTCTAATCCTCCTTCTTCCCTCAATGGAACATTGCCAGGTGTAGCGGACTGTTCCACGGTATCAATGACTACTTCGGTGGATGGGAGTGTTTCTAGCTGTAAACTATCTGTCGGTACAGTTTGTAGGCTATCGGAAATACTGATGTTTTCTTGCTGCAAGGAGTCTTGAGGCACTGACGTGCTGTCCGCGGATACATTCAGGTTCTCGCCAGGCTGCTGTGTGGTATCTGCCGGAGTTGTATCCGTTGTGAGGGTTCCGGATTTTTTAAGCTTCTTTAATTCTTTAAGTCGCTTCTTTTCGGCCTTTTTCTTGGCTTTAAGGGCTTCTTTGGAATTTTCCCACAAGTAGGAATAATCCGAATAGTCATTAGGTTCCTGAGCAAATGAAGGAACACTGATGGCAAAAAAGAAAAGGATCGTTAAAACCCGTATCATGCTACAAATCTTTATTTACTCTAAAAATAATTTAAAAAATTACCAGCAAAATACAATTGAAGCAAAGTTTTGACCATCCTTTTCGGTGAGCGGCCCTAACGGATCGTTGATTGATCAGAAGACCGATGCAAACAATTCTTTCATTTCTTCCCAGGATGCTGAATCTGCCGCAGCATTATAGGCTAGTGGCAATCCAAACTTTTCACCGTTGGCATCTGCCTCTTTGCTTGTAAAGCTGTGTACGGCTCCAGGATAAGAGATGTATTCCAGTTCTGCTCCGATGCCTGCATAAACTTCCTTGAAGGCATCAATAGATTCAGGTTGAATGAAGCCATCATCTGCTCCATTACACACCAAAATTTTGGCTTTTAGTGTTTCGGCATTCGGTTGGATAGGAAGTGCTAAACCACTGTGAAAGGCAGCAACAGCATCGAGATCGTATCCCGCGTTAGCCATATTAAAGGCTACTGTACCTCCAAAACAGTAGCCAATGGCGGCTATTTTGTCAGGGTCTACATTAGGATGATCCTGTAATGCCTTCAATGCGGCTTCAAATTTTGCCCGGGATTGATCCAGGTTTTGAAATACCATCCCTGCAAATTTTCCTGCATCCTCCGGGTGATCTGCTGTTTTGCCATCTCCGTACATATCAATGGCCAGGGCCACATACCCCAAATCTGCCAACATATCCGCACGTTGCCGCGCGTAATCATTGTGACCCCACCATTCGTGAATGACAAGCACACCAGGTACTTTTTCACCTGCTGTGGCATTCGTGGCAAAATAACCTTTCATGTTGATGGTGTCTGTAGAATAAGTGACTTCACCTTTAGGTACCGACTGAGTGCTTGAAGCAGTAGGAGTTGCTTGTTTTTCTTCCGTTTTCGGTGAACTACAGGCCCACAAAAGCATTAGGCAGGCAGCAAAAAAATAGGTTGGATTTCGTTTCATGATGCACTTTTTTTCTTAAAACTAAAACAATCTCTCTTCATCACGTTTTTAAATGATGTCGTAACGATGACGAGAAATGTGCTTAAGATTCAACATCTTGTAATTCTGTTCCCAATGATGAAAAAACTCGCTTTTGTCTTGCTGATACTTACGGGTTCGGCCACTGCTTTTGCACAGAAAAAAGTCGATAAGTATGGTATGGACGACCTGTCAAAATTGCCAGAAGCACCTGATTATGCCGAACTTTCCATGTGGGCTGGACACCCGGATCAACAGGATGCAGCAGACTTACTTCCAGGTAAAACGGGTCAATTATCAGACAAACAGGCTGAGGCTACTGTGGACGTATTTTTCGTTCATCCCACCATTTACACCGGCAAACCTAAACCCGAAAATCCCTGGAATGCTGACTTACAGGATAAAAAGCTCAACGATAAGGTAGATGAGTCTACCATAAGAAATCAGGCCACTGTATTTAATGGGGCCGCCAGGGTATTTGCCCCAAGGTATCGTCAGGCGCACTATAATGTTTTTTTGACCGATGATCTTATTCTGAAGCAAAAGGCGCTGGATTACGCGTATGAAGACGTCAAAGCAGCCTTTGCCTATTACCTGAAACATTGGAATGAAGGTAGAAATTTCATCATTGCCTCACATAGTCAGGGGACTTTACATGCAGCCCGACTGGTCAAGGATTTTCTGGAAGGCCAACCCTTACAGCAGCAATTTATAGCTGCCTATTTGATCGGAATGCCATTACAATGGGATTTATTTGAAGAGATTTCACCTTGTGAAAATGAGGATGATACAGGTTGCTGGATCACCTGGAATACCTATGCCAAAGATTATTATCCCCCTAAGTTCCGGACTGCCTATCACAATGCACTCAGTGTAAATCCGCTGAATTGGAAACTGGATGAAACCTATGCTCCGGCTTCAAAAAACCAGGGAGGTGTCCTCAGAAATTTTGGTAAAATCCACCCTGAATTGAATGATGCTCAAAATCATAGAGGTCTGTTGTGGATTAGTAAGCCGAAATTCTTCGGCAATTTTTTATTTAATTGGAAACGATATCATGTAGCTGATTACAATCTGTTTTACATGAATATCAGAGAGAACGTCGCGCAACGAATTGATCGTTTTGAGGCGGGAGACTCTACTCGTTGATGGGGGTTTCTACGAGCATACTATTATCCTGAAAGTGTAGTTCCAGGGTGTAGCTACCGAGTCTATCGCCATCAAGGGCTGCGAAATCAGTAAACATGTTGGCTATCGTCCTTGGTGAAGGGCGGACCAGAGGATGCATGACCAATGCGATCAACAGGCGTTCATCCATTCTTAATTCCTTCACTTCAAAACCCATCGGGATTTCGGCCATACCTCCTTCGATGGCAATACCAATGAATTGGTGCACTTCATCATTGTCCAGGGAGTCACTTTCGTAGGTGATCACTGCCAGGCTGCCTGGGATGGCCCCTGATTCAATCAATTCCCGGTTTTCGAGCCAGATCTTTTCAAGATCCGGATGTTTGTAAAATCCGCGGAACGACTTCCCCACGATATTCCTTTTTATCGGCCCACCTCTGATCACTTCTTTTTCCTCGAAACCCCCTAGCAAGTAATAGCTGGTATAGCCCAGGATCATCAATAATACGACGATGAGTGACAGATAAAATATCTTTTGTTGCTTGAGGCTTGCCATATGAGAGATTTCTAAAACTGCAATTTATAGATCATCCTGAAAACCATTGAGAAGATAATTTTCAATCACTTTGGGGAAATGTGCATATTCCAATTCATGAATGCGACTGGCCAGTGAATCCGGGTTATCGTTAATGGAAATGGCTGTTTTGGCCTGAAATAAGTGTTTGCCTTCGTCATATTTTTCATTGACCAGATGTATTGTGATTCCGGATTCGCGAACACCACTCTCAATGACCGCTTCATGTACGTGGCTTCCATACATGCCTTTTCCGCCAAAAGCAGGGAGTAAAGCGGGATGTATATTGATGATTTTTTTATCAAAGGCCTTGATCAGGGTTAGTGGAATCAACCATAGAAACCCTGCCAATACAATACAGGTGATCCCTTCCCCCTGAAGTTTTGAAGCAAATTCATCCGATTTAAACTGAACACGGGAAAAGGTTTCGCTTGGAATACCTAGATTTTTAGCCCTTTCATGAACGAATGCATCTGACCGGTTCGAGTAGATCCTGGAAATTTCAATTTGTTCGTTTCCTGAAAAATAATTGGCCAGGTTTTCGGCATTGGTACCACTGCCTGAAGCGAAAATGGCGATTTTGTGCATGGAATTAATGAAACAGTAAACTGAGTAACCCTGTGAATACGATGGTGTCACAAAATAAATGCAATCTTCGAAATTGTTTCATCGTATCGGCCCGGATCAACATGTAAATGAACCAAATGAATAAGGGTGTCAAACCCAGAAAATAGAACCTCAGGATTAGGTTTTGATGACTGATCAATAGATACATCAATAGAGCGCTTCCGGATAATACCACCAGATAGATGATGATCTTGGCCCCTCGTATGCCCCAGATTACCGGTACGGTCTGTACTCCAAATGCTTCATCGCCTTTTACATCTTCTATGTCTTTCAATACTTCACGGATGAGTACCATGAGGAAAGCGAACAAGGCATAGATAAACGCAATTTCATGTGCGCTGTGATAAAAAACCAGAACGAGGAGTATTGACATGCCGCTTAATAAAGAAATGGACATGTTGCCAATGAGTGGTAATCGCCTTAAGTAGTTGGAATAGTACCAAAGCAGGGAAGCAGAAAAAATATGCACAAGACCCACTAGCAGACCTACCCAAAAGCCGATCAGAATTCCGAGTACACTGATCAGTACATGGGCGAGAAGAGCAGGCCTTCTGCTCAATTCAACCCCTACAACTACCCTCTTAGGGCGATTGATCATGTCAATTTTTTGATCGTAATAGTCGTTGATGATGTATCCTGCTGCCGCAATCATGAGGGTGCTGATCACGAGCATCAGAAAGCGAACCTCAATCACATTTTCGTTGAGCAGAAAGAAGGCCGTGGCCATTTGTGTCCCCCCGATGATCATAAGATTGGGAATGCGACTGGCTTTCAAGAAGCCAAACACGGTTTTTTGGACTGGATTACTCACCTAAGTATCATTGCTCTGCCTACGAATTAAATCGGACATGAGCATATAAAGTTGCCGCATTTCATCATTTTTTAGTGCTTCCTCATGTTTTTTTAAGGTTTCCAGGTCTGATCTTTTGGCAGGACCTGTTTGAGCAGCTATCGGACCTATACGTGCACTTTTTTCCACGACCTCTTTCAATAGCGGATGCAACACACGAAATTCCAGTCCGATATCCTTTAGAATAATCTCGGCACTGGCCATGAGGCTGTTGGTGAAATTTGAGGCAAAAACAGCTGCCAGGTGCAACTGAAGTCTTTTTTCAGAGTTGAGTATTCTTGAAGTACCCCCAATGTCCATAGCAAGTTTCTGAAGCTCTTCCAGTGCTTCTGGTTGCTGAGCCTCAATAAAAATAGGCACCTCATGGAAATCGACCTCCCGATTCTTGGAAAAGGTCTGCAAGGGGTAGAAAACGCCGCCATTCTGGACACCATGTGTTTCAAATACACTTAATGATACAGATCCGGCAATGTGGATCACCAGTGTGTCCTTATCAAAATGATTTTGATCGAGCACCTCTTTGATGGCATCATCGCTTATGCATAATATAGCAATGTCGGATTTGAATTTGTGCGGATCGTCCAGCATATCAAACTCACATCCCACCTGATCCGCCAGGCGCTTGACCCGAGCTTCCGTCCTTCCGAAAATGCCTTGAAGCTTGTAGGTAGAGGAATTAATGATGGCTTTTGAAAGATGAAAAGCCAGATTGCCACTGCCTATGATGCTTACTGTCTTATAACTATTCAACGCCTTTATCTCGCATTTTCATGAACTCTGAGTACCTGCGCATGATCGCGATGACGAATCCGAAGACCATCAGGAAAGTTCCAATCCAAAGGATGTTGATCCATGGTTTCTCTACCGCTTCCATGATGATCCAGTCTTTCTGCGTGGTATTTAACGCGAAGAAAAAAGAATTGGTCGTAGGACTGATGGACAGAATCGTGAACTTGGACGCAATGTCATTGACGACATCCGGGATTTTGCCTGCCATCCGGTCTTTGATCACGTATATAGGTTCTGCGATATACGTTTCAAACTCGCCTTGAATTTCCAGGATGGCTTTCACTGCAATGTCACCAGGACCCAATTCAAATCCCGCCAATTCACGTAAAGGCTCCATTGCTTTAAAACGTGCAGTATAGTCATTGACAAAGAAAGTCTGTCCCAGTTGTAATTCTACGGTATCTGTTTTGCTCCAGGTAAGTTCCTGCTCAGGATCCGGATAAACCCTCACGTGTGTGTAAAGATCTGCAGCAGGAGTACGATTGATGTCAGGAGAATATACGGTTCCCATTTTTTTGTTTTGCTGGACACGAGGAAACAACGTAAATACCTTGCCATCTTCTTTTTGATACACTACTTCGAAATAGCTGTTTTCTCCATTGATGAGGTTCAACGTATCTCCTCTGACGATGCTATCCCCTTCCATCGAAATAAATGGATCTATTACCAATACTTTCAATGGGTGATCAGTTGATATCAGATAGTCTATATCAACAAATCCATATTCCCTGGTTTTCTTTCTCAATCCCCGATAAGTCAGCGAATAATCACCCATCTGGCGTGGTTCATTAAGGAACAGGAGCAGATTGTCCTGATTGATCTCATCTGGTAATTCATTACTCCAAAGCAAACCGGTGTTGTTTTTCGAGATGACTTTGGAATAACCCGAAGAAAATAAAATACCAATGAGCATCATCGCAATACCAATGTGGGTCACGGAGCCACCGGCCAATTTCAAATTCGTTCTTTTCAGCCCCAGCAAAATCTTACTATTTGCAACAATGGAATACACGGAACAAACCAGCAGGATGAGGTAGAAGGGTTCATAAATTTTTGCAATCAGAAATATGGCAGCTGACAGGACCATTGTGATCAACAAGGGACTTTTGATCTCATTGACAAAAGCTGATCGATCCATTTTTTTCCACCAAAAGAATTGCCCGGTGCCCGAAAGCAAAGCGATAAAAATAGCGAACCACATTTGGTATTTGGTGTAGTAAGCTACCTGATCAACGGGTGGAGCCAGGTTGAGCTCAATCCCAAACCAGCTGGCTACATCGTTGTAAACCGGAATTGATGTTGGGACGATCACCTGGAACGCCATAAGACAGAGAACCGTTGCTCCCATGAAAATCCAAAATTCCCGACTGTACATAGACGTCTCCTCTTCCGAAGAAGGAATGCGTTTCCAAATCCGTGCACATAGGACAATAGATAAAATCAGGAAGGCAAAAAGATAGAGCAGCAACTGACCCTGGAGACCCAGATCGGTAAATGAATGCACGGACGTTTCTCCCAGAATGCCACTTCGTGTGAGGAAAGTAGAATACAGAATCAGCACAAATGTCGCGATCACCATGATGATCGATGCTTTTAGCGCAGACTCATTTTTCTTGTATGCGATCATTGTGTGGATAGCCGCTACGAGCGTTAGCCACGGAACGTAAATGGCATTTTCCACTGGGTCCCAATTCCAGTACCCACCGAAATTGAGTGTTTCGTATGCCCAGTAAGCTCCCATTAATATACCGACACCCAGTATTAAAGCTGAAAATTGAGCCCAGGGCAAGGCAGGTCTTATCCACTCTTTGAATTTTCCTGTCCATAAGCCGCCAAGGCAATACGCAAAGGGAACCACCGTACTGGCAAATCCGAGGAAAAGGGTAGGTGGGTGTATGACCATCCAGTAATTCTGGAGTAGGGGATTCAGTCCGTTCCCATCTTCGGGTACAAATTCCGGATTTAGGGCAAACACCGGATCATTGATCACGTCCCGCAGTAATAAAAAGGGTGAACTTCCAAATTTCAGATCAAGGAATACTACACCCATGATCATGGATGTGAGGAATACCTGGGTCAGTGACACAAAGATCATGACCGGGGCTTTCCATTCCTTGTTTGTGCGAATCAAAACAACGCCTAAAATGGCAGTCCAGAACATCCATAGCAAAAAGGAGCCTTCCTGACCATTCCAAAAGCTCGATACCTGGTAATAAATGGGTAAGAATTTAGAGGTATGGCTCCAAGCATAGTGATACTCGAAATAATGCTGATTGATGATCAGAAAGAGTGTAATGACAATGCCAATCACCCCAACGGTATGTACATAGAATGAACCCGATGCATACTTTGTCATGGCGCCATCACGCACACTCATGACAAAAGAGGCTGTAGCAATCAAGGAGGCAACAAAAGCCAGGATCACAAAAAAGTGACCCAGGTTGCCAATGAAATAGTGCACCATTTATATCAAGCCTTTATCTCTTCTTCCTGGTATTTGGAAGGGCATTTGAGTAGTATCTTGTCTGCGACGAAAATATCGCCATTGTATGATCCCACGACCACCACTTGCTCTGACTTGGTGAAGTCCGTGGGCATTGGTTCGGCGAAGATTACTTGTTGGGCGAAATTGTTTTCGTCGACCATCATAAATTTAAAGGCCATCTGGTCGGGACTGGTTTCAATCCCCACGATTTCTCCTGACTGGTCTTTTTTCAGGGTGCCTACTACATGAATTTTTCTGTCAGCGCCAGAGGTATAGATGGACTTGGCTTCATCGAATGAGACATAGTTGCTCGCATCACCGGCGGTTGAAATAATCACGCTGATGGCGACGGCAATAACAACAATACCTAGAATATGTGATTTTTTCATTGTTCAGAATTTTTAAATCTCCTCCATTTTCGTCTGCTTTCTGTCTATACGGAACAAATAAAAAAAGATGGTGATAATTAGAATTAATGTGGCCGTAACCACTACATATACCTTCTCCTCTGCACCTGATTTGCCTGTTATTTCTGCTGATAGAGCAAATGCCCCAGCGCCAGTAGATAACATTAATAGGGTAAACAGTAAAGGCTTAAGCTTGTTCATCAGGCAAAAGGCTGGTAATTCCTTGTTAAGGATACCAGTCGCGGTTTGCTGTCCGGATCGTAAATGATTCTGAAGTACTACTGAGTAAAAAAGATGTACATCCGTACAAGCAAGATCATACCAAATCTTGTGCATCAGCCATTTCCACCAGGTCAACTTCGAGAGTTTTTCCATATCACTTTTTCCAGCTGTAGGGGAACAACAGAAATACAAGTGCAATGATAACAACATCAACAGAGACCAAAGTGGTCACATTTCCCTTTATCTCCGAAAGACTTGCTCCAAGCAAAATTTTTCTTGAATTCGTTACCGATAATATCAGGATAGGGATGGCCGTAGGAAATCCCATTACTGCCATTAGATTGCCTTGATTGGTAGCGCCAGAGGCAATAGAAGACACCATAGTAAAGGTGCTGGACAGTCCAATGGTACCTAGCAATAGGTTAAACATGAATAAGCCTGTGTCAGGTATTTCCCGGGGGAAATAGACTTGCATCAGGATAAAAGCCATCAGGCAAAGTGCCAGGGCATAAAGGAGTTGATACAGCAGTTTAGAAGCGATGAGCACCTGCGGTTTCAGTAGAAAGTAATAGTACATGGAACGATCTTGTTCCTGTAGAAATGACCGACCGATGGCTGTCACCATTGTGAAGAGCAGAATCATCCAAAACAGCGCATTCCAGTTGGAGTTGTTGATTACACCCTGAAATGACAGATAGGATATATAAATGATCGCCGCCAGGTACAATGGAATAGACAGAAATGGATATTTATTCCTGAAATCCATTTTCAAATCTTTCAATACCAATTGCCAGATATGTGCCACGCCGCAAAATTAATCATCAGGCAATTTGAATTTTTAACTAATGCCTTGTTTTTGTTTATAGTGAGAGAAGGTGCTAGCATTGCACCATGAAAGAGAAAGACTCGGTTTTGGTTACCGGAGCGGCGGGATTTATCGGATCCCATTTGGCTCGAAGGTTGCTCAATGAGGGTTACAAAGTAGTGGGTGTTGACAGCCTCAACGATTACTACGATGTATCCTTGAAAGAGGCACGTCTGTCTATGATCAAAGAGGACCCCAGTTTCACTTTCGTACAACTCAACATAGCCGACCAAGCAGCCCTAAATGGTGTTTTTGAAGCACATTCTTTCAAATATGTTGTAAATCTTGCAGCACAGGCGGGCGTAAGGTATTCATTAGAAAACCCCCAGGCATACATAGAATCCAATATCGTTGGATTTACGAATATTCTTGAAGGTTGCCGGCACTACGACGTAGAACATTTGTTATTCGCTTCGTCGAGCAGTGTCTATGGAGCAAACACCAAAATGCCTTTTTCGGTCCAGCAAAATGTTGACCACCCTATCTCTCTTTACGCGGCTTCAAAAAAGTCCAATGAACTGATAGCGCACACTTATGCTTCGAACTTTAATTTACCTGTAAGTGGTCTGCGCTTTTTCACAGTTTACGGTCCCTGGGGAAGGCCCGACATGGCGCTTTTTTTGTTTACAAAAGCCATACTCAACGGAGAACCTATTGATGTCTTCAATAATGGCAATATGCAAAGGGATTTTACCTATATCGATGATATTGTCGAAGGCGTTTATCGTTTGATGGTGAATCCTGCTCAGCCAAACCCCGACTGGGATTCTAATGACCCTGATCCTTCCACAAGTTTCGTTCCTTATCGTTTATACAATATTGGAGGAACCTCTCCCGTCAAATTGATGGAGTTTATCGAAACAATAGAGCAATCTATCGGGAAAAAGGCCTTGATTTCTTTTAAACCCATGCAACTTGGGGATGTTACCGCTACTTTTGCCGACGTATCCTCGCTAGAAGCGGTGACTGGATTTAAGCCACGTACACCGTTGAAACAAGGAATTCAAAATTTTGTAGACTGGTACAGGTCTTTTTACAAGGTATGAACATACTTATTACAGGTGGTGCGGGCTTTATTGGTTCACATGTTGTTCGCAGGTTTGTTAACGCATACAAGGATTACCAAATCATCAATTTAGATGCGCTGACATATGCTGGCAATCTTGCCAATCTGTCGGATGTAGATCAGGCACCGAATTATACATTCGTCAAAGCTGACATTGTATCGGAAGCAGAAGTTGAAGAAGTATTTCAGACCTATCAACCTCAGAAAGTCATTCATTTGGCTGCAGAGTCTCATGTAGACAGATCGATTACCGATCCTTTGGCATTTGTGAAAACGAATGTGCTGGGGACTATGAATTTGTTAAATGCGGCCCGGAAGATCTGGGATGGAGATGATCATCTGTTTTACCACATTTCCACGGATGAAGTCTACGGATCCCTGGGGAATGAAGGGTTTTTCCTGGAAGACACCAACTACGATCCAAAGTCGCCTTATTCCGCGTCAAAGGCTTCTTCAGATCATTTTGTTAGGGCATATGCCAATACCTATGACCTGCCTGTTGTGATCACCAACTGTTCAAATAATTACGGACCCAATCAATTTCCGGAAAAGTTGATCCCACTCGTGATCAATAATATCTTGAACAACCAACCGATCCCCGTCTATGGGAAAGGCGAAAACATCCGTGACTGGCTATATGTGGAAGATCATGCTTCGGCCATCGACAAGGTGTTTCATGAAGGTAAAACCGGAGAAACCTACAATATTGGTGGTTTCAATGAGTGGAAGAATATTGATTTGGTAAAAGTCATTTGCCGGGCCATGGATGAGCGATTGGATCGCTCAATGGGCGCATCTGAAAAATTGATCACATACGTCAGGGACAGGGCGGGACATGACTTGAGATACGCCATAGATGCGTCCAAAATAAAAGATGAATTAGGTTGGGAACCGTCACTTCAATTTGAAGAAGGGATAGTTCGCACGATCAATTGGTATCTCGATAATGAAGAATGGATGACTTCTGTTACTTCAGGCGAGTACCAAAAATACTACTCTGAAACATACAAATAGTCATGAAAGGAATCATCCTTGCAGGCGGATCGGGCACCAGATTACATCCTTTAACACAGGTGACAAGTAAGCAGATATTACCTGTTTACGACAAGCCCATGATTTACTACCCCCTGTCTACGTTGATGTTGTCAGGAATCAGAGAAATCCTGATCATTTCCACGCCAAGGGATTTACCCGTATTTAAGGAGCTACTGGGTGATGGTTCTCAACTAGGCTGTTCCTTTTCTTATGCCGTTCAGGAAAAGCCGGAAGGATTGGCTCAGGCCTTTATCATTGGGGCTGACTTCATCGGTTCGGATAAAGTAGCACTTATTCTTGGAGATAATATTTTCTATGCTTCCGGGCTAAGCAAAAAGCTTCAAGCTTGCACAAACCCTAATGGTGCATACATCTTCGCTTATCATGTTAATGATCCCGAAAGGTACGGAGTAGTCGAGTTTGATGAGCATAATAAAGTGACCTCACTCGAAGAAAAACCAAAAGCTCCTAAATCCAATTATGCTGTTCCTGGCTTATATTTTTACGATAACGACGTAATCGATATTGCGCGGAATATTCAGCCCAGTCCTCGTGGTGAATTGGAAATTACTGATGTAAATCTCAGCTATCTGAAATCAGGGAAGCTACAAGTAGCCATTCTCGATCGGGGAACTGCATGGTTAGATACGGGTACATTTAATTCCTTGTTAGAAGCGGGTAATTTTGTGCACGCAATAGAAGCACGACAATCGCTGAAGATTGGGTGTATCGAGGAGGTTGCATATAAAATGGGTTATATCGATAAAGAAGCACTGTTGAAAATTGCCACGAACCTTCGCAAAAGTGGATATGGTCAATACCTTGAAAACCTGGTTACATGGAAGTAGAAAAAACCACGTTAGCCGGTTGCCTGATCATTAGAAACAGACTTTTTGAGGATGACCGGGGCTTTTTTCTGGAATCTTTCAACAAGAAACAGTTCCTTGAGGCAACGGGTGTTGATTTCGATGTGAAGCAGATCAACTTTGCCAAGTCGCAAAGAGACGTACTACGTGGATTACATTACCAGCTCGCTCCACATGCACAAGGTAAATTGGTTGGCGTAATCCACGGAGCCGTATTGGATGTTGTTGTGGATTTGAGAAAAGGATCCCCCACCTTTGGTCAGAGCTTTTCCTTTTTCCTGGACAACCCCAACGTTAATATGTTCGTTCCAAGGGGTTTTGCTCACGGATACAAGGTAATGGCGGATGATACGCTTTTTTATTACGGGGTGGACAACTATTACGCACCGGAGTTTGAGAAAGGGGTTTCTTACAACGATCCTGAACTAGGAATTGATTGGAAAGGAGATGAAAATATCATTTCCGACAAGGACTTAAGGCATCCATTATTGAGGGATGCCGAAATGAATTTTGACATTAAAGAAAATACAATAGATCATCAATGAAAATTGCAGTAGTAGGAACAGGTTATGTAGGTCTTGTGACCGGCACTTGTTTTGCAGAAACAGGTAATCATGTCACTTGTGTGGACATTGACAAAGAGAAAGTGGATAAACTTCGTGGTGGCACCGTCACGATTTATGAGCCCGGCTTGGAGCCCATTTTCGAGCGAAACCTGCGACAAGGAAGGTTGGATTTCACAACCGACCTAAAAGAAGGAATCAAGGGGGCAAAGATTATCTTTTTGGCGCTTCCTACACCTCCGGGCGAAGATGGATCCGCAGATTTGCAGTATGTACTGAAAGTAGCGTCAGAACTTGGGCCGATTTTGGAAGAATATACTGTAGTAGTCGATAAGAGTACGGTTCCGGTGGGTACAGGCGATAAAGTAAAGGCGGCAATTTCTCCGAATGCTAAAGTGGATTTTGATGTAGTGTCAAATCCTGAATTCCTCCGGGAGGGGGTCGCAGTGGAGGATTTCATGAAGCCTGATCGTGTTGTTCTCGGCGTAGAGTCGGAGCAAGCCAAATCAGTGATGCAAAAGCTGTATGAGCCGTTTGTTAGACAGGGGAATCCGATCATTTTCATGGATGTGAAGTCGGCGGAGCTTACCAAATATGCAGCCAACTCTTTCCTGGCTACGAAAATCAGCTTCATGAATGAAATTGCTAACCTTTGTGAGTTGCTGGGAGCAGACGTAGACATGGTTAGGCGAGGAGTAGGAACAGACGCCCGAATCGGCAAAAGATTTTTGTTCCCGGGTATTGGTTACGGAGGTAGCTGTTTTCCTAAAGATGTTCAGGCATTGGCCAAATCAGCAGCAGATGCTGATTATGATTTCAAAATCCTGAAATCAGTAATGGACGTCAATGCCGTGCAGAAACAAAAACTGATACCAAATCTGCTTTCTCATTTCGGAGGTGAGATCAAAGGAAAGACCATTGCGGTGTGGGGACTAGCCTTTAAGCCGTACACAGATGACATTCGTGAAGCGCCTTCATTGGAAAACATCAATAAACTTCTGGAGTTGGGGGCGACAGTTCGTACCTATGACCCGGAGGCGATGGGGAATGTGAAAAGCATACTTGGAGACAAAGTTTATTTCGCTAAAGATGAATACGATGCTGCCTCAGGTGCGGACGCTTTGATGATCATGACGGAATGGCCAATATTCAGAACGCCTGAGTTTGATAAACTTGCTAAAGTTTTAAATCAGCAAGTCATCTTTGATGGAAGAAACCTCTATTCTCTGGAGCAAATGGAGAACCTCGGTTTCAAATACGTTAGCATAGGAAGAGAACAAATTTAAATATGAAGAAGGTCCTCATCACGGGAGGTGCGGGTTTCTTAGGAAGCCATTTGTGTGATCGATTTTTGGCGGAAGGCTGTCGGGTAATTGCCATGGACAATCTGATCACCGGCAATATTGAGAATATAGAGCACTTATTCCAACACAAAGACTTTGAGTTTCATCATCATGATGTGTCGAAATTTGTGCATGTATCCGGAAGCCTGGATTACATTCTCCATTTTGCTTCTCCTGCGAGTCCGATAGATTATTTGAAGATGCCCATTCAAACGATGAAAGTGGGCTCTTTGGGTACATTAAACTGCCTGGGTTTGGCCAAGGACAAAGGAGCCAGAATGTTGATTGCTTCTACTTCAGAAGTGTACGGAGATCCTTTGGTTCATCCTCAGACAGAGGACTACTGGGGAAATGTTAATCCGGTAGGCCCAAGAGGCGTTTACGATGAAGCTAAGCGATTTCAGGAAGCGCTTACCATGGCTTATCATACATTCCATGGCCTTGAAACCAGAATTGTTAGGATCTTCAACACATTCGGTCCCCGGATGCGACTGGATGATGGCCGGGTATTGCCTGCGTTTATCTCTCAGGCACTTAACGGAGAAGACCTGACTGCCTTTGGAGATGGCTCTCAAACACGTTCGTTTACTTATGTTGATGATCTGATTGAAGGGATTTATAGATTGTTGCACAGTGACTATGCGCAGCCGGTAAATATTGGAAACCCTGAAGAGATCACAATTCGGGAATTCGGTGAAGAAATTCTAAGAATTACTGGAAGTGATTCGAAAATTATTTATCAGCCGCTTCCGAAAGACGATCCTAAGCAAAGGAAACCAGATATCACACGTGCAAAAGAGGTACTTAACTGGGAACCTAAATTTTCAAGGTCTCAGGGCCTGGTACCAACGCTCGAATATTTCATAAAGAAGGTGAAAGGCTGAAACTCAATGGTGAGTTTTCGTGCATCTTTTTGGTAGTTTTTGCAGACAATTGACGAAAAAATTAACGTCTTAATTGTCCTATAGAGGATTCCTTTATAATCATTCGGTAAATTCGCGCTTTTAATCGAAATTTTGTCCATTGAACTTCCGAGAAAACATCATTCCGCATGAGCACAAAATCACCAAAGCTGATCGGATTGCTGCCTATAAGTTTCAGCCGAAATTGATTTGGCTGACTGGACTTTCCGGTTCCGGCAAGTCCACATTGGCCAGCGCTTTGGAAGTTGACTTATTCAACCGTGGAGCGCGTACTTATATTTTGGATGGTGACAATATCCGATCGGGATTGAATAATGATCTGGACTTTTCGGATGCTCACAGAAAAGAGAACATCAGGCGCATAGCAGAGGTATCAAAGCTATTTTTGGACGCAGGTACAGTAGTACTTACTGCATTTATTTCTCCCTTTGAAGAGGACCGTGAATCG
Organism: Cyclobacteriaceae bacterium; assembly: GCA_965229785.1. Lineage (GTDB taxonomy): Bacteria > Bacteroidota > Bacteroidia > Cytophagales > Cyclobacteriaceae > JAWPMT01. The sequence goes on from CBDDJS010000001.1 coordinate 6,254,564, forward strand.
GTACGGCAACTGGTCGGTGACGAAAACTTCGTTGAAGTCTTTGTGGAGTGTCCGTTAGAGGTTTGTGAACAAAGAGACGTTAAAGGCCTTTATGCCAAAGCTCGAGCGGGCTTGATCAAGAATTTTACCGGAATTGATTCGCCCTTTGAGCCACCAAGAAATCCCGACATTAAAGTAAACACGGCTGAACAGACCATAGAAGCATGTCTATCACAGTTAAGCGATCATATTCAGCCACAAATTTTTAGTCAAGCATGAAAAGCTACAGCCTAACGCATCTGGCAGAATTGGAATCGGAATCCATTTTTGTTTTACGCGAGGTATTTTCACAATTTGAAAATCCTGCCATTTTGTTTTCTGGCGGAAAGGATTCAATTGTCATTACACACCTGGCAAGAAAGGCTTTTTTCCCTTCTAATATTCCTTTTCCACTGGTCCATATCGATACCGGGCACAACTTTCCGGAAACCATAAAGTTCCGGGATGATTTGGTAGAGGAGTTGGGAGCAAAACTCGTGGTGGGTTCCGTTCAGTCTTCCATTGATCAGGGTTCTGCCGTAGAAGAAAAAGGAAAAAATGCCAATCGCAATGCCATTCAGACAGTAACACTGCTGGAGACCATTGAAGATAACAGGTTCGATGCTTGTATCGGCGGAGCAAGAAGGGACGAAGAAAAGGCGCGTGCGAAAGAAAGATTTTTCTCACACCGCGATGATTTTGGTCAGTGGGATCCTAAAAATCAACGACCTGAACTTTGGAACATTTTTAATGGCCGGCATCATGAAGGAGAGCATTTCAGGGTTTTCCCATTGAGTAACTGGACGGAGATGGATGTTTGGCAATATATTCATCAGGAAAACATTAAAATCCCATCCTTGTATTTTGCGCACGACAGACAGGTGATAGAAAGAAACAATACTTTCTTGCCTGTATCTGAATTCATACAGATCAGGGAGGGCGAAGAAATTCAGGAAAGACAGATCAGATTCCGTACACTCGGGGACATTACGATTACGGGTGGAGTGGAATCAGATGCGGATACCCTCGAAAAGATCATTGAGGAGGTTGCCTCCGCAAGACAAACCGAACGCGGAAATCGAGAGGATGATAAGCGCTCCGAGACTTCTATGGAAGATCGAAAAAAGGAGGGCTACTTTTAAATAATATCACTTTAGCATCATGGGTGGATACTTAGACATGGAATTGCTGCGTTTCACGACCGCAGGAAGCGTCGACGATGGCAAGAGTACATTGATCGGCAGGTTACTTTACGATTCTAAATCGATATTTGAGGACCAGTTAGATCAGGTCAAGCAAAGTAGTGAACGCAAGGGGTTGACGCATACAGACCTGGCGCTTCTGACCGACGGGCTTAAGGATGAGCGTGAGCAAGGGATTACTATTGACGTGGCATACAGGTACTTTGCCACGCCAAAACGGAAATTTATCATTGCGGATACGCCCGGCCATATCCAGTATACCCGAAACATGGTTACCGGAGCATCTACGGCCAACGTTGCCTTGATCCTGATCGATGCCAGAAATGGTGTCGTCGAGCAAACCCGGAGGCATTCTATCATCGCTTCTTTGTTACAGATTCCGCACGTCATTGTATGCGTGAACAAAATGGACCTTGTTGATTACAAACAGGAACGTTTTGAAGAAATAAAAGAGGAATACGAAAGCTTTGCTTCAAAATTGGATGCGAAGGATGTTCGCTTTATTCCAATAAGTGCGTTGGAAGGAGACAATGTCGTTAATCGTAGTACGAAAATGGGATGGTATGAGGGATCAACGCTACTTTACACCCTTGAGAACATCCACGTGGGGAGTGATCACAATCACATTGATTGCCGGTTCCCGGTTCAGACCGTTATCAGACCAAAGACTGATGAATACCATGATTATCGTGGGTATGCTGGAAGAATAGCTGGCGGTATTTTTAAGCCAGGAGACGAAATAGAAGTGTTGCCTTCAGGTTTTACTTCCAAAATCAGATCCATCGATACGTTTACAGGTCCTTTGGATGAGGCATTTGCACCTATGTCCGTTACAATGACCCTTGAAGATGACATAGATGTCGGGCGAGGTGATATGATTGTTCGCTCCAATAATAAGCCTCGTGTCGATCAGGATATTGAGGTAATGCTGTGCTGGCTGAACCAAAATTCTCCAAGACCCAGGGCAAAATACTCGATGCGCCATACTTCTGCTGATATGAAGGTGATGGTCAAAGAGATCAGATACAAACTGGATATCAGTACCCTTCATCGTAATGAGGAGGATAAGGAAATCAAAATGAATGATATCTGCCGGGTATCTTTAAGAAGCACAAAACCAGTTCTGGCGGATTCCTATAAGATTAATAGAAATACCGGGAGTGTGATCCTGGTGGACGAGGGAACCAATGAGACGGTAGCGGCCGGAATGATTATATAAATATGGATTTACAGAAGGCGCTGGAAGTTGCTAAAGAGGCTGCAAAAGCTGCGAGTGTTAAAATATTGGAGATTTACAATTCCGATGATTTCGATGTTGAAACGAAACAGGATAATTCTCCATTAACCAGGGCGGATAAAGCTTCCCATCAAATCATTTCTGAAATCCTGGAACCGATGGGCCTTCCCGTTCTGAGCGAGGAAGGAAAAGACATACCCTACACGGAGCGAAAAGATTGGGAGTATTTTTGGATGGTTGACCCCATTGATGGTACGAAAGAATTCATCAAGCGTAATGGAGAGTTTACGGTCAATATTGCTTTGATCAAGGAGGCAGCGCCCGTGTTAGGAGTTGTGCATGTTCCGGTAACAAATGACCTTTACTATGCTACAGCCGGAGGATCTGCCTATAAGAATGACCGTATTATTAGTGTCAATCACTGTGATCTCGAAGAGCCTGGAATCAGAGTGGTGGCTTCCCGATCTCACATGAATGATGAGACCAGAGCTTATGTGGATGAGTTTAACGATCCGGTTATTGTTTCAAAAGGAAGTTCTTTGAAGCTGCTCATGGTTGCTGAAGGAGAGGCAGATGTGTACCCAAGATATGCACCAACCATGGAATGGGATACGGCTGCGGCCCACATCATTGTTGAAGAAGCAGGTGGGAGCGTAACCATTGCTGGGCAGCAGCAAGCTTTGGTTTACAATAAGGAAAACTTGTTGAATCCACATTTCCTGTGCGCTAATTTTCTCGAACAACCGGGATAAGATTCGGGATCATAGGTTACAGTTTATAAGGTAGCTGAATATGAATAAGGACGGAAAAATTTATGTTGCGGGTCATAATGGCATGGTAGGGAGTGCCATCTGTCGTAGCTTATCAAAAGCCGGTTTTACAAACCTGATAGTCAGGTCTTCCAGTGAACTTGATCTTCGGGACCAACAAGCAGTAAGCCTTTTCTTTGAAGAAGAGAAGCCGGATTACGTTTTTCTGGCGGCTGCTAAAGTAGGTGGCATATTGGCAAACAATACTTACAGGGGGCAGTTTCTGTATGATAATTTGATGATCCAGTCAAATGTGATCCACGCGGCTTATGAAGTTGGCGTGAAAAAATTGCTTTTCCTGGGCTCTTCATGTATTTATCCAAAGCTTGCAGAGCAACCGCTGAAAGAGGAGTATTTGCTAACGGGTCTTCTGGAGCCCACGAACGAACCATATGCAATTGCCAAGATCGCCGGGTTAAAGCAATGTGAGAACTATCGATCTCAATATGGCTGTGATTTTATTTCCGTGATGCCTACCAATTTGTACGGTTATGGAGATAATTATGACCTGGAAAAAAGTCATGTCGTACCCGCACTGTTGCGGAAATTCCATGAGGCGAAGGTCAATAATGCTCCTCAGGTTGATGTATGGGGAAGCGGAAAGCCCCTGAGGGAATTCCTGTTTTCAGATGACCTTGCCGAAGCGTGCCTTTTTTTGATGGATCATTATAGTGAGCCGGAATTGATCAATATTGGATCAGGCGAAGAATTATCGATCAAAGAATTGGCCGAAACTATTCAGGAAGTTGTTGGATTTACCGGTACCATCAATTGGCTTCGGGATAAGCCTGATGGAACACCCAGAAAGCTACTGGACGTTTCAAAATTGCACAATTTGGGATGGAAACATCGGATTTCACTCAAGGAAGGCCTGCAACTTGCCTATAAAGATTTTGTCAGGCATTACGCCTAGCATAGCCTTAATTTTAGTGTAATAAATACGCTAACAGGATTGGTGAGAAATAATAATTGAAGATACTGCCTATGAACAAAGTGGCGTTAATTACGGGAATAACAGGACAAGACGGTGCATACCTTGCCGAGTTGCTGTTATCCAAAAACTACATTGTACATGGATTAAAACGGAGGTCTTCTCTATTCAATACACAGCGCATAGATCACCTGTATCAGGATCGACACGAGGAGAACCCGAGGTTCTTTCTGCATTATGGTGACATGACAGACTCGATGAACCTAACAAGGGTGATCAAGGAGACGCAACCGGATGAAATTTATAATCTGGCGGCGATGAGTCATGTTAAAGTAAGTTTCGATACACCAGAATACACAGCCAATGCGGATGGAGTCGGAACACTCCGCATACTCGAAGCGGTACGGTTGCTGGGGATGGAACAGAAAACCCGAATCTACCAGGCGTCTACTTCGGAACTCTACGGTTTGGTACAAGAGGTACCGCAAAGAGAAAAAACGCCATTCTATCCTCGTTCGCCTTATGCCGTAGCAAAACTTTATGCGTATTGGATCACAGTCAATTATCGTGAAGCTTATGGCATTCATGCTTCGAATGGTATTTTGTTTAATCACGAGTCCCCGCTAAGAGGAGAGACCTTTGTGACCCGTAAAATCACAAGAGCGGCTGCCCGAATTGCGAAAGGGCTGCAAAAGGAGATGTACATCGGTAATCTGAATGCACGAAGGGACTGGGGACACGCAAAAGATTATGTCCTCGCCATGTGGATGATTTTGCAGCAGGACAAAGCAGATGACTATGTGATTGCCACAGGTAAAACTACCAGCATCCGTGATTTTATTTCCAAGACTTATGAGAAAATGGGGATCTCACTGGAGTTCCGGGGTGATGGAACAGCAGAAGAAGGGGTCATTTCCGAAGTTTCATTGGACAAGTTTCAGGAAGTTGTGGGAGAGAATCTTCGTCCACCTGAAAGTGGGAGCGTCATTATAAAGGTTGATCCACAATATTTCCGGCCTACGGAAGTTGAGAATTTATTGGGAGATGCTTCAAAGGCCAGGCAAGTACTGGGTTGGGAGCCTACCTACGATCTGGATATGTTGATCGAAGATATGATTCTGTCAGATATTAAACTTATTTCTTAGGTCAACGATTGCCTTAAAGTGGCCATTCCAACGAATTAAAGAACTTCTATCAGAATTAAACTCAATGAATTAGCTTTGCGGTCTATTTTGCAATAACAAAACGTATAGATCTTGGGGAATTTAATTTTGGTTCTGTACTAAAGATATGCAGGTGTCCGGATTTCTATTTTCAATTCATCCCTCATTATATAGTGTTCCTTTCTCAGTAGTTTTCTTAAACTATCAAAACTCTTGATTTTGTGAATAAATTAATCCTTATAGTTTCAATTTCTCTATTAGTTACATTCACGTCTATTGCTCAGAATATCCCTACAGGAGAGCCTTTAGATGAGCAGATGCAAGAGTTGCTGGACCTGGCCGAGCGAAGAAATATGTCTGTGACAGAATTAAGGAACTTCGCTTTGAGTCTTGGATATGAATTGAATGAAATTGAGGAGTTGGCCACCCAGTATGAGACAATCATGTCTTCGGAAGAAAATCCCGATTTACAACCTTTGGAAATGAACCAGAGCTTGCTCTCTGAAGGGAATGGTGTAGAGATGGGGCTTGACCAATATGCACCCATATTTGGTCAATCATTTTTCAGTAACAGCACGCCCAGCATCATACCAAACGTCAATATTTCTACACCGAGAGATTATATCATAGGTCCATCAGATGAAGTTGATGTAGAAATTTACGGAGCATCTGAACAAAGCCATGAGCTTGTCGTGGACAATGAAGGCAACATTATTGTTCCCTCATTGGGCCCTGTCCTCATCGGAGGACTTACTACCGATGCGGCTATTGCCAAGTTGAAAAACGCCCTGGCGCGAATTTATTCAGGTATTAAAGGGGCTAACCCAACCGTCTTCGTCGAAGTTAACATAAGAGGCATTCGGTCCATTACAGTAAATGTGGTCGGAGAAGTTGAAACCCCAGGTAATGTGGTGATCCCGGCATTCTCTAACGTTTTGAATGCACTAAATCAAGCTGGTGGTCCTACGCCAAAAGGGAGCATGCGAAGCATCAAAATCTTTAGAGGCAGTAAGCAATTGGCAACAATCGATTTGTACGATTTCTTTTTGTATGGAAAGAACACAGCCGATATCAATTTACAAGACAATGACATCATATTGGTCGATATTTACAATTCAAGGGTGGACATCCGTGGGGAGGTAAAACGACCCATGAGATATGAAATTACAGGTAATGAATCGATTTCCGAGATTGTTTCCTGGGCCGGAGGCTTACTTTCCAGGGCTGATTCTTCTTCTATTATCCTTCTAAGGGATCAGGGAGCTTCTCAATTTGTGAAAGACCTGGCCCTGAACAATGAAGTTATTCCGTTGAAAGATGGTGATAAGATCTGGGTGAAAGAAGTCGAAGACTACAATTCCAAAAGAGTTCAGGTTGAAGGAGCCATCACGGTACCGGGATTATATGGTTGGGAAGAAGGGATGACGATCAAAGAACTGATAGCCAAAGCCAAAGGCCTTGCCCCGGACGGTGACTTTAGTTCAGCAACGCTTTTCAGGAGAAAGAGTGATCTATCGCCAGGCCTGAGCAGTATATCATTGGATATATCAAGCGATAACACCGTACTTCAGCCAGGGGACTTGTTAGTGATTCCCAGCAGCCTTACATTGTCAGGATTTCAGTACATCCAGGTTACAGGTGAGGTCCTGAATGAGTCAAGTATGCCTTTTTATGAAGGCATGACTGCATGGGATGCAGTTGTGCTATCTGGAGGAATAAAGAATTCCGCCGAAGGAGGTAAAATTGAGATCATCCGTCAGGATCAGGAAAAGCGATACAACTATGAGATCATCGAGGAGCAAATCAGTTCTTACCGGGAATTTGGGGGAAGCCTCGAATCCATTGAGCTTGAACCCTTTGATCATGTTTTTGTTCGGAGTTCTCCCGGATATCAGGAAGAGGCCATCGTTTTAATTGAAGGTGAAGTACTACATCCTGGTAGTTATTCGTTAACCTCACCAAATACTGGGATTTCGGAAATCATTAAGCGTGCCGGTGGTTTGACTGAAAATGCGTATTCTAAAGGAATAAGCTTATACAGACTTGGGACAAATAGCCAGAATGTGCAATCTGCGACAGAGATCGAATTAAATCGGCTGGAAGCCATTTATAAACATCTTGGGAAATCTCAAATGAATTCTGTTCATAAGGCTCAGGTACAGCTCATTGAAGAAAGGATAAATACCCTGAGGGAAAAATTGCTACTTGAAGAACGTGAAAATCGCAGGTTGGAAGCGGATCAGCAGGAGGTAGACCCATTGGTGGAAGAGAAAGAAGAATTAACAAAACCTGAATATTATTCTGAGTTATTTCAAAGGGTAGGGATATCTTATCAGGAAGCGATTGAAAGGCCGGGAAGTGAGGCGGATATTGTTTTGCTTCCAGGCGATCGAGTAGTTGTACCAAGGAGGCCTGAAACTGTATTGATTAACGGAGAGGTGCAATATCCAACTCAGGCCAGGTTTTTGGAGAAAAGAGCATTTAAAGAATATGTTTCTCAGGCTGGTGGAGTAACCGAAGCGGCAAAAATTGGTAAGAGCTATATCATTTATCCAAATGGCGAGGCCAGTCGAACAAAGCGCTTCATCTTCTTTAGGCTTTACCCAAAAGTGGAGCCAGGCTCTGAAATTGTTGTCCCTGGGGGAAGAACCAAGTTTAATATTGGCACTGTCTCTCAAGTATTTGGTTTATTGACCTCCGCGGCAAGTGTGGTTACGACTTACATATTGCTGCAAAACCTGCTGGATAATCAGAATAACCCATAATTAGAAGAAATTGAAATTAAATTGCCTGGAATTTGAGTGAATTGACAAATTTCCTGGGGATCAGCCTGAAAGTTGACTCGATGAGGTATTTACTTTAATGAAGTTATGGAAATGATTAATTTCGCGCTAAAAAATGCCTTAAAAGGAAAGCTTTTTGCAAATATGCTGACCTTTTGAGCATGTTGATTTTAATAAAAACTGAGATAAAAATCCGACCAGAGAATCAGGTTTTGAAATCAAAAAACCAACCAGATATTGATAAAACTCATGCTTTTTGAGAGAAGGCCTGAGTTCATGATTCTGAACAGTAAAGGAATTGAAATTATAAATTCAAAAAAGGAGGTCTGAAGGACTCCTTCAACATTATTTGAAATGGCGAGTGATAAAATTGCGATTATAGGACTAGGATACGTTGGATTGCCTTTGGCAGTCGAATTTGCTAAACAATATACCGTAATAGGATTTGATATCAATCTGGAGCGTATCCAGGGTTTGATGGGAGGTCATGACCACACCTTGGAGGTCTCAGATGAGGACTTACAGAGCGTATTGTCTGATGGAAATGGAACTGGTCTTCTTTGTACTAATGAACTGGATAAACTGAAGGACTGTAACATCTATGTGGTGACAGTTCCCACTCCGGTAGACGATAGCATGAACCCGGACCTTACTCCTCTAATAAAAGCGAGCGCTTCTGTAGGGTCTATTCTGAAGAAAGACGATATTGTCATTTACGAATCTACTGTTTACCCAGGGGCCACAGAAGAAGAATGTGTCCCTGAACTGGAGAGGGCTTCCGGATTGAAGTTTAATGAAGATTTCTTCTGTGGTTATTCTCCTGAAAGGATCAATCCGGGTGACAAAGAGCATACCGTAGCCAAGATCCTGAAAGTAACCTCAGGGTCAACCCCGGAAATTGCAGAGCGGGTAGATGCGCTTTACAAAAAGGTAATCAAAGCAGGTACTTTCAAGGCTGCAAGCATGAAGGTAGCTGAAGCAGCCAAAGTAATTGAAAATTCACAGCGAGATATCAATATTGCCTTTGTCAACGAGCTTTCCATTATTTTCAATAAGCTGGATATCGATACGCAAGATGTGCTTGATGCCGCGGGCACCAAGTGGAATTTCCTTCCTTTCCGACCAGGACTGGTTGGTGGGCATTGTATCGGTGTAGATCCATACTATCTGGCTCAGAAAGCACAAAAAGTGGGTTACTACCCACAGATGATCCTTGCCGGAAGACGTTTGAATAATGGCATGGGAACCTACATCGGTAAGCAATGCATTAAGTTGTTGATCCATAATGGACATGCGATCAAAGATGCCAAAGTGCTGGTACTGGGGATCACCTTCAAGGAAAATTGCCCGGATATTCGAAACTCCAAGGTTCCAACGATTATCAATGAGTTGAAAGATTACAGCCTTTCCGTAGATGTATGTGATCCCTGGGCAAATGCGGAAGAAGTGAAAGATGAGTTTGGCATTTCTTTGCTGGATACGGATAAGGTCAATTTTGAGGATTACGACGGAATCGTATTGGCGGTTTCACATAGGGAATTTCTTGATTTTATTCCGGAAGGCCTTTCTGAAAAGGTGGTCATTTTTGATGTTAAATCGTTCTTGCCTAAAAATCGTGTAACCGCCAGACTTTAAATAGTATCAGAGCGGACGTAAATACCTTAGAGAACTTAAAGTATTATGATGAAAAATTTTGCATTGATAGGTGCCTCGGGCTACATCGCCCCCAGACACATGAAAGCAATCAAAGAAACGAATAACGAGCTGCTTGCGGCATTGGATACATTCGATAGTGTTGGGGTAATTGATTCTTATTTCCCGAATGCAGATTTTTTTATTGAATTCGAGCGATTCGACAGACACCTTGAAAAACTAAGGTACGATAAGCAAGTTCCCATCGATTACGTAAGTATCTGTACACCCAATTATCTGCATGATGCCCACATCAGGATGGCTTTGCGAAGAGGTTCTGATGCCATTTGCGAAAAGCCTTTGGTTTTGAACCCATGGAACGTTGATGCATTGTCAAAAATAGAAGAGGACACTGGGAACCGTATCTGGAATATCCTTCAACTCAGGGTTCATCCGAGCATCATTGCTTTGAAGAAAAAAGTAGACGAGTCGCCCGATGATAAAATATACGATGTAGATCTTACTTATCTTACTTCAAGAGGTAACTGGTATTATACTTCCTGGAAAGGAGATATCAACAAATCCGGAGGCATTGCCACGAACATTGGCGTTCACTTTTATGATATGCTGCACTGGATTTTCGGAGATGTAGAAAGTAGCACCGTTCATGTTCATACACACGATCGTGCAGCGGGCTTCTTACAATTGAAAAAAGCGAGGGTACGTTGGTTCCTTTCCATCAATGAGGACGTATTACCGCAGGAAGTGGTAGAAAAAGGGCAGCGCACTTTCCGATCTATCCAGATCGAAGGAGAAGAATTAGAATTTAGTGGTGGGTTTACAGACCTTCATACTATCTCTTATCAAAATATCCTTGATGGAAATGGGTTTGGCCTGCAAGACGCTCGAACAGCGATCGAAATTGTGTACGGCATCCGTAAGTCAAAGCCCATAGGTTTGGTGGGAGATTACCATCCGTTCGCGAAAAAAGAGTTGACAAGTCACCCATTTCAAAGAGAAGATGGATAAGCCAATAAACATGGTAGATCTTGTTACTCAGTATAACAAGATTAAACCCGAGGTGGATGCAGAAATGAGCAAGGTCCTGGCTTCCATGAAGTTGATCAATGGACCGGCCGTTGGGGAATTTGCCGAGCAACTTCAGGACTACCTGGGAGTTAAGCATGTCATTCCCTGCGCCAATGGGACAGATGCGTTGCAAGTTGCTTTTATGGCTCTAGGCCTCAATAGAGGAACGGAAGTTCTGGTTCCCTCATGGACTTATGTAGCGACGGTAGAGGTCATTGCCCTACTGGACCTGAAACCCGTCTTTGTCGAAGTAGAACCAGATACGTTCAATCTGAGTATGGACGATCTGAAGGCCAAAGTGACGGAAAACTGCAAAGCGATCGTTCCGGTACATCTGTATGGTCAATGCGCCAACATGACCGAGATCATGGAATTCGCCAAGGCCCACGACCTTAAGGTTATTGAAGACACAGCACAAGCTTTGGGCTCTGATTACCATTGGGGAAATGGGAAAAGTCAGAAAGCAGGAACTATAGGTGACATTGGAACCACCTCCTTTTTCCCATCCAAGAATCTCGGATGTTTTGGTGATGGAGGCGCACTTATGACCAACGATTCTGACCTGGCGGTGATCATTAAGCAAATCGCTAACCACGGTCAAAGTCGGAAATACGTTAATGAAAGAATCGGTGTGAATTCCAGGTTGGATACCTTGCAGGCTGCGGTGCTCAAAGTCAAGTTGAAACACCTGGATGAGTACGTTTTAGCAAGACAATCCGTTGCGGCTCGTTACGATCAGGCCTTCAAAGACCTGGCGAATGTTGATATTCCTGCCAGAAGTGATTTTTCAACCCACGGGTTCCATCAATATACACTTAAGTTAGCGGAAGGTGTGGACAGAGATGCTGTGAAAGGCAAATTGCAGGAAGTTGGGGTTCCATCAATGATTTATTATCCGATCCCTAATCATTTGCAGGAAGCCTATCAATATTTCAATTACGCAGAGGGGTCACTTCCCGTCACAGAAGATTTAGCAAAAAGGGTCATTTCCTTACCGGTGCATACCGAAATGGATGAAGAGACCAGCAATTATATCATTGAAAAATTCTCAGAGATAGTAAGCAACTAACAAAAAAGGTTGTCATGGGCAAGGAGAGGCTAAATATCAGAGAAGTTTTCAGTCAGGAGGAAATATCCTTAAACACGCTTTTCAGAATTTTTTGGGAACGGAAAATTGTCGTGGTTTACGCCATTATTCCATTTCTGATAATGGGAGTGATAGCAAAATTCACGACACCTGATGAGTATACGTCGAACTCGACCATGTTGTCGGAAACCGGTGCGGGAAAATCAAGTGCAAGTGGACTCTCTGGATTGTTAGGTCTTTCTGAATTGGGTGCGGCATCCAGTGATTTAAGTGATTTTGGACCAGGCTTATATCCTGTCATTGTAACAAGTAGACCCTTCTTACTTGAATTGATGTATAACCGCTTCTATTTTGAGTCAGAGCAGGATACTTTGACGTTGATAGATTTCCTATATCGGTATGATGATAGAAACCTCATTGAGAAGTTAGGTTTAGCCATAAGATCTCCAGGAAATGCTATAAGAATTTTCACTCCGAATCCTCCATTAAGAATTCCATCGAGAGACCAATACGATGATGGAATTCGTAAGCTTACTTCCATCGAAGGGGCGACCATTGGGAAATTGAAAAAACGCATTGCGGTATCAATCGATGGTCGATTCATTACACTGAGAACTACTCTGCCAGATGCCAAGGCCTCATCACAATTCAATGAAGTGGTTTTTAAGAAGATCATCGAGTATGTCGAGGATTACAAGCTTCATAAAGAGAGGGAAGATTTGCGTCTTATGGAAATTACCTTTGAAGAGTCCAAAAAGAATTTTTATGATGCGCAGAACCGACTGGCACAGTTCAGAGATAAGAACAGAAATATTACACTGGAGGAAGTAAAAAGTCAGGAAGCGAGACTAGATGCCGAGCAGAAGGTGGCCTTTGGTATATACAATACTCAGGCCGTACAATTAGAAAAGAAGCGAGTCGATTTGATCAAGAAAAAGCCACTTTATTTTGAATTTGACCCTGTGATATTGCCCAATAGACCAGATCGTAATTTGGAGGTAAGTATGCTTTCCTTCTTCATCACAGGTGTACTTGCTGGTATTGTAGTATTATTTGCCAAAGTGATACTGGAATACTTTTTTAAGAAGAAATCTGTAGGATAGTATAGTTTCATTGCTCGTAGGTGGCATATTTATGATGACCCATACATTTGAAGAATTTTTGGAGGCTTGCAAGCAGGGTAACCTCGAAATTGTTATGTCGTGTCCTTCCACTTTTTTTCTTGAAAAAAATGACCGTGGCTGGACGGGACTGGTAGTAGCTTGCCACGCAGAACAATATGAGGTTGCAAAATATCTCATTCATCAAGGAGCAGACGTAAATGCAATGAACCAGAAAGGAACAACGGTTTTTATGTATGCCAAATCTCCGGTCTTAACTTCTGCTGATTATAGAATTCTTGAGTTATTACTTTCTGCAGGCTCAGACATCAACGCCAAGGACATGTTTGATAAAACGGCGTTGGATTATGTACTGGAGAAAGACAACAGTGAACACCTAAGCCAGTGGTTAACGGATCATGGTGCAAAAAAATCAATTGATATCAAGCATTAACCTTAGCATACAATTACATCAGATACTGAGATGATCTCTATAATAACTTACGATACGCCGCATCGAAAAACGCAGGATCTTATCCAGCGATTGCTTATGTTGGGTTACACCGATCTGGATCTGATCGCTACTCCCTGGGAGGCAAGAAAGAATCACGTTCCAATTTATAAGCATCGCCCATCAAAAGCGACTGACGTGATGCCCGAATTGATGGCAGAAAGACTTGGTATCAAGTTTCGAAAGATGCCTATGGAAGATGTAGCATCCTATTTTGATGTGAGTAAGCCTGAACATATCCTGATTGCAGGAGCAGGAATTCTCCCCGAAGAGCTGGCTAAGAATTATGATATCATCAACAGTCACCCCGGCTATTTACCCAATGTAAAAGGTCTCGATGCACTGAAATGGGCCATATTGGAAGGTCATCCTGTAGGAGTCACTACTCATTTTGTGTCGGAAAAAGCTGATGAAGGCAGGTTAATTGAGCAAAAGGAAATTCCGCTTTATTATGAGGATTCCTTTTACAGCTTTGCTTACCGTCAATATGAAATGGAGATGGATATGATGGCGGAATCCATTGCCATTGTAAACGATAAAACCGAATTTCAAAGCCTGGCTGATGATCAATACGTTGCTCATAGACGCATGTCCCATCACCTGGAAATCAAGATGATGGATGTTTTTGAGAAGCGAAAAGCGTCAGCTCCATCTTTTAGAGAAAGTTTGAGATGAAACTGGAAACAGCGTGGGTGAAGACTTTGCTATCGAATGATTAATTTTGCGAGCGATTTAAACAAAGGTTCGGAAATTAATTGCGTTTATGGGTTGAAATTTCCGTCCGCTGACATTGAATGTTACTTGTTGATACCCGCTATTACTAGGCAATAAGGAAACTTCTGAGTATATAAAATACATATTGGATTTGAGTACTTTAAGTAAAGATAAAGTGAATAGTGAGGCTGGGGAATTAGACTCTTGGGACTATGTTATAGACTCGAAGAGGAGCCTTTTTGATTTAAGATTAAGAGAGATTTTTAACTATAAAGACCTTCTCTTTCTCTTCATTAAGCGAGACATTGTCACAGTGTACAAACAGACCATTTTCGGTCCTGTTTGGTATTTTGTGCAACCATTGATGACAATGTTCACCTACATCATCGTATTTGGAAGAATTGCCGGGATTGCTACCGATGGAATTCCCAAACCACTTTTTTATTTGGCGGGAATTGTTCTATGGAACCTTTTTAGTCAAAGTTTCAAAAACACCGCGGATGTGTTCTTTCAGAATGCCCATATCTATGGAAAAGTTTACTTTCCCCGGGTAATTATCCCTATAGCAAAGGTGGCTTCTGCATTCCTGAAATTTCTCATTCAATTCATTTTATTTGCTGGCTTATTGGTATACTATACGATCCAGAATCCCGAAGTACAGCCGAATGCCTGGTTATTGCTAATGCCGCTATACCTGGTCATATTGGTGATGTTAGGATTGGGGCTGGGCCTTTTCTTCAGTGCACTTACCACCAAATACAGGGATTTTACATTTGTGATTCAACTAGGACTTACATTGATGATGTACGCCACGCCGATCATCTATCCGATGAGCACAATTCAGGGAACGCTGCGGAAGGTCTTTGAGTTAAACCCGGTATCGCCTCTGGTAGAAGCATTTAAATACGGTTTTATCGGTACTGGCACTTTTGATATCGGCTGGATTGCCTATTCCTTCATATTTTCTTCCATTACTCTTCTTATCGGAATATTGGTTTTCAACAGGACAGAGAAAAACTTCATGGATACTATCTAAGAGATCATGGCAAACACAGTATTAAAAATAGAGGGTGTTTCCAAACAGTACCGATTGGGAATGATTGGTACAGGGACACTCAATCATGATATTAACAGATGGTGGTACCGTATCCGAGGGAAGGAAGACCCATACCTGAAGATTGGTGAGGTCAATGATCGAGCTATTGAAGGGGGGGATTACGTCTGGGCTTTAAGGGACATCAACTTGGAGATCAAAGAAGGAGATGTAATTGGAGTTATTGGAAAAAATGGCTCCGGGAAATCTACCTTATTGAAGTTATTGAGTCGCGTTACGGGGCCTACCACAGGAAGTATTAAAGCCAAGGGACGAATGGCTTCATTACTTGAAGTCGGTACTGGTTTCCATCCCGAATTGACCGGTAGAGAAAATGTCTATCTCAATGGGGCGATTCTTGGTATGACCAGAAGGGAGATTGATGCGAAATTTGATGAAATCGTTGATTTCTCTGAGTGTGCTAAATACATCGATACTCCGGTAAAAAGGTATTCTAGCGGGATGAAAGTAAGATTGGGGTTCGCTGTGGCCTCCTTTCTGGACCCTGAAATCTTGATTGTGGATGAGGTACTGGCAGTAGGTGATGCGGATTTTCGTCGGAAAAGTATTGCTAAGATGAGATCCATTGCAAATGATGGAAAGACAGTCCTTTTTGTTTCCCATAATATGCTATCCGTTAAGACTCTATGTCAAAGAGCCATCTGGCTTGATAAAGGCTCAGTAAAGATGGATGACGATACGGATGTTGTTGTATCCAAGTATTTGAAGAGTAGTTCTACCGAAATCACTTCATTTGGAGAAGTTCCAAGAAATGTGAATAGATATCAGGTTCTAAAAGATCAACTTTTTGTTTCAGCGATACGGGCATATGATTCTCAGGAGCAACCAAACAATCAATTTAAATTTCAGGAATCTATTCGATTGGAAATTGAAATTGATGCTGTTGAAAGTATCGATGAAGTGATCGTTTCTGCCATGTTTATGGAAGAAAACCTGGACTATGTATCCTATAGTTCTTCCAAAGACTCTGAACAATTGTATAAACTGGAGAAAGGAAAGAATACTTTCTCAATAACCATACAGCAGTCTTTAGTACCTGCTGATTATTCCATAGGAGTCAGTATTATGTCGCCTAGTCGCAAGGTTTACGATTCATTAAAGTATTTTGGGAGTTTAACCATACTTCCATACACCACTAATGATGACAGATACTTTTGGCCAAAACCTATGGGTACCGTCAATTTTCCTTCACAATTTCAAAAGCTCTAACACGTAATGAGCATGAAAAAAGTATTGGTAATGTGCTATTCCAGGCTGAGCAATGATCCTCGTGTGCTCAGACAAATAGATGCACTTAGCAAAGATTATGATGTTTATACGGCTGGGTACAACGCGCCGGAAGGTTTTCCTGAATCGAAATTTGTTCGGATTGGAGATGACTTCAATACTGGCCCACATTTCAGTTTTTCTTACTTAAGACTGCTGAGATTCCCGTTTAAGACACTTACCCATCTGACAAGAAAGATGTATCGGGTGTTGTTGAACATAGTCTTTTTAAGGAAATTAAAGTGGTACGAATCATATTACTGGAGCATTTACAGAAAGAGAGACCTCAATAGGATAGGACGTAAATTTAATGTGGACCTTATTGTAGCTAATGACTTGATTGCAGTACCACTAGCAGTAAGATTAAAGAATCGATGGAAAGCTAAATTGATTTTTGATGCACACGAGTATTCACCATTACAATACGAGCATTTTCCACATTGGAAAAAGTATAACCACCCGCAAATCGATGCATTATTAAAAAAATACCTGCCTGAGGTAGATGTACCTTTCACAGTAAGTGAGGGTATTGCCAATAAATATAAGGAGGTTTATGGTCGTGAGTTCCGAGTTATGTGGAATGCACCACATTACGACGTAGAACTAAACCCTTCAGAGATGAAGAAAGAGACGATCAATTTTGTCCATCACGGTATTGCATCTGCAGCAAGGAAACAGGAAGTAATGGTTGAGGCCTTTAAGGCGCTACCCGACAACTATGTACTTCATTTGATGCTTATGCGCATGAAGAACAATTACTACGATCAACTGTTGGAAATGTGCGAGGGCGTGGAGAACATTGTCTTTGTGGAGCCCGTACCTACAACAGATATTGCTAAGACCATCAACAAGTATGATATGGGAATAGCAGTTATCCCTCCTACGAATTTCAACTACCGCAATTGCCTTCCTAACAAGTTCTTTGAGTTTATACAAGGTAGACTTGGGATCATCACAGGACCAACTCCTGAGATGAAGAAATATGTAGAAGCACACGATTTGGGTGTGGTAACTGAAGGTTTTGAAACAGAAGACCTTATTAAGGCCATCAAATCTGTGAATAGAGAAGATATTGACCGGTTTAAGAAAAATGTCAACGAGATTTCAGAACAATTCTCGTCGGTTCAACCCACTGACGTTCTTTTGAAGGCGGCCAGGGAATTAATATGACCGTTCTGAGCGGGTCTTGCGAATGACATCCATCCACTTTCTGCTTACATTCTTTACCAATTCGAGTCGTGCGCTTAAGCAGACTCGCAGTATGGTGGAGAGTGGAGTTGTGGATCGAGTGTTGTTGATTGCCCTTTGGAAGGATGGATTGGATGAGATAGAGGAAATTGATGAGAAACGGACGCTTTGGCGCATCAGAACTAGGGTTTTCCCCAGGACCGCACCCAGGTTACTGCAACTCATTGAAGTTCTTATCAGGGGATCGTTCCGCATTTTAAAGGAGAAACCAGATTTTCTAAACCTTCACAATGTTTTATTGTTGAGCATTGTGCCCTTAAGGCTGTTCGTTCCTCGAACAAAGATCATATACGATACTCACGAGTTAGAATCTGAGTCTCTGGCGAGTCTGGGGCCCATGAAGTATGTCCACAAACTACTTGAATTCTTATTTGTGCGTTGGGTTCGCTATACGTTTGTTGTTAGTCCTTCGATCGAACAATGGTATCGTGATAAGCATGGTTTAACTACTATTACAACCGTAAAAAATTGTCCTTACTTTACCTCCAATCAGACAAGCTCAGTTTTACGTGATGAACTAAATATTGGAAAAGAGAAGACCCTTTTCATTTATCAGGGAGCACTTTTTCCAGGAAGAGGCATTGAAGTCATCCTTGAAACCTTCAAACAACTCGAGAATAAGAGTATCTGTGTGGTGTTTATGGGTTTTGGACAATTTAAGGATGAGATTCTGAAGGCCGTTGCAGCACATGAAAATATTTATTTCCTTGATGCTGTTAAGGAAAACAGGATCATTGAATATACATCTTCTGCAGACTATGGAATAAGCCTCATTGAGCCAATTTGCCTGAGTTACTATTACTGTTTACCCAATAAGATCTACGAATATCTTATGGCGGGAATACCCTGCGTGGTTTCAAATATGTTAGAACTTAGCAATTACGTTGATGAATATCAAGTTGGGGTTACTGCAAAAACCCATGATGTGGCTGGCCTTACGGAAGCTATTCATGCGATAGTTAATACGAAGCAAGACTGGTCTGAAAAGATCGCTTTTGCACAAAAGCAAAATTGCTGGGAGGTTGAAGAAGAGAAGATGGTTGCAGTGTATCAAGAACTGTTACAGGAATGATCATAAAGGAAGTTAAATCGTTTTTGGAAGCGATTAAGCTGCCCACTTCACCAAAAGTTCCTTTGACCTTCCTGCCTGTTCTGAATCGTAAGTTCAATTGGAAGAAAATTACTTTCCACAATTTCCTACTAACGAAGAGTGATGTTAGCCTCAAGTGGTTGTTTCTCCTGACACTGCTGTTTCCATTTATTCCTTCCATTATACCTAGCACAGATACCCAACCGACATTCTTGCTGGTGTTCATGTTGGCTGTGGTTTATGTAATGGTAAATCCATCAAAACAGCCACTATTCTTTAAATGGAATAACAAACTGGTAATATTCTTTCTTGGACTAATTGTGTACACTGTTTTTGTGGTTCAGATTGCACGAATATGGCTTAGTGATCCGGTTGCCTTTACCCGAGTTATCTCATTTATTCAATTCTTATTGGCTCTTTTCTTTGGTCTGACTATTGCCAACCCTCCAAGTAAAGCATTACTTCAGAAAATTTTTCTGATATATTTCATTTTCACCTTTGTATACTTCTTAAGCGGAGGTCTTATCGAAGCTATTTTGATTCGTTCCAGAGGAGATGTTTCTGCCGTGCTTGCAGGCTCTGGTCGAGGCGCCAGAACTTTATCACCAGAGCCCTCATATTTTGCTTTACATTTATTGAACTTGCTGATCATGTTCTATGTCCTCTACGGATGGGACATCAAGAACCGGAAGGACCTGAAGGTAATGTTGATGGCAGGATTCTGTCTTCTGGCTTCTTTCAGTGGCTTTGGCCTTGTAATATTGGCTTTTCTATTTTTTCTTAGGTTCTATAAAATTTCGCTTCTTGGCCTTGTACTGCTCGTACTTTTCTCAGGATTTTTTGTCGACATATTACAATCATTTTCTGGTATTAGAGCGTTAAAACTCGCTAGGTTGCTTTTAGCTAATCCCGAATATCTTTTGACTGTGGACGCCTCTATAGTTAATCGTTTAGCCTCTTTTCTCGCATATTTTCAAAGAATTTCGGATTACTTCGTTTTTGGAGATGGGTTTACACTCAAGAAGATGGGTGGATTTATCAGTATTGTGACTGCACTTGGTTTCATCGCTCTTTCCTTTTTCATTTGGTTTTTGTTGGAAGTATTAATTCTGAAACGAGCGAAGGCAGAATTGAAAGGCCTCATATATTTTTGGTTTGCGATCAATTTGCTATCTGGCTCCATTGGGATTCCTACATTTGGATTTATCATTGGTCTCATTTTCAGGAATAACTATTTGAGAAAAGACTGGTCGACATGACAAAACTATCCGTACTCGTCGCTGCATATAATGAGGAAAAGTTCATAAAGGAGACGTTGGACAGTATCCTTGCTCAGAATTTTTCAGATTATGAAGTGATCATTGCCGAAAATGGTTCTACTGACAAAACACCAGAGATCGGTTCAAAATACGCTGAAGAACATGAGAATATCCATTTTCAAAGTATTCAGGAGAAAGGTAAAAACAGGGCTTTCAATCAAGCTTTCAGGTTAGCTAAAGGTGATTACATCACGTTCGTTGGGGCAGATGATAAACTTCCAAGAGATAGTTTCTCTAAACGTCTAAACCTTCTTGAAGCGGAAAATGACTTTGCGACTTGCCAGTATGAGACGTTCTCCGAGGATGCTAAATTCGATGGGATCAGATATCCGAAAAATCCCAACCTCCCCAATTTCACAGCAGGGTCTCTCATCTTCCCAAGAAGTATAGCAAAACAGGTCTTTCCAATCCCTGAAGACCTTCCAAATGAAGATTCCTGGTCCTCTTTACACCTCAGGGCGTTTGGACAAAATAAACATTGCTCCGAAGTGTTGTATTATTACCGTATACACGCTGAAAACTCATTTGGGTACGGAGATTCATTTGAATCCAAACGAAAGAAGTTTCTTGATCGAATGAGAGGCTTTGAGAAGTTCTACGATAAATACAAAGAAGAAGAGAACGCCTTTATTGCTGAATATCTCAAATATTATGTTGAAGGGATTCAACTGGCAAAATCCAAAAAAATATGGGCGCTTATGTCTTTCCATAAACTCCCAATAGGTGAAAGATTGCGATTTATCCTTTATTCTAACCGAATGTTATTTTTCATTCGCAATAAATTTTTCAGATTTTTCTCGGGAGTAAATAATAGTTAATCCTAAGAGGACAATAAACCACGTGGTGGTAATATGGGTAAGGAAATGATATATAATTGTTTCACGTGTATGCAGTATGAATAAATCTGTATGTTTATTCTTGATGCTCTAAAAGAATAATGTGCATTTAATGGCAGTATTTATTATTTCTAAATAATTCCATCATTGGCAAAATATTTCTAACTTCAATGAAATATTACAGCCATGAGTATAACAAGTCAATCACTGCGTGAAGCCGATAAGGCGTTTAACGAACTGTTCAAAAAGCTACCCCCGGATGCTAAATCCACAGATCCGGATGCTACAACCCTGGCCTGGACCACCTCCTACATTTTGATGTCGGTTATAGCCTACTATCAATACTCCAGAGATGAAGTATGGATAGAAAGGTTGGTAAACTGGATCGACAATATGATGTTGACCAGAAATAGTGTAACTGGAAAAAAAGATGTGGTTCGTGACAAAATACTTCCTGCCTGGTCCTCGGGTCATTATACGGAAGGTAAGAACTATTGCATGATCGTTCATAATGGTATGATTAGTTATCCGATCATGCTGACAACCCAGGCCATCATGGCTGATCCTAATCTGAATGCCAAGTACGGTACACAAGCCCAAGTATACCTCAAGGCTATGGAGGATTTAGTTGCGGCATTCGAGCCAGATTGGCATCCAAAGGAAGGGAGTAATCCGCCTACAGGTCAGTATTACGGAGACTATTACAAAGCATTTTTACCTTATAACCAGCAAAATGTATTAGGACGGACCCTGATCATTCTGCATGAACTTACCCAAAATGATCACTATCTCGACATTGCAACACGACTTGCTAACTTTTTTAAAGAAGCTTTGAAAGTAGAGAGTGATGGGGGTTTTAATTGGATTTATTCACCGAAAAACGGCCACCAACATACACTGAATGGCGAGGTAGTCAAGGAAGATATTTCTCATGGCGGAATAGATGTGGATTTTTCGTGGTTATGCTATAGCTACAATATTTCGTTTGAGGAATCTGATATGCAGAGTTTCATCAAAACCTTAAACAGAATAAAAAGGCCGGAAAATGACCCCAATGTCAATGAGGGTTACACAACGTACGTGGATGGAACAGGAGGAATCGGAAATGATAAATATCAAATTGGTCGTTGGGGCCATTTGGGTTTTGTAGAAGAAGCTGTGATCACTGAAAGTCTGATCAAGTTTTATGAAGGGATCAACTGGACAGGGAATACCGTACCTTGTTTCATTGCGGCTGGATATATGTGTCAGGTGTTAGGAGCCAATCAGGCATCCTCAGCAACAGTAGAAAGTAATAACAAAAACGACTCGAAATCTTTCTTGGCCAGAATATGGGAATGGATTCTCAGTTTGTTCGGAATAAAATGATCAAATAGTACCAAAGTCGTGCTGTAGTAGGCATGGCAAATCTTTTTAACCCCTAACATGAATTCAGGCAATCGGTATTTAAAAACTGCGGATGAGATTTTTCGCAAACTCTACGGGAAGATGCCAACTGATGGTTATTCTAAGGCCGAAGATTCGTCGAGGTTGGCTTGGTCCACATCCTACATCATGATGGGAATGCTCGCCTACTATGAATATAACTCGGATACTGGTTTGATAGATAAGTTGGTGACCTGGGTTGACAACATGCTAATGACTCGGGACAATGTTACCGGGAAGGTTGATCAAAAACGGAAGAGAGTGTTGCCTGCATGGTCCTCAACCAAAATCACGAATAGGAATTACTGTTGGTTAGTACATAATGGCATGATTGGCTATCCCATATTATGGTTATGTAAGATCATACGTCACGACCCTTCGTTGAAAGCTAAGTACGGTGCGAAGGTCAACAAATATGTTCAGGACATGGTCTTATTAGTTGATGCCTTTAAGCCTGATTGGCGAATACATTTGGATACGAAACCACCTACAGGACAGTATTGGCACCCTTACTATGGCCAGTATCAGCCTTTCAATATGCAAAATGCTTTGGGACGCTTGTTGTTCCTGTTGTATGATCTCACTGAAGAGCGAAGACACTTACATATCGCTACCAGACTGTCCTACTTTCAACTAGTCAATTTACGGAAGAATAAGCATGCTTACATCTGGAATTATGCCCCTTCGGGAGGACACAGTGAAGAAATGATTGAGGACATTTCTCATGGTGGTATAGACGTAGATTTTGCCTGGATGAGTTATGCCAGGGGTGTTGCCTTTAAGGAAGCAGATATGAAGTGCCTCATTGAGACACTAAATGTTTGTACCAAATCCGGAGGTTATAGTCGTAGGGTAGACGGGAAAGGCGGTCCAAATCCCAAACTATCATTTCATATAGGGCGATGGGGACATTTAGCTTATATAGATGAAAAAGTTCTCGAAAACCTGTTCCAGTATTACGATGAAAAAGTGAAATGGAAGGGGAGCAATATCCAATGCCTGATTACCGCTGGATATATGTGTCAGGTGTTGGGCGCTAAGTATTCTGTACTCCTCCCGGAAAGAGGTTAGATGGACTCCATTATCGAGCTGTTTGATACTCTAACAATCTCGATAGATAAGAACAGTAGAAACAAAAAAGTAACCACTATGACCAATTCGAGCGCGTTGGAGATCGCGGACAATGCTTTTCAGGGATTGTACAAGAAGATGCCTGGTGATGGGGAGTCGACCAATCCTGATGCAACGGTATTAGCCTGGACAACTTCCTACATCATGATGGCGATGCTATCCTATTATGAGTATAAGCAGGACACTTCTTTGATTGATAAATTGGTAATCTGGATTGATAACATGTTGCAGACAAGAGACAACATTACGGGGAAAGTTGATGCCAAACGTAAGAAGATCCTTCCGGCCTGGTCAACAACTCAGATAACGGGAGAGAACTATTGTTGGATAGTCCAAAATGGCATGATAGGATATGCCATTACCTGGACTACCAAAATTATCTTAAGCGATGCTACATTGAGGTCAAAATACGGTTCTAAAGCGAACGGATATGTTGCTGATATGGTGGATTTGGTGGCATCATTCGATGAGGACTGGATTTCCAATGTACCGTCTAATCCTCCTACCGGGCAATACAGAAGTGCGTATTATGGCCAATTTCTCCCCTTCAATCAGCAAAATGCGATGGGCCGCATGCTTTTATTATTATTTGACCTTACTGATAAATCCACATATTTACATCATGTCACTCGTTTGGCCAATTTTCAATTGGTGAATCTCAATCAAAATAATGGAGCCTACGTCTGGAAATATGCGCCGAAGGGGGGGCACAATTATGGTCCTGTAGAAGATGTTTCACATGGTGCGATTGATGTCGATTTTGCTTGGATGTGTTATACCCGAAATATTGCTTTCACCCAAAGTGATATGCAGGCCTTTGTGAAAACACTCAAAGTGTGTACTAAAACAGATGGATACAGCAAAACAGTAGATGGAAATGGAGGGGCCGATGCAAAGACCTCCTTTCAAATGGGCCGCTGGGGTCATTTGGGCTATATTGATCAAAGTGTGATTACAGATAATCTGATTGATTACTATGAGAAGATAACATGGTCAGGAGATAATGTCCCTTGTATGCTGTCTGCAGCATATATGTGTCAGGTGCTCAGTGGTTCTTCTAATAGTTTGATGGCCAGTTTCGGGAAGGTTAGCTTTTGGGATCGAATCCTTAATAGTATCAAAAATTTCTTCCGAAGATTCTTTTAGGCTTGATGTTCAAAGTGTCCTAAAGGACGTGTTACTTGCTTTTATTAGGCAATAATTTTAATTTACGAATAATTAGAACCATTTAATGTAATATAATAATCCAGCTATGTCTACTACCGCACAATCTCTACAAGAGGCAGATCAGGCCTTTCAGAATCTTTATGCCAAAATGCCTCCTGATGGATATTCCACGAATCCGGATTCAACCACCCTTGCCTGGTCCACTTCCTACATGATGATGGGTATGCTTGCCTATTACGATTATAGTCAGGACAGCTCCTACATCGACACTTTGGTAGGATGGATCGATAATATGATGCAAACTCGTGATAGTGTTACCGGACAAGAAGATGTTTACAGACACGAAGTGCTCCCCGCCTGGTCAACTGATCATTATACTCCCGGTAATTATTGCTGGATAGTTCATAATGGTATGATTGGATATTCTATTTTATGGACATGTAGGACCATCTTGAATGATGCCACTTTAAAGGCCAAATACGGCTCAAAAGCATCTACCTATATTGATGCAATGAAGGACATGGTTGCAGCATTCCAACCTGATTTTCGACCAATTGCTGGTAGCAACCCTCCGCAAGCTCAATACTGGATGGTCTATTATGGGCAATACACGCCCTTTAACCAGCAAAATGCAATGGGTCGAGCGTTGATATTACTGGGCCAGTTGACCGGAGACTCATCGTATTCAGATATGGCCACACAACTTGCCAATTTTCAATTGAGCTATCTCACAGATAATAATGGAGCCTATACCTGGGATTACTCTCCACCGAATGGACATAACCCAGGAGTGATCGAAGATATCTCACATGGGGCAATAGATGTAGATTTTGCCTGGTT
This sequence comes from Cyclobacteriaceae bacterium, assembly GCA_965229785.1. GTDB lineage: Bacteria > Bacteroidota > Bacteroidia > Cytophagales > Cyclobacteriaceae > JAWPMT01. The sequence goes on from CBDDJS010000001.1 coordinate 6,280,276, forward strand.
ATGCTACAATAATGGAATCACCTTCACTGAAGATGATTTGAATAAATTCATCCAGACATTACAGGTTTGCACGGAAACTTCAGGACAATTGACCACAGGATATACTACTAATGTAGACGGTACCGGTGGAGTAGGAAATGACTCATTTCACATGGGCCGATGGGGTCATTTAGCGTTTCTCAATTTTGATGTAATCAATAACAACCTGATTACTTACTATAATGATGAGATCAACTGGACAGGAGATAATATTCCATGCATGTTGGCAGCTGGCTATATGTGTCAGGTATTAAGCTCTTGAAAGTAGTTGAAACGATCAATATCATCGAAATAAAAAATGATTTTTGAAATTTCGAGATTGACCGAATATTAACACGGTTTAAATTGAACTATTGACATCATTTCTTATCCTCTGTTTCGAAGTGCCTGTAAAATCTACAGGTACTTCGTGAGTAAGTTGATAACGCATTTCCCAGATAACGCTCAGGAGGCAATTTTTGTTGATTTTCCCTTACCTACCTACATTTGTCGCGATTTTGACGAAGCGATTCTCAAAACGACAGACTTTTGAAGAATTTGCTAACCGACAATCATAAAGTTTTAAGTTTTCCTGATGACGCAATTGCATGCCTTTCATCTGGAACTGATGATTACAATAACCCTTTGATAAGTCAATCTGTATGAGTAAAAGTCCAATGGTCATCGTAGGTGGAGGTGTGACCGGCCTTATAGCAGCACTTTTTGCCGCTAAAGATGGACGTAAAGTAAAGGTGATCGAGGGCTCTGGTGCCCTGGGGGGCCTGATAAGTACATTTGAAGCAGGAGGGACGAATCTGGAAAAGTTCTATCATCACTTTTTTACCCATGACGCTGAGATCAATTGGTTGGTGAAAGAACTAGGCCTTGAAAATCAACTGTTTTTTAAAAAAACATCGATGGGTGTTTTTCGTGATGACAAAATCTACGAATTCAATGGGCCGGCCGATTTACTGAAGTTCAAGCCAATGAATTTCTTTGATAAGATTCGATTTGGAATGACTAGTATTTTTCTTGGCAAGTTGGCAAAATGGGACAAATATGAAGATGTGTCATGTTCCGATTGGTTGAGTAGGTGGGCAGGAAAGAGTTCGACAAAATCACTTTGGGCCCCGATGCTAAATGTGAAATTTGGTCCTTACGCAGATGAGGTACCGCTTTCATGGTTGATTGGAAGACTTAGACAAAGGCTGAACTCAAGAAAAAACGGGGATGAGAAGCTGGGGTATTTAACCGGCAGCTTATCGACACTCTTGGATGCTCTTCTTCAGAAGCTGAACGATTTAGAAGTAGAACTGATACTGAACAGCCCAATTGAGAAAATACACACCAAAAACAGTGTGGTGGATCACATTATCGCAGGAGGAAAGAAAGTAGAAGGAAGTCAATTTTTGATGACGATTCCTGGTATTTTTCTTGGTCCTGTATTAAAAGACGTGGCTCCGGCGCTTTCAAAGAACCTGTTACAAATTGAGTATTTCGGAGCAGCATGTTTAATTCTTGAGTTGGATCGTCCTTTAAGTGAAATCTATTGGCTAAATATTGCGGATCCGGATTATCCGTTTGGAGGAGTAATTGAACATACCAACTTCATCGATTCTTCAAATTATGATGATAGAAATATCATATACCTTTCCAGGTATTATGCCCATCATGAGGCGTTTGCTAAACTCACTACAGAGGAGATGACCAACACGATGATCGAGTCTTTACCGAGGATTTATCCGGAATTCTCTGAAAAATGGGTACTGGAGAAAAAGTTATTCAGAACAAATACCGCAGCACCAGTTTGTGACAAACGCTTCTCGGCCAAAGTGCCCGATTGCCAGACAGAGCTATCAAATCTCTATATTGCAAATATGGCGCATGTGTATCCTGATGAGCGCAGTGTGAACAATTCTATTCGTGTGGCAGCCGAGGCTTGCCGTGTAATGGGATGTGAGACTTCATATGTGCCTCGTAATCAATCGCTTTCAGGTCAGTTAGGTTTTTAAGATGTTATCGATCATAATACCACTTTTCAATGAGGAGGAGAATGTTCCTCATCTTTATGCGCGACTTACACAAGCTAGTACTTTGTGGGGTATGGATTATGAAATCATTTTCATTGATGATGGATCCTATGATCGTACATTAGAACTACTTCAGGAAATTTCTCAAAAGGACAGCAGAGTAAGGGTGCTCAAGCTCTCCAGAAATTTCGGCCATCAACCAGCGATTTCTGCGGGTTTGAAGTACGTTTCCGGAGATGTGGCCTGTATCATGGACGGAGACCTTCAGGACCCTCCAGAAGAATTACCAAGATTTCTGGATAAATGGAAAGAAGGATACCATGTGGTCTATGCCGTTAGGGAAAAGCGTAAGGAAGGGTTCCTAAAGAAAATAGCCTACAAGACTTTCTATAGGTTGCTGGCTTATATCAGCAATGTAGAGATACCACTTGATTCCGGAGATTTCTGTGTCATGGACAAAAGGGTGGTCAACGTGCTAAATACAGAAATGGTAGAAGTTCAGCGATTCGTTAGAGGATTAAGGGCCTATGCCGGTTTTAAGCAAATTGGTGTCAGTTATGAACGGGCAGCAAGAAATGCCGGTGAAGTAAAATACACCTTTCGGAAGCTCATAAAACTGGCGATTGATGGTTTATTGGATTTTTCCAATTTCCCTTTGCGACTGGCAACTTACGTTGGTTTTATCGTGGCTGTCCCGTCCTTCTTAGTTGGTTTTTTCTTCATTATCCATAGAATATTTGATTTCAAATTCCTTGGATATTCTCCTACGGATACACCAGGTATTGCCACCTTGACAGCAGGTACATTTTTTATGTTTGGCCTTACCATGATTCTGTTGGGAATTCTGGGTGAATACCTTGGTCGCGTTTACATTGAAGTAAAGAAGAGGCCGTTTTTTATCGTGGAACAAGTCATTGAAAATGGGCATGAAGTCAAGAGTTAGATTCTTGGTGAGCGCATTTGGCCTGATCATTTCCGGTCTGGCGATATACTATCTTATTCGGAATTTTGATACAAGATCTGTACTGACGATTCTGAAAAACGTCGAGCCAGTTTCTGTGGCGATCCTTGTACTTATTTATTTGAGTACATTCCTGTTCAGATCGTGGAGGTGGAAATTAATGCTTTCTCCACTGGAGGATATAAAGTATTCTATCATCTTTCGCTGTGTGTTTATTGGGTTTGCAGGAAATAATATCCTTCCTGGCAGGATCGGTGAGCTTATCCGAATGGAACACCTTCGTAAATACAGTACAATTAACAGATTGAGTGGGATCAGTTCCATTGGTATGGAAAAGATTTTGGATGCGATCATCTTACTGTTGATCCTGATCCTGAGTTTATCCAATCTTGAAACTTCAAGGTCTGATATCTGGCCATTGACTTACATGCTTGGTGCCGCACTTACATCGGTAGTGTTGGTCATCGTGTTAGTAAAGGGGTTTAGTATCAAAATTCAGGCTTATCTGGACGAGGCGAAGAGCAAGATCCTTTCAACGATCGCAACGATCTTTTCTAAGATCTTACTCTCTGTGGAGTTCTTAAAAGCCGATGGTAGAACGACTTTGATTCTGTTGCTTACCATTGTCATCTGGGTTCTGGAAGGTGTAGTGTTTGTCAAAGGACTCGAAATGGTTGGTGTTACTGACTATACCATAATAATTGGTTTTCTGACTTTAGCAGTGGTGAATTTTGGCATTTTAATTCCTTCCTCTCCAGGTTATTTAGGTGTTTTTCAAGCGGCAACTATTTTAAGTTTGTCATTGGCAGGTTTATCAGAAGAAGAAGGTTTGGCAGCTGGAATTCTCGTTCATGCTATGCAATTCGTTCCTGTCACAATGATAGGGTTGGTCTTTTTCTTCAAAGACTTCTTCCTGCGAGCATTTGCAGTAAAAGAGCATACCTGAGTGTTGATTAAATAATTTCCTATGAAGCTTACAAAGAACGACGCGATTATTTTCTTCTGTGCATTGGTCGCCACACTTTCAAGTTATCGATTTGGAGTGAGCGATCATATAGAGCAAATCCCACTGATTTATGCTCAGAGTGATGCCAATTTTTTAGCAAACGATTTTTTCGTTTCTACCAGTAGGGAGTTTTCTCCAAGGCTTTTTTACAGCAAGTTGACCTGGTTGCTCGGATCGCTATTCTCATTGCCTGTGGCTTTTTTACTCCTGGCCCTATTTTCTAATATGTTGGGGGCCTGGATGACAAATAAAGTAACTCGTGAATTGGGTGGAAGTGAAAAAGGTGGTCTCATTGCTGCGGTCTGTTATCTTACTTTCACCTTCCCAAGGATAGGCACACTGTATACCTTATATGTAAGTACCTTGATTCCTGGGTATCTGGTATTTCCTTTTATATTGACCGCCATCTATTTTGTACTTAAGGGTAAATGGATTCCAGCGGTCTTGATCGCGTGTTTCACAGCTTTTATACATGCATTGCTTGGCCTGGAGATGGGCGGCCTGATCCTGCTGTTGATGTTCTATTCTTTTATCAAAAAGCGAGTTTCGGTGAAGCTTTTTGTTGGAATGAGCCTAACATACATTTTAGTAGCAGCTTACCTGGTATATCCACTCCTGACTCAGGAAAAGGTACTTACAGACACAGAGTTCATCGATATCATTGCTCACTTCCGTCATCCACATCACTACCTGTTTAGTGCGGTACTTTCACATAAAAAAGATGTGCTCCTCGCGCTATTCATGGGTCTCATTATCCTGATCAGTGGACGCAAGTGGTGGCCCGAAGCCCGTCAGGAACATAGGGAGATTATTTTGCTCTTTTTATCGTCTTTGATCTTCCTCTATTTGATTGGGTGGGTTTTTGTGGAAATCATACCTGTGCGCTATGTAGTGATCGCTCAGTTATTTCGACTGTCAAATTTCATTAAGTGGCTCGCTGTTGTTGCAATCGGACTTTTATTTGGATCTGTTTCTAAGAATTCAACAAAGAAGTATCAGGAAGAAGCCAATATACTTTCGCTATTCAATTTGACAATTCTGTCGGTCTATGTAGCCTTGTCAAGTGTCTTTGGTAATAGGAAGAACTTTCATGCGATTGCTTTTTTTGCACTGATACTTTTGAATTTCTGGATAGCAAGGACCTTTTTCAATACCCAGATTCATATCCTTTTGCCCATTTTTTTATTGATCATCATTTTTTCCAAATTAAAGTCTCGGGTATTTTATGCGATCATTTTGACCGCAAGTTTGTTCTTTGTTGGCAATGCATTTGTTTTTAAACAACTTCCTGTTCCAAAATTGATAGACAGACCGCTGGCACAGTTGAGGCCTTATTGGGGAATTCCAACTACCAACCAGCGAAGGGAACTTTTCGATTTTGTCCGGGAAAATACTCCCGAAGATGCTTTATTTCTTACTCCACACGATTTAGGCCTCATGCGGATCATGGCCAAAAGAGCGATAGTCGTGGATTATAAATCTTTTCCATTCAGTCAGTCTGCAATGAAGGAGTGGTATCAGCGAATCCAGGATTGTTATGGAAGTTCTGAAGAAGAATTTGCCAGCTATTATGCAGGTCTAACGGATGAAGCGCTGGGTGAGCTTCAGCAGAAATACGGGTTCTCTCACATAATCATACCGATAGATGTTGACTCCTCAAGAGATGCGATTTTTCAAAATGATGACTACAAGGTGATCAAGTGGAATTGATTTGCTCGTCCTGAACATTGAACGAATGTGAAGGAGCAAAGTGCAACGATTCGGGTAGAAAAAGGAATAACAAAAGAATTTCCTGGAATACATATGCTGTCTGTTACTACCTTTTTGAAAGTCAAATTTCCAATGAATCCGGATGTGGAGATTTTTGTCTTTCAAAGGAGAAACACGTTTCCGGGTACCAATTGATAACGCCGGAAAACAGGAAGCTCTTTTTACATGAGAAAATTCGCTGATTCTTCCAAAAAAATTTAGTTTTTTTGCACCCTGATTTATTCAAGTATCGGAAACACAGACGTTTCTGCTGTAATCACAAGGCCATTTGTGTTTTAACAAGAGGGCCGAAAATGAGATAAATCAACTGAGATTTCAGAATGATACTGGAACAAAAGAAATAAAAGAGTAAAAACTCAGTTTGAAATTCAAATAAGAATAATGGGCAGATGGTGATCATTTTTAGATCATCTGTCAGAGAAAATTCACGAGATATGAAGAAAATAGTTGTTTGTGGTGGGGGAGGTTTTATCGGAGGCCACCTTGGGAAAAAGCTAAAAGAACAAGGTCACTGGGTGAGAATTGCAGACATTAAGCGACATGAGTTTTTTGATCACGAAGAAATCTGTCACGAGTTTATTGTCGGAGACCTTCGTGACCCCAAGATTGTTGATATAGTAATCGATGATACCATAGACGAGGTATATCAATTAGCAGCCGATATGGGAGGCGCTGGCTACATCTTCACCGGCGAGAACGATGCCAATGTAATGCATAATTCTGCCCTGATCAATCTTAATGTGGCCCATGAAGCCACGAAGAAAGGTGTTAAGAAAATTTTCTATTCTTCTTCTGCCTGCATGTATCCGGAACATAACCAGTTGGATCCCGATAATCCAAATTGTGTCGAAGATTCCGCTTACCCGGCGAATCCTGATAGCGAGTACGGATGGGAGAAATTATTCAGCGAACGACTTTTCCTGGCGTTTAACCGAAACTACGGATTGGACGTTAGAATTGGTCGGTTCCACAATATTTTCGGACCCCAGGGTTCATGGGACAATGGTAAAGAGAAAGCACCTGCTGCCATGCTAAGAAAGGCGGCAGAAACCCCGGAAGGTGGACAAATTGAAGTATGGGGAGATGGTCTGCAAACCCGAAGCTTCCTGTATATTGATCAATGCCTGGAAGCGATCGAACGCTTCATGGAGTCCGATTTCCAGGGCCCGGTGAACATTGGTTCTGAGGAAATGATTACCATCAATCAGTTGGCCCAATATGCCATTGACATCAGTGGCAAGAACCTGACCATTAACAACCTGGCAGGAGAGGCCTTTGTGGAAAAGTATGGATTTAAATGCCCTCAGGGGGTAAGAGGTAGAAACTCCGATAACGCGTTATTCCACGAGAAAATGGGTTGGTCCGTGAATGAGCCTGTGAAGCTAGGTTTAGCAAGGACCTATGAGTGGATAAACCAACAGGTTCAGGCTAAGAAGGAAACAGAGCTGACACCTGCTTAATTATTTGATAAAGATCAACAGAGACTGTCTCGGGAGTTTAGGCTATTGGATGGCACGAAACTTTCGGGACAGTTTTCTTTTTAAAACCAATCCCAATGATCGATGTAATCATTCCTTCCTTCAAGGACAAAAGAATTATCAGATCCATCCTTTCCATCAAGGCATCTGAAAGTGCGGATCAATTCAGAATAATCATCGTTGATGGTGGCAGTGGACAGGAGTTTGTTGATGAGATCAAACCTTATTTAAGGGAAAATGATATCCTGAATTCTGAACCAGATAAGGGAATCTTTGATGCGCTGAACAGAGGACTAGATCTGGCAACTAGTGAATACATCTTTTGGATTGGATCAGATGACTTCATCAACCCCAGTTTTGACTTTGTCAGTGCACTTGAAGCTTTGGAGCAAAGTGATGTTGCCGGAATCGTAGGTAGAACGCACTACTTTAATCCAACAGGCCTGACCCGACCTCTGTACTACAAGAAAATTTCTTTAAGTACTTATAAAAGAGGCGTTCACGTGCCACATTTCTCTAGCATTTGGAAAAAAGAGGCGATCGGAGAATTAAGGTTTGACCTGAAATACCGAATCGCATCCGACTATGATTATTTCTTTCTGCTGCTCAAACAGATCGGAAATGATAGGGTCATTACAATCGATGAAAGCCTGACTTACATGCAAGAAGGTGGGAACTCTTCCCGTAGCATTCCTCAACGATTGAAAGGGACAAAAGAGCTTTTCAGAATTCATGTATCGCACACGAATGTCGTCATGGGTGTGTTTTTTGTGATCGCCAGGTACTGGTTGAAAATTTCATTGAAACTTCGAAACCGAAAATTCAGGGATACCCATATTGTAGGGGATCTTTCGGATGTCCTGCTCAAAACGGGCTCATAATAGCTCTGACAAGAAGGCATAAAGTTTTCATGGTCTTTGAATAGCGAAACATCTTCATTCCTTTTTGTGTGTGTTGGTAGATTAGGTGCTTACGAAACCGTATTATTGCGGTTGGGAATGTGACAGGTTCGTGGAATCTCAAAATGCAAGATTCTTGAAACCCATTTGGATGAAAGGAAGTAATTTCAATTTTTCGATTAGTGAGCGAAAAGTTTTTTTGTTCATTATAGACAATGCGATTTCCATTGCCGGAATTTACCTCTATTACTATTTACTGGATTACTCCCTGGGTCCGGCCTTTTATATCTCCGCAAGCATATTCTTTGTTTTGAATGGCCTCCTCAATGGAATCTTCAAAACCTATGATATACCCATTGCAAGTTCCAGAGACAAGCTGAACCTCATCTTGTTTGTTTATATCCTGGTCTTTACGATTTTCTTTCTTACCCCGGGGTTTGTCCCCAAGATACCCTCCAATAGGTTCATCGTATTGTACCTCGTGATTTTCATGCCATTGGCCATTTTATTGTGGAGATATTTTTATATCACCATTATTCATCAACCGATCCTGCATACCAATACGCTGATTTTTGGAAGAGAGGGGTGTGTTGAATATACCAAAGAACACTTTGATTTCGATACCCATGCTTATCGGATACTGGGTGAGAAATTGACAAACATCAAAGATGAACTGGACGATAAAACCTTCTCGGCCTTTTATCGCATGGTCAACCAAAATAAGATCAATACCATCATACTGGCGTATGACAATCTTAATAATATGCCAGATGCCATGAACAGGTTCATCGAGTACTGTTCTATCCGGGGAGTTGAGATATACAATTACCTGAATTTCTATGAGCAGGTAAACTATGCGATTCCCATTAAGAAACTCGGTAATAACCTTTATTTAAGTTTTCCTTTCACACGGTCCAATTACAATCTTATTTATAAGGGTTTGCACCGGTGTTTGGACATACTTTCTGCCATTGTTGGGTTGGTGTTCCTTGGGTTATTACTGCCATTCATTTGGGTACTGAATCTGTTTTTCAATCCAGGACCTTTATTCTTCAGACAATTGCGTGTCGGAAAGGGTGGCGTGGAAATCCCTATTCTTAAGTTAAGGTCCATGATCGTTGATGCTGAGAAGAAATCAGGAGCGGTTATGGCCAAGAAAAATGACACGAGGGTTACCCGATTTGGACATGTCCTGAGAAAGTTCAGATTTGATGAGTTACCTCAGTTTGTGGCTGTGCTCAAAGGGGATATGAGCCTTATTGGGCCAAGACCTGAAAGAAAGGTCTTTGTGGACCAATTGAAGGAGAAGATTCCTATTTATGACATGAGACACATGGTCAAGCCAGGAATTACGGGTTGGGCTCAGGTCAAGTACAAGTATGGAGAGAACCTGGACGATAGCTACCGGAAGCTTGAATACGACTTGTACTATATCAAATATCGATCAATACTATTAGACATAAGGATAATTCTTGACACTGTGAATACCGTCATTTTTTCAAAAGGCCAATAAGGTCATAGTGTGCTACCTTGTCACTACACATGAATCCTGTTGATGCGCTTGCCCCGGGTTTTGGAGGCTTTCAATTTTCTGAATCGGATCTGGAAGAATTTCTGGGAAGAAAATCCATTGCTGGAATTTCCTCGGCAGTCAAAGATGTGTATGCGGGGAAGAAAGTGTTAGTAACTGGTGCGGCAGGTTCCATTGGGTCGGAGTTATCCAAGCAATTGCTGAATTGCGATCTCGGAGAATTATTGTTACTCGATCAGTCTGAAAGTGGTCTTTATCATTTGATCAATGAGTTACATTTTGAAGGGACTGAAAGTAATCCATCTATTGTTCCGGTGCTCTGTGACATTACGAATGAGCACTCAATGGCCCGGGTTTTTTCCAATCATCAACCAGAAGTGGTATTACATGCTGCAGCATATAAGCATGTACCCATGATGGAAGAGCATCCTTTTGAATCTGTCAATACAAACGTTTTTGGGTCCGTTGCGCTGGCCAACCTTGCGGTGACGCATCAGGTAGAAAAGTTTGTTTTCATTTCAACCGACAAAGCGGTGAACCCAGCTAATGTTATGGGTGCATGTAAACGTGCTGTGGAAATATTTATGAACACGTTGAATTTGACCTCTTCAACGATGTTTTACACTTCCAGATTTGGTAATGTGATTGACTCAGTAGGATCGGCGGTTTCTCTTTTTCAGCGACAAGCGCAAATGGGGCGTCCCATTACACTCACCGATCCTAATATGACCCGGTATTTTATGACTACCCATGAGGCGTGTACGCTTGTACTCGAATCAGGCGTGTTTGCCGAAGGAGGAGAAATTTTTGTATTTGATATGGGTAAACCCATCAAAATATTTGATCTGGTGGAATTCCTGTTGCGTGTAAAGGCCGGGAAAAAGATGGAGGAGGTAGAAATGGATTTCATTGGCCTCAGACCTGGGGAAAAGCTTCATGAAGAATTACTTTTTCCTTATGAAAAAGCTTGCCCAACGTCTCATCCCAAAATTCAGTCGGTGAAATTCGAACACGCTGCTCAGGATAAAGTCTTCGATATGTTGGATTCGATTAAGGTTGCTTACGATGAAGATGATGAAATCGAGATGATCAGGCAACTTAAACGGCTTGTGCCGGAGTATAAGAGTAAGGTTTCAAGGTTTAGTTTGCTGGATTGAAGGGATTTAGGCTACTGTGAGCTTAGATTTTAGTTCTTTTCTACTTTATTCTTAGGGAATTCGAACTATCATCATCAGGGGTGTGTCTTAATCACTAAATTTGCGGCTTTAAAATTTAGATATACGTGCGACAAAGCATTAGAGGCGTGTTTTTAATTCTTTGGATGATCTGCTCAGTAGTAGTGCTGGGACAGGAATCCCAGGACTTTTTTCGGTTTCGCGCTGACCAACTTTCTGATGATCAAATTCGCACCATGCTACAGCGAGCATATGAATCAGGTTATTCTGAACAGGATTTGTACATCTATGCACAAGCTCAGGGCATACCTGATAATGAAATCATCGCTTTGCAGGAGCGAATTTCTAATCTTGATCAGATCAAAACACAAGAACAACCTGCTGCTGCGGCCCCTGCTACAGAACCAGTTGCCAACAACGAACCTGTAGTAATTGCGGAAGAGGTGAAACATTTTGGTTACGATCTTTTTCAAAGAACCGGTTCGGTCAGCTTTGAGGCCAATATACAGGGCCCAGTCCCTGATAACTATGTGATTGGGCCCAGTGATGAATTGGTGATAAATATCTATGGTGAATCGGAGCGTAACTATCAGGAAACGGTCAGTAACGGAGGGTATTTGTTGTTGAGAAATATAGGGCCGGTATATCTATCAGGCCTTACGTTGTTACAGGCAGAAAGAAAGATCAAAAATAGCCTCGCTACGATTTACGAAGATTTATTGAGTAACGAACCTAATACCTTCATACAACTATCTGTAAGCAAAGTCCGAACGATCGGTGTAAGCCTGGTGGGCGAACTTCAGACCCCAGGTACTTATACGGTGAATGGACTTTCTACGGTGTTTAATGCAGTATATGCAGCAGGAGGCCCAACACTGAATGGCACCCTGCGAGATATCAAAGTTTTTCGAAAGGACAAGCTCATTGCAACATTAGATTATTATGACTTTTTGCTCAATGGTTCCACCAAAGCGAACATCAGACTGAGAAATGATGATCTGATACTGGTAGGTACCTATCAGAACCGGGTAAAGGTAATGGGCGAAGTGAAGCGTCCGGGAATCTATGAGATGAAGGGTGGGGAAACTTTTGAAGATTTACTAAGCTACGCAGGTGGGTTTTCTGCCAATGCTTACCGGGACCGGGTTTCAGTGACCAGAAATACAAGAAACGATAAGGTCATTTCGGACCTCTTTAACGAACAGTTTCAATTGTTTGAAACCAAAGCAGGTGATGAATATCAGGTAGGTCAGATCCTCAATCGCTATGAAAATCGCGTAACCATCTCTGGAGCTGTATTTCGCCCTGGTAACTACGCGCTTTCTGAAAATCTTACAGTAAGCAAATTGATAGAACGATCAGAGGGGTTGCGTGGTGATGCTTTTATGGATCGTGCGATCCTGACCAGAACCAATGAAGATTTGAATTCGGATGTGATTGCGTTGAATTTAAGGGCTATACTTGACGGCAGTGTCCCGGATATCAAACTAATGCGTGAAGATCAGATTGATATCCTGTCAATTCATGACCTGACGGAAGACCAATATGTAGAAATCACAGGAGAGGTAAAATACCCCGGCGTTTACAATTATTCGTCAGGGATGTCACTCAATGACCTTGTTTTACTGGCCAGCGGTTTAACGGAGTTTGCTTCCCAGGGAAGTATCGAAATCGCCAGAAGGCCCGAGCAGCAATCTGAAGAGCGGCTGTCGGATATTTTTCTCGAGCCTATCAATCCCGATCTCACCATCTCAAACGGAGAATTTCCGCTAGCACCCTTTGATCATGTGATTGTTCGCAGGGATCCCAATTTCTTTGAAGAAAAGAAGGTTCAGATATTTGGAGAAGTAATGTATCCCGGGGACTATGTTTTGACTTCAGAAGGAGATCGTATTTCAGATGTCATTGAAAGATCAGGAGGGATCAAAAATACAGCCTACCTTAAAGGAGCTACACTCCTCCGAAAAACAGAGTTCTTCAGTGAAGATCAGACCGTTTCTAATGGCACTAATGTGAGCGGTGATCAGAATGGTGATTTTTTTGATCCTTTTTTCACGGGAAGAAGTCAGGTATATCAAAACCTTGATGTCACCACACAAGCAAAGCAAGAACGATTGGAAGAGTTATCACGGAACAATCCATTCCTTGATATTGAGATCCGAGATACGGAAACGATCGCGCTGGACATGGAAGCTATTTTGACCAAACCTGGAGGGTTTCATGATCTGGTCCTTGAAGAAGGGGATATCATCAATCTGCCCAAAGAACTGAAAACTATTCGCCTGAGAGGTCGTGTATTGTATCCTAACGCCGTACGCTTCGAGGATGGTAAAGGGTTACGACATTTTATCAGTAAAGCTGGCGGTTTCGGATCTCGTGCTCATAAACGACAGACTTATGTGGTTTACGCCAATGGAGAAGTGTCAAGAACAAGGGGATTTCTTTTTTTTAAGAATTACCCTAAGCCTGAACCCGGGGCGGAAGTAATCATTCCCACCAAGCCCCTCAAGGTTCCGATCAAACCATCAGAATTTATTGGCATCACCAGTGGATTGGCCACCATTGCGCTGTTGATTACTCAAATCGTGCAATGACATCATGACGGAAGCCGAAAAGAATCATATAGAAGAACAGGGTATTTCTATTAAGGAAGTTATCCTTCGGATAGGCGCACTGATCAGGTTTTTGTTCAGCAAGTGGAAACCCATCGTGGTTGGCTCACTGATTATTGCCGGATTGAACATTACTTATGAATTAGTGACGGCTAAGAAATACATGGCCACCACAACATTCGTAGTTCAGGCGAGTAGTCAATCCAATTCTGTTTCTTCCCTGGCTTCGGTAGTGGGAATAAATCTCAACAAACTGGGTTCTAAAAATGACCTGTTCAGCATAGAAAATATCCCCGAGTTGTATCGGTCCTATCGCATGTTGAAAAAGACATTTCTGACCGAGAAAACCATCGAGGGTGAGAAAAAAAGGTTGATTACCCGGTTTATTGAAAAGAAGAAATTACTTGCAAATTGGCAAAAGAAGGATCATTTGGCAGATTTCACTTATGAGATTCCCGTGGAACAAATGACCAGTGTGCATGACAGCTTGTTGATGGTCGTTCTGGAGAGCTTTAAAAAGAAGCAGCTTTCTGCTGAGAAATTAAGCCGTAAACTAAGTATCCTGAAGGTGTCCATTGTGGATAAGGATGAACCTTTTGCGAAACTGTTCAATGAAGAATTGGTCAAGAATGTCAATCAATTCTACCTGGAGACCAAAACAAAAAAGACGAGGGATGATTTAAAGATTTTAGAAAAACAAGCGGACAGTGTCAAGCAAACATTGGATGAAGCCCTGGTACTTTATGAGATGGCCAACAAAAGAACGCCGAACCCCAACCCGTTGAAATCCTCGGTTTTTACCAATTCTCGTAAACTACAGATCGATCTGGAAATTGCCGCGGCGGTATATGAGGAGGTATTAAAACAGCTGGCAGTCACAAGGATTCAGCATCAGAAGAATACCCCGCTGATCCAAATACTGGATCGGCCCATTTATCCATTGAAAAATGATAAGTCAAAGCTCCTTATCCTGATCATCAAAAGTGGATTGTTAGGTGGGTTCCTTATGCTCGGCTATTTCGTCTGCAAAAGAATGTATGACGCAATCATGAATGACTAGATGTCTGCAAGAGTCGCCATATTACTGCTCAACTGGAATGCTTACGATTATACTAGTAAGTGTTTAGACACACTTCAAACCTGTGACCAGTCTTTGTTCGATGCGATCATCATCGACAACAATTCATCTGATGAATCAGCGGACAGATTAGAAAAGGAATATCCCTGGACGATCCTTCTGAGGAATCCTGTGAATGGGGGATTTACCGGAGGAAATAACGTTGGAATCCGTTATGTTTTGGAACAGGATTATGAATTCATCATGCTCCTCAACAATGACACTGAAGTGAAACCAGATTTCCTGGAACCACTACTGGAGAGAATGGATGCAGATGCTAACATTTCGGCCATACAACCCAAGATCTATTACAACCACGATCGAAACCTGCTCTGGAATGCGGGTGGTATTTTGCAGAAATTGATCAGTAGACCTGTGACTATTGGAGATGGGGAACCAGATCATGTCAGATTTGATGAACCGAAGGTGGTTGACTGGATCACAGCTTGTTGTATCATGACTCGTACAGATCTGGTTCGAAAAGTTGGTCCGCAAAATGAACTGTTTTTTTATGGGTCATTCGATGACGTGGATTGGTCTCTTCGTTTGACTGATGGAGGTAAATACCGCCTTTTTTATGAACCTACTTCAATTATTTACCATGATGCAGGAGTAGCCGGGAAAGGAGAGAACCCGGGTAAAGAAGGGTTTTTGAAGCCCTTTGTACACTACCTCACACAAAGGAATAATGTTTTCTTCATCCGATTACATACACCCTTAAAGATGATCCCGACAACTTTCATTTACCACTTTGCGGTTTCAATGACGATGTTGGTCTATTTTTTGGTACGAGGACGGTTCAAGAAGTTAAGAGCGGCTTTTTTCGGTATGATTGATGGCTTAAGGCTTCCATTGGATCAGGAAATCGATCACGTTGCGGCGGTAAAAAAATATAATTAATGAAAATCAAGAAACTAGAGCAGATCACTGATCGCCAAACAGACTTTCTGGGGGCAGACCCTTTTCCTCATTTGATCATTGATGATTTTTTGGAAGCGGAATTAGCCAGGCAACTGGAAGCTGACTTCCCTAAAAGAAACGATGAGCGCCTGTTTGTTTACAAAAACCCGCTTGAGGACAAATTTGCGTTGAATGACTGGAATATATTTCCTTCAGCTACCTATCAGTTATTGCAATACCTGAATTCCCCACAAGTGGTTTCTGCCATCAGTGAAATGGTCGGGGTTCAACTCACTGCAGACAATGGCATCCATGGCGGCGGTTGGCACATGCATGGAGCCGGAGGACGCTTGAATCCACATTTGGATTATAGCATCCATCCGAAAGTAGGCCTTCAGCGAAAGATCAACCTGATTCTCTATCTCACAGAAAACTGGGATGAAGCATGGGGTGGACATTTAGGGTTCTGGAGGAATAATGCTGCAAATAACAGTCCGGATTCATTGGTGCAGGAAGTGGCGCCTTTGTTTAACAGGGCTGTGCTCTTTGATACGACGAAATATTCATGGCATGGAATCAGCAGAAAGTTGACGTGCCCCGACGGGTCGATGCGAAAATCCCTGGCGGTCTATTATCTGTGTGAGCCAGATGAAAATGCCGAGCAACATCAAAGAGCGCTATATGCCCCTACCAAAGATCAGGAAGGGGATGAATCCATTCTGCAATTGATCAAAGACCGGGCGGATTCGACGAACTACAAAAAGGTTTACAAAACCTAAACCGTTTCAGCAGGATGAGTTTTGCCATCTTTCTGGTTGTTTTTCTGGCCTATACGGGCTTTCTCTTGTTTACGCTGGAGAGGACAATCATTACTGGCAAATCTTATTACGCAGTACTGTTTGCCTTTTGTCTTTTACCCCTATATCAAAACATCGTCACATTTACTTATGTGAACTCCAATGTGGTGCTTTCCCGGTTTGTACAACTCTCTAAGGAGTTAGTGTTTTTCCTGGCGATAGCGGTATTTATAGTCTATAAGCGCAATTTTTTCACACTGAAGTTCAGATTTACATCGCTGGATTATGTGATGTTGGGTTTTACAGGATTATCCTTTCTGTACATGCTGGCTCCACTGGGAGATGCGACGTTTGGTAACAAGGTCGTATACTTTAAAAACATTCTCTTGTTTGTCTTTATGTATTTCCTGGGTAGGAATTGCGATTTTAACTTTGATCGGGTCCGAAACCTGCTGCATTCGGTATTGATCCTCACCGCATTTGCCTTTTTGTTCAATGGCTATGAACGACTCACAGATACACATTTGCATAGCAAACTGGGGTTCACCAAGTACCATGATGAAGTCAATAAAAAGAATCCTACCGGAAACTATGGACTGACCTGGACATTTGAAGCACAGGATGGTAAAAAAAGATTTGGTTCCATCTATTCCAACCCTCTCGACCTTTCTGCTGCTTCATTGATAGCCTTTGCTATTGCGTTTATCTTATTCTATCATGCGAAAAAACGAGATCAATTAATCTTATATGGAGCGGCCATGGCCATGTCGATCATGAATTTGATGGCAGCCTATTCAAGGGCATCCTTTGCTGCTTTGTTTAGCCTGATTTTTTTCATTGCTTTGATCTTCCGGGTGTATAAGCTGATCGGGTTAGGCTTTGTATTGGCCATAAGTTTTGTGATTTACATCATTTATTTTGCCCCGTTGGAAACGCAATATTTTGTAATCGATACCATTACCTTCCAGAATCCTTCCAGTCTTGGACATGCGTTGGAGTGGTTTCAGGCGGTGGAAAGCATGATTCAAAGTCCCCAGGGAATTGGATTAGCCACCAGCGGCAATGCAGGTGGAGTAGAAAGAGACTTACAGGTCGGTGGTGAGAATCAATTTCTGATCTACGGCGTACAATTAGGGGTTGTTGGCTTATTCCTGTATACTTCTGCGATAGGACTGGCGATTTGGCTTTCGCTAAAGGCCTATCGAGTGGCGTGGGACAAGGAAAGCAGGACGGTGCCTTTTGTGGCCAGTGTCGTTAAGTTTTCTTTATTACTTCCACTCTTCACTTCCAATATGGAGATTTATTTATTTGTTTCTTTGTCTTCATGGTGGATGGTTGGTTATAGCATGAGAATTTTGCAAGAAGGCAAAGCAAAGCTGAGATTGGCAACATGAATTTCGGAGGTCAACAACGATTTCAGGGCGATTGGTCCTTTTGGGAAGTATTTTCGACGCTAAGACGAATGGGTTTTTGGCTCATTCGAGGTACATGGAAGAAGCTTTTCTTCGGAAAATCCGGGAAGCTTGTTTTTGTGGGCCCCAATGTGAAGATCTACCATGCTGCCCAGCTGTATTGTGGCAATAACTTCATTGCTGAAAGAGGAAGCGAGATCAATTGCATTAGCGAAAACGGTCTTCATTTTGGTGAGAAAGTGACGATTGGCAGCTATGCCTTGATCCGGCCAGGAAATATATATGGAGGACCCAAAGGGCATGGCTTACGTGTTGGCGATTACTCCAATATAGGGCCGTTTGCATACATCGGTTGTTCGGGGGATATCACGATTGGCAACAATGTCATGATTTCCCCAAGGGTCAGCATTTATTCAGAAAATCACAATTTTGATCAGTCCGGGGAACTGCTAAAAGATCAGGGCATCACTCGATCTTATTGCAAGATTGAAGATGACTGCTGGATTGCTGCTAATAGCATCATTTTGGCAGGAGTAACCGTAGGCAAAGGTTCCGTGGTGGCGGCAGGGAGTGTCGTGACCAAAAATATTCCTCCGTATTCGGTTGTGGCCGGTAATCCCGCGAGGATTTTGAAAAGCCGAAAACCAGAAGAAAACCCCGAAACAATCGCGAACGCCCTGTGAAAAAGAAGGTTCTCGTTGACGTATTTTACCTATGCGCAGCAACAACAGGTGTGCGCACATATGTCACTGAATTTCTGAAAGCGGCCGAGCAATCTGAAAAGTATCAGTACCAAGTCTTTCCCAATCCGGAGAAAATGTTGCGACTCGATGTTTTTCGTGGGAGATATAACTTCTTTTGGAAAGTAGCATTTCACTTGTCCTACTTTTTCTATAAACAGGTCGTATTGCCGATTTATGCCTTTCTGACCGAAGCAGACGTATTATTCTGCCCTGATTATTACGCACCTTTCTTGTTTAGGAAACGCTTAAAGTTAGTCGTGATCCACGATGCCTTTTTCTGGCAACATCCGGAAAATTATAATGAACGCTGGCGCAAATACTTCATACAACAGATGATGTGGGGGTTATCTCCGAACACAGAGGTCATCACTACTTCCAATCACGCGAAAGCTTGTCTCAAGCAATACATGGATACTCCGAATCCAATGCATGTCGTGTATCAGAGTTCAGAGCGACTTTTGGATAATCATGTGGCACCAGATCAGGATATTCTTGGAGCGCTGGGATTAACTTCAAAACAGTACTTCTTTCATCTGGGCTACTTTGACAAAAGAAAGAACCTTGTCACACTGGTAGAAGGCTTTGCGGCGTTTTTGAAAAAAGTACCTAATGCCTCTGTAAAATTGGTGTTGGCCGGAGGTCAGGGGATCAACGACCACCTGAATGATTATTACAATGTGACAGAGCGGGTCAAAATGCACCAATTGGAAGACAAAGTATTGTTGCCAGGTCATTTGCCTGATTCACAGGTGGCTGCTTTGTATGAGCACGCATTCATGTATGTATTCCCTTCTTATAGTGAAGGATTCGGGATCCCCGCCTTAGAAGCGATGAGTAAAAATGTTCCGGTGATCGTCTCGGACGAAGGGGCTTTGAGTGAGATTACGGCAGACGCGGCGTTGGTCTTCAAGGCCATGGACCCAGACGATCTGGCAGAAAAGATGCAGGCCCTGTATAGTGATCCAAATACTTATAAAGCATTGTTGCAAAGAGGTAAGAAGCGTTTTGAATTTTTCAGTAGAGCACAGTTCTTAAGCCAGGTGGAGGCGATAATTGACACAAAATGACAAAACTATTAATGACCCATAGTTCTTCGGACTTGTATGGCTCCGGAAAGATATTCTTAAAGACTGCCTTGCATTTGAAAGAGCAGGGATATGCTCCGTTCGTCGTATTGTCTTCGGATGGACCTATGGTGCCTACATTGAGAGCGGCCGGTATCGAAGTGCATTTTATTCGGCTAGGTATTTTGCGTAGAAAGTACCAATCCATTCCAGGCATAATCAATCGTGCTTTTGTCATTTTACAGGCAGCGATAAAAATGTCCAGATTGATGAAACAAAAAAGAATTGATCTGATCTATACCCAATCAAGTGGAGCCTTTGTCAGTGCTTTGGTTAAGGTGTTGACGGGTAAACCTCACCTCTGGCACGTACTGGAGATCACCGAAAAACCGAAAATTCTTGTCAAACTAACGGCATATTTGCTTCGGAAGTACGGTGATATTGTAATGGTCGCTTCGCAGGAAGTTGCTAATCATTGGCAGAAGTATGCACCTAAGGCAGACATTCGGGTAATCTATAATGGCGTGGATGCAGCTACCTTGAATCACGTGCCAGGGAATAAGGATGAAAACAAAAGGCAAAACCTGGGGATTGGTATGATTGGCCGGGTACATTTCTGGAAAGGTCAGAATTATTTCCTTGACATTGCCGCGGAGTTGCTAAAAACTAACAACAATTTGCGGTTTTTTATGGCCGGAGATGCCTACCCCGGATATGAATATTTATACGATGAGATTGAGGAACATAAAGTAAAACTAGGGATCAAAGACCATGTGGTCGATTTAGGTTATGTGGATGATCCGCGTAAGTTTTTTGATCAGATAGACATATTTGTACTGCCGTCTATTCAACCTGATCCCTTTCCGACGACATTACTGGAAGCCATGGTACTCGAAAAACCGGCCATTGGTACTAATCACGGTGGGGCCAGGGAAATGATCCTGGATGGGGAGACTGGCTACCTGATCCCCTGGGATGATCCTGTTGCCTCTGCACAGAAAATCCAGCAGCTAATTGATTCAGACGATCTCCGAGGCCAATTCGGTGAATCCGGAGCAGCAAGGGTTAAAGCCTTATTTACAGAAGACAACTACAATAAAGGGGTTGTAGGTCTGGTGGAGGAACTGAGCTAATTCTTACTGATTTTTCGCTGTTCTACTGCCAAAAAACTTGTTTTTCAACTGTACTGCTGTGTTGTAATGTTTGGCCATAAACTTCTTGCTCTGGCTGGCATCATCTTTTGGAAACCAGTCAGTAGTTCTTGGTTTTTCAATGTTCATGGCATGTCTGGTGTAAGCATATGTAGCAATAGAAGTACGGTAATTCCCTTCCGGAAAGCTGGTCATGTCATAACCGTGCAAGGTGTATCCGCGAGTTTGCTGGATGATCATCCGGTTAAATGGAACCGCTAATTCATCAGTTTCCTCGCTTCTGAGGTCCCTGAGTTTCAAATGCCCGCCGTACTCAGGTTGCCAATCTTTATTGAGATAAAGTAACAGATTGAGGTTGCGATACCACTCTTTGTTTTGCGGATGATAATTGAAATCAAGGTGCATGTCGAGGAAACTGTTCTTTTTCCCCTGGTGAAGTCCGCCTCCAAAATTTTTCGGATCGACAAAGACCTCTTCATTAGTGATGAAGCTAAGGAAGGCATTCATTCGATCTGAGTGCAGGTCATCGTGCAATTCCTGGAACTTTGGACTTATCTCCTTGTAATTCGACTTTTCGAACTTATTGTTGGCGAAGACATAATCCCGGCTTTTATTTTCAAGCTCAGGGATGCTATTGTAAGCTTCTGTCAGTGCTTCCTCGTCACAGAAATCGTCTAGTACCAGATAGGGGAAGGGTCTGGCCAGTAAAAACTTTAGTCTTAGCTCTTCCTTTTTTTCTTCTAGAAAATCGAACTTGATCATACTCCTTGCTATTTTCGGCCTCAAAATTACACGACATTTATCGCTTTTTTGCGAAATCGCAAGCCATAGTAAGTTATGAAA
This sequence comes from Cyclobacteriaceae bacterium, assembly GCA_965229785.1. Taxonomy (GTDB): domain Bacteria; phylum Bacteroidota; class Bacteroidia; order Cytophagales; family Cyclobacteriaceae; genus JAWPMT01. The sequence goes on from CBDDJS010000001.1 coordinate 6,301,783, forward strand.
ATTGCCATAATCGGATCACGAGGCTATCCTTACGTCTACAGTGGATATGAGACACTCGTAAAAGAGCTTGCGGAACGTTTAGTCAATAAGGACGGGGTTCATGTCAAGGTTTATTGTCACAAGGCCCTTTTTCAAGAGCGACCAAGATTCGTGAATGGAGTAGAATTGGTTTACATACCAGCTATTGAAAGTAAAATTCTCAGCCAGCTCAGTCATTCGTTTTTGTCCATGATGCATTGCTGTCTGAGTGATGTGGATGTCGTTCTTGCTGTAAATCCTGCCAATGGGCCTTTTGGATTACTAGCGAGAATTTTTGGAAAACGCACCGCTATTAATCTGGATGGTCTGGAGTGGAAGCGCCCGAAATGGAAGGGGCTCGGAGCGAAGTATTTCTACCAGGCGTCAAAAATTGCTACAAAATGGTATGATACTTTGATCAATGATTCCGATGAAATGAGAAAAATCTATCTGGATTTGTTCAAAAAGGATTCGGTAGTGATCGCATATGGTGCCAATGTTCGTTATTCTGAACAACCGGAGTTGATCAAAGCCTGGAACCTGGAACAGGAGGGGTATTATTTGATTGTAGGACGATTGATTCCTGATAATAATGCGGATACCATCGTGGAAGGGTTCATCAAGTCCAAATCGAAACGTAAGCTGGTGATTGTCGGAGATGTGCCTTATAAAAAAGATGAATATGCCACAAGGATCAAAAGTATGGCTGACCTGGATGAGCGTCTGATCTTTACAGGGTATATCAAAGATCAAAATGCGCTGGCAGAACTATATCACAACGCATATGGCTATTTTCATGGCCACGAATATGGCGGAACTAACCCCACAATGATTCAGGCTCTGGCGAATGGAAGTGCCATCCTGGCGTTGGATACGGTCTTCAATAGAGAAATGCTTCAGGAAGGTAAATTTGGTTTGCTTTTTCCCAAGCAAAGCGACAAGGTCGCCGAACTGTTAAACGAAGTTGACAATGACGAGGATCTCATGACTGCTTTCAGACAAAACTCACGAAATGGCCTGATCAAGAAGTATGACTGGGACCATGTGACTGATCAATACTTGGAGGTATTTCAAAAACTACTTAAAAAGTAATTTTCGGAATTATCTCCGCAGACCTTTTCTGATCAAAAAAGATCCGGCTATGAACATGCTCACTTCTGTAGCGAGCAATCCAAGGAGCAATCCGGCGATCCCCCAATACACGGAGAATAAGGGGCCGATAACCAATAGTGTGACCAGACCTGTGAGGTTAAAATTGAGGTACTCACTCTTCAGATCATATGCCAATAGAGGCAAAGAAAATTTCAGATTGGCATAGATCAATATGGGCAATGTGGCGATCAGATAGAAATATCCCCGAACCTCGTCTGCGGCGATTTTGTCAGTGGCAAGCGCCAGTAAATCAGGTCCAAAAAGAGCGAACACCAATGCTCCGGGGAAAGCAATTAATAAAATCCTGGAAAGGAATTTAGCCGTGTATCTACGAACTTCCTGATCTGACCCTTCCTGCACCTTGCCACTGACAATTGGAAACACCGATCTGAATAAGATGGCGCCACTGGTACTGATCAGCATGACTACTTTATCCAGCACGCCATAAATACCGAGTATCACTGGTCCGAAGAGGGAGCCTGCGATCAAAACAGGGCCATTTCTATATCCGGCAGCGACAATACTGCTCAACGAAATTTTTAAATTTTCCCGCAAGGTTTGGACAATGGTCTGTTTTCTGAAATTCAGATTGGGTATGCCTGTTTTGTAAAACACAATGGCTAGTCCAATCAGAGAGCAGGACAGCCAGGAGAGGCCATTAAACAAATTGACAAAGACGTAATCCTCAGGTGCATGCACAAAGAAGAAGACAATCCCGAGATAGGACAATCGAGAGAGAAAAGTGAGAATGCTCAAAAAGTGCATTTTCTGGACCCCTTCGAAATACCACTGAGGCAATAAACCTTGTGCGATCACCAGTGTGAAAGATGTCATGATCACAAAGCTCTCGGCAGTCCACCTTGGAAAGGCCTGAACCAGTACCCAAAGGACTAAGAAACCCGAAATGAGCAAAATGATTCGGGTCATCAGAATCCTGGCATTTATAGTTCGTTGGGCCTGAACGTCGGATGCGTTTTGACTAATATCCCTGGTTCCGGTCAGGTTGAGGCCATAATCTGTAATCGCTACTGCAATGGAACAGATACCCTGAGCAAAAACAATTACCCCATACTTTTCCAGACCAATTCGTTCCAAAAGGATTGGAATGATGATGATGGGCACCAGGTAGTTGGTAGCCTGCATGGAGCCCAGGAAAAAAAGGTTCTTAATGGTACCTGACATGATCACCAGCGATTCAGTCGCATAAGTAGGTCAATTTTCAAATTGACCAGATCTAGTTTCTCGAGAACAAATAAATCACTTTCAAATTGCCTGATACGTTCGATACATCCCGGCCATTTACGAAATAGGGACCACCAGGAGGGCTATTGTGCAACTCCCACTGATAATTAAGGGATCTGGTGTATCGCAAAGCTCCTGTAAACATGAAATTTTTATAGGCCAGATCAAAGTCTGCGCCAAAGGTGTAATCCACCCAAAATCTTCTGAAGTCGCGAATATCTGTAAAAGCAAAGTAGTGGAAATCATTGTCATGTACCCAACGCTCGATGGTTAGCCCAAACCGGTTTATACCCTTTAAATAAGAAACATTGATATGATCCAGATTACTGCCAGGTCCTATTGCGGAACCCAAAACTTCCCCACGATGAGTATAGCCTTGTCTAACTCCAGCATGCATGTACCAGCTCAGTGCATTTCTGATGAGGTAACCTGATGTTTGGGACATTTGGGTATGCTCATAGCTCACCTGAACGGCGTTCTTATCCAGCGTAAAGACTTTGGAAAATCCTGCCGTGTAAGCTCGGGAATGATCTATACTGAGTAATGCGTCCCGGGCATTGAAAGCTGCATCGTTCCTGCCGTATTCAAAATAGATTTCGGCCTGAGCTTTAACCCATCGCCACCTGATAAAGGTAGAAATGAGCTGATCAATTCTGAATTCATCTCGTTCTAATGGGTCATTTTTCCTAAACAAATTGATCAGTATCGGAAAGTAAGATTTGGTGTCTTTTGTAAATTCAGAGTATTGCTGGATTGCTCTGTTGACCCCAAAACTCAATCCAGGGGTCCATTTTGGGCTATAGACCAGAGAAATGGCACTTAAGTAACGCCAATCATCAGACTTATTAACAAATCGACTACCGTCCAGATTATCGCCGCGTTGGGGAGGTATAAAGCCAGACTGTTCCAATCTACCACCAATGACATTCCATTCAAACGCACCTATAAAAGTCTGTATTGGTTTTTGTGATCTGAATGTCAAATGTGCAAAGGAGCGTGAATTATTAGACATGATGAGGCTGTTCCGCTTTCCTGGACCCCACCATAGGTTTTCTGTGGATATGCCTAATCCCATTCCTTTGAAGTAGATCAAGGCATGAGATTGACCGATCAAGATGTCTCTTATGTTTCCTTCTCCGAACTGTTCAGGTAGGTCGGCTTGATTGTATAGAACATATCTTCTATCCCAGAATCGAGTGGAGAGCGTATCCGGAAATCCTTCGTAAGGCTTGTTTTGCGAAAGGTATAGTTCTGGGCGAAGCTGAATGGAAAGGAAAGGTGCTTCAATATGTACACCGACGGAAGTAAGACTTTTAAACCCCTTGGAAGGGACCATAGCTCCATTATTCGAGTAATAAGGATGATGCGAATTAAATTCCGTGTGGAATTCAGGAGCTAACACGGAGACTTTCGTTTTGAACTTACTTAATTCTTCCTCCAATAAGCCAAAGGTGTAAGAATAATCACCGAATATGGAATCGACAACCTCCAATGGTCTGACGTTAAACGAAGTATAATCTTCAGTTTGACTCTCAAGTTGCAGTCGTCGAAGGTATTCTTCATAATTGCCAAATCCTATTGGAATGGTTTGAGCAAAAGATCCTGAAACGCTCATTACGAGCAACAGTGCAAATAAGGAACGGTACATTTTAGTCATTTCTATATTAGATCTCATCAAAAGCAAGAATTCTTAAGTTATCAAGGGCCCAACTTTCATCGCAGGGTTCACTAAAGGCATTGTCCTGAACCAGACTATCGTAAAAGAACAGATGTAATTCACTGTAATCGTGAAAGATGGTTTGGGTGATTCGATACTTTGATGCTCCGTTTGATCGATCCCTATGCAGGCACAAACCATTCATTCGACTAACGGCCTCTGTTCTGGGTAGATTGAAATTTGGGAAGCGATTTGGATAGGATTGAGGGATACAGTGTAATTCCTGAAAGCATAATCCACGACTTGGATCTCCTGTATTGGAGAAGGTGGTTTCGAATTTGAAGTCCTCCGCCGACTGATCATTGAATTTCCATTCTCTTTTAACTTCCATAAACCAGCGATCAGGTCCATTATTTCCGGCATTATTGCCATCCCAGGAATCCAGTATGTAGAGGTCAAATTCAAATTGCAGAATTTCGTGATCAGGAAGATCAATCATGTGCAATTCAAACCCACCATCGTGATAATTACCCAGCATTTGTGAGTTGTCAAATTGCAAGGTCATGTGTCTTGTCAGACCATTGAATGTGGTTGAATCTTCAAAATCGTTTTCGTAGATTACCGCGGCGAATTCAAATTCTTGTTGACATGATAAGATTGTCATAAAGATCATTACCGCACCTATTGTCTTGGGGAATGCAGAATAACTTAAAATTTTCATCAGATTGTTACAACTATTTGCGAAGATCGCGTTTCTATATGAGAAACCAGAAATTAGACAATGGTTGGAGAAAGAAAGACAAATATTTAAATGTCTTCTAGGAATTAGTAATGATACAACGCCGATACTCAAAATACTTCCCTGCGATCTTCCTGATCGCAGATTTGATCGCGCTGAATGTTAGCTATACATTGGCCAGCTATATCAAATTCGGAAGACATTTATATGGGGTTGAAGAATACGTTCAGTTGCAAACAGCATTGAACGTCGTATGGATACTGATCTTTTTTTCCAGTAGGCTACATAACTTAAACAGGGACCACCGACTCGCTGATCAAATCAATAAGGTGCTCACCTCTTTGGTGATTAATGTCTCTTTTGTATTGACCTTATGGTTCATATTTAATCTGGATTATTCGAGACAACTCATCTTCCTTACATTCTTCTTTTTTTCTACTTCGGCGGTAGTCTGGCGGATCAGCTGGTTCTATCTGATCCGATTTTATCGCAAAAGAGGATTTAACGTTCGTCATGTGGCGATGGTAGGTTATGAAGACCTTGCTGAACGAATGATTCGTTTTATTCAGCACAATCCGGGACTGGGGTATAAGCTGGTAGGTGTTTTTGATGATAATGCCTTAGACCGAAAGGAATATGCAGGCACGATCGATGAAGTGGAGAAATATGTATCTAATAATCCTGTAGATATTGTCTTTTGCAATTTGAATGTGTTGAGTCAGCAAAGACTTCAACGATTGGTTGATGTGGCTGATAACAACTTGATCAAGGTTAAGATACTTTCTCAGTTCAGTAAAATGGAGCTTGATAATCTCACACTGCAGAAGTATGGAATCATTCCGGTACTGAATGTCAATGCGATTCCTCTGGACAATACCTTGAACCAATTTATCAAGAGGGCATTTGATATCCTGTTTTCAAGTTTAGCGATACTGTTGCTATGTAGCTGGATCTTTCCGATCATCGCTTTGCTGATACGAATAGAGAGTTCAGGCCCAATTTTCTTTAAACAACGTCGCCACGGAAAGAATAATCGACCTTTCGATTGTTTGAAATTCAGGACCATGGTGATGAACACAGAGGCGGATCACAAACAAGCCACCAAAAACGACAGCCGGATCACAAAACTTGGCCGGTTGCTTCGCAAAACCAGCCTTGATGAATTACCGCAATTCATCAATGTATTTCTCGGAGATATGTCAGTTGTGGGCCCACGACCCCATCCAATCAAGCTCAATGAGGAGTATCAACCTTCAATTGAAAAGTTCTGGCAGCGACACGCCGTGAAACCTGGTATCACCGGACTTGCTCAGGCGAAAGGGTATCGGGGACAAACGGATCTTAATGCGATGAGCGGAAGGGTCAAACTGGATCGGTTCTATGTGAAGAACTGGTCATTGTTACTTGACCTTAAGATCATTTCATTGACCATTTTCGCGTTTATCAAAGGAAGTGAAAACGCCTATTAGCGGTCGCAATCGTTTTCTGGATCCAAAAATCCATTATTATTTCAATTTCATCGATAAAATTATATTTCATCTGGAATAATCAATATTTTTGAAAATCCATAGTTACTTGTCCTAAGCATATGGATTTTTTAGTCGCCGCCTGTATTTCATTTACGCTCACCTTTATTACCCTCCCGGTAGTAATCAACATTCTCAATTCAATTGATTTGTTGGATATTCCGGACAGGAGAAAGATCCATAAAGTGAGTACTCCTTCTTTGGGAGGAATTCCCTTTGTTTTTTCCGCCTTATTGTCACTTCTCATCGTTATGCCGTTGAGCGATGTTGCTGACATCAAATTCCTACTGGCGGGGATCATTATCACTTTTATTCTGGGGATCAGAGATGATGTGTCCTCTTTGAATGCAAGGCAAAAGTTGATGGTTCAGTCACTGGCTGCCTTCTTAGTTGTTAATTTTCTGGGCACGTACCTGTCGAGTTTCTATGGGTTTCTCGGACTAGAAGAAATCTCACCTTTAGTTGGAAAGTTGATCTCAGCGGCGCTCATTGTTATTTTGACTAACGCATTCAATCTGATCGATGGCATAGACGGTCTTGCAGGAGGAGTAGCCATTATGGTGTTTACTTTCCTGGGTATTTGGTTTTATTATAATGGCATTTCGGCCTATGCCTTGCTTTCCATAACCATGGCTAGTGCCATTTTGGCGTTCATGTATTTCAACTGGTATCCCTCTAAGATATTTATGGGAGACACAGGCTCGATGGTATTAGGCTTCACACTTTCTACTATTTTGATCAAGTTCATTCAGGTGAACGAGGTAGCGACCTGGGTGAGATTTGATGCTTCGGTGGGTATGGCCATAGGTCTGTTTATTTTGCCTATATATGATACACTCAGGGTCTTTTTCAAAAGGATCCTCCAGGGGAAATCTCCTTTTCAACCCGATCGAAATCACGTTCACCACATCTTGTTGAATTTGGGTTTTAATCATGGGCATGCTACTACCATTTTGTTGATGTTTGTGATCCTGATGTCCATTACCTCCTGGTTATTGCAGCCACTTGGGAATAATGCCCTAATTATTCTTCAACTAACATTTGTTACCGTGTTGGGGGCCGTTCTTGATTTCATCATTTCCAAGCGATTGAAACGGAAGGAGAGAGCGTTGGATGGCGCAAGATTTAGCATCAGCAAGTCAGCTTAAGGCAGATCTTCCAAAAAGATCGGTTTCGACACGTTCTAAGTAACGACAAGTTTAGAATCCCAACTATTTTTGCGGCATGTTTGAAAAAGTAGAGGCACTTAAGAAAGAGCTCGCGGAAGCGGTAGCTAAAAATCAGGAGGAATTAGAAAACTTCCGATTAAAGTTTATCAGCCGCAAAGGAGCCTTGTCACAACTTTTCGGTGAATTCAAATCGGTGCCCGGTGATCAGAAGCGACAATTTGGTGAGGCACTTAACGAATTGAAGAACCTGGCAAAGGACAGATTCCAGGAGTTGGTCAGTGGAGTAGATGCACAGGATGCAGCGGCTGCCAGTGATCAGGTGGATGTCTTTCTGCCACCACCGCCTTTTCAAACTGGAAGTCTGCACCCGTTGAACCTGGTAAAAAATCGTATCATTCAGATCTTTGAGCGACAAGGTTTTAATGTGGCCGATGGTCCGGAAATTGAAGATGACTGGCATAATTTCACTGCCCTGAACTTTCCTGAAAACCATCCTGCCAGGGAAATGCAGGATACCTATTTCATTGAGCGAAATCCTGATACCCTCTTGAGAACTCACACGTCAAATGTGCAGATCAGATTGATGGAGAATCAGCAACCGCCTGTCAGGTCGATCATGCCTGGACGGGTGTATCGAAACGAGGCCATCTCCGCCCGGGCACATTGTTTTTTCCATCAGGTGGAGGGGCTATACGTTGATAAGAAAGTAAGCTTCAAGGACTTAAAGCAGACCTTGTATCATTTCTCGCGAGAACTATTCGGGAAGGATACGCAAATTCGTTTCAGACCTTCTTATTTCCCGTTTACGGAGCCTAGCGCAGAGATCGATATCAGTTGCTTTATCTGCAAAGGAAAAGGGTGTAAGATCTGTAAACACACCGGTTGGGTCGAAATTGGTGGCTCCGGCATGGTGGACCCCAATGTCCTGGCAAGTTGTGACATTGATCCTGACGAATACAGCGGGTTTGCATTCGGTATGGGGATCGAACGAATTGCGATGCTCAAATATCAGATCGACGATATTCGACTATTCTCAGAAAACGACGTAAGATTCTTACGTCAGTTCCATTAGAGTAATTCTGAAATAATATGCTCTTCAGTTAGGCCTTCGGCTTCCGCTTTGAAGTTCCTCACAATCCTGTGGCGTAGGATCTGATTGGCTACTGCTTTGATGTCTTCAATATCCGGAGAATACTTTCCAGTCAGAATCGCATTGCATTTGGCTCCCAATATAAGGAATTGACTCGCACGCGGACCTGCTCCCCACTCCAGGAAGTTCTTGGTGATCTCAGGTGCCAGGTCTGAACCAGGGCGTGTTTTATGGGTCAGCGAGACCGCATATTCGAAAACATTATCGGCTACGGGTACTTTCCTGATCAGTTCCTGATATTTTAAGATTTCCTCCTGTGAGATCACGGCTGAGATCTCTCTGGTTTCATTCGAGGTTGTTTGTTTCACAATTTCCAGTTCTGAAGCATAGTCCGGATAATCCAACTTGATCATCATCATGAATCGGTCAAGCTGTGCCTCCGGAAGCGGATATGTTCCCTCTTGTTCAATCGGGTTTTGTGTGGCCAGCACGAAAAAAGGCTGATCCAGTTTGTACTGCTGTCCGGCTACTGTAACCGAACGTTCCTGCATCGCTTCTAGTAACGCCGACTGAGTCTTGGGCGGCGTTCTGTTGATCTCATCTGCCAGGATAATATTGGCGAAGATGGGACCTTTAACGAATTTGAAGTTTCGTTCTTTATCCAGGGTTTCAGCCCCAAGAATGTCCGATGGCATCAAATCCGGAGTAAATTGTATTCTGCTAAAATTGAGTGAAAGTGAATCTGCAAGGGTATGTACCAACAGGGTTTTTGCCAAACCAGGCACTCCTACCAAGAGACCATGCCCGTTGCAGAAGATACAGGTCACCAGACTCTGTACCACTTCTTCCTGGCCAATGATCACTTTGGAAATCTCAGCTTTTAACTCATTAAAGGCTTTGTGCAGCCCATCAGCTGCTTCTACATCTTTACTCATTTGGAATCTTTAATTTACTAGGTCGCAGTAATCGTATTCGTCATCAATACTGATGAATACATCCCCTCTTGCTTCATCAAACCATTTAGCCAGTTTCCGCGCCCTTTTTTCATTTAGTGCTGCCGTTGCGATTTTTTGATAATCGTCCTTAAGATTCGCCTGGTGTGGACGAACCTTTTCCTTATAATAGAGGATTCGATAAGAATAAGTTCCATCTCGTTCCTGAAAACGCAGAGGCTCTGTAATACTTCCCAATGCCATTGTATCAATGGTGAAGAAGATATTTGGATCCAGATTTTCAACGGACACCTTGGTTGCGCCATCTTCTGCCAGGAAAAATCCACCACTAGACGAAGTAAGCTGATCGTCTGAATACTCTTTGGCCGCCTCATCAAAGGCAATACTATCCGCTATGATCACTGTCCGCAAACTATCAAGGAATCGCTCAGCGTTATCCATGTCCTCACCCGAAGGCTTGGGAATCATGAGGATATGTCTGGATTTGAAAGTATTCCCTCTTTTCTCCTGCAGTTCGATAAGGTGATAACCAAACTGAGTTTTTACCGGCAAAGACACTTCACCTTTTTGCAACGTCATCGCAGTGGCTTCATATTCAGGCGCCAGATCACCACGTTTGTAGAAGGGCAATTCCCCACCATTGGCGGCAGAACCAGGGTCTTCCGAATATAATCTTGCTAGTTCCGCAAATGATCCTCCTTTCAACAACTGACCTTTAATTTCCAGCAAGGTATTCCTTACTTTCTCTTGTTGCTTAGGACCGGGCTCTGGTTTTTTTACAATTTGCCCCACAGTTACTTCTGTTGAGAAATAGGGCAGAGAGTCACGAGGAATGTTTTTAAAGAATTTTCGTACTTCGGCGGGAGAAACTTTCAAACTGGCCGTTAATTCTCCTTGCATTTTTTGAATGATCAACTGCTCTTTGACACTTTCGAAAAGCTCAGCCTCAATCTGTGTCATGCTCTTGCCATAGAAATTTTCAATTTCCTCAATGCTGCCAATTTGAGAGACCATGTAGTCAATACGACGGGTAAGGTTGTCCTGTACTTCGCCATCTTCTACGATCACTGAATCAATTTCAGCCTTGGCAACCATCATTTTATTGACGACCAGGTTCTCAAGCAGTTTACAACGTGCATTCCCCTGGTTGAATTCTCCCCTTGATAGGTAATCGAGGTATGCCTTTTCTAATTCCGATTTCAGAATGATGTAGTTGTCTACCTTGGCGATGATCTTATCGATCACCACACCCTCGTCCTGTGCAGTGCTCATGAAAGCACTCAACAACAGAATACTAGCGAGAATAGATTTTAAACGATTCATTCTTTTTAGCTTCTTCATAAATAGCTTCTTCCAATTCTCTTTTCAGTTCGATTTTTCGTTTGTTTACGAGAATACTTTCGATATCGTCCCTGATAAATTCTAACGGAGACATCTCATCCGAGATCTTATATTCCAGGATTCGCAGAAAGTAAATGAAATCTTCGTCCGAAGTTTCACTATATGTACTGGATTCCAAAAATTGAACTTGATTTTTAACTTCTTTTAAGGGACTAGCGGTGGCTACCTCGTTAAAATTGATCCAAACCTCCTCATCTGTAAAGGCACTATTGGCATATTGAAAGCAATAGCTGGTTATATCGTCCAGACTTGCGTTGGGGTATCCGCGGATGTTTCGTCTGAAGTTGACAAGCCCTGGTGTTTCTTTAGGTACCTTGGCGAACAGGCATCTGATGATATTTTGTTTCAATAGGAAGTTATCCGACTTTTCCTGATAATAGGCCTCGATTTCAGCGTTGGTAATTTCCGGGTTAAGGTTTGATTCGACGTAGTTTTTTTCAAACTCATGAATGATCAGTGAATACCGATAATCCAGGACTTTGCGATCTATTTCTTCCTGATCGAATTGTGTTTCCTGAATGGCTCTGGAGATTAGGACTTGTTTTTTCACCCAATTCTGAACGTAAGTTTCCACGAGTTTGACACTGTCCTGAGTAGACAAACCAAGAGGAGTGATACCATTCAGATCCTCCAGATATAAAACCGCATCATTGGCCATTGCGATGACGACTTTTTCTGTTTCTACTTTTTGCTTAAAGTATTCACAGCCAGTTGCTAAGAAAGCGAAGAGAATGGCAATAATCGGGACTTTCAACGACCTAGAGCTTTTTGGTAAGCCTGCAAATATTGTAATTGTTTTCGGTAGTGAATTCAATTTTATCCATAATTCTTTTCACTAACATGAGGCCAAGGCCACCTTTCCTTTTGGAAGCAATGATTTCCTGCATGGAAGGTTCCTTGTAAGCATTTATGTCGAAACTTTCACCTTTGTCACGAATCACGAATATGATGTTCTGGTTCTTTTTATACACCATTTCCAGTTCCAGAGATTCGTTCGGGTCACAATTGTTGGAATGAATGATCATATTGGCGCAAACCTCGTCTATGGCAAGCACGAGTTTGTGCGACTCGATTTCCGGCAGGCCATACTTATCCAGTTGACGCTGCACAAAAACCCGCACAGATTCTAGCTTTTCTTTTTCACAAGGGATGACTATCCTATGCTTCATTCAATTTTGCACTTGCTGATTCTTTCGAATCACATATTTCAAACAATTCGTGTAATCCCAGGATTTCAAAAACTTGAATTACCGTTTCAGTAAGCCCGTAAAACACCAATTTGGTTTGCTTCGTTTTCAACTCTTCCAGATAAGAGATGAATACGCCTAAACCCGCCGAAGAGATATACTGCAATTGTTGCAGGTTGATAAGGATGCTTTTGCCGGATTCCATGGCTTTCACCAGGGCATTATCCAGATTGATGGAAGAACTGGCATCTACTTCACCAATAACCTCCAATTCAAAAATTCCTTCTTCTTCGTGTTCTTTTATTTCAACCATTATTCAAATTTCACTATGACTAGTGTATAATCATCATCTAACCGTTTCTCCTCAGAGAAGCTGTATAGATCAGCAATAATTCCTTCTTTTATTTCAGCCGGGTTTTTCCCAACGTGTTGCATCAGAGATTGTTGCAATCTCTCCTCACCAAATTGCTCTCCATCCCTGTTTGTCGCTTCGGTGATACCGTCAGTGTGAAGAACCAATAAGTCTCCAGGCTGTAGGGTAAGATCATTTGCATGAACGTATTTATCGTACTCAGAGTTTCTTAGGATTCCCATTCCCATCCCTTTGGAGGATAAAAACCTGGCACTATTGTCCTTGCTACAGTACAATAACGTTGGGCAATGCCCCGCTCGTACATATTGGACCTCCCTGGTATCACTTTCTATGATGAAATAGCTGGCGGTGATGAAAGAAGACCTTTCCAGGCACTTCCCAACCGCCAGATTAGCCTTACGGATCAATTCATCAGGGGCCAGGTCAAATTGGGCAAGACTGTGAAAAATCCCTTTAACCTGGGCCATATTGAAAGCCGCCGAAGTTCCTTTTCCAGATACATCACCTATGATCAGACCAAATCGCGTCTCGCTGAATTTGACAATGTCATAATAATCGCCACCTACTTCATCGGCTGCCATGGAATATGTGGCAATCTTCAATTTAGGATTAATGTCCATTTTCTGAGGTAACAGACTCTTCTGGACATTTTTGGCAATATTCAATTGCTCTTTGTAACGCTCATTTTCAATGGCATCTTTAATGAGCAAGGCGTTTTCAAGAGAAATACTGGCCTGACTTACGAAAGTTCGTATGATCTCAACCATCTCACGATTAAATGCATCAGATACTTCCTGAAGCAACACCAAACATCCTGTCTGCTCATTTTGCAGGAAAATAGGAAGAGCCAAAATAGAACGGTACTGATACCCCTTGATGCCTCCAATGATTTTCTGGTGCCCGAGATTGATGTCTTCTGAATTGAAATTGACGATCTTTTCTACGGAATCAGATCGAATTTGACTTTTCAATTCGGCGACCTGTTGTTTGTTGATGTTCCGTAAGTAGAATTCTGGGTCACTGCCATTATTCACTTCCAACCAGGCGGCATCCGCAAATACCGCACTCATTGAGCTGTCAAGCAAAATTTCATAAGTCTGCAGTTCACTTTGGCCAGCGGGTATGGACTGACTTAATTTCTGAAAATCAACTGCTTCTTTTAGCTTCCTTTCAAAGACAGATGAAGTTGGAAGGTTGAAAAGCGTAACCAATACTGCGATCAAGGCATACAGGAAGATGAAGATCAGAATGGCTACGATAAATACCCGGTCCATCAGGTCGATTACCAGAACCTTCAATTCTGAGAAATACAGCAAGTTGTCTCTGAAGTGATACAGGTAAATGCCCGACAAGAGAATGAACAGGATACTCTTCCACTTCTGTTTGAAGTTTAAGTAAGCAATCCATTTCAGGTTCAGAGAAAGAATAACGGAGAATCCTGTCAGAAAGACTAAGGCAACAGTAAAGTTGGTGGTGGAAAATCCGTACCCGAAAAAGTCGAAGATCAGCGCACCATAAAGGCCGTATTCAAAGAAATTCCAAAGTTGAATGAGGTTCTTAGACTTTTGATAGAGGATCAGTCGTTTCCACACCACAAAAGTTGAAACCAGATAAATGATCACGGCACCACTGTAGACGTGGTAGAAAAAATTAATAGTGATCGAATTGCTGGCGATGCTACTGCCCTTGAATAAGATAAAAAAGCCTTGTATCGTAAGCGAGATCAATGTCGTGACCAGTCCGGTAACAAATACCTTCCAAAGGAGGTCAATGAAGTTGACACTTTCAGCTTTGGTGACTTTGTAGCGATAGTAAAAAAGCGCCGAAAGAATGAATAACGTCAGGAATGCCTGAGGAAGGGAAGTAGCCAGGTCCTCCTGCATTTTGTATCGTTGCAGTAAGATGGCATAGATGTCAAAAAAGGTGAACAGGAGCCAGGAGACCAGTCCAACGAAAAAAGTGATCCTTATTTTGAGCTTCTGCGACATCTTAAACGACGGCAAATTTACGCTTTCCCGCCGACAATGAGGTGCAGTGCTTCGCCTTTAGACTTTTTTAACAAAAGCTGACATCCGGAGCGATATCCTTGATGCCCTGTGTTGAGTTGTTGAGAATGAAAAATCCCCTCTAAAATGTATGAAGAGGGGATTTTGTGAAATTACTTTCTGCTGTAATTCGGCGCTTCCCGAGTGATATGAATATCGTGAGGGTGGCTTTCAACAGATCCTGCATTCGTGATCTTTGAGAATTTGGCCTGTTGCAATTGAGCAATGCTTCCAGCACCGCAGTATCCCATACCTGCTTTTAGCCCGCCAACCAATTGATAAAGTACTTCTCCTACGAGCCCTTTGTAAGGTACGCGGCCCACGATTCCTTCCGGCACCAGCTTTTTGATATCATCTTCTGCGTCCTGAAAGTAACGATCTTTCGAGCCTTCTTCCATGGCTTCAACAGAGCCCATTCCACGATAAGATTTGAATTTTCGCCCTTCGTAGAGGATTACCTCGCCGGGGGCTTCTTCCGTACCTGCAAGTAGTGATCCGATCATTACCGTATTAGCGCCACCGGCAATAGCTTTCACTACATCACCTGAGAATCGGATACCTCCATCAGCAATGACCGGGACACCCGATCCGGCAATGGCTTTGGCGGATTCGTAAACGGCTGTAAGCTGTGGTACACCCACGCCCGCGATGATTCGGGTGGTACAAATACTTCCGGGCCCAACTCCCACTTTGATGGCATCCGCACCGGCATCAACCAAAGCTTTCGCTGCGGCACCAGTGGCAACATTCCCAACGATCAGGTCAATGTCGGGGAATTCATTCTTGATTCTTTTGGCTGTATCGATCACTCCTTTGGAATGACCATGTGCGGTATCAATACTTACCAGGTCCACACCAGCCTTAATTAGCGCCGCGATTCGATCAGAAATATCTGGAGTAACACCCACTGCTGCACCCACACGTAATCGACCGTACTCATCTTTACAGGCATTAGGTCGGTCTTTATTTTTAAGGATGTCTTTGTAAGTAATAAGTCCCGTTAATGTGCCAGTAGCATCAACAATAGGGAGTTTTTCTATTTTGTGTTCTTGTAGGATTTCTTCAGCTTCCGCCAGACCGATTTCATTGGTGCCCGTGACAATATTGTCTTTGGTCATGATTTCGTTAACCGGTCTTCCGGGTTGTTTTTCGAATCGAAGGTCCCGGTTGGTGACAATACCGATCAGTTTCTTGTCGTCATCCACTACCGGAATACCACCGATCTTATTTTCGCTCATGATCTTTTCAGCATCACGTACGGTACTATCAATCGGTAAGGTGATTGGATCGAGGATCATACCACTCTGAGATCGTTTTACCTTACGGACCTGTTCCGCCTGTTTGGCGATGGTCATGTTTTTGTGAATGATGCCGATACCCCCTTCCAGGGCCATAGAGATCGCAAGACCTGCTTCCGTCACGGTATCCATGGCCGCAGAGACCAATGGGATATTCAACTTAATGTTTCTGGTAATGTAAGTGTCCGTTTCAGTATCGCGGGGAAGAACTTCTGAGTATCCGGGGATGAGAAGCACGTCATCGTAAGTGAGGGCTTCCTGCTGAAATTTGGAATCTGGGGATGTCATGGCAAATAATCGCTCTTATTATTTGCCGGGCAAAATTACGGATAAGTCTTCGTAAAAAGAGACTTGTCAAATAAATAAATTGTTATTGTGTGAATTCCAGAAAGGCAACAACGAACGGCATGGACAGTAAGAGGCTGTCAAACCTGTCCAAAAAACCACCATGACCCGGAATGGCTTTTCCGGAATCTTTGATTTCCATGGTTCTTTTGAAAAGAGATTCGACCAGATCACCATATGTACCAACGATCACAATGATCAACGCAATGACCAGCCACTGCCATGAGGCCAGGTCTAAAAAGAAAAAAGAAATTCCATATGCCATTGCCGCTGATAGTAATGCTCCTCCGATACTTCCTTCCCAGGATTTTTTGGGAGAAATACGTTCGAAAAGTTTGGTTTTTCCAAACATGCTGCCCGCAAAATAGGCGCCTGTATCTGACGCCCATATGATGAGTAACAAGCCTACGACTACTTCATAACTATAGGAGCCTGATATGTAAACGGCGTGATTAAGTAGCGCAAAAGGCAAGGTTACATAGACTAAGCCCAGGTAGTAGAAACCAATATTGAGGAAAGGAGTGGTATCCTCTTTCTTATAAAGCTTGAACAGAAAGATCAGTGACGCCAATGGAAATAGCAGAAAATAGAACTTCGGTCCGGCCAGACCAGCTTCAACAAGAAATGTTAAACTAAAAAGAGCGGTTCCAATGACTACTCCCAATTTTCGAAGCGGGATATATTGTTGGCTTCGTAACAACCGATAGAATTCCCAAAGGGTCATGAAGCTGATGCCAAGGAAAATGGCGAAATAGAACCATGGTCCTAGTACAAGGGCAGTTATGATCAATGCTGCGCCCAGAATAGCTGCGATCAGTCGGGGGGCAAGGTCGGAAAATTTACTCAAAACTTGATTTCCTCTTTTATTACCCTAATTGCCCGAAGGGTGTGTTCAGGAGATACATAAATTTCAAAGTGGCCCAATTGGTAAGCCGAATCCTTTTTGTCCATGATTACGGGGTTCATCTGGCGCTCTTCAAGTACAGCTTTCACGATTTCTGCCCGATAGGCCAGGCTGTCCTCGTATACTTTTTGCCAATCACTCATTTGCTGGTTCCGGGTCTTCTTTGAAATAAAGTCTGAATACGATCAACAAAGCTCCGCAAATTAATGCGAACAGAATTAACAGCGCCGTAGGTGGTAATTCAGGATTTCCGGTAATGTCCTGATTGACAACCCCCACACTATATAAGTAAAGCGTAACCAGGGTAAAGGCATTATTGATAAAGTGGCCGATCATGGCCAGAGAGAGATGACCGGACCAGTAGTAAAGATATCCAAACAAAACACCGAGTAGCATCCTCGGGAATACGCCATAAAATTGAAAGTGGAACGCGCCAAAAAGTAGAGCGGTTAGCCAAATGGCAATGTGCGGATTGCCAAACCCTTTGGCAAACATGTTTTGCAATAAGCCTCGAAACAAAAATTCTTCTCCGATAGCTGGAATCAATGCGATTACGATCAAGCCCACCAGAAACTGCATGAATCCGGAGAAATTGGTCAGGTACTCCGTCATTTGTTGCAATTGCGCTTCTTTGCTTTTCGCCTGGGATTCGAACCATGACAGAAATTCTGGAAGTTGCAGATCCTGATTCCACTCAACCACAATACTGTTGACCACCATGAAACTGAAAGTAATGATAATGGTCATTACCAAAGGTTGGGCTATGGGTGAAGGAGTAGAGAAGAAGTCGCTCAATGAATACTTCAGGAACTTGCGCATGAAGATCAAGGGCATAATAAAAAACGCACCTAGTGAAGTAATTCCCTGAGAAATGAGCAACGGCAAACGCCCTTCGGGAGATTCTGTGGGATAGGTAAGTGCTTCTTGCCAGGCCTCAAGATCAAAACCAAAAAAAGGTAAGATCAAAGCATAGGATATGAGCATGAACCCAAACAGACCTACGATGGTATAGGCAGTCAGCACGACCAACTGGAGCCATGGCATGAACTTTAGGTCGTGGCCATTACCTGGATCATTTTGCATTTTGAGCTAACTTTACAGCGAAAATAAGGATTCAATTGGTAAAAATAGGAAACATAGAACTAGGTGAATTTCCGTTGCTGCTTGCACCAATGGAAGATGTCAGTGATCCTCCTTTCCGTGCAGTTTGCAAAGAAAAGGGTGCTGATCTGATGTTTACTGAGTTTATCTCGTCAGAGGGACTGATCAGACATGCCGATAAGAGTGTGCAGAAACTCGACATTTACGATTATGAACGCCCAATAGGTATACAGATCTTCGGTGACAAAATTGAATCCATGAGAGAGGCTGCGGCTATCGCAGAAGCGGCTAATCCAGAGATCGTCGACATCAACTACGGATGCCCCGTAAAGAAGGTAGCCTGCAAAGGAGCAGGGGCGGGCATTTTGTTAGACCTGCCCAAAATGCAGAAGATGACAGAAGAGATCGTGAAGCGTGTCAATAAACCCGTTACGGTGAAAACCCGCCTTGGATGGGATGAAAACACGATCAAGATCAAGGAAGTGGCGCAGCGATTGCAAGATGTAGGAATACAGGCCTTAAGTATCCATGGGCGTACACGCAAGCAGATGTACAAAGGGGAGGCAGATTGGTCCTATATCAGAGAAGTAAAAGAAATGCCTGAGATCCATATTCCTATTTTCGGGAATGGGGATATCGATTCGCCGGAGAAGGCACTTGAGTATAAAAACAAATATGGTGTAGACGGAATCATGATTGGCCGGGCGTCTATCGGATATCCGTGGATTTTCAATGAGATCAAGCATTTCATGGCCACGGGGGAAAAGCTGGTAGAACCAGATCTTGAAGAGCGCGTCAGAGTCACTAAACAACACCTTGATTTTTCTGTGCAATGGAAAGGTGAAAGAAAAGGCATATTTGAAATGCGCAGACATTACACCAACTATTTCCGCGGCATTCCGCATTTCAAGCCCTTCCGAACCCGATTGGTAGAATCAGATTCCCATGAGGAGTTACTGGAAATCCTGGATGAAATTTCTTATAAGCTGGCGGCGCCGGTACTTGCCTGATCAATGAAAAATACCCGGTTTTTAGCCATAGGATTACTGATCCTACTTGCCCTGATATGGGGATCTTCTTTCATTTTGATCAAGAAAGGCCTGACCATTCTGGATTCCAGAGAAGTAGGTGCATTGAGAATTGTTTCTGCCTTTGTATTTCTGGCAGTAGTAGGGATAGGAAATCTTAAGAAAGTGCAACGACATGAATGGAAATATCTGTTGGTCGTTGGACTTGCCGGAAGCTTGATACCGTCTTTCTTGTTTGCATTTGCTCAAACGAGGCTGGATAGTGCTGTGGTTGGGATCCTCAATGCGTTGACACCACTATTTACGATCATCATTTCCGTATTTGTCTATGGAAGGAGTCAGGGGCGAAATGCATTTTTCGGTGTGGTAGCCGGATTTGCAGGTTCTGTGCTGTTGATCATCGCAGGTTCCGGAGGAAGCATTCAGAACATTAATTTCTACGCCTTTTTTATTGTTTTGGCCACTGTGCTATACGGAACGAATCTAAACGTAACCAAAGAACACCTTTCCGGACAAAAAGCCATAGTAATTACAAGCGTATCTATGCTTTTGGTTGGGCCTGTTGCCTCTGTCTATCTGTTTGGCATGACTGATTTCGTTCACAAACTACAACACGTTGATGGTGCTTGGCTAGCAACATCATATATTCTGATTCTCGGCGTATTTGGTACCGCCTTGGCCATGGTCATATTCAATCACATCGTAAAATTGACCAATCCCCTGTTCACTTCATCAGTTACTTATATCATTCCCATAGTAGCCGTCATGTGGGGATTGTTGGATGGCGAAGAGTTGCTGTTGCTTCATTACTTAGGAATGGCTTTTATCATTCTGGGCGTTTACATCGCCAATAGCAGAAAAAGGGCTAGTTCGAAGTAAATAGCAGCGATCACTTCGGATCTGTATCCACACTTCCTTCCTTGATCTGAGCCTCTAATTTCTCAAACCATTCCTTTCCATACTTTCTGATCAATGGGTCTTTTAGGAATTTGTAGACAGGGACTTTTAATTCCGCGCCAAGATCACAGGCAGGTGAGCAAATGTGCCAGCGATCGTAATTGATGGCTTCATAATCACCCAGGTTTTTGATCCGGATGGGGTACAAATGACATGAAATGGGTTTTTGAAAATCAGTCTTCCCATCTTTCCATGCCTGTTCTATGCTACATTTCAGGATGTTTTGCTCATCATAAAAGGCAAAAGCACATTCCTTATTATCAATGGTGGTTGTGGAATAATCACCTTCTTCGTCCAGAACGAACCCGCCCTGAGTGTCCAGTACTTCTATGGCTTCCTTATTTAAGTATGGTTTGACCAGAGGAACAACTTCATCGATTTTTTCGAGTTCATCCTCTTCCAGGGGAGCTCCCAGATCACCTTCCACACAGCAGGCTCCTTTGCATTTATTCAAGTCGCATACAAATGATTCTCCCACAACGTCCGAAGCCACTACCGTTTTGTCAATGATCTGCATATCCCGAAAATTTCCTGCAAATGTAATGGGAATGCCTGCTGAACGTTACTTCTTTGTTATTTATTGGTGATCTTATTACTTTTAACCACCATGAGAAATTTAAGTCTCTTCTTTATTCTGTTGATTTGCTGCGAAGCAAAATATATACCAGAAGACGGAATCTACTCCGTGGCGGAAACCATGCCTTCCTATGAGCAAGGGATGCCGGCTTTTGACGAATTCGTCAATGAAGAGATTGAAAAATGGGCTCCCGGAGAAAAAGCCAATGTATTTGTATCATTTGTTGTGAAAGCCGATGGAGCGGTAGCTGACGTAAAAGTGATCAAAGGATTCTCAGAACTCTACGATGCCAAAGCTAAGGAGATCGTGAGCAGTTGCCCTGGTAAATGGACCGCCGGTACCGAAGAAGGTCAACCGGTAGATGTAAAAATGGTTTATCCGGTACGTTTCTAGTACACCTCTTAAATTTTTTTCAGATTTCTTCAATTTCGTGAAACCTTTTAAGGTACAAGGTCGTTCTGCATGTACGAAAATTATATGTACATACATTTAATACAAGAGACATGATTAAGACATTGATAGTTGCTTTGGGTTTGCTAGTTGCAGTTCCAAATGCAGAAGAAACTTATAACGTAAGTGTAGCAGATAGCAAAGTGACGTGGAAAGCTTACAAAGTTGGTGGTGAGCATGCCGGAACCGTAAATATCCAGAACGGCACTTTGACTACCGATGGCGAAACTTTGACGGGGGGTTCTTTCACCCTGAACATGACATCTATCGCTGTAACTGACTTGCAAGGCGAATACAAAGGGAAATTGGAAGGTCACCTGAAGTCTCCTGATTTCTTCGCCGTAGAAGAATTCACAACGGCCTCTTTCGTAATCACCAACGTCGCTCCACAAGGAGATCAGCACAAAATCACTGGAACCATGGTGATCAAAAACATTGCTCAGGAAATTTCTTTCCTTGCTGATGTTGACGTGAAGAATGGTACGATCACAGCATCTGCTGACATGAAAATCGATCGGGCTAAATTCAACGTTCGATACGGATCAGACAGCTTCTTTGATAACCTGGGAGACAAGGTCATCTATGATGAATTCGATTTGTCTGTTAACCTGGTAGCCAACCTGTAAGCACAAAAGACTTTAAATATAAAACCCCAGCCACTACGGTTGGGGTTTAATTTTTACCAGGAATCTAAGCGGTGCTTCCATTAAAAATTCCTGGGTCAGGTATTCGGAAATTTTCCGTTTTGTATAGAACTTTTAAGTCGGAAAGTTCAGGGATACCCGCTGATTGTTATCTCTGCCTGATAATCATAGCGCTCCAGCTCCTTTGAAGATCTTCTCAAAGATCGTCGCATCGATGAAGTATTCATCCTTGTTCTCTGAAGAATACAATACCCAATCTCCTTCTTTTCTAAAAGCTGAAATTTGGATCTCCGGCTGATTACTGAAACCAAAAGTAACGTTCAGCTCCGGCGTACCGAACCCAGACCCATCAGCAAAATTTTTACTGCTCACGAAGCTTAATCCTTGTAAGTAGCTCGCAACATTTGCGGAATCTGCTTCGAATTCAACAGCGGCCCACTTACTGCCTTCCTTATAGAGCGTAAATGCCGAATCTGGATAATTGAAGGCAATTTGTGTCAATGAATCCAGCTTCAATCTGAGGATATTCCTGTCTCGAAAATCGTTTGCAGATTTAGCGATACTGATGCCCATAAAATCATTGGCGATGTAGACGTCATTTTCCTCTGCAAGTCGAACGTGCGTATAGAATTGTCGCTGATTCTCCACGCCAAATCGGCCGATGATCAGATCAAGAGATTGCTTCGTCCCTTCATAGACTTTGACCCTGGTGCCGGTACTATCTACAGAGTAATCTTTCCATTTATTCTCCGTCCGAGCTACGATTCTTGTGGGTTTGATTGATTCCAGAGAAGTCAGCAGGTTGCGGACAGCAGAAGTAACGGCGGTTTTTTTTGTGCCGTCTGCTAATAAGACACGCCAGCCGTCATCTTCTTTCGTTACTTCCGTTGATTCGGTCGGCGAATCCACTACAATTCTTGTGACCTCAGCCGTGTCAATAGCAACGAGCTCTGTTCTGAAGGACTTACTGCGTGATTTATCTCCGGTAAATGTCATGATCAGATACACCACAACCAGTACCGCTAACACGCCCAGAAGTTTGACTGTATTGTTTTTCATTTCCTTTTACTGATTATTGATCAAGCAAAATTGCCCTGTGCCCATCTTTGTTTTCGCCGGTTTCTGATCTGTTTGCGGACACCAGCGTATATCAGAATAAGTAAAATTGGCGCAAAGACATTTCCATACTTCAGGAGGTTTTTGGTGCCATCATCGATTTTATCCAGTGTTCTGGCGGTGATGGATTTTGTGCGTAAGCTGATAAGCCCGGTATCATCCGCCAGCCAATCAATGGCATTGCTGGCAAAATTCAAATTATCCGGATTAACTCGTTGCGCTTGTTGCCCTTCTCCATTGATGATAAAATCTCCATTTCCTATCACGACCATGGCACCATTTCCGGGTCCCAGCCCCTCAATAGAAGACGCAAGAATTTGCTCCTGCATGGGGAAGTCTGCTTCCGTCCATTTTCTGTTGATATCTATAATTCCCGGAGTTGGGATCGCCCCTGATTTTGAGGAGGTAAAGGCAAGCGGATTGATCCTTATAGTGGTATCAGCATTACTATTGATCGTAAAGGCATTGACGAATGGCAGAAGGACCTGTTCTAATCCCTCTGTTATGGGGTGATCCTCGAAAGTCGATACACGTGGAAGGAAAGGGACGCTCACCTGGCTATTGATGGTTAGAAAACCCTGTCGTTGCTGAACAGTAACCGGAAGACAATTTTGATCAATGACAAACTCATTGCCATAAGTCAGGCCTTTGCCACCAACCCAGTTTTTTATGCCGATATCCGGAGCAGGTTGTAAAGAACCTTGTTGCAGATTACCGGTGACACTGGAATAGGACAGGAATAATTTACCTCCCTGATTCAGATATTGATCCAATTTCGAAAATTCGATGGGCGCAATGGTGTCTTTTGGTGCTACCCAGATCAATCCTCTGTAAAAGGTAGGGATGCTGAAGGTGTCGGCGATACTGAATTCCTCCACATCGTATAACACCGATAGCTGTTCTGCCAGTTGCGGGAAAGCATTAAGACTGGGAGAGCCATACCCGGTGATCATTCCGATCTTGGGTTTGTCCTGAATGGCCAGTTTTTTAATCGCCATGGTCAGGTCATATTCCATGCCACCATTAGGTTGTATCACAGGAATGGATTCAGAGCGATCTCCACTTTTCAGTACTACGCCAAGAAATGCCTGGATTTGCTGCTGCTGGTCATTTTCAACGACATTAATGGACAAGGGAGCCACTCCACTTTGTATGGCTTCTTGTTTTAGTTCGTCACTTTCGTTGGGATTAATGAATTCAAAGATGAGATTACCTCCGGCCAGATCCTCATATTCAATCAATTGATCTCTGAGATCACTTTGAATAAAGGCCATTTGGGCAGGTAGATTATCTGTGAAGTACGCTTTGATCGTAATGACCTCATCCAGGTCTTGCAAAATATCGCGTGTTGCTTTACTCAGAGAGTATCGTTGGTCTTCCGTAAAGTCTATTCGGAAATATAGATTTCTGGAGATCAGGTTCGCCACAACGATGATGGCGATGACTATCAATAATTGAGTCAGTATGGTAGATTTCTTCATCATTCACCGATTAAGATTGCCAATTCCTTTTTGAAAGCATGGTCTGTGCCAGTAAAAGTCCGAGTGAGATGATCGAACCAAAGAAGATGATGTCTCTGCTATCAATCACGCCCCGACTCATAGAGTCATAATGTGCACGAATACTCAGGTAATTGAATATTTCTCCGGCAATTCCTGAAAACGAAGCACTGATGGCATCGAACAAGAAGTGAAAGAAGACCGAAATCAACAACGCCAGTAAGAAGGAAACGATCTGATTTTGGGTGAGGCTACTCGCAAACAATCCAATACTGATGTAGGACGCAGAAAGTAAGATTAACCCCAGGTATCCGCCAATGACACTGCCATCGTCGATGTTACCCAGTTGGCTGATAGTAATGTAGTATGGTAAGGTACAAACCAGGGCAATGACCACAAGTATGAGGCATGCCAGAAATTTGCCCATCACGATCTGGCTATCAGAAACAGCCTTAGTGATCAATAATTCTATGGTTCCTGCTCGATTCTCTTCCGCAATCATGCGCATGGTGATGGCAGGAATGAAAAAGAATAGTGACCAAAAGGCCACACCGAAAAATGTACCCAGACTTGCCTGATTACCAACGAATATATTAGTAGTAACCAACCAGGTAAAAATGCCACTCAATCCCAGGAACAAAATGATCATCACGTAAGCGATCAACGAATCGAAAAATGATGCCAGTTCCCTTTTAGTAATTATCCAAGTTTTCTGCATCGTTCTTAATTGGTTAAGTCTCTGAATACGTCTTCTAATCGGGTTTCAATGCCCGTCATTTCGGTGAGGTACCATTTCTGAGTAACACACAAGTCGAAAATGGCCTTTCTGGAGCTAACCTCCGGTTTGCTTTGTACCGAATAAAATCCCGGCCTGTCCTCAATAGGATTAGCTTTTTCCACTGTTGCCAGTCCCAGTAATAAACGAGCCACATCTCCTTTTCCTTCAATTTGGATGGTCAGTAGTTCCTGACCCTGTGCCTGTTGTCTCAGGGTATCCGAGGTGCCGTCGGCAACGATCCGGCCGCGATTGATGATCAGAATCCGATCACAAGTGGCTTCTACTTCTGAAAGGATGTGAGAACTGAGAATCACTGTTTTTTGTTTTCCCAGTTCTTTGATCAATTTACGGATCTCTACAATCTGGTTGGGGTCAAGTCCGGTGGTAGGTTCATCGAGGATCAATACTTCCGGATCATGGATCATGGCTTGTGCCAATCCTACCCGTTGCCGATACCCTTTGGAAAGCTCGTTGATATTTTTGTGCTTCTCACGATCCAGGCCACATTTCTCGATCATTTCACCAATTCTGCCAGGAATAGCAGACTTGGCTACTCCTTGTATTTCGGCACTGAATCGGAGGTAGTCAATGATAGGCATATCTGCATACAACGGATTGTTTTCCGGAAGGTATCCGATTTTCTTTTTGATGGCTTCCTGATCTGCGTGGATCGACAATTCATCGAGACGGATGTCTCCTTCGGTAGGGGCCATGAAACAAGTGATCATTTTCATGGTGGTACTCTTTCCGGCACCATTTGGCCCCAAAAAACCAACTACTTCGCCGGTTTTGATCTCAAATGAAATGTCGTTGACTGCTTTCTGCTCACCATATTTTTTGGTAAGTCCCTCTACAACGATAGACATAATAGATCTTTTAGGATTATGCTGTAAATCAATTGGTTAACCAGGTTTGTTAACCGAGCGCAATTATAAAGTTGACATATGGCATTTTCAAGGAGTTGGAGTAGTTAAAAAGTGTTAATCACAGTCTCGTGAACAAGGTTCGGCTATCTGGTTGCAGTATGGATAAACTCCCGGATGAAAGGGACTAATTAAATAGACCAGAGGTCGAACAACCGGATCAGCATTATGATCAATAGACGGAGCCATTAATTTTTTGTTTGAACGGTCGTTTAAACTACGTATTTAACAGAACTCGTTCCATAATATTGCCGTTGTAAGAACACGTTGGATAATCGCCACTATGGGATCGAACTTCTTAAAGAAAATTGCGGCTTCTCATGACCGCCCCAAAGCCCTGCCGGGATCAGAGGAAATAGATTCCTTTTTGGTACGACTGCTTCAGTTTTTATTTCCGGAGCTCAACAATATTCGTTTGAATAAGGAAGAGGAACTGGAACTTGAGTACTCCGAAATAAAACGTGCTTTCGAGCGCTTACTGGAGAAGACCAAAGCCTGTGAAAGCGATCAGGTGATGAGTATTTGCGAATATTTTTTCAAAGAGCTTGAAGCGGTTTATGACCTTTGTTTAGAAGACGCCCAGGCCATCTATGAAGGAGATCCTGCTGCATACGACTTAAAGGAAGTTGTCAGGACATATCCAGGTTTTTTCGCAATTGCCATCTATCGCATTGCCCATATCATGACGCGTATTGATGTGCCTTATCTGCCGAGAATATTTACGGAATATGCACACTCAAGGACCGGTGTTGATATTCACCCTCGCGCACAAATTGGCCGATCGTTTTGCATTGATCATGGTACTGGAGTAGTGATCGGTGAAACAACGATCATAGGCGATCATGTCAAAATATATCAGGGAGTGACTTTGGGTGCCCTAAGTGTCAATAAAGGCATGGCCCTAACTAAACGTCATCCAACCATCGGAGACCATGTGGTGATCTATGCGGGAGCCACGATCCTGGGAGGAGATACTGAAATAGGAGCAAACAGCATTATCGGAGGAAGTGTCTGGTTGACAGATAGTGTCCTTCCAAATTCAAGGGTCTATTATTCATCCTCAGATCATCAATACATAAAATCACTGTAATGTCAAGTACCAATCCAGAATTAGCTGGAAACATAGGAGAGCTTATTGGAAACACACCATTGGTCAAGATCAATTTGCCCGAAATTCCAGACCATGTCACGGTCTATGGCAAATTAGAAGGTAATAACCCCGGGGGAAGTGTGAAAGACCGGCCCGCCTTTAACATGATCAACGAGGCACTGGTGCGTGGTGATATCAAAGCAGATTCCAAATTGGTGGAAGCTACCAGTGGGAATACCGGTATCGCTTTGGCCATGGTTGCTTCTTCTTTTAATCTGGACATTACACTGATCATGCCCGAAAACTCTACGCAGGAACGTATCGACACTATGCGGGCATATGGGGCAAAAGTGATTCTGACCAAAGCCGAAGGGACCATTGAATATTCCCGAACTGTAGCGGATCAGATGGTGGCCGAAGAAGGGTATTTTTCTTTGAATCAATTCGCCAATCCTGATAATTATCTGGCGCATTACAAAACCACAGGCCCTGAAATTTGGAGAGATACGGCCGGAGGCATTACACACTTTGTCGCTAGTATGGGTACTACGGGGACGATCATGGGAAATTCCAGGTTTCTGAAAGAGCAAAATCCGAACATCCGAATTGTAGGCGTACAACCTGAAGAGGGGTCACAAATACCAGGTATCAGAAAGTGGTCTCCTGAATTTCTGCCAGCCATTTTCGATGAAAGCAGGGTAGATGAGATTCTTTATGTAAATCGAGATCAGGCCATTGAAATGACACGACGACTGGCTGCTGAGACCGGTGTTTTTGCGGGAATGAGTAGTGGAGGGGTACAACATGCAGTAGTCCAGTTGGCGCAGACCTTGAAAGAACCTGCAACCATCGTTTCTATCGTGTGTGACCGAGGTGATCGTTACCTAAGTTCAGATCTGTTCAAGGTTTAATCCTCACTAAAAAAATCCCAAAGCTGTTGCCATTCGTCTTCCAGTGAGCCATTGAAGCTGGATTTACCTGCTCTGCGATACCAATAATCGGCATTCCATTGATCACCTTCTTTGCGGTGTAAATAGGCATGTATCCAGGCGGCTTCTTTGTTGTTCAGGTGATCTACGAGATTGTGAGCACCTTGCCAGTCGCCGGACCGGTCGAGTTTCAGTGCTTTCCTGTAGGTAGAATGATCGTTCATGTCAGAAAATTAGCGTGATTTCATAAACGCTGGCCAGAGTCATTCCAATAATCGATTGATCTTTCCAAAAATCGATAAATGCATTCCGATTATCTATTTCATTACTGTGATAGTGTGTGATCCCACTACCTTAGGATCAGCTAAGACTATAGACCGAAAATGAATCCATTTAAAGTAGAGATCGCAACCATTGGGTTTTCTCCGTTTAACGAGGCCCTGGAAGCATTAGATGCCCAGATTACCCAATACGAAAATCAAGAAGAGGCCGTTGCCGGATTGAAAATCCGGAATAGTAAAGGTTTCGAAATGCCTACTTTGATCATTTGTTGCGCCGGAATGGAGCGCCCCCTTTATGACGAATTAGCGATGTATTGTGCATCCTTATCTCTTCAGATTCCACTGGTTGTGTATGACCAGGCCTTTAGCGCATTGCGAAGAAGAGATGCGAAGATATTAGGCGCTGCTACTTACCTGGCTGAGCCCATTAGCGAGGAAAGAATGGAGCAAAAGATATTCGTTATGATCGACGAACAGTTGGAGAAAAAGAGTGATGCGATCGCTTCGTATCACCATCGCTGGGAGTCTTAAGACTGCCGCTTAGTTACCGCCACAGGGGTTGCATTCACAATCAGGATTGCGCCCCTTTTTTAAGACATTGTTGAAGAGCTCTATAGGTTGAATTGAGTAAGGCCCGCCCCGTGTGGGCTTTTTTTTAACCTCATTTTGTCAATTCCTCATTTGTAAGACAATTCATGGATCAAGCGGTAAACCTGGGGAGGAATATAATTTCTCCATTGATCCAAAGAGATTTAGTTAATCAGTTATTCCGTTTTTCTGCTTTTGAAATGGTGATTTCTTGGTTCTGGATTTCCTGCCTAAGGTACGGTGAACCACTTTGTGTGGATTACTCTAGCGGGATAGCATAATAACCCGAAAATGAAATTTTCACTATTTAAAGATGGTCCTCAGAAATATTGCTTGATCCAAATCATCTGAACCATGCTGAATGGTCCTTGCCATTGCTACTGCATGAACTCATCAAGGACTGCTGACTATTAGTTGCTATTAATCTTATGTTTGAAGTTTTTAGGTTTTGGTTGAGAAATGCCTATGATGGGGGAACAGCAAGGACTCTGGAGAGTCAAATACACGACTGCTGATTGGATCTCGTTTTTTAGAAGTATACCTAGTTGCTCCCAAGAGCAATGATGCCACTCCTTTCCAGGCATGTAAACGCGAAAACCTTAAACCAAAAGCTTAATAATGCAGATACGGAGTTTTGTCAACTGATAACAAATTATCAGCGTCCTAAGCGTGTTAGCATGATTAAAAATGCACCCACCCCTGAGCTTGTAACTCCATCACATTCTGATTTCGGGTTACCATCACCTTACCTTTTTCTTTTTCGTGCATGTACCCTATCGTGTGAATGTCTTCATGGTTTTTGATCTTTTCGAAATCCTCCTGTTTCATGGTGAAAAGCAATTCATAATCTTCGCCACCATTCAGGGCACAGGTATTGGGGTCAATGGAAAACTCCGCTGCCGTTGAAAACGCCTGTTCGTGAATAGGCAGTTTATCTTCGTAGATGGAAACCCCAAGATCTGTTTGTTTGCAAAGGTGGAATAGCTCTGAAACCAATCCGTCGGAGATGTCAATCATGGATGTGGGTACAATATTCAATGAGGCTAATTCATGAATGATATCCATTCTCGCTTTCGGGCGAAGTTGCCTTCCTACGACGTAATCATATTTTTCAATCTTGGGCTGCATGTCCGGGTTCGCGAGGTATTCTTGCTTTTCTCGCTCAAGTACCTGCAATCCAATGTATGCGGCGCCCAGATCACCGGTAACGCATACGATATCGGATTTCGATGCTGTGTTTCGATAAGTAATTTTTTCGGCACTCGTTTCCCCTAACACCGACACGGAAATGACCAGTCCGGTTCTGGAAGCTGTCGTATCACCACCGACCAAATCCACGTTGTATTCCTCACAAGCACTTTTTATGCCCTCGTAGATCATTTCGATGGCTTCAACACTAAAGCGATTACTAAGGCCCAGATTAACCGTCACTTGTTTCGGAATGCCATTCATTGCGGCAATGTCCGATACATTTACGGCAATGGCTTTGTAGCCTAAATGTTTTAAGGGCATATAGGCCAGGTCAAAGTGAATACCTTCCAATAGCATATCTGACGAAAGAAGTGTGAGTTGTCCTTCTGAGGAAGAAACAACTGCAGCATCGTCACCAATGCCTTTTATACTTTGATCATTTTTAGGTTCAAACTTCGAACTCAATCGATCAATGAGACCGAATTCACCCAGTTCTCCAATTTCTGTTCGCTTTTCTTCCATTCTATTTGATCTCCTGGCAAAGTTCTACTAAAACACCATTGGTTGATTTTGGGTGTATAAAGGCCACCAACTTATTATCTGCTCCTTTTTTAGGATTTTCGTTGATCAGTTGAAAGCCTTCTGCTCTTAAGCGGGTCATCTCCAGCTCAATATCAGACACTTCAAAAGCAATGTGATGGATCCCTTCACCTTTTTTGTTGATGTATTTTGAGATAGGCCCATCTTCTGATGTTGATTCCAGAAACTCGATTTTGGTTTCTCCCATTTGGAAAAATGATGTGCTTACACCTTCGGAAGCAACCTCTTCTTGCTTGTAATGTGCTCTGTTAAAGAGTTTTGCATATAGATCATTGACCTCAGAAAGATTTTTTACGGCGATTCCGATATGTTCAACCTTAATCATTTTTTCTCGTTTGTGATTAACTTTGCAAAAATGGGGAAACTTTTCCTTCAACGAATCAATTAACTTAATTCATAAGAAAAGGAGAACTGCATATGATAAGCGTGACTGAAAAGGCAAAAGACCAGTTAATGGTGCTTAGAGAAGAAGAGGGACATAGCGCTCAGCATAACGTTCGTGTGGCTGTAAAAGGTGGTGGTTGCTCTGGCTTGATGTATGATCTTGAGTTTGATGACAAGATCGGCGATTCGGATGATGTCTTTGAAGATAATGGTATCAAAGTGATCGTTGATAAGAAAAGTTTACTCTATCTTTTGGGTACGACACTGGATTTCTCCGATGGGCTGAATGGTAAAGGATTCCAGTTCGTCAACCCTAATGCTTCCCGTACCTGTGGATGTGGCGAAAGTTTCGCTGTTTGATTCCTAAAGATTCTTTTCCTGCTCGTATTAGTTTTATGGCATTCATAATCATCAGTTGTCTGTCAGTATGATATTGTTTTGAGATAATTTATTATTGTTTATCAATAATTTTTTATTCTTAAAGAATATGAGGCGATTGAAGATATTAACCCGGTTTCTTGCGATTTGCTCCTGGGGGATATGGATTTTGGTCATTGCACAGTTTTGGAGCAATCATAAACTCTGGAAAATGATCAATGATCCTGATATGACATCTACGGAGGGGGTTGTAGATATGTCTTATCGTTTTAAGACATTGACCGCTCACTACGCGTATCATTATCTTGACACCATACCGGCTTCCCGGAATATTCGATATTTCGCAAGTCCTGATATTTACATGGATTACCATGCTCAACCAATAAGGTTAGGGATGGGTGATTTGGATGCTCCTTTGTTATTTGTCATGAATCCAAGTTTACCATTGGATATTGCGTCTGCTAATTACGCCTTCTTCGCGTCCGAAGCGTCCAGTTTGATTTTTATAGTCATCTTATTTCTCATCCTCCGATGGTTAATTGCTATGTTCAAAAGGATGGAAAATGGAGAGTTTTTTACGAGAAAGCAGTATCAATTGGTCAGAAGAATAGGGTTTTTAGTAATCATGATCCCGATCTCAGAAGAGTTTTTTCGAAGGATAGTGCTGGCGGTTGTTAGACAAAATACCATGATGGATTTTTCGCTCGGTAGTTTATACGCGATTCCAAAGTTTGATTTTCCGATCTTCTTTGTGGGATCCGCTATCATGATTATCGCCGAAGCCTTCAAGTATGGTTTAGATCTTCAGCATGATCAGAATTTAACAATATAGAAAATGCCGATCATATTGAAACTGGATGTAGTGATGGCCCAGAAAAAGGTACGTTCGAAAGAGTTGGCTGGTGTTATTGGAATCACTGAGGCCAACCTTTCTATATTGAAAACCGGCAAAGCAAAAGCCATTCGCTTTGCTACGCTGGAGGCCATATGTCGGAAACTTGACTGTCAACCTGGGGATTTGTTGAGTTTTGAACCCGATTAAGTACACAATGAACTGATCTAAATCAGGAGATCCGCTCGTAAATCTCATTTATTACCGTAGGAAACTGCCATACCTTGGGCCTAACATAATCAGGAACGGTGCCTCATCGGTTACTGAATTTCCTGATTTCAACCACAAAACCCAAGGAGTCATGGAAGTATTAAAGAAAAAACCCACGGGTATTCAGCAGGAATTACTGGTTGATCGACCCACAGAGCTTCCCAGAAAGAAAAAGATAATTGGGAAGGGAGCTTACGAAGATTTGTTGGACATCAAAAATCAAAAGGCGCTCAAAGAGAAACGAGAAAAGCTCCTTTACTTTTTTGTGGGGTTGAGTCTGAGTTTGTTGTTCATCATTTTCGCCTTCGAATATAAAGTAGTGGATGATACGCCAATTATCGTTTTAGATGGTGGTGAAAATGATATTGAGATGATGGCAGAAATCCCACTGACTGAACAACCACCGCCCCCGCCACCCGTTCAGAACATTCCTCAAATCATTACTGAAGTAGCCAATGATACCGAGATCATTGAAGATTTGAAGGTGGAAATTGATGTTGAAATGACGGAGCAAATGGCGGTAGAAGAAGTAGTCTTTGAGGAGGTGGAGATAGAAGACGAGATGGTTGATGAGATCTTCGATATCGTTGAGAAGTTACCGGAACCGATTGGAGGCTACGCAGCTTTCTACGAGTTCCTCGGAAAGAACCTGGATTACCCGAGGGATGCCCTTAAAAACAAGGTAGAGGGCAAAGTTTTCGTCCAGTTTGTGATTGAGAAAGATGGTAGTCTTACCAATTTCAAAGTTTTGAAAGGAATAGGAAGTGGATGTGATGAAGAAGCAATTCGAGTTTTGACGACTGTCCCAAATTGGGAACCAGGAAAACAAAGAGGTCGAAATGTAAGGGTTTATCGTACGATTCCTATCATCTTTAAGTTGATGAAATAAGCAGTTGCCCTTCAGGTTCTGATAAAACATTGAAAATCCCGGCCTTGTGCGTCGGGATTTTAACTTTTGATGTGCTTGATAAGTGTTGACGAATCTCGCGATTTGAGATTATGGGCGTGGAGCACTTATTAAACCAATTGACCCAATTAACTACGGATCATTAGACTATTATCATTACGCCACAGATTTTCTGCTTGATCCGGTACTCGTTGCTACTCCGCTTTTTTCCGGCTTCCCGAAGATTTCCTGACACTCACTTGTTTCACGGATTTGATTTGCTCTTCGATGGCTTTCAAGCTATCGGCAATATTTTCCATCCCCTCTGCCAACTGTGCATTTTGTCCATAACCCCTCTGCTTTTGTTGTTTCGCAAAACGCTCCAGGATCAGTTGCCATCTTTCTTGCTCTGTGGCCGTCATGCTTTCCGTGAGTAATTTGAAGCGTAGCAAATTCGCTTCCGCATTGGAGGTCAATGTTTGTGCTTCATTTTCATAATGAGATTGGATAACCGTTTCCAATTCATCGTCATTCATCATGGGCAGTAGCTTCTCTACAATTTTATTCATGTCTCGGTAAGACCCTTGAAGCTTAAAGGGAGGTTCGGTCCGGTATTCGTCCGCCATTGCGGCAGATTCGATGTAGAGCAGATTTACTTTCAGGACCACATCACGCACCTTCATCATGTGTTTCAATACTGCTACGTATTCCTGAAGTTCTTCAGCTGTGTGATTTACTTCAAATTTCAACCCCTCATTCGTGCCGGTTTCAGCCATTTTCAAGACAGAGTGGACATCATCCAGGCTCCTTGCTGCGAGTTTACTCAAGATAGAATTGGAAGTCAGCGAGTTCTCGATATAACTCAATTTGAACACTTCTGCCGAATCACCGATTACGTCACCAAGGTTGTACACATCCGCACGATTGGAAAGCATGTCAGGAATTTGGAATTTTTCTCCGCTTTCGGTGTATGGGTTACCGGCCATCACGACACAAACTTTCTTGCCACGGAAGTCATAAGTTTTGGTTTTGCCTTTGTATACTCCTTCAATTTTTCGCTGTGCATCACACATAGAGATAAATTTTTGAAGGAACTCTGGATTGCAATGCTGGATGTCATCCAAATAGATCATTACATTGTTCCCCATTTCGAAGGAAAGATTGAGTTTCTGTAATTCTTCTGCAGAAGCGGCATTTGGCGCATCTGCCGGATCGACAGAGGTCACTTCATGACCAATGGCAGGTCCGTTGATTTTCATGAAGATCACGCCGAGCCTGCTGGCGATGTATTCCATAAGGGTCGTTTTACCATAACCCGGAGGCGAAACCAACAACAGCAATCCCATCAGATCCGTTCGCTTGCCCTCGCCGGCTGTACCGATCTGTTTGGCCAGATTAGCGCCAATCAATGGGAAGTATACCTTATCAATAAGCTTGTTACGTACAAAAGAAGACAGTACCCGAGGTTTAAAGCTTTCCAGTTTTAATTCGTTGCGATAGGTTTTGGTCAATTCTTTCTTCAAGGACTGAAGCTTCGCAAATTTCGGTGCTACTTCTCTTTGGTAATGATTTAACCTTTGAAAGAATTCGTTGAGGTGAAAGTCGTATGTTCCTTCATTAATCCTGGCATGACTTCCTTTCAGTCCTTCTATAGAAGCAGTCAATGAAATGTTGCTGACATAAGAGGCATTGTGATCCTGGAACAGGGCCAGATTGGCCACTTCATAAATGAGGTCTTGAGGAAATGTTCGATCCTCCATTAAAAAGGCATGAACCCAATGACTGACCATTCGCAGACCCAATAGGGGATCATTTTTCAGGCCATTTAAAGATTGCTTGAATTTTGTTTCTGCCTTTTTGCTCTTTAATGATTTCTGAAATGCAGTAAAACATTGATCTGCTGCCGTACTGGTCAGAAAGTGATCTTTGGTCGAAAGTTCATCAAATAAATATTTAGAAGCTTCCTGAATTATATTTTGGGGGATATCATCCGGTAGAGCACTGGCTCTGAGGCCATTTTCTAAATCAGTGATCAATCCGTCAAATTCTCGTGAACCTGGGAATACGGATAAGATGATGCCGGCGGACTTGATTTGATCCAGCAGAGATTTTTGTTCTTTTTCGGGGACGAGCGCTTGCCAATAGAACTTGGCCAGAGCCCTGGCCTGACCACTGTATTTTAAGGTGCCCGCTGCTTTGGAACGCTCAGCAACTACGTCGAGGATAAGTTGTGTGTCGTACTCGTGAATGCCTTTTACATAACCTTCATCGTATCGAGAGGTCATGACGGATTGTATCAGCTCTTTCTTAGCCTCTTCATCCAGGTTCATATATGACGATAGGTCGTTTTCACCCAGTGCTTGCAGTTCCAGCAGTCCTTCCAATCCCTGAAAAATCATATAAGCCAGGTATTCCGACCGGTAGACATCCTCGTTTTCTGAAATTAAAGTTTGTTCCCAAAAGCTGCTGAGTTCTAATAATGCCTCATGATCAATGGGTTCGAAGAAGTCAGTCCCAACTAAATGATAATGAGGTGCCTTTTGCTTCACGACCATACTCAGATCCAATGCGAGGTTATTGGTGAAGAACTTATGGTTGCCCATGCTGATCACATTGTCGCCATCGGCAAACAGATCTTGCTGATCTCTAAGTTTGCGCTGGATTTCTTCCCTGATCGTCTTAAGTTGGCTTAACAGATCATCGGATTTTACAGTATCACCACTTTCTACCAGTTGTTCAGCGATGCTCCGTACTTTTTCGACCATTAGGTCGGCCGCAAAATAAGCATTGATTGCATCCTTGGTTTTGAGGGTGCCAGACTTGTTACGAATGGCGCCCAATACCCGTTCAGCTGCCTGGAAAAGTTGATTGGCCTTTTTATTTCTTTGCTCTGTCAGGTATAGTTTACGCGCTTCGAATGCATTATAGATCTCTTCCCGTTTGGCACTGATCACGTCAAGAAATTCATCAAACTCCGAGAATTTACCCTCGAGTTCTTCGACTTGAACAATCAGTTTAGTCAGGTATTCTTCACATTTTTCTGGCGTATCGCAAATGTCCAGGTAATTGGTGACCGATTGCTCCAATAACTTGATGGTTGCGGAAAATTCAGCTTTTCCTTCAACCGAAAGAAGAGATTTCCTTTTGTTGGCCAGGGTGGCCTTTACCTGATTGTAAGTGCTGTAGATATCCGAGATCAGTTCAATGATCCGGGTGGTTTGCGTGGCATCGCTGATCTTCAGGTTACTTACGGTATCGATCAACAAGTCTAACTCCGAAGCGACCTTCTCACCTTCCAGTTTCAATTCGTCGGCCTCTACCACCTTGCTGATTTTTTCAATCTTCGCCTCAAATTCCTGTACTTTCTCAATAAATGGAGCCAATGCATGGTCCTGCATCAGGAATCGCACGCAGGATTGAGAGATAGTATCGGAAGCTTCGGCCAGTTCCTGATCAAAACCTTCTAGTTTGGCCACATCTACGTAGCGCAGATCTTTGGCACTGATCACTTCTCCGCGTACTTCACGTACTTCTGCTAACAGGTCAACGTAGAGATTGATATTGCCAAAAGAAGCCTTGGATTTCTTGATTACATCGGATTGCTTCTTAGCTAATTCGGTTACCCTTTTTAGTGAGTTTTCTTTGATCTTTCGGACCTTCTCGTATTCATCCACGGCCGATTCTGCCACCTGACGAATGTCTTTTAGCGGGGATGCGAGATCATATTTTTCTTCTTTTGACAACCAGTGGTATGAATCGATCACATCCGTGGACTTCTTGATCACGTCTACGTACAGGTCAGCATAGATTTCCTCCTTGTTGATCAGATTAATGATGTCCTGACATTCGGCCATGGCGCGAACCACATCTTTGTTGCCTATTTTCTGTAAGAAGGAATCTGTTTTCTCAGCGGCCTGAAAGTTTGGACCGGTAAAAGGTGTTTGCCAGATTTGAATGGTATGATGCTTTTTAGGCTCTTCATCTGCGCGGAAAACACACATTTCGCCGTTTTCAAAAATGGTGAACCCATGACAGATAATGGGATTTTCCACTTTTTGAGCAATGATGTTATAGTTGAGGAGCAGGAAAATACCCTGCGGGCGATTGTAAAAGACGTATAAAAAATCCTCGCCATTCAAAGACGTGATCTTTCTTTCGAACAACATGTCCTGCAAGTCATAATCAAACTGTTTGTATTCTCCTGATTGCAGGTAATACCCGTTGCTGAAAATCAACCCATGATCATCCGGAAGCAAAATGCAGGAAGCGTTTATCGCATCGATGCGTCGAACTTCTTTCAGCTTTTCATTAAAAACAAGGTGCCGGTCTTCTTCCTGATAGGGCTTGGCTTTGATAAGAATCAGGCTTCCGATCTCTGAAAAATGGAATTCACCATCCGCCAGGGTTTGTTGTTTGTTTTCGACATCTTCCCGATAAATGCCTTCCCCGTCTTGTGTGTTGTCTTCAATCTTGACGGTCAGGTCACCACCGACGGTTTCAACAAATACCCTGTCTCGGATAGAAACGTGCGGATGCTCGCCCTCCCTAAAATCCTCTCGTCGTGTTCTGATCCATTGAAACTCGTGCTGAGCGGGGAACTTGTATTCATGATCGCTACGGTTATCAACATAGACTAGCTCCGAGTTTTTCAATTCCCACTTGAAAGTCTTGATATCGTTGACGTCCTGGCCAATCCGAAAGACCATGTGGAGGAATGGTCCGTAGGTCGCAAATCTGAGGAATTGCGTGTGTTTATAATACTTGTACAATTTCTGGAAATCATCCAAAAAGATCTGATCATTAAGCAGACTATCCAGAGGGAGCTCATGAAAAGTCTGATCTTCCCGAAACTCAAAATAGGCGAATACATCAGTGGGCTTCAATTCACTGCGTAAGCCGACCATTACATTGTAGCCGAATAAGAAATTGTTGCCAATGGCATGCATGTCCCATGGAATACAATTATTGGCTGTCGTGATCCTATCTGTTGCCAGTACTTTGGTCTCAATGGTTCCGAAGACACGTTTGCGTTCTTCGTTAAGATTGGATAAGGTGGATTGAAGTGATTTTGAGTTGTTCAGGATGCGATTGCGCAACAACTCGTAGGTGCCACCTTCCAGGGCATTATTTTGGGTCTCATCCGCCATAGATCTCTTTGTCTTTTTTCAATAGTGTTTTGTTGTCATTGGTATGGCTTTCGGGAAACAGACAGGGTCGTTCCCGAAAGCAGTTGAGAGCTACTCCCACCCGATCATACAGTGTGGAAGTAGCCAGGCATTATGAATTAAAGGCCAAGCGTACTGGCTTTTTGATCACCGACACCCAGGACTTCTGCTATTGTGCCCAGGTGTTTGATGACACCTTTATCTTCATCATTGCCCGCTTCATTGGCGAGTCTCAGCAGCAATGCCGAAATGCTCAGATCCTTGATGTCATTCACTGTGATTCCGAATTGACTAATGAATCCCTTGAGCTTTTCTTTGAAATTTTGGCCGCTTCCTGAGCTAAAGAACGTGTCTTTCACCTGCGTTAAAGTCTCGCTGTTGGACATTAGCTTGTCAATGGATTTGCCTTTGGTGATGGAGCCTACAATCTGATCGAAGAACATGGTTTCTCCGCCTACGATATCGATGTTGGCCGCTTTCAACGCTTCGGCAATAACCGTAGCCTGAGACATGGCAATCTCTTTCTGGATATTGACTTTTGCCAGTTCGATCTGACGATCAGTTTCCAGTTTGAGCTTAAACTCTTCATGAGCACGTCCTACTTCATCCAACACTTGCATGGCTTTCGCCTTCTCTTTGATACCTTCCGCATCGGCCATCAATTTCTGTTTCAGGACATTGGCCTCTGCCAGTCCTTTTTTCTCTTCCGCGTCGGCTTTGAGTGAGATTACTTGAGCTTCAGATTGTCCTTGTTCCAGGCTGATCTTCGCTTTTACCTGACCCAATTCTTCTTCGGCTTCCGCCTGGGCTATACCTCTTTGTTTGATTCCCTTGGCTTCAGCTTCCGCCTGAGATTCGATTACCGAAGCTTGTGCTTCTCCTTCTTTCTCTTTGGCTGCGGCTTTGGCTTCCATTACTTGTGCTTCTGACAGACCGATGGCGGCAGCTTCCGCTGCTTGAGCCTCAGATAATGTTTTAATGGCTTGAGCTCTGTGAATGGCCGCACTTTCTTCTGCTTGCGCATCGATCAGTGCTTGCTTGGCCAGATGTTCTGAAGCCTCTTTCTTCGCTTCTGCATCTTTAATCTGGCGAACCAGCGCTTCTTCTGCGTCTTTTTCGGCCAGGGTTATGGCTACTTTCTTGGTTCTTTCCGCTTCGGCATTGGCTTCAATGTCCTTCATGCGCTCCTTTTCCTCAACCACGGTCTTCTCTATAGACACGCGTTCGCGAATGACATCCTGAATATTTTTACGCTCTTCCTCAACGGCCTTTTCTTTTTCGATCTGAGCAATCTCCACGATGCGCTCTTTCTCCGTAAGCTCCAGTTGACGTGCCCGATCTACTTTTTCCGTTTCCACGGCGTTGGTGCGTTCCTTATTCTTTGCTGCGACCAGTACTTCACGAAGTTTGTTCTCTTCAGCTACCTGAATCTCTTCTTCAGTTGCGATCCTCGCGCGCTCCGCTTTTAGTTTTTCTTCTTCCTGGATTTTTTGGGTTTCCGCCTCCTCTCGTGCTTGGACGACCTCTATCTCTCGCTTCTGTTTGGCTTCCGCTTCTGCTTGCTGTCTTTCTAATTCAAGGACCGTTTCTTTCGCTTCTACATCTTGCTTCTTAAGTGTCTTCTCTTTTTCACGCTCGATGTAGTTGGCTTCCATTTTCTGATCAGCCGTCAGTTTAATGATCTTCTTGATACCCTCCGCGTCGAGAATGTTTCTTTCATCCAACTCGGAAATGGGGGTTTGTTCCAGATAGTCAATCGCACAGTCATCCAGAATGTATCCATTCAAATCCGTGCCAATGGTATCAAGGATGGTTTGTTTAAAGTCGTCCCGACTATTGTATAGGTCCACGAAATCCAACCTTTTACCTACAGTTTTCAATGCTTCTGAGAATTTCGCATCGAAGAGCAGCTCGATAGATTCCTGATGAGAAGCCCGGGTACTACCAATGGATTGTGCAACTTGTTGTACATCTACTTCAGTCTGGTTCACCCTGACGAAGAAGGTTACTTTGATATCTGCTCGCATGTTGTCTTTACAGATCAGACCTTCCTTACCTGTTCTGGAAATCACGATGGTTTTGAGGGTAATGTCCATCACCTCCAGCTTGTGAATAACAGGGACCACAAAGATTCCTGAAAAGGAGACTTTCGTGCCTCCCATACCTGTCCGAACCAGCGC
Organism: Cyclobacteriaceae bacterium; assembly: GCA_965229785.1. Taxonomy (GTDB): domain Bacteria; phylum Bacteroidota; class Bacteroidia; order Cytophagales; family Cyclobacteriaceae; genus JAWPMT01. Next base: position 6,342,729 of record CBDDJS010000001.1, read on the forward strand.
CTCACCCTGGAGAGCCTTGCGGTACATTTTGATGATTGCCGAAATCAAGCCAATGAATACAATGGCTCCAACAACCAGTAATACATAAAAGATCGGTCCTGTCATAAGCGTACTATTTAGATGTTTGTGATATAAATTTTAAGGTTGTGTGATTCTACTATTATGTTGATGTTTATGCGTAGGGTTCTACGTAATAAAATTTCTCAATCTCGTTGTGCTCAATGACCAGACCTTGTTCGCCTTTAGCAATCGTGGCGCCATGTCTGGTTTTCGCGTTGATCAGCACACTGGTACCACCGACTTTAATTTCTGCCTGGCTAGTGCGATCTTCTGAAATAGGCAACTTAGCGATGCAAAGCTGACCTACGATATGTTTTACTGCTTCAGTCTCATGACGAATCTTTCTATAAAATTTAGCAATGGGTATGGTTAGGAATTTGGCCACAAAAAGACTTCCAATGAAAAGCGGAATAAATGTGATCAATCCGGGCAGAAAGCTTTGAATACCCAAAAAATCATTCACCAGAATGGACGATACCCAAAGAGGGATAGCGAAGAAGGTGATAAATATCATCAAGGGCATGTGCCCGATGTTGAAAAAAGATAAAACAGAAGCGAGTCCACCTACTTCTACCTCTACATCCACATCTCCGTCGAGATCTAAATCCAGATCAACATCGACCGAATCGATATCAATGACGCCAATAATTACGATAAGCCAATAAATAAGGACAAATATCAATAGTACCGTGGGTATGACATTGACCCCAGTGATTGAAAATTCGAAAAGTTCAAGCATGAGTCGATCTGTTTTAGTAAATGGTTTAGGTCACTTGCTTCTCCTTTAAAAAGAATCGTTGTTTCGACGATTGATAAGCAAACCTCTAAAATAATCATTTTGCAAAATCTGCAAATTGTATCGCTTTGCTTTTTTCCTCTTATGAGGCTGTTAGGGTAGCTTATTCAAGAAGACAATTGATATAATTTACGGACAAGATTGACAAAAGTTTCAGCATTCGCTTGAAATATTAGCAATAGGCCTTTTCGAGTTACATTTTGTTCTGAGTCTCAAAACTGTCGTGAAACCTGATTTCCATAGGGAGGGAAATGACCATTTTTACCCCATCACTCTGGTTATGTGCCTCAATAGAGCCATTGTGTTGACTGATAAAGGAATAAGCGACGGTTAGTCCGAGACCAGCTCCTTCACCGATCTCTTTTGTTGAGAAGAGGGGATCGAATATCTTTCCAATGATTTGCTGATCAATTTTGTCACCGTAATTCTGAAAGGATACCAGGACGCTTTTGGTCAATGGATTGATCTCACTTTTCACTTCGATGGTCTTGGGAAGATCTACTTTTTTTCTGTGCTGGGTGAAATAGATCGCATTATCCAGCAAATTGATGAACACTTTGTGAAGTCGATCGGCATACACTTCCATTTGAAAATTGGCGTCGTAAGAAGTCTGGATTTCCATTTCATTCTCCAACCTTCCGTTGAACAGAGAAATTGCACTTTTCAGGATATCATCAATGGTGGTAGATCTTCGGACATCTGCTCCTTGTTGGGCATAGGCTGATAGTCCTTTTACGATATTGGTTGCTCTGTCTGAGCCTTCTTCGATCCAGTCAAGGGCTTTTCCTATCTCATCGGCTACATCTTGCGGGATATTTTCGAGATGATTGAGTTCCAGATTGATAACATTTTTGGCCCCATGGATCAGATTCAGTGAGTTGTTCATTTCATGTGCTACTCCCATTGTGAAAACACCCAACGCAGCGGTCTTTTCTGCCTGAATTACCTGGTTTTGGGTTCTCCTAAGTTCCTCCAGTGTATTCTCAAGCTCTTCTTTTTGCGCTGATAGCTTAGCGATGGATTGTTCGAGTTCGTCGTTGGTGCCTTGCAATTCGACATTCAACGATTTTATCTCTGATGTCCTTGACTGTACCAGTTCTTCCAGGTGATCACGATATTTAGCGAGTTGCCTCTCAACTTTTTTACGAGCAGAGATATCTCTGACCGACACCAGAATTTTGTTATTGGCATGTTCCAATGCTGAAAGGGCCACTTCTGCATCGAAAATGGTGCCATCAGCTTTAAGGCGTTTTGTTTCTCCGAAGGCGAAGTTTCCTTGTCCTTCGATTATTTCCAACGCTTTTGAAATGGAATCAGCTAATGCCTTTTTATCCATATCCGGTGGGATCAGGTCAAAAGGGGTGAGTTGGAGCAATTTTTCCCTGTCATACCCAAACAGTTTGCACGCCGCAGCATTGGCGTCTAAAATGCGATTGTTACCTGGCTCCAAAACGAATTTTGCCTCGTAAGCATACTCAAAGAGGTTTCTGAATTTCTCTTTACTCTCAATCAGCCCTCTTTCCGCTTTTTTCCGGTCGCTGATGTCCAGAAATGAAATGAGAAAATGCTTCTTCTCCCGATCGAGCAATGAAACCGTAATTTCTGTTTCAAAGACGGTACCATCAGATTTCTTATTCAGGCTTTCTTCACGTAAAAAACCATGGGTCATTACATGCTCAATTGATCGGTTGATATTTTCGACTACCGATTCGTCAAAGACTTGTGTAGGCTTTAGATCAAAGGGAGTCAGTGACTGAAATTCCTCTTTCGAATAACCGAATAAATTGATTGCAGCCTGATTGACGGTCAGGTAGCTGTTTTTGATGCTGTCATAAACGAACTTTGCTTCTACACTGTATTCGAAAAGACTCTGATACTTCTCCAGACTTGATTCGATTTCCTTTTGCTGAAACTCCTTTTGTAATTCCAGGGAAAGTCGTGAAGCGTAGAGTTCGAGTAGAGATTGTACCAGTTCTATACTTTCGATGGGTTTATTGTCGATAAGACAAAAGTGTCCGATGATCTTGCCCTGATCATTGGTCAGTCCTATTCCGATATAGGATTGGATATCGGGCCCAAAAACACTTCTGTTAATGTTCCTTTTTATATGCGCTTCATCAGAAAGGCAGAATGCCCCTTTTACGAGTACTTCCCCACAAGGCATGCCATCCACTTCATAGGTAAAGTTGTCCTGAATCTCGCGGTTGTGGCAAATGGCCCGGGTAGTGATCTTTTCGAGGGAATCATCTGCGATGCCAATCAGTGCATATTTTACATTAAGTAAATCGCTGATTTTTAAGACAATTGTTGAGAAAATCGACCGCTTGTTCTCGGTAAATTCTTCGGTGATGCTTTTTATAAGGAGGTCCTTCAATTGATTTTCTGTGACATCTTCTGTCAGGTACAGCTTGAGTCCTGCCGGGAAAGTGTCATTGTGCTGATGACTCAGGCGAATCCATTTCTCAGTGTTAGCGATCTTGATAGGAATATCAAACTGATTCGGGGATTGCGTGAGTGTGGTGCGGTAATGTGCGAGGCTATCGGGATGGATTAGACTTTCGAATGCAAGAGGCTCATTGGACGGTTCTATCCCAGTCAACTGCTGGAATTGCACATTGAAATAGGACAAATTGCCCTCTCGGATGTAAACGAGGCCAATAGGTAAGCCATCATCTATTGGTTCTTGCATGTCACATTATGTTTAATGCTGGACAAGTGACACGCACAAGAATTTCTTGTGCAATTAGATTCCAGGCTGGCTCTGGTATAATTGAAAACAGGTGACTGGTTAGGGTCACCTTGTTTTCACCTTAAAATAATTAAGTTAAGGGATTTTATTACTATCTAAATCTGTCCGAACTATCAAATTCTTTTGTAAAAGTTCAGGGAAGTTTAAGTCCCTGAACAATTATCTAACTAAGGTATTTACATCGCTTTTTGCGTTTGTGATTTTTGATCGTACTTGAATTTTACGCCAAGTCGATCACCAATTCTTACGGAAGTCAAAAGACTGGCCCAGCTCAATGAAGCCAGAATCTGCTCATCTTTTCCTTTGTAGAACATATGGAATTCTTTAAAGTGGTAATCCTGTATCCTATGGGGAGAAAAGGCGGTCAAATAGAGCATCCTGGCTAATGGTTGATTCTTTGGAGAAACCACTGAAACAACTGCGTCCAGGTCCCGGGTATTTTCCATATCCGAGCCGTCCCAATCAATGATCTGATCCTTTATGAAGCTTCTTACTTCTTCAGGCACATGTTGCTCAGCCAATTCGGATACAACGTGGAAGAAGTAGGTGAATACATATTCCACCCGAGGATTTCCTGCTGCCCAGTACAACCCTTTAATGTTTGCATAATTTCCCTTGTGCTCACCTTGCTTTTTCTCAGAATTCAGCACTCCTGAGAACATTTTGGCAGCCATAGATTTCATAATGCCCTTAAAGAAATTGATGTTCAATGGCAAGATGGTTGGGCCTAAGAAAATCGTAACCAGCCTGTTCAGATAATGGAAGAATACAGCCGTACCGATAATCTCAGCAGCTTGTTTAGCGCCAAAGGGTGGATTGTTAACCGTCATGGATTTGAAATTCCGGGTGTTGAATGCCCAGTTGACGATTTTTCGTACTTCATCATCTTCGATTAAATCCAGGTCTTTTTTAACGATCGCATCAGCGACTAACTTGTCTTTTAATCCGATGATCATGATCGTATGTGCGTCTACGCAATAGGGGCATTCATTGCTGGCAGATACGGCCGCTCCGACAGCTTCCTTCACTTTTCGGCTTGTCGCGTCTTCGATAATGACTGTTTCTCTTAATATGCCCCAGATCCCTTTTAGCAGGTCTGGTATGATTGCGTGTAAGGAAATGGGCTCGACAACATCTCCCATTTCTGTTTTTAACTGTTGGTAAATTTCTTTTACCTCTCCTTCAGCCTGCCTGGGGGCGATGGATCTTATGTGGCTAATCGACATGGCTTGTGCAGTGTTATAAAAATAAAATTCGTTTGGCTCAGGGTCTAAACTAGCGATCTGTGAAGAGATCATATCTATCTTTATAGGCAACTATTTGGAGTATTTCGAGATTTTGTAGGATGAAACAGGAGAAAATGGACGTGAACCATTCATGCCACTTAACTCCTGGGAATGAGCTTATTTCGACTGCCTTTCGAAATTTGTCGGATGTACGACAGAAAAACGCCGAATAAAATTTTCTGGATTTTTTTCAATAGATGGGCAACCTTTCTGAGATTTCTGCATCTTTCATACAGGTCACTACTCAAGAAAATGATCTGGTCTTCTGAAAAATGGAGGCCAGATCACAAAACTTTAGCATTATGAAATCGATCAACTCAACGCTTATTCTTTGCTTGCTTATCTGTATAGCAACAGTTACCCAGGCGCAGAACAAAAAGGATTATCCAGTATTACCATTTAACAAGTTGATTGTAAGCCCCTATATCAATGTGGTATTGCAGGAAGGGGCAGAAGAAAAAGTAGAAATCAGTAGCCGGAGGGTGGATGAAGGAGATATACATGTGGATATTGATGGACAGACACTGCGGATCTATCTGGAAGGGTCACGACTTACACCTCGCAATATCAGGGAAAATGGCATGAGCCAGGAGATGTATCGTGATGCCGATATTACGGCATACGTCACATACAAAAACTTAAAGAAATTATCCGTGAGAGGTGATCAACGTGTAGTTTGTGAAAGCTCACTGAAAGGGAAGAAGTTCAAATTGAAAACTTTTGGCGACAATCAGGTGATCCTTTCCGGAGTAGAAACTGATTTCTTCAAAGCTTCTATGTACGGTGACAACAGGGTGGAAATCGACGGTGGAAAATCTCGCAAACAAAAGTACCTGAGCTTCGGAGACAATGAAGTCAATGCTCGGCACTATGAAGCGGATTTTACCAAAACCACCAGTTTCGGTGATGGTGAATTTTCTTTCAATGCCAAGGATGTGATCAAAGTAGTGGCGTTTGGCGATGCGGATATTCAATACAGGGGAGGTGCTTATCTGGAACGAGGATTAATCCTTGGGGACAGTGATATTCGTAGCAGATAGTATTTTTTAGAAATGGTTTCGAATTGTTCGACGCGGATAATTAATATATAATTTTCACAGCCCGGATCATCTGTTTCGGGCTTTTTTGCGCTTTTTTATTTCAATTAACGGGATACAATCAGCCTTTTGGTTTCCTTTCCTTCCGGTGTATCTACAATCAGAAGGAAAACGCCCTCCATCGTTTCATCTCGAAGAAAAACGCGAATACGGTCCGCGGAGTATTCCTGCGTAAAGTTGACAGGAAGTACTTTGCCGTTAAGATCGATTAAGGTCATCGAATTGATCTCAGACCGAGACTGGATGACGAATGATTCCGAAGTGATCGGATTTGGGAAGACGGTGACAATGTTTTCGACAAGTAAGGGATGGTTGGATAAAGCGCTTAGGTCATTGATCCATTCACGGAGTGTATTCAAATAGGTGGTATCCAACACTTCACGTGCTATCGGAGGCATTTGATTATCCGCGAGACTTTCGTCCCGAATGAGTAGTTCTGATCGATTTTCGTCTCCAGGAGCAATGATCTTATTTCCTTCCAGAGAGTTCGAACTGAATACATCGGCGTTAATGATCCTGGCATCACTCAATGCAGTGGTGAACCTTGCGTCAAATTGGGTAAATCCCGGGCGGCCATCGTGGCAGTGGCTGCAGTTGGCATCCAGGTAAGAGCGAACCCGATCTTCCAGTGAGGCATCTGTGTCTTCAATGGCATACATTTTCAAGAGGGTGTCGATATCAAAATTCTGATCAAAAAGGCCACTTGCCTGCCATAAGTCCAGCTGATTCCACGCCTCGCCTTCATGCATGACTTCCTTATTCATTTGACCTGTTTTGACTCCCAGTACAAAGTTTGCCGTAGGATTGTGGCACCGCATACACTGGCCACGTGTAGGGTAGTTCCAGACTCTTTCCTGCTCACCCAGTACATCCTGTACCATCAAAGTATCTGATACAGTTTCGTCAATGCCGATCAGGACAGCATCAGAATCGTTTTCATTCCATCGGTACGTCAGTCCGTATCCCTGGTTTTCATCGTCAATAATGAAGAGGCGAGTCTCCAGATTTTTGGTTGTCTCGCTAGTGATTGGTTGTTCGAAATGTTTGATAAATACGGTTCCCTTTGGGAAACTCCAGGGTGCTTCTGTATTGAAGTTGATGGTTGAGTCTTTGGGGAGTACCATCCAGCGTTTCTTTCTGGCTCCATCTGACCAAAGCGGAGAATTGATCTCGTAAGGTAAAATCCCGGGAGCCGTTTCCAGACTGCTCAGATCTGTGAATATGCCCAATTCTGATAATCGTGCAGGAGCATCTTCAATGTGGTCATTTTTCTCTAGCTCATAGAGGTTGCCGAACATATTGAGTACGTAAATCCGTCCGTTTGACCCTACAAAAAAGTCAATGATCCTGGGTAAACCCCTGAATAACAAGGTGGCACTGTTTTCCTGATCTCTGTTCAGCGCCCATATGTTTCCTGTTTCCCAGTCTCCGAAAAGATACTGTTCTTTCAATTCGGGATATTGATCACCATGGTAAACAAGTCCGCCCATGGTTGCACCCCCAACTGATCTTCCATAATCATAGACTGGGGGTTGCTCTTCCCCGAAAATGATCGGCGGAAAATCCTTAGGCTCGTTTCTTACGCTGCCTTCGAAGTAAGGCCATTGATAATTGCCTCCTTTTATAATGATGTCAATTTCTTCACGGGTCTGTCCACCCACGTCTCCCACCCAAATTTCTTCGGTAATTTCGTCATAATAGGCACTGAATGGATTTCTAAGGCCGATGGCATAAAATTCTTCCAGATACCTCCCTGAATCATCGACCCATGGATTGTCATTGGGGATGTAGTAGTTCTCGTTGATATTGCCAGGGAATCCTTCCGGGATTTCGTCTCCGGTCGGAAATCTTCGTATCGGATGACTTCTGGATTCATCCATGTCTGGATCGATCCGGATCATCCCGGAAAATAGGGCTTTATCTAATTTTTGACCGTTATTGAACCAATCGCTCCATTTGCCACCATCTCCCAATGTGGCATAGAGGTACCCATCATTGTCAAAAAATAGTTCTCCGGCGTTGTGGTTATGGTCTGGGTCAACTTGTTGAATTAGGATTATCTCAGATGAAACTGGGATGGAAGACATGTCATCTGACATCCGGAATTTTGAAAGGCGATCGTAGATCGGAAGTGCACCGTCCTGAAAGAGATAAGTATAAAAAAGAAAGAGTTCGCGAAAATGTTCGCTTGCATTGTTGTTGAAATCAGGATGAAAAGCGATACCAGTTAAGCCGGATTCATGTTCAATGGATAAAAATGCACCTATATCCATCAATAATTGCACATCGCTGCCCATAGGACTTTCTTCAAAAGAATATACCTTCCCGTGTTTGGTGATGGCAGCGTATCGTGTAGTGCCTGGAATTTTTTTAATTCTGGTGTAGAAATCATCGGCGATAGGAATGTTGCCCACTTGATTGAATCGCCAGGTAGCGGGTGCAAGTTTGGGGAGTTGTTCGTTGAGATAGGGATCCCAGCTTTCGGTTTGTAAAAAGGTATCTCTTGAACCAAGCCGTAATCCCATGATCATGACAACCATTACTGCTGTCAAAAGGGCTGTGCCGAAAATCTTAGTCGAATTGTGCTTCATCTCTGCCTTCTCTACCTGACAAAGGTAAGATTGATCAGTTTAATAATGATGTCTACAGCATCGCTAAAAACTCAGGCTGTCCAAACGGCTCAATTTCTTCTGAGTACTTGGCATTACTTAACTCACACACTGGTAGTAATCGTGTGCGCTCATTTTCCAAAATATTCTAACATATGGTGATTCGTTTACCATATTTTGCAAATACTGGAATTTATTCGGGGAATACCAATTAAGATCACCCAACTTTCATGTATTTTCCTATAACAATTTTTTAAACGACTTCTAAAACAAAACTTAAGATGAAACGACTAATCACTCTGCAGTTTTTACTGTGCGCTTTCCTTATCTCATCCGCCCAAGATTATGATGTAGGCGTGTTTTATTTTCCCTTTTGGAATTCCCAGGATAGATGGGAGATTATAGAGGAATTCAATCAACAAACCGAGTATCCTTTTCTGCACGAAAAACGAACACCTATTCGATATCCAAATCAAGGCAAGTATTATGAAGAGACCAATCCTGATGTTATTTCATCTCAAATGAAGATCATGAAAGACCATAGGATAGATTATGTGGTATTTGACTCATATTGGGAATGGAGCGAGGCCAACAGTAGTTGGGGGACGTATTTTGATGATGCATCGAAAAACATTTACGATCCTGAATTTCCAGACAGGGGAAGTCTGGTCAATTTCCACGGGATGGATTTTGCCTTAAGATGGTCCTCCGATTTTGCCACCATGGTCGCTCAATTTTATAAAACCGATCCGGAAACGCAAGAGATCATTCATACCGGGAAAACTCCTCCACGCGAAGGTTGCAGAGCATTTTTTGAAGATGGTGGCGGTTTAGATCAATTAGTTGATCGTTGGCGACCGCTTTTGCAAATGTCGAATTATAAACGATTTGATGGTAAACCTGTGATCTACATGGGATTAGTTGGAATTAGCCTGGATTCAGCCCTTTCATCTTCAGGGACTAAACATAGTATTACTAATACGATAGAGGGACTGTGCAATATCTGCACGGATGACCCATTCTTTAATGACATGGATCAAAATAACCGATATGAATCGTATATCAATTGGTACAAGGTTGGATATTTTTTGGAAAGGTTTGAGCAGAAAATGGGGTTTGATATTTATTGGGTGGCCGCTTTTACCCCTCCCTCTAGCAAATACACAACCTCAACGGCACACTATAATGTAAACTGGAATTGGTATCATAATTTCCCAAAGAACGCGGGTTTTGATGCGGTTTCTTCTTATACCTATAAATACTATGAACGGAGTGATGAGTGGGGAGATTATACACCACATATGGATGATAAACATTGCCGTGGAACGTGGGAAAATAACGATCGTGATGCGAAGGAATGGAAGGATTATGATTATGAATTCATGACGGGTGTCTACAGTAAATTCTGGCATTACTTTCGGAGGAACGGTTATCGGAAGAATGGTCATCCCGTTGTGAAATACCATGTGCCCGTTACCGCGGGATGGAATCGAGCTCCATTAAACTTATGGGAGGCCAATCATAAAGGCGAAACCGAGAAATACTGCGAGGATAACAATCATAAGTACCATAATTACGATCAGGCTATTAGTACTTCTACCAGCTTCAAAAATCACCTTATTGAAGCCAAAAGCTTTATGGATAGTAATCCGGATTTGACGGATCGCACGGTGATGGTCTGTTGTTGGAATGAATATTTTGAAGGTACGGTAATTGAGCCTACCCTTGAGCGCGGATATTCTTATGTTAATGCCATTGAGTCCGTATTTCAGAACCGGCCCGACCCTGCTGATGATGAAGAAGACCTGCTAGTTCCATGGAGAGCTGCCCCTTCAGTGGAAGAAGAAGCGCTGGATGTATATCCGAATCCGGTGGAAGACTTGATGACAATAGAATTGTACCTTCAGGAAGCAGGCCCCTTACAAATTCATGTGTATGACTTATCAGGAAAACAGGCTAAATCTCTTGATTTGGAACTTGAAAGAGGCAAGTCTTCGATCCAGGTCAACATGTTTGATTTAAAGCCCGGGCTTTACAACGTTGAAATGATTACTGAAGAAGGGAAAACAGTCAGGAAAATTTCGGTTGAATGAGTAAAGCTATTTTCCCGTCAGAAAAATAAACGAAATGGGGAGGTGATTTAATCCACCTCTCCAAATTTTTGGTCGCCACACATGCGAACCACCTTCGGTGTGAAAGTGCCCACAACATCGACTAGCGCTTCCTGCCGTTCCATCACATCATGGATGTTTTTATACACCATAGGTGCTTCATCCAATCCTGATCCAATCAATTCAATCCCAGCCTTTTTCAAGTGCTGATCCACTTCTTTTTTGGATAAGGTTTCTTTGGCTTTTCGCCGGGACATGACTCTGCCGGCTCCATGAGAAGCAGAATTGATGGATGCTATTTCTCCTTTGCCACGCACAATGAACCCTGGAGATGTCATGGATCCGGGAATAATGCCCAATACACCTTTGCCTGCGGGAGTAGCTCCTTTCCGATGAACAATGATCTCATTGCCTGCTTTATCTTGTTCCTTCCAGGCGAAGTTGTGATGGTTTTCGATCATTGCCAGTGGTCGGTCTCCTAGTGATTTGGCCATTCGCTCATGAATGTGGTGATGACACGCTGAAGCATAATCTCCTGCCAGATTCATAGCAGCCCAATACTCCTGTCCATTTTCCTGATCCAGGTCTAACCAGGCCAGATGTTTGCCTTCCGATGGCAGTGTGCAGGTGTCCATGGCCAATTTGGTGTAATGACGTGCGATGTTAGCACCTAATCCCCGTGAACCGGAATGCGTCAGTACTGACAAGTACTTGCCAGTAGGTAAGCCCCATTCATTGCTTTCATCCAGGATCTCAGCTACCCCAAATTCAACAAAGTGGTTTCCGCCTCCTGAAGATCCGATTTGCCTTTGTGCGCGATCTCTCAAACCTTTCAGGATATTGATCTCGCCAAACAATTCACGATGCAGCACCTCATGATCCATAGGCCGTTCAAATGCAGCGTTGCCAAATCGGGCATTATCGATCAGCATTTTCTTCATACGATCAGTATGTGTCCTTTCAAATACTGGGGGAATATCGTATAACGTCATACACATTCGGCAGCCAATGTCAACTCCAACACCATAAGGTATTACTGCATTGTTTGTAGCTAATACACCGCCAATTGGTAATCCATATCCCTGATGTGCATCCGCCATGAGTGCTCCGGCTTCTGCCACTGGTAATTTCATAGCAATTTCCATCTGATTGATGGCACCAGGTTCAATGCCTTCCACGCCGTAAATCGCGTAAGGGATACGCTTGCTGCGCATTTGTTGTTCTTTTTGACCTTCTTCCTGTATCAACAAGCCCTTGGCAATGGGGCCAAGTGTTTCGTGTTTCACATACAAAGCGGGTGAGTCTACCACTTTTCGCAGTAGCGACATTTTGAAGACCTTGCTTTTCCCCTTGTAGTTTTCACCCATCACCGACATCACTGTTGCGATGAGCCTCCCCTCTGGAAAACCTATGTTTCGTAATTGTTTGCCGGTAATTTTATTAGTAGCCATTGTTCCAATATTTTAATCTCAAGGCGGCTTTTCGAATTCTTTTGAAACGGCAGCGCCTCAAAGTTTTCTTTAACTCAGCTATCTGGTTATTATCCATACTATTTAAAATGGCCAGACGATAATATTTCTGAGCCTCACGCAGTTCGCAAATGGTTTCAGCTACACGGCCCTGGGTCTCATAAATATAGTCCAGTCCGATTTTTGTTGATACCCTGGCTTTAGCCATGTATTGATTGATGCAATCAAATTGTTTTTGACTTTTGCATAGCTCAACCAGATGCTCATAGGCTTCCTGATAATCCTGATCAAAGAATATGGTAAGCTCGTAATGCCTTTTTGCCAAAAGAGGATTTTCGTGATGGAAGTGATAGAACCATCCCAGCGTAAAATGTAGTTTGGGGTAACCTGGTTCTTCGAGAAGTCCGTTTTCTAACAAACTTCGGCCTTTGGTATAGTCATTGTCAAATATGGCATCTTCCGCGATTTGGATCAACTGCTCCAAACCTTCATCATACATTTTCATTGTAATCGTAATTTTAAGAAGAGGCCATTCCTCGAACGACCTCTTCTTTTATTTAGTCGGAGCGAAAATCTCCCGAAGCTGATCGATCACCTGTCCGTTTCCGGCGACGGTGATTTCACCCACTTTCCCGGCTATTTTCTCCACATACTCCATCTCCTTGAGTTTGAACAACATCTTGTTCTCCTCCATCAATTTGGCCGTGTTAAGCAAGCTTCTGGTAGAAGCCGTTTCTTCACGCCTCATGATGACGTTGGCTTGCGCTTGTTTCTCAGCCATCAATACCTGATTCATGATTTCTTTCATATCGCCAGGTAGTACAATGTCCTTCACACCGCAATCAATGATCTTTACACCAAGGGTTGCAGCCTTTTCTTTGATGGCATCCAGAACGAATATTCCCAACTGCTCCTTTTTCCCTAACAATTCATCCAGGGTGTAGGTACCAGCAAATTCACGCAAAGCAATTTGCATGGCTGTGTACAGTTGGAGGGCGAAGTTCTTGTTCTCCACCAAAGCTTTCTCCACGTCCACCACCTGGTAGTTTCCCAGGAAGTTGACGCGAATAGCCGCTTTGTCCTTGGTAAGGATCTCCTGCCCCAGAACTTCAGCCTGGGTTTGTCGCATGTCCACCGTATCTATATTGACCTTCTGTGCATTCTTCCAGAAGTAGTAAATGCCACCTGCCAGCATTTTCTCGAAGCGTCCATCGACATACAGAACCCCACGCTCGTAAGGCTCCACGACAAACCGCCGGACATATGGCGCTAGTTCATACCTGTTGAGAATGCTTATATCAATTGGCTCGGTGATATCGATTTTGCTCAAATCGACTTTCAGGAATGAGTATTCCCTGACACCTTTCCAATAAGCATACTGACCAGGAGGAAGTACCTTGGTGAATAGACCATCTTCGTATTTGAGGACGATTTCATGATCCTTTACATCAGCGATTTCCAGTTGCTGTGCAAGTTTTGCATCTCGCATTAGGATATTCAGCTCACAATTGGCTTTACCATCCTGCTTTGGTTGGAAGGGTTCGCTGCGATCATAAATCACCACCTCATCGAAGAGAGCCACCCAATGCACTCCTTCAGTGATCACGCGATGGTAATCTCCTCTTCTGAAGACGAGACCCACTTTTCCGACATTGATTCTGACTCTAATCATTTCTATTATATTTAAAATCACTAAAAGTTTCTTTGTTAAAAGCAAGGCGTTTCACGACCACACCTGATCTGCGAAGCCTTGATTGAGTAAAGCAGACTTTTCAAAGTTTGCGATAGGAATCACCACTTTCATCCAGATTAAAAATCCAGATGCTCCATGGATCGTCGAATGGCAAAGCCTGAAATTTGAGCTTTACGGTATCCTCATTGCCCGGCCTTCCCTATGTTTCCCCGTCCTGGATCGAAATCCTGGACTTCAGGTAGTGACAGGCCCTGCTTTTACTAAAATGACACCCATTTTTAAAGAAGATTGGGTGACTTCTCCTCCATGTTAACAGCATGGTGCTCTGACCAACTGAGCTATCCCCGTTTCAAGTGGGAGTAGGAATCGATCGCATCGGCGACCCGGCCTACGACACTATAAAGTGTTGCCGCCCATCTCTGGGCTACTGATCAACTATCAGCTTGAGCGCACGCTTCAGCGCACACCCCCATACAACAAATGGTGACTTATCCTTTCGAGCTGTCAGCATATCCCAACCCTACTGGCCGGACACTATGGTGCCATACAGAAGCACACATGTTACCATCACTTCCGAATAAATCGTATGTCTGGAAGGAGTCGAACCTACACGTCCCATATTAAAAGTATGGTGCTCTACCCGTTGAGCTACAGACATATATCGATCAAGGCGTCTCCCTGATCAGTTTCTTCATTTTGGAAGGTGCCTGCCCGGTGGCTGTGCACCGGGCAGATCATGAGCTATTTGTTCATGCCCTTCCCAAAAAGGCCAGGTTTAGGTCGATAGTTGTTTTGTTTTGGTTATCAAACCAGCCTTTACCCATCTCGAATGGAGCTTTGTCAAACATCACCAGGCAAACGGAACCTGGCTTGTGGTCTCTAACCACTCTCCAAACTCTAAGGAAGCACCCGTTCTGCCCTTCCTGCCGGGTATGCACTTCAGTAATTCGAAGCACATCGTCAACTTGCCAGGAATCGAACCTGGACTTTGCGCCAACAGCACAAGTCGAATAATCAAAAAAAAGCCCCGTCCAAGGGAATGAACGGGGCTTCAATGCGTTAGCGATTGACCACAGTCATTCCTTGTGTTTCCAATAAAATTCCTTACCAGCGTAGGCATAGCTATCCTGTGCTGAAAATTCCATCAACAAAATTTTATTTGGTTCTATGTTCATTTTATCCAAATTCATCGAAAACAAAAAACCCAGGCTTTTGACCTGGGTTTCATCTATCTACAGTTCGTAAATTCAACTAAACCAGGCCACGTACCTCCATAAATCACAGTTAAACCCTGCTAGTGCTGGGATACTGCTTTGTGATATGTGTCTGTACTCTTTCAATTCGTTTTTCTTTTGTTGTTGCAAGTATCTAACAATGATTTTTAAAAACCAAATAATATTCTAATTTTTATGAAAAAAATGAATTCTTTGATTTTGTGTGAGAACTTGTTTTGGATCGTCATTACGAGTTTACGAAGTAATCTTGACTTTGATTTCCTGAAGAAGCTTTGAGAAAGACTGCCACTTCGGTGTTGACCGACCGGCGGTCCGATTCATTACTTCGCAGTGACGGACCTAAAGTTCATGACAATCCGGATTTACTTTTCGCTTGTCTTCACCTAATGATGTCAAACGAAGGTTCCACTAACCCCAAGCCTTGCGGAAAAAATTGATCCAGTTGTTTGAGCAAATATTCAAGATGTCCTGGTCATGGTAACCTCGCTGTTTTAGTAAGTCAGGAATTTTCTGCAAGTCGGCAATAGTATCCAGATCCGCAGGGCTTTGTTCGGTACCAAATGCGCCATCCAAATCGGAACCGATTCCCGCGTGTAAGGAATTGCCTGCTAGCTGGCAGACGTGATCGATATGATCAACCACGCTATTCAGATCCACTTTTTCTCCAATTGGAGTGGATTTTCCACGAATCCAATTGGGAGTTAACATCCAGGCATCGAGGGCAGCACCAATTACAGCTCCCCTTTCAATCAAAACTTTCAATTGTTCGTCTGAGAATTGCCGATGATGTGGAATCAATGCCCGGCAATTGTTGTGACTGGCAATGACTGGACCTTCGAAAGAATCAAGTGATTCCCAAAAACTTTCATCACACAGGTGAGTAGCGTCCAGAATGATGTTCAGACGCGCCATCTCCTTGAGCAGATCTTTCCCTTTTTGTCCAATTCCGCCTGTGGCATCCGTGCCTTGTGCATAGGTTCCCGGGCCATAATGTGCAGGACCGATCAATCTCAGCCCACTCTCATATGACTTTTCCAGATGTTTGAAAGTGATTATGGAATCAGCTCCTTCCAGACTTCTGATCAGACCTATGGGTGTGTTTTCAGGATCACTTTTCCAATTAGTCAAATGGGCTTCAAGGCTGGTCTTGTCTGTAATCAGGCGAAAATGACCTGCCTCGATCATGGTTTCATACCACGCATTTTGACCCTGAGTTTGGGCCCAAGCCTGTTCCGGTGAATTCCAGCTGGCTCCTGGTAAGGTATTACTCTTTTTGGTATAGCGCGCAATTTGAGTTCCTATCACTATGCCAATGTTACCTTCTCGTAGGCTGGGAATAGTCACTGTTCCTCTTTTCCGGTCAGGTTTGTCAGTCATGCCTTTTTCGAATTCCCGAATTTCCTGTACGGTCCATCGCAGATCGCGATTCCATTCCATGGCGTTCATGGAGAGGTCGAGGTGGGCATCGAATAGCAGTGGTCGTTGTTCCATCAGAATAATATGTAAAATCGATCGCGGGCTGGTATGGGCCAGAATTCTTTAAAAACTCCCTTTTCTACGGCCATCACTTTGTCATGCAATGCCATGCCGGGACATATGTGATAGGGGCTGGCGAAAACTAAATCCCCAATTTTCCACTTTTGGGCATCGGAAGTTGAAATTACCATGTGTTCTTCACTGTGCATTTCAATTACGGCATCAGGAATTTGAGGAAAGGTTGCTACAGGTACATTCATCTCTGAGGCAATGGCTTTGTACCCCAGGTCGATGCAGATTTTATTGTCATCCGGAAGACTCACTATTCGGGCCATCAATAATGCGGCAATTTCGAAGGGTAAATCCGGAAAATTGCAGCTGTAGCCAACGTCCCAAAGGAGCGTTGTGCCTGGTGAAAGTTGTCTGTTTTCTTGTTCAGCGTGAATAGGGAAGGTAATGCTGCCACCACAGATCAACTCTTTCTGTTGTGTTTCGGTCTTCTCAACCAGGTCCATGACTGGCTCAAAAGCTTTTTCAACCGACAGTTTTCTGACGGCCAGATCGTGATCGTGAATATGGCCATCATAAGCATGCCATCCTCGAAAACTCAGTGAGCTTTCATTGATCCTTGCCATTAGTTCAGACGCTTCTCTTGGGTCACATCCGGTTCGGTCCATGCCTACGTTCAGGTCTATGAATACGCCCACTTCCTGTTCCAATGCTATCCATGGTTGCAGTTGATCCGCATGGTCGATCAAAATGGAATACTGCGTTTCTGGGAAGTAGCTTGACAGGGTTTGGAACTGATCAATGGCCGGTCCAATCAAAGGATAAGCAATCAAAACGTCTTTTGCTTCGACAGTGCCAAGCATGAATGCTTCTGAAAGTGTGGCACATTTATGTTTATGTATTCCCCGGTCTCTTTGAAGTCTTACTATATCCGGGCACTTATGGGTCTTAACATGCGGACGCAACCGGTCAGGATCACCGGCTATTTGGATCATCCGATCAATGTTTTGCCTGATCCGTTCCGGATAAACGATCATGGCAGGTGACATGATCTGCTCGTGTTTTTCAAATTCGAACCAATCAGGCATACTATTTCAATTGGAAAATAGCTTCTATTTCCACGGCAATTCCGGCTGGAAGCATCATGCCAACAGCGCTCCTTGCCCCAATTCCCAGGTCATCACCTAAAAGTTCTCCCATCAATTCACTGAAACCATTAATCACTTTGGGGTGATTAGGAAATTCCGGAGTACAGTTGACCATACCCAGGGTCTTTACAATACGGTGTATTCTATCAAATCCGCCCAGCTGGCTTTTGATTGTTGAAAGCATGGTCAGGCCTACTTGCTTCGCTGCGTCATAACCTTGTTCCAGGTCCATATTGTCACCTACTCTTCCAATGATCAGGCTGCCATCACTTCTTACTGGTCCCTGTCCGGAAACATAGAGCATATTATCAATAACAATGGCCGGTTTATAAACACCTGCTGGAGGTGGGGCAGGAGGTAGTTCAAGGCCTAGTCTTTGTAAATTTTCTTCAATTGGATTCATTATACGAAAAAGTCAAGTATCAAAACGGTGATCAAACCTACAATGGAAACTGTAGTTTCCATAAGTGTCCAGGAAAGCAATGTTTCCTTTATACTCACATTGAAATATTCTTTATAAAGCCAGAAGCCGCCATCATTGATGTGGGAAAAGGTAATGCTTCCGGCTCCAGTTGCCAGTACTAATAGTTCCGGGGAAACTACCCCGGCAGCAGCAGTTGGGACCATGATTCCAGCGGCGGTTAAGGCCGAAACGGTGGCGGAACCCACACTTACTCTGATCACAGCAGCAATCAACCAGGCCATCAATAAAGGATTCATCCCTAAACTACCCATGAGGTTGCCAATGGCTTCACTGACTTCAGTAGCGATCATGATTTCTTTGAAAGCCCCGGCCCCGGCAATGATCAACAATACACCGGCGACACCTGAAACAGCAGATGAAATGACTTTCATGACTTCTTTGATGTCTCTTCCGGTATTTACGCCAAGGAAATAAATCGCACTCAATACAGCCAGGAGCATGGCCAGGGCGGGATTGCCAAGTGCTTCCAGCAAGACATTAGGGCCGGTCACGGATTTTAACAGGGAAGCACCTCCAATTAACACAACAGGCAGCAAAGCAATGACCAGGCTGGTAGTTAAGGAAGGAACTTTGTATTCGTTATTCGTTTCAACCACGTATTCTTCCAGAGGAACAGGCTTTATGCGTTGCATGGTGCCTCGTAAAAAGAATTTCGCGGCGAAAATGGCAGGAATGCCTGCTATGATCCCATATATCAGGGTTAACCCCAGGTCCGCAGCGTACATCTCCGCAATGGCCGTAGGAGCGGGGTGAGGGGGTAAGAAACCGTGTGTAACAGATAGTGAAGCCAACATGGGTAGCCCTACATAAAGCAACGGCAGGCCCGTATTGGCGGCAATGGCAATCACCAAAGGAACCAAAATGACAAACCCTACCGTGTAGAACATAGGAATACCGACAATGAAACCTGTAATGATCAACGCAATCTGGATGTTCTTTCGACCGAATCTGGCGACGAGGCTATTTGTGATGTTGTTGGCAGCTCCACTTTCTGCGACCAATTTGCCAAGCATTGCTCCAAAACCCAGGACCATCACCAACGAACCAAGTGTCTTTCCAATTCCACTTTGAATGGCTGAAACCGTATCGGTAATGGACAACCCCCCCATTAGGCCCACAAACAAGCAAACAAGCATGAACGAAATGAAGGCATCCAGTTTGACGACAGTCACCAGAAGGACCAGCGCGATGATTCCAAGGATGATGGGTAAAAACGTCATAGTCAGTTAGTATAAGGTTAGTCTTGCTTTTGATCAAAAATATGCTTTGCGTAGTTGATATTCCAGGTATCCATCAATGGACGGATTCTTCTGACACCTGCCACAAACTTTTCATAGTCACGGATTTCCTTTGGGGACCATAATACTTCTGACATGGCTAATGCGCGAGGATAGACCATATATTCAGCATGTTCGGTGGAGGTAATGTACTCCGACCATAGATTGCACTGTGCTCCTAATACAAAGGCCTGTTGTTCATTGGATAAGGACGCAGGAACAGGTTCGTATTCGTAGACTTTTTCCACCGTGGTAATTCGCTTGATTGCCAAAGGCTCTGTTTCCATGTCTGCCTGATAGTAATCAAAATAACACCATTCTCCGGGTGTCATGATCACCTGATGTTCTTGCTGAGCGGCAGCTATGCCTCCTTCTTCACCTCGCCAGCTCATTACGATGGCATTGGGGGCCAGACCTCCTTCCAGGATTTCGTCCCACCCAATAATGGATTTGCCCCGACTATTCAGGAATTTTTCCATGCGCTGGACAAAATAACTTTGGAGTTCACCTTCATTACTCAGTCCCTCTCTCTTTATCCTTTTTTGACAATGAGGACAACCTTCCCATCTCGATTTGGGAGCTTCGTCACCCCCAATATGGACATAGGGCCCGGGAAATAGTGGTAAAACTTCATCAAATACATTTTCAAGAAACTCGAAAGTAGTCTCCTGTCCCGCACAATAAATGTCCTGAAAAACACCCCAGGTAGTGGCGGTTTTGTAGGGGCCTCCAGTACATCCCAGATGTGGGTAGGCAGCGAGGGCAGCACTGGCATGGCCTGGTAATTCAATCTCCGGGATGACCATGATGTGCCTTTCCTGTGCATAGGCCACAATTTCTTTCACCTCTTCCTGTGTGTAGTAGCCACCGTAAGGCTTTCCATCATAGGTGACTTGATCACGTGTTTTTGTAGTGGCATATCCTATGGCAGTTTCATCCCGGAAAGCTGCTTTTTTCTGTAATTCCGGATATTGCTTAATTTCAATTCTCCACCCCTGATCCTCAGTCAGGTGCCAGTGGAACCTGTTGAATTTGAAGTGCGACATCAGGTCGATGTATTTCTTAATGAACGCGACGGGGAACATATGGCGCCCCACATCCAGGTGCATGCCGCGGTAAGAAAATCTTGGTTCATCGGTAATTCTCAAATAGGGCACATAGTCGCTTTTGGCATTCAGGATTTGGAACAGGCTTTGCAATCCATAGAATAAACCTGCGGCCGAAGCAGCTTCCACTTTGATACCCTTTTCATCAATGACCAATTCGTAAGCTTCTTTTCCCAGTTCATTGTCAGTGGATAATTTAAGTTGTACTGAGGTCTGCTCTTTTGCTTCACCACCAGTGACGACTTTTCGATCAGTCAATTCGAAAAAATCTTTGAGCAACCTGGCCGTTGCCAGCTCTTCTTTGCTTTCCGCGATGATGTTGAAAGAGCGTTGGAGGGCTAATTGTCCTTCCATTGGGGTCATAGAAACCGGTGCCGGAATGATTGCTGGTATACTGACAGCAGATTGCTTTGGCTGAGAGCAAGACTGGATCCATAAAATCCCTAAAAAAATAGTCAGAAGCCTGAGGCAGGGGTGAGACATGCAAACGTCGGGTTTTATTCAATTTTGAAATTACTCAATTAAGCAGATGATTCATGCCAATGAAATAGATACCCACCCTGAAAGGACCGATGCCCAGTTTGTTTTTGATGGTTAATCGAAGAAATCCATATCCCAACCCCCATCATCGTTACCTCCTTCTCTGACAACCATGGATGCATAGGCGGATCGCAATTTGAGATTGAATGTTCTTAGGGAGAAGTCCGGATGGAATAAAACACCAATGGGCAGTGCCATTGCCTGATGAAGGAGCCCCACATCTACCACGACATTGTAGAAATGAGTGAGCTGTCTTTCAAAATCATTGATCAGTAACACATGTGCAGTGAGCTGTGGTAAAATAACCGGAATATTGGAGGGATCTTTCATGCCTTCTTGAATAAGCTCTGCTTGTTTTTGCATGATCTTGAAAAGTTTGCTTTGTAATTCCTTTCCTTTAGGAGTAAGGCCAAACGTATTGAAGGGAAAACCCAGTTTTGTCACGTAACCTGATCTGAAGAGGCCCTTTAACACATGATCTTTTCTGTATATGAGGAAATTTCCATAAGACTCATATATACGATGCAGGTAAGGTTCCAGGCGTTCTTCTTCTACATAAAGCTCTTTGAAGAAGGGGGCTTCATCGATTCTGAATTTTTCGTCGGCAACAAATTTTTCTCCCGGAGATACATAATATTCATGTATTTGCCGCCGCCGAAATTCTTCGCTTACTATTTCGAGATTGATCTTTTTTCGGAAGACTTGTTCATAGAAGGTCAATTCCATTAAATGTTCAGTGTTAGCAGAAGGGCGGACCAGCCAAAGCATTTGACCCAGTGTGAGTTTGCAGTCTTCCGTACGGTATTCGTTGACAGAAAACAGATCTTTAACTACGGTGATCAAATAGGTTAGGAAGACCATAACAGGGACAAATGCTAACCAGAACATTAATATGGTCGACCATGCACCATTGGAAATAAATTTGGAGAGAAAGGAACTTCCTCCGAAGAGAACAATCAATCCGAATATCACGGTGAAAGACATGGGTAGTCTGGAAATACCGTAAAAGGATCGTGCTTCATATTTATTTTTTATGCGCGCCTTTCGGATGAAAAAAGCGATCATAAAGGCAATGATCACTCCCATAAAAAGCCAATTGAATAATACTGCCCGAGGATCGTAGCTATCAAATTGTTGATCTTCGATTTTACGTTGTTCGATGGCTTGTTGTCTACGAACAAGTTCTCCTTCAATTTGGTCCAAGGTACTATCGAGACTAGGAATTAAAGGTGCACCTTCTTTCATCGGAACATTGAGGAATTGAAAGAATACGTTTTCAAAGAACCGGATGCGAGCCGGGCTGAGATTGGCGGTTCTTACGGATACGGAAGTATCTGCTCGATTTACCGTTACAAATACAAAAGGGGTGAGTCCCTGGTTGGCTTTAGAAAATTGAGGTTGATCAAATGGATCGCTGTAAATGTGAATGTCCAGATTGAGATTAAAAACCGGAAGGATTCTTGAGCAACGCGTTGTTAATCTTTGAAGTTGCTTCTGATCAATGAGGTTATCAGCATCGGACACTTCTGAACTTCTCGCTTCCAGAAATAGGAGCAAGAACAATACTAAGCTTATTAGTTGCTTCATTGTTTGATAGTTGTTTGTCTTTAAAACGCTTCGGCAACACTAATATAGAAGCCGGAAGTATTCTCACCAAAACCAATGTCCAGTCGTAGGTTAAGGCGTTCCTTATCGTCTACTTTGAACCTTAGTCCCCCACCTACAGAGGGTTTGAGGTCGCTGAGGTGAAATTCATCCAGTCGGTTGAGAACATTGCCATATCCAATAAATCCTGCAGCACCGAGTCGCCAGAATAGCGGCAGACGATATTCGACCTGAGCGGCCAAGAGGTGCTGATCACGGAATCGGCCAAAGTAATACCCTCGCATGATCGAGTTGCCCCCCAATAAGGATAGTTGTCTAAATGGAGCGGTCCCTTCGATGAAATTGCCCAGAAACTGAAAGGCAATGATGTCTTCCCGCGACTTGAAAGGGCGGAAGTAATCTCTAAAATCTATGCGGTAATTGGTATACTGGAATTGTCCACCGAGCACTTTGCCATGAAAAAAAGCCGAAAAGAGTAAGTAAAAACCCTGGAAACAATTGTTAATGTTGTCTCGCTTGTCCAGCACAAAAACAGGTCCAATACCCGCGACTTTGGATCCATTATATCCTGCGACGCGGGAGGTTTCCAATATGCCACCATCCGCCAGTTCCATGTCATAACGATGAAAGTAGCGAAATTCAGCCCCGGTAAACAGACCGGGAACAACCTGCTTAAGCACGCGTTGGGTGAATCGGAAAAACTGGTATGATACCCTTTCCTCATTGGTATCAGGGGCATCTTGACCTACGCCGTAGTAGAGTTCGGGAAACTTTACGTAGCGGACTTGACCGGAAAAAGAAAACTTTTCAGCATAGGTGAAAAATTGATATCGTGTAGAGAATATCGCCTGATTCTTGGTGGTGTAGAGTGCTAATCCTCCGATTTGAGAGGATCGGGAAATGGTGTCTTTTTGGTTGAATTTGAAAACACGAAAGGTTGCTCCGCCAAAACCTAACCCATTTTCCGGAGAGTAATTAAGTGCCGGTATGGCGATCCATGTACCATTTTTCATTTTCTTTTCTTTGATCTGGCCGTGGCCAAAAAAGAAGAAGAGAAGACACCAAATGGTTAAGACAACTTTCACAAACAGGTTTGGATCAACTGACAAGATAAGCCGAAATGTCTGTGATGTGCAAAATTGCCCATGTCCCATGTCGAGATCAATTCAATTTAGAATGGGGGAAACCTTTCTTCAAGTTGTATGGTAAAGAGAACATAGCGTGTTGTTATTTGTTCACGCGGTATTAAATTTATCCATATGAAGAGCCTTTTGTCACTTGCGGGAATGGTTTTGCTGCTGATAAGTTGTAGCGATCCGGTTGATCATCGTGTGGACGAGGCAAGTGCGGGAGGAGATCTTTTGGCTTTGGAGGCATTAGGTGGTGATCAATACATTACAACTTCCATTAGTAAGGGTCGAGTTAGCGCATCTGCCGAAGGTAACGTGGTTACTTTGACCATTGAGCTGGATGGATTTTCAGCCAACACTTCTCATGCCATCCATTTACACAATGGTTCTTGCGAAGATCCAGGTGCCCACTGGAATCAAAATTCTAGTAAAAGCTTTTGTGCGGAGGAAAGTCTTGGTGTTCAATGGCGAAAATCCTATGCAGGTGATATCGGTAATATTTCTACCGATAGTCAGGGTCATGGATATCTGAGATTAAGCACAGACTTATGGACTTTGAACACAGGCCTGGATTCTGATATCCTAAATAAAGTGCTCGTAATCCATGAGCGCGCTGAGGATTTTGGTCCTGAATGCTTCATTCTTACGGCCCACGATCATGATGGTAATTCCAAAGTTGCCTGCGGTCGAATCGAACTTCGTGATTGATTTTCACAATCCTTTCTTGGAATAATTTTATTTTCCTCTCTATTCAGGTGTGTATGCGCCATAAATGCTTTGTATTGTACAATAATTGCTTTATATTGAATATGACACCTTTAACGAGGGTCATATGATATGATAAAGGATGCTTTTTTCAGCATGTTATCAATTATCGCTAGCTGTGGATTTAGACGTTTTTCTTTCAGAACCTGAGATTCCCGTTCATCTTTAATCCTTCCTGTTCAGCGCAAATTGTAATTCTGAAAAGTGCATTATGTCGTACTTTGAGATACCAAGTTATGAGACAGAAGATGAAAAAATTCAGTTTAGAATCCATGGTAAGAGATGTTGCGTTTGAATTTGGCGAAAGCTTGTGGAGGTACTTCCACATGCGCGAAAGACGATTCCGCACATTCTGATTTTTTTGGATTAGTTCTTTAAGGGTCTCAACCAGTGACCTCTTAGACGTTCGTTCCTACTACTCATCACGGAGTAAAAGCTCCATGAGCCTAATAGCTGCCACCTCCCCTTTTCTTTTCAGAAAAGTTCTATCCGTATTATCTCCCAGTTCAAATACCAGAGCTGCCATATCATAATTCCTGAAGAAGAAATTTCTGGATACCAATGTAGGGTCCATTCTTTGTGAAGGCCTGATGTTTGGTGTATAGTTTGGTAGATCCCGATCAATTTTACGTAACCATTCGTACATGATCCCTCCCTTGTTGTCCGTGAAACTCGAATCGACGGTATAGTAGATGTCGTCCCAGGTAGAGTGAAAATCTATCCCAAATACAAACTCGTCTCCTTCTTCAGTTTTTTTAGCTAGAAAGTTTTTGACATTCGTCGTTTCTGGTTGATTGAAATTATACCAATCCCGGTTCAGGTCAATGCCACCCATGTTATGTCGCCAATGACCATTATCTACTCCATCCGGATTCATGAGTGGTACGACATAAATATTGAACTTCTTTCTGAATTTTTTTGCTGTTGGCGTCTCTGAAAGCAATGTTTCCACAAAGGCTTGCATGGCCAGGTAACCCGTTACTTCCGGTGGGTGCTGACGGGAAATGATCATGAGGCTTTTGTCAGATTTGCCTTTGCCAATGCTCACTACGTGCATTTCACGACCTTCTTTGGAGCGTCCAAGCACTTCTTGACTTGCGTCCTTGTGAAGCGTGATTTCATTGATCCAGGTTTTGACATGACTGGAATTAGTAATTTCCTGCGCGGCGATCCAGGTGGGCTTATCGTCAATATCCAGCGTGATCCGAATTTTTTCAGGTTGTGCCCCCATACCAAAGGCGCCTTCACCCATATTGATGGGTTCATATTTTGCGGTATCCAGTGCTTCCCATTTTAAGCCATTAGGATCCTTACTGATCTTTGGATAGTACCGACTCCTTGAATTTTCATAAGTGAAAAGCACCTTAATGGTCTTTGGTGTTTTTGACCAAACTTTAAATGCATACCAGGGACTGGGATTGATAGGTATGTTCTCGGCAGAAATCAAAACCGTGTACTCGTCTTGCCCACTTTCCGTAACGCCATTCAACCTTGCCCCATCAAAATCATTGCTGAACAATACCTGACCGTTATCAAATTCCCAGGTGCCTTTCCATTGTTTGATGACGGGCCTGGACTCAGTAGGAACTACTTCGGCTGGAGCCTGCCCTTGAAAAGTAGGGTTTTGCGCGTAAGCACCAACAAGAAACAACGTGCTTAACAGTAGGGAAAATGTACGTCTCATACCCCTAAGTTAATTTGATTCTTAGATAACACTTGAAGAAAGCCCTATTTCATTTTGAGGGGTGTGTAAGTATTAGAAACACCCCTCCCTGATCCCTCTCAATAGGAAGATTAGGCTTGAGCCATAATTCTCTTAGGATTCGTAAACCATTTGTACAATACCGGAATCACTAACAAGGTAAGTAATGTCGAAGAGATCATCCCACCAATGATGGTCCATCCCAGCGGGGACCATAATCCCGAAGAAGAGAAGGTCAAAGGAGCCAGGCCTAAAATCGTCGTGGTTGTCGTCAATAAAATGGGTGTGAACCGGGTCTGGCAAGCCATGTTGATCGCTTCGAGTTTGTCTTTGCCTGATCTGATCTGCTGGTTGGCAAAATCAACTAAAATGATCGAGTTATTCACCACAATTCCCACGAGGCTAATGAAGCCTACGAATGCGAAGAAAGAGAATGACCAGCTTGTGAGGAAAAGTGCTACGAATGATCCGGTAATGGCCAAAGGAACTGCTGCAAAAACAATCATTGGCTGCTGAAAGGAGCGGAACTGAAGTACCAGCACCGCAAAGATGCCAATCATAGCAATGATCAATAGTGTGCCCAGGTCACCAAAGGAATCTTGTTGCCCTTCGTATTCACCTCCGACATAGTAGGTGTATCCTTCCGGGAATTCCAAATTGTCCAGTTCTGCAATGATCGCTTCTGTGATCTGAGTAACTTCTTCAGCAACTTTCACATTAGCTGTGACAGAAGTACTTCGGTCTGTATTGAAATGCAGGATCTCAGAAATAGCCGGAGTAAATTCAATATTGGCTACCTGTCTGATGGGAAGCTGATCGCCAAATTGATTAGACAAATACAATTTGTTGAGGCTACTCAGGTTTGCTTCTGCTTCACTGGTTTGAACCCTGAGATCGTACTCCTCATTATTCATGGAGATTTCATCAATGGTAAGACCGTCTACACCGACGCGTACCGCCCGATCAATGGAGGCCAACGATACATCGGCCAGACCAGCCTTATCCCGATTGATGGCCACTTTGATATCCGTTTTATTTACACTCAGGGGATTGTCAATGTCCAGTGTACCCGGTGTGTTTTCAATGATTTCCTCTACCTGGAAGGAGAGCGTTCTCAATACATCCAGGTCATCTCCAATGATCCTGATTTCCACCGGAGCTTCAAATGGAGGTCCATTTTTGAGTTCTGCAAAAGTGATCCGGCAATCAGGATACTGGGAAAATGCCAGCCTAAACTCTTCTAATGTAGGATAGAATTGAACAGGATCCCAACTTTCGAAACTAACCAGAATTTGCCCATGATGCTTTTTGAAACGTTCATTGGGGCGGTTGTAATAGATCATGGGATTGCCATGGCCGGTATTGGAAACGTATTTACTGACAAATTGGGTGGTGTCTAATATTTGCTCTACGTAGCTGACACCTTTAGTCGTACGGTCAAGGCTGCTGCCCCTGGGAGCGTCTACCTCAATCAACAACATTGGTTTGTCGGCATTAGGGAAAAAGCTGACCCCAACACTTGGGAACAGCATAAACGCACCGATAAGACTCAGAAATCCGACAAGAACAACCAGCCAACCACGTTTAAGGGACGCTTTGAGTAAGGGCATGTACGCACGCTCAATGAATTTATCCAGCTGACGCTTGAACCAGGAGCCTTTTTCCGCTTGCTTCTGCCTGAGTAATTTTCCACCCATGAGTGGCGTGAGGGTCAGTGCCAGAATGAGCGATACAACTAGCGCGAAAATCACGGTTAGTGGTAAAGTTCGGAGGAACTCTCCGGGACCACTTTCCATCAAGGCCAGGGGATAAAACGCCAGTAGGGTAGTGGCAGTGGAACTAACCACTGCCCATCCCACTTCGCCGGTTCCCTTAATGGCCGCATCTTTCAAAGAATGTCCCATCTGAAGGTATCGTTGAATGTTTTCTACTACCACAATGCCATTGTCCACCAGCAACCCGAGGGCCAGTACCAGGGCGGCAATTGAAATTTGTTGTAAGGCGTATCCTGACAAGTCCAACATACCAATGGCCATGATGATTGCCAATGGGATTACCGTCATGATGATGACTGAAGGGCGAAAACCCAGGAAGATCAGAATGACCAGACCTACCAGCAGTACTCCTTGTAACAGGTTGCCAAAAAACTCATTGATCCGTCCTTGTACTGCCGGTGCTTGTTCGAACACGGTTTCCAGAAATACATCTTCCGGAAGTTTCGTTTGAAAATCTGCAATGGTTTTGTTGATGTTCTCGCCAACCTCGACGAGATTGTTTCCTGACTTTTGGGTGACGGTCAATAGTATGGCACGACGGCCTTGGTATCTGGCGATCCAATTGTCTTCAGCATAGTCAAACTTCACTTCAGCTACATCTCCCAGATGAACCAGATGATCTGAAGTTGTGGCCACTACCGTTTCACGGATTTGGTCCAGGCTTTTATAACTGCCTGAGGACTGAATGCTGAAAGAACGCTGACCCGCGGCCACATCACCTGCCGGAATGTTCAGGTTTTCCGTCTGTAAGGTTTGCAACAATTGATCCAGTGAAATATTGAACGAGGACAATCGTTGAAAATCCAGGGTTACCTTGATGATCTCGTCGGGATAAGCCAAAGTTTCTACGTCATCTACACCGGTGACTTTCTCGATTTCTCGTTCCAGGTCTTCTGCCCAATTCACTAATTCTTTAAAGCTTCTGTCCGGTGAACCCATGGCAATTTCCTGGATCTTGACCCGTGTGTTGGGCTCATATTTGGTGATGTCGAGTGAGAAAAGGTCCGGAAGATCGGGTTCTACACTTTTTACTTCCCGTACGATTTCATCCAGCTTTTCATCCACGTCCATGCCGAATTCTCCTTCCAGGGAGATTACTACAACACCCTCTTCAATCTTCGTTTCGATTTTTACAATATCATCGATCTGATCCAATACCTCTTCCAGCGGATCTACAATCAACTCTTCCATGTCTTCAGGACTGGTTCCGGGATAGATGGCGGCAATGTTGAAGAACGGAAAAGAAGGATTGGGATCCTCGCTTCGGGGCATGGTACGCAAAGAGGAAATCCCGAGGAAAGTGCCCAGCATGATCACGATGATCACAAACTGGTAATTCTTAAGCGCTAATCCAGGTAATTTCATAATTATTGATTTTTAAGGTTAGCGATCAGTCCAGGGTTTCGAATGTTTCGCCTTCTCTCAAGAAAGAAGCCCCTTCGGTTAGTACGCGAGGTGAAGGTTGCGTAAAGGCAGAAACAGATGTGGTAAAGTAGTCTTCACCAATGAAATCTGGTGTGACGAGAACACGTTGTGTGGTTTGACCTTTCGGGATATAAATGGCGACCTGTTCTTCCAGGCCTTCGATGATCGCGTGCATCGGAATTTTGTAATAGGCCTGTTGTATCGACGGATAAATGGTGGCTTTGGAGAAGAACCCACTCTTCAACTCATACGGGAAATTCTCAACGGTCAATTCAACTTCAAAAGTCCCGGTTCTCGGATGACCCTCTGCCGCGATTTCCGTTACTCTTGCGGCTGCTTCCATGCCTTGATACGCGTCAATAGCAAGCGTGGCTCGATCTCCCAGTTTCAACTTCACAACATCCCGGTCCGCCAGACTTACCGTAAGACTCATGCCCGCCTGCTGTGAAGCGATGGTGAAAATGGGTTGACCAGGATTGGCCAATTCACCTTCTTCGGCCATTTTTTGCTGAACAACTCCTGCGACCGGAGCAATGATTTGACTGTAGGATTTGTTAAACGATGCAATTCTTAATTGAGATTTAGCCACATCCAGACCAGTTTCTATGTCCTGAACGCTTTGTAAAGTAGCGGCTGAATCCGCATACAAACGCTGAAAACGCCCCAGGTCTCTTTCAAGCTTATCAACATTTGCCTGGGCCTGTCGAACCTGTGCATTGATCTCCGACAAATCAAGCGCGCCCAGTACCTGCCCTTTTTTAACGTACATGCCTTCACTTACGCCAAGTGAATTGATAATCCCGCTCGTTTTGAAGGATAATTTGATGTTTTCGAGAGATTTGATTTTGCCAGAAGCAAATACCGGAAGTGGGTCTGTACTTTGGGTCAACGCCACCACCTTGGCTTTTTTGGTGGTTGGAATGACTTTTGGATTCTTAACATAGTCTTGCTTGCAGGCAATGAGCCCCAGGACAAAAGAAAGAATGAATAAATTTTTCATGAATATGAAGTTGAAGGTCTTGATCAATGGTAATTAATAGGCCAATGCCCGGTCCAATTGTGCTTTACTGGCCAGTAGTCGGTATTTTGACAGATTGAGTTGTAACCGTGAACTGAGTGCTACAGAACGCGCATCCAGATATTGGACCAATAACGCCTGTGATTCCCGGTACTTGCTCGACATGATATCAAAACTTTTTTCCGCACTTTTTTGGGCCAGTTCTTGTGAGCGATACTGTTTTTTTGCAGCAATGAAAGCACTATTGGCACGAGTCACTTCGAGAGCGATCTGTCGTCGCAGTTGTTGTTCCTGACTTTCGATGATATCCAGGGAAACTTTGGCTTGTTCTACCTGACGCTTAGCGCGAAAACCCTTAAAGAGACTCCAGGAAAATCCAAGGTTCAGCAGCCAGTAATTCTCTTCAGAACCAAATCGATAATCTTCACCCTGATAGCCCATGTCAAAAACCGCATTTACCTGTGGCAATCGTGTGCCTTGAGCCAGGCGAATGGCCTGAAATTGTGCTTCCTGAGCAAATCGGATTTGCTCCAGTTCCTGACGTCTTCTCATCGCGTCTTCATAAGAAACCAGATTATTTTCTGTAATCAATGATCCAATGGTCAGGGCAGGGTCTTCTTCAATTGCAGCATCGTGTTCTTTATTCAGTAAGAAATTGAAATACGCTTTGGCCGTTGCTTCATCGGCTTGTGCGGCAGACATATCGGCCTGTAACTGTGCTAATTCAAATTGTGAGCGATAAACCTCATCCAGGGTTATTTGATCTTCCTGGTGCCTCTTCTGATTGAAGTTCACCAGGGCTTCCAGCAGCTCCTCATTAGACTCATAGATCCGGATTGCTTCTACAGCCTGCCAGTAATTGTAGTAAGCGACCCTGATTTCTTTCTTGAGCTCTTCTTCGTAAGCAGCCTTCTTTGCTTCTGAGGCTTTCAGCAAATGTTGCTGTGCTTTTTGATTGTAATAGATGTCGGAATTAAAAAGGGGTTGTATGATCCGAACCTTCGTGTCATGGAAGTTATTGGGGAAGAATTGCTCGTTCACATTTTCAATGGTGGGAAATTGGTCCGAGCCCGTGAGTTGGTTGAGCGAGCCGTAGACAGGATTCAGCAAATCACCAATGGGGAAATTGATCGTACGACCTCCATCCGCAAGGGTATAGTCCGACTGGAGGTTTACGGTGGGTAAAAACAAACCCTTTGATTCAGATAAAGCCAATTGACTTGAAGTGACTTCCAGGGATTCCTGGATCAACCGCTGGTTGTTCTGAAGTCCTTCGGCAAGGTACTGCTCCAATACGGATTGCGATTGTGCCCCAAGAGTAATGGTCCAAAGGGTTATCAATCCGAAGAATTTGAATGCGTTCATTTGGTCAGGAATTAAGATTCTTGGTTAGGTAAATGAAACGATGAGAAGGCTTTGTTTGAAAGCACAACCAGCGTGAAGCCTGAAATCTTCCCTTTCAATCGTGGGAAGGGCAGGATGAATCGTGTGAATGGTTCTTTTGAAGTATACATAGATATTTTACTTAACAGTGTTTAGTAAATGTCAAAATTTTTTTACTCCGGGTCTAACATGCCATTTAGTGAACTCAGGGCCTTTTCCAGTAACAGGTCTACATCTTCACTTTGATACATGCTTAAACGTTTTCGCAGTTTTAATGAAGCAAGCCCATGAACAGCTGACCAGATCGCCAATGATAATGGGTGTAGTTCATGACCTTTGAAATGTCCATGATCCATGCATTCCTGTACGGTATTGATCAAGATGTCGTGACTTCTTTCGCCCGACCATTGTTGATCTTCGTGCTCCATGGGTGCACGATTCACAAACATGAGGTCATAATAAGCCGGGTGGTCCGAAGCAAATTTCAGGTACTGCTTCCCCAATTGCTTTAATCTGCTCATGGGATCTTCAATGGGCATTACTGCAGAGAAGTATTCGAAAAACAAAGCAAAGGCTCTTTCGCTTACCGTAGCAAACAGTTCATTTTTGTCTTTGAAATGCAAATAGATCGTGGCTGGGCTATATTCAATTTTATCGGCAATCGTGCGAATACTGGCACGCTCGAAACCTTGCTCTAAAAAAAGTGCTGTCGCTGCAGCAATGATCTTCTCTTTTAGCTCTGTTTTTTCGCGCTCTTTACGTTCAGCAATCCCCATTCAATAAACAATTTATACTTACTAAACAGTGTTTAGTGAAAAAGGTTTCAACTGAAGTGAAATTTTTGGATGAGTATGCTAAAAGGTGTAAGGGCTTACCTTAAATGACTTTGGTAAATGGGAATTTCTTTACATCGCATCTTTACCTGCTTCCATTCTCCGTTGAATGACCTGAGACAACACCAGGCTCAGTATTACGAAAGAAGTGAATAAAAAGAAGCCGGTATTCAGTGTCGATCGATTGGTGGTGAGCATTTCAAAAGTACCCGATCTTTCTAACTGTTTCAATTGATCCGTGAGAATGCTGGCAAATCCTATATATGACATGAATATGGCGACCACCATGACATCCGCCATGGACCATTTTCCTGATTTGAAGACAAAGAATTTGATGACTGAATGCGATTGTAGTTTTTTTACATTCAACATGAGAAAGGAACAGATGACCTTGGTCAGGGGAAACAGTACACTAAAAGCGAGTACTAAAATGCCCACGGCCACAATGTCCCAGGCACCCTGAGTGATCATCAGGCGAACCACTTCGAGGATGCTCTTACTTTTGAAATACAACACCTGATCTTCGAACGAAATGGCCTCTCCGAGCATGACGAACCTGAAAGCAGCGATACGGGCGTCAATATCGATCATGGGTAACAAAACACCAGCCAATAATAGAAAAATGCTACTACCCAATGTGATCATTAATTCGACCTTTGAGACTGCTTTGTAAAATAAGAGGTACAAAGCCAACGCCGCCACAAGGACATATAGCAAGCCTTTGTAAGGTGAAGAAGTGGCATAGTTTGCTGCCAGCATATTGTTGAGTTCAGTTTTAGCAGTGGCGACATCTGATTGATCATATTTGGCAAGGATCGCCTCTCTGTCGGAATAATCAACCTGGGCAAAAGTGTCCGCCGCATATTTATCAATGACATCCCGGATGTATCCCTGGAGGTTTTTTCGATTTTCCGGACGTTCGAGGAACTTCAGGATCTCATCTGCGAATTCGGGCACACGCTCTCTTACTTGTCCGAACACGTTGAAAGCGGAAAGGGCCGAACTCTGTAGCATGCCCAACAGGCCTTGTGGCTTTTTTGGAGCATATTGTTCTTCCATTCCATCGATGGCCTCGTGTAAGAAGCCTTCGATTTCTTTTTTCATGGCCTCCTTGTTGTCTCCGGTGAAATCAATTTCTTCCACCTTCCTGGATAACACGTCAGTCAGGATGTCTTTCCATTGATCCACATTGAACAGGCCGTATTTCGAATTGGAAAGTTCGATTAGGTCTTCTTTGATGTTTCTTCGTTCTTGTTCAAGGTAAAACAGCTGCAACAGGCTGAACATCAAAATGAAGGAAAGGAGAGAAAGAACTGCTATTCTGATTTGCATATTCCTGGGCTGTTGCATTTTTAATTTAATCGTCTAAAATACCGGAAGGATCAACGTTGACCAAAAAGAGGTGTTGTCATGGGTTGACGAATATGTTGCGGATTTGTTACACCAACGACGCCTGGGTTCTTGTTTCGACTGGAAATGGGTCGGATTTAACAAATTTTTAGGGGTTGGTTGTGTGAAATCGCGATCGCATCTCGTTTTGGAGAAGAGTAGTTATGGTAAATGTTAGGTATATCACATGTTTAGGGTTGACTTTTATGGTCATTGCCTGTACTGATCCGGAGACTCAGGTAAGTGGAAAGGAGAATCCCGTCCGCTCGATTACCCTATCGCAGATTGATGTGAATGATGACTTCACATCTACAAGCTTTAGCCTGACCAATCAGTCAGAGCGTACTTTTTATTCCGCTGTCGTGGTAATTGCCGAATTCCGACAAGAGGATATCAAGATCGGTTCAGAAAGATTGGTGGTCTACCCTTTACCCTGGTTTGGGCCGGACAGTTCATATGTGCATGAACAACCCTTATTCCCAGCCTCAGGAACGGATGAGATTCGTTTCTATGTGGAGGGCGGGTCGTTTTACCCTGATAAGGAGTTAAAAGTCCTGTTGGGAAATGGTCATATGTAACTATTTCAAGGAATCGAGGTATGCTATCTTTAAAGCAAAAGATTGACAAGATGACTATGAAATTCCTGATTGCTTCTATTTTCCTGACCTTTCACTTCGCGATTTCAGCACAATCTGATCAAAAATACCTGGGACAGAAACCTCCTGGAATAGAACCAGAGAAGTTTGCTCCGGGGTTGGTTTCGATGCCATTAGCCTATGAATTCGGATCCACTTTTTCCAGAGATGGAAAGGAGTTTTTTTATGGGGTGGATGTAAAAGGAAAAGCTGAAACCCGATACATGCGTTTACATGATGGGAAATGGACTGAACCCAAAGTGATCCTCTCGCATGAGACTTTTGGATACAATGATCCTATGCTCTCCGTAGATGAGCAAAAGCTCTATGTGATCTCCAATCAGTCCGAAACGGATGAACCGGGTGATTATGATATTTGGTATGTGGAGAGAAAGAATGGAATTTGGTCACTCCCGATCAACGCCGGGCCAATGATCAATACAGAGAAGAGCAACGAGTATTACATCTCCTTCACTGCTTTAGGTACCATGTACTTTGGGTCCAATAAAGCGGCAGCGCCTGGGAAGGGAAATGACTTTGATATCTACAGATCCGAATTCAAAGAAGGCACATTTCAGGAAGCGGAAAGAATGCCTTTCAATTCTGAGTATTATGAAGCAGATGTATTTGTTGCACCAGATGAATCTTACGTGATCTTTGCGGCAGAAAAACCGGAAGGCCTTGGACGAGGAGACCTTTACATTAGTTTTCAGGAGAATGGTAAGTGGACAACTCCTAAAAATATGGGTGATTCAGTCAATGATCCCGGCCATCAACTATGTCCGTTCGTGACGTATGATGGCAAGTATTTCTTCTTTACCAGTAATCGAGACATTTATTGGGTAAGTGCCCAAATACTGGATCAGTATCGTTGAGAGACTACAAGGTACCTAGTGAAAACTGGTATAATTTTCCGATCCTTTTGCCAATTTTCCACGGTAGATCCAATGGATCATGATCGTATACCCGGTGATCAGGAGTATACCTAAGATCCACCAAATGATGGCAACGTTCAAGCCGTATTCCGATGTGGAAGCAGAGTAAATGGTAATGTCCGGATTGATCTGATTCGTACTGGGTAACAAAGCAGGAAACAGTCCCGCAACAGCAGTGATGAACATTCCTCCAATGAAGAGGCTGCTGCAGATAAATGCTGCAAAAGGTTTATCGTTTTTTTGGAATTGAGTATTGGCCACCAGCGCAATCAAACTAAGCAAAGGAATCGTTAGCAAAGGCCAGTTGGTCGTTAATCGATCAGCTATCCTGGGCTGTATATCTGGCATCATATGAAACGAGATGACCATCAAAGTGAGTACAGCTACCGAAAGGATGACATTGATTTTTTTGATCCGGTCGGAAAGATTGGCGTCTTCCACCTTCAACAACACCCAATTCCCTCCATGAAGGGTAAAAGTCAATGTTGCAATCAGACCTACCATTATTGTGAAAAGATCAATAACCCCCACATCTTCACCGGGTAGAAAGGTAGTCCAAAAGGGAGCGAAGAAGTAGTGTGCTTCATAGGCAGAAACGCCATCTGAAACCCCTCCCAGGTTCACACCTCGTAAAATATTCCCAAATGCGATACCAAAAATCAAGGCAAGCAATAAACTGGATAGACCAAACAAGCGATCCCAGAATGATTTCC
Organism: Cyclobacteriaceae bacterium; assembly: GCA_965229785.1. Classification (GTDB taxonomy): domain Bacteria; phylum Bacteroidota; class Bacteroidia; order Cytophagales; family Cyclobacteriaceae; genus JAWPMT01. The sequence goes on from CBDDJS010000001.1 coordinate 6,379,182, forward strand.
ACATCGGGTGGTCGATCTGGTTCCTTAATTCCAGACTAATGGCCCGTCCCATGATCAACCACAACACCAACATCAATGGCAAGTAAAAACCACTGAAAAATGAGGCATAAAAGGTAGGGAAGGCCATGAACATGAGTGCTCCACCAGCCACGAGCCAAACTTCATTGCCATCCCAGAACGGACCGATGCTTCGTCGGATCAATATGCCCTCTTTTTCGTCCTTTGCGATGAATAGGGCCAGAATTCCGGCACCAAAATCGAAACCATCCAGAATCGCATACATGGCGAACATGAACGTAAGAATGCTAAGCCAGGTGATTTCCATCGTTTTGAAGTTTAGGTTGTGCAATAGCGGCCGGCCCAAGGTTTACGATTCTACCTACCAGTAATAGAAACAGGAGCCCCAGTAAAAAATAGAGACCAATGAATCCCAGGAACGTGAATAAAGTATTGCCTGCGGATACCGTAGGAGATGCGCCCTCTGCGGTTCGCAGTAACTTGTATACGAGATAAGGTTGTCGACCGAGTTCGGCGGTCATCCATCCTGCTGTGTTGGCGATATAGGGAAGTGGTATAAACGCCATGATGAGCCAGAGCAACCAGCGCATTTGAAATAGCTTTTTTCGAAACAAAAAGAAGGCAGCAGCAGCCATCAACCCAATGAAAAGCGTTCCCAGTCCCACCATAACATGGAAGGAATAATAGAGCAAAGGAATGTTAGTGGGCAGTTCCTCTTCCGGATATTCATTCATTCCCTTTACCTCTGCCTGAAATCTTGTATAGGTGATCAGACTCAGGATATAGGGAATATGAATCGGATTGTCAATGCGTTTCATCTCCATGTTGGGTTGTCCGATCAATACGATACCGGCACCTTCTTCCGATTCGAACAGACCCTCCATCGCAGCAAGCGTTGAAGGTTGAAATTTAGCCACGTTCTTCGCTTGCTGATCCCCAGTCGGGAAGGCAACCAAAAAGGATGAGATCAGTCCACTGATCACGCCAATTTTCAGGAATAGCTTTCCAAAATCTTCGTGCTTTTTCATTAGTAGATAGAAAGCGCCTATACCCGCCACCACAAAAGAGGAAGTGACCAGTGAAGCGATCATATTATGGGCATATTCCCAATACAACCAGGGATTTTTGAATAAGGCCGAGAAGCTGGTCAATATGATCTTGCCACCCTCATCAATAACGTAACCTACTGGATTTTGCATCCAGGCATGCGTAGCGATGATGAAAAATCCGCTTAGCCAGGAACCTAGGAAAACGCAAAAGCAAGCGGTCCAGTGAAGCCATACCGGGATTTTCTTTTCTCCAAAAAGCATGAGGCCTATAAAGGCACTTTCCAGAAAGAATGAAAACATACCTTCCATCGCCAGGGTTTGGCCTACCACACTACCGGTCAATTCAGAAAATTTAGCCCAGTTAGTACCGAATTGAAATTCCATTGGGATGCCCGTTACTACACCCATCACAAAGTTGATGGCGAAGATTTTTATCCAGAACCGGGCGGCCTGATGATATCGTTCATCATCCCTTTTCATGGCAATGGTTTTCATGATCAGGATCAGAAGAGACAGCCCCATGGTGAGTTGCGGGAACAGGTAATGAAACGTGATGGTAAAGGCAAATTGCAGGCGATCGTATAAGATCATGTCTTCCATAGACTGCAGGTTTTGAAGTGTGCGAGTTTGCTAATGGCAAAGGTCGCACAGGATGTTGAATCGTTCCTATAAAACAACGGAAATCAGTAGAGCGGGTCGAAGAATTTCATTGAAAATTCTATCTTCTATTCCGATATGTTTTTCAGGAGAAAATCGCAACGGATCTTAAGGAAGCATCAGCAGCTTGGTTACCCTGAATTTTCGAAAGAAGATCAGCTGGACATGGTCATAAATAATGATTTCAGTAAGATTCAGGCATTGACAGGTGATAAACTGCTGCCATTAGCAGTCCTCGATCATTACATTCATCTTACTGAGCAGGATGTTTTTGATCAAATTCAAATTGACATGCTTCTAAAAAATTATGAGTTGAGCAATGAGGCTAGAAATCAAGGCATAGTGATAACGTCCAACAATTCCCCTTATAAGGTGCTATGGAAAGACCGTGGTTACGTTCAACAAGGGTGGGATTTGGATGAAGTTTCCCTAAAAGATTTTTTCACGAAACTACTTTTATCAGAGGTGCCAAAATATGCTTATCTAAATCCTTTGTAAGGATTAATTCTTCAGATATAGTGCTAATAGTAGCTTTCTGTTCAAGCGTGATTTGGATAATGACCAATATGGGTACCAATCGTCCTCGTCTAAACCGGAGCATGTAGACGAGGACGAGGAAAAAATCCTCACATTCAGAATGCGTCAAAGAACAAAACTTTCATAAATTTTCTCTTTCTGCCGCTACTGATCGTCTACTCATACTTCAATGTATTTGCCGGATTCAGTTTGGCCGTCTTGAACGTATGAAAACTCACTGTCAAAAAAGCAATGACCAACACCACCAGGGTTGCTACCAAAAAAGAAAGCAGATTGATCGAAATATGGTACGGATAATTTTCCAGCCATTGATTCAGGAAGTACCAGCTTAAGGGCCAGGCGATCAGGTTCGCTATACCGATCAGGATAAGGAAATCTTTGAACATCAGTTGGACAATGCCACTGGTACTTGAACCCAATACTTTTCGAATACCAATTTCCTTTGTTTTCTGAACTGCCGTATATGAAGACAGCCCAAACAATCCGAGACAACCAATAAAAATGGCCAGAACAGCAAAGACCAGGAAGAGATCTCTGAAGCTGCGATCTGCTTCGTAATAACTGTTGAAGTATTCATCTAGAAAGAAGTATTCAAATGGATTACCTCTGAAACTTCTTCCCCATTGTTCTTCGACTAAAGCAACCGTATTGTCAAGATTGCCAGTTTCCACTTTGACCATGACATATTCATGATTAAACTGCTGCAGAAAAAAGGCCATCGGCTGCATGGATTCATGTAGGGACTCATTGTGAATGTTTTTGATCACCCCAACGACCTGAGGTTTCCAGTTGAATTGGTCTACGGAAATGAATTTTCCGACAATTTCTTCGGGAGTGAATCCCAATGCCCGGGCGCCGTACTCGTTCACAATGATGGCCGTATCCGCATCATTGGCAAAGTCTCTTGAAAAATTCCTTCCGTGCAGTAACTCAATTTCCATCAGGTCCATGAACTCATAATCCATACTACTCACAGCAAAAGAAGTTGCTAGCGAAGCATCCTGGTTGAGATTACGTAACGCCGTTTTGAAACGCAATTTCTTGCCTGGAAGCATTCCTGATCCGGCCACCCCAACAACGGAAGATTGATTATTCAATGCATCCCGGAAGGACATGTAATCATTGCGAGCTTGTGTGAAAGAAGTATCTCGCTTGGAGGGACGCTCAACCACCATGATCTGTTCCGTGGAGTAACCCAGATCCTGATTTTGCATGTACGACATCTGCTCATAAACAATGAGTGTACCGACGATTAAAGCCACAGAGGTGGCAAATTGGAAGACCACTAAAGCCCTGCGAAGCATGATCCCCTCACTCTTGCCTTTGAACTTCCCTTTCAGTACTTCCACGGGTTTAAATGAGGAAAGTACCAAAGCCGGATAAAAACCAGTTGCGATAGAACCGAGTACCCAAAATGCGCTAACACTAACCCAAAACCAGGGCTGCAACCAAATCTGATAAGATGCTGGTGTACCGCCGACTGCATTGAAAAAAGGAGTAGCGATGATCAGCATGGCAAACCCGATCAAAATAGAGAACAAGAAAATGATCGAGGATTCAATCAGAAAATGCAAGACCAGTTGCCCTTTTTGTGAGCCAACTACTTTTCTCAAACCCACTTCTTTCGCCCTTTCAACGGACTTGGCGGTGCTTAGATTAACGTAGTTAATACAGGCAATAACAATGATGAACCAGGCAATGAGCGACAGATATTTCACAGCTTCTCCGTTCCCATTGATCTCTGCCTCGTCGGTCAGTCGGGAAGTCAGATGAATGTCTTTGATGGGTTGCAACAACAACTCGTCCCGACCATTTTGATCGGCAAGTTCCGGTTTGAACTTACTTACCAGATCTGGAAATTTCTGCTCTAACTGCTTTGGATTCGTGCCAGGTAACAATTGGACATAAGTGTAATAATCCTTGCGACCCCATCCGGTTTTGTATCGTTGAATAGCACCATCGAAACGACCGTAGATGGTTGGAAAGGAAATCAGTACATCAAATTTCAGGTGTGTGTTAGTTGGAGCATCTTTGAAAACACCAGTTACCCGACATGGCTCGTCGTTAAAATCATCGTCTTCCAGTCTTAGGATCTTACCCATTGGATCCTGATCCCCAAAATATTTTTTAGCCATGGATTCGGAAATAGCGATCGTGTAGGGTTCTTCCAACGCTGTTTTTTGATCTCCCTGAACCATTTCATAGGAAAACATATTCAGTATCGAAGCGTCGGCGTACAAAAACTTCCTTTGCTTGAGGACTACCGGCCCATTAGGTCCCTGTTCCCAGGTGATAATTACATTGTTTTTGGACCCCATGTTATAAAAACGTCCGAATTCTACTACCTCCGGATATTCATCTTTTAAGGCTGCACCAGCACCAGCATAATTTTCAGAGCTTTTGTATACCAGTTCTCCGTTGCGATACACATCCAGCTGGACCCGGTACAGATTGTCTCCATTAACCATGAAGTTTTCGTAGCTTCTTTCATAATTCACATAATGTGTGATCAACCAGAATGCTACCAGTCCGATTGAAAGTCCAAGCACATTGAGCAGAGTGAAAAATCGCTGTTTGAGCAAATGTCTCAGCGACGTGAGGAGGTAGTTTTTGACCATGATTGTAGTAGATAGTTAGTGACCTTGATAGGATATACTCCGATATTTAAAAGAAGTTACATAGGGAGAGCAGCGCTTTCTTCCCAGGGGGTTTCAAGTAAAAGTGTCAAATGACTATCTTCGGTACCTTAACCTAACCTTATGAAGCACCTATCAGCACTTTCGTTCCTGACGTTGTTTATTTGTTCGAGTCTGTTGGCTCAAGACCTGAATGAGCTATTAAATCCCGTGAAATACCGTAACATCGGCCCTTTTCGAGGAGGTCGGTCGGTTTGTGCTTCAGGGGTAGTTGGCGATCAGCTTACCTATTATATGGGTACTACCGGTGGAGGTTTGTGGAAGACGGAAGATGCCGGTCAGATCTGGGAAAATATCTCCGATGGTTTTTTTAAAACCGGCTCTGTGGGAGCCATTGCCGTATCTGAGAGTGATCCCAACGTCGTTTACTGTGGGATGGGAGAACATGCTCCGCGTGGTGTCATGACTTCTTATGGTGATGGCGTATACAAATCTACCGATGCTGGTAAAACATGGAAACAAATTGGGTTGACCGGAACTCAGCACATAGCGAGGATCGTCATTCACCCTAAAAATCCGGATGTGCTGTGGGTAGCTGCTCAGGGCCCATTACACGGTAATGGAGAAGATCGGGGAATCTATAAATCCACGGATGGGGGAGTTTCCTGGAAGAAAGTGCTTTATGTAAATGATATGACGGGTTGTTCTGAGCTATCCATTGATTATAGCAATCCTGACGTGCTCTATGCGGCCATGTGGGAACATCAGCGAAAGCCCTGGATTGTGATCAGTGGTGGAGAAGGTAGTGGACTTTACAAAAGTACGGACGGTGGTGAAACCTGGAATAAAATACACAAGGGACTCCCTGAAGAAAAAGGTAAAATGGCGATCGCGGTTTCCCGGTCAAATCCGGAAAAGGTCTACGCCTTGATTGAAAGCGATACCCAAAAAGAAAAAAGCGGCTTATTCGTTTCCAATAATGGAGGAAAGAATTGGTCACGTGTAAGTGCTGACCACCGATTGACACAGCGGGCATGGTACTACATTGAGTTGTTCATTGACCCTCAGGATGAAGAGACCGTTTACGTTTTAAGTGCTCCTGCACTGCGTTCTATTGATGGTGGTAAGAGCTGGGAACGTCTTACGGGAACACATGGTGACTTTCATGACCTCTGGATCAATCCGGATAATCCACGCAACATGGTGATCGCCAATGATGGAGGAGCAGCAATCTCTTTTAATTACGGTTCTACATGGTCACGGCAAGACAACATGCCAACGGCACAATTTTATCGGGTAAGCGTGGACAACATGTTTCCTTACCGATTGTATGCAGGACAACAAGACAATACCTCATTGAGAATTGAAAATACGGCCCTGGGACGTTATTCTATTACCAGAGAAAACTGGACTTATTCCGCGGGGGGTGAAAGTGCTTTCCTGGCTTATGATCCCGATAATCCCAGATATGTATTAGGAGGAAGTTACCTGGGGACCATTAATGCTCTGGATCAGGAATCCAAGGCAGGTACCAATATCATGGCAGCACCTATTCAGTATTTGGGCCGGGCAGCTTCAGATATGAAATATCGCTTCAATTGGAATGCACCTATCATTCGTTCTCAACATGAAGAGAATACCTTTTATCACGGTTCACAATTTCTATTGCGGACGCGAGATATGGGTCAAACCTGGGAGGAGGCTTCTCCAGACCTGACCAAAAACGATAAATCGCGTCAAATCAAAGGTGGTGGACCCTACACGGTGGAGGCTGTCGGGGCAGAAAATTATGGAACGCTTTCCTATGTGATTGAATCTCCACATGAGGCAGGGACCCTCTGGACTGGAAGTGATGATGGATTGGTACAATTGACCAGAGATAATGGAGAAACCTGGGCTAATGTTACGCCAAAAGGATTGGAAGATTGTTTGGTGAATGCAATTGATATTTCGCCTCATGATCCGGCTACGGCTTATATTGCCACGACACGCTACAAATTCAATGACCATACGCCAGCAATTTATAAGACAAACAATTATGGCAAATCCTGGATAAATATTTCTGAGGGTATACCTTATGGTGCTTTTACACGAGTTGTTCGTGAAGATGATGAAAAGCAAGATTTATTATACGCAGGTACGGAAACAGGCGTGTATGTTTCCTTCAATGGAGGGAGACAATGGCAACCTTTACAGCTGAATCTGCCAGTTACGCCAATTACAGATTTGTTGGTGAAAGAAGGGGATTTGGTGGTAGCTACTGCCGGAAGGTCTTTCTGGATATTGGATGACCTGACACTGATCAGACAATATGACCCAACCAATAAAACCACAAAACTTTTCAAACCTCAGGATGCGATATTGTCGAATTGGGGGAGTTCCATGGATGGGAACCGATCGGATGGTACCGATAGATTTGAAGGAATCAATCCGGCCAGTGGAGTGACCTTCTATTACCAACTTGGAGAGGAAGCCGAAGGTGAGGAAATCACCCTTTCCATTAATGACAATGCCGGAAATGAAGTGAGAGTCCTCAGTTCAAAATCTGATCCCGATTTTCAACGATATGCGGGAGGTCCACCAGCGGAGCCTTCTATCGGTGACGCCAATGGGTTGAATCGATTCGTTTGGGATATGCGCTATGCCAACATGCCTGGTGTCCCGAGGGCCTACATTGAAGGAAGCTATCGCCGGCACAGGGTTATTCCCGGTAATTATTCAGCTACACTTAAGGTCGGAGAGGTTGAACAGACGGTAGCATTCAAGGTGATGGACCATCCTATGTTTGATGTTTCTGAGACGACCTATAAAGAATATCATCAGGCCATGAGTGAAATGGAGGATAACCTTACGGCCATGCATGAAATGATCAATGACCTGAAAAAGAAATCAGATCAAATTGAGAGCGTTGTTGCAGACCTGGGCGATGAAAACCAGGCGTTGAAGGATTCTGGAAACGAATTACTGGATCAGTTAAAAGCCTGGGATGAGGATATGGTGCAACGAAAGTCCAAAGCGTACGATGATGTGGAGAATTACGAAAATAAGTTCACGGCCAATTATATTTTCCTTATCAACCAAACCCAAAGTGTTATTCCACGAGTAACTCAGGCGTCAAAAGATCGCCGGGCAGAACTAGAGGGAGAATGGAGTACTTTGAAAGCCCGTGGAGAGCAAATAATGAATGAATCAATTCCGGCTTATAACGAGGCCCTTTGGAAAGCGGGTATCGGTGCGATTAAATAGGAATTGAATGGACAATTGTTCCATATAGGTATTCCTGCTTTTCAAAATGGAACACTATTTATATAGCATTAATATAGTAAGTGACTCTTTATGAGTCACTTACATTGTGGCACGCCCATTGAATAGAGTAAGTCAAATTTTTTGGCATTATGCTTCGATACCTGTTCAAATTCACCATAAGAGGGCTTAGTCGCAACCGCACTTTCACTGCGATCAATATCATCGGGTTATCTCTCGGTCTGACAGCATTCATGCTGATCAACAACTATACAGCCTTTGAAAAGAGCTACGAAACACATATCCCGGATCACGAAAACATCTACCGGGTAACCCGACTCTATGAAAGTGACAACTCTGCACTTTATGCTAACAATTTTGCTGCGCTGGGACCAGACATGACGCAAGAGCTTACGCAGGTAGAGAATCATGCCCGACTTATCTTAACCGACAAGATCTACTCCAACTTCGCACTTTCTTATTACGGGACGGTTACCCATGCGATCACCTTCAACCACGATAAGGCTTTCTTTGCCGATCAGGGCGTTATTGACATGTTTGTCCATGACTGGATAGCCGGTGATCGGGCGCATGCTTTGGATGCACCCAATCAGGTGGTGTTGGCCAGATCCGAAGCTGAAAAATATTTTGGAGAAGATCAACCCATCGGTAAGACCCTTCGGCTTAATGGGGGCCAAAGCCTGAAGGTTAGTGGCGTATTTGAAGATCAACCCAGCAATTCGCACCTGGAATTGAAAGTGCTTTGCTCGATGAAAAGCCTTCCCGAAAACTGGAATCTGGACCAGGAGTGGGGATGGGGTAATTTTCACACTTACCTGCAAGTCTCTGAAACCCATCAATTGGAAGAACGAATCCACGAGATTGCAAGCAGGCATTTGCAGGAAGGAGAAGGGTTGCCAACGCGATTTCCATTGCAACAACTGGCCAGTATTCACCTGGAATCCGAGGCGCTGCACGAAATCCAGTCCAATGGTAGCGGCCAGTCTGTGCGCTTCCTTGACATCATCGCATGGGTCATTCTTTTTATCGCCACGATCAATTTCATCAACTTGTTCACCGCCCGGTCTATTGACAGAATTCGGGAAGTGAGCCTCAAGAAAGTTATCGGGTCTTCTCAATTGCAGATGCTTGGTCAGTTTATGCTGGAGGTCCTATTGGTAAGTGTGGTAGCGTGTACGGTTGCTCTGACCGCTACGCAACTCCTGCAACATCCTTTGCATAATCTGTTAGGTATCCAGTTTTCTGCCGATTGGCTTGCTCAACTCATCAATGCAGCTATGTTCATTGTTTTGTTGGCTGCAATTGCTTTCTATCCTTCTTTATGGCTATCCCGTAAAGGCTCATTCGGTATGGCCAGGAAGGTTGCTTCTCCTGTTAGGGGCATCAGTGTAAGACATGTACTGGTCACCACGCAATTTGCTTTGACTTCTTTGCTGCTAATCGGGACCTCTATCATATATGACCAGAAGCAATATATGATTGAAAAGCCCAGTGGATTCAATAAGGATCAGATGCTGGTGGTCAGTTTGCCTTCTACTATTACGGAAAACCGCGAATATGAATCAGTCCGATTCATCAATACCCTGGAACAGGATACGCGATTCGGGACCATCGGTAGGGTAGCACACCTGCCGGGATATGAAGTCACTCGAATGCGATGGATTTATCGACAGGGGCAAGATGCCAATGATGGTACTTATCCTAAAGTGATTGCAGCAGATGAAGGCTTCTTCCAAAGTCTTAATCATAAGCTACTGGCCGGGCGTTTCTTCAGTAAAGATTTTGTGGAAGATTCCTCCATTGTCCTCAATGAAAAGGCGATCACAGACCTTGGATTTCAAAATGCGGATGATGCTGTGGGAACGAAAGTCTATTTTGAAAACAGACCACATACAGTGATTGGAGTAGTGGCCAATTATCATCAGCAATCGTTGAAATCAGATTATAGCCCTATTGTATTTCTTTCTCACCCCTGGTTATTCCAGTATTACACATTACCCCTCAAAGGGGGACAGTTAGAAGAAAGCATTAATGTCGCCAGGGAGCATTATGCTGAGCTATATCCCAACGATCATTTTGAGTATTTCTTTCTGGATACCTACTTTAATCAGCAGTATCAACAAGACATTCGATTCGGGCAAATCACTGCGATTTTCTCAGGGTTGGCTATTTTCATTGCCTTATTCGGGCTTTCTGGTCTTACACTGTTTGCCGTAGATCAGCGCATTAAAGAAATCAGTGTTCGCAAAGTATTGGGCGCCAGTTTTCAACAACTGCTCTGGTTGTTCAATTCTTCCTTTTCCAAGTTGATCCTGATTGCTTTTGTGTTGAGTGCGCCATTAGCCTATTACCTGATGAATGAGTGGCTTACTTCATATTCTTATCGCATAAGCCTTCAATGGACACATTTTATCATTCCATTGGCGATGGTCCTCGGCTTGGCCTTAGCCATTACTGCAGCTGTGGTAGTAAGGTTTGCCAATGTCAATCCTGCGGAGACGTTGCGGAATGAATAGGTCCCCTCTGGAGAGAACAGGGGTGTTTTTTCATTACAATTAGGCGGAAGCTTTTACCGGATATTTTGTTCTGTGTAAAATGATCTGAATTCTTTGGCAAGGTTCATATCTTTATGGTCGCCATGAAAATCGCCATCTGCACGGTATTGGGAGTGATCTTGTCCGCCACTTTGATCGCCCAGCAAAAAGAGATTGATAGCATCAAGCAGGTGCTGCCTACACAAGCACCTTTAGATCAGGTCAAATCCTGGAATGACCTTTCCTGGTACTACAAAAATTCAGACCTGGACTCTTCCATTTATTTTGCAATGACTGCATTGTCCATCGGGGTACGGGAAAGTTCGAGGAGAGCGATTGCCCAATCCTACAATAGCCTGGCCAATGCCTATGGCGCTAAGGGCCTGTTTGACTCTGCACTCAACTACCATGAACGATCCTATCAATTGCGAATGGAGCTTGAGGATTCTAGTGGTATGGCCAGTTCCCTCAATAATCAGGGGATCGCCTACGATGAGTTGGGCAATTATTCCAAAGCGCTGGAGGTATATTTTCAATCACTCCGTTTGTACGAGTCCGTAAGTGATGACCCTTACGATATTGCCATGGTCCTGGGAAACATAGGCATTGTCTACAAAAAGCAAAAAGAGTATTCCAAAGTGCTGGAATACTATCAAAAAGCGCTTGCAATCTATGAGTCGGTTCATTCTGACTTTGGTGTTATGGTGACCAAGGGAAACATGGGGAATGTACTGCATACCCTGGGACGTCATGAAGAGGCTATTACATACTCGCAGGAAGCAAGAGCAGGATATGAAAAAGCAGGTTATACCCGATACGTTCCTTATATGGATCAAAATATTGGTATTGCCAGTGATAGTCTTGGTCGAACTTTTGAAGCAAGAAAACTATACCTGCTGGCCATGGAAGGTCATCAGGCACATGAAAACTTCTATGAATTGGCTAATACACACCTGACACTTTCCGCGAACTATCGAAAAACAGAGGAGTTTAGTAACGCCCTTGAAAACGCTCAATGGGCCTGGAGGTATGCAACTGACATTAACTCTCTGGAGTTTAGGACTAAGTCTGCATTGGAGCTTTCTCAGGCACTGGCAGGACTTAGTCGATACGCTGAAGCCTATGATTATGCGCGTCAATACACTGTGCTTAATGATTCCATTTTTGAAGAAAACAAGACCAGACAGATATTCGAACTGCAAACCGAATACGAAACGGAGAAAGATAAACAACAGATTTCTCTCCAAAAAGCGCAACTCGAGGAGCAAAATGCCATCATTCAGCGTAATCGAATTGCCTCTATTGCTGGTGCAATTGTGTTCATTCTGTTACTGGCACTTGGTGTTTTGTGGCGTGCCCGAATACGGAAAAAGCAGGAATTGGCATTAGAAAGTGAACGAGTCCGGGCTAGAGAAGCTGAGATTAACGCAACCATTTCCTCACAAGAAAAGGAACGCGCCCGGTATGCCCGTGACTTGCACGATGGATTTGGTCAAATGATCTCTATCCTGAACATGAATCTGTCCAATCTTAAAAACGGAGCATCTCCTGATGAACGACAACAAGTGTTCGAACAATCCGAACAGGTGATTGATGACATGTACAAAGAACTGAAAAGCATTTGCTTTGACCTTATGCCACAGACTTTGATTGGTCAGGGTTTGGCAAGTGCCATTCAGGAATACGCAAATCGCATCAATACGGCTGGGAAGGTATTTGTAGAGACCCACTTCTTTGGTTTGGAGCTAAGACCCACGGAGTTGCATGAAATTTCGATCTATCGCATTTCACAGGAATGGATCAACAACATTTTGAAATATTCGGATGCCACCAAGATCACGCTACAAATCACACAGGATGAAGAAGAACTTACCTTAATGATTGAGGATAATGGCCTGGGGTTTGATAAACAGATGTTGATTGAGGGAACAGGAAATGGATGGAGGAACCTGAATACGAGAGCTAATCTCATTCAGGGAGAACTGGAACTGGAGACTACTCCCGGTCGGCGAGGCAATACTTTGATTGTAAACGCACCAACCTTGACCTTGGAGGAACAAAAAATGGATCCGGTCAGCTAATTTTTCTTAAACCCATAAGGACAATGGAGGCAACCATTTTTGCAACAGTAACCTCTTTTTTTATGATAGGATGCATTAAACACCATTAATCCCTTCTCGTTGAAGTAGTAGTCTGACGGCTCCAACTTAATCTCTTCCTTTTTACCGCGTTTGTTCATCAACTTCTCCGGTTAATCCTGCTAACTTTGCCGTTTGCTTTGAGTAATAGCGGGCAAAGATCTTATTTAGTTCCTAAAAAAGAAGATATTATGTCAACTTCAACATTGACCAGCCAGGACCTCATCGCTTTGGAAGAAAAGCATGGCGCACATAACTACCATCCCCTACCGGTTGTGTTGGCGCGAGGTGAAGGTGTTTACGTGTGGGACGTAGAAGGAAAACAATATTTTGATTTCCTATCGGCTTACAGTGCCGTGAACCAGGGACATTGCCATCCCAAAATTGTGTCTGCTTTGACCAGTCAGGCCGAAACTTTGGCTTTGACCTCACGGGCGTTTCATAGTGATGTGTTGGGACAGTATGAGCAGTTTGTGACCGAATATTTCGGATTTGATAAGGTGCTTCCCATGAATACTGGAGCGGAAGGGGTAGAGACTGCTATTAAGCTTTGCCGAAAGTGGGCCTACGAAAAGAAAGGAATTGAAGAGAACGAAGCTCAGATCATTGTATTTGAGGGCAACTTCCATGGCCGTACTACCACGATCATATCCTTTTCGAATGATGAAGATGCGCGGAAAAATTTTGGGCCATACACAGAAGGCTTCATTAAGGTGCCTTACAATGATCTGGAAGCTTTGGATGAAGCGTTGCACGAAAACAATGTTGCTGGGGTGTTGGTTGAGCCCATTCAGGGTGAGGCTGGGGTGAATGTGCCAGATCCTGACTTTATTCCTGGTATTAAAGCGCTTTGTGAAAAGCATGAGGCATTATTCATTGCGGATGAGATCCAAACGGGTATCGCCCGAACCGGAAGTCTATTGAGAATCTGTGGCGATTGTAACTGTCAGCATAAATGTGAGCGCGGAGATACTTATACCAAACCAGATATGCTGATACTGGGCAAGGCTTTGTCAGGTGGTATATATCCGGTATCCGCTGTATTGGCGGATGATGAAGTAATGGACGTGATCAAGCCAGGGCAACACGGATCTACGTATGGTGGGAATCCACTGGGAAGTAAAGTCGCTATGGCTGCTCTCGAAGTGGTGGATGATGAAAACCTGACGCAGAATGCCCGAAAACTTGGAGAGCTGTTCCGAGAGAGAATGAACCTGCTGATCGGGAAAACGGATCTGGTTTCTAAAGTACGTGGTAAAGGACTACTCAATGCAATCATCATCAATGATTCACCCGATAGTTCTACTGCCTGGGACATTTGTGTGGCATTAAAGGAAAACGGATTATTGGCTAAGCCAACCCACGGAAACATTATCCGATTTGCTCCGCCTTTGGTGATGACTGAAGAACAATTGCACGAGTGCTGCGATATCATTGAGAAAACGATATTGAATTTCACGAAGTGAGTTCGTGGATGAGTCAGAACGAATAGAAAAACTGGAGTTGCTGCTGGATGATGTTCAGGAGCAACTCTTTAATACTCAATCGGACATGAAATACATGTCCACTGAAAACACGGCACTAAAGGACTTTCTGAGTAATCTCTATTATAGCTGTAAGGAACTGGAAGAAACCGAAATCCAGGCCGAGGATCTGATCAAAAACCTCAGGCAAAATATCGAGGTGTTTGCACGGGATCATAAGATTAGTTTGTAGCAATACGATCTTCCTTTGCTCTTTAGGCACGGATAGTGTATTTGTATGCGCTCCTCACTTTTCTTAGATTACGGCAATCATTACAACCTTGGTAACTATGTACATTGCTAAACAACTTATACTACTTGTCAGTATTCTATTGGTCAATTTTAGCTCCGTCGCTCAGGAAAAGGTCATTGATCTGCACATGCATCTTTGGGATAAGGAAGCCTCTCTGGAATTGTATCAAAATCATGTAGATACTCTGGACTTTGAAGTTGCTCGAATGGGCGGCATATTAATCGCCCAACAAGACATCCAGGAAACCCGAGCCAATAATGATTGGATTCTGGAATTATCCAGGAAGAATACAAAACTGATTCCTATTGGCTCCGTACATCCGTATGATGGGGAAGCGGCTTTGGAGGAATTGAGAAGAATCTCTCAACTCGGGATTAAGATAGTGAAATTGCATCCCATCACTCAACGGATAACTGTTGATGACGACCGAGTAATTGCCTTTTGCCGGGAAGCAGGGGTTTTGGGTCTTATTGTGTTAGTTGATAATGCCAATTTTTTGAAGGCAGATGATGTCGAGTCGTTATTGACCCTGGCACTACAATGTGGGCAGACCCAATTTATATATGCGCATATGGGTGCCTTAAATTTCCGATCCTGGAGTATTCTCAAACTCTTGAGAACCACTCCCAACTTCTATAAAAACAACATTTATTTTGATGTTTCAGGTACAGTTACCCTTTTGGCCGATTCACCCCTTGAGGAAGAATTTGTATGGGTTCTACGAAGTGTAGGAATAGAAAAGATATTAATGGGTTCGGATTTTCCACAGTGGAATGTTGCTGAAACGGTAGCAGCTGTGAAACGATTGGGTTTGAATGACAGAGAAATTCAATCCATCCTTTATGAAAATGCCATAGATTTATTGTCTCAATAAACAACTGTCAAAATGATTCAGATTCGCCGTTCTTATGTTTCACTGGTATACGTGAGCCTATTCCTTATTTTGATCATAGGCACCATCCAGGTATTGCCTAATGATTTGATGCTTTATACGTCAATTTTTTGGATGTTCGGGCTTATTGTCACCATTGTTAGAAGACTTGTTTACTGGAAATACATCATCATCAAGGATGATCAAATTACACTTCACGCCGACTTTAAAACCGAACGATTCCCGAAGGAAGCCGTGACTAAATTGTTCTTCCAGGCGGATCCGTTTCAGTCCTCGTACTTTCAGTTACGAAGCGGTAAAAAGATCCGGTTTAATTCTTTTGGAGTACCCAGGTCTGAATTGATTAAACTCAAGAGTGCGGTATTTCCATGATCAGTAATCAATTAAAAAACGAAATAAGACACTGAAAGCTGAAAGGTGCGGTTTTGGTTTTTGGGTCTTTTATGTGTGCCGAGTGAGTTTCCCTCTAAGTCAGTGACCTCAATCGTACGATCAAACAAACTGGTGAAGCCATGGACATAACGTAAACCTAAGTTGAGCCTGTTGACCAGCCGCAGCTCGAATCCACCGGTTAGCCCTAAATCAAAACGATTTTTGGTCTCAATAATTTCAAATTGCTTCCATAAATCTAACACATCGATTGTCTGGGAATCTGACTTATCTTTTGCGGAAATGAGGTAGCCTATTTCCGGTCCCATCTGAATACCTATCCACTCAATAGGACGATATTCGGCAATCAAAGGTATTGTGATATAATTGAGATGTGTATTGGTTTCTTCAATCAAAGTCAGATCACTTGAAGGACCCGTGTAAGATTCAGGGTTGTTATACCCTCTATTATTCCATGAAACTTCAGGAGACAGATAAAATTGATCAAAAAGCTTAATTTTTGATTGAATGCCTATGTGATATCCGAGACGATATTCACTCCCAAGGTTATTCCTTTCACCGGATTGAAAAATATTATTGACATAGTTCAATCCCCCACGTACACCCACGTTGAAACGTGATTGTCCCGAGGCGAATGTGATACTGAATAAGATGACGGATAATAAAAAAAATCTCATAGAGTTGTTATTGTTTAATGACATGCTAAAACACCGGATCGTTCTTTTAGCTTCCTCGTTTAAGCTAAAGATAATCAAAGTAAGGTTTTAGTTGAAGCCGGTTTGCAAAGCAGCTTTTCTTTCGTTGTATCGGTTCCGCAGATCTGTCAGCTGATCCCTGGGTAATATTCCTTCCAGTTTGGCCAAACCTTCTTCCGCATAGCTCAGTATGCCCAGGTCGAGGGCCAATTCCACATATCTTGTTCGATAGAGTATTGATTGTTCATGGATATTCACGGCCTCAATGACCGATTGATAGGCTGCTAAGGTATCGGTTTGAGCCAGGTGATTAACAAAATTGATGGTCTTGATCTCATCAAAAGCATTCTTGGGATCCGCTATTTCTACCGCACTTTCGCCATTTAAAGAAGCCAAAGCCATGGCTCCCCTTTCGCTCATTTGGGGAGTAAGGAGAGGTTGGAAAGCTTCATAATAGCTTCGATAACGTTCAGGGTTCTGAGCTGAAAACAATTCCCGCTCTACTTTCGACCACAGATTCCCAATGAAGTTTGTTTTTATGTCAAGGTCCGTCAGATGGCGCGCCAATTCCTCTGCGGGATAGTCCTTCCAACGGTAATATAAATAATTGAATGTCACGTCATTTGAACCGTCCAGGACTCCTTGCATCTGGTCGTAAAATGGTTGTAGGGAGGCGTCTTCTGAAATGAGTTGTTGCCATTTGGCTTTAGCCCCTGACCAGTCACCTATTTCAGCAAGCGTAATAGCGGCATTAAAGGCTCCGGAGGACAACCCGGAAGCTTCCGCTTTCTGGAAATAGGCAAGTGCCTGATCTAAAATACCTTGTTCTAATAATAGCATTCCGATCAGATTTTGAAGTTCAGCAAGTCGAAAGGCTGAAATCGAAAGCTCCAATGATCTTGCCTTCAGGTAAGCCCCATTGATATCGCCGGTCAGGTACTGATTGAATAGATCTGCGAATTTGAGATCCTCCTGCAATTCTCCGTTGAAAGTAGAACTAATGGCTGCCTGGAACATTTCCGGGTTGATTCGAACCGTGCCCAGATAAGCGGCATTATTGAGCAACACAAAGTTGTGCAGGTTCATTTGAGTTCTTAGTTCTGCGGTATCAAACGGAACAGAACGTTCCAGCCCCTTCGCGAGCACATAGGCAATCATATTGGCTTTTACAGGTTGATTGGCCTCCACATAACCCTCGAAATCTTTAGGGGAATTAAGTCTACTTGAGGCAAATAACCGCCATTGATTGACTTCAGTAGCCATATTCCAGTCTCCGGTGCCGGGGGCATTGGCTAACAATTGAGCGGCTTCTTCCGGTCGTCCGTTGGTCACCAGTAAGTTGGCCAGGTTGTTATTGACCTCCCCATTTTCTCCGAAATCCAAACTGCTGGTTCTCAAAAAGCTGATGGCTTTGGGTAAGTTGTTGTCTTTCGTGTAAACAGATGCATTCACGTAAGCCTGTGGTGTAGGATAACGCCTTGAGGCCCTGTCGAATCGAATGGCCGCCTCACCCAAATTTTCTGTACGCAACCCTTTCAATCCTAATTGGTAATTAGAATAGTGGTTGTTGAAAGCGAAAATGCTCCCTTGCTCATAGTATCGATCAGCTATTATATCGTTCTCAAGCAATCGCTCAAAATCTCCAAGGTAATTGTACCTGGCACCCTGCGCTAACCTCATGGGCTCTTTAGAAGCCAGGAAAAAGAAAGCAGCAATCGCGATGAATCCTACTAGTTTGGCCGTTGCATAGGGGAAATTTCGCTCGCGATATACGATCCGGTAAACCGGATGCCCACCAATCAGCGCATCAACGAAATTCATGATGATGTAAATGAAGAATAAGCCTCCTAACCCCAAATGCGCATAAGTAATAAGATAATGGAAGGATTCGTATCCGGGATCATTCCCGTCAATGAAGGAAGTACTCAGAAATCCAAACCCGGTCAGTCCAAATCCGATCAGAAAATGACGAATATCCAGGCTGACACTCAGGTTACCTTCTAAAAAATCCTGCTTGTACTTTAATGTCCATAAGGCAACTGCAGCACTAACCGGTAGCAAGAAGTAGGGGTTTAAAAAAGCCAGTGAATTGGCGTAGATGCCGGCCTTCTTCAAAAAATACAACGTCACAAACCCCAGGTAAACGATCCCAACCAGAATAAAGTGACGTTCATTGCCTTTGCCCTTCGCCTGCGTAACAATGTACAGGATCAGAAAAATGATCTCTTCTGCGATGAACGCAACAAAAAGGAAAGAAACAGCAG
Source organism: Cyclobacteriaceae bacterium (assembly GCA_965229785.1). GTDB lineage: Bacteria > Bacteroidota > Bacteroidia > Cytophagales > Cyclobacteriaceae > JAWPMT01. The sequence continues at coordinate 6,398,032 of CBDDJS010000001.1, forward strand.
AAAATCCATAGACCGTATTTGCTTTTAAATAAGGCAACAAGAAGGGAACCTGATTGTATAGGACAAGTCCAGGAAGAGCAATGATGAGAAGAAAGGTGATCAATCGCCAGATGTAACCCGTTTCTTTGAAAAACGCATGAAAAGCGTATCCCGGGCCTACGAAAAGAAAAATGGAGATTCCCAGAGGAATTTTCGAATTGGCAGCTAATCCGAATAATTCCAGAGGGCCGAGATCAAGGCTCACCAAGAACAGGATCAGCAATCCATTTGAAATGATAAATGCAAAACGTTTCAGATAAGTGAGGCAAGCCAGTAAATAGGCAATCCCTATCCAGGAGAGCAAAAACGTCCAATTTCCGAAAGGACTTTTGATGACATCACTACCTTCAAAATTTTCTTCCAGGGTGTAGCGAACTCCTTTCAGTTCAAAATTGAAAAGGCCCTTTTGAAATGTATCAGCCACAAATCCATCAACTTGTGCCGAGCTGGTAAGGTCCCAGTCTAAAAAATGCTGGTGCCTGGTGATGTAGAAAAAACAATAAGCGATCAGTATCGCTACAAACAGGATGGTGAAACCTTTCCTGATCTTTTCCTCCCAGGGTTGGATCATTGTTTTTGGTTGAGGACTTTAGGTACTAGAAAATGAACTCCGTCGTGCTGTGGCGCGTTGCTCAATCCTTCTTCTCTTGACAACTCGTGCTTCACTTCATCGGCTCGGAATGTATTTTTTTCAAAAGACATGTGAGTCAGAGGTTCTACTCCTTCTGTATCCACTTCTTTCAAATTTTCAACCCATGTCAACATTTCTTCCAAATCCCGGATCATCTCCTTTTCTCTGGTAGAATCTACCTCCACGCGTGCGAGGTGGGCTACTTTATGCAAAGTCTCCTTATCGATGTTCATGTTGGTCGGTAAAAATAGCGCTACAATATTAACGTGACTTCAGGTCATATATTCCATCGGAATAGGATCAATCTGGATGAATCATGGAGAGCGATGAAGATTTTTTTTCAACAACGTGTAATATTCTGATCAGAAGTGACACTAATTTTCTGAAATTTGAAAGCAACCTTAAATAATCATCGCTTTGGATTTACTTGAAATAAAAAATGTAAGCAAGGCTTATAGCGGGCATGTCGCGCTCCGTGATATAAGTTTGGGCGTACCAGAAAAATCCGTTTTCGGCCTCTTGGGTCCAAACGGAGCAGGCAAAACGACGCTGATCAGAATCATAACCCAAATCATCAGCAGCGACTCTGGGAGTATTAAACTCAAGGGTCAGGAAATCACTCCGGCAGACGTAAGAAAAATTGGCTACTTGCCTGAGGAAAGAGGCCTTTACAAAAAGATGAAAGTTGGGGATCAATTGTTATTCCTGGCGGGATTGAAAGGCCTATCCAAGTCGGAAGCCAAAAAACAGATCAAGTTTTGGTTTGAAAAACTCAATATTGATGGCTGGTGGAACAAAAAAGTAGAAGACCTGTCGAAAGGAATGGGACAGAAGATCCAGTTCATCGCGACAGTTCTTCATCAGCCGGACCTGATCATTTTGGATGAACCTTTTTCAGGATTTGATCCGGTAAATGCGAACCTGATCAAAGAAAACATTCTGGAATTAAGAGATCGTGGTGCTACCATCATTTTCTCAACTCACCGCATGGAGTCCGTGGAAGAATTGTGTGATACGGTTGCGATGATCAACAATTCTCAAAAAATCCTGGATGGTTCCAATGAGGAGATCAAGGAGAGTTATCGAAACAATACTTTTCAGATTGCCCATTCGCAATCCCTAACTAATCTGCCGGCAGGTTTTGAACTGCTAAGCAGTGAAAATAACAACGGCTCTTTGGTCCATTCCGAGATCAAAATCCCTCAAGACAGTTCACCTAACGACTTATTGCAAGCATTGCTCCCAATGACAGAAATACATTCTTTTACTGAAAAAATTCCGAGCATGAACGACATTTTCATCATGAAAGTACAGGAAGGAGGAAGCCATGAGTAACACCAGATTCATATTCGAAAGAGAATACCTGGAACGAGTTAAGAAAAAATCGTTCCTCCTGGCGACCATCCTTACGCCACTGATCTTCCCCGCCTTCATCGGGATTGTAGTATACTTCACCCAACTGGATGATAATGGTGAAAGAAAGATCGAAGTGGTAGACGAAAGTGGTCTTTTCGCTGAAGGTTTCAATATCACGGAATTTGAAGTTAATATGAGTGACCGCTCCATCGATGAGGCGAAAGCCGCACTTAACGATGGCGAATACTATGGTGTATTGCATATTCCGAAGCTTGATCTGGATGATCCTCAAGGCATTGGATTTTATTCAAAGACTAACCCGGGATTCAGCTTTATCGGTAAGTTTAGAGGTCCCATCAGAGATCGCATAGAAGATTTGAAGATGGAGGAACTCAATATTGACAAAGCCATTATTGAGCAAATCAAAACGTCTGTATCCATCGCTACATTCAACGTAAGTGAAACAGGAGAATCCAAGAAATCAGATACAGCGATTGCCTCAGGATTAGGGTATGTTATGGCCTTCCTGACTTACATCTTTGTATTTGTTTACGGTAGTTTCATCATGCAAAGTGTGCTGAATGAAAAGACCAGTAAAATCGTGGAGATCATCGTGTCCTCCGTAAAGCCTACACAATTAATGTTGGGCAAGGTATTGGCCAATGGCGCAGTAGCGCTTACACAGTTTGCGATATGGATTACGTTGATATTCGTTTTCACAACCGCACTGTCAGGTATCTTCGGATATGATCCTCAGGCTGCCCAGCAGCAAATGGTTGAAGAACGCATAGAAATGGCACAAGAGATAGCTGGAGAGCAAGAAATTCCCCCGGTTGTAAAAGATACTTTAGATGCCATCTATAGCTTGCCCATCGCGCAGATCATAGGCCTGTTCTTGTTCTACTTCCTGGGTGGATTCTTATTGTACGGCGCATTGTTTGCGGCTGTGGGTTCTGCTGTGGACAGTATACAGGAAGCCCAGCAATTTACCTTACCGGTCTCACTTCCGATTATTTTAAGCATCATGCTGGTTGGCGTGGTGTTGAACAACCCTGACGGGGGAGCCTCCGTGGCTTTGTCAATGATTCCGTTTACCAGTCCAATTTTAATGATGACCCGATTACCTTTTGGGGTGCCGGGATGGCAGATCATCATATCAATGATCCTTCTGGTCGGTGGCTTCCTGTTCACACTTTGGCTGGCCGGTAGGATTTATCGCGTGGGTATTTTGACCAGTGGAAGTAAGGTAACTTATAAGACCCTGGCCAAGTGGTTCCTGATGAAAAATTATTGACAGTCGATTAGTAAACTCAAAATAGAAGAAAAGAGGGATGGCATAGCTGTCCCTTTTTTTATTTCGGAAAACAATTAGTCAGATATTGATTTCTTATGTTTCTGTGGATGTAAAAATCGGAACCAATACTTGCGATTTCTTTGATCTCACGGATTTGAAGACAGTCTTACAGTTAACATCGCGGTATTCAAATTACAAATGGAATACAATAATCACATAAGTAATACCACCCGCACACTATCTGCCTTCACACGCAATTTCAACCACTCCTGGATCTTTTCCAGGTCTCCCTTTTTGGGCCGCTTGTCGAAACCAGCCATCGCGATACAAACGGTATCTATTTTGGCATTCGCTAAATCTTTGCACAAAGCGCTACTCATGGCAAAATCCGTAAGCCCTTCGTAATGGATTTTTAGTTCCTCCGAAATTTCTTCTACGGGATAAGCGGCAAGCTGATATTTAACCAGTTCATTCTCAAGCAGAGAGATCTTCTCATCTTTTGATGCGATCACCGCCTGATTTTGTCTATACAGATCTTCGACAATGTCCAATTTGATCTGATCAGACATGGTTTCGAATTTCTTGTCATTCGCATTGGGGTCAATGTAACCCTGATGGATGACCAATTCACTTCTCTCTAACTTGAAGACTGGGAGTTGCTTTTTCAACGTTTCAACCTGATCTTCATTCAGCGGTTTTCCATATAAGGTTACTTCGATCTTCGACTCTTTCGGGTTGTAGTTGAAATCCTGTAAAATCACTTCTGTTTCCTCAAAATCAAAGGCCGTAGAAATGTAGTAACGCGCATTTTGCTCAAACAAGGTTCGTTGCACCAAATGATACGCGAGGTATACACTGGGAATGATTGTGATGATGACAAAAAAGCTGATATAACGCTTCACGCGAGTTTCCATCCCCGGATCTTCAAATTGTTTCCTGGGATACTTCAGAAACCTTACAATCAGAAAAGTAGCGACAGTGATAAATACACTATTGATGAAGAACAAATAGAAAGCGCCTACAAAATAGATCCAGTTTAAATTGGCAAGTCCATACCCTGCAGTGCACAGAGGCGGCATCAGCGCTGTGGCAATGGCTACACCGGGAATAGCGTTAGATTTTTCCTTCCGTGAGCCTACAACAATACCCGCAAGTCCTCCAAAAAAGGCAATCAGCACATCCCAAAGGGTTGGGTATGTTCGGGCAAGTAACTCGGATTGAGCCTCATGTAAGGGAGTAATCCAGAAGTACAGGGCTGAAGTCAACACGCTGATGGCCACAGCTACACCCAAGTTACGAATGGCTTTTTTGATCAGTTCGAAATCATTAATACCGGCTCCCAGACCTATCCCCATGATCGGGCCCATGAGCGGAGAAATGAGCATCGCACCAATTACTACAGGCGTGGAGTTGACATTCAAACCAATCGACGCTATGAATATGGCGAAGATCAATATCCAAAGGTTGGTGCCTTTAAACTCTACTCCCTTGGATATTTCTCGTATGGTAGTCGACTCCCGTTCTTTGTCCTCATGCAGGTCAAATAACTCCTTAAAAAAGGCAAAGAGAGGCTTAAGTGGATTATTTGGCCTTGCCACTGTTCAATGCCTTTTGAGCCAGTAATTTTTTTTGATAGCGACCCTGGACAATATCGATCACTACCATGATGAAAATGATGAAGTAGAAAGTTGACTTACTCATGGGAGTAATGTGACTTCCAAACAATTCCATTTCAGCCAGGTGTCCACCCTCCGAGATCAACATTACTCCAACGAGGAATAAGATGAAAAGTCCGAGCACTTCATACATCCGGTTTCTCGCCAGAAAGCCTGAAACCCTACCTGATAACCAAAGCATCAATATGCCGCTGATCACAATAGCCGTAGCCATTACCCAGAACACATCGCTGAGTGCCATGGCGCTCAAAATAGAATCAAAAGAAAAGATAAGGTTCATTAGTACGATCATGACTATGATCTTGGTTGTGGAAGCTTTTTCTTGCTCTTCACCTTCGTGTTCTTCCAGGTACACCATATGCCAGATCTCTTTAATTGCCGTGTACAAGATGAATCCACCCCCAAATAAGACAATAAAACTGTGGATGTTGAATGTGCCTTCGATCACATCTGTCCAAGTCAGGGTCAGGACCGGATCCTGAAACAATTTGATCAGGTTGATCAAAACGAAGAGTAGCACAATCCTCAGTACAATGGCAATTCCGATCCCGAGGGTTCTTACCCTTTGTTGTTGCTCTTGAGGAGCTCGTTTCGACTCGATCGAAATGTATAGCAGATTGTCAAACCCCAGTACTGCCTGGAGTAGAATGAGCATAAGTAGTGTGAAAAGATTTTCAATCATATTGGTTAAGGTTGGTTGCCTTGAAAAAAGCCAAATAAAGCATATCTTCTGAAATTGCCAACTTTAGTGGCTTTTAGTCTGCCTCAATCATAAGATGTCCGACATTTGGACGTTCCAAAACAAGACCAACTAAAAACATGTGAAGGACTTTTATCTTGACAAACAAACGTTGAATGACCTTGAGGTCTTCAAGGACCACAGAGACCCTGCACCTTCTATTTTTAGCCTCTTCAATCACGCAGTAACGCCAGGCGGAAGCTCCAAACTGAAAGAGATCATGATGGAGCCTTATTCGGATCTTGAGATTCTAAGAAAGAGGACTGAACTCTTCAATTATCTGATCAAGCACAACCTCCAGTTAGCCTTGCGATCTCACCAAATAGAAGCCATTGAAAGATACCTGGAACTCAATGTCGCTCTTTTGAAATCAAATTTCCTCGATCGATGGTACAGAACAATCAGCGAATGGTACAATCCAACTAATGAGTATTACCTTATCGATACGGGATTAAGACAACTTTTTAACGTGCTGGAAGCCATTCATAAACAGTTTGATTTCAATGATGAAGGAGTGCCCGCTTTATTGCTGGAAGAAACGAAACAGATCCGGGAACTTCATCCCGTATTAAAAAGATCGCTTCCCGGGAAAATGACCCAGGCTCGTCTTACCAGCAAAATGGATAAGCTCTGTCGGAAAACTTACTGCGATCGATTATTGAAAATGATTGATGAGATCCATAGTTTGGATGCCTATGTCGGAATTGCCCGGGCATCTGAAATTCACAACTTGACCTCTCCTCAATACCTCGAAAACGATATACCTGATTTCCGGTTTAGTCAACTAAGACATCCGCTTCTGGCACAAGCTCAGCCTTATGATTTCAACCTTGGAGATGATCACAACATGTGCTTCCTGACAGGGCCGAATATGGCTGGAAAATCCACCTTTTTGAAAGCCATTGCGATTGGTATTTATCTTGGACATTTGGGGTTTCCAGTGCCGGCCGAGTCCGCAGAGATGATTGTATTCCGAGGCATGAGTACAACCATCAATTTGTCTGATAACCTTGGACTAGGGCATAGCCATTATTTCGCTGAAGTAAACCGTGTTAGGGAGGTAACGGAGCTACTTGAAACCGAACAGCCTTTGTTTATTGTATTTGATGAACTTTTTCGGGGCACGAATGTAAAGGATGCCCATGAAGCTTCGACAGCCATCATTGGCGCATTTGCGAAACTGCCACAAAGTGCATTTTTGGTCTCTACACACATTGTGGAAGTAGCTGAAGATTTGAAAGATGTTCCTTCCATCTTATTCAGTCACTTCGATCTATTGTGGCAAGATGGAAAACCTGTCTATAGCTATCAGATGAAGCCAGGGGTATCTTCTGAACGACTTGGCATGTACATTCTGGAAGATGCCGGTGTAATGGAAAAGCTACAAAAACTGATTGACTAGCCTTGTTTTTTAATGGTTATTGCCTGTAGCCATACATTGATCGGTTTAAGGCAAGGTTGTTGCTCTACAGGGTTGTTATTCTGAAAATACCTAAATGAGAACCGGCCTTTACTTACTTTATTACCTAATCATGCTGGGAGCGACAACTGGCTGCACAGAGTTAATTTCACTCGATACCTCGGCAACAAATCGCCAGCTCGTTGTGGATGGGTCTGTCAATAACTTAAACGAAGGGAATTGGGTGCGTTTATCGACTTCCACGCCCGGACTTGAGGCAATAGGTAGTAATACCCTGGGGCAACGGGCAAATGTCAGCCTGATCCATGAAGGGGAGGTCTTCCCTTACGAAGAAGTTGAGCCGGGAGGTTATTATCTGTCCCCGGAAGTATTTCAGGGCCAGGTAGGGGAAACCTATTCTCTACGAATCGTAACGGCCGATAACCGGACCTTTGAATCAGGTCATGTCACCATTCCGGAACCGGTGGAAATCTCAAATTCCAGAGTAGAGTTAAGGGTACTCAATTCCGAAACAGATCAAGGGGTAGCATCTACCCAGTATTTTCATGATGTTTTCGCCGAATTTGTCAACGCGTCGGAAGGTCAATTTATCAAAATCGAGAACCGAGGTATGGCAGAAGTATTCGTTGATTACCCATTGACCTTGTGCGGATTGAATGAGAATTTGCCCAGAGGTCCGGCAGCAGGATTACGATGTTGGTCTTTTAGAGATCCGATTTCAAGGGATATTCAATTGACGACCAATGCGGTCCTTAGCCGTTCCGAAAATTATGAAGCTTTGGGGGTTCGTGTGCCATTCCAATTTCAGGCGAAATACGTAACGACTCTGATTGCCAATAACATGTCTGCAGCATCCTTTAATTACTGGGAGAAGATCCGTAGCCAGTTACAAAATGTGGGTGGGCCGTTTGAGCCTCCCGTATCACCTCTTCCTGGAAATATTCAAGATACGGAAGACCAGGAAGAAGTCGTTTTGGGTTATTTCCACGCTTACGGAACTACTACTATTAATACGTGCTTTGATCAGACTGATGTGCCGTTAACAGCGGATATCCCGATTGTCCCGCCACCATGCTTAATCACTTGTGAAGAATTTTGGGCACCAGCCACTTTTGATGATCCGGAGGGGTTGGAGTTATGTGAGTAGGCCCGAACGATCTAGTTAGGATATGAAAAAACGCCCTCAGCGCGTCATTCCAGAATTTTCAGGCTTAACTTTTCTAAAGACTGAAAATTTCAGGAATCTGTAAATACGCGCTGTGAGATTCCCGACAAAATGAGACTCTTTTATTAAACTTAAAGCTCATTTTCGAGAATGACGTTTTTATCTCGAGTAGAATTATTTCAATACGCCAAGCTCTTTACCTACTTCGGTGAAGGCGGCAATGGCTTTATCCAGATGAGCTTGCTCATGGACAGCTGAAAGCTGCACCCTGATACGTGCCTGTCCTTTAGGGACAACCGGATAATAAAATCCGATAACGTAGATACCACGCTCTAATAGTTTTGCCGCCATGTCCTGAGACAAAACTGCATCATAAAGCATGATTGGTACAATGGCACTGTCACCAGGTTTAATGTCAAAGCCGGCATTGGTCATTTGCTCACGGAAATACTTTGTATTGGCCTCAAGCTTATCTCTGAGTTCTGTGGTTTCGGAAAGCATGTCCAAAACAGCGATAGACGCTCCGGTAATCGATGGCGCCAGGGTATTAGAGAACAGATAAGGTCGTGATCTTTGTCTGAGGATATCGATGATTTCCTTTTTGCCGGAAGTAAAACCACCACTGGCTCCGCCAAGGGCTTTACCTAACGTTCCGGTAATGATATCCACTTTGTCCATAACGCCACGATATTCGTGTACGCCACGTCCGGTTTTTCCGATGAATCCGGTACTGTGACATTCATCTGTCATCACGACTGCATCATATTTTTCTGCCAGTTCGCAGATCTTATCCAATTGTGCTATTGTGCCATCCATCGAGAATACCCCATCCGTTACAATGACTTTAACCTTGGCAGAGGCTGCTTCCTTTAGTTTAGCTTCCAGATCATCCATGTCATTGTGGGTGTAACGGAATCGCTGTGCTTTACAAAGACGAACGCCATCAATGATGGAGGCATGATTCAACGCATCAGAGATAATGGCATCTTCTGGTCCCAAAAGAGGTTCGAAAACTCCGCCATTGGCGTCAAAAGCTGCTGCGTAAAGAATGGTATCTTCTGTACCCAGAAACGCTGATATCTTTTGTTCCAATGTTTTGTGCAGGTCCTGCGTACCGCAAATGAATCGCACCGATGACATCCCAAAACCATGCGTATCGATTGCGGCTTTGGCCGCCTCAACTACCTTGGGGTGTGAAGAAAGACCCAGGTAATTATTTGCACAGAAGTTGATTACTTCACTGCCATCCTGAAGCTTGATTACCGCATCCTGTGGAGAAGTGATAATGCGTTCGGTTTTGTATAATCCGGCAGCTTTGATGTCTGCAATTTCCTGATCCAATTTTTGTTTCAGTGAATCGTACATTGGGTTATTTTTTGGGTTTAGGTAAAATTTTTGGTTTCATCTGAGGTTTGCGTTCAGCCTTTGTTTCCTGTTCTTTCAGTTGAAATCTTCTTCTCAGAGGGTTAATCAAAAACAGCTTTTGGGCTGTAAAACTTTCAGGGTGCATTTGCTCAAAAAGAACGCTCCATTCTTGATATTGAGAAGCTTCAGATTTTTTGAATCTGACTGCATCGATCTTTTTATGGGTTAAGTACTCCTCAAACGTCATTGGACCGCAAAATTATGAGTTTCCCGATTTAGAAAATGCATGCAAGACATCATTTACAGTTCCAATTCTTTCATTGGATCCCAAAAAGCTTCTTTGAAATTCTGGATTTTGTCTTCTTTGATTTCTATGCCCTCAGCTTGTAAAGTAGTTTCCATCTCCAGAGGATCACTAAAGAAGTGCTTTCCGGTAAGTAAACCGATCCGATTGACCACCCGATGTGCCGGTATGCCCTGTCCCTTCGGTGTTTGATTCATGGCCCAGCCTACCATGCGGGCGCTTGATTTTAATCCCAGATAAGCGGCAATGGCTCCGTAGGTGGTTACACGTCCTTCAGGTACGAGTTTTACCACTTCGTATACGTCATCGAAAAAAGTAGCTGGTAGTTTTCTTTCACTCATAGTTTAGTCCAATAATTCAACCGTGCAATCCTTCACGATGTAGTATAAATGCAACGGATCTTCTTCATTTAAGTGCAATGTTCCTTTAACGCGCACCTGTTGATCTTTCAGTGATAAAGGCTCATTGGTGTATACTTCTACAACTGTTTCAGGGCCCGCGTTTCCGCAAAAGAAGCAAGATTGGTACGGAAAGCGAGACAGTACAAAATAATCGGATTCCCCCAACCCATTTAATGGAATCACGAAACCCTGTAATTCAATTTCTGTTTCATCACGACTTAACAGCACCTCACTGAATACAGGTTTTTCAACCTCCTGTTCCAAAAACTTATCGTAGGCCCGTACAACCTCAACATCGCTCAGCAACTCCCAACCTTCCAGGGCATTTTCTTTGAAGGGAAGAATCGTCAATAGAAATAAGGTGATCGTGATCACTTTCATTGCATAAAATTTCTGGTGCTCCTCGTCGTTTCTTTTTGTAAAGAAACCCAACTAAAGCTGCAAATATCCGTGTAACCGACAAACCGGTTAGGATTCTTTAAAGTTCACTAGTTTTACCCGGCTTTCACCAACTGACATAAGTTCTGAACATGAGCAAAATAATTGAAACAACCGAAATCTCCCGTCGATATGTCATGGGTAGCGAGACCATCAACGCCCTGGAGTCTATTTCTATCGGTATCGACAAAGGAGAATACGTTGCCTTCATGGGGCCATCAGGGTCAGGTAAGTCCACGCTGATGAACATTATCGGATGCCTGGATACACCGACATCCGGCACTTATATACTGAACAATAACGATGTGAGTGATCTTACAGAAAATGAACTCGCAGAAATCAGGAATAAAGAAATTGGCTTTGTGTTCCAGACTTTCAACTTGCTCCCAAGGGCGACTTCTCTGGAGAATGTGGCCTTGCCATTGGTTTATGCCGGATTAAGCAAGTCAGATCGTGAAGAAAAAGCCATGATGGCACTGGAAGGAGTAGGTTTAGGTGAACGATATAAGCACAAACCAAACGAACTATCCGGTGGGCAGCGCCAACGGGTGGCCATTGCGCGTGCACTGGTGAACGATCCCAGTATCATCCTGGCCGATGAACCCACGGGTAATCTGGATTCAAAGACATCTTACAGCATCATGGACCTGTTCCGTGAATTGCACGAAAAAGGGAATACCATCATCATGGTCACGCATGAAGAGGACATTGCCGAATACTCTCACCGAATAGTGCGACTTAGGGATGGACTGGTGGAAACCGATCAGATCAACGAAAATGTTCGGCAAACCGTTCCGGTTGCATGAGTTCTAAAATCTATACGAAAACCGGAGATAAGGGCAAGACTTCTCTACTCGGCGGAAAAAAAGTAGCAAAATCTGACCTTCGTATTGAAGCGTATGGAAATGTAGATGAGCTCAATTCATTCATCGGTTATCTGCGGGACCATGACGAAGTAGAAGCCAGAATTGGCAATCAGTTTTATTGGGTGCAAGAGCATTTGTTTTCTATCGGATCACTACTAGCGACCGAATCAGATTTTTCCGGGTTCGAATTGCCGGGAATCACACAGGCGGAGATCACCCAAATTGAAGTTTGGATCGATAAATACACCGACGAATTGCCACCGTTAAAAAATTTCATTTTGCCCGGAGGACATCAAGTCGTCTCTTTGTGCCACCTTTGCAGAACAGTTTGCCGCAGGACTGAACGCAGTATTGAAAGGCTCAGCCAGGAAGAAGCACTGGATGAGTTGATTCTACCCTTTATGAATCGTCTTTCGGACTATTTTTTCATCATGGCGCGCAAGCTGGGGAAAGATTTGGAAGCCCCGGAAATTCCCTGGGTGCCTCGAACTTAAACGTACTTGGAGCTATGATCGACACACTGGACATTCAAATTAATCGCACCAGCAATTCTCGTATTAACGAAGTAGATCTGGTCAATCCGGCATTCGGAAAAGTATATAGCGATCACATGTTCATGGCGGACTTCTACGATGGAGACTGGCGTGATCTGAGAATTGTCCCCTATGGCGACCTGAAGATCAGTCCTGCAAACACTACTTTGCATTATGCTTCTACCATTTTCGAAGGATTAAAAGCACATCGCTCCGAATCGGGTAAGGTACAATTGTTCCGCCCAAGAGATAACGCACGACGCATGATGGCAAGCGCAGTGAGAATGTGTATGCCAGAAGTTCCGGAAGAGCTATTCATGCAAGGCCTCAATGAGCTCTTGAAACTGGACAATGCGTGGGTGCCTAATGCTCCGGGAACCTCTCTTTATGTGCGCCCATTTCAATTGGCGATGGATCCCTATGTAGGTATCAGACCCTCAGACACTTATTCTTTTATGATCATCACTGGACCGGTTGGCGCTTATTACTCTGAGCCTGTCCGCGTCAAGATAGAGACGAAATTTACAAGAGCCGCAGCCGGTGGAACTGGATTCGCGAAAACCGGTGGTAACTATGCTGCTGCCCTCTACCCGGCAAAACTAGCTCAGGAGCAGGGCTACCATCAATTGATTTGGACGGATGCCAAAACCCACGAATACGTGGAAGAATCGGGAACGATGAACCTTATGTTCGTCATTAACGATACACTCGTTACTGCTCCTACCGGAGATACGATTCTAAAAGGAATAACCCGGGATAGCATTCTGCAACTGGCCAGAGATCGGGGTATGAATGTAGAAGAACGACCGATCAAAGTAACGGAAGTTATTGAAAGCATCGAAAATGGAAGCCTGCAGGAGGCTTTTGGTGCGGGAACGGCCGCAACGGTTGCTCAGATCAAAGCCATCGGATTCGAGGGAACGGACTATGAATTACCAGAGGTAGAAACAAGGCAATACTCCAACAGCTTCCTGAAAGATTTGAACGATATCAAATCAGGTGCGAAAGAGGATAGACATGGCTGGATCTACGAAGTTCAATAAATTCGATAGGTCATGGCTGAACTGAAGACAGCACCCAACGATGGCGATGTAGAGGCATTTCTATCTACAGTAGAAGACGAAACCAAGCGTGATGATTGCTATGCTATTCTGAAGATGATGCAGGAAATCACGGGTGAAGCGCCAAAAATGTGGGGCGGAACCATCGTAGGATTTGGCAGCTATAATTACAAGTATCCCACCGGACGAACGGGCACCTGGTTCCTGACCGGTTTTTCCCCCAGAAAACAAAACCTGACTATGTACCTGATGCCAGGAGCAGAATCGCTGGAAGAGCTATTCGAAGGACTGGGCAAATACAAAATGGGGAAAGGCTGTTTATATGTCAAAAAACTCGAACAGATCGATCAGGATGTATTAAGAAAGCTCATTCAAGGCTCGGTTGACAAATTGAAGGAACTGTATAAGGAGTATAATTGAGTTCCGTTGATCGATGATTTTTGAAGTTTGTGTGGACACAAACTTCCTCGAAAGATGCAGTTAGGATCAAGGTATTCATTTCGCCATTTACAAAATCGTTTCGGACCTTCTTTCCATCAAAACCACATCCTTCCATTCTCCATCAAGCTGTCCCAATTTTTCTCGGGTACCGACTACTCGAAAGCCACACTTTTCATGAAGTTGGATGCTCGCTATGTTTTCTGAGAAAATGCCCGCCTGAAGCGTCCAGATGTTGTGCTGTTCCCCAAAATCAATCAATTGATCAAGTAGCATTTTCCCAATTCCCATTCTGGCGGCTGAACGAGTGACATAAACAGAAACTTCAGCTACTCCTCCGTAAACGCAACGATCGGAAACAGGACTTAGGGCTGACCAACCTTTAATCTCATCATGCTCGATTGCAACAAATACGGATTGATCGATTTTACCACGAAACCAATCCACTCCGGTATCCGAAACGCTGCAGGAAGTTTCGAACGTGGCGAGCTTCGTATCGATGCCTTCGATGTAGATGCTTTTGATGGCTTCCCAGTCTTTGGGCTGAGCAGATCTCAAGGTCACGGTTGTGGTCATTATGCGTATGTTTTCATTCAATAAAGTTACGGAGAACAACCACGAATCAATTGATGAGAAAAGGAAATTTTGAGCGTGATTTTGGACTAAAAATTAAAGAAGAATTTCCGCAAACGTTTGTTATTCAGGAGCTTTCAAAATTTAATTTTCGGGGCTCCGAATTACAATTCAGTTGCACTATTTTCGAGCTCTTCAAAAATACGTAGCAACACATGTCGATATATAGCAAATGGCATCACCCCTATAAGCCTAAACCTGAGTACAAGAAACGGGTCGCTTATTTCAGTATGGAATTCGCAGTAGATCAAGTCTTGAAAACTTATTCAGGAGGTCTTGGATTCCTGGCCGGCTCTCACATGAGAAGCGCTTTTGAACAAAAGCAAAACATGATCGGCATTGGGATGCTTTGGAAGTATGGTTACTACGACCAAACCAGGGGCAGTGACCAATCTTTAGAAGTGAAATTTACGGAGAAACATTACAATTTTCTTGAAGATACCGGGATCACAGTGAGCATTACGATCATGGGTAACCCTCATGTTTTGGTGAAGGCCTATGTATTGAAGCCTGAGGTTTTTGGCACGATCCCGATGTACTTCCTTAGCACGGATGTAGAAGGAAATGATCACTTATCCCGAACGATCACAGACCGATTGTATGATGCCAACGAGTTGACGCGGATTTCCCAAAGCATCGTGTTAGGTATCGGTGGTGCAAAAGTCGTGGAAGCACTGGGTGGTTCGGATATTTACCACCTGAATGAAGGACACGGTCTTCCTGCATTTTACTACCTGAAAGATCGGGGAGTGAAATCTGATAGTTTCGTTTTCACAACGCACACGCCGGAAAAAGCGGGCAATGAAGAGCGGGATGGAAGCTTCCTGAATCAAATGGGCTTTTTCGGTAGAGATCTATCTCCGACGGAATTAAATGAATTGACTCTTGATAATGGTCTGTTGAGCTATACCGTGGCGGCTTTGAGGCTTTCAAAAATTTCAAACGCCGTATCGAAACTTCATGGTGAAGTTTCCAAGGACATGTGGAAAGATTTCTCTGGGATCAGTGACATCATTCCGATCACCAACGCGCAAAACCAATACTTTTGGCAGGATGAGACTATTCTGAAAACCTGGGAGAAGGGAGACGCGAAAAACTATCAGAAACGCAAAAAAATACTAAAGCACGAACTGTTCCGGGAAGTAGCCAATCAAACGGGTAAGATCTTCGATGAAGATGTCCTGACCATTGTTTGGGCCAGAAGGTTTGCTGGTTACAAAAGAGCAGACTTGTTGCTTTATGACCTGGATCGATTGCAAAACCTGCTGGATGATTCTGAGAGGCCCATTCAGATCATTTGGGCCGGAAAGCCTTATCCATTTGATTATGCAGCTATAGAGACGTTCAATCGATTGGTGCGATTCACGAAAGATCAGCACAATGCCGCCATTCTGGTAGGCTATGAGATGGAGCTTTCCAGAAAACTGAAAACCGGTAGCGATGTTTGGCTAAACAATCCTCGGGTGACCCGTGAGGCTTCCGGAACCAGTGGTATGACGGCTGCGATGAACGGATCCGTGAACGTTTCTACGTTTGATGGGTGGATCCCTGAGTTTGCGAAAGATGGAGAAAACTGTTTTGTACTACCCGTAGTAGATCACAATGAGCCCGTGGAAGTGCAGGATGAGCAGGATGCCAAAAACCTTTATGATATCCTCGAAAACCAGGTGATCCCAACCTACTACACAGATAAGGACAGGTGGCAGGACATAGTTGTCAAAGGCATAGATGGTGTAGTTCCGCAATTCGCATCGCGAAGAATGGCGAAGGACTATTATGAATTGATGTATAATATTTGACTTCAGAAGCGTGCTTGCTACTGCTTTGAATAAATGTCGAAGTGGATTCCTGTGTTTTGGAATAACGGACACGTGAATCTGCTTCGATTTTTTGTTTAGAGTCATGCCTATAGACCTTTACTAGCTGCTTTTTCGGCATTTTTACTATGCTGGCCCGGCATTTGTGGTAGTCCTTTGCATAAATCTGACATTAAGGATCTATGCTACGCCATTCACTTATTATACTGTGCTTATCCCTGATGCTATGGGGGTGTAAAGACGAATTAGACATTGAAGAGCCAGTAGCACCTTCCACACCCTGGCAGGAAGATGATCGGTTTCTTTTTGATATAAAAGTTCAATTCAATACGCATGCTGACGGAGAACGTATCCATTTCATGGGCAGGAATCATTTCTCTACCATTGAATTGATGGATGATGACACCATCGAATACGTTCAGCATGCCTTTCAATGGTTAGAATACCAGCAGAGTGCTCAAATGCCGATTACCGATGAGCTTTTCATTACGGCAAACCTGAACACAGTTCGAATTGCCAGCACTCGAGATCCTGTACTACAGGGAGCGAGTCAGTTCCTGCAATTAAAAGAAATAGATCCTGAATTCTCATTTATTCAATTTGCTCCATTCTGGCGTGGCGAGGCAATTGGTGTGAACGATGATAATGTCTGTCTGATTGCTTACCAATATGAGACAGTTGACGGTGAGTTTGGTCTGCGAGCGCTTAAGGTGCGGGTCACATTCAATGATTCATTTATGGAAATTGATGAGATGTCCATGATCGATATTCCTGATTCCGGATTTGGGATCAGGTCAATCTTGCCAGTCGGAGATGATTTCCTGATCTCCACGGGACGAAGTAATTATTACTTAGATGAAAACAATCAACTGGAGGAAGTACTGGCCCAATCGCTGAATAATCTATTCCAGGTGGATAACGAATGGATAGGTACCACCACGCGAAGCGTATATCGCTCTTCAGATGGCCTGACATGGACCGAGGGAGGAACGCCAGATCGTATTTTAGATCTGATCAGTTTCGATAAAATGGGCGATCACACCATCGGTATTTACAATAGTCAAATCTTTCTCTTTGATATAGAAGGAGATAACCTTCAGATCACCGAACTTGATAATGAAGGTTTGTTCGGCCATGAAATCACCTCCGTCGATACCTTCAATGACAGGGTTTATGTGGCTACACTTTCCGGTGTATTTGTGAAAGACCTTGAAGATTTTTGGAAAGAAAGAGTAAGAGAGGAGGGTTAATTCAATCCCGTGCTGTAATTGCCCACGAGAGCCTTTAACTTTACTGCGTGTAATGTGTTAAGACATAGATACACGCAGACGATAACTTTAAAAGCCTGGGATGATCATAGATGCGATTTTTGTTGGGTTGGCTTTTTATTTCACATTCCCATTATTAGCGGGATATGCGGCCTATCAGTACGGACGTTCATTTAAGACCTGGTTCCTGATTGGATGTTTCTTTCCGATAGTATCATTTATTGTGCTCGTTGCATTAATCTACTGGGATGAGAAAACCACACCTGATCATAAGCTAAGTAAAAGAGAACGACAGGAATCAAGGCAGCTTGTCGAAGAATTGATAGAAGAATTGTCCAATGCCCCTTCTCGCAAAAAGCCCTACGGCTCAGATCTTCCCTCCAACTGGATTTCCTAATAGATAACCAACCTGATCAATTTTATTGAATTAAGGTCGGTCGAATTACTTTATCTTTATTGGACCAATAAATACCGATTCATTTTATGAAAACCCATAAAATCATATTCTACGTCACTACAGGATTGTTGACGTTGTTGATGCTGTTTTCCGTTGGTAACTATTTCTTTAACAATGATATGGTTACCGAAGTATTCAAATCATTGGGATATCCTTCTTACTTAGTCTACCCGTTGGCAATTGCCAAATTACTGGGACTTGCAGCCATTTGGTTTGCGCCCAATCAAACTTTGCGGGAATGGGCCTACGCCGGTTTCTTATTCAACGTAACACTGGCCTTTTTTGCGCATCTTATGGTTGGAGACGGGGACCAAATGGGCGCAGTAGTAGCGTTTGTGTTCTGGCTACTTTCTTATGTCTATCGAAAAAAAGCTTTCGCATAAATCACAGCATTTTGCAAGATTCAATCCCTCTCTCCCGTTGTTGGGTAAGAGGGATTTCTATTTTTCAGCTATTCCAAATCTGACCGATACATTATTTTCGTTGCTGCCGTGAAAAAGAACAGGGAACTTAAGCCGATTGACATCTATTCGAATAAGTCGTATTTCCGCTGGGGAGTTTTGATTGTTTCAGTAGTCATTGGTTTATCAAGTATCCTGTATACCAATTCACTGGTAGAAAGGATCAAGGAAAGAGAAATTAGCCAAATCGCACTGTATGCCAAGACCATTGAGTACATGGCCCAAAGTGATCAGGGGCAGGACTATTACTTTCTATTGGAAGACGTTATCAAATCCAATAAAACCATCCCGGTCATCCTGACAGATGGGGCCAACAATCCCAGCAATTTTGTTAACATCCCCGAAGCCGAGAAAATGGATGATCCAAAGCGTCGAAACAATTACCTGAGAGGGCGTTTGCGTCAAATGCGGGAAGACCATTTTCCAATCAAAGTGACACTCCGTGACGGGCGAGGGAACCTGTATGGTGTTCAGTACATATATTATCAAAACTCGCGTCAGCTTACGCAATTAAAATATTACCCGTTCGTCCAGCTTACAATCATCATCATTTTTGTAGCCATCACTTTTGCCATATTCAATTATTCACAGCGAGCCGAGCAAAATCAGGTATGGGTGGGACTCGCTAAGGAAACGGCCCATCAACTAGGCACACCACTTTCTTCTTTATTGGCGTGGATGGAATACCTGAAAAGTTCATATCCGGAAGATGGGAATATGGAGGAAATGGATAAGGACATTGCTCGCCTCGAAATGATCACTGCACGTTTTAGTAGCATCGGCAGCGTTCCCAACCTGGAAAATGAAAACGTCTATGACATTGTTGAAAATGCCCTCTCTTATTTGAAGAAAAGATTAAGTTCCAAAATCAATATTGCTTTAACTGTTTTCCCCAGTCGGCAAGTAACGGCACAACTCAACAAGGACTTGTTTCAGTGGGTTATGGAAAACCTCTGTAAAAACGCTGTAGATGCTATGGATGGTCGTGGCGACATTACCGTGAGCATTATGCGGGTTAATGAAGGAATGGTGGCCATTGATATCAAAGATACGGGTAAGGGAATAGCCAAGAATCGGGTGAATAAGATTTTTCAACCCGGGTTTACTACCAAAAAGAGAGGTTGGGGATTAGGTCTCACCCTCGTGAAGAGAATCATTGAAAATTATCATGAGGGACGGATCTTCGTAAAAAAAACTGAACAAAATCGTGGTACTACCTTTCGAATCTTATTGAATGGCTAACGATAATGGCGTAAACTATGAACAGGCCAGATTGGCTCAATTGTACGTGGGAGCGATCAGTACAGATGGCTTTTTCAAAAACGATCAATTGGCCAATATCGATGAAAAGTTGTCAGAAGTACTTTGCTTATTTTTTCTAAAACCCTTCAAACTTCAGAATTTCTATACGTTTTCACATGAGTTGGATGTAGAGTACAACGGAGCCTTTGCCTCCTGCCGTAATGTATTTGAATCCGGAGATGAAGGTTCTTTATTGGAGGAAGCACAAAACCTGTTGAAACTTTTGTACGCAGTTTCTGAAAATGAAAACATCAAAGAAGGTGAGTTCTATGTGGCTTCTTTTGAATCCATTGCGCTTCAGGATGGAGATGTAAATGCCCTCGGCATTTTCAAGTCAGAGGATCGGGATCCTTTCATTCGAATTTATCAGGACGAAAGTTCTCTGGGTGTATCTTCCGACGAAGGCATCAGTTTGCACAATATCAATAAGGGGGCCCTTATCCTCAATGACCCAGATCAGAGGACTTACAGTGTTTTGGTCTTCGATAAGAGTAACAAAATTACTCCCGCCCGATTCTGGATCGATCAGTTTTTGAACCTTGCACCTATCGAGGATGAGTTCTATCAGACAAAGAATTTTATGCACCTCTGTAAGGATTTTGTCCTGAAAGACAGACATGAGCTGGATCGTGCCGATCAGGTCGATTTGCTCAACCGGTCAGTAGACTACTTCAAGGACAGAGATCATTTCAATCAGGAGGAATTTGAGGAAGAGGTTCTTCAAGAACCAGAGACTCGTAAGGCATTCATTGACTATCAGGAATCTTACAAAGAGGAGAATCAATTGGAAAACCTACAACCGGAATTTGAGATCAGTAAACCTGCTTACAAAGCGGCTAAGCGACATATACGCTCAGTAATCAAGCTGGATAAGAATTTTCATGTGTATGTTCACGGAAAGAGAGAGTTGATCGAACGTGGTTTTGACGACACCCGTGGACAGAACTATTATAAACTTTTCTTTGATTCTGAGAGTTAAAGAGAGGGTCTTCTGACTATTTTCAGGCATATATTTTTTTAGCCTACCCGAAAATGCTGAATAATAAAAAGAGTATTTACTGGACCTGCCAGATCATTGCCTGGAGTTTGTATGGCGTGTTAGAAGTTTTTCTTTACTCTACTTTTGACCAGCTAGATGCCACAAAAGTGATCGGCGAGCTATTCATCGTCGGGTTTTACATTCTGTCTTCCCATGCCTTGAGGGAAATTATCCTTAGGACGGGTTTGATCAAGTACCGGTGGTTCGTTGTATTCCCCAGAGTGCTCTTCTTCATTGCTATTCTGGCTGTGATCAATTATTTCTTTCTCATGGCCATTTCCTATTCTATCGGTGATTTGAACCTGTCCCGGGAACTCAACCTGCTTTCCTTCACAGTCAATTCATCGATCTCCATTGTGCTTTATTTTGTTTGGGCTCTCGCATATTTGTCATTCTTGTACATAGAGCGTTTCAACAAATCCTTACAATACCAGGCGGCCGCCCGTGAAACCGAATTAAATAATCTGAAAGCCCAACTGAATCCGCATTTTATCTTCAATGCACTGAATAGCATAAGGGCACTGGTGGATGAGGATCCGACCAAATCCAAGAACGCGATCACACAGCTTTCTCACATCCTCAGAAAATCGCTGAGTATGGATCATAAGAAATTAGTACCGTTCGAAGATGAAATGAATACGGTCATGGATTATTTACAACTCGAATCGATCCGATACGAAGAAAGACTAAACACCAAAATCAGCCTTGATCCGCAATCCAATCGATTTGAAATACCTCCTTTGATGATGCAGACGTTAGTTGAAAATGGCATCAAGCATGGCATTTCGAATCTGAAGGAGGGAGGTATCATTGATATACGTACCTCGGTGAATGACGAGCGGCTAAAGATTGAGATCCGAAATAGCGGACAATTTTCGAACGGAGGTTTGCGTCTTGATGTTGGTTATGGGTTATTGAGTACGAAGAAAAGACTTTCTCTTATCTATGGAGAGGAAGCCACTTTTAAAATCAGCAACGAGAACGAAAGTATGGTACTCACGACCATAGAATTACCGGAAGGTCAGGGCAGCTTAGCCCCATTGTGATGAAAAAATGTTAAGTTAACCTTTATGAAGGCACTGATAATAGATGACGAGCGGCTGGCCCGCAAAGAATTGATCAAACTGCTTGATGAATACAAGGAAATTGAAATCATTGGAGAAGCAGTCAATGCCGACGATGGCATCGAAAAGATCAATGAGTTGAAACCTGAGCTCATTTTTTTAGATGTTCAAATGCCAGGTAAAACCGGTTTTGAAATGCTGGAGGAATTGGAAACCGTTCCAAAAGTCATATTTACCACTGCTCACGATGAGTTTGCTTTGCGTGCATTCGATGTGAACGCACTGGATTACCTATTGAAGCCTGTACAGCCAGACCGGTTGACAGAAAGCATTAATAAACTCACCAGGGAAGAATCAAAAGAAACGCCCGAAGTGGCAGCAGCTACGGAGAAGAGACTCGGTGGAGAAGATCAGGTCTTTGTTAAAGACGGAGATCGATGCTGGTTTGTTCGTTTATCAGATATCAGACTTTTTGAATCTGATGGCAACTACATTAAAGTGTATTTCAGCACCTTTAAGCCAATGATTCACAAATCATTGAATGCCCTCGATGAGAAGCTTGATGAGAGGAATTTTTTCCGTGCCAGTAGAAAACACATCATCAACCTGTCCTGGGTTGAAACCATCGAAACCTGGTTCAATGGCGGTTTACTCGTGCAATTGAAAGGTGGAGAAAAGGTGGAAGTAAGCCGCAGGCAAGCAGCCCGGTTCAAGGAAAAAATGAGTTTATAATTTTTTTACTGCGAAGCACTAGTGCCAAAAAAAGAGCTCAACCGGATAGTTGAGCTCTATATTTATGGATTAAATCTTTTTGGTTATAGATCTGCTGCGTCGAATACCACTTCGAACACTACCCTTCTATTTTTGGCTCTGCCAGCGGCGGTTTCATTATCAGCAACAGGTTGCGTTTCTCCAAAACCATATGCTTTCAATCGATCCGCTGATACCCCTTTATCCGTCAGGTATTTCAACGTAGATTTCGCACGGTTATCAGACAAGATCTGATTAGCGTCATCTCCTCCCTGACTATCCGTATGACCTTCAATTTTCAGGAAAAATGCTTCATTGTTTTTCATGATGTCCACCACATTGTCAAGAATTGGGAAAGACTCTGGCTTGATCACCGCTTTCGCCGTTTCGAACTGTATGCCTTGTAAAGCCTGTTCAAAGACTTTTAAGATATCTTCTGCAATTTCAGGGCATCCACTGTTTTCCGGAATACCGGGTTCATCGATACATTTATCTTTTGGATCTTCTACACCGTCTCCATCCTGATCTGCATAAATCGTGAAGCTAACCCGATCATCAGGTTGCTCAGGATCAAAGATCTTGTAGCCATTTGGATTCTCAAAAGGCGTAGTGGAGCCTGCTGAAGCGAATGTGAGTCGCGAGGGGTCGATTCCCGCATTCTGGAAGAATAACTCTATGGTCTGAAGGCGATCCACAGATAAGCTTTTGTCCTTATCGGCATCCCCGGAATTAGCGACATGGGTGACGATCGAAAATTTGATGATAGGGTATTCCTTCATATAGGCGACCATTCTTTCCAATTCTTCAAGCCCCATATCCGTCAATACGGATCCATCGAACCTTACATCGTGGGAGATCAGCGTATTACCAATTTCAATGGGGACAAGATAGAGGTCTGCTTTTACTTCACGTTTATCACTGTATTCTACTTTCAGGTATTGTGAAGTGGTCATGAAGTTGTTTTGTTCTACCAACAGTCTGAACGTTCGTGGAAATTCCAGAATGGACCTTCTGTAGATGTGTTGATCATTATCTGTAGTAAACGATTTAGGCTCCAGTTTCCCATCAATTTCTGAGATATTTACATCGGCAGTAATGGCCTCCATGGTCAGTTCATTTTTTGTGATTCCAGAAACGATCACACCGGGGGTTGGATTCAGTTCAAGCGGGATCAGTGCACGGAAAATGTCTCGTGAATCAGCGTTGCTCTCTACATCCGAAACGAAATAGGCCCAATCGCCACGAGCAGGGATGGTATAATAGGCTTCAAACCCTTCGGTATTTACATTTTCTCCGAGGTTTTTGGCTTCTGACCAATTGGTCCAGGTGTCATCCAGTCGCTCACTGTAAAAAATGTCTGCGTCTCCATAGCTATCATGACCATATGAGGCAAAAAACAAGATTTTATTGTCAGAAGAGAGGAAGGGTGAGAATTCTGCTGCCTCCGTATTGACACCACTACCGATGTTTACAGGCTCCGTCCAGTTGAAATCGTCAATTTTGGTACTCACATAGATGTCCTGATCCCCATAGGTATCGCGGCTTTCAATGGCCAGGAACAAATGCTCCCCCGTTGAAGAGATGAAATAATCGACGTAATCGCTGAAATTCTTGAATTTCTTGATATTGATGGCTTTTGGTGCGCTCCAGGTATCACCCTCTTTCATGGAGATGGAAGCCCCTTTGTCATAACTATTCCCTTCAAATACGTTGATTACCAGCGCTGTATCAGCTGTTTTAGATAAAGCCGAAATGCCATTTGGGTGTTTGTTATTCAATGGAGCACCCATGTTTACCGGGGTATCCCAATCGTGCGTTGCATCGCGATGAGAATAATAGATGTCCTGAACATCACCTCGACCTCCGGTATTGTCCGGGTGGTTCTGACGAGTCAGGAACAGGGTACGGTTATCGTAAGAGATAATCGGTTTGGTCTCTGTAAATTCCGTGTTGATATGGTCTGGAAGACGTTCCCGCTTCAGATAATCATCCTGGGCGAATAAAGACGAATAACTAATAAAACACAGGAGCAAAGTCTGTCCTACGTGTTGACTGATCTTCTTCATCTAAGTATTGGTTGGATACGGTCACAAATTAGTATCTGAACTTGAATTGTGTTCTTTTTTTTTCGACGAATGGATATGATACCCGGAGGAAAACCCAAAAAAGCAGATTGATGGATGCGATGGCATAGAATTTTCTGATAAAGGCCACCATTTTCAGATTGGGCTCGTATTGCCCTTAATCGTTTACCAACCAAACAAAATTATGATCAGGAAAGCGCTGCTGCTGTTTCTTTTCCCAACAACTGTCTTTGCTCAATTTTCTAATGAGTTGATCATTCCCTCTACCCTGGAAGGAACTGATTTCGAACTGACCATCGCTGCCAGTACCCGTCAGTTTTTCGAAGGTGCTGCTACAGAAACCATTGGTTTTAATGGGGATTTTCTGGGCCCAACGTTGATTTTCAATCAAGGCGATGACTTAAACATTCGTGTGAATAATGAATTGAATGAACCGACTACCGTACATTGGCATGGGATGCACGTTTCACCTGAAGACGATGGTGGCCCACACACCGTAATTAACCCCAGGACTACCTGGAATCCTACTTTTACAGTATTGGACAGGGCGACAACTTTTTGGTATCACCCCCATCTTCACGAGCGTACTAATTTTCATGTTACCCGGGGTGCGGCAGGCCTGATCATTATCCGGTCTGATGAGGAGGCTGTATTAGACTTACCAAGGACTTACGGAGTAGATGATTTTCCTTTGATCATCCAGGGGAAAGAGTTCGATGAGGATAACCAGTTGGTTGTGGCAGGCAGCGAAGACAACCTGATCATGGTCAATGGTACCCTAGACCCATACCTGGAAGTCCCCGCACAAATGGTCCGATTTCGTATCATCAATGCATCAAATGAAAGGGTACTGAACCTGGGATTTGATGACAATCGTCAATTTCAACAGATAGGATCTGATGGTGGTTTATTGTCAGCTCCTGTGTCGTTGAACAGGGTTCGGTTGGCATCTGGTGAAAGGGCTGAAATTGTAGTGGATTTCTCCGGAGAAGCCGATGCTGTACCCCAATTGGTTACTTATGCTTCAGAATTAGGACAAGGAATACCTGGAGGAGCAGGTGGACCCGGTCCAGGAGGACCAGGAGGCCCTGCCGGAAGCGAATTGGATGGTGAAGACCATACATTCATGGAATTTCGGATTGTTTCATCCACGTCCAATGCAATTACCGAGATAAGTACGCAATTGGCCGTACATACGCCCTGGGGTGAAAGCGAAGCAGATAATACCAGAACGATCACAATGAATGGTGGGGGAATGGCCGATCCTTTTTCTTTAAATGATGCCCTGTTTGATGAGAATGATTATAGTGAAACGGTTTATCTGGATGATATCGAAATATGGACAATCACCAATGTGACCAATATTGCCCATCCTTTTCATATTCATGATGTCCAGTTTTATATTTTGGATAAAGATGGCCTGGCACCTCCCGCTAATGAACAAGGTTTGAAAGATGTTGTTTTAGTGGAAGGGGGGCAAACGATTCGGTTCATTACTAAGTTCGAAGATTTTGCCGACCCTGAAGTGCCTTATATGTATCACTGCCACATTTTACCACATGAAGATGGCGGAATGATGGGGCAATTCCTGGTAGTCGAAAATGAAGGCGAAGAAACCGTACTTGCATTACAGGAATTAAGAAGTCAGTTCAGGGTGTATCCCAATCCCGTAGATGATCAGATCATTCGGGTTTTATTACCCGATCAGGTCAATCCCGCAGACCAAGTCGACTTTAAGGTCTATGACATGGCAGGGAAAGAAGTCTCTTATTTTGCTTCTACATTCTGCGGCCCGGATAACCTGAAAATATTATACCTCGAAGATTACAAACCGGGTATTTATCACATTTCGATCCGATTGAACGGCGAATTTGCTGATCAATTGAAGCTAGTTTTAAAATAGAAATTCCACGCCGCAACGATTGGAGAGCGTGCTGTTAAGTACGCTCTTCTTACTCTTAACCACACGTCTCATGGTGGTAATGTTTCTCTTTCCTATCGTAAGACTTTAAACGGTGGAGGTCCTTCCCTCCGGACTTTTTCTATTGATTCTTGCCAATATTCCCAAAAGGCGGAATCTGCCGGTGTATCCTCTTCCACATATTCTCCTCCGCTTAAAATATCAGTCAGGTCACGAGATCCAGTGAGTTTCCAATAATCGTATAGTGTATAAAGCATGGCTTCATATCCTTCCTTATCAGTTATGGAAGTAGTTCCTTTTATTTTCATGATTGAAAAGAGCACTAGTAGAGAATTTGTCAAATTATTCCCTGGCAACGCATCATTTGAAGTTTCCAGCCCATTAAACCTACTGTCTTTCCCTTGGGACCGAAATGTGATTTCCAAAAAACATGGCATTCATAAAGAGCTTGTTCGTCCCATACCACGAGCCACGGAAATTTGGATTTTCAGCAAATAAAATGGCTCTGCCGCCACCAACTCTGCTGACCACAATGGAGGCACCTGGCTTGAGGAACTTGTCCAGGTTCTCTGGTGTGATAAATCCATCAATATGTGGATTAGCCGTGTATTTGGCCACAGTAGCATATGGATTTTTGCTCGGCGCCAACCACACCGTACTGTTTCTGTAGACAGGAATATTGGTTTTGCTGTATCCGAAGGCTACAGGATGTGTCAAATCAAGATTTACTTCGAAAATAGCCCCACCAACGGCATGTTTTCCGCGGTATTCTGGCGCATCTACATAGGGCAGGCGTTTTACCTCACTTTCGTCCTTGTCCTTTTTCTCTGCCTTGATCAGTTTTTCCTTGACCAAACCTTTGTTAATGGCCCATTGCGTGGCTGTTCGGAAGGTGATTAAGGTGTTTCCTTTGGAGATCCAGTTTTTGATCGACTGAATGTCACTGGAGTCCAATTGTGAATAAGATCCTGACGTCAACACAAGTGTGTTGTAATTGTCCCAGTCAATGCTGCCAAATCGATTCAATCGCACTTTGGTGATCGGCATGCCCATTCGCTGATCAAGCAAGTGCCAAACTTCCCCCGCTTCGTAAGAATAGATACCATCTCCAATCAACATAATAGGCTTAGGTTGCCTTACAGGTTGGAAATACCGACTTCCTAAATCAATTCCAGCAGTGGCATAACCTCCATTTGAGGCATAGATCTGGACGCCATGTTTATTAGAAAGATTCGTGAGTTTACTATGAAGTGCTTCGCCGGATGTAGGCTGTTTACTTACAGGAATCATGAGTGTACCGTAATCAAATGAGCGATTGCCGTCATGAGTATTGATCGAAAAAGGCTTGAATGCTGCCAGCGTCACGACCTTTTGTTGTAGTAAGTCGTAAAGCAAGGGCATGGCATTATAATCTTTCCAGGGAATCAGATAGGCATAGTCAGACTGAGGAAAGTCAGAAACAGTATCCCAAATGGTGTTTTTGGTGACTTCTTCACCCAGGGAGCTGGTGGCCATTCCCGCATAGGTCATGTTATAAAAGTTAGCAATGGACCAGGCAGAAGCATCGTAATACACACTGTCTTTGAACTCTTTGTAAGTCTCAAATACACTTTGTACCATGCGGTATTGGGGCTGATTGGTAGGAACGATATAGGATTGGCCTTTTTTGAACGATTTTCCACCTGATGACAAGTCGCCAGTTGTTTTATAGACTTTTACGCGATGGATCAATAACTTATCAATGAAAGCCTTTGTTCGGCTGGCGTCCTCACCTCCGGTAAATACATAAGATTTGATACGGGAGCTTCTGGCATTGCTAAGTGCGGACTTGAAGAACCTTTGTTGGTAATCATGCAGCAGATCTTTGTTTTCTACAGAAGCCCTGACTGTGGCCATCGACGTTGCATATTGATTCCTGATAGTAAAAGCAAAGGTGATCTCGCCAGTAGGTGTCTTTTGTATATGTCCCCTTGAACTGGCTTGTTCAAACAGCAAAGCCAAGCCCCCCTGCAGGTCCGGATAGGAAGAACCATAACCAGGGTAAGTGCCGTCAAATACTTCTTTGGTGAAGTAAAAGGATCCAAGTTTATTCAGGTCTTCACGATAATATTTAGCGAAAAGTTCATTCAACGTGGTATAGTTCTCCTTGGGCATAATGGGATTCTTGCTGGCATTGTCCTTCATGGGTTCGAAGAAATAGGTGCTGTTAGTGCCCATTTCATGAAAATCGGTCACCACATTTGGATACCATTGATGATACCAGTTGAGCTTTCCGCGACTCTCCGGATTGATGGCCAGCCACCAGTCGCGGTTCATGTCAAACCAATAATGGTTGGTTCTTCCTCTTGGCCACGCTTCATTGTGTTCCACGTCATCCGGGTCACTTACCAGAGGCGTCCCTTTATGCATGTTGGCCCAGTGTGTATGTCGATCACGACCGTCAGGATTGATCACAGGGTCGATCATGATCACTCCCTGGTCTAGAAATTTAGTTACCTCATCACTTTGGGAAGCGACCAGGGTATAAGCAGTAAGCATCGAAGCTTCAGCTCCTGAGGGTTCATTGCCATGTACATTGTATCCCAGGTTGATAAAAACGGGAATATCTGAAAAATCATCGACGGTTGTGTTGGTATTTACTACATCCAGATGCTTTTGCTTTAAAGTTTCGAGGTTGTTTTGATTGGTCTCAGAAGTTACCGTCAGAATGACAAGTGGTCGATATTCATGCGTCATGCCATATTGGTGGATAGTTGCCTTTGGTGAAAGTTCGGCCAGTTTTTCAAAGTAGGCTACAATTCGATCATGTCTGGTGTGGTGGGTACCAATAGGATAGCCCAGGAATGATTCGGGCGAAGGAATACTGGCATCAAAGGGGCCTTTATCGCCATAGAAATAATCCTGTGCGATAGAAAGCAAAGTCAGGAATGTAAATGCAGAGGTTAGGATGATTTTTCGCATACGTAGCACCATTTTAGTTTCAAGTAGTATAGCGGTCACTTTTTTTGACTGGGATCAAGATAATGTCAATCCTCAATAAGACAAGGAGCAACTTGCTGTATTGATCATGGAGGTGATAGGTGGTGGTATATTGACCTTTCAAGCATGCTATATCAACCACCTCTTTTGAAACTTCCTGAAATTCACGATCTTCCATTAACCGTATTTTTTATCTGCCGAAAGGTGACGGAATTCCATCCAAACCAGATTATTCTATGAAAGACGTTACCCGACTTTTGTCATTGTTTTTCGTTGTTCTGACGATTCATACGATCCACGCTCAGAAAAAAGTCATTCTGGACACAGATCCTTCCTATGACCCGGATGACGCAGGTTGCATGGCCATGCTGCATGCCATGGCTAATCAGGGAGAATGTCACATTTTAGCGATCATTAATTCGACGAATCACAAGGATTCACCAATAGCCATAAATGCGATCAATCAATATTTCAACAGAAGTGCCATACCGGTTGGAGATTACAAAGGCTATGATGTGAAAATCGATGCCCCGGAGGATACTTACGATGGGTTGGTCGCCAGAAATTACCCCGCTACGATCGACTCCTGGGAGGAAGCACCGGATGGTGTAGCACTTTACAGGGAGATACTGGCAGCTGCGGAAGATAAGAGCATCACGGTGGTGATCATTGGGACCATGCATAATTTCTATGGATTGTTGCAGTCCGGACCCGACCGCAACAGCTCACTGAATGGCAAAGAGTTGGTCAGAAGGAAAGTTGCAGAAGTCGTTACGATGGGAGGTAATTTCATAGATGGGAAAGGACTTGATCGCACGAACTGGGGAGGAGCTGAGGAGTTGTGTAGTTACACGGATTGGTCTTGCGTAAAAGAAGAGCGAAACGCCATGTGCAGGTATGTGATCGAAAACTGCCCGGCGCCATTCATTGCGTCTGGTTGGGAAGTTGGCTGCGGAGATTATTACGACGCTGAATACGGAAATGTAATGACCGGGCAGGGGTTAAAAGAACTGGCTGAAGATCACATCATACGTAAGAGTTACGAATTTCACTTTCAATTCCGTGGTGGTGCGGAAAACATTAGTAGACACAGTAATGACCAATGTGCGCTGCACTACGCTATTCGGGGAGAATCTAATAATTATGTGGCGCTTAAAAATGGTAAGATCACTTTATCGGAAAAGGGAGTGTGTACCTGGACGAAGCAAGCTGGAGGCATTCAGGGTTACATTCAGAAGAAAAGAGATAAGGAGCTGATCGCTGCAGAGATCGAAGCCCTAATGTTGGCGGATGTTCCAGAAAAAGATCAGACCCCACCCACCCCGCCTCGTAACTTTAGAAAAACAGCGAAGTTTGATTATACCACGATCTCCTGGGACCACTCACGTGAAAGTCAGGATAATAGCTGGGTCATTGGGTACGACATTTTTGTTAACGGACAATTCAGGTCCAGGGTATATGGCAATCAATACCATGAAAAATTAAGTGACAAGGATTTAGAATCATTGGTTGTGCGGGCAGTTAATGCCTCAGGTACTTTAAGTGCCCCTGCGGAATTCTCAGACAATCCATAATTGGATCATTGCATTGAATCACATTAACTCGTAACTTGGCTCGAACAAGTCAGAAACAACAGAACAATGCATTTTTTGCCTTACATATCTTTACTGATCATGTTCGCCAACCCAACGGCAGAACGGCACGCGGTATACATTTCTGTTGTGGAGATTGAGGCGAAAGAAATTCGGGTAAAAGTATTTTCAGATGACCTGAGAGATGCGATTCGAAATTATGCCGGGATCACTTCGGATTCATCTATCACCAATTATTGCGACCGAAACCAGAAGGAAATTCAGCAGTATTTCAGTGAAAAACTGTCTCTTTTCATCAACGGAACGAAGATTCCTTACCAATTTCAAGAAGCTTCGGAGGAGGGCGATAGCTATTGGATCACTTTTTCCTTTGCCACAGTTCCGGAATGGAAATCCATCAAAGTGGAAGACAGGCATTTCATGGAATTATTCCCCACGCAATCGAATATCATAAAGGTCAACTGGCCGGATTTGAGATTTGGAAAATTGAATATGGCTCAACCTTCCTGTTCATTTGAATTTTGACGATTATCCATTAAAAAGGTCTACTAAAGACTGACTCATGACCGAAACGCCTGTTTCCAACGACCTGGCAGGTTCCGGGTAATAAAAAGGCGAATGCAATCCGGGAAGATCTCCGGTTTTCATTCGTTCATCAGGTACTGTTCCCAACCAAAAAAGTACAGTAGGCACTTTATCGTCCGTAGAGCCATATCGGGCAAAGTCTTCACCAACCATTTGTGGTTCTGAAATTTCGACATTGGTCTGACCTATCACTTTTGTTGCAGAAGCTCGGATGGCCGCTGCCAGTTCAGGATTATTATAATTCGCAGGAGTGTAACCTTCAGGTACGATTACTTCTGGCAGTTTATCTTCAGGTAGACCCGCTGCAATTCCTACTCCCCTTGAAATCTCTCTGATGCGCTGGTGCACCAATTCTCTTACCTCTTGTTTGAATGTCCTTACGGTCAGTTGTAAGCTCACCTCGTCTGGGATGATATTGTGTTTGGTGCCACCTTTGATGGCGCCTACGGTGATTACTGCGTCATCGATTGGCTTTAGGTTACGACTTACGATGGTCTGCAGATCCATGACGATCATGCTTGCTGTCACCACGGGATCAATAGACATATGAGGAGAGGCTCCGTGTGCCCCCACGCCATAAACTTTAATGTCGATGGATTCCGTATTGGCCATGGTATAGCCATCTCCAACACCAATGGCGCCGGCAGCGATAGTAGGGCTACTGTGTAAGCCAATGCCATAATTGGGCACACCGAATTTTTCATAAAGTCCGGCATCCAACATCATTTTGGCTCCCATGCCTATTTCTTCCGCTGGTTGTCCAATCATCATCAATGTTCCGCTCCATTGATCTTTCATGGCTGCCATAGCCCGAGCCGTTCCAACCCAGGTAGCCATATGCATGTCGTGCCCACAAGAGTGCATGGTGCCCACTTTACCTCCCTGATAGGGTACTTCCACCTCACTGCTGTAGTCCAGATCGGTCTTTTCCCACATCGGTAGAGCGTCCATGTCCGTTCGATAGAGGATTTTAGGACCATCACCATTTTTTAAGATGCCCACAATGCCATATCCGCCGAAATTTTCGGTTACTTCAAATCCGACCGATCGGAGTTCCGCGGCCAATTTTGAGGCTGTGTTTTTCTCTTGAAGTGATAATTCGGGATTTTGATGAATGTCTTTATAAAGATCTACCAGATAATCAATATCTGCTTTGATCAGATCCCGATCCACCATTTGTGGTGAACTGGCAGCGAGAAAAATGAAACTGAGGGCGAAGATTGAAACTCTCATAGGTGTGATTTTGAATCAGATATGTCTGTAAATATAAAAAGTGTGACATTCTTTTCTTCGAACCTTCTCCGTTCGTCCAAAATTGATAACACTGCCGTTTGATCTCCCCAGCGTTCGTTAACTTGTTGCCTTTAATACTGAACACTATGCGAACCCAATTTTTAATGCTACAGGCTTTCCTGTTGATTGCTGTAATGAGCTATGGCCAAATAGCCCAGGTAGATGAGACCATTACCGAAGGTAAGATCAAGAGTCATATTTACTTTCTCGCCTCTGACGCTTTAAAGGGACGAGATACAGGTTCGCCTGAATTGGATATTGCTGCCGAATATATTGCTTCCAGATTTAGGGAATATGGAGTGGAGCCCGTTAATGGCAGCTATTTTCAGGAAGTACCTTTCAAAAAAGTAACTCCGCCCAGTCAGGGGATAATCAACACAGGAGATCTCACGCTTGCTGTCGGAGATGATGTCTTGCTTCTGGATGGCTCTAATGGGGATTGGGATCAGGACATGGTATATATAGGATATGGAACGGAAGATGACTTCCGGAAACACAATGTTGAAGGAAAAATAGTCGTAGCACTCTGTGGATCTAAAGGGGAACAAGACCCACGCAGTTGGACCCGATTGGCTGCTGAGAAAAAGAAAAGAGTGACGGAGTTTGGCGCTTCAGGTTTGATCGAACTTTATAATTCGACGAAAGTACCCTGGACTTTATTGGTCCGCTACCTTCATGGAGAACGTACGGTACTCGACAAAGGAGAGGAAAGTGTATTGCACTTGTGGGTCAATGACTCGAACAACGAACGTGCAAAGACCTTTGATCGAAAGAAAGCTACCGTTTCCATTAAAGTGGAGGGCATGCAGGTCAAAAAAATCAATTCTAAGAATGTGGTGGGAATACTGCCAGGAACAGATCCTGATCTGAGAGAGGAGTACATGATGTACTCAGCGCACTACGATCATGTGGGCGTAGGGGCACCAAATGATGAGGGTGACTCCATTTATAATGGCTCACGCGATAACGCGGTAGGAAGTGTAACGGTCCTTGCGATGGCTGAAAACCTCGCTAAGTACCCTACGAAAAGATCTTCTTTGTTTGTTCTGTTTACCGCAGAAGAAATTGGTCTTTTAGGGAGTCAGTATGCCGCTGATAATCCAATCATTCCTCTGGATAAGATCGTTTATTGTTTCAATAGTGATAATGGAGGGTACAACGATACTTCACTTGCTACAATCATTGGATTGCCGCGAACTACCGCCGATCAGGAGATCATAAAAGCTTGTAAAGCTTATGGCCTGACAGCAGTAGATGATCCTGCTCCGGAACAAGGACTTTTTGATCGTTCTGATAATGTCAATTTTGCAAGGAAAGGCGTTCCGGCACCAACGTTCAGCATGGGCTTCACGGCATTCGATGAGGAAATTGGAAAATATTATCACCAGCAAACGGATAATCCCGAAACCCTTGATTACGAATACCTGGTGAAGTTTTTCAAATCGTACGTTTATGCCGGAAGGCTGATTGCTGATCGCGATACCCGACCGTTCTGGGTTGAAGGTGATAAATACTATGAGACGGGAAAAGAACTTTATCAACAACCTTAAAATATGGCATTTTTAGACTTAAATCATTCAGAAGGGAAGGAATTGCTTCCTGGTTTTGTAGGTAAGTTCGTTCATACAGATTCCATGACCATTGCTCACTGGGAAATTAAGGCAGGAAGCATATTGCCACTACACGATCACGTTCATGAGCAAGTGGTAAATATGATTGAAGGAGAGTTGGAAATGACCATCGGTGGAGAAACCCGGGTCATGAAAGCGGGACATACCTTTGCTATAGCCAGTAGTGTCCCTCATGAAGGAAAAGCACTCACAGATTGTAAGGTGATTGACGTGTTTACACCGGCACGAGAAGATTACAAATAAATCGTTTCTTTTCTACGTTCCCAATCCGTCACTTCGCACTGCTTTATCGTTGCTTTCGCGAAAGCTTCAACAGCAGCCGGCAGACAGGCTAGTTGAAATGTTAAAAGTCCCTAAATAATAGCCATTTAGGTGTCACTTTGGCATCAAGCTTGAATCGAATACGTAAAATCGTATGCGATGAGAGCATTATTACTAATAGTACTAACAGTATTTATGACAGTCTCCTGCACGGAGGATGAAAGCATAATCTCCGGCGATCGGGCAGCATTTCATTTCTATCAGAATGCTTCATTGACCAGTGCCTATCCATACATTGTGAAGGGCAATAGCCTCGTATTCGAGCGATATTTCGAAAGCGATGAAGTTCCGACAATCGCAGACGATGAATACAGTGATCAATTTTTCTTTCAGGTCTCACCAACGGGGAATAGTTTCCTTGTGGAAGGTGAGGATTTAAAGAACTTGCCTTCAACCTTCAATGTGTTCTGCTTTTGTGCTCCCAGCGATGTATTTGAGATTACCGATGGATCTATTTCCGGTGAAGAAATACGTGGCGTCTGGCATGTTTCGGTAAACGTTGCCTACACCAGGGGGGTGAGGAACCCTCAAAATGGTGAAGTTACGGAAGTAGACAATGGTCTGCTGATCTTCGATGGATTGTTTCTGGGAAAGGATAAACCTGCAAATTAGCCTTCACTTCTCCTAAACGTATATTTAGCCCTAATCTAAACGTGCCCTTGATCTGACCTCAAGTCGCGTTCCTATTCCCTATTCTTAGCCACTCATGGCAATAAGACAAGCTCTGTAGCGATGTTTGGTAATTGTAGTTTTGATTGGATAATACTTTTTCAAGCATAAAAAGTAACCCTTGTGATCAAATTTCGTTTTTGTAGGAATTGAATCATTTCCTACATTTGTGAAAATTGTAAAATATGAAGGGTTCTCAACTAGGCGAATTTGAGGAATTGATCCTGTTGATCATTGGTGTGTTGTTTCCTGAGGCATACGGATTGTCCATCAGACGAGAGATCATCGAGCAAACCAAACGTACGGTGGCTCTTGGAGCTATCCATTCGGCACTCAATCGATTAGAAGAAAAGGGCTTTTTGAAATCCAAACTGGCTGAAGAAACGCATGCCAGGGGAGGTCGCCGTAAACGCCTTTTCTGGATCACCCCTGCGGGGAAAAATGCCCTGGAAACCAATCACAGACTTAGGAATTTACTTTGGGATCAAATCCCGGAATTAGCCTGGAAAGGCCTGGATTATGGCAGCCTCTAAAAAATCTAACCCTCCGGTATGGGCTGACCGGTTCCTTGGGTGGTTTTGCCGGGGCGATCTGCTCGAGGAGATCAAAGGCGACCTGCATGAGCTCTACGAAATAGATTGGGCCGATGAACCCGCCTGGAAATGCCAATGGTATTACTGGTACCATGTGCTTCATTTTTTGAGGCCATTCACCCTGAAAAGAAAACGTCAAAACTCAAATACGGTCATGATTACTAGTTATTTCAAATTTGCCTTTCGCAATATTCGAAAGCATCGATTAAGTGCGTTGGTGCATGTGTTGAGCCTTGGGGTAGGGATTGCCTGCTTCCTGTTCATTTTCATCTATCTCAAACAGGAGATCAGTTACGATAGATTTCATAAAGATGCGGATAATATCCACAGAATTGCCATTGATTTCATCACCCAGACCGGAGACAGGATTTATGATGCCACCACGCCACCTGCACTTGCTCCGGCGTTAAAAAGTGATTTCCCGGAAGTCGCCTCAAGCGTACGGCTATTCCCTAATTGGGGCTCCAAGTTCCTCTTCGAAGTGGAAGGGAAGAAGTTCTACGAGGAGGGATTTTTAAGGACTGATTCTACGTTCTTTGACATTTTCACTTTTGAGCCGATCCATGGAAGCCTTGAAAAGGCCCTGGATGCCCCGGATCAGATGGTGCTTACAGAAAGCACAGCTATCAAATATTTTGGTCGTACAGATGTGGTGGGTGAAAGGGTCAGACGGTCGACAGATGATGGATCGGTAACTTATCGCATTTCGGCCGTGATTGAAGATGTTCCGGCTAATTCTCATTTCAAATTCACTCACCTGAGTAGGATCACGTTTGAAAATCTCACGGGCAATTGGGGTTGGTACAATTACTACACCTATATCAAGGTGAATGAAGGAACGGTGATGAGCGAGATTGAACCGAGACTCCAGCCTTTTTATGAAAGTAAGCTCGACGAGGCGGAGCAATACAATATCATTTACAGTCAGCCGCTCACCGATATACATTTGAAGTCCCACCTAAAGTGGGAGCTGGAAGCCAATGGAGATATCACTTCTGTTTTTATTCTTACTGGTCTGGGCCTATTTATCCTTTTGATTTCATGCCTGAATTACATAAACCTGACCATTGCCGAATCACTCAAAAGATTCAAAGAGGTCGGCGTTCGGAAAGCTTTTGGTGCTCAAAAAAAATCTATCATACAGCAATTTATTGTTGAGACGTTGTTGATCACCCTGCTGTCTTTTACGATGGGGCTTTTGCTGGCTGAAGCACTGTTTGTAGGCCTGGAAGATTTGCTGGGCCGGGAAATCACGCTGTTTGTACCGGCTAATCTCCAGATTGCGGGATTGCTTTCTCTGGTGGTTATTGCCCTCGCTATTTTGGCGGGATACTACCCAGCACTCCATATTGCGAAATTCAAGGCAATTCATGCTGTAAGAGGAGTCGTCAATCAATCTGGAAAATCAGCGCTTGGCCTTAGGAGAGCACTGCTTGTGATTCAATTTGCCATATCTGCCTTTATGATCTTTGGGACCATTACCGTAAACCGTCAGTTGGATCACATCAGAAATGTTGACAAAGGATTCGATGTTGAACAGGTGCTTATGATTGAAAATGC
Source organism: Cyclobacteriaceae bacterium (assembly GCA_965229785.1). GTDB lineage: Bacteria > Bacteroidota > Bacteroidia > Cytophagales > Cyclobacteriaceae > JAWPMT01. The sequence goes on from CBDDJS010000001.1 coordinate 6,435,777, forward strand.
AGATGCCGTAGCGAATAGAGAGGCTTTTAAGACGGAGTTACTGACGAAAGTGGGTGTAAAATCAGGAAGCCCATCCAGTGGTGTGGTAGGTGGCCTCAACTGGACCACAAGTGTAGGGTATCCAAACTCCTTACTCATGAATTATTTGGCGGTCGATCCGGACTTTATGGGAACCCTCGGATTGGAACTTGTGGCTGGCCGGAACTTTGACGCGAGTAGGGAAACGGATCGACAGGGATTTAACATGATCGTCAATGAGACAGCCTTTAAAGAGCTAGGGCTGGACCTGGCGAAGGATGTAGGTCGCACGATACCAATGTATCGAAGAAATGACTCGACGATAGTAGATGGGACCATTTTGGGTGTGGTAAAAGATTTTCATTTCACAGATTTCAAACTGGAGATCAAACCATTTGCCTTCTTCTATCGAGAGAGGCCTATGTCTTATTTTAGCCTCAAACTGGACACTCAAAACATTCATGAAACCTTAAGCCAGATCGAAGAGGTTTGGCGTTCATTCTCGAATGATGCGCCCATGGAATATTTCTTCCTCGATCAGCAATTTGCAGAACATCATGCACAGGAAAACCGATTGTCTCAAATCATGAGGTACCTGACTTTCCTGGCCTTTTTTATCGCCTTTATTGGTATGTTCTCCATCGCTAACCTGACAATTAAAGACAAGAAAAAGGAAATAGCAGTAAGGAAAGTGTTGGGCGCATCGATAGCGGGTATCACTAATCTTGTCACAAGAAAATTTCTTATCCTGATAATCATTTCAAATGCCATAGCCATTCCCGCTTCTTATTACTTCATGAATCAATGGCTGGATGGTTTTGCTTATCGAACTGACCTGAGTTGGGGGACATTTTTGGCTGCAATAGGTTCGACTTTGGTCGTAGCATTAAGCATTGTCGGGGTACAGTCACTAAAAGCAGCTTTGGGTAATCCCATCACCAGCTTAAGACAGGATTAGTGAACAGGGCGGAGTTGCCAACTTGATGACTCCTTAAGCAGATCCTTAGTACTTTTCTGATTTCACCTCAACTTACATGGGAGGGTTTTCAGGATTGAAGCTAATGATCGTGCTGATCCGTAGGCCCCTGGAATGACAGGAACGGGATACTTTTGCGGATGATAACATGCATTCGTAGCGATCCCTATGAAGAATCAAGAAAAAGAACGCTCAGACTTTGCGCAGCAGTATGATGACCTGGAATATGCCATGCTTATGCAGGACGGTACTGCCGATATGGATGGCTGGTTCTATCCGGAGTTAAAGAAGTTAGTCAGCCAATACGACGATAGTCTCATTGTTGAATTCGCTACGCAACATCATCAATATCCTCTGGGCTGCATCGAACATTTGATCAAGGTTGGTATTAAGTCTTTTGACAAGGACTATTTACTACAATTCACCTTAGGAGAAGAGGAACTTGAAGTCTACGATGGAGCCTATTTCCTTGCGCTCTGTGGCTATGATGAGGGTTATGAATTACTGCTGACTTTTGCGATGCAAACGCACCCACTTTGTACAGGTAATATTTCTCCTGTTACGGATATGATCGAAGATCTGGCCTATGCGGATGATGAAAGAGCAACAAAGTTGATCGCAGAAATCAAAGAGAAGTACGCCGCGTATTAATATTGATCAAGCACTAAAACTATCTTGTCAGGATGCTGGGAAAATCGGAAGCCTTGCAGGTTTTAAAGCAGGTTTTGAAAGAAACAAAACGTCCTGATACTGATTTTGTCATGGAGTTATCTGCACAGAGATTTTTTTGGATTGTATTTCCTAAATCTTACGATGATTACGGTACTGGTTTGGGACATTGGGTGGTTCATCGCGAGACCAAACAAGTCGAGGCACATAATCCACATATTGACCCAAATGTTTGGGAAGAAATATACCTGGATACATTAGACCCTACTCAAGGCTGGATCATCAGGTTTGATGCTGGCCATAAAAAAGGGATAATTAACCTTAAAAATCTTCTGGAGGTGCCTCTAGATGAAGCCAAATCTCTATCTGAAAGCCCACATTGGTTCGGAGGGCATCGGGTCCAGTTAGCCTCAGTTCGGGAGCTTTTGCTCGAAAAAGGAATAGCGACACGGGTCGAAAAAGTATCGTATTCTCTAGAGATCAGGAAAATCAAAGCATTTCCGCATAGGGTGGTATTTATTGAAGATGTGATCCGAATGATCAGGCATGAAGATTCTCACTGGTGGGAAGATGCTGATTGGCGTCCATGAAAATGCCTCAACACATTGAACTAGAAAGGTCTAATCCGATGATGATTAGACCCTTCAGGTTTTACAATGTTTAGTTTGAATTAAAATTCATAGTCCAGGATATAATCTTCGGGATCAACGGGTTTTCCGTCGATGCGAATCTCATAATGCAAGTGTGGCCCCTTGGATAAACCACTGGAACCTACCCTGGCAATGACCTCTCCTTTTTTCACTTCCTGGCCTTCCTTTACGAGATAAGTGTCCAAATGTGCATATCGAGTGATGTACTGACCATCGCTGTGAGATATTTCTACCATGATTCCATATCCTTTTGGCCGACTTCTGGCGGTAATCACCACACCATCAGCTGTGGCATAAACGTCCGTGCCAGTTGGCGCAGAAAAATCAATGCCATGATGATGTTTTCTGGTATTGGTGATCGGGTCTGTTCGCATGCCAAATCCAGAACTCAAACGCTCCAGTTTTGATTGATCGACAGGTAATATCTCAGGCTTATTCGATACTTGAGGTAGAATAAAATCCGGAAGATGCGTGGCTACTGGCTCTAACCTGATATGTTCATTGATCAGATCATTTACAGGATCATTTACCTCTTTGAGTGAAAAGGCAAGAGATATACAAAAAATCACAGGGATAGATAGTACTGGAAGCCAACGATAGCTTTTTATTCTTTTTTGATTCATCATTACAATTCTTTTTTTGATTAAAGAGGTATTGAAATGATTGGCTAATCCGAGTGCAGGTTTGAATAGTTGGAGGTATAAGATTTCCTGATAAGCAATCTTGTCAGGATAGGCCTTCAATACAAATTCGTCTGCCTGATACTCATGAACGGCTTTCAATGCATTTCTATACCAATAGATGAAAGGATTGAACCACAGAAGAGCAACAATGAGATCAATTAACATTCGATCGAGACTGTGCCAATGCCTGGCATGAGCAAGCTCGTGTTCGATAATCTGGTCATAACCTTTTAGGTTCTTCAATTCCCTGGGAATAAAGACCGCTTTAAAAAATGAAAATGGAGCCAGACCATCAGTTTCGTAGAGTAAGGTTCCTTTTAGTTCGTCATAAGGGAGCTTTTTGATTTGAGTTAAAATGACTTTTAGGTTCATGAAAAATTTAACCATAAGGGCAGCCACAATTAGCACATAAACGCCGATCAGCCCCATGACGATCATCGTACCGATCTTACCGTAAGATTTGACCGAACCTACAGGTTGACTGACTTCTTTAATCGCTTGCTCAAAAGGAAAGACCAATCCTTCTTCCAAAATGGTCATAGGAAGAGGCTTTGCTGTATGAACGTTCACGTGAAGTGTGGGCACAATGAAAGACAGAATGATGGCAGCCAATAGGTAGTAGCGACTCCATTGATGCATTCCAGAGGGTTTCAGCAACAGATGATAGACCAAAAGAAAGCATGCCTGGCATGCGATAACCTTCAGCAAATAGCCTAACCACTCCATTTCTTATGGTTGTTCTTTTTGTTTTTTGATTTCTTCATCGATCATTTTGCGGATATCTTCCAGTTCTGAGATAGAAAGATCCTGATCGGTGGTAAAAAAAGAGGCGAATTGCTTCGGAGAGCCCTCGAAAAAGCCGCTCAGCAGCCCTTTGAAAGAATGGGTGAGGTATTGTTGTCGACTAAGCAATGGATAGTACTCACGGGATTTTCCAAAGGTTTTGAAGTGCACCATCTTTTTCTTAACCAGCACATTTACCACTGTTGAGATGGTTGTATAAGCTGGTCGGGGTTCTGGATACTCTTCCACGATATCTTTTAAAAAAGCGCGCTCCAGTTTCCAGAGGTACTTCATAAGTTGCTCTTCTGCCTTAGTCAATTCTTTCATTGACTCAAAACTATAACTATAGTAATAATTATACAACTATTTTTATAGTAATAGTTTCCCTTTAGTAATAACATCAAACTGAATCACTGCGTAATTCTTCTCGTTGGCGGAATTCAAAACCTATGAACTCTCCGATTTGTTTGTAAATTGGCAAGAAGAAGTAGAGCATATGGAAGCGTTGATTGAGTTTTTCGAAAATGTACCTACCTGGTTCCGGGCAGGACTATTGATTGGTGGGATTGTGATTTTCTGGGTAGCCGAAGGCATTCTGCCATTGTTTTCCTTTCAGTATCGAAAGTTTCGTCATGGTGGGCTCAATCTCTTTTTCACCCTGACCACAGCCATCATTGGGTTTGGCCTGGCAGGTGTTTTACTCGCCGCTTCGGATTTTGTGGCTTCTAATAAAATTGGCTTACTATACATCATCGATCTTCCACTTTGGGCGCAGGTTGTTGTTGGGGTTCTTTTACTGGACTGTATCGGCGCGTATCTGATCCATTTTGTCGAACATAAAGTAAAATGGATGTGGAAATTCCACGTAGTGCATCATAGCGATACTACCGTGGATGTTACAACAGGCCTGAGACATCATCCCGGTGAAACGGTGTTTCGTATCGGCTTTACCATCATGGCTGTCATGATTGTAGGTGCTCCTATGGGGATTATTATGTTATATCAGTCGCTTTCGGTATTGTTCGCACACATTACCCATGCCAACATTAACATGCCTGCTAAAGTGGACAAAGCACTTTCTTTCCTATTTGTTACACCAAACATGCATAAGGTGCACCATCATTTCGAGCAGCCACTTACGGATACCAATTATGGAAACATATTTTCCATCTGGGACAGAATGTTTGGTACCTACGCTTATGTAGAGGATACAGCAACTCTGAAATACGGGATAGATACGCATATGAAATCGGAAGAAAACACGCGATTGGGAAACTTGTTGGCCATTCCATTCCAAAAGTACCGTCAACCGAAAGGTAAGGAGTGATCATAATTCGATTCATCAGCGATATTTCAATTTTATTCATAAATACCCCCTTTCACTTCTTTGTTTTAAGAATATTTCAATAGTCATATGTACTTTTAGAGAAGTCTCTATTTGTATCTAGCTATTATGAAGAAGAAATATTCAGTGTTTTTGTTGTTTGCAGTATTAATTACTGGAACGATTCAGGCCCAGGTGATCTCCGAAGACGATTTGCCTTTCTCCTTTTTATCCTGGCATTACAACTTCTATCCGGGATCCGAGGATAATCAATGGACCAAATTAGAAAAGAATGGTGAGGAGCTCCTTTTTGTGGATTTTCAGTTTGAAGGAAGAAACCTCGCAGTAACCTACAAAACGAACGGCAGAAGGATCAAAGCCCGTACGAAGTATGCTGAAAAGGAAGTGCCTGATCTGGTAGGGGCATACCTGACGGAACAATTCGAGAAATACAAGATTGAAGAATTCATGAAGACAGACGTCTACGATGGACCCAAAGTGACCGATTTCTTCTATTCAGCCCGGGTTAAAGTCAAAAAGGAAAATCATGTGCTATACTTTGACAAAGAGCTGAATCATGTCATGAACCCGGAAGTTCAGTTATTATCATCAGCACGTTGATCAGAAGATTTCCAGAGAAGGGTTAAATGCTGCCCAGGCAAAGAAAAACCCCATATAAGAGGGCGTAGCAGAAAGTTGTGTGCCGATGTGCGGGCCTTCTACCACTTCGCCGAAAACATTCCAGATATTGCCAAATTGGTCCGTGACAAATTGGTCGAGGTTGGGCTCTGCCAGGGCGGAAAAAGCAATGGACTCGCCATCAATAGAAGTTAAGTGAAATGAAGTCATAAAGCCCATTTTCCTATTGCCAAATACCACAATTTCTTCGGAATCGAACTGATCGTAAACAAAAGGTTGCCCATCGAAATGGCTGAAGTCATAAACACGATTGATGTTCGATATTTGGATGCCGTGTACACGTTCTTTTTCGAATAGACGGTTGTCCCGTCTTGAGACTGGAAACAAGAGATCGGGAGAACCTCGGTAACCACCATATGGGTAACTATTATAGTCCCGGTCAAATCCTGTATTTCTTGTAAGTACCTTCGCTTCCGGATAGGTCTGTTTGAAGTTCTGCCATCGCACTTCTACCACGGAAATTCTTTCGATTGCTTCTTCCACACGTACGCCTCTGATACTTTGGTTTAGCATTTGACTCCAGTAACTCCCCGAAATACGATCGTAAGGAATCAGATTACTATTATAAAGCAATCCGGAAACGCCGAAAGTACTGGCACCACGTTCCCATCCGATAGCTGTACCGGTTAGTGGACAATAGGTTAATGCAAAGTTGGTGTCACCGATTCGGTCATTGACGATTTCATGCCAGTTGAGAATGTTGTGAGGGTAGGCCTTTATTGTTTCCCCTCGCTTCACTACCACTATAAACTCCCAATCCGGTATATCCGTGATGTCTTGAGCATCTGCAAATCTGGGTGCGTCGATCGAAGGAATGCCGTCTCTGCCGACCCCACCATCAAAAACCTGGTTCTGAGGGATCGTCCATTCAAATGTGGTAGTGTTATTTCCACTGTCCGGATTATTGAAGGGTACAGGATCTTCACTGCCACCATTACTGCAGGAAAGCAACCAAAAACTTAACAGAATTACCGACCACTTGACTACCACTTTCATCATCCGCTTCTTTGCTCACTAATTAAACCAAAAAAACAGCTGAATCCTTCATGATCACGAGTAGAAACCCGGGTGATTGTCAGGCCTGGAACCTTATTCCGGAGCTTAAAACTCGTTGCATGAAGGAATTGGCTAGGTCGTCCTCAGGCCAAGTATGAGCGAGTAGCTTTGAATACTAATAAATAACTGGGCAGCATTTATGCTTGCGGTTTGGCCTTAAACTTTTCTGCAGCGATGATTCCTGCGATCACGATCAACCCACCCAGAAGTTGTGTGGCAGTGAGTGTCTCATCCAGAAAGAAGTATGCCAGCACGATCGTGGAGATTGGCCCCAAACTTCCAAAAATCGCAAATTGATTGGCGCCCAGGCCTTTTATGGCCAGTGAGATCAAATAGGAAGGGACAACTGTGGAAATGACGGCCATTAAGAGAGCGATCACATAAACTTGATAAGGATACGCCGTGATTTCGGTAAAAGATCCTCCTTGAATGAAATAATGTAGAATGACGATCGTACAAGAAACTAACATACAATAGGTTGTGAATCTTGTCGCACCGATTTTCGGGATCAACCATCCGTTACCGACCAGGTAACTGGCATAACTGAGACCACTTAGAAACACAAGTGCTCCTCCCAAAAGCGTATTGTTTTGATCGCCTGCCTCAATCTCAGGTACAAAGACGAACAATATCCCCGCATAGGAAATAGCCAGTGCAATGATTTGAATTTTTGTCGCCTTTTGCTTTAGAAACAATGCTGACAGTAAAAGGACAAGTGAAGGGTAGATGAATAAGATCAGTCTTTCGATACTGGCCTTAATATACTGCAGTCCCTGAAAGTCCAGATAGCTGGCGAGATAATAGCCCATGAATCCGAACAGAAATATCCATGAAAGATCTTTGCGGTCGGTAGGATTAGCTTTCCCGCCCAGGATGACCATACTGGCGACGTAGAAAGGCAAAGAGAAAACCATTCGTAGTGCCAATAAAGGGACGGATTCGATTCCATAGGCATAAGCCAGTTTGACGAAAACCGCTTTCGTAGAGAAAAAAAGAATACCAAGGATCCCAAGAAAAACTGGGATCAATCTGTTATTCACTGGAAATAGAGGGTGAGCTTTCTCCAGCGATGGTCTCTTTTTCAACCGAATCTGATGACTTGGGTTTGTCCTCTTCTTTAAAGAAGGATCGTTGCCAGATCAAAATAATGGTTATCCCAACAAAGATGGAAGCATCAGCGACGTTGAACACTGGCCATAAAGCCATCCACTTGTCGCCAAAGATGGGGATCCAACTCGGTAGCTGCCCTTCCCAGATGTCTATGTAGAACATGTCGATCACCTCACCATGGAACCAGGGCGTTGGAGAGTCAAATCGATGATTTTCTAAGAGAACACCATAAAATATACTATCGATCAGGTTGCCAATGGCACCTCCAAGAATCAGCGCAATACAAATCAGCAATCCTTTTGACGTTTCTTTCTTTGTCATCAGATATAGGTAATATCCAATGGCAATCATCGCCAGGACCCGAAACAAAGTCAGGATAATTTTGCTGTTTTCAAAAGGCAACTCCATCCCAAAGGCCATTCCTGGATTGGTCAGGTAATGCAATTTGAACCAATCACCAAAAATCTTAATCTGGCCCGCTGAACCGCGTTCCATGTTGAAGTACACCAACATTTTTGATCCCTGATCTATGGCTATCACCAGAAAGCTGATGAGATAGAAAGGAAGTACGCTAATTTTCTTGTCGCTCATTCTTATTTTCTTTTTCGCGGTTATTGGACCACTTCCAGTTGGATGGTCAGATCTGTACCATCAATATCCAATACCTCTCCGTTGTTCAATCCATCCTGACGCTCAAGCTTTAAGGCCTGAGTTTCACGTTGAATGTACTCACGATGCACTTCAACTGCTTCGACCATCATCTTGATTGAACTATCGAAGTTAATCTCTATTTTATCCTGAACCTCAAGACCTTTGTCTTTTCGCAGGTTTTGGACCCGGTTTACTACATCCCTGGCCAGTCCTTCTTTCTTCAGATCGTCAGTCAGGGTGATGTCCAGGGCTACCGTCAATCCATTTTCCGAAGCTACTAACCAGCCTGGGATGTCTTCCGAACTGATCTCTACCTGTTCTAATGTCAGGCTTACGGATTCGCCTTCCAGATCGAACTGATAACTGCCTTCTGATTCGAAAACCTTAATCTGCTCCTGATCCAAACCATTGATTTGAGGTACCAGTAGCTTCATTTTTGGCCCAAAAGTAGTGCCTAAGGCCCTAAAATTAGGTTTGATCTTTTTTACAAGTATGCCCGAAGTATCATTCAGATACTCAACGGTTTTCACATTGGTCTCAGAAATGATTAATTCTTCCACTTTTTCCAGTCGGTCCTGCTCCGTCTGAGAAAGCACAGGAATCATGATTTTAGTCAATGGCTGACGCACCTTGATCTTCTCTTTGCGGCGAAGGGAGTGCACGAGAGAAGAGGCGGTTTGCGCCAGTTTCATTCTTTTTTCCAGTTCCTCATCAATTACTGAGCTATCTGCCTGTGGGAATTCCGTCAAGTGGACAGATAGGCTTTCTTCCTTATGCGAAGATTGATTGAGGTCAGCGTACAGGCGCTCGGCGTAAAAAGGAGCAATAGGCGCCATTAATTTCGAGATGGTCTTCAGACACGTAAACAGGGTTTGATAAGCTGCTTCTTTGTCCTCATTGTAAGAACCTACCCAGAAACGTTTTCTATTCAGTCGAACATACCAGTTACTAAGTTCATCGGTGACAAAAGATTGGATTGCTCTTGCCGCACGGGTGGGCTCATAATCTTCAAAGGAACGATTCACTTCACCGATCATACTGTTGAGACGACTCAGTATCCATCGATCGCTTTCCGTCCTTTGATCCAATGGGAGAGGATCTTTGCTGAAGTCGAACCCATCGATGTTGGCATAAAGCGCAAAGAATGAATACGTATTAGCCAAAGTGCCAAACAATTTACGCTGCACTTCCAGTACGCCATCCAGGTCAAATTTCAGGTTGTCCCAGGGATTGGCATTGCTGATCATGTACCAACGTGTAGCATCGGGCCCGTATTTGTCCAGTGTCTCAAAAGGATTGATTGCATTGCCTTTGCTTTTGGACATTTTGTTGCCCTCCTTATCGAGCACAAGTCCATTGGCAATAACATTTTTGAAGGCCACACCATCAAAAAGTAAGGTCGCGATCACGTGTAGGGTAAAGAACCAGCCCCTTGTTTGGTCTACACCTTCTGCGATAAAATCTGCTGGGAAGCTTGCCTTGAAAATGTCTTCATTTTCGTAAGGATAATGCCACTGGGCATACGGCATGGCTCCTGAATCGAACCATACATCTACCAGGTCTGACTCACGTTTCATAGGTTGCCCACTGTCCGAAACCAGCGTAATATCATCCACATAAGGACGGTGTAGGTCAAAATCTTCCGTAAGGGACTCAGTCATGAAGCCTGCTTCGATGGCCTTGTTTACCTCCTCCTTTAGTTCGGCCATGCTACCGATACACTTCAATTCTTTTTTGTCTTCGGACACCCAGATCGGGAGAGGAGTCCCCCAGTAGCGTGATCGACTCAAGTTCCAGTCTACCAGATTTTCAAGCCAGTTGCCGAAGCGACCCGTTCCTGTTGCTTCAGGTTTCCAATTGATGGTCTTGTTTAGTGCTACTAACTTTTCTTTGAGCGCCGTGGTTTTTACGAACCAGCTGTCCAAAGGATAATAAAGGACCGGTTTATCAGTTCTCCAGCAGTGTGGATAGGAGTGCTCGTATTTCTCTACTTTGAAAGCTTTATTCGACTCTTTGAGTAGAATGGCGATCAGAACGTCCGTAGGTTTGAAATCCGGATCGTTTCGGGTAGCCTCGTCATAATATTCTTCCTTGACAAATCGACCGGCAAAGTCCGTCACTTCATCAACAAACTTACCTTGTTTGTCAACCAAAGGTGCTTCCTGACCATTTTCGTCAATGACCATTACCGAAGGAACGCCAGCTTGTTGTGTCACTCTAAAGTCATCCGCGCCAAATACTGAGGCCGTATGAACTACGCCTGTACCATCGGCAGTGGAAACAAAGTCACCGGCAATTACCCGGAAAGCATTCTTTTCCAGATTCTTGTTCGTCACATAAGGCATCAATTGCTCATAGCGCGTTTCGAGGATTACCTTGCCTTTGAATGATGCTCCAACTTCGAATGGGATCAATTTATCGCCTTGTTTGTACTCAGCCAGGTTAAGGTCTGCGGCTTTTTTGTTGAAAAAGTTGCCTACCAGGTCCTTTGCCAATACAACTGAAACAGGTTGAAACGTATAGGGATTGTAGGTTTTTACTTTGACGTAATCAATCTTTTCGCCTACGGCAAGGGCACAGTTTGAAGGCAGGGTCCAGGGCGTGGTGGTCCAGGCCAGGATACGTACATCTTCTTCATCGTTCTCAAAAAGGAATTGAGAGCGTTCGTCTTTCGTGACCTTGAATTGCGCCACAATAGAGGTGTCTTTTAACTGTTTATAGGTGCCAGGCATGTTCAGCTCTGCCGAGCTAAGTCCTGTTCCTGCAGCAGGTGAGTACGGTTGTACGGTGTATCCCTTATATAATAAGTCCTTGTCAAAAAGCTTTTTGAGGAGCGTCCAGACCGTCTCCATATAATCACGCTCAAAAGTGATGTAAGGATCATCCAGGTCAACCCAATAGCCCATCTTACGAGTCAGATCGTCCCATTGATCTTTGTATTTCATCACTGCCTCACGACACTTGGCATTGTAGTCCTCAATGGAGATTTTTTTCCCGATATCGTCCTTTTTGATGCCTAGCTCCTTCTCAACCTGCAATTCCACGGGTAAGCCATGGGTATCCCAGCCACCTTTTCGCTTTACCTGAAAGCCACGCTGGGTTTTGTAACGGCAGAAAAGATCTTTTACCGTTCGTGCCATCACATGGTGAATACCCGGTGTACCGTTTGCAGAGGGTGGTCCTTCGAAAAAGGTAAAGGTTTCCGCTCCCTCGCGTTCCGAGACAGATTTTTCGAAAATCTTATTTTCCTCCCAATATGAAAGGACTTCTTTCGCTATGCCTGGGTAATCAACCTGCTTGTATTCCGGATACTTGGCCATTTTAGATTTTGAAGAATTGCGATGGTTAGTTTTTTATTGCTGCAGTTGTGGAATGGGTGGGGTCCTGTCCATTTTCACTAAAAGGGATTGTCTGTTCCTGACTTTCGCTGCCTTTATCAAATTGAAGCAAAAGCGCAGGCAGCACGATGACATTTGTAAGCATGGCAATCAACAAGGTGATAGAAGTCAATTTGCCAAGGGCTATGGTGCCGCCAAATTGCGAGAACGAGAAGATGACAAAGCCGAAGAAAAGGATGATCGAAGTATAGATCATGCTCGCTCCTGTTTCCCTGATGCTGGTTTCTACTGCTTTAATTACATGATTGCCATTGATGGCCATTTCTTGACGGTATTTAGCCAGGAAGTGGATACTGTCGTCCACGGAGATTCCGAATGCAATGCTGAATACCAATGCTGTACTGGGTTTGAGGGGAATACCGAAGTAGCCCATGATGGCCCCTGTCATCAATAGAGGAATGATGTTGGGGATCAGAGAGATTACGATCATTTTCCCCTTTCGGAAAAGCACGGCCATGATCAAGGCGATGATGAAAAAGGCAATGATCATTGAGGTGATGAGGTTTTCAATCAGAAATCGGTTTCCTTTTATGAATAAGAAGGTAGTACCGGTGATATCAGCATGAAGCTTCCCGCCATCAAAAATCTCGCTGATCTTAGGACGGATCACTTCATTGACCAAAGAATCCATTTTAGTTGAACCCACATCAACCACTTTGAGGGAAACCCGAATGATCTGCCCGGTAGAGTCTACAAATGAACGGATAATTCTTCTTGTTCTTCATTGCCTTCCAAATAGCGTAGAAGCAGGCCTCGCTCACGGTTGGTCGGCAAATCATAGAAAGTTGGCACATTATTATAATAGGCCTGTTTGGCAGCTTTGATAAAGCTAACCACGGAAATGGGCTGGGAGATGTACTCCATGGAGTCCAGAAATACTTCTAATTCTCCGATTTTGCTTAAATACCGAAGGTTTTTCACACCGTTTTTGGTGCCCGTGTCTACCACTAATTCCAGCGGCATGATCCCATTGAAATTACTTTCAAAAAATCTCAAATCCTGTAATACCTGACTTGTATCCGGGAGATCGTCTACCAAATAAGACAGGGCTTTGATCTTGGTAAGTCCAAAGCAAGAAATGATAACGATCACAAACGTGCTAATGAAAATTGCAGGACGCTTGTTCTTGGCCAGTCGGATCAATCCAGTGAGTACCCTGTTCAGGAGCGGAAACTGCATGTGTTTCAGATGTCTGGAAGAGGGTGGCTTTACATAAGAGAATATCCCCGGCAAGAGAATGATACTGACGATGAACGTCGCAATGATGTTCAACCCGGCGATGATGCCAAATTCCATCAGAATTGGGATCTGAGTAGAGATCAACACCAAAAAGCCAATGGCTGTCGTGAAATTCGTAATGAGGGTGATGATACCAATTTTACGTATGATCGCCCGCAAGGCCTTATGATGATCGCCATGTTTGGCGAACTCATGATGGTACTTATTAAGCAGATAAACACTATTGGGAATACCGATCACTACAATGATGGAAGGAATAAGCCCTGTGAGTGCCGTGATGTTGTACCCGAATAAATGGATAGATCCGATAACCCATAAAATAACGGCGCCGATTATGACCAAAGGAATGATCACCGCCTTCATGGATCGGAAAAAGAAATAGAGGATCAGTGCAGTTATTATGACAGAAAGGATCAGAAACTGGTTGAGTTCCCCTTTGATCCGGGTCATGTTGGTCGTCCGTACATAAGGAAGGCCCGCAATGTGTACATTGATCCCGGTGGATGCTTCGAATTCCAATCCTGTTCTTTCCACATCGTAGATGAGAACATTTCGATCTTCCTTATTAATGATCTCTTTGTCAAGTGAAACCACCACTAACGTAGCGCCATTATCAGGATTGAGTAATTGCCCGCTGTAGAACTTAAGAGAAGCGGCTACATCGAGGAGGCTGTCCAATTGTTCTTGCGTGTCTATCTTGTCCGGAAAGACTCGTTGGAAATCAAATTTTCTTTCTGCCGTATTCTTGGCGAGACTTTTCATGTTGGGCAGCCCCAATACATCAGTAACGCCATGGAGTTTGTTCAACTCCTCGATCATATAACCCAACCTTCGGAAGTTTTCCAACTCATAGATTGAGCTGTCTTTAAAGCCAATGGCCATGATATTTCCATCCTGACCGAACTGATCTTTGAATTGCTGGAAATATACCGCGTCTGGGTCATCGTCAGGAACGATGCTGATCATCTCATAAGACATCTTGGTGAACTGGGCCTGATAACCCATGAACCCTGTAATGATGGCCACACCAATGATGAGAAATAGCCGGTATTTGAGAATGAAGTTTGCTAGTTTATACCACATGAATGCCGGTCCCCTGACCAAAAGTTTATCGATCTAATCCCTGTTACGTCTTTCTAACTAGTCTGTTGTTCTTCGTTCTTCTAATTTGTTGAAAAACAGAGCGCAAAGTTAATAAGAATATCTAGTTGGAATACCTCACTGGGATTTTTGCCAAACAATAAAAGCATCGCCAGGTGAATTTTAGTATCCTAACACAAATACACCTTAAGAAGATCAGTGAAAATCAAGATTTCTTCTCGAAATGAGATGTCAAGAAACAAACGTGAAGTAAAGTGAAATAAGGACGTATAAAATCGAGAAGAGGGTAAGCATTTTTAAGAATCGGAGAAATTCAAAATTTCTCATATAAAAGTACGTTCCAAGGAAGAATCCTCCAGAAATCAAGGCGATCCCCATAAGATAAACTGTCGCAATTCCTACCCTGTATCCGATCCTATAGGCGATAGATGCAAAGTCATCAAACCATTCATGGTCAGATAAATTTCTTGAGGTATCAGCATAATGCTAACCACGGCTATCAAGTAGTTTCGAATAAGGTTTTGTTTCGTGTTGTTTTCCATGTGATCGCCTTATGCAGTTGTTCAACTGCATAAAGCTAAACATGCTCTGTTATGCTCAGATGGTCGGCAAGTATCCATTCAAACGTTCAAACACAGATCCCCAGCCGTTATAGATTCCCATTTCTTCCTGCGCTTTGGCATATGCTTCTGTCGGATGGATCACTTTAAAAGAAAGTGCCGTTTTGTCCCCTTCCTCTGTGAACTCCGCTAAAAGCGTCACGCCTTCCGTCATGGGAATAAAATTTGCTGATGTTTCTACCAGATTTGGAGCTTCAATTCGTGAGTAGGTCCCAAAGGACTTGAAGGGTTTGCCATCGGGCATGCGCATGGTATATTCCCAGTCGCCACCTACTTTAAATTCATGCTTCACAATGTCCATTTGCATACCGGGAGGGCCCCACCAGTTGGCGATATGCTCGGATTGGGTCCATGCCTCCCAAACCAATGTTAATGGGGCGTCGAAAGTTCTTTCAATGGTGATGGTGCGTTTTTCAATATCCGTCATGAGTTTTCTCTTTTGATTTTTAATTCGTTTAAATAATCTTCGAAGCTGTCCAGCTTTTGCTCCCAAAGTCTACGATGTTGGGTCACCCAATCAGCCACTTTACTTAATTCCGCCGGAATGATCACACAATGTCGCTCTCTGCCCTTTTGAATGGTCTGAACCAGTCCGCATTCATTCAATATTTTCAGGTGCTTGGATACAGCGGGCCTGCTGATGTCAAATTTTTCAGCGACTTCATTCACGGTATGGGGCGTTTCTGCCAATAAGTCAATGATGTCTCTTCTCACCGGATCAGCAATGGCCTGAAATACATCTCTTCTCATACATTAATGTGTAACCAACTGGTTACAAGTATAAATGTAACTATTCGGTTACGCAAGTTCTCTTTGAATTTTTAATGTTTTGTTATGCTTTTGAAGCGTTCCTATGGATAAAAGGGGGATTCAAGATTTACTAAAACTTGGCGAAGTAGGAGTAATATGGTTTACTTTTGCGCTCTTCTGTAATCAGAATTGCATTTATGGCTTGGTTTAACAGACAAGAAAGGGGTATCAATACCCCAACAACCCAAAAAAAAGAAGTTCCTGATGGTCTTTGGTACAAAACCCCGAAAGGAACCATTGTCCACATGCGAGAGCTGCGCAGCAATGCCTATGTTTCTCCTGAGGATGACTATCACGTAAGAATAGGCTCAAAAGAATATTTCGAAATCCTTTTCGATGATAACCAGTTCACTGAATTGGATGAAGACCTGCAATCGGCAGACCCCCTGAATTTTGTAGATACTAAAAAGTATCCGGATCGAATCGCTGCTTCGCAAAAGAAAACGGAGCTTAAGGATGCGGTGAGGTCGGCAGAAGGTAAGATGAATGGCATTAAGCTTACTATCGCCTGTATGGATTTCTCATTTATCGGTGGTTCCATGGGAGCAGTGGTAGGTGAAAAGATTGCCAGAGCGGTAGATAATGCACTGAAAAACAAAACTCCCTTTCTGATGATCTCCAAATCAGGAGGAGCCAGAATGATGGAGGCGGGTTTTTCATTGATGCAGATGGGTAAGATATCCGGGCGGTTAAGTTTGCTTGACAGAGCTGGTCTGCCTTACATTTCTCTGTTGACAGATCCCACTACCGGTGGTGTTACGGCATCTTTTGCGATGTTGGGAGATTTCAACATTGCAGAACCAGGTGCTTTGATCGGATTTGCTGGCCCACGTGTGATCCGGGAAACCATTGGTAAAGACCTGCCAAAAGGATTCCAGAGTGCGGAATTTGTGCAAGATCACGGATTTCTCGATTTTATCGTCGATCGAAGACAATTGAAAACACGTCTTACGGCACTATTTAAACTGCTTCAGTAACCTTTTATCACTGCGATTGTTACAGTCGGTAAGAATCGCGCAAAACACCTTCGAGTTCGGAGGTTGATTCAAGACTTGAATTATATATTTGCACTTGAAATTTCAAAAGGATTGATATGTCCCCAATCATAGTCACGTCGATCGTCGCCTTCACAGTTGTTATCCTGTTGTTGGTCCTTATTCTTCTTGTTGCCCAGTCGAAGCTGGTGCAATCCGGACCTGTGAAAATTGTGGTGAATGGCGACACGGAGAACCCCATCGTTACAACCGCGGGTTCCACGCTGCTTTCTACGCTGAGTGCGCAGAAAATTTTCCTTCCTTCTGCTTGTGGAGGTGGAGGTACTTGTGCCATGTGCAAATGCACCATCGAAAAAGGTGGTGGAGATGTACTTCCTACCGAAGTAGGTCACCTGAACCGAACTGAGCAAAAGAGCAATGTGCGTCTTTCCTGCCAGGTGAAGGTGAAAGAAGACATGGAAATTGAGATTCCTGAAGAGATCTTCGGAATCAAGAAATGGGAAGCTACCGTAGTGAGAAACTATAATGTGGCTTCATTTATTAAAGAATTTGTGGTAGAGATCCCTGAAGAGATGGACTACCAGGCGGGTGGATACATCCAGATCGAAGTACCTAAATGTGAGGTTGACTTCAAAGACATGGATATCACCGCACACCCTGAAGAGCACGATGAGCCCAATAAATTCCAGAAAGAATGGGACAGCTTCGGTCTTTGGGATCTGAAAATGAAGAATGATGAATCAATTGAGCGTGCCTATTCTATGGCTTCTTATCCTGCGGAAGGACGAGAAATTATGCTCAACGTTCGTATTGCTACCCCACCATGGGACCGAGCGAATAATAGCTGGATGAAAGTAAATCCGGGAATCGCTTCTTCTTACATCTTCGGATTAAAGCCGGGTGATAAAGTGACCATCTCAGGTCCTTACGGTGAATTCTTCATCAACCCTTCAGAAGCGGAAATGCTGTATGTGGGTGGTGGTGCAGGTATGGCGCCCATGCGCTCTCACCTTTATCACTTGTTCAAGACGTTGAAGACCGGAAGAAAAGTGACTTACTGGTATGGTGGTCGATCTCGTCGTGAGTTGTTCTATCTTGAGCACTTCTACGAGTTGGAAAGAAACTTCCCTAACTTCAAATTCTTCATCGTACTTTCTGAGCCTTTGGAAGAGGATAACTGGAAAGTGAAGAAAGATGTGAATGATGCAGAAGGGGACGGATTCCTCGGATTCGTACACCAGGCTGTAATCGATGAGTACCTGGAAAAGCATGATGCTCCTGAAGATATCGAGCTTTACTTCTGTGGCCCTCCTTTGATGAACAAAGCTGTTCAGAAAATGGGAGAAGATTACGGAATACCAGATGAGAACATAAGATTTGACGATTTCGGAGGTTAATTAAATCCTTCGCCTAAAGCATAAAGGGAAAATGAAAGTTTTCCCTTTTTTTGTGCTTCAATGGGATTCCCGGATCTATTTACTGGTAGATCCTGGCACTCATTTATTTAATCTATGGGTATAGCATCAATACATTAACACATGGACCTGTCTTTATTTCTTGACCCAATCTCCAATGACATTCATCGACTGACAATTGAAGAGCCGAATTTTGGACAGTCCATATATACTTACTTCGAACAAATTCCGGACCTGGAAGGCATTCAGATCGCTCTTATAGGTATTCATGAAACCCGGGGTTGTGAACGCAATGCATCCGGACTGGGAGAAGCTGCGGATGCCATTCGTCAGCAACTGTATACCCTGCAAAAAGGCGCAGGTGGCTATCGGATCGCTGACCTGGGAAACTTAAGGAACGGACCTACTTTAGAAGATACCTATCTCAGGATAAAAGAAGTTTGCTCCATGTTAATAGAGCAAGAGATCCTTCCGGTCCTTATAGGAGGAACGCATGACATGCTGATCGGACAGTACCTGTCATACGAGAACCTCGAACGCATGGTCAACCTGATGGTTGTTGATAATGCCATTAACATAGGGGAGGCCAATGAGGCTTCTGGCAAGCATCTGGATACCATTATCAAACACGATCCGAATTATTTATTCCAATTACTACATCTGGGGCATCAGAGTTTTCTGGTTGGAGAAGAGAAGTTTGCGTTGATGGAGTCACTTTATTTCGAGGCGATCAGGATAGGCACAGTAAAAGAGAAACTGGAGGAGATGGAGCCACTTATACGAGATGCAGACCTGCTTTCTTTTGATGTTTCGGCCATTAATCAACAATTCGCGCCTGGTGCAAATCAATCAGGACCCTATGGATTGTCCGGAGAAGACGCTTGCCAGTTGTGTTGGTATGCCGGACTCAATGATAAGCTGACGTCTATCGGATTTCATGAGTATGATGTGGATCGCGATGATGAACGCAGGACAACAGCCTTTGTGATCGCGACCATGATCTGGTACTTCATTGAAGGGTATTATCATCGGGTAGAAGACAAGCTTTTCCAGTTGGAAAACTATATGATATACGAGGTTGACCTTGGTGGAGAACCTACATCTATCCGATTTTTTAAAAGCAAGCGCAGTGAGAAGTGGTGGATGGAAGTACCGGATGCTGCAAATGAAAAATCCGTTTTTTTAAAGAACAAGATGATCCCTTGTAGCTACGCAGACTATCAAAGTGCTGTAAAAGGCGAGATTCCATCACGCTGGTTAGCCGCTTATGCAAGACTTGGCTAATAATTTCCCGGATCAGGCGTTGAGAAATGGTAATTGCCTTATTTTAGAAGGCTCAACGCATTAGAATAGTAGAAGAAGTGTTTTCAAAGAGATTGCAAATTTCCCTCCTGGGTCTGGCCTTGGCCGTATCCTCATTTGGTCAGAATTCTGATTGGTATAATAAAGATCTAAAAACAGATGGCACGCTCGGTGTAAGCGTTGATCGCGCTTATCAGGAATTTGGAAATTCTGCCAAAAGAAAAGTCACTGTGGCAGTCATTGATTCTGGCGTTGATATTAATCATCCGGACCTGAAGGATAATATTTGGGTAAATGAGGATGAGATTCCGGGAAATGGCATTGATGACGATAATAACGGTTACATAGATGATATCCACGGATGGAATTTCCTTGGAGGCCCTAATGGAGTCAATGTAATTGCTGAGACTTACGGCGAAGTAAGGCATTTCAGAGCATTGAGGGAGAAATTCTCTACAATGGATACTGACCAGCTATCGGGTACAGATGCGGAGGAGTTTGCTAAGATGAAAGAGATGAAGGCTTCTATCCTGAAGAAATCCAACAAGGCGAAGGAGGAGCTGGATGCAATCTCAGGTTTTGATCAGACACTTACACAAATTAAAATGATTTTAGGTCAGGCCATAGGAAAAGGGCCCTGGTCAAAAGAAATGCTGGAAGCACTGGAAAGCAGAGAGGAGCATGTGGTAAGTGCTCGTGACCTGATGGTCAAGTTGCTCGATAATGGTTTTGATGAAGAAGAATACCAGGCTTACCGGGAGTACTTTCATACAAGACACAATTATCATTTTAACATCGATTACGATCCGAGAGGTATGATCGGAGACAACCCTAAAGATCCCTATGAAAAAGGATATGGTAATAATGATGTGTTCGGAGGGCATGCCGATCATGGCACCCACGTAGCAGGTATTATCGGAGCTGTTCGTGATAATGGGATCGGTATCAATGGCGTAGCGAATCAGGTTTCGTTAATGGTTTTAAGAGCTGTGCCAGACGGGGATGAATATGATAAAGACATTGCTAATTCCATCATTTATGCCGTGGATAATGGTGCTCATGTAATCAATATGAGTTTTGGTAAAGGCTATTCACCATATAAAGAAGCGGTGGATAAAGCGGTTCAATACGCAGCTGACAATGACGTGCTGATCGTTCATGCTGCCGGAAATGCAAGTGTTAACATTGATGAGGCTACTCATTATC
This sequence comes from Cyclobacteriaceae bacterium, assembly GCA_965229785.1. GTDB lineage: Bacteria > Bacteroidota > Bacteroidia > Cytophagales > Cyclobacteriaceae > JAWPMT01. The sequence goes on from CBDDJS010000001.1 coordinate 6,456,482, forward strand.
CGGTTCGTACTTATGAGTCGGGAGCTAAGGCCGCCAACTGGATCGAAGTTGGTGCTTCTGACCAAACTCCAAACGATTATCTACTGGCAGATTTCAGTAATTATGGAAAAAGAGAAGTGGAAGTTTTTGCTCCGGGTGTGGACATTTATTCAACAGTACCCGATGATAAATATGAAGAGAACAGTGGTACAAGCATGGCCGCTCCGGTAGTGGCGGGAGTAGCTGCTACATTGAGGGCTTACTTTCCACAACTTACGGCTGTTCAGGTCAGGGAGATCATCATGGAGTCCGTTCAACCTTATGGTAAATTGAAAGTGCGATATCCAGGAGAGGAGAAGCGAGACAAAAAAACCAGATTCCGTAAAATTTCCGGAACGGGAGGGATCGTTAGCTTGTATAGAGCTATGAAAATGGCCAGCGAAATGACACAATCTAGTGATTACGTGGCCAGAAAGGACTGATCCTTATGATTCGGGCATAATGAACCAAAGGATCAGGTAAACCAGAATCCCGGGGAAGCCTGCGCTTACTATCGATAAAATCAGGTAACCGATTCTTACAAGGGTAGGATCAAGATCAAAATATTCGGCGATACCGCCACAAACACCCGCGATCGCCTTTTGGCGAGATCTGGAAAGTCTTCTACTCATAAATAAGATTATTTTAACTGAGACAACTTACTAAAAAATAGTGAAGTAAGTTCATCGGAAACTCTGCCTGGTGCGTTCCAGACAATTGCGGGCTCATTAGACGACCCTTTATCAGTTACTAATTTATCTGGGATATTGATATCCTGAGGATTTAGGGCAATGACACTGGACCCAAAGCTGAGTAAGAAGGCAACAACGATACCCAGTATGATGAGTAGCGTTCTTCTCAGGTTTAAGTTAATATTAGGTTTTTCAGTGTTCATTAGGACTTATTGTGCAGCAATCATCGTGCCAAAGTGGCAAAACGTGCGTTTTTGGCTTGCAATGAAAGAATTTCCAATGTGAAGATGATTTATTTGTCCGTTTATCGAACAATAAATCAGGCTGAATTGTCCGATTTAAATACCCAATTGTAGAAAATTCCGGGCAAATTGTTCGGACCAGAACGACTGAAAGGGTTATTCAATGAAGGTGAATAACGCCTTACCCTCTGTATACGGACGTTAAAGTATCAAAGTTGCGAAGGTGTGTCTCAATAACAATGAATCATTAGATTAGTATCTACAAATCCCTAACCCATGAAGAATATACTACTGGTAATGCTGGTAATTTGGCTGGCAGCGTGTACCCAATCAAATCAGAAATTGCCGGTTGAGAAGCCCGGGACTGATCCATACGCCCATATCTCGGATATAAAAACCAGGGAAATAATTAAAGCAGCCATTGACAAGTCGGGTACGATTGACGTCTGGCAAAGGCTGAAGGAAATCAGATATCAGAAGCATTCAGTACTTTATTTCAGTGACGGATCTGAAGAAAGCAATGTGATTCAACAACATGTTTATCGGATGTCTCCGGAATTTGAAGCGGACATTACATGGGAAAAGAATGGTGATCGTCATTACTTACAGTATACCAGCCAATTCGCCAGAAAGTTCGTGAATGATACGCTCCAGGAATCGAATGAAGAGAGTCTGCGTCAATCTGTCATGAGCGCTATCTATGTTTTAGGTATGCCTTTCAAACTGTTGGATGAAGGTGTTGAACTTACTTATGAGGGTGTGACAAATTTTGAAGGTATATCAGCCCATGCGATTGAAGCCAGATACAGTTCCGATAACAATGAAAATCACTCTACCGATGACCTTTGGTGGTATTACTTCGATTCAGAAAATGCTGATTTCCTTGGAGCCATGGTATATCATGCCCCGACTTACGCCATGATCAGGAATCTTGAGTTTGATCAGTCTACCCCGATCAGGTTTCACAAACATCGCAAGAGTTACCGGACAGATAGTACAAGGAACATAGAATATCTACGTGCTCAATTTTGGTATGATAATTATGAGGTCAAATAGAAACCTAGGCCATTGTTCCTCGCTGTACCATTGACAAGTGCCAATGGTGGAAGATATATCCAATGATTACTCCAAGAAGCGAACCGAAACAAACATCAATTAGGAAATGTTGGGCGAGGTAAATCCGAGAGAAACCGGCCAGGCAAGCCAAAACAAGAAAGCATAGAGACAATTTCTTATTGTTGACGTACAACACCATAAATGTTGCCAGTGCAAATGCCGTTAGGGTATGTCCGGAAGGGAATGAGTTGTAGGCATGTACTTTCACTCCTTCTACCAAATGAAGATTGATTTCTTCAAAATCACTGAAATAAGTCTTTGGTCTTGGCTGACTCTTAAATACCACTCTTTTCAGGAAAAATGACACCACGGTCTGTGCCAGCCCCATCCCTAACAATAGTAAGCCAGTCCTCCAGTTTCTGATCAACATGATCAATGTGACAATCGCGAAAAAAATACCATCTCCTAAATGGGTGATCCATTTGAAGAGGAAGTCTGTAATGGGGTTATGCCAACGATTGGCCCATAAGACCGTATCCCCGTGCTCCCCACTGAAATAGAGGGTTGTTGCCAGGGTCAATAGCAGGAAATAGATCAGAAAAAAGGGTTCTCTTCTGAGGCTCATCTTAGGATATAAAGCTTACCGTAGCCTTGCTTATTAAAGGCTCCACTGTCTGCATTGGTTCCTCTTCGATTGATGGCTTGACCATTCGCATTGGTGATCACCCGGTAGAAATATACGCCGTTGGCCAGTAAATTGCCATATTCGTCACGTCCGTCCCACGCATATTGTGTGATGTTGTTTCCAACCCGGATTGGTCCGATTTCGTCCTGAAGTATTTCTCGTACCACCCTGCCAGTTACCGTCATTATCTGGATTTTGATTTCATCGGGAATCTCAACACCTGTAAGCGTGAAAACGAATCGGGTACTTGTGGAAAAAGGATTGGGATAGGGATAAAAGTGTGTGATCGATGACTCATTGATTACTTCAAATTGGATTTCATAGGCATCATCAAATTCCGAAGCCCGGTTGCCACTTTCGTCGGTAGCTTCCACTCGCATCGTATAGATGCCATCCTCTAATGGACCGGGTTGAAAAAGCATTTCAAAGTCTGTATCTGTAGTTGCTGGTGTGAAATTCAACTGGTCACTGCTAAACTGTACGCGTTCAAAATTGCCTTCATTTCCGGTTTTCAGGCTTACGTTGATGCCGGTAGTATCTGTTTTATGCAATGTAGCCTCATGATCTTTCATGAGAATATTGATTTGTGGATTAGGGGAGACAATATCTCCGTTAAGAATATGGACGCCATCAAAGGTGATGTCCAGAATGGGATTCACTTCATCCGCGGTTACCTGTAGATAATTGGAGGTACTGAAGAAATTATTAACCGCATAGAGCTCAGTGCCATCCGGGCGAGCCTGTACGATCATGTTGAAATTACCCACACGCCCTCGTGATCCTTCTTCAAGATCGTATCGGACACTATCTCCCGGGGCTGGTGCCATTATGCGATCCGACAAAGAGATCACGGTTCCGTCATCGTTACTTCTTAGTAAGGTATTGATCTGAACCGAATCCTGGAAGGTCTTTTCTGAGTAGTTGTAGAAATAGAAAGAGGTGCGGAGGGTATCTCCTTCCTGAATGTTGACCGGAGTAGCATCCGGGAAGAGCAACATGCCATCTGGCGGAACATCATGTCGGATATGCATAAAATTAAGTTGTGGCGGTGTAAAATCGACTTCATCAGTCAGCTGGATCTCAGCACGTAAGAACGGATAGGTCGAAGCATCGATGGACGACAGGTCGATTAGCCGGGTTGCTACATTGTCGAGCAGCGTCTCTTCTTCGCCAGAGATGTTTAAACCTACAATATCTACTGCAACCAGATCATTTGATTCGGATGAGTATCCGATTGAAGCGGTGCTCCAGTTGGTGGCTGGGCCTACATATTCGGAAGATAAGGTGCCCACATCAAAAGTTCCTGTAGAAACAGTGTCGAGTTGGATGATTTGCTCCGTGATGGGTCGTGCAGTATTGTCGGTAATTCTGAATATGGCACTCCCGGGATCTGTACCTTTCGTGCCTAGAAAAATGACCGCCTGGCCGGATACTAATCCATCAAGTACACTACTGTTAATACCAACCTCTTCCAGCTTCGTTTTCAATTGATTGTCCCAGCTCGTATAATCCACCGAGCCCAGGTTAAAGAGAAGGATCTGATCACCATCTCGCATGGCATCAATTAATTGTTCTAGCCACCTATTGCTGCCCAGAACTTCGGTTTGATTCAGGTTATAAACCCTTTCCGGAATATTTCCACAAAGCAACCCACCTGAGACTACCGGGGTGTAAGGATTGGCGGTTCTTCTGTCAAAAATTACCGCATTCACCGTGTTTTGAGCGCAGGCACTGGCACTGGCACCAGTTGTCAAAAGGTCAAGACCTCCTACAAAGAGGGTTTCACTTCCGGCAGTGACTTCCGTGGTATTGGCCCCGAAAGTAAACACTTCAACCTCTTCGAAATTATTGTCGTATTGCCATAAGTCATTGGTCGGGTTATAAGTGATTTGATTATTTTCCATCTCCCGGAGTTGATCGATATCAAATAATCCCCAGCCCTCTACATTATCACTACCAATGATCGTGAAACTGCTGGTTGTCCAGAGTGTATCCTGATCACTCGTTCGATCTGCATACCTGGTTCGCCAGAAAACAGTGGTCGAATCGGATAGGGTCGAAAGGTCTGGTTCATGAGAAAGTAAGCCCTCTCCATTAACGATGGTCCGACTCAGAAAAGCGCTGTTGAAAGTGTTCACCGAATCAATTTCCAATTCATAATCCCGACTTGCTTCCAGGAGGTTAATAGGTTGCCAGCTCAAGGTTGTGGATGATTGATCAATCACCGCATTGTTTACCGGAAATAATGCCAGGGTAGAACCTGAGGAAACAAAGACTTCAATTGACGCCTGGTTGTTAAATTCATTGAGTTCTTCCACCAGCTGATTTGGGTCGAGTGTAATCGAAAAAAGGTGATTGCCTTCAACTTCTTCACCCAACTCATTTCTGACATAAAAACTCAGGGTATCCTGAAAGGTCACTGCTGGAAAAGATTTAAGGGTAAGTTTTTCGGTACCATCTGGTAGCGTTTGAGACAACCGGACAGAAAGAGGTTCGTTCTGCGTACGGCCAAAGTTTTCTACCACAAAATCAATGCGGAATGAATCTTGGGAAGCCAGGATCAAATCACCCATGACCGCATTGGCTTCAATTTTATTATCCGCAATGTTGAAATCAGGGAATTCCGGAGCGAAAATCTTGAGCGCCGGGTCTCCTTGTAATGCCATTCCAAATACCTGGGACAGGTCGTCACTCGCAGATGAATTATCAAGATAGCGAATGGATACTTCTTTGATGATTTCGCCAATGGAACTGCCAAATGTCGTTTCATCCTCATAGGCTACTTGGTATAATAGCGAGGAGTAATCAAAGAGATTTCTGGCAAAAGCCAGGTCAGTATGAGCAATGAAGGACATGGCTCCCAGGTTTTCTGTCAGGACCCAGGGTTCCCCGAAAGACCTTCCCCTACTGAATATTTCTCCGGCATTGCATCCGTTGACCAGAAACAGTGCGGGGTATCTTCCCTGATTCTCGTACGTACTTACATCTCCTACTTCAATGTCCGTAACGGCAGGTCCTGAGTGACCAAAGAAAGTGATCATGCCTACACCACGGTCTACCTGCTCATTGATGTTGACAAACTCCACCGTTTCGGTAGTAGATTTACTCAGGTTTTGAGCGGAACCTCCCAACAATCCATCTGCTGCCGTTCTTCCAAACTGCCGGACATAGCCGGCAAATGTGGCCAACTCTCCTTCATTTTGACCACCACTCAACTGCAGAATGCGTTTTCTCCAGAGGTCATCGTAGGGTATAGCCTCATGTTCGACCACTTTATTCAAATAGCCCTGAACATCACTGGAACTTCTTGCGGTTATTCGACCCACTGCTAACCTGGGATCCAGCGAGCTGCCTGGTTGAAAGCTGCCAACATAAAGCAGATCACTTCCTGGAAACCCGAAGCCCGGAATGAAATTTCTAACGCCTTCTGCTTGCAAGCTTTCCTGGTTCCTGATGTAATTAAAATTGACGGTTAGTCCCTTGCCGATGAGGAATAAATTGGTAAGACTGCCCTGCTCAACGCCCATCTGTACCATGTTGCGGATAGCAACAGGAGAGGGGTATCCAAAACTAAATTGATCATAAATGTCCTGGATGTTGGCAATGGCTACATTGAAACTGCCACCAGCTTCGCTGCCTCTGTAGTTGGCATAGGCTTGGACCGGATCTACCCCATCAATGGGATTTCTGAGCGTAGGATGAGTTACGATTAAGTAGTTGACATCACTCAGATCAATTTCTGAAAACCGATAGGCCTGAATGGACGGTACGGATTGTACTTCTTGGACCGATAGGATATTCCTTTCAATGGAGGTTCCATTCACCACAACATCTACGCGGCTTTCGCTTTGGATAGGGTTGAAATTCAATCGGATCGGGGCATTGGCATTGGTAATATCAAAAAATCTGAGATTGCCCGGATTGTCGTGATTAACCCTTATATATGAACGGCCCACTCCATTGATGGGTAATTGAAAAGATTTGATCACGTCCGTATCCACCACATCAAAGGCCTGAGGAAAATCAACTTTTACGGCCGCAAAGGATACTTGATCCGCTGAATTTTGGGTGCCCGTGACGGAAGCCCGAATTAGCAAGGAGCCATCGGCGCCAATGTCCGACCATTCCAGATTATCCAGAAAAGTAAAGGAGGTTTGTCCTGTGAAATTGACTGTTGCAAGGGCACGAAGGTTAGATTCATCAGGTCCCACCAGGATGTCAATTCCGTGTTCCTGATTGTTACCACCGATCATGACCATTTCCAGTGTGGGAGTAGGGGCAGAAACCACTGGACTGGTCAGCGTGAAATTAAAATCCTGGCTTGAATTTCTGGCAACAAGACTACCTGTCCAGCCTTCCCCAAAGTCATATTGAGGGATATTGAGGTTCTCTCTCGTATATTGCCTTCCTGCAGAATATCGATTGGTTTGCAATAGTAATTCGTCTGCAGTGTGGTAGGTTTCAGGGGTTAGTCCCGTATTGTCATTATCTGTTGAGAAAGCCATTCTCAGGCCATCCTCTCCAGCATTGGAATAGGTAAGGAAATAGCTGGTTGAGTCTGAAAAAAGCGAATAGTAATCGTGAGGTTGTGCATCCGGAGAGATATAAAGGGATTCATCGAGCTGGCCATCGTTTCTTTCTCCGTAAAACTCAAAACTGACCAGGCGACCATTCTGACTGGATACAGATAGAGCGATTTCCTCTCCATTTTTGAATAATCTCAGCCGGTCAGCGGCGACCTGATCGGTAAGAAATCCTGCGGCAGCTAACTCCGCAGCAGTTACCTGATACCACCCATCGTTCGCTACAGTTAACTTGAAGTAATCCTGATCATATAAGATCCATTCATTGCCATACTGCCCCAAAGTTGAGAAACTCAAAAACAAGCAGCTAAAAAGAGTCAAAAAGCTATTTCTCAACATTGAAATCAATATTTACCGAAAAGACATGAGAGAATAACGCGTCTGACTGATCTCCCACGTCTGTGAGGGCGTAATCAATCTGAATTTGTCTGATCACAAAACCAAGGCCGAGATTTGGTTGAACATTCCAGTACTGAGAGCGATCAAAATCGGTCAATTGCTGGATATTATTGACTCCAAATCTCAGGAATACTTTTTCCTTGTAACCCAATTCAATACCACCATGTGGGTCAATGGAAATCTGGTTTGACCGGATGACTGTGTTTCTTTTACCGTCAAAAGTGACATCCAGATCTACGGCGGTCAGCAATTGAAAGGCATTGAGAAATGAAAAAGTCTTTGACACTCCCAGGATAACGCGCGGGAGCGTGATCTCTATCGAATTCGTTGGGATGGTATTTCCGGTTAGGTTATACACATCTCGAATCTCATCAGGGTTGTGCGACCAGGCATTGAAGGTGCTGAAAATATCCTTCGCAAACAGTCCAAAATTCCATCCGGCTAGTTCTTTTTGAACGCCGATATCAATGCCAAATCCCCAACTCTGGGCAAAGGGCCCGGCGATCCGATGAATAATTTTGGCATTGCCACCAACACTTAATCCTCCAAACACAGGGATCTTACGGGCATAACTCAACAAAAAGCCATAATCAGTTGCCGCAAAGAAGCGTACCCGGCTATAATCTATAATGCCGTTTGCATCGAAGAGGAACCTTGTGTCCGGAATGTCATCTACCGCAAAACGAATGACCGACACTGCGATTTTACTTTCGTCTTTAAGTGAGGCAGCAAATGTCCCGTAATCATAGTTGGCCAGTCCTCCGAAATAATCCGAATGCATCAGACTTAGCTCAAAATTGGATTTTAGGTGCGTTAATCCGGCCGGATTCCAGTAAGCTGCCGTAGCATCATTGACCTGGGATACCATCGCTCTACCCAATCCAAAAGCCCGGGCACCCACACCAATATTCAGGAATTCGTTGCTGAATGTGGGAGTATTATCATCGCCTCCATCCTGCCCAAAGGAGAACAAGCCAGAGAGAATCAACAAACATAATAGCGTCGTTCTTTTCATTTTATTTGCTAAGACAAGGCAAAGTAAATGTCCCTTTATGAGGAAACTTATTTCAACGTCGATTTCTTATTCCCAACGTGCTCATTCAATGTTAAAAAGACAAAAGCGTCATTTCGCCAACGTTCCGTAAACCTTGAATCATCTTGTATTTCGCGGACCAATTTTTCATTATAGATCGCCAGATCTTCAGAATCAATGGAAACCAAAAGGTGATTCACTTTGAATCTCGTCATCTTGTCGACAAGATAATCCATCGATAAACCCTCTTTCCCATTTTTTGGATTAATCGCCATGGATGTTCGACCAGTGTAATAATGCAATACCCAGGGTTTATGAAAAACGGTTGCTTCATGCACAGATAAAGTGTTTTGAACATAGGTAAATGCCTCCTGAGAAGAAGGAATATCAGGACCCGGAATGGGAGTTCTGGAATTAAGAAAGATGGTCCAGGTGCCTGGTAAGCAGACAAGGAGGAAGGTTGTGACGGCCACAATTCGGATTTTATCAAAAAGGGCCTCATCCAGTTTTAAAACTATCAACCTTATGCCATTGACCCAGTAAATCAAAATAACAGGTAGGACGGGAATCAGGAATCGAATACCACTTACGCCTTCATACAAAATCAGGACGATTCCATAGCCAAGAGTAAATGTGTCTCCTAAAGTCCATTGCTTTTGATATATACGATAGACCCATCCCATAAACATGAGTACGATCATCATTTTACCCACTATCAGGCCTGAAACTCCCAATAACGAAGGCTTAAAGAAAGTTAACAACTGATCGTAGTAGTAAAGCATACGAACCCAAAGTACTGACCAATTGTCCAGGTGAAAGGCATGGCTATACCAACTCAGATTATCAGAGGAGCTGCTTCCGAATACCAACCATTTGATGGCTAAATCCACTATTGGTACGATCAGAGCAAAGCCTGACATATTCAGGAAGGCGGTGATTTTGGGTTTTCGGATCCAGGGCACGAATAGATGCGCCAGAATCGCTAAATAGGTAACCCAACCCACGTTTCTGATTGAAATCAGGATGCCCGTAAGTATGGCCAGTATAACCAGCCCTTTTCGCTGTTTTCCTTGAAAATTGAGAAAGATCAAATACAGCAAGGCCAGGAAAGGAAAGGAAGGCAGAATCTCAAGTTTTAATTTGAAAACTTCAGGATTTAACGCAAACATTAACGTGAGCAAAAAGGCAAGAGCGGTACTCAATCCAGACTTTTGATAGCTTTTGAAGATCACAAACGCGGCCACCAGAAAGAAAAAAGAAATATAAATGGTGAAATAAGAGATTTTCTTTCCAAGGACTAGAAAAACGGGTGATAACAGCAGTGAAAAACCTGCACCTCTTGTAGCAGGCGCAAAATTGATTCCATCCAATACTTCCTTGCTCTGATCTTCGGATCCTGAAATCAAATCACGAGCATTGTCCAAGTACTGAGCAAAGTCACCACCCCAGTCATGGGTCTGATTAATGCTGGAAAAGAATACGATTCCAAGCAAAACCAGTAGTATGATCTCAGAGAAACTTTGCCGTACGATGTGATTGATACAGGTCAATGATCTGTGCGAATTGCAGGTGCATTCTACGAAGAAATGACTAAAAATGGTAATGCTTCGACATGATCTACTTCAGATATAACAAGCGGATCAAGTTCCTGAAATGATATATTTATATAATTAAAATGAGAAAATATATGACAAAAATAATAAAAACACACTTTCACTAATGTTTTTTGCTATGTACTTGGCCATGCATAGTACCTTTCCGTATAGAGTTATAAGGTCAATAAATTCATCAACAAGAAAAAGCCATGAGCTAATGAACATAGAAAACACACAAGTGCAGATGCGAAAGGGTATTCTTGAGTTTTGTATACTCCACATCATTTCACGAGGTGAAGTATACGCATCCGACATGCTGGAGGAACTCACTACTGCCAGGATCATGGTGGTAGAAGGAACACTCTATCCGTTGCTAACCCGATTGCGAAAAGCAGGGTTGGTAGATTATAAGTGGGTGGAATCCACCTCTGGTCCGCCCCGCAAATACTATACGCTGACCGAAAACGGTAGCGAATTTCTAAATGGACTCAATCAAACCTGGGAAGAATTGGTCACTTCTACCCAGTCCATCATCTCAGTCAATCACAACTCGGAACAAAAATGAAAAAGAACATAAGTATCAATATTGGTGGGATCATTTTCCATATCGAGGAAGATGGTTTTGATAAGCTTCGTGCTTACCTCGATTCCGTCAATCAGTACTTCTCCACCTTCGAGGATAGTAAAGAAATCATCGATGATATTGAGAACAGAATTGCAGAGATATTCCTGAGCAAACTTTCGGATGGGAAACAGGTCATTTCCAACGAAGATGTAGTGGAACTCATGTCTACCATGGGAACTACGCAGGACTTTGATGCAACCATTGAAACTGAATCCGAAGGTCAAACTCAAAATGAAGCAGGTCAACAACAAGAACGAACTACCCACCAGGAAGAGGAATCGGAATACAGTAAGGATTCCGGAACGGGTTCAAGAAAACTCTATCGCGATGAACGAAGAAAGGTACTTGGCGGTGTAGCTGCTGGTATCGCTCATTATTTCGGCATAGATCCGATATGGATTCGATTGCTCTTCATTGCTTTGTTCGTCAACGTATTCTTTGGAGGCCTTTCTGGCGCAGTAGCCATTACGTACCTGATCCTATGGATCGTGGTTCCGGGAAATCGGAAACTGGATGACGATGATCAGAATGTCAAGAAGCTCTTCCGGGACGGAGAAAGCCGGGCCCTGGGGGGGGTATGTAGTGGATTAGCCTCTTACTTCGGTACCGATACCACCGTCGTTCGATTGCTGTTCGTGTTGTCAATTTTTCTGGGTGGTGCCGGTATCATCGTCTACATCATACTTTGGATCATTACCCCGGAAGCGAGAACCATCACCGAAAAAATGCAAATGGAGGGTGAACCGGTAACATTGAGCAACATTGAGGAGAATGTCAAGAAAAACCTTAATGAAGACGAAGGCGAGGAAAGTGCGCTGGCGAAAGTGTTATTATTCCCTTTTCGGGTCATTGCAACGGTGATCAAAGCCATTTCTTCCGCATTGGGTCCTGTAGCTGCCGCGCTGGTCGAGATCGTAAGGATATTCTTTGGATTGATCATTACTGTCGTAGGTTTCTCCATCATGATTTCATTAATTATTGCCTTTTTGGTAGTACTTGGTTGGGATTCTGGATATTGGGCTGATTATGTTTATTTCGGACACATTCCTACAGAAATATTCGCGCGTTCTGTCAATATCTGGTCTGTCCTATCTGCTTTCCTGATCGCATTTATCCCTGCGCTTTGCATAACGTTGCTGGGACTATACGTCTTGTTAAAGCGAAGTGTGGTCAAGGCCTATGTGGTTTGGGCACTGTTCGGGTTCTGGATACTCGGGTTGATTGGTTCTGCTATTTTTATTCCCAGTCTGGCGCGGGATTTCAGAACAGATAGTACTACCCGAACACAGAGAACATTCGCTCAAACTGGAGGTACACCGACCTTGCGTCTCAATGATATTGACCTGGGAAGCTATGAAGCCGTAGACCTGAGATTAAGAGGTCATTCGGATAGCGTTTATCGACTTGAGGTGCGCACTACTGCCCGTGGTGCAAATCGAAACGATGCTCGGGATAATGCTTCTGCTATCAGCTATCATGTGTCGCAAAGTGGTGATGATTTCTATTTCGATTCAAACATCAGTTTCGATGACGATGCGGCATTCCGGTTCCAGGAAGTAGATGCTACCTTCTATATACCTGAAGGAAAGGTTTTCCGAATGGATCGGGACCTGGCGGAGATCCTGACCAATACGCTTTACCTCAATGGTTACCGAACATATCAGATGGAAGACAATGACTGGATGTTCAATGAGGGTGGATTAGAATGTATCACATGTGCTACGAGAAGAGGCAGTCGCAGAAGCTCATCCAGAAGTCGGGTTGATAGCGATTCGAGGGATTATTCCAGTGTTGGTTCTGATCGGGACTGGCGTCGGATCCGTGGTGAGGAAGTTTCGTTCCAGTACGATGATTTTGAGGAAGTGAAAGTCTCTTCACATTTCAAGGTGTTTGTGGTTGAGGGAGATGAATACGAAGTGCGATTACGAGGAGATGAGGACGACCTGGAACGTGTGAGCATTCGTAATAGGAGCAATACATTGGAAATCAAGCGCAGGAATCGTGACTGGGGCTGGTGGGAAAAAGGTGACTGGCCGAATGAGATTGGTATATATATCGTGATGCCAAAACTGGAAGCTTTGGAGTTATCAGGCGCTTGTGACGGTGAGATTAGAGGGTTTGAGGATTATGACATGGAAATAACCCTTCAGGGTGCTTCAGAATTAGAAGCTCGAATTCGTCCTGATTACCTGGAAATAGATTTAAATGGCGCTTCTAAGCTCGAATTAGATGGCAGTGCAGAAAAAATCGATGCCCGTGTAACGGGTGCCTCTAAATTAGACGCTGTTGATTTTCGAAGTGAAACGGGGGAAATAAGCCTGAACGGGGCCTCAAAAGCTTCTGTGTTCGTCACTGATGAACTATGGGTGGATGCCAATGGCATCAGTACGGTAAGCTATAAAGGTGATCCCAAGCTTTATGCTGAGAAAAACGGATTAAGTACCGTAAAACGATACTGATCAAAGAGTAATAACCGATAACACTACTCCAGGGCCGTCTTCATTTCTGATTCTCTTTCGAAGGCGGCCCTTTCTTTAATTCTATTTCCCAGCGGTTGTGTCCCCACAACCGCTTTGATGTTTTATAGAGCTCGATTGTGGAGACTCAGTTCAGGGTGTTGATTCGTAAATGCTCCTGATCGTGCAGGTGATAACACTTGCACGGAGTTTGGTATAAATACTGGAGCACTGAGCCTGTCGAAGTGCTACTTCATCAACTTTTTGTACTTGATTCTTTTGGGGCCTGTATCTCCCAATCGCTTTTTCCGATTCTCCTCATAATCTGAGAAGTTCCCTTCAAACCAGTACACTTGGGAATCTCCCTCATACGCAAGAATGTGCGTCGCTACACGATCCAGGAACCATCGGTCGTGGGAAATGATCACCGCGCAGCCTCCGAAGCTTTCCAGCGCTTCTTCCAGCGCCCTCAGGGTATTGACGTCAAGATCGTTCGTAGGCTCATCCAGTAAGATCAGATTTGCTCCCTGCTTCAACGTCATGGCCAGGTGAACCCGGTTTCTTTCGCCACCGGATAGGTCTCCGACCTTTTTTTGCTGGTCGTTACCACTGAAATTGAATCGGCTTACATATGCCCGGGCATTCATTTCTTTTCCGCCCAGATCAATGATCTCATTACCGTCAGAAATCGTTTCGTAAACGGTCTTATTGGCATCCAGTTGATCATGTTCCTGATCCACGTAAGCCATCTTTACTGTACTACCAACCTCGAAGTTTCCGGCATCAGCCTGGTCTTTTCCGGTAATCAGGTTGAAAAGTGTCGACTTACCGGCACCATTCGGCCCAATCACGCCAACAATTCCACCCTGCGGAAGACTAAAGCTCAGGTCGTCAAATAATAGCTTTTCTCCGTATGATTTCGATACTCCCTGAACATCGATCACTTTGGCACCTAAACGCGGCCCCGGAGGAATGTACAATTCAAGTTTGGCTTCTTTTTCACGACCTTCCTCACCTAACAAATTCTCGTAAGCACTCAGTCTTGCTTTTGCCTTGGCCTGACGTCCTTTGGGTGTCATCCGCACCCACTCCAGTTCTCTCTCAAGGGTTTTTTGTCGTTTGGACTCGCTCTTTTCTTCCTGAGCCAGTCGCTTTTGTTTTTGCTCGAGCCAGCTGGAGTAGTTGCCCTTCCAGGGGATTCCTTCTCCGCGATCAAGTTCCAGTATCCATCCGGCCACATTATCCAAAAAATAACGATCGTGCGTCACGGCAATGACCGTACCACTGTATTGCTGCAGGTGCTGCTCCAGCCACAGTACGGACTCTGCATCCAGGTGGTTCGTAGGCTCATCCAGTAGTAATACATCCGGTGATTGGATTAACAAACGACAAAGTGCAACCCTTCTTTTTTCTCCGCCGGATAAGTTTTTAATAATGGCATCTTCGGGAGGCGTTCTGAGGGCATCCATCGCTCTTTCCAGCTGATTGTCAAGCTCCCAGGCATTAAGTTGATCCAGTTTTTCCTGAACAGTTCCCTGACGATTAATGAGTTTGTCCATTTTGTCCGGATCCTCAAGTACTTCAGGATCAGCGAACGATGCGTTGATCTGATCGTATTCTGCCAAAAGGTCAGCGATTTCTTTTGCTCCTTCACGAATGACTTCAATAACCGTTTTTTCCGGGTCTAATTGAGGTTCTTGCTCTAAAAAACCAACAGAATAGCCGGGAGAGAAAACAACTTCCCCCTGAATATCGTTATCCAAACCGGCGATAATTTTTAATAATGAAGATTTTCCGGCTCCATTTAGTCCAAGTACACCTATTTTAGCACCGTAGAAGAATGACAGGTGAATATTTTTCAATACTTGTTTCTTGGGGGGATAGATTTTGGACACCCCAGCCATGGAAAAAATTATCTTTTCGTCGGACATATTGTTAAATTGTTCATATTTAAGAGTCTATAATCTAAACCGCTATTAAGTACTCATGAATACCCCAGAGGTTCCGTTCGGTTCCATCGAAGACAACAAAATTATTCTAAATCCATGGAATGAGCACCCCAGCCGTGTGATAGGTGAGGTGAGAGAAGAAGGCGCACAAGTTGCAGTTGAATATTTTGTTAATCGATTCGGTGAGCTTGAAAACAAAATCACCGAATTGGAACAGACCATTGAAAATACAGATAATAAGGGGAGTTACCTGCAAAAGGTACTTCACTTAAAAGATAGCCTCACGAAGCACGATGCATTAGGGGACTATGCAGCCTTGCATGATCGCCTTGTCAAATGGGAGGTTTTCCTTTCAGACATCATTGCCAAAAATCGTGTAAGAAACACAGAGATCAAGCATGGTTTGATCGATGAACTTAGAGAGGCTGTCAAGATCATCAATTGGAAAGAATCCACAGAGGCCATCCAGGATATTAAGGGAAGGTGGATCAAAGTGGGTAATGCTGTTGCAGAAGAGCAGCAAACGTTAGATGATACTTTCTGGGGAGAAGTTCAGCAATATTTTGATCGCAAGCGGGCATTCCAGGAAGATAAGAAACGTCTGGAAGCGAAATACGAAGATGAATATCGTAAGATTTTAAGAGAGTCACGTTACGTTTCTGATTTGGCAGGAAAAGAGCGATTTGAAAAGATCAAAGAACTCAAAGACCGCTGGAGAGAAAACGGAAACATTCCATCCTTCAAATACAAGAATCTGCTTTCTAAGTTTCAATTCAATTTGAAGCAGACACAACGACCTTCATTCAATCCGCTGCAGGATTTAGAGAACATTGAGAAGGAGCTAATTGAAATCCAACAGGGCGCCCGACAATTTGATCGGGTCAGAGGCGAAGAGATGCGTAAGCAGTTGTTTTCAATTAAGCCCAGGGACCCTAAAGCAGATCAGAAGAAGCGCGATTGTATGAATCTGTTGCAAATGCTGACAGAGATGGATTTTGTACAAAGCCAATGTCGAAAGCGTGTCAAGAATTATGATGAGCTGGACGTACTGGAACAAAATGCTCATCAGGTGAAATTCCTGAAGGAATTGATCAGACGAGATGAAGAGGATCTGGATAATTATGAAAACAATGCCGGAAACTTTTCAAGTCGGGATGGCAGTGCAGATCATATGTTGGATAGAAAGATGGCGCAACAACGTAACAAAATAAAGATCAAGCAACGTTTAATTGCCATATTAGGAGGCTAGTGGTTAAAAAATTGAAAAAAACCGCTGCTCAAATAATTGAAAAAAAAGCGCTTATAACTAATTTGTGATTGGTTGTATTTCTCATTCATAAATGTACTTTTGCGCAACTATTTAAAAAGACCTTTTTTAAACGTTTAGTGATATGTACTGGACACTAGAATTAGCATCCTACCTGGAAGACGCCCCCTGGCCTGCGGCAAAGGACGAATTGATAGACTTCTCTATCAGATCGGGTGCTCCCCTGGAGGTTGTCGAAAATTTACAGGAATTGGAGGATGACGGACAGCCTTACGAGAACATCGAAGAGATCTGGCCAGATTATCCTACTAAAGAAGATTTTTTCTTCAACGAAGACGAATACTAGATACTAGCAGCAATTAACTGGCGAAATCATGGAAGTATGCTTTCGCCAATGCCATATCTTCAGGAGTTGTGATCTTGATGTTCTTATAACTCCCTTCAACCAAAGCAACCGGATGCCCAAACTTTTCCACGACACTGGCATCATCCGTAAAATCACTTTGATAGGGTTGCTCATACGCCTGTTTTAATAAAGTTGTTTTAAATACCTGAGGAGTTTGAACTAAACGATAGTTCTCCCTGGATACAGCATTGGATCGTTCCCCGTCGATTTGACGGAGCGATTCTTTGAGTTTTACAACCGAAATGGCCGCACCATTTTCTTCCGCACTTTGGTAGGTGTTCTCAATAATATCAGGATCAATTAAAGGTCGAACGGCATCATGCACCGCCACAAGCCCTTCTTCCTCAATGGTATCCAATCCATTTTTCACTGAGTGGAATCTTTCCGTCCCACCTGAAACGATTCGAATAGGAAGGTCAAGGGAGTAGTCAGTTGTCAACTTTTTCCAATGAGCCTGATGGGATTCAGGAAGTACAAGGATGATCCTGATTGCCGGGTCATGGTGATAGAAAGCTTCCAATGTTCTGACCAGAATGGGTTTGCCTTTCAGGTCCATGAACTGTTTGGGTAGGTCACTACCCATGCGAAGGCCTTTACCGCCAGCTACGACAATGACGTAACGGATCACTACAAGATAAGCATGGCATCACCGTAGGTGAAGAACCTGTAGTTTTCTTTGATCGCTATATCGTACGCTTCTCTCACCAATTCATAACCACCAAAAGCGCTTGCCATCATCAGCAAGGTAGATTCAGGAAGGTGGAAGTTCGTGACAAGGGCGTTACATATCTTAAACTCGTAAGGAGGGAAGATGAATTTGTCGGTCCATCCGCTGTTACCTTTCAATCGACCACCCGCAGAAACGGATGATTCAAGTGAGCGCATAACCGTGGTTCCTACAGCGCAAACTTTTCTTTTCTCGTCCAAAGATTTATTGACACGATCTGCAGTAGATTCAGGTACCAGGAAGTTTTCCGAGTCCATCTTGTGTTTGGTGAGATCTTCAACATCCACAGGTCTGAAAGTGCCAAGGCCTACGTGGAGGGTAATAGGATTGATGTCTACACCTACGATCTCCAGTCTCTTCATGATCTGCTTCGTGAAATGAAGTCCCGCAGTTGGAGCGGCTACCGCACCGAGATTCTTGGCGTAGATCGTCTGGAATCTTTCACGATCCTCAGGTTCTGCACCTCTTTTGATTTCTTTCGGGAGAGGAGTTTCTCCCAGTCGGTCAATGGTTGCGTAGAACTCATCCTCAGTTCCATCAAATAAGAATCTAATGGTTCGACCTCTGGAGGTCGTATTGTCAATGACTTCTGCCACTAATTCACCATCGCCAAAGTATAATTTATTACCGACACGAATCTTTCTTGCAGGATCTACTAACACATCCCACAGGTTCATGTCTTTGTTGAGTTCCCTCAAAAGGAAAACTTCGATTTTCGCTCCGGTCTTTTCTTTGTTTCCATACAACCTCGCGGGAAAGACCTTCGTATCATTAATGACCATCATGTCACCATCCTCGAAATAGTCAACAATGTCTTTGAACGATTTATGCTCAAATTTGCCACTTTCACGATGTACAACCATCAAACGGGATTCATCTCTGTTTTCGGTTGGATATAGTGCAATATGACTTGAAGGGAGGTCAAACTTGAATTCGGAAAGCTTCATAGTTTGTTATTTCGAAAGTAAAATGACGGGTACTGAAATAAATTAAGTCCGCAAAGCTAGCAAATAGTTTTGTTTTGAAGATATAATATTGTAATTCACTTCCGCTAAACCAAAAAGGCTTTGATCGTTATCAAATTAATCATAGAAAGTTTCGTCTTCGCGTTCACTGCGTTGAAGTCAAACCTTTTACGAACTACCCTATCCTTACTGGGTGTAACAATAGGAATATTCGCCATTATTGTTGTGTTTACACTTGTTGATTCGCTAGAAAGAAGCATCAATGATAGTCTGAGCTTTTTGGGGCGCACGAATGTCGATATTCGTCGATTTCCAATCACTTTTGATGGAAATGTGCCGTGGTGGGATTACTGGAAGCGTCCTTATTCAACCTACGAAGAATATGAATATTTGAGAGATAACCTTCAAAACGCTGAAGGGATCACCATTTTCGCATTCAATTCTGTAACACCCAAGTACAAGAATAATAGTTCGTCGGATATCACCTTGTTGGGAGTGGCTTACACACATGATGGTGTCTATCCGGATTTTCCGGACTTAGAAGGTCGATATTTTACATTGGAAGAATGCCAAAGTGGTCGTAACGTGGCCATTATTGGTAATCGAACTAGGAGGGAGGTTTTTGGAAAGCTTGATCCTATTGGGCGACAACTGAAAATTAAAGGCCAGAAATTCACGGTTATAGGTGTGGTGCCGGAACAGGGAGCAGGATTGCTGGGCGAAACCAGTAAGGATGAGAATATCTGGATTCCATTCAAGTCGTTTTCCAAAATCAATTACATCGCCAGTCGATGCTGTCGGGGTATAGAGCCTTACATTACGGTAAAAGGCCTGGATACGGATGTAGGGTTGGTCAAAGTAGAGTATGAGCTTCAAGGGCTTGTGCGGAATTTCAGGGGTCTGAGACCCAGAGAAAAAGATAATTTCTCAATCAATAGACAGCAGGCGATTTTGAACCAAATCGGAAGTTTTTTTGATGTACTGAGTACGGGAGGTTGGTTGATTGGGGGCTTCTCCATTTTGATCGGAGGTTTTGGTATTGCCAATATCATGTTCGTATCTGTAAGAGAGCGCACAAACATCATTGGTATTCAAAAGTCATTAGGCGCAAAGAACTACTTTATTCTGTTTCAATTCTTATTTGAGTCCATCTTTCTGGCTGTGATCGGAGGAGGGGTCGGACTGTTGCTGGTCTACGGAGTAACGTTTGTTCCTTTAGGTTCCCTTGAACTGAGCCTTAGCCTGAAGAACATTGTCTTAGGGGTAGGCGTAGCAGGTTTCATCGGAATGGCTTCAGGAATTATCCCTGCGGCGATTGCTGCAAGATTGGACCCTGTGATTGCTATCAGAACCCAGTAAACAACACCTGAAATACAAGAATTAAAAAAGGACATCATTTCGGTGATGTCCTTTTTTCGTTGAATTGAGAAAGAATTTATGCTTCTACAGGTTCACCTTTAATGGCAGCTTTGATCTTAGTTTCCAACTCTTCCATAAGCTCAGGATTGTCCTCGATCAATTCTTTCACCGCATCTCTTCCCTGACCAAGGCGATCGCCATTATAAGAGAACCATGAGCCGGACTTTTGGATGATGTTCAATTCCACACCCATATCCAGGATCTCCCCGACCTTGCTGATCCCCTTTCCATACATAATATCAAATTCGATTACTTTAAAAGGAGGTGCAACTTTGTTTTTCACTACTTTCACCCGGGTTCTGTTTCCGAGAATGTTATCTGCAGACTCTTTGATCTGGCCAATTCTTCGGATATCTAATCGTACAGACGCATAAAATTTGAGGGCATTACCACCAGTGGTAGTTTCCGGATTACCGAACATTACACCGATTTTTTCACGAAGCTGGTTGATGAAGATGCAGGAACAGCCAGTTTTATTGATGGTACCTGTTAGCTTTCTCAATGCTTGCGACATCAACCTTGCCTGGAGACCCATTTTGCTGTCACCCATTTCTCCCTCCAATTCACCACGAGGAACCAGGGCGGCAACCGAATCAATGACAATGATGTCAATGGCACCAGATCGTATAAGGTGTTCTGCAATTTCCAAAGCTTGTTCACCATTGTCAGGTTGAGAGATCAGCAGGTTTTCGGTATCAATACCAAGTTTTTCCGCATACACTTTATCAAAAGCATGTTCTGCGTCTATGAAAGCAGCCAGGCCTCCTTTTTTTTGTGCTTCCGCAATACAATGCATCGCCAAAGTGGTTTTACCAGAAGATTCCGGCCCATAAACCTCGATAATCCTTCCACGGGGAATCCCACCCACGCCCAATGCAACATCCAGTCCCAGAGACCCGGTAGGTATAACAGGGATGTCAAGAATTTTCTCATCACTCAATTTCATTATGGTACCCTTACCATAAGTCTTTTCGAGTTTGTCAATGGTGATCTGTAGCGCCTTTAGTTTTTCATTCGTATCTGCCATGGTGTTTGATGTTGCGTTTTAGGTTCCAAATTTCAGCCTTCGAAGTTAGCATAAGCCTAACCTATTCGGAGTGATAATTGAAGTTTGAAAACCTTAAACTAATTTGATTAGCAAATATAAATGAAAAACTAAATAAATTAGTATTTAGCTAAAACCTATGTTTAAAACTTTGATCAGGGCTTACTAGCAGCGAGAAATTCTTTTCGCTTTTGCAACAGATAAATGATCCAGACACTAAGTGCTGTTCCAATCGGAAATTTGAATAACAATATGACCGCAGGTATCCAAACCAGCCGCATGGCCCATTCTTTTTCATTAACAAGTCCTACTCCACTGATAATATACAGAATGCCGGCCGCTAAATAGGCAAATGGAAAATAGTAGAAAAAGCTGAGTGGCCCATGGCTGTGGAAAGGCCAAATACTTGAATGGATGTGCCAGGTGACATGATCATGCCACCAGTCGGATTCAATCAAGAAGTTTAAGGCGCTCCAGGAGAAGACTGAAACGGGAATGGTCAAAAAGCCGAGAACGATCAGGATCTTTCCGGCAATTTTCAGGTGATGAAGAGAATTATCAACTTTCATGAGTTTTTGATTTTAATTATTTGGTCTCGTCGGTCCGCCGAAACGGCGTGCCCTATTAGGGGTGCCCGACCAGGGAATTCGCGATAAATTCCAACCATCCTTGGTTGCATGTTAGGATGCTTGTTCTTTATGCTCATTTCATGACTTTGAGTTTTTGGTGATAAATACACTCCCACACGGTTATGGAAGTTACTATGCATTGCAAGGTAATATACGATCAAGAGTAGTGCAAGGGTTTCAAAATCTTCCTTGATTACGCAAATGTTAAGCCCGGCTTAAAAAAATGATAACTCTTTAATTTGACCTCCTCGTTCTGTTTTGTCATTTCTGCTAGTCTTGCGTTTAGATTTCGGAAGTGTGATAAATTTCTTAGCTTTCAAATTATAATTCCTTAAAACACCTCTTATAAACAGGAGTAGACAGATGGGTAAAGTCAATCAGAAAGTCCTGGTAGTGGACGATGAATCAGACATCCTTGAATTATTGAAATATAACTTATCGAAGGAGGGTTATGATGTGAAAACCGCTTCCAATGGCGTGAAAGGAGTAGAGATCGCAAAATCCTTTGTGCCAGATCTCATTCTACTGGATATTATGATGCCTAAACAGGATGGTGTGGAGACCTGTCGTCAGATCCGCGAGGTTCCTGAATTGGCCAATGTCTTCGTGATTTTCCTGACAGCCAGGTCAGAAGAATATTCTGAAGTAGCCGCTTTTGAGATGGGTGCGGACGATTACATTACCAAGCCAATCAAGCCAAGAGCTTTGATGAGCCGGATCAATGCTTTGTTCAGAAGGGAATCCAAGAAGAAAAAGGATTCGCAAAAGATCATGATTGGAGACCTTGAAGTGGATCGATCCAGCTATACGGTGATTCTGGGAGATAAAAAGATCAACTTGCCCAAAAAAGAATTTGAATTGCTCTATTTCCTTGCGCAGAACCCCGGGAAAGTTTTCAGTCGCGATGAATTGCTCAAGAATATTTGGGGAACAGACGTTTATGTATTGGCACGTACGGTAGATGTACACATACGTAAAGTGCGTGAAAAGATAGGTGATGGCTACATCTCTACCGTAAAGGGAGTAGGATACAAGTTTGATATAAACTAAGTCGCATGATCCTGAATTCACGGGCGCTGGCATTGTTGTTGGCACTGAGTATTTCGGTGATCACCTCAGCATTTTTGTCGCTGCTCCCCTCTATTTCTACTACGGCGCTGATTGTGTCTTTTGCTTTGTCGTTTTCTTCCTCTTATATACTGGTGAGGCTAGTGCTGGAGTTTATTTTCTTCAAAGAGATCACGAGCATTTACGAAGCACTTGATAAAATACGAAGTGAAGAGCTTTCCCCCATCCTGAGTAGAAGCAGAAATGCTGTCAACCCTTTGCGCCTTATTAATAAAGGGATTGAATCATATGCTAAAACAAAACAACGTGAGATCGAGGAACTCAAGCGCATGGAGGAATTCCGCAGGGAGTTCATTGCGGATGTCTCTCACGAATTGAAGACACCCATTTTTGCGGCGCAGGGATTTGTGCACACCTTATTGGATGGAGCGGTGGAAGATAAAAAGGTCCGGACCAAGTTTCTGAAGAAGGCTGCTAAGAGCCTTGATGGTTTGGATATGCTCGTACAAGATTTGCTCACTATTTCTCAAATGGAGACCGGGGAGATTAAAATGCACCCGGAAGACTTCAATATTGAGGAAATGGTCAGAGAGGTCATCGACCAGGTAGATGGTAAAGCCGAAAAAAGAGATGTAGGAATCGAGCTTGAATCCCTGGAAGAACCTGTTTATGTATATGCGGATTACCAACGGATCTATCAGGTCCTATCCAACCTGATCACCAATGGGATCAAATACTCTGAAAAAGGGAGTCAGGTTAAAATATTCTTTGAGAGGACCGATGAGTATGTGACCATCTTCGTTCAGGACAATGGACTGGGCATTCCGGAAGAGGACATTGGTCGCATCTTTGAGCGTTTTTATCGGGTGGACAAAAGTCGAAGTAAGGCCAAGGGCGGAACCGGCCTTGGTCTCTCCATTGTCAAGCATATCCTTGAAGGGCACCAATCCAAGATCGAAGTTGAGAGTGAAGAAGGTGTAGGTTCGAAATTCTGGTTTAAGTTGCAGCTCGGCAAAGTACCGGAATATGAGCTACTCAACGAAGACGATGACTAACCCACTCAAAGGGAAGAAATTTACGGACCTTATCATTCATGAAGACGAGGATTTTATCGTTATCAATAAACCTCCTTTTGTTGCGACACTAGAAGATCGTAACGACCCCCAGAATATTCTCACGCTGGCCAGAACTTATGTCGAAGAAGCACGGGTGTGTCACCGACTCGATAAAGAAACTTCCGGGTTACTGGTCATAGCCAAAAACCTGGAGGCTTATAAATACTTTTCGAAACTCCTGGAGCAACGTGATGTGCACAAACTTTATCACGCTATAGTTGCCGGAAGGCATGAAATCGAAGAAGAGGAACTGGATTTTCCTATTTATACGAGTTCAACCCGTTCGCGGGTAGACCCCCGACAGGGGAAACCGTCCATTACGCTGGTCAAGACCTTACATATATATAAGGCTCACACATTGCTGGCATGTATGCCTTTCACGGGAAGGATGCATCAGATCCGGGTCCATTTGTCACATGTCGGACTGCCCATAGCGGGAGATGAGTTCTATGGAGGCGACCCGATTTACCTTTCTCAAATCAAAAAGGGTTATAAAACAGGTAAATTTGTAGAAGAGCAGCCATTGATCCCAAGAATGGCGCTTCATGCCCAAAGATTGATTTTTGAGACCTCAGAAGGAAAAAAGCTCCAGTTAGAAGCTCCTTATCCCAAGGATTTTATGGCAACTTTGAATCAATTTGCAAAAAACTTGTAGTATCCTCGGGGACTGCTTTGGTTTTACAAATAGAAAATTCTATTTTTGTGTCCCTTTTTCAAGAGGGGCTTTCATCAAGAGAATAAAAAGTAAGTTTTGGATACTTTAAGTTATAAGACCATATCGGCAAACAAGGCCACCGCCAACAAAGGGTGGGTTGTTGTAGATGCTGAGGCAAAAATTCTGGGTCGGGTAGCGAGTGAAGTTGCGAAAATGATTCGCGGCAAGCACAAGCCTAACTTTACCCCGCATGCAGATTGTGGTGACAATGTCATCGTGATCAACGCGGACAAATTAAGACTGACCGGCAAGAAGTGGACTGACAAAGTTTATGTTCGTCACACGGGTTATCCTGGGGGGCAAAGAACACAAACTCCTCTTGAGGTTAAGAATAATAAATCCGCTACCATTTTGGTAGAAAGAGCGGTGAGAGGTATGCTTCCCAAAAACAGACTGGGAAGACAGCTTTTCAAAAATCTGTATGTATACGAAGGTGCTGAGCATCCACATGAAGCACAGACTCCTAAAGAAGTAAAACTATAAGTTGATGGAAGTAATTAATACCGTCGGTAGAAGAAAGACCTCCATTGCCCGGGTCTATTTCCAAAGTGGCAAAGGAGAGATCGTGATCAATGGCAGAGACCTAAGCAATTACTTTCCTTCAGAAGTGCTTCAAATTATTGTGAAGCAGCCTTTAGTAAAGGTAGAAGAGGATGGTAACTACGACATCAAGATCAATGTTGATGGCGGTGGACTTAAAGGTCAGGCAGAAGCCATTCGACTTGGGATTTCAAGAGCATTGGTGGCAACCAACGAAGAGCACAGACCTTCATTGAAGTCCGAAGGATTCCTTACAAGAGACCCTAGAATGGTTGAGCGTAAGAAATACGGTAGAAGAAAAGCGAGAAGAAGATTCCAATTCAGCAAACGATAATAGATCGATGGCAAAAATTACTACACAGGAATTATTGGATGCCGGTGTTCACTTTGGACACCTGACCAGAAAATGGAACCCTCAGATGGCTCCATACATTTTCATGGAGAAAAATGGTATCCATATCATTGATCTCAATAAAACACTTAAAAACCTGGAGGATGCTGCTCAGGCGATGAAAGGCATCGTGCGTTCAGGTAGAAAAGTGATGTTCGTTGCGACCAAGAAGCAAGCAAAAGAAGTTGTTGAGAACGAAGCAAAGCGTTTGAAAATGCCTTACGTAACCGAAAGATGGTTAGGAGGTATGCTTACAAACTTCTCAACGATCAGAAAGTCGTTGAAGAAAATGGCTTCTATCGACAAGTTGATGAAAGATGAAGCTTACAGCAACCTGGCGAAGAGAGAGCGATTGATGATCGGTCGTGAGCGTGAGAAGTTGGAAAAAGTATTGGGCGGAATCGCGGATTTGAACCGATTGCCTGCTGCACTTTTTGTGATCGATATTAAGCGTGAGCACATCGCAGTTTCTGAAGCTCAGAAATTGAACATCCCCGTTTTCGCAATGGTGGATACTAACTCTGATCCTAATCAGGCAGATTACCCTATCCCTGCCAATGATGATGCTTTCAAATCAATTCAATTGATTACACAGTACATCGGAAGCACGCTGGATGAAGGTCTTCAGGAAAGAAAGAAAGACAAGGAATCTGCACAACAGGAGCAGGCCGAAGCTGAGAAAAGAGAATTGGACGAACAGTCCGCCGAATAAGCCTTAATTCTATAGGTAAACGGTAAAAATAAGTTAAACACCCGTTCCGATAGAAATTGGAACGGGTGTTTGATTTTTGTCAATAAACCATTCTAAAAAGCATATAATCAAATGGCAATTAGCGCTAAAGATGTAAACAAACTCCGACAGATGACCGGAGCAGGTATGATGGACTGCAAGAAGGCATTAGTCGAGGCTGATGGCGATTTCGACAAGGCGATCGAATTTCTTCGTAAGAAAGGGCAAAAAGTTACTAACGCCCGGGCAGACAGAGAAACTACCGAAGGTGTTGTTTTCAGTAAAGTAAGTGCTGAAGGAAACAAAGGTATTCTGGTTTCTTTCTCTTGCGAGACTGACTTTGTTGCTAAAAACGAAGATTTCATGAACCTGGGTCAGGCGATCACTGACGTGGCTTTTACTGAGTCTCCAGCGGATATCGATGCTTTGAAAGCGATGACCATCGATGGTCAGGCGATTTCTGAGAAAATCGTTGAAGCAACAGGAAAAATTGGTGAGAAACTAGAAATCTCTGCCATGGAAGTACTCGAAAGCGAAGCAGTTGTTCCTTACATCCACTCTAATAAGAAATTGGGCGTTCTTGTTGGCTTGTCTAACACGAATGGTTCTGATGTGGTAGCGGCCGGTAAAGATGTTGCTATGCAGATCGCTGCGATGAAGCCTATCGCTGTTGATAAAGACGGTGTGGATGCGGCTACCGTGGAAAAAGAGATTGAAATCGGTAAAGAGCAAGCCAGACAAGAAGGTAAGCCTGAGCAAATCATTGAGAAAATCGCTCAAGGAAAACTTCAGAAGTTCTTCAAGGAGAACACACTGTTGAGCCAGGCATTTGTGAAAGACAATTCACTGAGCGTTTCTAAATACCTGGATGGTGTTTCAAAAGGTCTGACAGTTTCAGAATTTAAAAGAGTTCAAATCGGATAACCGCCGATAGACGAAATATAAAAAGCGGGTCCGATAGCTATCGGACCCGCTTTTTTTGTTTCTAATCATTAAAAAAGTAATCAAATGGCAATTAGCGCGCAAGAAGTAAACAAACTTCGACAAATGACTGGTCTTGGTATCATGGACTGTAAGCACGCGCTTGTTCAATCTGAAGGGGATTTCGAACAAGCGGTCGAGCTGCTTCGGAAAAAAGGTGAAAAAATCACTATTGGGAGAGAGGGAAGAGAGGCCAATGAAGGGGTCGTTTTCATAAAGGTAAATGTCGAGGGGACGAGAGGTGTATTGGTGTCTTTCAATTGCGAGACAGATTTCGTCGCCAAAAATGACGACTTCATGAACCTGGGTCAGGCGATCACTGATGTCGCTTTTGCTGAGTCACCCGCAGATATCGGCGCATTGATAGCGATGACCATCGATGGTCAGGCGATTTCTGAGAAAATCGTTGAAGCAACCGGAAAAATTGGTGAGAAACTTGAGATCTCTGCCATGGAAGTACTAGAAAGCGAAGCAGTTGTTCCTTACATCCACTCTAATAAGAAATTGGGTGTTCTTGTTGGCTTGTCTAACACGAATGGTGTTGATGTGGTAGCAGCAGGTAAGGATGTTGCTATGCAAATCGCTGCGATGAAGCCTATCGCTGTTGATAAAGACGGTGTGGATGCCGCTACGGTAGAGAAAGAGATTGAAATCGGTAAAGAACAGGCCAGACAAGAAGGTAAGCCTGAGCAAATCATTGAGAAGATCGCTCAAGGAAAACTTCAGAAGTTCTTCAAGGAGAACACGCTGTTGAACCAGGCATTTGTGAAAGATAATTCACTGAGCGTTTCTCAATACCTGGAGGGTATTTCGAAGGGCCTGACAGTTTCAGAATTTAAAAGAGTTCAAATCGGGTAATGACGTATCGAAAAGCGGCCATCGAAAGCCATCGGCGCCGCTTTTTTGTTAAAATGCCTCTGATTTTGAGCGGATCACTTACAATACCCTCCCTGAATTCTTCACATGTCCGTTGTTTGGGTATCTTTATTCCTTCGAGACGCTTAAAACAATTGATATGAGAACCGCTTTATTCGTATTTCTTGCCTTTTTACAATTCACACTACTCGCGCAGCATCGACTAACCTTCAAAACTAATCCACTATATCTCTTAGATAGCGAAAAGTACATCACACCATTCGGGTTGGAGTATGCCTTTGGGAATTTTAGTGTACAGGCTGAGCAAATGGTGATGTTAACGAAATACAATACGTTCAGCCTAAGGGAAAATCTGAGTTATTCCAAAACTAATTTGCAACTTCGATACTATGTGGATGGGATGTTCACTGGAGGGAGCCTTGGTTTTGTTGGGCTGCACGGCACGCGGAGAAACTACGATTTTCTGGATAGCAATGGCTATTACATTAGCGGAGAGGGTAGAAATATTAGGTACAGCGATTCCAGAGTTGAAACGCAGAATTACGCGGCTTATGCGATCAGTGGTGTTCAATTGCAGTCAAGAAGCAATATCATTTTTGAATTTGTACTGGGTTTTGGAATACGAGAAGTTTCTGTACAGCATAATCCGGGAGAAATGGAATTTGTAGAGTTTTTGGATCCTTTCTTGTTTGAAGACTTTGAGCCGGAATGGCGTGAAGGAACCAGAACCTTGCCGGGGATTCTAATACAGGTGCGATTTGGGTACGTCTTGCTAGGAAAGAAAAAGGGAGGCCAATAATCACTACTCCGGAATCTCGTTGGTACGTTATTGAGATTTCTCGAATCTTGTTGCTCGTCTATTTGCCAGATTCATGGTTCCGGACTTTGATCTTTGGGTTTACTTCTAGTTTCTCTTTTTCGGATTCTTCGACCATAGCATCTTCGAGAATCGGTTGCCCGGCATCAACCCAACAGGTGTACCAGAAATCACCGACCATCTTAATCGCTGATTGCATTCGTCTTTCCACCATGCCGCTGAGTCTGTCATGGTAAGCTTTAGAGAAATCATAGGAATAAACTCGTATCGTGGATGATCCTCTGGTCTCGAATGCATACTTTTTGTCCTCCCCTAATTTGCTAGTGAGTTGTTTTTCGAATAACAGAACCGAATCCAGGGCATTGTTAGCAAGGGTTACAGCTTTCCACGCTTCAAGTTGTGGATTGTTTAAATAGGTAGCTTTGCCCACGAAGAAATCGTAATCATCAGAGAATAATTCGGGTAAACGCGACTCCCAGAACCCATGGATACCATATTGGCCTGTGAATTGACCATTGTAATTCTCAGTGGTATGTAAAGGCACATTCGCATCTCCGACATAGTGCCCAAGATCAGCAGAGTACCTAAGTACTCGTTCCAAATCTCTTTCTTTGAATGCATCAGTCAGGCGATAACGTACCCGATTGATGTGCCACGGGACAATGCCATAAGCTTGTAAAGTGTCTTCAGTATACTTTTCTACTGCTTGCTTCCAGTATCTCGGTAAGCTATCCAGGGCGTTTTCACCGTAAACATCCAGATCAATGTAATGTCGGGGTGCTTCCAGTTTGTTTACGTACCTCCGCATATCGGGATTGACGGATTTTTCAATCAGGTACTGAATATTCTTTTTATAGAACCCGATCATTTCCGGGGGAAGAGTGAAAACGGCCAGGCGGTTGATCTTTCGATGCGCGTGAAACCCCCACCTTTTTGCCTTGCCGTCAAAGGAGGAAAATGAGAGGCTTAAAAGGATGATTAGAAGTGCAAAGCCTTTGCGTTTCACGATTACCAAATTTTAATGGACAATTTCCGCCGTATTTGTTGAATTTGCAATCGTTTTGCTAAAAACAGATACTTTCATTCTTTACGGGTAAAGAGTTTGCTTTTATCAATTGGTAGTATATCTTTGCGTTCCTTTTTAAGTAGAAGAGATAAAGATCAATGGCAAATCATAAGTCAGCACAAAAGAGGATTCGGTCAAATGCCGCTAAAGGTGCCCGTAACCGGTATCAACATAAGACCACTCGTACCTTTATCAAGAGATTGCGTCAATCTACAGAAAAATCTGAGGCAGAAGAACTCTTGAAGCAAGTGACTGGAATGCTTGATAAGCTTGCAAAGAAAAACATCATTCACAAAAACAAGGCGTCTAACCTTAAGTCCAGCCTGACGAAGCACGTGAATGCACTCTCTTAATTGAGAGTTTAGAAAAGAATTAACGAGGGCTTCGTGGTTGCGAAGCCTTTTTGTTTTGTATACCTTCGTGATATGCAAAACAACAATCTTACCATCAAGAAATGGGCGCTCGAGGACCGTCCACGCGAGAAGCTCCTCACCAAAGGCAAAAACAACTTATCCAACGCGGAGCTCATTGCGATTTTATTAGGATCCGGCACGCGTTCCCTGTCGGCATTGGATCTTGCCAGAAACATTCTTCAGGAAAACGCCAATAGTCTTAATGAATTGGCGCAACTGGGTATTGCAGACTTGAAACAATTCAAGGGGATTGGTGAGGCTAAAGCGGTGACCATCGTCAGTGCCCTGGAACTGGGCCGGCGCAGGAAACCCGATGATCGTCGACTCAAACCCCGACTGATGACTTCAAATGAAACTTACGATTATATGAAGTCCGAGCTGCAAGACCTGAAACACGAAGAGTTTTGGGTAGTGTTACTGCGGCGTAATCATGAAGTGATCAATAAATACCTGGTGAGTAGCGGGGGAGTTTCCGGAACACTGGTGGATCCAAAATTGATTTTCAAGAGGGTGGTGGATGAATTAGCGGCTGCAGTGATTTTAATTCATAATCATCCTTCCGGGAACAGACGCCCCAGTGAATCTGATGTCCGATTAACAAGAAAAATTCAGGCAGCTGGAAAGTTGTTGGATGTTTCTGTGATCGATCACCTTATTTTTACGGATGAAGGGTTCTATAGCTTCTCAGATGAAAAAATGATGGGCTATTGAGCAACTTTCTGAGGTGATCAGCACTTAAAACTCAATATGCGCAAGAAAATAACTTATGTCCTCGTCCCTGTATTGCTGGTATTGGTCTGGTTAGGCTTTTCCGGAGAAGGTGACGAGGCTTATCAGCAACAGGTTCAGGAAACCATTGATGATCGTGTGAAATTTTTGAGGACCAGTGAGTCTTCGCCGTTTTTACAATATGATGAGCCATTCAAAGCGCCGAACTATTTTCCTATCAACGCAAGCTATCGGGTCAATGCGACGGTTGAGCGAATTCAAAAGCGGAATATCGTCACTCTGCCAAATAGCAATGCCGGTACGGATACCTATGAGGAATTTGCCTGGCTCAATTTCAGTTTAAATGGTGAGCGACATAAACTCCTGGTATTAAGGCCCTACGGTTTTGGCGCATTGAAAGTGCTTTTTTTAGCTTTTACGGATGAAACCAGCGCCGATCAAACTTATGGAGGTGGCCGGTATCTGGATGTGGAGATCGGAAAATCTGATAAAGTAGTACTGGATTTTAATTTGGCTTACAATCCTTACTGTGCTTATACCGATGAGTATTCATGTGCTCTTCCTCCAAAGGAAAATCACCTGACTGTGTCTGTCTTGGCTGGGGAAAAGAATTTCCACTGATCAATTGCCTGATTTTCAGGGGTGCACTGTCTGTCGCTCCCATGCACATTGTATATTTTTGCCGACTAACTTTTGAACGGGTCCTAGATTATGAAGATTTCTCACAACTGGCTTTCGGATTTTATTAAGCTGGATCAATCTGTTTCGGAGATTTCCGATGCGCTTACGCAAACAGGATTGGAAGTGGAAGGGGTGGAGACCGTGGAGAAAATTCCTGGTGGCCTCAAAGGATTAGTGGTTGGGGAAGTGAAGTCCTGTGCGCAGCATCCGAATGCAGATAAGTTGAGTGTGACCACTGTGGACATTGGAGCCGAAGAGCTTTCGCCGATTGTTTGTGGTGCTCCAAATGTAGCCGTAGGACAAAAGGTAGTGGTGGCTCCCGTGAATACGATGATCTATCCGACTTCAGGAGAACCATTCAAAATCAAAAAAGCTAAGATTCGAGGCGAAGTTTCTGCCGGTATGATTTGTGCCGAGGATGAGATTGGATTGGGAACCGATCATGATGGCATCATGGTGCTGGATACTGATCTGCCGAATGGCACACCGGTTACGGAACTTTTTGATTCTGGCGAGGATACTGTTTACGAGATTGGCCTTACGCCTAACCGGGGTGATGGTGCTTCACATTTTGGAGCAGCAAGAGATCTAAAAGCTTTCTTTCAGGTGCCTATTGCTTTCCCCGAATTGAAAGATTTAGCAATTCGTGAGGATGCTCCCATTAGTATTGAGGTAGAAAATACCGAAGCTTGCCCCCGATATTCCGGAGTGACCATACGAGGTGTAAAAGTGGGCCCATCACCGGATTGGTTGCAGTTCCGTATGCGAGCGATAGGGTTAACACCGATCAATAATCTAGTGGATATCACGAACTATGTGCTTCATGGGCTGGGTCAGCCATTACATGCATTCGACGCTGATAAAGTAACCGGAGGCAAAGTAGTTGTGAAGATGATGAATCAGGGATCCAAGTTCACGACACTGGATGAGGTAGAACGATCATTGGATGCGTCGGATCTTATGATCTGCAATGCAGAAGAAGGGATGTGTATTGCGGGAGTATTCGGTGGTGTAAAATCAGGCATTACCGAGGAGACGACTAATGTCTTTTTGGAGAGCGCCTATTTTGCTCCCGATTATGTGCGCGCTACTGCCCAAAGACATGGCTTGAGCACGGATGCTTCGTTCCGTTACGAAAGGGGTACGGACCCGGAAATGACGGTGAAAGCTTTAACTTATGCAACTAATCTGATCCTCGAACTTGCCGGTGGGTATGTTGCTTCCGAAATCATAGATATCTATCCCAATCCGGTTGCCCCGCATACCATTGAGACAACCTATCACAAGTTTGAATGGTTGATCGGTAAAAAGATCCCATCGGAGGAAATCGATCGAATCCTTGAGGATCTGGATATTCTGGTGAAGAAATCCGACGGGGATAAGATTACCGTGGAAGTTCCCGCTTATCGTAGTGACGTTACCCGACCAGCGGACCTGGTAGAGGAGGTACTCAGAATACACGGTATTAATAGTGTGGATATTGATGACTCGTTCTCAGCTGATTTCCTTGCCGAATTCAATGAAATGGAACCTTACAAGGTACAGGAGGACTTGTCATATTATTTGGCAGGTGCGGGCTTTCATGAGATTCTGACCAATTCACTGACTAATCCTGAATACGAACAGAAATTAGGATTAGGCGGGGACTTTGTCGAGATTCTGAATAAATCCAGCGAGGAACTTGGGATCATGAAGACAGATCCTTTGTATACGGGACTTGAAGTAGTCAGACACAACCTTAACAGAAGGCAATCCAACCTGAGCCTTTTTGAATTTACCAGAACATATGAACGCCTGGATGGAAAGTTCCGGGAGTCTGAATGGTTGACGTTGTACTTGACCGGAGGTCAGGAAGAATCATGGATGTACGACAAAGCCAGCTACTACAGTTTTCATCATGTAGTGGGTGTGGTCAATAGTCTTTTGGATAAGGTAAACATCAAGCGTGTCGCGAGTGTACCGCTCATGGAAAATAAAATATTCCAATATGGTATTTCGCTACAGGTCAATAATCAGGAACTAGCTCAGATCGGGGCAATTAAGAAAGACATCCTATCTTATTATCAGATAGATCAGCAATTGTTTTTCGCCAAGATTAATTGGCGTAAACTCCTGAAACTGGCAACTAAGAAGGTCGAATTTCAGCCGATCTCAAAATATCCGGAAGTGCGTCGTGACTTGTCTTTGCTAGTGAATAAATCAACGACTTTTGGTGAGATCAGAGAAATTGCTTTCAAGTCTGAAAAAAAATTGCTAAATAGGGTTAACGTATTTAGCGTCTATGAAGGGGAGAACATTGATGCGGACAAAAAAGCCTATGCCATCAGCTTCCATTTGCAGGACCTGGAAAAAACTTTAACTGACAAACAGATTGATAAAGTGATGAATAATCTGATGCGTAGGTTTGAGCAGGACTTAAATGCGGTGATAAGAAAATAAAATGAGCAACGAGAACCTGAAACAAGAACTGGCGACGCTTGAAAGAAAGGTTAAGTTATTGATTAGCGAACATCAAAAACTGAAGGATGAACTCGTTAATTCAAAACGCGAAAATGATCA
This sequence comes from Cyclobacteriaceae bacterium, assembly GCA_965229785.1. Classification (GTDB taxonomy): domain Bacteria; phylum Bacteroidota; class Bacteroidia; order Cytophagales; family Cyclobacteriaceae; genus JAWPMT01. Next base: position 6,490,954 of record CBDDJS010000001.1, read on the forward strand.
GCTAAAATCGCAATTGAGTGTCAAGGAAGGTGAATTATCTAACTTTCAAAATAAGTTTAAAATTAGTAAACTTGTAGGCAACATGGTGGTCGAGAAAGAAGACACCAAGGAATTGAAAGTAGTACTTGACGAATATATTAAGGAGATAGATAAATGCATTGCCCACTTGGGTGAAGCATAACTTTTGAATGGCTGAACTTTCCATTAAACTTAGAATTGGCAACAGAGAGTACCCCATGCGGGTAAAATCTGAAGACGAAGAACGGATAAGAAAGGCTGGTAAAATACTTAACGACAAGGTTAAAAAATACAGAGAGCAATTTGGCATAGATGACAATCAGGACCTGTTGGCGATGGTAGCCTTCGATTGCCTGATTGAGAAAATGAAGAATGAAGAACAAGCTGGCAGTGTTGATGAAATTTCTACACAACAACTGGCCCGCCTGAACCAGATGATTTCAAACGCACTCTGATCCACTTTCACTTTCATGGTATTCGGTGACCACTCATTAACCTATAGAATGAGATGGATATTGTTTATATCGTTATAGCCGTTTTTGTTGGAGTTGTTGTAGGCTTCTTGATCAGCAAATTGCTGCAAGACAAGCTTTTCAGGAATAAAATAGCTGAAGCAGAAGAGAAGGGAGACCATATCTTGAAAGAAGCCAAACTGACAGCTGAAAACATCAAAAAGGATAAAATACTTGAAGCCAAAGAGAAATTCATTAAGCTAAAGGCGGAGTTTGAGGACGAGGCCAATCGGAAGAAAAATCAGATCATTTCCAATGAGAACAAGCTGCGTCAGCGTGAGTCCAACCTTTCTAAGCAAATAGAAAAGAACAAACGCTCAGAGGCCGAATTAGAGTCGATGAAGGAAAATGTTTCGGCTCAAATGGAGATCGTCAAGAAACGGAAAGAAGAGTACGAGAAACTGAAAGGACAACAGGTATCCACTTTAGAGAAGATATCTAATCTCACAGCTGATGAAGCCAAATCACAGTTGGTAGAAGCACTTAAGGATGAAGCCAGAACCGATGCTACGGCTCATATCAAGGAGATTGTGGAAGAGGCGAAAATGACCGCCACCAAGGAAGCAAAAAAGATCGTTCTTCAAACCATCCAGCGTACGGCTACGGAGCATGCCATTGAGAATTGCGTGTCTGTTTTTAACATCGAGAGCGACGACATCAAAGGGAAGATCATTGGCCGTGAGGGAAGAAATATCAGGACACTGGAATCGGCAACAGGAGTAGAGATTATCGTTGATGACACCCCCGAAGCCATTATCATTTCCGGGTTTGATCCGGTTCGCAGAGAGATCGCGCGATTATCACTTCACCGCCTGGTACAAGATGGGAGAATTCACCCAGCCAGAATTGAGGAGATCGTGAATAAGACCACCAAGAACATTGAAGAAGAGATCGTTGAGATAGGAGAACGAACAGTGATCGATCTTGGAATCCATGGATTGCACCCGGAGTTGATCAAAATGGTCGGTCGAATGAGATTCCGTTCTTCTTATGGTCAGAACTTGTTACAACATTCCAGAGAGGTTGCCAAATTGTGTGCGACTTTGGCCTCAGAATTAGGATTGAATTCCAAATTGGCTAAACGCGCCGGGCTTTTACATGACATTGGTAAGGTTTGGCCTGAGGAACCTGATACACCACACGCGATCCTGGGGATGGAATTGGCCAAGAAATACAAGGAAAACAAAGAGGTTTGCAATGCCATCGGTGCTCACCATGATGAAATTGAGATGACCTCTATGCTTTCGCCAATCGTTCAGGCTTGTGATGCGATCTCTGGTAGCCGACCCGGAGCACGTCGAGAAGTAATGGAGTCTTACATCAAGCGCCTGAAAGAACTGGAATCACTTGCTCTCAATTTTGATGGCGTAAATAAATGCTATGCAATCCAGGCAGGACGTGAATTGCGGGTACTCGTAGATGCAGAACACGTGACAGATCAACAGGCCGGTGACTTGTCCTTCAATATCTCACAAAAGATCGAGAAAGACATGCAGTATCCTGGCCAGATCAAAGTGACTGTGATTCGGGAAACAAGGTCCGTGGCTTTCGCGAAGTAGAATTCTTCTCTAAATCCACCTTACCCCTTTGTAAAGGGGGGATTTGAGCACCTTTTATTTTATGAGCACCTTTTATTTTAAAGGATTCTATTTAAGTCCTCAATAAACGCTGTATAATGCAGGTTTTTGCCGTCGATGGTTTGCTTTTCTCCGTGGCTGTCAACTTCGATTTTATAAGCATTCGGATTGACAAAGACTGTCACTGATTTCGCTTCTTTTACCATACTGAAGACAATGATGTGTTCATTTTCGTCTTTTTCTCTTAGCCAGAATTTGGTCTTGATTTCGGTAGAAATATCGATTATTTCTGAGAGTTTCTGGAGAGTAGGAAAAAAGAATAATCTTAAGTGGTTGTGGAGGTCTCTTTTGAAATATGAGCCCCTTTTAAACCTCTGATACATCGCAAGTATCGCCATGCCTGCACCAAGGACTCCCATATACCACGATTGGGTAACAACCGCTACGATAAGATTGAATGCTGCAAATCCCCACAATAGACGAATGGCCATTTTGAGCATCTGAGTCGTCTTGTCGATCAGTACGTCATATTTGACCGGACCGTCAAGGAAATCCAGCCAATCCTGTAAGGATTTGGTGTCTTCCAGATCTTTCTCATTCAGAAATCGTTTTTGTTGAGCGGAAAGTGTTTGATACACTTCCAATGCTTGTCGTCCGGAATTCATTGTTTAGTCGTGAGTGATTGTTCATTAAAGATAATGAATTGATAAGTGGTCTTTCCTCAACTATACGGTTAATTCAATAAGATTTCCTTCGGGATCAGCCACTACACTTTCGTAATAACCATCGCCCGTAGTTCTCGGTCTGCCTACTACAAGAACTCCATCAGCTTCCAATTGAGACGTAAGCTCATCTACCTTGCTTTTTGAACCTAAGGCAAGGGCAATATGTGCCAGGCCCATGATCATTCCTTTTTGACTGTTTTCTGCGATATCGCCCTTCTGCATGATCTCTATCCTGGCGCCCTCTCCAAGTGAGATAAAATATGACTTGAAGCCTTTTTTCTGGTTTTCGTAAAGTTCGCCCGAAGAAGCACCAAAATATGTTTCGTAGAAGGCCTTAACCTTTTCAAGGTCTTGTACCCAATAGGCTATATGTTCAATCTTGATCGTCATGAATTGAGGTAGTTTTCAGAGTGTACGGTATATGCGCCAATTATGCTCGAATTCGAGCAAACAATTTCATTATAAGTTAGTTAACTATCTGATTATCTGAGGATTGTTATTTATGGTATTATTATTGGCGTATATAAAGCGTAAAGGAAGTTTACTATGCTGATCAATCACATCAAAGTAGCTTATCGACTTTTATTGAGAAATAAATCTACCACGTTCATTCACATGGTAGGGTTGTCGGTGAGTTTGAGTGTGATTGGAATCATCATGGCCTTTATCCGATACGAAACAGGTTTTGACAAGTTTCATGATCGGCATGAGGAAGTTTACAGAATAGCCGGAAGCTATGTGCAGGGAGGAACGGATCGTAACGAAAGTGCACTTACCAATTTTCAGTTAGCGCCTCATCTAATATCAAGTTTAGCCTCTTCAATTCAAGAGATCGCAAGGATTCAAAATGGTATGGCCACCATTCGAAGAGGAGCTCATTTCTTTTATGAGGAAGATGTTTTTTATGTTGATCCGGCAATTACCCGAATCTTACATTTTGATGTTATTGATGGTACGTCAAACCTGACATCTCCGAATCAAACGATGATTTCCAGGGAACTGGCCGTCAAATATTTCGATTCAGTGAATGTCGCCGGCCAGGTATTGGAGGTTGAAGATCGATCACTACAGGTAATTGGTGTTTACGATTATTCAGAAAAGTCACATTTTTCTCCGAAGATGCTGATCACACTGGAAACAGTAGAAGATGAATACTCTCAGGCCACTCGTACCAATTGGAGTGCTATTTCTCACTATACCTATTTACGATTGGCACCAGGGATCAATCAGGTTCAGTTTGAAGAGCAATTGGCTGCAGAAATTCCCAATTTCTATCCTTTTGATAATCCTCCGGAATTTGAGTTGCAACCTATTGCCTCCATACATCTGTCCTCGGATCTGAGCGCTGAACTGGAGACGAATGGAAGCTGGGCTAATTTATATTATCTGGCGGGAGCTGCCTTGTTGATTTTAGTCATCGCAAGTATCAATTACATTAACATTACTTCTGCCAGTGCGCTGAAACGCGCCAAGGAAATTGGAGTAAAAAAGGTCTTTGGTTTTGGGAAACGAAAGATCATCGGTCAATTTCAAATAGAAGCGATCACTGCGGCATTGACCGCTTACGGATTTGCGCTGTTCCTTTCTGAGTGGTTGCAGGTTTTGTTGAGCCGTAAGTTGGAGATCGATTTCGGCAATAGTTTATTTCAGGATCCGGAATTAGCGATTATTTTGTTTGTGATTGCTATTGTTCAGGGAATCATCGCCGGAAGTTTCCCCCCGCTGCTGTTGTTGCAGGTGGACATTGTTTCTTCCCTGAAGGGTAAACTGGATTCGAATAGTCAGAAATCTTCCTGGTCGATGCGAGACCTGATGGTTACGCTTCAATTTTCCATAGCCATCGCTCTGCTGATTATCTCGGTAACCATTTTTCGTCAAATGGAATTTATGGTAGAGAGCGATAAAGGTTATGATACCAGCAACTTGATTACGGTTGATTTACAAACCCGTGAGTCGTCGGAAAACCACCAATTGATCAAATCCAGATTGGCTGTAGTACCAGGAGTATTGGGGGTTACTGCCACTGGAAATACACATTCCTCCAGAATTGGAGGCTGGCGCTCTTATCGCCCAGATTCAACAAGCAATCAGATCCAAATTCCGACCATTGTCATTGATGAAGATTACTTTTCGACTTTGGGAATTACCGTATCTGAGGGGCGTGCTTTCAGTAAGGAATTTCCAGCTGATGCCCGCAAGTCTTACATTATTAATCGAAAGGCCCAGCAATTGCTGGGTGATGCCGGTAACGTGAATGCTTTCTTGCAAGGTTGGGCATTTACCGGTGAAAACTGGACCTTAAAAGATGCCAAAGTCATTGGGATCGTAGAAGATTTTCATTTTACTTCCATGCATGATGAAATTCAACCGACGGTCTTTTCGCTGGCCTCGGAGATTACTGTTAATCCCTTTTGGTTGTTGGTTCGAATTGAACCAGGAAGAAATGAACAGGTACTGAATGCTTTGTCTGCAGCCTGGTCAGAGACTGTTCCCAATCGCACATTTCAGTACGAATATGTAGATCATGCACTTGCCGAACAGTATTCACAAGAAATGAACCTCCTTCGCTTGATCACGCTTCTGGCCATTATAGGAATGGTCATTTCACTGATAGGTTTGCTAGGACTTACTATGTTCATTATTCAGGGGAGGATCAAAGAAATGAGTATCCGCAAGGTGCTGGGAGCCAATCTTATACAGGTGTTGAGCTTGTTTCTGGGGCGGTTCACAACTTTGATTGTAATTGCCAATTTAGTGGCATGGCCTATTGCCTTTATGATCAATACCAACTGGCTGGAGAATTTCTCTTACCACGTAGATATTGGCTGGCCATGGTATTTGATGGTTGGCCTTGCCGTGCTTATGCTGGCTTTTCTGGCGATTTCTACCCTTGTGGTCAATGCCTCAAGACTCAATCCCGTAGAGACGCTCAAAGATGAGTGATCAATCCAACTCCTTCAATTCTTCATCTGTGTAATCTGTCGGGAGACCTATGTGCTCGAACTGGTCCACTTCGTTTCCGAATTCTTCCAATTTGATCCTTACTCTTTTGTAAGCGGCTTTTCCTAATGGCAGGTGCACAGGTGGCTGATCTAATTGTGCAATCTCAAACATCGCTTTTGCCGCTTTGTAAGGACTGCCAACCTGCTTGCCACTTACACCCTGGATAGACTCCATGTTTCTATAAGCAGAATTCCTGTAGTCTTCGATCTTACTGGTGGAAAAAGTAGCTGAACGGCCTGCCCAATCCGTTCTGAATGGACCTGGTTCAACATTGGTTACGTTGATTCCGAGGTGTCGCACTTCGGCGGCGAGCGCTTCCCCGATGCCTTCCAGAGCGAACTTCGATCCATTATAGATACCAACTCCTGGAAATCCGTTGAGCCCGGCGATAGATGTGATATTAAGAATATGACCGGTTTTCTGAGCGCGCATTGTAGGAAGAATTGCCTGGATCATTCGAACACAACCATAAACATTTACATCAAATTGCCGGAACATTTCTGACTCAGTCACTTCTTCCACCGGCCCCAGGGAACCATAACCGGCGTTGTTGACCAATACATCAATCCGACTAAATTTTTCCAGAGCAAACGCCACAGCAGATGTAATTTGTTCAGGTTTGGTCACGTCCATGATCACACCAAATGTATGTCCTGGCCGTTCCCTATCAAAGGAAGATTTTTGATCTTCGCTGCGGAGAGTACCAATTACTTTATCACCCTGATCCGCAGCATATAGTGCCAATTCCTTACCCAACCCAGTGGAGCATCCTGTAATGAACCAAATTTTTTCCATCTTCATTCTGATATCTAATTTGGCAATTTAAGGCCTGTAGAAGCATTTTTCAATGATATGGGCTTTAATCGGTCCGTTGAATAACATAAAGAAATATATTTCCGATTTTGGAAACTCATTGAATGGACACTACGTTTGTACCTGCAAATCGGCAATCGATTTATAAAGAAGCGAGGAGAGACAGGCTCGATGATTCGCTAGCAACCCCCACCCATAAAGGGAAGGTGCTAATTCCTGATAGATAAATTGAAATATGAAAAGTAACAATTCTTCTCTCGGACTATTACCTCGATCCTATCGAGATTTCAACATGTGCATGCCATCTGCTGGTTGTTGCTGTTGTTGTTGCTAGTCCTGGTCGATTAACAATCCATCGAACTCACTAGCGAATTTATTGATGCCTAAAGCGGCATTGATCGCCATTCATCCATTCACTTTATTAATCACACACACATGTCAGATCACAGATTTGAAACTTTACAACTCCATGCGGGACAAGAGGTAGACGAAACCAGCCGGTCTCGTGCGGTGCCTATTTATCAGACGACTTCCTACACTTTCAAGGATTCAGAGCATGGTGCGAACTTGTTTGCTTTGAAAGAATTTGGGAACATCTACACCCGGATCATGAATCCCACTACGGATGTATTTGAAAAGCGAATTGCCGCTCTGGAAGGTGGAGTAGCGGCCGTGGCCACGGGCTCGGGACAAGCGGCTCAATTCCTGGCCCTCAATAATATCCTTAGTGCGGGCGACAATTTTGTTTCTACATCATTTCTTTATGGTGGGACGTACAATCAATTCAAGGTTGCTTTCAAAAGACTAGGCATAGAAGTTCGATTTGCGGAAAGTGATAAACCGGCACATTTTGAACAGCTGATCGACGAAAACACCAAGGCACTTTACCTGGAAACGATCGGTAATCCAGGTTTTAATGTACCAGATTTTGAAGCGATTGGTGAGCTGGCCAGGAAATATGATATTCCACTGGTAGTAGACAACACCTTCGGGGCAGGAGGCTATTTGTTTCGACCGTTGGAGCATGGTGCCAGTGTAGTGACGGCTTCTGCAACGAAATGGATCGGTGGACACGGTACTTCTATCGGAGGAGTGATCATTGATGGTGGAAATTTCAATTGGGGCAACGGCAAGTTTCCCGAATTTACGGAGCCTTCAGAAGGATACCATGGATTGAAATTCTGGGATATCTTCGGAGAGGGCAATCCGCTGGGACTGCCCAACATTGCATTTGCTATTCGTGCTCGGGTTGAAGGATTGAGGGATTTTGGTCCGGCTTTAAGTCCATTCAATTCATTTCAGTTGCTGCAGGGACTGGAAACACTCTCCCTTCGGGTTCAGCGTACCGTTGATAATGCATTGGAGATTGCAAAATGGCTGGAAGCACATCCTCAGGTGGAATCAGTCAATTACCCCGGTCTGGAAAGCAGTAGCTACCATGAGCTGGCCAAAAAGTACCTCAAAAGAGGATTTGGAGGAGTTTTGTCATTTGTGATCAAGGGAGAAAAAGAACAAGCCACCCGATTTGTAGATTCCCTTGGTTTGGTGAGTCACCTGGCTAACGTTGGTGATGCGAAAACATTGATCATTCAACCTTCTGCCACCACCCATCAGCAGTTGTCGGATGAAGAGCAATTAGCGGCAGGTGTGCTCCCCAACCTGCTGAGAATTTCGGTAGGTATTGAACACATCGATGACATAAAGGAAGATCTAACCCAGGCTTTTGAGAAAATCAATGCAAGCGACCCTGTTACAGCGTAATACAACTTCTGTTATTGTTGATGAACCATTTTTGCTTGAGGGGGGAGGTATCCTTCCTCAGGTAACCATTGGTTATACCACGGCAGGAGAACTCAATGAAGACCATTCTAATGTCGTGTGGGTATTTCATGCCCTCACGGCCAACAGTGACCCATTTGAATGGTGGCCTGAACTATTTGGCGAAGGCCGTCGGTTTGATCCTGAGAAATACTTCGTCGTATGCGCGAATATGCTAGGCTCATGCTACGGCTCCACTTCCCCGGAGGATTTTCATTTTCCGATCATTACCATCCACGATATGGTTGAGATCCACAAGAAATTGAGGGAACACTTAGGGATACGGAAAATAAATATCGGTATTGGCGGCTCCATGGGAGGGCAGCAATTATTGGAGTGGGCGGTTCAGGAGCCCGAATTGTTTGAGAACATCATTCCGATTGCCACCAATGCCTACCATTCTCCCTGGGGTATTGCTTTTAACGAGGCACAGCGGATGGCCCTGAACAATAAGGATCGGGAAAAAGGGTTGGAGGCTGCCCGGGCCATTGCCATGTTGTCTTATCGACATTACAACACGTATGAAAATTCCCAGAAGGACGAAGACCAGAGATGGGATCACTTTAGCGCATCTTCCTATCAGCAATATCAGGGATTTAAGCTTAGAAGCCGATTCACACCAGAAAGCTACTACTACCTGTCTAAGGCCATGGATAGCCACCACCTTGGAAGACATTTCGCCTCAGTTTCAGACGCATTGGGGAGGATAACGGCCCGATGTTTGGTTATTGGAGTAGCCAGCGATATTCTTTTCCCAATTCAAGAGCAACAATTACTCGCAGAAAATATTCCCAACGCTTCCCTGGAAGTCATCGAAAGCATTTATGGACACGATGGGTTCTTAGTAGAAATGGAAGCCATTGATCAACTCATTAAAGACTGGATTGCAGTATGAAGAAAATAGGACTTTTTGGCTTTGGATGTGTAGCACAAGGATTCTATGAGGCACTAACGCAGCAAGGCGTTGAAGCCGAAATAACTAAGGTCTGTATTAAAAACGCGGGCAAGGAGAGAGGCATTTCACCCAAGTTTTTCACAACGGATCCGCGTGAAATTCTTGATGATCCTGAAATCGACATCATTATAGAACTCATTGATGATGCAGAGGCCGCCAAAGAAATTGTTTTTGAATCTCTGAAAAAGGGAGTTCCGACCATTTCAGCCAATAAGAAAATGATTGCCGAAAATCTGGAGGATTTAGTGACCTTACAAAAGGTTCATGGGACTCCTTTTTTATATGAAGGTGCCGTGGCCGGTGCTATTCCGATTTTACAGAATTTACGTAATTACCTGACGCAACAACCTATTGAAGAGATTCGAGGGATACTGAATGGCTCCACAAATTTCATTTTGACTAAAATGAAGCAAGAGGGTATTTCTTATGAGTCGGCCTTGGAACAAGCACAAACATTGGGTTTTGCAGAGACCGATCCCAAACTGGACGTACAGGGTTTCGATGCGGTATTTAAGACGGTGATCATCGCTTATCACACCTATGGAAGTATCCTTAAGCCGGATGAGGTTTATCGTGAGGGGATTGATAAGCTATCCTCTTATCTGCAACAACAGGGACGCAAAGAGTATGCTAAAGTGAAATTAGTTGCCAGTATAGGCAAAGAAGAATTTGGAGTGAAGGCGTCCGTGCGTCCTCTGGTCCTGGAAGCCGATGACCCTCTCTATCCAATAGACCATGAGAATAATGCGATACAAATCAACGGTGCCTACAGTGGGCCTCAGTTAATAGTCGGAAAAGGAGCGGGGAGTCTTCCGACGGGATATGCGGTTTTAGGAGATTTGAAGGAAATTCTGAAAAGAGAGAAAGTTTTGGTTTAACCAGATTGCGCGTGGGTCAATAGGTTTCGCTTAGTCGGTTGTTAGCGTGGAACGAGACGTTACTGATTTCCCCTGGTCCCGTACTAATGAATTTGATCACTTTCAATGCGCCAAGTGGAATGGGGTATTGAAGTGTAAAAGGAGACTGATCGCCAATTTGAATTGAGAGATGCCGGTCCTGAGTTTTGATGACAACCGAGGTAGTGTCAGATAGGTGATGACTTAACTGAGAGAGGTCAGTGGTCTTGCCAGAAACAGAAAGTTCACCGACTGAGAGCTTGAATAAACCATAGCAGCCCTCTTCGCAAATTGGAATGCGTATTCGTCCATGGTCACCCTTGATAAGAACGCTGAATGATCGGCAATTCTGCGGAATATCCATCGGTAACAACCGAGCGTTGAATGACAGAGAAAACTGATCCACTGATAACGAATCCAATCCTGAATTAGATAGGGTGAATACTGGGAAATACGTTGGATGATCAATCCCTTTGGTTGTTGCCAAAGCTGGGATAACTGTCATGCTTGAACCTTCCCGAAATTCAGCAGGCTTAAGTAAAATAGGATTAGGATCTAAGCCTTCCTGCATCAACAGGCCGTGCCAATCGGGCGTCGTGATATGAACATTTGAAGTGGCCAGGACCTCTTCTTCCGACATCAATTTCGCTTCATGGTAGTCGGGATAGAAATAAGTTCCGGTGTAGAATTGCTTTTTCGGATCCAGTACCGTGCGTTCAAAGGGGATCCAGGACAATTGAATGGTTACCTCCCCGGTCACACTTCTGATATCATAATTGAAACCAATGGTGGCAGGAACGCCTTCATGAACGCTGATTTCAGGTTGAAGTAATACCCTTTGAGCATCTGTAGTCTTGTTGATCTTACTAAAAGTCCAAACAAATCCAGCCATAAATGGAAGTAGTAAGAGCCAGAGGTACGGGAGCACAGACCGACTCCTTCTCTTCTTTGACCCCTCATGGATCTTAAAAGCATGCCAACCTTGAAATCCTAATGTTTGTGCAAGGGCATCTAACGTCTTGATTTGTGGCGTATTTTGATACTTTCCAGACCAGATCCGGCGTAGCGTAGCAGTGCTTAAATCCACTTTTGAGGCATCTCTGATTTTCTGACTGATGAACTCAAAGTCTCTTTCCTGAATGTTCTCAGCATCCAGATGGAACTGCTTAGAAAGAGAAGTTACGCAACGATTTATATGGTCCCTTTCGTCCATAAATTCAATGTATAGGTTTTGTCAATGTTTTGCAAAGTCTTTTATTCTGATACTCATGCCAGTCATCAGTAGGATTGCATCAAAGGTTAAAACTCAATTAAATGATACGATCCCAATTAATATCCACTTGCCTCTTGTCGTTGTTCTTTTGTTCAATCACTTTACAGGCCCAGAAATTATCCTTTTCCTGGACGTTTCAAACGAAAGACAAACTACTTGCATCACCCGTTACAGATGGTAGCACGGTTTACATTGGCAGTCAGGATGGAAATATGTATGCGCTTAATGCGTCAGATGGTCAGCTTCGCTGGTCTTTTCCAACAGAAGGAATGATTCAGTCACAGGCACTTCTTACAGAAAAGGTATTATTCTTTGAATCCGCTAATGTTTTCTATGCACTTGAACCTGAGGGAGGAGGATTGATCTGGAAATTTGACCCGGAGATGAATCCTGAAGGATTTGAATATGAAGGTCGAAAATTCCCTTATAAACTTGATTTCTGGGATGATAAAAGGTCTGTAGGTACACTAAGTGGGGGCGTCATTTATATTGGTGCCAGTAATGGACATGTTTATGGTTTTCAGGAGGAAAGTGGGGAATTGGTACTTGATATTTCCAGTGAAGAAAATTCACCCATAAGATCTACTCCTCTGGTCGAGAATCATATCCTATACTTTGGAGACTGGGAAGGCGTGGTTTACGCTTATGATTTAAACCAAAGAAACCTAAAATGGCGTAAGAATACCTATCGCGGAGATCGACTTTATCCGAGTTTTGGAGGTATCTCTGCTTCATTTTTGCGGTACAATGACTTACTGATCTTTGGAGCTCGAAATCACCAAATGAATGTGCTTTATGCGGAAACGGGTGAGAAAGAGTGGACTTACGCTGATCCCAAAGGTGGATGGATCGTAGGCGATCCGGTGATATTCAAGGACACCTTATACATTGGTGGGTCTGATAATTTCTCCATGTATGCTTTTGGACCTAAATGGGGGCGCTTGCTTTGGCAGCACAATGGCGGTCTCAATATCTACACAAGGCCGGTGGTAACCCAGGAGCATGTGTTCTACACCGCTGGAAATGGGTACAATTGGACTGATCCGGGTGTGGTTTATGTTTTAAAAAGGTCCAATGGAGAAGAGCTGACAAAATATGAAACTCCTAAGGCTGTATTTTCATCTCCGGTGCTGGTCGAAGGCAAAATCATTTTCGGATGTTATGATGGACAGGTCTATGCGCTGGATTTTGACTTCAACACAAATTAGATATTTGCACCAACTATCATCCGCATAAGCCGTAAAGCAATGTGTGAATGACTTTGGTTTATTTGGAGTATTAGCGGGAAGTGCGGTTGCGCTTGCCATATTCCAATCATCGTTTTTTTTGGGGATCAAGCGCAAAGAAGACCCAAAATACCTGTGGGTAGGCCTTATTTTACTGGCCACTGGGCTAAGGGTAGGAAAATCTATATTCTATTTCTTACTCAATGATATGGCGCCTATAGGTCTGGCCATCGGGTTTTTGGGACTAGCGTCAATCGGACCATTATCCTGGCTTTTAATTCGTCAACAGCCATTTTCTGTAAAACGAGATGCGCTGCACTTCCTGATCCCTGTGGTGGGAGCGATGGCCTGCTTTCTGGTTTCTCCTAGTCCCTGGGAAACTTATTTTTACGAATCGGCGACATTCATTCTTGCGATTTACTTGATTTTCTCGTGGGTAAGATTGATCAAGTCAGGCGATTGGTCAGGAAATACTTGGAATAGAAGTGTACTGGTAACTGTTTCCGGCGTTTGGTTGGCACTGGTTTACCAACATATGAGCAACACAATGATGAATTACGCAATTGGTGCTGTAATTGCTGCTGCATTTATCTATTGGTTGTTTTTCCAATCCTTTAAAGCCGGCGTACTGTCTCGGGGAATTGAAGTCAGTTTACCGGACCAGACACTGCATAAAGTTAGGGAGGCATTAGAGCAACAAGCGACTTATCAGCAATCCGGCATGAATTTGCAGCAATTTTCATCAGATCTGGATATTCCTTCTTATCTGGTCACTCGCAGTGTCAGGGAACTTTATGGTAAGACCTTTCCGGAAACCTTGAATCATTTCCGAATTGAGAAAATAAAGGCGATGCTCCTCGACCCGAAAAAGGAGCATCTGAAAATTGAATCTCTGGCTTATGAGGTAGGATATACTTCTCCTTCTGCGTTTTACGCTGCTTTTAAGAAAAGTACCGGACTCACCCCCACTGCGTATCAGAAGAAAGCTAACCGGCTTTCGGCATAATGCCTTTAAGTTCCGGGAATTTTATATGTGCCTTTTTCTACCTCCTCAATGATTTCTGAAAGACGGGCCTGGAAATTTTCCGGGGTTTCCTTCTGAACGACGGTCAGTTCTTTCAACGCAGTTTTTCGTTTATCCAAAAAGTAATTGGAAAGTGCGCGATTTAGTTTTAGATACCAGGCATCCGGATATTTTTTAATAGCAGGGTTGAGCAGTGTCAGAGCAGCCTCAGGCTTTTCAATCCGCAATAAGAAAATCGAAGTACCGTTCGTTTCTCCCGCGTTCATTTCAGTGGCAATCAATTCTGTAATGGTTTCATTCAGATCCTGATCTCTGCCTAGTTTTTGTAGGAGACGTGCTTTCGTACTTAAGTTCGTTGCGTTTTTATTGGCCGAAAACCCATTATATCCACCATCAATTGATCGGTTGGCCCATTCCAATGCTTCTTCTAAATTAGTGTCATTTCTCAGGCACCACATGGCAGCATCGTTCCAGGCTTCCCAGCGATAGGTATTGATACCTAATAATTCATATCGGAAGCTTTCAATCACCGTTTGATTTAAGTCTACTCCAACTGTGAATGGAATTCGTTTCTCTCCCCATTCCAGCGCAATGTCTAGCGAGTTTTCGGTTCGATTGAGGAATTCATAATCCAATTGCTCTGAGGGCGGGCAGGGCTCTGCTTTGACGGTGATTTTAAGCGACACATGTTCATCTCTGTCGAGATAATAGCTGCCCCATAAGTTATCATGATGGGCAAACATCAAGGTGTAGTTGTCGCCATCCACATCGATGTGGAATCCATAAGCTCCGGCTTTCAGGGGATTGCCATTGATCGTTACGTCCGTGCTGAACGAGATGCGTGTATTCATGTTTGCCCCCGCACGCCAGGCAAGGTTTGGGTCATCATAGCTGTTAATTACAGTGTTCCAGACGTCTCTTCCGCGTGTGGCTGGACTCGAATAATCAATGGTAATATCGGTCACTCCCAGGCGTTGCGTTTCTACAACTTTTGGGCTGGTCTGCGGAATTTTAAGGGTGTGGAATTGTGCTTGTGTCAGGTACCCGAGACCAAGGATCATCAGGGTAATCAATAGGCGATTGTTTTTCATAGAATTTTGAGTTTTCAGCAAAAATCCAAGAATAACAGACCTCCTTTATCCTGATTTCCGAAATGAGGAGAATAGAATATTCTCAAATAAAGATCAGGCTCAGTTTACTTCCCCGGAGAAGATTGCCCAGGAACCGATCTCTTCCTCAGATTCCGTTCTCGATCGTAGAACCGTGACGAATTGATCCCCAGCAGAGTTGAAGAAAATATAATGCCCTTCAGAGGGCCTTACGGTTAGCTCATCCTCCAGGTTAGTAGCCAGAGAATTCGGAAAAGTAATTGAACCAAGTTTTTGAATTGTGCTTGGGTCATAGATTTCCAACTCGTTTCTTGGGATACCAATCCTACTATTGCCTCCTGTTGCTCTAACCAAGTAGATTCGGTCTGCAATAAGGGAATGGTCGAAGGCCATGACCGAATTATTATCGGGAAAAGAATGAATATAGGTGAGGTCGGTATCTGGGTCTTCGGTTGCATTAAATATGGATGCGCCTTGAGAAAATACCCTATCTCCTTCTTCAGAAAACCATATTCGACCTCTCATTGGAAAGTCACCATGGTAGGGGGATTCGTATAGAGGTGTTGTTTGTTGATCATCATTGATCGCGAATTTTCTGATATTTGCGGGTGAGATCAATAATTGATCCGCTATATACAAATATTTACTGGAAGGGTGTAATTTCATTCTGGAGCCACTGGAAATCCTTACACTATGCCTTGAAGGATCATATCCCACGGATTCATTGTTTAAATTTATCGTATATAAAGGGCTATCGGAGAAACTAATATCCCCATTGATAAAATAGGCCCAATCCTCATTCGTTAATTCGATATCGAAAGCTTCTTGAGGAATAGGTATGGTGTTTAAGCGCTGCATGGTCTCCGTGGCATATACTTCGACTCTGTCGTTTCCCCCTACAATGAGCTTCTCCCCATTTGGTGCCAGTGACATGGTATTAGCGGCTATATCGATGATAGTGGATCGCATCGATTGATCAGATAGGCGATAACTGATTAATGCTCTATCAGTGACAATCCACAATTGATCTGTATGACGATCGTAATCGGCATCCACAACCTGACCTTCCAATAGTGTTTTGTTTTCGATAAAATGTCTTAGCTCCACCAGAATACGAATATCCCGGATCTCGTTGGCGATGGTCAAAGTGAAATCGTAAGTGCCTTCTTCGAGGTTTTGACGGTCAGGACGGATTATCACGATGGTGGAGTCACCAGGAGCGATGGCTCCTTCCTGTGGAGATAAAGCAATGATATCTGATGTAGTGCTAGAACTCCAGTTGATCGTTGCGTTCCCTACATTGGTCAGGGTAAAGGTCTGCTGATCGTCGGTATAATCTAGTGTGATTAGCCGGGTGCTGGCATTCAGGTCTCCGGGGGAAAGCTCGTCTTTTTTACAGGCGAACAAAACGAGTGCAAGCAATACTGGAAAGAATAGCCTCTGAAGGGTATTGTTCATGGAATAGATGTTTGCCGTAAAGATAGAGCGCTGGCCTAATGCAACAAAAAAGGCACCCTCTTGGGGTGCCTTCCATATGACAAAGACGCTTAATTACAAGTGAATCACTTCATCGTAAGCATCTGCAGCAGCTTCCATTACCGCCTCAGACATGGTAGGGTGAGGGTGCACCGCTTTGATGATCTCATGTCCGGTAGTTTCCAGCTTCCTCGCAGAAACGGCTTCAGCGATCATTTCCGTTACATTGGCACCAATCATATGGCAACCTAGCCACTCGCCGTACTTGGCATCAAAGATCACTTTTACGAACCCGTCAGGAGCGCCCGCTGCTTTCGCTTTTCCAGAAGCGGAGAATGGGAATTTGCCCACTTTGATCTCATAACCTGCTTCTTTCGCCGCTTTTTCAGTATAACCTACAGAGGCAACTTCAGGAGAACAATAAGTACAGCCCGGGATATTGTTGTAATCCAGAGGTTGAGGTTTTTCTCCGGCCATTTTCTCAACACAAATAATACCTTCTGCTGAGGCTACGTGGGCAAGTGCCGGGCCATGAACGATATCTCCGATGGCAAATACACCAGGCACATTCGTTTGATAGTAATCGTCAACGATCACTTTGCCTCTTTCCGTTTTGACACCTGTTTCCTCCAGTCCAAGATTTTCAAGGTTTGTAGTAACTCCCACAGCAGAAAGTACCACATCGCATTCTAGTGTCTCTGTTCCTTTTTTGGTCTTTACAGAGACCTTGCAGCCTTTGCCTTTGGTGTCGACTGCAGTAACTTCTGATTCCAGCATGATCTTAATGCCATTCTTTTTGAAGTTACGAGCCAATGCCTTGCTTACATCTTCGTCCTCTACGGGAACGATGTTTTTCATGAACTCTACGATGGTCACTTCGGTGCCGATCGAATTGTAGAAATAAGCAAATTCAACTCCAATAGCTCCTGAACCTACCACAACCATTTTCTTAGGCTGTTTTTCCATCACCATGGCCTTTCTGTAGCCAATGATCTTTTCATTATCGATCGGTAAAGCAGGAAGCTCCCGCGATCTTCCACCCGTGGCAAGAATAGTATTTTTGGGCTTGTACTCCGTTTTCTTTCCGGCCTCGTCGGTTACTTCAACGATACCGCCTTTTTTGATTTTGCCATGTCCGGCGATATGATCGATCTTATTCTTTTTGAACAAGAACTGGATGCCTTTGCTCATGCCTTCAGCAACTCCACGGCTTCTTTTCACCATACCTTCAAAATCGACGGCAGCGTCTTTCACATCTACGCCATAGTCCTTGGCATGCGTGATGTATTCAAATACCTGAGCACTTTTGAGTAGTGCTTTGGTTGGGATACAGCCCCAATTCAGGCAGATGCCTCCTAATTCGGAACGCTCAACAACGCCTACTTTCATGCCAAGCTGAGATGCTCGAATGGCAGCGACGTAACCGCCCGGTCCGCTACCAATTACAATAAGATCATATTGTGAAGCCATATTTTGTATCAATTATTGATTCCAGAAAAATAAACGGGTCGCTAAAACCCGCCGCAAAATTAATCTAACCGGAAGAGCTTCCCAACCCCGTACAACAACCTCTCTTGCCGGCCATCCAAATACGATTTTGGGATTATTCAATTGTGAATGTCCTACTTTTGCGCGACCTCAAAGCGTGCATAGGAATTTTAAGTGGAATTACTTTTTAAGCTATTAAAATTTGGATTGGTAGGGCTGTCAGGAATGGTGATCGATTTCGGCATTACTTACTTGCTAAAAGAGTATGCACGACTCCATAAATACCTGGCCAATGCCATTGGGTTTTCCCTTGCCGCGACCAACAATTTCTATTGGAATAAGTACTGGACATTCGAGGATACCAATGTGGAAATCTCACAACAGTATTTGTCTTTTGTGATCGTGTCCCTGATCGGACTAGGCATTAATACCCTCGTTTTGATTGTACTGGAAAAGAAAATGCAGCTGAATTTCTACTTCGCCAAAGTCGTGGCCATTATGGTAGTTGTTCTATGGAATTTCACCATGAACTACCTATTTACTTTTTAAGCAGTTCTTAGAACATGCTGGAAAGCTTCATGGCTATGGCTTTGTCGCCTTCTACTTTCATTTTACCGGTCATAAAAGCCATCATCGGGTTGAGGTCGCCATTCATGAGCTTGTCAAAATCGTCTAGTTTGATGACAATTGTGCATTCTGCCTCTTTATCATCATTTGTCACAGATGTGGGCTCGACGGTATCATCCAGATGAATGGCTCCTTCGGGGAAAGAGAATTTCACAGTGG
The DNA here is from genome assembly GCA_965229785.1 of Cyclobacteriaceae bacterium. Classification (GTDB taxonomy): domain Bacteria; phylum Bacteroidota; class Bacteroidia; order Cytophagales; family Cyclobacteriaceae; genus JAWPMT01. Next base: position 6,509,653 of record CBDDJS010000001.1, read on the forward strand.
ATTTGAGTTTGCCTCCGTGGTTATCTGTCAGGGCTTTTACTTTATTGGTAGCGTCTGCTAAGCTCATTTGCAATTAATGTTATTTGATTTCCGGAACTTGTGATTCCTTCGTTAGCCGAAGATAGTCATTATTTGGAGGTTACAACTTATCAAGGTTGATTACCTCTCTGCAGTAGTTCCACCTCGTAGAGATTTGGCCAGTATTTACCGGTAACAAAAAGTCGGTTTTCGTTTGCCGCATAGGCAATGCCATTAAGTACATAGTCCAGCGAATTGTTACCGTTGTTCCTGGGCCAGATACCTTCAAAATCGATAGTCGCTTCGACTGCTCCGGTGGCAGGGTCAATCACAGCAATGTATTCTTTGCCATAGACATTGGCGTAGATTTTTCCATTAACATTTTCCAGTTCGTTGAGATCGCCGACCTCTCCGGTATTGTCGAATACTTGCAGACGGTCAATCTCCGTAAAGCCATCGGGCTCCATGATGTACAGGTTTTGAGTGCCATCACTCATGATCAGATTTTCTCCCAAATTGGTGATGCCCCACCCTTCGGTAGGATAACGAAACTCTCCGGTTTGTTTCAAATTCTGATCATAAATAAATCCTTTCTGAGAAGTCCATGTAAGTTGATAGATCCTATCCTGATAGAGTACGGCTCCTTCGCCGAACAAAGCCGGTTCCAAATCAACTTTTTGTATGGGTTTGCCGGTTGCCAGCTCCACCTTTCGCATGCTTGAGGCACCTTCTTTCCCAGTGCTTTCCCAAAGCACCCCGTCATGCCAGAAAAGTCCCTGTGTATAGGCTTGAGCGTCGTGAGGATACGTGTTAACGACCCTATAGGTGTATTGCACGGGGGATGCTTCTGGTAGTACCTTGATTTTAGGGTAGTGCGTTTCCTTCTTTCCATTGAAGTGGGCTGTCAGCTTGATTTTAGGCTGACCTACCCTTGCCCGCTCCGGAGACCATGTGAACGTGGTATTGTTAAAAGTAACCTGCTGTTGATTTACCTCCAAAACGATGGAGTCTATGGATTGTGCTTCGTCTTTAAGCGTCACCTCAAAGTTAACATCATCACCAAGCTTGTATTCCTGATTGATGGCTGGAGAGACGAGCTTACTGACCTTTTTTTTAATGATCGGACTCTTCTTTGAGGGCTTTTCTGATCCTGAATCGGAACAAGCCACGCTTAGCAGCAGGATGGTGCAGGGCAACAGTAGCTTGTAAACGTTTAGAAATTTTGTCATAAGGTTATGAAGTAGCGCATCTCAATTTATGCTGAAACGGATTTACTGCTCTTTGGATGCAAACAAGGGTAATTACTTCTCTGAAGCAAAGCCCCTCATCATGATGGGCACCGTAAGTCCTTGATAGAGCACAGAACACACCACCACAATATAAGTCATGGTCAAAATGACCTCCTTGCCTTCAAAATGTGGTAAGGACATGGAGAGTGCAATGGGCAGACCACCCCTGAGGGCACCCCAGGAGAGCACTGATATGGTATTCGGAGAAAAAGACCGCTGGACTGACATGAGCTTGATGGGAATAAATACACTGGCCCAGCGACCGAACATCACAATATTTACTGCAAAGAATCCTGCAGCGAAATAGTCAAGTCTCGCCGGTAGTACGATCATTTCCAATCCAATGAGCACAAAGAGCATGGCTGCCAGGGATTCCTCCATAAGATTCCAGAACTTGAAGACATAGTCACCTGCCGCACTACTCACATGTGTGCTTCGTCCTTCATTTCCTATGACCAGTCCCATGACCACTGCCGCCTGTTTCGAGGAAACGTGGATGAAATCAGCGAGTAACGAGCCCACCATAACTACAGCAAGGGTGATCAGGATTTCTACCTCTACCTGATCATTGTCAATGTATTTTAATAATCGATACCCGATGTAACCGAGGAATAGCCCAATGAAAATACCGCCTCCCACATCTGCACCAAAAATGTAGACTACTTCAAAAAAGGACAAGGTATGATCATCTCCGGCATGAGCAATGTCAAGCAGCGTAAGGGCAAGTACTACGGCTATACCATCGTTAAACAGCGATTCACCCTTGATCTTGATCTCCAGGTCTTTGGACAGGTTGAATCGGTTGATGAATTTCGTAACTGCAATCGGGTCCGTAGGGGAGATCAACGCGCCAAAAACAAGGCAATACAGGTAATTCAACTCAATGCCAATGAATGAGTTCAGTAAGAAGTAAACCAGTGTGCCGATGATAAAGGTCGAAAGGATCACACCAGTTGTGGCCAGAACCAGCACAGGCGTGCGTTCTTTTGAAAGCTGCCTGAAGTCTATCTGTAAGGCTCCCGAAAACAGCATGAAACTGAGCACAACCGTGTAAAGCACTTCGGCATAGTCGTATTCTTCTAATTCTACTGCTTCAATTTCGAGAGAGGGAAATAGCGTGCCTGCCAGAAAAATGATCAATGACAGTACCAGTGCCATGATCATCAATCCAATTGATGACGGCAACTTCAGAAAATAAGTATTGATATAGATGAATAGGCCCGCAAGGAAAATAAACAGAGCTATAATATCAAAAATAGACATCTACCAAAGTTATAATATCGCAATACCGTGTACGAACACAAAAATAAGGCCCAAAGGCGCATATTTATTGCACACCGTCCCGGCTTTTTCGTGGTGATTTATATTAAGGCTCTGAAAATCAGTAACAAAAATACGTTTTTTTAAAGCGATTCGCAACTAGTACTCACTTACCGCACATCGATCAATGCTCAGAGCAACTTTTCTTCGGATAGGTTGTTTCATACAATTACGAGGACGATGACTTTATTGTCATTAATTTTGAACGTCAATCGGAAGAAATATGAAGAAGCTTTTTCTATTCATTCTGGGTATTTTGGTCACAGGTGGGGTATTGGCTCAGACACAACCAGATTATAAAAACTGGAAGACACTGGCCAAAGTGGAATACGAGAAGAGTTCGGATGAATATGGTGAAATATTTGTTCCGAAATTCAATGAAGAGATCCAGGCACTGGCCGGAACGGAAATAACGCTTCCAGGATACATCATTCCTTTTGAAGGGCTTTTTAAGCCAGAGGAAATCATCGTTTCTTCCTTACCCATTGCCTCTTGCTTCTTTTGTGGGTCTGGCGGTCCGGAGACCGTCGCCAAAGCCTATCTTAAGGACGAAACGGATTATAAATCGAAATTGGTATTAGTGACAGGAACACTGGAACTCAATAACACGGATGCCAATGATCTCATGTTTATACTCAAAGATGCAAAAGTTGAACTAGTCAAATGAAAACGCTCTCAAAGATCCTTTTAATCTCACTTGTGTCGTTTGTGGTGGCTTGCGGCTCGTCAGAACAAGCCAAGGATAAGTCAGACCTTTATGAAAAGGAGATCATCCCTATTGAGCAAAATGATAACGATAAGCTAATGGCAGAAGTGATGGCTATCCATGATGAAGTGATGCCTGAAATGGGAAGTATTCGCCGAACCAGAAAGGCCTTGTTAGATAAATTGGAGAATACTACCGATGACGAAGTTGGTAAAGTGCTGCAGGATCAAGCGGATAAACTCGATGAGTCGCATGAAGCGATGATGGTTTGGATGCGTCAATTCAATCCTAATCAGGATGAGGGTGTTTCAGATTCAGCCTATCATATTTATCTACAAGAGCAAAAGCTCAAAATGATTGAGGTTCGGGACCTGATGGTCAATTCTCTTAACGAAGGGAAAGCGTTGTTGGGGAGCGGAGAATAGCAGCTCTAAATCCCCCTTTCGAAAGGGGGCCAGGGGGATTTTGGACTTTTTCATCTGGTCAGCGTCATTCTTTGAAGGCTCAGAATAATTCTGATCACCTGCGATATTTTCATCGTCATTGCGAACATCCATTGAAAATGACGTGAAGCAATCTTTAACGATGAAGAGCCATTAACTATTCCTCCTCACATTCCATAAGCCATTTATCAACCTCTTTCACAGATTGAAAGCCACCTTCATTACCCCATGAATTGGAGACGTAAGTGATTACTTCGGCTATTTCAAGATTTGTAAGTTGAGGCATCGCTGGCATCATTTGATTGAAAGTGACCCCATTCACTATAATCTCCTTGAATTGACCATTCTTCACAATACAGGCCGCTCTGGGAATGTTCTCCAATAAATAATCAGATCCCGCCAGAGGAGGATAAAGTTTAGCTAAACCTTCGCCCTGCAATTGATGGCAATTGGCACAATATGTTTCGTAGATTCTTGCTCCATTGACCATGTACTGGTCAAACTTCAATTTGGTCTCACGGTCCATGCCATGTTGTTCACCAGCAGGACTGGCACACGCACCAAGGATCACGCAAAAAAGTAATAGGAACTTATTTCGAATTGTATTCATCCAAAAGTCGCTGAATATCTCCGATCATTACATCCACTTGCTCAGGAACCGTGCCATCCATTACAGATCTGATCCTTCGGTCCTTGTCCACCAGAATGATGGCACCACTATGGATATACCCTCCGGGCGCCCCTTCTTCCTCAGCCATGACTGACAAGTAACTTTTTTCTCCTATTTCATAGATCTCATCCTGATCACCGGTTACGAAATGCCATTTATCACTGCTCACACCCAGTTTTTCAGAAAAGTCCTTTAAAAGTGCTACTGTATCATATTCCGGATCGATCGTATGGCTTAAAAGGACTACCTGTGGATTGTCCTCATACGCGGCATAGATTCTCAACATTTGCTGTTTCATGATGGGACAAATAGTAGGGCAGGAAGTGAAGAAAAAATCCGTCACATAAATTTTATCCTCGAAGGTTGCATTGGTTACAATGGCAGAATCCTGATTAACAAAACGGAAGTCCGCGATGGTGTGATAGACCGTGTCATAGACCGTTTTCCCGTCTACTTCACGTTCAACCACTTCGCTTCTCCCTATGACAGGTAACTCATATTTTTGTTTGACTTCTCCACAGGCGATCAGGATCACCAAAAGGAATGCTGGTAGTAAAACTTTGTTCATGGATTAGACGCCTTTCCCTCTCTGATTTTTTTGTAAATCCTTACGGCAGCCATAAGAATAATCGCGAACGAAATTATACCCAATGTGCCCCAAAGCCAACTAATCTGATCTTTTTTCACAATCAGAAACACCACCGAAACCAGGATAATCGTGGCGACTTCATTCCATACTCTTAATTGCGTAGAAGAGTATTTTGTGATGCCATTTTGCAATTGCTTATAGATCCTGTGGCAACCTAAGTGATAAAGATATAGTAACAGTACAAAGGTTAGTTTGATGTGCATGAAAGGCATTTTTAGCCATTGAGGTTGCGCAACAAGTAGGCTCACTCCGAAAATAAGTGTTATAATCGCAGAAGGCCAGGTGATTACAAACCAAAGTAAACGAGCCATTTTGGACAGCTGAGTATGAAGAATGCTCCGGTCAGGTTCATTTTGAGCGAGTGCTTCGGTTTGGTAGATGAATAACCTGACGATGTAGAAAAGTCCTGCAAACCACGTTACAATGAATATGATGTGCAGGGCCTTAAGTGAGAGATAATCCATGTTAATGGAATTTTTTTTTGAGTGACTTATGTTGCAGGTGCAACTGAGGCCAAAGTTCAGCCTGAATCATGGTCGTCACAAGTTTTTTGATATCTTAGTTAGCGAATCTATCTCGGAGAATGAACGACAAGTCTAATATCTGGTACTTTGAAGATACAGATCTTTTTGAAGTGCTATGCCCTACCAAAACTCCAGGAATGGAGGATAAGCACCAGCCCAACGTGTTTAAGAAGGACGAATACATCTATTTTCCAGATGAGCCGTCCGAAAAGTTATACATGATCTCCAATGGTCGGGTAAAAGTGGGGACCTTTACTTCGGATGGGAAAGAGATTGTTAAGGCGATCCTTGCTAAAGGAGAATTATTTGGTGAGCTGGCCTTGACCGGCGAAGGTCGACGTGAAGATTTCGCTGTAGCCATGGATGATGAAACCCGTGTTTGCCCCATGACCACTCAGGATATGCAGGAATTAATGAAGGACAACCAGACCCTGTCTTTCAAGATCCTGAAGATCATTGGCTTTCGACTGAAAAAAATGGAGCGTAAAATTGAATCGCTGGTATTCAAAGATGCGCGGACCAGGATTGTAGATTTCCTCAGAGAAATGGCCCAGGAGCGTGGACAGAAAGTGGGCTTTGAGACGATGATCAAGAACCACTTTACGCACAAAGACATTGCAAGCCTGACGGGCACTTCCCGCCAAACCGTAACGACCATTCTTAATGAACTGCGTGACAGCAATATCATCAATTTCGACAGAAGAAAGATATTGATCCGAGACATGGAGAAACTCGTCTGAATGTCCTTATTTCGACAATTCTGAAGGCACTTCCACAAAACGATCTGTGTTTTCTTTGAAGTATAAATGCTGGCCATTGTGCCGCTTAAAATCTCGAAGTATGTCTAACGCAGATCGCGCATTCAAAAAAATTATTCTCGTACTGATTGGATTCTGGGTTCTTCCAAGTTTTGGTCAAAACCTTCAGAATTACACTCCGTCTATTTTATTCGGAAAAGGTGATTGGGAATTCAAGTCCTTCCAAAACCTGTACCGTCAGACAAAGAGCTTTGGCCCGGATGGGGGAACAGAAAAGGTTGATGCCGGAGACCCACAAATTTTCTTCACATCCATCAATCAATTCTTATATGGTTTGAATTCGCAAATCAATGTGGGACTAGATGTTTGGGTGAACCATACCTCACTTCCATTCAATGGAGATCGCGAATCGCAGACAGGGATATCATTAATTGGTCCGAAAATTAAAATTGCTCCTTTCAAGTCATTGAATCGCTTATCTATTCAAACTTCTTATTTGTTTGCGGCTACGGATGATCCCGAAAATAGGAGACCATCTGCTGATCAACCGTTTTTCTTCTTCGCTAATGATCGGTCATTGTGGTTGACACAGTTTTTTTATGATTTACCCTTGAATTCTCAATTTCAGTTGTTTTTCCAACAAGCTTTCTGGTACAATGTGGTTGGTGATTCGTTCAGAGAGAATAATTACCTGCAGACCCAAAGCAGCGTTTTTGCCAGTTACTTCCCGAATTCAAAATGGACCATTTACGGGATGACTGAGTATTTTCCTACGCACTATAACGATGCTAATCAATCAGGAGAAGGATTTTTCTCTTATTTCGTTCAGTCGGGTGTTGGAACCAAGTATCAATTGATCCCAAACAAAATAGAACTGGAGCTTTTGTACACTAACTTTTGGTTAGGAAGTGCCGGTGGCGGAGCTGGCCAGACCTTCAATTTTGGCATCCGTCTGGTCAATCAGTAACTTACGCCCTGTGCGGAATAACAGGGCATTTTTTGCGTTTTTGTGTTTATTTCTGGGGTTGATTGCCTCAGGGCAAGATCAAATTGCTGCCATCCGGATAGATGGGGTTGAAAAAACCAAACCCGATCATTTGAAGCAGTTTATTGACCTGAGACTGGGGGACGTACTTGACTCAACAAGACTTGAAGTTAATCGGCAGCGACTGGTTAATCTTGAAATATTATCGGATGTAAAATATGAGGTGACTTTTAGCGAGAAAGGCGCAGAGGTCACCTTTCAGTGTTTTGAAGTACGAACGTTATTGCCGCTCTTTAATTTTGGTGGCGTAAGGGAAAATTTTTGGTTCCTGATTGGGGCGACTGAAGTGAATCTGGCGGGCCGCGGAAATAAATTGTTGGGGTATTACCAATACTATGACCGTAGTTCTGTAGTGCTGTCTCTGACGCTGGACCGGATTCGTCAATCGAACTGGGGGACGCAATTCAATTATGTGAAGTGGAGTACGGTGGAGCCTTTGTTCTTTGAAGGCGGGACGGCCACCTACGATTATGACAACTTCACTTATGGCGTCAGTGGATTGTATCACTTCAATTTTAGAAAATCTCTTGAGTTTAATACTTCGTATTTCTCCGAGGAATACAATCGGGTGGATCAAAATGCCATTGAGGGCGCGCCACAAAGAGCGAAGACCCATAAGCAATTGTTCAAGTTGATCTATCGGGCGAGAGACCTGGATTATCACTTTTGGTACTTGTCAGGTATCAGTAATACCACTAATGCGGAAGCTGTGTTGTCGTATGATGGAGATCCTGCTTTTTACATTGTTTTCCACGATTTTCAGACTTATTGGCGGCAAGGTAAGTATGGAAACTTTGCGAATCGCCTGAGGCTTGGCCTGGCAACCAATAGAGATAGTCCATTTGCACCCTTCGTTTTGGATAGCTATGTGAATATTAGGGGTGTGGGCAATCGGGTGGACCGGGGTACCGCCATGATCATCATGAACAATGAATACCGTCATACCCTGACCAACTGGAATAAAATCGCTACACAAGCCGTAGCTTTTTCTGACTGGGGTACCTGGCGTTTACCAGGGGGCGAGTTGTCTGACCTTTCAGACGCTACACATTTCGAATGGTTTGCCGGAGCTGGTGTGCGTATTATCCATAAAGAAATCTTTAATGCAGTCCTCCGTATAGATTACGGCATCAACGTCCTTAAGAAAAACAGCGCTGGATTTGTGATTGGCGTGGGGCAGTATTTTTAGCTACCCCTGGTACTTAACTTCCAGAAAGTTAAATGAATTCCTCTTCTCCTCCAGCTTCCCCCAATTCTTCATCATCCTCATAGATCACTTCATAACCCACTCTTTTCAGGTCTTCCATGGTGTCTACGTCATTCAGTTTTTCCAGCATATGGAAAGACATGCCCCACTTTTCTACTTCGTCGAGGGCTTCATTGAGCACGTGCTCATGGCTGTATTCTTTGTCTTCAAAAAGAGCAGGGAAGATGTTATTCAGTCCTAATAGATAGTAACCTCCGTCTTCGGCAGGTCCAAACACGACATCATTTTTATCCAGGGCCTCGTAAGCTTGCTTGATGTGTTCCGGCTCTATTTCCAGGGAGTCACTTCCGATGATCACTACTTTAGAATAGCCTCTTTCGATAGCTTCTGTAAAAGCGTTTAGCATCTTTTCTCCTAGCGATTTGCCCTCCTGAACGTGTTTCTGATATTTTTCACTGTCCCAGTCATCGTAGAGTTCAACGTACTGGTTGTAGTAAATGCCTTTATCGAGGTTTTCGTCTTCTATTTTATCTACGACTTCCGCTGTATAGTTCAATAGTTCTTTGTAAACTTCCAGGGCCGCGTCCATGCCAATGTCTTTGGCAATGCGGGTTTTTACGGTCCCTGGTAATAGATTCTTTACAAATACCATCAAATAATTCTTCTGCATCTTTTTATTCATTTCGTGCCTTGCGCACGGCATTAATATACTTTGATCCCATTTTGCAACCACCTTGACCAAAGCAGGTTGTACGTGTGTACACTGTCGGTAGGGACATTCTCGGGATTCACTACTTCATTTCCTTTGTTCTTCCAGTCAAAAATGCCTCCGTAAAGGTTTTGAACATGGGTATACCCTGCTTCCTGCAACTGCTCTCCGGCACGTTCACTTCGGTAGCCTACCGAGCAATATACCAGTACTTTCGCGTCTTTCGGGATATCAATTACCTGATCGGCACTAAAAGTTTCATAGTTGAGCATTCTGGATGCAGGGATATGACTCACTTCATACTCCTCAGGTGATCTGATATCAAGAATATAGTATTCCTTCAAATCCTTGTATGTCAGTTCTTCACTTTTGACCAGAGGTACGGTTTCTTTATAAAGCCGCTTAAGCTCCTTTTCGAAGGCCTTCTGACCACATGAAGAGTGAGCCATGGCTAACAGGATGATCATAGGAGCAATACGAAACCAACGACTATTGGTTTTCATGATTTACTTTTTTTGAGTGTTGCAAGTATTCGAATACCATCACACTGATGACGGTCATGTACTCAAAGAAGATCCATCCCATAGGTAGGTGAAAATCTTCAGTGGCGTACCCTATGTAAGTTAAGAAGATCACGAGACTCCAGACAATAGGGAAGTAAAACCCGGAAAGAATACCCAGAGGGATGAGGGGAATGACGTACCAGGGGTGAACTGTGGTGCTGAGAAGCAGGTAAATGACCAAAGAACCCAACAAGATCATGGGTAAATCTTTTTTGAGTCGATTCCCCACAAAAGCCCAGGTCATGATCAAAACAAAGGTGGTGATACCTAACCAGGGGCCAATTTGTTGGATAAGATTATACCCCACGATCATAAAGCCAATTTCCCGAATGATAAAATAAATACTGGCGTTGAATTCGAAACTCTGGAAATAGAGGCCGATGCTGGAACCCATACCTGAAACCAGTGCACTCCCGATCATGGGAATGAACGTAAGCAAGGCGACTGCTCCAGCCACCAGGCAAACCAGAAAACCTTTTCTGGGCCATTGTTTCATGAGGACACCTGGCAGGAAAATCAATGGCACGAGTTTGGTGGAAATAGCACCGGCAAATCCGATGCCCTGACTTAAAATCCTCGATCGGTCATATTGGTGGATTCCTAAAACCAGAAAGAATATGACTAACCCTTCAAAATGAAGGTTTCCGGTAAACTCCAGAATGACGAGCGGATTTAGAAAAAACCAAAAGGCATTTTGGATGGATTTTTCATGCTTTTCGAGCATTGATTTTAATAGCATGAAAGTGCCTATATCTGCGACAATCAAAAACGAGCGCATCACATTAACCGATAGTAACCAATTTCCAGGCCCTCCAACTTGGGCACTCAACCAAAAGATGGCCTGGTTGAGGGGAGGATAGATTGTATAATAATTCGGAGAATTTAACTGCTCAAAGAAAGCCTGGTCTATCTCTGGGATCTTCAATTGAAGTGCTTCTGCGGGTAATACGCCAAACGGATTGATGCCATTTCTTAACAAAGTCCCATCCCAAATGAATCGATAAAAGTCATCTGATAAGGCCGGAAGCCCCCAGAATAAGGCGATCCGGATCAGTATTCCACTGACGAATAGGGTTTTCCATGGAACAGAAGTCAGGCGAACCGTCCAAACGTATGCAAAGAAAGCTACACAGTAGATCAGCAATAAGGTAGCAGTTTCATACCGCGCAACCGCTAACCCCAGAAAGGCAATACTTGTTGCTAATATGAATAGGAAGGTATACGCTGCGGTTTTGGCAGGTCTTTCGCCGGAAGGCAAGGTTTCCATCAGGCGGCTTGGATGGGCTTCAATGAAATAAAGAAGATGTATCCGAATCCGATGGCCAGCATTAAATGGAAGAATAACAGGCCAAAGTCACCTAATACAAATGCAGAGACAATTCCAAAAATGAAGTAAAGCGCAAGAAGACCCTCACACAAGGTGATTGGGGTAATAGTGTGTTTCAGATATACATTCCCTTTCCATGAATCTCCTTTTTTCAAGACATTGAATTTTGGCGTTCGAATAAAGGGTGTTTTAATCCCCAACCAGCCTTCTACAATTGCTATGGAATTATGAAGGGCGAGCCCCATTGAATAGGAAAGGAACATTGGGAAATGCCCCGCGAAATATCGTAAAGTATAATTTGGATTGGTGGCCTTGGAGGAAAACCAATAAAATATGCTCATGCCTACAAATCCAATGATAAAGATGCTTCCCAGATCAAAGAGTAAGCTTAACGTCGGATTATTCTCTTTGACATAAAGCATCGGAATAGACAACACCGCAGCCGTCAGCAAAAACAGAAATACAGAGCTATTGAGCAAATGCATGGCTCCGCGGATTTTATGAGAAAATCCTAAATCAGACCTCCAGATCTTTCCCAGGTTTTTACGGGCGGTTTCAGCTGCCCCTTTGTTCCAACGATACTGTTGTGATTTTACGGCAGGCATCAATACCGGTAATTCTGCTGGAGAAAGTACATCTTCCAGGTAATCAAACTGCCAGCCCTTCAATTGCGCCCGGTAGCTCAAATCAAGATCTTCAGTCAGGGTGTCATGGTGCCAGCCACCGGCATCCATAATACAGGTTTTACGCCATACTCCACCCGTTCCATTAAAGTTGATGAAACTTCCCGCCTTCAGTCGACCTTTTTGTTCGATGGTGAAGTGCGCATTCAAACCAAATGCCTGTACTCGTGTCAGTAAGCTATAATCCTGGTTCAAGTGCCCCCATCGGGTTTGTACCATTCCTACTTTTGGATCGCTGAATGGCACCAGCGTGGACTTTAGAAAATCTTTGGGAGGTAAGAAGTCTGCATCGAAAATGGCAATGAATTCACCTTTTGCATGCTCCATGCCATATTGGAGTGCCCCCGCTTTAAATCCTTTTCTTTCAGGTCGCTGTACCTGTTGAATGTCAATTCCAGCTTCTCGATAGGAAGCTACTTTCTTGGCAACGATATCCAGGGTTTCATCATTAGAATCATCCAGGACCTGGATTTCCAATTTGTCTTTGGGATAGTCAAAGGCGGCTACAGCATCGATCAGGCGCTCAATGACATATTTTTCATTGTAAATGGGGAGTTGTACGGTCACATGCGGAAATACTTCCAGCGTCTGAGAAGCTTCCTTTTGCTGCTGCTGGCGATTTTTACGATAGTGCCAGGCCAGGTTGAATTGTCCCAGACTGAATATGCAAATCACCAGTAATGAAAATCCGTAACCAACGATGATCAACCACTCCATTGTTGCTACAAATATTTAAAAATCGTGGTAATAATTTTATATCCTGCCATTACTGTTCCTTTCACAGTACCTGAAACTTTCGATTTTCCGATCCTTACGCGATAATTCACGGGAATATCTACAGTTTTCATTTTTTGCTTGGCTGCCTTCAATTGCATTTCCACAGTCCAACCATAATTGGTATCCTTCATCTCCATGGCCACCAGACTTTCGTATTTGATGGCTCGAAAAGGTCCGAGATCCGTATATGTTGTACCGTAGAACCAGCGCATCAAAGTCGTCGCCAGCCAATTTCCAAAAACCTGTTGGGGCGTCATGGCACCTTTCTCTTTTTGGCCCAATGCCCTTGACCCAATCACCATATCAACATTCTCCTTGATGATTGGTTCCACAAGTTTCGTCATTTCTTCGGGGTAGTCGGAGTGATCACCATCTATAAACACCACTATGTCGGGATGTGTACTGCTTTTGTGGATGTGATCCAATCCTTTTAGACATGCCTGACCGTAGCCTCTACGAGTTTCCGAAAGCGCGGTGGCTCCTTTATCCGTCGCTACCTGAAAGGTATTATCCGTACTGCCATTGTCGATTACGATGATCTCAGAAACCAGTTCCTTAGGGATCTCTTCAATGACAAGTCCGACCGCATTTTGCTCATTAAATGCAGGTATAACAACTCTGATATCTGGGGAGGTAGACAAAGGGATGACGATGATTTGAGGCGCAAATTTAGCGTTATTTATTACGTGATGAACGTCCTAGTAAAGACAAACGATTCCATGCCATGTGGAGCTACCTGATGACGAAGCAAGAAACGGGATACAAATGGTAGTCTGATCGAAACAAGCGGTACTCCAGCTAGATATGATTGGTCTACATCTTCTACCTTTCCTATTGATTTTTTTCCGGTAGAATTTTTTGACCCTTCTGTTATGAGACTGCTGACACTTGCCATTTTAACTCTGAGTTCACATTTCGTCTTTTCACAAACCTTTGATTTTTACGGTCCGGCACCATTCGGAGAGATCCTGGATCGCGGCTTTGCCAAAGCATGGAATGTCCATGCCTCGCAGTCGGTTGAGAACCGGGATTATTTCATCCTGATGGATGCTTCGACCCAGACACAGGTAGTGCGGGTTTCCCCAAATGATCGAACGTCACTTGAAATAGTCAATGTGGAGTCTGTAACTGAGACTTATGGCTCAGTGATGCACAGTCTTTTTCAGTTGGTGGATATCAATGCAGATTTGAATAACACGGATTCTCCTCTGGCCGGAAAATATCAGGTGAATCCTGTCATGCACAGTTTCTTTGCCTGGAATGCTGATGCCAATTTTGGGTTGGTGAATGGGGATGGGGGTTCAGCAACCATTGCTGAAGAAGAAATCATGGGGTACCTGGAAATTGAATTTGATGGCGACCCATCAGCTATTTTGATCAAAGCCTCTGCTCAATGGGTTTACAATTCAGCTGAAGAGATTTTTGAACAAAATTCGGCCTGGTCGAGCAGATGGCTTAGGTTACAGGAAGGTCAGTTAAGTTGGACAGATTCTGAAAATACAGGAACCTCCTTTTTCATGGCTGATGCCCATGATCTGATTGATCTGGAAATAGAATCTACTTCCGATTTTAACCCGGTGAGCGTAGCCTATCAACCCAATGCTACTGCAGCGATACCTGAGGATGCCAAACTCATCGAGGATAGTGATGTGCTGGTCAGGTTGCCCATGGACCTGGACGCTCAATACGAAGACCAGTTAGGCAATTCGACTGTGGCTACGGAAGCGGTGACCAACGCCCTGGATGAAATAGAGATCACTCTTAGTGATGCAGGCTTCAACTTACGTTATCCCAAAGCATTTTACCTGGCAGTGAGAGCCAATATGCTGTCACAAAAAGTGGTAACATCAGATATTTATGGGAGTCGACTAGGATATCAAACAGTGCCAGATGTCTTTTTCACGAATGCTAAAACAGATGACGGAACTCCTCATCCATTCATGGTCATCACCTCCCATATTATTTCTACCCGACCGAATTTATTGAGAGATGTCAATCGACCTCCGGGAGCGGATCCAGGAGTCGGTTATGCCGAATCTACGGTAACTCGAAACGGAAAGCTTGGCGAGTTTCTGATTAAGATCCCGCTTCGGGATTATGGCCTGATTGATAACCTGCTGGAAAATGACTTGAGCGCTTACAATGACCTGGCGGCTGATTTTGATTTGAAGCAGGGTACAACGACCAATAAAGATGTATACAACTATGCCAGCATTGCCTCGAGTGGGGTTGCTGTGGACGGAGTAACGATTTACCCTGCGTACAATAATAATTTACGATTTGCCGTAGAAGATGCTGAAGTCACTCATTCGGGAATTCACGTTGGTGGAGGTCTGGAATTACACTACCATGCCGATGGCCATGCCTACAGCGGTAATGGAATCAACCTTTACAATATAGCAGATTATGATGGACATGATCATCCTCCGGTAATTGGACTGGCCTATGATGGCATTGCCTTGTTTGGCAAATATGAAAGCAACTATCCCGATATGATAGGATCGGAAACGGCCTTAGATGAGTTTGGAGGTCACGATCATGGAGACGATTTTGGGTATCACTATCATGCTCATACACAGGAAGTGCATGCTTCGGATGGTACAGCGTTCAATGAACACTTTTTGCTCGTCGGTGCCTGGAAAGGAAATATCAATGATATCCCTGGGTTTCTTGAAGTGAAATTGAACCAATTAAACGATGAAATTTCTGGTCGTTTCGCCGGAGCACCTTACGATGAGAGTGGTGTCGAAGACCCGGAAACCGTGCTAAGTGTTGAAGCCATTTCCGATTTTCAGATATTCCCAAATCCCGTTTCAGAAACTTTATTTCTCAAAGCACAAAAAGCCAGCACAATTTCGATTTACAATCTGGAAGGAAAACTTGTGAAATCAATGAAAGTTGTGCCGGGTGTTCAACAATATTCCATTAAGGATATAAGCAGAGGAGTTTATTTGATACGATCAAGTCATAAGGATTTGATGAATAAACTGATTATTCGTTAGTTTCAGCCAACTGTTGTTGCAGTTGGCTAACTTCATCGATGGCTGGATTGATCTTTAAGCTTACGACTTTCTGGTTGGTGAAGATGATAAAAACAGTTAATACTGCCACAACTCCGATAATCAATAGCTTTTTCGCTAAATCGTCTGGACCGAGAAAGCTTGCCGTACGTCCGTAATCTGCAGGATCTCCCATCCCTAAAAGAAAGATCACGTGAATGATAAAAGGGGGTAACGCATACCATTTCCAGGCCGTGCTCAATAACTTTTTTTGTCTTTCCAGAAATTGTTTATGTTCCGTCAATTGCTGTTCCAACGATAGAGAAAAGTCTTCCGGTTTGCGCTTTTTTCGAGCTTTTCTGAGTCGATAGATCACGAAAAAGCCCCAGGAAATAGTTAATAAAGATGCGATTTTGCTCGAAAGAAATGGAGATTTAAAGCCAATAAATGAGAAAGAAATAATAACAAAAAAGCAAGCTATGGTTTCAATTAGATCTCTTCTTCTTATTCGGCGTTCGAATGTGTCCATTTTATTTTTCATCATTGGGATCAGTTCCTTGAGATTGATATTAATTAGGTTCCGATCCCCCGATCTATTCCAAATTTTTTTTAATTCTTCCTCTTGCATGGTCAATTCATTTGGGTCATACAATCGAATAATTTCTTTCTGATTCTTTTCATTTTCACTGCTACATGGTTTTCGGTTAAACCCAGGACTGTAGCCATTTCAGCGTATGGCAGTTCTTCTAAGTAGAGGATGATCAAGGACTGATCTGCCTCATTGAGTTGGGAAATGCATTGTTTGAGAAGCAGGTACTTCTCCTCGTCAGATGTGTTTGTTTCGGGAGCAATTGAAAAGTCGACAGCACTCAGATTGACTTTCCGTAAATCCCTCGAATGCTTCATTTTGGATCTGATGCACACGTTCAGGGAGATTCGGTATACCCAGGTTGCTATACTGGAGTTCCCCTGGAACTTGTCCAGTGAACGCCAGATTTGATAGATCACCTCCTGAAAAAGGTCTTCCGGTTCATTCGGGGAAACCGCATAGATCTTGCAAATCCTTAGAATGCTGGCTTTGTTATCCTGAATGATTTGCTCAAACGGGACCGCCATCAAATGTTGATATACTTTTCATCATGATACCCCCTTGGTTACCACTGTTTGAAAAATATGACAGTAAGACCGAAAAATAATTGCGAGGTTCTAATAACCCGCTGCCTGACCGTCTTTTCGACTTTCTGAGGCACCGCGGTAAACTTTCTTCTCATTATCCCACATGATGGCTTGATATCCTCCATAGATGCCACGACCATAACCCACTGTATGTCCGCGATCCATGAGGCCTCGTATGGTTTCGTAGGTGATCCCCGATTCGATACGAACGCGTCCGCGGCCAGAAGACTCTCCTCCGGTCGGAGTGGCATTACCTCCTGTATGATCCCATCTTGGGGCATCACCGGCTTCTTGCAGATTCATTCCGAAATCGATCAGGTTCATTACGATCTGAGAGTGTCCTTGAGGTTGGAAATCGCCACCCATTACTCCGAAGCTTACCCAGGGTTTTCCATCCTTGGTGATGAAAGCCGGTATGATGGTGTGAAAAGGTCTTTTACCAGGTTCGTATGTATTGGCCTGCCCTCTTTTCAAGCTGAAAAGCTCACCTCGGTTTTGTAGCATGAAACCAAGCTTGGGGGGAGCCATTCCTGAGCCCATTCCCCGGTAGTTACTTTGGATCAAAGAAACCATGGTACCCTCTTTATCGGCGACGGTCATGTAAATGGTCTCACCTGCGCTGATCTCACCTGCCTCATACGTTCCGGCTCGTTCACCAATCAGCTTTCGGCGCTCTGCCGCATAAGTTTCTGAGAGTAGTTCTTCCACGGGAACATCAAAGAAGTCCATGTCTGCATAATACTTCGCACGGTCTTCAAAGGCAAGCTTCTTGGCTTCAGTAAAAATGTGGAGGTGTTCTGCACTTCCAAATTCAATGTCCGAAAAGTCATATCCTTCGAGAATCGTCAACATTTGCAGAGCCGCAATTCCCTGTCCATTTGGAGGAAGCTCCCACACGTCATAGCCGCGGTAGTTCACGGAAACAGGTTCAACCCATTCGGATTTATGGGAGGCAAGATCATCATAGCTCAAATAACCCCCTTGTTTTTCGATGAAGGTGCCAAGGGTTTTGGCAATGTCTCCTTTGTAAAAGGCATCCCGGCCACCTTCAGCAATTTTTCGATAGGTGTTTGCCAGGTATGGATTCTTGAATATATCTCCCTCTTGTGGGACTTTTCCATCCCGCATGTAATTGTCCTCAATGTTGGGATATCCGGCTGCCATAAAACGTGGAACAGTCAGGTTGATGTACCAGGCAATTAATTCCGTAAGTGGAAATCCTTCCTCAGCATAGCTGATTGCCGGAGCCAAAATATCATCCATTTCCATTGATCCGAATTTGCCGTGCAATTCAAACCAGCCATCCACGGCTCCGGGAACACTTACCGGCAGCGGACCGTAAGACGGGATTTTGGATAGTCCCAGTTTGTCAAAGTTCTTTAAAGTCAATCCTTTTGGTGATCGGCCGCTGGCATTAAGGCCATAGAGCTTTTGTGTTTTTGCATCCCAGACAATGGCGAACAAGTCTCCTCCGATTCCGCAACCTGTAGGTTCCATCAGACCTAGTGCCGCATTTGCCGCAATGGCTGCATCGATGGCATTGCCACCTTTTTTGAGAATGTCCAGGCCTACTTGTGTGGCCAGAGGGTGACTCGTAGCTACCATGCCATTCTGGGCAATTACTTCGGAGCGTGTTGAAAACAATTCACCGGTAATGCGATCCTGAGCAAAAACAAAGTTGATAATGGCCAATAAGGCTGTGAAAAGGATAAACTTCTTCATGAGGTTTGAATTAGGAGCCACAAACTAGTGGAAAAACCAACGCAGGTCAACGAATGTTTGATCAGTGGATGACGCGGGCATTGCAAATGCCAAATAAGATGTGGTCGCAATGCAAATTGCCACCAGACCTGTTCACGCCCAAAGGGTTTGGATCTGGATTTTCTTGTTTTGATAGCTGAAGGACTTTCCAATTACCTCAGCTTCTCTTTTTCGGATGTAGTTCGGCCGCACTTGCAATGCGGTCGAAATGTTTATGGCATTTGTAATGCCAGAATAAAGATCTATTTTCCCCTTCGATGGGGAGCAAATACAAGATTAGAGATCAAAGTGGTTATTATTTTGTCACCTTTACTGTAACTGGCTGGGTTGATCTTTTTATCCGAAATGACTACCGCGATTGCCTTATAAATTCCTTCAAATATTGTGTAAAGAACAAAGGACTAAAGGTGCATGCTTATGTAATAATGACGAGCCACATACATGCCATATTGAGTGCAGAAGAAGGTCAGGATTTGGCAGGGATTATAAGGGATCTTAAGAAGTTCACTTCCAAAAGTCTCATAGATTTAATCAAAACAATTCCGGAAAGTAGAAGGGAATGGCTGTTAAATAAATTCCAATTTGAAGCAAATCGCACTTCGAGAGGTAAATATTATCAGGTCTGGCAAGAAGGTTATCACGGTATCCAGATTGAAAGCAATGCGTTTCTGGATCAAAAACTGGACTATATCCATGAGAATCCCGTTAAAGCAGGCTTTGTGAGCTGTCCTGAGCATTACCTCTATAGTAGTGCTCGAAACTACTGTGAGGAGCAAGGAGTGATGGATGTAGATTTATTAGGTTGAAGGCATTGCAAATGCCGAATAAGATGTGGTCGCAATGCAATTGCGACCAAGCTTTTCAATTCGTCAGATTGTGCTTTAAAATGTTATACGTTGATGATTAGTGCAATGCTTAAATAACCTCAGTTGCCTGAGTCACGAATGGAATAACTAGTTAAGCCGCGTTTGAAATGCGGTCGCTATTTTTAGGGCATTTGTAATGTCTAAAGCACTTCCTCAATGATTTCTGCTTCTCCTTCCTGGATCTGGATGCCATATTTTAATGCCTTTAGCATGAACTTATAATCAGGGTCTTCTTCGGAGTAGGTGTAGCTTTTAATACCCAGGGAATCAGATTCAGCCAGGTAGCGGATCAGGCGATCTTCCTTCTCCCATTTCAGTTCAAAGTTTCGGAAATCGGTATTCAGATACCTTCGTTTGCCTTCGCGGATCAAAATGGGGCCTGCTTTAGCGAGCGCAGTGGTGACGGAATCCAGCGGTTTCAATTTGAAATTACCTAAGGTGTAGATCAGACTTTCGGAGATATCTCCACCCATCGCAAATTTCTTTTTACACAGTTCTTCGTCAATGTGATAAAAAGTCAATTCATTGACTGCTTGCTTATAAAGCGTAAGGTCTGGCTCATCAACAATATGGAAGTGCATCCTGTCCTGGAAAAATATGCCAAACAATTTGGCCTGGGGCATGTATTTCCGTTCCAGGTAGGAAGTAAACCTGGCAGGATCGATCTTTTTCGGTTTAGGCGGCTCAACTGCAGGAATCAACACAGTTTCCTCTACAGGTTCCTTTGTCTCCGTTTCCACCTCACAGGAGAGCATCAAGGTTGATAGCATTAGTATCGAGCCCACAAAAATGAAGTTGCTTTTCAAGATTCGCACTTTATCAGGTTAAGCTAGTAAAGGTTTTGGTGATCATCCATTGGCTTATGTCGTATGTACAAACGATGGATATTTCTTTCAGGTTCAAAAAATGAAAAAGGGATACGAATCGCATCCCTTTTACTAATATTTTAAAATGGCTCAAGCTCATTCATCCTTAAGCGTAGTTGCCGGATTTAGCACCGCAGTTTTGATGGTATGATAAGAGACCGTAAGCGCGGCCACGATGATCAACGCAATGGCAGGGATCGCAAATAGCCACCAACTTAAATCGATCCTGTTGGCAAATGCTTCTAACCAATTATTGAGCAACCAATAGCTAAGTGGCAGAGAAAGAATGATCGCCAATCCTACGAGCTTTAGGAAATTAGTCGTTAACAATATCCACAGATTCTGAATGGTGGCACCCAGGACTTTTCTAACCCCTATTTCTTTGGTACGCATGGCGGTGATAAAGGAGGAAAGACCAAAGAGTCCAAGTGCAGCCACTAGTATGGCCAATCCTGAAAATAAACTGAAAATCGATCCAAACTTGACCTCTGTATTGTATTGTTCATTGTAAAAATCATCCAGGAAGAAGAAGTCGAAGGGTTTGTTATTGAACGCTTTTTCCCAGGAAGCCTGTACTGTTTGAACAGCCGTCTGCATATTGCTGGTATTGATACGGATTGAATAAAAACCTCCGGGCGAGTTGAAATACCGGAAAATAAGTGCATCATAGGCCTGTTTAGGAGATTCCTGTCGATAATCTTTTACAACTCCCACGATGTTGAAGGTGTCACCCCAAAACCATAACTTTTCTCGCATCAGCGAATCCGGGTCAAGGAAGCCAATTCGTTTCATCGCTGCTTCATTGACGATCACGTTATTTTCTTCTGTTCCAAATTGCCTGCTGAATTTCCGACCAGCTACTAATTCAATGCCATAGTAATCGATGAATTGGTCATCAGCGCCAATGACACGGTATTGATTGGCATCTGCATCACTTTGTTGAACCAACCTGATACCCCCGGCATTCCAACCTGGAGTCCGACCCGGTATAGCACTTGAAGTTGCAGTACTTTTTACGATGGACTGCCTGTTCAGGTCATCTATGAAGACGTTGTTTCGCAGGTCATAGATGGAATCACTGGAAAAGTTAGGAGTTTCCAGGACCATGGTCTGGTCTATGGTAATACCCAGGTCCTGAGATTGCAGAAAGTTCATTTGCTTGTAAACCACAAATGTCCCCGTAATCAATATGATCGAAGCTAAAAATTGAAAAGTCACCAACCCCTTTCTTAACAAGTTCCCTTTATCGCTTCCGGAAAACCTGCCTTTAAGAACAGTCACAGGCTGGAATCCTGCCAATACCCACGCCGGATAAAATCCTGAGAGAATAATGCCCAGAAGGAAGACTGCCAGGGATCCTAACCAAAAATAAGGAGCATCGGGCCAGGTATAAGCGACACTTCTCCCAACGAAATCATTGAAAAATGGAAAACTGATGACAATGAAAACGGCCGCTAATAAAAAGGCCATGAAATTGATCGATAGAGACTCGAACAGGAATTGCCCGATCAGTTGCTTACGCTGACTACCCATTACTTTTCTGATGCCTACTTCTTTGGCCCGGTTGATTGATCGGGCTGTGGTAAGATTGATGTAATTGATCCAGGCGATAAAAAGCACAAATAACCCAATGATCAAAAGAAAGTAAGTGGTGGTTTCATTCCCTGTCGGTTTGATCTCCATTCGATAATTGGAAGTCAGGTGAATTTTTTCAAGAGGTTGCAGTACGAGTTCAATCCATGCAGCATCTTCACGTAGCTGCTCACCTTGCCGGGCTTCCACCACGTCATTGATCTTGGCAACCATGTTTTCTGGTTTGGTTCCATCCCTGAGTACCACATAATTCAAAAAGCCGTCCCAATTCCAGGCGGACCTTGATCGTTCACTAGTGAATTGAATGAAGGACTCGAATGAATAGAGCAGGTCAAATTTCATGTGTGAGCGCTCCGGGAGATCTTGATAAACGCCTGTCACCTCAAAATCACGTGAATCATTCATCGTGATCCTTTGACCTACAGGGTCCTCATCACCAAACATCTTCTTTGCCAAAGTTTCACTGAGTGCGACGGTAAATGGCTCTTTCAATACCACACTGTCTACACCTCGAAGCAATGGAACCGAGAACACATGAAAGAAATTAGCACTGGCGTAGTACGGATCTTCCACATCGAAGTAATCGTCTCCTTGAGAGATTTGGGCACTACTTGGCGTTAATTGGACATAATCCAGTACTTCGGGGATATCATTTTTCAGGTGATATCCACCACCCGCCATTCCCGCTGCCCATTGGGTGGATAGTTCTCCTTTATTGTATCGGTTGGTTTGCACCCGATAGATATTTTCCTTGTTCTCGAAGAAATTATCGTAAGACAATTCAAAATAGACGTATTGCAGGATCATAAACCCTGCCGCCATCCCAATGGCGAGGCCAATCGTATTAATGAATGAATAAAAGGGATGTTTGGCCAGGTTGCGATAGGTGATCGTCAGGTAATTTTTTAACATGGCTTCCAGGTTTGAGTTTGACTTTTTCCTTTGTTTGAAGAGCAATCGGAAGAAGCCGAAAGCTTTCATATAATACTGTATTTGAGCAATGGCTTGACCATTTTGTGCTACATCCTCAAGGAATTGTTCATGAAGGTCACCGGCTATTCCTTCGAATAGGTGGCCCTTGCAATACTTTTCCAGGAGATGTGTTACCCGTTGTGGGGGCTGATATGTGATACGCTGCTTCCTCACAAATCTTTATTCGTAGCGAAGTGTTTTTACCGGATTAGTATTGGCAGCTTTTACGGTTAACCATAAGATCGAAATAGATGCCAGTACGATGACCAGTACAAACCCGAGGGTCATGATAGCCCAATCCACATCAATGGCGTAACCGATACTGGATGTCCAGGCCCTGTTGAGGAACCAGGCTGCAGGTCCACCGATGATCAGGGAAATGACAATCAATCCATAAAAACTTCTGGACAGAAGTACCACCAGTTGGGTAACACCGGATCCAAGAACTTTCCGAACACCCACTTCCTTGGTTTTGAGCTCTACATGATGCAGGATCATTCCAAATTGACCTATGCAGGCAATGATGATCGCAAGTGTAGCTATGAGTCCAACGATTTTCGCGATATCTTCAAATTCTGCATAGATATCGTCAATTTCGTAATCATAATGAGTTATCTCAAAAGGATGGATCTTGTCAAATTCTCTCCAACTCGCTTCGATGATTTCTTCTGCTTCGTGGTTTTCAAGATTTGCGTATTTGATGTTCAGATATTGGAAATCCGTGGGCTCATAAGTGAGGAGCAAGGGGCCTGATTCAACAAACAGGAATTGATACTTGAAGTCTTCTACTACACCAATGATTTTAATTGGCCCGTCTTCGGTTTTGAGTGTCACCGGAAGTTGATGATCCGCCGAAAGATCTAATTCCTGAGCCATAGCTGAATTGATCATGGCTACTTTATGATCAGGATTTTGCCCTTTTCTAAAGTTTTCTCCCAGGATAAGAGCAATGTCGAAATTGTTGAGAAAATCCTCGTTTATGGAAAAATGAGAAACTGGCCGAGGTTCAGCGTTTTCGGTAAGTTTCACTTCCGTTCTTGGGACTACCTCAAGGGCAGGTAAACTACTGGATAAACTTACGCTCGTGATATTTGTCTGCTTCAAAAGTTCATTTCTTAGCGCTTCATAAGGCGCATCTTTGATTTCAATACTGGCCAGATGTTCTTTTTCAAATCCGTACTCCATTTCAAAGAAGTGGTTTGACTGACGAGTAACGACAATGGCGGTGATGATGAATACCACTGAAGCGATATACTGAATCAGAACCAGTGATTTTCGCAATACGATACCAGGAGCTTTTTTACCACTTTTTTTCAAAGCCTGTTGAAAAGCCACTTTGCCCACGTACCATGAAGGATACCCTCCGGCGATGAGTCCAATAAAGATGGCAAACAGCAGAAAATAGAAAAGTAATGAGGCATTACTCCAGACACTGATGTCGATCTGTCCCTGAATATCGCGAAGCACTTTAAGGTCATTGAAAATCGGTAATAAAACCATCAATAAGGCAATAGCGATGACCCATGATATCAGCACCGTTACCTGCGCTTCAATGAGGAATTGCAGGATTACTGATTTTTTGCCAGCCCCCATGATTTTGCGGATACCTATTTCTTTGGCCCGTTTCAAAGATTGGGCAATGGATAGACCAATGTAGTTGAAGCAGGCGGATAGCATGATCACTGCTGCCAGAATGGCCAAAAACCAGAACACGAAGTTCGGTGTGACGAAACCGATCTCATACCTGACAATCGTTCCGAAACTGATATCACTTAGCTTTTGCACTTTAAAGCCTCTGCCTGCCTGTAAATCGTTTGGTAGTAATGGCCTAAGTGAGGTTAGAAAGCTTTCGATAGCAGCAGGATCATTTTGTGAGGTTCGGAAGTAACTGTAATATGGATCTTTTCCAGTCCAGGCTACTTGCGGGTCATGAGAAGACATGGAGAGCAATGCATCAAATTGCAGATGTGATCGCCCGGAAAGCGGCTTACTTACTCCGGTGACCTTAAAGGAACCCATATCGCCAATTTCGATGAGTTGACCGGTAGGGTCACTGTCACCGAAAACTTTCTTTGCCAGTTCTTCTGAGAGTACAATGGAGTTAGGGTTTTGAAGCGCTGTTGCCGCACTTCCGGATTGCAATTCGAAACCAAAAAAGCCGAAGAAATTTGGTTCAGCGAATAGCCCTGAGAAGTCAATTACTTTCGATTGCAAACGTACTTCCGATCCAATATTTCTTAGCCGGGAAGTAGATTCGATTTCATCAAAGTTTCCCTTTAGTCGATCTGTGATGTCATAGGGCGACCGGGCCAGCCAGTCAATCCGATCTCTATCCGTGTTGTATTCTGTAGAAAGTACCCGGTAAGTTGTTTCATAATATTCGTTGTGCTTGTCCATGCCTCGCTGATCGAGGTAAAAAAGGATCATAAGCAGACAAAGGGTCATGGATGTAGCGAGTCCAAAAACGTGGATCGCCGAAAATACACGCTGCTTTTTCATTGACCGTACAGCGCTTGTTAGGTAGTGATTGACCATGTGAAAATTGAATTTTGAGTTTTTTCTTAAAAATCTCAGACGCATGAATCCAAGCGCCTGAAAAGCGTAAAGGAGCTTTGCCCGGAATTGACCTTTTTGGGCGATGTGCTCATGTAGTTTTTCTGCCAGATCTCCCTGGATACCTTCCAGTAATCGGGGATCACAGCACCGTTCCAGCAACCAATTGATGAATGCGGGACCTTTCATTCAAATGCGACTTTTGGAATGGAATCCCAGATGTCATTTCGCATCGATCGGGTTTGTTCCAGTGCTTTCTGCCCCGCGACAGTTACCCGGAAAAGGTGCTTCCGCCTACCTCCTCGCTCAGGACTGGACCCATCATAACGTGAAGTCACAAAGCCTTTTTCATCAAGCCGGTAGAGTACAGCGTGTACGGTGCTAATGGAGATAGACCGATTGCATTTTCCTTTGATAGACTTCTGAATGGCAACGCCATACGCATCATCAAATAACATGGCTACGGTCAACATGACCAGTTCTTCCAGTTCTCCAAGATTAGTTCCCTTCATAATTTCTCTTTTCAAGATTTGGATGTCACACTGAGTTTGTCGAGGTGCTTTATCCAGGTTCTAATAACAGCTATTTATACTGAGTATATCGAAGTATACTCCCAAAATTGTAATAAGTTTCGTATTTGTAAAAATTGAATGGAAAATTTCTTTCGTATTTGTAAAAAATGGATTCAGATACGCCCTGCCGCACAGGCTTTTCGGCCAGACCGGCACCGGCGTGTCGGCCGGGATACTGCAACCATCTAAGGCGCTTAAAAACCCTCTTGATCGCTACATTGATAGAGAGATAGTTGAAAAGGAATTCTTTTGGAAATTTATCAAGTCCCCTTAGTAAAAGGGGGATTACTTGTATGAAAATGCACTGAACAAAAAAGCCGCAACTTTCGCTGCGGCCCTGTGGTATTAAGTCCCCCTTTGAAAAGGGGGTGGCTGCCAGGTCGGGGGATTCTTTCGCCAGGCTTCAATAAAATGATGAATTTCACCAAGCACAGCAGCCATATTGCGCTTTACTTCAAGGTCATCAAATCGAAGAAAAGACAACCCCATTTGTTCCAGGACTTCCTGCCTTTTTTGATTACGAGTCGGTTTATGATCATGAAAATGGCTTTCTCCATCTATTTCGATGACGAGACGAAGTTTCTTACAATAGAAATCCACAATGTAGTTATCCAATGGTTTTTGGCGATTGAATTTGAATCCTTCCATTTGACCGGCTTTCAATTCTTGCCAAAGTAGGACTTCTGACAGGGTGCTATTATTTCTTAGTTGCCTTGAAAAATGCTTTAAGCCCTTGTTGTAAGGTAAATGGTACATATCAGCTGTAATGATTTTTAGTGTTGTTTCGATTGTAAAGTAACAAAAATCCCCCGCCTCGCCTTGCCAGAGGCAGGCTTACAGGCACCCCCTTAAAAGGGGGATTACTTGTATGAAAATGCACTGAACAAAAAAAGCCGCAACTTTCGCTGCGGCTTATGAATTATTGGTCATGCCGAACCTGACTAATGCTGAGCCTGACGAAGCATTAGTTCATCGACAAGGCATCTCCCGTAGAAAGCCCATTCATTTCCTTATCCAGAAACTCGGTAAGATCAATAGGACGATTGATCTGATATTCGGTAGACTTCAAATCGATTCTAAGTACCTGATCCTCACTGTTCCTGAAAGTGCTTAAATCAAGGTTATTCAACGCCTGATTCGCTTCCATTGCGATGCCATTTCCGTCTACCACCATGAAGGCAAACAATTGCTGACCTGGATAGATCACAAAATGACTCAATCCACTTTTATCATAGCGAAGTACAGCATTTTGGTCTTTAATCATCACAAATAAATCAGTGATCTGCTCACGTAGTTTTTCTCCATCCACATAGATCTCCGCATTGACCATCAGACGCTCTTCCTCTTTGATGTAATCGTAGTTGTAAACGCCCATTTTGCCGATGTTGAATTCACGGAGCACTTTATTTTGTGCACCAAGGGTTTCTTTTTCTTCTTCCACCTGGACTAATAATGCTTCATATTCAGCAGATCTCTCTTCCGGCAGATTATTATACAAATCTTCCAGTGCCATTTTAGGAGACATGTATGCCACATAATCGGTGAACTGCTTCCACTCGTTGTTTTCATATTCCCAACGAAGGAAAGTCATTCTATAGCGGTTATTCCCAACGGCCTTTACTTCCGGATTGCGGTACGTTTTACTGTTCATGATCCAATTCGGTAAGGGTTTTTCTGGTTTCCAAAGCAATAGGTTGGGGTTTACCATTTTCCCGTTCCAGGCTACTTCTTTCCAGACCCGCTCTTTCAACATGCCGGTCACACCATAGCTTTTGAGTTTAGTTCTCAATAGTCTGTCGAGCGTTTCGATGGCCGGAGCGGTTTCCCAGGTGTAGTAGTTGAACCGTTTATCTTTCAGCTTGGCACGATCCTCATCTCGGTAGATGTCCAGATCATAGCCGTAATTGAAAGCGAAACAATCGGTAAGGTCATAATCCACCTGTTGGTTTTCCATATCGGAAATGGAGTTATTCAGACTGTCAATCAAAGGATTAGCAGTAGGTGAAGCCGAGCCGAGTTTATCCCAGGTTTTCCCTTCCTCATTCAGAGCAAAGAAATCAAATTGGTCACCTTCCACATTTGAGGAGATCACCGTTCGAATGGATTTTCCCTGGCCGAGCTCAAGCTCTTCGCCATTTGCCATAGCATTGAGTTCAAACATGGCAGCAGATTGCATGACCGATGGGTTTTCCTTATTTCCGTAGTTCAAAGGAATGCCAGAGATCAAAATGGTGCTTGGATCCGAAATCTCAGTATAGGAAACCTTGACATTTCCAGTGACAAGCTGACCTTCCTGATTGACAAATGCATTGGCAGGCACATGAATTTCTGTACCGTTACCAACGAGTAAGACACCACCCGCGGCAGCATCCATGATTTGCTCCACAGCTTCGTTAGCTACCCCTTGAAAAGGGGCACGAATGAAAGCCGGATCGGGACTACAGGCATATAATACCAGGCCCGTTAACATGATAATTAGTGATTTGGAATGCATAACAATTTATTCAGTTGACTATAAATTCTGACACTTAAGTCGCCAAAGGCGTGCTGGTTCCCGGTGTAATGAGAACCGTGAGGGAAGTTTTGCTTTGATTGGTATTTTTTAATGACTTTACCAGGCTGGTCCAGTCCGAGATTATAAGCAGTGGCCATGAAATGAAGGGACTGTTGAATGGTTAATCCTTCCAATTCGATGGCATAATTTTTCCAGGCCAGTGCTTCGAAAGCCTGTAAGTAACGAATGCAGTATTTCACATCCAGGATGCGATCAATGCGCTCTTGTCGAATACCAGTGGCGTCCGAAGAATAAAACCCGATCAGTTCTGCAAATTCGGTTTGCAATACTTCATCCTTCCTGATAGCAACCTCCAGTGTTTCAATGAAGGACGGTTTCATTTGAAAGTAGCCCACACTAAAATCCACCTGCTCGGAACCTAACTCTGCATACATCAGACGCAATGCCTGAACTTCCATCAGGTTGGATAGTTCACGATATCTAATGTATTCAGGAGCGGCAATTGATAGTGTGAAGGCCAGAGAAGGTTCTGTTTGGCCTTTTGGAATAACCTCTGAGATAAGGAATTCGCAAGTTTCCTTTACCTGTTCGTCAATAGAAGACGCAGGCCAGATGATCGCTAGCAAAAGGGTGAGTCGGTACAGCATTGGCGGAATGGTGTAAGACAATAACGAAGAAAAAGTTAAATATTGTTAATGGATTGAAATTGACTTCCTTTGTTTTTTTTGATCACCATCATGCATGTCACTGAACTCAACATCTATCCCGTTAAATCCACACATCAGGTTTCGCTTAAGAAATCTGAGGTTCTTCAAACCGGACTTGCACATGATCGTGAATGGTTATTGATTGATGAAAATAAGGAACTGATCACCGCGAGGACATATCCGAGATTGCTACAGGTTCGGAGCCGGGTAGAAAAGAACGGATTAAAAATATCCACGCCACTTGAAAACTTCGTCTTTCAGAATGATGGCGAAGATGAGGAAGTCACAATTCAATTTTTCAAGGAGAAAATCAGTGGAAAGTCCTTTTCCGCTGTGGCAGACCAATGGTTTTCAGATTATCTGGGCATTTCATGTCAATTGGTGCATCAGAAAGATCTATTTCGTCCGATGCTGGAGAAACGGGGAGGCCATGCTGGGGATCAGGTCAATTTTGGAGATGAAGCACCCATCTTGTTGATAGGAGAGGGCTCATTACAGGATTTAAATACCCGCTTGAAAACTCCGGTAACCATGCGGCATTTTCGTCCTAACATCGTGATAGAAGGCACTGAACCTTATGAAGAAGACCATTGGAAATGGATCAGAGTTGGGACTTGTGAGTTTGAGGTTGCTCAGGTCTGCAGACGTTGCGTATTTACAACCATTGACCCTATAACCCAGGAAAAACATAAGCAAGGTGAGCCGCTCAAAACCCTGTCTGGCTACCGCAGAGTGGAAGATGGAGGTGTCGCTTTTGGAATGCACCTCATTCCAAGAAAACTAGGTGAGGTTCGGGTTGGAGATCAAGTGGATTTAGTTAAAGTGAACCGGGATTAACTTATAGAATGGCTAAGTTAGCCATTGAAAATAAGTAAGGGCAAAACGATTAATTCACTTTTTTATGAAAACAAGATTATTACTAAAGTTATCATTCAGTCTGTTAGTGCTATTTGCGCAGGCACAGGATGTCACAGAGAGGGTCTATTTCAAAGTGGGGGTTGGCAACTCCTTTGGACTGGCGTCCAATGAATTAGACTTCCCCGTTGGATCAAATGGGGTAAGTGTTGAGAATTACAGTCCTGGAGGCGGCTATAATGTCTATTTCGGTGTAGGTGTGCCGTTGAATACAGCTGTAGACCTGGAGGTTACATTGGAGCAGGTGATGCAACTGAGCTTCACTCAGGCGGTCTCTAACAATTCTTCTTCGAGCTCTTTTCAAAGTTTCTTTCGAACCAATTTACACGTTGGTGCTTTTTTGAATTTACCCGAATTGTCCAATGGTGCTAATTTCCGACTGGGAGCAGGTGCTTTCTATACGCTTCCTTCCAAAGGCACCTTTAGGTCAGATGGCGAAACCTGGGGTACATTCCGATTAAAATCAGGGCCAGGGTTTTCATTCGGAGCGAGTTTGATCGCACCCGTAGAGAAAATTATTTTTGAACCGGGATTGCGGGTGAAAATTGCGAGTTTGGATGTGAAAGAGAACAGTTTTGACGACCCTTCAAATCAGATCACTTCCGGAAACATCTCAAGCATTGATTTATTGCTTTCTATTCTCTTTTAAGGGAATCGGAATTAGAGTTCATCGACAAGTACCATGTTGAATTCAAGCTCGGAAATTTCTTGTAGATCTTCTCCCATTTCAACCATGTCATAATCATCTTCTTCCGCATACCAGTTGATGAGGACTTCAGCCCCCAGGTCTTTTTTTTGAGAAAATAGCTGAAGTAATAGGTTCAGGCACCGAACTGTACTTGTGTTGAAGTAAACTAATTTGATATCTACATTGAATGCTTCATTTTTTTCAGTGTTCTTAATAGCCTCAAACAGAGGTTCATAAAAAACCAGGCTATTTTCTGGTGAAGATCGACCTTCTAGTAGGAGATACCCGTTGTTTGGATCGAACTGAATTGTTGGTGTGGTTTTAGTTCCTTCAAGATCAAGCATAGTTCCGACATTATCCAACATCATGAGATTTTAAGGGTTTGTTTTGCTTGTTATAAAACAATTTGAGGAAGGACAGAACAGGATGTTCATCATCGACTGTTTGCCATTTGTCGATCTCACTTAAAACCCTTTCTCCAGCTGAGATGTAACTGACCTCATTTTCAGGATTAACGTGATAAAACCCCATAGACCAGTTTTCGAAATTCCTTTCTGATATATAATCTTCTATTACGATTAATGGTCGTTCGTGCCTTTTGTCTTTCGTGATTTTATTGTAAAGCGTCTTTACTTGACTTTTCTCTCCTTCCAGCACTTGTATGAATCGGTCATTTAAATACAATAGCATTCCTGTCAAATTCAGGTTCATATTCTTCGCAGCACTTTGTTTCCAAAGTCCTTCCAGTTCCTCATGTGAAAAATCTTTTGAAGCATAACTCACATAGAGAATGGTGTACAATGAAGAATATGAACTTGAAATATCTCTCATTAGCCGGTGACGGTCATCCAGAATACGGCAGGGTCTTCCATGTCGCCCTCAATGTGGTATTCTTTACCATTCGTCATTTGCTGGACATCTGAATGAGATTCGACGGCTTCCACTGAAGAAGCTCCATCCATTTTCACTTCGTATACTTTTTCGTTATCAGATTCGCTTGACAAGGTGATTTTCATAATTTCGGATTTAGTTAATTCAACTTGAGATCCGTTTTTCAGAGCCGGTTCTTTTGCTCCTAGACTGCAATACCGATCATCGTGATATCATCATATTGCATATTGTCCCCTTTCCAGGCATTTAAGGCGTTAGAATAGTATTTGGAATTAAAGGACTCCTCTTTCAAGATCATATCCTTTACTCCATTGTAACCTAACTTCTTGTTATCCATGGCATTAAATTGATCTGTCAATCCGTCGGTAAACCCGTATACACCTTCCAATTCCTCGATAGGATAGATGATGTCACTCAGTTTGTCCAACTGAGCATGAACCATGATTTTCTTGGCTTTCAGGAGTTCGATGCCAGAACTTCGCTTCAGGTATGCCGAAATACCTGTTGATGCAAATCGGAATTCATTTTTGTCGTAGTTAAAGCAAAAAACGCCCAGTTCAGCTCCAATTCCATAGTTGAACATATCCTGGGTCGTCTGATTGTACTGCTCAATTTGATTGCAAAAATGTTTGATGAATGCAGATACATTTTCCGGATCAAAGGCTGTCAGGGCCTGGTTCAGCAAAGAATTACAAACCATGGAGGTCATGGCTCCTTCAACGCTGTGGCCCGTGCAGTCAACTAATGCGAGCACAACACAATTACCGACTTTCTGGTACCAATAGAAATCTCCACCCACCAGGTCTTGCTGTTGATGTACAACAAAAACTCCTCTGAAACTTGATTCCATGTCTGTTAGAGATGGAATGATCAATTGCTGAATACGCTGAGCATCCATCATCTTCAGTTCTGCTTCAGTTTTGGCTTTTGGTGTTTCTAATTCAGACGCTTGTTCAACTTCCTGCTCTTTTAGGTAGTTTAATCCTCGTAAGAAAGTCAACAACATGGCGAGATTCTCTACTCTATTGTGTAGGATCAAAAACTTAGAGTCGGAGATCTTCTTAAAGATCAGTCCGGATTTGTCCCGAAGTTTTATCCGAAAGAAATCCAGATCGAGATTGGTTTGATAAAACCAGTTTAACCAATCATTGATAAAAGGCAGATCTGTTCTTAACTGCGAGTGATTATTATTTCCAACAATATTTCGGTCAAGAACTTCGCAATAATTAAGGTTTGGAAATTGATCCAATACGAGAGAGCTTATCTGATTCATAGGCGGTGGTGATGGCTAATTGATCAGGTTACTTAATAATTGACGTGTCTTCAATTCAAGAATGACGATGTTAATTTCTTTCTTCGTATCCAATTGAAAAATCAATAAATGATCTTTGTTATAGTGACCCATAAATCGATTTTCATTGATGTCCAAATGAAAGAAATCGCTGCTTGACGAAAGTTTCTCCTTACAAAGCGCTAAGGCGAATGAGAAAGTGTTCAGATCCTGATCAGTATACAAACACTCTTGATGATTTACGCTATATAAACCGATGGCCAGGATCACATCCATTTCTTGACGAAACAAGGAGAACTTTTCTTTCATCTAAGCTTTGATTAAAGGGACTTTTGAATACTCTCGGCTCCTTTTTTAACCAGATTCCGCAGAATCGCCAGATTACTTCTCTTTTTATCAGCTGCCAGGTAGATCATGTGTGCGGCACCTTCAGTCACATTGATTAAGTGAAATTGTGAATCCAGGGTAATAAGAATATCGTCGATAGATTCTTTCAAACCCAAAGCACTAATGGCTTTTAATTTCGCTTTCACAACTTCGACATTGTATGCACTGGCTACATCTGGGTCCAGGCTTCCATCAGTATGATGTCCCAAAGTCATACCTGATTCGATCTCTACTACAGAAACAGCATGAATTCCGTCTGCCTGATCTTTAACATTCTCAATAAAAGAGGTAATAGGATTAGCTTTTGCCATAATAAAATAATGGTTGAGTTAGTGGTAAATAGTTAAAAAAAATGGAATAGCGAGAGTGGTTGATCCTGTGCTGGTAGCACATAATTCCTGAGAAGGAATTATTGAAAGTTTGGCAGTGCTAGGTTTCTTAAAAATTCTGTTTCGAATTTAGTCGTTTAGACGACTTATTATTTCTTTTTTGGGTGAAACGACAGAAAAGACGGATGAAAAGGCATTAATGGTACGTGAATACTGAAACAATTAAGGTTGCAATTCCGTTAGGTCTTCGCTTATTTACTTCGGAGTACAGATAAACTTTCCGGGTATGCGCCTCTCTTATTCCCGTGTGGGAATAGCGGACTTTGTTTGGATACACCTATGTCGATTAGGTGATTGATGTAACAAGATTCTGGCACACAAAAAAAGGGTGAAGCTATTAACCGCACCCTTTTGACGTTTATTTCTTATGAATTTAAGCTTCTACTTTGATGCCTTCATTTCCAATGATCAAGGCAGGTGCTTCCATTCGGGTTGCATTGTCATTAGCGCCATTTTCTAATTTCAAAACCCCTCTTGGGCAAACCGCTGCACATACACCACAACCGACACAAGAAGATCGTACAATGTTCTGGCCTCTTTGTGCGTACCAGCGTACATCGATGCCTTGCTCACAGTAAGTTGAGCAATTGCCACAAGAAATACATTGTCCACCATTGGTGGTAATTCTGAATCGGGATTTGAATTTCTGGACCAGTCCCATGTAGGCCGCTAATGGACAGCCAAATCGACACCAAACGCGATTACCCATCACAGGATAGAAACCAGTTCCAATCACCCCTGAAAATACGGAGCCGATTATAAAACCGTAATATTCTCTCACTTTGAAGGTGTCCATGCCAACGAATTGACTGGAACCTGAAAAGTAAGTATAAAGGACCCCTACAGTCATGATCGCAGCGAAAACCATGACGCCATGGATCAACCAACGCTCGATTTTCCAGGCTTTAAGGCTTTTATCAGAGTGTTGTCTATACGGATCTCCTAATGTTTCTGCAAGACCTCCACAGCCACATACCCAGGAGCAGTACCATCTTTTGCCGTAGAAATACACGAGCACAGGAACGATAATAGCTGTAAGAGCAATTCCCCAGCCTAGCATAAAGATGCCAATGTTCCCTGAGGCAATTAAGCTGTTAATGTTCCATTCGAAGAAGAAGTCGTAATCCAACGGCCAGGCGTTTTTGAAGTCCATGTACGGCATGTTGAATTTTACCAGAAGTTCGGGGATCAAAAAGGCAAAGCCTAATTGGAAAAACAGAACAGAAGTGGTTCTGACCATTTGGTACATGTTGTGACGATACTTCACGTACATACGAACTCCCATGACCAACATCACGGAAGTATACATGGTACCATACAAGAACCATTGACTGGCCGGATTGCCACTCAATGCCATACTCAATGGGTCCACAGGATAGATCCAGCTAGTGATGAAAGACGGGTAGAAATACAATAAGATGTAAAACCCAACGAGCCAACCGAATACGATATAAGCCACCCAGCCTCGATTGGTCACAGGATTTTGATAAATGTGATTGTTCTTGATCCCGGGTTTACCGAGTAATACCATATCTGGCAACACAAACATTAATCCTCCGATGATGGCCAAGCCAAATGTCAGGAAGAAAAAGAGTAATTTGTTTTCTGCCACCGGCCCTGTGCCAGACGATTTCATTAACTGAGGCGCAACATCTTTGTAGGGCTTATCCCAAAAGACTTTGTCCCATTCTTCGTTGGCTTTGTGGACATCATTAGCGGCATTGAGCGTAGCGGCTATGGCTTTCGAAAAACTTACCGCACTCAATTCTTTGCCTATGACATTGTCTTTCATGCCTTGCAGCAGGAGCTCGCTTTTAAGCCCTTTTGATTTTGCGTAAGCGTCGAAAGTTGCCTGGTCCAGCTTGTAAGTTCCTATCAATGGCGAAACCGTGAAGATGGCCACCCCAATAATCAGGATGGCTAAACCAATGGATTTTATTGTTTTCATTTTTCTTATATGTCTTTATGAAGCGTAGGACAGGATCCTTTTCCAGCTTTTTGATTTTGGTCTGACGGTGGTGTTATTCTCCTGATTGAACTGATCGATGATCTCTTGTTCGTGAGCCTTGTAAAACTCCGGGTCATAATTAGCATCTTTCAAGTGCTCAAGCACATATTCAATGCTTTTCGCGTCTTGCATCCACTTATTGAAAGAATGGTGTCTTAGGCGTATACCAAACGTGTTTACACCAAGGAATTTGCGGGTAGACTTGTCAAACACAAAATGCATGCACTTTTTGCCAGACTCATGCTCCCAGTAAAACTCTTTTTCATTTTCTTTCAATTGAGCCCAAACATGTCCATAGGTTTGGTATTCGATATCGAAGAACTTGGCGGAATTGAACCAGTAACCGGGATCGTAGGCCGTCTTTTCTCCTGTTAGTGTTTTGGCAAGGCTTTCACCCATCATTCGCCCGGTGTACCATACTGCTTCGATGGGTCTTCGGTCGGTGATCGGATTTCTTCTTTGCGCACAATCGCCTGCGGAATAAACATCAGGAATGTTCGTTTCTAGAAATTCATTGACCAGAATACCCCGATCGGTTTCCAAAGACGATTCTTTTAAGAAATCTATATTCGGCGAAACACCTACGGTAAGTCCTACAAACTGACATTCGATGGTTTCTCCTTTATTGGTGACTACTGCCTTCACTCTGCCGCTACCATCGTCTACAATCTCTTTGAGTTCTGTGGCCAATTGCAGATCAATGTGATTTTCACGAATGTGGCGATCTATCATTTGGGCCTCCTGATTAGGGATAACACCATTCCAGAAATGCTCTTCGCGAACAAGGTAGGTTACTGGAATATTTCGGGAGTGTAGCATCTCGGCCATCTCAATGCCAATCAGGCCACCTCCAACGACTACTGCATGTTTAATGCCAGCGGTATTTTGCTCCATCAATTCCAGATCCTGCATATTATACAGGCCTTGCACCCCTTTCAGGTCTTGTCCGGGCCATCCGAATTTATTGGATTTAGATCCGGTAGCCAGGACCAATTTGTCATAACTCAGCTTTTCTCCACTATCGAACTCGAGCGCTTTTCCATCAAAATCTACCGTTTTTACCCAGCCTCGCTTCAGTTCTATTCGATTCTTCTCCCAAAACCAGTCTTCGTAAGGTTTGGTGTGTTCGTATTTCATGTGGCCCATGTATATGTACATGAGTGCCGTTCTTGAGAAAAAATGGTCGGTTTCCCCAGAGACGATAGTGATTTTATCATCACTGCGTTTTCGGATGTGCCTGGCGGTGGTCACACCCGCGATGCCATTTCCGACAATTACGATGTGCTGCATATGAAGTGATTAGTTCAGTAAAGTAAGTGAGTGATCTTCGTGCCAGTTTCAAGATAGAAAGATAAGCTTAGTTTATGTCTCTTCTTTGACACAATCAATTGAAGAAGGAAGTGTGTAGCAACATATAATGGAAATTTGGCGTAAAGAGTACAAATAATTGTTGAAATAATGAAACAAATCCTCGCTATACTACTGATGTCAGCCTCCTTAACTGGATTTGGGCAGGCAGACTTTTTTAAGAAATCAGACGCCTTTTTTCAGGCATATGTCAATGATCAGGGAGGAGTTGCCTACAATAAGGTCAAAGAGGATAGGTCAGATCTGGATGAATTGGTAACCTTAATTGCCAATGCAGATTTTGATTCCTACGATGCTCAGACCCAAAAGGCTTTCATGATCAATACCTATAATATATGGGTCATTGAGCAGGTTGTGGATCTGCTCCCTTTGAAAAGCCCCTTGGATAATCCTAAATTCTTCAATGGAATCGAGCATACCATGGCTGGTAAATCCTACACCCTGGATGGATTGGAAAAAGGAAAGCTTTATGTCGAGCATCCTGACTCCAGGTTGCACTTTGTTTTGGTTTGTGCTGCAAAAAGCTGTCCTCCATTAGCCAATTACGGTTGGGGACCAGAGGGGCTGGATGAGGCACTAGAGAAGCGAACTAAAGAGGTATTGAACTTGGATTGGTTTATTCGTGTTGAAAAGAAAGTAAGTGCTTCTCAGATATTTAGCTGGTATAAGAAAGATTTTGAGAAGGACGGCAAACTAATTGACTACATCGCCCGGTACAGGGAAGGAGTAGCAGGTAAGAAAGTGACCTTCTACGAATATGACTGGAAATTGAATCAGCAATAAATAATTAAGGTGGGTTACTGTGATACGGTAGGTTAGGTTTGGTGTTTTCCACCTTATAGGGGCCCCTCGAAAGAGGGGCTTTTTTGTCTTGCTCTACTTTAGGTGATCATTAAAGGATAAAGCATTTATTCGATCAAGCAATTTTTACGGGACCACCAACAAATACTCTATTTATCAATTGGGTTGGATGTTGAATGCAATCCATATTCAGCTTCAACGTCGCTCACCAGAGCGTCAATGGAGCCCTTTAGACGGTGGATAACTTAATAACTCATTAACCAGGGGCTCATTGGAATCATATCATTGCTCCACATGTTTCATCCCATTAAATCTTCGCTTGATAAGTGTACAATTGATAATATCTGCCTTCCGCAGCGATCAACTCGTCATGCGTACCGCGTTCCACAATTTGGCCTTTTTCGATGACCAGGATCTGATCCGCCTGACGAATCGTACTCAACCGGTGCGCAATAACAAAGGTGGTCCGGCCTTGCATGAGTCTTGCCAAACTCTGTTGGATATAGCTTTCACTTTCCGTGTCCAGGTTGGAAGTAGCTTCATCCAGGATCAACAACTTTGGGTCAGCAAGAACGGCCCTGGCAATCGCCAGTCGCTGACGTTGACCACCGGAAAGTTTA
Organism: Cyclobacteriaceae bacterium; assembly: GCA_965229785.1. Lineage (GTDB taxonomy): Bacteria > Bacteroidota > Bacteroidia > Cytophagales > Cyclobacteriaceae > JAWPMT01. Next base: position 6,548,279 of record CBDDJS010000001.1, read on the forward strand.
ACACCTCGTTCTCCGATCAATGTGTCGAGCCCTTCCTCAAATCGATCCGTAAATTCATTCACATGTGCTGCTTTTACGGCATCATGTAGTTGTGCTTCACTGGCATCCGGACTTGGGAACAAAATGTTTTCCCTGATAGTCCCCTCAAACAGGAAGTCATCCTGAAGTACCACGCCCAGGTTCTGACGATAGCTATTCAAAGAGACTTTTGAAATATCATGTCCGTCGATGGTTAACAGTCCTTTTTCAGGCATTAAGAAGGACGCTGCCAATCCGGCGATGGTCGACTTCCCTGAACCTGAACTACCCACCAGGGCCGTGACTGATCCGGCAGGAGCATCAAGGTTGATGTTGTGAATCACTTCCTTATCTTCTTCGTAAGCGAAAGAAACATCTTCGAATTTGATATCACCTTTGATGTCCTTTAGTTGAATATTTCGAATATCCGGATCATCTTCCTCCTGCATATTCATGATTTCCTCAGTTCGGTCCAGACCGGCAAAAGCTTCCGTCAATTGCGTACCTATGTTACCCATTTGGACAATGGGGGCGATCATGAACGCTACCAAAAACATAAACTGGATTAAATCTCCTTTGGTCAATTCATCGCTGGTCTCACCAATGATAAAATAGGCTCCCAGGCCTAAAACAGAAACGGTAGCTACTCCAATGAGAAATGTGCCCGAACTACCCATGGTGGCCGTGGCCGTCAGGGTTCTTTTGATGTTATCAAAAAGCTTTTCTACACCAATTTCAAAAACTTTTACTTCTTGTTTTTCAGCATTGAACCCTTTGATCACCCGGACCCCATTTAATGTTTCTGTCAATCTTCCTGTTACTTCTGCATTGATTTGACCTCTTTCTCGAAAAATTGGACGAATGGTCCCCATTACTTTCCATGAGATAAACCCAAAAATGGCCATAGGAACCAAGGCGACTATGGTGAGTATAGGACTGATGTTTACTAGAAGAAACACCGATAGAACCGCCGTTAGTGTGCCACCGACTAATTGTACGAGACCGGTACCAACCAGATTTCTCACGCCTTCTACATCTGACATGATCCTGGAAACCAGTTCCCCGGATCGACTATTATCAAAAAAACGAACAGGCAGGTATATGATCTTGTTTTGCACCCGAACTCGAAATTGAGCGATCAGGTGTTGGGCTTCCACACTGAGGATTTTAGTCTGTAGGAATGATGTCATTGCCTGTACGGCTACGGCGAGAATGACGTAAAAGGCGATTTCCTGTAACAGTTCAACATTTTTCTTATCGATTACATCATCCATCAGAAATTTCGTGCTCATCGGCAGTACAAATCCCGAGAGACGACCGATAATGATTAAGAAAAGTCCGATAAATACAGTTTTTCGACGAGGCCATATGATCGTTTTAAAAACGTGGCCCATGGTTGCTTTTGATTTTGCCATGTGGGTAGTAAGTACAGCTAAGTCCTCCCTCAATACGAGTAAGGACCCGGGAAAGTTCAATACGAAGCTTGAATTATTCTTTTCCCGGATTCATTGGGAGGTCAAGGTAGCCATGTTCGCTGGCATATACCGTCAATTCCGCCCGATTTTTGAATTTCATTTTGGCCATGATGTTTCGGCGGTGAGTTTCGGCGGTATGCGCACTGATGAACAGCTTGTCCGCGAGTTCATTTACCGTCATCCCCTTGGCGAGCAGGGTCATTACTTCAACCTCTCGCTTTGTCAGTTTCACCTCGTACTGCGAGCCTTGCCTGCGCATGCTGGAAACGAGCGTATCCATGGCTTCTTTGGAAAAGAAAGATTCACCAGACAGGACTTTGGAAATGGCTTCTAGAACCTGATTCCTGGAAAGGTTTTTAAGGAGGTAACCATCGGCACCACGTTCAATGGCACTCTGAATAAAAGCAGATTTATCGTATTGCGTCAGGATCAGGATCTTAATGCTCGGATATTTGGTTTTAATCTCATTGAGTAGGCTCAATCCATCTACTCCCGGCAAATTGATGTCCAGTAAGATTAGGTCAATTTGGTTTTTGGATAAAAAGGGAAGGACTTCATTGCCATCGCTTAATTTGTCCTTGAGTGAGATCGACGGTTCATCTGCTAAAATATTTTGTAGGCCATCACTGAATATGGGATGATCTTCTACGATCAGGACCTGTTTCATAGTGGGAAATCTACGGTGATTGTAGTGCCATTTCCTTTTCCTGAGTCAATGTTGAAATTGCCATTTAGTTCATTCGCTCTGGACATGATATTTTTCAGTCCCATACCTGTAGCTTTTTCTCTTGCTTCCAGACTATCAAATCCAACTCCATTATCCTCTACCGTAATGATCAGCTGATTGTCAATGCGGTTGACCTGGGTAGTGATCTCTGTAGCCTTGGAGTGTTTCAATGCATTACTGACAAGCTCTTGAACAATTCGATAGGAATTGATCTCCACCTTGTTGTCCAGTCGTTCGGACAAGTCCAGATGCTGCAATTCAAAATGGATTTTCTCAGAAGTATTGATTTTCTCGGCCAGGTCTTCTAGCGCAGCTACCAATCCAAAGCGGTTCAGTACCTTCGTTTCCAGGTTATGTGAAATCCGACGAACTTCTTCTACGGTTTCGTCGAGGAGACCAGTCATTTTTTCATCCGAAGTATCTGTTTGCAGTTTCATGGCAGAGAGCATACTGCCCACCCTATCGTGGAGGTCTTCCGCGATGCGTTTTCGTTCTTTTTCTTCCCCCTCCAGCATGGCATTGATCGATTTCAATTCCTGTTCCCGGACCATCTGGTCCACTTGCTGTTGGTGGAGTTCCTGTTCTTTGAGGCGGAGGTCAGTATCCCGTTCCCGGAGCGACCTCAGTGCTTTTTGGCGTTGTTGGTAGAATACAATTACAATAATCGTAAATCCAACAGCCACTAATAAAGTGGTCATGAGTGTTCTATTTTCAGCGGTTCTTAATTCTATTTCTTTTTCTTTCTTCTCTGTTTCATAGGAGATTTTAAGGTTTTCGATTGCTGTACGTCTAGATTCATTATAAATACTGTCATTATACTCCGAGTGAATTTTTAAATATTTCAGTGCACTATCTAATTCTTGAATACTCTCGTAGGCCAAGGAGAGATTTTTACTTGCCCCATGAATAAAATCCCAGTAATTTTCTTTGTTTGCTATTTTAAATGCTGTTTCACTGAAAGGAATTGAAGTGTTGTATTGTGTTCTTTTTACTTCAAATAAACCAAGATTCAAGTAGACACTGGCTAGTTTGTAAGGGTTTTTCAAGGCGTCAAAAATTTCTTCAGCTGCATGATAATAGTAGAAGGCTGAATCGGGCGATGACATTTCATGTGACTGGCCAAGGTTCATGAAAATTCCACCTATCTGGAGAGAATCTTCCATGTTACGAGCCAATGTTAATGCCTGATGATAATAACTAATTGCGGTTGCCACATCCAGTAGGTCATTATTAGCATCTTCATAGGAATAAACGTTCCCGATATTATTTAAAGTGACCATTTCCATCCAGGTGTTTTCCAGGGATCTATAGGCACCAAGACTGGTTTGAAATTTCTCCAGACTTAACGAGAAGTTCTTCTCCTCATACATATAATAATTTCCAAGGCCAACATTTACATTTGCCAATCCGGCAGTATTATTAAGCGTATTAAACAATCTTTCGCTTTGATTGTATGCCGTAATGGCATTTTTAAAGTCGTTAATGTAAAACCAGACGGTGCCTATATTATTCAGTACTTTTGCCTGGCCAAGTGGATCTTTATCTTCGGTGAATTTTACTAGTGCTTGCTGGTAATACTCAAGCGCTTTCAGAAAATCACCATCGTTTTTCTGTTGAATTCCTAAGCGTCTAAGGTCTTCTGCTGTTACTTCGGAATCAGTTTGAGGAAGTAGAAAAAAACAAAGGAAAATGAAGAGGTTAAGCATAACCGTAATTTAAGATAATTGCGGTTACGCTTAAGACAGGAATTAGCCATCTGCATCTCCCATATGCTTGGTGGAGCCATTGCCTGTAGTTGGGCCGCCTTTTGTTCGAAGTGTTATTGCTTCTTTAAACCAGCGATCTTGAGGAAAGTGACCGAGACCATAAACTCGTAAAACTCCATTTTTTGAAATATTATCGGCACTTATACTTCTCGAGACATTCAACTCAATTAGGTGATGTTTTTCATTTCCAAACCTCCCTGCAACGGAAACCATATACGTATCGGGAACTACTGTTCCATTTACTTTTACAGGTCTAACATTTTGTTCCCAAGTGTCCGTGAACCAACCGCCTGGTAAATCTATATTATAATAGACACCATAATATCTTATTCCGTTTTCGTCTTCTTCAAAAGTGAGATAAGTGTAAAATACATTCGTTTTCATTTTCGTTATATTTAATATTAATTAAAGATTTGAAATAGATGTTCAGGGCGTATGATACCATAACCCCAGTCTATATCATGCTCTTCGCCTTCCGGATGAAATGCTGTTTGTGATAAATACTTTTTTAATTCGGCGTATCCCGGGAACCTGTTATTCGTTTTGTGGAATTTCTCAAAAAATAATCCGATGATTCCCGAAGTTATGGCAGCAGCAATTGAAGTGCCTTTTGGTACGTCATCTATTCCAAGTAATGAAGGGACATTGACGGCTGGAGCCATAAAGTCCAAAAGTCTTCCACGGTCACCTTCTACATAGTGACTTCTGCCTTGATCATAACCACCGATTGCGATAGTTCTTTGGTATGCCGCCGGGTATTCTATTGACTCTATCATTGTTTCTGAAGAAACATGAGGCACTTCATTATCTTCAACGTATTGCAAAGAATTTCCTGCAGCACAGATGATTGGAATCTTATGGAAATATGCGGATTTGATTGCTTTTTGCAGTGCAGGAGTGCAAGTACTTCCTAAGCTTAAATTAATAATATCCGCTTCCAGAAATATTGCATAGTAAATCGCTAAAGGAAGAAAACTGGGAGGTTCATTGTCCTCTATTGCTTTGATGACAATTAATTCGGCATCAGTGCATATACCTTTCTCACTTGAAATATAAGCGGCCATTTCTGTACCGTGTTCCATTTGGGAAGCCGGAATTGAGCTAAAATCATTTTTAAGATTATTGAATTCACAATGCCTTGGTAATTCATTTAAAATCTGATCTCTGTTTTTCTCCTTTAATGCATTCCAGATTCTTTCTGCAATATCTCCACAAAGCAAGTGTTTAGAGATATTGACATGGTTGAATATGTCATTTTCGTTAATGCCATTGTCAATAACGGCAATTTTTAGATTTTCGCCACTCAAAGGTTTATTGTCATGGCTATAGAAGTTCTTGATTTCATTGATTTTCAGGTAATCATTTACCCAATTTCCAATAGGTAGCATATCTTTAATGAGTTAATATTTAATTATTTCTGTATCAGACATTTGGTTCCAATAAACTAGCAACGTGGATTAAATTCCTCTAAACTTCGTATTCATCGATAACTTGATGACGAAAAACCCAGGATCATTGCTTTGAAAATACTGTTCACCACTTTTAGTTTTAAAAATATACCCCAGATCAAAAGCGATTCCTTCATAAAAGACTTCAACACCTAGTTTGGGTATAATCGTAAGTTGTGGAGCGCTTACAGTTTGATCCAACGTTGAATAATATGCTTCAATTTCCTCTCTTTCGGAAGCAATCGCCGCAAACCGTAAATCGCTGTAAAGCCCAATTTGATAGTTTGATCCTTCTTGGAGTCTGTATTGACTAGTTAGCGTCAAATATATCATTTCAAAATTCTGTTTATCCCAGGTGGTTCGTGAGTCTACCGAGTTTGCTACTGGTACTCTTTTACTTACAATATCTAGAGAGGCTCCTAAAAAGAATGCTTTTTCAACGGGAGTCTGAGAGGCATCTGAAGTATCATCACCTTGTGAACTATCCGTTTCTGAATCATCTTTTGAAGATGAATTCATCCTAATTCCATTACAAGCATAGACCCAACTTAAGTTGAACCTGAAATTACTAGCTTCTGGTATCAGAAAACCTTTTGATAAAGCTTCCCTTACTTCTGGTGTTCCTAGGGTGTCCCCGTCAATTTCAAGGTCATTCCCTGCGAAGAGCTGAAATGAGAAGTAATTGTGTTTATTTATTCCTATTCGTTTCCCGAACTCCAAGTCTAAGGCTGGAACAATAAATCCACCAGTTAGTGGGGTGATACCTTCTAATATCGATCCTATATCAGCTTTTTCATTTTCAGCCTCAGAATCATTGTCAGTAACTTCTGTGGAGTTGCTTTCACGTTCCTCGGAAATTTCAAGTGATTTATTGAAATACATTGTTCCGCTACGTTGAGCCATTGAAATTAATGGGCCAATTAGTAGTAAAATGAGAATAACCTGTTTCATAGTAGAGAATAATTTTCTCCAAATCTCTCTATAACCCTCCCCACATACTACCCCCAAATCCGCGATTTATTCCTACCTGATTCCCGGTATTAGCTATTGTTGTTGTAGGTACGGCGCAGGCCCCCGATAGAGCAGGACCTGCAAGAGGGAGGAGTGTGCGGTGGGTGGTCCTAAATCGCAACAGATTAATACGGGAATAATTTTTTGCGAAAATTCGCTATCAATAAAAATTCACTATTTGTGTAACTTTGGCGCATGCCCAAACGCATTTTTGAACTCAAACACATTTTTGGCCTGAAAGTGAAAGAGCTCCGGCAAGAGCGTGGATTAACATACCAACAGTTAAACAGGCTTTCAGGACTATCGGTTTCGTATCTCAGTGAGATTGAAAGTGGCAAAAAATATCCCAAAGGCGATAAGATCGCTGTACTGGCTGATGCTTTAGGAGTGCAATATGACGAACTGGTTTCATTGCAGGTGCCTCGAAAGTTGCAACCGGTGGTTGATATGATGGGTTCACACTTTTTCAAGGAGTTTCCACTAGAAGAATTTGGGCTGAGTCCGGCCAAGCTGGTTGAGATTGTATCTGAAGATCCGGACAAGATCAATGCGCTGATCAATACCATCAGCCAGGTGGTGCGGAGCTATGAATTACGGAAACAGCCATTTTACGAGATAGCTTTACGTTCTTATCAGGAGTTGCGACTCAATTATTTTGAAGAATTGGAACAGGTTGTAGAAGAAATGCACCTGGAGTTTTTTGAATTAAAGGATCTACCGTTTCAACCGGAGTTACTGGAAGATATTCTTCTGAAAATTGGTGTGCGGGCAAATCATGATCGATTGTCTCAATACGAATCCCTGAAAGATCTGCGATCCCTGTACGATGAGAAAAAGCGATTACTTTACCTGAACCAGGGCCTGACAAGAGCTCAACGAAATTTCCTGCTAGCCAGAGAAATTGCCTTTCAATGGATCCGTGTTCAGGATCGTCCGGCAGCGACACCTCCTCAGAAGGCTCAGAATTTCGACATGTTACTTAACAGCCATAAGGCCTCCTATTTTTCAGCGGCGTTGATCATGCCCAAAGATCGCATGGTGAAGTCTTTGGAAAAGTTGTTTGGCAAAAAGACATGGGATTCTGCTGGTTTCCTGAATTTATTGGCGGAGTTTGATGCTACCCCTGAAATGGTCATGCAGCGACTGACCAATTTGTTGCCGACATTCTTTGATCTCCGCAACTTGTTTTTCATGAGGTTTTTAAAAACGCCGCAGGAATCATCGGTGGTATTAACGAAAGAACTCCACTTATCGCATCTGAACGATCCCGAGGCCAATGAGCGAAACCAGCGCTATTTCAAAACCTGGGTATCGGATGTGGTTTTTGAGCATTTGAAAGGAAAGGAATTAGTCATTGAGCCTCACATATCCGAATTTGAAGACGCTTCCTACTTCTGTTGGGCCCTCGCCTTTACGAATGTTTCTAATCCGGAGGAACAAATCAGCGTTATGTTGGGCGTTCGAATTGATGAGGAGGTTTTGCAGACCATGAAGTTTTTGAACGATCCCAAGATTCCAAGAGACTCGGCTCAGGTAAATTCTAATAAAATGGCCAATCTGGATAGCAATATCCTTGAACGCAAGATTCAGACGGATATTGATCAAATCTTGTTGAACTAATCCTCACACTTTGGTGGCCTGGCTCTAAATTGCGGGGCAATGGAAAATTTCATTGAGCTGCTCTATTCCCGATTCCTGCTAAGTGATGGCGTTTCGACGGATACCAGAACCATCAAGTCAGGAAATCTCTTTTTTGCATTAAGCGGTCCCAACTTTAATGGGAATCTGTATGCTGATGAAGCTTTGAAGAAAGGTGCTTCCTACGTGGTAGTGGATGATCCTCAATTTGTAAAGGGCGATCGTTACGTTTTGGCTGAAAACAGCCTGGAAGCCTTGCAGTCTTTGAGTCGTTTTCATAGAAGCCGTTTCAAGAAGCCCGTTTTTGCCCTGACGGGATCAAATGGAAAGACCAGTACCAAAGAGTTGATCCGTCGTGTTCTCGAGAAGAAGTATGATGTATTAGCGACAGAAGGGAATTTGAACAATCACATCGGAGTGCCACTCACTTTACTGAAAATCCATCCTCAGGTGGAGATAGCCATTATTGAAATGGGCGCCAGTAAGGTTGGCGATATTGCGGAGCTATGCGATTATGCCAATCCAACACACGGCCTCATCACAAACATTGGTCATGCACATACAGCAACTTTTGGCGGAATAGAGGGAGTGTTGAGAGGGAAGAGTGAACTTTTCGATCACCTCAGGAAATCTGAAGGTTACCCCTTTATCAATGAATTGGATCCCAGGCTGATTAATATGGCGAAGAGATTTGCTGAGAAATCGACCTACCCCACGTCTGACCTGGCCTTAGTAGAGGAGGAAAATCCGCTTTCCTTCACGCTGAATGGCAAAGCTTTTCAGACAAGTCTTTATGGTCCCTATAATTATCCGAATATCGCTGCAGCTGTTGCTGTTGGTAGGTATTTTGGAGTTCCCGATGATCAGATCACTAAGGCAATCTGCGATTATGTGCCTGATAATTTGCGATCTCAGGTAGTGGAGAAGGGAGATTCGCGCATCATTGTAGATGCATACAATGCAAACCCCGATTCAATGCTTGCCGCTTTAGATACTTTAAACAAAGTGGCGGGGGAAAAATGGGTAATCCTTGGGGACATGTTGGAGCTTGAAGAGGAAGAAGATGCACATCGGGAATTGGGTGAAAACATTGCGAGAATGAAATTTGATCGGGTGATGCTCGTAGGAGACTTAATGAAACATGCGGCAGATCAGGTTTCCGGGGCTGTACACTTTGATCATGTTGATGAATTAAAGGAATACGTGTCTTCCCTAGCTCTGAAGCAGGCTCATGTTTTGTTGAAAGGTTCTCGTAAAATGAAGCTTGAGCAACTTGTTGAACACTTTAAAGATTGATAAGATGGAAAATGTTCTGGAGTTTTTAAAAGATCTCACTGCAAATAATCAAAGGGAGTGGATGCAGGAGCATAAAAAACGCTACGAAAAAGCTAAATCAGAATTTAAGGAAGTCGTGGCTTCATTGCTGTCCGGCATAGCAAGTTTTGATGAGAGCGTACAGGGCCTGGAGCCGAAAGATTGCATATTTAGGATTAACAGAGATATCCGTTTCAGTAAAGATAAGAGCCCATATAAAACCAATTTTGGTGCGGCGATGATGGAGGGTGGCAAAAAGACCGGTAATCCAACATACTATGTGCATATTCAACCGGGCAAAAGTTTTATCGCTGGAGGGGTGTACATGCCAGAAGCGGAAAACTTGAAAAAAATCCGACAGGAAATTGATTACAATCCGGAAGAGCTCCGCAACATCGTGAAAGATGATCAGTTTAGAAAGTTATATGGGCAAATGACTGGAGAAAGTCTAAAGACTGCACCTAAAGGTTACCCGAAAGATCATCCAAACATCGATTTGTTGCGAATGAAAAGCTTTTTAGTAACCAGAGATTTGAGTGATAAAGAGGTACTGGCCGGAAACTTTGTAAAAAAGATCACAGATATGTATCAGGTCATGTACCCTTTTAATCAGTACTTCTCAGTTGCGATCAGTTGAAATTTTAAAATAAATTCCGCGATTTTTTGCATGGGCAATTTTCTCTGCTAATTTTGCAATCCGTTTTCGAAGGCAGTTCGAAAAAATATACTTCAGGGCTTTTAGCTCAGCTGGTTCAGAGCACCTCGTTTACACCGAGGGGGTCGGGGGTTCGAATCCCTCAAAGCCCACCAAATGGGGGAAAGTATTTTTAGAGTACTTTCCCTTTTCTTTTTCCTCTCTGTAATGAGCTGATAGTGTGGGTATTACACTGAAATATATGTTTACTCTTTCGGTTCGAACTTCGTCTTTTTCTCGATTATACCTGACTCCCTCTGGAAAAACTAGAGTTTGAATATTTTGCTTGCCTAAAATATCTGCTTCTCGCCACATTTTCAGCAAGTTACCGCTCAAATTGACGGTGTATTCCACGCATTGTTCAAGGTTCGAACTGCTAATTGAGGCATTTTCTAACATTCCCTCGATTTCAAGTTTCTCCCCTTGATACTTTAGGTGATATTTCTCGTATATGGGGCGATCTATCTCCCCAATAGCGAATCTTTCCTCTATGGTTTCCAGCCTGCCTGTAACCTCTGTTAAATTGGCTTTGTAGGCCTTTAATTCCTGTAGCTTATCCTCATTCAACTTGAAGAACAATTTCTTCATCTGAGCGGCTAATATGTCCTGATATCGGCGATCTAATTGAAAGCTGCTGAGTAGTGATTCAAATCCCTGTTTGACTACATCTGCGTTCCTGTTTTTGCTACAGCCTTTCGTTCTGCACTTGTAGTAGTACAATCCCTTCTTCTTGACCAAGTAACCAGTCATAGGCGCTCCGCAATCATCGCACTTGGTAAATACTTTTAATGGTAGTCTATCATTGTGTAATTGCACCTTGTACCCCTTCTTTCTTGGACGATTATGATCGGGATCATTGATCTTCCAGAATAGCTCTTCGGTGATCAGAGGGATGTGTTTTCCTCGATAGACCTCTCCAGGTAGTAAGCTGCTGGTTAGTACACCACAGTAAAATGGGTTCTGAAAGATCTTGGACAGTTTCTTGTCTGTCATCTTCAATCCTTGATTGGTTAACCGCTTGGCGATATCAACGGTCGGCATGTCTCTATCAGCCTTCCAGTGAAACGCCTGTTTGAGTAATTCTCCTTCTTTTGTGATGATGAGTTCATGTTTATCGGCTGTTTGTCCCTTGTTTAGGTTCTTATAGCCAATTGGAATAGCCCATACCCAATGCCCCTCTCTAATCTTTTCGCGCATTCCAGTAATACACTTTTCTGTTCTTTGGGTATTATCAAACTTGCCGAACAGATAGAACATGTCTCTTTGGAAAGCCCCTGTCGCATTTTCGGGATTGACTTCCTGAGTGACGGATAAAGTAGAGACACCATACTTCTTTTGTAAGTCCTCACTGATCATAGCTCCGTTATTGCCGGAGCGAGAAAATCGATCATAGGAATAAACAATGATGGCCGAAACGTTCTTTGATCGCTTTACATAGTTGATCATGCGTTGAAACTCCTTTCGATCATCTGATTTAGCTGATTCGTAAGTGCCACCAAAGAAAGCAACAACATTCAATTCCTTTCTGCGAGCAAATTCCTTACAGTACTTCATCTGTGTATCTAAACTTGCCCCATTCTCCATTTGGTCTCTGGAGGATACACGGGTATAGATAACGACATCTCTTGAATTCCTGATGGATACACGAACGTTTTTGTTGGCGAACTTCAGGAACCTGTCTAAGTTTTTATTGCTCATAATGTTGTGATGTCTTGGGTGTACTAACGTAGTTTTCGTAAATAAGGATGCAAAAGCCATGAAGAAAGTCGATGAGTTCCTGCCCTTGTTCTTCTTCAATATCCTCAAAACCGTCAAACTCTCTTAGTTCTTCGATGGTGAGCTTCGTCTCCTGTATGTCTTTCCTTTCTGATATTGAGCTTTGCCGCATGATGTTGTTTAGCTATTCCTTTCACTGTTGTTATGAGGATAAGATTAGCTGTGAGGAGGAAACAAGACAAGGTTCGCTTTTGTACCAAGGGTATAAACTAATGTTTGACTAATAAAACTTGATTCATCTTCAATTAGGATGATAACACCCGTTTTATCGTGTCAAAATGCTCCATTTTGTTGCAATTAATTGAGCTTCAAAAAGCGCTCATTATTTTCAGCTGAAATTGAGCCTGTTTTTGTGCCTCATCGGATTTCTTATATCAGCATTCAATTATGTTCTTCCTCCTTTGGAGATAGTTTAGAAATGAATTGCAGGAAAGTGCTTTCAAGCAAGTCGTATTTCTCAACAAATCCTTCATAGTAGTAAGGCACCGATAGCTTCTCTTCACACTTTTTAGCCCCGTAAAGGATGTTCCGTTTTGTTAATCCAAAGTCTTCAGCGATTTTGGAATAGCTCAATCCCGTGTATTTTTTGAGTAAATGATAGCAAACCATCCTTGCGTCTCTGTATTCCTGGATATTGGAAGTAAAGAACAGTTTGTCATTGAGTTCGAAGACTCGGATGCACTCTGTAATCAGGTAGCGGGAGAGCATCTGAAACTTCTGGGGTTGAGAGACGGCAATGTCTGAGGAGTCGATAAAACTTGACAGTAAAAAGATGGTTTTGTCTAATCCGATCTTGCCGATTACCTGGTCGATTTGTTGTTGTAATTTGCTGTAATTGTTCAGGGTTTTGTTACTCATTGTAAATTAGATGTAAAGCGAGATGAAACTCATTGTAAACTATTTTAAAACTGAGGTGAAAGAAATTGTAAACTAGTTCAAGTATTTGTCTATCAATCACTTACAAGTATAATTAAGCTGCTTTCTAAAGTCAATTTTCGACGAAATTTCTGTGTCTGAAAATGGCAAATCGGTACAAAAACATACCTTCGCACTTACCTTAACCACCCCTAATAAGTGGTAATAATTGATGAGAATGGTTGGAAGGTTACCTAGAGGCTTCCCATAAGCGATATTAGAATTGTTCAATTTCAAAGAAGGGTGATGTGAGTTTTACTCTCCAGGCATCTGGTAGTAAGCTTGATTGATGGGAAGATCAGCTATCCTTTTTCAGGAGATTAGATGCTCCCTGCCTTTCCCTATTTAGCTATCCTCTAAATTGAAGGTTTAATTATCCCCCATATAAATTACTGCCCACTAATAAGTGTTGAGGTAGATCATCCGAACGCCTTTTAGTTGATGGAGTCAAACTGGAATGTCAGATGCTAAAGTGATCATTCCAGGAGCAGATCGATAAGGTTTAAGGAAAGCTATTTGCTAGAAAAGCGAGTTTTGAGTTGATTCCTTGAAAAGAAGTGGTTATTAAATTATTATTTTTCTAAGTGACTCCTAAAGAAACCACATCGAATAATTGCACTTGGCTAAGAATTTCGCATAGAAATGTAATACCCATTCCTTAAGGATTATTGGCCTAAGAAGAGCATCTCCTTAAGGAAGCTTGAATTGATGGTTCTAAATTGCCCCAACAGTGCCTAATTATTGAGATTGACGGAGCAGGTACGCTAAAGGAACTTGTTTTAATTGTAAGTGCATGCTGATATGAAAATCCCTGTATTTCCTTAAGAAAAATTAATTTAAAAGAACAATCCCTAAGGAAACCTCTTTGATGAAGCTACCTTCAATGCCTTGCCATTTTCAGCTTCTTCCTCCTTTAGCGAGGAGATACATTTGCTAAGGAATTTTAAAAAATGCTTAGGATTTTTTATCTCCACACTCCTTAAGGGGGTATGCTGAAATTTGAAAACCCTTAAGGAAACTCGTACCACATAAGAGCCTTTTCCTTAGCGAACTCGTTTTTTTGAAGTCAATGCTTCATGCATGGAGGTTAAAAAAACGCAGGTGCGCTTAAGGAGCCCGTTTTTATTACAGCGCATACTGACGTGCAAATCACAGCATTTCCTTAAGAAAACTTGATATTTTCTAAGGAAACCTCTTTGATGTAGCTAGATTCAAGAACTGCCATTTTCAGCTTCTTCCTGCTTTAGCGAGGAGATGCATTTGCTAAGGAATTTCAAAAAATGCTTAGGATTTTTTATTCCCACACTCCTTAAGGCCGGTGAGTTGAAATTTGAAAATCCTTAAAGAAACTCGCACCATATAAGCGCTTTTCCTATGAAAACTGGACTTGATGAAGTCAATGCCTCATAAATGGTGTTGAAAAAAGTGCATGTGCGCTTAAGAAGCTCGTTTTGATTATAGTGAATTCTGACTTGTAAATCACGGCATTTCCTTAAGGAAACTTGATGTAAGAGTGCTGTTTCCTAAGGAAACCTCTTTGATGTAGCTATATTCAATACCTTGCCATTTTCAGCTTCTTTCTCATTTAGCTAGGAGATGCATTTGCTAAGGAATTTTTAAAAATGCTAAGGGTTCACTCCTTAAGGCGGGTGTGTTGAGTTTTGAAAACCCTTAAGGAAACTCGGCTCTGTAAGAGCTTTTTCTAAAGCAAACTCGTCTTGATGAAGTCAATGTCTTATACATAGTGTTAAAAAAGCGCAGGAGCGCTTAAGGAGCTTGTTTTGATAAAGCGAATTCTGATATGAAAAATCACTGCATTTCCTTAAGGAAACTTGATTTGAAAGCGCTATTTCCTAAGGAAACCTCTTTGATGTAGCTACATTCAAGATCCCGCCATTTTAGCTTCTTCCTCCTGATGGAATCGGATATTACAGCCAAACAATGCTAAAGGATTTCTCCCTTAGGTGTACCACTTGCTTAGGGACTTTATTGTCACACTTCCAAGGCTTGTGTTTGGAATATATGGGATTAGCTTATTCAGACGAAATTTCATATTGAAGAATCTACAAACGAGACGCCCTTAAAAAGAATAACTGTCAATCTAATTCTAATGGAAGGACCCACTAAGCAAAAGTCGCCGTTGTGAGGCTGCTTTCGTAAATGTCTGTAGCTTTAGCTCTTGCTCTCTTCAATCGCATTTTTACAGCACTAGAGGATAGGTTGAGCATGACCTGAATCTCTTGAATGGATTTGTTCATTTGGTATTTCATCATCAATAAATCCTGGTCTTCCTGGCTGATCAACGAAAGTGCTTTGCCTGCCTGACCTTCTTTTACTTCTGCTGAAAGGGCGGCATCCATGTCGTGTTCAGAATCGTCGATGATCTCATAATGGAGGTTCACATCTTCGAAGTGCTTGCCTTTCTTCTTTCTCATTTGATCAGTACAGTAGTTGAACGTGATGGAGTATAGCCATGTAGAGAACTTGGATTGTCCATTGAAGGTCGTGATCTTTTCGATGACACGCAACATCACGTCCTGAGCTAAATCACTTGCTTCGTCGGTGTTTTTAGTAAATGAAAGACACTTGTTGAAAACAAGCGTAAAATATCTGGAGTAGAGCAAGCCCATGGCTTTGTCATCACCTTGTTGCGCTTTTGTAGCTAGTAATTCGTCGGTCAGTGTATTCAAGTTATTCATCATCAAGTAATTTTTCGTGTTCGTTTGATGATGCTAAATTCCGAATGCTGAGAACGGATTATAAGAGCTGAAAAGCCGATATTGAAAAACCGGTAATACGCTCAGAACGTAGGTGATTTGCCTGAGAGGTAGGTAATTTACCTAGACATCTAAATGGGGTAGCCGCAGGTCGGAGATGGTCAAGTGATAACCCTCAAGTGCGTTTTCGATCTCCAGGAAGCTGTTTTCTGACCTCTCACGAATTTGCGCGATGGTCGCCAGTAAATTGCTGTCAGATGATGCACCGGATGATACTTTAACAGCCGCTAAACCCAAAATGTGGCTAGAATTAGTTTCGCTAGTCAAAGAACCAATTGTACGTTTGGGCTTGCCCATCTTTTTTCTTTAGAAGTTTAGACGGAAAAGCTGACAGAAGTCACTCTATTTAAGAATCCAACAAACCCATCTTCAACGCATGCTTGACAAGGCCGGCCGTATTCTTGGCCTGAAGCTTCTCCAGCAAATTGCGCCTGTGCGTGTCTACGGTTCGGATACTTATGAATAGCTTCTCGGCTATTTCCGGATTGGAGTATTCTTCCGCGATTAATTTCAATACCTCTGTTTCTCTGTCTGTCAATGGGATGGAGCCATCAGCATTGACGTGCCCCTTTCGAGGTTTGGGATTGGAAAGTTGCTCAAACAACTTGGAGGACACCTGACTACTGAGATACGTATTGCCTGCAGCGACGGTCTTGATGGCCGTGATCATTTCGTCCTTACCGGCATTTTTCAAGATGTACCCTTTGGCTCCAGCTTCCATCATCTTAACAATGTAGTTACGTTCACCATGCATAGAAAGTGCCAGGACATGCGTAGCCGGATATTTACTAGAAACGTCCTTAGTGATGGTAATGCCGCTTGATACTCCCATATCTATGTCCATCAGGATCACATCTACCTGTGTTTTACTGAGAATGCTATTGATCTCACTCTCGGAACCTCCGTCGCCAACGACTTCCATGTCTTCTTCTTTGTTGAGTAAAGCCACAAGCCCATCCCGAAAGATCTTGTGGTCATCTGCGATCAATAGTTTCAGCGTATTTTCCATATCATGCAATTGGAACTTCGATGGTGGCACTCATGCCCCTGCCAGGCTGTGAATGTATTTCATCTTCGCCTCCCAAGGCGAGTGTTCGGTTGTGAATGTTGAACAATCCGATTCCTTTTCGAGCGACATGAGGGTCAAAGCCTTTGCCGTCATCTTCATAGGTCAATAGTACGGTGCTTTCATGTTTGACAAGCTGCAGGGTGATTTTAGTGGCCTCGGCATATTTCAAAGTGTTGTTGATTAGCTCTTGTATGATCCGATAAAGACCAAGCTCTGTAGTCTTGGATAAGTTCAGATCCTTTGCGGGATTGAGGAACTCGATGGCAATGGTCTTTCTTTCCCGGATGCGTTCGATCAGCGTATCCAATGCTTCCAACAGGCCAAAGTCTAATAGTACCTTCGGAAGGAGGTTGTGTGAAATGGATCTGAGATCATTGGCTACTTCATCTATCATCTGATAGGATGCTCTAAAAGTCTCCAAGCGGGACGGGTCGATTTGTTGCAGATCACTTTCAATATTGGCAAGGTTGAGTTTGATGGTGGAGAGGGAAGGGCCTATGCCGTCGTGAATTTCCTGTGCCAGTCTTCTGCGTTCCTGCTCCTGGCCTTGTAGCAATGAGTGTAATATTTCTTGCTCCGATAACTTGACAGATGTGATATCAGCGATGGTGATGACCATTCCCCCAAGTATCTTCCGTCCACGGAATGTCAGATACTTGTCCAGATAACTCACTTCCTCCAGGTCAAAGTCTTTTCTGCCTTTTGTCAGACACTCTCGAATTTCATGGGTCAGCTCTTCCATACCCTGAACGACCTCCAGAATCTCCATGTCGACCAACTCCTGAACAGATGACTTAAGTCCCAGGCATTCGATCGCCTGTGTATTGGCGATGGTTACGAAACCTTCCAGATCGATGGCAATGATCCCGTAGGGAGCTGACCCGATCAGAGAAAGCAGAAAGTCATTGGTTTCCGTAAAATCCTGCCTTTGTATCATAATGGGGCTTTGTAGCGTGCGACTAAAACTGTAACATCTCCGTAATCTCTGTGAAATTCCCGGAAGACGAAATTGGCAATTTTTTGTGGATGATCAGTTTGGCCTTCATCGAGCCAAAGGTTAGACTTGATGCCATCTGTACAAAGCAGGATGTATGTGCCTGCTTCAAGTTTGGTTTTGCGGAGCTTGAGGGTAGGCAACTGAAATAATCCCACGATACCATCAAGGTTGGTGATCATGGACATCTCTTCGCCCAATAAGTAAGCATGGGTGTCCCCGACGCCAATGTACTCAAAGGTGCCTTCCGATAACCTTCCTAAGGCAATGGTGACTCCTCGCTCCAATTCGGCCTTTTTCAGTACAGAGTGGCATTGAGTAACGAGTTCGTCCAAGGGAAGCCGGTAATTTTCGATCAGGAATTTTTTTACCAGATAGGCGGCGGTGTGTGCAGCATAGCCTTCTCCTGTCCCGTCTAGGACAGCCATTAAGACCTTATCACCATCATATTCATGAATCAAATAGTCGTCTCCGTTTACAGCGTAGTTTTCATCGGCCAGACTCACCACTCCATAGTCGATCTTTTCTTCGGGAATGGGTAAGAATTTCTTCAGTGTGACCTGGGTACCTCGTTCTTCACTGGTGGAAATTTGAAATTCGTCTACGGATCTTCGGGCCACATCCAGTCCTACTCCAAGGCTGCCTTTGGAAGTGGTGTATCCTTTTCTCATGGCTTCATTTAAATTCAAAATTCCGGCACCTTCGTCTTTGACCATTACCTGAAGAATTCGGCCAGCGTTTCCACTGGAAAACAACGCTTTGCCACCTCCACCATACCTGATCGCATTTTGGGCTATTTCTGAAACGGCAAGGGCCAGCTCCGCACTGGATGAGGTCTCCAGACCCATTTCATTGGCATAATGCGAAGCCAATTCTGCTGCATAGCGCACGTCTGCTTCGGAATGTATAGGTATGCTGGAAGGTTTGGTCACAGTTACTGATCAGCTTTTACAACTTTCAATCCTTTTCTTTTGAACACTTCCATCACGGCGGCTTTCAGATTTTTTACGACATCTACATTACCTATGTCGATGCCAGCAGCTACTATTGATTGTGCCACAATGGGCTTGATACCACAAAACATGACTTGCATGCCTACCATCTGTAAGGTCTTGTTGATCTTGATCAATTGTGTGGCAATCGCAGAATCCACAATATCGATGTTGCTCAAATCGATGATGATGATGTCGGTATCGCTATTGGAAGCTACTGCCAGAATGAGGTCCACAACTGCCTTCATTCGTGCGGAATCCAGTGTGCCAAACATACCGGTGTACAGACATCCGTCGATGATCTCATTTACAACAATGGGAGCTTCACCACCTAGTTTTCTTCGACTGATGGCGACCTGACCCTGAGTAAGTTCTTCTAAGCTTTCTTTCTCCTGTTTTGCCATGATTTGATTTTTGTAAGGAAGTTAAATGGTTGTCTTCTAATAATGACCAATGCGGCCGCAAACGAACTTAAAAAATATTGGAACCACCTTGCAGTTTTTTGATCTTGAGGTCAGTGATGGATGCCCGCATTTTATTCATTTTCTTCAGGTATCGTTCAACCACGGTTGTGCTTTCTTTATCGGGCCGAGCTAGCAGTTCCTGAGCCAGGCTATTGATTTTGTCTATCAGTGAGGATATTCTTTTATCGTAATCGATCTTTTTCATTTCAATAACATAGGCAATGAACCGGGCCGCCCCGCTCATCCTTTTCCAAATCTTATGATGATTAGACGAATCGGATACCAGAAGTCACATCTTACGTAACTAAAAATGCATTTGCCAATTGACCTGCATGAAAAAAAAGACATTTGTCCAGGTGATTTTGAGCATTAGCTAATGTCTAATATTTGCCGAAAACAAACTATTCTGACCACCCAAAGCCGGGCTTTTCTAAGGGGTAGAGTATTCCATCTTTGCAGATAACCATCTCGGCAAACGTGTCGTCTTCCAGGTCGAAGTGACCATCCAGGTCCGCGTAGTGGATGTTGGGTCGGGCTAATGCAAAATGTAAACCCGCGGCAATTCCCATGGCGGATTCGTCCATGCAGCCCACCATAGATTCCACACCAGCAGCTTTCGCCACAGCGTTAATTCTCAGTGCTTCTGTGATGCCTCCTGTTTTCATGAGTTTGATGTTGATCATGTCAGTGGCCTCATCAGAGGTTAATTGGAATACATCTTTGAGTGACATCAAGCTTTCATCTGCCATCACGGGTACGGCTACTCGCTTACTGACTTGCTTCAAGAGGTCCGGGTTGTCTCTTTGAGTGGGTTGCTCCAGGAGTTCAATTCGCTGATTTTTGGTTTTTTCAATGAATGAGACTGCCTCAGAAACGGAATATCCCTGATTGGCATCAAAACGAATTTCTATCGAACTCCCCAGTGTTTCTCTCAGTCGAATGATGCGCTCAACATCTTCTTCAACACTTTTACCGCCTTTCACTTTCAAAATGAAGAAGCCCTGATCAATGAATTCCTGGCCTTTTTTAACCGTTTCTTCTACTGATAATATACCAATGGTGACACTTGTAGGAATGCTGTGACGGAATCCTCCCAGTAATCGATAGACAGGCTCTCCTGTTTTTTTACCGATCAAATCAAAAAGTGCCATATCCACCATAGCCAGGGCGGAGGGTTGGTTTTTAAGCATCACCCTCAATTCTTCCAGGATCAACGCATAGGTAAAAGGTGACTTACCCTTGAGATATGGAGCAATGACTTCATGGTAAGCCTGCAAAACAGTTTTGTAATCCTCACCGGTGATTTCAGGGTCGGGTGCCGCGCATCCCCAGCCACTAAAGCCCTGATCGGTATCTATCTTAAGAAAAACATTGGAGGTACTTTCGATTTTTTCATAGGCAATCGTGTAGGGTTCCCGAAGTTGGTAACTTTCCTTCCAGCATTCCAATCGAATGATTTTCATGATCAGTAGCGTTTTTGGTATAAATCCGCCAAAGAGGCTTTTTTGATTTCTTCTACAAACTTGACCAGATGTGCTACCATAATTTCCCACATTTTCTTCCCTTTTTCAGCAGAGGCTTTCGTAGGGTCACCCATAATGCCGGATTCTGAGATCTTACTGGTTTGGACATACCAGACCACTCCCCGATCCGATGTGTAATCCAGATAATCACTTCCAAATGAGAGGGTTTCATTCACGGCCTTATCCATTTGTACGACTTCCGGACGAATGGCCATCGTGGTACTGGTTTCAATTTCTCCGGCATGGATGTCATTTTTGGTTTCAATGAGATCGTAAAGATCAATATCGCTGGTTTCTCCCGTATCAACGCAAACAAAGATCTCAGCATCGCGATTGATCATTTGTGCCGCATAGCTTAACGTAGGGGCATTATCACCGTGGCCATTGAGAATGATGAGTTTCTTGATCCCATTTTTTGCAAGTCCCATTCCAATGTCATAGACAAACCTGGAAAGTGCATCATTAGTGACACTGAGGGTCCCCTTGAAATCCTCGTGGTGGTAAGAAACGCCGAATGGTATGGGTGGCAGCACAAATGGCTTTGGTTCGCTGCATGCCGCAGCCACCCTATCCGCCAGATAAACCGCATCGTAATAGTCAATATCGACTGGAAGGTGCGGCCCATGCTGCTCTATTGCACCACAAGGTAAAATGGCGGTATCGACTACCTTCAATTTTTCTTCTATTTCCGGCCAGGTTAGTTTTTCCCATCGGAATTGATCTGAAATAGTGGCTTTGGATAAAGCTGGCTTTTTCTCTATTTCAAAAGGATAAGGTACATCAAGCATTTCACTGTTCATTAAGTCAAATTCAATCCATTTTCGATCTTTGAAAATTGCAGCTCCATCGCTATGTAAAAGCAAGCTTTTGAAGAGCGGTTTTCGGATGAATTTCGGCAGATCTTTCAATGTGCTTCGTTCCTGATCGAAGCGAAGTTTCACAATATGAGGATGGGATTTTCCTAACTTTCGGGTATGCGCATTTTCTTCAAGCATCTTTTTATCCAATAACAGGTGAAAGAGATATGCCGCATCCTGACCTAATTGTTTTACTTGTTTAGATTCAAGACTTTTTAGGGCCTTCGCTACTTGTTCACTTGAATACCCGCACCTGCCTGTATCCTCATCTAATACGGAGAGCATTGCAACAATCCGACGACATTTCTCACAGTTGCCGCAGGGATATATTCGCCCTTCTTTTTCATGCGCTGCGTGACAAGAGACCTGCTGGGCCTGAAGTTGTGGGTACCGTTTTGCAAGTGCTTTGAGTATTAGCAATTCGGACATGCTTCTCAAAACAGAATACTGATGAAGGCCCCATCCTTTTTTGAGGTAGTATCGGCTCAGGGCATTGTCAAAGTATTTGCTTTGGTCATACAACCCACCATAATGGGTGATCCCATGATGGTTAAGTTTCAAGGTGGTGTCATACTCATCTCCTATAAGGATATTCCCCACTCTACGTTTCCGAGCGATGGGCAATACGCCAAAAAGAAATACTGCAACTGTCCATAGCCTCACCGGATAGATGTCGGCCCTGATGTCGGCAAAATTCTCTCGAATGAAAGGCATCTGACGAAGCATCCAGTTGAAAATGCGGTCACTGTTGCACCACACCCTGGCCGTGTTGGACTCATTTTCTTCCAGGTATTTATGTGCATTGATGGCGGTGAACCAATGTCTACCTGATTCATTGATAAAAACCGGGTGGCTCTGGTAACCCATGTCCCTGATGAGGCCATAAGTAAGTAGACTATCTTTTCCGCCACTGCTAAGTATGGCAAACTGCTCTCTGTCTGTTTCGGTCCAATGCCAATCCCCGGTCAACTGCGTGTACTCGGTATTGATGAAAAGCAAATTAGCTACCGTGTATCGCTTTTGCTTCAGGGCTTGCAGGTGCGTGAATTCTGGTTCGAGGAATTCATTTGGCATGAGCAATTTGTTGACATAGATCTCCCTGGAGGTATTTTCTGTCATATCCCGAATAAATCGTTGATCTGACTCATCAAAGATTCCATCGAAAACCAGCCTTTCACAAA
The DNA here is from genome assembly GCA_965229785.1 of Cyclobacteriaceae bacterium. GTDB lineage: Bacteria > Bacteroidota > Bacteroidia > Cytophagales > Cyclobacteriaceae > JAWPMT01. The sequence continues at coordinate 6,570,918 of CBDDJS010000001.1, forward strand.
ACAACCCGTAGTTCATGGCCACCTGAACAGCCATCATAGAGGCGAGGTTTACGCTGGCATAGTTTTGAACATCAAATACCTTCTCCGAATAGGTGTAAATGAGTTCGTTAGTCTCTACTTCTTCGTTGGCTTTGGTAACTGTGTAAGGTACTTTGATCCGTTTGGATTCTATGGTTACTGGCCCCACGCGTAGTTCTTTGACTACTACGAAATCTTTGAGGTTGGTTACCTTCAGAGTTTCTGTTGTTGGACTCATAGTTGCTGCATGACTAAATTGACCAATTTGTCCGGACCCTCATGAAGTACATCAGTACACAATAATCCAGTTTCGTCTTCCAGTTTCTGACATTCACTTGCGATCTCATGAGGTTTCATACCTTCATGATTCAAGGTAATGGCCAGGACTTTTTTCCCGGAAATCATCTCAATAGCAGCAATCTGTTCTTTGATGGGCTGAATCGGATAACCGGGGAAGCCATCGTACTCTAATCGACGTGGAGCATGTTGCAAAATGACAAAGTCGGGTCTTCCTGCCGCCAGGATTTCGAACCCACCAGGATACGCCGGGTTCATCAGGCTACCCTGACCCTCAATGACAATAGCAACAGGATCCTCATTTCTCCAGGCTTCATGCACGGCATGTTCAATTTCACCACTCACAAAATCGTTGATCAGGGAATCCATTACCATCGCATATTTAGCGCCTTGCATCCAGCCTGTCTGACCTGTACCGATCATTTCTGCTTTTTTACCTGCCGCTCTTAATCCATGAACGATGATCCAGGCGGTAGTCCGCTTACCGACAGCCGAGTCGGTGCCCAATACCGCTATCTTGAGGCAATTGACCTCTTCAATTTTACCAGTGAAAAAATGCAACTCCTCTCTCTCAGGAGTTTTCCGAATGTCTCGAAGTGTGCAGCCGTTGGCTTTGGCCAGGTTTACCACGCCAGGATCTTTGTACATGAAGTCGTGAAGCCCCGAATCCACATTTAATTTGTTTTCTATAGCTTCCAATACGTCCTTTCTTGCGTGAAAGGGAAGTCTTCCGCCATCGGGGGCAAGACCCATCACAAAGTACTGAATGTCACCCAGCAACTTAAGTGCCTCCCGTAGGCTGCTGAATATGGGAATACCATTTTTCTTACTGTCCAATACTTCTCCAGCATCTTGACCGGCATAGTTTGAGTCTATCACGCCAAGTACATTATAGCGCTCCGTAAATCTGACTAAGCCATGAGCTGTCTTGCCATTGAGGGTATTGAATGCGCCTTCGCAGTACACGATCGCATTGCCATCTATTGCTTTTCTCATTTTCTACTGGTAAGGATCGCGACGTAGCGATCGGATTCGAATTCGTTTTCCTGATCCGCCTGTAAGAGGGCCACTAATCCCGCCGTAGAAGCGGCAAGTACATGGAGACCTTCTTTTTCTTTAAGGAGCCTGGACGTCTTCAGCATTTTCTCATCGCTGATGTTGAATGCATTTCCTTTTGATTGCCGGACTGCATATAAAGCTTCTTCTCCATCGAAGCTATGCCAGTTGATCAGGGGTTCGTTTACGGCTGTTTCTTTGATCTTTTCGGGAACTAGGTCAACACAGTTTTGGAGTCCTTTCCTGAAGGATTGAACAATTGGATTCTTTCTGGTGGATGATGCTGCAATCATCAGGGGCACTCTTGAGGTCTTTCCGCGTTTATACAGACTGACAAAGCCCCGGTAAATACCGGCGAGTAGGGTTCCATTGGATACGGGCACAGCCACGATTTTTGGGGCATCTCGCAACTGATCGTAGATCTCATTGGCTATTTCCGCATAAGCCATGATCTGCAAGGGTGTATTGGCACCTCCGGGGTTGGCATCGTACCATTCATGACTGGCAGCCATTTCACTTGAAATCCGTACGGTATCCTCATAAGATCCGGCAATCCGATGCACTTCAGCGCCGAAATTTTCCATTTCGCCGATGCGCTCGGTATGATAGTTTTTGGGGATGTGTATGATGCACTTAAGTCCAGCCAGACTCGCTGCTAATGCCACTGAAGCACCATAATTGCCACAAGTAGCCACAGCAATGGAATCGTAGCCCCGTCTAAGGGCATCCAGGCATTGTGCAAATGCAATGCGATCTTTTTGTGTTCCGGTGGGATTGCCTCCTTCGAATTTCAAGTAGAGCTGCCTGATGCCTGCCTCCCGTTCAAGGTTGCGGGCTCGTGATAAAGAGGTGTCGCCTACCTCTATGTTGATGATGTCTTCATAGCATTCTACCCGATCTACCAGAGACAGGGTCCGATCCTGCACCATTTCACTCAACTTTTTAGATTCGGGTGAAATGGTATTGGACGTGGGTGCCGGATTTAAATGTTTCATTTTTACGTATATGCGACGATCAAGGTCTGATGGTCGCGATTCTTGTGAGGATTAGACGTGAAGGGACAGGAAAGTCACAGGATACTTGCGAAGATTTTCTATCTGGGTCAAGCGCAGTTCATGGTCGACCAAGCAAAAAGTCCTGCCGAATGAGACAGGACTTTTATTTGTATGCGGGTTGTTTAACCCGGAATTGTCATTAGAAAATCTATTCCGAACATAAATCACTTCAAAACAGGCACTTAACACTAGTTTGTTGAATCACCATAGCGATGCTATGCCTCATCAACATAAGTTCCTGTTTTATTGTGCTTTATGCTCTCATTACGATCACTAATGACAAATCCGGGTTTAATTTTAGTAATCGCCTATTCCCATATCCGGGAGTCCTGGTCGGGTCACTTTTTCAGGCAGGTCGGTAACCACGCACGCAGTAGTCAGCAGCAATGAGGCGATAGAAGCTGCATTTTGCAAGGCCAAGCGAGTCACTTTAGTAGGGTCAATGATACCCGTTTCAATCATATGGACATATTTGCCTTCTCTCGCATCATAACCAAAGTCTGCCTGGCCATCTCTGACTTTCCGGACCACTATTGAGCTTTCCAGTCCGGCATTTTCCACTATGCATCGAAGTGGAGCCTCCAGGGCCGAACGAACAATATTGATCCCCGTGTTCTGATCTTCGTTGGCTCCGGTAAGCTTATCCAGCGCCTGAATAGCACGAATGTAGGCGACTCCACCGCCTGAGACCGTACCTTCCTCCACTGCTGCGCGAGTGGCGTGCAAGGCATCATCCACCAGATCCTTTTTCTCCTTCATCTCAATTTCGGTGGCGGCACCTACTTTCAACACAGCCACACCCCCGGATAACCTGGCAAGTCGCTCCTGAAGCTTTTCTTTGTCATAGTCGGAGGAGGTATTCTCTATTTGAACCCGGACCTGATTGATCCTCTCCTTAATGCTGCTTTTTTGGCCATTCCCGTTGACCAGTATGGTATTGTCCTTATCTACGATCACTTTTTCAGCTCGTCCAAGATGGTTCAATGTAGCATTTTCGAGCTTGTACCCTTGTTCTTCGGAGATGACCACACCTCCAGAGATTATGGCAATATCCTCCAGCATAGCTTTGCGTCGATCACCAAAACCAGGAGCCTTTACAGCCGCTACTTTCAATGCGCCCCTGATCCTGTTTACGACCAGTGTAGCCAATGCTTCGCCATCAATATCTTCCGCAATGATCAGAAGTGGTTTTCCTGTTTGCACGGCTTTTTCAAGAATTGGCAACAGGTCCTTCATTGAAGATATTTTCTTCTCGAAGATGAGGATGAATGCATCTTCGAGCACTGCTTCCATTTTTTCCGTGTCGGTGACGAAATACGGGGAAAGGTAACCCCGGTCAAACTGCATACCCTCGACGATGGTCACTTCTGTTTCAGTGCCTTTGGCCTCTTCCACAGTGATCACACCATCCTGGCCTACTTTGGCCATCGCATCCGCGATCATTTTACCAATTGACTCATTGTGATTCGCCGAAATGGTGGCAACCTGTGCGATTTCCCTGGTATTCTGAATGGCCTTTGACTGCTGTTTCAGATCTTCGATCACTGTGGCTACAGCCTGATCGATCCCTCTTTTCAGGTCCATTGGGTTGGCTCCCGCTGCCACGTTTTTCAATCCATGCGAGAAAATGGCCTGAGCTAAAACTGTCGCAGTAGTCGTGCCGTCCCCGGCATCATCGGCTGTTTTCGAAGCTACTTCCTTGAGCAACTGGGCACCCATGTTTTCTATCCTGTCTTTCAGTTCAACCTCTTTGGCAACGGATACACCATCTTTTGTTACCGCAGGGGCACCGAACTTCTTTTGAATCAGGACATTTCTGCCCCTGGGGCCAAGTGTCACTTTTACGGTGTTGGCGAGTACGTCGACACCTCTTTTCATCTTGTCACGAGCGGTGACATCAAAAACTATTTCTTTCGCCATGTTCTTATCAGACTAAACTTTCCTCCAATACTTCTTCCGCACTGATCACGCCGTAGACATCTGCCACTTTCATGATCAGGTATGTTTTGTCTTGTAGTTGTATTTCCGTGCCAGCGTACTTTCCATACAACACGACATCTTCCTTAGAAAGCGTCATCTTGTTGTCTTTAGTCCCAGGCCCCACGGCGACAACCTTACCCTGCTGCGGTTTTTCCTTAGCCGTATCAGGTATGATGATGCCTGAGCTGGTCATCTCTTCGGCAGGAGCAGGCTCCACCAGAACCCGATCTGCCAATGGTTTGAAATTTATTGTTGACATTTTGTGATTAACCTATTTGATAAGTAATCTCTTTCGGTCCAACGGACCCGTAGTTTAGGCAATGAACCGGGCCGTCCCATGCTGCATGTGGCCGCCCCGTTCATCCTTTTCCTAATCTCATGATGATTAGACGGGCAATTGGCAATAAGTCACTCTTTTTCTTCATGATTTGTGAAAGATGCCAGTAGAAAAAATATTTTACTGTGTCCTGTGACTTTCTAATTGGTTTTCGTCCAAATGGAAATTTGAAAAGAAATGAACCTGTTAACAAAAAGAGGGGATTCGTTCCCTTCAGTTTTCGGAAACTTCTTTGATGACTTCTTCAAAGATGACTTTATGACCCCTGCCTATGTAGGCAATAACGTTCCCGCAGTAAACGTGAGCGAGGAGAAAGATCAATACAAGATAGAGGTGGCTGCTCCCGGAATGGAGAAGGATGATTTCAAACTGAACCTGGATCACCGCGTATTGACGATCTCTTGTGAAAAGAAAAAAGAAGAGGAGAAAAAGGAAAAGAAGTACACTCGAAGGGAGTTCAGCTTCACATCCTTTAAGCGGGCTTTCACGCTTCCTGAATCTGTGAATGCGGAGAAAATTCAGGCTTCTTACAAAGAGGGTATCCTACATATCACCTTGCAGAAGAAAGCTGATGCTCAAAAAGCCGAAGCCAAAGCCATTAAGATCTCATAGTGTGAGATTGTAGTGAGTGGAGCGTCCGGTGCGTCAGATCAACCATGAAATCTGGCCACCGGATTGTTATCCTGCTCCTTATCCAGTTGAACAACAATGTATACCACGGAACTCTCCGACTATGATCCTCTTACACATCACGACTTATCGCAAAGAGCAGGTGGACGAAATCATCCCCTTGCTGACTAAAAAACGACTGATCACCGGAGTGACCGTATTAGATGCCACATCCTATCTAACAGGGGAAAGCAAACCAGAAGCTTTGGCTTCCAATCTTATCATTTGCCGAAGCAAAGTATTACTGTTCAGTACCATCGAGCGGTTACTGAAAGAACTGTACGGTGAGGAGCTACCGGCCATCTATGCCATGCCCATTGTGAATATGGATCTTCATCATGAGAAACTGCTAAGGAAGCGACTGATAGAGGTTTGATTGATCGCTTCTCTTAAGAAGCTTTTGTATTCACATCAATTTTGCTAAGAGTATCAACTAGTGGAATATTTCGGTATTCATGATTTTTCGCAGAAAATGGTTGTGGTTATTGCGGTATGTTTTATATTGTAGATAATTCAGTTATTAAAAATTGCTATGTGATTATGGGTATTAAGCCAGGTCCGAAACGAATTGCCAAATCAACTGGCAAGCCAGACAGACGTCAGCGGGATAACAAAGAAACTCCTGGGAACACACCGTCTCTAAAACCTCATCGACATAAGAAGGGGGATTGATGAAACAACCATTAAGGCAATTGAATATTCAAGAATATGGCTAGATGCACAGCGCCTGTAAGAGGCCATCGAACAGCAAGTGCCAGGGCTGCTTGCCCCGCATGCGGAAGTAGATACGGTGGATATAGTTCTTCCTCTTACTATTCGTCTCCGTCATCTTACTCCTCCTCAGGAGGTGGTTCAAGTAGTGGCAGTTACAGAAGTGGAAGTTCAAGAAATAGGAGAGCAAGTTGGTCTAAATCGAGTTCCACTTCCCTGTATACTTCTTCCGAAATTCGAACACTTACTCCAATTAGAGAAAATGTTGAAAAGCGATCTTCTCTTCCAGACCTTAGGGACGTTTTTCTTTGTCACGCTTGGGACGATAGAAAAGGGGCAGCTAAACAATTGCATGATTTACTTGAGTCAAATGGTGTTTCAGTGTGGTTTAGTGAAAAGGATGTTTTGCTTGGATCATCATTGTTGCGTGAAATTGATAAGGGTTTAGCAAAATCCCGAGTGGGTATTGTACTTGTTACACCGTCTTTTCTTAATCGTATTAAAGGTGAGGGTATTGCAGATAAAGAGTTATCGGCATTACTTGCACGTGATTTACTTGTTCCAATTGTGCATGATACCTCCTTTGAGGAATTGCGAGATGTGAGTCCTTTGCTAGGCTCTAGAAGTGGCCTCAGTACTACCGAGGAATCAATGATAGATATTGCTTTAAAGTTAGCAGAATTGGTAGTCGTTGAGGAAGTTCAATATTAACTATGGAATAGATTCTGTGAGTTATCCCAATTTCAGAAACTCTTATGGTGTTGGGACTCAGACTGTAAGCTTATTAGTTAATGATCAAGTACAGCTATGCTTTGATAAATGGTAAACCCATTCACATTGACGAGGTTACAGAAGAAATCCGTAAAAATTCTAAATTCTATTGTTTAGACGAGTCTTGTGAAAGTAGAGAAATGGCAGCCCATATCCTGGGGAGTAGAAAACGTCATTTTCAACACATACATTATACTGAACACAGCAACGAATCTTATTTACATTCTACTGCTAAAAAAGTTTTAAAATCCTCCTTTGAAAAAGCTATTAGAGCCAAGGAGCCCTTTATTCTGGTTCATTATGTCAATAAAGCCTGCATCAGATTAAGAAAACATACTGGATTGTCTTGTGATTTTGGTATAACATTTGAAGAAACAGACCTTATTAAGTACTATGACGAAATAAAGGAAGAAAAATACTCTGGAAGTTTTCGTCCAGATTTGGAATTGATTAGTTCGAAAGGGCTAGACTCGATTTTTTTTGAAATAAAAGTGACCCACGGTATAACTACTAAGAAATTGATGTCCGGTCATCGAATCGTTGAAATAGTAATTACAAACGAAGGTGATATTCGAAATCTTGAAAGGAATCGTTTAAGTGTCAGGCAATCAAATGTAAGTCTAAGAAATTTCGAGATTAGGGAAAAACAAGGCGATTATTGTGGGCACAGGGAACATGGATGCTCTACTACTTTCGAATTTTTCATCCTTTATAAAGATGGCAAATTTGAGTTCTGTGATGAATCTCTTGATTATATCGCGACTTGTCAATCGGGAATATATGGAGATCCATTTTTGTATGAAATTGAGCCATTTAAGAATAGTAAAACTCTTGGTAAGGCAAGTGATTTTGATAAAAAATTACATTTAATAGAAAAAATGCGCGCAAAGAATTTCCTCATTAAGTCTTGTAACTTATGTAAATACTCAGATTTGGATTCAAGAAATAGCCAACTAATGTTTTGCAAATTCTTGAAGAAAAATCCCGATTTAGAAGAAGCTCAATTTTGTGATTATTTCAGGATATCCGAGTAAAACTGAAATTACTTAAGATCTAAAAAAAAATCTTCTACCTTAATTTCCAAAGAATTCAAGATTCGAACTAGCGTTTTAATCGTCAAATTCACTTCACCCTGCTCAATATTCCAATAGTGTGATCTGCTAAAATTGTTTTGAATTGCAAATTTTTCGTAGTTCTTTATGCCTTTCGATTCTCGAATCTCGCGGATTTTTGAACCAATCCTTTTTTGTAGATCTATGGGGTCGTTTGGCGAAACTGAATTCATATTCAAAGTTTCCAAAAACATCCTTTTAAAAGTACTCTTTATAAAGTGTGAAATATTTATATTAGTGCTCATACGAAATTTAACATGAGCCAGCTCACCAAAACAATCCATGTCCCTGAGTCTTATCCCATCACGGAGCCAATGATCCTGGAGTTGGCGGAGCTGCTGTCGAGCACAGACATGAAACTGATCAGCAGGAATATTCGAAAGCTCACATTTTATTATTTGAATCGTGAGCATCAGGAGATCAGTGTCGAGTTTCAGGTATTTATGAAGGAATTGCCTGCCTTGTTTGATTTTCTTGATGTGATTGAAGATGAAGTGACAAGATGACACGCCAGGCTGATCAACTGAACACTGAAACCAACCCACTCAGAATCATACTGATACCAATAGACAAAGTGATGAAGCCCATCATCCGAGAAAGGGCGGCCATCCCGCCTTTGCCCAGAAACTTATTCAGTCGGGCGGAGAAAATGAGTATGAGGGCGGTAACTCCTGCTACCAGCACCACTGCCAGCAAAATCCCTATGATCCCGATGAAGCCTGTCTTACTAGTGGGGCCGTACATACTGATCATGAGGGCGATGGATCCCGGTCCTGATAGTAGAGGCATAGCCATGGGTGTGAAAGTGATATCTTCCTTGTGCCTGCCTTCTTCCTGTACCTCTTTCGCCATTGGTTTTCCTTTGTAAGCATCTTTACCAAGCAAGTTCATGGCTGAGATACAGATCAAGATACCTCCTGCTATGCGCACATGATCGATCTCGATGCCAAAGAAGCTCAGAATGAGGTTTCCGGCGAAGAAGAAACTAACCAGGATCAGGATCATGAAGAATGCGATTTTCAGCGCTTGCTGCTTCCTTTCTGCATGAGTAGCGTCTTCGCTGAGCATCAGGAAAACAGGGATAGCGCCAAGTGGATTCGCTACCGAAAAGAGGGCACTGAATGCCCCTAAGAATGATTCTATCATGATTACTGGATGGTAGACAGAAAGACTTATTCGGGATTGATCTCCTCTTCAGATATAAGATCTCCGTTTGAATCGAATTCAAGTTTCAGATGAGTAGACGGTGCATCTACTTCTGTCTCTTCTTCAAGGGACAGAATGATCCGATAAATGAGGCCTGTTTGGTCTTCATATTTGGTACCTTTCTTAAAATAAGCATCTTCGTATTCGATGGTCAGGAAGTCGGAGATCTTTTGTGGTACTGTGTCTTCCCAAAGTTCTGTTTTCGTTGATTTCCATTCTCCGGTTTTGGAATAGGCGACTTCTACTTCACCATCAATCAGCCAGAAGGAGGCATTGATCCCGCCATTCCCATCCTTTTTCCATTGGGGTTTCCTGATGGTCGGAAATTTCTTTTCAAAGGCCGCTTTGACTTTAGGTGATGGGGTGGTCTGCGAGGCCATGAGGCTCCAGCTCATAGCAATCAGAACCACAATGAGGATATGGGATTTACACACTTTCATGTTGATTATGTTTATCGTTGAGACTCGGTTAAGGAGAAAAGTCACTCAAATTCCATGGTAAAAAGCGAGTGTTCTTTTTATCTACTTCATTCGTGAGGGACGCTCAAACCTTACAGGTATCGGAATTTCACTTTTACTGTGTAGGACTCTTTCAGGTCGAAGACAAAGTTTTTGAACTGTGGCAGGCTCAGGGTATTGTGAAAGTAGTTGGAGAAACCAAAGCCTTCTTTCGGGAAAACAAAACCCATGTCCACAATCTCATTGCCATTGCTATCATCCAACACTGCCAGGCCGTAGCTACCTGCCGGAAGAACTGTGAGGTGTAGTATCATCTTGCCATTTTGAAGTTCGGCTTTGGAAGTCGTCAATTCACGGGCAGGCTTTCTCTTTTGCCAGCTGGCTTCATCCTGATAAATACCAATGAGTAGTTGGCCTTCGGAGAAACGAATGTTCTCAAACTCGATTGTGAGTGTTGGATTCTCGGCAGGCATTGGTAAAATGCTCAGCAATGAGCATATAGTCAGATAAAGCATGTAATGGTAAGAGGTAAGTAATTGTTGAGATAATCTTGTGAAGAAACTCCTGTGCCCTTGTTGGTCCTCCGACGAACAAGCCTAACAGGACAGTGGGTGCACTGCGGCAAAGGGTTTCAATAGGTTGCCTTTGGTTGGAAGAAAGCCCCCGTTCGGGGGCCGTCAAACAACTCAGCTCAAAGGTCACGAATCAATGGTTTCCTCAGAAAGGAACTCTCCTTGTTCGTCGAATGTAAGTTTCAGATAAGTTGGTTCCGGAATCTCCTGCTCCCAATCTTCCTCTTCTACCTCCAACTCTTCTTCTATGGAAAGAGTCAGAATGTATTCCAGTGTAGTGGCCGGGTCTTCATAAGTCATTGTGGACATGATCGTCGCATCGGCATATTCTTCCTCCAGGTATTCCTGAATGACTTCTGGCAATGTTTCTTGCCAGATCTCTGTTTTCGTGTACAACCAGGAACCATCTTTTGCGAATGCTGCTTCTACCGCTCCATCTTCTGTATCGAATGAAGCAAGGAAATCTCCGTTAGTGCCTTTCTCCCAGACCAAATTTTTTGTATTCGAAAATTTCTTTTCGAACGCAGTTTTGATTTTGGCATTTGGGGTAATCTCTTTTGCACTGACTGTCCATATAATGGCGACTATCGCGAGAATGGACAAGAAAATTGATTTTTGAGCTTTCATCTCCGATTAATTATGTACTTGAGACGAACGAAAATGAAAAGGTCACACGCTGAATCGAGCATTTTTTCATCAAACCCATTTTTTTCTTCTGAAGTAGGCTGCCATGCCCACAGCGAGGCATATCATGACTCCCCAGGCTATGTGATAACCATATTTATAATCCAGTTCGGGCATGTTTTTGAAATTCATCCCATAGATCCCCGCAATGAATGTAAGCGGAATAAAAATCGTTGCCACGGTAGTCAGCACGCGCATGGCCTCATTCATTTTCTGACTTAAGGAGGCGAAATAGATGTTGGTAAGCCCTTCCAGCGTTTTTAGTATGGTATCAGCCTCCTCCAGTGCCGCGATCGCAGAGTTGCCTAAATCACTGAATTGCCGCAAGTTCTCCTCCTCAATCAACCTGGGTTTGTGGCCGTTGATCTGCGTCAAAGCCTCTTTGAATGGAACCAGGGACTTCTTCAACAGAAACGCTGATCGTTTGTGTGCTTCTAGCTGGATCAGAAGGCCCTTGTGGGGTGCATTGATGATGACAGGTTCCATGTGACTTATCTCCTTGTTCATCTTATCCAGGGTCTCAAAATAGTTATCCAAAATGGCGTCCAGCAACTGGCTCAACAAGTAGTCGGACTTTTTCTTACGGATGAAGCCTACACCTTCTTTTAGTTTGCTTCTGACGCCTTCGAAGTGGTCTCCTTCTTCCTCCTGGAAGGAAATGACGTATTGTTCACCCAGAACAAAAGAGAGTTGTTCGATATTCAGGTTTCCGGAATCTTCCTTGATGATGGATTTGACACTAAAGAACAAGTAATTTTCGTACGCCTCTACTTTTGGACGTTGAGTCGTGTCCAGGATCTGCCGCAAAGTGAGGCGGTGCAGTCCTGCTTTTTCACTCAGTTTTTGTAACAATTTCACGTCGTGAATGCCATAGAAATTAAGCCAGTAGAACTTATCCAGTTCTGGATTATTGAGGAAGTTGAAAGTCCGAATTTTTTCCTTTCGGTTCTGCTCGGTCTCATTGTAGGTGAACAATTGACTCCTAACCTGATCCAGTTTTTTCTCTCCAATGAAGGTCAATTCTGCTTTTGCTTTGGCTTCGGTTTTTTGGTCGGCGTATAGCACGGAGCTTAAGCTTCCAAGGGTTTTCAAACCTTTCAGGATCAATTTGTCAGGTCTTGTCAGGTCCAGGGGATTCATGTCTATTGGATTATTTCTCGAAGTATTGATAGCGGTCTTGAGTCACCAAGACAGTCTTTTGAAATAAGACGATGAAATACTATTAGGTCACATGTGACCAATGGTGAAGTGTACGTCCAAAGAGAAAGGTGCATTTGAAAAATAATCATGACTGGATACGCGGCAGATACTTTTAATCTGATACTCACTGGAGTATTGATCATTTTGAACGGATTCTTTGTGGCGGCTGAGTTTGCGCTGGTCAAAGTGAACAAGAGCAAAATAAAGATGATGCAAAAGGACAATAATCCTTTTGCGTCAGTGGCACTGTGGCTGTACAAACGACAAAGCATGGCACTATCTGCCTGTCAGATGGGGATCACGATGGCTTCACTGGCCCTGGGTTGGATCGGTGAACCTGCACTGGCACATTTGATGAAACCCGTACTGGAGGCAATCGGCATTACTTCTGAGGGCTTGCAGCATGGAATAGCCTTTGCGGTGGCTTTTTCTGCCATCACCGCCCTACATATTGTCATCGGTGAACAGTTTCCTAAGATCTATGCTATCCGAAAACCCGTCGCGGTGGTCGGTTGGTCAGCCTGGCCTCTGAAGTTCTTCTACATGTTGTTCTATCCTTTCATGTGGGTACTGGATTGGGTAACGGCCAAACTTTTAGCGATGGTAGGTATTGAAAGTTCAAATGAACATGAATCTGCCTTATCGGAGGAAGAGATCAGGGCCTCTCTGAGCATCGCATACAATCAAGGTGACCTGACCAAGAATGAACATCAACTATTGGATGCGGCCTTTAGGTTTGACGATCAGATCACCCGGCAGATCATGGTTCCGCGTGGCGAGGTAGAATTCTTTGATCTTCAGCGTTCTTATAAAGAAAACCTGCAACTCGCCAGGAAAACAAAGCATACGCGTTTTCCATTGTGCGTGGGGTCGCTGGACGAAATCAAAGGGGTAGTCCACATTAAGGACCTACTTGGTCAGGAGGAAGTGACTGATGAAAAGTTAAAGAAGCTGGCACGTACGCCGGTCTATGTACCTGAAACATTGCCCATCAATACATTATTGCAGGATTTTCGCCGAATGCGACAACACATGGCCTTTGTTGAAGATGAGTATGGCACTGTCATCGGGATCGTGACTTTAGAAAATGTACTGGAGGAGCTTGTGGGTGCTATGCAGGATGAGTTTGATGCGGAAAGTGCAGAGATCGTCAAAGAATCCGATGGTACTTACCTGGTAGATGGGGATATGTCCATTATTCATCTTAATGAAAAACTAGACATAGAACTGATCCCTCATGAAGCAGATACACTTTCTGGTTTCCTCATTGAGATCAGTGGGAGACAACTGGCAGTAGGAAAGAAAGTAAAACTGGAAGAAGGTATTGTAATGGAGATGGTGGCCGTGAAGGATCGTCGGATTACTAAAGTGCGGATGATCGTACCTGTGCAGGAACTTGATAATCATTGAAAAGATGGAGATAAAAAAGATACTGGTCCCTTTTGATCATAACTTAAGATCTATACACGCACTGGAATTTGCTGGCATGCTCGCCGCCTCATTTGGAGCCACGGTAACGGCGCTTCATTTGGCAGACCCCAAGCAGTTTCATTCCAAGACCCAGTTCAAAAAGGAGCTGGATCTGATGGTCTCGAAGCAGTTGAGGCCAACACTTCGCGAAATCAGGAAAAGCTACCCTGAAGTGAAAAAGTTAGACCTGCAAGTAAGGGGTTTGGAAGGGCCGCTCTACCGACACATTTTGGACTTTGCCCGAAAAGAAGAGGTTGATTTCATCGTAATGAGGCACCATGGGCAACCGGAAAGTGGCCACTGGGAGCCTTTTCTAATGGACACTACGGCTTACAAAGTAGTATTGGATGCGCCATGTCCGGTTTTCACATTTACTGAGCCTCCAACAGGAGATAAACTACAAAATATATTGCTGCCTCTGGATTTGTCAGAAGGTAGCCTATATAAGGTACCATTGGCCATGGCCATAGCGCGGCAGTTTAAAGCTCGACTGCACTTGATTTCAGCTTCTGAACATGGGGAAGATCATGCGGAGTTAAGTAAACAACTTGAAGAAGCTAAGGAAGAACTGGTGGCTCAGGGTTTTGACCTGGAGGTACTGCCCGTTGCCCACCGGCCTTTGGCCGACAGCATACTTCAATATAGTCGGGAAAGGAAGGCAGACCTGGTGGTGATCATGAGCCGACCCGGATTCAAATGGTCTGATCTATGGGTTTCCCCAAAGGCGAAGAAGATCATTGGACAATCGCCAATACCTGTACTTAGTGTGCGAACTAATCACCCGACCGAAAGTGATGTATGACCTTCTGATCATACAATATCCTTAAATCATCTATCTATAAGCCTTATCTACTATGATTAAAGATTGGATTGAGCGTCATTGGCAGATGAGCCCTGATATCCTACAGAAGCTACTTTTCTCCGTGCTGGTAATCCTTCTGCTTTTGGTTATTCGATACTTCCTGTTGAAGTTTGCTTTGAATAACAATCCTATTCTTCATCAGGGAGATGCAGTGATGCACATTGGTGGAGTAAAGTGACTTCCTGAAAGTTTTACGTCTCAATGAAAATTGAAATGATGAAAACTAGACTTTCATGGATGTTGGTCCTGGTAGGATTGGCATTCGCCCTGGTCATTTCCGGATGCAATGACGGAACAAAACTTGATTCTGATAAGGAAATTGATGTTTTGATGGAACTTGAAAAACCAGATATGTATTTTCAGGGGGCCGTGGAGCGATTTACGGAAGGTAACCTGACTGAAGCGGCAGAACTGGTGGATGATGCGATCACGTTCATCGATGGTCTTCAGATAGAAGGAGACCTACGATATTCTGAAATTCTGGACTATCTGGAAACGGAATTGGGTCAACTGCGAGATGATGTCGCTGATGGCAACATTGATGATGTCGCTAAATTGTATACGACCTTTGCGAGTGTCGATAGATCTCTGGCCACCTATCATTTGCGAGTCGTGGAGGAATTCTATTGGCTTGGAGGAGACAGCCAGGAAGGACTGGAAAGGTTGACTCGTGCGCTCATTCGTATCGATCATGCCTCTCAATACCAGGGGTTTGAACTCAGTGATGAGGAAAAAGATGAGATACAAGCATTGAAAACAGCATTGAAAGATGCCGAACGTTCTAATCCGGCTCTTTGGAAGCGGACAAGTGCTATCATCAAAAAAGTGAATAAATCATTGAAAGCCCACCGTGAGCAACGAATTGATGCGGAGGAGTTTCAAGAGCACTGAGAACGGATAACTTACAAGAAGGCGGTACCACCGCCTTTTTTGTTGTGATGGGTAGTAAAATGGTGACTTTCTGAGGGTTTTACGTCAGAACCATAAAAACATGTTGGCCTTGACACAAGCAGAATTTACGGAGTGGATATTAGTCCCATTTTTCATTTTCTTCGCTCGGGTATGTGATGTCAGTCTTGATACGATCCGAATCATTAATGTCAATCAAAACAACCGCTGGGTAGCTGCCTTGTTGGGCTTCTTTCAGGTCATGATCTGGCTACTAGCTGTAAAGCAGGTAATGCAAAACCTTAACAACTTCTATTATTACTTTTTCTACGCAGGCGGTTTTGCTGCCGGAAACTTTATTGGGTTGATGATCCAGGAGAAACTGGTGAAAGGCATTGTACTGATCCGAGTGATATCTTCACAGGGTCTTAGCCTGCTGGCGGACCAATTGATGATGTTGGATATCCAGTCAACACAGATGGAAGGAGTCGCCCACGATCAGACACAAAAGACTTTCCTGATGTTGGCCATTGTCAATCGAAAAAGGGCGCAACAGGTTGTGGATACCATTGAAAGGACTTATCCAGGTGTCTTTTACTCTGTACAGGACATCCGATATGCATCGGAGGATAACCTTAGTAAGCTGGGGCTTTTCCGCTTGCGAGATCGCAAACTGGCTTCTGCATAAAAAAGTGTTATGGTACGTGTGACTTTTGAGCACATACCCTTCTAAATAGTAAAATATTAGCCATGAAAAAGATATTGGTTCCTGTGGACTTCAGCGACAACTCGGTGTTGGCGCTCAGCCTTGCCCATCAGATCGCGGTAAAAAACCAGGGAAAAGTGACCTTGCTTCATGTGATGGACTTTCCAATGTTGGACGGCCCACGCGTTGAATATGGTAGTGACGAAAGCCTGGAAGAAATGATCTTCCGAATGGAGAAGATTGCGGAAGAAAGGATTTCAAGTCTTTTGGAACGACAATCTTATGCTAAAGATGTTACTGCCGAGGTGCAAACCGGGCCAGTGTTGAAAACCATTTTGCAATTCGAAAAAGATGGTGATTTTGATTTGATGGTCGTTGGAATCAGCAAAGGAGCTACAATTGGCGATTACTTATTTGGGACCTTTACCGATAAGCTTGTTCACAAAGCCTCGTCACCTGTATTAGTCACCAAAGGCAACATGGACTTTGCTATGGTTGAGCATATACTGATGGGTAGTGCCTTACGATTAAAGGATGATGAACTTCAACAGCACATCCAAACCATAAGAACGTTATCTAAGGGTTCGCTGGAACTAGTGAGGATCAATACGCCCTCGGATTTTATGAGTCAGGACGTCTTTGACGAGCGGGTAAGAGATCTCCAGCAGCTCCCTGCCCTGAAGAATTGTGACTTTACTTCTATCAACTTTAAAAACCCTGCAGATGGTCTGATCTATCAGGCAACAAAATCTAAAGCGGATATGATCGTTATCGGAGACAAAAATCGCTCGACATTTCGAAGGTGGATCGTTGGTGAAGACCTGGCTGAAAAGGTCATGGACTTCTCTAGTCTGCCCGTTTTGATCTTGTAAATGACGAATATGGCATTGAGTGTTCTGACCCTGATTACTGGGTTCGGGTTGCTGATCTTCGGAGCCAACTTGCTTGTTACCGGAGCTTCCGGGCTGGCCAGGAAATGGGGGGTGTCGGATTTGGTAGTTGGGCTTACCGTTGTTGCATTCGGCACCTCCCTTCCTGAATTGACAGTGAACAGTTTCAATTCAATGGCGGGGATGAATGAAGCAGTATTTGGGAACATCATTGGCTCCAATATTTTCAATGTCGCTCTGATCTTAGGTATTGTTGGTATGATCTATCCTATAAAAGTGGACAGGCGTTCCGTAGCCTATGAAATACCCTTTTCCATTGTGGTATCCTTAGTGCTTGTGATCCTGCTGAACGATCATCTCCTTTTCAAGAGTGATGACCTATTGAGCCGTTGGGATGCGGTTATTTTATTGCTGTTATTCGTGTGCTTTGCGATCTACATTTTTAAAAGTACAGGCACCGATACGACTCAAGACTCAAAAGGAACCAAGTCCATGGGAGTGTTATTCCTCTTTATGCTCGGTGGCCTGACTCTTCTGGTATCAGGTGGGTATCTAACTACAGAAAGTGCTGTAAATCTTGCTGAAATATTTGGGATGAGTGAGACATTGATCGCTCTTACTATCCTGAGTATAGGTACCTCGCTACCTGAACTAGTAACCTCCTCTGTTGCCGCTTTCAAGCGAAATGCGGACATAGCTGTAGGTAATGTAATTGGCTCCAACATTTTTAACATTTCATTCATTCTGGGTGTCAGTGGTGTGATTCATCCAGCTGCCTATGATAACGCTTTGAATAAGGACATTTTCGTCATGATCCTGGCATCCGGCCTGTTGATGGTGGCAATGTATTCCGGAGGTAAAATGAAATTGGACAGGTGGGAAGCTGCAATCCTCCTGGCCTGTTATGTGATGTACAGCATCTTTATCATCCTACCCAACTAGTGGAACCATTAACTTCTGCAAATTTTTTGGCTATTACGCGGTGACCTAAAAGTCCACCTCACGTCAAAATGCTACCATGAAAAGAGCATGAGTCCAGAGGCTCATCAATCTTCGAAGAATCCTGTTAGGCGAATTCCTTTATAGGGCACCCCGCTTTGAATTGATGGTCTTTTAAAACTATAGATATACACATGAGGAGTAAAATAACATTTATCACCTTTTTGGCCTTTCAAGTGACCAGCATCTCTTTATCGGGGAAAGCTGAGCCTGATGAATTTATCAGGAAGAAAGCCGAGGAATTACAGTCTGGACTATCAGTGGAGCTTCGAGGGGAGTTGATTTATTGCGAGACGATCCTCCCTAAATTCTACCTGAGAAGAGATTTTGAACCTGCCTGGAGTTCGTACGATCTGGATGATCTTAAGCAAATTCTGGCAGATGCGGAGTTACATGGCCTGGACCCATTTGATTACCACTACGCCGCGATTTTAAAAGCTAGTAATGGCTTAAGTTCAATAGAGCAAGCGGAATTGGACCTGGTGCTCACCGACGCCTTTTTGCTTTACGCTAGCCATTTTTTGAACGGTAAGATCAATCCCGAAACCGTGGATAGCGAATGGAAAGCGATTCGACGCGAAGGGAATGCCCTGGAGTTTCTCGAACAGGCTTTGCTTGTGCCCCATCTGGCCGACGAGTTTGCAAGTTTGGCTCCACAGCACCAAGGATACGCTGATTTAAAAGGAGTCCTTGCGAGATACAAGTCCATTGAATCACGAGGAGGATGGAAAGTTATCCCTGATGGTGAGACACTAAAACCGGGTATGATAGACTGGGATCGCGTCCCCTTGATTGTTGATCGCCTCAAACAGACAGGAGATATTGATTCGGATTTTATCAGATCTCCAGAATATACCGAGCAGCTTTCGTTGGCCATTGAGGCCTACCAAATCCGAAATGGTCTGGATCCCGACGGACACATTGGTAAAGCAACACTTCTTGCACTGAATGAATCAGTTAAAACGCGAATTGGTCAAATTATGATCAACATGGAAAGGTATAGATGGATCGCTCAAGGCCTGGGAGATCACTACGTGATGGTGAACATTGCCAACTACCGGATGGAGGTTTATAAAGACGGGGCATTAACTTTTCAGGAAAAGGTAATTGTTGGTAAGCCTTATAGAAAAACACCCGTTTTCAGTGGGAAAATGACCTATCTGGTATTGAACCCTACCTGGACAGTGCCACCTACGATCTTATTTGATGATATCTTACCTGAGGTCAAAAAGAGTACAGTGTATTTGAAGACTAAGAACATGGTTGTTCTGAAGGGCCAAGGTAGCAGTCTGGAGGTTGTTGATCCAGAAACGGTCGATTGGAGTTCATTGTCTCGAAACTATTTTCCATACACATTGAGACAACAATCTGGTCCGACTAACGCGCTGGGATTAGTAAAGTTTATGTTTCCAAATGCGCATAATGTATACATTCATGATACCCCGTCGAAAGAACTGTTTAATCGGGTCGATCGTGCTTTTAGTTCGGGTTGCATTCGTCTAGACCGCCCAATGGAGTTTGCTAAATATCTCTTGCAAGAAGATGAAAGTTGGAACGCAGCAAAGATTGCCGGGGTGCTCAAAGAGGGTATTGAAAGGTCAGTCATTTTGAAGCATCCAATACTTGTACATATACTATACCTCACCTCTTGGGTTAAAGATGGTCAGGTGCAGTTCAGAAAGGATCTTTATGAAAGGGATCTCCCCGTATTGGAAGCTTTGAAATCAAAACCTCCAAGCTTGTAATGATAAGAACGCTATTGACACTCATGATCTTGCTGGTCTGTTCGTCATGGGTGTGGAGTTACTCCACCGAAAAAGCAGGCTTTACCATTGAGGTAAATGGAGAACTGAACCCCTACAAGGTATTCAGTGTCTTTGTGATGCCTGGGGCCTCATTTAGTGTTACAAGCGCTGTTAAGTTGGATTGTGTCTCAGATCAGCTATTAACGCAGCCTACTGATCAAGGGTGGCAGGTTACGGCCCCAGAAAAATCAGGAGTGTATTCTTTGCGTCTGGCGTTTGGCGCCCTGACAATGAAATTGAATGTTCTGGTGTTGACTCCACTTACTCAAAAGAAAGGTGAATACCTTAATGGTTACAGATTGGGAAACTACCCCACAAGAGCCCTGAAGGGGAACCCCATCTACCGTAAGCCAAACGGACTTTTTGAAGTGACGATGGAAAATCAGAATCTACAACTCACGCCGCACTTCACCCTGAAACAATTTTTGTGTAAACAAGCTGGAGCATTTCCGAAATACCTTATAGTAAGGGAAAGGCTGTTATTGAAATTGGAGTACCTGTTGGAAAAGGTAAATGAGCATGGCTTTTCAACGGAAACCTTTGGGTTCATCAGCGGATACCGGACCCCTTTTTACAATGCGTCTATCAACAATGTTCAGTACAGCAGACATGTGTACGGTGGAGCGGCTGATATCTACATCGATCAAGACGGGGACGGCCGAATGGATGACCTTAATGCAGATGGTATTATTAATGAAAAAGATGTACATGTCTTTCATCAAATCGTGGAAGGTGAGTTTGCAAAATCAACTTATGATAAATACAAAGGAGGACTTGGATTTTATCGTAAGAATGGACGCCATCATGGGTTTATACATGTAGATGTACGTGGAACACGAGCCAGATGGTAAATATTTGAAACGCGTTGTTCTATCAAAATTGATATTTATATGGTAATTCGTAACCCTAAGAAAAATCCTTTCATGCTCATTAACAGCGATAAGGAGCTACCTAAGGAACTGAAAATTCTTGTCATACTGACCATCCATAAGCGTAGCAGGTGTGAATGAATCTCTTCTATCGACGGGAAGTGACTTTTTCTTATTGATCCGTCTCAATCATATAACAGCACCTTCATAGTGGTGTGATTAGAGGTTTGTT
This sequence comes from Cyclobacteriaceae bacterium, assembly GCA_965229785.1. GTDB lineage: Bacteria > Bacteroidota > Bacteroidia > Cytophagales > Cyclobacteriaceae > JAWPMT01. Next base: position 6,591,765 of record CBDDJS010000001.1, read on the forward strand.
TGAAGGAGCCTCAAAGTATTGGGCTCCTTCTTAATTATGCTTGATAATGAGACATTTAGTCCTTTTTCTGTCACTATTGTTTACATGGGGTATAGCATTGGCCCAAGTCCAGGTACCCACCAGAGCCTTATTGAATTTCAAACATCGGTATGAACGTGCAACTGAAGTTACCTGGGCCGATACCATAAAGAATCAATTGGCGGTAAAGTTCACGCATGTGGATGAACAGAAAATTGCCTTTTTTGACCGCAATGGGAACTGGTTGAAGACACATATTTTCTTACAACCAGATCAATTGATGTATTGCATTCGCGATCATATTCTTGAAGGCTATCCGGATTATGAAACCAGAGAAGCCTTCGCCATTAGTTCGGGGGTTAAACTCACCTATTTCGCGGTGTTGGCCAGAAAAGAATCAACAACCGATATTCATAGTGCTCAAAAAGTGGTGAGCTATAGCAACAAATGTGAATTCATATCTGAGGAGTGATCTGTAGTATGAATCCAAAAAAAGTATTGACATCCAATTAAAAAACACTAATTCCATGAAAATCCTGGTACCAACTGATTTCTCCACTGCCTCTTTTAATGCGTTTCATCTGGCTCGGAAGTTCGCCAATGTCGCAGAAGCTGAAATTATCCTTCTACACGTGATAGAGCCTCCTTCCGCTTCCTTTTCTTCGATGGGTGAGTCCCTTGAAAAGGATATGGAGGATGTGTTTATGGTGAAACTTTCAGGAAAAGTTGAGGAAGAACTTCAATCTCTGAAAAAAGCCTATCACACCTATGATATTAGAATTGAACGTGATTTTGGAGACCCATACACGGTTATCAATGACTTGATCCAGGTGGAAAAAGTTGACATGGTCATCATGGGGGAAAAAGGTATTCATGAGGTAGATGATCTGTTTATCGGTTCGTTAACGGATAAAATTGTCCGTACTTCCAGGTATCCCATTATCACTGTCAATCAGACAATCGAGGATCAGCCCATTGAGCGGATCTTGTATGCCACGGATCTGCAAGAAGAGCATCCGAAGCTCATCAATTTATTGAAGAATATTCAACACCTGTTTGATGCGAAACTGCATATTGTAAAAGTGAATACGCGCAAGAGTTATAGCAACGATATTGACACGGATGTGGCGTTCCGAAAATTGGTAGACAAATACGGGTTGACCGATGTTGAAACTCATACTTACAATCACGAAGATGAGGAAGATGGGATCATCTTTTTTGCTGATGAGATCAATGCCGATCTGATCGCCATGGGCGTCCACCAAAAGTCTGGCCTTCGCCGCCTCATCAGTGGCGGAGAACTGGCTGAGGAGGTTGCCGAACACGCTCAAAGGCCGGTATTGACCTACCACTTTAGCGCCACCAGGGATTAACTCGGTGGTGTTTGCTGCTTTAGGTGAACGATGGATTTCTGAATGGCTAGGTTATTTGGATAATATATGTCCTGGCCATCTTCTCTTCGAATTTGAATGGAGAAGAGAGACAGTCCGATCACTTCACCTTCAGCCGAATTGTCTCCGTCAACGATTTTGACTCTCGATCCTATTCTGAAAGGGAAGAAGAAAAAGAGGATGACCGATGCCGTGATGTTACTGACAATTGACCAGGTAGCGAAGAGTCCAACTCCAACAATTGTAAGTACTGAGGCTATATAGACAGAAAGCCCTTCCAGGGAGACTTCCCAAATGATCCCGAGAAATACAATAAGCACCAACCACACGACCCATCGGATGGTCTTCTTAATGTAAGTGGCCCGTTTGTCATCAAAGTTGTTTTTATCTGCCCTCTGAATAACAACCATAGAGATGAATCTTCTGAAGAGAAGGTACATGATGAACGTCAGCAGTGTAAGGACCAACTGTGAAAAGGGGTAGTTTGCTTTTAATTCATTCAATAGTTCCATGAAATCATTGTCATATTATTGGCAAAATTGAACCTATTTTATGATAGGCCTTGAAGAGGGCTCAATAATTTGTGATTTCCTATCATGAGTTGCGGATTCTCAGTGACCTTTTTTCCTTTTTAAGTCTCAACAACAAAGCCCATAATTATTTCCCATAATTCAATATAGATCATGAAACAGTTCAGAATCATTCTTATCCTGTTCACGATGATACTGGTCGTGCTATTTTCCGTTCAAAATGCGGAATCGGTTGAGTTGCGATTTGTCGGATTTTCAGGAGAAATTTCAAAGACGATTTTGATGTTACTCTGTTTTGCTGCCGGATCTGTGATGACCCTTGTCAGCCTGCTTCCGAGCCTGGTGAGAAGGAGAAAAAAACCGAAGGAAAACCAATCATCCGACAAACTATCTGAGTCAGCATCTGCTTTATGAATGACACAATTATTGGCATCACAGGTCAATTTAAATCCTGTTTTGATCAACACTATCTGCCGTTTGTGAGACAACAGCTCATTGAGCAGCAGCAGCGTATGGTGCTCATTTTTGATTTTGTCCGGCAATTTGAAACCAAGCGGCAGAGAGAGATACTACATCACCTGGCACTAGCTAAATATAAACAGGGGCTATACCAGTTGGTTGGCCCTATGTGGCACCTTCCTGTTGAAGAGAATTTCTTCGGTCGATTTCCGGAGTTGGAAATTACATTGAGGGAAACAATTGAACAGGTTCCTACAAGAGTCCGTCAAGAACAGCACATAGATCGGTTCACGATACTGCCAGAAGACTCTTCAAATTTGAAGGTCCTGAAGTATATGAAGCAGTTCCTTTTTGGTCTGCATCAACTGCCTTTTAAGTTACGCAACAAGTGGAGACAACCCCCTATGAAGACCGGCTATTGGCAACATAGTGTGGCGCTCAGAAATTTGGCGAGGTTATGTTTTCACATAAATCCAATACTTCGTTTACAGTCAGTCGATCACTTGTTACTCGGAGCGCTCTCGGAAACCTATTTGAGATTGAAGCTTTGGGAAGAGGCGGTGGTTAACCGGGAGGATGAAGACAAAGTTGAAACGCTTGCCCTCAACGAGACCATTCAAAATTTCGCTCAAGTTACTTACTCTCGAGTACAAGCGATATGGCAAGAGATCTACGCAGAATCAGTGGCAGCATTCGAAGACGGATATAAGAAGGCTGGGACTTTGGAATATCCAAATGGCTCACTGAAGAACAAGGCTTTGCAAAAATCCTGGCAGCAGACTGATTCAAAATGGTCCCTGCATCTGCTAAGGTGGAAAAATACGATTCACGCCTTATTTGAGGAGTGGCGATCGGATCTTGATATCTATAAACTGCATCATCAAACATTGGCGGAACTTGATGATTTTCAACGTGCTCAAATCAAAAGGCTGGGAGAACAAATTGGGCCTGAGGTTCAGGAAATCGACCAGATGATCACTGAAATGAAAGGCTCTCTTAGTGGTATTGATCAGGAACTGAAAAAATCATTGACCAGGATTAATTATCAAACCAGAAAACAACTGGATGAGCAACTTATTCCAGAGCTTACTGAAAAACTCAGTAGTCAATACGTTCTTAACCTGATCTCAAAACTGGAAATCAATATTCAGAAGAACGTCGAAAAATTGTCCGGTGCTCATGTAGTGGTGAAAACACGGACCTACGATCAACCAATGGATTCTGTAGAATTGAAGAGGATTTCTCCATATGAGCTCATAGCTTTCGAAACATTGGATCAGTTTCAGAATGATATTTCCGGAGTTAAAAAAGGGTTATTTGAGACTTTGGAGCAAGTAGCTGAGCAAGTGTCTGATATCGACCATGTCATCACTTTCAATATTCAGGCGGCCCTTTCCGTACTGGAGGAAGTCGGTCATTCAGCGGAGGGATCTCGACGAATTGCTATTGAGGGACTAGATCGGGCTCAACTTCGGTTGCGGGAATCGAAGGAAATTCTTGACCGAAATCTCCAGCTTCATTCCAATCAGGTAGCGGAGGTCACACTTCGGTTTTGTAATCGGATCATGGAGCTGACGGAAAATGAGAATATCCGGGAACTTCGTGGTAGAATCCAGAAAGCAAAGTCGGCTCGCTTACGTGAGGAACGAAAAAAGGAAACGAGGCTGAAGCTTGAGAGTAGAAAAGAGCAGCTGACAACTGTGCTTCGAAATACAGTTCTACGAGCGGAACATCTTGTGGAAGATATCAGCGAACGTCTGTTACTGACGCCTGGTAAAAGATTGATTGATAAAGAGGTTTCCGACTTATTGGTAGATTCTCGCTCAATCATTGATCGCCTTCCGCAGGTCTATCAGCGTCTCTACAATATTGAGCCATTGAAGGACCTGGAGCTATTCGAAGGAAGACAAACTGAATTCCAAAAACTCGGTGAAGCATTTGAAAGTTGGAAAAAGGGAAGGTTTGCTGCGACGATCATCTTTGGAGAGAAATGGGGAGGACAAACTTCATTTATTACTTACGCGATTCACGAAAGCAACTATCAATATCCATTGGTTCGATACTCACTGACCAGTCCTTTTTATACGGAATCTGAATTTCTTGATTTGTTACGCCAGGTGTTCAGGAAGGAAGACTTTCAAAGTGTCGAAGAAGTAAAGGACTACCTTGGAAACGGTCCCAGGAAAGTGGTGATACTGGAAGATCTGCAAAATAGTTTTCTCCGATGTGTAGGAGGGTTTACCGGGATTCGCATACTCCTGCAGTTTATTAACCAGACGTGTAAAGAGGTGTTTTGGGTAACTACCATTACGTTGTACAGCTGGCAATATCTGTCTAAAACCATTGCGATGCATGACTTCTTCAGTTATGCTATTGCGATGCAAACCTTAACCGATGAGCAAGTCACAAGTATCATCTGGAAACGCAATCGAATCAGTGGTTACAAAATCCAATTTTTGCCCTCTTCGAAAAGGTCTGGTGATCATAAATTCAAGAATCTGCCGGTAGAAGATCAACAGTTGGTTTTGAAGCGAGATTTTTTCGCAGCACTTAATGGATTTGCTGATAGTAACATCAGCCTGGCGTTGATTTTCTGGTTGCTTTCTACAAGGGAAGTTAAGGGTGATTCTCTGCTCATGGGCGAGTTCAAAAAACCGGACTTTAGCTTTATGAGTGCGTTATCCTCGGAGAAGATCCACCTCTTAAATGGATTGATCATTCACGATGGGCTAGATGAATTCCAATTGCAACGTGTATTGAATGTTGCAGCAGGAGCCTTACAGTTGACGCTGTTGTCGCTTTTAGAGGATGGTATCCTTTTTTTCAAGGATGGGATTTACATGGTTAACCCCATGTTGTATCGGACCACTGTCGCTATGCTGAAAGATAAAAATCTGGTACACTAATGAAGTCCATTCTTTTCAATTTGTTCCTATCCTTTGGGTTGATTTTGCCGATTCATGGCCAGGAAGATCGTGTGGCTATTGATTCCGTTTCTGCTTTTGGGGTAGATGATGCTTCTGTGGATGTTTCTCAAGATTCGACGATCATGGCAGCATCTTCCATCAATCAAAGTAATTCATTTACCAGCCCTCCACCTATTCAGGAATTGATCTCTTTTCCCAAGATATTCTGGTCTTTAGTGTTGGCTTTGATCGGGTATTTGTTGATCCGTTTTTCAATCAAAACGCTTGTGCTTTTTGCCGAAAGGAATGCACGGTACAGAATCACCATTCGCAGTTTCATACCAGTAGTAAAGATCTTTGGTTGGATCACTGTTGTGTTTTTGATCATAGCGGGAATCTTTCAACCACCTGCTGCTACTTTGCTGGCTTTTTCAGCCTCGATCGGGGTAGCCGTAGGTTTTGCATCCCAGGATATTCTGAAGAACATTTTTGGAGGAATAGTGATCCTACTTGACCGACCTTTCAAGTCCGGGGATAAAATTGAAGTTGGAGGTCATTATGGCGAGGTAGTAGAAATTGGGTTAAGGTCTACACGCATCGTCACACCAGATGATAACCTGGTGAGTGTACCCAATAGTGAAATCATGAATCACTCGGTTTCTAATGCAAATGCAGGTGAGTCCAATTGCCAGGTATCTGCGGAAGTGTATTTGGCACTGAATGCCGACCTGCACAGAGCCAAAGAAATTGGTATGGAGGCAGCTAAGGTTTCTACCTTTATTTACTTAAATAAACCTGTTGGGGTCATTTTTTCACAAGAACTCCTGCCTACAGGTAAGACGATGATCAAGATGAAAATCAAAGCTTATGTATCGGATATAAGAGATGAATTCCGATTTAAAAGTGAAATGGTAGAGCGAGCCACAAAAACCCTTCTCGAAGAAAAATTGGTAAAAGCGGATTGACATGATATTACTCAGTGGAGCATTAGGACATGAACTGAATTTGCTGCTAGGTATTAGTGGTTTGATCGTGGTATTTGGCTTGATATTAAAACGGATCAATCAACCCTATATCATTGCGTATATCATGACAGGTGTGATCGTTGGGCCACATGGCTTTCAGATGGTCACAGAATTGGAAACTGCGGAGGTGATAGGAGAATTGGGTTTGGTGATCCTGATGTTTTTTATTGGAATGGAAATCTCTCTCAAGGACTTTGTCAGCAAATGGCGAGTAGCTCTTTTCGGAACAGGAATGCAGGTGATTTTCAGTATTGTGCTTATCCTTTTACTTGGCCTATACTTCGACTGGTCGTTTAAACGTGTTTTGCTATTAGGATTCATTATTTCCATCAGTAGTTCTGCTGTGGTAATCAAACTGATGGAAGACAATCAATTGAACAAAACAAAGATCGGTCAAAATGTGATCAGTATTCTATTAACGCAGGACATCCTTATAGTACCCATGATCATTTTGATGTCATTTCTTGGAGGAGCCGAGGTAGTCATACAACAAATCCTTCTTCAAGTGGTGGGAGGAGTATTGATCGTATCATTTCTGGTTTTCCTGTTTAAAAAACAAACCATCAAATTGCCATTTGCGGATAAACTGAAAAGTGATCATGAGCTGCAGGTATTCGCAAGTCTGATCGTATGTTTTGGGTTAGCACTCATAACGTCTTTATTTCAACTTTCAGCGGGTCTGGGGGCGTTTGTGGCAGGTCTTTTTGTACATGCATCGCCTTCTACTAAATGGCTCCACGATAGCCTGCATTCATTTCGTGTGGTGCTGATTTCAGTTTTCTTTTTATCCATTGGCATGTTGATCGACCTCACGTTTTTTTCGGAGCATTGGTTAACGATCCTATTGGTGGTATTGGGCGTATATGTGTCCAATCACGGGATCAATGCCATTTCGTTAAGGTTTCTTGGTAGTTCCTGGAGAGAAAGTTTATTCGGTGGTTCGTTACTGGCACAAATCGGCGAATTCAGTTTTGTACTTGCTTCTTTGGGGTATCATTCAGCGATCATTTCCCTGTTCAGTTATCAGTTGACAATCATTGTGATCTCCGTCACCATTTTTATCAGTCCATTCTGGGCCTTATTTGCAAAGAACTTGTGGGGGGTTGAGGTTTAGTAAGTTGCCTATTTAACCTTGGATTTCACCTTGATCGGGATTGCTGTTCAACGTAGCATATAATTCAAGTACAACATCCGGATTGTTTTTGTTGAATGGAGCTATATAAGTGACCATTTGATTGAACAACGTCTCAAGAATAATAGAACTATTCGGCCCTGAATTGATTGTGAAATCATTACTGTCCGATCAAATAAAAATACGATGAGAAACGCACTATTTACTGCTTTGAGCTTCTGGATACTTGCTGCGTCGGCCCAAACCAACGAACCTAATCGAATGCCCGAGGAAAAGGTCAGGAAGAAGGTCGTTGAAAAATTCAAAGCACAGCATCCACAAGTTAGCGGTCAAGTATGGTATCCTTATCCCAATCGGTATTGGAAGAATGAGCAAGGTGCAACTCCCATGTACTTTCCCATCCTCTGGACCAATCATGTACCGGATTATTATGAGGTTCGATTTTCCGATGACAAAGGCAAAATCAGGAAGGTCTACGATCGAACTGGAGTGATACAGGTGACCTCCCGTGAGGTAGAGGCTTTTGCATTACCGGAACAGGCGAAGGGTCTTCTTACGGAGAAAGGTTATTCGGACTGGTCTTTGATCAAAATTGAACGACTGACAAAAGCGGGTGTTCAAGGAAGTTATTTCAAAGTCTGGTTGAACCAGGGAAAGAAGAATCGTATCCTGTTTTTTGATCAGGAGGGTAAGTTGGTGAAAACAATGACTTTTGACAATGACTTGAATTTCGCCGCTAATGCCAATGCTAAATTGAAGCAGGCACCAGGATCAAGAAATCACAAAGTGGTCGATGAAGACAATGTGCCCGTGGTGGTCAAAAATAAGGTCAGAAAGAATCACGTTAATGTTTCAATCATTGAATGGTCTGAGCACACCAGATTTTATGATCCTTTCGCCACTGGTGATACCCGAAGCTACTATGATTTAACGCTGCCTGTATTCTATCAGGCCGTTCTGGACAGTAAAAGTGGAAAGTATAGGGCTACCTATTCGTCTTACGGCGACCTTCTCGAGATTGCCGAGGTGATTTCTAAAAAAGAACTTCCTAAAACCATTAGATCTGAAATGAAGGCGAAACTTTATCAGGACTGGAAATTTGACAAAGAGCATGACAGGATTGAACGTGAAAATGGACGTTTCATCTATCGCATTTATGCGACTTCAGATGGTGAGCCACGCATTATTTTGTTGAACGATCAAGGTACTTACGGCCTATTCTAATGGAAATACACTCTTTAGAGAATCATCCGGAGTACGTCAATTTGCAGGTGGAGATGATCAATATGCAGCGGTGGGTCCATGATACTGGTCAACGGGTGATTATTCTTTTTGAAGGCCGTGATACCGCAGGAAAAGGTGGTGCAATCATGCGATTTGTCCGATTTATCAACCCAAGAGGATACAGAATAGTAGCTCTGTCTAAACCAAATGATATTGAAAAAGGACAGTGGTACTTTCAAAGGTATCTGAGGGAATTACCTGATCCGGGTCAAATCATATTCTTCGATCGTAGTTGGTATAACAGGGCAGTGGTAGAGCCGGTAATGGGGTTTTGTAGCCAAGACCAGTATGAAGGTTTCATGCAGCAGGTAGTGATGTTAGAGAAGATGCTGGTAAGAGATGGTGTTCATATTTTCAAGCTCTGGTTTTCAATCGAGCTTGAGGAACAAAAACGAAGACTGGAACAACGTCAGACAGATCCTCTTAAAAAATGGAAATTGAGTACCGTAGATATGCAGGCCCAATTGAAATGGCATGATTATACCGGTTACAAAGACGAGATGTTCAAACGAACCAGTTGGGAAGGGAGTCCATGGATCGTAATAAATGGAAATGACAAGGATGTTGCGCGCCTGGAGGCGATGAGGTATGTTCTCAACGCTCTTGACTACCCCGAAAAAGGAGAAACCGGAGAGCGACTGATTCCCGATGCCAATCGGATCAAAATAATTGGTTAAGCTTCAATCTGACCTTGAAGTCAAAAAGAATTAGAGACAACTTCCTTTATGTATCATAAGGTAATTTTACTTGTTTTATAAGTTATTCGGGCTCTATGCCATCCTTGATCCATTTTTCTGCTCGATTTTCCCAATCGTGATATTGGGTAGAATCAATGTACCTTTTTGTTGAATCTTGCTTCCATTCTTTTGACAATCTTCGGGATTGCATTTTGACCAACGCACTATCAATGATCGTCGTAGAACGTACAATTCGGGTGGCTGTCCATTCCGGGTGCGCACTTAGAATGGTTTGACTTTCCGCCGGAAGGGGTTTCATGCTGCGCATATCTGCCAATAATCCAAATTGCTGTGGTACCAAATCCAGGGTTGATTTGAATTCATCCTTGTAGGCCTGCATCTCCTCGGGGCTAATAAACCCTTCGAAGGTTAATTTGATCCCATAACTTTTCACTTCAATCTTGTACATGGTCGACCAGGACTTTTCCTTTATTAGTGAAATTTACGCAGAACGTTAGAAAATGTAGGCCTCATCGATGAGTGATTTCGACCAACAGGGTCATTTTAGGTCAGTAGAAATTTGCTGAGTACTAAGGAGATAGGATACTTTGAATTGTTCTTAAGAAGGCGCTGTTTCAGGTAGTCATTGCTTAATATCTTAGCGTGGATAGTATTAAAGAATGCACCACTTGATCAAATACCTTATTATTTTTTCGTTGCTGACTATTTCATTGTCTACGTCTGCTCAGACCGATTCCCTGAAGTCAAAAATTAACTTTGGATTTAAAATCGATAAAATAGAGCATACTATTTGATAGAGTCGCTGAGTGTACCGCTCATCGCTGCAGGGAACGCCACAATAATGATTCTCTTCATGGCTAATACATTGTCCACTCCCCAGGGACACTTGTCTATCAACGTTAGAATAATTGCAACGATGACCATAGAGATCAGGTAGGTACCCAATACGCGTTTAACAAACTCAAACTCATGCCCTTTGAAGGCGATCCGGTAAAAGTTGAAGTAGATAAAGATGGATGTGAGAATCAATGAAAACAGAGTGATACCCATGATATTCGTATTTGGCAATTGCTCCGCCAATTGCCAGGCTTCTTCTGTAAATGAAACGGGGATGGCCAGTAAAGCGGAACCAACGGAAACCTGGAAGATATCACGTAGTTTAAACTCCACCATCAGAGGCCGGAGAACGTAGTTCAGTATTTCACCGGACTTATTTGCGACAGGTGTAACTCGATGTAGATATCCTCCAATTCTCTTATCGGTAGAAGGTTTGATCTCAATCTTCTCTTCCATCTCAAAAAATATTTTTCCTGTAAGATGTGACTAAAATTCAATTCTTCAGTCTCAAGTGGGTAATGAAAAAGTTTATACACTTTGCCTGGTTCGCCCTTTTGTTAGTACGGTGTACCAATGATCCTCCCAAGTTTATCGAGGATGTTGATTTGTTGACAAGTTCGGAGATTACCCAGCCTGATGATTATTTTGAACAATCACTGCAGCATTTCAGAAACGGAGATATGGCTTCAACACTTGAAAGCCTCGAGGACGCCACCTTTTTCCTGGCGACTGAAGCAGACAGTGGGGATACCGTACATCAAGAGACCATGAATTTTGCTATAGGTGAATTGGAGTCTTTGAAAGCCGGTATTGAAGAAGGGAGTATCATTCGAGATAAAGAATTGCTCGCCGCCTTCTCCAGCGTGGATCGAACGATTGCCAGTTATCACCTTGGATTGGTAGAAACCTATTACTGGAACGGGGGTGAAAACAAAGAAGGATTGAGTAAACTCCTGGCAGCAGTAAAGAGAATTACTTACGCCGCACAATATCAGAATTACCCACTTACTGAAGAGGAAGAAGCCGTTATTGCAAGTATTACATCCTTGCTTGAAGAAGCAGAACGGTCCTCTCCTGAAATTTGGGAAGAAACCAATGATGTGGTTAAGCAATTGAAAAAGGCGCTTAAAAAACAACGCCAGGGTGGGACGATAAAGCAGCCTTCTTAATCAATAATGAAAAATTCAGGAATTAGTAAATAAGGTCAATTGCCCGTAGCTTTATTGAGACGGGCAATTGCTAATGGAGCAGACATTGGACAGAAAAGAACTTAGGAAGTGCTCAGACGAGGAGCTCATAAGCCTGATTGTAGACCACAGTCGGGCTGATTTGTTTGAACTGATCTATGATCGGTATGCACGTAAGATCTATCAGAAGTGCCTGAGCTTTACGAAGGATGATTCAGAGGCGATGGATGTGGCTCATGATATTATCGTGAAGCTTTTTACGCAATTGACGAAATTCAGTGGCAAATCCAAGTTCTCTACTTGGGTGTATAAGGTCACTTACAATTGCTGTGTAGACTACCAGGCACAGAAGAAGAAAAAGTTATCTATATCAGAGGAGTTGGCGCTCGAAGCTGGAAAATCGGAGCCTTCTGATGTTCCGGATGATAGCGAATTGATGGAGTTGAGTATAGACACACTTGAAGAATTGATGGAGCTTTTGACTCCAGCAGAAAAGTCAATCATTCTGATGAAATACCAGGATGGCATGTCCATCAAGGAGATTGCTGTACTCACTCAGGTTGGTGAGAGCTCCGTGAAAATGAAATTGAAAAGAACAAAAGCAAAGTTGATTGCACTTTATGAAAAACGATGATGAAGAAAACCCTTTTGAAAACCTGAATCAGGTTGAAAAGGTACCCACAGATCTTAAGGAAGAAGTGATGAATACCATTGAAAACGACCTGACCGATGATGAGGGTAACATTGTGGAAGATGTGCCTGAAGAGGAGGTGTTCAAGGTGGTTCCGCCAACTGATGAGAAGTCTAAGGATTAGTTGCCTCCCTCGGTATCAAAATAATAGTCTATTGTCCGTGTGACTTTTCCGGGATTTGCCGTCTAATATTCATCAAGTAAATAAAGATGAAATCGCTTATAAAACTTACAGCATTTTCGTTGCTGATTGTGGCCTCTTCCTTGATGTGGACGAACGCCGCAGCACTGTCTAGCGTAACTGACGACAAGGTGAAAAGCACCTTCAATCGGATGTTTCCAAAAGCAAAGAATGTAGTTTGGGAATCCAATGATGAGGGGAACCTGGTAGCGTATTTTGTGACCCGCGATGGTGACAAAGAAGTCCACTTTCAACCTGGAGGTGTTTGGTTGCACACTTTGACCTTTATCGAGGAATCAGACCTTTCAGAAGAGGTCATCAACTATCTGGAAGATGAATACAATGGAGCAACTATCTACGAAATAAAAACTTTTGAGGACCCAGAGACCTCACTGGAGTACAGGGTAGTGCTTGCCATGGAAGAAGACCAGGAAGACAATCTGATCTGGGAAGACGATGAAGAAGAAGTGATAGAAGTAAGTGAAGAAAGTGATTGGCTAACTTACCTTGAACTGACCTTCAACGGTGAATCGGAGCTGATCTCCGTGAAAAGAATAGAAGACTAATTTGTAGTTGTTTTTGAGTTTGACCCTGTAATGCCTCGCGGCTCCCAACCCGAGGCCATTACACTTTTAGTTGTTTGGCCCTGATTATGGTACGTCCTAATCAGGGTTTTCTATTTCAATCTGAATTTTTTCTGATTCAACCTGTGACTTTTAGAAGTATTCACAGTCTAATGATCACTAAATCGATGAAGAAGTGTTTTTCTAAAGGGTTAGCAATGGGTTGGTGAAGCGATAAGATACTAGCCCATGTAACCTGAGGAGACAAGGTCGCCTCGTGCGACCTGTTTTTCATCCATACGAGTTGGACGCCTCTTGCCTTTGAAGATTGAGATTTGGTTTAAAATACTCTTGACCTAAGAGTGTCTACTCGACAGCTGTTTTTCAGTTGTGCGGCCCTGATCCTGGTTGGTCAGGGTTTTTTATGTAATCTCGACTAACTTTTGAGTGTCTTAATCCTGAACGCAATGATCATTGAAAAGCCCTGGGAAATTATCAAAGAACAACTTGTATCTCCTGATCCTGAAGTCATCAAGGAATTCCTGGAGGAAATGAGGTCAGAGGATGTTGCTGGAATTATCAGTCACCTGGAAAAAGAAGAACGGGTCCAGCTCCTACATGTGTTGAAACCGGAAGAGGCAGCGGAATTGATCGATGAGATACCCTGGCAGCAAGCGGTTAAAATCCTGGAAGACATGGATGCTCAGGAAACTGCGGCGATCCTGCAGGAAATGCCAAGTGACGATCAGGCAGACTTTCTAGCTGAGTTTGAGACCGCCAATCAAAATGCAATTCTGGATGAATGGCAACCGGATGCCGTAGAAGAAGTCAAAAAACTCATTCAGTATGACGATCACTCTGCAGGTGGTTTGATGATCACTGAATTTCTGGCCTTCGATGAATCTCTGACTGTCGGCGAAGTGGTCAAGAACCTGAGTGACCATGCGGAGAAGTATGAACGCTACAACCTGCAATACATTTATGTGACTTCTCACGATAAGTTCGAGGGGGTTTTGCAGATGCGAGATCTCCTGCTTAGAAAACGGAATACTCCTCTGACTGATATTGTGTTGCGGGATGCGATTACCGTGAATGATGACGATCACTTGGATGAATTGATTAGTTTTTTTGATACCCACGATTTTTATGGAGTACCAGTCGTCAATCAAAAACGAGACTTGCTGGGAGTGGTCTTACGGAAAGATCTACGTGAGGCAGAAACCGAACAGATCAACTACGAGCATTTGGAAACTCAGGGTATCGTTGGTGGGGAAGAGCTCAGGACGTTGCCGATATTTACAAGAGCCAAACGACGCTTATCCTGGCTGAGCGTAAACATCTTACTAAACATTGCCGCTGCTAGTGTCATTGCTGTTTATCAGGATACGCTTTCAGCGGTTATTGCTCTGGCGGTGTTTCTGCCCATCATTTCTGATATGAGTGGCTGTTCAGGAAATCAAGCCGTGGCGGTTAGTTTACGTGAATTGTCTCTAGGGGTGATCAAGCCTTTCGAATTGGTGCGGGTACTTTGGCAAGAGGCTTCTGTTGGTCTGATCAATGGCCTGGTACTCGGCACGTTGATTGGTTTGGCGGCCTGGATATGGAAGGGAAATATTTACCTGGGGTTGGTTGTCGGAGGTGCGCTGGGAATCAATACGCTCATTGCCGTATCTCTCGGTGGAGCCATACCATTGATCTTGAAGCGATTTAACGTGGATCCTGCATTGGCATCAGGCCCATTGCTGACTACTATCACAGACATGTTGGGATTTTTCCTTGCATTGACATTTGCCAGTACGCTCATGCCCTATTTATAAATTCTTCAGTTACCGCCTCTTTATTCATGTGACTTTTAAGCTAAAGTCCGGTCTAATACTTGAAATGAAAAAGCTAATTCAATCAAGTAGTAGTTCGCTTATCGAAAAGCTTACGGTAGAAATGAATGCCTTGATTTCTGTTTTAAAGAACCCAACACTGCGGGTAAGTGATGGACTAAAACGTAGGTACTTTAATCGACTTGACACAATCATTGAGGAGATCAAAAACCTGAAGGTTGTACGCGCTTTTGAAGATCGAAATAGTGCCGAATAAAATCATCAAAAAAAGTTCTCTTTCAGATGTGACTTTTCATGAAATCCCAAGTCTAATAATCACCTAAATCTAAAATGCGAATACCAATGAAGCATTCGTACCTGGAATATTCGAAGCTGATCTTGTCCAAGGTGGCATTTGATCCAAGCTTGTTTTTGAAGGAGTACCAAAAATCATTGAAGTATTTGAACGATACTGAGCAATTGAAGCTCAATACATGGATCATCAGTATGGGAGTTCGGTTTGACAGCAGTGTGAGATTCCCATCGATTGATCCAGGATTAGATGAGGTCGCCCAGGTGCGACCTTCTAACCTAAACTGAAAAGAAATGATCGAACCTGAGAGAAGGCAGTTTTTTAAAGGATACCATGCAGCAGTCACTTATGTGAAGATGACGAGCAATTTGTTTTCTATTGAAGAACGGGGCTTTAGGGCTTTGTCCATGTCTAAGAAGATGCCTTCTACCAACTCAGGAAGAGAACATTCCCTGGCTATTTATTTGAATTGAGATGATCACCTTATTTATCAATCTGCTCCTACTCAATCCTTTTATAACTACGCCAGAAGCAACCACACTTACCATTCGTTTCGAGAACATCCGCTTCCATGAAGGGCACATACTAGTTGGTGTGTATAAAGATGAAGACAGCTGGTCGCGACGTACTCCGGAAAGAGAATTCATTATCTCAAAACAGGATATCAAAGACAGGTCTCTCACTGTAGCACTCAACGATTTTGAACCGGGATTTTATGGCCTGGCCTTTCTCGACGATGAAAATGGTAATGAGATCGTAGACATGGGCATGGTGTTCCCCAAGGAAGGCTTTGGCTTTTCGAATTATTATCACCGATCTATCTCTTTTCCGAAGTTCAAAGACTTCACTTTCAACTTCCCTGAAAAGCGGGATATCAGCGTCAAATTTCGATACTTAAAATTCTAATCATAATTAAACTGTAATTCACACTGCAATGAACAAACTGTATAGGGGTTTCAGACTCCCCAGTGCAGCCTATACCGTGCCAAGAAAGGCACTGAAGGGCTACATTGAAATTGATCGAGTACCTCAAATCGGAGATCTGGTTTATGGCCAGGTAGACACGATTGGTCAGCACAACTCGCTTGAGAATAGTCAGGGGCGTATCCACACAATACATCCCGGCACGAAAGCGGTATTCATATTTGGTAATCGCTATGCGCCTGACTATTATGAAGGATTGATCCCCGAAGATTCAAATTTCGAATCGCTGGATTTGTTGGCTCGTTCTGGTGTAGTTGGTACAGTGGTTTCTAAAAGTGGTAAGGTCATTTCTCCTACAGTAATCAAACCCCTGGGATATGTCTGTGATGCGAATGGTGAAGTGGTGAACACCCGTCAATTCAACTTGATCAAGCCCAAGAATGAAACGAAAAAGACACCCAGAGCAAAACTGATTTTGGCGGTTGGAACTGCAATGAACTCTGGAAAAAGTGCGGCTGCAACTGCTTGCGTGTTTGCCTTGAGTGTACATGAGAAAGAGGTTCGTGCTTCTAAGGTGACGGGCACAGCAAGCTTGAAGGACATTTTGAGCATGAATGATGCGGGTGCTACTCATTTCTCTGATTTCTCCTATATGGGTTATCCGAGTACTTACATGCTTAAGGAGGAGGAAGTAGTGGATGTATTCAATAAGTTGGATCTGAAATACGCAAACAATAAGGATAACTATTGGGTAGTAGAATTTGCGGACGGGATCAATCAACGAGAAACGGCTATGTTACTCCAGCATCCAGACATCAGGGATCGGATTCATAAGCTCATTTTCTGTGCAGCAGATTCTTTCGGAGCGATTGGCGGACTGGAAGTATTGAAAAATAAATTTAATCTTGTGCCTGATGCAATCTCTGGTGTTTGTTCTAGTTCTCCACTCCACATTAAAGAGTTGAGTGAATACACGGATATCCCCGTTTTCAATAGCTTGAACATCAAATCAGAAGAATTGTATAAGATTTTAAGTACGCCAAGAAAACGAAAGTCTAAGTGAAACCATTTGCCATTGCGATTCATGGGGGAGCCGGAACGGTCTCCAAGACCAAAATGACCAAATGGAAAATTGAAGCGTACCAGCAGATACTGTCGCGAGCTTACACGGTAGGATATAAAACGCTCGAAAAAGGCGGTTCTTCCCTGGAAGCGGTTGCTGAAGCTGTATTGATCATGGAAGACTCTTCTTTGTTCAATGCGGGGAAAGGATCTGTTTTTACCAACCAGGGAGAATTTGAAATGGATGCGGCCATCATGGATGGTCGCAAACTTCAGGCGGGTGCCGTAGCTGGTGTTTCGCAAGTCAAGAATCCTATTTTGTTGGCAGATTGTGTGATGAAGAAGTCTAAGCACGTCTTGATCAGCGGTGAACAAGCCGTGGAGTATGCCAAAGAGCAAGGCCTTACCATTGAATCAAAGGACTACTTCTACGATGAGTTCCGGTACAAACAATGGCAACGTGCCTTACAAAAGGACAAAGTGGAATTGGATCACGATGAGGAGAAGTTTGGAACGGTTGGAGCTGTGGCCCTGGATAAGAAAGGGAATCTTGCGGCTGCTACTTCTACCGGAGGGATGGTAAATAAGAAATACGGGAGGATCGGCGATAGTCCATTGATCGGCGTGGGCACTTATGCCAATAATGAAAGTTGTGCCATTTCCTGTACTGGTCATGGAGAGTACTTCATCCGGTCGGTAGTAGCTCACGATATATCTGCCAGGATGTTGTATCAAGGTCAAACCTTGCATGAAGCTACACAAGAGGTGATCATGGAACGAATGCCCGCCATGGGTGGGCGAGGTGGTTTGATCGGAGTGGACAAGCAAGGAAATGTAGTGTTGCCTTTCAATACCAAAGGCATGTACCGTGGTTTCAAGAGCTACAACGGAGAAGAGTTCGTTGGGATATTTGAGTGATTGCCAATAGATTGAATTTCGTAACTATTGGTTTGAATTTGATTTAGTTGGATCTTTTAGATGTCTTTTCTTTGGAAGTGAATCATACATAATATGAAGTCAACTGAAACCCTATCCGAATTCTATCTAAGAAAGGGATTTGCCGAAGCAACTCCCCAGGAAGGTATTGGACACTTCAATCTATTCGAGCTCCCTCCCTTTGTAGAGGGCCAACCTACTGTGATTCCTTACAGTCGCAGAGACTTTTACAAGATCATGCTTGTGAAGGGAAGTAGTAAAGTTCATTACGCGGATCAGGTTTATCAGATCAAGAAGCAAGCGCTTTCCTTTTCCAATCCTCAAATCCCTTATAAATGGGAACACCTGGACAAAGTACGAGAGGGTATTTACTGTGTGTTTACGACGGACTTCTTTCATCAATATGGATCATTCAGTCAATATGAAGTCTTTCAACCAGATGGAACTCACATCTTTGAATTGACAGATGAACAAGTAAATCATGTGTCTGGCCTTTATGATCAGATCAAGGCAGATTTTGAGTCTGATTACAAATACAAGTTTGATGTCATTCGAAACAAGATTCTGGAGCTTTTACATTTCGCGCTGAAGTTAGCGCCTGGATTAGCCGTCCAATCTACCCAACCCATGGATGCCTCTAAGCGCATTTCGATGCTGTTCACGGAACTTTTGGAACGTCAGTTCCCTATTGATGAAAATCATCGATCTATTCATTTCAAGTCTCCTGCGGAATTTGCGGATTCTCTGAACATCCATGTGAATAGTCTGAACAGAGCTGTGAAAGCCACTACTACTAAAACAACTTCGGAGATAATCGCTGAACGCTTGCTAAAAGAATCCAAAGTATTACTGAAACAAACGCCCTGGAGCGTTTCCGAGATTGCTTATTCCCTTGGATTCAAGGAAGTCACTCATTTCAACAACTTCTTCAAAAAACACCTGGACCTCAGTCCAATGAAATACCGATCTGCCTAGTCCATTCGGCTTGTTTGATTTTTGTAAGTATCGGTTTGTTTCTCATTATTTATTCCTTGACCTTGTCAGAACCTTTGTCTTGTGATGGAAAACCGCAAGAACACGCGCTGTATACTGGTTGGAATCCTTTTACTCCTATCATTAGCAGTATATGCCCAGGATAATCCTGGAGCTGTAAAGGTCAACTACATTTCTGAGGAATTGGAATTAGATGGAAAGCTCAATGAAGGCTTTTGGAAAGAAGCTGCGTATGCTACTGGATTCTGGCAGTACTTCCCGACTGATTCGCTGCAAGCTGATAATAAGACGCGTGTCCATGTGGTTTATGATGATCAGAATATTTACGTAGGCATCTATGCGGCATCCTCTGGACCTGATTACGTGGCTTCTAGCCTAAGGCGGGATTTTAGCGGACGAAGTAATGACAATGTCTCGGTAATCTTTGACACGTTCAGTGATGGCACCAATGCCTTTCTGTTTGGAATTACACCTTATGGGGTACAGCGAGAGGTGCAGATTTCGGAAGGTGGTATCAGAAGGGGATTTAATCCGGCCTGGGACATGAAGTGGCGAGGTGAAACGATTCGATATGATGACCATTACGAAGCGGAAATGATCATCCCCCTCACCTCTATCAAGTTTCCGGAGGGAGCGACTACCTGGCGTTTTCAGACCTATCGATTTGACTATCAATCTCAGGAACACAGTGCCTGGGCGCGTGTCCCACAAAATCAATTACTCTCCAGTCTGGCATTCATGGGTACCCTGGAGTTCGAAAAACCCCTGGGAAAATCCCGGACTCCTCTTGCGATTATTCCTTATGTCAATACCCTGGCACAAAAGGACTTTTCAGCAGATGAATCCAGCACAGACTTTACGATAGGAGGTGATGCCAAACTCGCCATCGGAAATGGAATGAACCTGGACATTACCTTAAACCCTGATTTCTCAAACGTAGAAGTAGATGCCATCTTCACCAACCTAACGCGGTTTGAGGTTCAACTTCCTGAAAGGAGGCAATTCTTCATTGATAACAGTGATCTATTCAGTTCTTATGGAAGCACGTTTCGTGATGCCTCTCCCTTTTTCTCCAGACGAATTGGGCTGGCCAGAGACACTGCAGATAACTTGATTCAAAATCAAATCATAGGTGGAGTAAGGTTAAGCGGCAAACTCAATGAAGATTGGCGTTTGGGATTCCTGAACATTCAGACGGATGCAGATGAGGCCAACGAAATCGCTTCAAACAATAATATGATGTTCGCGATTCAAAGAAAGGTATCTGCTCGGTCAAATATCGGTGCATTCTTCATCAACCGTGAGGCTTTCAAGGATTATGAGTTTCTAGATGAAAGTGAGTCCTACAATCGGGTATTTGGTGTAGACTATAATTTGGCCTCTAAGGATAACAATTGGACAGGCAAATTCTACGTTCATAAATCACTCCAACCTGATGATAAAGCTGGAAATCTGTCCTCACAAGGCACGATTACCTACAATGATCGCTATTGGAATTTTACCGCTGACTTGGTTTATGTAGATGAAGATTTTGAATCTGATCTCGGCTTCATTCCCCGAAAGGATATCCTGAAGAATGGACTTGGTGCCGGACGTACTTTCTACCCAAAGTCAGGGATCATCAACAAGCACACTATTCGATTGGTGTCTTTGATCTTTTGGCGACCTAACCTGGATTTCAAAAGAACGGATCACATGTGGAGGCCACAGTATACCATAGAATTCAGAGATCAGTCCGAGCTAGAGGTGAGGTACTTTGATCAGTTCATTTTTTTGACCAGAGATTTTAATCCTACTGGAAAAGACGGGGAGTCTATCCCCGGAGGTATCGGGTACAATTTCAATCGGGCACAAGCTAGCTACCGGTCCAACTTCACCAAGCTTTTCACTTACGAGCTTTCAACAACTGCCGGGGAGTTCTTTAATGGAAATGCCTATTCCTATGGTATCACTTTGAGTCACCGTTTTCAACCCTGGGCCACTTTCAGTCTGGAAACTCAATATGATCGTATTCGCCTACCGGGAGACATTGCAGATGCGGACTTCTGGTTGGTGACTCCAAGGGCTGAAATCACTTTCAATCGATCCATTTTTTGGACCACTACGGTACAATACAGCAATCAAAGAGATAACCTGGGCATCAACTCCAGACTCCAATGGCGATATGCGCCCCTTTCGGATTTATTCCTTGTCTACAATGACAATTACCTTCCGAATGGATTGGGTCCGAAGTTCCGTTCGATCAACTTGAAATTGACGTACTGGTTTAATCCTTGATTTCGGCGCGTCTGTTCTATTGCGTTATGTCCTTCGCTGATTGTTTTCTGTTAGTATCTGTTTGATTATCGTAAGGAATCCGCCCTCTGATCATTTAAATTGTAGGTTCTTAAATTGAATGATATGGCTTCTTTTTCCTTGAAAGTAAATGGCAAGCAACATCAGGTTGATGTGGATCCCTCCACGCCGATCTTATGGGTGCTTAGAGATCACCTGGAATTGACTGGTACGAAATACGGTTGTGGTATTGCGCAATGCGGTGCCTGTACCATCCATTTGAATGGTAATGCCACTCGCGCATGCCAATTGCCAGTCTCGGCCATTGGGACCAATGAAATCACGACCATTGAAGGCTTATCCGAAAATGCAGATCATCCCTTACAAGAAGCCTGGATCGAGCATGACGTGCCACAGTGTGGCTACTGTCAGGCTGGCCAGATCATGAGTGCTGCTTCATTGCTGCAGCAGAACCCTAACCCGTCAGAAGATGAAATAGCATCAGCGATGCATGGAAACATCTGCAGATGTGGAACCTACACCAGAATTAAGAAAGCCATCCAAACCGCCTCTCAGGCCTAAATAGCACATCATGACAGTATTGAAAACAAAGATCGGTCGTCGTTCATTTCTCAAGACCTCTGCTGCAGCTGGTGGTGGTTTGATGATTAGTTTCAGTTGGTTGGCCTCCTGCTCCACCAAGCCAGAGAAAGAAGCCTTACAAATGCCCAAGGAATGGTTCGAAATGAACTCCTACCTGAAAATTGGTGAAAATGGAATCGTTACGGTGCGGGTGCCAAATCCTGAGTTTGGTCAAAACCTGAAGACCTCCATGCCAATGATCGTGGCGGATGAATTAGATACAGATTGGAAAAACGTCATTTCAGAACAAGCGCCTTTCGATACCGATAAATACATTCGACAACTTTCCGGAGGAAGTCAGTCGATCCGTCAGACCTGGAAGAGTTTGCGGCTTGCCGGGGCTACAGCCCGACACGTACTTAGGCAAGCGGCGGCCAATGCCTGGCAAGTGCCTTTGAATGAGATCACAACTGCCAATGGTCAATTGACGCACCTGGCTTCTGAGCGCTCAGCCTCCTATGGAGAAATGGCTGCAGCTGCAGCACAAATCGAAGCACCGGAGGAAGTCACCTTAAAAACACCACAGGAATACAACATCATTGGTACCTCCAAAAAGAATGTAGATGCGGCAAAGATTGTCACAGGTCAACCCCTATTTGGGGTAGACATCAAAACCGAAGGCATGGCCTATGCGATGATCGTGCACCCTCCTGCCTTTGGCATGAAGCTGAAGTCTTTCGACAAGTCATCTGTCCAGGATATGCCAGGTGTTCAAGACGTATTTGCTTTTAAGACGTTTGAGGACGGCTATGAAAGAAACTACTTCGACACCAATACACACAATGAAATGGTGGCCATCGTCGGGAATAGCACCTGGGAGGTCATGCAAGCCAAAAAGGCTTTGAAAGTCGAATGGGAAGCCTTTGGAACGCATTCCTATCCAATGGACATGTTTGGTCGAAAGGTTGATATCACGATCCCTGGAGGCCTGGAAAGTTCAAATAGTCATCTGGCTGATATGCATGCCAAGGCTGCAAAGCCTGGAACAGAATTAAGAAAAGATGGCAATCCCGGTCAGGCATTTGAGGAGGCCGAGACTATCATAGAGCGCACTTACTCTGCTCCGTATTTGGCCCATAATACCATGGAACCCATGAATTGCTATGCAGATGTCAAGCCAGACTTTGCATTGATCAGAGGGCCGATCCAAGCCCCGGAATTCATTGAGAAGTCCATTGCTGCCCGTCTGGGATTACCCCTTGAAAGAGTAGACATCCAAATGGAGCGTATGGGTGGAGGCTTTGGCCGACGTGCGTATGGCCACTACATGGTGGAGGCTGCGGTGATTTCACAGCAGATGAAAAAACCAGTCAAGCTCATGTACACCCGTGAGGACGATATGACTTACGGTATTTACCGACCTACTTATACCGCTACCTACCGCGCTGCCCTGGACAAGGACAATAACCTGATCGGCTGGCATGTGAAAGGCGGAGGTATCCCGGAAAGCCCACTAGGAAGAGGCGCAGCCAATCGATTCCCTGCGGGAGCGATTGATCACTACCTGGCGGAAGAGTGGGCTTTAGATTCAAATATCACCATCGGAGCATTCCGAGCACCTCGGTCTAACTTCCTGGCAGGAGCTGAGCAGTCTTTCATGGATGAAATTGCGGAAGCTGCAGGAAAGGATCCCATAGCCTTTAGACTGGAGCTCCTGAACAGAGCCAAAAATGACCCTGTCGGTAAAACCAATGATTATGAAGTAGATCGATTGATTGATGTACTGGAGCTGGTCAGGGATAAATCAGAGTGGGCAAATCCTAAGCCAGGTGTTTCTCGTGGAGTGTCCGCTTACTTCTGTCACAATAGCTATGCGGCGCATGTGGTAGATGTGAAGGTAGAGCGTGGGCGTCCTGTGGTTGAGAAAGTGACTTGTGCCATGGACTGTGGAATAGTTGTGAATCCTGATGCTGCCGCAAACATGGCGGAGGGTGCCATCATCGATGGGATTGGCAATGCCCTATTTGGAGAGATGAAATTCAATAACGGGGTACCGGAGAAAAGTAACTTTGATCAGTACCGTATGATCAGACATGCGGAAGCTCCCAAGGAAATCAATGTGCATTTTGTGCAGAATGAAATCGATCCGACGGGAATGGGTGAGCCTCCTTTCCCACCAGTCTTTGCGGCCCTGGTCAATGCGATCTACGGAGCTACAAACAAACGCCTTTATCAACAGCCGTTTTTAGGTGAAGAGGTGAAATTGGGGTAAGATTACATATTGAAGCCAAAACAGGAATACAATTGTTCCCTGAAATGATTTCTCATTAGCCTACCCAATGAAATATTTGGTAAACGGCCAATGCAATACCTGCCAGGATAAGGTAAGTATTTACTGCCTTAAATAATGGCTGGAAGCTTGACTTGGTCCGCCAATAATTAATGATTAGTACAATAGGTATCAGCGCCAATATCTGGCCTATTTCCACCCCCAGATTGAAACTTAGGATCTTAAGTATGAGACCTTCCTGATCTATGGCAAATGATTGTAAACGTGCTGATAACCCTAGTCCATGGATTAACCCAAATAGGAACACCATCCACATTAAATGGGGCGGGTTTGATTTGAGTAATTTTTGAAATAGCCCCACGTTTTCAAAACCTTTGTAAAGGACACTGAATCCTATAATTGCATCGATGAGATGCTCGTTGACGGCTATGTGTAAATAGGTGGCTGAAATAAGTGTAATACTATGGCCGATTGTGAAAGCGGTAATGAATCTAACGATATCTCGGAAATGCTTTAGGTGAAAAATGACCCCCACAAGGAAAAGCAGATGGTCATATCCTGTGAGCATGTGCTTTGCGCCAACCCAGATATAAGCGAGTAGACCTCCACTCTCTAGTAACGCTCGATCACCGCCGGACACATCGTGAGCAACAGTTGTAAAAGGCAGGATGGCTAACAGGAAAAGAATGATTTTGAGACGCACTTCCTGATTTTGTTACTTTCGATTAAACCAAAAATATAATCCGACAATCACTAGCAAGCTCAATAATCCATATAGGTAGCCAGGTATTCCCTCTTCATGGCTGTGTGAATCTTCGACATGATCATGTGTGTGACCGCTGCCAATACCAAAAGTAACCGTTGCCCAGTTTGACTCATGAGTAAGGCTCTCTGTATTCACTTCCACCAGATGTATCGTTCGCAAGTACCAAATGCCTTTGTCGGTAATTGGAACATTTACTATTCCCTGAGGGTCTGTCCTCAACTGGAGCATTTCGTCGTGTTGGTGGTCAGTTTCATGGTCATGAGAATGTGTATGTCCATCATGCGTGTGTTCATGTGATGCTGCCTGGTGACCAACGTATACCAATTGATTGGCAAGAGGTTTTTGTTCAAACAATAGTTTGACTGGTAGATCATGACCTGGATGTAGATCATAGGGATTTTTAAGAAGGATAAACTCAATCGGATAGCCAAGTTCCGTTTTGTAATCATCAGTGAGCCGATCACCGACCTGAAAGATGGTCTTTACATGCTTTGAGTATTTTTCAACAACGGAATCTTGTAGTGAGCCACTTTCCCTTCGTAATTCCAACATGTCCAGGACACCATCATGTTTCAAGTAGTCATTGAAATCTTCTGCTGATTGGCGAAAGGTTCTTGCCCTGGTTGAGACCCCTGCTACCCATGTTCCTGGTGTACCAGCATTGATCCTCAAGTATGTGGTGCTGTCTTTTTCATACCATGAAGTGGTATCAACACTAATTCGCTCCTTATTGCCAAGCAGGCTCACATCTAGCATACGGTCCCGAGTGATCACATTGTCACTCCGGTCAAATGTGCCATTAAAAAGCTGAATGATAGCTTCTGTTCCGGGCTGAAGCCAGTACTGATCAAACTTGAGGTACATGTCATGGCTACATAGGACTAGTGTAAGAAAAAAGCCGAAAATGATTCGTTTCATAAGCATCAAAAAACTGGTTGCAAACCTAGTTTTTAGACGTTAGAAATTAGATTGATTCTTTTGTCAATGGTCTAAGAAATATGTCCGCAATATATATGACTCGAACAAGTGCCTTTATCAGCGGCCGTTTTGGGTGCTTTAGGTTTCTATTTCTATCACCACATTTCCTCTTTTGTGGCCTTGATCAACATACTGATGTGCTTCAACGATTTGGTCAAGCCGATAACAGCGATCAATCAATGGTTTTAGGTGGCCTTCCTCTGCCATCTGTTTGAGGGTCTGGAGATGGGCTTCTTTTTCCTGTGTCATCATGTTCACGGATACATATTTGCCCTTCGACTTCAGTATTTGTTTTGCTTTTAATCGGGTAGTCTTACCCACTGCATCAAATACAATGTCGAATTTTTTAGCTAACGAAGTATAATCCTGGGTTTTGTAATCCACCACGTGATCCGCACCGAGCCCTTGTATTAGATCAAAGTTTCGAGTGCTACAGACAGCAGTTACCTCTGCACCCAAGTATTTGGCTATTTGAACGGCAAAGCTTCCCACACTTCCTGAAGCACCGTAGATCAAGACCTGCTGTCCAGCAGCGAGTTGCGCTTTTTCTAACAGATAAAGGGCAGTCATACCACCGATAGGTAAGGCAGCAGCTTCCTGAAAACTGAGGTTGGCAGGTTTGTGTCCCACAACTCCATGTTTCCAGGATTCTGGGATGCAAACATATTCGGCATAAGCTCCTCCTTTGAGTAGTGTGGTGGTGCCAAATACTGCATCACCCAATTCAAAAAGTGACACTTCTTTCCCCTTTCCCACCACAGTGCCAGACCATTCATGTCCAAGAATCTGTTTCTTAGGCTTAAAGAGTCCAAAGATCAATCGAGCAGGGAGCCAAAAGTGAACAGGGAACCTTGAGGCTCGCAACCTTGAGTCTCCTGCTGCAACGGTGGAGGCTTGCACTTTTACCAGGATTTCATTAGGTGCTGGCTGTGGAGTTGGTAGTTCAACTTGATGAAGCACTTCAGGTGCCCCATATCGGGTATAGATTGCGGCTTTCATGATATAGAGTTTTTTGAATCTAATTGGTAGTGGACAGTTTCTATATAATATTCAGTAGGGCAAGGTTTTCGTAAGAAGGCGCTTGCTCCAAGTTTCATGGCTTTCTCTATCGTTGGCGGTTCCGTTACGGCACTGTGAAAAATGAAAGGAATAGTACTTGCGTTACGACGAGCTTTTAATCGCTGAATGAATCTAAACCCATCCATTTCACTCATTTTTATATCGCAGATGATCAGCTCCGGTATTTCTCTGCTCACGATGTGCAGGGCTTCTTTTGGACAGGAGCAACCGAATACTTGAAAACCTTCAAGCTCAAGTAATTCTTGATAGTTTTCACGGCTATTGGAACAATCATCCAGGATCAAGATTTGCCTGTTCATCACCGTATGGTTTTAACGGAGGAGACGCTGGGACGGTAATTGACCATCAGGTGGATCCAAATGCTCCGACTTAGACGGAATATCAATGGAAATAGCAATAAAACTATGCCGATAACCACTCCAAGATAAAGTCCAATAGCAGCATCTGGGGCAAATAGTTGGATCATCAGAAAAGAGGTGACCATAATAGCGACCTGAAATCCATAACTGACATACATGGCTCCAGTATAAAAACCAGGTTCGGGATCAAACGATTGGTGACAGTTGGGACAATGGCTATGCATTTCGTTGAACTGCAAACTATATATCGGTGATTTAAACATCTTTTCTTTGCGACAAGCAGGACAGCTCTGAGTCATCATACTTGAAAGTAGTGATTGCGTCTTCATGCGTATTTCTTGATTTGATCAACCTGATCATTAAAAAAGGTACGGAGCCGGTGAATGCCGTATCGAGGAGCAATGTTATCCTGAGCCATCATGGTCATAAAAAACTCGACTGGGCCATAGGTCTTACTGGAGGTGAAGGTTCTCATCAATCCTAAAAAGATCTTTCGGGTCCAATCCGGTAAATGAATGACCTTGTGTGGTTTGTTATAGGCATCTAGTGCCATGTTACCGATTTCGTTTTGCGTAAGCACATCGGGGCCACCTACTTCAATCTCATTACGATTGCTGTCAATGGAGTCGACAATTACTTTAGCTAGGTCTTCACCATGAATCGGATTCAATTTGAATGCTCCATCGCCAAACAAATAGATCTTGCCTCCTTTGGCCATATCCAGAAAGTCTTTCATGTCTGAAAAGAATCCATTGGGACGAAAAACAGTATGATCCAGCCCAGAGGTCTTCAGTTCATCGACGAACCTTTCTTTAGCTTCCATGATCTTCAGGTTTCGCATTCGTTCTCCATTGATGACGGATACATACAAGAACTTCCTGACGCCTGCTTCCATTGCTAAACGCAGCAAGTTGGCATTAGCCTGGTAGTCTACATCCATATAGCTTAAACCATCTTTTTGACGCGTAATACCTACCGTGGATATGACCGTATCTACTTCTTGAAAAGCTTCTCGAAAGGTATGTGGCTGAGTTACTTCTCCAACGACCATTTGGTCATGATTCAAACCAAGAGATTGGAGTTTCTCTTTATTCCTTCCAAAAGCCAGGAAAGGTACTTTTCTTGCCTGAAGCTCCATTACAAGGTGGCTTCCTAAATAGCCGGTGGCTCCTGCAACTAATATCTTTTTCATTTTTTTCATTTTTAAAGTGAGCAATGGAGAAGCACTATCTAATAGATAGCACCTCTCTCCACAACTGGCCTGGTTAAAATTCTTGTTGGAGGATTGTCTCCATGATTTCATTTCGCTGATCCCCTTTATTCTGCTCATTGCTGAGAAGGATAATCAACCCTTCAGATTCAGGAATCATGACCAAAAGACTGGTGAATCCATCAATATCACCACCATGATGATAGACTACTTTGTTGTCGAAATTGTAGGTGAACCACCCGAATCCGACCGTGTTGTATCCATCTTGGCCGAAGGGTTCAGCAAAAACATCTTGTTGTTCTGCTGAGATGAAGTAGTCATTCATCAGCGCATCACCCCACTTTTCCAGATCGGCAATGGTGCTTTCAATTTCTCCGGCGCTAAAGGCGATTTGCATTTGATAATTTCCTACAGGAGCACCTTCATTATACCCCTGAGCACGGTTCGTTCCTGTGATTTCATCGGGTCCCTTGCCAGTTTGACTCAGGCCCAAAGGAGTATACACCTTTTCGCTTAGGTATTCCTGATAAGTCTTTCCGGTCAACTCTTCCACGAGTAACCCCAGGATCAAGTAATTGGAATTCGAATATTCAAAGAATTCGCCTGGGGTGAAATTCAATCCATCTTCTGCAATGGCTTCCATGATGATTTCCAGGATTTCTTCGGTATCAAAGAAGTGATTGTTGGCTGCGGCAAAGTCTTCAACAGGCCCTACATAATCGGGAATACCCGAATGATGTGTCAGTAAGTGACGGATGGTGAGCTGTTCTCCTAATGGAAATTCATCGCTAAAATCACTTAATGGTTGGTCAAAATTTTCGATTAGACCATCTCGTTTCAGGTTGACCAATGCGGCGGCGGTAAAAGATTTGGTAACCGACCCTGTTCTATAAATCAGGGCAGGGTTATTTTGAACATTGTTAGCCACGTCAGCAAGACCAAAACCTGCTCGTACTAAATCTGTGTTTCCTTTTCGGATCAAGACACTTCCAGAGAAACCGATCTCTTCAAGATAAGATTGTGCTGAGGTGTAGCCAGATTGAATGGGCTGCGGATGGTTATCATCATCGCTGCATGAACTGAGTGCGAAAGACAATGCCAGGGTGATGAGAAATGTGATCTTTTTGATAATTGAGTTCATTTTATTTTGTGTTTAAGAAATGATGATTCAAAATTGATTTGATGCGGATTCTGAATCGTCTTGAATTATATGTCGGGAAGTGAAAATGAAAATCAGGACTTTTTCTTTACCGTATTCCCAAATAATAAGAGGAAACTAATGCTATGCTGAACGTTTGCGATTGATCTACTACCATCGCCCAATTGGTAGATCTCTGTTCTCGTGGACCATCTAAACGCATTGCCATTTTCCAGGAAAGTAGTCTTATTGATTTCAATGAGTAGGTGCCGACCCTGAAACGTTCTGTATTTGTATTTTCCTAGTGCTTGTTTTTTTATCCAAAGGTTGGAATGGACCAGATCATTGGAGTACTGTAGAGTATTTGATATGAGTCCCCAGCTGATCCTGATGGATCGCGTCTTACTTCTGGCCTTTCTTCTAAAGGATAAACCTAAACACCTGATAGCACGGCTATGCTTTTGGGACCGATCCCAGCTTACTTTCAAGGTGCCAAAGGCGGAATTGAGCATGCTGAAAGTATGTGCCAGATCCCAGGACGGGATTTTTTGCTCCTGAATGGAAGCCAATAGTTGATACCCAACCTTGACATTCCATTTTCCCTTACTCAGTTTTGGCAGGACAAACAATTGCGTGAAGGATGAGGATAACCGATGTTTTTTTATGGTCGTCGATTTAGCTCCAATGCCAAACTCATACTGACCTTTGTAGCCATCGATTGACCAAATGACCTCCCTGGTCCAGGATCCGGATATTCGGGATATAGCAATGCAGGAGCCTCCACCCTCATAGAAAATGGGAGAAAGCTTTACGTTTCGGATTTGTGATAAATGACCACCGACGCCTAGTATGTGAAAGGTGCTTTTTTTCGGAAGGAACTCATACGGAGCCTGGGAGAGGACAGGTATCGCAAGACATATTAGTAACCACTTGAGACCTTGGCGGATCATAAGAAGGGATCCCTGCCTGAGGTGAATCAGGACAGGGAAGTTTTAATAATCAGTTCAACAAGTCCTCAACGGCCGCATCTAGCACCTCGTCCCGGCTAATATCTGTCCAATCGAAAAAAGCCAATACATCTGGGGGTACCCCGTTTTCATACGATTCGTCCATGTCCAGTGTAAGCGCTTTGGTTACTGAGAAACGATAGGTCCAGCCGTTCGGTAATTGACCACCGTTCGGTGCACCGAGCCCTCCGCCAGTAGTGTCTCCAACGAGTAACATATTTGGGATGGCTTTGATGGCCAGGGAGGTGAACGAGCCAGCACTGTAAGTGCCTCGATCGGTAAGCACCCGGATGGGTTTCAGGTATTGTATCCCCTCGTAAGGTTCGACATAAGCAGGTTCAGGAGCGCTGAAATCATCATGACCTGGACCATTTTTGATTTGTGAGTAATAGATCAGTGTTTTTTGTGATACGAATCGACTTAAGAGTCTGTACATGTCTTGTGGTGTACCACCGCCATTCTCACGAAGGTCCAGAATCAGCCCATCAGTATTTTCATAGCGCTTTAAGATGAAATCAAGGTTGTGTTCATCGACCATTCCGGTAAAACCAGGAAATCTGACGTAGCCAATGCGATCATCAGCCAGGAAATCATGTATAAAGTGCCCCGAAATATAGTAGTTATCAGGGAGGTAATGATCGGTGATCGTCCGCCAATTGAAATTATCTTGTCCCAACTGTTCAATCTCAAAGAAACCGAGATTGAAATGTGAGGACAGGTTGACATGGGCATCTCGCAGGTCGCGCAGCATAGTAGCCATCAGGTTGAACAAAGAGTCTTCGCTCATGCCATCGTAAATGCCATTGCTGTAAAAGGCGCTGCGTTCTTCCCAATCAATGTCTTTCAGGTCGAAATAGGCGTATTTTTCATCCACTTGTTGCCATAAGTATTGGAAATTGGCTCGTGCATCTCGCGTTTCCAGGTCATCTTCCAGAATGAGGCTTTCACAGCTTGGTAGGAATACCGCGATAAAGAACAGATATATTAATTTTTTCATTTTTCAATTATTTGGAGTTGAACAATAAGATGAACCTGAGGGCATGTTGGGACGATGACAGCACATCGAAATCACCCCCGGTTTTGTAGATATCTGAAGTGAGGGACCAACGAATGGCGTTGCCATTGGACAGGTATCGTGTCAGGTTGATTTCAGACCCCAGACGTGCACCTGAAAAGACTCGATACTCATGGTTTTCTGCCAGGTTCTCTTTCTCTTCCAGTAACCATGATTGATTAAGGTAGACGTAGCCATTCCGGTAGGTATTGTTCATTAGTCCGAGATTGAATCGATAGGAAAGGTCACGTTGTTTGGCCTTTAGTTTGAGTTTAAGCCACCCGATTTTCACGATCCGATCCTGTTTTCGAGAGATATTCCGGGTCACTTTTACCGTACCATACAAGGTGTGGATCATTTCAAAACCCAGGAAATTGTTGCCCAGTGAAGGGTTCTGACGAAAATTAGCCAATGCATTGGCATGTACACCAACCTTGGTGTCCCAGGGTCCTTTCGAGAACCGAGGGATGTTTCTAAGGTGTGTGAAAAACAACTCAAAACGCGAAGCGATGCTGTTGGAACTTTCGTCTCCGACTTTCGCTCGGTGCAAGCCCGTAGCCAACGCCGCGCCTACCTCTGTTTCCTTTTTTGGACTCAGTTGCAAGTAGGAGAAGGAAAGTACAGGGCCTCCGCCCTGATAATACAAGGGCGACGTGGCCAGATCCTGGAATTGTCCGAATTGCAAGCCCATTCCGATATTCCAATATTCCGGATCAGGCTTTTTCTTCAGCGCCAATTCGTCCTGGGCCCTTATCGGGAAATATCCCAGTGTGATGATGATCAGTAGTAATAAGTGTTTCATTGAACTCGTCTTTTTGAATTTTCAGACAAAGCTTCGATGGAACACACTTCCATTCGTCCCGAAATGAAATGCCGAACTTCATTCAGGAAAAAAGAATTTGAAAAGCCTTACTAGCGTTGTTTTGGGACGTTTTAGGAGAAAATGGTCCTGAATTTCATGTGCGGTGTGTTAGGAAGGGCTGCTTGAGTTACAAAACTAGAGATATAGCAGGTGGAAGCCGCAAAGTGGATGAGTTAGCAGTAGATACGAAAAAAGGCAGACCTGAGCCTGCCATTCGTGTTATATGTGGGGTGTGACTTCCAACCAAATTCAGACCCTGGGGATATACTCAGCAAGTAGACTGACGAAAGGATGGATAAACTTTGTGGTAAGATTAAATCTAATGGTGAAACCGTTCTCCATGTACTTCATGAAGTGCTTTGGGAATTTTAATAGTTCCATGATTATTAGCATTGATATTATGCGATTTCATGTCCTAATTCCTGGACTTTCTTGAGCCATTTGGACCGGAAAGCCTCAGTAGAGTCTTTGATAGGTGCGATGTAGGTGACCTTTACGGGTTTCACCCCGCAGAATTCCAGGGTGCCTTTCTTGAATTGATTGATCAGGGGACTACCCATGAACCATCGATCATACCACCTTACCGTATCTGCAGTGATGATCAGGCGTGCGGTTTTACCTTTTAGCAGTTGTCGAGGAAGGAGCTTTCCTTTTTGATATTTAAAAAAGGTTCCTGGCAAGAAGATCCGATCGATGAATCCTTTCATTAATGCGGGTAAGCCATACCACCACATAGGGAATATCCAGACAAGGTGGTCTGCGCCCTTGATCTTTTCGATGGCATTCAATAAGTCAGGTTCCAATACGGAGATTTTTCGATAACCAAAGGCCAGATTAGGGTTGAATTGCAAGTCAGCGATGTTGATTTGGTCAACCTGGATGGATTTAGTTGCTAATCCTCGCAGGTAGGCATCAGCTAAGCCATAGTTGAAGCTTTCCCGATCGGGATGACCATTAATTACTAGCACCCTTTTTGTCGTGCTAGATGGATATCTACCACCGGATTCAGATGCAGTATCTGTAGTTGGTTTTTCTATTGTTAGTTCCATAGAATCAAAATTTGATGAGATAGAGTCCTGCGATCATCGATAAGATGCCAACTGCTTTTTTCCAGATAATGGGTTCCTGTGGCATACCAAACCACCCATAGTGAGCGGCCACCATTGAAAATATGATCTGTCCGAAGAGTCCGAAGGATACGGCAGTAGATATACCCAACCTTGGAATGAGATAGTAGAACAGTGTGACAGCCAAGAAGCTAAACACTGCGCCTGTAAACCATAAATAGGAGGGTACACTCCTCAGTTGCTGCAGACTCGGAAATTGTTTGACTGTCAACAATACTGCAGTAATGGTGATGAGAGCACTTACGGATAGCGCTGCAGAAGTGGCCAGTAGCGGACTTTTCAACAAAACACCTAACCTGGCATTGAGACCCCCTTGGATGACTACCATGATCCCTACGATGATAGACATGAGCAATAGCATATACTGATTCATGGCTGTTGCTTAAATGCCTCCACAAATGCCGCAGAATCTTCGTAAAAACGATACTCTTTGATCATGCCATCGGTGATGACGCAACGCTGCACCCAGGTGCTCTTGAATAGCTTTCCAGTGGCTTTTACCAGATGTGTGAAAGAACCATTGGCGTATACCACATCACTTTCAGCCTCAATCACCGATTCGATATTAAATGCTCTGACTTCAAACAGGTTGAAGATGTTGGCCAAAAAGTCTTTCGCCTGGTCTTTCGAGTGATAAGAACCATGCAGTTGACCTGGTGCTCTGTCGCCTTCCCGAACGCTTACGATCAGACAATCAGGATGGAAGTGGTCCAATACCGATTCCATATTGCCTTTCGCAAAAGCCGCGAAATAGCTTTCTATTACTGATTTGTTACTCATTGTCTTCATGACTTTTCAATTTGAATGAGTCACAAAGCTTTGATCAATTCAATCTGCTATCGTCCTGAAAGGAGATTCTGGAACTATGGAAGGTGAAATGGTGAGATTCAGGACTTCCTAAGCAATGAATCTTCTGATATTTAAGGTTGACTCACTTTTACTATATCATAGTTTATCATGACCATTCGGTAAACAGATGGGAATTAATAAAAATCAGTTCGTACATTTCAGGGATGAAACTGTCCCGAATTCAAGTCCGTAAAGTTGCCTGGATCACCATTGGCTGGACGATTATATCGGTAGCCCAGTTTTTGATTAGTTATGGCGCATTCATTGAGTATGGATTTGCAGATCAGATCGATTTAATGATTCCGCTTAAAGCGAGTATCATCACTGGTATCATGGCTGGAATTTTAGGAGGGGGCTCCATCGTATTATTATGGGAAAAGTGGTTAAGATCAAAACCATATGGATGGGCTATAAGAAGTACACTGATCAGCTATAGCGTACTTTTCATCATCATCGCTTTCGTAACTACCACATTCTTTCAAACACAATTATTGGGTTTGCCTTTCTATGATTCGGAAGTATTGAAGAATGTGATGCAGCGTATGATCAGTCCCAATACCTTGATCCCTTTTTTTTCATGGCTTGCAGTAGCGGCACTCACGGTGATTGCCTTACTTGTTAATGATAAGTATGGTCCCGGGGTTTTTAGGAAATTTTTACTCGGGCACTATTTCAATCCAAAAAGGGAAGAGCGGATTTTCATGTTTCTGGACCTGCGATCGTCTACCACCATTGCCGAAGAGTTGGGAGAAGAACGTTATTTTTCGTTCCTACGAGAAGTATTCAAATTTTCCACTTCTGCGATTCTCAGGAATGAAGGAGAAATCTACCAATATGTAGGAGATGAGATTGTGATTAGTTGGGAAACGGAGAAAGGACGGAAAAATGCACACTGTATTCAATGCTTCTTTGATATCCAGGAGTTACTGAATAAGAAGAAAACATATTTCAGGAATGCTTATGGACATCAACCAGAATTCAAAGCGGGCATTCATTTTGGACATGTAATGGCCGGAGAGATTGGCATTGTGAAGCGTGAGATTGCTTTCTCGGGCGATGTGCTAAACACGACTGCCAGAATTCAATCCAAGTGTAATGAATTAGGCGTTAATATCTTGACCTCAAAGGCAACTATAGATCTACTTGGACCAATTGATCCGTTTAAACCAGAAGAAGTAGGAGCCATTGAGTTGAGAGGCAAGAAGGAAATGGTAACGCTTTATACCTTATAGATGATTGAAAACTACCCATTTTGAAAAATCTCCGTGGACACTAGTGATTTTTTATTCTTTGGCTAAAGTTTCTTTCGGTTTTGGTATTCCAATAAATAAGCAGCGGGACGCCTATCAACGAAGGGAGGGCAAATCCCAGGAATGGGTTCATGAATTCGTACCTGGAAATCATCACGGAAAAAAAAGCAGTCAAAGTGGCAATGTAGCCTCCCATCATATTTCCAATATGTGACAGGTACCAGTGGTAGCTCTTCTTTGGAGGCACTATGAACGGCTTAAGGTTGTTGTAGGAAATAGCAAGTCCACCTATGCCAAACCCCAGAGAAAGCAATCCTCCACCAGATGTAATTCCTCTTTCAAACATATAGTACGTGCCTAGCCCAACAAAGAAAAGGTTAGCAATAGCATTAACAATACCGGCTGTCCAGTCATACCAACTAGCAGGCTGATCCAGGTGAAGTCGTTTGAGTTGAGTTGCGCGAATTCCGCTAAAGACGCTGTAATAGCTAAGGAAAGCGATCAGAAATAAGAATTTGTTCCATTGATAGCTGGCAATGAAGATGCCAGTTATGAATACCAATGTCATGGCCCAGAAGTATACCTTACCAGTCTTTTTGTGTAGCCTTCCCCCTTTCCGTGAAATGATGGCGATTGCTCCCGTAAGTAATGCTGAGCCTCCAGCAATGGCATGCAGGATCAACATAGCGTAAATCAGCTTTTCCATGGAGCAAAATTTTTGATTCGATTAGGGTAGATTACCAATTGAATAAAGTTGAATTCGAATTGGTCTACGCGTGTTTTTGTTTGATTGGAGTCGTTGATTCTTTGAAAAGGATAATACCGAAAATTGGTACGCAAGACCCAGGTTTCCAGCGGAGAGGCTAATATGTCCCATCCGAATAGGATACCTAGTGATAGCATCCGGGTCCTGGTGGTTTCACCTTGTTGTTGGTCTCCCTGGAATTCTCCGACGGCCCAACGTTCATGGCTGATACTTGGTCCGACAAATGGGACGAAACCATTAAAATTCCAGAAATACTTGAATCCTTCTATCGCATAAGAAGTCCTTTTCATGATGTGCTCTTTGCCATAACTCTCTACGGTGGATGTATAAGCCCGATAACTGAAGCTCATATGCACTTTTTGATCGTGCAACAGATACCCAATACCCATATCCCAGTGGAATTTGTATTTGTGTTTGGGTAAGGATTGTCGTTGTGTGCTGGTCATTTTGGGTGTTCTGAAGAAATAAGCGCCACTTGGGGCGATGGCAACAGAAAAGCTATTCAGCTTTTTCTCGTTGCGCATTTTGTCCTCAATTCGTTTAGTCTCACCGCTCAACTTTCTGTGTTCTTCTTTTAGCGTCCCTTCGAAATACTTGATGATGCCAAAAGACAGGTAGTTCGAAGGAAGTTTGTAAGTCCGTTTTTCCAGGTCCGGTGAGTAAAAGCTTCGGGAATTTCCGGGCATCCAGTTCCATTCTGCGTTGATCTGCCAGCCGTTTTCGGCGTAGGAGAATCCACCGACCAGATTGGTTGAAATGAAAAAGTCATCCCTTTCACCGCTATTGTTGTCCTTGATCGCTAAGGACATTTCATTAAACATGAAACCCAAAAAAGGTCTGATTTGACCATACTTTATTCTCCATGGGTAGTAGCGTGCACCAAATTCCGCACCGGTGATAAATTCTAATTCGGTTTGGTTATTCAGTTGAAAGTCTCCAAAACGATTCAGAGGGAAATTGAGTTTGAAATCCCATTTACCCCAAAAATGAAGTCCTCCGATCGTAAATCTGGGTGAAACAAATCCTGGAAACTGCTGAGGTTGATCACGAACTAATAATCGGCCTCCTGAAGGAGCAACCAATGCATTAAATCCAATGTACGTCTGAGCAAATCGATGTTGCGTAAAATTGCCTTCGTATACCTGAGCTGTTACCTGAAGTATGGCAAAACCCATGAATATCGCCCAAAAAACTTTTCTCATATCCAATGTTATTCTCCACCCAAAAGTGAATTAGAGCATCATTCCTGGAATGGTCTTATCAGTATTTTGGTGCGAAATGGACGCATTAGGGACGAATGTACTCGCTCAGTTCTGGAGGAACTGAAATACTTCTTCTGATTTGGAACGGGACACGGGTAAGGGAGTATCGATGGATCGAAGTGTCAGTTCAAAATTCCTAGCATTTCCGTCTATACGAGTGATGTAGGTTGTGTTCACAATGAACCTTCGGTGAGATTGAAAAAACACCTTTTGTGGTAAGGATGTTTGCAAGACTTTGAGCCGGTTACGAATCAGCTTCTTTTGGACATTTTGGTGGTGATCAAAGTAAAATACTTCAACATAGTTACCTCCTGATTCCAGATAAAGAATATCCATCAGTTCCAATTGCAATTCCGTTTTACCATTTTCAGCAGCAAACACTACTTTTTCTTCTTTCGTTGATTGACGAATACCTGACTGGGGGCTATCAATGAGTGCATTGATTTCCCTGGCCTTGATCAACTGCTTTTTTTGATGGGAGTACTGTTCGTACAAGACGACAATAACGATTGGAAAAAGACTGATGACGATCGTATACAGGACTGTATGCTTGAATATTTGCCAGATAGGACCATCCACCACATCTAGCAGTAAGAGGACCCAAAAGACGTTGAGGCAAATGGCGAAAAGGACTGCCAGAAATAGCATGATTTCCTTGCCCACCGTCCAGCCTTCTTCATTCGTCCAGGAAGGAAAAGTGGTACGAAGCATATTCACCACGGCTAAAACTGTACCCGAACATAGGAGACCAAGAAATACGGCTGAAGCCAGCCGGTACTCCAGGGTTAATGCCTGAAACTTAAAAGGCGACATGATGGCGATGATCATGAACGCAATTACACCGGGTAAAACAATGCTGGTTCGGTTAAAGATAAATGGATGTGGTCGACGAAGTAAGTTCAATAACAGTGTATTCTTTGGCGGACAATAATAGTTGTTTTAGAAAGATAGTTCTTATTAAGTCTTAGGACTTATTCCTCTCACTGACCCAGGTCTTTGGAGTCTTTCCAGTCTGTTTCTTGAAGAATTCATTGAAAACGGACTTGGAACTGAATCCACTTTCGAAAGCCAGGCCTAACAAGGTCAAATGGCCAAGAGAAGGGTCAATGGCTTTTTCTTGAAATGCTTCCAATCGATATCCATTGATAAAATCATTGAAGTTCTTTCCGATCTTATCATTGAGTAGCCATGAAAGCTGATTGGGATGTAAATCGATCGTTTCTGCGAGTGCTCTTAGGCTCAGTTTTGGATCCAGGTAAGGTCGTTTTACTGTGATGATATCCTCAAGACGCTCAAGTGCGGATTCAATGGCTTCTTTTTCTAGCGAGATTGATTTACCCTGTTTCCTGGGAATATTGATAGGTTCCTCACTAAAGATTTTCTTGTGGATCTCCTCATAACTGGGGTGTGAAAATATCTTTGCAGCGAGGGGATCTCCATAACTCAGTAACAAAATGGAAGACTTCATGTCAAAGAGCTTTTGTAAAACCTCCATTGCTGAATCTAGTTCCTCCAGATTGACATAAACCAGAAATAAATAAGCGTGTGCTTGAAAGGAGGTGTTTTCTGAGGCATTCTGTTTTAGTTGAGTCAGTAGATCTGGTGTTATATCCTGGCCTTTTTCTTTTACTTCTGCCAAACAAGACAAACCCAATTGCTCATCGGGGATGATCAAACCTTCTGGCACTCTACTCAGCAATTGTTTCATCGAGGAATACTGACCCGTCATGATCAAGTTGTAGGCCAGTGTGGTAATGGCGGGTAGGTTGCCTGGATTCTTGTCTAATAGCCCTCTTAGCTTTTTCTCAGACTCCTCAAATTTTCCAGATCGGTATAGCCAGTAGGCTTCAAAAAAGGCGGTTTCGTCATTAATGGGATCAATAGAAACTACGTATCGTAAATGTTCAGCCGCCGTGTCCAGATCACCTCGAAGGATATTCAGGAAAGCCATGAGTCTTCTTGCCTCAGGTAAAGTTGGTTTCACAGCGAGCGATTGCTGGCAATAGGATATGGCTTGAAGGAAATTGGCTTCTGTATATAATGCCTGATTCGCCAGCATGTAATTCAGGCTGGCGTTTTGAGGATCAATTGTCTTTGCTTTTTCAATAGCTTGCACAGATTTACTCCATGCTTCCTCCCTGGGAGCAAAACCAGCCACGGCGAGAAAACTATAGGAGTCGGCCAGACCTATGTATGCGTCAATTAGTTGATCGTCGAGCGCTCGTGCTTTCTCGTAATATTGGATGGATAAATTGATGTTTTCAGGATTCCACTGATTATAGTGATACCGCGCTTTTTGACAATAGCTATAGGCTTGCGTATCTACCGCTGCATGATGAAAAAGGTCTTCATTGATGTCAAGGTGTCCGAAATTTTCCCGGATCTTATCGGCAATCAACAAGCTGATTTCGTCTTGAAGGGCGAATATATCATTCAGCTCCCGGTCGAAATTCTCTGACCATAGGTGAAATCCATTATCAGTCCGTATGAGCTGAGCGGTGATCCTGACACGATCGCTGGATTTTCGGATACTCCCTTCTAACACCGTCGACACCCCTAGTTCATTACCAATATGCCTCACATCCTTCTTTACTTCTTTAAAAGCGAAAGAAGAAGTTCTGGCAGTCACCTTCAATCCTTCGATCTTACTCAGAGCATTAATGATTTCTTCGGTCATTCCATCCGCGAAATATTCGTTTTCTTGGTCCGAACTGAGGTTATCAAAGGGTAATACAGCTATGGATTTCTGATCAATCAAGTCGTCTTTGAAAAGTGATTAATAAAAATAGTCATGGATTAGAACTATTGTTGGATTCACCGGTAATTTCTAAACAAGTGGCAATCAGCACCGCCAACATTTAGACCATGCTTTTTAATCAAAGAAGTCCTGATTTTCATTTTTATTGCTTTGTATGAAAATTCAGTCGAATAGCATTATGGTTTGGTTGAGGTTTGCATTAACAATTTTAATGTTTATGCCATGAAGCGCTCTATGCTGATTCTTAACTTCTTTTTAGCAACTTTTCTAATGAATGCACAAGACAAGCGGATGCTTCCGATAGAAAGCCTTTTGGAAAAGGCATTGAATAAAGAACAGGTCAAGAACGTCTACCTTTCCCTTTCTTCTCCAGTCCACCAACTGAACTGGCACTATGTGAATGGACATTTTTCAGAGGGCACACCAGTAAGTCTTGATCATCCCTTTTATACGGCGAGTGTAGGTAAAACCTTTACTGCCACAGCCATTGGCATGCTGGTCGATCAAGCGAAACTCTCTTTTGATGATCCGATTGCTGCTTATTTGCCGGAGACCCTCATGAATGGATTACATGTTTTAGAAGGAGAGGATCATGGTAATCATATTTTGGTGTCTCATCTGCTGCAACATACCTCGGGATTGCCTGATTATTTCGGTACTCAAACCAAGGATAACACACCGACCATGTTTGATTTGATCATGATGGATACGGCCCGGATGTGGCAACCCGAAGCCCTCATCCAATTTTCAAAGGATCACCTGGAACCTGCTTTTGAGCCGGGGGCGAATTACCACTACACGGATACAGAATATGTACTGCTGGGGATGATTGTTGAGCAAATCACTCAAATGAAATTACACGACTTCTTTTCCCAATACATTTTTGACCCGTTAGGAATGAAGCATACCTATCTCAATCAAAGATCTGAACCCGAGGCTGCTTTGTCACGCATGGCCGAAATGTACGCGGGCGATGCAGAAATCAGTACGTTCACCAGTCTCAGTGCCGATTGGGCTGGAGGCGCAGTGGTTGCTACGGGTCGTGATCTCAACAAGTTTTTACAGGCACTGCTATCAGGTAAACTGGTCAGTGAATCGACTTTGACGGCCATGCAACAGTGGATAGATGAATCACAAGGAATGAGTTACGGATATGGCTTACGCCGCATCAAGTTCAAGGAATTATCTCCTTCCCTTCCTGATTGGGAGGTGATCGGACATTCGGGGCTTAATGGAACTTCCATGTATTATTGCCCGGAATTAGATGTATACCTCTCTGGAACTTTGAATCAATTGGAAGCTTCCAGAGAAGCGGTGATGCTGATGATTGAGGTGTTAATGGCTTATGGTCGGATTAGGGAATAGTTGACTGGTAAAATCAAACCGTTTTCGCTGCTTTTACCCATGCCTTTGGAGTTTGTCCAGTTTGTTTTTTGAAGAAATCATTAAAAACGGACTTGGAGCTGAATCCGCTTTCATAGGCCAGACCTAAAATCGTGAGGTGTTGATTGTTGGGGTTCAGGGCTTTCGATTTGAAAGTCTCCAGTCGAAACTCATTGATGTATTCATTGAAGTTTTTGCCGATTTTTTCATTGAGCAACCACGAAAGTTTATTGGGATGTGTGTCTAATTCTTCAGCCAATGTCCTCAAAGAGAGCGAAGCATCCTGATGTAACTGCCCTTCTTCCATACTTATTTCTAATTCCTCCAGGAGCGTCTCGGCTTCTTCTACTGACATCAATGATCGTACTGACTGGAGGGGTGCCTCTTTGTAATTGTCTGGTAAGTATTTAGTTTGAAAAACTTCGGCAACCAGTTGCTGATAAGTTTCAGTCTGACGAAGTGGGATTAAAAAAGGGTCATTTCTGAAGTTGATAATTTGACCAGATTTTTTGGAAATGAATGCTGCGAGAATATTTAAGGCGTTCGTTTCATTTCCCTTGAAAACCTGAAGATACAAATACCACGGAATTAGCGTAGGTTTTTGTAATTGTGCCTCATCTAGTTCGTTGAGGTCGAAATCAATTACTTCTTCAGGATATTTCAACTGATACAATGCGCGGCAAGCGCTCGGGCATTCTACTTTCGTTCTATTGAGAAAATCATCTAGTCCGTGGTAATCTTTTAGTTGGATGTGGCAAAGCGTGATGATTTCAAGCGCCGTGGCAAAGTTAGGATCGATTTGGAGTGCCGCATTCATACTCGCGATGGCCATTTCGTACTTTCCGGTTAGGTACTCAATGGTTCCTTTGACCTGATAATTATTAGGCGAGAAAGGGCTGATCTCCAAAGTGTGCAACGCATGCTCCATCGCCTGGTCAAAATCACCAACGGCAGTGTGCAATTCTGCTAGAAAAGATGCTGCATCTGTAAACGAGGGGTTGAGCCTCAGAGATTTGAGTAAATGGATTTGGGCTTCTTTAAAATTCCATTTCCCCCAAAAAGCTGTAGTAGCCAAGGCGAAATGGCTTAAATAGGATTCTGTGTTCAA
This sequence comes from Cyclobacteriaceae bacterium, assembly GCA_965229785.1. GTDB lineage: Bacteria > Bacteroidota > Bacteroidia > Cytophagales > Cyclobacteriaceae > JAWPMT01. Next base: position 6,634,812 of record CBDDJS010000001.1, read on the forward strand.
GGCGAAGCCCCTGCTGAAGTATTCTCCTACTTTTTCGATCGCTTCCTCATAGGGTAAAAAACCCCATGTAGCCATAATGCCATAAGATAGTCCTGCACCAAAATATGAAAGGGCAAAGTTGGGGTCCCGATCAATGCATTTCCTGTAATATATGATTGCTTGTGACAAATCATCGGCATTCCATTTCAATTGATGGTAGCGCGCTTTCAGGTAAAGATTATAAGCTTCCTGGTTTTGGGTAGGTGCTTCCACCAGATGCTCCTGGATTTCCAGATGTCCGTAGTTTTCCCGGATTCTATCTGCCACTAAAAGGCTGATCTCATCTTGCAGGGCAAAAATGTCATCCAGTTTCCGGTCGAAGTTTTCGGACCAGAGGTGAAAACCCTTATCCGTTTGTATGAGCTGCGTGGTGATCCTTACATGATTGCCAGCCTTTCTAATGCTGCCTTCCAGAACAAGTGCTACTCCGAGTTCATTGCCAATTTGCCGAACATCCGTCTTCCTGTTTTTGTACACAAATGAGGAGGTCCGTGCGGTGACTTTTAAACCTTCCACTTTGCAAAGGGCATTGATGATTTCCTCTGTAACGCCATCAGAGAAATACTCGTTTTCCCGATCAGAACTCAGGTTCTCCAGCGGAAGGACGGCTATGGATTTTTGGTTGATCAACTGATTTTATTCTGGATGATAAAAATAGCCTGTTGCTTACGAATATGACAAATGAGTAGAAACCAGTGTCGCTTTTCCAATGCGTAGTACTGACTTCCGGAAAAAAGTCCGAATTTTCATATTAGGATGCCTAGTTCATGAAATCGCTCCTTTTTTGTGTCATCATTACTAAAGAAATCATGATCAGTGTAAATTTTGCAGGGCATGCCCTGCTCCTAATCTTTGGATTATTGTTCATTTTTCACGGGCTCGTATTAGCTGGGATCATTCCTTATCACATCGTATGGGCTGGAAAAATCAAAGATCGTAGACAGTTGTGGCAAATGGAATCCATTTCCCTATTGGTTTTGGTATTGGTCGCCATGATTGTATCCTTAAAAATGGGATACCTGAATTTCTTTCAACATGCGACGACCCTTACTGCGGGTATATGGGTAGTTTTTGTATTTTTCGTACTAAATACCCTTGGAAACCTAACCGCAAAAAACCCTGTTGAAAAATACTTCTTTGGCTCGTTGACGCTAATCATCGCTTTGTTGGCTTTAAGAATGGCGTGGGGCTGATTCGCCAGTGTGCCAGAAGTTGTAATACGACTTTGCCCTTCTCTTTTGGAAATTACAGGTAAAAGGACAACTGGACTAAGTAGGGATATAGTATGATTTTTAGGCGGGAGACGTGGGTTGAACTGAGCAAAAGGTCCTTTGGTCGTTCGCTATCGATCCTTATTAGCTTCTGAAATCAACCAATCAATCCTTCGAATCAAAAGGATCGTCATGAGCATCAGACCGGGTACGATCCAGCCAATCAGATTGAAATTGTCCAGAGGCCCGGCCTCCGATTGTACGACAACTAAACCAGCGAGTACAGCTCCCAGGCCTGCGGTGACTTGCTGTAGCGAAGCATCAAGCGACATGAAAGCCCCTCTATCCGATGTGGCTGGCAAACCCATGCCTAAAGAAGTAGAGGCTACCATTCGAGCATTGACACCTGCAAATAGGACGCCATGGATCATCAGAATGGTCCAGAATTCCGTGAATTCAACTTGGGTGTAGAGGACGACTGCACCTATAGATAAACCGGTGCCAATGCTAAAAACCCGTACCTTTCCCAATTGGTCCGCCAGCTTTCCCCAAAGCGGTGCCGAAGCGAAACCTACTGCTCCGATGGTCATGAAAACAATAGGCAGCTGTTGCACGGTCAGGCCGAGGTTCTGGACAAGGTAGAGTGAATTGAAAGTCATCAACATCATGTCGCCCATTGCGATAAGGACATTATTGACAAATACATGCCAGTATTTCCCTTTTCCGATGGTTTGGATCGCGTGTCGCCACGGTTTACGTTCCCTGTTGGCGTTTATGTGATCAGACATACTTCTCAGATTGGTTACGGCCAGTATCCAGCTCAGGATGCCGAGTGAGGCGATCAGGCCGTAGGAGATGTGCCAATTATATTCACTAGCCAGGAACATGGTCAGTGGTAATCCTCCTATCTGTCCACCAGCATAGGCCATCTGAATGAAGCCCATTACTTTTCCCCGATTATCAGCCTGGAAGGCATCTGCAACAATCGTAAGACATGCAGAACCAACCATGCCCCCGGAAAGTCCGGTCAATATCCGAGCGATTAGTAACATTTCAAAACTTGCAGCAAGCGTACAGGAAAGAAGCCCCAGGACAAATCCTGTATAGACAACAAGTAAGAATTTACGACGATCAAAGCGATCGATGAAACCTATGCTAAGGAAACTGGAGATGCCTGCACTAAGGCCGTAGGCAGAGGCGATAAACCCAAAGGTATCGGTGGAAATGGAAAGGTCTTCTAATAGGAAAGCACTTAAAGCGGGGAGTAGCATGTAATCCACAACAATCGTGAATAGCATGATCGTCAAAGTGATGACAAGTGTTCGTTGATATTTGGTCAAAGACTTAGCTGCGGTGATTCTGATTCAAATGTATCGAAAATCACCGCAGCTATCAGGGGTATCGCAGACTAAAAATAAATACGATACATCAGATTAGGCAACAACCCAAACTGGGTGGTGTGCCCAATTCCATTGGTGGCATTGGCGTCGTAAAATTCCGTCAGGCGACCCTTATTATCGGTGAGGTTGTCGATGTTCAATAAGAGTTCATGAGTAGCCTTAGGTTTTTCCCATTTGTAAGAAGTGGAAAAGGATAAATTATAAATGTCCTCAATCGCACTTTCATAGGCTCGTGATTCATCCCAAATGTCTCCGGTGGCAAGATTCACAGAAGCATTACCATTCGCATCACGCATTACAGGAAGTACTTTTTTCCCTCCGCCCAGGAATAAGCGTGCATTGAAAGCCAATGTTTTATTTTGCTTACGGCCCAGCCCGGAAAATTCCTTACCACCCAACAGGTTGAACAGATAATCTCCTTCGAAGCGTGTACTTCGCTTCACTCCATCCAGCGCGGTATAGTTAGATTGGAACCAGGTGCCATTGATCATGAAATAGTAATTGTTGCTGAAAAATTTCTGGAGCGTGAATTCTATGCCATAATTGGTCCCTGTTCCTTCATTGACCAAACCTGTATATTGAAATTCCAGATCCTCATTGATGGTAGAGAAGAAACTGGAATCACTGGCTACCGGTAAATCATAGAGATACTGGTAGTATGCTTCTACTCGAGCTTGTAAATCTGGTGCAATATTGTAGGTGTAACCCGCTACAAAATGATGTGCCTTCAACAATCCCAGATCTTGATTGGGTTGGTGTAGGTTTCCTTCAGCGTCCGAAACTTGTGCAAAGTAATGGTGTACGCGCTCCATGGCGCTGTGCATGCCATATCCAAAGTTGAAGCTAGCTCTTTCACTGGTTTTCCAGGTAGCTGCTACTCTGGGCTCAACGGTATACTTATTGTTGAGGAATACATTTGTATTATGTAGACCGCTGACGATCGTCAGTTCATTATTGACCCGGTGCTTCCAACTCAAATAGGTTCTACCCATAGAAATCCCTTCATCGAAATCTATGGATTGATAGGGAGCAGGATCATTGGCATCTTGCATGGTCTGACTGTTGCGAGTTTCGGTTCGATTGTAAATCACACCAGCTTGTAGCTTATTTTTACGATCAAACTTGTGATGATAATCTATTTGTGCCTGAAATCTCAGGTTGTCCAGGTCTCCTGAAAAACTATCCCTTTTCCCAAATTCAGGCGATTCCTGTTGCACCCGATCTTCTACACCGTCCGCAGAAAAACCCAGTCGGGATTCCAAAAAATTGTGATTATTGAACCCATAGACGTGTCGTAGGCCAACGTTAGCGAGGTAAGATTTCTTTCTAAAATCTTCCGTGATTTCAGGACGCAAACCTCCTGTTCCAGGTGTAGTCCAGTCATTCGGATCTACGTCAGGTTGATTGAATTCGCTCATGGCACCTAATCCAAATAGTGAAAATGTACCCAGTTTTTTGGTTGGAAAGTTGAATTTGAAAGCTGCGTCCTGAAAAATAGGATCACCTTCTACTTCGATGAGTCCTAATTCTCCAAGAGCAGTTGCTGTGGAATACCGGTAGTTCACTAAATAGGAACCGTCATAATTTTCACTGAATGGACCTTCAACGGTGAGATCAGTTCCGAGTAAACCTGCTCCTAAGATAAATTCACGTTTTTCATTATTACCAGAACGGAAACGGATGTCATAAACACCTGAAAGGGCATCTCCAAATTCCGAAGTAAAGGCACCCGTATAGAAATCTGAAGTAGCCAATAAATTGGTGTTGAGCGCACTTGTGGTCCCGTTCACCGAGTTTTGATCTGCAAAGTGATTGGGGTTAGCTATTGGCATTCCTTCAATGCGCCATTGCAGGTACTTGGGGGAATTACCTCGTACGATGATGTCATTACCTCCGTCTCCACTACTGGCAACCCCGGCGAAACTTGTTGTGATGAGCGCCGGATCATTGAAACTTGCCGTAATTCGTGACATTTCTTCGGTAGAAATAGACCGACTGCTGACCAGGGCCATTTCGTTCAGCGTTTCTCCGTAGGTCTCATCTGCTGTTACGACCACTTCTTCCAATTTGATAGCGGATTCTTGCAACCCGATTTCCAAAATCACTTCCTTTCCTGATGTGACTACTACATTTGGAAGTGTCTTTGATTCGTAACCCACATAACTTATTTGCAAGGTCACCCTTCCTACAGGGACTTTTTGCATTTGAAAGTTTCCTTCAATGTCGGTAATGGCACCAATCAGCGGATCGCTTCCAAGTACTTTGACCGTGGCACCGATCAGTGGCTCCCGACTGTCTACGTCCATCAAATTCCCTTTTATGTGCTGATAGAATGTGGTGTGTTCCTGTGCTTTTGTTGATTGGGCAAACAGGAGAAAGAGGGCCACCAGAATACCTACGAACGTCGTTCGGTTTCTATGGGCCTGGCATTTTTTTGTCATTGGATAAGTCATTTCTTTCGAGTTTTAAATTGAATGATGACTCAAAATTGAAATGATCTCAAGGGGATTTCGTTTCAGATTGTAAACTCGGACCTTTGCATGAAAATCGGAACTTTTTAACTGGGTGATTACAGCTAAGAATACAACGAAAAGTCTATGCAAGAGCAGCGGTTTGACGCTTTTAGGATTGAGCCTTCAACCACTTTTTAGGAGTCAATCCTGTTTTCTTCTTAAAGAAGTTGTTGAATACTGTTTTCGACGTGAATCCGCTTTCATAAGCCAGTCCCAGGATAGAAAGGTGAGCATTGGTCGGATCCACCGCTTTTTGTTGGAAAACTGAAAGCCGTAGGTCATTGATGAATTCATTGAAATTCCTGCCAATCTTTTCATTCAGCACCCACGATAGTTTGTTAGGATGAACTTCCATCTTTTCAGCCAGGGTCCGTAGGGTAAGGTTGTGATCCGCAACTACCAAAAGATCACTTGAATGATCATTCAACGAAGTAAGTATTTGGTCGATCTCTTTTTCGGTGAGTGAGTTGTGCGTAGGGGTGAGTAGAAGGGATGTTTCGCCATCCACCTTATGTGTTTTATGTTCAGAGAAATTGAGTTCGTCGTATATCTCCTGGAATCCGGGAGCATCTCTGATGTTATCCCACAACCACCAGTGCTTGAGCGTAACCAACATCATCGAATTCTCTTCCATTCCTTTGTGGAGGTATTTAACTGCCAGGTCAGGCCGATTCATGATGCAAAACAACCTGGCTGGGTCGCAAGAATCGACATAGGTGCCTGATTCAATTTCTTCGATAATAGGACCTTCCGTTTCACCACTGAGAATCCTCACGGCATAATGATCCTGAATGGCTAATCCTTCTCTTCCCATGATTTCCATTGCGCGATCAATCCACGACAATCCTTCTTTGTACTTCTTGAGGTAACCTAAGATCAAGCCTTTCCATCGCATCGATTCTGCAAAATCAGGATCGAGATCGAGGCTTGCTTCAAATGCTGCCAATGCAGCTTCAAATTGTTGCGCGAAAAAGTAGCACAATCCTAGTTGCCAGTGACTGATGGCATGGAGTGGGTCTCTTTCCACCGTTTGCAGGGCTACATGAGTGGCCAGCTCGTAGTTTTTTTCGATAAAGATGTAGTAGTAAGAAACAAAGTCGTTATCCGCCTGATATCCATTGGAAATGGCCTGATTATAAGCAGCAATGGCTTCTTTCCATTTTCGGTCGTAAAACAGATGAATAAAGGCTAGCGCTTTGTGTGCACGAGGCTCTTTTGGATTAATGGAGAGGGCTTTTTCCGCCGTGGCCCGTGCTTTCGTCATCCCTTCCATTGGACTAATGAGGCTAAAGCCGGTATAGTGCATGTAAGTTTCGGCAATACAGGCCCAGGCTTCTGAAAATGTAGGGTCCATTTTGGCGGCCTCTTCAAATAATCGGAGGGCTTCTTTGATGTCTTCCTGGTCTTTACGTTTGAAATGATGTAATCCCTTGAGGTAGACTTCATAGGCATCACTGTTTTGTGTCTTGGGTTCTACGAGATGTTCACGAATTTCGAGGTGACCAAAGTCCTCTCTGATTTTATCGGCGATCAGAAGACTGATCTCATCCTGCAATTCAAAAATATCAGTTAGTTCCCGATCAAAATTTTCCGACCATAAGTGGAATCCATTGTCGGTGCGAATGAGCTGGGCAGTGATCCTGACTCTGTTATTGGACTTTCGGATACTCCCTTCAAGTACCGAAGCTACCCCTAGTTTGTTGCCTATGATTCGAATGTCTTCTTTCACGCCTTTAAAAACAAAAGCTGAGGTACGTGCGGTGACTTTCAGTCCTTCAATTCGAGTCAGGGCGTTAATGATCTCTTCTGTCATGCCATCGGAAAAGTATTCATTCTCCGGATCGGAACTCAGGTTCTCGAAAGGCAGGACTGCTATGGATTTCTGATCGATCAATTCAGTTCAATTAGAAGACTAAAATAATCAGCAATAGGGAGACCAAGTCAGGTCTTTTTTCGTTTTCGGAGCGAGTTGAACAACTGTTTTATAGGGCCAGCTTGTGGTGATCGATACAATTGTTACCAACTAGTACGCCTCATACCATGAATTTCCTGATATTTTCCAGATAAGATCTACTTACTTTCACCACTTCATTATTGGTCATTACGACTTCATAGACTGAAGGGTACTTGTATACTTCCTTGATGTAATTGACATTGATCATAGCAGAGCGATGGACCCTGGTGAACAGTTGAGGATCAAGCTTCTTTTCGAGTGCGGAAATGCCATAATTGCTCAAATATTGTTTTTCGGCAGTAACTAATACGGCATAGTCTCCATTGGCTTCAATGCGGATAATGTCTGCAGCTGGAATGTTGATTAGCTTCTGCTGGGCGGATACCAGTAAATGATGAAGATAGGTTTCTTTCTCATTAAGTGAACTGATCAGGTTTTGCATTTGCGTGATATGACTTGCGTTCCTTTGTTCAACGAGTCGAATGGCTTCAGCAAACCTCTCTTTGGTGTAGGGCTTCAACAAGTAGTCGATCGCGTGAACCTGGAATGCCTGGAAGGCATATTCATCATAGGCGGTAGAAAATATGATCTGGGGCATTTGATTCAGTTTTTGCAATACCTCAAAACCAGTGAGACCGGGCATTTGAATATCAAGAAAGACCAGATCAGGTTTAAAGCTATTGATGGATTTTACGGCATCTACACCATTATTGCATTCATCGAGCAATACCAGGTCTTCATAATCCTGAAGGTATTCCCTGACCAGCGACCGGGCTGGATCTTCATCATCTACGATAATTACTTTCTTCATGGTTAGCCGGTTTTTCCCAGTTCAACAGTAAAGGCAACCACCAAACCACTGGGATCATTGTCGTGCAAGGTGAGGCCGTGACCATACATTTTTTCCAGACGTTCATGTGTGTTGGATAGACCCACCCCTCTGTTTCTTGCGGTTTGTTTGGTGCCCTCCTCCATACCTACTCCTGTGTCGCTGATCGTGAACATTAGTTGATGGTTTTCCCTGGTAACAGAAATGGTGACACTACCACCAGAAATGAGTGGAGAAATGCCATGTTTGATGGCATTTTCTACGATGGGTTGGATCAACAGCGGTGGAATCATCTGTGTGCGTAATTCGTTCTCGACGACTATACTATAGTTTAACCTTTCGCCAAATCGCTCTTTTTCAAGGTCAAGGTACTTACGGATGAAGTCTAATTCTTCTTTCAATGTCACCAATGCTTCTTTCGATGCTTTGAGCTGGTATCGGAAAAGGTCAGAGAGCTTGGCCACCATGGTCCTGGTTTGTTCTGCGCTGGAGGGAATGGATGCATTGATCGTATTGAAAACGTTGTAGAGAAAATGAGGATTGATTTGTGCTTTTAGTGCAGTCAGTTCACTTTCTAGTCTTAGTTGGTTTTGTTGAGCAATGATCAGGTCTTTTGATTGCATTTTGGAGTAGTAATCGTAGATGTGGAAGATGCCAAATTGAATCGTATAGAAAAGTCCGGTCAGGTAATAGTCCCAGATCTGACGAGACCCCTGCAGGTAATAGAATTCGAAATAATCACATAGTGCGTAGTAGGATTTGACCCAAACCCATGTAAATAAAGGGAGTGTAGCCATGTGAATCACTATTTTGTGCCAAAGAGTTTGATGATCCAGTACCTTAAACAGCAAGTACCAAATAGGTAAACTCAGGCAAGCTTTTAGTCCATAATTGAGCATTAGGGTTAAGAAGTTTGGTGTGATTCCTGTGTCCACCTTGATGGTAATGGCATAAGAAACAGCCAGAAAAACGTATAAAGAGGTCACAATAAGGAAGCCTTTACTTCGCATGAAAGGAATAATTCTTAGTCCAGGCACAATGATCCTGGAAAGATAGGGATTACTCAAGTGTTTGCCGGTGAGTTGCAAAATAGGTCGACGAAATGAACAATGATGGTTCGCCGGGCTATATGGCGTCTGGTCGAATCCCGCTTTTAATACGTCCGTTACATTTTCTTCTTTGAGCTGAAATACGCAAACAATAGGAAAATGAAAGGATTAACAACATTGAAATACTTGATCATGGTGGCGTGCATGACAGCTCATCTACAGATATATGCTCAAATTGAAAAGCATGCCGCAACTGATTCAACAGCTGCTGTTCGACCGGGCGTAGGACAAATCTTGTTTCGGGGTGTCATGATCGAGCGGGAAGGAAGGCACCAATCCTGGTTTATCCCTCCAGTATTTGAACTGGTGCAGTACAATACAGTTGAGGGTTTGGTGTTGAATCCCAAAGTTTCCTGGACACGCTTATTAGCTGAAGGGAAAGTGCTGGCCCTGAAACCCAATCTGCGTTATGGTTTCGGAAGTAGACGACCCTATGGTCAGATAGGGGTATTACATTACTATAGTCCAGCGTCTGCAGGTTTTTTGGAATTTGAAGGAGGGCATTATGTCAAACAATTTGACGATCAAAGTACCCTGACTCCCTTTGCCAATTCTTATGCCACGCTTTTGCTTTCTGAAAATTTCCTGAAGACTTACCAGGGGGATTTTCTGCGATTACGGCATGGTTTCAAATTGATGAAACACTTGCAATTGGAAAACGTGGTGTACTGGGAAAATCGAACCGCCTTGGACAATTTGGCGAAATACGAGGAAGAACCAAATGACTATACTTCTAATGTCCCAAATAATGTAGAAATCGGTATGCGGCCTTTTTCTGATCATCAAGTATTCCGGCAACAGACTTCTTTGAGGTGGCAACGCGATCTGGAATACAAGTTTTCAAGAGGCCAGGTGGTTCCAACTGGCAGGCAGCCAGCGGTTGTCCTGACCTATCAATCAGCCTTCTCCAATGTTCTGGGATCAGACGTATCTTATCATAACATTTCAATTCGTTTTGAAAGTAATCTGTCTTTTGGTAGCATTGGGACAGGTCGTTTGTTCGTAGAAGCGGGCGATTTTTTGGCAAAGGACTCGTTGACCTTGATTGATTTCAATCACTTTCAGGGGAATAGAACTACCTATACCGCTTATGAGCCTGGTACTTTTCAATTGCTGGACTATTACACTTACAGTACCTCTGATGCCTATTTTCGTGCACACTATACTCATCACTTCAAGCCGTTCAATTTCCGACCCGGACTGATCCCTGTTGTAGAGGGCAATTTCCTTGGTACTACAGATCATACCTACCTGGAGTTGGGATTTGGTCTGCAGCGATCCAATATGCCCTGGCGGATTAGTTTTTACAATAGCTGGCTAGCTGGCAAACATGATCGTGCAGAGCTACGAGTAGGTTTTGTCTTATCTGATTTGTGAACTGTTAGCGGGGGCCAACTTAGGGTGAAAAGCAGCAGGATCGTGATATATTATGTGATTTACATATACTCTCGATAAGGAATCGGAATTACAAGAATGTACATAGATTCAAAATCTTTAGGTATTGCGGAATTTCAACTACTGACAATTCTGCAAATTCCGGATTCTCATTTGAACCAATTCATGATACTAACACAGGTTAATACCTTGAGTTTTAGGCGCTGCGAGAATAGTGTAAGCTAGATAAATGTAAGTGCAGACTTTATTGATTGCAATGAATAATATATTTTCACTTAAATCAAGCCTTTTTCCTAAGAGACGCTTCTAGCCGGGACTGATTTTCCCAGAACCGAGCCTCGATTTTTTTCATGACCTCATCAGGTGTCGGCCGGTTTCTTAAGGAATTCTAAGAGTGGATCAACTTTCAGATATACGAGCATCAAGTCGGCAGATCATCCCGCGTTGCGAAGATATTTAGTTGTTCAATTGTTAGGTTAATCGCACCCTCGTTGTTATGCTTCGAAGTTAGGCTCGCACTCCCATAGACAGAATGGTCATTTTACAAATTGTTTTGAAACTACTTTAGTCTGAACCCGTTAAGGTAATTTCAATTGTAATAAATAACGTCATATCATATGTTTTTCTATGGCATATCTCTGGATTTCTTCGTTTTCAATTGCTATATGAAGAAATATAACTGCTAAGCTTATCTGGTGAGTATTCTCTCTTTTCTGGGTAAATTATTTTTACTTCATTGCATCTTAAATGAAGAAAGTCGAGGGCGTGATGCCCCGACTTTACCTATAGAACCAGCATCGGTATTACTCCGCCAAACAGAGCATACATCTTTCGTTTGGTATAAAAACAGTGGAGTAATCACTCCACTGCAAATACAACCAGCATAGACCTGTACCAATTCACAGGTTTATATTCATTAACTACAGATCAAAAATGTCAGGCCTGAGATTCCCTCACGAAGAACCTTTTATCAGACCCTTCATTTTTGCAACTAGCTCTCAGCTGTAATAGGATGATAGTCCAATCCGAAAGCTTAAGTTTTAACTATGTTAGTCATGAGGAGTAATAGGGGTAGGCCTAGTTTCCTACCCGCTATTGGTTCAGATAACAAACACATGCCACATGGCCGCCACCTGTCTCAAATTAACCTTCTCCTTCATGCTTCAATTCTTCCTTATCTATCATGATTCCATAATCTTCCATAATGCCTGTCTTATGAAACAAATGCACCAGGGTCTTCAAATCACGATTCTCTTCCATCAGTAAATGCACCTGTTTCATCAAGTCCTGATACAAAACTCCATGTGTCTCTGGGTCCTCTTCCTCTAAGTATTCAGTGATTAGCCTGCTGAACACTGATAGCTTTGATTGCATCAGCGTGGGTAAGTGTAGGCTTGCAGAGGATTCTTGTGGTCCGGGAGTAATCATGTTATCCGAAACATCTACTGTTCTTCATTCTTTGACCTTTAATGATTATGTCCAATTCTGAATAAGAATCATTAAATAGATCAAAAGCAATATTATAGCTCAATAATAGATATTATTGTTTGAATAAAAAAAGCTGCATTGAACTATTTTAGTAAAAACCTCAAAGCACTACGTGCCGAACTGCAACTTTCGCAAGTCGAATTTGGTCTGTTATTTGGTCTGAGTAAGTCGAATATCAACTCATATGAGAACAGTGCTTTCCCTAAGCTTGAGATGTTCATTAGTATCATGGATCACTTCAATCTTGACCCAAGCAAGTTTGTGAATCTGGATATGCAGCGGCATCAGGTATATCGAGATCATGAAGCTGAATCAGATGACCTAAAGGCACTGCATGATGATTTTGTAGCAAGTGCAATATCTGAGAAGGATCAGTTTCGATACTTGGAAGACTTCAGTGAGCAACAACTAAAGTCCATTTATATCAAGGTATTTAGAACCAAGGAAAGCCTACTTAAGGAGAATCTGGACCTGAAAGAAAAGTACATTTCATTGCTAGAAGCTATGCATGACATGTAGATATCTGTGCTGTTCTTGTTCTTGTTGTGATGGGTAATTTTTCCTTAGCTTTAGTCTAGATAAATGCATCGGTATCATTTTATTGTTCGCAGCTAATATTGTGATTCGATAGTATGGCTACCTGAACCTAGAGCGATTTTGAACTACTTCAGTAAGAACCTTAAGGTACTTCGTGCCGAGAATAACCTTTCACAAGTAGAGTTTGGGACGTTGTTTAACCTCAGCAAATCCAATATAAACTCGTATGAAAACGGAGCGTTTCCGAAACTGGAGAAGTTTATCCAGATGATGGATTACTTCAACCTGGATCCAAGCAAGTTTGTGACGCTAGATATGGAAAGGAGTTCGGTTTTGAGAAACGAGGACTCGGATGATAAAGATCGAAGTGCCGTTCATGATGAATTCATTGATAGTGGTGTGGTTACCGCTGATCAATTCCAATACCTGCAAGGCTATAGCAAAGAGCAAATCACAGAGATCTATGTCAAGCTTTACAAGACCAAAGAGCGCCTCTTGAAAGAAAACACTGATCTAAAGGAAAAGTATATCGAACTACTGGAGAAGAATCAAAAAGAAGACTAGCGATTTTCCAATTCTTTTTGGACCTCTTTCAGATCGAGTTTGTAGCGGCCAGCAATGAAGTAAAGTAACTTATTCTTTTCCATCAACCAGGCACGAAGACTTTTATCCACGGCTCTCTTTCGTTGCTGAATAATCAGGACTACAGCGGCTATGATGGTCACTACAAAAAGTATGATTCCAATGATGATATTCCGGTTCTGAGACTCGATGAGTTGATCCTTAAGCTGTATTTGATCATTCATATATTTTACCCTTTCTGCTCGGTAACGGTCATGCATTTGCTCTAGCCTCTCACTGAGTGCTACATAAGGATTCTGTAATTCTATGATTCGATCTTGGTAGATCACCGTGTTTGGTAAGTCATTGTTCTCTTTTGCAATAGCCAATATTTCTGTAAGACATTCAATCAAGCTAAGGTGGCTTACCGCCTTAGCATCTAATTCAATCCCTTTTTGATAATAATCAACTGCCTTTTCAGGTATTTCCATTGCTCGATACAATTCACCAAGATTGAGGTAGCTCATTAAGAGTGACTGTTGATCCATAGTGCCTTCTTTCATGTCTAACCCTTCAAGTAAGTACTTTTCAGACTTATGGAATTGCCTTTGCATCAATTTGATATACCCGAGACTATTTACCGCCTTGCTAGTCAATCCAGCATAATCACCATTCAATGCCATCAATTCAAGAACTTCTTTATACAGCTCTTCAGACTGATCGTATTCTTTGTTATTTAAATAAGTTAGTGCTAAGGCCCCTTTGCATATCGCGAGCCACTCTTGATCATCATTTTTATAGAACTCAGAAAGCTCATGAAAGATACTCTTTGCTTCTGAATATCGTTCTTGAGACCGAAAAACCCTACCAAGGTTGTATTGCGTGCTTCTTCTTCGAGCCGAATCTAATCCTGGTAATCTCAATACTTCTTGAAGATACTCTGCAGCATTGTCATAGTGATACAAGTTCTGAAAAGAGAGGGCGATAAAAACCAACGTGCTATATTCTCGATCTTGGTTATGAATCTGGCGGAAATACTTAAGTGCATTATAGAACTTTCCCAAGGCCGCTTCTTTATTACCTAAATCGTAATAATCGATGTTTCCTTGTAGATAGTAGTTTTCTGCTATTTCCGGTATTGTTAATTCTTGCTGATTCAGAGCTTCAGCAAGAATTTGGATTGATTGCTCCGGATTATCTTTTCGCAAATTGCGAGCTTCTTCAATACTCGTTTGGTCGGTTGCCATCGCAGCAGAACACAAGCAGCACAGCATGCATACAGTGAGAATTATCTTTTCCATTATCTAAGGTGATTTGCTGGTACCTAGGAAAATGCAATACCATTATCCTAGATTGGAGCAACAATATATAACGGATTTCGGTACAATCCATCACAACTGAAAGAAAATGAAAGAGGCCAGTGCAAACTGGCCTCGTATGATCATCCAGGTTTGCCGTCTGGTGGTGCTTCTCCACCATCTTCACCACCTCCACCTTCGAGGGTAATGTCCGATTGTGTAGAGGAAATGTCCCCTAGGTCGCCTGACAAAGGCTCACAAGCAAATAGCATAGGGACAAATAGTAATGCTAGAATTAAAGTTTTAGCTAACTTTTTCATGATTGTTATCTATTAAATGAAACATACCGTGAAAGTTAGCTGGTGTGAGGGGATTGGCAATTCGAGTTATTAGCTCTTGAGTTCCTCAATTGCAATATTTTAACGGAAAGTGGTTTTGTATTGCTTCTATATCTTTTGATTTGCAAGAGATAAAAAATACTTGGAGCATTATTTAATCCACATCATCGACATGATTAAAGGGCAAATCAATACTTTCGAAGGTGAGTATTTATCGTATGGAATTCAATGACGCAAATTCTTTAAAAGTGCATGGTATCCAGTGATTGTTGATTGTAAACGACTGTCCATTCTTGGTTTACTGTGATATATGAAGAATAACTAATTTATGGATAAAAAGATGTCTCATGACCTGACAAATACATTTCGGAAGTTAGATCAAATTAGGAGAAAAAAGAGGCTTACCTACAATAATGGAGAAGTTGCCTGGCTAATGAAAGATAAAGAAGGTGGTTCATTCACTCTGAAAGATGGATCTTTCAAAATTCGTCATGATGAAATAGATATAATTCTTAAAAACAGGAGTGCCGAAATAAAGATCCCATACCTATTGAGCTATAGTGTTCAGACAACTATAAAAGATTCCGTAATTAGGGAAAACACTTATAAAGTTTCTTCTTTTAAATCGACTGATTTTAATGAAGAACAAAAAGCATTCTATAGGTTGCTTGTTCCTGTCAAAAAGCGACTAGATTTTTTCAACACACTACAATACGATACAATATCACGTACTTCGTTTGATGTTTTTAAAAGGAAATTCGACTTCTATGAAATAACAGATAATAAGCTAAAATACCTTGTAATAGAATCAAGAAATGAACGTGAATTTGCTAGATTCTCAGATGAATGCTTTTCAGTTCTATTGTGTTACGCATTTTTGACTGGGGACTTTTTCCAGGGAGAGAATTATTATTTCAGTTACGATGATGCTGAAATGAAAACTCCAAATTCGTACTCATTCAATGCCTTTCGTGGATCGGTGTTTTCTATTCTTAGACCAATATGTATTAATCCTCATGCCTATGACATAGAAGGCGTAGAGATGGAGGAATTGGAACCAGTATCAAAAAAACAATTTTCAGTTTTGGTCGAAAAATCAATAAGTAATGTGGATTTCAGAATGCTTTTACTTCAAGTCATTGAGGCTTCTAATGCGACACTTGTAACAAGCACTTTTATGTTAGCAGTTTGCTTAGAGGAGATGGTGGAGTTATTTCTTCAAGAAGATGAGAAACATAAAAGATTAGGGGATGAAGAACAAAGAATATATACAGACCTGATAAGTTATTTGGGGCAAATCAATTACCAATCAGAAGAAGCAAAATCATTATTGAGTGCTTTTAAATCTCAAATACATAACATCGGAAAAAATGCTTCTAATATGCAAAAGATCTACAGCCTGTTTAAGGGCTTTAATTTGACTAGAAGAGAAAAAGAAGCTTTGAAAAACAGAAACAAACTACTTCACGGCACACTTCCCGAGATAAAGGGGGTTTCAATGGATTCGGAGAATAATGTAGACAAGGCATATTGGTACCTGCAGCAAAGATTATACACATTAGTTAGTATGGTCATTCTTAAGAATATTGGCTTTAAGAATAAAATACTCAATCACTACAGTCTTAATGAAAGGGCAATAGGCTTTTTTGAGCTAGAGGAGAGTAGTTACAGAGATTTAAGCGACTAAGAGAGCATTACTAGAAGAATTGAGTTGGTAGTTATTTCTTTCAAAATCAGTGTTTCGAGTTCCTTTGAGTAGAAAAAAGCTTCTGATAAAGTATACTAGCCCCTATTATCTTTTCCATCCTCATTGTTAATCAGGTTTATCATTTCCCCCATTCTGCTCCGAACTTTATTGCCGTAGAGCTCGTCCATTTTCGTGCTATGCAGGTTTGAAGTGATGTGAGTAAGCATATCTTCTGATGATCAAAAAAGGTTTTACACCCAATTACTATTCACAAAATCCTGGTTTGAATGACTAGAGAGTATCGAAGCATGGAATTGCTTTAACAACAGCGGATCTCCGAGTTTGCCAATTCGCTGTTCACAGTCCCGATACATTTCCAGTGATGGTCTTCTTTTGGCCGTATCTTTCTTCTCATTGTTGAGGTATCGCCGGATTTGAGCATTCAGAATCAGCTTGAGCTGCACCTCTTGTTTGCGCTTTTCCTGTACTTCCCACCACTTCTTGGTTCCTGTGAAGCCATGACGTTCGTTGGATCAAAATATCGGTCAGGTAGTTGTACAAATCGATTCTCAGGGTCTTTCTGGATAAACTTCTTGACCAGAAATATGCGCTCGGTGTAAATCTCATGGACTCGTGTCAGGCGGTTCTCACTCACAGGTCCATACCATTGCCGAAGTAACCTTTTTGCAGCCAATTCCTGCCTTTCGGTGAGATACACATCCTTGTAAAGCACGTTCTTAGCCAGATTCCAAAGCCTTTCTGCGTAAAAGGAAGTGGCGGCCCGAGCTGGATTTTCAGGGGATTTATCCCCGTTTTCCTCTTCAACTCGATGCCGCCCTTTTTCCCCTGCATCTTTGTGGGCTTTTTCGGATAACTCACACTTATCCACAGCCGCCGCCCGGCCCGCCGCCTGTTCGCTTTTAATCGCCACTTTTTCCCCTGTGTGTCCCGCAAGGGTGTTGCCAGTGTAGCCTGAAAAGGCTTGAGGACTTGTGAGCGCATGCTCACGCCTTTTTGAAGTGTTGCCTGTTGAGACGTTTCGGCTGTTGATGCCCTCATTCGAAGGTATTTTCATGGAGTTAACCACATCTATTATTATATTATTAGTGTTTCTAGTGTTACCAGCATCTGTATGTAGACGTTTTGTCGTTTGTTCTTTTTCAAAATGGCCTTTCTGAGCTTCTACGGCCTCTTTTGCTGATTTAACATCTTGCGCCTTTTTTGCCTCATCTGGGCTTATTCTCTCCATTACCAACAGGATATCCGGGTTTATCCACAACTCATAACTAGCATTACTACCATGCCAGACCTTCCTGGTGATCACACCTGCTTCCATTAACTTCTGGATATGACGTTGGACCGTACGTGTACTCGAATGGCTCAATTTGGCCAGTTGTACATTGTTGGTTCTCAGTGATGGCAAATTGTCCTTATCTACTTTTTCTATTCCATTGGCTTTAATCAGAGCTGAACCATAAAGCCTTATCAGTTCTTTAGCTGTTGCTGAAACACTTTGTCTTATCTGTAATGATAAGTCTTCTGTTTTGCTGTTGTAGGTTTTGACATATCTATCAAGGGCTTTGAAGGCCGTATGGTAATGGAGAAAGATCATTGTTGCTTTAGTTATGGATTTAATTTTTTGAAAAGAGTTTGAATTGGATGTTGATCAGTTATTGTTCTTTGCTGTTGCTTCGTGATCAGGGTTCATGTTCAACAGGTGAGCCATTGACTGATAGCTTCTCTTCCTGACTGGCTTTGTAAACCTTACACTTTCGTTGATGTCCAAACTTGGAACTCATGTCTTTGAAGCTTTTACCACAGATACAGATCAACTCCTTTTCAGCTTGTTCTTTGAAATTTCGAAGGTTTTCCAGTTCCTCTTGTTGTTCTGTGTTTAGCTGTTCTTGTGCTGATAGCTTCTCCTTGTAACTAGAAAGCTTCTGGTTCAATTCATCATTGCTACCTGTTAATTCCTGTTCCTTTTCCTGATGAGATTTTAGTTGTGTTTGGTACTGGATAAGTTCTGATTTGAGCTTGTTGATATAGTTTCTCAGGTCATTGACCAACTTGTTGAACCGTGATCGCTTCATGATCTGAGCTTTGAACAGTTCACTGAAATGATGGACCGTGAAAGCGAATGTTCCTCCGTAGATTAACATCGTAACTGCTTTAGTGATCAGTTCGAGGTAATTCCTAGTATGAGGATCGATTTGCTGTTCGGGATTAGAGAACCGGTAAAAGAGTTCATAGAACACAACCACACCATCCCAGGCCAACTCATTGATGAAGAAGATGGAAATGGCGAAGATGACTGCTTTTGAGTCACCTATCCATATCAAGGCAAAGACAATGAGGTCAAATATGATGACCACAGAATAAGCGTGGTAGAGGCTGACTGAAGTGCTTATCTTCATATATAGATGCGCACTGTGGTCAAGGTTATTGATCATTGCCCCGCTGACAATTAACATAAGGAAGGTGCGGAAGTTGAAGACGGTCGCTATCCATTTTTCACGGATTTCGATGGGAGTGCCTGAGGAGTCCGTTTTTTTATGACTATTCATGTTATTCGATGTTTGAAGCTTTAAAGACTTGGAGTTTGCATCAAGAAATCACAAGGAGGCGTGATGGTTCGATTAAGGAGTGATCCCAAATTGAAGCTTCTCACAACCCTGAATTGGATTGATTAATTGTTTCGTTGATTTCTGATAGCTGCAACCAGATCATGGAAGGCCAGAATAGCTCCAGACAGGAATTGCAATACAAAACGGCCCGCTACAAGGCCAACGATGACCCAGACTCCAGTCTTGACAACTTTGATCTGACCCAGACTCAGGATCTGATTTTGATACTCGAATAAATGAGTGGCTTTTTGTGATGTTGAATTTCTCATTTGAAATGGATTTTGATTGATATCACACCTCTCTAGCTCACATAGAGAAATTCAGAATAGCGCGGGTATCCGCACCTAGAAAATTCGAAATTGGGACCCTTGGGCCCACAAAAATATGAAGCGATCGTCGAAAGTTGATCGCTTTTTTTATGCCCTATTTTGAGGGATGAGAACCCGTGTTCGAAACCGCGCGAAGCAAGGTTCACGAGGGGCTTCGGCGCATGGCCGCGCGTATGAGTAATCCCTCAAAGCCCACAGAAATATGAAGCGATCATCGAAAGTTGATCGCTTTTTTTATGCCTTATTTTGAGGGGATGAGAACCCGTGTTCGAAACCGCGCGAAGTGGTTCACCGTACCTTCGGCAGGAAATTCAGAACAAGAAATCACCATTCCAAAAGCAGAAAACGATATAACTCATTACTTATTAACTGCGGATCATTGGAATCATATCATTTCTCCCAGGTAATCCGATTGATCCTAATCCAAGTTGCCGGAGGCAGTTCACTCTGTCTAACATTTCGTTAAATCATCATTTATAGTTTCCTTATTGTAACCAAATTATGTCACTTGCGTCATACCTTTGTAATATGACATTATTGCGAAAAAATATTACTTTATTAATATTTCTAATAACGATTGCCCCTCAGGTCAAGGGGCAGGCAGATTCGATAGAAGAGGTCAGTTTGCGATGGTTGAAAGAGAACCTGACATTTAATTACCCTAACCCGGATCAGGGAAAGTGGTGGTTAAATAAAATGGAATATAATCTTGATGAAGGGACCATTCATGTGCAAAATGCCTCTACGGTCAATCCTAAGATACTTCGGGAGAAATCCTGGATAGATCGACGGGTGAATTTGTCTCAATTAGACCCTTATTCGATTGCCATAAATCCCGTGCTTGAGCATAAGGGAAGAATTGTCAAAGGAAGTGTACTGCTCATAGATGTCGTACATAATGAGAAGAAAATCAACAAAACAATAGATGGTCGCCGTGCAACTTCAGAGTCGTTTCTGCAATTTTCAATTCCCAGTAACGTGTTGGATACGGCCAGAGGATTTGCCGATTCGCTCAAATTTCATTTGATCCAGGCAATAGAGGCTCAATCTAAATTATTCAATCAGAACGATCCGGAGGAAAATAAGAAATTAATTTTTCAGGTATTGAGAGGAGAATTCATCCAGGGCTCGGTCACCAGGACTTATGGGAATGCGTTTCAGGATGTCATTGAATTTCAAGAGAAATTGGGTGCCAAGCCATTGAGAAAAGGCTATTTCGGATACGATGATTCAAAAGGTCTCTATTTCGAGATTACGGTATCAGATGCAGCACTTGATGTGACCTATTATCGATTAAATAATGGCCATAAATTAGCATTGATCAGTATTGATGATCCTAATAAGCGGATGAATCTGGGGAGCTTGTTGCATTTTACACAACTAGGTACAGGTGGCACTGATGCTGAATTCCGTCGTATCAGTTACTGATTCCTCACTGAACTTTCCCGGACTACCAGATCTGTTTGTAACATGAATGTTTCATATTCATTGTTTTCAGGTTCGGAAATTTGTTGAATGAGTAATTCAGCAGCTTTGTAGCCCATTTCATATCCCGGTTGATTGATGGTGGTAAGAGAAGGCTCGAATAGCTCTGCGATAGACCAGTTACTGAATCCCACGACCGCTACATCTTCTGGAATCCGTTTATTCAGCGCTTTGATATTCTTGATGGCACCAATAGCAAGCATATCTGTGGCTGCAAAAACGCCATCGATCTCACCGCTCTGAAACAAAGATTTAGTAGAGTTAAGCCCGTCACTGTAATCTCCGGTAGTGCAAAACACTACCCAATCTCTATTCACTGTAAGATTGGCTTCTGTGAGGGCTTTTTCGTATCCGGCATATCGGTCCTGATTAATGCTCAATAATTCGGGGCCACCGATAAAGGCAATGTTTCGACTTCCCTGCTCTATAAGATGTTTCGTAGCGACGTAGCCCGCCGCCTTATCATCTATAACTACTTTGTGGGTTTCAATCTCGTCACAAACGCAATCAAAAAAGACCAGCGGAATGGATCTTTCGTCAAACTCCTTGAAATGATCGAAGTTGGTGGTCTCTTTAGATAAGCAGGCTAGAATGCCGTCCACTCTTCCCGTCAGTAAGGCCTTGGTATCGCTCACTTCTCGTTCGTACATTTCATGAGTTGAGCAAATAATTACATTGTACCCATTGGCATATGCAAAATCTTCTATACCTCTTATGACCAAAGCGAAAAATTCATGAACGATCTGAGGTATGATGATTCCGATTGTTCGGGTCTTGCTATTGCGCAGACTAAGCGCGGTAAAATTTGGTTGGTAATTGTATTCTTTCGCCAGTTTTTTTACGGCATTTCTGGTTGCTGTTTTTACTAACGGGTTGTCGGCTAGTGCCCTGGAAACGGTGGATGGTGAGATGCCTAATTCTTGCGCAAGATCCTTGATGGTAACTGATCCTTTCTTCATACAAATGCTTAACCAAATTATAGATTTAAATATACCTAATAAATGCTTCTCGGATCATGTAAAAAGAAGATCCTACCCGGAAATATTCAAACCGCAGAATGATTCTTGAAAAAGTGAAATTTTTCATTTTCTCAAAAAACATCAAAATTACAATCGTTTTCAGAACGTAATTTCACTAATCCCTTTGTTTTTATTACAAATCCTCATTAAAATGCCTACGGTTTGGATTGAACTCGGGGCATGCTATGCTTTGATTTGTCCAAATCGGAGGTAAAATATTCTAACCGAATAACAATTTGTAATAGTATGAAGAAGTATTTACTAACGTTGTTATCGGCGTTTTTCGTGCTCTCGGTATGGGCACAAAGTCGTACGATAACAGGAACAGTAACAGACGCTCAAACCGGTGAGACCGTCCCCGGTGCAAACGTCGTTGAGAAGGGTACCACAAACGGTACTACCACAGACCTGGACGGAAATTACTCGTTAAGTGTGTCAGATAATGCCACGGTCATCATTTCTTTCGTGGGGTATCGTCAATCAGAAATTGCGGTTGGAGCCAGGTCGGTAATCGACGTTGCGCTTGAGCTGGATGTTGAGCAATTGGCGGAAGTTGTCGTTGTTGGATATGGTACACAAGAGAAGAAGGAGATCACCAGTTCTGTCGCAAGTGTGAAGGCTGAAGATTTCAACCAGGGACTTGTGAACAATCCCGCACAATTGATTCAGGGTAAAGTAGGTGGTTTGACGGTAGCCAGACCTGGAGGTGACCCTAACGGAAACTACACCATCAGACTAAGAGGAGTGAACACATTCGGTGCTCAATCTGAGCCTCTTGTAGTTATTGACGGAGTAATCGGCGGATCTCTAAATACAGTAGATCCTAATGACATTGCGTCTATGGACGTGTTGAAAGATGGTTCTGCTGCGGCAATCTATGGTACTCGGGGTTCTGCCGGAGTAATCCTTATTACCACAAAATCCGGTCAGGCTGGAAGAACACAAGTTGATTACAATGCTTCGATCGCTTTTGATCAGGTAGCGAATACCATTGAGTTTTTTGATGCAGATGAGTACCGTAGCCAGGTGGTCAATGCCGGTCTTGGTGGTACGGACTTTGGATCTAATACGGATTGGGTAGATGAGGTAACTTCTGTAGGGGTATCGCATGTACACAACCTATCTCTAAGTGGAGGAGCAAAAGGAACTTCATACAGAGCGTCTGTCAACCTTCGTGATGTAGAGGGTATTGGTATCAAATCTGGTTTCACTCAAGTTAATGCCAGATTGAACCTGACTCAGAGAGCATTGAATGATAACTTAACGTTCCAGACGAATTTATCGATCACCACTCGTGATTCCGAATTTGGTTTTGACGATTCTTTCCGATATGCGATCGTAGCCAACCCTACACTTCCCGTTCGATTTAACGGTGCGGAAGGAACAACAGGAGAAGGTGGATTTGCAGAACGTCCGATCTTTGACTTCTTCAACCCCGTTGCCCTTGCAGAATTGAATTCTGATGAAGGTTCTGATATCGATATCTTAGGAAGCTTCAAATTGGAGTATGATTTTAGCGACCTCATCGATGGCTTGAGAGTAAGTGCTTTCTATTCTCAGCAGCGAGAGCAGGAAATTAGAGGTCAATACCTGAGCCGTCAGTCCAAGTTTTTGGATGGCGTAGGTAGAAGCGGTTTAGCCAGCAGAGGAACGGGTATCGATTCTAACGAACTATTCGAAACTACGATCAACTATGATAACTCTTTTGGAGTAGTCGATCTGGCTGTATTAGGTGGATATTCTTTTCAGGAATTCTTCAGTGAAGGCTTTGGAGCAACTGGAGGAAATTTGATCACAGACGCATTCGGTTTCAATAACCTGGGAGCTGCACAGGATTTTCCAAATGGCCTTGGAGGCGTTGGAAGTGGTGCTAACTCTAATCGTCTGATCGCTTTCTTCGGAAGAGTAAACCTGAACATTGATGGGACTTATTTCCTTTCTGTAAGTGCAAGACAAGAAGGATCTTCTCGATTTGGAGAGAACGAAAAGTGGGGACTTTTCCCTGCCGTTAGTGGTGGTGTGAACCTTACTAATCTCGTTTCGATCCCTGGTGTTGATCAGTTGAAAGTTCGTGGTAGTTGGGGACAAACTGGTAACCAGCCCAGCTCAAGTTACCTTTCTCTGAGAAGGTTTGGACCTGCAGGTTCCTTCTTCTTTGATGGAGCATTCGTACCATCATTCGGTCCTCAAAGTAACCCGAACCCTGACTTGAAGTGGGAGGTGAAAAATGAGATTGATTTCGGATTTGATTTCACCGTTTTAGATGGCAAACTTTCAGGTACATTTGATTGGTACCAAAGAAATACAACTGATTTGCTTTTCTTGATCGACGTGCCTGTTCCTCCAAACTTCTTCCCTCAAACATGGAGCAATGTAGGAGAGATGAAGAATACAGGATTCGAATTTGCATTTGATTATGCAGCTTATGATGACGGTAAATTCAGCTACAATACTGGATTCAACTTTGCAACCTTCAGTACTGAAATTGTACAGTTAGATGTTCCAGAACTTTTCATTGCCAACATGGGTTCTCCTGGACAGAACGATACAAGATTGGCGAGAGTGGCAGAAGGTGAAGATCTAGGACAAATTTGGTTGCCGCGTCAAATTGGCATAAATGAGGATGGAACGCCTGAGTTTGCTGATTTGAGTGGTGATGGTGTGTATGATCCTAATGATCGTGCTGACGCTTACATGGCTGGAAATGGACTCCCTGATTTCACCATAGGTTGGAATAACTCCTTTGCTTATGGTAACTGGGATTTGAATTTCTTCCTTCGTGGAGCATTCGGTCACGACCTGTTGAACTCTTATAGAGGTTTCTACGAAAACTTTGAAGGAACTACGGTCAATAACTACAACGTCGTGAAAGGCCCTGCATTGACTACTGACCTTACCAGAGCAGTAGTAAGTGACTCTCACGTGGAAAGCGCAAGCTTCCTACGTATGGATAATGCTACCATTGGTTATACGGTACCTGTAAATGAGGAATCTGGGATTTCAAGACTGAGATTCTTCGCCTCTATTCAAAATGCATTTACTATAACTGATTACTCAGGTATCGATCCAGAGGTTCGTTACGAAGATTTGGATGATCCAGACAACCCAAATGCGCTGGCTCCGGGTATAGAGAGAAGAAATACCTATTTCACTACTCGCACATTTAGTTTCGGAGTGAATCTTAATTTCTAAGAAAAATTAAATCAGAACATGAAATATCTATTCAAAAAGAAGTTCCTCGTTTTGGTAATTGGTCTGTTGTTCTTTGCACCGGCTTGTACCGACCTGGAAGAGGAGTTGTTTAGTGATGTGACGGATTCGAACTTCTTTCAGACTGATGAAGAGTTCATTGCTGCTCTAGGAGCTGCGTATTCGTCCATGACGCAGATTGGTAACCACTCTACGTTGTGGTCTATCAACGAGATTTCGTCGGATGAACTGGTAATTGCTACAAAAGGTGGAGACTGGTTCGATGGTGGTGTATTGATTGATCTTCACGATCATACTTTTACACCTGCAAATGGTTTCTTTAACAATGCATGGACGTTCGTATATGGTGGTATTAACACATGTAACCGCCTTATCGCTCAGTTCGGAGAATTGGAATCAGAATCAGCTCAGGCATTTATCGCAGAATTGCGTGGTGTTAGAGCGTTGTGGTACTACTGGGCACTAGATGCATGGGGTAATGTTCCTTTGGTAATCGATTTTACGGATGAGGTTATCGGAAATGCTTCTTCGTTAGATGCTGGTCGTCAGGCGGTATTCAACTTCATTGAAAGTGAGTTGAATGACATTATTGATGATTTGGATCCTACCGTTGGTGGAACAGCATACGGACGTTTCAATCAGGCTGCAGGATATGCACTTCGTGCGAAATTGTACCTGAATGCTGAAGTATGGACAGGAACGGCTCGATGGGCTGACGTAGTGACTGCTGTTGATAACATCGACGGATATTCATTAAGTGGTTCTTACCGATCCAACTTCGTTGTAGAAAACCAAGGATCTACTGAGAATATTTTCGTAGTACCTTACGATAAAGTGTTTGCTACTGGTTTCAACTGGCCAGCAATGACGCTTCACTACAATAACCAGGATGTACTTGGATTAACCTTCCAGCCTTGGAATGGATACGCGACGGTGGAAGAGTTTTACAATTCTTACATTGATCCGGTATCAAACCCAGGGCCTCAGGGGCCAGTTTGGACTGGATTGGCTGATTTTGATCCTGTAAATCCTACTGTTCCTAACGGTACAGGTACATTGGATGCTCGACTGAGTAACTTCATCGTTGGACCTCAGTTGTTGGCCGATGGAACCATCGTAGAAGATCCTTCTTTCGAACAAGATAACCCTGCTTCAGGTGTTGTCGGTGACCCAGATGGAGCTCCTTTGAACTTTACTCCTGAGATCAATGAGATTTGGCCTAATGGATGGAGACAAGGTGGTGCGCGTATTGGGAAATACGAATTCGAGCAAGGAGCTACTGAGAACCTTTCTAATGATTTCGTGATCTTCCGATATGCTGACATGATGCTAACAAAAGCCGAAGCTATGTACCGAAATGGTGATGCTGCGGGAGCATTGGCGATCGTCAATGAAATCCGGGCAAGAGCTGGTGTGGATCCTTTTACTGCATTAACGGATGAGAATTTGTTAGCGGAAAGAGGTCGTGAAATGTATGCGGAAATGACCAGACGTAATGACCTGATCAGATTCGGAAGATGGGGTGATGCCTGGTGGGAAAAGCCTGCATCTGGTTCAACTTACGAAGTATTCCCTATTCCACAGCCTCAGATTGACGTAAGTAACGTACTTAACCAGAATCCTGGATACTAAGAATTAAGTATATATAGATTTAAAAAAGCAAGTAACTCCGGTTACTTGCTTTTTCTTTGCTTGAGGTTTTGTCAAGACCCGAAAGCGATATGCGTTTTTTACTTTTAAGTTTACCCTTCTTTTTTTTCGCTTGTCAACCTGCAACATCCCCGCTATTCAAAGAGCTCGGGGAAGAGGAAACGGGCGTGTCTTTCAACAATCAGCTGACTTATTCAGAACAAATCAATCCCTACACCTACAAGAATTTTTACAATGGGGGCGGAGTAGCAATTGGAGATATTAACAACGACGGGCTGGTTGATATTTTTTTCTGTGGTAACATGGTCTCGAATAAACTCTACCTCAACAAGGGAGATTTTCAGTTCGAGGATATTACCGAGCGTTCACAATTGGCCACGTCCAACATCTGGAGTTCGGGCGTCAGTATGGTAGATATTAACAATGATGGTCTGTTGGATATCTACGTATGCAAATCCGGCCCTCCCGGAGGCGAAAGGAGATACAACGAATTATTCGTCAACAATGGCGACCTGACTTTTAGAGAAGAGTCAAAGAAATGGGGACTGGATAACGAAGGACTTTCCAGTCATGCTGCCTTTTTCGATTATGACCGGGATGGTGATCTGGATTGCTATTTATTGAACAACTCTATTAGATCCGTCGGCAGCTACGACCTCATCAAAGATCAGAGACAAATTCCCGACACTCTGGGTGGTAATAAGCTTTTACGGAATGACGGTCATGTTTTTGTGGACGTTACGGAATCCGCAGGCATCTATTCCAGTGACATTGGTTTTGGATTGGGGGTTACTATCGGAGATGTCAACCAGGACAACTGGCCGGATATCTATGTTTCCAATGACTTTTTTGAAAGGGACTACTTATATCTGAATCAGGGTGATGGTACGTTCCAGGAAGATCTGGAGTCAAGGATACAGGAGCTGTCCATGGGGTCTATGGGAGCCGATTTCGCGGATATCAATAACGATGGTCACAGTGAGTTTTTTGTGACTGAGATGCTACCCAGGCGTCACGATCGTTTGGTCTCCAAGGCTATTTTCGAAAGCTGGGATAAGCACCAGTTGATGATGGATAAGGGCTATCATCATCAATACGGAAGAAACGTTTTACAATTAAACAATTCGGATGGCACCTTTTCAGAAATTGGTCGATATGCAGGCGTAGAGGCAACCGATTGGAGTTGGGGAGCCCTTATTTTTGATATGGATAATGATGGGCTGAAAGATCTCTTTGTGGCCAATGGGATCTATAAGGATCTGCTAGATCTCGACTATGTGAATTTCATGTCAGAGCCTGGCAGAATCCAGAAAATTATTAAAACGGAGGAAAATGCTATCAAGACCATGATAGACATGATGCCTTCGGAGGCCCTTCATAATTATGCCTTTCAAAATAAGAATGGTGTGTCCTTTCAGGATCAGTCATTTAACTGGGGGTTTGAAAAAGCCACTTTTTCTAATGGATCTGCTTATGGTGATCTGGATAATGATGGTGACCTTGATCTGGTTGTAAATAATGTCAACATGCCTGCCTTGATTTATGAAAATCAGTCAGAATTAAAAGGGAATCATTATTTGGCACTGATATTAAAGGGGGCAGAAAGCAATCGCCAGGCAATTGGCGCCAAAGTAAAAGTTAGTCTTGAAGATGAAGTGCTGTATCAGGAATTAAATCCTTTTCGTGGATTCCAGTCCACGGTTGATTCGAAAATCGTTTTTGGCCTGGGAGATGCCAGTGAGATCAAAAAGGTACAGGTGATATGGCCGGATGGAAACTCAGCTGTCATTTCTGACCCACCCATTGATACGACCCTGGTACTTCAATATGGCACTTTGAATGAAAACACTTTTGATGAGGCCAATACGAAAATGTGGTTTCGAAAGGATACGACCACTATCGACTTTGTGCATTTGGAAAACAATTATGTCGACTTTGATAAAGATCGTCTGATGTTTGAAATGAATTCCACAGAAGGACCTTGTTTGTGCAAGGGGGATGTGAATTTGGATGGGCAAGAAGACTTTTTTATTGGCGGGGCAAATGAACAAACGGGAGCTTTATTCATCCAATCCAATGGTTCCTTTAGAAAGGAGACAACAGCTTTTCAGGCACATGCCTATGCCGAGAATTTAGATTGTGCATTTTTTGATGCCAATGGAGATGGGAATCCAGATTTGTATGTCGCTTCAGGAAGCTCCGAATTCGGCGCGCTTTCCAGTGGTTTGAGAGACCGTCTTTATTATGGAGATGGTCAGGGTAATTTTTCCGCTTCAGAGCAGAAATTTCCTGGGAAAGGCCTGGAATCCTCTAGCGTGGTAGTCCCTCTGGATTTCGACGGAGATGGAGATTTGGACCTTTTCATTGGAGGCAGACAAAGGCCCGGTTTTTATGGGGTGCCTATCAATTCGCATATTCTGGTCAATGATGGCGCTGGAAATTTTGAAAATCAGACTGAGGCCATTGCTCCTGACCTAATCAGTTTGGGTATGGTGACCGATGCAGTTAATACGGATCTTGACCTTGACGGGAAACCGGATTTGGTCATAGTTGGAAAATGGATGGCGCCTGTCGTACTCTCTTATGATAATGGTAAGTGGCAAAACAGGACCAGAAAATATGGTATAGATGAATATTCTGGTCTGTATAATACTGTAACTGTAAGCGACCTGAATGGGGATGAGTATCCTGACTTATTGTTTGGGAACCTTGGTGAGAATACGCGGTACAGAGCTTCTTCAGAAAAGCCTTTGGGGTTACTGGTTAATGATTTTGATAATAATGGAGCTATCGATCTGGTGCCTACAATGTATTTCGAAGGAGAACAGTATCCATTAGTTCAGCTTAAAGATTTAACGATGCAATTGCCGGGTTTAAAGAAGAATTTTCTAAAAGCCAGTGACTACAAGGATGCCAACATTCATGAAATATTCGGAGAAAGAGTTAAGAAAGGTGGTTATCACCTGAAGGTGAACAAACTGGCTTCTTTTGTTTGGTTTAACGATGCTCAGGGAGATTATACCGTGGTTGACCTACCTTTTCGCGCTCAGCTTTTCCCGATCTATTCCGTTTTGGCGGGAGATTTGAATGATGATCAGGAAGTGGAAGTTTTACTGGGAGGTAATTTCTTTAAAGGGAGGCCTGAGATGGGTAGTTACAAGGCAGGATATACGGCAATGTTCCGTTTGGATCAACAAGGGAATTTTAAATTTGTACCCAATTCGACTTCCGGAATTATGGAAAATACGGAGGTCAGGAAGATCGTCAATATCGAAATATCGAACAGGAACCATTTGATTTTTGCGATTAATAATGAAGGTGTGGCAGTATATGAACACAATGAGTAGAATGATAAAGGGGGGGATCCTTCTTGTAGGGGTGATCTTATGGAGTTGTGGTCCAAAGTACCAGGTTGAACGGATGATCAAGCGGGAACTCAACAGTGGGGTTCGAAATGATTCGCTTTTCGTCGGTGTGACTTTTGGTATGCCAAGACAGGATTTTTATGATCACTGTTGGGAAATTAATCGTAAGGGGATCGTAAAAGAAGGTCCGGAAAACATGTCGGTATTATACAAGTTCGATCATGGAGATTATAAAATAGACCTAAACTTTTATCCGGATTTTAAAGAAAACATCGCCTCAAAGTACAAATGCACATTTAGTTATGAAGCCTGGGCCCCGTGGAACAAACAGCTTCAGTCTGATAAGCTCATGGCTGTTTTGCCGGGAATTCTTGAAAATTGGTACCCAGGAAATCATTTTATTAAACAAGAGCGCGAAGGGCGTGATTTTTTTTATAAAGTAGATGGTAATCGTATGATCGAATTGTATGTAAGGGATGAAAGAAGAATAACCGCCATTTTTACCGATCTGTCTGCTTTCGTTGATAATTAATTGATCATGAGAAATCTTATTTTAATGGCTCTGTTGGGCTTGGTTTTAGGGTCCTGCCAAAAAGAGCCTGAGACTTTATTCAGGCTAATCGAGCCAAAACAGTCAGGTTTGGATTTTTCTAATGACCTGAGTTACGATCAGGATTTTAATATTTTCAAGTATCGTAATTTCTACAATGGTGGCGGTGTTGCCCTGGCGGATTTCAATGGCGATAACTTGCTCGATGTTTACCTTGTTGCCAATTTATCCAGTAACAAGCTGTACCTGAACAAAGGCTCTTTAACATTTGAAGACATCACGGATGAGGCTGGTGTAGCCGGTGAGCGGGCGTGGAGTACCGGAGTGAGCGTTGCTGACGTGAATGGTGATGGATTGCTCGATATCTATGTATGTAATTCAGGTGATATTAAGGGGGATAACAAGCAGAACGAGCTCTTTATCAATAACGGTGATGACACTTTTTCTGAGCAGGCAGAGCAATTTGGCCTGGCGGACCGGGGATTTTCTACCCACGCTGCCTTCTTTGATTATGACAAGGACGGTGATGTAGATATGTACCTGCTCAATAATTCCTACCAGGCCATTGGGAGTTTCAATTTGCGAAAAAATGAAAGACCTATAAGAGACGAAGTAGGAGGAGATAAGCTATTCCGAAACGATGGAGGTTCTTTTACGGACATCAGTGAGGAAGCTGGAATTTACGGAAGTATTATTGGGTTCGGGCTTGGTGTCACAGTAGGAGATGTGGACAAAGACGGATGGCTGGATATTTATGTTTCCAATGACTTTTTTGAAAGGGATTACCTCTATCTCAATGATCAACAAGGAGGTTTCAATGAGGTACTGGAACAGCGGATTAAAGCAGTAAGTGCAGCGTCGATGGGAGCAGATATGGGGGACCTTAACAATGATGGTTATCCCGAGATCTTTGTGACAGACATGCTTCCTGCGGATAATGAAAGAGTAAAAACAGTAACCACATTTGATTCGTGGGATCGCTATCAATACAGTGTCAGCAATGGTTATTGGCACCAGTTTACAAGAAATACACTGCAGTACAATAATGGTGATAACACGTTTAGCGAGATCGGTCGACTCTCAGGAGTGGAAGCCAGTGACTGGAGTTGGGGTGCTTTGATGTTTGATTTCGAAAATGATGGTTATAAGGATCTCTTCATCGCCAATGGCATTTATCAGGATTTGACCAATCAGGATTTTCTGCAATTTGTCACGCAAAATGATGTGACTGAACAGGTTACTGCCGGTGGTCAGGTGAATTACGAATTATTGATCAGTTATATACCCAGTGTGCCCGTTTCAAATCATGCCTATACCAATGATGGGAACCTCACTTTCAGCAATTCGGCTGAAGCACTTGGTTTGGATACAAAAAGCTTTTCAAGCGGTTCGGCTTACGGTGACCTGGACAATGATGGTGATCTGGACCTGGTCGTCAACAATACCAACATGACGGCCTTTCTGTATGAAAATCGCACGAATGAATTGTCACCAGATAACCACTACTTGAAAATTAATCTCGTCGGAGAACGGGGCAATACGAATGCACTGGGAGCCAATATCACAGCTTATGTAGGCGGAGAGATTATTTATTTGGAGCACCTACCGACACGAGGCTTTCAATCTACCGTCGACCATCGGCCAAATTTAGGATTAGGGAACATTGGGCAACTGGATTCTCTGATTGTGACCTGGCCATCGTTGAAAGTAACGAGACTTGAAAAAGTAAAGGTAGATCAGACCCTGACGCTAAAGGAGCAGGATGCCGAAGAAATGCGATCAGGAATGAGCAAGGGTGGCAATACCCTGTATCAAGAGACTAATTCACTGACTTTTAAACACAAGGAGAATCAATTTGTAGATTTTGATAGAGATAGATTATTATTTCAAATGCATTCAACCCGGGGACCTTGCCTTTGCGCGGGAGACCTCAATGAAGATGGTTTGGAAGATATCTATATCGGTGGCGCTGCTGACCAAATTGGACAGATTTCGCTCCAGGGAGTTGATGGTTCATTTGAAGCACTCATTCCTGATCGGATAAGAAAAGATAGCGCTTCGGAAGACGTAGCCTGCCAGATCTTTGATGCGAATGGTGATGGAAAACTGGACCTATATGTCTCTAGCGGAGGTAGTGATTTCGAACCAGCAGATCCAAGATTGGCGGACCGACTTTACTTGCAAACTTCCAAAGGAGAGTTCGAACGTGTAAGAAAGGTATTTCCCGCCAACAGATATGAGAGTACTTCTGTGGTAGAAGTGGGGGATTATGACGCAGACGGAGATCTTGATCTATTTGTAGGGGGGCATTTGCAAACGTACCGATATGGCTTTCCAAGAAATGGCTATATCCTCAATAATGATGGCAACGGAGAATTTACCAATGTTTCTGCAGAGGTGGCACCGGGGTTAAGTGAATTGGGAATGATTACGGATGCGACGTGGGTGGACATTGACTCGGATGAAGATTTGGATCTGGTAATTGTCGGCGAATGGATGTCCGTGACCCTATTCAAGCAGGAGCAGGGGGAATTTACGAAAAGCGTTTTGCCAAACTCTTCAGGCTGGTGGAACGCCGTAGAAAGTGCAGATTTGGATGGAGACGGTCAACCTGATTTGGTTTTGGGTAACCATGGACTTAATTCTCGTTTCGAAGCTTCTAAGGAAGAGCCTTTGACGATGTTTGTTAAAGATTTTGACAGAAATGGCACCATCGAACAAGTCATGTGTCAGTATGAAGAGGGAAAGCTGTATCCACTTTCCTTAAGGCACGATCTGGCCATGCAAATGCCGGGAATTAAGAAGAAATACCTGAAATACGACAGTTATAAAGATCAGCAGGTTACCGATGTTTTTGGTGAAGCGCTGCTCGCAGATGCACTGGTGTTAAAAGCAGAGGAATTGGGCACCAGGATTCTGCTGAACAAGGATGGTCGTTTTGAACCAGTATCCTTACCAAAAGAAGCGCAGTTCTCTTGTACCTATGCGATAGAAATTGCGGATTTCAATGGAGATGAACACCTGGATGTTTTACTGGGAGGAAACCTCTACAATTCTAAACCGGAAATGGGGCGGTATGACGCCAGTTATGGGACACTGTTGTCCGGGGACGGCTTGGGCAATTTTAATCTCATCAATACTTCTGAATCCGGGCTTAAGCTAGATAAGGAAGTGCGTGCTATCGAAATGGTCAAAACATCTTCAGGTGCGCAGGTCGTGGTGGCCAATAATGATGATAAAGTTCAAAGTTTCGTCAAGTCTCAATAGATCATGGAGCGTAACCTGTGTTGTCTACTTGGGTATTTGATGCTTCTGAGTGCTTGTCAACAGGATAGCAACGAGTTACTTTTTGAGGAAATTGGACCTGAAGAGACAGGGATCACATTTGTCAATCGCCTCACAGAGACGGAAGAATTCAACATCATAGAGTACCTCTATTACTACAATGGAGGAGGAGTGGCCGTAGGAGATATCAATAATGACGGCCTTCCCGATATTTATTTCTCAGCGAATGAGGAGGAGAATAAGCTCTACCTGAACGAGGGCTCGATGAAGTTTAGGGACATTACTGATCAGGCAGGTGTGGGTTCACCCGGGATGTGGAAAACAGGAACATCGATGGTAGATGCGAACGGAGATGGCTGGCTGGATATTTATCAAACGCGCGTTAGTAAATACAAAGGACTTCAGGGCCATAATGAACTGTATCTTAACAATGGTGACCTCACTTTTACGGAAGTAGCCAAGGATTGGGGAGTTGACTTTCAGGGTTTTTCCACACATTCCGGCTTTTTTGATATGGATAATGATGGAGACCTGGATCTCTATTTGCTGAATCACTCTGTTCACACACCCAGTAGTTTTGGAAATACTACGTTACGGGATCGTGTGGATCCGGTTTCTGGAGATCGGATTTATGAGAATACAGGAAGTTCATTCGTAGATATTACCGAGTCAACAGGTATTTACGCTTCCGCCATTGGCTACGGATTGGGTTTAGGTTTTACAGACTTTGATCGGGACGGTTTTACAGACATTTACGTCTCCAATGATTTTAGTGAAAATGATTACCTCTATCGGAACAATGGTGATCAGACCTTCACAGAAATATTGGAGGATGTGGCGCACCGGACCAGTCGCTTCTCTATGGGAAATGACCTGGCTGACCTGAACAATGATGGATTAGTAGACCTAATGACTTTGGACATGATGCCGGAAGATGAAGTCATCAGAAAACGATCTGCCGGCGATGACAGTTACGAGGTGTGGCAGACACGTAAACGACTAGGCTACATGGATCAATTTGGCAGGAATTCTGTCCTGATGAATCTCGGAAACGGTCGAATGACCGATGTTTCTTTAATGACAGGTCTGTATGCTACCGATTGGAGTTGGTCCACGTTGATGGCGGATTTTAATCAGGATGGCCAGAAGGATATTTTCATTAGTAATGGTATTTGGAAGCGACCCAATGACCTTGATTTTATTGATTTTACGGCCAGTGAGCTGGCCCAGAATCCCGATTTAACGGACGCTGAATTTACGGCAAAGATGCCTGAGGGTAAGGTCAAAAATTATTTCTTCGAAAACACGGGAAACTGGCAATTTCGAAACACTACCGATGGTTGGATTAAATCGGAGGCAGGAGTAACTAACGGCGCTACCTATGCGGATCTGGATCTGGATGGAGACCTGGACCTTGTACTGAACAATCTCAATGAAGAGAGCACGATCCTAAAAAACAATAGCCGGGAAAATGGCAGCCACTATATACAGGTGGACTTTATGAATGGAACAGAACCAACCACTGCTTCTGGGGTTGGATTGTCCTGTTGGGTAAACGGACAAAGTCAATACTATGAAAATTTCACCAATAAAGGCTTTCAATCTTCTACCGTAGGTCCGGTTATCATCGGGCTCGGAGAGTGGCTACAGATAGACAGCCTGGTGATCGATTTTCAGGGTAAGCGACTTGTAAAATATAACTTGGCGGCAGATCAATCGGTACAGGTAAACCTGGAACAAGCACAGCTGCCTATTCCTGAGAACGTAAACGAAGTATGGTTCGGGAAAACGGAAGTGTCATTCGCGGCAGATTTCAGCCATAAAGAGAATACTTACTGGGAGTTTACCCGTGAACCGTTAATGCCTCATATGAATGCCTATGAGGGTCCGGCCATGGCAACCGGAGACATCAATAAAGATGGTTTGGAAGACTTATTCCTGGGAGGAGCTTTTCGACAACCTTCCGCTTTGTTATTGCAACAACCTAATGGGGATTTTAAGCGGATCCATCTACCGCAGGACTCTACTTACGAAGATGTAGATGCTGCTTTCTTCGATTTTGAAAAAGATGGAGATCTGGACCTGCTTGTTGTTTCCGGTGGAAATAGCTTCACCAATGAATCGGTGTACAGACAACCCAGACTATACTTACAGGAGGACGGTCAATTCTATCTGGACTCTTTGGCTTTGCCGGACATTTATCATACGGGTAGCGTGGTTGCTATTAATGATTACAATGGAGATGGTTTCGATGATCTGTTTCTGGGGTCTTTGGTCGAACCCTGGAATTACGGCGTTACACCAAGAAGCTATTTGCTTACGAACCAGGCTGGGAAGTCATTTTCTATTTCAAATACGGAGGTACAGGGAATTGAGTCAGTAGGCATGGTCAAAGATGCTATCTGGGCAGACCTGGATGGGAATGGAGAGAAGGATCTTATCATTGCAGCGTTATGGCAGCCTTTAAAAGTGTTCTACGTGAAAGACGGAAAATTGGGTGAGTCGGTAAACGTTTTCAACGAACACGGTTGGTGGCAGACCGTACTGCCGATTGATTACGATCAGGACGGAGATTTGGACCTTGTGTTGGGCAACCTTGGCTTAAACACCAAACTCAAAGCATCGAAAGAGGAGCCTGTTAAGTTGTATATCAAAGATATCGATGGAAATAACAGGCTGGATCATGTTCTTACCTATTTCCGTGATGGTAAAGAGTCCGCTTTTGCGGCCAAAAAGGATTTGGTGAAACCCCTGACCTACATTAATAGACGCGTGAGAGATTATAAAGGGTACGCTGAGGCGTCTCTACCGGAAATATTTGGTGAGGACGCATTTGAAGGAGCCCAGGTCTTGGAAGCTCATGAGTTCAGATCAGGTATCCTGGTGAATGATGACAATGACTTTTCCTTTCGGCCCTTTTCTCTGGAAGCCCAGAGCACGATGATCCGATCGGTTGCTTTCGAAGATTACAATGGTGATGGCAGAAAGGATCTTTTTCTGGCAGGGAATTTTAGCCAGAGCACTTTACAGGACGCTCCTTATACGGAGGGTTACGGTACTTTATATGAGGTAGTGGATGATAGCCTTGCTTTTGTGCCTAATCGGATTCACGGGATCTATCTGGAA
This sequence comes from Cyclobacteriaceae bacterium, assembly GCA_965229785.1. Taxonomy (GTDB): domain Bacteria; phylum Bacteroidota; class Bacteroidia; order Cytophagales; family Cyclobacteriaceae; genus JAWPMT01. The sequence continues at coordinate 6,671,814 of CBDDJS010000001.1, forward strand.
GGCAATGTAGTTGCTACACAATTATTCAAAGGGGAGGCAACGCCCCGATTACTTGTGTTGAAAAATGATGAGCCTTTAGAGTGGTGGGTTAGCCAGTAACCTAAAAGAGGTTAGGTGTTGCTTTACCTAAAACTTCGCATTAATTCCAAAAGTAATTGATTTACTGTGAGGCCATGCGTCATGTCTGTCGATTCCGGGGGTCCATTGTGTGATTTGAGGAGTAATTCCAGGAGTGCCATCCAAATTTGAGTTGTTGGCAAGTTGAAGCGAGGTATTCCCGTCATAACCGGTTATGGTGACGAGATTGTTGCCTGTAAAATACACGTTTAAGTCATTGATCCATTTTGCTTTTACAGGGACCTGATATTGAAGAGTAACCACCTGTAATCTGAGAAAACTGCCATTTTCTACATAATAACTACTCCAGGGGTTAAATTCCTCTATCAACCTTAGTTCCGACTCGATTCGGGAAGTACGTACATTGAATCCGGCAGTGGTTGGAACGGTATGAAGTCCCCGGAAATTGACAATATCGTGACCAAACATGCCCTGGAAATTCAGGTTCAATGTGAATCTTTTCCAGTCAAACTGCTGCTGAAGTCCCAAAGTCCAGTCAGGCATTGCATTGCCAATGATTTGATCGTCTTCATCGCTTATGAATCCATCACCGTTGACATCTTCAAGTTCCCAGGTCAGTGTTCCTGGGTTGGCGGCGGAAAATCTTGAAAACCTGGGACCATAGAAGTTGCCGAAATCGTCCCCCGTTTGAATACGATGGATCAAACCGCTACCGCAACCAAATTCCGGATTACTGTAGGCGAAACCATTGATGAGGCCCGCGTCTTCAATTCTTGTCTGCTGTGTGGAAAAGACCCCTCTGATGTTCCAATCAATAGCACCTAATTTCACAGAGGCATCTGCCATAATTTCTAGTCCTGAGGTTCGTAACTCCGCAGTATTGGCCCAGGTATTGAAATTAAGCGTGTTCGGATCATATTGTTGCACCCAAAAGTCACTGGTACGGTTGGTGAAAAAGTTTGCTGTAGCTCGCCATTTCCCTCTTTTCGGAGCCACACTTAATCCCATATCGAAGTGAGAAGAGGACATTTGACTTAGTTCATCGGTTGGGTTTTGGTTGATGATTGGCGGATTTGGAGCGTCTCTTTCACTGACGAGTCTTTTTGTCAAACCACTTTGAAATGGGGTCATGCCTGAGGTTCCGAAGGAAGCAAAAACTTCGAATAGTGAGAAGGATTCCAAATCGGAGAAGTTATAGCGGAGAGAGGACGAAAAGTAATTGTTCCATTGTTGACTATTTGATAATGCCGAGGAGCCTTCTCTGCGGAAATCAAATCGACCTTTGAGATCCCCGGAAGTGAAATTGACATTGGCAAAATAGGCCATTAACTGTACGGCATGTTTAGTAAAAAAGTCGTCCGTCCCTTCTGCGTACTGAAATTCACTCCTTCCGGATTGTATGAATTCCTGAGATTCGGCACCTATTGACGTGTTAAGCCATACACTTCCGAATTGTTTTTGATGCTGGAGCTGCGATTGCAGGGACCTTACCTCCCTTTCAGAATCGGTATTGGAACCAAGGAAGAACGCTGTAAAGGTACTTATCCCGGTTGAAGAAAATTGACCTGTAACATCTTCGACGAAAATACCTGCCTGATTTTTCCAGGTCCACTCTCCAAAAGACAGATCTGCCATTACCAGTCCCAGGGAACGCGTTGCTTCGGTTTCTCTTTTGTTTTCATCGATCATGGCCACGGGATTGAAAAGTCCGAAAACCTGTGGTTGATTGTAATCTCCGTTGGATAGTCGGATGGGCGCTGTAGGATTGAATCGATCCGCAAATTCATAGACGGAGGCAAAGCCTAGTTCCCGATTGGTTATACTATGCATCCCAATTGCTCGCACTTTCAGTAAGTCGTTAAAGAAAGCAGCACCAATGTTGAGGAAACCATTCGTTTGATCAAACCCAGTTTGCCTTTGTATTCCGCGAAGGTCTCTGTGGCTCACACCCACGTAGTAATCAACGTTTTTCTGATTGCCGGAGAAACCAAGCTGATTGACCCAACTCTGTCCATTTTGCCCAATCTCCTCTCTCCAGTTTGTATTCGCACCTTCATCTGGGAAAGCTACGTTTCGAAATTCACTGGCCGATAGTACAGGATCATTGTCGATTTCCATTTCCGAACTCAGGAAACTGCGAAAAAAGACTTGATTCTTCCCTTTGCCCTGAACGGGTTGAAGGTCGATGACGCCCAAACCACCCTGCACTCCATACCTTGCCAGGCTTCCATCTTTAATAACAGCGACTTGTTCAACAAAGAAAGGATCGATATCTGCGAGGCTTAGTCCTTTAAATCCCAGCAGGGATATGGTAGGGTTTAGGTTCTCATAGGTCGTATTCCCCAGGCTGCTAAGGCCTCTGATCCGATAATTGTTCTCCAAATTGGGGTCGGCGCTGCTTTGAGGTGTCCATAATCCCGGGTCAAGCCCCTGAAGCGCGGCGCCCAATTGATGAATGTTCCCGGTATTAAACTGGCGATGCGTCAAATGAGGTAAAATGTTTTCTGATTTGTTATTAAGTGAATCAGCAGATTCGGTTGAATTCGTCTGTCCGAATAGCAACGGATTGATCAGAAAATAAAAAGTTAAAACCTTTAAGACTTTTTTGACTTGTTCCCTATTACCGCTCATAACTCCTGCAATCGTTTGAAGTTTCAATTTACTAGAGAATCGTCGAAAAATGTCCAAAATCAAGCAAAATGAATGGTTTTTTAGGCAATCACTTTGATCGTTGTTTCCTAATTTTAGTGGAAACGAAAGGGAACATGATATCTAGAGTTGGATTGCTGTTTTTGTTGGTATGTAGTACGTCGGCAGTTTTAGGTCAGCGATATACGGTAAAAGGAAATGTGATAGATCAGGATGGGAATTCCTTACCTGGTGTCAACATCATTTCCCTTGAAACCGGGTTTGGGGTCAGCTCAGATGTAAATGGGTATTACGAAATTGAATTGCCCCGGGGTGTGCACCACCTGGAGGCCAGCTTCGTAGGGATGGAAACCCTGGAGAAATATGCGAATGCCACGCGAAATTTGATCATCAACTTCAAGTTAAAACCTGCCATCGTGGAAATGGACGCCTTTGTGAAGACAGGTCGTCAGGAAGATTACCGGATAGCAGAGATCCCCGGAGTAGAGCGATTGACCATTTCAGCGATTCAGGATGTGCCGTTGCTTATGGGCGAAGTAGACATCATTAGTTCCATTACACTCCTCCCTGGAGTTACTACCGCGGGAGAAGGTGCGTCCGGGTTTAATGTAAGAGGAGGTAAAGTAGACCAAAACCTCATCTTACTGAATGGGGGTGAAATATTCAATTCCTCGCACTTGCTGGGATTCTTTTCCATTTTTAATTCCGATGTAGTAGAGGATTTCACGTTGTACAAAGGCCACATTCCTGCGAGCTTTGGAGGTCGATTGTCCTCAGTATTGGATGTGAACCTTAGAGAAGGAGATCAGCAATCCTGGGCCGGAGGGTTAACTGCAGGAGTTGTCACTAGTAAGTTCTTTGTGGAGGGGCCTATCGCTGAAAATAAGTTGTCGGTTCTGGCTGCCGGTAGGTTTGCATACCCCAATTTTGTTATGCATCAAATTGCAGATTTTGATGTAAGGCAAAGTGACGCTCGTTTTGATGATCAAAACGTTTCAGCGTCTTATCGCATCAATGACAACAACAAAGTAACCCTTTCCTTTTACAGGAGTTTTGATCGTTTCCGATTCAGTAATGATTTTCAGTTTGATTGGAGTACCATTCTGGGCAACGTGAAAGTGCAGAACTACCTGGGTGAAAACTGGCTTCATGAGCTGGAAGTCAGTAGGGTGGCCTATAACAATAAACAAGTTGATCTAATTCAGGATTTTGCGGTAGATAATGGCATTTCCTTTAGTTCCATTCATGATAGTTTTCTTTATGAGGGATGGTCGGGCCATGAGTTAAGAGCGGGTGTAGAATGGAAGTTCTATGAACAAACACCTGAGGAAAGAATACCTGGTATCACGTCAGGGTTTTCTGCTGCCACCATTGAAAAGGATCAGGGAGACATCCTGAGTTTTTATGTGTCTGATGATTGGACAATTGCGGAAAAACTTAACCTGTCGGTAGGTTTCAGGTATAATCAATACCGGCAAACCGGAGATGCTCAGGAGTTCATCTATCGGGAGGGAGCACCACTATTGCCTCTGAATATTGTAGATACTACCAATAACAGTGGTACACTGTCGACCTATTCGAATTTCGAGCCCCGAATTGGTCTTAACTACAGGATAACACCTCGTTTTGCGATAAAGGCCAGTTACAATCAAATCGCTCAATACGTTCACCTGATCTCAAACAGTGCCTCACCGACACCAGTAGACGTATGGCAAGTGAGTACAGCATACATTGAACCTCAGTTGAGTACGAATTACTCAGGAGGTATTACTTATCAGGGAGCAAATAAGAAATGGCAAATTTCAGTAGATGGTTTTTACCGGGATATAGCCAACGTCTATGAATACCGTGATTTTGCCAATCTAATTCTGAACCCACATTTGGAGACTGAATTAGTCCAAAGTAAGGGAAAGGCCTATGGTGCGGAGTTACTGGTTGAAAAATCAAAAGATGGCTGGACCGGTTGGTTTTCATACACCTGGTCTATTTCCAGAAACCGGACGGATTCACCTTTCGAGGAAGACCTCATCAATCGAGGTGATTGGTACCCTTCCAATTTCGATCAAAGGCATAACTTTTCTTTGGTTCTGAACCGCCAATTTGGAAGAAATGGGTTTTTCTCATTCAATACAATATTCAGATCCGGGAGGCCTTTTACAGCATTAGTTACGAACTACAGTTTCAACGATGTGGCTGTCCCTGTCTATTCAGAGAGAAACCAGTTTAATATCCCTAATTATTTCCGTATAGACATTGGTATAGGGACGAATAATTTCATCAAAACCCTGGATGATCGCTTAAGTTTTTCGGTCTATAACCTACTTGGTAGAGACAATGCCTATTCTATCTACTACCAGTTCACCACACAAGCTTCTATTCTGCCTCATAGTTACCGGCTTAGTGTGCTAGGGAATGCTTTTCCTTCCCTTACCTACACCATAAACTTTAGTCAAAAAGATGAGTTCTGAGACGGGGGTTTTGAGGCTATTCCCGATGAAATGCACCCTGGTTATTTTGTCAGTGATGCTACTCATAGGCTGTCGCGAGAGGGTTTTTCTGGATACCGTCCCCGAGGACTTTCAACTCATCTCTATCAATGGGTTGATTCACAACGCCGAAGGTCCCTATTTTGTAGAGATTCACGAGACCCAGGAAGCAGACCGTCCACCGCTCCCTGTCGACGATGCCCAAGTGACTTTATTCGATGCTAATGGAAACCAGGAGAACTGCCTATACAAAGAGAATGGGAAATACGCTTGCCCGGGAGTGTCGGTGACGGGTGTCCCAGGGGGTGAGTATCATATCGAAGTTCAGGTGAATGGAGATACTTATACCTCCTCACAGGAGATCATGCCAGGGGTACTGGGCACTAACCGACTGGAATGGGAAGAAAGAGCAGTTCCAAGAACTTCTCAAGCGGGAATTGACGTGGAAGAGAACCTGGTGGTCTTTGATATGTTTGCAGAATTGCCAGAGGTAACGGAACCGACTTATATGGTTTGGCAGATGTATGAGACGTTCCAGATCCGAGAAACTGATTTTCCGGATCCCTTTGGTCACATTCCACCGCCTTGCTTTATTACCCAAAACATTGGTGTACAGAATTTTTACACCCTGCCGCTGACTGAATTTACAGGTTCTAATTATTTTTTGGAATCCGTGATTGAACGAAGAATTGATATTTCATTTTTGGTGAAGCACATCTTTTCAATTCGTCAGTCTTCTGTCACCGAAAATTATTACAGTTACCTGCAAAATGTCAACACGCTTACTTCCTCTTCGGGTTCACTATTTGACCCCCCGGCAGGTCGGGTTGTTGGCAATATTTCTCATGAAGGGAATGGCCTTGAACCCGTAGGATATTTTGCAGCAGTAACGCAAGACACAACCCACACGGTCATTTACCAGGCCGAGCTTGAAGAGTTTATTCTTGATCTATGTCTTTATGACCCCTTTAAAAGGGAATATCCACCAATCTGTCTGGATTGTCTGTTGATTTCAAACAGTACCCTTGAAAAACCCTATTGGTGGGATCGTGTGAGGTAGAGCAGGTAGTGATTTTGAAGAAATTGTGTCGGAATTGATTCCAATGGAAGGGCACCAAAACGATGATTTGATTGAAATATGAGGAGGATTTTGAGGTTTGACTGGATACCCGTAGTGCTGATATCATTAGCGCTTTTTGGTTGTAGGGAAAGAATATTTTTGGAGTCTGTGCCTGATGATTTTCAGTTGATTTCCATTAATGGCTTGATCAACAATTCTGAAGGACCATATCTCATCGAGATTCAGGAGACCCGAGATGCGGATCGGGCCCCGATTCCGATAGAAACTGCGGAAGTATTGCTTTTTGATGGAGAGGGTAACCGCGAGGTTTGTAATTATCAGGAGAATGGGAAATATTCCTGCCCCGGAAATGTTGTGCGAGGAGTCCCCGGGGGACAATACCATATCGAAGTAAGGCTTGGTAACGATATCTACCGATCGATACCCGAAACCATGCCCGCCGCGATCTTAGGTACGAACCATTTTGAATGGGAAGAGGTAGCTATTCCTTCCACAACTTCTGCAGGAATAGATATTGAAACTACGGTTTTGGATTTCGATATGTTTGCCCAACTACCCGAAGTTTCCGAGCCGGCTTATTTACAGTGGCAATTTGTAGAGACTTTTCAAATTCGGGAGACGGATTTTCCCGACCCTTTTGGTGCGATTCCTCTTCCTTGTTTTATTACCCAAAACACAGGTATTCAAAACTTTTATACGTTAGCGTTAAATGAATTTAGCGGATCTGAATACTCTCTTGAGTCCGTCATTCAGCGAGATATTGATATCTCTTTTTTAGTAAAGCATATTTTCTCAATTCAACAATCATCAGTTACCGAAGGTTATTTCAATTATCTGCAGCAGGTGCGCTCACTTACAGAGACTACCGGTTCACTTTTTGATCCTCCTGCAGGGAGAGTGAGTGGTAACATTGAGTATGAAGGCGATGGTTTAACACCGATTGGCTTTTTCACTGCGGTAGTTACAGATACGACGCATATTGCCATTTACAGAGATGATATAGCGACAAACATTGTAGATGAATGCCGTTTCGATGTAACAAAGTTTACCTATCCTGTTTTATGCAGGGATTGTCTTACCATTCCCCGCAGTACCCATACTGAACCATTTTGGTGGTCAAGGGTGCAATAAGGGAAAAGTTTTTCTGGCATGTCTCATAACTGACCATAAGGAGTGATTGACGAAAAGTATGTCTTGGATGAAGGGTAGAAATAGACAAACATTAAGGGGCAATATGAGATGGTCAACACTTTTTTTCTGCTTATTGATCATGGGTTGTCAGGAACGAATTTTTCTGGAGACCCAACCTGATGATTTTCAATTTATCGCTATTAATGGTTTAATTGATAATTCTGAAGGGCCATATTTTGTCTCCGTTCAGGAAACCCGCAATGCCATAAGGTCTCCCTTACCTGTGGAAGAAGCGCTTGTAATGCTAGTAGACGGTGACGGTAATCGGGAAGTGTGTCCTTATCTGAATGACGGTAGATATGTATGTCAGGGAGAAGTTGTCCAGAGTCGTCCCGGAGGAGTCTATCACATCGAGGTGAGGGTGGGGGAGGATTTATATCGATCCCAGCCAGAGGTTTTACCCAGGACACTTGGTACCAATCAATTAGTTTGGGAAGAAACCACCCTTACCACCACTACGCCCAATGGACTGGAAGTAGTTACTGACATTGTAGAATTTGATTTGCTGGCACAACTTCCGGAAACCACAACCCCCACTTTTTTGCAATGGCAGTTTTTGGAGACTTTTCAAATCCGTCCAACTGATTTCCCGGATCCCTTTGGTTTTACACCACCCCCTTGCTTCATTACCCAGAATATCGGTGTTCAGAATTTCTATACACTGGCCTTAGAAAATTATGAAGGTTCTAATTACAGGCTTGAATCGGTTATGCAAAGAGAAATTGACAAATCGTTCATTGTGAAGCACATTTTTTCCATTCACCAATCTTCTGTTTCAGAAACCTACCTGAGATACCTCGAACAAACCAATGTCTTAACGGAGGCCACAGGTTCCCTCTTCGATGCTCCGGCTGGTCGGGTAATTGGCAATATTCAACATGAAGGAGATGGACTTGAGGCGGTGGGTTATTTCGCAGCAGTATCGAAAGATACGACTCACATGGTCATTTATAGAGATGAACTCAATACATGGGTAGAGGATGTGTGCGTTTATAATCAGTTTAAACCCATTGACCAATACCCGCGAACCTGTTTAGATTGTTTGATTATACCTCGTAGTACAAATGATGAACCCTATTGGTGGAGTAGGGTAGAATAAATGGTAAGGCGCTGGCAAAAATATGGTTGGATGTTAGTTGTTTTCGGGCTGTTATTAACCAGTTGCCGTGAACGAATATCAGCGGAGTTTTTACCCGACGACCCCCAACTTATTGCCATTAATGGTCAGATTGACAATTCTGGCGGGCCTTATTTTGTAGAAGTTAAACAAACGAGAAGTGGCAATCAGCTTCCTGTTCCGATAGAGACTGCCACGGTGACGTTAATAGACGGTAATGGCAATCGAGAAAGTTATGAATACCTGGAGAACGGTCGATATCGGGTAGCAGGTGATATCATTTGCGGCGAACCCGGAGGTGTTTATTTTATTGAGGTTAGCATAGGCGACGATTCATATGTGACCCGACCTGAGGTTATGCCCGGCGTTCTTGGAAGTAACTGGTTGGAATGGGAAGAGGTTGAAGTGCCTAGTACAACTTCTAACGGCATCAACATCACCACACCCAAACTGGATTTCGATTTGATTGCGCAACTTCCGGAAGCCAGTGAACCTGTGTTTTTGATGTGGCAATTGATTGAGACTTATCAAATCCGACCAACGGATTTTCCGGATGTCGCGGGCCGAATACCTCCTCCGTGTTTTTTCATTGAAAACATTGGGGTCCAAAACTTCTATTTGCAACGACTGGATGAATTCCGAAATGAAGCCTATGAGATTGAATCGGTTATTCAGAGGGATATTGATATTTCGCTTTTGGTAAAACACATCTTTTCGATCCACCAATCCTCCATCACTGAGGAGTACTATGAGTATTTGGCTTTGGTACGGCAGCTTACAGAGAACACGGGCTCATTATTTGATCCGCCACCGGGACGAATCTCGGGGAACATCGAACATGAAGGTACTGGCCCTCCGGCCGTAGGCTACTTTGCAGCATTAGTTACGGATACTACGCATTTAGCGGTTTACCGAGGTGATATTGAAACTTACATTGAAGATATCTGCCTGTTTGATGCGTCTAAATCAGCTTATCCACCTTTTTGCATTGATTGTTTGATCCTTTCAGGGTCTACGCTAGATGAACCTTACTGGTGGAGTAAAGTACGATGATTTTCGGAAGGTGAGAGGCCAACCTTCAAAAGGAATAATTGAGCCCAAATCTGAAATCTCTTCCCATTCCCATTACCCGGGTGCCAAACGGGAAGTAAGCTTCATCGGTGAGATTGGAGATACCCGCAGATATTAACAAGGCGTTTTGCCCCCATTGGATGCGGGTGTTGGCTTGTGCTCCGAGAAGTGTATAAGCAGGAGCGTCTCTGACGGCCCAGACCTGATTTGTAAATCCTGTGGGTGCTATGAACTTCGAGAAATGTTGTCCGTCGAAACTCAGTTGAAATGGAAGATTCCCAAACCAGGTTTTATACCTTATCTCAGCACGTAGGTGCGCCGGTGGGATACCATTGGACCGGCTTCCTTTCGCAAAAAAACTAACCTCCGTTAAATCATCACCTTGCATGATCAATCCACTGAAATGCCCGACGAGGTTATGTTTGTTTTGGTTGATGAGCATTTGTGAAAGTTGCCACTCCAGGCCAAAAGTGCGGGCCTGATCAATATTGTCATATTGAAATATTCCCTGAGCTACAGGCACTTCGATAATTCTGTTTTCGAAATAAGCCAACCAACTACTGATGCTAAAAGAAGTAGATTTTGTGGTTTTAGCAACCTTCCATTCTAGTTGGTAGCTGTATTCTGGTCGAATGTCAGGGTTTCCTCTGAAAACACCCCGTCCGCCAAATAATTCGCCACCGGCTTCTTCGGGTCGGGGAAAGCGGAAGTACCGACCGATTGAAATCTGGTGATCTGCCCTTAGCCATCGCCATTGAGCTTCGGCTCCTCCGGACAAAGCAGAAGTTTGTTGGCTTTGAGTATCAAAGTGGGCATTGGAGGCGAGATCTGCTCTAAGGACTCCTTTCCATTTCACTTTTTTTCCTAATGTCCTGGCACTTACGAATAAGCCGGCTTGCCGATCATCGCGTTTCGCTACGGTTGTCCTTGTGGTCGAATTACGGACCCTGTCATCCTCAAAACGTTTTTCATTGAGTCGGGAAGAAAAAAGGTCCAATCCGGATTTTATGGTGAATTGAGCTAAAGTTTTCTCTGCATATCCATTGTACCCGAACCCTAACCTTCGGTAATTTCTGACGATTTGAAAATTGATCATTTCAAATTGTGCATTGTATTGATCTTGTGTCTGATCCGTCTCTAATGCCAGTCCCCAGGCCTGGTGGGTCAGGTCCCATCCGGAACGGAGTTGATGCTTAAATTTGAGGTCGGATTGATAGGTATAGGCATTATCAAGTTCACGCAATTCAAATGGGTTGTTCTGAAACCCCTGTGGGAATTGCCAGTTACCTGAACTCCACTTTTGTCGCCAATTGATTTGACGCTTTTTCAATTGGGTGGTGAGCGCAGTGGATAGATTATACTCCCTGATGGCAGAGTTGAGAGCTGTTTGCCGGTTTGGGAAATGGAAATCATTGGTTGCTATGCCACTTCCAGCGAATGCTAAACGAGTAGGTTCGTTTCCATTGTTCCATCGAAAACCCAGCTGTCTGGCATTACTGTTGGTGCGAAACTGACTGTAGATTGTTGTTGGAGATTTAACGAAAGCCTGTTGGTCTTCCAGGACCAATACACCACCAATGGCACCACTTCCATATATGGCTTTTTCTATCCCATCAACGATTTGAGCTTTGCTTAGATTGGAGGTACTGAGATCCTGACCGAGGTATCCCTGTGGGTTTAATCCGGATCTGCGTGCGCCGTTTTGCTGTATCCTCAACCGACTTCCCGTTTGACCTCTGTAGCTTATCGGAAATGATGACGCTTGTGCCCGGACTACTCCAGGAATACGTTCCAAAAGATCCATGACTTGTACAGGAGGATGGAGAGTAGGTTGCGGCAAACTGTCCGAAGGGATGATACGAGCCGAAATCAGGACTTCCCGAAGTTGGATGGTATCAGCTTCCTGAGCTGTGGACTTCAGGGCAAGCCATAACCCGCAGGCGATGAAAAGAAATTTCACCGGATCAATCTATCGCATCTTCTGTGAATTGAGCCCATCGAATCACTACGGTTCCACCGTTTGCTCGAGAGATCATTTGAAACTTATAGAAATTTCCTCCTCGATCTTCGATCAGATAAACCGGTTGATCCGCTTCTTCGAGATTGACGATTCGATCACCGATTACCAAGTCCTGATAGGCAGTGGCTAACAGATTAGCATCAGGATTTCCTTCACTATCTATATCAGTTTCAGGATTGAAATTGAATACTCCATCTGCCGAAAGGGCATTGATCATATCCGTGGAGACCCGTTCAAATGCCATGAAGCCTGCAGTCCCGGTGCCTAATCCTGATAATTCACTCACATCAACGGCTCTTACGGCCCCTGAAGTCTGATCATCTCCGAAAAGGAAAACAGCCGGTCTTCCTCCTGAACCCGTCCGAATGGCTTTGATTTGTATATCCCATTCAATGGCGTCCGTATCCAGTTGAGCAACTATCCCGGTATCACTGGCACTCAGGTCCAGGCCACCCCCCTCCGGGAAGGTTCCGGGATTGATGTTGAATGATCCTTCGTATGTATCTGAAGTTAATATAACGGGCCCATCATCTTCGCTGGAACAACTGGAAAGACTTATGAGGAAGAGACCCGACAGAAAGATTGAGAGATTCCTTAAACTAGAAAAGCGTCGCATGTAGGTTGTATTTATGTGTAATTACTAATATAGGCTTTTATCTTTCTTACCGCTACAACGTATTTGAGATTGTTGGAGGCTTTGCAGTTAAGTAAATAATGGCTACCCAAGGGGGTAGCCAATGGATAGGAGCAATATTACCGTTCATAATAAGCGACGATACTTGCTTTTTCCAGGGTGTTGTTCCCAAGGTAATATCCGACAATAGCCGGATTTGTATTGGCATCCAAGCCGAGTTTATCCACTTTCAATGCAAACACAGTAATCACATACTGGTGTGGTCCATGGCCTTCCGGGGGACAAGGACCACCATAGCCAGCTACTCCGTAATTGGTGACACTTTGAATGGCTTCAGTGGGAGCGAGATTCGATTGGGTATTTCCGGCGTTGGTTTCCAATTCATTGACCTCAGCGGGAATGTCAAACATCACCCAATGCCACCAGCCACTTCCCGTGGGGGCATCAGGATCATACATGGTAATGGCAAAGCTTTTGGTACCTTCAGGAGCGTTCTCCCAGGAAAGTTGGGGGCTTTGATTTTGTCCAGTACATCCAAATCCATTGAATTCTTCTATACTGGTAGCCTGACCCCCAAGATCTTTGCTACTTAGGGTGAAAGTTTGCGGAAATGCCACGGTGGAGATGGCAGTAAACAATATTAAAACGGATAGCTTTTTCATGATCAATTTTGCTTTAAATACAAGGCAAAGTTGATGGCAGGGTGAGCGTTCCTGTTTTTGTGAATAGGTCAAAAAGTGTGGATAGAAGTTCAAAAACGAAAGTTAGTACATGGATCAGGACGATCAGGAATTTGTTTTTGATCCTGTTCGGCCGTGCCTTAGGCAGAGGTTTGGTATTGCTTGGGAGTTACACCGTATTTGCTTTTAAAGGCCTGAGTGAAGTTGGAAAGGCTTTCGTACCCCGTTTCAAGGTAAATATCCGAGGGGCGGCGTAATTCTGACTTCAGGAGATAAGCGGCATGTGTCAATCGCTGATCATGGAACCATTTGATGGGCGACTCCTGATAGTGTTTTTCAAATGCTCGTTTAAAGGTAGACACACTCATGTTAGAAAGGAATGCCAGCTGCTTTAAGGTAAGCTTATTGTATTTGTTGGTTTCCACCACCTTGACAAAATCAAAAGAACGTTGATCATTATTATTAAGCAAGCTGCCAAGCAACCCCGTGCCATCTCGAGCGATGAGGTATAGCATCAATTCTTCAAATTTGATAGTAAGCATTTTCTGTTTGTGTTTTGGATCCAAATGCATAAGATCCTTTAGACTGCTAACAAAGGTTCGAATGAATCGATCGTAGGCCACAGCTGTAGTGGATTCTTCCCTTGTGGATCCGGAATGTTGAATTTCGTGTTTTTTGAGGAACTCAAGTACAGATTGATGGGAAAAGAATAACAGTAGACTACTGTATTTCTGTTGAGTAGAAGAAAATTTTTCGGTCATCAGACAGTGACCGGCACGCATCATCAGAAAATTGGTATCGTTGATGGCGATTCGATGGTTATCTGTGATGATCTCTTTTTCACCTTCCTGAAGGAAACTAATGGTATGTCGGGATAGAATGACCTCTTGCCTCGAAGATTCTCTATTAGCATGATAGTCATACAGGAGAATTTCTTCAGACAGCTCGTTCGGAAGTAAATGGTTTGGTAGCGTGACACGTTTCATCACTTGAATTAATACATGGTATTGGGATTCTTTGATGTCGCGGGTATTTGCTGAATGGAATCCCAATGTTCACAAATTTTCCCCCGATGATCGAATCGAAAAAAGTCCATGGTCACATATTGATCATTGCCTGGCCAGGTCTGATGTGTATGCAAAGCCACCAGATCGCCTTCAGCGATGCACCGTACAAATTCGATGGATTTGTCCGGGTATTCCTGTTGCATTCGTTCGAAATACGTGATGAAGCCGTCCAGGCCATCAGCAACGTCAGGATTGTGTTGAATGTATTCATCACCAACATACCGTTCTACTGCTTCACGAGGATTTCCTTCATAGGCCATTTTATAGAAGGCGATAGCATGAGCTTTGTTTTCTTCAAGTGTCATAGTTGTAAATTAAAAAAGCGTCCTCATTAAAAGGACGCTTCTTCTACCAAAAATGCCTGCTGGTTCAAAAGAGTTCTTCAGGCCGCTTTTCTTTCCAGTTGAGCGATTCTTTTTTCTTTGGCTCCTGAGATTTGACCAGTTTCTGCATAAACCTTCGCATCTTTCAATACTGTATCCAGGGTTTTACTCATTTTATTTTTCATCATTCCGCGCATCAATGTGCCCATAAGGCCTTTGCTTTCAAATTCTGCTTTCATAACAAGCTTAGATTGATACTCGCTGAGGGCAACCACGGTCCATTCGTTTGCGGCCTTGGTCACGAATCCAGGCATACCCTCATTTACTTCATAGGCCAGGACCATATTGTCCTGATCGTATTTGGTGAGGGTTTCCTTGATTTTACTAAATCCTTTTACATTGACATTACAAGCGCGCTCGCTACAGGTAGCTCCTTCAAACATGGATGTTCCGGAGCCCTCTGAATGATCTACATTGGAAGACCATTTATATACTTCTTCGAATCCTGGGCCTACCATTTCCCAGAGTTCCGCAGCAGAGACGTTTATGACGATCTCTTTTTCCAATTCAAATCCTTTTTGTGCCATGACGATAAAGTTTACGGTCAATAAAAAAATTAATGTTCCAATTTTCCTTTGCATGAGATTTATGGTTTATCTGCTACAAAGGTCAATTGCCAGCAAAAGGGAAGATTTCTGAAAAAGGCCTACTAGTTTCTCATTTGGCTTAATCGGTAATGAGAAGGTGAGACCAGGTACTTTTCGTGGAAGTTGGCAGAAAAGGTGGTGATGTCCTGAAAGCCAGATTCATAAGCAATGGTCGTAATGGATGTCTGATCGCTGATCAATCGAGAGGCCGCGTGTTCCAGCCTTTTGTTCTTGATATAACGGGCAGGTGTTTCGTTAAATTCCTTCTTGAACTCACGTTTGAAAGTCGACAAACTCATGTTGCAGATAAAGGCGAGTTGTTCCAGACTTAATGAATTAAAGAGGTTCTGTTCGATGGTTTGCCGGAATTTGACATTGACAGGAGTGAAGATCTCAGACAATAACTTCCTGATACTCTCATGATTTTCAGATTTGAGGAGGATTATCATGAGCTCCTTCAACTTTAGAATGCCCAATTGTTCATCCATCACTTCGGGTTCTTCGAAGTAAATCATCAGATTGTTCATGTATTGCTCTAACAGTTGATTGCCGATGAGTTTTTTAGGTTTCGGCAACTTGTCCTCTACGAGAAAGGAAGGAACTTCATCTTTATAGATAACTTTCAATAGGTCCGGGTATAGGAAAATAGCGATGGCTTCGCACTCTTCTGATCCGGAATTGGGCATATATCGCTGAACATAATTGTTACAGTTTTTAATGACAGCTTCCTTTTCACCCAGCCGATGAACACCCCTTGAATCATAGCTTAGCATCGTGCCTTCCACCATGTAAAAAAAGCAGGCGAATTCCTGAATGGCCCCTTGCATGTCCATAGGGGTTCGGAAGCGGGCTTTTTGGAACAGAGGCATACCCTTGAATTCAATGATCTTACTATCGAGAATCATGGAACAATGCTACATAATAAAAAGGGTCAGGAGTTTCTCAAAAAGTTCAAATGTTGAAAAATCAATTTCGGCCAAAGTCTACCAGTCTCATTTCCAGGTCACTGGGTTGGCTGTAAAATTGTGTGGTCAATTTTACCAGCCCTACGTCTCGTGCATACAAGTTGTTGTTGAAACGAGTTCCGTGAGGATAGTCTAGTTGGAGCGACTCGATGGTTCCTTGAAAATTGATGCAATCAAATACACCAGCGGGCACTTCTATGTTCTCTACGGTTTGATTGGTGCGATAGGTCCCTATGGAAATGGGAGCATCCACTGGCCCAAAGTGACGTGTGAACTCTTCGTCACTACCAAAGACAAAAATGGCCAATCGTTCCGGGTAGGTCCGCAAATGCGAAATGGAATCGTAAAGGATTTCACGACGTGGCTGACCCATAAAAGTACCCGTACGGATGAACATAGTACGTCCCTCGATCAAGGTATCGCTTTCGATCCGAAGGGTATCGCGCAGTTCCATAGCGGTTTCAGATCCATCTGGTTGTACTTCATACCAGTCGTAGATCCAGTAATTACCGACTTCCAATTGAGAGAATTCGGAGACGGTGATCAATAGTTGGGCGCCTGGCTCCTCATTGTTGTTAGAGCAGGCTGCCATTAGCAGCATTGTTAGGGAGCAATAGATTAGGTGTCTTAGGTTCATGGTGAGCGTTTTCCAGTTAACGAAGGAAATTCACCATGTAGTATAAGAGACCCCAAATATATATTGCAATCGTTTGTATTTCATGAAAATAAATGCGAAAGTAATTTTAGACTTAACTATGTACTTGCCTGGTCGTTAGGATTTTGAATTGGAATGAGAATAGAACGCCTACATCATATAGCCATCATTTGTTCGGATTATGAAAAATCGAAACGATTTTATACCGAAGTATTAGGATTTCAGATAGAACAGGAAGTGTATCGAAAGGAAAGGGCGTCTTACAAACTGGACCTTTCTCTCAACGGACAATATGTGATCGAACTTTTCTCTTTTCCAGATCCCCCAAAAAGGCCCTCAAGGCCTGAAGCAGTTGGCTTGAGGCACCTATGTTTTGGTGTGAAAAGTGTTGAAGATACCGTAACTTATTTAACGTCCATGGGTATCACTCCGGAACCCATTCGGGTCGATGAATACACTGGCAAGAAATTTATCTTTTTCTCCGACCCTGATGACCTACCGATAGAGATGTATGAGGTTTGAATGTTGCATTTAAATCTTCAATTCCTTGAGGAATTCCGATAGCATTCGTTAAATCAGGATGCAAGGGGATAGTCCTTAACTAGGATGTCCAGTGGTATCTTTAGGCGATCGTGAAGATTTCGTATCATCTGCAAGCTTAGTTTTCTTTTGCGATTAAGGATTAATGATGCTTTGGACCGGTCTCCTATAATATTTCCTAATTCAGATTGATTCATTCCGGCTTCCTCCATTGAATATTTGATCGCCTCGATAGGGTCGGGATCTTCGATAGGGTAATGCTTGTTCTCGTAATCCTCGATCAAGATTTCAAGAACCTCGGCTTTATCGTAATCGTCAGAATCTTTTGATGCTGTAAATAGCATTTGAAGATCTTTTAGTGCGGAACGATATTCATTCTCGCTTCTGATGGGTTTAATTTCTTTTTGCATGATCTTCTGCTTAGTAGGAGCTTCTAGTATTGCCAAACGTTTTCCGGATCAATTCGATCGTAATCGCTATGTGTTCCAATGAAACACACGAAAACAGATTGTCTATCGTAATTTACTTGAATGACCAATCGATAATCATTCTTGTTGATATTGAAGATTACTCTATTGTTCCCGATGGGACGTGCATGAGTAAATGTATTCAATACGTCACTAGGCTTTTCCCAGTATGCCTTTTTCACTTTTTGGATCCAGACTTTCAAACCTGTTTCCGTTTCCGGGTGTTCGATGTAGTAGGCTTTCAGCGTACCAGTAGCGATTATCCTCATGGTTCGGGAGCTTCTTTTTGATGTTTTCTGTTGTATTCATTTGCTTCTATCTTTTCAAAAAACATAACGAAGGTAGCAAATGTTTCCATTTTGGAAACATTTGCGATAAAATTTTCTTCCTTGTTTTTCTGTTAATATGGTGATGCCCACAGGGATTTACGCTGATAAGATATTCCAGGTATTTGACCAGAAATTCCATATGTTGATGTGAGCCGCTCAGGAATTTTGCCTGAGTTATGGTAGTCATTATTTCGATACAGGGTTCTCAGGCAAAATGAACGGACTCGTGAATCATTTAATAGATTTTCGGGTCAGGATGTTTATGGTATATATCATGACTGGTATTGCGTGCACGGCACTTACCGCACAAAGCCCGTGGTTGTACCCCACGCATAAAGGGTTTTATCAGATACAGTCCACTTTTCTGGCATTACCTTATACGGCACTAGTGGATGGCAAAGCAATCACGTCCAGGGTCGATATTAACCGGAAGGTGTATGCAGCAGATGTGTCACTTTATTTTGAATATGGTCTTTCAAATTCCTGGAATGTCATCGGAAAGATACCCTTCCGATATGTAACCTCGGGAGATCAGGTAGATCAATTGCACTATCATACCTTATTGGACGAAGGATCGATAGCCGGTCTCAGTAATTTGGAATTCGCGCTAAAACGCAAACTCATTGATAGGAATATAAAGGTGGCTACATCTGTCAGAGCCATTCTCAATACCACCAAAGCTGACCTGGACAAAGGCTTGATCACGGGTTATGATCACAACGCCTTGGGGGTGTCTGTACATATTGGAGCAAGCATGAGTAAGAAATTTTATGCTTTCGCAGACCTGGGATATGTGATTACTTCGAATGATTTCAGTGACTATTACCACCAACATATTGAAGGAGTTTATCATTTGGGGGGCGTTTTTTGGGCCAGATTGACAGTGGACTTTAGAAAGTCCATGAGAAATGGAAATTATGATAATGGCACATTGATTCAAACCGGGCTAAGTCCTAATGATCAGGAGTGGATAGGATTAGGGATTGGCCTTGCCCATGAAACTAAAAAACAGCTTGGATTCAGTGTTTCAATAGGAAGAGCAATTCAGGCTACTTATGTGGGACATGCGACTCCTTTGACCCTTGGCATATATAAGAAGGGATAGAAAAGACGAACGTTTTGGCGTAAATGATAAGGCGATGTGGATTGATGGCCGCTGGCATGTTGTGCCAGTGGCTATTTCTTTGCTGCTGGTAGGGGGTTAATTTGCTTTGATGACTTTCTTGATTCGCTTGATCTGGTGCGAGTGATGTCTTTGGTGATAGGCGATAGAATCAAGGGCGCCGACCAGGTCTATCCTCCCTGCCATAGGGTGTTTAAATACGGCTTTTTGCAAATACTTTTCCGGATACTCTTCAACAAAAGCAATCGTTTTCTCTCGGCTTGACTCCCATCGTTTCTTCATTTCTTCAAAGGAGAAATCAGCTTTAGGG
Source organism: Cyclobacteriaceae bacterium (assembly GCA_965229785.1). Taxonomy (GTDB): domain Bacteria; phylum Bacteroidota; class Bacteroidia; order Cytophagales; family Cyclobacteriaceae; genus JAWPMT01. Next base: position 6,691,247 of record CBDDJS010000001.1, read on the forward strand.
TTGGCTACAGGTTTAGGGGCTTTCCATCTCAATGAAGTGTTTAACAGTCGTTTGGTCAGCCCCATCCGAAGTTTATTGGCAAACCCGTAGTTAGGCATCTTATCTCCAGCTTGCATTTTCTTGGTCATGTAGATGATCGTACCTGTTTCAGCTACATAAAGGTGTTCCAGTACCTGAATAATGGACCACCCATAGGATTGATCGTGTAACTGCTCTTCCGAGAGTTGATCAATGCCCGCAAAAAGCGTATGTGTTTCGCTCTCGAGTTGTGCTAGTTTCTTTTCCAGGATATCCTTCATTGGTTAATGCTTGAAGAGACAAGTTACCCATTCGATGAAGAACATCTTGTTTTGAATGATTGAGTTATCGATAATTCTTCGTGAAGCCTCAATAAACATCGTTGGGTTGTGAGCATATCCAGATACACGATTGATCCAAGTCACTCAACGAGGACTTTGTTCAGGAAAGACTTTGTTTTTACACGTGGTTGATTAGTTGATAAATTAATCCCAAAAGAACTTTCTCTTCGGAACATAACCCTTCATCAATTTTACAAACTGCCGTTTGCCATTTCTTTTCGCTACGCTTATGGGATTATCTGTGCTCAGCCACGCATTTTGTTTGGGATCAGCGCCATGTTCAAGGAGGTATTTCGCGATCTCCAAACGATCGTATTCGATGCACTCGATTAGAACGGTGGTCATAAGTTCTGGATGCTCATAATTGGGGTCTATACCCGCTTCGATATGGTATTTCACCAGGTCAAAATTGCCGTTTTGTACGGCGACCAGCATCTCCTTCCAATCTCCTCCTGACATGATTGCTTCCTTCGCTTTTAGAAGGTTTAAGATAGTGAAGGAATCGATGAAATTTTGTGAGGAAACAAACTTTGGCGAAATGAGACGCCAGACTTCATTAATCCTAGTGAAGAGTGACCGTGAAGTTTTGTGAGATAACAGACTTGGTTAAGAGAACTGAAAGCTTCGCTAGTTCTCCGAGAGGTAAAATACGGAGGTAACGGAAGACTTCATTCATGTTCAGCATGTCGATTACTGAAGTCTTCCAAGACTACAAAAACCTACTCGTTATGCAATATCTCCGCCGGGTTGGATTGGGCAGCTTTCAGTGTTTGAGTGCCCACGGTGATCCACGCTATGACGAAAACGATCAAACCTGCGGCAATGAATACCATCACGCCAATATTAGTTCGGTAAGCAAAGTTCGACAACCACTGATCAATCAAATAGTAGCCCACAGGAAGAGAGATCAATGCGGCCACGGCCAGGAGTTTTGAAAAGCTGGAAAACAATAGCCTCATGATCCCGGAAATACTGGCCCCGAGTACTTTTCTGATGCTGATTTCTTTTCGTCTTTGCTGTGCAGTGTAGGCCGCCAAAGCGAACAGGCCTAAGCAGGCAATGACAATGGCCAATACGGAAAAGAACCCCAGAATAGTACCCAGTCTTCGGTCTTCATTGAAATTGGCATCAAACTCCTGATCCATAAACGTGAATTCAAAGGGTTGTCCTGGGTTATGTTCACTCCAGGTCTGTTCGATGCGGTTGACCAGAGCTAATGGATTATCAGCAATATACTTTAGTGCCATGCTGGTAGTTTCTCCGCCCATGAAAAAGATAAGAGGTCTCACTTTTTGCTTGAAGGTGTCAAAGTAGAAATCCTCAACCACACCGATGACCTGAAGTTTATTGTTGTCACCGACGTATTTGATCTTCTCTCCAATGGGCGAGTCGCCCAAACCGAACATTTCTACGGCAGTCTGATTTAGGATCACAGAGGCACTATCGCCCGCAAAATTTCTATCGAAATTACGACCATCGACTACCTTCATCCCGAGTGTAGGAATGTACTGATCATCGATGCGCCAGGTTTGCATGTTTATGGCATTGTTGGCATTGTTTTCTTCTCCTTTGTTGAAAGTATGATCGGACCTGGTATTTCTTGAAGGTAAGAAATAAGAGGTCGTAACACTGGAAATATCCGGATCGGCATTCAGGGAATTAGTAAAGGCTTCAATACCAGTACCCAGGGTGTAGGTGTTTTCAAGGATGATTACCTTATTGCGATCATATCCGAGGCTCTGATTTTGATTGTACAGAAGTTGTTTATAAACAATGCTTGTTCCCAGGATCATAATGATTGAAATGGAAAACTGAAATACGACTAACACATTTCTGAAAAGACTGTTTTTTGCTCCCAACGCTAGCCTGCCCTTCAGTACTTTGTTGGGACTAAAAGAAGAAAGTATAAACGCCGGATAAATTCCTGCAGCGATCCCAATCATCAGGCTCGCCAGCAAGACATATGGCCACAGCATCATGTCTCCAAAAAATGGATTCACAATTTCCTTTCCGGTGAATTCATTTAAGAAGGGTAATACCAGATAAACCAGCCCCATGGCGATACCGAAACCAAATAAGCTGATGACGATGGATTCTGTCAGGAATTGTCCCATAAGGCTTCTTTTCATCGAGCCCATCACTTTTCTTATGCCCACTTCTTTTGCCCGGTTGGCTGATCTGGCAGTGGAGAGGTTCATAAAGTTGAACGCAGCTAATAAGAGGATCATCACCCCTACAGCGATGAAAATGTAGATGTTATCTATGCTGCTATTGGCTTCTATTTCAAACTGCCGGTTCGAGTGCAAATGAATTTGAGTTATGGGGATCAGTTTGTAATCCAGAAAGTTGCCTACGGCATAAAAATCATCATAGGAGACACCTGCCATTTCCTGAAGCCTGGGCCCCAAGTATACTTTCAACGCCTCGGGAAGCTTTTCATTGAATGTTTTCACATTCGTTTGGTCGTTGAGCATCACATAGTTCTTGTAGTTGTTGGACAACCAAACTTTGTTGCGACTGTGTTCCAAACCTTCCATTGAACGGATAACGTCGAAGTGAAAATGTGAATTATAGGGGATATCTCTGTAGACGCCATCAATTCTGAAGAGCTCGTCATTGGTGGACCGGATGGTTTTCCCGACAGGATTTTCCTCTCCGAAGAATTTGCGTGCAGCTGCTTGAGAAAGTAACATGGATTCAACATCCACGAGCGCTTTTCTGTCGCTACCATAGATGAAGTCCAACTTGAAAATGTCTAACATGTCCGCATCTGCCCAGGCAACATTGTCCTGCTTCAGGAATTGATCGCCCTTTTCCAGTAAAATCGGGCCCGTATCGCGGAAACGTCCGCTCGCGACTACTTCAGGAAAGTCATTCTTGAGCATCTCCTTCATGGGTGCGGGTGAAGTGGCAAACTTCATGTCCGTATCGTTGAAGAAGATGTGGCTATCTACACGATAGATATTTTCATAATTTTCAAAATGTTTGTCATAGTTGAGTTCATCTACGATGAATATGCCAATTAACAGACAAGCCACGGCCGCAATGGCGAGACCGGAGATGTTGATGATAGAGTAGAACTTCTGTTTGCTGAGATTTCTCAGCGCTAGAAGAAGGTTGTACCTGAGCATGATAATATGATTTGAGTTTTGACTTTTCTTGATTGAGAACGGCCGGAAGAAATGGAAGGTCTGGAACCAGTAATTCAGCGAAGCCCGAAACTTTCCACGAGCCTCAATTTCCATGTGGTATTGCTGTAACAGATCGCCCATGATCTCTTCCAGTAAATAATCCTTACAGAGACGATTCAATAACCAGTCCGCGAGCTTTGGAGGAGTCGGTTCCAAATCTTAGATGGTTTTAAGTTCGTACTGTGCCCAAAGATTGGCCCTGGCCTGTCGGGTAACCTCCAGTGCATTCTTACCTGAAACGGTCACTTCGAAGATTCTCTTTCTTCGTCCACCGCGTTCTTTCGTGGCACCGGAAAGTTTGGAATTCAGAAGTCCTTTGTCCTCCAGTCGGCTCAGGGCTGAATGTACTGCACCGATTGTAGCTGACCGGTTGACTTGTTTTTTTAATTCTCCAACAATGGCGAGGCCATAAGCTTCTTCACCCATGATGCCTACCAGAAGCAAGACCAATTCTTCGAATTCTCCGAGGTATGTTCCTTTCATGTGTTTGGTTTATTTCTTCTGCAAACAAGAACTAATACGTAAAGTGTTTTTCTTTTGTTCTGCAAAACAGAAGAAATAGCCTGGGAAGCATTATGAATTGATGAATCATGAGCCTTGAAACAGAAACGTGAGGATCTGTAGGCTATGGTAAAAGGACCTCTTTTGGGAACGCGTATTACCGTGATAAAGGAGTGCTAAACCATGATTTTACCCAAGGTTCCCGGTTCTCAAAATGTATTATTTTACGTAAATTTCCGTATTTTCCAAATTCATCAAAACTAACCTAAACTAGGATGCGATCTTTCCAAACAACTTTACTTGGCCTGATTTGGCTAGCCCTCATTTTTGCCTGTGGTGGACCAAAGCCAGAAGAACGTGATGAAAGTGAAATTCAATATTCCCCGGAAATCGCTGAGGTCATTAGTCAGAGTACTGCCGGTGCTATTCTTCCCGATGAAGCCATTGCCATCACTTTTGTTGACGAGGTAGTTCCGCAAGATCAGGTAGGTCAGGAAGTGGCAAACCTGATTAAGTTTTCTCCCTCCATTTCCGGTAAAACTCGCTGGTCTTCAAGAAACAAACTGGTCTTTAAGCCAGATGAACCACTTAATCCACGTGTCAACTATTCCGGACGCCTGGATGTCAAGGCCGTCAACGGGGCATTAGGAGTCGATGAATTCAATTTTAAGTTCTACGTGGAGGGAAGAGAACTGGTGTCTTTTAGTGGAGATCTGGAATTATATAACCCTTCTAATCCAAAGCAGCTGGTGTATCGTGGAAAGGTAGTTTTCTCACAGAACACAACATTGGAAGAAGTAATTGCCGCTTCTTCATTCTCTACTGCTGACCTCAACTGGAGTCAGGAAGGTGACAGGACTTTCAGTTTTGTGAGCGACGTTTTGGAGCGAGATTCAGGTACCAAAAATTACAACTTTGTCATTGATGGAGATGGTCTCGATCTCGAAGAGAACCTGGAGAAGGCTGTCAAAGTAGTCCCTTTAAGCTCAATGGAGTTGGTGGATATCCAGAAAGATGAATCAGGTAAGAAACCCCGGTTGATGTTGAAGTTTTCAGATCAATTGGACAAGGATCAGAACATTGATGGTTTCGTGGCTTCTCGTCCGGCTATTGATTTCACGACACAGAAAATGGGCAGTTTTCTGGTCTTGACCGGAGACTTTAAGTTCGGTACCTCCTATACTGTGGAAGTTCAGCCCGGATTGAAGAGTAAATGGGGTACGGAAACAGAAGAACTGGAAAGTCGTCAGGTTGATTTTACGGATATCCTACCGCAAGCGCAATTTGCAAGTGGTGGCATGTTCATGCCTACTTCTAACGAGAAAAAGCTTCAATTTCTAACCACAAACCTCAAACGAGTCCATGTCGAGATCAAGAAAGTATTTGATAACAATCTTGAGGACTTCTTTCGGCGTGAGCAAGTTCAAAGTGCTAAAAACAGGAATACTGAGTTTCGAAATTCGTATGTAACCTCCATAGGCGCTATTGTTTACAATCAAACGCTGGAAATCGGAGAAGCAAAGAATGAGTGGTTGCTTCATAACCTTGACCTGAGCAAGGTGTTTAATGATTACCAAAATGGCCTCTACCTGATGCGGATCAATTTTAACCCGCAGGATTTCTTAGTTCCCGTTGACGAAAACGACCTTACTTACATTCAGAAAGAGGGACAGATCTTTAAGCCATTCACCATCAGCGATATTGGAGTAGTAGCCAAGTATGGAGGTAATCAAATCACGGTTTTCACAACAGATCTTAAAACCGGGAAGCCATTGCCTGGTGTGAAGGTCACCAACTACAATTATGACCGTACTTCAAGCGGCACTACCAACGATCAGGGGGTGGCTTCCTTGCGTAGAAATTACAGCTATGGCGATCGATACCTCAAAGCCAGCCTTGGTGACCAGATAAGTGTCATCAAGCACAATGAAATGCAGTGGAACAACTCTGGTTTTGATATTGGAGGGATCAGCTCTGAAGATTTAAAGACAAGAGCATACATATACACGGAGAGAGGGGTATATCGGCCTGGAGATTCTATCAACTTATCAACGATCATCAGGTTCTCAAGTGGCAGAAGGGATGATGTGCCTGTGAGGCTCAGACTGATCAATCCGGAAGGAACTATGGTGTATGAGCATACTGAAAATGAGGCCAGGGACGGATTTTACAATTTCGGATTAATGACAGATATGAATGCGCCCACCGGCAATTGGAATGTGAACCTGCAGGTGGGTAATAAATATTTCTATCATACACTCAAAATTGAAACAGTCGTTGCCAACAGATTAAAAGTTAAAGTGGCTTCTTCTTTGAAGAAGATTCTGCCTGAAAATGACAATGTTGAGATCTCGGTAGAGAGTAAGTTTCTGTTCGGTACACCTTCTCCGGACCTACCATACACTACGGAAGTTCAGGTATTTGATGTGAGTAACCCTTTTCCTAAATATGCCGAATTCTCATTCAAGGACGAATTCGTAGATTTCGAAAGGGCGCGAAACCGACTTTCTTCCGGGAATCTGGACGGTGAGGGTAAGGCAAGGGTCAATTGGGTAGTACCTGATTTCAGAAGTGCTTCTACTCCTTTAAAAGCAAAATTAACCGCCACGGTCCAGGAGGATGGAGGCAGACCCAATGATAGTTGGACCTATGTGGATATACACCCTTTTGAGCATTATGTTGGGATCAGCAGGAGTCATCGTTACTTAAAACTCAACACAAAGGCCGATATACCGGTAGTTGTGGTCGATCATGAAGGTAAGCCGGTAGCCGGTCGTGAATTGACCTACCGCATCTATCGAAATGATACCTATTGGTGGTATCAATACAATAGTTATCGTGATTTTAGGTTACGATTCAAGTCAGACAAACACACCTACCTGGTGGAGGAAGGTACCATTACTTCAGGGAAACCTTATGGCCAGTTGCCTTTTCAACCATCACAAAAGGGACAGTATCTGATTGAAGTACAGGATGCGGTCTACCAGGGGCATCAATCCAGCATTTTTGTCAGCGCCTATCCGTGGGGAGGAATGCCATCCGGAGATCAAAACGCAGGCACGCTGGTATTGGGAACGGACAAAGAAACCTATGAAGTGGGAGAAAGTGCCTCCGTAAAATTCCCTTCTCCCAAACAAGGAAATATCCTATTGACTGTTGAGCAAGGAGATAAGATCCTTTCAAGTAAGTGGGTCCAGCCAAATCCGGATGTGGAGGAAATGACAGTACCTCTCAAGATTACAGCCGATATGGCCCCTAATGTTTACGTCACGATAACGGCCTTGCAACCACATGCACAAACGGTCAATGACCGACCCATCCGTATGTTTGGGATCCTTCCAATTACAGTCGTGCAACCAAGTTCTAAAGAGGCACTTGTGATTGATATGCCGGATGAATTGAGGCCAAAACAAAAGTTTGATATCGATATCACTAATGTGAGTGGTAAACAAACCCAATTTACGATAGCCGTTGTTGATGAAGGATTGCTGGATCTCACCAATTTCAAGACGCCTGACCCCTGGAAAGAGTTTTACAAGAAAATCAGACTAGGCATCTCTACCTATGACCTGTTTGGCTTTGTGATAGGGGCTAATGCCGAAGACGTATTCAAAACCTTTTCTATTGGTGGAGATGGTGATTATCGAGAGTCTCAACTCGACCCTTTTGAGAAAAAGAAGCGCTTTAAGCCAGTGAGTATGTTTAAGGGGCCGATCATGACGGATGGAAACGGAAAGGCACGTGTGAGTTTTGAGATGCCTAATTATGTCGGTTCAGTGCGTGTCATGGTGATCTCCGCTGAAGGGGACAAATATGGAACGACGGAAAAGACCGTTCCGGTCAAAAGTGATTTGATCGTTCTTCCTACTATTCCCCGGGCATTGAAACCGGGAGACGAGTTTAAAATACCAGTCAATGTATTTGCAACCCGCGAAAATGTGGGAGCCGTTTCTATCGATATAGCCACAGAAGGACCTCTGGAAGTCGTGGGGAACACTTCTCATAACCATACCTTCTCTGAGGAAAGCGATCAAATGTTTTACTTTCGCTTGAAAGTAAAAGAAGCCATAGGTCAGTCCAGGATAGTCATTTCAGCGAGAGGAAGCGATACGGAGAGCAGTTTCGAAGCGGATGTGGCAGTTTCTCCCTCGGCCGCCCGGATCTATGAAAAATCAGAACAACTGATCAAACCCGGAGAGACCATTGCGATGGACCTTCCTAAACTAGGATTAGGAGGAACGAATAATGCGCGTGTCAACCTGACGGTATTCCCCAACATGGATTTTGTACATCGCTTGCAATGGTTGATTCAATACCCTTATGGATGCATTGAGCAAACCACCTCGTCTGTTTTTCCGCAATTGGCGTTGAAGGAATTTTTAAAAGATGATGACCGGCTTTACAGTGAGATTGATCAAAATATCAATTCCGCGATTTACAGACTGAGTCTGTTTCAGCTGAGCAATGGAGGTTTTTCTTATTGGCCCGGAGGGAATCAGGTTTCCGAGTGGGGGAGCAATTATGCTGGTCAGTTCCTCATTGAGGCACGGGAACAAGGATATGCCGTTCCTGAGGCTATGTATGATGGAGTCATTCGTTACCTGGGAAGAAAGGCCCGACAGCCCGAATCGGAAGACCGGTGGTTAATGACCCGGGTTAACCGCTGTTTTGTCCTGGCTTTGGCAGATAAAGCACCATTCCCTGAGATGAATTTGTTGAAACAGAATTATTGGGAGAAGCTCAATAGTACACAGAAATGGCAATTAGTGACGGCCTACAAATTGGCGGGAGCTTTCGATAAAGTACAGGCGGAGGTTGATCAGATTTCCACAGAAGTTGAGGAGTACGCTGAGTTTGGGCATACGTATGGGTCGCGATATAGAGATCTGGGGATCATCCTTAGATGTCTGGTTATTTTGGATAGAAAAGAAGATGCGGCACTGATGGCCAAACACCTGGCGGAACAATTATCTGGCAGAAATTGGTATTCCACTCAGGCTTTGGGCCAAATGCTTATGGGAATGGGAAGCTATTTTGAACTTGCCGGAATTTCCACAAGTCAGGATTTGATCATTGAAGGAGAACTCACATTGCCCAATGGACAAAAGGAGTCGTTTAAGGGGGTCAATAAAATTGCGAAATACATAGCCGAAGGCTATGGCGGAGAAATAAAGGTGAAACTCAACGATGACGTGGAGGCTCCTCAGCTTTATGTCACTCTGTCCAGCAACGGTGTGCCACTTGTGGACCAGACGGAGGACATGGATCAAAATATCCGCGTGGACGTCAATTGGTACAATGAAGAAGGCGATAGAATTGATATGGCCTCTGTGAAGCAAGGTGATGTTTTTTATGGAAAATATACGGTAAGTAATATCAGTGTTGTCCCACAGATTGATGAAGTGGCATTGGTGCAATTGATCCCTTCAGGATGGGAGATTGAAAACACCCGTTTATCAGGTGAAGTTTTACCAGATTGGCTGAAGAGTTCCGGAACAGGTCGTGAAGAATATCTGGACATTCGGGATGACCGGATCATGTGGTTCTTTGATCTGGACAAGAAGAAGATGGAGTTTGTGGTCAAGATCAATGCCATCACAGAGGGCAGCTATGTCATGCCAGGGACGGTATGTGAGGCCATGTACAATAGTGATTTTCAGTCCACAAAGGCTTCCCGGAAAGTAGAAGTTACCGCCAACTGATGAATGTGCCCCGGGTTGTTCGCTCTTTCAAAAGAGCCTGTTGGATTGTACTAACAGGCGCTTCGGCGTGCTTCCTGATTTATTTGGCACTTCCTCTTGGACAACAGCAACTACGCGCTGATTATAGTCAGGTGATCCTGGCAAATGACGATAGTATTCTGAGAGTTTTCCTCAATCAGGATGAGCAGTATCTGCTTCCTCCGGATTTACAAAAGAGCATTCCGGACAATCTTAAACAAGCAGTGCTTGCCTATGAGGACCGGTACTTTTACCAACATCCTGGTGTGAATCCCTGGTCATTATTGAGAGCCGTTTACCTGAACGTCAAGCACCGTAAAGTGATCAGTGGTGGAAGTACCATCACCATGCAGGTAGCCCGGATGATCCGGCCCAAACCAAGGACCTACTGGAATAAATTCCTGGAAGTCCTGCTGGCTTTTAAGCTAGAATTCCACCTGACCAAAGACGAAATACTTGTGCAGTACCTTACACATGCGCCTTATGGCAGCAATATTCGGGGATATCTTGCTGCTTCTCATCGGTACTTCAACAAACGACCTGCGCAACTGACCTGGGCAGAAGCTTGCTTGTTTGCAGTGTTGCCCAATGCTCCCGGTATCATTTTTCCAACAAGTCACACGGAGGTGTTAAAGGCCAAAAGGGATACCCTGCTAGGGGAGATGTATAAACAAGGACTATTGCCACAGGAAACTTATGAGCTTTCCCTGTTGGAGGAAATCCCTGATCACATTTCACCTTTTAGTCTTCATGCTCCTCATTTGACAGATCGCATTCACCTGGAAAATGACCTGGATGTTGTTCGGACTACCATTGATGTGGGGCTTCAGAAAGAGGTGAATTTCTTTGTCAAACAACATGCGGCAAAAGTGGCTTTTCAGGGAATTAGAAATGCCAGTGCCCTTGTCGTGAATAACAAAACGGGAGAGGTCGCTGCTTACGTTGGCTCACAGGGATATCATGATCTGGAGAAGCAAGGCAGGGTTGATGGCATTAGTTCAGCCCGGTCATCCGGGTCTATTCTGAAACCTTTTCTGTATGCTTTGGCCATTGATGATGGCCTGATTCTGCTCAGGACACTGATCAGAGATATCCCTACGTATTTTGGGAGTTTTTCACCAAGTAATGCCACCGAGCAATTCTCAGGTGTAGCACCAGCCAATGAGGCATTGATTTATTCACTTAATGTGCCTGCGGTCCGATTACTCAATGCCTACGGTGTGGATAAGTTTTACAATAAGATGAAGCAAAGTGGTGTTACCTCTCTTTTTCGATCGGCAGAAGATTATGGATTGCCAATCATCCTGGGAGGTGCTGAAGTGACCCCCTGGGATATGGCGAAAATGTACAGGGGACTGGCGAATCAAGGTGTTTTTTCGGACATCCATTATCTAAAGGGAGCTACAAATGGGTATGAAAAGCAACTGGTGAGTCCGGGCGCATCATTTTTGATCCTCGACGAGCTTCAGGAGTTGATCCGTCCAGGTCTTGAATTTTACTGGAAGAAGTACAGTTCGCAACGACCTGTGGCCTGGAAGACCGGTACCAGCTACGGGCACAAAGACGCGTGGGCGGTTGGAACGACACCTAATTGGACCGTAGTGGTATGGGTGGGAAACTTTGATGGGGAATCCAATAAGGCTATAGCGGGAATGCAGACGGCCGGACCGCTTTTGTTTAACATTTTTCAAGTCCTGCCGGAGGATAGTCATGAGCATTGGTTTGTATCCTATAAGAAGGATTTTGTGACGGTAAAAACCTGTAAGGAAACCGGATTTTACGCGAGTCGAAGTTGCCCCGAACAAGTAGATACCCAGGCACCCATTCACATGAAGCCCCTTGGTGTATGTCCCTTCCATAAGCGGTATTTTGTTGAAGAAGGTCGACGAGTATGCTCAAGATGCTGGAAAGGAGGACAGGTACTGAAACATCAACTGGCATTTACGCCAGACATTAATTATTACCTGAGACAAAGTGGAAACCTGACCAATAAGATTCCGCCGCACCATCCCAATTGTCCCTCCAGACTGGAAGATGAGGCTTTGACCATCATCTATCCGCTACAAGACGCGAATGTCTTTATTCCCAAAGATTTCGATGGTAATCATCAACAACTGGTGGCAAAGGTCGCTTCCCAGTTTCCTGATCGAAAATTGTTCTGGTATCTGAATGATGAACTGTTGGGTAGCACGGAGAAAAGTGGAACTTTCCCATTAAAACTCGATAATGGGATACATCACCTGATGGTCATGGACGAAGAAGGGAATCAGGACAAGGTTCGCTTCTCTGCCAAAGCGAGGTGACTAAGGATCCATCGTGACTTAATTGTTCCTAATCACAAGTCTTAAGAAGTCTGATAGTCTATGAAAGTTGGGTTGCATAAATACAGTCTCTGAAGAATGGAAACAGCAGGGGTAGTCATTTTTAGTATCGTTGGATTACAAGGGCTTTTACTGGCAGCCTTTCTCATGACCAGGGGCACATTTCAATACCAGACACTTGCTACGATCTGTTTCATTCTGGCGATAGATAGTTTAAGTCACCTCAACTGGTTAAGCAATTATGTTCATCTCCTGAACCACGGGAATTTAATTGCATTGGGGCCGCTATTGTTTGTGTTGTACCGATCTCTTGGTTCGGATACGCCTGAAAAATTTTTAAGACTGCATATAGCTCCTTTCATCTTATTGAAGCTCATTTTATTATGGATTGAATTGTCAGGATTTGAGGTTGCCCGACAGTGGTCCGTGGGGATGTCCTTCTTTATGGCAGGTTATAACGTGACTTACAATCTGATTTTGATCTATTATCTGCTTCAAAACAAAGCAACAAGTCAGGTAAAAAGTAAACTACTATTGATCGCGCTTATCTTTTTGCTCGGCTGGTTGATTGCATTGAGTGCTCGATTTTTCGACTTGTACGTTGATGTTGGAGGAGGCATTTTGTGGAAATCGGCGTACGGCATGGCTGGGATTTTTGTGTATTATCTCACTTTTAGTTTCCTGAAAACGCCAAAAGTGTTTGGCAACTCCTCCTATGCTTACCAAAAGAACGAGGGACTGGAAAAGGCGCTAACTGAAGTGCTTGAAAAGGAAAAGTTGTATTTGAATCCTGAAATGAAACGGGATGACCTGGCGGTAAAACTGGGAATCAGCAATCATGAGTTATCCTTTGTCCTGAGCAATAACCTGGGAATACAATTCAATGATTTGATCAACCGCTACCGAATTGAAGAGTTTGTGAAGAGAATGAACACAACAGAATTGGAAACCAAAACCATATCTTCCTTAGGTCTCGAATGTGGGTTTGGTTCAAAAGCTACCTTCCAAAGAGCATTCAAAAAACACACAGGCGTTTCACCTTCAGAATATTTGAAGAAAGGCGTCTCATAAAATTAATCGAGTTGATTCCCTGATTGCGATTGCTTTTGATTGCCTCAAAACTCAAAATCAAAGCATATGTCAAAATCATTGATATTCATCTTCCTTATTTTTCTTTCACGATGTTCAACTGCCCAGGAGAGCCAGTCATCTGTTGTTGAGCTATACGAATTCACTTATGATCAGATAGCACCGGTCATTCAATCCAGCGAAGCCTACAAGCCATTTGCCAGATACGTTAAACACGGGATTAAGGCTTACAAAATATCTTATGAAAGTCAGATGGAGGGCAGAAGTGTAGTGTTAAGCGGGAGCATACTTATCCCTTTAAATCAAACTAATCCGGGAATAGCAGTCTTTTGTCATGGCACTCAATTTGATCAAAATGTGAGTTCAAACTGGAACTCTCCACTACATATCGAAGCGCTTCCTGCGCTAAACGGGCACATCACGTTTTTGCCGGATTATTTGGGCTATGGTGTTAGTGCGGGCCAGGTACCGGCTTACTTCGACAAGGAAAATTCTCTGCATCATTTGGAAGACTTCATTCAAAGTGGATTGAAATTTCTGGAAGAAAAAGGATTGAGCCATCGAAGGGAATTAGACCTGATTGGTTTTTCACAAGGGGGTCATCTTGTTCTGTCATTTGCTGAAAATCACGCGGAAGGAAACTTCCAAAACCTTTCGATCAGGAATGTGATTTCCATCGGAGGGCCAACGGATATTGCGGGGAATCTTCTTTTTGTGACGCAACAAACGACATTCGAGCATTCCGGCTATGTTCCATACCTGCTGGCTGTCCATAATCATCATCATTGGAAAAAAAAGTGGTCAACTTTTTTTGTTTCACCCTATGATCAGGTAGTCAATCAATTTATCAATGAAGAAATTACACTTCAACAGTTGAATGAGCAAACGCCCAATGAAATGGGAGTGTTTCTAAAGCCAGCATTCCGAATGGAAAGCGAGCTATTCAATGAGATCGCGAATCATTTGAATGAACAAAGTATTGGTATTTTTCGGACTGATATTCCATTAACCTTAATACATAGCAATACGGATGAAGATGTTCCTTTCAATTTATTGGATGAATTCTATCGATCGATGAAACAGCGAAATGGAGAGGGAACGACACGATTATTAAAGGTTCAGGGAAATCACCAAATGAGTGGTCTGATAGGGATGACGATGGCCTTGGATGTGATCAGTAATTGATCGGTTGCTTCACTCAACTGAATCATATTATGGGCTTCCGGATCTTGACCTGAAATCAATTCTGAAGCCCACTTTTGCTAATTCTAATGTCTAACTTTAATGCTTTATAAGTTCCCACGCAGTGTGATAGATCAACTCCGTTCGTGTTTTCAGGGCTGAATAGTCGATTTTATCGGCCGTATCTGTTGGAAGATGATAATCATCATGAATGCCTCCGAAGAAGAAGATGATGGGAATGCCAGCTTTTGCAAAATTCCAGTGGTCCCCACGCTGAAGTACTTGCAAGGGATGATCTTTGTTGTCAAAGGAATAATCAAGGGTAATGTTGGCGAACTGGTCATTGACTTTCGAAATGGTTTCGTGTAGTGCTTTGGATTGACCGTCAGCGCCTAATAAGTAAAGGTAATTTCCGTAATCGTCGTATTCGGGAGATATCCTTCCGACCATATCCAGGTTGAAATTTGCAGATATGTGTCCCAAAGGAACAGGCGGATTTTCAACGAAGAAGCGCGAACCCCATAAACCGTCCTCTTCAGCAGAAAAGGCGACGAAGAAAATGTTCCCGTCAAATTGGACACCATTGTCGTTGGCCTGCTTAAAAGCCTCTGCGATTTCCAGCAGAGCGGCCATTCCGGAAGCATTGTCGTCTGCGCCGGAATAGACCAACCTGTTTTTGATGCCGATGTGATCGTAATGTGCAGAAATGATCAAGTTGAAATTCGAAGAATCTTCACCTTTTAAAACCCCTACGAGATTAGAGGTCGTGACGGGGCGTAGCTTCCTTTGGATATGATAACGGATGTTGGTTTCCTGTGGATCACGGATTATTTGCTCTTGCGAGTAGCCTGTTACCATCTGCACGACCCTTATGTCCATGTAGAGGTTTCCAATTCCGTGTTGTGTATTTGGATCAGATGCCAAATATGTACCTCGTTCACCGGAGCTGGGGTAGGCTTCCAGAAATTTTTCCAGACTTTGCTCCTGGATCATTTGAATGATCAGCCTGGGTTTAAGCCTCGCAAGTCCATGAAAGCATTCAAAGTTTTCGAAAGGGTCTTCCAATCGAGGAAAAGCCACCACTTTATCTTTAATGTCTAAATGATCCAGGTTATTGAGCTGACTTCCAGAAAGGAAAATTAGCCGACTTTCCTGTGGTTTTTCCATATGCATTTCCCCTTCAAAGAAGTAATCAACGCCATTTTTTAATTTGTAGTCATTGATTTCCACCTGGTTAATATCAGGAGTGGATCTGATCAATTTAAATTCCTGTCGGTAAGAAGTACCCTCGTTCAGTATGGACATTAACCCGATGGATTTAAACTGTTTTTCTATATAAGTTGCCGCTTTTTCCAACCCTACACTTCCTGTTTTCCTTCCCTGCATGTCATCCGATGACAAATCATGAACATAGGAGGCCAGATCTAGAGAGTCGATTTGCCGAGCGTAAACCAGGCGTGGGTCGTCCTGACTTCTTGTAGGGGCTGAAACAATGATCAGGATAGAAATAATGAATGGTCGCATCATTGGATCCTTTTCGCCCGGATTGATTCAACTTCTTCAATTCTGTTCGCGTTGAACAGAAGACTGATGATGTTTCCCGTCTTTTTACTTCGCGTAAAATGCACTTTAATGAAAGCATCGTGTTTCAGATAAAACTTGTCTTCGTATTGAGGGATGAGTGTGTATTGGGTGGTGGTTGTATATCCGTCATTGGATTCATCCCTTGAGGGGAGAATGATTGATATTTTCTGTTCATCCTGTTCCTCTTGGATGAGGGTTATCTCAATGAATAAGTCTGATTCTCCTTCTATCTGGTATTGACCTGTGTATTCATTCTTTTTCTCAATACTGATCTCGATGGGTTTCAGGTGCTCAACTTTTACCTTTGGATGGATCTCTGACTGCCCGTAAAGCCCACTGTTGACCAGGACAAATACCAAAAAAGTAATGGATAATTTCTTCATCTTTTTCCCCGAATATTCAGAGAGAATCCTGATGTTTTGCAGAGGTGGTGGTCATCAACTTCATTCTTATCGAAAACGTCATGAAATGAAGTGGAAACGCCAGTGAGAGGGAAAAGGAAGTCGTTTACAAGCGATTTTCAGTAGTTGGTAACAGATCTGCAGCACTTGACATGGAATTGATTAATTTTTTGAGGGTATGTCAAAAAAAGCTTATAAACGGATCGAATACCTCGCCCACCTTATCTTTTGGGCAGGTATCATCATGCTTTTCATTTACCCCCTGAGTAACCACAATCTCATAGTAGAAACATCCGGCGGCGAAAGCAAAACCATCAATCAAGAAGGTGTTCAATGGGTGATTTACACCATGAGTGCCCTGATTTTCTATCTCAATATTGTTCTCTTACGCCCACTTCTGTTCCGGAGAAAGCAATATTCACTTTACTTATTAGTGATAGCAGGGATAATGGCCTTGATACTTACCCTCGAATACTACTTCTTTTTCGATTCGTTCATGCCACTTACTTCAAAATTCCTAAGAGAAAGTGCCATCAATCATGCCATCTTTCTGGTGTTTTCTTTCCTGTACATCTTCGTTAGACATCACTTGAGTATGGTGCAGGAAAAGCGTGTAATAGAAATGGAAAAACTTTCCAGTGAGCTAAGCCTTTTAAGAGCGCAACTCAATCCACATTTCCTTTTCAATGCGATCAACAACATTTTCTCAGTCGCCCAGAAAAATGGAGATGAAGAAGTGGCGAAACACATTGCCAATCTATCCCGGACATTGCGTTATTCACTGTATGAGAATAATGAGGAGCAAGTCGCTTTGTCCAGAGAGATTGAATTCCTGGAAAGCTACGTGCAAATGAGTTTATTGAAGTATGAAGAGGATGCATTGCATTTTGACTTTAAAAAGGAAATTTTGAACAGTGAGATAAAAGTCGTTCCCTTGATATTGATGCCATTGGTCGAAAATGCTTTTAAACACGTTTCGGGTATTTCTCCTTTTATTGCCATAAAGGTTGTGTCCGATGAAAATGTGTTACGCTTGGTGGTTACCAATTCCATTGGTAAGACCCTGAACAAGGGGCTGCCTTCCACTGGTGGAATTGGACTTGAGAATTTGAAAAGAAGACTTCAGTTGCTCTACCCTGATCTTCATGAGCTTATTTTGAATAAAAAGGAAGAGGTATTCGGAGCAAATCTTAAGATTCAGATCAATGGGAAATAAGATGGTTGCAGTGGCTGTTGACGATGAATTCAGGGCACTGGAGGTAATCGAACGATATGCCTCAAAGGTTCAGTTTTTGGAGTTGGTAAAGACTTTCAAAAGCCCATTAGATGCGATTTCATATCTGGAAAGAGCGCAGGTTGATTTGGTTTTTCTTGATATAAATATGCCGGACTTGTCGGGGATTTCATTGGCTAAGTTGATCAATTCGAAGATCCAGGTCATATTCACTACTGCTTATCATGAGTATGCCGTGATGGGATTTGAACTTGAGGCGACAGACTACCTTTTGAAGCCCATTGAATTTGATCGATTCTTAAAAGCCTGCCTGAAAGCCAGGAAACAATTTGACCAGTTGTCAAATCCAATGAATCTTGCCCAATCTGACATGGATGCTAAAATCATTCTGAAGACGCATGGGAAGATCTTGCAGATCAATCGGGATGATTTCTTGCTTGCTGAGAAACTAGGGAATGATCTGTTTATCCATTTGAAAAGTGGCGATACTTTGAAGAGCAGGCTGAGTATCAGGGAATTGTTGGCACAACTTCCGGATAGGTTTTGTCAGGTACATAAATCATTTGTCGTTGCCCTCGATAACATTGAGCATTTCGAAAAAAATCAATTGACCTTAGCTCAACATAAGATTCCTGTGGGGCGAATGTTTAAGCAGCGGTTGCTGGAAGCGTTACGATAGCATGGACAGATGTATGGTTCAATTGATCAACCGCACGCCATCCTCTTCCAATATCACGAGTTTCTTCTTATACAGCGTTCCCAATGACCGTTTGAAATTTTTCTTGCTCATTTCCAATTGAAATTGGATGTCTTCCGGGTCACTTTTATCATGAAGAGGAAGAAAACCTCCATTGGCTTTGAGTTCAGCCAAAATCTTCTGGGCACCATCTTCAAGGTTGTCCATGCCCGTTTTCCGAAGGCTTACATCGATTTTGCCATCTTCCCGAATTTGTTTGATGTAACCTTTGATCGGATCACCAAACATGACATCCTGAAAGATCTCATTGCGAAAAAGCATGCCACGGAAACGGTGATTGATCACGACTTCTATGCCTATGTCGGTGCCTTCGCCGATGATCAGTTCAACTTCCTGCCCGACTTCAAGGGTCTTGGTTTCTTTATCAAATATTTTGTGAAGCTTCGCCGTGGCTACCAGGCGCTGAGTGACTTCATCAAGTCGCAAATACACAATATAAGATTTTCCGACTTTCATTTTGTCCTTCTGCTCCCGAAAGGGGACCAACAAATCCTTTTCCAATCCCCAGTCCAAAAAAGCACCAACGTTGGAGACATCTTTGACCCTAAGGCAGGCAAACTCCCCTAGTTGAATGAGTGGCCTGAGTGTTGTAGCAATAGGTCGATCTTCTGAATCAGTATAAACAAAAACGTCCAACATCTTGCCTTTTTTGGCATTGGCAGGCACGTATTTGTTCGGTAACAACACTTCATTGCCGGATGTATCTCCCAGGAATAAGCCGACAGAGGTGTCGCGTAGCACTTCCAGTGAGTTGATTTTTCCCAATTGCAGGGTCGGGGTAGTATTTTTCTGGGACATACTTGCAAAGTTAAAAGTCCCCCTTCTAAGGGGGTGCCTGAAAGGCGGGGGATTTTTAGGTCAGATGCAAACAGTTGAACTACGCGACCAATAGAAAATCTCTCCCTTCTATATATCCTCGCATCAATAAATACTCTTTAATCTCCTCTCTTTTCCCGCGGTTGGAAACATAGGATAGGATGAAAATTTTACCTCGATCCGGGATTTTTAAATAATCGATGCAAGGAACCGACAAATGCCTGGGTTTCACGTCGATGTATCCATGTATTTGAATCCCATGTTCCTCTAAAATGCTACTTCTTCTTCGACTTAATTTTCCGGCTCCCCAAATCCAAATGCTACTTTTATGAGTTGCTGATAAATATTTAGCGAGGTACCTGGTCTTCATGCGGTAGAATGCTGCTTCCGAATAACGAGGGTCAGTTCGTGTTAGCCTTTTCGGGTGGTCATGCCACTTAAGAACTGGCGCGTCAATTTTCCCCATAATTACCCCACCAATCATCCATCTTAGGATCAACTCATAGTCTTCTGGAAAATCTCCTTCGGTATAGCCGCCATGTTTTTCGAGCAGTTCCTTGCGAAACATGATGGTTGGATTTACGATAGGGAGTTCAACAAAGCGATTCGTGAAGATATCTTCTGCTTTGGTCAGGCTGTTGCTCCAGTCAACATAATGTTGAAAGCCCTGATTGGAAGCCTCACCCTCGTATATTACTTGTCCGCCAACCAAACCAAAAATGGGCTTGGAATTCAGAAAATCGACCTGCTTTTCCAGGCGTTCCGGAAGCATTTCATCATCTGCGTCCATTCTCGCGATAAGAGACGCAATGGCTAATTCAAAACCGAGATTGGAGGCATAGGTAACACCTTGTTGTTTTTCTTCGATCAACCGTACCCGAAGGTCTTTGCGGGCAAAGTGTTCGGCAATTTTTGCTGATCCATCAGTACTATTGTTGTTGATCAGAATCAATTCAAAGCCCTCGAACGTTTGCTTTAGAACGCTTTCAATGGCCGAAGCCAAAGTTTTTTCAGCATTGAAATAAGGAAGTACAACAGATATTGCTGGTGTGGGTTGCATTAGTCTACCTTTGCGCCCTCAAAATAAGGCAGAAATGATCAGTGCAAACAATGTGTCCCTTCAGTTTGGGAAACGCATCCTATTCGATGAGGTAAATATCAAATTTACGGAGGGCAATTGCTATGGTATAATTGGCGCAAATGGAGCGGGGAAATCTACCTTTCTCAAAATCCTGGCCGGAGATATTGCTCCTAATCGTGGCTCCGTAACCCTGGATCCCGGTGAGCGAATGGCAGTCCTTCGTCAGAATCATTTTGAATTTGATGAAGAGACAGTGATCAATACCGTATTGCGTGGACATGATGAATTATGGTCCATCATGCAGGAGAAAGATGCCATTTATATGAAACCTGACTTTTCCGAGGCAGATGGAATCAAAGCTTCTGAGCTGGAAGAGAAGTTCGCTGAAATGGATGGCTGGAATGCAGAACCGGAAGCTGCAGCGTTATTGAGCGGTCTGGGGATCGTGGAAGCTGATCATCATCGACAATTGCAGGAGCTGGATGGTACCCAGAAAGTGCGTGTGTTATTAGCACAAGCCCTTTTTGGAAATCCGGATATCCTGATCCTGGATGAGCCTACCAACGACCTGGACCTGAAGACCATTTCCTGGTTGGAGGATTTTCTACTCGACTTCAAAAACACGGTAATCGTTGTTTCTCACGACAGGCACTTCCTCGATACGGTATGTACGCATATTGTAGATATTGATTTTTCACAGATCAAAATGTTTACTGGAAATTACAGTTTCTGGTACCAGTCCAGTCAGTTGGCCTTACAACAGCGAAGTGCAGCCAATAAAAAGGCTGAGGAGAAGAAAAAGGAACTACAAGAGTTCATCGCCCGATTTGCCGCCAATGCTTCTAAGTCCAAACAAGCGACCAGTCGAAGAAAGTTGCTGGACAAAATAAATGTGGATGATATTCAGCCTTCCTCCCGAAGATATCCTGCGATTATATTTTCGCAAAACCGGCAGGCAGGTGATCAGATCCTGCATGTAGAGGGGTTAAGCAAAACGGTGGATGGAGTTCCTCTTTTCAATAACCTTGAATTCAGAGTTAATAAAGGGGACAAAATTGCCTTCCTGAGCGACAGCAGCCTCGCTACAACGGCCTTGTTCCAAATTCTAATGGGAGAAGAACAGGCAGACAGTGGAGAGTTTAAATATGGTCAGACCATAACTACGACTTACCTGCCCAACGAGAATGAAGAATTCTTTGATGTGGATCTCAACCTGATAGACTGGTTGCGACAATTTGCCGAAGGTGAAGCTGATGATGTGTACATCCGGGGATTCCTTGGAAAAATGCTTTTCTCAGGAGAAGAGACCTTCAAAAAAGCAAATGTCTTGTCCGGAGGAGAGAAAGTACGTTGTATGATCAGTCGAATGATGTTGGGAGAAGGTAACTTGTTGATTTTAGATGAGCCTACCAATCACCTGGACCTTGAATCCATCACGGCTTTCAATAATGCGCTGAAGGATTTTCCCGGGACTGTATTGTTTACCTCGCACGATCACGAATTCACACAAACCATTGCTAATCGGATCATTGAAATATTCCCAAATGGGCAGATGGATAAGCTGATGGATTACGATGAATATGTAGAAAGTGATAAAATTGCCGCACAACGCGAACAATTAACCGTGCAGGGTGCCTAACATGAGAAAATCGAAGTTGATGTAAAAATAAAAGGGCTGACTATATGTCAACCCCTTTAATCTCATTAAGAACCAGCTATGGAAAATAGATACTCACTATTTCTGCCTCTAAGATATATCATTTGATATAAATCACAAAAAAAATATATCATTTGATATAATAAAGTTATTTGAAATGAAGGATTTGTGAGGGATTGAAATGCTTTTTGGGAGGGGAAAAGCAAAAATTATTTGCACGCGAATTTAATAACTATTGCCGGTTTGGTCAATTTTTTTCACCCGCTTCACACCGCCATTTTTCCTTTTCACTACCAAAAAATAGTGGCGGTTTTCTAATGCCGGGTACTCACTAACCCTCAATTTTGTGACATCAGGACACAAAAGAAGGCTTAATTTATCAATTATTTTAATTTTCCAGCGGTGCGAAGTAACTCAAGCACATCCCCCACGGGGAGCGCCTCAATTTTGTGATTGGCTCTTCCAATTGTGGTTTCGGCGGCAAATAAGGAATTGATGATGGCTTCTTCCGTAGCCTCTATGGTGGCCAGGAAAAGATAAGAGATATCATCATTTCTTAGTACGTTCCAGGTCTCAGTGGTTTCTTCAGTTTCATAAGCTACATAATTCTCGTTGGCCGTAGAAAAAGCGATCACATAATCACCAGAACCATTTGAGGCAATTCCACCGGTTTTGGCCAGCCCTAGCATAGCGCGCTTAGCCAAGCGCTTCAAATTGTGAGGTAGTAACGGGGCATCCGTAGCCACGACAATCATGCAGGAGCCATCGGCGCTTTCCAATCCTGGTCCGCCCCAGGGGTAGCCTTTGAGGTTCTTAACCATAGACACACCATTCACTTCGAGTGTCCCTCCGAAGTTGGTTTGAACCAATACACCTACGGTGTATCCGCCAAAATTTTCGGGAAGTTTACGGGAGGACGTTCCAATACCACCTTTGTAGCCAAAGCATACAGTCCCTGTTCCTGCACCTACATTTCCTTCGGCGACTTTTCCGCTCTTAGCAGAGTTAATGGCGTTAAGAACGTGTTCTTCTTTGACGTGTCTTCCTCGAATATCATTCAGATAGCCATCGTTCGTTTCACCAACTATGGCATTGACAGATCTAACATTTTCATTGTTTTTCAGTACATAGGAAATTACCGCATTCATTGCGTTGGCCACGTTTAAGGTATTGGTCAATACAATGGGCGTTTCAATATTGCCTAACTCTTCAACTTGAGAGTATCCGGCTAGTTTTCCAAAACCATTGCCAATGTAAATCGCTGCAGGAACTTTCTGTTGAAAGACATTTCCCTGATGTGGAACTATCGCAGTGGCACCCGTTCTTATATCATCACCCACGTTGAGGGTGGTATGTCCGACAGTTACCCCGGCAACATCGGTGATCGCATTGTACGCACCAGGAGTCAGAATGCCGATCTCAACGCCTAAGTCACGAGGACGTTGCTGTGCAAATAACTGATTTGCCATGATGGGGAAAAGGAGTATTAGTAAAGCTGATTTTTGAATAAGAGACATAGGTTAAAATTGCACAGAATCGACGAATTCAGGAGCTTTTCGAACCTTGGTGGCTTGCTCAAAAGCGTAGGCAATACGGATCAGCTCCCCTTCAGACCAGGCTTTACCAAAAAATGAAAGACCAACAGGAAGGCCATGAACGTATCCGGCCGGAACGGAAATGTTAGGATAACCTGCCCATGCGGCAGGGGAGGAACTGCCTCCGCCGAAATTATCTCCATTGATAACGTCGATGCACCATGCCGGGCCACCTGTAGGAGCTACTATGGCGTCCAGGCCATGTTTGTTCATGGTGTTATTGATTCCTTTTCTGGCTCGACCCTGGACTAATTTCAAAGCGTTCAGGTATTCCTTTTCAGTCAGATCTCCTCTGGCCTCGGAGGATTCCAGAATTTCCATTTTGAAAAAAGGCATGGCCTGCGCTTCGTTAGCCTTGTTATAAGCAATTACGTCTGCAAGCGTTTTTACTCCCGTAGTAGGGCTAGCGTTTTCAAGATATTTGTTCACGCCATCTTTGAATTCATATTCGAGGATAAGCCCCGAAGGCCCCCATAGATCATTCATATCGTCTATAATTTCATCCAGATCGATGAGTTCGGCTCCCTGTGCTTCCATAGCCGCCAATCCTTTTTCCAGTTCAGCATCTACTTGCTCATGGAAACCGAACCGACTTCTCCAAACACCGATTTTTTTACCTTTCAATCCATTCGGATCCAGAAACTGAGTGTAGTCGGTTTTGAAATTACCTTCACTTTCTACGGATTTACTGTCGTTTTCATCAACACCAACCAGTGCCCCTAAGAAGATAGCTGCATCGGTGACGGTTCGGCCCATTGGTCCGGCTATATCCTGAGAAAAGGAAATGGGGATGACTCCACTGCGGCTTACTAATCCCACGGTCGGCTTAATGCCCACCACGCCATTTGCGGTACTTGGGCAAACAATTGATCCGTTGGTTTCCGTTCCTACGGTGACAGCACACAGGTTAGCCGATACGGCAGCTCCCGACCCAGAACTGGAACCACAAGGATTTCTGTCCAATACAAATGGGTTACGTGTTTGTCCACCCCGACTACTCCAGCCAGAAGAGGAGCGTGTAGATCTGAAGTTTGCCCATTCGCTCAGGTTGGTTTTGCCTATGAGTACCGCTCCACTTGTTCGAAGTTGCTTTACCAGAAAAGCATCTTCGGAAGCATAATTGCCATGTAATGCCGCTGCTCCAGCTGTGGTCATCATTTTGTCAGCTGTATTGATGTTGTCTTTGATCATGACGGGTATACCGTGCATAGGTCCGCGGATATTTCCCTGTGCTCTTTCTTCATCGAGTTTCCTGGCTATATCAAGGGCATCGGGATTTACTTCGATCACCGAGTTTAATTGGGGGCCTTCTTCATCAATGGCTTTGATGCGATCCAGATACATTTGAACAATTTCTTCGGAAGAGAGCAGCCCACTATCCATTTTCTGCTGCATTTGGGGAATGGTCATTTCCAATAGAGCAAAATCATTAGGATCTGGTGCCTCGGGAATAGGTTCGGTAGCCTGGGTAGGCTTTTCTCCACAACTACTAATAAGTATCGTGGCTAGAAATAAAACACAGTATAGAAAATGGTGAGACTTGATGTTGATCATGTATGTGGTATTAGCTCAATTTCAAAGATACCCGGATTGGTAACTAAAAGACAGTCTATCTTATCCCAGTTGTCGAATAAAGTCGGGGACTAGCGAAATGTCAGATAAGTGGTGATACCTGATACCATTCAGGTTTTCCTGAGAGACTTCTTCATGGGCCCAGGTTACATGAAAGGGAATATGAATGGCTTCACACCCCAACCTGCACATGGGCAAGATGTCAGATTTCAGGGAATTGCCGATCATGACAATTTCTTCGGGCAACATAGAGTGGGATGTTAATATTTTTTGATAGGAGGTTTCATTCTTTTCACTGACGATCTCAATCCATTCGAAATGTTCAGCGAGCCCTGACCTTGCAATTTTGGTTTCCTGATCAAACAAGTCTCCCTTTGTGATGATCAGGAGGGTGTATTTGTCTTTCAATGCCTTTAGGGTAGTTTCTACATGCGGCAGTACATCAATGGGATGATCGAGCATCCATTTCCCCAGATTGATGATCTGTTGAATTTCTGTGGCAGAAACTTCTCCTTGCGTTATTTCAATGGCCGTTTCAATCATGGAGAGGACAAATCCTTTTACACCGTAACCAAAATGATTGAGATTCTTCATTTCAAATTCGTACAACTTTTTACCTAACTCTTCTTCTGAAACATAATGAGCCAGATTGGATTTATAAGTTTCATGTGCGGTTTGGAACATGGATTCGTGCGCCCAAAGTGTATCATCCGCATCAAAAGCAACGTATTTGATTTTTTGGTTATTGATTGCGTGCATGAGCCTAAATCTAGTAGCTTTTCTTCTTATCGGTTGATATTGTCTATTTTTGATGCATCCGGACGGTGGATTCCATTACATGAATTATTTCACCAGCTATTTTGATCCGGTCAAAAACACAGGAATATGAAAAAGATTACACTTTTACTTGCCTTGTCGTTCGTTGTAGTATGCGGATTGCAAGCACAAGAATTGAGAGCAGGACTCAAAGGAGGCCTGAACTTCCCATCGGCCAGTGCCTTTGGTTTAGATGATTTGAATGTGGGTAATGCCAATGATAAAGCGTCAGGATATGTCATCGGTGCATTTGCCAGTTTTAAATTCACGGCCTTTGCTGTGCAGCCTGAGGCGTTGTACTCTTTTACCAGATTTACCACAGTCAACAATGACAACCTTGACCTGACATACATCAACATTCCGGTCATGTTGAAATTCTATCCAGTGCCTTTAGTTCCGGTCAATGTTCAGGCGGGACCGCAATTTGGTTTGCTTGCAGGTACAGTTGGAAGAATCGACTCTCAAAATGCAGGAGACACGTTGAAAGATTCTGATTTGAGTATCGCTGTTGGCGCAGGATTCGATGCACCTTTTGGTCTGGATATCACTGCACGATACATCATCGGAGTGTCTGATAACAATGATGCTTCTGCTATATCTGAATCGATCAAAAACACAACATTCCAGTTGACAATCGGTTATGCTTTCTTAAAGAAAGGCTAAACCATTTTTCATAAGAAATTGAAGCCTGTCCCATTCCTGAAAATCATCGGGGGGACGGGCTTTTTTTATTGTACACTGTCGTAGCTGACCGTTCTGATTTACCCAAACGGATTTGAATCCAATGGCTTAAGGAAGCTGCGCTCGTAGCTAATGATACATTTTGTTTCTTCTGCGTACTGGTAGGCAGCAATGCAATCAGGGTCAAGCATACTATCAATCCTATACTGCTCATAACTGGCCAAAGAAGGAAAATTAAACAGGGCATAGCCAATGTTATTGGCGCCTTCATGGGGTGAAAAGTAGCCTAGATGCTGGCCACCGAACTTGTTCACCAACGGAATCCACATTTTTCCATAAGTTTCAAATTGGTCAATCTTGGTTGGGTCAAGAACGTATTTTACAAAACAAGTGATCATAAGGAGGGAACATAAAACAGACTAGAATAATTTCGAACAAAAATTGAAATAATTACGATATTACTACTTCCTCTTCTCCAACCGCTCTATTACTTGCTTCTTCATCAACTCCCTTCTTACGTCACTCACAATCCACTTTACGGTTTTATTCGACGGGTGAAGTGCAGTGATTTCATCGCATTTTTTAAGAATAACTTCTCTCAAAGCAAGATTGCGTTTACCTTGGGTTCGCAGTAGCCAACTTATGGCTTTCCTGACAAAGTTGCGTTCATCGGTAACAAAGGGAAGAGCAGCTTCTGTGAATAGTATTAGGGACTCGTTGCTGGCTTTTTTGTTATGCATGGTCAAAGAAGTCATGACCACCAGGCCTGATCTTCTTACGAATTCACGGTCGTCAACCACCCATTTAAAAGCCATTTTTTCAGCAAACGGACTTCTTCTTATCAGGTGCATGCACAGATTATCACACAAATCCCAGGAGTATAACTGTCTGACCCAATGATCCATGACTTCTGCATTTAATTGTTTGGGGTCTGCAAGAAAAGCGGCGATCAGTTTGGCCTCGTGAATTGGTTGATCAAAAATTTCGATTGCCAGGTCCTGGTCCTTACCAATGTTTTTCGCCAGTTTTTGAATGTCCGGGCTTTTCACGCCAATTGCTTCCGGAGCATCTATCCCATAATGGGAAAGTTGATTTCGATGATGTTCTGATCCAAGCTCTCGAAGGGCTTCAATAACTCCTTCAACGGTCATAGATGAACTTTTTCGAGTTTCCCCAAAATTTCATCCACAGCCGGGCAAATGCTGGCATTTTTCAATGTGAGATTCAGTATCTGATGCATGCGTTTGCGATTGGTATGTGGATACTCCCTACAAGCTTTGGGTCGCACGTCATATACTTCACAAGTGTTATCCTCCAGGAGAAAAGGACACGGAGCCTTTGTCAAAACGAAATCACCATCTTCATCTGTTTTCAAATACTTTTCGTGAAACTCCGCAGGGCGAATGCCCAATCGTTTAGAGATCCTTGAAATATCTGTTGGAAGGAAGATAGGACTGGTGGTCTTGCAACAGTTGGCACAATTCAGACAATCAGTGTATTCAAAAACCTCTTCGTGAAAGTCACTAAATTGATCATCCAGATCCTTAGGCTTTTTCTTTTTGAGTGATTTGATCAGTCGTTTATTCCGTTGAAGGTTTTCATTGGCCATGACCCGACAAAACTAAAAAACCCATCCCGATAGCTATCAGGACGGGTTCTTAAAACTTTTGATCAAAGAAGCTTAAAGTGCGGCTTCGTATCTTTTGGTTACTTCTTCCCAATTGATTACGTTGAAGAACGCACCGATATAGTCCGGTCTTCTGTTCTGATAGTTCAGGTAGTAAGCGTGCTCCCAAACGTCCAATCCTAAGATAGGAGTTCCACCACAACCGATGCCTGGCATCAGTGGATTGTCCTGATTAGCTGACGAACAAACTTCAAGTTTGCCGTCTACTACACAAAGCCATGCCCAGCCAGAACCAAATCTTGTTGCTGCGGCGTTGCTGAATTGCTCTTTGAACCCGTCGAATGATCCGAATGCTGCGTTTATGGCTTCAGCAAGGGCGCCAGTAGGCTCACCACCACCATTGGGACCCATGACACTCCAAAACAGCGTGTGGTTCCAGTGGCCACCACCATTATTTCTTACACCTGCATTATCGGTGTTTTCTTTCATCAAAGTATCCAGGTCTTTGCCTTCCATGTCCGTGCCGGCGATGGCAGCGTTGAGTTTCGATACGTAAGCTGCATGGTGCTTATCGTGGTGAATCTCCATGGTTCTAGCATCTATGTGAGGCTCTAAAGCGTCATTTGCGTATGGAAGAGAGGGTAATTCAAATGCCATAGTTTTAAGTTATTAATTGCTGATATATGAATTGATATGTGAAGTTAAAATACATCCTGAGAATTAATCCTTATTTCTCATTCTTTGGAAAAATCCGGTGATCAATGACTCACACTCTTCTTTCAACACATCCCATCGCACATTGGTTTTCGGATGGATCAATAATTCCTGATGTCGGGAATATCCTCGTTTTTCATCTCGCGCTCCAATGACGATTTCCCCTATCTGAGACCAGTAAAGTGCACCGGCGCACATGACACATGGTTCCAGGGTGACAAACATCCTGCAATCAGACAAATATTTGGCCCCAAGATAATTCTGAGCGGATGTTAGCGCGACCATTTCAGCGTGAGCAGTCACATCTTGTAATTGCTCTACCTGATTATGTGCCTTCGCAATGATGCGGTTATTAGCGACGATCACCACACCCACAGGAATTTCTCCGGATTCACTGGCTTTTTCTGCTTCGAGCAGGGCCTGCTTCATGAAATGGTCATCGCTATGTATTCCTAAAGGCATTAGTTTTTAATTCGAATACTGTTCATCATTTCCTGAGCAACAGGTTGCCAGGTTTGTCGATACCTAAAAGGTGCGGAGAAATTGAACAACAACACCCGATTTTCTCGGATGGTATACAATATGTATGTGTATTTCGCAATGGGTTTACCCAATCCCCTTTCGTCAACTACTTTCGAATTGAATTCAAAGGCAATGAATGAACGATCATCAATCGTGATAATCTCCTCCTGTAGAAAAGCCACTTCCGTATAAAGGCTGAGAATATTGGCTTTGTAGAAATCTTTTAGAATAGCCAGGTCATCAATACTCCAGCGACTGTTGGTTTCATTGATGCCAAGGTCTACCGTTCGGTCTGTATTTGAATAGAGGGCAATGGGTTCTTTGGCTGAAAGGAATTTGCTATTGCGTTCGCTTTCCACCAATGGAATGAAATCAGATGGGATTTTCATGGAAATGTAATCCGTGACTTTTTCGCGATCGAGTGCTCCTTGCCCCGAAGTACTAAAGCTGATGATGGATAACAATAAGAGACAGAAGTAATGAATAGATTTTCGGATCATGAATTCCCGGTCTTGAGTCGCGAATTTAGCAGGTTTCTTAAATGAAATGCGTATTTACTGGGGTGGCTACAGATAACCTGTGGATTCTGCATCATAAAAGTGGGCTGCAGCATTTTACAAGAACGCAGGTTGGATAACTTTGCGCCTGATTTTTAAGGCATTCAGTATATATCTTATGTTAAGGACACACAATTGCGGTGAACTAAGGATTTCAGATCAAGGAAAAACGGTCAGTTTATGTGGTTGGGTACAGCTGCTTCGTGATAAAGGAGGTATGGTTTGGATCGATCTTCGTGATAAATACGGGATCACACAATTGATGTTTGATGAAAGTACTTCTGATTCGACCGTGATTGCGCAGGCAAGAGAAGTAGGCCGGGAGTTTGTCCTGCAAGCGGAAGGAGAAGTGATCGAGCGTGTATCTAAAAATGATAAGATTCCTACGGGAGACATTGAGATCAAAGTACAAAAGTTGAAGGTGCTCAATCCTTCGTTAGTTCCCCCATTTTTGATCAAAGATGATACGGACGGTGGAGAGGACCTTCGTATGAAGTATCGCTACCTGGATTTGAGAAGAACGCCAGTTCGAAAGAACCTGGAACTACGACATCAATTGATGAAAAAGACCCGGGAATACCTGGATGGTCAAAGTTTTACCGAAGTGGAGACTCCCTATCTCATCAAGTCTACGCCTGAAGGGGCGAGGGATTTCGTGGTGCCTTCCAGAATGAATCCAGGCCAGTTTTACGCTTTACCGCAATCGCCACAAACATTTAAGCAGTTGTTGATGGTATCTGGTTTTGATCGTTACTATCAGATCGTGAAGTGTTTCCGCGATGAAGATTTACGGGCAGATCGTCAGCCTGAGTTTACCCAAATAGACTGTGAAATGTCCTTTGTGGAGCGTGATGATGTGCTCAACTTATTTGAGGGCATGGTGAAGTTCTTCTATAAAGAGATCAAAGGAATAACCCTGCCTGATTTCCCTCATATCACCTATGCCGAGGCCATGGAAAAATACGGCTCTGATAAGCCAGACCTCCGATTTGATATGGCATTTACTGAGCTCAATGAGCTTGTTCAAAACAAAGGGTTCAATGTGTTTGATCAGGCAGAATTGGTAGTTGCAATTGCGGCTCCCGGATGTGCTTCTTATACCCGTAAAGAGATAGATGCATTAACTGACTTTGTGAAGAAACCTCAAATTGGAGCAAGAGGCTTAGTTTATGTTAAGTGCAATGAAGATGGATCTTTCAAATCTTCCGTTGATAAGTTTTATGACCAGGAGCAATTGAAAGCATGGGCTTCGGCTTGCGGTGCAAATCCAGGTGATTTGATTTTGGTGTTAGCCGGAGATAAAGAGGCCACTCGCAAGCAGATGAATGAGTTGCGCCTTGAAATGGGCTCCCGATTGGGACTTAGAGACAAGGATAAAGTAGCGGTGGCCTGGGTCGTGGATTTTCCATTATTGGAATGGGATGAAGAGACAGGCCGCTATCACGCCATGCACCATCCATTTACTTCTCCTATTCCTGAAGATCTGGATAAGCTGGAAAGTGACCCGGGTAACGTCAATGCCAATGCCTATGATCTGGTGATCAATGGAGTAGAAGTAGGAGGTGGATCAATCCGGATCCATGATAGTCAAGTGCAGGCTCGTATGTTCAAAGCCCTGGGTTTTTCCGATCAAGAGGCTCAGGAACAATTTGGATTCTTGTTGGGTGCATTCCAGTACGGTGCACCTCCTCATGGAGGGATCGCATTTGGTTTTGATCGATTATGCGCCCTTTTCGGTGGTCAGGACAGCATAAGAGATTTCATTGCTTTCCCCAAAAATAATTCCGGCCGTGACCTCATGATCGATTCACCTTCGGATATCGCGGGGGATCAATTAGAGGAGCTACACATTGGTCTCAAATAATTGCTTGTAAGTGATTGCCGGTTTTTAGTAAATTTAAGGAGGTAATTACCGAAATATGACTAAGAAGTTTCTGCTTTACTCTACGCCTTTCATGCTGGTTTTTGTGGCGCTAGCGCTATTTGAACCGGTCATTTATCAAAAAATATTCGCCAGTACGGATATCAGTGGATTGAAAGGTAAAGAATTCGAGATCATTGCTCACAAAGGAGCTTCGGGCACTGCCCCGGAAAATACGATCATTGCTTTTCAAAAAGCGTTGGATTTGGGGGTCGATATGATCGAATTGGATGTTCGTCATACCAAGGATGAAGAGATTGTGGTTTTTCATGATTCTACGCTGGAACGCACCACAAATGGTCGGGGGCTTGTGGAAGATATGACCCTGGCAGAGCTGAAAGAACTCGATGCAGGTTCCTGGTTTCATCCCGATTTTGAAGGTGAAAAAATACCAACCTTAAAAGAGGTGCTGGACCTGGTAGACGGGCAATGTAAAGTGCTTATTGAAATCAAGCACATGGACCATCCGCACTACCATGATTTTGCCGAAAAACTGATCGATATCGTAAAAGAAGAGCGAAATGGATTTGATTGGTGCATCCTTCAGTCCTATGAAGATCGCTACATTGAAGAAGCTCATGCCTATGACGATCGCATTCAGACGAAAAAGCTGCTGATCGGTGAAGATTCGGCACCGTTGATTGCCTTCTACGTTGAGACACGTGTACATCTGGGTAGATCAAAAAAAGAATCTCGTCTTAATGCTTTGAATCCGCACTATGAAACTTTGAGTCCAAGAAGGGTATTCCGTATGCATGCCCGGGGTTTTGAAGTATATACTTATCCGGTCAATGAACGTGATGATATGATCAAAATGCTCAATATGGGGGTTGATGGTATTATTACCGACTTCCCGGGAAGGTTGATTAACCTAAGAAGGGATATCGAAGCGCTCTAAAGATCAGAGGGGCGCTACTTCCAGATTAGACCTTTCGACTTCACTAGCGATGTAACCGAAAGAATCCCAGTTACCACTGGAAAGCACCTGATCGAATGTTTCAGTGGCTACAGCAACATCCCCTTTGAGGACATACCAGTTTCCTAATCCATAACCTATAGTTGGGTCCAGGCTTTGATCACGACGAGCAGCCAGTTCCCTCACACGTTCAGGAGTTAATTCGTTTTTGAATAACATCAGGATGCGATGATAGGACCGACTTTCGACTAGACGCATACCTGGATCAATGGACTCTAGCAAAAGATCTGCTTCATCCATATTGCCTATCTGGAAATAAGTTCGGTAAAGCCAGGTGGTTGTCGCCACTTTCAAGTCATTGTTATCACTCACCTCCATGCATTTTTTATAGGCTGAAATTGCTTTATCAAAATTGCCCTGCAGATAATAGGTAAGTCCCAGATGATACCAGATGTTGAATTTGATGTTTCTAAGTGGTTTGTTTAAGCGATTGGGTTGACCATCCTGCTCAGGCTCATTAGGTGCTTCGCGCGAAAAGAACACCGCCTGTTCCAGATCTTGTCTTGCTTTATCGAATTGCCGAACAGTGATATTCGCTTCACCTCGATGCCTTAATAGTTTATATGAATCAGGGAATTTGCTTAGCCCATCGTTATAGACATCAATGGCGTCATAATACATGCCCAGGTAACCCAATCTTCTCCCGTACCAGATAATGGCCTCAAGACTATCTGGGTGGCTTTCGTACAACTCCCGGGCAGTTTGTAATTGTCGTTCCCGTTTTTGCCTTTCTTGTCCTTCGAAAGATTTTGGAGGCAATTGCTCACCGGAAAAAGACAAGATCACACGACTTCTTTCAGGAGAAACGCTTGGTTGCTCCAGGTCCGCTGGCGGCTGACCATCACTGGACTCTGTTTTGATGCAGCCGCTTAACAGTGCTAACAAAACAAAGCATAGAACGATATGTGGGTGTATACGTTGATTCACCTCAATTACGGATTGTTTTGATTAAAATTTAATGTGGGCTAAAGCCTATTGCTTCCAGTTTGGATAACCGGGCGATTCAAGTTCGCCGGATTCCTCCTTGGCCGCTTTGACCATCTCCCTTACATCTTCCAATAATGCTTTTGCATCAAAAATGATTCCATCTTTGATGGTATACCTAACTCCTCCTACGCGTTTTACCTCATTCTGTTCCGTAAGTTTGATGGCACCCGTACCATAAAGTGATTTAAGGTTCTTGAGTGGGTTCTCTTCAACCAGTACTAGGTCTGCTAGTTTGCCTACTTCAATGGTGCCAATTTGGTCATCCATTTTCAACGCTTCGGCTCCCATTAAAGTAGCTGCACGGATCACTTCTAATGGATGGAATCCCGCCTCTCGCAGTAATTCCAACTCCCGTATATACGCAAAACCATAAAGCTGATAAATAAATCCTGAATCAGACCCGGTGGTTACACGGCCTCCACGGTTTTTGTATTCATTGATGAAAGTCATCCAAAGCTTGTAGTTCTCTTTCCATGCCACTTCTTCTTCAGTACCCCAATCATGCCAGTAGCTCCCGTGAGATATCTTACTAGGCTCGTAGAATTTCCAAAGGGAAGGCAGGGTGTAGTCCCTGTGCCAATCGGCATTGATGGCTCTCATTAAATCTCTGCTGGCCTCATAAATATTCAGCGTCGGATCCAGTGTGAAATCTAATTCGATCAATCGATTCATCACTTCGTTCCACTTTTCAGAATAAGGGGGAGCTGCTTGCTTCCAAAGTCTTCCGGCTTCTCCAAACCTGCGCTGTTCGTTTTGATAATTATAATCAGCAGGATAATGCTGAATGACCCGGTCAGTGAACATGGCTTCCGGTAGCCCGTACCAATGTTCCATAGAAGTCAGTCCGGCTTCAGCAGAGTGCATCACATTCCACCAGCCCACATTAAGCTGCGCGTGATGACAGGCACTTCCAAGTCCAAGCTTTTTATTCTCATCCAGTGCCGCACGCATTATGTCAGGTCGTGCACCAAAAAACTTAATGCCATCCGCTCCCGCATCTTTATTTTCACGTACCCATTTTCTGGCCTCTTCCGGTGAATTGATCCATTCACTTCCCTGGCCAAAAAAAGTGTATGCCACGATTCGGGGTGCAGTGATCTTGTTTGCCGCGCTTCTCTTTTTATGATCCAGTGTCCAGTCTCTCCCGTTTCCGGATCCGGGTTCTCTGATAGTCGTTACTCCATGAGCCAGCCAAAGCTTGAATACATATTCTGCTGGTGTGCCCTGACTGGCCCCACCAATGTGCCCGTGCATGTCTACAAATCCAGGAAGCAGGTACATGCCTTCTGCATCTACTTCCTTTCCTCCTGATTTCAGGGCGGGTCGACGATCATCGCTGATATCTACTCCGGGGTAACCGACGATTCTTATTTCCGAGATTTTATTCTTTTCCACAACCACGTCGGCCGGACCGATGGGAGGCGCGCCATTGCCATTGATGATGGTTACGCCCCGTATGATCATTTGATCGAAAGGGCCTTCTCCTTCAGTTCGATCCGGGGCTGGCGTCACACCATTTTGAGCGATCAGAGAGGTGAAACTCAATAAAAAGCAAAGGTGGAAAATGTATTTCATGAACTAGGTTATTTAGACTGGATCGTCAGTATGTCGATATTAACAAAAATATATAATCCTTATCGTTTCAGGATTAAGGAACTATTGCCTCAATTTCCAGATTTTACATGAGTTGCTTATTTGTTATTTTTCCGCTCCTTATCGTCACCCGTAGATGCCATGAGTACTGCAAAAGGTCAGTTTAAAAAAATCACTACCCACAGGCTTCAGGAAATGAAAGCCAAAGGAGAGAAGATCGCTATGCTTACGGCATACGATTATTCTATGGCTAAAATCATTGACAAAGCAGGTATCGATATCATTTTGGTGGGTGATTCGGCCTCCAATGTAATGGCAGGTAATGAGACCACTCTTCCTATCACGCTTGATCACATGATCTGGCATGCTACTTCCGTCGTGAAGGCCGTGGACCGGGCATTAGTCGTAGTGGATGTGCCTTTTGGAAGTTATCAGGGGAATTCTTCAGAGGCACTTCGTTCTTCCATTCGCATCATGAAGGAGTCCGGAGCACATGCCGTGAAAATGGAGGGAGGTATGGAAATCAGAGAAAGCGTTGAGCGGGTCTTAACAGCCGGAATTCCGGTAATGGGCCATCTTGGGTTAACGCCTCAATCCATTTATAAATTCGGGACGTATTCCGTGCGTGCCAAGGAAGAAGCAGAAGCCAATAAGTTGATTAAAGATGCAAAGTTGCTTCAGGAAATAGGTTGTTTTTCATTGGTACTGGAAAAGATTCCTGCCGCACTTACCAAAAAGGTAGCAGAATCGGTAGATATTCCGGTCATAGGAATCGGTGCCGGTCCGGATGCCGATGGACAGGTACTGGTTGTTCATGACATGCTGGGGATTACCCAGGATTTCAAACCGAGATTTCTTCGGGCCTATGCCGACCTTAATCAGGTAATCACCGGGGCGGTTGAAAACTACATTCAGGATATAAAAGAACGGACTTTTCCAAACGAGGAAGAGAGTTATTGATTAAAATTCCATTATTTCGCGGTTATGGGCTAACCGCTCTTGTTGAATCATACATTTCATTTTTCTTTCATGACGCAGACAGCAAAGATCATTTACACCAAGACGGACGAAGCTCCTGCCTTGGCCACCTATTCATTTTTGCCCATCATCAAGGCTTTTGCCAAACCTGCAAATGTGACTGTTGAGATCAGTGACATTTCTTTGGCTGGTAGGATCATTGCCAATTTTCCGGATGCAGTAACCGAGGAGCAAAAGATTCCTGATCACCTTTCGATTCTGGGTGAGCTTACTCAAGACCCTTCCACTAATATCATTAAACTGCCGAATATCAGTGCGTCCATTCCACAGATACATGCTGCAGTAAAAGAATTACAATCGCAGGGTTTTGCGCTTCCTGATTATCCGGAGGAGCCCAAGACTGATGAAGAGAAAGCGATTAAGGCCACTTACGACAAAGTAAAGGGTAGTGCAGTAAACCCTGTTTTAAGAGAAGGAAATTCAGACCGAAGAGCACCGAGGGCTGTAAAGAATTACGCCAGGAAAAATCCACATTCCATGGGAGCATGGAGCTCGGACTCCAAATCTCATGTGGCCAGTATGTCTGGTGGTGATTTTTACGGAAGTGAAAAATCTTATACCATTCCTGCTCCAACTTCAGTTGATATAATCTTTGAAGGAGCTTCAGGAACACAAGTCCTGAAAAAAGGAATTTCACTGGAAGCGGATGAGGTGATCGATGCGTCGGTTATGAATTTCGAGGAATTGAAATCTTTCTTGGAGGCTGAAATTGAGGATGCTAAAGCAAAAGATGTTTTACTGTCTGTCCATATGAAAGCTACCATGATGAAGGTTTCGGACCCGATCATTTTTGGGGCTGCCGTGGCGGTTTATTACAAAGACGTATTCGAGAAATATGCTGACCTGTTTGCCGAATTGGGAGTAAGTCCTAACAATGGGATCGGGGACGTATACACGAAAATTTCAGGCCACCCTCAGGAAAATGAGGTGAAGGCAGCAATTGATGCGGTGTACAAAACCCGACCGGCAATGGCCATGGTAAATTCTGATAAAGGGATCACTAACCTGCATGTGCCTAGTGATATAATTATCGATGCCTCTATGCCTGCTGCCATTCGATCTTCTGGTCAAATGTGGGGACCAGATGGTAAATTGAAAGACATGAAGGCGATCATTCCGGATCGTTCTTATTCTGGTGTTTATCAGGAGACCATAGACTTCTGTAAGAAACATGGAGCATTTGATCCTACCACTATGGGAAGTGTTCCCAATGTGGGATTGATGGCAAAAAAAGCAGAGGAATACGGCTCACACGATAAGACCTTCCAGATGAGTAGTGCTGGAGTTGTTAAAGTTGTGGATGCCTCTGGTAATATTTTAATTGAGCAACCGGTTGGAACCGGAGATATTTTCCGAATGTGCCAGGTAAAGGATGCTCCGGTTCAGGATTGGGTCAAACTTGCGGTGAGTAGAGCTCGGGCTACTGGTTCACCTGCTGTTTTCTGGTTGGATAAAAACAGAGCCCACGATGCCGAGTTGATTAAAAAAGTAGAAGCCTATCTTCCGAATCACGACACGGAAGGTCTGGAGATCCATATCAAATCTCCGGTAGAGGCTACAAAGTTCTCTTTGGAAAGAATAAAAGAGGGATTGGATACTATTTCTGTAACGGGTAATGTACTGAGGGATTATCTGACTGACCTATTCCCAATTCTTGAACTGGGAACCAGTGCTAAAATGTTGTCAATCGTGCCGCTTATGAAAGGTGGAGGATTGTTTGAAACCGGAGCAGGAGGATCAGCCCCTAAACACGTACAGCAGTTCGAGCAGGAAGGTCACTTGCGTTGGGATTCTTTGGGTGAGTTCCTGGCACTAGCCGTATCATTTGAGCATTTGGCCAATAGTTCCAATAACGATAAGGCCAGGTTATTAGGTGAAACACTGGATGCGGCAACAGAGAAATTCCTCGCTGAGAACAAGTCTCCCTCCAGAAAAGTGAATGAACTGGATAACCGTGGAAGTCATTTCTACCTCGCGATGTACTGGGCAGAAGCATTGGCGGCTCAGGGAACGGATGCGGATTTGAAAGCTACTTTTACCCCGGTTGCTGAAGCAATGGCATCGAATGAAGCAGTGATTGTCAAGGAACTGAACGATGCACAAGGCAGTGCAATGGACATTGGAGGTTATTACAATCCGGACGAGGCACTGGCTTCAAAAGCCATGAGGCCCAGCGCAACATTGAATAATATCATTGATTCTCTAGCCTGATAATTGGATCAGAAAAGTTAATAATAAAGGTCACTTCAGTCATGAGGTGACCTTTTCTTATTTTCAGAGATCTATTACCTGACCCGCGAATTCTGGAATCAATCCGGAACCATCAAAGAAACGTTCTATTTATGATTGGATCAGGTATTGAAGGCAATCCATAGGCAGATTTGAATTTCACTTACCGGAGCATTATCAAGGTCCTTTTGAGCGCGGGGAACTTAATAACTCATTGACTTAATTAACTGCAGATCATTGGGACAAAATCATTACTCCACAGATTTTATGCCTAACCCCAAATTCTTCACGGCTGCTTTTCAGGCCCAAAACGACTGTTTCAGGAACTGACTGGTTAAACATCTACCTGAATGAAAAAAGCCAGCACTTACGCACTGGCTTTCCTTTTTGTATTCGATTTTAGATTTACAAGTTTGAAAAGGCAACTTCGTCGCCAATCAATTGGTGTTCTTCTCCGCCATCCCCGTCTCCTTCTTGTCTGAGGAAGGTGCAAACAACCAGATTATCTTTTTTAGGGAGATTTGTCAGTTCAGTAGAAAAAGCTAGTTTTTCTGTGGTTGTACCCAGTTCAATGGTGGTGACTTGCAGGTCGGGATCACTGGCATCATACCACATGAAGCCATAAGTCACTAAAATCGGGTGTTTCATTTCAGTGATTTCCCCTTTAAATTCTACTTTAGATTCTTGTACATCAGGTTCGTAGGTAGATACGAAGAGGCTGCTGTAAAAAGTCTCGCTGGTAACATCGTCAAGGATGTTTCCGATTTCCTGTCCCAATTCAGTGATTTCTACATCAACCTGATCTGAGCAAGCGATAAAAACAAAAACGGCTATACCAAAAAATAATTTCGCGGTAGTTCTCATGAATAGGTGTTTTAGTTGGAAATACTGAAATAGTCAACAATTTTCATTGGTGTATGCCCGTATTCCCTGAATGTATAGTAAGATAGTGTTTTTTACGATAAATCCCTATCCATCACACATCACATATTTCTATCGCTTTTTGTAAGGAGCTCAAGGGCTTGTCGGATTTAGGAATAAATTCCTGAGCAACAAAGCCACTGTATCCGGTGGCAACAATGGCTTCCATGATGGCTTTATAGTTCAATTCCTGCGTATCATCAATTTCATTTCTTCCTGGAACTCCTCCGGTATGATAATGTGCTATGTATTGCTGATTTTCCCTGATCGTGCGAATGACATCTCCTTCCATGATCTGCATATGATAAATGTCATAAAGCAATTTGAAGTGGTCGCTCCCCAACTTTTCGACTAAGGCTGCTCCCCAGGAAGTGTGGTCGCACTGGTAATCCTTATGATCAATTTTAGAATTGAGCAATTCCATACACAGGGTAATGTTGTGCTGTTGAGCAATCTTCGTCAAGGGTTCAAGGCCGATCGCACAGTTTTCAAGTCCCTCTTCATCCGAAAGTTCATTTCTATTTCCGGAGAAGCAGATCACTTTAGATAGCCCTGCTTCTGCCGCTTGTGGAATCACTTCCTTGTAAACCTCCTGCAGTTCCTGATGTTTGGAAGGATCGTTGAACCCTTCAGTCAATGAGAAAGTTTCAGGATTTCCGATGGCACAGGTAAGCCCATATTTCTGGACGACCGGCCATTCTTTTGGACCAAGCAACTCAATCGAAGAAATGCCAAAGTCCTGAACCTTTTCGCACATTTCCTCCAGCGGAATGTCAGAATAGCACCATTTACAGACTGAATGATTGACTTTTCCCGCAAGGTTTTTTTTAGAATTCTCCGAAGAAAAAGCAAGATTGGGAAGGAAAGGTAGCAGAGAAGCACCTGATATTTTCTTGAGGGCATCTTTCCGATTCATCAGCAGCACTTTATTTGGAATGAAGTAAAATCTTATCCAATCTAATGGAATAATTCTAAAAGCTGTGCAATTGAAATCGATTGCAGTTTCCCTTGAAACAATAGCCTACCTATTTGGTGACATAAATTCATTAGTTTGGAGGCTATACTCAGTAAGATTGTGAATGCAAGTTCAGCAGTATTTACTGAGATCTGAATTTCGAGGAAGCATAGATCATTCTGTGCATTTGGAATCTACTACTATCTACGAATGAATTTAAATATCAAAGCGCAACAGCAACAGACCTACGATGCCATCGTTGTGGGAACCGGTATCAGCGGAGGCTGGGCTGCAAAGGAATTGACCGAAAAAGGATTGAAAACCCTGGTTCTGGAGAGGGGCCGACAAGTAGAACACTTGAAAGACTATCCTACCATGAATACCCCACCCTGGGAATTACCTCATGGAGATCGTGTTTCTGCGGAAGAGGCAAAGCACTACGAAAAACAAATGCGTACGGGATATACGATCAGGGAATCTACCAAACACTGGTGGGTGAAAGATACGGAACACCCTTACGAAGAAAAGAAAAGATTTGACTGGATCCGAGGTTATCACGTGGGTGGGCGGTCTTTGCTCTGGGGGCGTCAGAGTTATCGTCTCAGCGAAATGGATTTTGAGGCCAATGCCCGGGATGGCGTAGCAGTTGATTGGCCAATCCGTTATAAAGACCTGGCTCCCTGGTACGATTATGTAGAGTCTTTCATTGGCGTGAGCGGTCAAAAAGAAGGCCTGTCCCAATTGCCGGATGGTAAGTTTTTGCCTCCGATGGAAATGACCTGCGTAGAGAGCCATCTTCGGGACAAGATTTCAGAAAAGTACAATGATCGGATCATGACCATTGGTCGTACAGCGAATCTGACCCAGGACCATAATGGTCGATCAAGATGTCATTATCGGAACATGTGTATGCGTGGCTGTCCATTTGGAGGTTACTTTAGCTCGCAGGCTTCTACGCTGCCGGCTGCCATTGCTACAGGGAACATGACCTTGCGACCGAATTCTATTGTAACAGAAGTTATTTATGATTCGGAGACTAAAAAAGCCAAAGGAGTTCGAGTGCAGGACGCTGAAACGGGTGAAGTACAAGATTTCTTCTCGAAGATTGTATTTCTAAATGCTTCTGCACTGGGTTCTACCTGGATCCTGATGAATTCTAAGAGTGCCGATCATCCCAATGGTATGGGTAATGCCTCCGGGGAACTTGGACATAACCTGATGGACCATCATTTCAGAGTAGGAGCATCCGGCTCGATCGATGGCTATGACGATCAATATTACAAAGGCCGCAGACCCAATGGTATCTATATTCCGCGATTCCGCAACATCAAGGAAAAACACCCGGACTTTTTGAGAGGCTACGGCTATCAGGGCGGTGGTCGGCGTGATGGCTGGCAAGCGGGTGTAAGAGAATTAAGCGTAGGTCCTGAATTGAAAGAACAGATCACTACACCGGGAGATTGGCGAATGGGCTTGATGGGATTCGGCGAATGCCTGCCTTACCACGAGAATAAAGTGGAATTGAATTCCGCTAAGTTGGACAAGCATGGATTGCCTACTTTCACTTTCGACTGTGAGTTCAAGGAAAATGAGCTAAACATGCGCAAAGACATGAAGCAGCAAGCGGCGGAAATGCTGGAAGTGGCCGGTTTCAAGGATATCTCTACTTACGATGATATGGGTGGTCCGGGATTAGGTATCCACGAGATGGGAACCGCCCGGATGGGAAGAGATCCTAAAACGTCTGTGTTGAACAAATGGAATCAATTACATGAAGTAAAAAATGTGTTTGTGACCGATGGTGCAGCAATGACTTCAGCCGCCTGCCAAAACCCGTCATTGACTTATATGGCCCTTACAGCCAGAGCGGCTAGCTATGCGGTTGATCAATTGAACAAGAATAACCTTTAAATCACTCGGAAATGGCAATTAATAGAAGAGAAGCGATTAAAAAAGCGACCTATTTTATGGGAGGCACTTTGTCAGCTCCCGCTATTTTGGGTGTGTTGAACGGGTGTGCTCCGGATCCTAAGCCGGGCTGGACACCCACCTTATTTGACAATGAACAAGCACTGACCATTCAGGAATTGGCGGAAGCCATTTTGCCTGCTACAGATACTTTGGGAGCTAAAGATCTGGGCGTTCCCAGATTCATTGAAGAAATGGTGTCGACGGTGTATACCGAAGAAGCCAGAAAGAAATTCATGGATGGCCTGGCGGCTTTCATG
Organism: Cyclobacteriaceae bacterium; assembly: GCA_965229785.1. GTDB lineage: Bacteria > Bacteroidota > Bacteroidia > Cytophagales > Cyclobacteriaceae > JAWPMT01. Next base: position 6,734,072 of record CBDDJS010000001.1, read on the forward strand.
GCAGAAGTGGCAGATAAACAAGGTAAGAGTTTTAGGAAGTTGGACGCTGCTCAAAAACTTGCAGTAGCTAAAGAGCAAAATGATTACATCACAAATCCTGAAGTTCAGGCGAATAATCTGAACAGAGGTGGAGGCTGGAAAGGTGATCCTCCGTTTTTCTGGAAGATCAAGGAGTTAACCTTGTTAGGGTTTTTCACAACAGAGTACGGAGCTACGCGGATATTGCAGTACGAATTAGTTCCTGCAGTCTGGGAAGCATGTGAGCCCCTTTCTGAAATCGGAGTGACCTGGGCAACATCTTAGGATCAATGTATAGAGAATATGTAAGTAGCCTGAGCTTGTCGAAGGCTACTCTTTCTTCATCTCTAACCCCAGCTTTTTAGCAATTTTCGAAGCTACCTTTTCACCGTCTTCACTATTGTCTCGACTGATCACGAATACTTCTTCACCACTTTCTAGTTTCAGAAATACTTTCCAGGGATAATTGCCCGCTGACTTTTTTTCCCGGCCTATTCGGCGAAGAATGATCTCCGACCCTTTTCCATTTTCTTGTCGGTTTTGCGTTTTGATTCCTATCAGCCAGTAATAATGACTTAATGTCGCTGCGGTTTGATCCACAACAAAAATCTTTCGTGTGCTCCAAAGGCCATGAATAATGACTGATCCTACCACAACTCCAAGCATAAATATAAAATCAGGTTTGACTGATTGATCCATCAGATAGATAAATAAGACTATTAGCAGGCCCGTGATTATAAGCCTGGGGAAAAGAGGGATTACGCGGCCCTGGTCAATGCGAATTTGCCTTTTATTCATCTCAGAGGCGAATGTACGCCTACTTTATCAGGATATAGAAAATCTTTGAAATCCGCCCGTTATTCAAATGATTTACGGCTTAGGTGAAGGTGTAACTATTTGAAGTACAGGGGCATCAGAAAGACAATGAGCTATATTTAAACTGGATACGTAGGGCTGGAAAGATAAAATGTAGAAATTGCGAAACTTCATTGTCATGAAATGGTTTAGACTATCATGGATGTAGAAATTCCACTTTTTCCGTTAAACCTGGTGGCTTTTCCAGGCGAGCAATTGAATTTGCACATCTTCGAACCACGATACAAACAGCTTCTGCGAGATTGCCTGGAGCGTCAAATGAACTTTGGAATCCCTTCGTATGTACTTAACAAGATCGATTACGGGACTGAAGTGGAGATTGTGGATGTAGTCAAAATGTATGAAGACGGTCGCGCGGACATTAGTGTACAGGCCACACAAGTCTTTAGGGTACAGGAGTTTATCAATCCCTGGAAGGATCGTGAATATGCGGGTGGAAGTGTGGAATACATCGATATGGACTTTCATGAGGACATGGAGTTGAAACTCAGAATGATCGATCTGTGTCAGGAGCTCTTTACCTGGTTGCAAATGGAAAACCGGGTCACGTTAGATCAGGAAACTACTGTATTTACGGTAGCGCATAAGGTAGGCCTTAAACTTGAGGAAGAATATGAATTGATCAAACTCCCGCGGGAGGTCGATCGCCAGCACTACATCATCAATCATTTGAAAAATATCCTGCCCGCGCTTGAAAGAGCCGAACGCGCCAAGGAGAGAATTCGCCTCAATGGTCATTTTAAGCACCTTGATCCGCTGAAATTCTAGCGGGATCAGTTGTATCTTCGAACCGGAATTAATTTTTTATGCCTGAGATATCTGGTTACGGTATAATCCTTCTCTTTCTGATTGGCGGATTAGGTTTTATTCTCCTGACTGTTTTTGCGAGTTGGGTTTTGCGTCCTAGTCGTCCCAATGCTGAAAAGCTTGCCACATATGAGTCTGGAGAGGAACCGGTTGGTTCGGCTTGGGGAAATTTCAATATTCGATTCTTCGTCATCGCGTTGGTGTTTCTTCTTTTTGAAGTTGAGTTGGTTTTCCTTTTTCCGTGGGCCACTGTTTTTGCCAATGAGGAACTGAATGCCGGCACGCAGGGGTTATGGGGGAAATTTGCTTTGGTGGAGACTTTTATATTCATCGCCATTTTAGCCATTGGTTTGGTTTATGTCTGGCGAAAAGGCATGTTAGACTGGGTGAAACCCGAGCCTAAGCCCTCGGATTACCAATCGAAGATACCGGAAGAGGCTTACCAGCAGATCAACAAAAAATATTAATGGGACTACTCGATCAGGAATTTACGAAGGGAGGAGTGATCGTCACGAAAGTAGACGATGTGATCAATTGGGCACGATTGTCCAGCATTTGGCCAATGGGCTTCGGCCTGGCGTGTTGTGCGATCGAGATGATGTCTACCATGTCTACAGGCTATGACCTGGACCGCATGGGCGTATTCCCAAGGTTCTCACCGAGGCAATCCGATGTGATGATCGTTTCCGGTACGGTAACCTTCAAAATGGCAGACCGGGTCCGCAGGTTGTATGAGCAAATGGCTGAACCTCGATATGTGATTTCTATGGGCTCTTGTTCCAATTGCGGCGGTCCGTATTGGGAACACGGTTATCATGTGGTGAAAGGCGTAGATCGCATAATCCCCGTGGATGTTTATGTGCCGGGTTGCCCACCACGGCCGGAGGCATTGATAGGCGGCATTATGAAATTGCAGGAAAAGATCCGTGGCGAATCTTTAATGAAACCAACAGCGATAGAGAAGTTGCTGGAACAAGAACCGAAAACTGAAACCGCCTAGTATGACCGCTCAGGAAATTAAGACCCTACTGTCCTCAGAGATCAATGATCTTGAAATCACAATGCGAGAGAACAGTACGCCGGAAGCTTTGGGTGTTCCAGCATCTAAGCTAAAAGAAGTGATGAACTTTCTGCATCAGGATGCGCGGTGCTATTTTGATATGCTGTCTTGCCTCACGGGAGTTGACCTGGGAGAAGATCAAAATGCAATGGAAGTGATCTACCACCTCAATTCGATTCCAAAAGGGATGAGTTTGACGATTATTGTGTCATTGGACCGTGAAGCGCCTCGTGTTTCTACCGTCACGGACATTTGGAGAACTGCTGACTGGCACGAAAGAGAGGCCTATGACCTACTTGGAATTCATTTTGAAGGTCACCCGGACTTGAGAAGAATTCTATTGCCCAACGACTGGGAGGGACATCCGCTACGCAAAGACTACAAAGAACAGGAGTATTATCACGGTATGAAAGTGGACTATTGATCGGAGCAGTTTGGCTTAGGGATGGTGGGGAGTGCAATGATTTGCGCGGACAGCCCGACCGTAGGTAAGCCCCAAATAGATTGAGATTGAAACAAGTACAATACGAATATCACCCGGATCATCTACAGAACTCTGAACCGCTCAAATACGGTGAGGATGACTTGAAGAGTGGAGAGATGATCATTAATATGGGACCTCAGCACCCTTCGACACACGGTGTGCTCCGATTGGAGATCGTGACAGACGGGGAGATTGTGCGGGAAGTAGTGCCACATCTGGGGTATTTACACCGATGTTTTGAGAAACACGCTGAGTCTATGCCCTATAATCAAGTCATTCCTTATGTAGATCGGATGGATTATGTGGCCGCCATGAACAATGAACATGCCTATGTGATGGGTGTGGAAAGGATGCTGGGTATTGAGGGGCAAATTCCAAAACGCATCGAATATATCCGGGTACTGGTAGCGGAACTGAACCGAATTGCCTCTCACTTTGTGGCCATCGGGACCTATGGGCTGGACATTGGAGCGATGACGCCTTTTTTCTGGGTGATGCGCGATCGTGAGCATATCATGCGGCTGCTGGAATGGACTTGTGGGGCCCGGATGCTCTACAACTACCTCTGGGTAGGGGGATTATTCTATGACTTACCCGTAGGTTTTGAAGAAAAGTGCACCGAGTTCATCAATTATCTGAAACCTAAATTGGATAACCTGCAGGACTTACTGATTTCAAACCAGATATTTATCGATCGTACCGCGAACATAGGCGTATTGCCGATGGCTCTGGCCATAAATTATGGTGTGACGGGTCCAATGTTGCGTGGAAGTGGCCTGAAGTATGATCTTAGACGGGTAGATGGCTACAGTGTCTATCCGGAATTGGATTTTGATATCCCGATCGGTGCAGGAGAAGTAGGTACCACCGGTGATTGTTGGGACCGCACCTGGGTCCGTATGCAGGAATGCCGGGAATCCGTGAAGATCATCGAGCAATGTCTGCAACAACTACAAGGAGATCACCAGCGAACCCGGGATTTTGATCCGCGAGCTATGGTGCCCAAAAAAATCCGACCGAAAGCGCAGGATTTTTACGTACGAGCAGAAAATCCGAAAGGCGAACTTGGGTTTTTCTTCCGCGCCGATGGCCGTTCCGATATGCCTTTTAGGTGCAAGGCCCGTGCCTGTAGCTTTGTTAACCTGAGTGTGCTGCCTGAGTTAAGCCGAAATGTAATGATCTCTGACCTGGTGGCCATCGTAGGCTCACTGGACCTGGTGATGGGAGAGGTGGATCGTTAATTCATTTCAGCCACTAACTGGCGTGCGCGTCTACGCGACCCGGTCTACGCGACCCGGTCTACGCGACCTGGTTTTAAACGCGGACTATGATTAGATAAATTGTGCTTACATCTTTCTGTTATGAATATTCTGACTTCCCAACAAATTCGTGAGGTGGATGCTTACACCATAGAGAATGAACCGGTTTCTTCCATCGACCTGATGGAGCGTGCTTCGACTGCTTTTGTCACTTCTTTTTGCGAGTATTACGATGAGACATCACCTGTGATCATTTTTTGTGGGACCGGTAATAATGGAGGAGATGGTCTGGCCATTGGGAGGTTGCTGCACGATCGGAAGTATGAAGTTAGTGCCTACGTCGTGGGGAATGAGGAAAAGGCCAGTATGGATTTTAAGCTGAACAGACTTAGGGTGAAATATCCCATTAAAGAGTTAATGGAGCTGTCAGGTATCTTTGAATTTTCTGAAGAGGCCATTGTGATTGATGCCCTGTTTGGCTCCGGGTTAAACCGGCCTTTGGAAGGACTGGCGTCACAAATCGTGACATATCTTAATGAATCTCCTGTCGATATAGTATCTGTGGATATCGCTTCAGGTTTGTTCTCGGAGAAACCTTTGGACGAGGCTGTGGCTATTCGCCCAAAAAGAACCATCAGCTTCCAGGTGCCCAAACTGGCTTTTTTTCAACCGGAGCTAGCTCCATATGTGGGAAACTGGGAGATTCTTGACATTGGTTTGAATCAGGAATTTATTGACACTCGGACTACCACTTATCGATTAACGGCAGCGGAAAATATTGAATTATCTGAGCGTTCGCCATTCATGCACAAGGGAGATGCCGGACGTGTCCAACTATGGGCGGGAGCTAAAGGAAAAATGGGTGCTGCTATTCTGGCTGCAAAATCCTGTCTCCGTTCAGGGGTAGGATTACTTTACATGAAAACCCCGTCCGTTGGTACCTCCATTTTACAACAGACCGTGATAGAGGCCATGGTTACAGAAGATAATGGCGAGCATGAAATCACTTCACCTGACTTTCTTGACCATGCGGATGTGATTGGCATAGGGCCAGGTATCGGAATCTCAGAAGCTACGTCGAACGCTTTGATTGAATTTCTTTCGGCATATGATCGCCAGAACCCATTGGTATTTGATGCGGATGGATTGAATTTACTGGCAATGAATCAAGATTTGTTATCCGAATTGCCAAAGGGATCAATTCTAACACCACATCCGGGGGAATTTAAGCGGTTGGTTGGAGAATGGAAGGACGACTATGAAAAGCTCGATAAGCTTAGGGATTTGTGTCAGAAATATCAATTGAATGTTGTTCTAAAAGGAGCATTTTCTGCGGTCTGCAATGTGCACGGTGACGTGTTTTTTAACCCGACGGGTAATGCGGGAATGGCCACAGCAGGAAGTGGTGATGTGCTCTTTGGATTGGTTTGTGGATTGTTGGCTCAAGACAAACGACCATTTGAATCGTTGATAAGTGCGGTGTACATTCATGGTCTTGCCGGAGATTTTGCAAAACAAGACCTAGGCATGCGTAGTATGACTGCTACCGATTTAATTGACTACTTACCGGAGGCTATCCAACACGTTGAAGGCTAACTTGCTAAAAATCAATCCTTTATTTAAATATTACTATGTTCCCAAATTGTAATTTGTCATAGCAATTAGTTGTGTTAACCGTTTTTAACGTTCAATTCAACGAAAAATTTTATAATGTTTATCAAACATTGACAAAAATTTTACGTACTTTGTAATCAATGAAACACCGTCTATCCATATTGCTCTTAGGATTCCTGTTCGCAGGAACATGTGCTTTTGCACAGGAGGGTAATAATTCCCAGGATCCAGACGAACAAGATATCATTGTACAAGACTTTCTTGACAAAGCCAATCGGATTGATATTTATCCTAACCCTGCTCAGGAGTATTTGATCGTTCAAATTACCAATAGCAATGTTCAGGATTTGAAATTTGAGATCAGAAGCTTGTTAGGTCAGGAGATGATCGTAGTGCCTGAAGACCTTGGCAATGGTAAATATCGATTCCCGGTTAAAGATTTTGCAGTAGGTTATTACTTCGTTATAGTGAAGGATACCCAGGGCATTATCAACGTGGCCAATAAGTTCCTCAAGACGAACTAGGTATTTTCCCTTTCTCTTTATTGTATTTGAAGTCAGTCAATTTTACTGATTTGTGAGTTCTTTCGGATCAAGGTAATCAGAATTGACATATCTAGGATCAATCGGTATATCTGGGGAGGAATATAATTTCTCCATTGATAATGAGGAGTCCTATTTTATTTAATCTTTCAAAGCAAGCATTGAAGCTTTAGTATGCTCCATGAAGCTTTGTATGTCTCCAAAGTCACTACTACAGATAGGTTGTCCGATGTTCATTTTGACCCTGCCTGGCTTGACAATTAAAGAATCGCTGGGCATTACATGATTCGTACCTTCCAGATGAACAGGAACTACGGACAAACCGGAGTTATAGGCCAACATGAATGCACCCTTCTTGAAGTTTTGAAGTTCACCTGATCTACTCCTGGTTCCTTCTGGGAACACCAGAACCGACTTTCCTTTTTTGATCAATTCTCCGGCGCTGTTCATGCTTTTGATTGACTTCTGACGACTGGTTCGATCCAGGAAGATCATTTTGGTGGCCATCATGAAGATCCCTACAAATGGAATCTTCTTGACTTCCGCTTTGGCGATGAAGTATAGATTGACAGGAAGTCCGGCAAAAAGACATGGAATATCCATGTAAGAAGAGTGATTGGCCACGTAGATGTTCGGCTTACTAAAATCGAGCTCTGATTTACCTTTCACAGACATTTTCAGTCCGGCGATCCATAGGATCACTTTGCCCCAATGATTTCTTGCCATGATCAACGGGATCCTGTGATTGAAAAAAATGACCCTCAATATCAGCGATAAGGGGACCATGAGGCCGGTCCAGATAAAAATGAGTACAATCCTTATTACAGGCATGATTTTCTACAAGGCACTTTTTGGTTGTGGTGACAGGTTTGCGCCCGCAAAGAAATAGAAAAGTGTTGATTCTCTTGACTTAATTGTTTTTCAGCAGTTATGTTTTGTTGTGGGCAGTGTCAGGTACAACAAAAAAGCCTGAACTACAATAGCTCAGGCTTTCTGTTATCGTTAAGATAGAATTTAAAATTCGAATGGTACTCTGGCCATAGTGTCATCCCAACCGATGACCATGTCTGCACCTGAATCAGTTTTTTCGAAGAAGATACCAAGCGCTTCTACTGTGCCTGAAGTAGCTGCTGTAGGCACCGTGATGCTGGCTACAGAGCTGTCATCTGGCTTGAAAGCGTAGTGTCCCCAACCATCATTGTCCGTGCTGAAGTGGACTTCCCACTCTTTTTCCTGGAGCATGGCATACATGGTATATCGTCCGGCTTTAAGTGTTTTACCACCAACTTTCACGTCTTTGAACAACAAGATCTCAGTGGCTTCGTTAGCACCGATTCTCCACCATTCGCCGAATTTCTGAAGGTCACCAAAGATGTTACGACCTTTCTTTTGTGGTCTTGAGTACAATACTCGCATCACAGGCTCTCCGGCTTTTCTTTCAGCATCAGTTTTAGCAAAGCTTCTGAAAGCAGCTCTTGGAGGGAAGTAAGCAGCGTCCATGGGACTTCCGTCCATCTTAGGGAATTCCTGAGCATATGATGCGCTCACGAAAAGACACATGATAACTGCTGTTAGTAATAGATTTTTCATAAGTGGGGATTTAATTTCGTAGTGATAATAGGTTTACATTCGAAAATGTTCAAACCTAAAACGTAAATAAAAAGTTCCCGATGGATAAAATAGCTAGGTCGGTTGAAAATAAGGATAAACGGAAGCAACCGCCACCCTTGGCCAACGGGTAATGGGAATTATACTTAAATTTTCAAAGTGATTTTTTAGTATGTACAAAACCTACATCAGCATACTGGTACTTCTGATGCTTGTTGGTTGTGAAGGAATTCCCGATACACGTGCAGATTTTACCGTAACCATCGAGAATCTTTCAGGTACCGAAAGTGCTCCTGAACTGATTCTTTCCCGGGGAGTCTATCTGACACACAGGGGAGGGCATCCACTTTTTTTCAATCTGTCTTTTGACTATGGACAAGGGCTGGAAGAATTGGCAGAAGATGGTATCAATGACACTTTGATAAATACCCTGTCGATTAGACGGGACGTGATTAATGCCGGGGTTTTCCCTGATATATTTCCAGGGGAGTCGATATCGTTCAACTTGTCTGCTTCTTACGGAGATGCGTTCAATCTGGCAACGATGTTCACCGAATCTAACGACGCATTTTATGCTTACAATGATGATGGCCTGAGTCTCTTTCATCCCGATGGAGAGCCGATTTCAGGAGATTTTACGCAAAAAGTGTTTTTGTGGGATGCTGGAACAGAGCTCAATGAAGAACCCTATGCAGGAGTCAATCAGCCAGGCAGGCAAACTTCGATGGATCAGGGCGAATTTACGCCCTTTGAACGTGTCAGATTGATTGATGACGAATTTGATTATCCGGCTAAAACAGCGGTTATCCGAATCACTTTTTCACCTACCACCCGTTAGCTATGCGTGTATTTTTATTGCTGTTTTTGTGGGGAATGACTTCAGTTGCTTTAGCTCAGGGGTGTAGTGATGCAGGTTTTTGTACCATGGGAGCCATGAAGCCGGATCAAAGTTTTAGTCGTCAGATCAATTTCAAACTCCGATCAATTGAATTTAGCTACTATCGAGGTACTTCGACATTATCTCCGGTCATCTATTCTGTAACTGCTGACTTGAATTTCGGAATTAGCGACAAGCTTGGCTTTCAGGTGAAAGTTCCCTACCAATGGGTGAAAGGAACATTGGGCAATACCCAAAGCCTGGGAGATATTTCTTTTAGTGTAACGCAGAACTTGTATCGCACGGAGCAAATTGATCTGAATTTTACCCTGGGTGGAAAGATTCCTACGAATAATTCAACCCATGCCAATGCGAATGGGCTAGACTTACCGATGTACTACCAAACCAGCCTGGGGAGCTACGATGTAGTGGCAGGATTCTCGATGTTAACCAAGAAATGGCTGGTAGCATTTGGATACCAACAAGCTTTAACCTCCAATGATAACGAGTTCAGATATGGCGAATGGATCCGTTTCCCCGATAGAGAATATGTACGGAGCTATGATTCCGGAGTTGGTTTACGCCGGGGGATAGATTTGATGCTCCGAACGGAGAGGAGCTGGCGATTCATCAATTACTCATTTAGTCTGGCAGCGTTACCCATATACCGGATCACGCCGGATAAAGGACTTCAAATAGAAGCAAATGAAGACCGTGGGGAAGTAAAGACAACCGGATTGGCTCTGTCTGTATTAGCTGGATTTACTTATCATTTGAGCACTTCTTCGGGATTCAAAGTGTTGTACGGATATAAGTTGCTGGATCGAAAGACCAATCCTGATGGTTTAACACGGGATGATGTTTTTACCGTGGCATACTTATTGAGGTTTTAAGAAAGTTGCTGATTTTTACATAATATTTGGATCTGCTATGAAATTGCTTAGGGTATTTCTGTTAGTAATCGCCGCTGCGAGTGTGCTTTGGCTACAGGGCTGTAAAAGCGATGATGATACATCAGAGGAACCTGCTTTTCTTGAATTCAGGGAAATAGCGGTAGTCGAGGGGACCGGATTACGACAAGCCACTGGTTTCCTGGGTTCCCCAGAACAAAATGCGATTTACATAGCTCATCGGGAGACCAATCCCAGAACAGGTATTTCCTCGGAGAAAGTCTTAAGATATGACCTGGAAACTGAAACAGCCGTATTCAGGTATTTTGATCGTGAGGATTACATTACAAAACGGCTTCATATCCGGAATAATGAATTGGTCGTGATTGGGGGCCGCTTTCTGAATACTTATACACTTGATTTGGCAGAGAATCTTACCAACGTAATTCATGGTTTGACATTGACGCGTTTTGGAAGCGCATTGTACAATGATGATCTTTATGTGTGGGGTGGGGATATCAATGCTGAGAATTCGGATAAAGTATACCGTTGGAATGACGCTGATCAGGCATTTGATGTGATAGCAACCTTACCCGGACCTAAAGCCTGGGCGGAAGGCGAAATCATCAATGGGTCCCTTTATATTTTCGGCGGTCGAGACGAGTTTGAAAGTGATAACGTGCAGGATGAGATATACATCGTAAACCTGAATACGGGCATTTCGGTCATTCAAAACCTCCCAGGCCCGGTTTCGAGAACCTTTACGGTAGACAATGGTGGCGTGATCTATGTGTCTGGTCATACTTCCGATAGTGATCCGTCAACCCAGGACTTCAACATATTCTTTGGTATTTATAACCCAAGCCTGGGCCTTTTTAATGAATTCACCACCAACCTAAACGACGATGGTTTTCTTTCGGTGAATGCCATGACACACATCGATAGTAAGATCTATGTGCTGTATGGACACGCGTTGGATGATGCTGCTCTTATGACGATTATGGAAGCAGAAATCCCCTGATCACTTAGAAGATAAAAGGGATTAACGTCCAGCTTAATATTACCAACAGAACAATGGCCAGTAGATTCAGGATGATCCCTACTTTTACCATTTCAAATACCTTGATGTAACCGCTGACAAACACAATAGCATTCGGTGGAGTAGCCATAGGTAACATGAAAGCGCAGCTGGAAGCCAAGGTAATAGGAATGGCTAAATGTAAAAATTCCATGCCAAGCCCCTGGGCAATGCCAGAAACCATCGGCGCGAATACAGCCACTAACGCAACATTACTCATCAATTCCGTCATGAATAGCATGACAGAAATAAGAAAAGGAGAGGTGGTTTGCTGACTGAATTGCTCTTGCTCTACGTACTGGCCGATGGCATCAATGATTCCGGTTTGGGAAAGTCCTTTGGCCAGTGCAAGTCCGCCACCGAATAAGATCAAAATGCCCCACTGCAGTTTTTGGGTGTCTTCCCATTTTAACGCAAAATCTCCTTTTCCGAGGCTAACGGGAACCGTAAACGTGAGCAAAGCTCCGATGATCGCAATTTGAGAGTTGCCAAGGCTTAGGTTGAGCAGATCATTAACGTAAGGCCGGAATATCCACATCAGAGCCGTCAATGAGAAGCAAATGAGTACCAGGTTCTCCTTCTGACTTCTTTTCCCCAGCTTGTCCAACTCTGAAGTCAGCACTTCACTGGAGATTCCCAGATTGCCCAATCCATTTTTATAAAATCGGGTAAGCACAAAATAGGCGACAAACAACATGATCCCTGCAAATGGGAAGCCAATACCTGCCCATTTAATAAAGTCCATTTCAACACCGTATTCACTTTCCAAAAAACCAATGAGGACCACATTGGGCGGAGTTCCAATGACAGTAGCAGTGCCGCCGATGTTTGCGGCATAGGCAATTCCCAGCATGGTTGCCAACGCGAAGTTTCTGCTGCCCTTTTCGTCGATCACCCGATCTTTGATCAGGAAATCGATCATGGTAAGCGCAATAGGGAGTATGACCAGAGCCGTAGCTGTGTTACTGATCCACATGCTCAACAAGGCTGTAGCCAACATAAAACCGAGGATCACACCATTGGCGCTACTTCCCGTCAACTTGATGATGTTGAGTGCGATACGCTTATGCAAGTTTACTTTCTCCATGGCCAGGGCAAGAATAAATCCACCGAAGAACAGAAAGATAATCGGACTACCATAGTTCACAGCCACGTCTGCGAAAGGCATAATTTCCAGCAATGGGAATAGAAACATGGGTAACAAGGCAGTAACCGGAATATCAACCGCCTCAGTGATCCACCAGGATACCATCCAGGCAGCCACTGAGATCACTCTGGTGGCTTCAGCGCTAATGATCTCAATCCCTGAAACATTGATGATTAGAAAGATGACAGGACCGGCCAATAAACCGATTTTCTTCGAAAGGGGGTAGGAGGATAGGTTTGTCATGTGTCAATTTCCGATGGATTATGTTGATCAGACCAACGTTTCGGTTGCCATATGAAAATTAAATTAGAGCAATTAAACAAAAGGCCGTCAATTGACGGCCTTAATCAGTTGGTTTTTCCTGTTTGAAATTACTTCGTAGCTCGTCTGTCAATCAGATCACCGAAATAAATAGCGTTTAAGAAAAGTCGGTTAGTGCCATACCAGAACGCTCTGAAATTAGGATTGAAGGATAGAGAGATCACTTTTCCTGCGCCCATTTGCGAGACAATCACTGCGGCTTTGTCTTTGATGCGAGCGTAGTTCTCTTCACTTACATAGCCACTTAACAATGGGTCGTTGGTCAATTGAACCGGGTATGCATAGGGATTCTTGGTAACTTCAAAAAAGATATTACTGTTCACGAAAATCGGAAGGCTTCTATCTCTGTAACCATATCCTAGTGGATTAGTGATGTCAATATTAGTTTCAAAGATGGTTCCTCCGGTAACCTGCGCTCCTCTTGCCCTGGATAAATTGGCATAATCGTCCCGGCCGCTGGAATCGGATTTTGAACGGCTAAAATCCAAGTTGATGAATTCCTGGCTGTCTAACCAGTTGTTGGCACTTTTCATAGCGACGATGTTCCCCCCGTTACGAACCCAGGTCTTTAGTTTGTCGACCGTGCTGGAATTGAGTCCCGAATAGCTTCCGTTTACCATGATGATGGTATTATAACGACCTAAATCAATCCGATTGAAAACCCGCATGGGAATAAGACTTAGAGAAATGTCGAAACGATTGTCCAGTAAATGCCATACTTCGCCGGCATCATACGAATTAACTCCACCTTCAACGATGATGGCAATTTCCGGCTTATCGATGCTTCTGACCGTGGGGCTTCCCAGATTGATGCCTGTGCTGTTACCAGTACCAGAAGCAATTACATTGACGGGAACCTGGGATTGTGCATTGCGGATTATGTCAAATAATTCATCGCCATTCATATCTTGCGTCTGGACAGGCACGATGATGGTTCCTCGATCAAAAGACTCACCTGCCAATTGAAAAGGATCTGTGGCTACTTTGATTCGTAGATCGGCTTCAAATAAACGATTTAGAAATTTTGGTGCCAGGTAGTCATCCCAACGGAAAAGGTAGGCATAGTTGGCTTTTTCAATGGATACTTCGGGCGTGACATCAATTTGATGTAATTCGCCTTTCACTACAGTCGCAGCTTTTCTTCCATCTACATAAGTATACTCCAAGTCGAAGGCCAGTGGAAGTGTCCATGCGGAAACATCGTAAAACAGACTGTCCTGGAATTGAGTAACTTTCTCAAACATGATATGAGCCAATCGAGATTGCGCTTGTTCAGTAGGTACGAAGTAACTCGTTCCAGCTTCAAACTGTTGTCCGTTGGCGTTGATGTCACTGGTTACGGGGTAGACCTCAATTTCATGACGTGTCATCACGTTGGCCAATTCGCGGGCTCGGTTTTGATCGCCCTTACTGCCAAACAGTAATCCTTTTTGGCTATTCTTCTTGGCGTCAGCCAATGCATCTTTGAAGAACTGCCTTTGATGGGTAAGTAGGTCTTCCCTTAATGAAACGGCCGCTTTTGCGGTAGAAAGTACTGTTGTGAACTGATTCCTGATGGTAAAAGGAAAAGTCAGGATGCCATTTACACTTTCCTGAGCATGTCCTCTTGAACTGGCCTGCTCGAATAATATCCCTACGGCACCATTGATGTCGGGAAAAGTTGATCCTTTTCCATAATAGAAGTCGTCGAAACTTTCTTCAGAGTAGTACAAAGAACCGATCTGGTCCAGTGCGGCTTTATGGAAATCTGCAATCCGCTCAGTTAAGCGAATGGTGTTTGAAGGCGTGTTGGGGTTATTTCTGGAAGGGATCCCGGGCTGGAAAAAGAACGTCGAGTTAGTACCCATTTCGTGATGGTCCGTCAGGATATTGGGTTTCCATCGATGAAACTGATAGATGCGGTTTTTAGATTCCGGTTGTTGTACCGGCAGCCAGTCACGGTTCAGATCGAACTGGTAGTGATTGGTGCGTGCCCTCGGCCATATTTCATTTTGCTCACGGTTATTAGGATCGGTAACCAGGTTTTTTGAGCGATTGCTGTTGGCCCAGGTGGAAAATCGTGTCAACCCATCCGGATTAAAAGAAGGATCCAGTAGAATGATCGTGTTATCCAGGATCTGATTGATTTCTGATCCTTCCGCTGCCGCGTAATAATAGGCTGCAAGCAAGGAAGCATTACTTCCACTGGATTCATTGCCATGGATGCTGAACCCCTGCCAAACCACAGCGGGTAAATTTGAAATATCGACCTGATCAGAAATGGCTGGGTCTGTAAGCTTTTTATGTTCCAGACGGAGTTCTTCCAACCTCGCTTGATTGGCTTCTGAACTAATGGCCAATAGCAGCTGTGGGCGGCCTTCATGGGTCTTCCCGTTTTCGATCAGTGTGACCCGAGGAGATGCCTCAGCAATGGCACGCATATAATAGACCAATTTGTCATGGGTAATGTGCCATTCACCCACTTCATGCCCTATGATGGAGCTCGGAGTGGGTATATTTGAATCATAGGTTCCGTCGGGAAGATAGTAGTCGAGATTGGTTTGTCCTTTTGATAATAATGCTAAAACCAGGAAGAGCGCCATCGCGCTGATTTTTTTCATAAGCGTCAGGAGGTTAATCAAATCAAAAATAGGCGATGTGCTACACCAACCTGTTGATTATTACTTTTTCGGTTTAATTTCGTTTTCGATTCGAGCCTAATTTGATACGAAACCCCGTATGCGCGCATGAATAGGTATGGTCTGATAGGATTCCCACTTGAGCACTCTTTTTCAAAGAAGTATTTTGCTAAGAAATTCAAGAAAATGGGGTTGAGCGGAACACATGTCTATGAGTTATTTGAAATCGAGTTTCTCAAGCATTTCCCCTCGATCTGGGATAGATATCCTGACCTCAAAGGCGTAAACGTGACCATTCCGCATAAGATCAATGTGATGAATTTTCTGGATCAGCTTGATAACAGCGCTCACAAGGTAGGAGCCGTAAATGTGATCAAGAAAAAGGGAAACAAACTGATTGGATACAATAGCGATTACTACGGGTTCAAAAAATCATTAAAAAATTGGATCAAAGATCTGAAACCAGAAGCACTGATTCTGGGTTCCGGAGGATCGTCTCAATCCGTTCAGGTTGCATTGGAAGAGTTGGATATTGAGTATGATGTGGTTTCCCGAACCCGAGATAAGGGTGATTTCATGTATACACAGTTCTACAAGGATGAGCAGCTGTTTCAGCAATATGAATTGATCATCAATACGACCCCAATTGGCATGTTTCCGCGTGTCGACGATGGTCCTCCGATACCTTACGAGTCTTTCCATGAAGGGCAATACGTATTTGACCTGATCTATAATCCCGAAAAAACGTTTTTGCTTTCAGAAGCGGAAAAGAGAGGCGCTAAAATCAAAAACGGATCAGAAATGCTCGAATTACAAGCCGAACGCGCCTGGGAAATTTGGAACAGTCAGGATTGACATCACATGGAATTTGGATTAACTGCAGCTTACAAGCCAACCGGAGATCAACCGCAGGCCATTGAGAGTTTAGTTGAAGGTATTAATAACAATGAACCCGCGCAGACCCTTCTCGGGGTTACAGGATCTGGTAAAACCTTTACCATGGCCAATGTCATCAAGGAGGTAAACAAACCTACTTTGGTGCTTAGTCATAACAAGACGCTGGCGGCGCAATTGTACGGAGAATTTAAGAGCTTTTTTCCGGAGAATGCCGTGGAGTATTTTATCAGTTATTATGATTACTACCAGCCGGAAGCCTACATCCCAACGACCAACCTTTACATAGAAAAGGACTTATCCATCAACGATGAGATTGAGAAGTTACGCTTAAGTGCCACTTCTGCCTTGCTGTCAGGAAGAAGAGATGTGGTGGTCATTGCGTCTGTTTCGTGCATCTACGGTATTGGGAACCCAGAAGAGTTTGGGAAAAATGTGATCAAGATCCAGGAAGGAGATGTCATTCCCCGAAATCGATTCTTGTTTGATCTGGTAGATATATTGTACAGTCGAACGGAGGTGGAGTTCAAGAGAGGAAACTTTCGCGTGAAAGGGGATACCGTGGATGTGTTTGTGGCCTATGCGGATTTTGCTTACCGATTTATTTTTTGGGGTGATGAAATTGAGGCCATCCAACGAGTAGATCCGGCAACTGGGGCAAAAATCAGTGATGAACGAATCGTCACCATTTTTCCTGCTAATCTATTCGTGACGGGGAAAGACTTATTGAATACAGCCATTCATGAAATTCAGGATGATCTGGTCGCTCAGGTGCAATTCTTCGAAGATGAACGAAGATTCATGGAGGCCAAACGCCTGAAGGAAAGAACAGAATTTGACCTTGAGATGATTCGTGAAATCGGGTACTGCTCTGGCGTGGAGAACTATTCGAGGTATTTTGACCGACGGGAACCCGGTATGCGACCTTTCTGTTTGCTGGATTATTTTCCTGATGATTACCTGATGGTCATTGATGAAAGTCACGTGACGATTCCGCAGGTCCGGGGCATGTGGGGTGGTGATCGTAGCAGGAAAGTAAACCTGGTGGATTATGGGTTTCGACTGCCAGCAGCACTTGATAACCGACCATTGGCTTTCAATGAATTTGAAGAAATGCTCAATCAGGTGGTTTTCGTGAGCGCTACGCCCGGTGAGTATGAGCTCAGGAAATCAGAAGGGGTGGTGGTAGAGCAATTGATCCGCCCTACCGGATTACTGGACCCTATCATTGAAGTGCGCCCCAGTCTGAATCAGATTGACGATCTGATGAATGAAATCCAGGAGCGAATTGAGATGGAGGATCGCATATTGGTGACCACTCTGACCAAACGTATGGCGGAGGAATTGACCAAATACCTGCAGCGTGCCAATGTGAAAACCAAATACATTCATTCTGAAGTAGATACGTTGGATCGGGTAGAGATCCTTCGCGAATTGCGATTAGGCGTATTCGATGTACTGGTCGGTGTGAATTTATTGCGAGAGGGTCTTGATCTGCCTGAAGTGTCACTGGTGGCCATTTTAGATGCTGATAAAGAAGGATACTTGCGTAACGAACGTTCTTTGGTACAGACCATCGGTCGGGCGGCGAGAAACGATCGCGGAAAAGTGATCATGTACGCTGATAAGATCACGGGCTCTATGCAGAGCGCGATCGATGAAACCAATCGTCGTAGAAAAATACAGGAAGAATATAACGCCGATCACGGTATCGTACCGAAAACAGTTAAAAAAGACAAAGAAGCCATCCTTAAACAAACTGGAGTTGCAGATAAGAAAAAAGGAGCTCGACCTTATGTGATCGAAGAGGAACACACCCTGGCTGCTGATCCCGTGGTGGCTTACATGGATAAAGATCAACTTAAGAAAATGGCCGATGAAACGCGTCGTAAGATGGAGAAAGCCGCCAAGGACCTTGACTTCATGGAGGCTGCCAAACTTCGTGATGAGCTCATGGAAATCGAAAAACTGATCAAAGAGAAAAAGTAGTTTCAGGACTCTCTGCAAGATTTCCTTCCCATTGTTTGTGACGTCATTTTATAACCATGCTGTATTCCGTTAGTTATTCATGAAAGTGCATATACATGTATACAAGATTGGTGGATTTCGGGCTTGTTGTGTTGATATGGATGGTCCAACTCATAGCTTATCCGGGTTTCAGGTTTTTCCAAAAGTCGGACTTGCTCATCTGGCATGAGTACTACACCAAAACGATCACCCTATTTGTGGTGCCTCTTATGTTCAGTCAGTTGGGATTGCATCTTCATGGTATGATCAAATCAAACTTTAGCTGGATGCAGGTCACGTCGTTCGGCATGATCATAGGGGTTTGGTTGCTCACTTTCATGAAAGCGGTTCCTTTGCATGGTCAGATTGGAGCAGGTGAAGATTTACAAGAATCCATAACGAAATTGATTCAGGTCAATTGGATGCGAACGGTGCTATGGACCCTGGTCTTTATGCTGTCACTTTGGAAGGGCCAAGAAAATCTATGACCAGTTTATTGAAGAATTTGGGTTTTTCTATGTTGCAGATGTGACCTGTGGCCGGAATTTCGATGAGCTTCGCATTTTGATGGACCTGGCTGTAGTCACGAGCGCCCTTTAAAAAAATATAATCATCTTTTCCCATTACGATCAGTGTAGGTCTGGGGAAAGGGTGTCGGTAAAACCGCGTCAATAGCCGGAAAAACTCGCCATAAAGCCCTACCCACTTCAAGTATTCTACCTGAGTGAGTTTTTGCGATTGTATTTGATAGATGCGCCTAGCTTTTTGGTTACGTTTTCTGGGCATCAGTAGATAAGAAAATAGCCGATACATTTGAGCATAGGACAAAAAGAGGTTGAAACCCCGTGCCAGATGTACAAAAGTCCTTATCAGAAGATTTCCTTTAAATATGCCACCGGCCATTACGGTATGCAGCAAGAGTTCCGGACGTTTCATTGCCAGATCCTGAAGCAGGACACTGCCGAATGAAAGCGTAATGAAATGAGCCTGCCGAATCTTAAGATAATCTATCACAGCGAGGATATCCCTGGTGATATGTTCGAATTCATAGGAATCATGTGCAGGCTCCACGTTTTTTGAATTGCCATGATCTCGTAAGTCAATGAGCAACAAATTGAAATGCTTCGAAAGCGCCGAACGTTGATAGCCCCAGCTTTTGATAGAGCCCCCGGCGCCATGGATAAAGACCACCCAGGTTTTTTGATCTCCGAGAATGTCCGTTTCGTAGTTTAACATATCCGATGGACTACATCATTTTTATAGAGGACATGCCGCCATCTATGGATAAGATCTGTCCTGTCATCCATTGTGACTGATCAGAAAGGAGGAATGATGCCATGTTTGCAATATCTTCCGAAGTGCCTACCTGTGCCAGCGGATGTCTTTTGGCAGAAGCTTCAACCTTCTCCGGTGTGGATAAGAGCCTGCCTGCCAAGGGTGTATTGACGATAGAAGGAGCGATACAATTCACGCGAATTTTCGGTGCGAGTTCTGCGGCTAAAGATCGGGTCAGACCTTCGATGGCCCCCTTGGCTGCAGCGATGCTTGAGTGGAAGCCCATCCCCTGATTTACGGCGACGGTACTAAAAAATACGACGGACGATTTTTCTGCTTGCTTTAAAAAGGGTAAAGTTTGCTGCAGGGTTTCGATGGCCCCATACAAGTTTATGTCTAAATCAGCTTGAAAATCAGCCCTTTTTAATCGATGGAAGGGCTTTAGGTTGATTGAGCCTGGGCAATAGACAAATCCATCTATGGCGGTGTGAAGTTCCAAAGCCTTTGGGTACTTGACGTCATAGGGAATGTAAGTCAAATGATCCTTCGTTACCCAATTTCCTTCTGTTCTGGAGAGCGCGGTAATTTCATGCCCCTGGTTTAGCAGATCATTAGTTAGCTGTAAACCTATACCTGAACTTGCTCCTACGATTAAATAATGCTTTCCCATATATCGATTATATGACTGCATTAACCATGGCAGGAATCGAAATGTTTTGATAAGACAGGGATCCTGAGATTGAAGATCCCTTAAGAGAGGCGAGAGGTATTAATTTTGATGAAGAGGAAGTTCGACAGTAAAGGTGGTGCCTTTACCAACAGTGCTTTGTACGTCGATTTGACCTTTATTCAGGTGAACAAAGTCGTTCACCAGTTGCAATCCTAGTCCCAAACCAGATTCACCTGAAGTGCCTTTGGTAGACTTACCTTCATTGAGTTCGAACAGTTGATTGATTTTTTCGGAAGGAATACCCACTCCATTATCTTCAAATTGAATGTATCCCATGCTATCAGAGCCATTGAGCATGGCCTTAACAGATACATTTCCACCTTTTGGGGTGAACTTGATGGCGTTGTTGATCAGATTCCTGAAGATGGCCGAAGAAGTATTTTTGTCAACGTAGATATCGAAATCTTTTTCGACTTCCAGGCCTAGTTGGATGTCTTTTGAAGCAGCCATGTCTTTGAAAATATCGAACGAATCGTTCAGTAACGATTGTACGCTATAGGTCTCCGGGACATAGGGGAAATGACCCTGCTGCTGAAGCGCCCAGTGAAGGAGGTTATCTAGGAGCTTAACCAGGCGATCCACCGAGTGCTCCATTTTGTCCATCATTTCGCGAAGCTGATCGGTTTTCTTATCATCGATGAAATACTTCGTGATACTTACTAAACCGCTCAGAACGCCAACTGGGCCCCGTAAATCATGAGAAATGATGGAGAAGAATCGATCTTTCGTGTTGTTCAGCGATATGAGAGAGTTTTTTTGCTCTTCCAGTTGTGTATTCAACTTCGCCTTGGTCTTATAGTAAGAATAGATAATGATCACCAGGCAAATCACAATAAAGAGGGTGATGCCTCCGATCAGCATGATCATTTGATTGCTTTTTCTTTGCTGCAGCAAAAGATCAACCTCTGCCTGTTTTTGGCCTACTTCAAATTCCGTTCTCAGGTTAGCAATTTCCTGTGTGGTTTCGAGGTTTTGGATACTGTCGCGATAAGCATAATGCTGGATCAGGTAATCCGATGCCATTTCATGCTCGCCAATGCTTCGGTTTAGTTGGAAAAGGAGGTATGAAGCATCTCTTACTTGTTCCTTTAATCCTTCAGTTTTCGCTATTTCCAGGCCGCGCATAGTATGAGTAATGGCTTCCTTGTCATTCCCTTCATCTAGATAAACGTTACCTAGTTGGTTGTAATAATCAGCCATACCATACCTGTCTTGTAAAGGCTCTAGCATTTCTATGGCTTTAAACAAGTCTGTTTTTGCCTGATCAAGTTTTCCTTGTTTCCAGAATACAAGCGCCCGATTACCGATAATATAAGCTAGCCCCCGATTTAATCCTATATTTTGAAGAATAGGTTCTGATTCGTTATAGTAGGCTAATGCTGAATCATAGTTAGCAATTAGATAGTAATCATAACCATAATTGAGAAGGGTTAAAGCCAATGTTCGAGTATTTCCTATTCCTCTAAGTATTTCAATGGTTTTGCTTCCATATAGTAACGCATTTTCTGAATCACCATTAAGCGTATAACAGGTCGAAATTTCAGAATAAATTTCGGCCAAAGAATTGCTGTAATCTTCTGAATTAATGGCTAGATCCGCACTTTTAAATAAGCTTTCAAATGCGCTACGTAAATTACCAAGTAGTCGATGCGCGTTACCAATTCTTTGATTGGCCTTAATCTCGTACTCTACATTGTTTTCAGTCTTCGCTAGAAGAAGTAACTTCTCACCAAACTCTAGCTTTTCTTCTGGAGATTTTAAATTTACTGTTAGCCAGTAGTGAGTTTTTAAGTTGTCAAGAGAAGAGAGTGTTTTGTTCTCAAGCAGTAGCTTAACACTATCAATATCCGTTTGCGTTTTTGCTTTGAATAGAAGCAAAAACAAAAAAACCAAGCACAACAGCGCTCGGTTAGTTACAGTTAAATTTCTTGGTTTTGGCAATTGAATTAATCTTCCGCCCGGTCAACTACGTCAATTTTAGGATCCAAACGAATAGGCCCCTCTCCGTCATTGCGAACATCGTAAACTATGTCATATTTAAGTTGAGCATCAACTGGAGCGCTGGCAGGGATATAAGTAACCCACCAGTAATTGCGGACATATTCGAAATTGTTACCTTCTCCGATAATAGCCCTCGACGGTTCGTCGAATTCGATGGCATTAAGTGCGCTTAAAGCGCCTCCTCTGAAGTGACAAATAATTGTATTCGGTTTGACGATCGCAGTAACTTCCTCTTCGGTCACCTCATAATAACCTTTCCTTTCTCCATCCCACGTTTTGTAAAGAAGTTTATTCCCATTTGGACCATTTCCATTCTGAAACTTATATACGATACAGGCAATGTCTGGTCTCTTCCATTTGGATCGGGATTCTTCAGGAACATTAGCTTCTAATTCATCTACGTATTCTTCAGCCTCCATGAGGGCTTTGTCCATGATTGCCTGATCCTTTTGATCTTCTTGACTAATGATGTCGGCTTCATCAGCGTCCTGACAGGAAAAGAATAGCATTAAGCTGGCAAACAGAACGGATGCTAGGGAAATATGACGGTGGTGTTTCATTTCTAAAGTGGTTGTGACCTCTATATCATCAAATGATAAATATCCCTCTAAAATACTATCAAATGATGAATTCTAAAAGTATTTGTGGCAAATAGTCACGGGACGAATAGGCTTCGTAAAAATGGATTTCAATGAAGGGGAAATATTGACAGAAAATGGTGCCAATTAAATGTGAAAGTGCTCAAGTCAAATACGAGTGATCGCTAACAGAATTGAAATTGTAAGAATATGGTTTGTATAAATTACTGTGAATCAGGCATTTAATATTTGCTTCCTGCTCACGGATGTGCTTAAAACATCCTGATCACTGGGTAACTCGTCGTGCTTTGTTAAGTTGTTGTAGCGTGTTTTGTTAGGGCAAAATCGTAAAAAAACCAATCAAATTTTGACCCTGAAGGGGGATAAGGAAGGTGCCGTGTTTTCGATTTTTGACGCCTTTTCGTCGTTTTTCTGACATGCATTTTGATCTTCTCTTTTCCGGTAATCTGTGGGTTGTGATTTGTTAAAATATCCATCACAAAATATCTTATAACTCATTGCGTGAGCGATAGGTATTTTATTTGGCATGATCTTTAGGTTTATGATCACCGTCCTAATGCCAATGCGCGGGTTGACTCATGTGCTAACAGTCTTCATGTTTTGGTTACTTCAATTTGTTGTACTTTACTTTTTAAAAGAGTTTGAACTGTATCCAAATCGGTTTGTGGTCACTGATATGATGAGAAGCTACACTGACTGTCGTGTGGTGATTTAGGATTTCTTTTTCTTTTGTCTTTAAGAGTGCTTTGCCTCGGCGACTGTCGGTAGACTTACGGAAGTGTTTCATGGCTTTTTCGAAACCTTTCATTTGTGTACTCGCTTCCTTATCCATGATATCTTCAAAATAATTTGAATCGCTGAACGCGTGCCAACCACAATCTTCCGTTAGGCTCCCATCATCGGCCATCAATCCGGCGAGGCTATTTGAAACCAGAAATTGGTCATACATGTGTCCTGCACCACGTTTATTGAGATTGGTCCTAAAATCATCATCTTCCCCGTCACCATTGTATGAAAACGCTTTAAAAGCCAAAAAGGCCTTGCCATCATCATGGACTTGTCTGAGATAGTCTTCGCCACTATAGCCGGGGAATTCATTGTGGCAGGATGAGGTAGATGTATACCCGAAATTAAAATCGCCCAGCAAAATGAAATTTTCATTCGTATGGGTTTCAGCGTATTTACCTATACCTGTCAATTGTAAACCTCGGCCATCTTTACATTTCGGCGAAGTGTGTACCGTGCCAATTGTAAATGACTTGGTCTGATCACCATTGGAGCAAGTGACGGAAAATAGTCCCATATCTCGTTTGTCATCTCCCAGGTCATGATATGCATTCCATGCCACCTCGATGGAAAGATTATTTACTTGTTTCTTGTATGCAGCGAATGGGATCTCCGCACCAAGACCTAAACGGCTGGGTGTGGCTTCTGGGGCAAGAACAAATTCCCAATTATTTCCCAGATAGAGCTTATACACTTCTATCATCGCCTGAAACCTTTCTGACATGGCCGCAATGCCTTCTTCCCTCTGGTTGTATCCTTTTGCACCCAATTCCTGAAATATCACAATGTCGGCCTCGTCAATCATGTCCGCGATCATTTTAAAGTCCTCAAGCGTGCGTGATATGCCTTGTACATCTCTGATGTTGAAGGACATAATGGTTATTTCGTCTTCCTTACTGGTGTCAATAGGTCTGTTGAATGCTTTGTCTTTCGCTTTCAGGTTGTTCCGATCAATTGTCGGATAATTTTGGGCTTCACAAAAAAGGAAACAAAGACAGAGACTGGAAATAAGAGAAAGTTTTAACGAGTTCATGTGGTTGTGCGTTGGGCCAATTACTCTGTTAAGATAAGAATAGAATCAGGTATTTGCTATTTCTGAAAACGAAATGGCACTGAAAATTGAGCGGATCTGGAATTTGAAAAAGACTGCTACTAATGTGACTTCTGATCTCCATGGATCAAGCGGTAAATCTGGGGAGGAATATAATTTCTCCATTGATCCAAAGAGATTGAGTTAATAAGTTATTCCGTTTTTCCGCTTTTGAAATGGTGATAGCTTGGTTCTGGATTTCCTGCCTAAGGTACGGTGAACCACTTTGTGCGGATTATTCTAGCGGGATAGCATAATAACCCGAAAATGAAATTTTCACTATTTAAGGGTGGTCCTCAGAAATATTGCTTGATCCATCTCCATTCACATTTTCTTGAGCTCCTCTTGATTCGGAATGAATTAGGTGTGTGATGAGTATAAACGAAAAAAGCCGGTAAAAACCGGCTTTTCAAGCTCCTCCTCTTGGGCTCCCCGCTTATTCATCGGGACAGGCTTCTCTCCCAAGATCACTAAAATGAAAAAAGCCACGATAAACGTGGCTTGAATGCTCCTCCTCTTGGGCTCGAACCAAGGACCCTCTGATTAACAGTCAGATGCTCTAACCAGCTGAGCTAAGGAGGAATTTTTTCTTGTTTTTCCGAACTTCTCTCGGAAAAGGAGTGCAAATGTATCTGCTCTCGATTGAATCTGCAAAGCCCTGATGTGAATTTTTTTTCAAAGTTTTTCTTTTGATACTCTCACACGCGAAAACGGACATAATGACATGAATTGTTGAAAATTATCGCCTTATAATGACAAAATGGCATAATAATTCATAGTTTTACTTCTTTTCCAGGGTTGGCACAGATTTCGATCAATGCCTCAATGAATTTAATGTTCGACTTAAACGAAAAGAATCATGGCATTAGTAAAGTATAACCCCACAAATTATTCACCAGTAAGCTTCAGAAACTTTGTAGATCGTTTCTTTAACGATGACTTCTACAACGAAGGGAATGAGACCTCTTCCTTCTCACCCAAGGTTGATGTGTCGGAGACTGATAAGCAATTCGAAATGGATTTTTATATCCCAGGAGTAGATAAGGATCAGGTCAATATCGACCTTAATGAAGGAAGGTTGACGGTAAGTGGCGAAAGAAAATTTGAAAAAGAGAATAGTGGCAAGAATTATCGTTCTGTCGAAAGCAGCTTTGGCTCTTTTACCAGATCGTTCCATCTGCCAGATAACATTGATCAGGACGCAGTAAGCGCCTCGTTTGAAAATGGAGTATTACGGATCGTAATTCCCAAAGACGAGAAGAAAATCGCGAAAAGAAGTATTGCGATAAAGTAATAAGTGAGTGATAGTTTGAATAGTGAGAGAAGCGGGGTGAAAGTCCCGCTTTTTTCGTTAAATGTTGTTAAGCATGAACACCCTTTGTGGTGAATCACGTTAGTCTAAGCAAGAAAGCGCGGAACACCTTTCCGCCTTAGTCGTTATTAAGGATAAACTCGAAATAGATGAAAACAAGGAATTTAGTATTGGCTATGATCGTATCCTCGGTGCTGGGAGGAGTGATCGCCATTTCAGGATACTCAATTTTTGTAGGTGGTGGAGGTAACAATGCCTTACCGGTTAACTATACAACACCCAATCCAGTAAGCTTCACAAATTATTCATTCGATACCACTGACATTGCGGTTACCGGAGGATTGAATTTCGTTCATGCTGCCAAGCTTTCAACACCATCGGTAGTCCATATACGGACAAGCTATTCGGGAGCCAGGTCAAGAAATGCAGACAATCCTTTTGAGGACTTTTACAGGAGGTATTTTGGGGAACCCTCTCCAAGAAGTGACAATCAACCCTATTCAAGGGGGTCCGGATCTGGAGTGATCTTTACCGAAGACGGATACATCGTGACTAATAATCACGTGATTGAAGATGCGGATGAAATTGAAGTGCTCTTAAATGACAACCGTACGTATATGGCAGAAGTGATAGGCGTTGATCCTACGACGGATTTGGCGGTCATTAAGATTCAGGAGCGTGGGTTAGCCCCTATTGAATGGGGAGATTCCGATAACATTCAAATAGGAGAGTGGGTATTGGCTGTAGGTAATCCATATGAATTCCGATCGACAGTGACTGCAGGCATTGTGAGTGCAAAAGCCAGAAACATCAATATCCTAAGATCCAGAAATCCAAGATCAAATCTTTCGATCGAGGCGTTCATTCAAACAGATGCTGCCGTTAATCCCGGGAATAGCGGAGGTGCCTTGGTTAATCTTAAAGGTGAATTGGTAGGGATCAATACGGCAATTGCCTCGCCTACGGGAACTTTTGCGGGTTATTCGTTTGCGGTTCCTGTGACGTTAGTTAAGAAAGTAGCAGGTGATCTGGTCGAGTTTGGTACCGTACAGCGTGCTTTGTTGGGCGTAAGTATTGTTACGGTTAATGCGGAGTTGTCCGAGCAGGAAGACCTGGGGGTATTGAAAGGCATATACGTGGCCAATGTACAGGACAATAGTTCCGCTGAGGATGCAGGGATTGAAGTGGGAGATGTGATCGTCGCGGTTGATGGGCGAGAAGTTAATAGTGTTTCTGAGTTGCAAGAACAAGTAGCGCTCAACCGACCCGGAGATCAGGTTGAGGTAACTTATCTGCGAGATGGCAGACGAAAAACGACCCGGGCGACGTTGAAGAATTCATTTGGTACAGTAGAAGTTGTGGCGGCCAATGCAGAGACGTTTTCTACTGAAGGGGCCACATTTGTTGAGCTAACAGAGGTTGAAAAAGATGCATTGGGTATTGAGAACGGAGTAAGATTAGAAGAACTTGCGGAAGGTAAATGGCGCGAGTCTCGCATAAAGGAAGGTTTTGTGATTGTAAAGATCAATCGAGATCCAATCGATGATCTGGATGATCTCAAAGATGCGGTAGCTCAATCTTCCGGTGAGGGAATGTTAATTGAAGGATACTATCCTGACGGTGAAAAAGCCTTTTATGGTATAGGTTGGTGACGGTGAAAATTTTTCACTTTAGGGAGGCCGCTCTTCGTTTTCGAGGAGCGGTTTTTTTATGGTTTAAACACCACTGGCCAGACTGCCATTGGTTAGCTTTGCGCAAATTTTGTAACATCAACTTTTTAACCCATGAGTGTTGATACCTCTTTTTTGAAAGAACTTGAAATTTTGCCCGAAAACAAGGGCGCAGCCATTGGAGGTAAATGGCTGGATTCAAGTGCAGCTACCATAGCATCCAGATCTCCGGTAGATGGTCAATTGATCGCAAGTGTTACGCTGGCCGACGAAGCGGCTTACGAATCAGTGATTGAAGCCGCACAACATGCCTTCAAATCCTGGAGACTCGTTCCTGCTCCAAAAAGAGGTGAAATTGTACGCCAATTGGGTGAAGCACTTCGTAAAAAGAAGGAACCACTTGGAAAGCTGGTCTCCTACGAAATGGGGAAATCACTTCAGGAAGGCCTGGGTGAAGTTCAGGAAATGATTGATATCTGTGATTTTGCTGTAGGTCTATCCCGGCAACTTTACGGACTGACCATGCATTCAGAACGCCCTTCTCACAGAATGTATGAGCAATGGCATCCGCTTGGGATCACCGGAATTATTTCAGCTTTCAATTTTCCAGTGGCTGTTTGGTCCTGGAATGCGGCGATTGCCTGGGTGTGTGGTGATGTTTGTGTATGGAAGCCTTCTGAAAAAGTGCCTTTGTCCGCTATTGCCTGTCAGAAAATTGCGCAGGAAGTATTTGAGGCCAATGGTGTCGATGGAGGAATCTGTGGGCTGGTTGTAGGCGATGCTGAAATTGGCAAAGCCATGGCCAATGATGGTCGGGTACCTTTAGTTTCTGCAACAGGTTCCACCCGAATGGGTAAGGCAGTAGGAGAAGCAGTTGGTCGCCGATTGGGCAAAACCATCCTCGAGTTAGGCGGAAACAACGCGATCATCGTTTCGGAAAATGCGGATTTAAACCTGGTGATTCCAGGTGCTGTATTTGGTGCCGTCGGTACGGCAGGTCAACGATGTACTTCCACTCGAAGGTTAATCGTTCAGAATGATATTTTCGATGAGGTAAGAGAACGCCTGGTAAAAGCCTATGCACAATTGAAAATTGGTAGCCCTCTGGATGAAAATATGCACGTGGGTCCATTGATCGATACGGATGCCGTCGCCATGTACGAGAATGCTTTGACGAAAATTGAGCAAGAAGGCGGGAAGGCGATCATCCAGGGAGAAGTACTGAAAGGAGAAGGATATGAGTCAGGTTGTTATGTGAAGCCTGCCATTTATGAAGTTCAAAATGGATATGAGATCGTCTGCAACGAAACCTTTGCGCCAATCTTATATCTGATCCGATATGATCAACTTGAAGATGCTATTCAAATGCAGAACGACGTACCTCAAGGTCTTTCTTCAGCAATCATGACGACCAACATGAGGGAAGCAGAACTCTTCCTTTCGCATCAGGGGTCAGATTGCGGAATTGCTAACGTAAACATTGGTACTTCCGGCGCGGAGATTGGTGGTGCATTTGGTGGTGAGAAAGAAACCGGCGGTGGCAGGGAATCAGGCTCTGATGCCTGGAAGGCTTACATGCGCCGGCAAACGAATACCATTAACTATTCTACCGAGCTACCATTAGCACAAGGAATTAAATTTGACTTGTAGTTGGAGGGTATTGCTTTAAAAACAGCATTGCTAAATCATTGCAAAGGGGTTGTGGATGAAAAATACCGCAACCTCCTTGCTTTAGACAAAGCTGCCCAATCCTCGGCCAACAACGAAACCAAAAGCAGTGCGGGCGATAAGTATGAGACTGGCCGGGCCATGATGCACCTCGAAAAAGAACGATTGGCTTCTCAAATGCATGAGGTCGCGAAATTGAAGAAGCCTCTGGAAATGATCAATCCCGAAAAAATAGCCGAGGTAGCAGAGCTGGGAAGTGTGGTCTTTACGCAAGATCGTAATTACTATATCTCCGTGTCCTTGGGAGCGATCTCGATTGAGGGTCAAAAATTTTTCTGCATATCTCCGGTGACACCCATCGGTAAACTGATGCTAGGGAAAGCCTCCGGTGAGTCCTTTCAGTTTGCAGGGAAAGCTGTTCGTATTCAGGAGATATGGTAATTCCTTTCCATTTCGGGCCGCGGAGATCTTAAATCTGGACTTTTCGCGCGTACTTTAGCGAAACATTACAACGGCTGATCGAAGATGGCCATCAAAATAACATAAGATCGATATCTTTAGCTTAGATTAGATGGATTCATGATTACTCCCGAACTACCGGAAAATGAAGCCGAACGACTAAGCCATCTGCGCTCATACGAGCTTTTGGATACGGCACGAGAAACAGCCTATGATAATTTAACTCGATTGGCTGCTACGGTTTGTGGTGCGGAAGTGTCTGCTATTTCCTTTATTGACGAAGAAAGGCAGTGGGTGAAATCTTGTTTTGGCGCTGAAATCAACGAATTACCTCGTTCACTTTCTTTTTGTGGACACACCATTAACTTACCCCAGGGCGAAATGTTGGAAGTTCATGATACTTCCAGAGATGAGCGCTTTTTCGATAATCCCTTACTGAAGAAATTTCCCATATTTTCATTTTATGCCGGAGTTCCCATCTATGATAAAGCGGGTTTTGCGCTGGGGACCATATGCGTAGTAGACGGGGAACCCAGAACCTTGAGTGATCAACAAAAGGAGTCTCTTCAGATCATTGCTCAGCAGGTTGCGGATCAGTTAGAACTGCACCAGTCGAAAATTGAGGCACTGCAAAAGGATGAGCAACATATGGAGCTCCTCAATAAGGTGGACGATGCGATCTATGAATTGGATAGTTATGGAAGTTATCTCTTTGTAAACACGAAGACTTGTGAGCTCCTCGGGTATTCTGCGGATGAATTGAAGACGAAAGTTGCGTTTGATTTTGTTCATCACGAAGACCTGCCTGCCGTTGAGAAGTATCATAGAGCGTTATTTGAAACTCAGGCACAATCAGGCTATTATGAAATGCGCATCCTGCCTAAAGACAAGGATCCCATTCGAATTGCTCAAAAAGTTTCTCTTGATTACGAAGAGGGTAAATTGGTAAGGATAAGAGCGATTGCCAGGGAGTTCACGGAAGTTCAAATGCTGCGCAGGGCTCTGCAGGACCGTGAAGATCAGTATAAGATTCTTTCGGAGAATTCCAGAGATGTCATCGGTGTTCATGCCATTAATGGCACATATAAATACATTTCTCAGGCAGCTCAGGTTGAAATGGGCTATGCTCCGGAAGATGTGCTTGGTAAAGCACCCAAAGATTTTATGCATCCTGATGATTGGGATATCATGAAGATTCGGCTGAAAAGCATGGTCAGTGGTGGGAACCAGTCTACCAATATCGAGTGCCGGATCAGGAAGAGCAATGGTGAATACATCTGGATGGAGATCTATACCCGTTTGATCTTGGATGAACGAGGAAGAATGGAAGGGTTTCACAGTTCAGCGAGGGATATTTCAGAAAGAAAGCGTACTGAAAACAATATCAGTATGCTTATCGAGAATACCACTGATGCCGTATGGGCAGTTGACAAAGACTTGAGATTCATTTATTTCAATACGGTATTCCAAACCCTGCATGTGCGTCGGATTGGGAAAGAAGTGCGAATTGGGGCTAAAATCCAACCGGACCTGGTTGATGCTTCTTTTGAAGAAGAATTATTATTCATTTACAAAGCCCTGGAAGGTACCAAATGTTCGCAGGAGGTTCGGTTCTATATTGGTGATCAGCTATTCGTTATGGATAATTCTGCTACACCCATATGGAATGAAGCCGGTGAGGTAACGGGGGTTTCCGTATTTAGTCGAAACATTACTGAACAGCACAAAGAAAGAGAGCGTATCTATAATTACCAGATCGGCTTGAGACTGCTGAATGACCTTGCGGTAAAATCTCTTCCCACGACTACATTAATGGAAGATGCTTTACAGGCGATATGCGAATATCTCGATATGCCGGTAGGTATCATCAGCTCACTTCGGGATAAGACCTATGAGGTCCAATATCTTTCTGATGAGCAGCGTGTCATGGAACCCGTAAAAGAGCAGCAACCGCTGGTTAATACCTATAGCTATCTGGCATTTCAAAGTCAGTCCGTGCTACTGTTTCACAAGGCGAGTCAGTCCTTTTATGCAGGCCACCCATACATAGATCAGCCGGAAAAAATACAATCTTATCTGGGAGCGCCCATCAAAGTCGATGACGAGTATTATGGTATGGTCGAGTTTTTATCTCCGAAACCGCGTAAAGCCAAATTCGGCGATCACGAAGGGGAATTCATGAAACTCTTTGCCAACTGGTTGGGTTCTGTGATGACGAAGGAGTCAGCTTACCGATCTCTGGAGCGTGCCAAGGAGCGTGCCGAAGAAGCTTCCCTTGCCAAGGCTGATTTTCTTTCCATGATGTCTCATGAAGTAAGAACACCGCTTAATGGGATCATTGGTACAACACACCTGTTGTTGAAGAAGAATCCACCACCTGAGCAACTCCAGAAGCTCAATATTCTTAAAAAATCCAGTGATCATCTGCTGGCCATAGTGACGGACATTCTGGACTTTGCAAAGATTGAAGAAGGTAAGATCCTGTTGGAAAATGCGGAATTCAACCTGCGTGAACTATTGGATGCGATCCGTGTGAATTACGAGACGCTGACTGAAGAAAAGGGCATTCAGCTCAAATTAGAATGCGATGATAAACTCAATGCGAATTATTGGGGAGATCAGGTTCGGCTGAATCAGATTTTTCACAACCTGGTAAATAATGCCATAAAATTCACAGAGAGGGGAGAGGTCACCATCAGATGCGAAAGGCTGGATAAAGTCAACAATTTTGACCACATCTTATTCGAAATTTCAGATACGGGAATTGGTATTTCCAGGGAGAATCTGGATGCGATTTTTGGCGTCTTTGCCCAGGCAGATAAATCGATCACCCGCCGGTTTGGGGGGTCGGGATTGGGCCTTTCTATTACCAAACGTTTACTGGAATTAATGGACAGTAAGATAGAGGTAGAAAGTGAACGCGGAGCAGGCACTACCTTCCGTTTCAAACTTGTACTGCGCCGCGGGTCTAGCATTGAAATTCAGCAGTCCGTTTCAAAAGAAGAAAGAAAGGAAAGACTCAGCGGTCAAGTGCTTATTGTGGAAGACAATATCTTCAATCGTGTGATTGCTAAAGATTTTTGCGAATCCTGGGGGCTCAGTGTACTGGAAGCAGAAAATGGTAAAGAAGCCACTAGCATCTTGGAGAAGCGGGAAGTAGATATGGTTTTGCTGGATATTCAAATGCCCATTATGAATGGCTATGAAACCATTTCCTGGATCCGAGATCAGGAAGCACCATACTTTCAGGATCTACCCGTGATTGCCTTGACGGCCTCGGCGATGGTTGAAGTGCAAAACAAGGTTTACCAATGTGGCATGAATGACTTTCTCACTAAACCCTTTGTGCCGGAAGAGTTCTATAAGAAAATGGAATTACATCTCTCTATGCGTGAAAGTGTGAGTGATGAGATTTCTTTATCCTTTCTGCAAAACATCTTACAGGACGATAAGGATAAAATGCGCAGGTTTTTTGACCTCTTCATTGAGTCTGTCACGCATGATTACAGGGCTTATGAACGAGCATTAGAGCATAAAGAGGTCATTGATATTTATCAACTCATCAGAAAGAATCGTCCTACGCTAAAATCACTGGGGCTTGCTGTCTTAGCGAAACAGGCCCAGATCATAGAGCATATGATTGAAAATGATAATCCGGAGAAGATGATCATTCGCGAAGCAGGCCGGCATTTGGATTCACTAAAGTCCACGGTGAATAAAATGAAGGTTTACCGGGAGAGTTTGCAACAGACCGAAGCATAAGAAAAAAGCCCTTCAATCGAAGGGCTTTTTTCAACCAACCAAAAAAACTCAAAACAACCTAACTAGTATTTCACTACTAATACTAAGTGTTAAGCAATAGTGATGCCAAAAATGGTTGGGATTGAAATTTTTTATCGATTAAGCCACCTCTTGAAAGCGCCGGATCTTTCTACACTTACCACTACTTCCATGGAATTTGGGGGAGCGGGCTCCAGATCAATTTTCACGCGACTCTTGGAATATGCCACCATGCTTTTGATTGCACGATAGGAAATAATGTACTTTCTGTTGATGCGATAAAAGTCTTTTGGATTGAGTGTGCCTTCCAAATCTCCGAGATTCGTATTGAGGATATGTTGTTTTCCTGTCTTCTCTACCAAATAGGTATACCTGTCCTCACTGAAGAAATAGGCTACATTTTCTTCCGGAATACTGATGATCCTTTCCCCCAGGGTGACGATGAATCTTTCCTGGTAGCTAGGTCTGATCTCGGGTTTCAGTGCATCCAGAAAGTTTTCCAGATCAAATTCTTTCTGAGATTGTTTCCAGCTTTTGAATTTCTCTATAGCCGTTGAAAGCTCGTCTTTGTCAATAGGCTTTAAGAGGTAATCAACGCTGTTTTCTTTGAAAGCTCGTATCGCGTACTGGTCAAATGCCGTCGTGATAATGATGGGTGCTTTTGTTTCTACCGTGCTGAAAATATCGAAACTAAGGCCGTCTCCAAGTTGGATGTCCGACAAAATCAGGTCAGCATCGTTTTTCTGAAACCATTCAACGGCAGAAGCGACACTATCCAATTTAGCTGTGATTTGTATTTCCTCATCTAATTGAATAAGGGTTTGCTCCAGATCCTGGGCAGCCAGCGGCTCGTCTTCGATGATTACTACTTGAAACATATAGTGTTTTTGACTGGAAGGAAGTTATGATATTTTTTTCAATAAAGGAACCTTGGCATAATAAAACTCACCTTCCTGGAAAAACTCCGGCTCAAGATCTGAGAAGAAAGCTAGTCTTTTTACCAAATTGGATTGTCCTATACCCATGGATTCGGCTCCATCAGGCCTTGGTTGATAATTGTTTTTGACGACAATGAAATTTTCTTCGTCGTAGATGTCAATTTTAAGCGGTTTATTTCGGCTGGCGGCATTGTGCTTGATCGTATTCTCCACCAAAAGCTGAAGTGCTCCGGAAGGTAAAGACCAGTCTTTGCGGGCGTTTTCAATGTTGACAGAATAATCCAATGCTTCACCGAATCGTACTTTTTGAAGGTAGATGTAGTCTTCGGCAAACTTGAGTTCATTTTCCAGATTAGACAGGTTGGAGTCCTGATGATCGAGCATATATCGATAGGTAGAGGACATGTGCTTGATGAATTGCCTCGCATTTTCATTATCAGGAATCATTGCTCGAAGAGTATTCAGGCAATTGAACAGGAAATGAGGGTTGATCTGGTTTCTTAAAGCGATGAGTTGTGAGGAGATCCGTTCTTTCTCTTTTCGCTCAGCCATGATCTGCAACTCCTTGTTTTGCACTCTCAACTGGTGAGTTTCCAGTGCTTTTTGAATCACGATGCGCATTTCATCATAAGACCAGGGTTTATGGATGAAATGGTAAATGTTGCCATGATTAATGGCGTTGATCACCGTTTCCATATCAGAAAAACCTGTCACCAGGATGCGAATGGCTTCAGGAAGGATCTCCATGGATTTCATCAGGAAGGAGACACCTGTCATTTTTGGCATCCGTTGATCGGTGAGGATCACGGGAATGTCACGATTTTCTTGTAGGATTTCCAGACCTTCTGCGCCAGACCCGGCAATGAGTACTTCAAATTCTCTTCTGAACGCCGATTTGAAGTAGTTAAGGTTACCTACTTCATCGTCCACATAGAGTATCTTGATGAGTTCACTCATTGTTCACCGACGCTTCTTTTTCTTACTACCATGTAGAAGATCAGCAAGAGCCCGACACCAAAGGTCAGGAATAATTCGATGTTAACCAGATTCTCGACACTGTACTTGGGTTCGTTTTCCAATAACATGATCACTAACCCGAGAGCGATAATGATCAAACCTCCGATGAAAACCAGGAATCTAAGTGTTTGTAGCATGTTAGGATTTTAGGATACAGCGAAAGTAATGAAGTTCCGCAATCCCGCAAATTTCGGAAAGTACACTGAAAAAAAATTGAATTTGACAAATACACTACAAATTCATGAAATTTAAATGAATGAGGTTTCAACATATTTGCGTAACACTTCGTTAATCTTCTAGATTTTTTCACTGTCAAGTTCAAATCAGATGCTGCCAAGGCAAGAAATAACCGGTTTAGCACCAGATGGGGGTCCGTTTTATGCAGAGACGGATCTGTCGATATTATTCAGTGAGCCGTGGAATGCCTTTTCTTCATTGGCTATCGTTTTACCTGCGGTCTACTGGGCCATAAAGCTTAAAGGAGATTACAGGCGATATCCATTTATTTTCTTTTGTATTCCACTTTTGATATTGGGAGGCATGGGGAGTACTCTTTTTCACGCTTTTCGGAACTCGGAATACCTGTTGATGATGGATGTACTGCCCACCGCGATATTAATGTTTTCCGTAGGTGTTTATTTCTGGTTGAAGATAATCCCTAATTGGTGGGGAACTGCTGGGATTGTAATTCCAGGAACGATTTTACGATATGCGACTTATGAGGTGTATCCCGAAGAGGTTGCTGTAAATATTAGTTATTTCATTGCGGGGACCATTGTATTCTTTCCTCTGATATTCTATTTGGTGAAAACTAAATTTGATCAGGGAGGCTTTATCGTACTCTCAGTGCTTTTTTTGATACTTTCACTTGTATTTCGGGAAATGGATTTCCGAGTGGTACATGTTCTGCCAATGGGTTCACACTTCTTATGGCATATTTTTAGTGGATTCGGTGCGTTCTTCCTCGCGAAATATCTCTTTTACATCCGAACAAAGGAAATGTCCAATAGCGCGGCGAAAGCCTGAACTATTTATTTTTAACCCCTTCAAAGACAAGGTATACTCATGAGACACCTATTTACTTTTGCCCTATTACTTCTCTCCGTGTTTGCCATGGCTCAGGATGCTTATCCTGTTAATAATGGCGAGGTTTTACTGGACGGTTATGATCCTGTGAGCTATTATGAGGATAAGGTGGAGAAAGGGAATCCGGAGATATTCATTGAAATAGAGGGTCGCAAGTTGTTATTTGCTACCGAAGAGCACAAACAAACTTATGAACAGAATTCGGCGTATTATGAGCCTGCATATGGTGGCTGGTGTGCCATTGCCATGGTAGATAAAACCTTCGTTGTGCCGGATTACACGCTGTACAAGATTCAGGATGGAGCACTGATGTTTTTCTCTGTCAGAGCTTTTTTCAATGGACTTACAGAATGGGATAAAGATCCTGACAAGAACAAATTATTGGCTGACACAAATTACACCGTGCTTTTCGAGTAATATCTATGGGCCTCTTGCAAAAATTACAGGTCAAAGACCCTAAGCAGTTTCTGGTGGTTAATGGTCCTGAAGAACTTTCGCAAACGCTATCCCATGAAGGTTTGGATCAACAGATAACGATCAAAAATTACAGCAAAGGAGGCATTCTGTTGTTCGTCCAAAATTCAGATGAACTGAATTCATCAGTGGCTGATTTCATCAAAGATCAGGATTCGGATAATCATTGGGTGGCCTTCCCAAAAAAGAATTCCAAAATTCCGACGGACCTGGGGAGAGATCAGGGTTGGGATAAACTTACGGAATCGGATTGGATTCCTGTTCGTCAGATTTCAATCAATGACCAGTGGTCAGCATTAAGATTCCGCCCTCGTGTCAACGTGAAGGAAATTAAGCGAGGTACGGACTACCCTGGAATTGATAGTAAGAAGAAAATAGTTACTATTCCTGCTGTGCTTGATGAACGACTAATAAAAGAAGACCTGAAAGAGGTTTTTGCAGCGTTGAGCTTTACCAAACGCAAGGAGGCGGTAATCAGTATTCTCGATGCTAAAAAACCGGAAACACTGGAACGAAGGATCAGTAGAATTCTTGAGATGCTGACGTGATTAAGCTTTGGTCTTTGCTTGACCGGCGCGCTCAATGAGCATCACTAAACCAAACCCTACGATGACCAATGTCAAGGCAAATACGAAATGTCCGTTGAATTCAGGCCATTCCCAACTATAGCCGACTACTTTTTGCTTATCTGCCACGGTCATATACTCTGGCGTTTTCCACGGCCATATGATGACCAGCGATCCGGTAACAAACCCGGTAAGCAGAGCAATAGTTTGCGATTTATAATGCGCAAAAAGATAGGACAATAGTCTTGAAAACACGAGTAATCCAGCGATGCATCCGATCGCCATGGGAATGATGATCTTAAACTTAAATCCACTGATCGCTTGCAGGACCAATAGGTAATTGCCCATTAGTAACAAGATATAGGAACCCGAAAGACCGGGTAATATCATGCTGCAAACCGCTACAATCCCACATAAAAAAACATACCAAATGGCATCATTGGCATTTGCAGGAGGAAGAAATGCAATGCTTACGGCTATGGCTGTTCCTATGACCAATGAGATCACGGTCGATGCAGACCAGGATTCAACCTGGGTTCCTACAGCAATGATTGACGCGATGATCAGCCCAAAGAAGAAAGCCAGGGTAAGGGTTTCGTAATTGATAAAGAGGAATTCCAGAAGTTTGGCCAGGCTCAGAATACTAACTGCTACACCCCCCAGGACTGATGATAAGAACCAAAAATCGACTTTCTCGATCAAATCCCTGATCTTTCCTTTGAAAAGGAGACTCAATACTTCCAAGTCAAAGCTTTTTAGGGCATTGATAAACCTTTCGTAGATGTTGGTAATGAAAGCGATGGTTCCGCCAGACACACCAGGGATCACATTAGCTGCTCCCATTGCCATGCCCTTCAGGAACCAGCCCAGGTAGGGTTGCATAATCAGGGTTTAAGCGTTATCCAAAAAGTGGCTGAAAGTATCACCTCTAAGTCCCAATCTGATGGTCTCCAAAGGAATGACTTCATTTGGAGCGATGTTGCCAAGGTTTACATTGGCACCCACCAGTTTAATGAACCAGACTTGCTGTGCTTTTTGTGGTGCTTCCCAAATGATCTTGTCTGAAGGGATTTGTGTAAGTATCTCTTCAACCAATCCTTGTCGAACTTCTCCGGAATCCCGGAACAGGCCAACGTTTCCGGCCTCTCTGGATTCCCCGATCACTTTCCATGCGCCTGCTTCCAGCTCTGTACGCATTTGTTCGATCCACTTGTAAGGAGGGATGATTTTGGCAGCGTCTTTAGAACCCACCTCGCTGAGGACAGTTACCTGACTAGATAGCTTATTGATGTACTCGCATTTATCATCATGGTTCATTTCGATCGAACCATCACTTACTTCGGCATATTCAATCCCGAATTGATCAAGTACTTTTCGATAGTCTTCGAATTGATTTCGAATAACAAACGCTTCGAACAATGTTCCTCCGAAATAGCAGGGGATACCAGCATCTTTCAGTAATGCAATTTTTTCTTTCAGGATAGGCGTGACAAAAGAGGTTGCCCATCCAAACTTAATGATATCGACAAAATCACCGCATGTCTCAATCATATCTTCAGTTTCACGTAGCGAAAGCCCTTTGTCCATGACCATGGT
The DNA here is from genome assembly GCA_965229785.1 of Cyclobacteriaceae bacterium. Taxonomy (GTDB): domain Bacteria; phylum Bacteroidota; class Bacteroidia; order Cytophagales; family Cyclobacteriaceae; genus JAWPMT01. The sequence continues at coordinate 6,773,219 of CBDDJS010000001.1, forward strand.
AAAACCAGTGTTACGAGGTTTTGAAGTCCTTTCAGGCAGTTGCGATAGGTGGTAATTCATAGGAAGTTCCCAGGTTTCAAAAATGAAGCCACAAAATTCAGTAATTATGCTTAAAAAGAAACCCTTAGCGTTCGTTTTTTCGATACTGCTCTATGATTCGGAATAAAGCAGTCTGCGTTTGAGGGTTTTGAAAGAAGTCAAATAGTAATGTATGGCCTTCAAAGTCAAGGATCAGCGCAATTTCCAATTTGCTGAACGCCTCCTTGTATCGATTGGCGGAAACAAGATACACGACACTTCGATAGAGCAATTCCGTATTGTCAGGAAGTTCATTCAATCCACCTTCTACTACCGCATAGGCGTTTTCATAGTCTCCCTGATCGTAATAAAGCTCAGACCAGTCTAACCAGGTTTGTGCATCTGATGGATCGAGTTCACTTGCTTCGATATAGGCATCAACTGCAGAAACAATGTTGCCGGTACTGTTTTCAGCATAGGCCAGCGATTTCCAGTAAAGCGCATTCTCGGGCTCGAGTTTTGTGGCTTTTGTAAGGAAATGCACCGACTCATAAAATTTCTTTTGAATGGAAAGCACTACACCCAGGCCGAACCATGCTTCATGATACAATTGATCGAGTTTTACGGCCTTCTGGTAATATTTGACCGCAAGGTCATAGGTTTCCATTTTTTCATAGCAAGCTCCAATATGACAGAATATCTCTGCACTGGAACCTTCTATTTCCTGAGTACGGTTATAAGCATTCAAAGCTTCTCTAAACCGTCCGGCATTCATGAAGGCATTTCCCAGGTTGAAATGTGCGCTGCTGAAACCATCCTCTATTGCTATAGCAAATTCATAGGCTTCTATGGCTTTTTCGATCTCACCGATCTTGTTGAAGACAATGCCCAAATTGTACCACGCAAATTCCGAATAGGGATCCCGGTCGATGAATTCCTGATAGTACTTTATGCTGTGTTCTAATTCGCCGTTCAAATCCAGGCAGTACGCTAATTCATACAATACTCCCTCATTGGTCAGGTTGTGTTCAAGTGCTTCTTTATAGCTTTCTATCGCCTTGCCATAATCCTGCAGCCCCTGATAGCTTAAACCAATGTTATACAGGACTTCATCTTTTTCCTCGGCAGAGATCAGGGCAATTCTGAATTTTTCAATCGCTTGTTCGTATTCAGACATCAACGCCAGGATCGTACCTAATTGTAGCAATAGGTCCGGATCATTGGGCTGAAAGATGAGAGCCCCTTCCAGGATTTCAATGGCTTGCTTTGGTTCATTCAACTTGATCAATACATCGGCCCTTTCCGCTACCAGATCCGTGCTGTAAGGGTATTGTTCCAATGCGATCTTCGTTGCTTTGGCAGCCATCTTCAATTTATCGTGCTCCTGATAATATGCTATGATCTCCAGGAAAGCATCTTCATTGAAATAGTAGCTCTGTTTGTTTTTAAGGAGTGCTTCAAATTTTTTGATTAACTCCCTCTGTTCCTTTTTTTTATAGTCTTCCTGCATGGAAAATTTTTGGGAATACGTTACAAACGTTTAATGGAATTTACTGTTTTTTTAATGATTCCGCTTGTTGATAACCGTTAATTTTATCCACACCATTACGCCAGTGAATAGTTTAGCAATGGCGTTTTCATGGCCTTTTTATAGTGTTTAGTGGTCATTCCAGCGGTTAAACCGGGCAATTGTCTGGGTGCATGTAAATCTGATCCCAGAAAGTTAACGATATTCATGTCAATGAAGTTTCTTGCCAGTTTTTGAGGACCTTTCCCGTATATGCCGGCCAGTGATCCAGTTGTTACCTGCATCAGTAATCCTTGCTCATTCCATTCCCGGGCCAAATGAGGATCCTCGAACAAATACTGGTACCTTTCAGGATGAGCTAACACCGGACGATAGCCGGCGGTTCTCAATTCGAAGATGGTTTCTTCAAAAATGGGTGGCTTCTCCAAAAATGCCGTTTCTACCAATACGTATTGTTTACCAAAAGCATTAAGAGGCTGTCCGGATTTGATTTTATCCAGGAAATGGGCATCAATGAAGTATTCCCCGGCAATCAATAACTTGAAATCAAGTGCCCTGGTATTGATCTCCTGTACCATTTCTGCACCTAGAGCCAGCACTTCGCTCTCTTTGTTAGGATAGACTTCTTCGTAGAAATGGGGCGTAGTTACGCATCCCTTGTATCCCAGTGCCATAAGTCCCCTGATGGCCTCAATACCTTCCTCGACAGACTTTACACCATCATCGATCCCTGGCAACAAATGCGAATGGATATCAATCGGTAAGGACTGATCAGGTTTTCTTTGGAAAAACATCAGAATAAAGAACTAAAGATGGAAGCGAGTTTGCCTTTTGGCTTGCCACCTTCCTCGTAATACCCATAACCGTAACCGCCATAGCCGTAGCTGCCATAGCCATAACCATAGCCATAACCGTTCATGCCGTTTTTGACGCCATTGAAGATTACGGTCATTTGGGAGAATTTATTCACCCGGACCAAATCAGTAATGGTCTTCGTGAAGGCCCTTCTGGAATATTGAGATTTCACCACGTAAAACTGAAGGTCTGTTTTACGCATGACAAGAATAGCGTCGGTTACCAATCCTACCGGAGGCGTATCGAAAATGATAAAATCGAACTTGTCTTTCAGTAACTGGAGGAATTCATCAAATTTCTCACTAAGCACCAGTTCCGAAGGATTCGGAGGGGTTGGGCCTGCTGGTATATAGAATAAGTTGTCGACTTCCGTTTCTTCAATACAATCTTCAAATGGATTTTTCCCGATCAGATAAGTACTTGCACCATATGACTTGGATTCGTGCTCAAAGGCCATATGGACCTTGGGCTTACGCAGGTCAAGGTCGACAATGCAGACTTTCTTGTTCGTAGAAGCAATGATGGCGCCAAGGTTCACAGCCACAAAAGTCTTCCCTTCACCACTGATCGTAGAGGTAATGGTCACCGTTTTGGCCTGTCTGTCCACATTTAGGAAATCCATGTTGGTCCGAATAGTTCGGAGCGATTCACTGAGCGCAGACTTTGAACTTTTGTTCACGATCAGTTTGGTTAGCGGAAGTTTTTCTTTCGTATAGAATGGAACTGATCCGAGAATGGGTACGGGGATCAGTTTTTCAAGCTCTTTGGCACTGGTGATGTGATTGTTGAGCAGGTACCTTACAACGACAAACAAAACAGAGAATAAGATGGAGAGAACGAATCCGGCGCCCAGAATAATTATTTTCTGAGGTTTGATCGGGATCGAAGGGATCGCAGCAGGACTTAGCAATGTGCCATTGGTCACTGTTCCGGCTTTTGTCAATTCCAGCTCCATTTTGCTTTGCCTCAGACTTTGCATAAAGGATTCCTGCATCGAGTAGAGGCTCCTGTTTTTGTTGTACTCTCTGCCCATAGAGGGGAGTTGCGAAAAACTATCTTCCAGTCTGCGTCTTTTTGACCTGAGTTCCAGATAGGCATCATCCAATCTCTTTTTGAACTGATCCAGGGATTCCAGCAAGGTCTTGCGCTGAAGCGTAATCCGTCGGTCTATTTGCTCTATTACGTATGTATTTTCGTTGTAGGAGGCCAGTTTCTCCGAACGACTGGTGACCTCATGTTGATAGGTTTCTACCGAAGATTTTAAGAAATCAGGGAATTGATTGAGCGTGAAAGCATCTATTTTCAGGCTTTCGTCACTGATCAGGCTACTGATCAGTTGATCCAGGATCTCCTTCCTGTATTCTATGTTCACTTGCTGCGAGTCGAGCAGGCTGATCTCTTTTAGGGTACGTGCCAGATCTCCTTCAAGGCTCAGGGTTTTGTTTTCGATGATGATGTCTTCAAAGTAATCTTCAAATTCCTTGATGCGCTCTTCCGTATCTTCTATCTGTTCGTCCAGAAAAGCGATTTTTTGATCGATCGTTTTGTTTTTTTCTTCCTTGGTGTACTCCAGGTAGAGGGTGTCAATTGCGGTCAGAAAGTCCCGTGCTTTAACCCGGTTGAAATCTTTAAGATTGATTCGGATTGTTTGTGCGGAGAAGTTTTCAGGTTGTACCGTACTGTTTGATTGAAAATATCGGATCAGTGCATCGTCACTGTTGATGATGAAGAAATAGGTGCCGCCTATCAGGCTGGCATCAAAGAAGGATGATTTTTCGACCAGAAGGTTGAGGTTTTCTGTTACGATATCCTGTCCAAATCTTCCTTTGATAGTGTTCCCACCGTTGAGGGAATGTTTGATCTCAAATTCCTGTTCGCTGATGAGCGTGATGTCCAGGGGCCGATCGTAAAACTTGGGATTTTTGACTTTGTGAGAAACAATGAATGGTGAATTCCGATAGCGCTCATCTGTCAGGTATCGACCGTAGAAGTGATAGGAGACGTCATAATCGATTGCTTGTACCACTTTCCTTAAGAAGAGCTTGGATCTTAAAATTTCGATTTCACCTGAGATGCCAGATAGATCTTGTTGTAAAGGTCCATTGTTTACAAGACCCAATGTATTCGCTTCACTTTCGAAATCCAGCTTGATCAGCGAGGAGGATTCATACACGGGTTTCGTGTAGCGGACAATTAAATAAGCACCTGTGACGCTAAGCGTGACGAACAGAATAATCCAGATAATGCTTTTCTTCAAAGTAAAAAGCAACTTCCCCAGATCGAAAGAGTCGACCGGGTTTGTGCCTTCAGCTTGAGTCAATATGGGGTTATTGGGTTCCAACTTATGCGACTACAGGTTATTGATCAATACAACGAATGCGATAATACTGGTCGTTGCGGACAACACTGGGGTAATATCACGCAAAGCTTCGAAGAATGGTCTTCTCCATGGCTCAACGTAAATGATATCACCAGGTTCTATGGGTACAATGGATTGCGACATGCCTTCCACCGTATTTAAATTTACCTCAAAGACCGTGGGGTTTGACAGGGGCCCTCTGATGACCCGAACGTTTTGGGCCTTTGCACCAAATTGCAGGCCGCCTGAGAGTGCCAGCACTTCCACCAGGGTCATGTTCTGATTTAATAAGGGAATTACCTGACCACCATTGGCACCGAGTAAGACCACTCGTTTATTGCCAAAGGCTAATTTCACAAAGACATCTTTATAAAATTGATTGTAAAGTCCTTCCAGTACGGTTTCTGCTTCATCAATGGTCAATCCTTCCAAATTCACTTTGCCGATCATCGGTAAATCAACTAGACCATCAATTTGGACCAGGTATTCGAAGTTGATCAGGTTTTGGTTATTGATACCTATTCCCTGTTGAAGTTCAAAGTCAGGATCGATGATACGTTCTCCATCGTTTGTAAACACATCAATGGTAAGTAAATCGTCTACCTGAATGACATAATTACGTTCGGCCATGTCAACAGATTTTTGAAGGGCACTGGCACCTTCATCCAATCTGAACATGATATCCTGCTTGTAGATGTTACAAGAACTCAGAAATAACAATAAACACAGGAAAGAATGTGGCGGGATTTTGCTGTTCATCGACGCATTTAAATCCTTGTAAAATTAAAAGTAAAGTTCCAATTCAACTAAATACGCTCGTATTTAATCAATTGAAGTAACGGAGGAAATGACATTCTGGTAAGCATTGATCACCTTTTTTTCGTCATAATTACTCTCTATGTAGGCGCGACTGTTCCGCGCTAACGTCAATTTTTCCGAATCGTCTGACGCCAGATACTTCCGGATGGCTTTCGCGAGTTGCTGGCCAGACTTCACTTCGCATAGATAACCATTGTAACCGTCAGATACCACATGCCTGCAGCCAGGAACATCCGTAGCGATAAGGGTACGGCTCATGGCCCCCGCTTCAATAAGGGTACGGGGTGCCCCTTCCCGATAGGAAGGCAGAATAACCACATCGGCTTCCAGAATGGCTGATTTTATGTCATCCGTAGTGCCCATGTAGTCAATGACTCCCTGTTCCTGCCATTGATCCAGGTCTTCCTTTTTTACCGATCGTTTGTCCTGAACATCCCATTTTCCTAACATCCTGAACTGCGACTCAGGAACGGATTGCTTGATGATCTTCGCGGCTTCCGCAAATTCGTAAGCCCCCTTTTCAACCATCAGTCTGCCAATCATAAGGAATACAGGTTTGCTGTCAGGTGTTTTGGGAGGGGCTGAAAATAAATCCAGGTCTATGCCCGAACCATTGAGTAGTCCTACTTTTCTTTCAGGGATTGGAACCTTGCTCAAAAAAAGATCACGATCTTCCGGGTTTTGAAAAAACACATAAGCAGCCCTTCTCACCGAAATATGGTAGAGAAAGATCGCAATTTTCGAGACCAGATTGTTCCATACAAACGTGGTGCCTAATCCGCTGACATTACAAATGACCGGGATTCGTATCAGACGACCAGCCATGGCACCATAAACATTGGGTTTGATCGTATAGGTTAAAAGAACGTCTATGTCCTCTTGTTTGAGGATTCGAGTGAAACGCCATAACAAGCGCAGATCGCTGAAGGGATTGACCCCACTACCACTCATAGGCAGGTCCCGAAAGCGGCAACCCATCGCTTCCAGTTTCACTACATATTCGTCGTGGGGAGCTATGGCCACCACGTCATGCCCTTCGCTGATCAGGTGTCGAATGATCCCACTCCTGAAATTATAGATGTTCCAGGCAGTATTGATGGCAATTCCGATGGTCATATGGAAGGTTGTTTTAGCATGCCGAATGTAGAAAACATAGGATTATTAAAAAATTGGAGGAAACATCGCAATTTTGCAGACTGGGCTGAAAAACATGCCATTTGCCATGGGAAAGATGATCGACACGAAAATAGAAAATGATACTGGTATTTTGGTAACCGTGGCTCCAAAGCAGGAATCAGATCTGAAAATCACGGAGTTTCTGGATGAGCTGGAGTTTCTGGCCCAGACGCTGAATATTGATACTAAAAAACGATTTGCGCAAAAGCTCCAGTATCCTGATACCCGAACCTTTGTAGGGAAAGGAAAACTTCAGGAGATCAAAGAGTATGTCACGGTTGAAAAGATCGATGTGATCATTTTCGATGACGACTTGTCTCCTTCGCAGCTCAGAAATCTGGAAAAGGAGCTGAAAGTGAAGATCTACGATCGGAGTTTGCTGATCCTGGACATTTTTCTGAAAAGAGCTAAAACCTCACAAGCCAAGACTCAGGTAGAACTGGCCCGATTTCAATACCTACTGCCCAGGCTTACCCGCATGTGGACCCACCTTGAGCGACAAAGAGGAGGGACTGGTACCCGTGGTGGTGCCGGAGAGAAGGAGATCGAAACGGATCGTCGGATCATTCGTGACAGGATTACTTTATTGCGAAAGCAACTGGACAAAGTGGAAAAGCAGGCTGAGACTCGCAGGAAATCCAGAAGTAATATCGTTCGGGTAGCCCTTGTGGGGTATACCAATGCCGGGAAATCCAGTTTGATGCGCTCCTTGAGTAAGGAGCAGGTTTACGCCAAGGACGAACTTTTTGCCACGGTGGATTCCACAGTGAGAAAGGTTGTGATCAATCAAGTGCCCTTTTTACTTTCGGATACCGTAGGATTTATCCGAAAACTTCCTCACAACCTCATTGAATCGTTTAAAAGTACACTGGCTGAAGTACAGGAAGCTGATCTATTGTTGCATGTCGTCGATGTGAGTAATCCCGCGTACGAAGATCATATTCGCGTAGTGGAAGAAACCTTAGATGAGATTGGCGCCTCCGACATTCGAACCATCAAGGTGTTTAATAAAGTGGATATGTTGCCTGACGAAGAAGCCATTGGTAAGGTGAATGGACATAGCAATCCCTCTATTTTCACATCCGTAAAAACCAAATACCACCTGGATGAATTGCGAAAGCTGATCTTTAGCGAAGTGTCCAAAGCGCATTTCAAGATCTATCCGAATTATGTCCTGCCACAAGAATATTAGGCTCGTTACCTCATTATACAGTGAGATACTCGAAATGAGCACTTAAAATAACCAGGAGACAAAGAGGTAGACCAAATAAATGATCATGAGTGTTTTCCAGATCGTATGCAGCGAGTAGTCGCCATTTCTATCAAATGTTTTTATGATCAAAAAGGAAATCAGCCAGGAAACTGCCACTACAACTATGGTTCCAATGATTGCTGAAAACAGAGGGAGTTTCAGAAACTCGACAATGAAGATCACAATGGCAATGATCAGGACCTGACTTTCGTTGGATTGAATCCGAAATAGATTATTAAGGCGGTTGAGTAGTGACATATTACTTTTAAGGTTTGAATTGAAAGGTAAATGTTTTAGAAGAATTCAAGTAATTCATCAAAAGGCATCATTCATATTCTAATAAATTGCTGAAGGTAAATTACCCGGAATGGATTAGTTAATCCACTTCTGTTTTTTGACAATCAACTATAAAAAATTATGAAAGGTATCATCGCTATCATTATATGTTCTTTAATAACTCAAATGGCTTTCAGTCAGAGAATGTTAGAAAGAAATGAGCTGTACGTAGGCGGATCGATTGGAATGAATCGGACTACCCTGGAAGGACCACTTATTGACAATCATCTGGTATTTGCCGGAAGAACCAGAGGCGAACTTATTCCCCGAAGAGGGTTTTCTGCATTCATTTATGCAAAATATATTCCTGTTCGATTTGTTTACTTAAAAACTGGGTTTGGATACTTTCAAAAGGGAGGAGAGACAAACAGCAACCTTATCAGAGATGTAATTGCGCCGGTAAATTATTTTACGGTTCCCCTTCTCCTGGGGCTTAGTCCACTCTCCGGTCATAAATTTCGCATCGCTTTTGAGACGGGTATTTCCTTTAACTTTTTTGATACCTGCAATGAGGAAGGTTGCCTCGATGTAGAACGTACCTACAGGAGCCCTTATAATCCAGAGACAGATCCGGATATTTTTAAGGTTCGCAATCCGGCTCACTGGATGGTGGGTGTCACGACTGAATTTGAATTCAATTCGAATTTCGTGGTGTTTGTAAATTATATGGCTTTCAAAGACCTGGATTTCTTTTATGGTATCGAAGAAGGTGAACAAACGGTATTTAATGATGGCATTCCCAGTGTAATCGATGCGGAAGAGTTTTCCGCGACACACAAAGGCAATTCGATAAGTATGGGTGTGTTCGTCAGTTTGTCAAGATTCAAATGAGGATACAATTGAAATGCCAACCTTAGCGTTGGGGGGTGAAAGGAAAGGGGCTTTTGGGTAAATTCTATAAGAAGAAATGTGGCCTCACCAGGACTCGAACCTGGATCTAAAGTTTAGGAAACTTCTATTCTATCCCTTGAACTATGAGGCCAATTCTGCTTGCTGGAGGTGACTCCCACACCCAGAATCCATATTAGAGGCCGGCAAAGGTAGAAAAATAGGGCCTTCAATCAATCTATTCCATCTATTTTGTTCGTGAGTAGTGGGCCAACTTGTCGAATCATCTCGAACATGACTTTAGCGTTATAGCTTTCCGGAGTATCTGCGTTTAAGGATTTTGGAGCTCAACTAAAAATCAACCTAATGATCATTCTTGATCATTTTTTGGGTTGAGATAACTGTTTCCTGATGCAATACCTGGACGAGAAATGTTCCCACTTTTAGTTCAGTAGTATTCACTATAAGTGGGGTCTCGCTGAACTTTTTTTCTATTAATACAGTGCCATCGAGCGCAATGACTCTTGCTTTGTATTGATGAAATGCTTCTTTAGGTTGATGCAATGAAATGACCAATTCATGCTTGAATGGATTGGGAAAAAGCTCGACAGGACTAATCTCACTATTTGAGTTAAGAATAAAATCGCTGACATTAATTTCCACCACCCAGTCTTTGACATTATTGCCATCTTCGGAAGTCACTGTGTAAGTAACTGGATTAGTAAAATCATGAGAGGTGATGCCACTTATCTGAACGTTACCATCCACCGAACATACGGCATCGTGAGAAAGGGTAAATATGGGGGTGATTTGCGTGAGATCAGAATCTTTAAACAATTCGATGCTGATGGAGCGATTTTCAAGATCAATGGTCGCAGGTTCAATTTGCTCCGCTACTTCGAATGAAATGATGTCTGCTTCCGTGTTGTCTACGATGTTCTGGATATTGATGCCGTGCCGTTCAAAAGCCCAGTTGATGTCCTCAAAATGAGGGGTACCATTGGATAAGTCATTATCATCATCATCCGCCATTAGTACTTCAAGGAACCAATCGCGAAACACTACACCGACTTCTGCTCCACTTGGCGCCCCGTATTTTGCAAAATGAGCGAGTCTGTTGACCAGGGTTGTGGAAGTGCGGGTTCTTAAATCCCAAAAGGCTCCTCCCAGGATCAGGCCCGTTTGGTGGGGGCTATTCGAATCGACGTTTAATGGATAACTTCTGTTTCTACTGAGGTTTCTGGTGGATGAGCCTGGACCAGTGAATCCGTTGGCGAATATGGGTGAGTCCTCAATCATGGCAGAAAATATATCAGCCTGAGCTTCATTCGCAGCCTGATTTGCTGTTCCCGGCAGGCCCACACTTCTCAGGACGAAATAATAAATCGCATGAGCATATTCATGGTAGATCACTCCTGCCATATCCCCGGTACTGACACAAGTGTTTCCGGCAGCATCAAAATTGATGGTTCCACCAAGATTGTAAAAGGCGTTACACCTCGAAGGGTGTCGGTTAACGTCAATGTTTATGCTGAAATCTAAGCCTGTGAACTCAGGATCAATGGCTTTTAGGGTATCATGAGCAATATTGCTGTGATAAAAAACATTACGCTCAGACCGTAATGAGTTGCTATCATCCCATTTGATAACTACATCCTGATTCGGTTCAATGGTTTGTTCAATAGAAGCATTTCCCCCGAAGGCATTTCGCACGTTGGCAAAAGGGCCTCGCATATGTACTTTTAAAATAGAAGTCGTGTCAATATCTATGTCAAATTCTCCGTTTGGACCAGTTGTGAATTGTTCTCCATTGATTTCGTAATACATATTGGAGAAGGCTGCGATTGTATCAGGGTCATCGGGAAGGGTTTGTTGTACCAGTCCCTGGGCGATTCCTGAAAAGGCATGACAACTCTTGTTCTTCCTTCTGACGATTTCTCCATCCTGGGTATGAATGTACAATTCCTGGTGATTGACCGTGTCATCGACATGTATCACTTTCATGAAGGTCACTTCCTTTTCTTTGGCGATTGGTAGTATCATTACTTTGTCATTGGCTAATGAATGGTCAAATCCAACCATTTCTGCTAATTCTTTCGAAGAGAATCCATTTCCTTTTGATACCTGGATTTCATTGAAATAGTCTGAGCCGACAAGAAAGACCTTAGCTTCATCTGTGATCCTTAATTCAATTCTTGAGAAAAGGACTGGAAAACCATCGTGTGTTTGGTGAAAAGTGATGTACCACACTCCATTAAAGTGGGTAATTCGTTCGAGTGACAGTAATTCAGTTTGGAAAGAGAAGTTTTCTTCGTAAGCGGTTAAAAATGAAAGAGAAGCGGCTTTGACATTTTCCTCATTGATCGTGTGATATCCCTCTATGGATAGAGGAGGTCCCCATGCTCTGTGAGGGGTATGAGTAACTTCGTTCCATAGGCATCGCCAATGCTGCTCCTTCATCGGCTGCCATTGGGGTGAGGCATTCAAATTGGTTTGGACGGCTTCACTCGTTGGTCTGGGATGAATTTCTGATGGAAGCAAAATTTCTTCCTGAGCAAAACCAGATCGTAATAGGAATGAGAATAACCCGATGAGGGTCATCAACTTTATTGAAAATTGCCTCATTAAAGCTTGTTTTAATATTTTTCAGAATGGCCTTCGTTTCAGTCAAACTTATGTTTAGTGTCAATCAATCTTATGTCGAATTATAATTTGAGAGTATGAAAAGGGGTAAGACAACAGATATTTGGGGAAGCGTATATTGACTATGGTTGAATCAGGATTTGTGCTATTGTTTGGTGGAGGGTTAATAGGTCTAAGCCTTTTCATGGCTATTTATTTATGGATCGATGACAAAACTTCCTCGATACGATTGAAACAAAAATTATTGTCACTGTTCCTGTTGGGTTTGGCCCTGCGAGTATCCAAGGCCAGTGTTGGCGTATTTTTTGGTATTGATGAATTGCTGGGAGGATTCGGTTTGGTTGGAACCCTGATCATGGGGCCGGCCATTTTTTTAGGACTTTCTACATCGAAGAATATAGGTCAACGCTGGATTCATTTTTTACCTGCTTTGATGCTCCTTTTTTCAATGCGATTTGTGGATCTCTCACATACGAGTCTTTCACTTTTTTATCTGTTCATTTTTACTAACATTCATTTTGGAGCTTACATTTTTCTTCTGAGCAGAGACCTTAAACTATCCGGGTTACTGCGTGGAGAGCTATTGAAAAGAAATGGAAATTGGCCTTTGATATTTACCTTGGGTCTGTCTGGCTTGTGGTTCCTTTTTGTCTTTGCCGGAATCTCTTTTTTATTTATAGAAGCAGCATATCTTGATTTGGTATGGTCACTATCGGGGTTTATGGAAATGGTTGTTTTTTATGTATTGTGTATTGTGGGTACGAAACACATCAAGTTTATTTTGAAACCTAAATTGGATTTCGAAAAGCTGGGACAATTGCAGGAAATTGCCGAAAAGTCCAGGCGAATCATCGAGACGGAAAAACTGTATAAAAATGAAGACGTCAGTTTGTCTGTGGTAGCCAGTAAAGTAGGAACTTCCCCGCATATACTGTCAGGAGCCATCAATGATTACCTCAACATGAGCTTTTCAGACTGGATCAATCACTACCGGGTATCTCACTCCGCTGAATTGTTAAGAGACAAATCTAATAATCACATCAAGTTGGAAGCCATTGCTTTCGAAAGTGGATTCAGTACAGTTTCCGTCTTTTACAGAAATTTTAAAAAGATCCATAAGTTGACGCCAACCGAATACAGAAAGCGTTATGCTTAAGCATGGAATGCAGCGATTATTTAGTCAGGTTCATCATTTTGATTTTGGTGGCCGATCCTTTTGTTTCTGTGAGAAACAGCACATTTTTCTCATCGATCGAATAGCCAATATATGATTGCTCATTGGAGGAAGGGATTACCATGGTGAGTTGCTGGTTGGCAATTTGGTATGCGTAGACGGACATCTGAGACCTGTCCTTCCCATTGCGGCTTGATGAAAACAGAATATACTCACCGGAATTTGACCAGAAAGGGTAATTGTCAAAACCCGGATGATTTGTAACTCGGGTTTCTTCACTGGTGACCAGATCCAGTACCACGATTTCAGAATTAGATCCTGCTGATCCTCTGAAAAATTGGCGAAAAACAACTTTTTGCCCGGATGGAGAGACTTGCCCATGAGTCGCCTCTCCTTTCAAGGTCCTGAGTTTTTTTCGATCAGATCCATCTTTATTCATGAGGAATAGGTCGTAATCATCACCTTTATTGGTTGAATTAAAAATGATTTGCCGACCATCGGGCGTCCAGTAGGGATGAATATCTTTTGAAGTCAGGTCCTTTGTAAGGTTCACAGGATCTGCTCCATCGATGTTCATCACGAATACGTCATAGTTGCCTGCTCTTGTGGAAACAAATGCTATCGATTGTTTATCAGGCGAAAGAGAAGGAGTCCGATCATTGGCTGCGTGATACGTTATCTGCTCCAACCTTCCGGAATCCAGATGATACAGAAAGATTTCGTTGTTCCCTGTGCGATTACTATGAAACACCAAATGCTTTCCATCTTTCGAAACAGAGGGATAACCATCCCGAGGCGTTGCCAATACGTCATGGAAATCATCTTGTATCTGGCCATAAGCCCCATGATGACATACAAATCCCAAATACAAAATAAAGAGTTTGAAAGACCTCAAAGCGTACGTGATATTGATGATGGATAAAACTATTAAAGGTGACTTTCGGGAGTCTTTTCATTTATAAGTTGAGACTGTCAACTCACCTCCAGCAAGTATCAAATTATAATTTCCTATAAGGTGGTTCACTCACTGAAAGGTTCAGAATATGGGATGACATATTTTCGACCGTCCTCTGGGGCTTTGATCCCAGTCCATATTTTTTATCAAAGTGAACCTTATATGACCAAAAACCCACCCTTTCCTTGCGTTTCCCTTCATGTGATTTTTTTGTGTTTAGTCCTGACCTTGGGGTTGTTCTTTACCGGATGTGATTCAGGTGATGATCCTATGTCCACTCCCGTTCTTACCCGGATAGAAATACAATCGTCCATCGCCAACAACTTGCTGGATGTAGGAGAGGAAAGTGAATTGACTGTAGCGGGGTTCGATCAATTTGGAGTGATATTTGAAATAGCCGCAGATATTTTTTGGTCGGTGAGTAATGAGTCCGTCTCTGTTTCCAGCACTGGATTAGTGCGTGCATTGGAAGTTGGAACTTCCACGATTACAGTGATGGTTGACGAGTTGAGTGATACCTATCAGGTTGCCGTTTGGGACAGCAATGCTCCCAGGGTTGAGTATTACATCAGTGATGCCGGAGATGTTGGTTCTCCTCCATTTCAGATCCTCAAATACATTGATGGCCAGGATCCTGTCCGGTTTACCAATGAAAACCTGGATTGGCCTCAGGATATCGTGTTTCTGGAAGACCAGGAAGTGGTACTGATCTCTAACCTGAACAGCGGCAGCATCTCCAGGCACAACGCCAATACCGGAGCATTTATCGATTTTTTTGCAAGAGGCATTGATGGACCGACGCGGATGAAGATCGGCCGTGATGGATTGCTTTATGTATTGCAATGGCGGGGTAGTGGTTTAGTGAAAAGGTATGATCTGGAAGGGACGTTTGTGGATGATTTCACTTCTGTAGGCGTCTCGCAAAGTATCGGTATAGATTGGGATGGTCAGGGCAATCTTTATGTTTCTTCTTTTAACGATGGGAGCAATGGTTTTGTAAGAAAGTACGATACTGAAGGAAATGACCTGGGCATATTTGCCAATACCACATTACGTGGCCCCACGAATATCTGGTTCAGTGGAAGTAGCTTATTTGTCAATGATTGGAGTGCCGGAATGGTGAAAGAGTTTGATGCAGAGGGTGCCTATGTGGGAGACTTCATCACTGGCTTACAACTTCCGGAAGGGATTGCCATGGATGCGGACGGAGCCATTTTGATTGGCAATGGAGGAACAGGGGCCATTCTGAGATTTAACTCCGAAGGACGTTCGCAAGGTGCCCTGTTTCCGGCAGGTTCTGCGGGACTCATGACGCCCAATGCCATTACTATAAGAAGAGTGAATTTTTGATAAGGCGATGTACAGAATTTGGTTGGTATTTTTTCTTGTGGCGTTAATATCATGCAAGGAAAATGAAGAGCAACAGATCACTGATTTTGAGCTATTATCTTTTGAGCCCGAATCTGGTTTTGTTGGCGATACGATCCGTATCAATGGAAGCCGGTTTAGAGAAGACCTGGCATTCAATGAAGTCAGGCTCAATGGGGTGCAGGCGCAGGTCATAGCAGCTACAGCAGACCAATTAAGGTTTATTGTTCCAGAAGGTGCCGAAAGCGGCCTTATCCGTGTCTCCAACATTGAAAGATCCACGTCGTTTGAGGAGGAGTTTGAAGTGCTGATCAATATGAATGAGTTACTTGATCAATTCATCATAGAAGTCCAGGTGCCTGCGGCCTCCATGCTGGTTGTCAAAGACGGTGAGGTGATTTATGAGCATAGTACTGGCTTTTATGATGATGCAGGAATGAAACCCGCAGACAAAAACACCCTCTACATTACTTCATCCATAAGTAAACTCATTGTTGCTGTAGGAATTATGCAGCAAGTGGAATTGGGCAGACTTGACCTGGATCAGGATGTCAGCCAATACCTGGGATTTGAGTTAAAGCATCCCAATTTTCCGAACACGGTCATTACGACCAGAATGCTCATGCAGCATAGCTCGGGTTTGTCCAATCCGGCCTTCGGAGAAGTGGTTGATGATCTGTTCTTCAGGTATCCGGAAGATTCCATCATTCAATTGTTTCCGGTGATCAAAGATGTGATTACGCCTGAAAGTGGCCTTTATAATCCCGGAATTTGGATGGACGTAGCCCCTGGATCTTTGCACAAAAATTCCAATTACGGTATTACTTTATTGGGATACATGGTAGAGAAACTCGCTGGTCAGCATTTTGTCGATTATGCCAGATCGATGATTTTTGAGCCAATTGGAATGACGGCTTCAAGCTACCACTACCCTGACTTGGATAGTGACCGGGTAGCTGACCACTACGGCCTGACCAATGGAACCTTATTGACACCTCCCTGGTCCTTCTTCTTCTATCATGCTGGTATGTTACGTACTTCTGCTGAGGATTGGTCCAAATTCATGCTGGCCATTCTTGCCAGTGGAATCCACGATAACCGGATTCTGTCGCAAGCATCCGTGGAGGCTTTATTGGATATGTCCACACCCGCAAATAATCAATTGGCGTATCGTTCTAACATTGGTCTTGTCTGGCGTGAAGCCGCAGCGAACCCCGGTTGGTACGGGCACACGGGTGCGGGATTTGTTACTCACATCACGGAAATCAACCCCGAACTTAATATGGGATACATCATCCTTACGAATAAAGGAGGTATTGGACAGACATTTGTTGGCCCCGGAGGTTCGCTAAATGTAAAAGTTCATGAATGGCTATTGCAACAATGAATGGACATTACTCTTGTTTTAATTGCAGAGATGGATTGATCCCAGCTTTTCTGTAAACCAAAGAAAAGACCGTCACAGCACATACGGATGCATTCAGAAAGATTGCCACCAGAAAGAGATCTATGCCTATGGTGGTCTTGAAAGAAAAGTTCTCCAACCACTTCTCAGCAGCAAAATAGGAAATGGGGAGTGCTGTCAATCCTGCGACGAGTACCATCTTTAAAAAAGACTTTGCAAAAGAAAAAGTGATGTCTTTTTTTGAGGCACCCAGGACTTTTCGTATGCTGATTTCTTTGGTTTTTCTTTCCAAATCAAAATAAGCCAGACTAAAAAGCCCAAGGATGGCAATCCCTATAAAGAGTCCCACGAAAAGATTGAATATCCTGGATTGGAAGTATTCATCCTGATATTGGGATTTTAAGTTGTCAGTCAGCCAGACCTGATTAAAGGGTGCATCAGAGGTGAAATCGTTCCAAACTTTTTCGATATGAGCAATGGCTTGCTGAGAATCTTTCAAATCGATTTGTATCAGGATCCGATTAAAAAACTGTGGAAAATCCAGAATGGGGAAAATCACCAGGGGCTCAATGCGGTCGTGTAACGAAGAAAAATTGAAATTTTCAGTTACGCCGATTACCTTTCCTTCGAACCCCAGATCTACGGCATTCATTTTTTGCCCGATCGCTGTTTCCGGAGACCAACCCATGAGTTCTGCCGTTGCGAGGTTGATCAGACAATTACGCTGTGCTATTTCTTCCTGAAGATTGAAATTTCTTCCTGTAACTAAGGGAACACCGAGCGTTTGGGTGAAATTTTCATCCGTCAGGAAGGTTGGAATGATGGTCGTTTCGTCTGTGCCTTGTTTTTCGTAAACCAATACAGCCATGGAAGCTCTTTCTCCGGGAATGGTCTGCGTGAAGGACACATGAGTGATTGCATGATGTTGTAGAAGTTCCGACTTGAAACTTTTGAATTTTTGCTTGATCGTCTGGTCTGGGAATTTCAAAACCATGATCTCGTTTTTCCTGAATCCTAACTTTGAGCTATGGAAATAACGAAGCTGTTGGTTAATGGTCAATCCTCCAAATACCATAATGGTAGAGAGAAAGAATTGTAAGCCTATTAAATAGTGCCTGGTCTTACCTTCATCGAAGGTGCTGGCGATGCTGTTTTGATTGGTAAATGAATGCGACCAGACTTTCAACGAAGGGAACAAGCTGCATAGCAAGGCAAAAGCAATGACACCAATGATCACTACAATCCATTGTGTTAAATTGAATTGGGTAATGAATTGAATATCACTCTGGACATAATGATTAAATAAAGGATTGATCAAGTGGACCATAATAATCGCTATTAAAAATGATCCACCAATAATGATTTGACTTTCAATGATCATTTGGAATATGATCTGCATTTTGGTACCACCAAGTATTTTCCGCATGGAGATTTCTTTGATACGAGTAGCGGCTTCAGCCATTTTCATATTGATGAAGTTGAACGCTGTAGCGGATAAGATCAGAATGACCAGAAACCCGAACAAATAGACGTAAATGATATTGGCGTTTATCGAATACTCGAATTTCAAATCAGAGTAGTGAATATCAGCCAGGGGTTGAAGTACCGGTTGCATACCCTGTCTGGCCGCATACGATTTTTCAGCGAAATGACCCTTGATCAACAGTTGGAGGTTTTCCTGCACGGCCTCAGGATCCGCGTTATCGTTCATTTTGATCAGGGTATGGGCCCAAAGTCGATCGTCTTTAGGAGGATCCAGAAGAATAGCAAAGTCAAAACGAAAACTAGAGTTTGGTACATCCTTTATGACCGCTGTGACATAAAAGGTTCCCTGTTCAGAGATTTGCAACGCTTGATCTATCGGATTGCTGTCCCCGAAGTATTTGCGTGCTACCCTGTCGTTGATCATGATTCCCTGAGGATAAGAAAGAGGATTACCGGGCTTTTTATGAACGAACCTGAAGGAGAGAATATTCAGAATAGTGGAATCAATAAATATGATGTTATCCTCATTGAAAAGCTTATCCTTATACCGTACGCTTGAGTTGAATCGCGGTGGTTTGTTGATTCGACCAATGTGATCAACACCAGATGTTTCGGCCTTTATTATATCGGACCATCCCGATGGTACGATTGCACTGTTGTAAAAATCGCTATCGAACTTCATCTGATCAGTTACCCGGTAGATCAAAGGCCAGTCGCGGTGAAATTTATCATAACTCAACTCATGATGGAGGTAGCCTATCAGGCACAGACTTGTGGAAATACCCAGCACCAAACCTCCGATGGTAAATAATCCGTGGGCCAGATTCTTTCTGGCCATTCGAAAGGTTGATCGAGCAGTAGCAAATAAATTCATTTAGAGCTTTTGAGGTCAATAATTTCCAGAGAGGACCTCACTGGAATTAGCATAGTAATGGTAATTGAATCACCCTGAATAGAACAATCGTTAAGAATTCGATCATGGCATATTATAATAAGCCATAACAACCCGCTCTTTTTCCGGGCAAGGGCTTCCTCAAAATCGTAACCTTACGGATATGGCTGAATCATGTTGATCAACCAGGAAGTAAAAGTCTATGAAAAAGCTTATTCTACTGATTTTTGGATTTTCTGTGGTGAATTTATGTGCTCAGGAGATACGAAGAGTTACAGCTACCAGGGACCTATACCCTGATTGGTCACCGGATGGCTCCAAAATTGTTTTCCAATCTGATAGAAACTCAGGTATTGGTCAGGGATTCCACCTTTACATCATTGGAGTAGATCAAACGGGATTGATACAACTTACCGCTGGTGAAGAATCAGATCAGGGGGCGGTATGGTCACCTGACGGGAAACATATCCTTTATTCTTCTTATTTGACTGATGAAAACAGTGAACTTTTTATGATCGATTTGGACGGAACAAATAAGAAGCGGCTGACTTACTCGCCTGCCCGAGATGGTCATGCCAAGTTTTCTCCTGATGGTAATAGCATCATTTTCAATTCCAGAAGAGATGAACCTGGAGGTTATGAGATTTATGAGATGGACATCCAGTCTGGTGAGACCAACCGCCTGACCGTATTTGAAGGTTGGGATACTTATCCGGACATTTCACCAAATGGGGAAAAGATCATCTGGAGAAGGGTGCTGCCGACCGGAGGTAATTCACAGTCAGGCAGGAATTCTGAGGTATTCATGATGGACAGGGATGGTTCCAATGTAAAAAACCTAACCAGTCACCCCGCTTTTGATGGTTATCCTTCATGGTCTCCGGATGGCGAAAAAATCATATTTGCCTCCAATCGAAACGATCAAAGTGGAACAGGAGACAATTTTCATATCTACATCATGGACAAAGACGGAACCCTTGTGACCCGAATATTGGAAAATGAAAGCTTCGTGGAGGATGCTCGCCCAAGGTGGTCCCCGGATGGGACAAAGATTCTCTTCAATCGGCAGTATGTAGCCAATGAAAGCTCAGCAGATATTTTGATTTATGAACTGCCGGAGAGTCTGCAGATTAATTTGACGTCAGATCGGTAGTTGTCATTAATATGATTTTGAAAAGGAACATGAAGACCGGAATACTCATCTGTCTGTTGGTTAGCCTGTTGGTCATTTATACATATGCCCAGACGCCAAATGAAGAACAGCAAATAGAAGAAGTCATTCAGAATTTCCATAAAGGATTTACCCTCGGCGAGGAGCTTCTGGTGAAAAATAGTTCCGGGAACACGTTGATCATGTTCAATGGGAACTTCTCAGATGACCAGCGTGATTGGCAACCACATATGTCCCTGGATGAAAAAGAGATTATCGAATGGGCCAGTTGGATGATACAAAATGCAGGACCTCACTCCAATAATTTAGTGGTGAAAAGCATAAAATTCAGACAAAATGCCGCGCTTGCCGTTACAGAAGAAAGCGGCAGTAACAAATTTCGAACATGGACCGATCAGACAGTCACATATCTTTTGAGCAAGCGCGAAGGAAAATGGGTAATTACCGGATTTTTCATCAGAGATATAAAAAATCCTGGTTAATCGGAACTACCAACTTATTGAGTATTCTGTTGATGGGCCTTCCCGCAATGACTCAGGTACTGGAGAATGAAACCAACTTAACCAATGATGCGGGTTCAGATCGATACGGAAAATATTCACCTTCGGGAAAACATATTGTCTTCGAATCGGATCGTGACGGGGACTGGGAAATTTATCTGCTGCATGCAGATGGCAGCAATCTGGAAAAACTGACTGATAATGCCCATGTCGATCGAAGACCTTCTTGGCATCCGACCGAAGACAAGATCATTTTTGAGTCAGACAGGTCTGGAGTGATGGCGCTTTATGAGTTGGATCTTAGTAAGGCTTCGGTGTTGGGGATTGACATAGGCCTGGAAGGAACACCGATTTTCACCAGTTATTCTTCTGATGGCCAGACCCTGATCTTCAGTTTGCAAGTTGAAGAAAATGTGTCGCAAATCTGTAGCTACGACTTTCAGAAAGGGACCACTAGCAAATTGGTGGATTTTGGATTCAGAAGCTTTTATCCATCATTTGTAAGTGATCATCAGATAATATTCTTTTCCAGGCATGAAACCAATAATGAGGATGACGAAATCTATCTTTTGAATCTGAATACGAAGGAGATCACTCGACTCACTAAAGATCCAAAACATAATTTTTGTCCGTCAATTTCAGCTGATGGACAATGGCTCGCATTTGCACGGTCGATGGAAGCATCTCGCCCTGAAATATTCATCATGAATATGGAGTCTGGGAAATTGAATCAACTGACCTTTAATGACCTTGGAGAAACGTTACCTGAATGGCATCCCGGAGGGAAGAAGCTGCTGGTAAGCGCATGGAGAAATAACAACTATGAGTTAGTAGAATTATCAATTGCTAAAGAATAGATCTACACATATGGGATGACGGCTAACAGTCGATGATTAATCAACGATTGAGGGAGATAGCAGGAGATGCTGGCTGGAATACAACTTTTGTTCCGTTCGGCTTTGAATGTCCACCAGATAAATACCGTAGTGGCCTGGATTGTCTACTACGAAATAGATTGCCTGACTGTTTGCTGACCAGTACAAGTGTACTTCATTCAATTGGTTGTCTGTTAGTCGTGTGATTGAATTATCAGTAAGGTCCAGGATATGAATGTCGCTTTTTTCACCTTCGGTAGCAATAAAAGCTATGCTATTGCCATCAGGAGACCATCTTGGATAATTGGCTTCTGAGGAAGAGAATGTCAGTTGATCCAGCCGGTTATCAGCTAAAGTGTACTGGAAAAGTTGAGAGTGCCCTTTTCGCCGTGAGACAAATACCCATGCAGTACCTTGAGGGTGCCAGCTGGGATAGCCATTAAAACTCGAGTCTTTAGTGACGTAATTTGTGAATGAACCTTCAGGATCCATCAGGGCAATGTTGACATTTCCTTCATATATGGTATTATAGGCGATCAGGCCAGCGGCTTCATTGAATTGTGGATACCAGCTGTTCACCGAAGTAGTGAGTTTTTTGGTATTTGAGCCCTCTGCATTCGGCGAAAGATAAAGTTCCCATTTACCTGATCTTTTCGAATCAAAGAGCAGTTGCGATCCGGGCATTAGGGAAGGCCAACCGTTTAAGGTCGGTTGGATGATTATTCGACCGCTTGTACGATTCTCAAGATCGATCCGCAATATGCCAAGGCTGTCTCCTTCTACGATGGTACAAATGACAATATCCGAAGATGATTGTGCATTGCCGATGAATGGAGCGAAACAAAATAACAAGAGGGTGAAGGATCCCAAAGCTTTCATTAAATGAAGATAGGTTCCAGTACCTGCGGTGATCTATACTTTGCCGAATAGAAGTGGTGACTTATAAAATGAGAGTGCAGGACAAGTGAAGTTTCATAGCCTTACGGTACGAATCCGGAATCACTATACCTGACCGGATACACCAAATTCTTATGCTGTTTATGAAATCGCAACAACATGCCCTTTAAAAACCGGCTATTGACCCGAAGTACATACCTATCAGTCGTTGTATCCCTTTTCGTACTGATACTTGGGGCAGCTTTTGGTCAGAGTCCTGCGGCAAATATTAAAGAGCCTCTAGTGAGGAAAATTGGAGTTGAGTTTGTCCAAATCCGGGGAGGAGAGTTTGTTTTGGGAAACCAGGGTAATACTGGTAGACCGAATGAATACCCTTCCCGGAAAATGGATGTCGAAGACTTTGAAATGGGTAAGTATGAAATTACCAACGTACAATTCTGTGCCTTTCTCAATGAAAACGGCAATGTAGGAGATAAAGGAATCCCGTACATCGATATACAAAGCCCTTATTGCCTGATCACAAAGCAAGAAGGTGTATTTGTTCCCAAAGAAGGAAAGCGAGACCATCCCGTAATTGAAGTATCCTGGGTAGCTGCCAATGCTTTTGCCGAATGGATTGGAGCAAGACTGCCAACAGAAGCTGAATGGGAATATGTTGCCAGTGCTCAAGGGAAATACAAAGTTTTCTCAACAGCCGATTCCCTTTCCAACAACCTGGCGAATATCAAAGGCACAGGAGGTAAGGACCGGTGGAACGGGACTAGCCCGGTTGGAAGTTTTGAACCTAATGAATTAGGAATCTATGATCTTACCGGCAACATCTGGGAATGGTGTGCCGATCCTTACAAACTATTTGACCAGGATACGCTTTTTGACCCTTTGGATGATTCACTTGGATATACAAGAGTGGTAAAAGGAGGATCATGGAGTTTTCCTCCCAAATTTCAAACCATTACTTATCGGGCCAGAGAGTATCAGGTGTACTGGAGTTATGACAATGGATTTAGAGTAGCCCGATGATATACGACAACACTACGGACAAGTTCAGATCTATTCATTCCATACTAAGGTATGTCTTCCTTACATTTCTTTGTTGGGTTACGGTTGTGGTTAAGGCTCAGGATGACCTGTCTGTCTACTATGTGGATCGCCTTCATTCTTCCATTACTTTCAGCATGGAGTACATTGAGATCATGGAGTTTTATGGACGAGCTGATGATTTTTATGCCCGGCTTCAATATGACCCTGATGAAATTGAGAAGGCTCAGGTGGAAGTCATTATTGCTGCTAACAGTTTGAACACAGGCATGGTCAACCGAGACAGAGACCTGAGTTCGAAAAACTATCTGGATGTGGCGAATTACCCGGCCATTACTTTTATAAGCGATTCTTTCAAAAATGTAGGAGATAGCGTCGAGATCTCAGGAAGCTTAACGATCAGGCAAACGACCCGTAAAGTGACCTTCATGGTTCATATTTCCATCCATGCCAATGGCCCGGAAAAGCAATATCTGGTGCTCAATGCTGAACCTATCCAACTTAACCGGATTGATTATGAAGTGGGTACAGTATTTCGAACCAGAGCCGACAAAATTTTCCTGGGAGAATTGATTACTGTAAATCTTAACGGATTGTTTAAGCCTAGAAGTACTGTGGAGGAGCAATTGTTAATGGAATATGATGGTTACCCACTTACCGACGACCTGAAAAGGAAATACGTTGGGCAATACTTTTCGGAAAGAGGTACTGCCTATGAAGTCCAATTGATGGGCGGAGAACTCATCTATCGACTGAAAAATGCGGGAGTATTCCGTGCCTTACAACCGATCGCCAAAAACCAATTCGTCGTTTCAGAAGTAGGTGTTGTGATGGCATTCGAAGAAGATAGCGAGGGTACTATAAAAGCGCTGGTCTATCAAAAAGGCGGACCTGATGATCCTAATCAGTGGAGCAAATTGATCAAAGAATGATACTATTCCTCTTCAACAGGCATGCCGGCTGCTTTCCATCCTCGAAAGCCCACTCCAAGGTCATAAATGGTCTTAAAGCCTAATTCGCTTAGTTTCTTCGCGGCACCAGCACTTCGCCCTCCGGCGGCGCAGTATACCACGATAGGTTTTTCCTTGTCCAGCGATTGCTCCATTTGCTGTAGAAAATCACTATCACGATAATTGATCTTTTTGGCGTTAGGAATGGTGCCACCAGACCACTCTCCGGGTGTCCGAACATCCACCAACTGTACGTTAGGATCCTTGAGGAGTTCCATCAACTCTTCATTGGTGATCACTTTAGAATCTCCGGGTTGTTGGCAGGCTAAAATTAAAATAGATAATACCGGTAATAGAAACTTCATGAACATCAGGGTTTGGCAGGTGTGATCATGATGTGGGCTCTGTGTGTGCCGGGATTCATTAACCAGGGAGCTCCGGGACCCAGTGGTTTTTCAGACAAACCTGTAGTTTCACCAGTGGCAAAAGGAATGTAAACCACATACCGGGTATGGGCGTCGCGAATGAACCCGGTATCCGGATCTTCTTCGCCAGAAAGCACCATTAAAGTACTGTTTTGAGGCAGAGATAATTTTCCTGATTTCACTTCTTCTTCCCTTGTATCAAATATGGTCTTGAAGTCGAGGCCTTGTGCTTTGAGTTCGCGTCCCCTGGCCATGAATGGTTCAAGGTCTTTGTGATAACAAGCCACACTAAATTTAGAAGCACTTGGATTGTTGGCCAGGCAAACGAGATCACCCGCTCCCTCACGAAGCATGACCACTTCTCCATTGGTGGTATAACCCAATACAGTGGCATCAGCTCTCTGATCTTGTGGGGCGGCCATGACGGCTTGTGAAATCTGTCGGTCTTTGTTGGGTACCTCCTGTGCACTCGCAAGTAAAGTGCAAATGCTACAAAGGAATAAGAATAATGTTTTCATGAGAATGGGCTGTACTAGGTTCTTCAATAAGATAAAGATAACCCGACAATTGCTAAATACGCTCAGCCATACTGCTTAGTATTAAAATATCTGACCCGATCTCGCTGGGTTTTTGTGATGGCCTGGTACACTAAGAAAGGGACACCTAACAAAGCGGCAAAATTGGCGATGGCCCATACATCTGTTGTTCTTGTGATGTATTTCCAGACAAACATGAATAGTCCGATGGTGCCACCGATTAAGATAATGGCGGCTGCCCAACCTATGCCTTTACTCTCTTCTGCGAATATTGCATTCGGTTCGTAGCTGGCTTTTGTACCACAACTTTTACAATCGAGAAAAATCAGATTACCTCGCTTACGGGCAAGCTGAAATCGATCTGAACTAAAAGAAGTGAAGTAGATATCCTCTTTACAATTCTGGCATCTGGTATACAATTTCATGTTACTTCAGTTGAAGTAAGCAAGGTACTTAGATCTGCCCGAATGTTTGTCAGGTTTGCTTTTTGAAACCGTGTGTGTTTTGGCCTACAAAATCCTTTGGGAATTGCTCGACGCCTGGAAAACCCAGCTTGATGTCGCGGCCATCTGATGGTATGTAATTGGTACGGAACAAGAAGTCCCATAAGCTTAGTGTAATCCCAAAATTCACGCCTGTTTTTCTATCTTTCGGCAGATCGTACGCATGATGCCAGATATGCATCTGAGGATTGTTGAATATGTATTTTAATGGCCCCAGATCCAATCGGAAGTTTGAATGGTTGAAATGTCCGACTGCCAGTGTGAAAATATGGATGACGAAAAAGTCCCTTAACCCAATCCCGATGAGTGCCAGGGGCAGGTATTCCAGCGTGCGATATACCACATTTTCCATCCAGTGATAGCGTAAGTGAGCCGCAAATCCCATTTGAGCCACAGAATGATGGACTTTGTGAAATTCCCATAAAAATGGCACCCGGTGCAACAATCGGTGTACCCACCACTGAACGAAATCACGGACCAGGAACCCAATCAGGAAATGTGCCCAAACCGGCCAGGACATCACTTCAAAAGCCACGAGATTATTGATACCAATGCTGGCCAAAGTCTCGTTGAAGAAGTTGACCACTACATTGGAGGCTGCATTGTAGATGAGTAGAGAAAACAGAAAGAAATTGAAGAACATGTAGAAGGCATCCATCCAAAAGTCTTTCCTAAACCTGGGCTGATCCTTTCTCCATGGGCGTAGCCACTCTAAAGCAAGAAAAAATAAAGAAACTCCAATCAGCCAATAGAAGTAGTTGTGCCAACTGGGATGCAAAATCTCCTGAATAAGGTAATTGGCATAGCCGCTATAACTATCGACAATGATGTTCCAGTAATTTTCCATCAAATCAGTCTTCTTGTAGTTTGATGGACGCGGAATTGATGCAGTAACGCAATCCCGTTGGTTCAGGTCCGTCAGGGAATACATGCCCCAGATGGCAGTCGCAAACATTGCACAATACTTCGACCCTTTGCATGCCGTGGCTGAAGTCCGCTTCGTAGTTGATCACATTATCTGCCACCGGCTCGGTGAAACTTGGCCAGCCGGAATGCGATTCAAATTTTAGGTTGGAATCAAATAAAAGCTCATCGCAACACTTACACGCGTATTTTCCCGGCTGATGAGCCTCACAGTATTCTCCGGTGAAAGCCCGTTCCGTACCTTTCCGACGGGTAATCCGAAATTCCTCATCTGTCAATAATTTCGCCCATTCGGCTTCGGTCTTGTCGACCCTTCGGGTTGGGGCTGGTACACCGTTTTTAATATAACTAAGTACTTGATTCCAATTCATAGTCACGCTCTTTCAAGTAGAATACCTCAAATATCTACGAAAGGTTCAATAAGCAAAAAAATACGGTATTGGAAGTCGTGTATTAGGCAGAGATACTCGTCCGAAGGTTTGATGACCTGATTTTTTCCAGTGTGATTTGGAAACGGTCGCTGGTCAGTGTGGATTTGTCCAGCATATCAGTCACGTGATTTTCAAAAACCTCTGACGCAAATTTCTCGTTGGCGGACAGGATGACAAGCATCGGATTGTAAGGATAGAGGTTAAGTATTTCCTCAGGAGTCATACCTACAAAAGCAGGATCGAAAAAAATGATGTCCGGGGTGGATTCCGTGATGGACTGTACTTCTTTCTTGTCATCAACGGTCGTATGAAGTTCGAGATCCTTGCTACGCAAGATCAATTCTTCCAGTATCTTTTGGAAGAAGAAGTTGTCGTCAAGAATCATGCAAGAGTATTTCTTCATGCTGTCTAAGCGGGCAGTTGATGACAAAAGTACGTGTGTGGAGTTGAAAGAGATTCAGTTTTTCGGTGGTTGGAGGCTATCCGTCGATGATCAGAAAGTGCATCCTCGTCCTTCTGGAGAAACCCTTCTTTAAGCCAGCGAGGGTTAATGTTTCGCGTATGCGCTCTAGTTTTGCTCAAGCCGAACTAATTTCACGTTTGTGACATCAAAGAAAGAACAGATCTTTCTGGCTGCCAGGAAACTATTTCGTCATAAAGGCTATGTCTCTTGTTCTATGCAAGACATTGCCACCGAATTGAACATCAAAGCAGCCAGCCTTTATAATCATATCCAATCCAAGCATGAGATCCTTCAGAAATTACTGATCGATGGAGGAGAATTGTTTGCCAGAGGCATGTCGGAAATCCAGGAGTCATCGCTGCCTGCGATGGAAAAACTGGAAAGATTGATCGGATTGCATGTGAGGTTGTCGATTGATCATACAGACCTGATGGCACTGATGATGGTAGAGTGGCGACACCTCGAAGAACCGGCCATGAGTCGGTACCGAACCTTGCGAGACGACTATGAAAATGACTTTCGTCAAATTCTTAAAGCGGCAATAACAGAGGAAAAGCTTGAAGGAGTTCACCAGGAGATAGCCCTGTTTTCGATGTTAACCACCCTTCAACGTTTTTATGCATGGTACGATAAACGATCCAGTATGAATGCACTGGATCTTGAAAAGCACACCATAAAATGCTTGCTCGACGGGATTCGAAACGGCTAAGGATTGACTGATTTCTGATTCAGTCAAGGGTGGACGTTCAAATGGGCAAAGAGTTTTGGGCTTTTAACATTTCAAAAGACTGATTTTGTCGCGGATGCAGTTATCTTGAAATTCGGTCTCACTTATTTTCATGCGCCCACGGATTACCACTTTCTTGCTCTTTTTATCGCTGGCCTTTGGTTCGAGAGGGCAGTACGCCTTGGAGGGGTTTAGCCTGAGCGATACTTCCGGCCATTGGTTCGATCATCAAATAGGTTTACAGGCCCAGGAAATATTTACGGGAGTCTTTGTTTCCTTACAAGACCGACCTGTCATAGAAGAAGCTTCCTGGGGAGAAGCGATCTGGACGGTGGGGGAAGTTTTTTATCGGGGAGATCTGTACAGGAATGTTTATCTACTGTATGATCTTGAAAATGATGTTTTGCTTACAAAAAACCACCTGAATAGTAGTTATTTCAATCATTCGATCAGGCTGAATCAGGAGCAAATTGATTGGTTCCGTATTGGGGCAGATCGATTTGTTAGAAGACACTTTTCTGACTTAAAAGTGCCAGCTGCCTTCTATCACGAAATATTTTCGGTTGAATCCTTCGCCTTTTACGCTCGTCGTGAGCGAATACGCAAGATTGAAACCAATGCGATAAGGCTGGAGCCTGATGATTCATTTTATTTATCCGTGAGAGGAGATACGTATAGTGTTCACAATCCGGCATCGGTCTATAAACTGTTTCCCGAATTGAAGGCCTCACTGAAACCCGTTTTCAAGTCTTTAAGGATCCGTAAATTCCAAAAGGCTACTGTTTCCCAATTACAACAAATGGCGCGTCGATGCGCACCGATCATTATTCAATCATGAAGGCCTGTACAGTAGTTTTCATGATTTTTTTGACATTGGGCCAATTGGGGGCTCAGGACATGCCGATGATCTCCGTTGAGTTTAAGGAAGTAGCAGCAGATGAGGCCGTATCACAATTGGAAAGTCAGAGTGGTATAAGCCTTTTTTATGATCCTAATGACCTGGATTCCCTGAAGGTATCCGGAATTTTCAGTGAGCTGAGGTTGGATGAGACGCTTCATCAAATGTTGGCAGATTATGATTTTCAGGTTTTGGTTCATGAAGGGCAGGTTTTCCTGATTCGGGAGAATGTTGTGCTTACCAATTTACCCTTGGTGAATGAACTGTTGAATAGTGAAGAGCCTGAAAGTGCGATTGAAAAAGGGCTGATTTTTTCGCAGGATTACGCTGATCAGCAAGCTTCAGATAACCTTGAACAGATCATTATTGAAATTGGGCAGAGAAGCAAAATGGTTTCTGGAGGTAGATCGACTCTGGCGGGCTATGTGCGCGAAAAGGAAAATGGCAACCCCGTAGCGAATGCGGTGGTCTACATTGAAAACCCCACCGTGGTAGCGAGTACCGACGATAATGGATTTTATTCCATCATTCTTCCAAACGGAAGGAACGAAGTGAAAATTCAATATGCAGGACTAAAGACCACAAAGAGAAATGTTGTGCTTTTTTCTGACGGTCAACTCAATATTGACATGCTTGTTGATGTAATCGCATTGAGAGAAGTATTGGTGGAATCCGATCGGGATGCGAACGTGAGTGCGGTCAAAATGGGGGTTGCCAGGCTGGATGTCAAAGGAGTGAAAAATGTACCTATTGTTCTCGGCGAAAGAGATGTGATCAAAGTAGCGACTACCTATGCCGGGGTGCAGACTTTGGGAGAAGGTGCTGCGGGCTTCAATGTTCGTGGAGGGAAATCTGATCAGAACCTTATTCAGTTCAATGGTGCTCCGATTTATAATGCCAATCATTTTTTAGGTTTCTTTTCCGTTTTTAATTCAGACGTTATCGATCGGCTGGACATTTATAAGGCGAGTGTTCCGGCAAAATTTGGAGGAAGGTTATCATCGGTCTTTGATGTCCAGGGAAAACCCGCTCAAACCGAAAAGGTCACGGGCCGGGGAGGGGTCTCCCCCGTAACGTCTAAACTGGCGATGGAAATCCCAGTACTGAAAGGGAAGTCGGGGTTGGTATTTGGTGGACGCTCTACCTATTCGAATTGGATCCTCCGACAATCGAACAATGCCAACTTCAATGAAAACAGAATTGCTTTTCGGGATCTGGTTTTACAGTATGATCATAAGATAAAGGAAGGCAATGAATTCCAGGTTTCGCTGTACACCAGTGATGATGAATTTCGACTGAATTCTGATACGTTGTTTTCTTTTTCAAACCTGGAATATTTCAATCGGTTAGGCAGTATGTCATGGAAAAAAGTTGTGAATGAAAAGCTGGACCTGAACCTCGGTGCCTATGGCTCACACTACCGATACGAATTGACTTTTGACCAATCCCCGGAAAATGCATTTCGACAGGATTTCGACATTCGCGATTTAGGATTTACGGCTGATGGCACTTATTACTGGAATGATCAACATACGGTCGTTCTGGGAACCTCCTTCAAACATTATCAGGTAAACCCGGGAAGCAGGGTACCTCTCAATAGTGAATCGGAGGTGGCTACCCTGTTTCTGGAAGAATCGAAGGGTCGGGAGATAGTTTTGCACGCAGAAGATCAGATCGAATGGGGCGACCGCCTGGCTTTTTCCTTTGGGTTGCGTTACTCCCTGTTCCAGGCACTTGGAGCGGCCACGATTTATCAATATCAGGAAGGAGGACCAAAAAACCGATCTACGAGACAAGATTCAGTGCAGTTCGGTAATGGCGAAGTGATCAAAACAAATGGTGGGCTTGAATACAGATTGTCCGCCAGATACACCTTATCGGAAGCCTCCTCATTGAAGTTTGCAATAAATCGATCCCGACAATACATCCATACCCTGACCAATAGTGCCACATTATCGCCTACGGATACCTGGGCTTTGACCGGAATTCATCTCAAGCCACAGATCGGCGATCAAATATCTGTGGGGTATTTCAGGAACTTTCCGGATCGCCGAATCGAAGCAAGTGTGGAGAGCTATTACAAACGCCTTCAAAATCTGGTTGATTTCAAAGTAGGGGCTGATTTTCTATTGAACCCCAATTTAGAAACAGCCATACTTCAGGGACCGGGACGATCTTATGGTGTTGAGTTTTCGTTGAAACTGAAGGGGAAGCTCAATGGCTGGCTGAACTATACTTTTTCCAGAACGCAGTTGCAACTGAAGAGCGATTTCCCTGAAGAGACCATCAATCAGGGATCATTTTTCCCGGCGAGTTATGATAAGCCTCATGCGGTAAATATTGTCGCGAATTATAAGGTAACCCGACGGATCAGTTTTTCATACAATATGAATTACTCCACCGGGAGACCCATCACCTCTCCTGTGGGATCTTATGACTTTAAAGGGCAATCAATCGTGCATTTCAGTGATCGAAATACATTTAGGATACCGGATTATTTGCGAATGGATTTAGGAATAAGCCTGGAAGAAGGACATTTATTGAAACGGCTCACACATGCCTACTGGTCCTTTTCAATTTACAATTTTCTGGGCCGTGACAACCCGTATTCCGTATTCTTTGATTCTCGGGAAGGCGAGGTTGAAGCATTTAAGTTGGTAGTCTTTGGAGACCCTATTCCTACCTTATCATTCAACTTTAGGTTCTGATGCGCAAATGTTTGTTACATATCGTTCTGTTTCTTTTACTAACTGGCAGCTGTGTACAGTCTTTCGATTTCCAGGCACAGGAATATGAACGACTGCTGGTAGTGGACGGCTTGTTCACAGACGAGCTTATACGACATCAGGTCATGCTTGCTTACACAAGACCTGTTGATCAGGACTCACTGATCCCCGCAACGGATGCTCAGGTGGTTCTGGAAAATGACCAGGGATTGCGCATCCCCTATCAGGAGTCTGATCCGGGCATTTATTTCACTGAAACAGCAATTGCGGGAGAGCCCGGAGTGACGTATACGCTTCGAATCACCACGGCTGAAAATGAAGAGTATATTTCCAGGCCTTCTACCCTGCAGGCTGCTCCACCAGTAGACGATATTACCGTGCGATATGCGGAATTGCCCTCTGAAATACTTGAACGAAATGAACCCGGCATGCAGTTCTTCCTGGATGCTGATCCGGCAACCAATGGAGGAGGTGAATTTTTCAGGTTCGACTGGAGTGAAACGGCGGAGGTTCGAGTCCCGTTTCCTTCAAATTGGGAATGGTTTGGTACCTGTCCTGACGACTGCTTTTGGCAATTGCGTGAAGATCGTGTAAGCATTTGTTATCAAACCAATGAGTCCATTGGACTGACTCTTGGAACTACCGCATTCAATGCTGATCAGAAGCTTTCCGAAGTTCCACTTCGTTTTGTGAGCCTTGAGACTGACCTCCTTCGAAATCGCTATTCGCTGGAAGCGGAAGTACATGCCATTGACGCGGAAGCTTATGAATACTTTAGCCAATTGAAAGAGGTTAATGAATCGGGTGGATCCTTGTTTGATAATCAGCAAGGGGCGGTCATTGGCAACATGTTGTCCGTTTCATCGCCGGATGAGCCTGTTCTGGGGTATTTTGAAGTGTCCGGAGTAAGCCGTAGAAGGGAATTCTTTACTTCCGATGATTACGGTGAAGCATACTTTACACCACCCTTCCGTTTTGCCTGCAGGGGGGATGGTATCATCATCGAAACTACTCCTGATAGCATCAGCTATTATCTCGGACTAATCCCGAGTTACCAGATAGTTAACATCTCTAACATTCCCGCTGAGGCCTCACTTGGACCCAGATCTTGTACAGATTGTTCCTGGTATGCACCCACCGAAAAACCAGACTTTTGGGAAAATTGATGGCACGGCTATACATAGTACTTGCTACTTACCTGGTCGTTCTTAACCTCCAGGCACAACCACATAGGGATGTTAGGGAAGAGATATTTATTCATCCCAATTCACAAGTTTTTGTCGCAGGCGAAACCCTCCGTTTTTCTGCCTATACTTTGAGCCATTTGTCAGGAGAAATATCTGCTTTGAGTAAGATCCTGTACGTACAACTGGTTGGTGAAAATGGGTCAGTGGTAGAACAAAAAGTCATGTTGGAAAAGGGGCGGGGGAGTGGTGAGATTTTCGTGAATTCCCTGTTGCCCTCCGGCCGATATCAATTGCTGGCTTATACCCGATGGATGAGGAATTTTAATGATTATTTCCAGTTGCCGTTGACCATCATCAATCCCTTTGAGGCAACCATTCCGAAATCCATTAATGATAGCCTTTTGCAAATTCATTTCTATCACCCCAATGATTACCTTATTGAGGGGGTCAAAAGTGAAATAGGATTCAGGGTTAAACTCCCGGAGGGATATCCTCCGGTAGAAGAAGGGAAACTCATTGATGCCAGAGGAGCGGTGTTGCAAACTTTTCGTCCTGGAGCAACGAACGCGGGGCGTTTTGAATTTAAACCGAAAGCGAAAGAGGACTATCAGGTTTTGCTAACAGATGAATCAGGATCTA
Source organism: Cyclobacteriaceae bacterium (assembly GCA_965229785.1). Classification (GTDB taxonomy): domain Bacteria; phylum Bacteroidota; class Bacteroidia; order Cytophagales; family Cyclobacteriaceae; genus JAWPMT01. The sequence goes on from CBDDJS010000001.1 coordinate 6,807,202, forward strand.
TCAGTTTTCACAAATTTCTTCCCATTGAAGCGGCTGGCTATGAAATTCAGGTGGACAGGAGGTCAACCGGATTCGAGTTTACTCCGGTGGCGGTAAATCGTTCCGTTCAGGAATTGAGCATGAATGTATATCATGTTGGTGCGCTATGGGAATCTCGACAGGTCGCTGCGGGTGAGCCAGAGATATTTAAAGATGCTTCACTTCCGAAGGCTATATTTCACGTTTCCCTTCATGAATCCGGGCGACTAGTGTATTCCAGAAGTGTGATGCCTTTGAATCCTATCGCTGCTGTAAAGCACATTGGCAAGATGCAGGAGTTCTATGGATACAGGGACAGCATTCAACTACAAGTTGAGCTCAAAAAAGGGCAGTACAGTATTTCCATCCAGCAGAAAAGTGAAACACTTTCAGAGTCGGTCATAAAAGCAGATCAGAGAAAATTTTGGAAGCAAATCGATCATCCGTTTTCTGACCAAAATACGCCCCCTTTACTTGAGGAAGACAAACAATTATTTGTGGCCATTCACAAATTCCGGTCGCCAAAACTTTTACCTGATTCTGTTGCTCTACTTCCTGAACTGCGAAATGAATTATTCACGGCAACATTGGCACATACGGGTGTAGGTTCCATCAATGATGTTGAAGTAGCCTTGTCTTTTCCTGCTGAAGTTCCGCTAATCAAAACAGCAAATACTGATCAAGAAGGAAAAGTCCAATTTTCTCATCCACCTCTTTATGAGGATCAGGAGGCCTATTTGTCCGTTTTGGATCATGAGCCATCCTGGCACTTCAGCCCAGAAAATAAATTTATGACAATCTTTCCTCCTTTCGATTATTCTATGAAAGCCCTGGATTCCTTAGATGCGGTGGAAATAAAGAAGCGCAGTATTGATAATCAAATTATGAATGCTTTTCGCGATAAACGCCCCAAAAAGGCACAGGAAGCTGAAAATGTTCGTTCTCCCATCACTCAATGGAATTTTGAGTATCAGTTAGACGATTATCAGCGTTTCCCAGATTTTAAAGAATACTTTGTTGAATATATCCTGGGAGCAGGTATAAGAAACGGAGGTATTCACATCAGAAAAGAGTATTATCGACCAGACTTTCAAAATCAGCAATTGGTGTTATTGGATGGTGTGCCCGTATCTCCTGAAAGAATTCTGGAATTGGATCCTTACCTTGTGGAGAAAGTCAGCGTTTTAAATAACCGGACATTTTTAGGAGCTTCTGTCTTTGATGGGGTAGTACTGGCCAAAACGTATGACAATGACCTGGCAGGCTATGAGCCAGTGGCTGCTACCCGAATGACTTATCAGGGGATTTCGCCGGCTTCGGAGGCCTTCTCAGGATTAGAAACTCAGCTCGAAAAAAAGCCTGATAGAAGAACGCACCTTTATTGGAATCCCATGCTGGATTGGAGGGGAGGAACATTCGAATTGAAGAGCATTACCTCAGATGTTTCAGGTGTTTTTGAAGTGCGGATTGAAGGGTTTTCAACTGATGGCGAACCCATATCTATTAGTGGCACATTTGAAGTGAGGTGATTTTAACCGATCAACAATACCAGTAAGGCCGGCATGGTGATAAATGCCACCAGGGTTTCAATGGTGATGATGGAGGCCATTAAAGGTTGATCCCCATTCAGATGACCTGCCAGTATATAAGATGATACTGCGCAAGGTACAGCGCAAAACAAGGTTCCCACTGCCAATGAAAGTCCGTCTACACCCAGGTATTGAAGCGTGAAAAAAGCACATGTTGGCATCAATACGAGTTTGGCAAGGTTCGCTAATACGATCGGCGCTAATGTGTCCCGTTTTTCCAATGCCCGTAAACCCGTCCCTACCGAAATGAGCCCCAGAGGCAATGCTGCACTGGCAAGGATATCGAACAAGTCATAAGTGAAAAAAGGAAGTCCGATCCGGGTTAAATTAAGTGATATACCAATGATACAGGCGATCACAAGTGGATTTTGGAAAATGCTTTTCAGTACACCCCCGAATGTTCGCTTTCCATTCGGGACATAATAGGCAAAAGAAAGAATGCATAAGATATTGACCAGAGGTATAACACCTGCTAAAGGAATTACCGCCAGCGCCAAACCTTCGGAACCATAAAGGGCCGAAGCGGATGCCAGTACTACATAAGTATTTGGACGAATGCTCCCTTGAAAAACGGAGGTGAGTGAAGCGGAATTCACTCGAAGTAACGAACCCAGGATCAGGGCGAAAATGCCAATCGCAATAACACTGCCACACAGGACAAGATAAAGCTGACTTACTGATGAGGATGAAAAGTCTGCAACGGCAAGTTTTTGGATGATCAGAGCTGGTAACAGCACGAAATAGGTTAGTCGATCCGCAGACACCCAGAAATTGTCCGACGGAAATTTCCACCTTCGAAAGACGAAGCCTAACATGATCAATGAGAAGATCGGTAGTAGCGAATATATAATGGCAAGCATGGGTACTTCAGAAGGCGCCCAAGTTAATCATTCCCATGTTTATCTGTTATTCTGCCCAGCCATTTATAAGTGTATTGCCCAAGTGCCGAATTATCCATAATTTGCCGCCTCCAGCTACAAATAATCAATCCAGGGGAATTGTATTAACTGAAATTAAGAGCCTGCTCTATGTCCAAGACATTTTTTTTCAACAGAGGAAGATTTTTTGTGTTGTTCCTCACAAGTTTGATGCTATTTACTTCATGTAGGGATCACTACAACATGAAGCTCTTGGTATCTATCGAAGATGCTCCTTTAATGAAAGAGATTATTGGAGAGATCAACAGCCATTCCAAATTTGAAATAGAAGTAGTACCCAGGGATTCGTTGACGGAAGTAAAAGCCATTGAATCGATCCTCAATGGAGAATTCGCGGTGACCACCGTGGACAATACCCTTGATTACAAGCAATCCAAACGAGACATTCGGACCGTAATTCCGTTTTTTCACGAGGTGTTGGTCATTCTTTCCAGGCATCAATTGTCTCAGGCCGCCGTTGATTCTCTTTTACGAGCCGGTGATTACCTTGTGCTTTCCAAAGAACTGGAAGAACTACAATTCTTTCAAAAGCTCATTCCGCGATTTACAGGGGATTCTGCGATCAACTACAGAATTGAAGAGCACTTTGATCTGGAAAATGACCTTGAACGGAACGAATTGATCTTATTCTTCTCAGGTAAAGAGAATTATGACCTGGGGCGTTTGATCCATGCACAAAAGGCTTTTATCTACTCTTTCGATGCCGTTGATTCGAAAGGAAACGGGTCCTTTATCGAAGGATTCTGCCGAGAGTATAAAAAGACGACTCCTTATGTTTTATCAAGAGATGCTTTTGGTATTGCTCTCGATGAGCCGATTTACACTTTTGCTGTGCATGAGTTGTTGGTGACGAGAAGAGATTTTCCGGCGGATGTCATTTACGACCTCATTGAAACCATCCATCACCATCATATAGTCCCCATTTTCGGCTCTTCTAATAGCTACACTTTTGAAGTCAACCAGCAGGATATCAACCTCATCTTTCCTTTTCAACAAGGGACCATTGATTATTTGAACAGAGATCAACCGAAGTTTGTCGAACGCTATGCTGAAGTAATGGGATTTGTCCTTTCGGCCATGGTCCTGTTGATCGGTTTGATCGCGAGTTTGAGGGCAACGATCAATCAGCGTAAGAAGGACCGAATGGACGAATACTACAAGGAGTTGCTCACGTTGAAAGAAAACATGAGCACTTACGACAGTCAGTACTTGTTTGACCGGTTGAGGAGGCTTCAGAAAAAAGTGTTCGAGCTATTGATCGATGAAAAACTGAGTGCAAACAACGAATTTGTCATCTTTATGATGCTCTGGGACGAAATCTATCATTCCCTGGATCACTCAAAAATTATCAATGATAAAGCTCCGTCAGACGTTGATGTTGAAGAGAAACATAACAACGGAAGCGTAAATAGCGACACATAGTACATATACAAATGTTCGCTTGTGGTTCTTGATGCGGTGGATGGTATTCATAATGGTGGCTTGTGTACTTCAAAGAAAGGCACTAGCTCTTTAAATGGCAATATTTATTCGATGAATAGTCCAAAATTTTCGAAGAGATAATTTTACGGTAATCTTACTGAATTTAAGGTCGGTCATCAATCACCAAAATCCGCCGGGAATGTATCTGTTCTTTTGCTCTTGACCGTAAGAGAAAGAAAGGACTCGATCCGTGCGATATTGGATATGCCAAATAGTTTTTCGGTTACGAATTCCTTGTATCGCTCAATGTCCCTCACGAGTATTTTGATGATGAAATCAGCTCCGCCAGTCACATAATGGCACTCCTGCACTTCAGGTAGCGCCAGTATCCTTTCTTCAAACTCCGCGATCAATTGCTTGGAATGATCTTTAAACGATATGTGAGCAAAGGCAATCAGCTTTTTTCCGAGCAATTCCTGATTAACAACCGCTGTATAATGATCTATGATCCCACTCTTTTCCAATTTCTTGATGCGTTCAAAAATAGGTGTAGTGGAGAGATTCAGTTTCTCTGACATTTCCTTCACGGTCATGCGGGCATTTTGCTGCAAAAGGTGCAAAATCTTGTGATCCGTTTCGTCAAGTTTTCTAGGTAAACTCATAGTAGAAATATTTTCTGCTTTTGATTTGAATGGAAGTGTTTGCCTGGCTTTTATTCTATGTATCTATAAATATATAGTGAAAACATACTAAATGAATTGTATTCTGTATTAAAACACTGTCAGATCGTAACTTTATGGTCTAAAATTCCATTATATATATAAGCCCGGAGGCTGAAAAAGTACCACCCCTAGCGTATTCATATGCAAAAAGTTAAAGCGCCCCTATCGATTGAAAAAGAACTGTTGACAGGTTTTGAACTCATGAGCCTGGCCAAAAATATGGCGGAGTGTTATGAGGAAAACTTCAAGGTAGCTTCTAAGTACGTGCATGCTACCTCCAGGGGCCATGAAGCGATTCAGCTAGCTGCCGGAATGACTTTAATTCCGGAAGATTATGCATATCCTTATTATCGGGATGATGCGATGCTTCTGGGTATGGGTTTGACGCCCTACGACCTGATGTTGCAACTATTGGCGAAGAGAGATGATCCTTTTTCCGGCGGGCGGACCTATTATTCGCACCCTAGTCTGAGAGATGCGGATAAACCCAAGATCCCCCATCAATCGTCAGCGACCGGTATGCAGGCAATTCCAGCGACTGGAGCGGCCATGGGCTTGCAATACAAAGACAAGAAATTTGGAACTCAGGAAGGTAATCCGATCGTCCTTTGTTCGTTAGGGGATGCCAGCGTGACTGAGGGTGAAGTGGCGGAAGCTTTTCAAATGGCTGCTTTAAAGCAGCTCCCCATCTTGTTTCTGATTCAAGACAATGGTTGGGATATTTCTGCCAGTGCAGATGAAGTACGCGCACAAAATGCTTTTGAATACATTAAAGGCTTTGCCGGGATCGAGGCACGTCAGGTCAATGGATCCGACTTTCAGGAATGCCTGCAGGTAACACAAGAAGTGATTGGGACCATGAGGAAGGAACGAAGGCCATTCCTTATCCATGCGAAGGTTCCTTTGTTGAACCATCACACTTCCGGCGTACGCATGGAGTGGTACCGTGATGATCTGGAAGAACACCAAACGAGAGATCCCTACCCTTTCCTGAGATCTGCATTAATGGAGGCTGGAATTTCTGAAGTAGATATTCTGGAAATCGAGTCCAGAACCAAAGCCGTGGTGCAAGATGATTTTGACCGGGCTTTGTTGGCCGAAGATCCTAAACCAGAGGACCTGTTCAAGCACGACTATGCCCCAACACCAATCGTAAAAGAAGAAGGGGAGAGAAAACCATCCGGAGCGGAGAAGAGTGTGATGGTGGACTGTGCCCTGCATGCGATGGAGGACCTGCTGAAAAACGATGAGTGCCTGCTATATGGTCAGGACGTGGGGGGAAGACTAGGTGGAGTATTCAGAGAAGCTGCGACCCTGGCGGGTAAGTTTGGAGATGATAAAGTATTTAACACACCTATTCAGGAAGCTTTCATCGTAGGTTCTACAGTAGGTATGGCCGCTGTGGGGCTAAAGCCTATCGTAGAAGTTCAGTTTGCCGATTATATCTGGCCGGGATTGAACCAGTTATTTACAGAAGTGAGTCGATCCTATTACCTCAGCAATGGGAAGTGGCCAGCCAGTATGATATTAAGAGTTCCAATTGGCGCTTATGGTAGCGGAGGGCCTTATCATTCGTCCAGTGTGGAGTCAGTAGTAGCCAATATCAGAGGTGTAAAAATCGCTTATCCTAGTAATGGAGCTGATCTCAAAGGGTTGATGAAAGCGGCCTACCACGACCCGAACCCGGTAGTAATATTTGAACATAAGGGACTCTACTGGTCCAAAGTGCCCGGAACAGAAAAGGCAAAAACACACGAGCCAGATGAGGATTACATTCTTCCTTTTGGTCAGGCTGCGATCACTCAAAAAGCAGACCCTAAACAGGTCAATGAGGGTACGGCTCTTACCGTGGTTACCTATGGTATGGGGGTACATTGGGCGCTTAATGCCTCAAAGGCCTTTGAAGGTCAGGTAGAGATCGTAGACCTGAGAACCTTAAATCCTGTGGATTACGAGACGGTGTATGATTCTGTTCGCAAAACCAGTCGCTGTTTGGTGCTAACAGAGGAACCAAATTCCGCCACATTTGCCGGGGCATTGGCCGCTAATATTCAGCAACATTGTTTCAAGGATTTAGATGCTCCGGTCATCACGATGGGTTCCGAAAACATGCCTGCGATACCATTGAACAGCACGCTGGAAAAGACCATGCTTCCCTCTGCAGAGAAGGTTGAGCAGCAGATCAGGGAGATATTGGATTTTTGGAGCTAGAATTCAACTGGCACATTCACAAAAATTTGATGAGTTCCCGTCGCGGCGAACAGGATCTATGCGACTCTCAAGGGAATGATTTATTTCTTCTTGGTAGGTTTTGGCTTGAGAGAGTTGATATACTCATAACTCTTTTTGAAATAATCTGTCAGTTCCGACGTACCCCAGAGGGAATTAGGAATAATGGCGTACTCCTTCATGACCGCACCATAGGCCACAGGTCGTTCCGTCTTGTAGATCGAAAGGAATTCTTCCAGTATTTGTTTTCCGAGCCTTAGGCAAAGTGTTCCTTCCGGAGTGAGATAGGAAAACATATGACCATTGTGAGAAGTGTATGGATTTTTGGCCCCTTTCCTCTTTTGTTCCGGTAAAGAAGCAATCAATTGGTCATATTTTTCAAAGATCGTTTCCGGAATCGTGGGGTGAGGTTTTTTCGTAGGCATAGTGATAAGGTTCAGTACTGAAAGATAGGAATTAATTAACTTGCCTATATGGATACAGCTGTTTCCAAACGCATGATCACGACATCAGAATATCATCAAATGGGTGAGGTAGGGATCATACGTCCCGAGGAAAGAGTAGAGTTGATCGATGGTGAGATTGTAAATATGTCGCCGAAAGGAACAAAACATGCTAAGGTCGTCAGACAATTAACCAGATGGTTGTACCGCAATAACTTTGATGATTCCTTTGAGATATTAGTTCAGGATCCAATAGTGTTAAGTGACCACAGTGAACCTGAACCTGATTTAGCGATATCAAAAGAATTAGAGAGTTCCAAGCATCCAAGTGCATCCGATGTTGTATTGGTGATAGAAGTGGCCGATACCTCATTTTTGTATGATACCACTACGAAACTAGCATTGTATGCCAAAGAGGAGATACCCGAATATTGGGTAGTCGATATCGAAAACTTCCGGGTATTTGTTTTTACGGACCCTGCTCTAGGAGCTTATCAAAAATCTCGGACCTATTTTGCAGAGGAACTTATTCAAGTAAAAGGAGCAAAGATTTCGGTAAGCGATATCATCCCAAAGAGACAAGACTAAATCATCGTCAAAGCATTGACTTTTGTCAAATGAGAAGAAGCACATTGCCATGCCTGGTGACCTGATCGGAAAAATAGATTTCCATTTGTAGTTCCGAATGCCTGGATGTCATTTCGCTGATCGAAAGCTTGTCGCAGGACTATATCAAAGCAACTTTCAGCTGGTAATCCCAGGCTATCATCTTTCCAGGATTTCCCAAAATCTTCCGTCTTGAAAATCTGTAATTTTAATCCTGGTGCGATGCGCCTTTCATCACTTTCTGCAGGTATGACCCAGGCCCGATTGGGGTTTTCGTGATCGATAATCATGGCAAATCCGTAATGAGGCAATATCCCTTCCCGGGAAACCAATTGCCATTCTTTTCCGCCATTTTCAGAATTGAAAATACCACAATGGTTTTGTTGCCATAGGATTTTTGAATTGGAATCAGCCATGTGCAGGATGTGGGGATCGTGTCCTACTTCCACGTTAGGGTTGGGAAGATAGGCCGCGATCAATCCTTTGTTGATGGGGGACCAACTTTTTCCATTGTTCCAGGTTTCGAATACTCCGGCACAACTCACCGCAATCAAGACGTGATCGGCATTCTGTGGATCTACCACAATAGAATGGATAAAGGGGTAATCACTTCCTGCCCCAAACCACTGCCCTTCTGCTTGTCGGCTTTCATGATTCCATAGTGACTCAACTAACTGGAACGTCTTGCCATGGTCACTACTCATGAAGAGTGCCCCGGGATCAGTTCCCATCCAAAGACGCTCCGGGTATTTTGAGCCACCTTGCGCAAAACACCAGATTTGTCTTAATCGGGCGTGTTTACCATTGGGTAATGTGTGGCCGCGAAGGTTAGGTAAAGAGGTCTCATGCCACGATAAGCCACCGTCTTCGGAGAAATGCAATTTCTGCCCCCAATGTTTGTGTGAAATACCTGCCCAAATTCGATCATTAATAGCATCGTTGTAAATATTGGTGACATTGAATCCTAAGAAATGAACCTTGTCCCAGGATAAACGATGATCGGTATAGTTGAATTGAACCAGTCCTTTGGCGGTTGCTGCAAGCAAATTTTTCATGCCTTAACCACCAGAAAGTGCCTGAAAAATCAATACCTCATCTGTCGGTTTTACCTGATCAGAAAGATGGTTTCGGTCCCGGATCAACTCTTCTTTCAGAAAAATATTTACATGTTTTCGCAAACTGCCATCTTCTTCCAGTAGATAGTCTTTTAATCCCGGGAATTGCTGATTGATGCTTTCTACTACTTCAAGGACCGTCTTACCCTCTGTTTCCATATTTTGAAGGTTGGGAAAAAACCGTTGAAGTGCAGATGTGAATTTTACTTGAGGCATGTCTAAAAAGCGTTTTTAAGGGTGTGCGGCGACCCAGACCTCACCGTCTTCAAAATACTCTTTTTTCCAGATTGGCACGGTTTCTTTTAAAGTGTCAATCGCGTATTGACAAGCTTCAAAAGCGGCTTTGCGATGAGGTGTACTCACGGCGATGATCACCGGGATTTCACCAATTTGTAACGAGCCGACCCGGTGGTGTATGGCCACGTGAAGGGCGTTCCATTTTTCGGTTACCTGATCGGCGATCTTCTGCATTTCTTTGAGCGCCATAGGCTCGTAAGCTTCAAAATCCAGCTTTACCACCGGTTTGCCCTTGGTTTGATTCCGAACGGTACCGATAAAAACGACGGTTCCGCCTGCAGCATCAGACGCAACAGCCTGTTCACAAGCCTGCGTACTTAAAGGGGTGCTATCGATTTTTATATCATGCATGTTAACCGCCACTTACCGGAGGAATGATCACTACTTCATCATTGGCCGAAAGTTGGAATTCATCGTCCTGATAAGATTCATTTACCGCGAAACGCAAGCTTGCCAGACGATTGAGTTCCGGAAACCGATCAGACAATGTCGATCGTACGTCTTTCAAAGTTTGTGTATTGCCTATCTCCAGTTCCATTTCATGGGACTGCAAGATTTCTTTGGCAATGCCGTAAGCGACTACTTTTATTTGCACAGGATTTTTTGCTGAATTTAATGTTTTTCTTCAAGGTAGGCGAGCAAAGCTTCCCAACTAAGCTTTATGCAATCGGAACGACTCCCAAGATCATTTAGTTCAACCAACACTTGTAAGACTTCCTGATCAAACTCAATGGAAGGGCGATTGTCTACGGCCGAAATGAACGCTTTACAGAATTCAATGACCTCTTTTTTTGTCTTTCCTTCAATGGATCTTAACAAAGCCGATGTAGAAGCTTTTGATAAGGCACAGCCAAAACCATGGAAATAACCTTCTTCAATGTGGCTTTCCTTCTGCTCTAATTGCAGCTTGTACTTATCACCACACATCGGGTTGTAAGCCAGTACCTCTGTTCCCAGTTGCACTTCCTTATCGAAATGATAAGGAGATTTGCTTTCTGAGATCACCGTCTTGTGGTAGAGTCGTTTCAGGTCTTCCTGATCCATGAGTGAAATTTATGGATTTCTGCGACTTCTATGAACATAAATGGGGTGAAGGGTATGAATATGACGAATTCAATTCCAGAAATCGACAATTTCTTTCAATGCAGCTACTAAATGATCGACTTCATTTTCCGTATTATAAAGGCTCAAAGAAATCCTCACAGTGGCGGGTTGTTCCAGATGTTCCAAAAGTGGCTGAGTGCAATGCATCCCTGCCCGAACAGCGATGTGACTACTATTTAAGAAAGAAGCAACGTCATGTGGGTGAACTCCATGGATGTTGATGCTGATGATGCCATGTTTGACCGGTTCAGGAGAAACGAGAGAAACACCCGCGATCTCCTTTAATGAGTCACAGGTTTTTTGAGACAAGGATTCGATGTGATTTCGAGCTCCGGTTAAATCAAGTGACTGAATATAATGGATCGCTGCTTCCAGCCCCAATGCTCCGGCCACATTTGGCGTTCCGGCCTCGAGCATGGTGGGGTACCCCTGAAATGAAGTTTCCTCTAAAGTCACGTGTTGAACAATCCCACCTCCGACCTGGAACGGTGAAATCTCATGATGTCTACTGGGCCTGGTATACAATGCGCCGATACCCATAGGCCCGAAGAGCTTGTGCCCCGAAAATGTCAGGAAGTCACATTGAAGCGCATTTACATTCAAACCATGTAATGAAGCACTTTGCGCCGCATCAATCAAAAGCGGCACATCCAGAGGTTTGATGATGTCATTGATCTTTTCTATGTCTGTGAGCACCCCAAGTGTGTTGGAAAGATGAGTGATGGCGACCAATTCCGTATCCTGATCAATCAGGTTAGATAATGCATCATAATCCATTTGCCCTGTGGGTGTTAGTGGAATGATCCGCAAAGAGACGCCCGCCTTTTTGCAGACTTGTTGCCAGGGAATGAGGTTGGCGTGGTGTTCCATTAGACTGATTACCACATTTTTCCGGGAAGTCAGTCGGGGTTGCAGCCAGGATTGCGCGATGATGTTGATGGATTCAGTGGTGCCTTTGGTGAAGGCAATGCAATCAGAGGATTCCGCCTGAATAAAATCAGCTATTGTTTTTCTTGCCTTTTCGTAAGCTAAAGTAGCCTGGTGCGACAAGTCGTAGATGCCCCGATGAATATTGGCATTTTCCGAAGTGTAGAATTGCGTGATCCGATCAATGACCTGTTGTGGTTTCTGAGCAGTGGCTGCACTGTCGAGGTAGATCAATTCAGGGTGTGCCTTAAAAATGGGGAAGTCCTCACGGATCAAGTGAACATCAAAGGCAGGAATTTGAACCGGATTCATGAATTAAAAGTTGTAAACAATAATTAATGCCCAAGTTAGCGAGTAATCGTATTTTAGCTCTATGAGCCTATCATCCAACAGCAAAACCAACGAGAATGTTGTACGATAATCACGGTCGCGTTATCAATTATGTCCGATTGGCGGTTACCGACCGGTGCAATTTGCGCTGTTTTTATTGCATGCCGGAAACGGGTATTAAATACATCAACCGAAAAGATCTCCTGACCTATGAGGAGATGGAAAGGCTCATGCGTGTCCTAAGTGAACACGGAATTTCCAAACTTCGGATCACCGGCGGTGAACCCTTTATCCGAAGAGGGATCATGGATTTTCTGCATAGGCTGAGCGATATAGAAGGGTTAAAGCAACTGCACATCACGACCAATGGCACGTTCACCAAAGATTATATCCCTCAATTCAAGGACATAGGCATGAAATCCGTAAACCTTAGCCTCGATTCGCTGGATAAAAAACGATTCTTTGAGATCACCCGAAGAGATGCATTTGATCAGGTCATGGAAACATTTCATGGATTACTGGAAGCAGAAATCAATACCAAAATCAACATGGTCGTCATGGAAGGCAGAAATACTCAGGACATCATACCGATGCTGGAGCTAGCCAAGGAACACCGTGTTGGGGTAAGGTTCATAGAAGAAATGCCCTTCAATGGTACCCTGGGACAGGGTAACGCTACCTTTTGGCCTGCCAGAAAAATATTAGATCACATCAGAGCGGTATACCCGGAAGTTGAAAAACTGGAAGACCCAGCCAATTCCACTTCTCAGAATTACAGGATTCCTGGTTTCAAAGGAACATTCGGTATCATAGCGGCCTACACCAGAACTTTCTGCGGCTCTTGTAATCGGATTCGACTCACACCGAAAGGGGAATTGAAAACTTGCTTGTATGACAATGGCTTTGTGAGTTTGCGTGACGTGATTCGTTCCGGCGCCTCCGATGAGGAGTTGATAGGAGTCATCAAATCTTCCCTTAACAATCGGGCGAAAGATGGGTTTGAGGCGGAAAAGAGAAGGGCTCCCGTTCATGAATCAATGGCAACAATAGGAGGATAAGATGATCACTGTTGAAGAAGCCCTCGAAATCATTTTTCATCACCAAATTGATTTCGGTACTCAGATAGTTCCACTAAGCGAAGCTGCTGGTAAAGTATTGAGAGAATCTGTTGTGGCAGACCGTGATTTTCCCCCATTTGATCGGGTGACGATGGATGGCATTGCGATCCACTATGAGGCATTTAAAAATGGGTCCAGAACTTTTGCCATTGAAGGGGAAGCACCTGCCGGAGCACCTGTCGAAAAGTTGAAGGATGCCGGTAAATGTCTGGAAGTGATGACCGGAGCGGTACTGCCTAAGGGTACGGATACCGTGATCCGATACGAAGACGTGAAGATCAAGGATGGAACAGCGCAAATTTTGATCGAAGAAATCAATTTTCGTCAGAACGTACACTTCCAGGGAATAGATAGGAAACAAGGAGATCATATTCTTGACGAGGGCATTATCCTCGGGCCTGCGCAGTTGGGTGTTTGTGCGACGGTAGGTAAAGATCCCGTCAAAGTAAGTAGAGTGCCCAAAGCATTGATCATTTCGACTGGTGACGAATTGGTGGAAGTGCATGAAACACCCGCACCGCATCAAATCAGAAAGAGCAATATTGCCCAGTTACAAGCACTGCTCGAAGATTTTAAGATCGCTCCTGAAACCCTTCACCTGACCGATGATTACGAAGAGATTCTGGCCAGACTCAAGGATGCGGTCAATGACTATGAGATGATCCTCCTGAGTGGAGGGGTTTCCAAGGGGAAATATGATTTTCTTCCCAAAGCCCTGGATGAATTAGGAGTAGAAAAGTTATTCCATAAAATCAAACAACGACCCGGAAAACCTTTTTGGTTTGGTCGGAAGGCAGATTGTTTTGTGTTCGCTTTTCCCGGCAACCCCGTTTCCTCATTCATGTGTGCTAACCGATACTTAAGGCCATGGCTAGCCGAATGTCTGCAACAAAAAATCCAACGTCCGGAATTCGCGAGATTAACAGAAGAAGTGACCTTCAAACCTGATTTGACCTACTTCCTGGAAGTGCAATTACGATCCAATACCCAGGGAGTACTCGAAGCTCATCCTGTAAAGGGCAATGGCTCCGGTGATCTGGCTAACCTGGTAGATGCCCAAGCCTTCATTCAATTACCACAAGGGAGAGATGTTTATGAAGCAGGAGGAGTTTATCCGGTTTGGAGGTATTGAAGTTTTACAAATTGCCTTTCACTAACCACTCATAATCCTCCGGCCGATCCACATCCTGTAAAATAGCAGATGTCTTTAATGCCCGGAAAACAACATGACTTTTGTTTATTTGAACGATTTCCTTGCATCCTTCAGGTTGTTGATGATTCAGGATGTCGTTTTTGTAATGAGAAGAAAACAAAACGGGGTTCCCCTTTTTTCCATCAAACGTAGGTAGCGTAATGACTTTGAGATCATCTTTCAAGTGTTTATCGAAGGCTTCAATGATCTGATCATAATCTTCCGTCTGAATCAGGGGCTGATCACCTAAACAGATCATATAGCCATCCGCTTCTTCTAATGAAGCGGCTACTCCTGCCTGAATGGAGGAAGTCATTCCTGTTTCAAACCGTTCATTCAGTGTTATTTTCCGGCCTGGAAATAGCTCTTTCGAAACTACACTGGTGACAATAATTATCTCGAAAGCTTCACTTTTCGATAACTGATCAATGACGTGATGAACAATGGGTTTTCCCTGATAAATCAGGCCCATTTTATTGATCGCTCCCATTCGACTGGAAAGTCCTGCTGCCAACACGATGGCTGAAACTTTAGCCATGAATAAGTCGCTCTGCCTGTTTTTTCTCTTCCGGAGTATTCACGTTCATCAGCACCTGCTCATTGGGGACCGGTATTTCCTTCACCTCGCTGTTGATCAATACTTTTCTCGGACAGCTATAGCCCAGTGTCAAAAACTGAAGTAAAACCGGATAGGCCCGAGGCTCCCAAAGCGTGATCAGCGGTTCCGGGAAATCAGTTTCCGGATTGTGAAAACAAGTGGCCAGTTTCGAAGGGTCCCGTTCAGAGAGCAGCAGATTGATCGTTTTTTCATCCACGAAAGGCACATCACATGCGACTGCCAGCCATGCGCTATTGGGGTTTTTTCGAAAGGCCGATAAAATGCCTCCATACGGCCCCAGGTCCAGGAAGGTATCAACGATCTGTGGTACTGCAGCTTCAAATTCAGATTGAACAGATAAATAAGTTTCCTGACAGGTTTTCGATAAAACCTCCGCCATGTATTCCCGCTGAGGCTTGTCATAGTAGGCAATGGCACCTTTATCATGACCCATTCGTGTACTTTTTCCGCCGGCAAGCACAAGGCCGTTGACGGGAGGCACTTGATGGAGCATCTCTTCCATCAGAGCAGAGATGCCTTTGACGTCTTTGATGTGAAAAACAGGTACTTCTTTTTCTCCGAGGTGCTGTTGCAAAAAATCAAAAGGCTGGTCCATACCTTCATCTAGAATAATGCCCCTGACATCTGTCAGTCGGTCCAGCTTTCGTTGAAGAGAATCACGCTTCTTTTCGTTGATGATGACCAATTGCGAAGCTGCTTTGAAGTGATTGCCGTTCACAATGACGCCATCCGTATCGTTAAATAGCTGTCTGAATTGATAGGTAAGGTCTTCCGAGCCAAATGACAATTGATGATGACTTATCTTATTCGTATAAACCTTTTTGAAACCACCTTCAAGTTCACTTGCCTGATGGTCCGCGTCGATGTAGCCTAATTTCAGATGAGATAGCGCCGGTTGCAGCTCATCCACCAATCGATGAATGATACCACAGGGTGCACCAAGAATGGCCACCTCGTTGCGATGAAACTTTCCGCCCGTCGGTTTCTGAACGAAAGCGTGTTTTTTATGTGTGTTGGAAGTCACTTTTTCCACCAGTCTTTTTGATCAATCGGGTTTCTTTGATCACGATATTATGCGAAAACCCCTTGCACATATCGTAGATCGTCAGGGCGGCCACAGAGGCACCGGTAAGTGCTTCCATTTCCACTCCTGTCTTTGAAACAACTTTTGCGGTACAAAGGATCACTACTTCCTGATTCTCATCGATAGAAATATCAACAGAAGCTTTACTTAATCCCAGAGGATGGCAAAGCGGGATCAGGTCACTGGTTTTTTTACAAGCCATGATCCCGGCCAAAATAGCGGTTTGAAACACTGGGCCTTTCTTTGTGTGGATTTCGTCGTTTTCTAACTGGTCGATAATCTCAGGGTCCAACGCAACAACCGAACGGGCAACAGCGACACGTTCAGTCACGGCCTTTTCCGATACATCTACCATCGTAGGGTCACCCGTTCCTGTAAGGTGCGAAAACTTCTTTTCCATAGTTACGTACCAATTTGGAACGAAATTAAAGAGAATAACTCAAAGGATTTTTTCGTTTAAGAGCAAAGTATTGATCATCAAAATCAACACCTGTTGTACCTGAAACCTTTTTTTATTGTCATTGCTATTCTTTTTGCTTATTCTGCTTTCGGACAGTCCGATAAGCCTGAGAAGAAAAGAGGAATCATGCTGGGGTTTGGTTTAAGAACTTTTCTGATCAATGACGAAATAGGTTCTAACCTGAATTATCAGGGAAGTGCACTTTCACTACACATTCAGCACGATGTGTATAAGGCAGATAAGGCGAGGGAGTTCAACTTCTTTCTGGCAACACCGAATATTCAAAATGACTTTAATCGGAATGTCCTGGATGGTGTTGCTGTTGCCCTTGATTTTCATTGGCGGCATCAATTGAACTTGAAACTGCCCTGGAATACAGCGTGGTACCTGGGTCCATACCTCAAAGTACAGGGTTTTGGCCGTACGTTCAATTTTGAGACCAATCTTGTGGAAGTCAATACCGGAGATGCATTCGGTTCCATTGGCCTCAGTAGTTTGATGAGGAAAGCATTGAAGAAAGAAAAATATGTGCTTCTCACGCTCAGGGGCCCGATTGCGACTTACATGATCAATCGGGAGTTTATAGGTTCTACCACACAAGAGTGGATGTTCCCCGATCGTTTTGCAGACTATCAGTTCAGGCTGGCCTTATTCGGTAAGACCCTGAAAGCTGCGGAATGGATGATTGCTTATCAATATCAGATCACCGTTATTGATCGGGCATCCCGAGTTGGATACGAAGGACATTTATTTGAAACCGGACTAAAATTTACCTATTGAAAGCGCGAAAATACTTTGTTGTTGGCCTGATGGTAGTTTTATCGTCTTGCTCGTTGTTCATTGAAGAAGATCCTGATAATTCTTTCGAAGAAAATTTTGAAGTCTATTGGCAGGCGTTTGATCGCCATTATTCCTTTTTTGATATAAAAGAACTTGATTGGCAGGCCGCTTACGATACGAATGTTCAGCGTGTGAGGGGTTTTTCCACCGATGACGAGCTTTTTTCGCTATTGAGCGAGCTTACTCTTTCATTTGAAGATGGTCACGTGAACTTATTTCGGGACGATACTGAGGTAGCTCATGACTTCAAAACGGGGTTTCCTGAAAATGACCCACAAGGGGTGACCAATTACCTGGCAACAGAATTTAGCCCTAATAGCACGCTTCAATATGGGGATATCAATAACACCAATCTTGGCTACATTCGAATTTTCACTTTTGGTGCAGCTAACAATCATTACGAAAGGATAGATGATGCCATTGCCGCAATGGCGAACAAAGATGGGATTATCATAGATGTACGCAACAATGGTGGAGGTAGTGATACCAATGCAGACCGTATTGCGACGAAGTTCATGGACGAAGAAAGGACCTATCGCTGGGTAAGGTACCGTAATGGCCCTTCACACACGGATTTTAGTGAATGGCGTAAGAGTACGATCAAACCTGAAGGAACCACCTATGATGGGCCTGTAGTGATCCTGACTAACAGAAAATGTTTCAGTACCACTGAGAGCTTCATCTTATCGATGAAAGTCCGGCCTAATGTGACCACCATTGGTGGAATTACAGGAGGAGGGTCAGGAAATCCTATTTTCAGAGAGTTGCCCAATGGGTGGACGTTTCGGTTATCTTCCTGGCAAATGGTAGATGCTGATTTTAACTTCATTGAGGGCGTTGGAATCGAACCCGACGAGCGAATTTCTATCTCTGATGAATCAGCCGATGCCGGGATCGATACAATTTTGGAGCGGGCCATCGCACTTCTTGAGGGTAATTGATGTTACCTTTCCATACGGAAATTGATCACTCGAATGGAGCTTTCATTAGAAGAACTACAGCGGTACAGCAGACACCTTAACCTGCCCAATTTTGGCCTTGAATCTCAACAAAAACTAAAGCAATCTAAAGTTTTGGTCGTAGGGACAGGTGGGCTTGGAGCTCCCATGTTGCAATACCTTACGGCCGCGGGTGTCGGAACGATAGGCGTGGTAGACTTTGATGTGGTAGATGCTTCAAATCTGCAACGACAGGTGCTTTTTACAACACAGGATATAGGTAAATCCAAAGTGCCCACTGCTATTGAGCGGCTACGTGAGCAAAATCCCAATATCAATTTTATTCCTTTTGAGACGAAACTCGATAGTACCAATGCACTTGAGATCATCAAAGACTTTGATGTGGTGGCGGATGGAACTGACAATTTTCCGACTCGCTATCTGGTAAATGATGCTTGTGTACTTTCCGGTAAAGTAAACGTCTATGCCTCCATTTTTCAGTTTGAGGGACAGGTGAGTGTCTTTAATTATCAGTTTGAAGATGGTTCGAGAGGGCCTAACTACCGGGACCTTTTTCCGTCACCTCCTCCTCCCGGAATGGTGCCTAGTTGTGCCGAAGGTGGAGTATTGGGTGTGTTGCCGGGCATTGTAGGGAGCCTGCAGGCTTCGGAGGTACTTAAAGTGCTGACGGGAATGGGAGACCCATTGGTTGGCAGGTTGTTTCTTTTCGATGCACTTCATTTTACAACGCGCACGCTAAAAGTACAAAAAGATGAGGCTAACCCGCTGACTGGTTCAGATCCATCTATATCGGCATTGATCGATTATGATGTGTTTTGTGGGTTAACAGGATTGGATGTATCCGATCAGGTTTCTGTATCGGAGTTGAATGACAAACCCAAAGATACTTACACATTGATCGACGTTCGGGAAGTGTATGAATATGAATCGGGTAATATTGGAGGAATACATATCCCCCTTTCCGAAATAGAAGATCACCTGACGAAGATCCCGCGAAATGGCGACGTGATCATTCATTGTAAAAGTGGTGGCAGAAGCCAGAAGGCCGTCGATTTACTGACTGATAAGTATGGATATAGCAACTTATTGAACCTCAAAGGAGGGGTGACGGCCTGGCAAAATGAGATAGATCCCGATTTGGTCGTCGTTTAGTCCACGTACTCCCACTCGAATCCGATTTCTTCTCCGACGGCAGGCTCTTCCTGATAGGTGAATTTGGCTTTATTTCTCGATTCCTGAAATCGATCTAAGATCAAACTCGTCGTGACCCCTGATTCGTTGAATCCCAGCCATTCATCTTTGTAAGTCTGAACAGAAGTTCGCATTTTCATGAATTCATACTCACCTGAGGGGATATCTAGTTCAGTTTGATGATTCTTTGCGGGAACTTTCAGGTAATCCAATTCATAAACACTACCGATTAACATTTCATTAGGTTGATCTTGTGTTTTCGGACCTTCCATCGTTGCTTCCACCTTGATATTTTGTGGAATGAATGTACCTCCGTCTGCTAAGAATCGGACAAGGTTTCTGGTTAATGGCACCTGACATTCTTTTTTGAGTCCGGCTTGCATGGTTTCCGAGATGATGATGTCATATTGATCGTCGAACTGAATTTCAGGATCGGTACCATCCCCATTAATGTACGCCTGTACATAATCCGTTAGCCCCATGTGGGTATACATTTTTTCTACCTTTTCCAATGGCAGTTTACTGATTTCCATTAAAGTGACTTTCACCTGTTCAGCGCTGAATTGTGAAGTCATGGGAGTAAACAGGGCAGCAAACGGGCCACATCCTGCGTAAAGTATGTGAACTGAACCATTCTTTGCTAACTGATCCTCTATGGCCTGATGCAATCCACGGATAAACCGGCAGGTACGCATGACATCTTTGACACAATGAGCGGCCATGGTCTGACTTACAAATTTGCCGGATTTTGCTTCAGAATAACTTTCATTCGCCAGGTTATCCGCAAAAACGCCCGCTCCGGCACTAAAAATATCGTAAAGATTGTTAGAAGCTTTTTCCCAGTCACTGGGTTCAGTTGAAGATAAAATGAAGTCTGTGGCAGATTTAATTCTTGCGGCTACGCTCATGGTTGTTACAGGTTATATTTTGTCTGATTGTTAGCGCCTAAAATAGAAAAGGCTTGCTTAGAAACTAAATTCTTCCTAAAATTATCTTTCCACAGACAAATAGTTTATAACCTTAAATATTTATATCAAATCTAATGGCAACACAACAAGTAGCATGGACAGTGGATGGTTTCAACAATTTGGCGGTTTTATACCCCAATTACCAGACACCCCCTTATACAGCAGACTGGAATATCGTTGATTTGACGGTTTCTGCCTCAAAGACCGTTATGGTGCTCGTACAAGACGGTGAAGAAACAGTTCTTCACTACACATCGGAGACTTTCCCGATGGAGTGGTCGAGTACCACTATTAAGTTTGACAAAGTAGCGCTTAAGGCTGAAGAGTCGGAAGGCGAAGAAATTACACATGCCATGCGGATTGATGCCGCTCCGGATGACACGCTGTATGTCGTGTTGAATTCAGGACTATTGGCACAGGTAAAATTACCAAAAGGAAAAGCTGCGACTACTCAGGCGACGCTTGTAAAGGGCGTTGAACACGTAAGTCAGATAAGTGCGGCTCCCGATGGACTGGTGTGGGTCGTATGCAGTGATCCGGCAGTAGGGTCAGTCGTGAAATGGATGGATCCCAAAAATGGTAAGTGGAGCGCGATTCCTGATTTGAACAATGCGCAACAGGTGACTGGCGGCCCTAAAGGAAAGGCATTCATCATCAACACGGCGAATGAATTAGCCAATTACACGAAGAAAGGCGCAAAGACAGAGATCTCAAGTGAATTTATCCCCAAAGGTCTGAGCATTGGACCGGATGGCAGACTTTGGGTGATTTCAGGTACCGCTGTTGAAAGCCTGACTGGTGGCTATGTTGTCTTCTATACGGATGACGATGGAAAGAACTGGACAGAAGTGCCTGGGTCTAACGTGAAGAACCTTGATGCTGGGATCATTGATTCCAATTTCAATTAAGATTCACACGATAAAGAATAGAAAGCCGTTCCTGAAAGGGAACGGCTTTTTTATGTGTTCTTTTTTATTTCCCGAGAATGGTTCCCTCGGGTGTGCCCAGGGCGGCAATTCTGTTGCCTGAGAAAATACCCTCATTCAGAGACATGACGCTGATCTTGAGGTAATTACCGTCTTTACATTTGACGACAAGTCCTTGTTCCAGGCTGCTATGCACCACTTCGCCGGGTTGTTTTGATTCAGCGTCTGCCACCACGAGACTGGCAGGCATTACTTCATAAATACTCAATGCGCCGCCGTTTAGTAAAGTCCTGGCACCACCATGAACCGGATTGCAGGCATTGACCAGGTTTTCGATTTGTAGAGCAGTCATTTCATTCCAGTTGATCACGAAATCCTCCCCCGATGGCATGGGATTGTATTGTGCTCTGTCTGTCTCTTGCTCACGTTGTTTGGAGTCACCCGCAATCAACTCCATGATCATTTCAATGCACAGGTGAGATAACCGACTGGACAACAAACCATAATTTTCTCCAGGCATGACATCAAACGACCTTTCCTTAACGACAAGTCCGGCATCAAATTCCCCGCCCGGATCAATTTCATGAATGGATACATAAGAAAGCAGTTTTCCATTTTTCAGTGTCCAGAAAACAGGGTCCGGTCCCTTGTTCTCAGGGAGAGGGCCAAAATGTACATTGATCAATTTAGCAGCGTATGAACCCGTAATTTTTGTGGGATAACCCATTACGATTACCAGATCACAAGTGTCTTTGACAGGTGGATTTGCAGGATCCGGTATCCTGTCTGCTTCCATGGGAGCAATCATGCCATTCAATGATGGCCGCATCATTTCGGCGTTCTCATGGAGCATGACTTGTTCTAGTACGCCTTGTTGCTTTAAGGCCATGATCAATGGCAATGGCAGATAAGAAGAGGTAAGGATGCCAATTTTTTGGTACATGGTGAGATCTGTTATTTCAGTTTCTGTTAATTTTTATTTGCTAATCGACTTGATTCAAACCAGATGCGCATATCAGTATGACAAATGGTAGTTTGGATGCAGTCCCCTGGTTCCACCTGGATTGCACTTTCGAAAAAACATACCGCTTGCCCCCAGTGATTATCCAGTCTGGAAGGTTCGTTTGTAAGGATGATCTCGTTTTCCATGGAAAGATCAAACCACAACGCAATCCCATGTGCTATGCCACTTTCAGAAGCTACTATGGTGGCCTCAACTCGAAAAGGTTCAGTGTCATTTCTGGGCTCGTGTAGGTTTTCGAAATCGTAACTTAAAAAAGTCTGTTCCTTCGATAAAAAGCGATGAATATAGTTGGGAAGTCGAATAGAGGCGTAATCCGCAGGCGCTCGGAATTGATTGAACGGACTGAGGTCAAAACCAGAAATATCCGACAGTGGATTAATGCACCTCTGTCCTGCACTTTCAATCAACATGCCTTTTACCATGGCAACATTTGGAATGATCCTGCAATTGGGTGCGGCGAGTCTTTTGAAAGCGTCACGGAAAGAAGGAATGGCACCTTCTCCCAGCATCGCCGAATCGAAAATTTCACCAATGATCAGATTGGGAGGTTCAGACAGGTGATGGGGTTGGATATCACTGGATTTATTCGGGAAAAGCGTAATACGGTCTGCATAGCCATTTTTAGCAATGATCTCTTTGGCTACGTCTGCCACATAATGCGATTGTTCACAAGCGTATATGTGTTTTGCACCGTGACGAGCAGCCATCATGGCCAACAAGCCTGATCCCGTTCCAATATCCAGTAGTACAGTTTTTGGCGTGACATATTTTTTTAACAATTGATCATACGCCTCATTGCGCTCCAGATCGGACAACATACCGAAATGCCATGGAGGTACAAACTGAGTCATGACCTGTCCCAGCTGTACTTGTGTTTCATACCTGTCTGGCTCTAGTTCAAGCGCTTTGCGAAGCGATTTAATGCAGGCTTCATACTTGCCAGTCTGGTAGAAGGCTGTTCCTAAATGGGCATGTACCTCAGCCTCGTTTTCTTTTTGCTGCAAGGCTTTTTGCAGGAACATGAGGGCGTGTTGCCCTTGTTGCTCGTTGATAAGCATTTTGCCAACAGCAAGGTTTGCTCCGTAATGACCAGGATACTGTTGCAGCAACGCGTATATTTTCTCTTTGGCCCTTTGTTGCTCACCTTTGTCATACAGCTCTTGCAATTCGAGCACCTGATCATTTAGCTGATTAATATCCATGGGTTTCTTTTAAAAAAGTTTACGAATATTAGCCTAAGGTGATCCCTGGTTGTGTGCCAAGACTGGCCAGTTTTTGACCGGTGAAAAAGCCCTCGGAAGTGGACAGGATATTAATTCGAATGAATGTATTGCCTTTGCAAGCTACAAACAGGCCCTGATCCGGGCTGGCATGAATGATGGTGCCAGGAGGGCTGGGCGGTTGCCCTTCGGGCAGGTTAACGTTGGCTTGACTCACTTCTAAAATCTGAATGGGTGCACCAGCAATCTTGGTCCTGGCTCCTCCATACTTCGGATTGGCGGCATCTGCCAGATGTTCGATCTTCAAAGCTTCCATCTCATCCCATAAGATGTCAAAATCCTGATCGGAAGGATACGGATGAATGGTTAACTCTTCTGCAGCAATGGTCTTGCCGCCGCCGATACCTTTGAGCACTTCTTCGATTTGAGTGACCATAAGTAAGGATAACCTGGCGGAAAGCATGCCGATGTTTTCACCATTCATGATGTCAAATGACTTTTCCAGTAACAAGGTGAGGTCATTTGAATCAGGGTGATGTTGTAACAGGGAAATATAAGCCAGTCGTTTTCCCTCTTTCAAAGCCCAGAATACTGGGTCTGAACCATATGCTTCCGGAACTTTCCCAAAGTGCACTTCAACGGTGGGTGTTTTATTGACATTTCGTGGCGCGAGCTCCAGGTACAAGAACAGGTCCTGACCCTCGAATTGGGAGATTTCCTCTTCTTCGACGATATGAATGTTGTCGGAAGGCAATAAGGGGGAATATAAAGACAGCAAGGCGCCATGACTGCTGGGTATAGCCATAGACACGTCGTGATTTCGTTCCTGAAGAAATTGGATCAGGGATGAACAGGCGGCTGACCGGGTGGCGATGAGGATTCTTTGATACATGCTTTGTCTATCTGTCTGGGGTTGTGGATTGCGGCATGAAGATAAAACCGGGAATGATTTATGCAATGGAACAGGCATAAAATTCAAGCTTTAAGTTCATTCTTTATCAGAATCGCGAATAAACATGAGGTCCAATTATGAGGCTTAGTGAATTTGATAGATCGCTTTCTATTATTTTAGCGCCAACACCTTCACAATCATGCATAGAAAAATCAGAATCGGCTTTCTCGCTCCATATTCCTCTATATATCCTACCTTATCACAGGACGTAATGGACGGCATCTGGTCCGGGCTTCCGAAAAAACTACATCGCTATTTTGAGATGGTTCCCGAATATGTCAGAGTCGGAGAGCCCAAAGCCATTCAGCCGGTACTGGAGAAGATGCTTTCTTTTCAAAATGTGGACCTGATCTCGGGTATGGTCAATTACCGGTCCATGAGAAAGTTTACCGATACCATCAACAAGTTCAAAAAGATTTGCTTATTCGCAGACATGGGGGAGTATGTGCCTTTTATGCATGACCAGTCTCCTTATATGTTCTACAACAGCTATCAGTCGTGGCAATCGCAATATGCCATGGGCTATTGGGCACAAAAGAAATTTGGTGGCAGAGGGATCATGGTCATGTCCAATTATGAGTCAGGTTATCATTTTCATGCTGCGTTTCACGAGGGAGTTCAGGTAGCTGAGCCCACGCCGATGAAAATGCTCACCATGAGGACCTATTCGAATTTGGCGATCAGTGCCGAAGACATGTTGATGGAGTACCTTGGAAACCTTAGAAAGGAGGCACCAAGTTTTATCAACGCCATGTTTTCAGGCGATGAAGCTGTGGATTTTTTGAGGGTTTTCCACAGAGAAGGCCTTCATAAAACCATTCCTGTGATTGCAACTGCTCCTATGGCGTCCTACGAAGTACTGAACCAGGTTTCCAATCTGGATATGACGCTTTATTCAGGTTCCATTTGGGACATGGATGCTGAGGACAAGCTGAACAAGAAATTCAAACAAGCTTTTGTGAATCGCACAGGACGCATGCCCAATATGTTTGGTTTGTTGGGATTTGAAATTGGCCAGGCACTGGAGCAGTTATATCCCTATTTCCAACGTCGTGAAATGGAAAAGGTCCAAAATTGGCTGATGGAACAAACCATAGAAACACCAAGAGGACCGCAATCTTTTCACTTGAAGTCCCAATATGCCACTCCGGTGATCAATATTGAGAAAATTACAATTGCCAATAACCTGGTAAGAAAGATGGTGATCGAACAAGGCAGATCATTGCCCTACGATCATAAAGTTTTCGAAGAGATACAGAACGGGGTTTCTTCCGGGTACTTCAATACCTATTTATGTGTCTAACTTTTACAAAAAAGTTTTTTTAGGTTTTGTCCCTTCGATTATTTTCCTAAATTAACATCGAATTACAACATGGCATAGACAAACCATCCATCACGATCGATAGTAAGAAATTAATGTTCGTTGATGACTGGATTTCGCCATCTGTCATTCACTATTAATTTATTTACAACAAAATTAAAGACATTTATGCAAGCTTTTCTCGCAACGGTCATGGGTTGGGCGCCTAACTTTTCCCCAAGAGACTGGGCTTTTTGCCACGGGCAGTTAATCGCCATTGCTCAAGCCAACGCATTATTTTCACTACTAGGCACAATCTACGGTGGTGATGGTAGAACGACATTCGCATTACCTGATCTAAGGGGTCGGGCACTGATCGGACAAGGTTTGGCACCAGGGTTACAACCTTACGTCCTTGGTATGCGTGGCGGACAGGAATTTGTTACGTTGAACATTCCTGAATTGCCAGCGCATACTCACACCGCTGCTCTCACTGGCGGAGCTGTTACCATTACAGCGACAACCACCGAGGCGGATACGAACATTCCTGCAGCGGGTGCTTTGTTTGGTACTGCTAAGGCAGGAGTTGGTTTAGGTGCTCAGGATGCCAGAATTTACAGTACTACTGGCGCGGCAAACGTGGCATTGAGCTCTGCATCGGTTAGCGGAACCGTTACGGTCGGCATTACGGGTAACAGCAGCTCTCACGAAAACCGTCATCCTTATCAGGTACTGAACTGGATCATTGCCCTGGAAGGATTGTATCCTTCAAGAAACTAATATTTCTTAATAGAATTATTGATTGAATAAAAGAGCTTCTTAAGGGAAGCTCTTTTTTTTGGCGCTTAGGCACTGCGTTACAGAACTTTAGAGAGCTGGAATCGTCCAATTGCCTCATTTTTTTCGAGCATTTTATCTGTTAAAGAGCACCTGTTCATCGATTTATTTACATTCTTTACTAAAAAAATCCTTAAACTTGATTCTAAGTTTAGGCATTTTCATTGTTAGCATATGAAGGTTCAACCAATCAGCTTATTACTCCATAAGCGAGCGAAGGTCATTTCTATGATTTTCCGCAGAATTTCGAAATTCTATTTTGTTTCACGTCACCCCTCATCGTCTTTGGTACGCTTGGCATTGATGGTACTGGTGCTTTTATCGGGAGTTGCTGCGTATGCGCAACCTGCTGATGAAAACTACCAGGATAACACATCGGATGCGTCTTTGGTTGTTACCAGTCGAACGGTTGATGGTATTTTATATACAGCAAATGTTACTGTGAATACGGCCGTTGCCACTTCTGCTGAGATATCCAGAAACTTTTTTCCAAGTGGGGATCGACACTTTTCATTCGATCCACTACTTTCTGCCTTAGCAACGACGGTAAGTATCGAAAGCTCGGATGGTTCTGCCTTTAAGTTGGTCTCTTTGGACGCAAGTGTGTTCACGGGCCTGGCAGGGAACAGGACGGAGGATTTTACGATAACAGGATTTGATGTGTCTGATGTACAGGTGGCGTCGGATAACATAGATTTCACTACTTCTGATGCCAGTGGGTCCATTACCTACACCAAGGATGCTTCTGGAGCTGAGGCGGGTACATTAACCTTCAATACAGATTGGGAAAACATCAAAAGGATCACTTTTACCGGAACTTCTTCAGGTGTGGGAACTACAAATGCCGTTTCTATCGCCTTTGATAACATTGATTTTGATGCGGCCGTGGCTGGTGGTGACTCCACCCCGCCGGAAGTCACTTCCATTACGAGGCAAAGTCCTACGGATGAAAATACCAATGCAGCAAGCGTTACCTTCCGAGTTACTTTCGATGAAGATGTGCAAAATGTAAGCACCGACGGTTCAGATTTCGCTATTTCCGGGGCCGGAGCTGGCGGAACTGCGTCAATTACCGGTGCAAGCAGTGTGTCGGCCAGTATCTATGATGTGACCGTAGCGACGATCAATACAGATGGACTACTAGATCTTGGTTTTGCGGGAGGACAGGATATTCAGGACCTTGCAACTAATGCCTTTGGCGGAACAAACAATGGCACAGAACAGACTTATACCATTGATCAGACAGGAGCCACTACCACTACTCCAGATCTGGCCACCAGTTCGGATTCAGGAAATGAAGAGCATACTGCGGGTGCGACTTCTGATAACCGGACCAACGACCTGACACCCACCTTTGAGGGAACGACCGAAGTGGGGGCTAGTGTAGTCGTTACTTCCAGTGTGGCAGGATCTTTAGGATCCGCAACTGTCGATGGAAGTGGTAACTGGACGCTTACACCTATGTCAGATCTTGCTGTGGGGGCGCATACCATTACCGCCCAGGCGACAGATGCCCTGGGTAATACTGGTGCAGTTTCCGGCGGTTTGGCAATAATCCTGGACAATACCTCCCCGACCGTTACCATAACAAGTACTGAATCGCCGGGACCGACGAATAGTAATCCGATCCCCCTTACGGTTACTTTCAGTGAGGAAGCGGAAAACATGAAAGAAAATGATTTTGTTGTTTCTGGAGGAACCACTAGTAATTTTGTAGGGCCTGATAGTACCACATTTACGGTGGATATCACACCTGCTATGGATGGTACGGTCACAGTAGACCTAAATGCGGGTCGTGCCTTTGATCTGGCAGGAAACCCCAATACGGCTGCAACTCAGTTTAGTATTGTTTACGATGGTACGCAACCAACGATCAGTAGTGTTGCGGTAGAGGAGGATAATATTTACGTTGATGTTACCTTCAGTGAAGGCGTGTATAATACGAATGGAGGCTCAGGAGCCTTGCAGCCTTCAGATTTCGACCTTAAATTAACAGGGGGTGTAGCTACTTCCCCTTCGATTTCCAGTGTCAAAAAGAACGACAATGCAGTAGAAGGATCGGCCACTGCACTTGCTGGTGGCGAGACAGTGGTCAGGGTATTTTTCAGTGTGACAGGAACCCCTAACGGAAGTGAAACCCTGGAAGTAGACCTGGCAAGTTCTGCTGTTTTTGATGAAGCAGGGAATGAAGCTGACGCGGATCAGTCTGCCAATAGTAACACAGCTAATCTCAATGTGCCGGACGATGAATCGAATATCATCGTGGATAATACGCTAACTAAACAAAGCAATTTTAATCCGATCGTCTTCGATGCGGCTGATCTGGATAATACCGGAGATGATGAAATAGAAATTGCTCGTTTCACCCTTCAGGATGGAGGAAGTGACAATACGGATGCGGATTCTAAGAGTACCATCATTTCCAGCATCACGCTGACAGTAAGTAACCCGGATAACATTGCCCGAATTGCCCTTTATGATGGCAGTGGTGAAGTAGGTGAAGGAACCCTCAGCTCAGGTTCTATCACATTTTCAGGAGTGACCATTACGGCAGCTGATAACATGACAGAAACCCTTAGGGTGTTTGCCACTTTTAAAGATAATGGTACCGTAGTAGATGGAGAAGCAGTTGCAGTAACCATCGATGTAAGTGCTTTGACCACTGCAGCAGGCTCCACACTGGCTTCCGCTTTTACAGGAGGTTCGGACTTGCAAGATGCGCCGAGTTCTGATGAGAATCGAATTGAAGTAGATGGTACGAATTTGTCTTTTACGGTTAATGTCAGTGATACAGAAGAAACGGCAACCATGTCTCCTTCGCCCCAAGTATCTCTAATTGATGCAGATGGCAACCTGGATACGGATAATTCCGGAGGAGCTGGAACAGTCAATATAACATCAAATGGAACATTAGATAGTTCACCTAAAACAGCGACACTTAGCAGTGGTGTAGCTACTTTCAATGACATTGTACATACAGCCGTAGCAACTGGACGAACACTTACAGCGGCTGCTTCAGGAGTGACCGGTACAACAAGTGCGGCCTTTGCCGTGACGGCAGTGGATAATGAGTCCAACATCATTGTGGATGCGGGCCTTACGAAGACCAGTAATTTCAATCCAACGACTTTCGATGCAGCGGATCTTGACGATACGGGAGATGATGAATTGGAAATTGCACGTTTTACCCTACAGGATGGAGGTAGTGATAATACCGACGCAGATGGAGCGGCCACCGTACTTTCTAGCATTACACTGACTGTGAGTAATCCGGATAACATTGCCCGAATTGCGCTCTATGATGGCAGTGGAGAGGTAGGAGAAGGAACCTTAAGCGCCGGCTCCATTACCTTCAGTGGATTAACTGTTACGGCTGCGGATAACATGACAGAAACCCTGAGTGTATTTGCTACATTCGTCGATGATGGAAGTGTAGTAGATGGCGAGGCAGTTTCGGTTACGATCGTCGTAAGTGCCCTCACTACCAGTTCTGGTTCTGGCCTGGATGCTTCTTTCACAGGTGGTTCCGATCTTGAAGATGCTAATAGCTCTGATGAAAACCGAATCGAAGTAGATGGTACAACACTTTCTTTTACCACCCAGCCAACCAATACGGTACAATATGAGACGATGACATCTCCTGAAGTATCGTTAGTAGATGCGGATGGCAACGTAGATACGGATAACTCAGCGGGGGCAGGCGCTTCAGTCAGCATCACCTCAGATGGCACCCTGGACAGTACACCTAAAACCGCGACCCTATCATCAGGTGTTGCTACTTTTAATGATGTTGTACACACGGCGACTGCTACGGGCAGAACGTTAACAGCTGCTGCTTCTGGAGTGAGTGCTGGAAGCAGTACTACCTTCGATATCACCGCTCCTTCTGCTGCATCCGATATCATTGTGGATGCAGGTCTGACTAAATCCAGTAATGTTAATCCAACGGTCTTCGATGCTGCGGACCTGGACAATACGGGGGATGATGAAGTGGAAATGGCCCGATTCACCCTACGGGACGGTGGAAGTAGCTCCCCAGACGCAGATGCTTTGTCTACCATCTTGACCAGCATCACCTTGACTGTAACTAATCCAGACAATATTGCACGAGTTGCCTTATATGCGGATGGCAGCGAGGTAGGAGAAGGAACACTTACTGCCGGATCAATCACTTTTTCAGGTGTTACCATTACGGCTGCTGATAACATGACAGCAACCCTTAACGTTTTTGCTACCTTCGTCGATGATGGAAGTATAGTAGACGGAGAGGCGATTTCGGTTACTATTGACGTGAGCGCACTGACCACCGGCCAGAGTTCCGGCCTGGATGCAACCTTTACCGGTGGTACTGATCTGGAAGATGCCAATAGTTCAGATGAAAACCGAATCGAAGTAGATGGAACAAACCTGAGTTTTACGGTAAATGCCTCTGACGTGACCACCAATGTGAATATGTCGCCTTCCCCTGAAGTGACCCTTGTAGATGCAGACGACAATGTGGATACAGATAATTCAGCTGGTGCAGGTACGGTTAATATTACTTCAAATGGTACGTTGGACAGTTCTCCTAAAACGGCTACACTGACTTCTGGGGTAGCTACCTTTGCTGACATTCTACATACGGCTGCAGCCACTGGTAGAACATTGACGGCCGCAGCTTCAGGTGTGACTGGCACGACCAGTTCTGCCTTCGCCGTAACTGCTCCTAATGCTGAGTCTAACATCATTGTGGATGCAGGGCTTTCTAAAACGAGTAATTTTAATCCAACAACATTCGATGCAGCCGATCTGGACGATACGGGAGACGATGAACTGGAAATTGCACGATTCACCTTACAGGATGGCGGTAGTGACAACACGGATTCGGATGGTGCACCTACAGTATTGACGAGTGTTACCTTGACAGTTAGTAATCCCGCGAACATTGCGCGTATTGCTTTATACGATGGTAGTGGTGAAGTAGGAGAAGGAACCTTAAGTGCCGGGTCTATTACTTTCAGTAGTCTGACCATAACTGCCGCGGATGAAGGGACTGAAACCTTGAACGTATTCGCCACATTCGTGGACGATGGAAGTGCGGTAGATGGAGAGGCCGTTTCTGTTACGATTGATGTGAGTGCATTAACAACTGGAACAGGTTCAGGTTTGGATGCATCATTTACAGGTGGATCCGACCTTGAAGATGCCAACAGCTCAGATGAGAATCGAATAGAGGTAACAGGTACTACGCTTTCCTTCACAACAGATGCTTCCAATACTGGAGAAAATGCAAACATGTCTCCTTCACCACAAGTATCCTTAGTAGATGCTGATGGTAATGTGGATACAGATAATACCGCTGGAGCCGGAACGGTTAATATTACCTCAGATGGTACATTGAACAGTTCACCGAAGACAGCCACATTGACCAGCGGGGTAGCAACTTTCGCTGACATTCTACATACGGCTGTAGCGACCGGGCGTACACTTACGGCGGCCGCGTCAGGAGTTACTGGTACAACCAGTTCTACATTTGATATCACCGATGCCACTCCTCCGGAAGTGACTTCAATTGTACGACAGTCACCCATGGATGCTACAACCAACGCAACCAGCGTGACCTTCCGGGTCACCTTTAACGAAGACGTGACTAACGTAAGTACTGATGGTTCTGACTTTGCGATATCCGGGGCAGCTGCTGGAGGAACCGCTTCTATAGCGAGTGCCACACAGATTACGGCTAGTACGGTATTTGATGTGGTGGTAAATACCATCAATACGGATGGAGATCTTGATTTGGATTTTGCAGCCGGACAGGACATTCAGGATGGAAATAGCAATGCATTTGCGCTTGCGATCAATTCTGAGCAAGAATATACCATAGATCAGACAGCACCATCGGCCTTTAATACCGGGACAGTGACTGTAAATGGCGGGTCCGTAGTTTCAACCTTTTGGAATGCGACTAATACTGACCTTGACATTGTAGTTCCGGTGGACAATGACGCATCGCTTGAAAATGGCTCCATTCAATTAAGAGCGCAAATAAATAGTGATGCTTTTGAAGACCTGGGTAGTGCCGTGACCATCACCAACAGTGATTTAAATAGCACAGTAACCATCAATATTCTTGCGTCTGTATTTGAAAACCTGAGTGGCGGTTTAAATGATGGCGAGGTGGTTACTTTCAATGCGATCATTACAGATTTAGCCGGCAATTCAACAACAGGAACAGCCAGCACCAATACGATTACTTTTGACGAGACCGCTCCAACTGTATCAAGTATAGCAAGAAATAGTCCTACAGCTGAGTTGACCAATGCCACTTCAGTGACGTTTCGGGTTACGTTTGATGAAGATGTGACTGGTGTAAGTACAGATGGTTCTGACTTTGAAATATCAGGAGCCGGTGCTGGTGGCACCGCTTCAATACTCGATGCAACAGAACAAACTGCCAGTACCGTATTTGATGTGGATGTAAATTCAATCAATACTGATGGCGAACTAGATCTGGATTTTGCAGCGGGGCAAGACATTACTGATGAAGCGGGTAATGCTTTCGCGGTAAGTATTACCTCAGAAGAAACTTACACCATAGATCAAACGGCTCCCACTATCGCCATCTCCACACCAATCGAAGGCGATGGAGTAGTGAATGCTAGTGAAGATGGCGATGTAACGATTAGTGGTTCTACGACCGGTACCGAAGATGGACAATCAGTATCAATCTCGTTTACTGATGGATCAAGTACGCCGGTTACGGGTACGGCTACGGTTACTAGTAATGCGTGGACAATTACTACGGATGCGGACATCAGCGGCCTAAATGATGGGACCATCACGATTACAGCTGATGTAAGTGATCAGGCAGGAAATGCGGCTACACAGGCTAGTCAGACTGTGACATTGGATAACGCGATTCCTTCCGTTGTTGTAAGTACTCCTTCCTCTGCGATATCTGTCAATGCTCCAAATCAGACCATTAGTGGTACCTCAGACGAAGACGGTGCAACGATCAACATCTATCTTGATTCCAATAATGATGGTGTTCAGGAAGGCAGTTCTTTAGGAAGTAATGTAGTCAGTAGCGGCACCTGGAGTATTTCGGTGAGCTTAACAGCTGATCAAGCGAATGATTTTGTAGTTCAGGCATCTGATGCCGCGGGAAATGCCTCTAGTGATGTGGATGTTCCGACGATCACGGAAGATAGCTCGGATCCTGCAAGTCCGGTAGTTACTTCTCCGGCTTCTGCCATTTCGGTCAATGCCGCCACACAGACGATCAGCGGGACTCACAGTGAAGATGGTGTGACCGTTCACGTATATGCAGATGCCGATAATGACGGACTCATTGATAACCTGACACCTTTAGATAGCGATGTGGTATCGGGTGGTACCTGGAGTGTGAGTGTCAACCTTGCTGAAGATGATGAAAACAATTTCATTGTTCGGGCAGAAGATGCCGCTGGCAATACTTCCGGTGAAGTGGATGTGCCTACCATTACGGAAGACAGTACAGCTCCAACTATTTCGATCAGTACGCCTATTGAAGGAGATGGCATCGTAGAAGCTGCAGAATCTTCTGATGTGGAGATCAGTGGAACGACTGTAGGGGTGGAAGATGGACAGTCTGTAAGTGTTTCGTTCAGTGATGGAACGACTACAGCGGGACCTGTCAACGCTACGGTAACCAGCAATGCCTGGACCGCCAGTTTAGCAGATATCAGTGCATTGAATGACGGAAATATCACGGTAACTGCAGATGTAAGTGACCTGGCAGGAAATGCAGCCACTCAGACTAGTCAGACGATCACCCTGGACCAGGCGCCACCGACGATCAGTATCACCGCACCTGGTGACGATGTGACCAATGTCGATATTGAAGCAGATATTACAATCACTTTCAATGAAAATATTCAGTTTGGTTCAGGAAACATTCTATTGAATGACCTGGATAATACAACCACCGACCTGACGATTGATGCAAGTTCTCCGGGATCAGCAGCATCCATTAGTGGTGCGGTATTGACTATTGCCAATCCTAGTGGCTTCCTTGAAGAAGGTAGGAATTATGCGATTCGAATCGCCAGTACGGCGATTGAGGATATTGGAGGAAATGCCTTTGCGGGAATTGCCGATGATGTGACTTACAATTTTACCACGGAAGTGGCTCCAACAGTTTCTATTGGTGACGCAGCAGTTACGGAAGGAAATTCAGGTCAGGCATCCGCTACATTTACGGTATCTCTGGATAAAACCTCACCGAAGACAATCACCATAGATTATGCCACTTCTGACAATACCGCAACCACGGCTGACAATGATTACGCCGCAGTAACCACAACTACATTAACATTCAATCCTTCGGAAACATCCAAGGATGTGACCGTCAATGTGAATGGCGATACAAGAGATGAGGATGCTGAGTCCTTCTTCCTGGATGGAACGAATCCTACTAATGCTTCATTTGCTGATAACCAGGGTGAAGCGACGATCACGGATGATGATGATCCTCCAACGGTAGCTTTTGCAAGTACTTCTTCTGATGGGGCCGAGTCAGTGAGCTCAGCAGATATTACTGTGGAAGTTTCAACTGGAAGTTCAAAAACCATCACCGTAGATTATGCTGTCACTGGAACTGCAACTGGTTCAGGAACTGATTACACCTTGGCAGATGGAACAGTGACTTTCGCTGCTGATGATGTAAGCGAAATAGTTACCATCGCGAGTATAGTAGATGATGCCATACTTGAGACAAATGAAACAGTGATCCTGACTTTGTCAAATCCTGTGAATGCAACACTAGGAACGAATACGACGCATACTTATACGATCACTGAAAATGATAATGCAGCCGTTACAATAGCTGATGCTTCGCTGAATGAGGCAGATGGTACAGTTACCATGACGGCAACTCTTGATAATGTAGTTCAGGGAGGATTTGATGTTACGATCACCAGTGCTGATGGGACGGCCAGTCAAACGGACGGAGATTACACTGCCGTTAGTGAGACGTTAACTTTTGCCGGTACTGCAGGTGAGACACAAACTTTCACCGTGACGGTTGCTGATGATGCGATCCTTGAAGCCAACGAAACCATTACCCTGTCACAAGGTAGTCTTTCTACTTCCGCAGCAGTAGATATTACCGATGGAGCTACAGTGACGATCAATAATGATGACAATGCTACAGTTACCATCGCGGATGCTTCCGGAAATGAGGACGATGGGGACATTACCGTTACCTTAACGCTGGACAGCCAGGTAGATGGAGGTCTTACGGTAGATGTGAGTACGGCAGATGGAACAGCAACAACCGATGATAGTGATTATACCGCTTTATCCGGCGAGACGGTGACCTTTACGGGAACATCTGGTGAAACACAGACTGTGACCATAGCAGCCACGGAGGATAGCAAAGTAGAGGCTGATGAAACACTTACGATTAGCATGAGTAATGTAACGGCTACAACCGTTGCTACAACTTCAATTACTACTTCTGACACAGGAACAATCACGATAACCAACGATGATGCTGCTGCAGTAACCATTGCGGATGCTTCAGGCGATGAAGATAGCGGAGCCATTACACTGACAGCCACCCTGGATAATCCTGTAGACGGTGGCTTTACAGTAGACGTTAGTACGGCTGATGGGACCGCTACCTCTGCAGATTATACCTCAGTAGAAGGAGAAACACTGACCTTCAGTGGTACGGCAGGCGAAACGCAAACATTCACCGTTACACCTACTTCGGATGAAGCCGTCGAAAGTGATGAAACAGTGACCGTGTCGATGAGTAATGTGGCAGGAACCAGTTTGTCGGTGACAATTTCCGATGAAGCTACGGTGACCATCACAAATGACGATAATGCACCAGTGATCACGGCGGGACAAACCTTCCCGATTGAGGGAATCTTAAGTCAGGGTGATGAGATCGGAACGGTTGTGGCAACTGATGCGGATGATGCAACTACCTTCTCTGGCTGGACCATTGTAAGTGGAAACACTGATGATGCTTTTGCCATAGGTGCAGCAACAGGTTTGCTTACGGTAAATGATCCAACGGTGATTGATCTGATCGCGACACCAAGCTATACGTTGACTTTAACCGTTTCTGATGGAACTAATACTAGTGCGGAAGAAACAGTGACCATTGAAGTGGGAGATGGTATCGCACCAACAGTTACATTGAGTAGTGATGTGGGAGATGTTACCAATGTGTCGCCGATTTCATTCACGGCTACATTCAGCGAACTGGTCCAGGGCTTTACGTTGGATGACCTTACATTGACCAATGCGACAGCTGCAAATCTGGTAGCCAATGATGCTCAGACTACTTACACGTTTGACCTGACACCAGAAGCAGAAGGAACGGTTTCGGTAAGCATTGCAGCAAGTGTGGCGAATGACGCAGTAGGTAACCAGAATGAAGCGTCGAATACGATTTCGTATTTCTACGACATTACTGCTCCTACAGTAACATTAACGACTACTGCAGATGCTATTACTGGTGAAACTTCTGCGAGAATATTGTTTGATTTCAGTGAGGTTGTGACCGGATTTGAAGAAGCAGATATTCAGGTCAGTAGTGGTACACTCTCCAGCTTCTCGGGATCTGGTGCTTCCTATCAGGTGGACATTACTAGTATCAGTGAAGGAATAGCAACCATCACCGTTCCGGTCGGCGCGGCGAGCGATGCTGCTGGTAACGGTAACACCGAAGGGAGTGTTTCATGGGAGGTAGATCTTACCGGACCTTCTGGATTTACGGTAACTATCCTAAACCCTGCCA
Organism: Cyclobacteriaceae bacterium; assembly: GCA_965229785.1. Classification (GTDB taxonomy): domain Bacteria; phylum Bacteroidota; class Bacteroidia; order Cytophagales; family Cyclobacteriaceae; genus JAWPMT01. Next base: position 6,844,406 of record CBDDJS010000001.1, read on the forward strand.
TTAATGACTTGAATGAAGACAACTTCCGTTTCAGGATCAATGGTGCAGAACCTCGTTCTACATTTAACTATACCATCAACTCTACTGGCGGAGGTACGGCAGTGACTGGTACTGGTGAACTCAACGGAAATGGCCAGGGTGGTGTGCTTGATGATATCGATGTATCAGGTCTTGGAGATGGAACTTTGACACTCTCCGTAGAGATGATCGATGAGTTCGGGAACCTGGGAGCCATTGCTACGGATGAAATTCAAAAGAACACGGAAGATGGTGGAAGTAATGGAATCGCGCAGGGATATAGCCCGAACGGAGATAACATTGATGATACCTGGACAATACCCGGTATAGAAGATCTGCCAAATAACACGGTAACCATCTTTAACCGATATGGTACGAAAGTTTGGGAAACGACCAACTACGATAATGAGAATAATGCCTGGGACAGTCAGGCCAACGTAGATAACATATTTGGTAGTGCTGGGTTGCCGGATGGTACCTATTTCTACGTCATTGAATTCCCGGGAACTAATACAGACTCAAAATCAGGATTTGTAATCCTTAAAAGATAATCGCCAACTCCAGTGAAGATGAAAAAAATATTTGCAATCACAGTTTTTAGTTTGTTCGCCATCGCTGGTTTGGTGGCGCAGCAACAAGCGACGTACACACAGTACATGTTCAATGGCATGGCCATTAACCCCGGCTATATCGGGAGTCACGACGCACTAAGCGTAACCGCTCTAGGGCGTTGGCAATGGGTAGGCCTGGAAGGTGCACCGAATACGCAGACCATAGCGATCCATTCGCCTGTTCCGAGAAAGAACATTGGTTTGGGGCTTCAAATCACCAGGGATCAAATCGCAGTAACTGACCTGACCAGTGTAATGGCGGGTTACTCTTACCGCATACCTGTAGGCGGAGGCATTCTGAGTATGGGCCTTCAGGCTGGTCTGCAATCCTATAGTGCCGATTTTGGTTCGGTCTACACGATCAATTCGGATCCTACTTTCCAGGAGAATTTCAGCGCCATGAAGCCCAATGTGGGAGCTGGGTTGTTTTACTACAATCCGATCTTCTATGTAGGCCTGTCAGCACCATTATTGATCAACAACACCATTACCAATGGTGCAACAGATGTATTTACCCAAAGAAGGCACTATTTCCTTACGTCGGGCGTAATGATCAATCTGAGTGATGGCGTTAAACTTAAGCCCAATATTCTGGCCAGAGTAGTGGACGGAGCACCGATATCCTTTGATTACAATGTCAATGTTTTATTAAATAATATCCTTTGGCTGGGAGTTTCTTTCAGACCTCCGGAATCTGTCAACTTCCTGATTGAGTTTGAAGTAACTCAGCAATTCCGAATCGGATATGCGCTGGATTATATCATTGATGAAACATTAAGTGATATAACAACCACTTCACATGAGATCATGTTGAATTATCGGTTCAAACTGTCCAAAGACAAAGTAGTAACTCCCAGATATTTTTAATGATCACTGCTATGCATAAGCAATTACTAACCTACATTTCCCTGATCATGTTGTCATTTGGAACGATGGCTCAGGATTTGCCCTATATGGATGGTACGATCAATTACCTGAAAAAGGGGGACTATCTTGTCGAAAAGGGTGCTTACATCAAAGCCTTGAAAGTATATGCCAAAGGCGCACAGAAGAATCCTGAAGATTCCTTGAAGTATTTCAGTAAGCTGGCTTACGTCACGAAGGAGTTGAAGCAGTATGAAGAAGCTGAGAAGTATTATGCGCTGGCAACAACCGACGATCCTTCACAAGACGAGATCCTGGGTTATGCCGAAGTACTGGCGGCCAATGAGAAATACGACGAAGCAAGTGACTGGATGTCCAAATATGAAGGAGATGATGAGCTCTCCGCGGAAAGGAAGGATGGATTTGACAATGTGAGAAATTTCTACTCGGATTCATTGGCATATCTGGTCCGTACGGTTGATTTCAATTCCAATGAAAGTGATTTTTCGCCAACGTACTTCAACGACGGATTACTGTTTGTTTCCGGGAGAGGAGCGAAAAGTGGACTTTTCAGGGCGTTGGACTTAAGAGAAGAAACCAGTTTTCTTGATCTGTATCAACAGGGCGAAGAGGGTATTGCTCCGTTCGAAGCAGTGAATGATATTCTGCACCAGGGTCCGGTTACTTATTCAGCGAGCCTTGGACAACTGTTAGTTACTTCGAATCACCCCGAGTCTTCCAAAAACAAGGACCGTGGGAAAAATACCCACCTACGCATTCTGTTCTTTGAGGAAGTGGATGGAGAATGGGAGGAGAAGAGTGAGTTCCCGCACAATGACCCAGGCTATTCAATAGCTCATCCTACATTCGATGAAGAAGCGCAGGTACTGTACTTTGCGAGTGATATGCCAGGTGGTCAGGGAGGCGTGGATTTGTATTCTTCCAGCTACGAAAACGGAAGTTGGGGTGCTCCTGTAAATCTGGGACCTGAGGTCAACACATCAGGTGATGAGATGTTTCCATTTATTGATACTCGACAGGATGTATTGTATTTTTCCAGTGATGGATATGGCGGAGTAGGTGGGTTAGACGTATATCGTGTGTCTGCCAACGGAGAGAAGAAAATCGTAAACCTGGGTTATCCGATCAATTCCCCTAAAGACGATTTTGGATTGATCATCAATCGCGCCGGTGATAGTGGTTACTTGTCTAGTAACCGGGACGGTGGAGAAGGGAAAGATGATATTTATGCTTTCTTGGTTCAACGGGTGACCGTAAGATCTAAATTGATTGATTACAATACAAAGCAACCCATCATCGGAGATATCCGGGTCATAGATGTAAATACCGGAAGAGAAGTGCCTTACAGAGTTGAAGGAGATGAAGTGGTATTCGATGGGATTCAGGGACAGGATTACAAAATCGTTGGTGATAAAGAAGGTTACGATAGCAATGAAGTGGCGTTAACCGCACCAACAGATACCAGAGAGGTTTCTGTAGAGGTGCCCATAGAGCCTGAAAAAGTAGCACCAACCCATAGCCTGGTTGTTTTGGACCACATCACGGGTAAACAGTATTTCAAAGTCAATGAAGAAGGCGTTTTGGAAATCAGTGAAAGAGAGGAAGGCGATGAGCTTTTTGAGATCAGAAACGTATTCTTTGATTTCGATAGTGCTGAGCCAAATGAGTCTGTTGTGGTCATAGATGACCTGGTAAGACTGCTGAAAAAGTATGATCAGGTACAATTGGAGGTGAAAGCATTTACGGATAGCCGCGGACCTGAACATTACAATACGTCTCTCGCCCAGAGAAGGGCAGATAAGATCGTCCAGATCTTGCAGATGAAAGGAGTCGACAAATCAAGAATTTCACACATTGCCGTAGGTGAGAGTGAAATTTATAATGATTGTAAGGAAGGAGCGGAGTGCTCTGAAGACGATCACGCACTCAATAGACGTGTAGATTTCAGAATCGAAAAATAAACGATACATATCGTTCTAAGGAGCCGCACCTCATCGAGTTGCGGCTTTTTTTATGGCCATATTCTACAAAAGTTGAAAAAATAAGCTACGTTTGTTCTACAAAAGTTGTAATAATGTCGAAGAATCTGGGCTCACTGGAAGAGTCTGTGCTGTTGTTAGTGGCTGTTTTACAAGGTCAGGCCTATGGGTATGTACTCTCTGAAGAATACTACAAACACTTTGGTAATCGAATTTCAATCAGTGCGATACATACGGTATTGAAAAGGTTGGAGGACAAAGGATTGATTAATTCCGAAATGGGAGGAGCGACAGCCGAACGAGGTGGGCGTCGTAAGAGAATATTCAAAGTCACAAGCTCGGGTACGGAGACCTTGGAAGATCTGCAATCCAGAAGAATGAAACTCTGGGGAATGTTGGGCCAATCACGGTAGTTTATGTCTAGTCAATTGCCGGAACCGAATCGATTCGTAAACCGCTTTCTTGAGTGGTTTTGTTCTGATCGACTGATAGAGGAAGTTCAGGGAGACCTGCACGAAGCGTTCTATCATCGAAGAGAAGAGTTTGGTTCGTTTTGGGCCAATGGTTGGTTCCTCCTGGATGTTATCCGATTCTTTCGCCCGGGGTATTTAAGACCTGTTGAAACTCAAAATAATCAAATAGCCATGCATCGGAATTACTTTAAAGCAGCGTTACGCAATTTCAAAAAGAATGGGGGTTATAGCTCCATCAACCTACTTGGATTGATCCTTGGTTGTACTTGTTGCCTCCTGATCGCCCTGCATGTCTCAGAAGAGTTCTCCTATGATAATTTCCATGCTGACTCGAAGAATACCTACCGGGTGGTCATGGACATTTACAACAACAACGAATTAACCACCAAAAGTGCTCCAATTTACCCGGGAGTTGGCCCGGTTATCACAGACGAGTATCCGGAAGTAATGGACTTTGTTCGCATACTGCCATTTGGGAGTGGCGTTTATAGCGTACGTAAGCCAGATGGAACACTGATTAGATACAATGAAGATAAGGCAGTTTTTGCGGATCCGAATTTCTTTCAGATGTTCGGGTTCAAATTGATCGATGGCAATCCACAGGAGGTCTTAAGGTCTCCCAATCAAACGGTTTTGTCGGCCTCTGCCGCTAAACGATATTTCGGAGATGAAAACCCCATAGGTAAGACGATCAACTATCGAGGGACTGAGGAAAACGTAGTTACTGGTGTGATGGAGGACTTTCCTGAGACTTCTCATATGCAATTCGATATCATTTCCTCTCTGAATTCCTGGAACGGATATGAATCGTGGCCTCAGAATTTTGGATGGTATGATTTTTATACCTTCATACGAGTGGTAGAGGGAACGGACCCTGTGGTGCTCAATGAAAAGGTGGGTGGATTCCTGGATGTAAAAAAAGCTGAAAATTATGCGCGTGAAACCAGTCGTGAACAACTCTGGATTCAGAACGTAGCGGACATACATTTGTTTTCAAAAGGCCTGAGTTGGGAAATGGGGCAAAATGGCGGTGCCAATCAAGTGTATTTCCTAAGTGCCATCGCTGTTCTGATGTTGATTGTGGCGTGGGTCAATTTTATCAATTTATCTACGGCAAGAGCGGTCAGGAGGGCCAAAGAGGTTGGTGTGCGGAAAGTGGTAGGAGCGATGAAAAAGCACCTGATACAACAATTCCTCGCGGAGGCTTTTCTTTACAATTTCCTGGCGTTGATGATAAGCATTGGGCTGGTACTTCTTTTGGTTCCGGGGATCAATGGTCTATTGGACATTAGCCTGGACCGTTCTTTACTCCTATCGTTTGATATTGTTATGGGAGTCACGGGCGTACTGTTGCTCGGTACCCTGTTCTCTGGTTTTTATCCGGCAATTGTTCTTTCTTCATTTAAACCCTTGAATGTGTTGAAAGGAAGTTTCTATAAGAGAAAGTCCCGGTTTGGGTTTCGCCAACTTTTGGTCACATTTCAATTTGTGGTGTCCGTCGTATTGATTTTTGGAACAATTGTGGTTTTCAAACAGGTACAATATATGCAATCCCAGGACCTGGGATTGAATGTAGCGCAGACGTTGGTTTTGAATGGCCCGACTTCTTCAAATGGTGACGGAGATCTAAACAACCGTCGAAACATTTTCAAAGACCGGATCAGTGAGATCCCATCGGTCCAGAATTTTACGATTTCGAATATTGTTCCGGGGGAAGAGAACTTCAGTATTAGCAGTTTTTATACCCGTCAGGATCCGGATGTACATCGCGACTGCTACCGGGTACGGGTGGATGAAAACTATTTTCCTAATTTCTCTATTGACGTGATATCCGGCCGGAATTTCATCAAGGACATGGCATCGGACTCCAATGCGATCGTCCTCAATAAGACGGCTGCCAACATGTTTGGGTTTTCGGAGGAATCGGCCATCGGTGAAGTGCTAAATTTCAATAGCAGATACCCTCTTAAAGTGATTGGAGTAGTTAATGATTATCACCATTCGTCGTTAAAAGAGTCATTGGACCCAATGATGTTCATGTACCGCCCCAATGCAGCTAATTACTTCTCGATGAAGGTTGAAGCTGCTAATATTCCTTCTACGATCGCTAATGTCGAGGCACTTTGGAATGACGTATATCCAGATAATCCATTCCAATATTTTTTCCTGGATGAATTCTTCAATCGTCAATACAAAAGTGATCAGCAATTCAATACCGTATTTTCAGCATTTGCTGTGATGGTGATCATTGTAGCTTGTATGGGACTCTTCGGACTGGTGTCTTTCACCGTAGAACAGTCACGTAAGGAAATAGGTATCCGCAAAGTGCTGGGGGCGTCCGTCCAGAAGCTGATCATACTATTGACCTGGGACTATGCCGTACTCATTGTGATTTCTATTTGCATTTCACTTCCGTTAGGTTATTTCCTTATGAACGAATGGCTTGGTGACTTTGCCTATCGAACTTCCATCGGACCCTTTGTCTATGTTTTGGGTGCGCTCTCCATCATTTTGATCACGCTGGTCACGGTTAGTTTCAAGTCCATGGCGGCTGCCAACAGTAACCCGGTACACTCGCTCAGAGACGAATAATTTTCGCCGTTGATAAACTACCTAGCTGCTTTGGAACAGTAAGCAAGGGTAGTTTTCTGGTGATCGACGTAATTTGGGGTATCCTTAAAAGATGAAGTTATGCCCCAAAGATCTCGTAGAAAATTCATAAGAAAGCTAGTCAGTACAAGCGCATTGGCCGCAGGAATACCCGGTTTATTGGAGGCCAGACCAGCCAAGGAATATCTTATTTCACCTCTGGAATCCAAAAAGCTTCAGGATAGCCCAATCCGCCTTGGAGCGGTAGGTATGGGCATCATGGGTTACAACAATGTGCGAACCGCACTGAATGTGCCAGGGGCTAAGTTAGTGGCCGTTTGTGATTTGTATGATGGGCATCTGGAGAGTAGTAAAGAGAATTTTGGTGCTGATTTGTTTACGACAAGGAAGTATAAAGAATTACTTGATCGCGATGATATAGATGCGGTGATTGTGTCTACCTCGGATCATTGGCATGACAAGATCTCCATTGAGGCCATGAAGAAAGGCAAAGCGGTGTATTGCGAGAAGCCTATGGTCCATAAAATCGAAGAAGGGGCAGCCGTGATCAAAACGGAAAAAGAGACGCGGCAGGTGTTTCAGGTTGGCAGTCAGCGAGTAAGCTCTATCATTTATGAAAAGGCTGGAGAATTATATCGATCCGGAGCCATTGGCGATCTGGTACTGGCAGAAACCTATAATGATCGATTTTCAAGAAACGGAGCCTGGCAGTACTCCATTCCTACCGATGCGTCGGAGAAGACCGTAGACTGGAAAGGTTTTATCGGAGATGCTCCAAAAAGAGGCTATGATGCTAAACGTTTTTTTCGATGGAGGAATTATCAGGATTATGGTACAGGCGTAGCTGGTGATCTTTTCGTGCATCTTTTTTCAGGATTACATGTCACACACTGGGTTCCAATGGTCCGGGCCGAATTTACGCCAGCGGAGGATTGCGATATTGGGAAGATGGGAGAGATGTACCTGATGTTATGCTGGCGGTGGTTGATTATGATGAAGCGGAAACCCATCCGGCATTCAACTTACAGATCAGGGTAAATTTTGTGGACTCCAGTGGTGGAGGTTCGTTGCTGAAACTGGTCGGAACGGAGGGTACCATGACCATCGGCTGGAACGACATTCGCATCAAGAAAAATAAAATACCAAATGCTCCTGGTTATGGAGGCTGGGATACCTTTGGTACTTTCACCGAAGCGCAGCAGGCGGACTATGAGAAGTGGTACAAGGCCACTTATCCAAAGACTTACGCCATCGAGGAGCCTGGTGAAAAGATCTATCGGACGCCAGAAGGATATAGCGATCACCTGGATCACTGGACCAATTTCTTCGAGTCTATTCGGACAGGAAAAAAAGTAGTGGAAGACGCAAGTTTTGGCCTTAGGGCTGCAGGACCTTCGTTGGCTACAAACGTCAGTTTGTTTGAGAAACGAGTCGTCAACTGGGATCCTGAAAAGATGATATTGTCTTAATCGGATTGCAATTCGTAGCTGACAAAGGCAAATCGCTTGCTATCGGGTGACCATGAGGGAACATTAATGGTGCCCTGACCGCCGAATAGCTCAAATAGTTTTGAGACTTCTCCACCTTCTGGTGAAATGCTCCTGATCATCACCTTTTTCCAGGCAGGATGGCTTCCGGGATCCACTTTGTCGATATAACTGATGAAAACAACCCGCTTTCCATCCGGAGAAATATGTGGAAACCAATCGTTGTACTCATCAAAGGTCAATTGCTCCTGTTCAGAGCCATCAGATCTCATACGCCAGACTTGCATACGACCTGTTCTGACGGAGTTAAAATATATCCATTGGCCATCAGGTGAATATTCTGGTCCATCGTCCAGCCCCTCCGAGTTAGTAAGCCGTTTTTCCAGACCACCATCTACACTGATCGTATAAATGTCGTAGTTGTCATTTCTATTGGCACAATAGGCCAGGGTTCTCCCATCAGGAGACCATCCGTGCCAGTAAGACGGGCCTTTTTCCGTGATTCTCTTCGGGGTGCCTCCGCGGGCATCCACCAAATAGATCCTGGATCCCACTGTCTCATCATTGTTGGAAATGACAATCTGCTTTCCATCCGGAGAGATGCCATGGTCATTATTACAGGCTTTGGCAAAATCGGTATCCAGCTTTTCGACCCTTCTATTTTGAAGTTCGAATTTGAATAACTCACCTCCCTGGTTGAACAAGAGATATGAGCCGTCAGGACTCCAGTTTGGGGCTTCGAAATGTGCGGATGCTTCATATACAGTAGACCTTTGATTGGAATCAAAATCATAAATCTCTAAGCGGGAAATAACTTTTTGTGCCTGAGCGTCCATTAAACAAATGCAGAGAAGGAATAAACAAACATACCTGATCATGACAAAATGAGTTTATTGTCAAAGATTGTAACAAAGCCACTATGAATAAGTCTTAATTTAGGCCAATTAAGCACTTAAGTAAAATGGACGTCATTAACATCAGGAATAAATTTGAATCATTTCAGGAGCACTGGACTCCAAAAATCATCGGAGAACTGAATGGGCAACAGGTTAAGCTTGCAAAACTGAAAGGGGAATTCGTGTGGCACAGCCATGAAGAGGAAGACGAATTATTTATGATCTTCAAAGGAACATTGATCATGGAATTTCGTGACCGCACGGAAGTAGTCAGGGAGGGAGAGACCATCATCGTGCCACGAGGCGTAGAACACTTCCCGAGAACTGAAAATGGTGAAGAAGTCTGGGTGTTATTGTTTGAACCGGCGGCGACCAGGCATACCGGGGAAGTGCAACATGAACGAACAGTAAATGATCAGGAGTGGATTTGATCCGCTACTAACTTTTCCTGTCCTAATCTCCTCAACATGTCGTAGTGTAGATACAACGCCCCCCACAGGTTCTTTTGCAGGTGGTACGGCATGTTGAACTCCTTGACCGTTTGCTTCACGATTTTGGCAATTGCCGGATAATGAACATGACAAATGTGTGGAAACAGATGATGTTCAATCTGGTAATTCAATCCACCGGATAGCCAGGTCATGAATGGGTTCAACTTGAAATTGGTGGTGGTCTGCAATTGATACTTATGCCAGCTTCTTTCTATTTTATTTTCATCCTGCCGGATAAAATCAGAGCCGGTAAAAACATGAGCAGGTTGAAAAATCACGCTGAGCAGAATGCCTCCAATGATGTGCATGACCACAAACATCGACAGGATAATGTACCATGGAATGGCCAGAATAGAAATGGGCAGCACCAACAGATAGCCAAAATAGACCACTTTCCAGATGGCAATGTTCAAAAATCGATTTAAGTATTCGTTCTTCTCCTTGAGGATGTTCCGCTGGCGGTACTTGTCCAGCATTACGAAATCTTTTGAGGTGACCCAGAAGATGGTAGCAAAGGCATAAAGTACCCACACGTACAAGTGCTGAAAGCGGTGGAACCAATGTCTGGGTTGGTGAGGAGACATTCTAAGTAAAAATGGAATGTCTATGTCATCGTCCGTTTCATCAATGTTTGGGTACGTATGATGCAGAACATTGTGCTGCATGTGCCATACGTAGGCATTGCCTCCCATTAGGTTCAAAGTCAGTCCCAGTAATTTGTTGATCAAAGGAGATTTTGCATATGAACCATGGATAGAGTCGTGCATGATGCCCATGCCTATACCTGCCATAGCAACGCCCATAACTGCCCCGAGCAGGTAGTAGCTCGCCAAAAACTGGAATGGGTAGAACAGGATCAATAGATATGGTCCGAAGAATCCCGTCAGCATCATGATGGTTTTTAACACCATGCGATGATCTGCACACTTCGATTTCTTATTTTCAGAGAAATAGGAATTTACCCGTGAAGTAACGGTTTTAGAGAATTCCCGATCCAACTGATTGTTGTAACGGAAGTACTGAAACGACATTTTTGGTTGGTTAAATCTTAGTAAAGATACCACAAAAATGTCGTCTGCTTTACCAACTTGTTAAGCGGGCATTATATCTGCTGAAAGGGATTACAGAATTTCTACCAATTCAATTTCAAAAACCAGCTCTTTACCGGCTAGTTCATGATTGGCATCCAGAAGGACGGTACTTGAATCTTTTTCAACAATGATGGCAGGAATTTGACGCCCGCCATCTAATGATGCCATGACGGTTTGTCCCAGTTCAGGATCCATTCCCTCCGGAAATTGGTTGAGTCCGGCCCGAAAAAACAGTTTGTCATCTCGCTCACCATAAGCCTGATCTGGAGGAAGATTGATCGTCTTTTTTTCATTTAACTCCATTCCGTTCACCGCAGCATCGAACCCCGCGATCATTTGTCCGGCTCCTATGGTGAATTCTAGTGGCTCGCGTCCTACCGAGCTGTCAAATTGCTCCCCGGTAGTCAGTTTACCAGTGTAGTGCACTCGAACGGTATCATTTGTCTTTGCAGTTGGCATATATGTCTGTTTATGTTAGGCTATTTGGTTCTTTCAATGGTGAACTGGACCAGTTTTTCCAGGCTCTGGCGGTATGGTGTGTCAGGAAATGTACTGAGTATTTCCTGCGCTTTCTGATGGTAGCGATCCATGGCCTCAATGGCATACTCCAAACCTCCGTTGACTTTTACGAAATCTATGACCTCAGTGACGAATTTGGGTTGTTTCGCACTTTTTTTCATTTTGCTGATCACTTTCTTTCGTTCGGATTTCCCTACTTGTTTCAATGCGTGAATCAGAGGAAGCGTCATCTTTTTCTCCTTGATATCGATTCCGGTAGGCTTCCCTATTTCAAATGTGCCGTAATCGAACAAATCATCTTTGATCTGAAAAGCCATGCCCACATTAAGACCGAATTCCCGCATTCGGGAAATTATGTCTTTGTCTGATTTGGCAGAAGAGGCGCCGATCGCACAGCAAGCAGCAATTAAACTGGCTGTTTTCTGACGAATTACATCGTAATAGACGTCCTCAGTAATGTCCAGTTTACGTGCCTTTTCCATTTGAAGTAATTCTCCTTCACTCATCTCTTTGATGGTTTGAGAAATGATCTTCAGCAAATCAAAGTCATCATTTTCAAGTGATACCAGAAATCCTTTGGAAAAAAGGAAATCTCCAACCAGAACGGCAATCTTGTTTTTCCATAGCGCATTGATGGAAAAAAAGCCCCTTCGATAGTGAGAATCGTCAACTACATCATCATGAACGAGGGTTGCAGTGTGCAACAACTCAATCATGGCGGCACCATTGTAGGTTGTGTCTGTAATTTTACCGGAGACCCCAGCACTTAAAAAGACAAACAGAGGACGCATCTGTTTGCCCTTACGCTTCACGATATAACTCATGATCTTGTCAAGCAAGACCACATTGGTCTTCATCGACTCTCGGAATTTCTTCTCGAAAGCGACCATTTCTGAGGCCACGGGAGCCTGAATATCCTTGAGCGTATGAGCCATTATTTGCGCACAATATTAATACAGATATTAACCATTGCCTCAAGCCTTTCGATTAAAACATGTGTGATATTCAATGTGTTTCACACTTTTTATGAGTATTTAACTTTAAATGCTCCTGGAGTCCGGATTCTGACCATCTGAATCCGATTGTCAAATCACGATCAACACTCTTGGTGACGAGGGCTGGCATGTATTTTTGATTATTCTATATTTGCAGCCGCAGCTCACTGCAAAGCCCCTTTCATGCGAAAAAACAAGGTTAGATACTCCGAGATCATTTCTAAAACGAAGGAGTGGCCGATATACCAACTTTCTAAGAACCGGGATGAGTTCATTGCCGAGGTGATCGATGAAGCGTTCGAGAATTTTCTTGAAGTCCGTAAAGGCAAATCACTCCGTGAGGAGCTGGAAACCACGGTTTACCGGGAAAAACTTCGGATGAAGGCCAATCCATGGCGCGTAGATCCGGCGGATGAAAAAGAGTTTTGGTCCGGTATTCAGCACAAGTTGCTGGAAAGTGAAGGGGCAGCGGATACTTCGGAGGCTGAGAAGCAGATTTTACGCGATATTATCAACCGGTATAGCAATGAGATTGCCGGAAACTTCAGGAAGTCGTATTACAAGTTTGCAAAGACATTCGTAACATTTGGGTTTGCCAGACTATTAAATGCGGCACGGGTCAAAGGGTTCTTGTCTTTGTTTAGCCGACAACTGGACCTGGATGATAAGATAAAAATAGAAGGGGAACCCGAACACATCAGACAACTGGCTCAAAAAGGTACCGTGGTTATGGTGCCTACTCACTTTAGCAATCTCGATTCCATTTTGATAGGGTGGGTCATTCAGTTCCTGGGCCTTCCGGCGTTTATCTATGGCGCAGGCCTGAACTTGTTCAATATTAAGATACTCGCGTATTTTATGAACAGCCTTGGTGCTTACAAGGTGGATCGGCGGAAAAAGAATCCGGTGTATCTGGAAACGCTTCGGGCCTATTCGACGCTGGCGATCAAAAGAGGTTGTCACAGTTTATTTTTTCCTGGGGGTACTCGTTCAAGGTCGGGTCATATAGAAAAAGCGCTAAAACTAGGTTTGTTAGGTACCTCCATCGAGGCGCAACGCATGCTTTATCAACAAAGTACAGGCGAAGGGAATAAAATATTCATCGTTCCCACGGTCATTAACTATCAGTTTACGTTGGAAGCGCCGGCATTGATAAGAGAATACCTGAAACGGACGGGACAGGAGCGATATTACGAAGAGAACGATGAATTCTCAACCAGTTATAAAATAGCGAGTTTCCTTTTCAAGTTCTTCACCAAGGGGTCTAATATTTCAGTGAGTTTGGGCCGGGGTATGGACATCCTGGGGAATTACGTGGATAACGAAGGCAACAGTTTTGATAAAAATGGCAATCCGATCTACCCCAGGGATTATTTCGTGAGTGATGGAGAGGTTACGGTAGATAAACAACGTGAGCAGACCTACGTCCGGATACTTGCCAAACGCATCGTTGAGGAATTTCACATTTACAACAAGGTTTTTGCCAGCCATTTGGTGGCTTACACCAGTTTTAAAATGCTGGAGAGAAAGAATCCTAAGCTAGACTTGTATCATGTCTTAAGGTTATCCGATGAGGACCTGGAATTGGATTATTTAGAATTCAAAGCGTGCTTCAAAAAGCTTAGAAAGCAAATCCTGAAACTTGAAAAGAAAGGCAAGGTAGGGACAACCGAACAACTGAAGAATAAGGCAGATGAAGCGATAAAGGAAGGGTTGAAGAATGTCGGTATGTATCATGCACGACGACCCGTGATCCATCGCAAGGATAAGATCATTGTTCAGGATCCAAATACTTTATATTACTATCACAATCGTCTCGATGGTTATGGACTTGAAAAACACATCTAAACACATCGGAGTAATTGGAGCTGGTAGTTTTGGTTCCGCAGTAGCCAATATTCTAGCTGAAAAAAGCGATAAAGTCTTACTACATGCCCGAACTGAGGAAAAAGCAGCCTTGCTTAGAGAGACAGGTCGAAGTTCAGGTCATGCGCTAAATTCAAATATTGAAGTCATTCATGACATCCGGAGAATTGGAGAATCTTGCGACGTAATATTTCCGGTAATCCCTTCGGCCAGCTTTCGTGAAATGATGCGCACATTGTCGCCCTATCTCAGGCCGTATCATATTCTTATTCATGGTACCAAAGGGTTTGATCTGAATCGTAAATCTTCAACTTCTGATGATCCTGTGAGTAGGGAGGATGTTCATACCATGAGTGAGGTGATTCAGCAGGAAAGCTCGGTTGTACGTGTGGGTTGTCTTGCAGGACCCAATTTGGCGTCGGAAATAAGTGAAGGAAAGCCCGCAGCGACCGTTGTTGCCAGTCAGTTTGATGAGGTCGTCCAGATTGGTCAAAAGCTATTAAAGAATGATCGCTTTCTGATCTACGGAAGCAGTGACTTGCTAGGGATCGAATTGTGTGGAATTTTGAAAAATATCATTGCATTGGGTGCAGGCTCCGTCATGGGTTTGGGACTGGGTGAAAATGCCAAGGCTTTGTTCATCAGTCGGGGACTTGTCGAGATGGTTCATATAGGGAAAGCCATGGGAGGAAACGCACAGGCATTTTTAGGACTGGCCGGCGTGGGAGACCTGATGGCGACATGCTCCAGTAACCTTAGCCGAAATTTTACGGTTGGCAGGAAGCTTGCTGAAGGTAAAACCATTGAGACCATTCTGGAAGAAATGGAAGAGGTGGCTGAGGGTGTTAAGACCATCAACATCATTCGCGATCTTGCCAACTCCTTTGGTATCCGATGCCCGATTACAGAAACCCTCTATCGTGTCATTCACAGACAAATAACCGTAGAGGAAGCACATACCTATCTTATGAAATTTCCCTTCCGGGCGGAAATAGACTTTCTAGATTAATAGATCAACTTTTGTTTTTTACTGCCTTCATGGCGAGTACTCGCTGCAATAGTGGTGGGTGTGAGTAATTAACGAAGACATACGCCGGATGAGGCGTTAAGTTAGAGAGATGGTCGCTACTCATCTTTTTCAGTCCCTCGATCAAGGGTACCTCATTATAATTTTTCACTGCATATTCATCAGCCTCATATTCGTTCTTTCGGCTCAGGATGTTCATGAATATGCCAAGGATCCTGGATAGTGGACTATAGAGAATGGCAAATGCCAGCATGTTAAGGTGAATGGTCGAGACTTGTCCGCCAAGGGCATAACTGACTTCACTTGTGAAGATCATTCTGGATAAAAGAAATAACATGATGCCAATCTGTGCGATGGAAAGAATGGTCGATAAGATGATGTGTTTCTTTTTGAAATGGCCAACCTCATGCGCGAAAACGGCTGTTAATTCCTCAGTTGTATGTTTTTCGATCAAGGTATCAAACAGGACTACCTTTTTTCTTTTACCCAGGCCGGAAAAAAAGGCATTTCCTTTACTGGAACGTTTGGATCCGTCCATGACAAAAATGTTGGAAAGGGGAAATCCTACTTTTTGACTGAATGTTTCAATCGAGGATTTCAACTCACCATCTTCCATGGGTTTTAATTTGTTGAAGAGGGGCAAAATCCAGGAGGTGTAAAATACACTAATAAATAGCGTAAAAATCGTCAGGACCACCCAGAAATAAATCCAGAAATTCTTACCCATCATGGCGATCAGTACCAGTAGTGCTGCCAGCAATAGCCCACCGATTATGATGGCCAGTACATATCCTTTGATCTTGTCCAGGATGAAGGTTTTAAGCGTTGTTTTGTTAAATCCGAATCGCTCCTCAATGACGAAAGTCCCATACAAAGAGAAGGGAATCGATAGTAGATCCGAAGCGATGAATATGATCCCGAAAAAGATTAATGTCGACAACAGATCAAAAGGGCTATAGGCGCGTATGGCATCATCCAGCCAGCCAAACCATCCGAAATACAAAGCCGATAAGGTCAATAGGAAGGAAAAGGTAGCAGTGAGATTTCCGAATTTTCCGGTTACCCGCTGATATTCCTGTGATTTCTGGTATTGCGCATCGTCATATACACCTTTTAATTCCGCAGGAATAGGAGACCTGGAATGTCTGTCATTGAGAAAGCCGAGTACCCTTTCCACTAAGAAATCAATGATTACAATGGCGAGGAGTAGATATAGGATCGCAGTTTCCGTCATTACGCGAAGATAACGGCAATCCTCCTAAAGGGCCAATGACCCTGTTTTATCGTCATTTGACCTATGTCGAGATTCGAAAAATATTCGAAGGTAAATGGTTGGATTGATAGGAATGGCCTGGAAGGAACCTGACCTCCATTGTCCCGGTAGAGCCTTTATCGGTTTCATCATTTGGGTGAGGATGATGGATAAGCAACCATTTGACAGATCGCTGTTCATCGTTACACTTTGGTACTGGAATTTGCTGTTTCGAGGATATCAGGACTTCCTTTAATGGCACTTCTTTTCGTACCGCCTGCACATGGAAAACATTAAGATCATTCATGGACATGAGAGACATGTCTGTATGTGATGTGAGAAATATGACCGGTTCATCTTCATGAATGAGCATACTCCTTACCAATGGCTCCAGGTCCTTCGATTTTAATACGTGATTGTCTCCTTTCAGGACCAGCAAATGTTTGTCCAAAGAAGCATTGTCTTGAGCAATGGGTAGGTTAGGAAATTCCGGTGAAGTACAATTATTCTCGTCACTATTGGCTTCGTTATCTATTGCTGTGGTTTTTTCGGAGATTTCGAAATCACTAGCTAATCCATCAACTTCTTTTTGGTGACTGGTTTGCGCTTGCTTTAGCCAATCCATGTAGTTATTCGCGTCGGAATGATCTGGAGCCAATGCTAATACCTTCTCGAAATAAGTCCTGGCTTTGTCCACTTCTTCATTTGTGAAAGCGGTAGTGCCCAACAAATTGAAAACCATGACATCCGTCTGTTCTAAAAAGGCACCTTCTAATAGGTCTGCCAAAGCATTTACTTTCTGATACTGTTGCCTTACTACTTTGGCCATCTGACTTTCAGCATCAACGAATCGAGTTTGTACTCGCATTAATGGATGTTTTCCGTGAAGGTATTCGGGCCATGTGACAATATCCGCGTGACGTGTAGCTGCCAGGTCGAGAATTTCTTTTGTCCCGACAGGGCAAGGTTTATCTTCAAATACGATCTCTAAATTCTCGATTTCAAGCTCGTCTTTCAACTCTTCATAGCGACTAACGATCAATTCAGCAATCTGCCCTTCAAACTTTTTAACTTCCCCGATCCTTTTGTCAGGGAGTACCAGCAAGCGCACTTTTTTCTTGCTTTCTTGTAGCTTTTCCAGGCATTTGAAGTTCGTTTGCTTAAAGTCATTCCACCCATCGTATCCCAGAAATTCGCACATTAAGTCAAGGCGATTCTGTCGTATCGAAAACTTTTTTTCTTGTTTATAGATGTATCGATAGTCGCGCAGGGTGGTTGGCTGTATTCCATATTCAATGCCTGATTGTTGATTGATTTTTCGACTTAGAAAACAAAAATGGCTTTTCTGTAGGCGTTCAACGGGTACTTCCAAGCCTCCTGCCTCGACTACTGTTTCCAGTAGCCTGCAAAAGGTTTGAAAATACAACTCGTCATTTACCAACATAGCTTTTTTAGGTTAGTCAGGCATTATTAACTGCTATTGAAACGGGCATTGCTGTAATGCTGGAATGAAGTTGCGGCTAATGAATGGTGCGGGCAATTATTCTTCGTGACATAGACGATACATTTCGTGACTTGTATGATTGGTACCGTGGAGGTATGCGCCGTTAGCTGTGCCCTGTTTTATCGCAAGTATTTCAAGTCTGGCCATTACGGTGACTGTTGAAATATGATTGTAATTATCTATTTATCAGGGTGTTACAGGTCATTGGTGATTTAATTTTCGATGTAAGTCGACCGAAACCCGCGAATGTGGAAGGGCATTTTAGTCTTGCCTCAAGCTCAACTCATCCGGAGAGATGGGCCAGAAACGAAGGAATCATGAGAATCATTAGAACACCTGACATGAGCATTTATCGAGGATACGGATCAGAAGCTGATCTCTTCCGGTTTCACGCAACTGGTTGCTCTCATCATCTCAGTGTGGCGCTACTTATGCTTATGATCCTTTCAATCGACAAGGCTTCGTATATGTCGCTTCATCCTGTATTGAGGTACGTAGGTACAGGAAAAAGAAGTCCGTACCCGATAGCACGAAGCACAAGAAAAATTTCAACGAATGAAAAAGTTTTTTGTGCGTATTTCAATGATTGCTTTTATCATGGTTTCACTGGCGAGTTGTGTAGATGACAGTGCTGAGATCCTTCCTTCTCAGAACGAAGTTTTAACTACAGAGAACGGCCAGGGTACTTCAGGTGATTGCAAGGACGGTCAGTGTGGATGATATAACACAAGAAACCATCTAATGCCGAGGTGGTTTCTTTTTTTTTGTGTTCATGCCGATATTTAAGGTATCATGGCATGGGGATTATTGCAGAGTAACACATTTAGGCATCTTATCACGCTAATTGGTTGTGCGCTAATTGGCTGTTCACAAACTATTTCCTTTGCACAAACTGCCCCTTCTGGTGACCAACTTTTCGCACTGGGAGATTCTTGCTATTATAAAGGAGATTATTCAGGTTCTATTATTTATTACCGACAGGCTCTTGCCCTTTACCGCGAAGAACAAGATACTGCGAAAGTGGCCAAATCTTTGAATGATATGGGGGTCTCTTTTCGCAGGATTGGAGAATTTGATAGTGCTCTTAATTACTATCATCAAGCGGTGAATCTTGATGTACTTAGAAAGGATACACTGAGAATTGTAAATAGATACTTTAACCTGAGTAACGTACATAATGATAGAGGGAACTACTCTAAGGCAAGCGAATTGATGATCAAGGCGCTGGTTTTGGCTGAATCCAAGAATTATACTAAGTCCAAAGCAAATCTGAATAATGCATTGGGTCTATTGTACTACAATCAAAAAGATTTTGATCGAGCACTCCCCTATTACCATAAAGCAAAATCGGTTTATGAAGAGCTTGAAGATGATTATCGAATCAATATAGTTCTAAATAACATTGGAAGTTGTCATGCGGATCTCGAACAATGGGACAGTGCCTTCTTTTATCTCAGACATGCCTTACAACTAAATCGACAAGATGAGGAGTCCAAAATGTTAGATGTTACGTTACATAATATGGGTAGCCTGCATTTTGCTATGCAAACTTTCGATTCCGCAGAATTCTATTTTATGCAGGCCTATGAAATGCGTCAAAACCTGTCAGATGGCTACGGTATGGCTTATACAGGGAATGATCTGGGTAAATTATTTCTCAGTATGGGAAGGCCAGAAAAAGCAATTCTTTATCTGTTGGAGGCACAAGAATATGCAGAAACAGAGAAGAATTATACCATCTTAATTGACAATATTGACGCGATGAATGATTATTACTTGATGGTTGGGGATACCGCCAGGGCCTATCAGGCTTTAAATCAATGGGCGGTGCTTAAGGATAGTCTGTATAATCAAGAGAGAGTAAAAGCCATGGAGCTCCAGAGTGCATTTGATTTGAATCGAAAAGAAGAGGAGCGTCGACTTCAGGAAGAAAACGCCAGGAACCAATCACAACTAGCAGAGAAACGCCTGATCATTATAGCGGTCATCACTGGGGCAGCACTGCTTCTGGTATTGTTGGTCTTGTTTGTGATTCGCCAACGATCAAAAATTAAACGACTCAATGAAAACCTGAAATTGGTAAACCGTGACATGTATCATCGCAAGAAAAACGATTACATGCGTTTGCTGAACGAGATATCTGCCACTAATGTCACGATCTCTGAAGACATACGTGGCCAACTCCTGGCATCCGCTGCAGTGGACGATTCCTTGTATGAGGAGTCCTACGATATGGTGGAGTTAAGTGATTATCTTGAAGACCGACTGGATGATATTGCTGATGCCCAGGGTTTAAGTTCCAAAGAGGTTGTGTTGAAGTCTAGTCTTAATAAAATTAAAGTTAACGGTCAGGTTGCAACCGCGATACTACCGGTGCTAAATGAGTTAATGACTAATTCTGTGAAGCACTCTTTCGCAGATCGCGGTGGGATCATACACGTTACGATATCGGGGGAAAGTGGGCGATTACAGGTGATCTACAAAGATGATGGTGCACCATTTGTGCCTAAGGTGAAGAGTGCCGGTATGGGGCAGAAAATAATAGAGCAGGTATTGAAAACGCTAAGGTCTGAGTTGAGCCGAGAAGTTCAGGGGCAGTGGAATTTGAGTTCCTTTGAAATCAAAGTTTGATAGTAACCTAAAACAGTTAGTTAAAATTAACTAGACGTTTATACTTAGAATTAGGTATTTGTCCTAGCGTCATTTGCGAATTAGTTGGATTTGATTAATTTTTCGCAAATTAGTCTCTCTAAAAGACCGACCAAATAGATGAATGTCCTACTGGTAGAAGATGATTTGGACCAGGCTACCAAGGTAGTCAGTCGTGTCCAACGACACATGGGGAAGGATACCAAAATACTTGGACCTTTTTCGGAATTCAGTTCCGTACTTTCAATAGTGAAAGAACAGAAATTTCATCTGGCACTGATTGACATTCAATTGAAAAATGACCTTTACGCGGGCATAAATATTGCAGAAACCATTCAGCAATTTCACCCTGTCCCTATTTTATTCATTTCAGGTGTGACCGAGAAAGAAATCGTAGAACGAGCGGATCAGGTCCATTCCAGTGATTTTCTGCAGAAGCCATACGATGATAAGAGCTTTTTCCGGGCATTGGAATACACTATACAGCGAATTGATTCTGGCCGTGGTGGTGGGTTCAAAAGAGTAATACGACCCAGGAACAAGGATCGTTATTGGATCAAAAGTGATCGGTCTGTTTACGAAAAGGTGGATCCTAAGCATATTGTGTGTGTAGAGGCTTTAGATCACCATTGTCGGTTTTATATCCGTAATGAAAAGCCTATCATCACTAGTGCTAAACTTAAGCAGGATGTATACGAAAATGGACTGGAGCCGTTAGGTACATTTTATTTATTGAATAGAAGCACGATCATAAATTTAGATGAAGTCGATCGTATCGAAGGAAATCAGGTGATTATGAGAGAACTCAAACCTCTAAACAATAAATCGCTACTCGTTCCGAAGGAAAGACGTAAAGAATTATTTGATTATTTAGGCATACCTGTAGACTAGTCCGGACCAGAGTAACAACGTTTGAGTATTTCTGAAAGGTAGTGATCGGGACGTAAAAGTTACCTTGTGGTACGTCATTCATGCGCGGTTGTACAGCAAAGTGGTTTATTCTTCACGTTCTTTTTGAAGCCTATCACGAAGTATAAACCACACTTCACGAAATAAGTTTTTGATCAGTCATTAATTCAGCCAACTTCCATAAGCATTATCAGTGCTCCGGAAGGGGCCATGATGCTTGAATTAGAACCCGATCGAGATGAAAATACTGACTGCCATTAGTTCTTATTCCGGAGATCCATACAATCTGGAGGAAGCTGTTTTAGAAGCGAGTTATTCGATTGCGGTAAAGACAACTCAGGAAATCAGACATGTAGATGAAGTGGATAGTATGGCTTCCTTTCACGGGGCCATTTTTCAGATCGAAACAGAAGAAGAACTCTATCAAAGTCAGTCGGTCATTCAACAACAATCCTCCCGATTTCCCATACCTTACCTTTATTTAGTACAGGGCTCATTTCCATTTGATGTAAATCAAATTAGCCAGCTCTTCCCCGATCAGTTGATACTGACACCCGTATCGCAAGACCATTTGCGACTTGTCATTCGTTTGTTCCTGTTGAAAATTCAGCAGGGTTATCATATCAATGGTGTGGAGCAAAGGGATAGGAAAAAGATTTGGCTGACCGTGAAAAGAGGCGTTTATCAAAGCATGGAAACAGACCACATCAAGTGGATAGAGGCCAGTGATCATTATGTGAAAGTTTTCACGGATAATGAAGACTATGTCATGATCAAAGCTTCGTTAAAAGATTTCTATGAGAAGCACCTGAGCCACTTCGAAGACTTCTATATCCTGAATCGATCTCTGATCATCAACACGACTAAAGTTTCGAAAATTGAAAATGGCAATCTTTACATCGACGGAGATAAACCTCTGAGTATCCCAAGGACGAAAAGAGAGGCCGTGCTCGAGGTGTTAGAAGTGGGTTGATTGAATTTTAATCCCTAAGAACCTTGCCCTTTTCTGACGATTCAATGCGAAACCAAGCCTGCTGATGTTAAGAATAATTCGGTGAACAATCTAATTCACCAATCCTTCCGAATTATACTTGATCTTGTTGATGTAGAAAACTTTCCGGTTGGACTTGAAACCGAGGGCTCCGGGTTTTGCAAGGTTTTGTACGCCGGAAGCATAAAAGCATTCCTCATACCAATGGTCAAGGTCTTCATCAGGAGAGCTCTTGGAACGCAATTCTTCCGTTTCGTCTGTGAGTTTCACCGGATTGTAAGTCTTTCCTTCTAATACTTCATTTTCTCGGACGATCTTAGAACGGATCTCATTCTCATCGAGGTACATCAACACCGTTTCATCTCCAAAGCTTCCTACTGAAACTAGTTTGTCCAACGAGTAGGTCTGAACGTCTTTGATTTTGAAGCTGTGATCCCATACGATTTCACCATTATTATTGAAAGCCACAACAATGGCATGCGTAAACTTGTAACCCATGAAGGTCGTAGGTGTGCCACGACCGTAGGAGCCAAATGAGTAGGGCGCATTAAAATTACCTGAGCTACTGTATCGGGGATAATAAGCTTCTGCGATCATCAGATTTACGCCATTGTCAAGTTCTCGCATCTCATGGATCAGGAGTCGGTAATTGAATTTATTGTTCTTTCCCAGATCCTTTCTTCTTTTAATGCGTGCTTTGATACGTTGCTCCCTTTTGTCATTAAGATAGCCGAAGAAGTTTTCCAGGTCAGCAAAATTGTGGTACTTGATGAATTGCTGACGACCATTGACAAATTTTGACAGATATAATCCCTTGCTGTAAGACGTGCTTCGTTTGGAGTGTGCTCCGGCTACTAATTGGATGCCATTATCGAATGTAGTAGAAGCGCCATCGATGAGGTTTTTCTTGTCACCTGGTGTGATGAACAGATCCTGTACCATGAGTCCTTCGGAGGTGAATGTCTTAGCCCGTATCGTATATTGTCGGCTGATTAATTTTTCCCGAACTACAACCGTAAACATTTCTTCATCATCGTCTATGATGATATCCAGCAGTTGATTTCTGCTCTCATAGAATCCGGGAAGTACTTTGGGTTTCTTTTCCTTGACATTATAAGTAATGATCGCTGGTTTGTTATTGACATTCCCACCCAAAATCATGGTTTCACCGATGACTTCAAAATATTCCATTCGAATTGGGAATACGGTAGTGATCTCAAATTCATTGACATTAGCTTGCTCGTCTATTTCGTAAACCAGTAAGTCCTGCATGCGGTATTGGGAGGCGGTCAGTAAAAGGTAATATTTCCCGCCAAAATATTCGTACCCGATCAGACGGCCATTGATGTCAATAAAGAGGGGCTTTTGCCATTGTTCCTGAAGGGCGGTATCTAGTTTGGTCAGATTCCAGGTAAATTTTCCATCTACCTTTTTGTAGGTTTCTTCCAGTACGAGCAGACCGTCATATCCGCCATTGATGATGGTGAAATCTTGCTGTAACTTCTTTAATTCGAATTCTACCCGATTAGGTTGAACGAGTAAAGTACTGGTATCTTTTTCCTTTTTCTTTTGGGCAACGAGTGAAAGTTGAGCTACAATGAATATGAATGCCAAAAGTTTTCTCATCGACTTGGTATTTAAGCGGAAACCGCACAAAAACAGACCTTTATGAATAAACAACTATCAATAACACTTCCTTTATGTTTCACTCATGCCGATGATCAGATCAAACTCTTCTGCTTTCACAGGTTGTACGGATAATCGGCTATTTCTTACCAAAACCATATTGGTTAAACGTTCATCGGCCTTGATTTCATCAAGGGTTACCGGACGTTTTAATGGGTTCACCGGAACAAAGTCCACAACACACCAACGATCATCATCGGTGGTAGGGTCCGGGTAATGTTCTCGAACCACCTCAGCGATACCCACAACGGACTTTTCATTGACGCTGTGATAAAAGAGTGCCTGGTCACCAACTTTCATGCTCTTCATGTTGTTACGCGCCTGGTAATTACGAACACCATCCCAATGATCCCGGCCTAATTTCACGAAATCGTCCCAGGAATAAGTATTTGGCTCTGATTTGATCAACCAGTAGTTCATGATAAAAAAAGTGTTTCAATAAGTTGAACAAACATCAATCGGTAAGGTTCACAGGTAAGAGGTTCCACCTACTTTTGATGTAGTAATACAATTTAACCAATTCTTTTGGCAATGATTTTGTCTAATCCATCTCAGTTGAGCAATTCTTGAAATGAAGGTATTAATTATACGGTTTTCGTCATTAGGAGACATTATTCTTACATCGCCGGTGATCAGGACCTTGAAAGCACAACTTTCGGATGTAGAGATTCATTATGCTACAAAAGCGGCTTTCAAAGGCATTCTTGAAGCCAACCCTTACGTGGATCGCATTCACTTATTGGGTGATAGCCTTTGGGGCTTTTACAAGGAATTGAAGGTTGAATCTTTCGACGTAATCATAGACTTACACCGTAATCGAAGGACCTGGGTACTCAAAAATTTGCTCAGGGTAAAATCATACAGCTATGATAAATTGAATTGGGAAAAATTCCTGATGGTTCGATTCAAGATCAATCGATTGCCTGCGAGACACATAGTAGACCGGTACATGGATACCGTGGCTGCTTTGGATGTGAAGATGGATGCCCTGGGTTTGGATTACTTTGTTCCTGACAAGGATGTGGTGGAAAAAGACTGGCTTCCGGAAACCCATCGAGATGGATTTTATGCTGTGGTAGTCGGTGGACAACACGCCACCAAAAAATTACCCACTACCCGATTGATCGAGTTGTGTGATCGTATCAATAAGCCCATTATTTTGTTAGGAGGAAAGGAGGATCAAAAAGTTGGGAAGGAGATCGAGCAGTTTTTTGTGCAGGGAGATGCAAATGATCCGAGAGAACAGCAATTGCAAAATGAACTGGGAAAGAAAGCCCTTGTTTATAATGCATGTGGAAAGTTCAATTTCAATCAATCGGCTTCATTAGTTCAGCAATCCATCGCGGTTTTTACCCATGATACGGGGCTCATGCATGTTGCGGCGGCCTTTAAAAAGAAGATCTTTTCGATTTGGGGTAATACGATCCCGGAATTTGGGATGTACCCTTATCGGACCTCCTTTACCATCTTTGAAAACAAAAAACTAGGTTGTCGGCCTTGCTCCAAAATTGGTTATAATCAATGCCCCAAAGGACACTTTAAATGCATGAATGACCTGTATTTTGATTTCTGGTTGCCGGGTTAAACCTGACCCATTATTATCAATCAGTTAATTCAAATCCGCCACTTTTTAAGTCCTTGTTAGTTATCTTTTATCAGTAATTTAATTTTTGGTATTCGCTAACAGCCTACCGGTTCATATTAATCCTTTTCATGAAAAAGCTATATCTCATAAGGCACGCCAAGTCTTCCTGGAACTTTGATGAGCTTGATGATTTTCATCGACCATTGGGTAAAAGGGGCCGAAGGGACGTAAGCCGGATGGGGCAATTCCTGAAGGATGAAGTGGAGGCTCCGGATCTAATACTTAGCAGCGGGGCAAGCCGTGCTTTTTATACCGCACTGCATTTTGCGGATCACTGGAAATACCCTGAAGAAAAGATCATTATTTCCGACATGCTTTATCATGCTGGAGTGGAGGATTTTGAAAATGTTCTGAAGGAAGTGCAGGAGTTTGATACGGTAGCCATTTTTGGTCATAATCCCGGACTCACGATGTTTCACAATCGGATCAATGATGCCTATATCGACAATATCCCAACTTGCGGAATTGTAGGACTTCAGGTTGAGAAGGGTATTTCGAGACAGGAAACGAAGCGATTATTTTATCAGGTGCCTAAGGAGCTTTGAGACCGTCATTATGGTTAATATATTAGCTATTTTTCATGAAAAAAGATATATTTGGCTAATATATTAACGATTTATGTTGAAACTGCCTCATGAAGTTTCTGAAGATCTTGCTCAAAAAAGCAGGCTGCTTCGGAAAGGCAAGAACCTGTCACAACAGCAATTGGCTGCCAGATCGGGAGTTTCTCTTGGAAGTCTCAAGCGATTTGAAAGTACAGGTCAAATTTCTTTGGAATCTCTGTTGAAAATAGCCATGGTGCTTGGACGTCTCAGTGACTTTGAGGCCTTATTCCAACCTCAGGATACATTACCGGCCTCATTGGATGATATCCTAAAACCGTAGTATGGAACTGAAGCCCGTAGAATTGATCCATGTAAAGATGTCAGTGGGACAGAACGTTGTTCCCGTTGGAAGGCTGGCTTTACATCAGGGAAAGATCCTCTTTGAGTTTGATGCTGGATTTGTAGAGACGGGTTTGAATATTTCTCCTTTTTACTTACCTCTTCAGCCAGGCGTACAGTCGGGTAAACCACAATTGTTTGATGGGCTTCCCGGAGTTTTCAACGATTCGCTTCCGGATGGATGGGGTCGATTATTGCTGGATCGGGCAGTCATGGCAAAAGGAATACCTTACCAACAATTGACACCTTTGGACAGGCTGGCATATGTGGGTTCGATGGGTATGGGTGCACTGATCTATGAGCCAAACTATCAAGCGTCGGCTTCTGGATCGAGTGTGCTTGATCTGGACGAACTGGATGAAGAAACAAAGGAGGTGTTAGATGGAGAGGCGCGAGAAGTGATTGATAAATTGTTGCAATTGGGAGGAAGTTCAGCAGGTGCAAGACCCAAGGTGCTTTTGACTTACAATAGATCTTCCGATAAGCTGACGCGGGATAAACTGGAACTGGGAGCCACTGAAGAACCGTGGATGATTAAGTTTGCTTCAAATATGGACCAGCCAGACATAGGAAATATCGAATATGCCTATGCGTTAATGGCGAAAGAAGCAGGACTGGATATGCCAGAAACACGACTCTTTCGAGGGAAAACTGACAAGGCCTACTTTGGCGTTAGGCGCTTTGATCGAGAAGGAGGGAAAAGAATACACATGCACACGGCAAGTGGTCTTTTGAATGCCGATCATCGCATTCCCAGTCTGGATTATGAAAACTTATTGCGGGGAATGTTGGCTTTGAACCCGGACATGCGAGAGGTCGAAAAGTTATTTCGGTTGACTTGTTTCAATGTTTTTGCGCATAATCGTGATGACCATAGCAAGAACTTCTCTTTTCTCATGGATTCCAAAGGGGAATGGTCATTTGCCCCGGCTTATGACCTCACTTTTTCATTCGGGCCCGGAGGTGAGCACAGTGCTTTGGTCATGGGAGAGGGACGGCATCCACACAAGTTACATTTGCTAAAAATGGCAAAGAAGTTTCAGCTCAGAAAAGGGCCTGAAATTATTGATCAGGTAGAGGAAGTGATTTCGAGGTGGTTGACTTTTGCCAGGCAAGCTGAGGTGAGTCCGGATTCCGCAAAGACGATTAACAGAAAGTTGGAATCAATTCTGAGAAAATAAGTAATTGAAGGATGTCTAAGAAAAGTCCTCACAGCTGGTGGTATTTTCTCGACCTTCTACAGTAAAACCAGGTCGAGAAAAACCACATGACACTTTTGTTGATTACAAAATATACTGACTCAAGTCCTTATCTTTCACCAGACCATCCAGTTTAGATGTAACCAAATCCTTGTCGATTACCACATGTGCATTGGCACCAATAGTATCGGGGATTTCGAACAGAATGTCGTTGAGGAGCTTACTCATGACTGTATGTAACCTTCTTGCGCCAATGTTTTCTACCTCTTCGTTGATCTGAAAGGCTATTTCGGCGATCTCCTCCAGCGCATCCTCCTGGAAAGTCAATTGTACTTCCTCCGCACCTAACAAGGCTGTGTATTGCTTGGTCAAAGAATTCTTGGGTTCTTTCAGAATTCTCAAAAAATCTTCTTTCGTCAGGTTTTCCAATTCCACACGGATAGGAAAGCGTCCCTGTAACTCAGGGATCAGATCCGAAGGTTTGGAGAAGTGAAAAGCTCCGGCCGCGATGAACAGAATATGATCCGTATTGATGATGCCATATTTGGTGTTCACAGCACTTCCTTCTACGATAGGAAGTAAATCTCTTTGTACCCCTTCACGACTAACATCAGGTCCACTTTTACCATTTCTCCCACCAGCGATTTTATCTACCTCATCTATGAATACGATACCGGTATTAGCTGCACGCTTGATGGCTTCGTCCTTCACTTCGTCCATATCGATGAGTTTGGCAGTTTCTTCATCCATCAGGAGTTTCCGGGCTTCGGCGATCGTCACCTTACGCTTCTTGCTCTTCTTCGGCATCATGTTGCCAATCATTTCCTGTAAGTTGATCATGGAAGCTTCATCCATCATGCCGCCTCCAATCATTCCTACACCAGAGCCGTTGGGAGCTTGAATATCAATCTCAATTTTGCGATCATCCAGTTCTCCATTCTTGACCTTTTCCCTGAATCGCTCCCGGGTCTTTTCGTTCAGTTCTTTTTCCTCCGTAGGAGAATCTTCTCCTATGGAATGGGTATTGGTAGTAGCTTTTAATGGGGGGATCAGTGCATCTAAAATGATGGATTCGACGATTTCAGACGCTTTTTCCTCTACCTCTTCTTTTTTGGCCATTTTCACCATATTCACGGCCTGCTCTACCAGGTCGCGGACCATGCTTTCCACATCTCGTCCCACATAGCCTACTTCTGTAAACTTTGAGGCTTCTACCTTGGTGAAAGGAGCTTGTGCAATTTTTGCCAGTCTCCGTGCAATTTCAGTTTTACCCACACCCGTCGAGCCGATCAAAAGGATGTTGTTTGGAACGATCTCTTTTTTGATGTCCTCTTTCACATTCATCCGGCGCCATCTGTTCCTTAAGGCAATCGCTACATTTTTTTTGGCGTCCTTTTGTCCGATAATGTATTTGTCGAGCTCTCCGACGATTTGGGTCGGAGTTAGGTTAATGTCTTCCATTTTGTGATTAAAATAATTTCTTTATTCGGCTCAAATTTCCCTGAACACTGAGCGTGCTCATTCCTCCGGCCGCATGATAAGTTGCTCTGGAAAATCTGATTTCCATTTTTTTTATTCTTGCCATAAAACCCCAGGAGAATCCTGCACCAAAGCCCCCTCGGGCCAATCGGAGTTCCTGATTCCTCAAGTGGTTGTAACCAATCAAAACATTGAGAGATTTTCCAATCAATAATTCCATTCCCAGGTTGATGTGTCGGAAAACCTCCTGAAAAACTGCGGGGTTCTCCTGACTGTCGATGGTCTTTCCGAAATATGCCAGATCCGAATCAACAAAGTTGTACGCAGCCAACGAAAAACGTGCGGGCATATATTCTGGTTTGAAGCTCATCCCCAGATGTACATCAGTAGGTAATGCGGGTCGGCTTGATGCGAAGTTGCTGAAAGAAGTACCCATGTTTTTGAGGACCATTCCAAATGTCAATTGCGATCCGGATTTTTGATAAAACCCACCTAAATCTGCCATGATGGCATTTGAAGCATAGCCTGCAATGGAGGTATTAGCGTACTTTAAGTTGATTCCAAGTACAAATGGTCCGATCCGATGCCCTTTGCTCACCCTGATCATCAGGTCTCGGGGAGTGAACGTCCCTAATTCGGTTCCTATTAAATCTCTTTCTGTAAAATCACCATAATCCACATAAGCAATGCCAACGGCCAGAAGTCCTGCTTTCCCGGCATTAAAGGCTCCCGTTGCATTCAGGTAGTTGATGCCTCCGAAAAAGGGAGAATAGGCCAGAGCAAAATCTCCAACTTCCACGGAATCCATCAATGCCGGATTATCTGCAATCAGGGTTACATCACCTGGTAACGCCGGCACTACCCCACCCAAAGCGGCAGAACGAGCACCAGAGGGCAATTGCAAGACACCAAAAGCGTTTTCTCCGGCAACCTGAGCGTTAACCAGGGTGATTTGTAGACAAAGAAGAAGTGTGGTGATTACAAATTTCAAGACTTTACAGCTTCATCTGGTATTACGAATTCGATAGGGTTGGTCACTTTTTCATCCAGAAGCGCAGTTTTTAGAACCTCACTTACATCCTGAACGAAATGAATGTCCAATCCTTTAACGTAGCTAGCCGTAATTTCTTCGAAATCTTTCTTATTCTTTTCACAAAGAATGATTTCCTTGATCCCTGCTCGCTTGGCAGCCAGTATTTTTTCCTTGATGCCACCGACTGGTAGTACCTTACCTCGCAGTGTGATCTCACCGGTCATGGCTAGTTTGCTTTTGATCTTTCGCTGTGTAAACGCTGAAGCCAAAGCAGTTAACATGGTAATTCCTGCAGATGGGCCATCTTTAGGAACAGCACCCGCAGGAACGTGCACATGGATGTCGTAGTGATCAAAGACACGATAGTCAAGCCCTAGCATATCGACGTTGGATTTTAGGAACGACAATGCCGTGATGGCAGACTCCTTCATGACATCTCCTAATTGACCACTCAGGGTCAGCTTTCCTTTTCCGCGGCTCAAGCTCACCTCAATGAACAAAATCTCACCCCCAACAGAAGTCCAGGCCAGGCCCGTTGCAACACCTGCAAAAGAGTTGTTCTCATAAAATTCCTTATCGAATACCTCGGGTCCGAGGATCTTTCGTACGGACTTTTCGGAGATTCTGGAACTTGCCTTTTCTTCCATTGCGATGGATTTGGCAACATTTCTGCAAAGTGCGGCAATTTTTCGCTCAAGGTTCCTGACACCAGATTCGCGAGTGTAATCATTGATTACTTTCTGCACCGCTTTCAAATCGAAAGCAATGTCCTCTTCTTTCAATCCGTGTTCTTCCCTCTGTTTCGGGATCAGGTGTTTTTTAGCGATCTCCACTTTCTCTTCCTGAGTGTAGCCATTGATCTCCACGATCTCCATTCGGTCACGAAGCGCCGGTTGGATCGTATCCAGTGAATTCGCGGTGGCAATAAATAAGACCTTGGAGAGGTCATAATCGACCTCCACATAATTGTCTTTGAATGCCGTATTCTGCTCTGGGTCCAGTACTTCTAAAAGAGCGGAAGAAGGGTCGCCTCGGAAATCAGAGCTGACCTTGTCAATTTCATCCAGAATAAACACCGGATTGGAAGATTTGGCTCTTTTAATGTTCTGGATCACTTTACCGGGCATAGCGCCAATGTAAGTTTTTCGGTGCCCTCGGATCTCAGCTTCATCATGCACGCCACCCAGTGACATCCTGACGTACTGTCTTCCCAAAGCCTCGGCAATGGATTTTCCAAGCGATGTTTTTCCAACACCGGGAGGGCCATATAAACAAAGGATGGGTCCTTTAAGGTCATTCTTCAGCTTCCTTACTGCCAGGTATTCCAAAATACGGTCTTTTACTTTATCCAGGCCGTAGTGTTCTTTGTCGAGAACTTCTGCAGCATTCTTCAGATCAAAATTGTCCTCAGTCACTTCATTCCAGGGTAAATCCACGAGGAGCTCTGCGTAACTCATGGCTACCGGGTATTCTGCAGCAGATGGATTCATTCTGGCGATCTTATCCAGTTCCTTTTTAAAGTGAACCGCCACTTCCTCTGGCCAGTCTTTTTCTTTTGCGCGCTCTTTGAGGGATTTGAGTTCCTGGTCGGGACCTTCTTGGCCTAACTCATCTTGCAGGACTTTCATCTGCTGACGCAAGAAGTAGTCCCGCTGTTGTTGGTCAATATCGGTATGTACCTTGTGCTGGATCTCCTGCTTCAATTGCAGCATCTGGATATCCTTCAGCATATATTTCAAGAGCTTCTCCGCACGGGTCTTCGGATCATCTATTTCCAATAGTCCCTGCTTTTCATTAACCTCCGCATTAACATTTGAGCTCAGAAAGTGTGTCAAAAAAGCCGTATTGTCAATGTTATCTAACGTCGATTGGGCTTCTTTCGGGATCTCCGGATTAAGCTTCATGATCTTGTTAGCGGCTTCTTTCAGCGACTGCTGAATAGCGATGATTTCTTCCTCGTCACTATTCAATGCACCTTCCTGCAAGAGCTGGAATTCGGCGGTGATGAATGGTTCTTCCTGCACTGGTTGAATCAGTGCAAATCGCTTTTGGCCCTGGATGATGATCGTTGTGTTGCCGTCGGGTAACACGAGCATTTTGATGATCTTGGCAACAGTACCTACTTTATGCAGGTCTGAAAATTTCGGATCTTCAACCTTGTTGTTCTTTTGTGCAACCACACCAATGATTCGATCACCTTTATAAGCTTTTTTAACCAGCTTGATCGATTTTTGTCGGCCCACAGTGATGGGGATCATTACTCCCGGAAAAAGTACCGTATTGCGAATCGGTAATATCGGAAGAGGTTGAGGGATACTATCATCGGAAATCTCTTCTCCGTCTTCCGGGCTTATGATCTGGATCAATTCATCCGTTTCTTCATCGAGGAACTCGGGGAATAAGATCTGAAAATCTCTTTTTTCGTTCATATAAGACAATATGTCAAATTGGCAGGTGTTTTAAGGTTACATGCCTATTTTGAATACCCTTATTAAGGGTTCAAGAGGCATGCCAAATTAAAACTTAGTCGGTATTTAGTATTATCTTTAATTAAAATGCAACTTTGACTGACTTTTCGTCGGATATGAACAGGTGCGTTTCCATAAGGTGTTGGTTGCTTTTGGGTTGTCTACTCATGGTGCTGTGGAGTGATGCCCAATCCAGAAGGCGGAATAGAACCGTCGTGGAGGTGGACTCTCTACCCTCAGATGTCGTCCTGAACATTTATCGTTTCGAAAACATCAACAAGATAGCTAACTATTCTGACGAAGGAAAGCTCAATAGGATCAGAAGCTTAGAAAGTGAAAAGCGGTGGGAGGAACTGTTTGTGGCCCTCAAGGATTATGTGAAGCGCTTTGGTATTCGAAATTTTTATAAGGATACACGCATGATCTGGAGGTTAGCCAAACTGACCGAGTTATTCGGTGATCCGGAAGAAGCGCGTTCGCTATACCGCCTTGTGCTGAGGCATCACCATCAGGGAATTGACATCCGGGAGATTGAGATCTATTACGATTCTCTGAATACCAAGGAGGCTGAGCAATATGTGCCCATCGAATACTATTACGAATTGGTCGAGCACCGCAAGTTGATTGATACCTTAAGGCCACCAAGAGGGGTCCTGTTGAATATGGGGACATTGGTTAACAGCAGCAAAGCTGATTACGGACCTACGCTGAGTTTCGATAATGACAAACTCATTTTCACCTCGAAGAGGAACAATTTGGAATTCTCTATCAACCGCAAGGAGAACGAAGATCTATTCATCAGTAAGCTCGATGATCTGGGATATTGGTCGAAAGCGGAACCCATGAAAGCCATCAATTCCTATTACAATGAAGGTAGTGCAGTCCTTAGCAGAGACGGTAAGAAACTTTTCTTTTCGCGATGTGATTGCCAGAACTGTATTGGAGATTGTGATCTGTTCATGTCCGAAATGCAGGAAGACAGTACCTGGGGACAGGTTCAAAACCTGGGTGTCAACGTCAATAGCGTGAGTTGGGATTCGCACCCTGCATTAAGTCATACGGGTGATACTTTATATTTTGCTTCTGATCGACTAGGTGGATTTGGGTTGGCTGACATTTATTTCACTTACAAGGAGGGTGATACCTGGGCACCTGCGAAGAACCTGGGGCCGGTGATCAATACCAGAAACAATGATGTGAGTCCATTTTATCATCCTGTTTTTGATGTGCTCTATTTCACTTCAAACGGACAACTCTACAGTTTTGGTGAATATGATATCTTCAAAGCACATAATGTCAATGGAGACTGGTCTGAGCCACACAATATTGGGCCTTTGGTCAACGGCAAAGGGAGCGAATTCTATTTTACCATAGATAAATATTCCACCAATCTTTTTTATGCGCGTTCTGCAACTAGAGACTTGAATAAGCAGGACCTGTATTCCTTCCCGCTACCCATGGAAGCACAACCGCTGGCGACCACTCGTTTCAGTGGTTCCTTAACTGATTCGCTCACCGGAACGCCCTTTCGTGGAATTGTGACCATTATAGACATGGATGAGGGAATTGAAGTGGCTCCTCGGTATTTGCAGTCAGATGGCACCTTTGAGTTCAATCTCATTGATCAGAGGAATTATCTCCTCGTGATTCAGGGAGACGATTTCTTCCGTATAGAAGAGGCTTTTTTCCTTGATGGCCCTATGACCCTGGATCGGGTAACGGAGCCACTTGCGGCTCGGGTCAAATTCGAATCCATTGAATTTGAAGTGGGGCAGGCAGAATTGTTGCCGGGGATGTATGGAGACCTTAATAAAATTGTCAACTTCCTCTACGACAACCTCGATTTTAAACTTCGAATTTCAGGACATACAGATTCGTTTGGGGCAGAGGATTTCAATCTGGCACTTTCTAAAGACCGGGCTAAAGTGATCCGGGATTATATCGTACTGTTTGCGGGTATCCAACCCGACAGAGTAGAGCACGATGGATTTGGCAGTTCTCAACCCATCGTTGAGGAACTCACCGAGGCTGATCAGGCCCTGAACCGTCGGGTAGAGTTTGAGATTTATCGACCCGGAAGGGAAACCCCGGAGGTTGAACCCCAAGACGGGGATAGGTAATACTTTCTCATTTTTAGTGGTATTTAGTTCTTAAATTCAAGCCATTCCTGTTTTTTTCTTTTGAGTTTTAAATTATTTAAAAAATTTTTATAAATCTCGTGTGACTTTCGGCATGCTTTTGGATTATAGGTAAAAAAGATCCGAGTGCCGGAAGCAAAACAACATATTGACCTTCAGGATGAGCAACAGTGGATTGCTGAGGCGAAGCGCGACCCTCAGAGCTTTGAACCGCTATACAATCGTTATTACGACGAGATATTTCGATTTATCTATCGTCGTACCGATCGTGAAGCACTAACCGCTGATTTATGTTCACAGACTTTTTACAAGGCGCTGCTCAATCTGAAGAAGTATCAATGGACCGGACGACCCTTTGTGGCGTGGTTGTATCGCATTGCTTCCAATGAGTTGAATCGATACTTCAGGGATCAGAAACCTGTCTTCGTCATTGAAGAAGATAAAATCTGGGAATCCTTTCAAGAGGTAGAAATGAACCCGGATACGGAAGATTTAATCCAGGTCTTTACCATGCTTAATGAGGAAGAAGTTCACCTGCTGGAACTCAAATATTTTGAGCAAAAGACCTTCAGGGAAATTGCGGACATTTTGGATATCACTGAAAGTACTTCCAAGATGCGCTTGTATCGATTATTAGAGAGAATGAAGCAAATGCTACAGCCATGACGAGACGTGATTACAAAGTAAGACGTGCCTTGTTCAAGGAAGGCCAATATCAGCAACATCGAAACTTTCGTCAATTCCGGGAACAATACAGGGAGCGAAGAAGAAGAGATTGGCGGATCAAAATCGCCATTGGGATAGCCATTCTGACTCTGTTGATAGCCCTAATGTTCGGAGTATCGGCCGAAAGCATGGATCAGAGGTTGCAGGATTACAGCGAAATCAAATTCAAAAACGCAAATCAAAAATTATAGGAATATGGAAAGCAAAAAGAATCCGGAAAAAGACCTGGAGAGAAGCAGATCACCTTTACTGGCTCTGGGAATGACCGTTAGTTTGGCGGCGACTATTATGGCTTTTGAATGGCGTACAGTGCAAGAACCTATTGTAGATATTTTGGTAGATGGACAGTTTGAGGAGCAGGATGTTGTATTTAATACAGTACAACCGCCACCGGAGCCGCCAAAACCAAAAGTGGTACTTCAAAATGTAGTTGAGACCGAAGAGGAGGTAGAGCCCCCGAAAGAATTGGTCATCCTGGAACCAGAAGAGTTTGACCCGGGAGAAATTGTCATTGCTTATGAACCGGAGGAGGAGCCCATAGAAGAAGTCTTGTCGTTTGTGGAAGAGATGCCGAGTCCGATTGGTGGAATGCAAGAATTTTACAGCTTTTTGTCCAAAAAAATGAAGTACCCCAAACAAGCCAGGAGAATGGGAATGGAAGGGAAAGTTTTTGTCCAATTTGTCGTAAATGAAGAAGGAAAAATGACGGACCTGGAAGTGGTGCGAGGCATTGGGGTAGGATGTGACGAAGAAGCACTGCGTGTGATGAAGCTTGCACCAGACTGGAACCCAGGCAAGCAAAGAGGAAGACCCGTGAAAGTAAGGATGGTGGTACCCATCTATTTTAGATTGAATAAGTAAGGTTGGTTTGTTAAGTCGAGAAGAGGAAGCTGACTCGAAAGGGTCAGCTTTTTTTGATGTTCATGGATCAATCAACTCGTTGATAAGTGTTATCAATAGCTGGATTATAGCTGTTTGAGCAGAGAGGTCATAGGCTACGGTTCAAGTTTGTGTCTTCACAAACTTTTCTAATGAATAGCATCGTTTGAGAGGACTCAAACGATGGCGAAGTGAGAAGTGATTTGTGGCTTCGTTTGGTAGGCTTTAAATGAAGACTGGTAGGCATAGAAAGGCAGGAACAATGAAATCAATGACATTAGAACCCCGACACTGGTCCTCATTCCGGCTCAGCGATTGAAATGTTCATGGGAATGCCTTGTTTTCTTTTTTACCGCTCAAGTTTGTGTCTTCACAAACTTCTAAGAAATAGCATCATTGACAGGACTCATATGATTGCGAAGTGACAAGTGATTTGTGGCTTCGTTTGGTAGGGTTCAAATGAAGATTGGTAGGCATAGAAAGGCAGGAACAATGAAATCAATGACATTAGAACCCCGACACTGTTCCTCATTCCGGCTCAGCAATTGAAATGTTCATGGGAATGCCTTGTTTTCTTTTTTACCGCTCAAGTTTGTGTCTTCACAAACTTCTAAGAAATAGCATCATTGACAGGGCTCATATGATTGCGAAGCGACAAGTGATTTGTGGCTTTGTTTGGTAGGGTTCAAATGAAGACTGGTAGGCATAGAAAGGCAGGAACAATGAATCAATGATATTGGAACCCCGACACTGTTCCTCATTCCGGCTCAGCGATTGAAATGTTCATGGGAATGCCTTGTTTTCCTTTTTTATAAAGGTTGTATTCATCGGTATTTTGATGATTCAGATTGAGGTATTGGGCTGGTGTAAGCCCCACCCGACCAGCATAGATGTCATAATAGGCTTTTTTGACCTCATCCAGGGCATTGATGAAATGACTGTATTTAGTGCCTCTGCTCACCTTAATAGAAACTATGGCTTCTTTTGGGCTATCAGATAGATCCTGATCTGCGCCATTGTTCATCACAAAAGTTTTAATTTCTTCATTGATGCCTTCCAGGTCCGAACGCAAATCACCTTCAACAAGAAATTGATTATTTGCATTGATGAGAATCTTATAAAGATTCCTTTCATGGATTTCAAGGTCAATTTCTTCTTCCGGAGGCGGAGGCAATTTGAGTAAAAGACCTTTATCCTGTTTGATGGTGGTCGTCACTAAAAAGAAGATGAGTAGCAGAAAGGCAATGTCTGCCATGGAGCCGCTATTAATGGTGGGTTTCTGTGGTTTTGTGTACATAAATCTTTTGTTTTGATTCCATACATACAATCCAAAAACACCAAAAAGTCACAGCTTTGAGCCGTTCCTGACAGAGGCTAATAAATAAAAAAAGTCAACAGCTAAATGCCGTTGACTTTCGTTGCGAGGTGGATTGTGAAATCCACTCCAGCTTTAATTATAGTATTTTTTCAAAGCGTCGGCATATTGCGTCGCGAGCTCATCTTCGCCATTAAGTCTCAGGGTTCTGCTGACTTCACTCAATGAAAGGAGTCTTCTTCTCATTTCCAGGTCTTCGAAGTTCCCTTTGCCTTCATAGTAAGCTAGCCACTCTTCAGCTTTTGTGCCTACTTCGCGGGCTATGTCCAGTGCTAATTCATTTTCACCCACCTCGAACAACAGTCCCATTTGTTGGACAGAAAAGAAGTCATAGGGAATTACGTCATTTGGCATGACTTCCAGAGATTTTCTCAAAACTTCTTTTGCTTTTTCATAATCACGTTTCTGTATATAAGCGTTGGCCAGAGAATTAAAGGCAGAACGGTGATTCAGACAGAAATTCCTGTAATCCTCAGTATTGTATGTATCGGGATTGGACAATCCTCTCCAGCTGAATTTACTCATCAGGTTGTCGTACATCACGTCGGTATTGATCAGGAATTCTCCGTTAGCAGACGGGTACTCAATAGGCATCAATCGATAAGTAAGTCCTTCCTGCACCACGTGCTTGCTCAGATCCATGCTGATGCTTCTAAGAGAAGTCGTATTGAAGTAGATCGGTCTTTTCCACTGGCTGTTGATGATCAGGTCAATGATGGCCAAATCCTTCTTCTCAATTCCTCGGCCTTTTATGGTCCAGCTCAATCGATCGGTATAATACTGTGATAGCTCAGATGTCTCATAAGGTACTGTGGTCAACTCTCCACCCTGGATCAGCGAGGAAGTATCGACTTTCAGGAACATGGAACGTGCGGGAACTGCGTTATAAGCACTGATAGTTGTAGGGACCTGCAAGCCCGGGTGCTCTTTCGCAATGAGGTTCATGTATTGCTCCGCATTGATGGCTCCTTTGATATTTGGCTGTTCCACTACAGGTAGGTAATCATTCAAACCACCTTGCTGGTAATCTTTCAGGGTCAGTCCGAAGGGAAGGGGATCTGACTCATAAGCCTGACGCATCATTTGTTCGATGTACCAGTCAGTATTGAAGTAACTAAGGACCACTACCCTTACGTCAGTTCGGTAGCCTTCTACTTCCTGCACGTACCAAAGAGGGAATGTATCGTTATCACCACCGGTGAAAAGAATAGCGTTTGGAGCGCAACTGTCCAGATAGTTCTTTGCCGCATCTACGGAAAAGAATCGGCCGGTACGATCGTGATCATCCCAGTTTTCACTTGCCATCAGGGTAGGGATACCCAGGCACATCAATGATGAAACTGCTGCGCCGATGGTCGCATTTCTTTTGGAAGAACTACTCAGTAATTCATAGAGGCTCAATACGCCGAATCCTACCCATATGGCAAATACATAATAAGATCCAGCATAGATATAATCTCTTTCACGGGGTTCGATAGGAGGTGAATTGAGATATAAAACGAGTGCAGCACCCGTAAGGAAGAACAAAAGTAAGGTCACGCCAAAGTATTTGGGGCTACGGAAGTATTGAATGAATGCGCCCAGCAGACCAAGGAGTAACGGTAGCATGTAATAGAGGTTCCTCCCTTTATTATTCTCCAGTTCCGGAGGAAGTTTTTCGAATGCTCCATTGATGCCAACCCATGGGGCATCTTGTATGTCAGAGGCTCTTCCTGAGAAGTTCCACATGAAATAACGGAAATACATATGACCCAGCTGGTGCTTGCGCATGAATTCCAGGTTATCCGAGAAGGTTGGTTTTTCTCCCTCTCTCAAGCCGGTGATCTGACGATATCGACGCTGGTGACCACCATCCGGACTCTTGCTGTACATACGTGGCAGAATTGTCGTATGGTCTTTGTCGTATTCGTATTCTACCTTATAATCTTTGATCACGTACTCGTCATCTCCTTTCATGTAGATGGGATCACCTTTCCGCTGATCTACCAGGTCTGCAGTGAAGTACTGACCTTTCATCAATGGACGATTACCGTATTGTTCTCGCTTAAGGTAGCTCACATATTTGATCAGATCCTCGGGGTTGTTCTCATCGATCGGCGTATTGTAATTGGATCGAATCAAGACCACCATATAAGAAGCATACCCGATTAGGATAAAAGTAAGACAAAGCATGGCCGTATTAAGGACCAGCTTTTTCTGTCGTTCCGAGAAAATAATCATGTAGATCAACGCTCCGAAGAAAATGGCCAGGAAGAAGAATAATCCTGATCCGAAGGGTAGACCAATAGAATTCACAAAGAATATCTCAAAACTTCCCGCCATAGACGGCAGCCCCGGGATAATGATGTTATTCACGAGAATGATGATTGCACCGCCAATTCCCATGGTAACGATCGCGCCCTTCCAGGTCCACTTATCAAATTTCTTGAAGTAGAAAATCAGCGCCAAGGCCGGAATAGTGACCAGGTTCAACAAGTGAACACCAATCGACAGACCCATCATATAAGCAATCAGGATCAACCACTTATTGGAATAACTCTCGTCTTTGATGTGTTCCCACTTGAGCATCGCCCAGAAGACGAAAGCCGTGAAGAAAGAGGACATGGCATAAACTTCTGCTTCAACTGCGGAGAACCAGAAAGAATCAGAGAATGTACAGGTAAGTGCGCCCACAAACCCGGCTCCCATGATGGCAATGGTTTTGCCCAGATGTTCTTCTCCTTCTTCCAGTTTAACCACCTTTCTGGCCAGTGCCGTGATGGACCAGAACAAAAACAAGATGCTAAATGCCGCACTCAGGACACTGAGAATGTTGATCCAATAGGCCACCTGCGTCACATCGCCGAAGGCAAGCATGGAAAAAAGACGCCCTGTGAGCAAGAAAAATGGTGCTCCCGGAGGGTGTGGTACTTCGAGTTTATAAGCTGTGGCAATGAACTCCCCACAATCCCAAAAGCTCGCTGTTTCTTCTACGGTGAGCAGATATACTACTAATGAGAAGAAAAAAGCGGCCCATCCCGCTACGTTATTAATTAACTTATATCCCATGCTTTGTAATTCTAGACAGGCGAAATTAGCAATTAATCAAAAATTAAAGGGGACTGGATTTGTGGTTTCGGGGAATTAACAAATTTTTACACCCTCAGTTGTATTTGGAACAATGTCAACTGTCCAACAAATTGAATGTCAACATGTTTTTAACATTGAGTGACAATTGAATATACGCATAACCCCAAACTGCCTATGAAAGCCAGACCTGCATTTTTCCTGATTTCTTTCGCAGCGATCGCGACGATCGTTTTCATATCCTTGTATGTTACACCTATTTGGAGTGCATTGGTAGTGGTAGGACCACTGGTCTTATTGGGAATATCAGATGTATTGCAAACCAAACATGCCATCCGTAGAAACTTCCCGGTTATTGGTCATGGTCGCTACTTGTTGGAAAAGATCCGCCCTGAGATCATGCAATACTTCGTGGAAACGGATACGGAAGGACGCCCTATCAACCGAATCTACCGATCTATGATCTATCAGCGGGCCAAAGGAGTAAATGATACTTCTCCTTTTGGTACACAGATGAATGCGTATGAAGCGGGTTATGAATGGATGGAGCATTCCATGTATCCGAAATCATTTGATGATCTCAACCATGACCCCAGGGTTAAGGTCGGCGGCCCAAATTGTAAACAGCCTTATGATGCGAGCATGCTGAACATTTCAGCCATGAGCTTTGGAGCCCTCTCAAAAAATGCTATTCTGGCCTTGAACGGTGGTGCGAGGGATGGGAATTTTGCGCACAATACGGGCGAAGGGGCTATCAGCCCCTATCACAAGGAGCCAGGTGGTGACCTTATTTGGCAAATTGGCACCGGATATTTTGGATGTCGGGACGATGAAGGAAATTTCCACCCAGAGCGCTTTAAGGAAAAAGCTACAGATCCGCAGGTGAAGATGATTGAGATCAAATTATCTCAGGGAGCCAAACCAGGCCATGGAGGTATTTTGCCCGGAGAAAAAAATACGCCTGAGATTGCAGCGATCAGACACGTACCCGTAGGTAAGACCGTCTTTTCACCACCTTATCACAAAGCCTTTTCAGATGCGGATGGCTTGATGAGCTTCATTCAACAACTGCGTGAACTATCTGGAGGAAAGCCCATTGGGTTTAAAATGTGCCTGGGTCGCAAAGAAGAGTTTATGGACCTTTGTGACGCCATCAAGCGTTCGGGTACAGGTCCTGATTTCATCACGGTAGATGGAGGCGAGGGAGGAACCGGTGCTTCTCCGGTTGAGTTCTCGAACTCTTTGGGGACACCCTTGATTGAAGGATTGTCCTTTGTTCATTGCACACTGCAGCAAAAGGGACTTAGAAAAGACATTAAATTATTCGCTTCAGGCAAGATCATTTCTGCTTTTGACATGATTCGGGTTTTGGCATTGGGCGCAGACGCATGTTATAGCGCGAGGGCCATGATGATGGCAGTCGGGTGCATCCAGGCACTCCAATGCAATTCGAACACCTGTCCGGTCGGTGTAGCCACTCAAGATAAATCGCTGATGAAAGGCCTAAATCCGACAGATAAGCGTGTACGTGTCAAAAATTTCCATGAAAGAACCATTGAGTCCTTTGTTGAAATGCTGGGAGCGGCGGGATTAAAATCTCCGGATGAAGTAAGCAAAAAGCACATATTCCGTAGGGTAGAGATGCATGAGGTACGCTCTTATGAGGAGTTGTATCCTACGGTCACGGATTAAGCGGGGAAGAATTGAGATTATCTGATTTCCTCTAGTTCATTAGATTAAATGTGTTCTCGGGTGAAGCAGTAAATACTTTCCACTCTTATTTAAACGGCAATTGTGAGGTGAAAATTCTAGGTTTAAGGCCTTTCTTTTCAAAGGTGTAAGTAAAGGTAGCGACCCATTCTTCGGCGCGCTCAACCTTCGGACCTAGTGTGATTTGTTTAATGAGACCTGTTACAGGGATTGTCTCAATGTATACCTTAGGAGGATTACTTTCTATGTCGATTTTTTTTTCAAAACCGATGCCTTTAATGACCAGACGGATTTCGTGCTCGTATTGGTACTCTACACTTTTGAACAAATAAGCAATTTCATTTAGGCGTTCGCGTAAGTTCTTATGATCTTCCGGGTTGGTATTTTTATTCTTATTGAATTGTTCGACTTTTTCTCTCAGTTCCTGCATGCAATCATTTAGCTCCTTTATGTCACTTTCGCCAGCGTCTGGGATAATAAATGAGCCTTCATTGGACTGAT
Organism: Cyclobacteriaceae bacterium; assembly: GCA_965229785.1. Classification (GTDB taxonomy): domain Bacteria; phylum Bacteroidota; class Bacteroidia; order Cytophagales; family Cyclobacteriaceae; genus JAWPMT01. Next base: position 6,887,508 of record CBDDJS010000001.1, read on the forward strand.
TGACGTAGGCTACCCGATAAAAACGAAGCTCCCGTTCATCCAAGGCCGCTACATCTTCCGGTGTTAATTTAGATCTGATGTCTTCCAATAGCTGTTTACGCCTTATGGTGAGCGTACAACCTTTGGCTTCTTCATGCATTTCTTTGCCATACATGCGCCAAAGCGCCAGATCGTTATATTTTGTTTCGGCCACGAAACTGCCAATGAACGGTTTTTGGGTAAAGGAGTCTTTTACTTCTTGCTCCTCATTAGATAGCCGAGATGTAGAATTTATTTCTGGTAGAAAATCAAATAACTCTTTTCCCTCAGCCGTATCGTTGAGAAAGGTGCCTTCAGATAGCCTGAATTGACTTTCTTGAAGCACCAAAGCCTTGGTCGTAGACAACCCTGTGTAATGGGTAACATCATCTCCCTCGAATAACAATAGCTCTGTAATCCTGGAGATCAAGGCATTGATGTTCTCATAATCCTCGTTATCAAGTATCTTCTTTATCTCTTCGAGGCGTTCTTGAGCTATGGATGAGAAGTAATCTGGATCATCCTTGGAAAGCTGGATCTTTTTTTCAAAGCTCTCAATGGCCTTTTCGTATTGCTTTGATTCATAGTATGCCTTCCCTAAATTATATCTGATTAAGGAGTAATTTGGGGCTAATTCTATACCTGTTAGGTATTCTTTTATGGCTTTATCGAACTGCCCTAAGTTACGGTATATGTTCCCCAGATTATTGTAGCTTAAAGCATTTTCCGGATCTAAATCCTTGGCTTTTTTATGATAGACTATTGCCTTTTCAAACTCTTTGTAAATATTATAAATGACACCTAGGCCATTATAAGGATAACTGTATTCCGGATCTAATTCAATTGTTTTTTCGTATTGCTCAATCGCCTTTTCATACTCCCTTAAATTGTAATATGCAGCGCCTAAACCATAGGACGCATAAACATAATTTGGATCTAACTCTAAGGCTTTAATGTAGCAATCTTTTGCTAATTCATAACGTTTAGATTCATAATGAGCATTTGCCATTCCGTGAAATGCAAGTGCAAAACTTGGGTCAGTTTGGGTCGCTTTTTCGTAGTATTCGATCGCTTTTTCAAATTGCTTTCTCTGGTTTAGTACATATCCATGATAGGTATTGGCTTTAGCATGATTTTTATCAATTTCCAATGCTTTTTCAGATACATCCCAACTCTCGTTGTATTGCTTACTTCTAAAGAGAGCTTGGGCCTTTTCTGCAAACAAATCAGCACTTTGATGTTGCTCCAGAAGCTTTTCAGTCAATGAAGAGATGACTTCTTCGTACTTTTTATCTTCATTTAATCGCTTTACTTTTTCAAAAAGTTCTTTCTCCTTAGGCATGCAATCACACTGTTAATATGTCAGACTAAAATAAATATATGATAACGGAAATGCATCAGTCTGAATAGGCAAAATTTACCCATAAACCAAAGGATAAAAGATCAACCAGATCACCATCCCCAATACATAACTGGAAAGCACGACGTAGGTAGAAATGGAAATTTTCTTGCCGCTAAGGATGTAAATACCTGCTATGAGCGACAGTGAATAAAATACTTCAAAGATGTTCAATGTCTTTAGTGGATAATGCCAACGTCCCGGTAGGGTTTGGTAATCGAAGAAATTCATCAGGGAGAAAGGATAGAAGGCTCGGTATTGCTCGTAGGTAGCTTCAGAAATAAAAGCGGTGAACCAAACGACTTTGAGGGCTTCAGGGATCAGGAAGATCACTTCAGCAAACATGACCCATTTCCAGAGCTGTGCAAAGGTGAGGCGATAACCAAACATAAAACAGCCCATCCAAAGCAAGAAGGTCGTAAATAAGAATTTCCATAACAGGAATAGAGGGACCGACAAGTACTGTAAGCCAAACAAAATGTCAAAAACCCAGAATTCTCCCCGTTCCTGTAAAATCTCAAATGCGGCAATGCTGTCAATGATGAACAGCCGCTTAAGTAATAAAAGTGCGATGTACAGAAAACATAGCAACAGAAAAAAGACGGGGACGTTGAAGTTATACCAATCGGATAAGAACTTTTCTCGATTGCGTTGGAGCCATTCCATGTTTCACTTTTTAAATTCGCAAAGTAAATTGAAGGCCTGATACCAGTGAGGTTGAATCAACAAAATTTATGACCGGCAGGAAATTCCTTTTTCAAATAGCCCTTATGATTCCGGTATTGCTGAGCGTCAAACTGAATGCTCAACAATGGATGGTCCCGGTAGATAGTGCCAATAAGAGTATTCTCACCAATCCTCATGTACAGTTTGAAGCGACGGAGGCCATTGATGACATGTACAACTTCAATTTCGAAAGGGCGAAAAATGGATTCAATGCTTTGAAAAAACAGTATGGCTGGCATCCGCTGCCTTACTTCCTGCAGGGCATGAACAATTGGTGGCAGATCATACCTCACATACCGAATGAAAGCTACGATGAGGCCTTTTATGCGGAAATGGATACGGCCCTGATACTTTCCAAACGACTCTATGAAGAGGTAAACGAAGTTGAAGGAGCATTTTTCCTCGCCATCACTCATGCCTTCAGAGGTAGACTGCTTTCGGAGAGGGGTTCTTACGCCAAGTCGGCAGTTGCTGGACGAAATACCCTAAAATATTTGAGTGAAGTGAGAGGGAAAACGGATTACAGCCCGGAAATCCTGTTTGCAGACGCCCTTTTCAATTATTACGCGGTTTGGATCAGAGAAAATTATCCCTTGCTAAGGCCCATCATGGCTTTATTCCCAAAAGGGGACAAGGGATTGGGAATTTCGCAGTTGAAGGAAGTGGCGAACAATGCTTTTTACAGTCGTACAGAAGCGCAGTATTATTTGATGCGATTACTGGCATTGGAAGAAAATGATATGATCGGGGGTATGCGGATGGCAAGTTATCTGCACGAGACCTATCCGAACAATGCCTATTTCCATCGTTTCTATGCGCGCTTACTCTATCAAACAGGTAAATACCGCCAGGCAGCCGTAGAGTCGAAATTGATCCTGACCCGATTGGACAGTGCGTATCAAGGTTATGAATCGAATTCCGCCCGATACGCTAGTTTTTACCTGGGACACATCAACGAATTACAATACAACTACGAAGAAGCCATCGAATATTTTAATATGGCCATTGATCATTCCGAAAAAATTGGAGCTACGGACAAAGGCTATTATTTCTACTCTTTCCTACACCTGGGTCGCATCGAAGAAAAGAATGGAAATATGGAAAAGGCTCGTGAATACTATAAAAAAGTACGAAAAATCTCCAAGCGAAAACATGCCGCCAATAAGCAGGCAAAGGCCGCTTTGAAGCGGCTGCGATCCTAACTTTCAAATAGTTTGAGGAATTTTTCTTGGATGGCCGTCACCGAATAGCGTGCTTCAATATGCTTTCGGCCAGCTATACCCATCCGTTTTCGTAGCTCTTCGGTAGTGATCAACGTTTCCAATCGCGCTTCCCAGGATTCGGGCTCTTTACACCAATATCCGGATACTTCGTCCTGGACTACTTCCTTGTTCACCCCAACCGGAGAGACTATGGCGGGTATGCCTATGGCTCCGTATTGAATCGCCTTAAATCCGCATTTTCCCTTGGACCATATGTCATCAGTGAGAGGCATGATCCCAATATCAAATTGTTGTAAATCTGCTACTTCTCGCTGTTGATCCCAGGGAATAAACTCATACCCTGAAATGGATAACTCAGGATCTTTATTAGCAATAACCGCAAATTTGATATCATGTTTCCGGGATAATCGATCCAGTGAGGGAACGATTGGATTCAGGTATTGAAGGGTGGTGTGTGAGCCTGTCCAGCCAATGGTAATCCCTTCCTTTTCTTCTGATATGGGAAGGTGATAATCTGTATCTACCACGGTTGGAATGATTTCCACCTGCTTGCAGTATTGACTGGCGAAGTTGGCGAGATATTCATTTCCGGCAGACACTTTCCAACTCCATTGACAAATTAGTTGCACTTTGGATTTCCACTTGATAATTCGCAGTAATGGACTTGTTTCATTGGGATCCGGAAGCCAGATGGCATCATCAAAATCATATATGACCCTTTTCCCGAATATTTTAGCAATGATGAATTCAAATAGAGGGGGACCCATGGGAGTCAATTCCCTGTGGATGAAAACCAGGTCACAGGAAGGGATCAATGCGAGGTGACTCACTCTTCGGAGAAACCCATGGAATATGCTAAGTATTCTGATCAGGACACTCCCTTTGTAGAGATTTTTCCAGCCTCTCATCGAAAGAAAAGAACGAGTCCGAACCCGCCATCCTTCTTGTTCCATGCTTTTGATCAGCAATTCGAAACGAAATCGCTGAGATGGGGCCTGATCAAAAGGATAGGGAGCTAGAATAAGGATATTCACCTGTGGTCTGGAGCTTATTTCGGGGCAAGTTAAATTATTCCCTCAATCCATTTTTGCAGTCACCCATATTTGGCCGATGTTTGGCGCCAGAGTCTGCTAGTGAATAGCGATTTGACTGCCATGGCCAATCAGAAATATTACCCTCAACTCGATACACTTCGGACGTTTGCTGCCTTTGGAGTAATCCATTTACACTGGCTCAATAGTGACTACCCGGAATTTTTCGGCATTAATGATTATACCTGGAAAATCTGGAGCTTCGGACATTTCGGCGTTCAGTTGTTCTTCGTGCTCTCGGCATTTCTGATCACTGATACGTTGATCAAGTATAAGAATGAACAGTCCAATGGTCGGATCATTCGAAACTTTTACGTCAGGCGGGCACTGCGCTTGTTCCCTATTTATTATCTGTTTTTGTTGTTTCTGGTGATCGTGAAAGATGAATTTGTCACTGAGAACATGGGCTGGTTTCTTACTTATACAGCCAATTTTAAATTTTACCATGTGGGTGGAATGGTGGATGTTTGGTCCAACCACCTCTGGACCCTGTCTATCGAAGAGCAGTTTTACCTGGCATTTCCTCTGATACTTCTTTTAATGCCAGGAAAGCATGAAATGCTGATCGCTATCACCCTGATCGTAGGAGCACTGGTGTTCAAATCGGTAGGTTTAAATTCCGATAAGCCCTTGTACCTGATCACTATTGCACAAATGGATATGCTTGGAGCCGGAGTAGCTTTGGCCTTGCTAAAAAACAGATCAGGATCCGTGTTTGACAGCCTCACGGGTTTGATGGGCAAGGCAGTTATGATTATCTCGTTGTTGGCTTGCCTCGTGATTTACTACTTTGCCGAGAAGAGCAGCGTCATCTGGGTCAGTTTCGATTACCTTCTGATCATCGCTTTTGCATTGTTAGTGGCCAATACAACCGTAGGCTTCACAGGAATTACCGGTCGGATCTTTAGCAATGGAGCGCTTCGCTATTTGGGAAAGGTCAGCTATGGTTTGTATCTGTACCACAAGGTGGTTCCCCTTACCTTATTGATTATTCTTAATAAACTGCACCTCCAGCTTCCGAACATCTACTTGTATTACGTGATCAATCTGGCGATCTTACTGCTCGTAACTCATTTTTCCTGGATACTTATTGAAAAGCCATTACTGAAACTCAAAAACAGATTTGAATATCAGGAAAAGCCATGAGCTACTCAATGCTTACCCCATGAATTGGGTGAACAATGTTGCGGGTCATAATTTTGAGCTCAAATCCGGTTCCAACGAATGACATTGAAGACAATTAGGTATCCTTATCCTTATAAAGCATGGCTAACGATCGCGAATGATCCGGATAACACGTTGATCAAAGACTGGCATGAACTGAATTCATTTATTTGGAAGGAGCTCCAATTGCCTTTGGCTAATACCCTGTTTGTTAAATCCTTCAATGCTAACCTTCCCGAACAGGTCAATTTGGTTGATCATCCTGAAATTGCGACTCAGCCTCATGACACGATCCATACCTGGGGAGATTACATGCACGCACGCAAAGAAGGTTTCGATAGACAGGACGCAGAAGAGGCCATTGAAATATTGAAAAAGTATGGTATTGCCCCCAAAGTATGGATTGATCATGCACAATTTGCGGGCAACTTGTTACACTCCAACAACCTCGGCAGTGTACCTGAGACGAAAGATACATCCGGGCATAAATATGTCAATTATCAATATACTTTGGATCTGATCAGGAAACTAGGCATCACCTACGTTTGGGATGGAGGATTAACAGATATTGTGGCTCAGGATAGGCCACTATCTCCAATAAATTATTTTCGGGAAATATCTACTTCCGGTCTTAAGATGATATTGAAATGCCTGATGTATTATGGAATTCCTTTAACGGCCATCAGAACTCGCCTGAAACTTATTCCTCCGGAAAACAGACAATATTTTGTTAAGGAATTCCCGGATAAGTCAAGATTGTATTGTTTCAGAAGGTATGGTCAATGGCCATTGGCGGATATCTACGGATTGGGTGAAGTAATAGGGAAAAAGCGAATAGACTCGTTGATAGAAATGGGAGGAACGATGGTAGCCTACACACATTTGGGCAAGCGACCCATTGATAAAATGGATGAAACATTTCATATACCCCCACAAACCAGGGAATCCCTTACTTATGTGAAAGAAAGATATGATTCCCGGGAGTTGATGCTCTCTTCCGTTTCGGAAATGTTGGATTACCTTGTGCTACGGGATCATATCCGTTTTGATCAGGCGACACAAACACTGCATTTCGAAGCAGATGGCATTCGTTATGAAGATGTCACGCAAAGTGACCTTGTGGGTAAAGTCTTTAGTTTCTCCATCGAGGGCCAGGAGGATATACAAAACCTGAAAGTTCAGTCTCAATGGGGATCTTTACAACATTCGGTTGAAGTTCAAGAGGAAGGAAAGGTGGCTTCAGTGAAATTTGTTTAAGTATTCATGAGGATCATTCTAATTACCAATACTTCTAACGAAGCTTATGCCCTTGAAGCTTCCTTGCTCAATCATGGAATAACGTTGAGTGCCGTGATCAGACATGCTCTGAAAAAGCAGCAAAAATCTTTTCTGGCGATTCAATTTGATCGGTTAAGAGGTTTGGTTAGTCGTCTTCTTTCGATGAACAGCGCAGAAAGAGCGGCATTGAAATATGAACATCGATGCTTTTTGGAGACGAAAGCCAACATGGAATCATATCTCGAGACGATAGAGGTGAAAAAAGGTTCCACACCGAAATATTCGATCCTTGAAGTGGAAAACCTTAATTCCGAAGAAGTTGAATCGACCATTAAGTCGGAACAGCCAACACTTTGTGTAGTATGGGGTACCGGCATATTGAGAAAGAAGATTTTGAATGCGGCTGACCACTTCGTAAATGCACATTCTTCCCTGCTTCCTGCCTACCGTGGGACTCGTAGCGAGTTTTGGCAGTGTTATCATCAGGAATATGATGCGGTGGGAGTTACTTTTCATTTGATCAGCCGAGGAGTAGACACGGGGGATATCATGGAACAATTCCCATTATCGGAGGAAGTTTTTAGGGAGCCCCATCATTTGCGAGCCGCCAACACCCGGTTGGTTTTGGAGAAGTATCCGGCGGTAATCAAATCGATGATTCTTGAAAATCGCTTTACCGGAACACCCCAGATAATACCAAATGCCTCTGTAACCTATAAATTTGCAGATGTGACCCGCGAAAAAATATTAGAATTGTACATGCGGATCTTGAAGCAGCAGCGTAAATGACTTTTCAAGATTTATTTATTACGCCCGTCTACCTTTTCCTGTTTAGCCTGATCGCTTACCTGATCAGGCCGTACGTCACCACGTCACAAAACAGAAAGTACTTTTTGCCAGCACTGTGGATCAAGTTCTTTGGAGCGATCATGCTTGGTGTGATCTATCAGTTCCATTACGGAGGAGGCGATACGTTCAATTATTTTACGAATGGAAGCCGATGGATTTGGGAAGCATTCTTGTCAGATCCCGGAACAGGTATTTCCTTATTACTTGAAAGCGGCGGCCCCGTACGATCAGCAGATACTTTCAGTTTTAGTCAGCACATTTGGTTTTACAAAGATCCGCAATCATTCATGATCGTCAGGATCACTGGATTTTTTGATCTGTTCACGTTCCACACTTACTCTGCAACTGCTTTGTTTTTTGCAGCCTTCAGCTTTAGTGGGTTGTGGGCACTTTATGATATACTCTGTCGTAGATATCCTTTTGCAACCAGTTGGCTTGCCATTGGTATGTTTTTCATTCCTTCTACATTTTTTTGGGGTTCAGGTATCCTGAAGGATACCATTACACTTGGTGCACTGGGCTGGTTGACGTATGCAGTATATGCCATCGTGGAGACCAAGAAAAAACGGCTACTCAACGTCATCGTTCTCTTATTATCGGTATTACTGATTTCTGCGATTAAGGTCTATATTTTGCTTTGCATATTGCCCATGATTGCTGTTTGGTTATTCCTGAAAAGTGTCAAAGGCGTTCAGAATACAATGCTGAAGGTACTGGTGGCTCCCTTTTTTCTGATCATCTTCATGTTGGGTGGTTATTTGGTCACGCAACAACTTTCCCAGACCTCCGAGAGGTATCAATTGGACGCTATTGCAGAAAGAGCAGCTATTACGGCATATGATATCCGGTATGGCTGGGGTGCGAGGGTTCAGGGTGATGGCGGCTATGACCTTGGTGTACTCGATGGTTCATGGCAAGGTATGATCCGGCTGATCCCACAAGGTATTGTCGTCAGTATTTTCAGGCCATTCCCATGGGAAGTACGAAATCCCCTGATGTTGCTGGCGGCTTTGGAGTCACTTTTTTTTAGTTTCATGTTGGTGCGTTTTTTGTCTGTTCGGGGAACCCGGAATGTGTTGTTTTCAGACCCGTTCCTGATGTTTTCATTGATGTTTGCTCTGCTTTTTGCTTTTGCGGTAGGAGTGAGCACTTTTAACTTTGGCTCTTTAATGCGTTATAAAATCCCGATGGTCCCATTTTACTTTATCGCTTTGATTGTTCCCATTGAGGCCATGAAATTGAAGAAGGCGCAGTTTTTCCTGCAACAACAGATATTAAGACAACAATAAGAGTATGGAATACCCGAAAATAACGGTTGTAACACCCTCTTATAATCAGGGACAATACATCGAGGAGACGATCCTGTCCGTTCTTGACCAGAACTATCCGAATCTGGAATATATCATCTGTGATGGAGGTAGTACTGATCAAACTGTTGAGATCATTAAGAAATATGAATCACGCCTTAAATATTGGGTTTCCGAACCCGATCAAGGGCAGAGCGATGCCATTAATAAAGGATTGGCCAGGGCCACCGGAGACCTTTTCAATTGGCTCAATAGCGATGATAAACTTGCTCCAAATGCGCTTCAAAAAATTGCTGAAGTTTACCATGAAAAGGTAGATATAATCAGCGGTCATGAAATCTATTTTTCAACAAAGCATGAGGAGGAGCGTCAGGGCACTATTTTGTACGAATCTCTCGAGGAAACCATTTTTGAAGGGGTGATCTATCAACCTTCCACTTTTTGGCGGTTAGAAACGCTGAAGCAACTCTTACCCATCAATAAGCAATTGCATTACCTGATGGATGGGGATATTTGGATGCGATACCTGTTGAACCATGGATGGGACCGAGTAGTGAAATTGGAAGCGCCTCTGGCATATTTTCGAATCCATGAGGATGCCAAGACCACCCGGTTTGCGGACTTGTTTACGAAAGAACGCTGGGTTTTGCGGGGTGCATTTTTGAAGTCCTCTCAAATGGCAGGTTGGTTGATACCCTTTTTACCTAAAAACGATAACCCGCAACCAGTAGCCAGTTACAAGCCTCAAATTAACTTTTCTTCGGGAGAAATGATCCGTCTCTTCGTTGAAGCATTGCTGGAATATCATTACATAGCGAAGGATTATGCTCTGGCGAAGAAAATCATAAAAGAAGTCAAAAGACAAAACGTGTCTTCTTCCAGAATTTCAGGTTATCGATCTCGTCTGAGAATACCCGCCTGGTTACTCAACTTGCTAAGACCTGCTTCCCATGCCTGAGTTGTCCGTGCTACTTGCGGCTTATAACGGAGAAAAATATTTAAAACAGGCTGTCGATAGCATCTTAAATCAGACATTTGGAGATTTTGAGCTATTGATGGCTGATGATGGCTCTTTAGATGGAACTCGGAAAATACTGGAAGAGTATACCAGTGATCCAAGAGTAAAGCTGCATCACAATGAAGTCAATGCAGGTAAGATTGCGACGATCAACAAGCTTTACCATAAATCAGTAGGTAAGTTTGTGACCATTCACGATGCTGATGATTATTCGGATTCTTCGCGTTTTACCAAACAGATGGCTGTGCTGAGTCAGGATCCTTCATTGATCATGATTGGTTGTGCCTATCGCTCCTTTGTTGATGACGATGTTTTCTCGGAACCCTCCAATTCCAATAGTGATTTTGAGGTGATTCAGGAGAAGATCCTGGTCACGAGCCAGTTTCATGGACCAAGCATGATTATTCGGAAAAAGGTGATTGAAGAAGCCTTGTCCGGAGAGTTCCTGCGGCCGTTTTTTCAAGACTATAATGAAGATTGCGACCTGGCGATAAGACTGACGGAAAAAGGACTATGTACGAATATCACGGAAGAACTGTATCATTATCGCATCCTTCCAAATTCACTTTCCAAAACCCTCACACCACGAAAAAAGTGCCTCTACCGCATGTTAGTGCACTTCCATAAACAACGACTGAAAACTGGTCAGGACGACCTGCAAAGTGGTAACATTGAGCAGGCGGAAAGAAAGCTTAAATTTTTGCAGTCGCGGGCATATCATGATGATACGCAAATACTGAGAGAACAGGCGGCCTTTCTCATTTATTATCGATTGTATCGAGCAGCTGTGGGAATCTCATGGAAAGCTGTCTGGAAGGCACCACTGAATTGGTCAAATTGGGGTACTTTGCAGTATTGCATTCGAAAATTCGTCACCGCTCCCAGATGAAAATTTTGCACATCGCAAACTGGTATCCTTCCAAAGAACATCCATTTACGGCATTATGGGTTCGTAAGCATATTGAATCCCTGGGTACCGATCATGAGTCATTTGTGTATCACATAGAGATATCCAAAGGCCCTTTCCGATTTACCAGTAGCAGCGAAGCGCACAACCATCGGAATTACTTACTCCGTTTGCCTTGGCAGATCTGGAAGATAAATGAGGTCCTATACTTTCTTTTGTTAGCCTATATCCTGGTATTTCGGGAGAAGAAACACCAATGGGATCTGATGAATGTGCACATTGCTTATCCGTTGCTGACTTATTTTCACCGATTAAAGCGCTGGATCAAATGCCCTGTGGTGATTTCCGAACACTGGAGTGCTTACCACTATGAGTTCAATTTGCCGGGCAGCAGTAAGCTTGATCCTATCCGTAGGATATTTAGTCACAATATTCCTGTAATCACCGTTTCCAAATCGCTTGGAGAAGATATCCAGCGTTTTTCCGCAGCAGCGTTTGCTAATCATGTTGTCCCCAACATTGTAGACGATCGTTGTTTCTATCCCGCGGATCAAACGAAAACAAAGGATTATTTTTTCATGGTCAGCCAGTGGAAAGATCCCAAAAGGCCCGAACTGGCCATTGAAGCATTTGACCGATTGCGTGCCGAACATCCGCAGTTAAAGCTGATTATTGCAGGTTATGGTCCGCAATTACCCGCTTTACAGGAACAATATAAAGATCATGATCATATTGAGTGGATCGGTCCTAAGCATGCCGAAGAAGTCAGTGAATACATGAGAGAGGCATTAGCTCTGATCCATCCGAGTGACTATGAAACTTTCAGTGTGGTTTGTGCCGAAGCCCTGGCATGCCAATGCCCGGTGATTGCGAGTGCCGTAGGAGGGATTCCGGAATTTGTGAATGATAAGAATGGCTTTTTAGTCAATTCTAATACAGTTGAAGATTTTTATCAGGCCATGAAAGATTGTGTTGATCAAGCACCACCCATGACCAACCTGCCTGACTTTTCAAGTATGGCTGTGGGAAAGAAATATATTGAAGTGTTGCAATCAGTGAGTAATGGAGTTAGTTGATCAATGTATTCTGCTCATTTCTCCGGAATCCTGGGATCATATATTTGTGTCAAAGCATCACTATGCCAAACATTTGGCCAAATCGGGGAACAGGGTCTTTTTTTTGAACCCGCCTTCCACCAAGCAGCAGATCAGGGAAACAGCGCAGGAAAACCTAAACGTCATTGACTACAGAGGTTTCCCGAAAGGTATACGATTTATGCCCGGATGGCTGCAACGAGTCATTTTCAGGCGAACTTTTCATCAACTTCAAAAGCTGGCTAAAGTCAGTTTTCAGGTGGTTTGGTCTTTTGATAATTCGGTCTTTTTTGACTTTGATGCTTTGCCGAGTCAGGTTCTTAAGATTTCTCATATCGTAGATCTTAATCAAGACTTTCAGCGGGATAAAGCCGCGGCTACTGCTGATGTTTGCTTTTGTACCACACGATATATCAAAGCTGAATTAGAGAAATTCAACAAAAACACCCATTTTGTCCATCATGGCCTCGCACCTCAAACAATGATACAGAAGGTCGATCTGCCAGGTAAAAATGAAGTTAAGTCCCTTTATCTCGGTAATCTGGCCATGGCCTACCTGGATTGGAAAGTCATGTACGATGCGGCACAAGTCAATACAAAGGTGGATTTTGTTTTTATTGGTTCTAACCTAAAGCAGCTGGACCCCAATCTGAATGAAATGCATGTCTGGAAAGAAAAGCTATTTCAGATGCCCAATGCTCATTTCCTGGACGCGATTTCCAGTGAATTGATAGCCTCTTATATGGCGGAGGCGCATGTGTTAATGGTTGCCTATCAGGAAAATCGGCATCAGGATCAGGCCAACCCACACAAGATGATGGAGTATCTCGCTTCCGGAAAGCCAATTGTTGCCACTTTTACGGAAGAATTTGAAGGGCAGCGTGATTTGATCCAAATGAGTAAAGCAAATGATGATTGGTCAAAGGTTTTTAATGAAACGATAGAAAGATTATCAGATCTGTCTTCGGAGGAAATGGCCATCAAGAGAAGCCATTTTGCGATGAAGCATACCTATGATCAGCAGCTCAAACGTATTAACGCATTATTGGGGTAGATGGACCTTTCGATCATAATCGTGAATTACAATACGGCTTCCGTGACTTTGGCATGTATTGAGTCTATCCGGAAATATCACCACAAATTCACCTACGAAATAGTGGTGGTGGATAATGCCTCGAAAGATGTTCAGGTTTTGCGGGAAGCGTTTAATGATCAGGATGACATTGTACTCATTGAAAGTGAGGAGAACATGGGATTTGCCAAAGGACTCAACCTGGGTATTGCTCAAAGCAAAGGCCAATACCTGGTACTGCTCAATAGCGATACCCTGTTTCATGACGACTGCCTGGATCAAATGTTAGTAGATTACCAGGGTAGATCGGGCAAACATGTTATGAGTCCGAAACTCCTGAATGAGCAAGGGGGTGGGCAGTTAACTTATGTACCATTTCCATCATTGAAACTGGAACTCATTTATTTGCTGCGAATGCATAAGTTTTCAGTAATTCGAAAGAGCCTTCCAATCGATTTTCATGACGATATTGAACGGTACTTTGATAACGGCTATTTGGTAGCGACACTCTTACTTTTTGATCGTAAACTGCTTGCAGAATTGCCCGGGAAGAAGCTTTATGACGGCATGTTTTTATATGGTGAGGAGAGCATCTGGTTCCGGGAATTCAGAAGAACAGGTGTGAAATTTTGGTATAACCCTAAACCTGCTGTTACTCATTTTATAGGACTATCGTCTAAGGCGGTTGAAGAGGATTTTTATTTTTCTCGTAAGTACAATCAGATGCTTGGAGAGCGCACTTACTTGAGGAAATTCTATACACTGCCGTATAGGGTTTTGTTTTTTGCCGTCAGGCTGCTACGATTGAGTATACTCGCTCCATTTGATCATGAGATCAGGATGCGGCTACAGGTTTGCCGGAAATTATTAAAGTCAGGGTTTTGAATACTCCGCTTGTATCGGTCATTACACCGTTTTTGAATGGTGCGCCCTACCTGAAAAGATCCATCGGTTCGGTTTATGATCAGACGTACTCAAATTGGGAGTTGATCCTGATCAATGACGGAAGCACAGACAATAGTGAGGAAATTGCCACAGCTTTTTCAGATCCCAGGGTTCGGTATTTCAAAAAAGAAAACAGCGGAGTAAGTGCCAGCCGAAACCTGGGACTCGCGGAGATGAAAGGAGACTTTTTCTGTTTTCTCGATGTAGATGACGAACTCCCTCCAAATTCCATACAGGCAAGACTAAAGGTATTTGAAGAAAATGATCAGATCCATTTTGTGGATGGTGTGGTTCATAAAAAAGATGCCGAATTGAACGATTTAAAGGAAGTTTGGACACCTGCCTTTCAAGGAGCACCTCTGGAAGATCTGATTAGATTGACAGGCAAATCATTTTTTGGCCCCTCGTGGATGATCAAACGCCTACCTGATGTTCAATATCAATTCAAAGAAGGGTTGACCCATGTCGAAGACTTGTTGTTTTATCTGGGACTTGCCGAACCCGGCAGGCAATATGGGTATACCTCTGAAGTAATCCTGAACTACCGGGTACACGAACAGTCGGCCATGAGTAATCTTGACGGATTAGCCAATGGATATCATGAGGTATACCAATATCTAATTGCACAGAAAAATATTCCTGAAAACTGGCTGGAGGCTTATCGTGAAAAAGTTAATCGCATTCTTACGCGATCTTATCTAAGGAAATTTAACCTTCTAAAGGCTTTAACGACCCGCATCTAATGAGACTGGAATCCACACTGGTGTTTGTATACAATAGCTTCAGAGATCCGCTTTTTCAGAACCTTGTTTTTCAGTATTTAGAAGAATTGGCGGAAGAGCGTCAGGCAGAATTTCACCTCATTACTTATGAGCAGGAAGACTACCGGATTGAGGGTTCGGAAATGGAAAAGATAAAAAACGAGCTCCACAAGAAAGGGATATACTGGTACCCGTTGAGCTATGCCTATGGCCCCGTTTTATTACTAAATAAATTTCGGAATTTGATCGATGCTATTCGATTAACTCGTCGAATCAAGAAACATCACAATCCATCTTTTATCCTGTCTTTTGGCAATGTAGCGGCGGCGTTTTCCGGATTATTGTCAAGCTTATTCAAATTCAAGAGCATCATTATCCAATATGAGCCGCACAGCCTCTTTTTATTAGAGCTCGGTCGATGGTCCAAATCCAGTTTGAAGTTTCAGGTACTTCATCAGCTGGAAGCGTTTGCTACTGGGAGGACAGACTACATTATGACGGGCACTCAACATATGATCGACACCCTGAAAAATAGAGGTGTAAAGTCAACGATGTTTCGAACGCCCAATGCCGTGGATCCCGATTTTATGAAATTCGATTCCGAAGCTCGACAGGAAATTCGTAAATCACTTGAATTGGAGGGTAAAGATGTTTTCCTGTACATCGGTAAGTTGGGTGAGCTCTACTATGAAAAAGAACTCATTGATGTTTGTTCAGCCCTGGCTGAAAAAAATGCTCAGGCGCACTTTCTGATCATTACAGGCTATGATCATGAAAAGCTCATGGGTTGGTTTCATGAGTTGGGTATTGACCGCACGCAATATACCTTGTTGGGGGCTGTCCCTCACCGGGAGGTTCCGCGCTATTTATCCGCAGCGGATCTGGGAATGGTGGCTATTCCGCCGACCCCTGCTCAGAAATACCGATCTCCTTTGAAGACCGCTGATTATCTGTATTGCGGACTCCCTTATCTGGTGTGCAGAGGCGTTTCTGAAGATGATGATTATGCGGAAAAATATAACATAGGTGTCACCCTGAACGCTTATACTAAGGAGGAACTCAATGCGAATTATGATCGAATTCAGGAGTTGTTACTGGAAAATTCCGACCAGAGGAGGGTAAGGTGCCGTAAAGTGGGGTTGGAATACAGAGATAAAAGTAAAGTACTGATGACGCTTTCCGGAATATTGGAAGGAAGTGATTGAGGAGTTTTATTTCGTTGGTGAATTATATAAAACGCCAATCCCCAGATATTTCCCTTCTACCGAATCATATTGCTCAATAAACTCTACGTTTTCTTTGGTCGACTCGAGCTCCTTCAAAGATTGCCATAACATCGTCGTATCTGCGCAGGAATCAGAGTATACATCGTGATGAATTATGACTTTCGCATGATTTCTTACCAGTAAATGGTCAGTCAGGGCACCTTTTAAGCTGTGATCCCCATCTATAAATGCAATTTCCGGTTTCAACTCATTAAAGAAATCTTTAAACGCCGGAGAGGTTGAAGAACCTTGAAAGTAGTCAACTTTGAAATTGGTCTTATCATTAATCAACAGCTGATAACGAGTGATGAGTGGCGATTGATCTATCAGATCCACGGCGACAGCTAACTCAAAATCAGGATTGATCTTTCTCAATAATTCACAGATTACAATAAAAGTGCCTCCCCAGCGGCAACCGATCTCAATGTAAGATTTATAGTTTCTACCGTTATGGAAAAGCCACACCAGAAACTTTGAAAATTGCATTGGATTTTGCCAGACATAAAGTCCTTTTCCGTAGAATTCATTTAACTCTTTGGGTTGCTCTGAGAGTAACTCATTGTTAAGTCCTACTTTGTGGATGATGAAGTCTTCCATGAACTTGGCGTCTGAAAGTTGAGAGTCTTCCAGTTTTTGGAATTCCTCCACTAAATGGTCAACGTGACTAACAGACTCGGAGAGTAGGATGCGTTTGTTGTCTTCTTTTTTCGGGGAGAGTTTGTTCCATAACATCGGAAAGATGGGAGGAATAAGAAGCTTGAGCAGATATTTCATAGTTAAACCCTTGAGATTGTACTTACTTTAGATTTTGTTGATTATCCAGTCTGTTGCTGGTTTCCTCAATAACTATTGGGTCAATTGCATTTGACCTTTTAGCTTCAGTAAACGCTCAATACCGATTTGTCTAAGAAATAAGAGTGTTACACTCCTTAGAAAGGATAAAGATGATTAAATCCTTGAATTTCTGGCTGAAATCTTAGTTTGTTTTTGATGAAAAAATTTGGGCAGCCTGCTCATCAAAAACACCTTTCTCTCCCTTTATTTTATTTCTATATCCTTCCAGTTCTTTCTGGCAGCTGTCAAAATTGTCAAAAATGTAGTGAATCTTGTCCAGAATTGGTTGTATCTCTCCTTCCTCAAATTTGTAGGATGGAGCTATAGGAACATCCATTTCGTTGGCTGCGGCGCCTTTTTTTCCGGTGATTATACTACAACCGCATATTGCAGCTTCTCGCGGGAAGCGATCTTTCCCCGGATGAAATCCAAAATCGATGTACACTTTGCTTCTCAATAAGGTCTCAAAAACCTCTTCAGGAGTCATATTGATCAATGGTTTCCATTCGATGTTTGGAGCAGCGTCGATCAGTTTTTGTGTAAACGCCTGACCCTTTTTTGGATTGTAAAGGACGATATTCTGCTTTTCAGGAAAAGTAATGTCTTCGCTGAGGAACTTGTCGTGAAGAAAATCCGAAAGCATAGCGCCCTTAATGCCTTTTGACGCCAAAAAATCCATGGCATATTGGGATTGACATAAATGGAAATTGGCTTTTCTGTAAAGGCTATGGTATCCCATGAGTTTGTTGAATACCTGCCTTTTCGCGGAGGCGTTGTTAAACGATCGAAAGTAATTGTCGACACTCAGCCACCACAATGCTTTTCTGATCCTTTTGTATTTCTTCAATTCAAAAGGATCGGATTCAGGTACGATCAGAAGATCTCTCTCCGAATCCTTGATTTCATAGGTGTGTGTCAGGTTAAATTTGGCAAACTCAGGATGCACGGATTTATCTCCTGATTGTGGATAGAGCATCTGAATCGTAAATCCGTGTGTTTTAAGCCAGACTCCTAATTGATGAAGCAGCAGCGTGCCGCCGGTAAAATAGGAATTGGAGGAAATGATGTAGATGGTGGTGTCGCGGTGTATGGTGATCATAGTACCTCTTTTGCTTTTTTAAGGCTGGAAGCCACTACCTGATGCATGTCGTAATATTTATATTCCGCCAATCTTCCGCCAAAAATTACCTTTTCTTCTTTGGCCGCCTCAGCGGCATACTGCCGATACCGTTTGTTATTTTCTTCATCGTTCACCGGATAGTATGGCTCCTTGCCATGTGACCATTCTTCCGGGTATTCACGTGAGATCACCGTGTGTTTTTGTTTCCCAAACTCAAAGTGTTTGTGTTCCAGGATGCGAGTGTAAGGCACTTCACGTTCTGTATAATTGACCACTGCATTACCCTGATAATTGTCTGTTTCCAGTCGCTCCTGTTCAAAACGCAAACTCCTGTATGCCAGCTTGCCATATTTGTAGTCGAAGAATTCATCAATCTTTCCACAATAGACTACTTGGTTTGCCAGGGCATCGAGTTCCGCTTTTTCCCGGAAGTAATCGATGTTTAGTCGTACTTCAATATTCTTAAGGAGACCATTGATCAGCAGGTTGTATCCGCCAATGGGTATGCCCTGATATTTGTCGTTGAAGTAATTGTTGTTGTAAGTGAATCTTAATGGGAGTCTTTTGATGATAAAGGCCGGCAGGTCTTTGGCACTTCTTCCCCATTGTTTTTCAGTGTACCCTTTGATCAGCTTCTCGTAAATGTCCGTTCCAACCAGGCTGATAGCTTGTTCTTCCAGGTTTTTCGGACGGGTGATACCACTGGCGTGTACCTGCTCCTCTATTTTTTGCCTCGCTTCGGCAGGTGTTATGACCCCCCACATTTGACGGAAGGTATTCATGTTGAAAGGAAGATTGTATAATTCCTCTTTGTATCGTGCCAAAGGTGAATTGGTGTACCGGTTGAATTCAACAAAGGAATTCACATAGTCCCAAACGTACTTGTCATTGGTGTGGAAGATATGCGCACCATATTTGTGAACATTGATGCCTTCCACATCTTCACAATAAACATTCCCTCCGAGGTGTGCCCGGCGATCGACCACCAGGCATTTTTTCCCTTTTTTGGTTGCTTCATGAGCGAATACGCTTCCGAAAAGGCCTGATCCTACGATTAGGAAATCATACTGTTTCATACAAGTACTGGGCAGAGGTGGTGTTCACGTGGTGCGAAGTTATAGCGTTGAAGATTTGATCTGGTCATTACCTCATGGAAAATAATAGTTATTGGATTTCAGTGTCGAGGGTATCCGGCGCATTCAGGGTCAATGCAACTACCTGTAGTAATAAAAGTTTCAATTATCGAAAATTATTGGTCAGGTCTAAGGATGTTTAACAAATTTGCGCCAGTGAAAACAGTAGTAGATGCCAACCAAAGGAAGCTGAACCTGGGGTTAGAGGAATTAAAGAGGTACAGAGATTTATTTCTGATCCTTGCTTACCGGGATTTTCGTGTGAGATACGCTCAAACGTACCTGGGTTTTGTTTGGGCTTTTGTGCAACCTGCGTTGACCCTGTTGATCTTTACCATTGTATTTGGTAGAGCTGCAAAAGTAGACACGGGCGATATTCCCTATCCGGTTTTTGCCATCGCAGGTATGTCCGCCTGGGCATATTTCTCATTTGTCATGAGTCAGTCTGGAAACTCTATCATCGGCGCACAGGGAATGATCAAGAAGATTTATTTTCCAAGGCTTGTGATTCCATTGTCCAAATCTTTGGTAGGACTTATCGATTACGCGATCGCCTTTTTGTTTCTGGTATTGATTATGCTCTATTATCAGCAGCCAGTATCCGCCAACCTGATCTGGTTACCTTGTTTTATCGTTTTGAATCTGATATCGGCATTGGGTATAGGGATTTGGCTGAGCGCATTAACCGTGAGGTACAGGGATTTTCAACACATCATACCCTTTGCAGTACAATTCGGCTTATATGCTACCCCAATTGCTTATCCGTCCTCTTTAGTGACCAATAATTTGCCGACCTGGATCACTTCTCTTTATTACTTAAATCCCATGGCTGGTGTTGTCGAGGGCTACCGGTTGTCTATTTTGGGTATCGGAGAGATAAATGCCTTTTCGTATTTGTCTTTCTCAGTTGTGATAGTGCTGTTCATTTCAGGTCTCTTTTACTTCAAGCGAGTGGAGGAAGTTATGGCTGATATCGTTTGATGCTTATGAGTGAGAGTGCAATAAGGGTAGAAAATCTGGGGAAAAGGTATCAGATCGGTCGTCAACATACTGCTTCTATAAGCGATCGCATTAAACATCTCCTTCATAAAAACCCCAAGCAAAACCAGGGGGATTTTTGGGCCTTGAAGGATGTTTCTTTCGATATCAAAAAAGGAGAGGCCGTGGGTATCGTTGGCAAAAATGGTGCGGGGAAAAGCACGTTGCTAAAAGTGTTGTCCAGGATCACACATCCTACTGAAGGTCGTTTCGAGATGAACGGCAGGGTATCTTCGCTGCTTGAGGTTGGAACAGGTTTTCACCCGGAATTATCCGGACGCGAAAATATTTTTCTCAATGGAACGATCCTGGGAATGAGCAGACAGGAGATCAAATCCAAATTTGAAGAGATTGTGGCTTTTAGTGGGGTATCAAAGTTTTTGGATACTCCTGTGAAACACTACTCTTCCGGGATGTATGTCAGGTTAGCTTTTTCAGTAGCGGCCCATTTAGAACCCGAAATTTTGATCATAGATGAAGTGCTGGCAGTAGGGGACGCAGAATTCCAGAAAAAGTGCCTCGGGAAAATGGATGAAGTTGCTAAACAGGGGCGGACGGTCATTTTTGTAAGTCATAACATGAGTGCCGTGCAACAACTCTGTTCGAAAGCCTTGCTGATTCAATCGGGAAGAGTAACTGGGAATGGCACAACGAACGAAGTAATCGAAAGCTATCTTCATCAGAATGCTGTATCTGATAGCAATGACCTGACCCTCATCGATCAGCGCAGCGGCAATGGAGAAGTGCAGTTCACCAAGATCGAATTTCTTGATGCTAGTGGACAAGTTTCAGAAACGGGCACTTCTGGTAAACCATTCACAATCAGATTGTACTTTCATGTGCAGAAACCCCAAAGACATTGTAGAGCAAGTATTGCGGTTTCAAATAAAGGCAAGACGCTTTTCCTGATGTCGTCTGAAAACTCAATTGAGCATGAATTAGACATTTCAAAGGATGGTAGGTTTGATTTCAGTATAGCCAACCTTCCTCTGGACATTGGTCAATATAATTTGACCTTGTATCTGGAATCTTCAGGAGGGATTCAGGACCTTATTCAAAATGCGTTTGAACTTCGGGTTGAACAAGGTAATTTTTTCACTACAGGGAAAAGTTCTCCTCGAGGGTGGGAAGGATCCGTAGTTTTGGTTGAACACTTTTGTAAATTAAGTTGAAGCATATTTTTCTGGCCATTTTAAGAGGAGCATTAAAGCTCATACCAAGGAGAGCGGCAATTGTTGTCATTGAACAACTTTTCTTGTCCTTGAAAGAGAATCCTTTGAGGTATGCGTACAATCGCCTGGGTATCCTTCCGTATGAGAATAATGAATTCATTCTACTGGAAAAAATTGCACCGTTTTTTCTGAGCTCAAAAGAAACAGTAGTTTTCGACGTAGGAGCCAATATTGGAGACTACACGGAACAGATGAAAAAGAGTGTGCCCCATGTCCAGGTTTATAGTTTTGAGCCTAATCCCTTAACCTATAAAAAGTTAGTTGAAAATGTTGGGAGATTAGAGGATGTAACTACGGTAAATCTGGCATTCGGAGATTCGGATGGGGTAGTGGAATTAAATACCTATGAAAATCATGAAACAAGTGGACATGCCACGATTTTCGAAGAGGTTATCCTTGACATCCATGGCAGTGAGAGCCTGAAAAAGATCGAAGTGGATATGACCACTTTAGACAAATTCTGTGCAGAACGTAATATCGATTTCATCGACTTTTTAAAGATTGATACAGAAGGGGCGGAGGTTCGGGTATTGACTGGAGCAAAAAGGTTGCTAAGTGAACATCGAATCAAAATGATTCAGTTTGAATTCAATGAAATGAACATTATCTCAAGGAGCTTTCTTAAAGATTTCTACGATTTGCTGGAAGGATATCAGTTTTACAGGATGGATAAGAAATTGATTGATCTGGGCCCTTACAATACCATGAATGAGATTCTTCAGTTTCAAAACATATTGGCAATATCCAAAGAATTAAAAGTTCCTGAAGAAATGGTTCAACCCCCATTCTTTTAAACGTTGCAGCACTTTCTATATTCGTGAAGTAAAGTGGAGAGATTAATGCCCTCTTAACTGAGAAGTGTATCATGCTAGAAACCCCGGTTTTGTACCTCATTTATAATCGCTTGGCGCCGGTAAAAAAATCCTTTGAGACGCTTAGGAAGGCCCAGCCATCCAGGTTGTTTATCGGAGCAGATGGCCCCAGGTCACCAGAGGATCATTTGAATTGTGAAAAGGTTCGAAGTTGGGTTTTGGAGCATATTGACTGGCCTTGTGAAGTGCATCAAAAATTCGAGGCGGATAACCTGGGATGTGGCCTGGGTGTAAGCAGCGCGATTAGCTGGTTTTTTGATCATGAAGAGGAGGGAATTATTCTTGAAGATGATATCATACCCGATGATTCATTTTATCATTTCTGCGAATCCTTGTTGGCGAAGTATCAGCCTCACAAGGAAGTCTATTCAATTACTGGCGTGAATTGGCAAAACGGAATAAAAAGAGGTACTGCTTCTTACTATTTCTCCAATTATCCGGGTATCTGGGGTTGGGCCACCTGGCGTGACCGATGGCAACAATATGATTTTAATTTGAGTGGTTTGGAAGATTTTCTGGCCACAGGGAAGCTTGGAAAGATCGCATTAAGTGATCGCGAAAAGGCATATCACGCGGATTCTTTTCGTCGGTCGCGACAAGTCGATACCTGGGACTATCAATGGAAGTATACAGTGTTTCGTCATCAGGGGTATTGCATCATACCCAATGTGAATCTGATAACCAATGTGGGCTTTGGAGAAGACGCGACCCATACCAAAGGGGATAGTTGGCGCGCAGGCAGACAAAGCTTTTCAATGGAACAAGTACTGGTTCATCCGGAAAAAATTGAGCGGAATGAAGAGGCAGATCAGTACCTTGCCGAACATGTTTTTTTGCCACCGCTTCCAAAAGTGTCATTGATCGGTAAAATGAAAAGGAAACTAAAGCAAGTACTGGGTATATGACATTTGAGAACGTTTTTTTTATCATTTCCTTACCCAGAAGTGGGTCTACGCTACTTCAGCAAATGTTGGCCAGCCATTCCCGAATTTGTTCTTCGGGGGAGCCCTGGTTCATTTTGCCGATGCTTAACCTGCGAAATGAAAAGCTTAATACCGATGCTGCTTATGATGCGAAAACAGCGGCAATTGCCCTGAATGATTACCTGTCGCAACAAGACAATGGAGATCAACTATTCAGTGATCAGGTACGTCATATCGCTAGTCAGTTGTATAACGCAGAATGTACCAAAACAGGCAAGCCTTACTTTTTGGACAAGACAAGCCGGAATTATCTGATCATTGACGAATTGGCTGATCTTTTTCCTCAGGCAAAATTTATATTTCTGGTTCGTGAGCCAGTTTCTATTTTCTTTTCATTCTGCGAGACCATTATAAAGCGAAATTATCGCGCGCTAGGGAGCAAAAGTGTGAAGACGGATCTTTTGGAAGGCTTTGAAAATATGGTCAATGCAAAGGAAGCCGTAGGAAGCAGGGGTATAATGGTTCGTTATGAAGACCTCATATTTGAACCCCAATTAACGCAGGAGCGGCTGATGGACCATCTGGGGCTGGAATTTGAGGAAAGTGTTCTGGGGTATGACGATCAGGCCATGAAAGGAAAGCTTTTCGACCCAAAAAGCGTGCGTAAGCATAATAAGCCTGTTTCAACCTATGTAGATTCATGGAAAAATATTGTGAATAGTCGGTTTGAGCTTGAATTGGCGCAAGCATATTTACTGACCCTGGGTGAAGACTTGTTCATGAAAATGGGTTACGATCTTTCAAAGAGCCTGGAACAGCTATCGGAACTTGAAACAAAATTTCCATCAGAAAAGTATCTATTGAATTTCCATGACCTGATAGACGAAAACCCTGGAACGACTACCCGAATGAAAATAGAGGCCATGGCCTCAGCCGGTATTCAGACTAAACCGGCCTTTCAGCAGTATTTAATTCGACACCCAAAGCAGGCATTGAAGTATTTTTACTACCGTTAATCGGTCTTTCATGATCAGAAGAATACTTTCCAAAATAAAAGGCAGGATATTAGGGAGGCCGACCAAGCAGCACAGCAATTTCTGGCAGGGAGATTATGGTAGTTGGTCAGATGCCGTGAGTGATAGTGAAGGTTATGCTTCAGATAATATTTTTCAGAAATCCAAAGAGGCTTATTTGCAAGTATTGAAAGGCGAAGCGCTGTTTGAACGAGATTCTGTTCTTTTTCATCAACCTGACTACAATTATCCCTTGATTGCGGCATTGTCTCATGCAGCGGCAGATCTGAAGAAACTCAAAATCCTGGATTTCGGAGGAAGTTTCGCCAGTTCTTACTATCAGAATAAGCGATTCATGGATGCATTGGAGGTTGATTGGTACGTTGTGGATCAGCCCCAATTTGTGAATTTTGGCAAAAAAAATACAAAACCACCGGTACAGTTCTTTGAGTCGCTCGAAGAGGTAATGAAGACGGGAGAAGTGAATGTGTTATTACTATCTTCGGTCTTGCCGTATCTGGAAAGTCCATATAATATGATGGAGTCATTCCTGACTTTTGATATTCCATACCTGATTATTGATCGCAACCCTTTTTGTACTTGCCATACGGATTTGCTCACAGTCCAAACCGTACCGGAAACGATTTACAAAGGCAGGTACCCGGCGTGGTTTTTTAATGAATCAAAACTTCTGACATTTGTAGAGCAGAAGTATGAAATGATCAGCACTTTCGAACCTTATCCGGGATATACCATCCCCTTAGGTGAGCATGTGGGTTATTACAAAGGTTTTTTTCTGAAAAAGAAATGATAGACAATAAGGATTTATTCCAAGAAATTTTTTCACGTCCGGAGTTAAAGGAAAAACCTCCCGTCATCATAGATATCGGTGCTTCCTATGGTATTCATCCGATATGGGAGCCGTTTGCTGCTTATGCGAAATGTATTGCTTTTGATGCGGACGATCGCGAATTTTCTTTTGAAGAAAAAGATGATGAAGGATTTTTGAAATTGTATCGTTTCCCATGCCTGGCCGGAGTAGAAGATATAGAGGCGCAGGACTTTTATCTGACAGCTTCTCCTTATTGTTCCAGTACGTTAATGCCGGACAATGCTGAAATGAAAAAGTGGGACTTTGGGGAAATGTTTGATGTGAAGGAGAAAATCACTGCCCGATCCAGAAATGTCCAAAACGTAATCAATGAACTCGATCTGGATTATGTGGATTGGGTGAAAACCGATTCTCAAGGCATTGACCTGAGGTTGTTCAAAAGCCTGAATGACGATATTATTCAGAACATTTTAGTAGCAGATTTCGAGCCGGGTATCATGGATGCCTATAAAGGTGAAGACAAGCTTTATAGCATTCTCGCCTACATGAATGATAAACCCTTTTGGATGAGTGGCCTCAAAGTATTTGGCCCAAAGCGCATCAGTAAGGAAACCATTAATGAAATTCCTCAGAACTGGACATTGGATCATTCACCGGGCTGGGCTGAAGCCACTTTCGTTAATAATCTTGTTGAGGCGGACATGCGTAGCTTTTTGTTGGGATGGGTATTTTCGACCATTCTGGGGCAGCATGGATTCGCTTATGAGAAGGCAAAAGAAGGTCAACAAAAATTTGGAGACTCCATCTTTGACAAGCTGATTGCAGCATCTAAAAGTAATATGTATCCAAAATACAGTTTAAAGTTTCGGGTCAAACGAAAACTTCAAGCTATTCTTAATAACTGGTAGCAGATGGAAGTTTTCAGGAATTCGAGCATATTGATCACTGGTGGTCTGGGTTTTATTGGCTCAAACCTGGCAGCCCGCCTGGTGAAATTAGGCGCAAAAGTGACTCTGGTGGATAGTTTGATCCCTGAATTTGGAGGTAACTTATTCAATGTGGAACCGATTAAAAATCAGCTGCAGGTCAACATCAGTGATGTTCGGGATATCCATAGCCTGACCTATCTCATTAAGGACAAGGATTTCATCTTTAATCTCGCTGGGCAGACCAGTCATATGGATTCTATGACTGATCCGTACACTGATATGGACATCAACTGCAGATCTCAATTAAGCATTCTGGAGACCTGCCGAAAAGTGAATCCTTCGGTAAAAGTACTTTTTGCCAGTACCCGTCAGATTTATGGTAAACCGCAATATCTGCCGGTAGATGAACAGCACTTGTTAGATCCTGTAGATGTTAATGGGATCAATAAAGTGGCAGCTGAGCATTATCATGCCCTTTATTCCAAAGTATATGGTCTGGATACGGTTTCTTTAAGGTTGACCAATACTTATGGTCCGAGGATGCGTGTAAAGGATGCGCGGCAGACTTTTCTCGGTATCTGGATCAAGAAGATTATCGAAAACCAATCCTTTGAAGTTTGGGGAGGAGAGCAGATCAGGGACTATAATTTCATTGATGACGTCACTGAAGCCATGTTGTTGGCCGTTGCCAAAGAAAATCGTCAGCATACCGTATATAACCTGGGTCATCATGAGACCTTAAACCTTCGGGAGTCTGCCGAACAAATGATCGCAGTAGCTCAAATGGGAAGTTTTGAGGTGATCCAATATCCTGAAGAAAGAAAGAAAATAGACATAGGAGATTACTATTCAGATTACGAGCGATTTAAGTCGGAGATGGATTGGGTACCCAAAACCAGTTTTAAAGAGGGGATGGAAAAGACATTTGAATACTACAAGAATTACCTGCAACATTATGAGTAAGCAAAGCATTCCGCAGTGCAATCCTGGAGCAGGTTACGCCGAACAGAAGGAGGAGATCGATCAGGTAGTGAAAGAAGTGTTGGCTTCGGGTTGGTATATTCTGGGCAAACAAGTGGAGCAATTTGAAAACAAATTCACTGATTTTCTGGGATTTGGGTATTGCCTGGGTGTCGCCAATGGCACCGATGCAATTTCAGTGGCACTCAGAACTTTGGGCATCAGTGAAGGTGATCATGTACTGACCGTTGCTCATACCGCCGTAGCGACCGTTGCCGCCATCCGTGCAGAAGGAGCTATCCCTGTATTAGCAGACATTTCATCTCAGGATTACAATTTGGATCTGGATCGGGTTGAAGACTGGCTTCAGCGAGACGACCGTCCATCGGTGAAGGCAATGGTGCTGGTGCATTTATATGGTCAATCGACGGACGTTGCCCGGGCAAGGGCACTTTGCGATCAGTATGAAATGATACTGATTGAAGATTGTGCGCAAGCACATGGGGCTCAGTTTGAAGGGAAGACGGTAGGTTCGTTTGGAGCTGCCGCAACGTTTAGTTTCTATCCAACCAAAAACCTGGGGGCTATTGGAGATGCGGGAGGAGTGATCTTCCAACAACCTGAACATATGGAAAAGGCCAGGGCCTTGAGGCAGTATGGATGGAAGGAACGATATGTCAGTGATCTACATGGATTCAATTCCAGATTAGACGACCTGCAAGCCGGTGTATTAAGCGTAAAACTTGAGAAACTGGCGCAGAATAATGCCCATCGGCAAAATATTGCGAGAAGATACCTAAAGGAAATAAGCAATCCCTATATTGAAATGCCCTGGGTCAGAAACCTCGAAGGGCATGTTTTTCATCAATTCGTGGTTCGTTCGAAAAGGAGAGACGAGTTGCAACAATTTTTAAGAAATGAACAGGTGGGAACTTTGATACATTATCCTGTTCCTATTCATCAACAAAATGCCTACGCAGACAGCATGACCATTGGTCCCATGACAGAGACTGAACGGGCAGCAACTGAGGTTTTAAGTCTACCCATGTTTCCCGAAATGACGGATAGTATGGTTGATCAGGTGATAGAAACGGTTAATCGCTTTTCGTGAATGTATTTGCGACATATTTCGATAAAAACTATTTACCTCATGGTCTGATGCTGATCGAGTCGTTGTTACCTTCGGCTCAATCCTGTCAATTGTATATTCTGTGTTTGGATGAAGAAACGCATGCTTTTTTTCAGCAATATTCATGCAAGCTATCAATTACGGCCATTCCACTTTCCGAATTAGAGTCCGCTGATCCTGAATTGTTGGCAGTGAAATCCGATCGATCCAGGATTGAATATTACTTTACGATCACTTCCTGTTGGTGTCATTATCTCATGTCGACAATAGACGAGTTGGAGGCATTGTTTTACGTGGATGCGGATTTATATTTCTACGAAAAAGTAGATTTGATCGCTGATGAAATGGAAGAGAGTTCCGTGATGATCATTCCTCATCGGTTTTCTCAACAGAACCAACACCTCGAAAAATATGGGAAGTATAATGTAGGGTTAGTTGCCTGGCGTAAGGACCAGTGGGGTAAGCTTTGCCTGGCTGATTGGAGAAGAGACTGTATCGCCTGGTGTTATGATCGATTTGAAGGTGATCGGTTTGCCGATCAGAAATACCTAGACTACTGGCCTGACAAAGATTACCATGTAAAAATCTGTGATCATCCGGGATTCAATGTGGCATATTACAATGTGGGACGTCATGAAATTGACATGGAAGAAGGCAAAATCACAGTAGATGGCAAGCCCCTTGTGTTTTTTCACTTTCATAAAGTCGAACGTCTGAGACGAAATATCTTTGGAATTCTGCTGTTGGACGAAAAAGGCTATGGAGACAAACTGATCTTCAAATACATTTACCTTCCGTATTTCAAACGACTATTTCGGGTTGAACAGCATACAAATATGGAAACCCAGTCACTGAGGTATAAAAAATATGATAAGAAGATCAGTTGGTTAAATCTGTATGGAGATTGTTATCTGATCATTACACCTTTAGTGAGTTTCAAAATACACGTTAGGAAGACGGTAGAACCATTCATGAATTGGATTAAAGGGAGGAAATAAAAAATCCAAATAAGTCAATTTTTTCTCCTTATATTTATATAAATGAGAAAGCTCTTATTTTGCGGTGTTGGTACGTTATTCAGTTTGTTCGCTGGGGCGCAATGTCCTGATGCTTCATTTACAGCCACTTCCAGTGTCTGCATTGAAGAACAAGTGGTATTGACCAATAACAGCTCCTCAGTAGACACATATGCCTGGGATTTTTGTGAAGGAGGGTTAAGTGCCACGCCAACGGCCACTGACCTGGGTAGTGTTTCAGGGGTAAATACGCCCTTTGGCCTGGAGACTGTGTTGTCCGGAGATAATTATTATTCTTTCGTAGCTAACACCAATGCGGGTACTTTGTTACGATTAGATCATGGCACGGATTACACAATGGCTCCCACGGTGGTGGATTTGGGGAATTTTAGTAATAATTTATCGAGTCCAATTGCGCTCAGTATCAGAGAAGTATCCGGTGAGTGGATCGCGTTTGTAGGTGATGCGAATAATGGACTGATCCGATTGAACTTTGGATCCGACGTTACTTCAACCGATCCTGACATCACCGTATTCAATAGCCTTACGGAATTCAATGCGATTCAGCCAGTTAGGGATCTTGATCTGGTATTTGAGGGAGGTGAATACAAATTGTTAACGGTCGGTATCAATAGTGCAGGAACAGTGGCAATCCACAATTTCGGTAGTACACCGGGAACAGAAGCTTCTCCCACGGAGAGCTCCTTTGACATAACAGGTTCGAATGCGATGAGTGGCCTCGCGGTGTTTTCAGATTGTAACAACTGGTACGCCACCGTCCTTGACTTCACCGACGGAATCTATCGGGTTGACTTTGGCGCTTCAATTACTTCAACCGTGACTACTTCAACGATCAGTGGTGTGTCTAGCGGTGTTAAAATGGAAACCATGCACGATAAGGGGCATTGGTATGGTCTGGTAACTTCATCCGGAAGCGATCAATTATATCGCGTGGATTTTGGCTCGGACCTGACGACAGATGTGCCCAGTGTGAGCACCATAGGTTCATTAAGTGAATTAAATAGAGCTCAGGCGTTTAGTATCATTCGAGACAGCAGTGAGGTATCTATGTTAGGGATCAATCGTTCCAGCGGAGAATTGATCCATGTGGATTTTCCTGTGACCTGTGCTGGTTCACTTACGTATTCCACTGACGAAACGCCAACCGGATTTTCATATTCCGCTTCTGATACGTATTCCATCTATTTGACTGGGACAAGTACCGATGGAGATGGGATTTCGATGGAAGAGCAAACGGTGACGGTTACCAGCGATACGGCTCCGTCTATCAGCTTTGATACTGATACCAATCAATGTACGGATGTCAGTAATACGTTTACGGCAAACCCTTCGTCCGGACTGACATACACGTGGGATTTCAATGGAGAAGGTGCAGGTAACACGGGTGAAGAAACCTTTCAGTTCACAACTGCCGGTACAAAGACAATCACTTTAACAGTAAGTGATGGCACCTGTACCAACGAAGTAAGTGATGAGCTTACGGTTTATGATCCGCCTGCGGCGGCAGACTTTGATTTTAATGTTGCTTCTCAATGTACAAACAATGAAATAAGTTTTCAGAATTTGACGGTAGATACCGGTATAGAAGAAGTGATTGGCTATACCTGGGATTTTAATGGAGAAGGCAGTAGCAACGACGAAGACCCCACCTTCACTTTCACCACAGCCGGTACCAAGACCATTGGTCTTCAGGCTTTTATTCCCGGATGTACAACCACGGTCTATTCCGAAGATATACTTATTGCGGAAGGTCCCGACGCTCAGTTTGATTATTCCGGTAATTGCGGCGTAGGCGAATTGATCACCTTTACGAATGAGACAACCGGAGTTAATATCACGGGATACAGTTGGGATTTCGGAGACGGGGGCTCGACCTCAACAGATGAAAATCCGACCTTTAGTTATGCGGTTGCAGGAGATTACACTGTGGGTTTAACCGTGACCAATGCTACAGGTTGTTCTACTTTATTTACCCGCGTCATTGATGTGACCGATGATAGCAGAGCTACCTTTACTTTTAGCGACTCAGAACAGAATGTCTCGGTTCCATTTACAGGGGTAGATACCACACCCGCCGATGATGAAGTGACTAACTGGTCATGGGATTTTGCAGGGCTTGGCAATTCTACAGACCAGTCTCCCTCGTTTACTTTTAACGATGCCGGAGCTTTCAATATCACCTTGACCGTTACGACCAGCCAGGGATGTGAGGAAGAAGTGGTACAGACCATCAATATCAGCGAAGCATGTCCTGTGGCTTCATTTACCGCTACGGCCAGCGTATGCTTAGAGGAGCAGGTCGTCTTGACCAATAACAGTACTACCGTATCTACTTATGCCTGGGACTTTTGTGAGGGAGGACTAAGTGAGACACCAACTGCAACCGATCTGGGAAGTGTTACCGGAGCGAATACTCCGTTTGGTATGGAAACGGTTGTATCAGGGGACAATTATTATTCGTTTGTTGCCAATACCAATGCTGGTACTTTGCTGCGATTAGATCATGGTACAGATTACAGTGTGGCTCCAACTGTTATGGATCTTGGTAATTTCAGTAATAATTTATCCAGCCCGATTGCTCTTACGATCAGAGAAGTAGCCGGTGATTGGATCGCGTTTGTGGGAGATGCCGACAATGGCCTGATTCGATTGAATTTTGGGTCCGACCTTACCTCAACCGATCCTGCCATTACTGTATTCAATAGCCTTACGGAATTCAATGCAGTTCAACCGGTTCGAGATCTGGACCTGGTACATGAAGCTGGTGAATACAAATTGTTGACCGCCGGGATCAATAGCTCAGGAACGGTTGCGATCCATAATTTCGGGAGTTCACCCGGGACAGAATCTTCACCTACTGAAAGTTCATTTGATATTGCAGGAGCTGAAGCCATGAGTGGCCTTGCGGTCCTTTCAGATTGTGAAAACTGGTATGCGCTCGTGTTGGATTTTAACGATGGGATCTATCAAGTTGATTTTGGTGCTTCTATTACTTCTACCGTAACGACCTCCACGGTGAGTGGCGTATCGAGTGGCGTCAAGGTAGAAACGATGCACGACAAGGGAAATTGGTATGGACTGGTAACCTCATCAGGTAGTGATCAATTATATCGTATAGATTTTGGTTCGGATCTGACCACCGACGTGCCAAATGTTAGCACAATTGGTTCATTGAGTGAATTAAGCCGTGCTCAGGCATTCAGCATCATTCGAGACAGTAGTGAAGTGTCTATGTTGGGGATCAATCGCTCAAGTGGGGAGTTGATCCATTTAGATTTTCCCGTGACCTGTGCAGGTTCTCTTACATTCAGTACAGATGAAACGCCAACTGGATTTTCCTATGATGTTTCGAACACATATTCTATTTATTTGACGGGTACCAGCGCTAATGGAGATGGTATTTCCATGACCAGTCAAAGTGTAACGGTGACGGGAGACACGGCCCCTTCAATTAGTTTTAGTACAGACTCAAATCAATGTACGGACGTAAGCAATACGTTTACAGCGAATCCATCTACCGGACTGAACTACACCTGGGACTTTAACGGCGAAGGGGCAGGTAATGCGGGTGAAGAGACTTTCCAATTTACAACCGCCGGGACCAAGACAGTGACGTTAACCGTGAGCGATGGCACCTGTACCAATGAGATAAGTAATGAGTTGATAGTCTATGATCCTCCAACTGCTGCGGATTTTGATTTTTCGGCAACATTCCAATGTACCAATAATGAAATCAGTTTTCAGAACCTGACCGTTGATACAGGTATAGAAGAGGTGATTGGCTATCTCTGGGACTTTAACGGAGAGGGAAGCAGTAGCCTGGAAGATCCAACCTTCACGTTCACTACGGCCGGGACAAAAACCATCGGTCTTCAGGCTTTTATTCCGGGATGTACCACTACGGTTTACACCGAAGACATAGTTATCGCAGAAGGGCCTGCAGCGCAGTTTAGCTTTACGGGGAATTGTGGCTTAGGGGAGACCATCACATTTACCAACGAAACTACTGGCTCGAACATCACAGGTTACAGTTGGGATTTTGGAGATGGTGGTTCGACTTCCACCGATGAGAACCCAACATTCACCTATGCTGATGCCGGTGATTATACCGTAAGTCTGACCGTAACCAATGCCACTGGTTGTGCTACGACAATTTCCAATGACCTTACGGTCACGGATGATAGCAGAGCGACGTTTACCTTTAGCGATGCTGAGCAAAACACTTCTGTTCCATTTACAGGGGTTGATACTTCACCTACAGGTGATGAAGTGACGAGTTGGTCCTGGGATTTTGCGGGATTAGGGAGTTCGACGGATCAGTCACCGACGTTCACTTTCACCGATGTTGGTTCATATGACATTACTCTGATGGTGATGACCAGCCAGGGATGTGAAGAAGAGATTGTTCAATCCATTACCGTCAGTGAAGCGTGTCCGGTGGTTGCCTTTGAAGCTACGTCCAGCGTCTGTATCGATGAACAAGTGTTATTAACCAATAACAGTACGACGGTATCTACATATGCCTGGGACTTTTGCGAGGGAGGATTGAGTGCCACACCGACGGCTACGGACCTGGGTATTATTACGGCTGCAAACACCCCATTTGGAATGGAAACGGTGATGTCGGGAGGTAATTATTATTCTTTCGTCGCTAACACGAATGCAGGAACCCTGTTACGGCTGGATCATGGTGAAGACTATCGTGTAACGCCAACGGTAGTGGACCTGGGTAATTTCAGTGACAATTTGTCAAGTCCCATTGCCCTAAGTATCAGAGAAGTTTCAGGTGAATGGATTGTCTTTGTGGGTGACGCAGATAATGGCCTGATCCGATTGAATTTTGGCACGGACCTTACCTCCACCAGCCCAACGGTCACGGTATTCAATAGCCTTGCGGAATTCAATGCGATCCAGCCGGTAAGAGACCTGGATCTCGTTTACGAGGCGGGAGAATATAAACTCGTATCGGTAGGAATAAACAGCCTTGGAACGGTAGCTATTCACAACTTCGGGAGTTCTCCCGGATCTGAAAATGAACCTGTGGGAAGTTCTTTTGATATCACAGGCGCGGAATCCATGAGCGGCCTGGCTGTACTTTCGGATTGTGAAAACTGGTATGCGCTCGTGCTTGACTTTAACGAAGGCCTGTTTCAGGTGAATTTTGGGGAATCCATTACTTCCACGGTGACTACTTCTACGATAGATGGTATATCGAGTGGTGTGAAGGTAGAAACGATGCATGATAAAGGGAACTGGTATGGCCTCGTGGCTTCGTCTGGCAGCGATCAATTGTATCGTGTAGACTTTGGGTCTGATTTGACTTCAGACGTTCCTGAAGTGACTGTTATCGGTTCGCTAAATGAATTGAGTAGGGCTCAGGCATTTAGTGTGTTTCGGGATAGTAGTGAGGTGTCCATGTTGGGAATCAATCAATCGGTAGGAGAACTGATCCATTTAGAATTTCCGGTGACCTGCTCAGGATCTCTGTCATACAGTACCGATGAAACACCAACCGGATTTTCGTATTCGACTTCTGATACCCATACGATCTACCTGACAGGAACAAGTTCTAATGGCGATGGGATATCTATGACTGAGCAAAGTGTGACCGTTTCAACGGATGTCGCACCTACGATTTCGTTTGCCACCAGTGATTCCCGATGTATAGATAACAGCAATACCTTCACCGCAAGTAGTACGGCTTTTAATTACAGTTGGGATTTTAACGGAGAAGGATCCGGGACCACCGCTGAAGAAGTTTTTCAATTCACCACGACGGGAGATAAGACCATCACCCTGACCGTTGATAATGGTACCTGCACGAATACGGTTGAGGAGACCATTACGATCTATGAGGCTCCGCCAGTCCCCGTTTTTGAGGTATCAGGTAATGTATGTGAATCGACATCTCTTGAAATAACCAATTCCACGGAAGATGCTGATTGGTCAGATGCCATTTCCTATATATGGACATTCGATGAGGATTCAATGGTTACGGCTAACCAACCGAATTTCGCCTTTACCGTTTCCGGAAATCGGTCAATTAGTGTGATTTCATCTATTCCCGGATGTTCATCGGAAGCAGCATCAGCATCCATTGCTGTTAATGATCTACCAGGGACAGACTATTCGATTTCTCCAACATGTGATCAGGAAGTTACGAATTTCACTAATTTGACCACAGGAGCTTCAAGTTATAGCTGGGATTTTGGTGACGGTTTTACCAGTACGCAAACATCGCCTTCTCATTTGTACCAGGCTGCTGGAGACTATACAGTTTCAATGGTCGCAACAAATGATACGGGCTGTTCAGATACGTTAACGCAGGTATTTTCAGTGGACTTTTTGCCCGTTGCCGGATTTAGAGCGCAGTTGCCCTGTGAAGGATCCATCAACTTGATCGATACTTCCTCTGTCGCCGCTTCGGATGTCATTGCCTGGAGTTATTCCATTGAAGGTATTGAGCAATTGTTTTCAGATCAGAATCCGCAATTTGCGTTGGACGAACCGGGAGATTATGAAGTGACTCAACAAGTGACCAGCAATGAAGGCTGTAGAAGCACGGTAACTCAGACCATTTCTGTACAGGACGCGGCAGATGCTGCCATGCAGATAGATGCCGCTTGCTTTGGAGATAGCTTTCATTTCACCGACATCAGTACCATTTCTACGGATAATCGAGTGATCTCAAGGATTTGGAATTTCGAAGGCCAGAACGTGGAAGTATCGGACACCAGTATTGTTGACATTGATCATACTTTCTCCTTGCCGGGAAATTATGACGTTACCCTGACCCTCACGACTCAAAATTTATGTACATCCACTATCACCAGAAGTATAGAAGTGCTGGAACCTCCGGTGTTGGACTTTGATATTCCTCAAATCTGTCAAAATGATTTTGCGACGTTCACGGATTTATCCACCTCAGCGAATGATGATATCGTATCACGGCAATGGGTTTTGAACGGAGCGCTTATCGGGAACGGTACTTCGGTCAGTCATAAATTCACAGTAGATGGTGCAAATGACATTTGGCTGGTTACTACGACCGCTCAAGGGTGTATTGATACATTGCCCAGATCGGTAAATGTATTGTCCGCTCCACAAGCAGCCTTTGAAGCTTCTTCCAATTTTGGTATTGAAGGGTCCACTTTCTCTTTCGAAAATACTTCTACAGGAAGTGAAACATATCAATGGCTGGTAGATGGCCAGTCTGCCAGTACGGAAACTGATTTTGAGGTGACCTTCGACGCCAGTGGGAATAGAGAAGTGTCACTGATTGCCTTTTCTGAATTCTCATGTGCGGATACTACTACCCTGGATGTATTGGTACGGGTGCCGGAAATAGATGTGGTACTCACAGGAATGCGATTGGTTCCGGATGATCGGAATCCCCAGTTTTCTAAAATTCAGGTTTCTGTAGAAAACAGGAGCAATTTACCGGTAGAAGGTTTACAATTCATCGTCGAAATTGATGACAGCCCGGTACAGAGCACGGAGAATATTTTTGTGCCAATCGGGGATTCAAGGTCTACAGAGCTTGGTGTAGGCGTCCCCATTCAGGCAACTTATATCTGTGTGGAAGTATTGGCGGTTTATGATAGTGAAGACATTGAACCAGGAAACAATAGTCGTTGTATCAATATCGAGCCGGCTCCGGTATTCCCCCCCATATATCCGAACCCTGCAAGAGATGAGGTTTCGGTAGATGCTGTGCTACCTACCGAAGGAGATGTGACCATCAGCCTGTTGGACCTTTCCGGAAAAGTTGAAATTCAAGAGACTTATTCAAATCTCAATGAAGGGTTACAGTCCTTTAAACTTGAGATATCCCCATACGAGCCAGGTATGTATTTCATTAAAATTGAATTCGGAAGCTTCGTGGAGATCAAGAGGATCGTAAAACAATAAGTCCCACTGGTGTCTGTCATAACTTTGCCAAGGCGATGTGGAATTAATTCCATTCCTTCAGAATAAAAATTAATATTCATACATTTGTGAAGAATAATATTTTGTTCAAAACTTTATTCATTTGCAAACGTGTGTAATACGAAATAGTCTGTAAAAGAATCACCTGTTTGTGGATGATTTTTGAGTGAAAATTGAACAGAATTGACATTTTTATAAACCCAAAATGAAAAATTACCGAGTTTTCTTTGGTTGATTCCTTAAATCATTTGTTTTGACAATTTTTATTTGGTTGTTTTGCAAGTCTGTTGATCAAAAGAAGTAAAACCTGGTAGAAGAAATCGCAATTGGAATGAAACTAAACGCCCTAAACATCAAATTGGACAACACCGACAGAAAAATTCTGGAAATTCTTCAGTCCAATGCGAAAATTACCAATGCACAATTATCAAAAGATATTGGGCTTTCTCCGGCGCCAACATTGGAACGGGTCAAGAAACTGGAAAACTCTGGGATCATTAAGAGTTACCACGCCAAGTTAGACACCAACCTGATAGGACTCGGTGTAAGCACTTTTGTGCAGGTCTCATTAAAAGGCCACAACAGCAAGAACATTGCTACTTTCATCGATCGCATCAATGACATACCTGAAGTCATTGAGTGCCACCACATCACTGGTTCGGGAGACTTTATTTTGAAAGTGATTTCAAGTGATATTGCTTCGTATCAGAAACTGATGCTGGAGAAGGTGAGCGAAATTGAAGTAGTAGATAGCATGCAATCCATGGTGATTCTATCGACCTTCAAAGACAGCAAAGTAATGCCTGTGCCGGAATAGCGATTCCACACCCGGGTTAGTCGTGGTATAGAAACGGTTTTTTATCGAGCATTTCAAGACTAAGTGCCACGACCGACCCCATATTCACGCATTGCAAAAATGCAGGCTCTTCATAGAAATCTGCCAATTCCTGACGAAGGGACTTAACGTTTTCGTCAGGAGCAATCCTGGATTTTTTCATGGCCTCCAAAAGATGGCTCACTCTCGTATGTTCCACTTTGATGCGATTGGCCATCAAAGTACGCTCTTCCCTTTGATATTGCTTGACCGTCTCAGGGGTCATATGTTTTAACCCCAACTCGATGATGGGGTTATTTTGCTTGAAATATTGTGGCATATAGATAGCTCGGCGACCTTCATAAGATTGCTGATCAAAATCAATGGGCCGTAGACGGTAAGAAAGCTCCTCAAAATCCGGAGTGATATCAATTACAAAATTCGAGGAATGCATATCTCCCAATAACCGAATGAAACACCTTTCATTGAATTTGACAAATTCTTTGGCGAGCCGGATTTCATTCAGATGGGGATCGTTCATCCGGGTTTTGATGAACTGCTCTGCCGGAATTCCTACAATATGTTCTTCAATCAATGTGTCTTTATGGACCAGATAATCCATTTTATTCGGAGAAAGCAAGTGCTCTAATTCCAGGCCATAGATCCGGGACGCATCGGCATGTTTGATATAGAAATAGTCAAAATTGTCATTGATGCGGTTGACAATACGGACACGAAAAGGCTGAGTATTGCCGTAGACGCAAAGGTCCACGCGATCGATGAATAGATGCTCCATGACGGATAAATCACCATTGGCCTTCATGATCGCATATACTTTCTTCAACGCATCCTGCACGCCCTCCATATCTGACTGAGGATAAAACACCGTTTCCCAAAGGGTGTCATTGCCCTGGTTGTCGTATTGCGGAATGGAGTTGTCATACCGGAGCAGGTCACTGTAATTGACGGGGAGTGTTATCAGTCTCGAGTATTGATCCAGATAATCTCGAAGATGCTGATCTATGGTGTAGGGGATCTTTTTTTTGGAAATGATAGCCATCTGATCTAGCCCAGGTGTTTTAGAAACATGTCTGCATTCTGATCGGCCCAAGGTCGAAACCTTACCGAGATGTCCTCATATTTCGGGATATAATCTACCAGTTTTTTGATATTGAATTCATCATTCTGAATACCGGCACCTGCTTTTTCACCGTCTACGGCATTGCAAGCTTGCTCATAATGACCTTTCACCGGGATCATCATGGTAGGTTTACCCAGATACATCGCCTCACACACGGATTCGAATCCCGCTGTGGTAATGTACCCTCTTGACTGAGCCATTTTTTCGATGAATTTTTGGTCATTCAATTGATGAAAAGTGAGCGTCTCGTCGACAGCCAATTCTTCCGGCTGATCTTTTTTGTCCCAAAAACAGTCTAGTGCAATTTCTGGGTGCGCTTTGTGGAAAGCTTCAACTTCAGTGCCATACCCTGGGTTTACCATGTAGATCAATAGTGATTTCCCTTTGCTCGGTGTAAGCGCTTTTACCTCTGATCTAAGCAAAGGTGGGACCACAAATATTTTCTTGCGAGGCATATCGGCAAAAGGCTGGAAAGACAGGGCCAGGATTTTGTCCGCGCTCAAAGCGGTAATCTTGTTTGCAAGTTTTAGCGTCGTTCTTTCCAGTTTTCTTCCGGGAGGAAAATCAAAATCAGGATGTGCGATCAGGTACTGGTGGGCGAGGCAGATAAATTTGGCTTTGGGTCGGTATCGGAAATTATACAAACCACCAAGGAAGTCGTAAAAGTTGACAATGATGTCAGGCTGTGTACGCTGCACAATTTCATGGATCTTCCGAAGGCTTTTTTCGTATTTCGGTGAATTCAGCAACGTGTAAATGGCTGTTCTCATCGGTTTGACCGATTTGTGTTGCTTGTCGGTCACAAAATTCGGACTATCCAGTCGGGTGATTTTGGCGCCCATTTTTTCAATGAAGAAAGCAGGTAATTCGCGTTGCTTACTTTTCCCCATGACCACTTCAACTATTTCATGGCCCGATTGTCTCAAGATCTGACCCAGTGAAATGGCCTGTGTCATGTGGCCCCGACCTTCTCCTTGTACGATGAATAGATATTTCATGTAATGTCTCTGGGTTCTATGGCTTCACTTCTTTCTTTAAAAGGCCGAAAACCAGCGTTTCCGGACCTTAGCATCAATTCATGAGGCTGGCTTCATCGCCATGTAAATTACTTCATTTGGTAATGCAAAACGCGCAATCTCCTCGGGTTTAAGTTTTCCCAGGAGGTCCACTTCCGAAACCTCAAATCCGACCTTTCGGATCCTTTCAGGATAGTCTTGTCCGTAAATTCGCACATGATCATCCTGCCCAAATGCCTTTTCTCTTTCTTTGGGGTCTGTGATTGCCGGATCTTCGTAAGTTTCACTTCTCCAGGGATGGAAAATAGGGATTTGCAAAATCGCCCATCCTCCTGGTCGCAGCACCCGAAGCATTTCGGTCATGGCGAGATGGTCGTCTCGTACGTGTTCCAGTACATGATTGCAAAAGATGACATCAAAACTATCCGCCTCAAAGGGAATATCGTGAATATCCATTTTCACTTTGGCCAGCGGAGATTCAATATCTGCCGTGGTATAATCCAGATTCTTCAGTGCCTCGAAACGATCAATATAACACAACTCGGGAGCCACGTGTAGCATTTTGAGAGGTGCTTCAAAAAATGACGTTTCTCGCTTCAGATATAACCAAAGTAGTCGGTGCCTTTCAAGGGCAAGACAAGAAGGGCATAAAGCGTTTTCTCGCGATTCGCGACCATAAGGAAGGAATTTCCTGAATTTCGATTCGCAAATAGGACACTCCACCTTGTTGCCACGATAAAAAAGTGACATGATACGCAGAACAAAGTGGCTGAAAAGCTGCAAATATTTCCTGGGTATGGTTCTTAGGGCCCAGCTGATAAGACTTTTGATCATGATTGTTTAAAATCCGCCTCAAATTTAAACGGTTATTGCACAGCCCACATCAGACTTTTGAATTGTGTATCATATCTTCGAATTTTGAAAAGCTTTAACTTAGGAGCTTAGGTAAACCCCGGATCGTTGAACAGGAACCGAGTTGTCATATTGGTGTTAGGTGTGTTGATGTTTTGCGCATTAGATGTAAGTGCACAACGCAATAAAGAAGAGACTATTCACGACTACATCCCGTCGGAGAATGTTGATCCCAAAAAGAAGTTCAAAAAGAAGTCTAACGCACCGAAAACTAAAAAATACGCTCTTATCGTAAAGAATAAAACCGATGGCATTCTCTATGGCAATGCGTGTATGATTGAAAGTACACAACGAATGGGGTTCCAATATTCCATACAGATTGATGGACTTCCCGGGAGTCTCGACCCCTGGAATCGCCGTTGGAAAAATGCCCTCGTTCATGCAAGATTGATCTTAACCAGAGGCCCGTGGTGGAAGCTGGTTCTCAAGAAGAGAGTCAAGGAATGCCGACAGAAAAGTGGGGATTTTGTAGGATAGTAGGCCATGATTTTTCTTTATAAAACCTTAGAATCCAGAAGGCCTGAGTTTTTGGTTTGAGTTTTTGGAGTCGCAATCGCACTTTGTTAATAGCTCACTCAATGCCCCCCAGAGCAATCTACAAATCGACCATTTGTGTGAAAAATCAATAACCCAATAACTAAAAACAAGCGATCATTGAAGGGACTAATGAATTTCTGTGGAGATGAAATTGATCGCTATGCGTAGGCCTTAGGTTCCAGGTACTTAAGCCAATCCTTTTGTAAGCGACCCGCACTGGATTTCAGGAATACGAGATAAGATGGTTTCACAGGTTTCTTGGCTAATTTCATGCCTACTTCCTCTGGAGTGAAATCTCCCTTTTTCGAATTGCAATGCCTGCAAGCCGTAACCAGATTGGTCCAACTGGATTTTCCACCTTTGGATTTAGGGATCAAATGATCAAGTGTTAGATCTTTCGGTGTACCGCAATACTGACACTGGTAGTTGTCACGTTTGAAAATGTTGAAACGCGTCAATACCACACCGCGATAAGGTACATGTCGATATTCGAGTATGCGAATGACCGATGGGTAAGGAAAACTTTGGGAAACGGAGCGAAGTGATTTGCCTTCTACGCGATCCAGCAACTCGGCCTTATTCAGGTAAATCAGTAAAAAGGCCCTTTGAAGAGAGCACAATGTCAATGGTGAATAATCCTGATTAAGTACGAGTACACTGTTCATCCCTGCAATTCTTTTATCGCCTTACTCTCTTCCTTTTTCTTGATCGACTCCCGCTTGTCGTAAAGTTTCTTACCTTTCGCCAGGGCCACTTCCAGTTTTGCAAGTCCACGACTGTTGATGTACAGCTTGGTCGGAACGATGGTCAATCCTTTTTCCTGTGATTTGGTTTTCATCCGCTCCAACTCCCGGGCTTTCAGTAAAAGTTTCCGCTCCCTCAGGGGGTCATGATTATTATATGTCCCCTCAAGATAAATGGAAATGGTCATTCCTTTAGTGAAAAGCTCTTTTCCTTTGAAAAAGCAATAAGATTCTTGTAGACTCACTTTCCCTTCCCGGATAGATTTGATCTCACTTCCTGTCAGGACGATACCTGCTTCAAATGTCTCTACAAACTGATATTCGTAAGAGGCTTTTCTGTTACGAACAGAAATATTCTTTGAAAATCTTTCCGATTTTTTCATTGAAATGACTTGTTTCTACGCCTTTAGATTATCTAGATGATGCAGCCAGGCATCTGTAAACAGAGAGCTGATCAAGACGACTAAAAAGTCATCCTTGGTAGTGGACTCTCGCGAAGGCTATCAAACTTTCCCCCAATATATTTGTAATATCCCGAGATTGCAATCATTGCCGCATTGTCTGTGCAATATTCTAACTTCGGTATGTACAACTGCCACTTGTTTTGATCCGCTACGATTTTGAGTTGTTGTTGCAAGCCCTGATTGGCAGAAACACCTCCTGCGATCGCAATTTCTTTGATCCCCGTTTCCTTTACCGCTTTCTTTAGTTTTTTGACTAGCATATTGATGATCGTTTGCTGATAGGAAGCGCAAAGGTCATCCAGGTTTTGCGAAATGAACTGATCATTGGTTTTGATCTGATCCCTGAGAAAGTACAACAGACTGGTTTTTATCCCTGAAAATGAATAGTCCAGATCGGGCATGTCCGATTCTGCAAATTTGAAGCGGTTAGGATCCCCGGCTTTCGCATGTTTGTCAATCATCGGTCCTCCCGGATAAGGCAACCCTAGCAGTTTTGCCCCTTTGTCGAAAGCTTCGCCTGCAGCATCATCGCGCGTTTGTCCGATGACTGTCATTTCCTGGTGACTCGTCACTTTCACGATCTGTGTATGCCCGCCGCTGATGGTGAGGCATAGAAAAGGAAACTTCGGGGCCGGATCTTCAATGAAATGAGCCAACACATGAGCCATCATGTGATTAACCGTGATGATTGGGATTTCAAGAGCAAATGCCATGGCCTTGGCGAAAGAACTGCCAACGAGCAAAGCGCCGAGCAAACCAGGTCCCTGGGTATAGGCAATAGCATCCAGGTCAGAAGCGTTTATTTTTGCAGTATTGAGTGCTTCATGGACCACAGGAATGATGTTGCGTTGATGTGCCCGG
Source organism: Cyclobacteriaceae bacterium (assembly GCA_965229785.1). GTDB lineage: Bacteria > Bacteroidota > Bacteroidia > Cytophagales > Cyclobacteriaceae > JAWPMT01. The sequence continues at coordinate 6,931,094 of CBDDJS010000001.1, forward strand.
GAAGCCAGTTCAGGTACGACTCCTCCATATTGCTCGTGAATCGATTGGGTGGCGATTATATTATTGATTACTTTGCCATCGTGACAAATGGCTGCGGAGGTTTCGTCACAAGAAGATTCGATGCCCAGTATAGTACCCATTGAGATTGGAATGTGAAGGCAAAGTTGATAATATTTAGAGTAATAAAAGGAATTTACCGGTCCCTGCTCTGGACAATGCTATCCATTTTCATTCTGATCATGGTGGTTTTGCTGTTTTTGCAGGTTCCGGCGGCCAAACAATACCTTGCTCAGCAGGCCATGTCCAGGCTTTCTGAGTTAACCGATCATCGCGCTGAATTGGGGGAAGTGAGGATGTCCTGGCTGGATTATGCCAGCGGCAAAGATTTCCGACTTTACGATTTTAAAGACTCGCTGATGATTTCAGCAGAGGAAGTGAGCATCAATTTTGACCTGCTACATGCATTTGACCAGGAGAGTATTCATTTGGACGATATCATCCTTGAAGGGATCCAGGTATATCTAACGAAGTATAATGACAGCACTTCCATCAATCTCGTTACCTTCCTCAATCAAATAAAATCCAACAAAGAAAAGGATACAGGCAAGCCTACGCCGCCTATCTACATCGGAAATATTGAGCTTGCTGATGTCACCTTGAACTATAATGATGCCAGGGCCGAGCCTAAGACTGATGGGCGCCTTGATTTAGGTCATATCGCTTTCAATGTTGATGAGGGGTACTTTCACGATCTTTCGGTTGATTCCAGTACCATCCATTTTCGATTGCTTTCGTTTCAGGGGAAAGACCAAAATTCGGGTTTGATCATCGAGGACCTCACGTCGGATATTTTCATTGACCCTCAACACATTGTCCTTTCTGATCTGGAATTGGTCACACCTCACAGTCTCATTAAGGATTCAGTGGCTTTGTCCTTCAATGAATTTGGGAATTTGGGACAATTCGCAGATAGTGTTCAGATGGATATCAATCTGGTGGATGCGGATATTGGGCTGGGAGATCTCAGGTTTTTTGCGGACCTGGACCAGCGATTCGACTCACTTATACACGTTACGTCCCGCCTGGAAGGAACGCTTTCAAGCCTGTTTGTTCCTAACCTCGATGTTTCTCTGTCTTCCGGTACACGCCTCGCAGGCAATGCCCAATTCATTGGATTACCTGATATCAACAACACTTTCGTTGACCTCAATGTGTCTTCGGGAATGTTGAAGTCCAGTGATATTAAGCGAATGCTTGGAAAGTATAGTTTCCGTGATGACATACGAATTCGAGGCAACTTTCTGGGATTTGTCAAAGATTTTGTAGCCAGCGCCAAGTTCAATACACCTCATGGTAATGTGGTTACAGATATTAATTTCAAGATACCTAATCTCCTGAAAGACGCCAAGTACTCCGGACAATTGACCCTCGAAGGTTTCGATTTGGGAAGAGCAGCACAGAATGACCTTATCGGTACGCTGGACCTTCAGGGTAAAATTGAAGGAGCTGGGATAAGGAAAGAAAATGCAGATTTTTTTGTTGATGCCAAGGCACAAAACCTGATCCTCAACGAATATTCTTATGATAGCCTCGAAATCAAAGGAAACTTCGCTTCACGATTTTTTAAAGGAGATTTTTCAATAAAAGACCCTAATTGTAGAATCGGAGGGTTGGCAATTTTGGATTACACTTCAGATACAGAGCGCCTATTTGCGCAGGCTAAGGTTGATACCCTTCATTTACAAGAATTGAATTTCAGCAAGGAAAAGCTCAACTTCCATACCTCTGTATCTGTCAATGTCAAGAACCTCAATCTCGATGAAGTCACCGGAAGCGTGGAGTTTAGAAATGCCACGATAGAAAACCAGTACGGTACCAAAACGCTGCATAGCCTTAAGCTGGATGCCTCTGCATTAGGAGATCAGCGTAAATACGTTCTGGAGTCTCCGGAACTCAAAGGTGATTTTTCAGGCAGATTTGTGCCCACAGTACTACTGGAAGACCTGCCCAGGGTAATTGAGTCCTATTACGAATTGCTGACCAATGACAGGAGTGGAGAGTTTTATTTAGCCGAAGATCATTCTTTCGATAGCCTGCAATCCTATGAGTGGGATGTCAAACTGGACGTAGTGGAGATCAATTCGCTGCTTAAGCTTTTTAACCTTCCGATAGAACTATCGGACAATTCTTTTGTGGAAGCTTCTTTCAGGAAGAGCAAAAACGTCAACCTCTCCATGTATGCCGAGATGGATACGATTATCATCAAAGGAAACGAACTCTATAACAATGTGATAGATGTCAATGCTTCCAGAGACGTAAACTCTCCCGATGTTCTGGCAATCATCCAACTGACTTCTTCGGATCAGGATTGGACCTTTACCAATCCTACTTCGAAATTGTCGGTGGAATCTACATGGTTCAATAATGAAATCGAGTCTCAAATTAAATTGACGGAACCCGTCCTCAAAGACAAGGTGGTTTTAAACTCAGAAGTTACTTACTTCCCGGATTCCATCATGATGAAGATCAAACCGTCAAACATCGATGTACTTGGTAACCGATGGCAGGTTAATCCAGAAAATCGAATTCGTTGGGAAAAAGAGCAATTGCATCTGGTCAAATTGGGATTTAGCAGTGGAGATCAGTCTTTTGAGATTGGTGGCGAGACCTCTAATGTTTCTGCGACCTATATGGATTTCAAATTCAAAAACTTTGAATTGGAGAACCTCGACCCTTTCACTTCCAAGGACCTAAGTGGCCAGCTTAATGCCGAGGGGATTATCACCCGTACATTAAAAGACTCACTCGTGAAAGTGGCCAGTCAGGTCAGTATTGCGGATATGGCTGTTGATAACTTGGAGATGGGCGATTTGGAAGGCTTTTCCAGATGGGATGCCAAGCAGGAAGCTGTTTTTTTGGATTTCAAAATTCTTACGCAGGGCATTAACACAGTAGAATTGAGCGGAAGGTACAGACCCAATGCTAAGTTTCAGCAATTGGACCTGGAATTGGATTTTGATAAAGCGGCAATCAATATGGCGGAACCATTTGTGGAGACTTTATTCAGTGATATGGATGGTTCTATTTCCGGCAAGTTGAATATCGGAGGTAAGCCGAGTAATCCTACCTTCTACGGTTCGGGCACCATCGATCAGGGGAGAGCCTTGTTCAACTACACGAAGACGGAATATACATTTGACGGGCGGATAGATTTTGATTCCTATGAGATTGCTTTTAGAGGGTTGAATATCACTGATGGACTTAATGGCCGTGGAAAGTTGTTTGGCAGCATTTATCATGATCAATTACAAGACATGCAAATGGATTTCAATGCCAGTTTCCATAAACTACAGATGCTCAATACCACAGCAGTAGACAGTGATGTCTATTATGGTCGTGCGTATGGTACGGGATCGCTTAAATTGAGCGGGCCGATCAGTCAGTTGACCCTCAATGCCGAAATTAAGTCGGAACCTGGTACGCGTATATTTTTCCCACTGGAGTCCAGTGCCAGTGTGCAACAAGAGGACTTCATCACTTTTGTGAACCCTAACGAAGCGCCTGATCCTGAAGTAGTCGTCAAACGCCAGACCAAGTCTACAGGGATGTCCATTCAAATGGACCTGAACGTTACACCAGACGCTTACGCTGAGATGATTTTTGATGCACAATCCGGAGATATTCTAAGAGGCAGGGCACAGGGAAGTTTACAATTCAAAATGGACCCGAACGGGGAATTTAGCCTCTTGGGTGGCCTGGAGATTGCACAGGGGGCCTATAACTTTACTGTGCCTGGTATCAACAAAGAATTTGAACTGGAAAGAGGAGGGACCATTAGTTGGGTGGGCGATCCTTATCAGGGGATCATAGACCTTAAGGCATCCTATCGGCAGTTAGCCACACTGAGTCAGTGGGACCCCAGTATTACCAATACCACAAAAATTCCTTTTCTGGTGGTTCTGGGATTGAAAGGCAGCATGCTTAAACCTGAGATTTCATTCCAGATTGAAACGGCCGACGATGTGACTGTATTGCCCGGTGAAGATGGTCAGGGTCTGAGAAGATTCTTGATCACCACCAATGATCGGGAGGATGAGCTTAACCGACAGGTATTTAGTTTGCTCATGTTGAGGAAATTGTCACCTCAGAACAGTTTTGTAGTAGGCGGAGTAGGACGTGGTATATCAGGAAGTGTGAGTGAATTGCTCGCCAATCAACTCAGTTATTGGCTTAGCCAGTCTAACGAAAACCTTGAAGTTGATATTGACCTGGCCGGCCTGGATCAGGATGCTTTTAACACTTTTCAATACCGACTGGCCTATACCTTTCTGGATGGCCGATTGAGGGTAAGCGGAGGCAGTAGCTTCAATAATCAGGTGACCGGTACTACCACCAACTTAGGAGATGGAAATAATAACCTGATCGGTAATTGGGCGGTGGAATATTTACTTTCCCCGGATGGCAGATGGCGCGCAAAATTCTTTAGTAAGTCTGCCCAGAACCTCACAGCTAATTCAGAAAATAACCAACAGACGGGTATCAGTTTCCAATACATCCGTTCATTCGATCAGTTTCAGCAGTTGATCAAGAAAAGCAGAGATGACGAAGAGCCGGCGATTCAGGTTCCGCCTGCTGCAAATCGTACTTCTGCTAAAGCAAACTAGCAGGATAGTTTCTTATAAAATGGTCAAAATCCAGCTTTTGATAAATTCCAAAGCTCTGGGAGAGAAGGTCACTTCGTTTGATTGATAGGCTGCAGGAGAACCATTCACAGCGTCCTGAAAGATGTGATTGATGTCCTTGAATTTCCTCAAAGTATATTGATCGTTTCCAGCCAACGACAGGTTTTTGGCTATGGCGGCCAGGTTTTTGTCCGGATTAACAAAAGGGTCGTTGTTTCCATGAAGTGCCAGAAAAGGGCAGGTGATTTGTTGTAATACTTTGCCGGCATCATGTTGAACCTGATAACGATACCATGGAGATGAAAACAACTCAATTTGTTGTTCAGCGGAGGGTGGAATGAGAAACAAACCCTTATCCTGAACTGGCTCATTCGTTTGAAGGATCTCTCTCAATTTTTTCTTTACCACCTCCCTGTCCTGTGCTTCTTCTAATACTTGAAACATTCTTATGGTCCCTGCTCTTAGGCTGGCTAGCGCTGATTTTTCAATAGCTCCAAGTGCCCCAATGGCATCTATTTGATCTAGAATGACTTCCGACCCGTGTATGCCTATACCTCCCAAAGTGACGATAAACGCGGTATTGCATCCGTAGGTAGTTGCAAGGGGAGCAACCAAAGTGCCTTCACTGTTGCCTATGAATCCGACTTTGGCAGGATCGATGGCTGACTCGGAACTTAGCCACTCAAATGCTGCTTTTGCGTCCATGGCAAAGTTGTGAAGTGTCGAGGAATAGAGATCTCCTTCTGACTGACCTACTCCTCTATCATCAGATCGGAGCACGGCAATGCCATTACGAGTTAGGAAATCTGCCAAAACCATAAAAGGTTTGTGTTGTGGGCTGCCAAAAGACATGTCCCGGTCATTGGGTCCGGCTACGCTCAGGAGTATAGCTGCCGGAAATGGGCCTGCACCTCTTGGAATGGTCAACGTGCCGGCCAATTTGGTTTGATCTTCTTTGTTTTCATAAAGAACCTCCTTTACCTCATATGGGAAAGGTGTGCTCGGTGTTTGTTTCCGCTTTTTTATTTCGATGGTTGTATTTCGATCCGTTCTTTCAAAATTCAGAGGCACCTGATAGCCAGCCTGGAACCAGTGACCTTCCAGTGTATCCGCTACCAGATTTCCTTCCCACTGTCCGCCGGCAAGTGGTACTACAAATTGCAATTTGTTCCCTTCGATGGTTATCGGATTGATGATAAGATCGGTCAGTTGCTGTGATTGGCTACTTAGAGAACCTTTCCATTGCTCACCATCTTCAGTTAAGGATAAAGAGATCATAATATCCATCTCCTTTGCCCCAAATATCAAGGTACCTTCCCAGTTTCCTTCAAAAGTTTGCGCATATAAATAACTGTTGAGGAAGATCAGTAGAATAACCGGTATTGACTTCATTTTTTACTTGCAAAGCAAGCTTGCAGAAACAGCCATATCGTCCGAAAACGTGTTTCCGAACTTATTTTTCTAATTGCTTTTTATACTCCGATGGGGTTTGTCCTGTCGATTTCCTAAAGGCCGTATTGAAAGTGGTCTTGGAACTGAAACCGCATTCCAGGGCGATGCCCAGAATACTTAAGTGCGCGTTTTTTGGATTGATCAATTGTTTTTTGAATTCTTCAACCCGTAGGTGATTGAGGAAATCCTTGAAATTTGTCTGAAGTTGATCATTGATAACTTCAGAAATGTGTCGTTCAGGAAGGCCTGTTCTCGAGGCGAGCAATTTTAGCGATAGCTCGGGGTTGGTGTAGAGTTTTTCTTTGAGCATCATGTTTTGGATTTGATGCAAGACCTGGCTTCTTCCCTTATTGGACAGTGATGAATAATGATACTTTTCCTTTGATAAAGAGAGCATGACCTGCTGCTTTTTGAGCAAAGCAACTGCTCCGTAGTAGATATAGAAAATGGCGATTGAGGCACCAACGAAACCGGTAACGGGTTGTTGCGGTACTCGTAGTGATACCAATAGGTTCTGAAGAAATCCAAACAGTGCAATAACCAACGTTCCAAGCCAGAATTTTTTGAGCCAGTAAGAACTGTCTTTAGGTATTTCTTGTCTGGAAAGCTTCTTCCAACTCAGGGTAAGATATATGGCTATTTGTATGTACAAGAAGATCGGAAAGGAGTAAGCCTGATTTGAAGTGATTTCCTTAATTATGGACACTTTGGAGGTAGCCGATTCAAAGTAGAAAGTAGAGGCAAGAAATCCGAAATACGCCAGAAAAGGTAGAAAATGTACTAATTCTTTGCTTTTGAAGGGTTGTTCTTCATGTATATAGAATTTCAGATATAAGAATAATAAGGGGCCAAACGCCAGGTTGAAGGGTAGGCTCCAGAAAATCAAATGTGGATAAATGAGTGCCTGACTCGAATTAATCAAGACAAAATCAATCAGTTGCAGTGAAAAAGCGATGAAGAAGCAGCCTAAAAAGAGGCCAGTCTTAGCAGGCAATCTATTTTGAATGATAAGGAAAAAACCCGTAAATACGCCTTGTCCGGCAGCTACAAGTAATAGTAGGAATACAAGTTTTAACATCACCTCAAAAATACCATAAGACCCGAATTACCGCCGGGAAGCACTGAGGTGTGATTTTAAAAATGCTATCCTCCAGTACCTTTCTTCATTTGTTTCCGCTCAGCTTTGATTTGTTTCCTGAGGGCCTTCAATTGTTGTTTTTGATCAGGAGCCTCTACCTGCACTTCTTTCACGAATTTGCCAATCCAGTTCACATTACCGTCCATCCAATGCCAGCTATCTGAGAATGCTTTTTCGGTGCTATTCATGGTCAAGTTAACGCTCCTGTCCAGCCATGGTAATGGTAAGACCCCATTGTCTTTGGATCTGGTTGGGATTTTTTCAGTAGAGGAAATCGTTTCATTTGGAATAACCCGTTCTTCAATCCAGTAGCTTGTCGTATCAGCCAGCCAGTGCGGTACGTCCACCGGAATTCCATGCCCTGCTTTTTCATGGAGGATCAAGTCACAATTTAGAACTTTCGCTACCTGATGAAAACACGACTCGTCTACGATTTTATCCGCTTTGCTTCCAATGAGTAATATAGGGGTGAGCCTTTTATCTTTTTGTGGTCGATAAATCATACCGGCAACCGTTTGTTTCAGTAATGTCCCCTGACTTACAGGACGTAAGACCTGTATTCCCTGCCATGCTGTGAGTAGCGAATCATTTTGCGTATTCAGGTTGCTGTTGATGGATAAAAAAGCTTTTTCCCGTTCGGCAAGATCTTTCGTGAGGAAAATAGAAACGAATTGCTTTTTGGCAGAGGGCTTCACCCTGTTCTTTGATTTGCATATTCCTTTGAGACTAGTGCTGAGGAGAATGGCTCCATCAAAATCGTAGGGGTAAGTTGTGATCCACTCCAAAGCTACGTTTCCGGCAAGAGAGGTCGCCATGATCACTTTTTTTCCTGGAATGCTATCGATTTGTGGAAGGTACTCGCTTCTTAAAAAGTCAGCCATTTTTTCGACGGTAGGCAGTGCCGGTTGATCGTGATATTTTCCGGCTCCAGGGAGGTCCATCATCATGAATTGGGCATTGGGGAAGTGGGATTTTAGTAAATCCGGATAGGTACTGCCCCAGTGGCCTGCTTCCCTTCCGATACCACGAAGTAAAAACACAGTTAAAGGGTCTTGTGCTTCAGCCTTTAAATATGGATCAGGGAAACATCCAGCCATAACAAGGATAAATATTACTCTGAATAAGCTTCTGTTTTTCATAGCATTACCTTGAATTCTCGTGATAAGGACATCAAAGGCATCAAGAGGTTTATGAATTTTTAGTTGAAAATCTCCCTTGTCGATCAATGGCTGATAAACATCGTTGGAATTGCAATTCGCTCTACTAATCCCTAACTTGATAGAACCTAAACCACCGAAAAAAGAAGCCAATGGATTTTAGAGCTTTCAGTACCGAGTTCGCTAAAGAAGTGGATGGTACCTATGACGAGTACGATGAGAAGAAATCCGTATTCATCATTCCTTTGAATAATGGACGAAATCAGACCGTCATTGCAGAGATCAAAGAGCACACCGATGGTCGTGAGATGGTACGTGTAGATTCCAGGATTTGTAAGTTATTTTCCCCAATTAAGTATTCCGAGATACTGTCTGCCAGTGCAGATTTCATACACACGCGATTCATTGCGGAAGATGATTATCTCAAGGCGGAAGCTTCTTTTTATCTGGATAATCTTAATGAAGAAATCATCAAGGAGATGATTGTGGAAGTGGCGCAAGTAGCTGACGACTGGGAGTTGGCCATTACGGGTGAGGACATTCATTGATTCCTGCTAATTTTACGGCGCAAGCCAGTTCATCGCTCCCTGGATTATTGTCTGGGGGGAGGAAAGTCCGGGCAACATAGAGCATCACACTTCTTAATGGGAAGTCTCCGCCTTAATTGGTGGGGGAGAAAGTGCCGCAGAAAACGAACCGCCACCAACGACTTGTCGTGGGAGGTAAGGGTGAAAAGGTGAGGTAAGAGCTCACCGGTCGCTTCGTGAGAAGAGGCGCATGGTAAACCTTGTGAGTTGAAAGACCAAATAGGTCCCGCAATTCCAGGAGACTTGTCTCCTGAAAACAGAGTTGCTCGCTCTGGTGGGATGGGTAGGTCGTTAGATCCTGTCGGCGACGGCAGGGCAAGATAAATGATGAACCTCGACAGAACCCGGCTTATCGGCTTGCTTATTTTTACAAATCCGGCACGAAACTTGAGTTGGAGCGATAAAAAACATACAACGAATGTCTAAGATCCTGATTGTCGACGATGAAAAAAGCATCCGCGACACCTTGCGAGAAATATTAGAATACGAAAAGTACACCATAGAGGAGGCTGAAGATGGAGAAGTGGCGCTGGCAAAGCTCAAAGCCAATTCCTACGACGTAGTGCTTTGTGATATCAAAATGCCGAAGAAAGACGGTACGGAAGTACTGGATGGTGCATTGGCATTAGGGGTCACGGCACCTTTTATTATGATCTCAGCGCATGGTACCATCGAGACGGCTGTAGAGTGCACGAAAAAAGGAGCCTTTGATTTTATTCAAAAGCCACCAGATTTGAACAGACTTTTGCTGGCCATTCGAAATGCCATGGATAAGTCAGATCTGGTTCAGGAAACAAAGACACTTAGGCGAAAGATCAACAAGGCCTATGACATTGTGGGTGAGTCTGCCAGTATCATGGAGATCAAAGAGACCATTGATAAAGTAGCACCAACGGAAGCAAGAGTTTTGATCACAGGTGGGAATGGTACAGGTAAGGAACTGGTAGCCCGATGGTTACATGAGAAAAGCAATCGCTCTTCGGGTCAGTTGGTAGAGGTGAACTGTGCCGCTATTCCTGCAGAGTTGATCGAGAGCGAATTGTTTGGGCATGAAAAAGGTAGTTTCACCTCTGCACACAAGCAGCGAATCGGAAAGTTCGAACAAGCCAATGGCGGGACCCTTTTTCTTGATGAGATAGGAGATATGAGTCAGTCGGCTCAGGCCAAAGTGCTTCGAGCCCTACAGGAAAATAAAATTACCCGGGTAGGGGGAGATAAGCAGATCAATGTAAACGTCCGTGTACTCGCCGCGACGAATAAAGACCTTAAACAAGAAATTGCGGATGGGAACTTCCGGGAAGATTTGTATCACCGCCTAAGCGTGATCGTTATAAAAGTCCCTAGTCTGAAAGAGCGAGTTGAAGACATACCGCTGCTATGCGAACATTTTCTGACTGAAATTGCTGCGGAATACGGTACAAATAAGGTTGAAATGGACGTAGAAGCCCTGTCCGAGCTTCAAAAACTCGATTGGAGCGGAAATATCCGCGAACTTAGGAATGTAGTCGAACGACTAGTGATCATGGCTGGAAACCAGATCACGGCGGCAGATGTAGTTAAATATGCTTGAGCCAACAACTTAAACGTTGGCTTCATTTTGCTCAACTTCAACTGTGTCGTTTTGGGCATATGTAGGGCAAGTACGCTGTGTACATGCAGCCATTCCCAATACTACCAGGCAAAAGAGTATAACTTTTAATTTCATAGTCTGTAGCTTATATTGTAAAGGAGATAATTCTCTTAACTATTCAAAAATAGGTGTAAGTTCCTTACAATCCAATTTATTTTCTATTAAAACCCTTTAACGGGAAGAATATTATCTGAACGGGGAAATTTTATTTTCTCCTCTAAATCAGCAAGTTACAGCCACGAATATCGGAATTATCGAATCTGCCAAGAATTTCGAACGCACCATTGTCGCCTGCCTTACCCAGGTCTTTTGTCTCAATAAAGGCGCAGGAGTCCACATTGGCCAGATCTATAATATTGATACCTCCAGTGTGGCCGGCAGGTAAATAGATAAAGGGATCATTGATATCTCTCACAAGGATTTTGGCCCAATTTGGGAAACGGAACACGCCACTTTGAGGTGCGTAAGCCTGGGTGAAGAGTTCACACATGCCATACTCAGAATGGATCTGATCCAGATGGAAAGAATTTTTCAGTACACCGTGCAATTCGTCCCGGATCAATTCTTTGCGTCGACCTTTCATTCCGCCTGTTTCCATGACGATCTGATGGTTTAGATTCAGTTCATATTTTTCTGCCAGATCCAGCAAAGCAAAAGAAACTCCGATCAGGAGAGCGGTATTTGTATGTCCTTTTAAGTCTTCAATCAGTTCTTCATCTCGGTTTAAGTAATAAGCGGAGTTTGAGGTCCTGGACATGAAGTGATCCACCATTGCAATCAGAGACGAATGGCCCTGTTCTTGGTATGAGGGCAAAAGTGCACGTACTTCATATTGACTGACACTTCCGTAAAAGGCTTCAAAAGACCGTACCGTATTTTCTAAATAGAAGTCCAGATCCCGGATCAGGTGCTGACTTCTGGAGGTATTTCCTGTTCCACTGCTCTTGAAAGTTTTTTCAGGCGTCCAATTTCCGGATTGAATTTTATGGCTCTTGAAAAAAGAAATCGGCAAAAAAGGGATATCCGTAAGTTGGCGGACGTTGGTAGGGTTTTTGCTCAGATGTTTGCAATACGATTGATAAAGCTCGTTTTCATGCCACTGGTAGTCAAATAATGCAACTGCCGCAGCTTCGAAACCACTTTCTTTGATCTGATAAATGTCTTTTTTGAAACTATCTGAAAATGACATGAGTTTCTCCCGTAAGGGATTGTAAATTTACTTTTGTCCTTAAGCATATGAGCAAGAAAAAGGTTCTATTCTTATTTTCTTTGGCAGCTTTTCTGATTTTGGTGTCAGGATGCTTCGATCCGCCTGAATTTTCAAATGTGCCGGAGATCCAGTATAAGAGCATTCGCTTCGTGGAAGTAGATGGTGCGCTGGATACGCTCGAACTCAGTTTCGAATTTCAGGATGGTAATGGCGATATCGGTCTGGATCCGGCGGATGTTCTTCCTCCATTCCATTCTTTGAATGAAATCAGGGATAGTGATGATAGCCTTGTGTTTTTTGGTAATCCACAAGGGGTGAGGCCACCTCTTTTTGAAGTGAACCCCTTTGATCCCCGTGATCGCACTTTGTTTAGTGAGACCTTCAACCCGCCACCTTATAATGTCAGAGATTGGTTTATCAGAGAAGCTTTCGGTGATACGGTTATGGTGACTGAAAATGAGTTCGGAAAGAACATACGTATAGACCTGCTGAGAAAGGTAGGAGGGCAGTATTCATTGATCAATGATGAGATCTTCGAAGATTTTGATTCACGTATCCCCATATTTGACAGGGAGAACCTGATCCAGGAACGAGCACTTTCGGGAACCATCAACTATGCGATGCAATCACAGGCGTTTCCCATCATCTTCAGAAACGATACTATTAAGTTGCGTTTCTTCATTTATGATCGGGCTCAGAATAAGAGTAATGTAGAAGAAACCCCGGATTTTGTATTATCCGATATACAGTAAATGAATTTCAAGACAACTTCGAAATGGATAGGGAGCTTATTGATCATGGCGTTATTCGCCTGTGAGGAAACTGCGGAATTGCCCGCGGAACCTGCAATAAGTTTTAAGTCATTTGAATTTCTTGAATCCGACAAAAAGCTGGAAGCCGTTAGGTTGACATTTGACCTGCAGGATGGAGATGGAGACATGGGCCTTAAGCCTGATCAAAATTTTGTCCCTTTTCATGAATTTGACCTCATTCTGGATGCTGATAATCGCCTGGTAAAGCAATCCAATTCGGTTAATGCACCATTTTATCGGTTACAACCAAATGGCGAACGATTTTATTTCAGTGAAGGAGAGGATCGTCCTGACTACAACGAATACGACTATTTATTGATGGATAGTGCTTCCGATGGTACGGTTCTATCCGACACGGTTATGGTTCATCGCAATCCATTCCATTATAACATTTACTTGTCGATACTGAAGAAAAGCAAAGCGGGTTTCCATTCGGTTAGAAAAAGCCCGGTAGGAACTGGCAGACTGCCAATCTATGGACGATTTGATGTGGAGTTGCCCGCTAAAAAACAAGGTCCATTGGTCTCAGAAGTGTCTTTCGATATTATTGGCGATCACTTTAGCGCCTTGAAGCCCACAGATACCCTGAAACTGCAATTTTACATTTTCGATCGAAAATTGAACCAAAGCAATCTGGAGGTTACACCCGAATTCATTCTTGGAGATCTCATTAGTACGGAAGAATAATGATCTTTCCTTAGAGAATAGCCTATTCACGTTCACCCAATATTGAAGTGTCATAAAAGAGAATCATAATTATTATCTGGAGCTTAAGATTCTCCCTGATAATCATTGACTGTGTCAAGCTCAAACCCTCACATATGCGCCCATAGACCTACACCCAGCACCAGCTGAGCAGTGAACGGCCAGGGCTTAACGTGATTTAATAAAGATCTGAAAACTGACCCGGCTTGACTTCAGCCATCATGGCATAAGCTTCCTCGAAAATATCTTCTGCATTTGGTTTAGAGAAGTAATCTCCATCAGAGCTGTAGGCCGGTCTGTGGTTCATGCCGGAAAGTGCTCTGGGTTTGGAATCCAGGTACTGATAAGCGCCATCGCGATCAAGCACTTGTTGCATCATGAAAGCGGTTGCGCCACCGGGAACATCCTCATCCACAAAAAGTACCCGATTAGTCTTGCGAACAGAAGTAGCGATCATGCCCGTACGATCAAATGGCAATAAACTCTGCGCATCGATTACCTCTGCACTGATACCGAATTCACGTAATTGACTCGCTGCTTCCATGGCTATTCTGCAAGTGGAACCATAGGTTACTATGGTCAGGTCTTCGCCGGTATGGAGAATTTCAGGAACGCCCAGTGGGGTCCTTACATCTTGCAGGTTTTCAGGGATCCTTTCTTTAAGTCGGTAACCGTTCAAAGACTCAATGATGATCGCTGTGTCATCAGATTCGAGCATGGTGTTGTAGAATCCTGCCGCTTGTGTCATGTTTCTGGGCACCAGCACATATACACCCCGAAGTGCTCCCAGGATCATGCTCATAGGTGAGCCCGAATGCCATACACCTTCCAGTCTATGCCCTCTGGTTCTGATGATTAAAGGAGCTTTTTGGCCGCCTTTTGTGCGGTATTGTAAAGTTGCCAGGTCATCGGATAAGGTCTGGATCGCGTACAGCAGATAATCCAGGTATTGGATTTCAGTAATTGGACGCAGACCTCTCAATGCTGCACCTATCCCCTGTCCGATAATGGAGGTTTCCCGAATGCCCGTGTCAGTGACTTTGAGCTCACCGTACTTGTCCTGAAGGCCAGCAAATCCCTGATTTACATCACCAATCTTACCCACATCTTCTCCAATGGCAAAAACCAATGGATTGGTAGAGAGGTGATGATCGAAACAAGCTTGTAGTACTTCTCGGCCATCAACCATTCGGCTGTCTTCCTTATATTCCGGACGAACTTCACCAATTTTCACGGCAGCCTGAGCGGACTCACTGTACATGTGAGAACTGTACTCATCAAATCGTGTTTTGCGAGTTTCACGTAACCACGCCTGAAGAGCCCTCTTCGCTTCTGTGTCCTCATCTTTCAGGTAGCGTAGGCTTTTGCGTACCGCCCGTAGGACGTCTGATTTGATGGGGTTCAGGGTTTCTTTAAGCGAATTGGCTATTTCCGTAAGCTTCGAAGCTTGTGAAGAACTGTCGATAGCTTGCTGAATCAACTGAGTAGCTTCTTCTAATTCCTTTTGCAGGTCCGCTCTGAAAGCCTTCCATGCAGCATCTTTTTCCTTCTTGGCTTTTAGTTTGGCATCCTTTTCGATTTGAGCCAAAGTATCCGCATCAACCACACCCTCGTCGAGGATCCATTTTTTCATCTGATCCAGACAATCAAATTCCAGTTCCCAGGCCAATCGATCTTTTGATTTGTAACGCTCGTGTGAGCCTGAGGTGGAGTGCCCTTGTGGTTGAGTAAGCTCTGTTATGTGGACCAAACAGGGAATATGATGTTTTCTGGCAATCTCTTCTGCCCTGGCGTAGGTATTTAGGAGTTCCTGATAATTCCAACCACGGGCGACCAAAATCTCAAAGCCGTTGGTGCCTTCTTCTCGCTGATATCCGGCCAGTGCTTTGGAAATACTTTCTTTGATTGTATGGTATTTCTGAGGGACAGAAATACCATATTCATCATCCCAAACTGAAATGACCATCGGGACCTGAAGTACCCCGGCAGCATTTAAGGTCTCAAGAAAGTGTCCTTCTGATGTAGAAGCGTTACCAATGGTTCCGTAAGCGATCTCGTTTCCATTGATAGAGAAGTCTTTGAATTCCTGAAGGTCCGGATTTTCACGGTACAATTTGGAAGCGTAGGCCAGTCCTAATAATCTTGGCATTTGTCCGGCAGTACAGGAGATGTCAGCACTACTGTTTTTCATGTCAGTAAGCGTTTTCCATTCACCTTTACTATTCAGGGATCGGGTTGCAAAGTGTCCGTTCATCAATCTTCCGGCAGAAGCTGGCTCTTCCTTTACATCCGTATGCGCATAAAGTTGTGCGAAGAATTGTTGGACAGTCAATTGGCCGATGGCCATCATGAAAGTCTGATCCCGATAATATCCTGATCGAAAATCGCCATTGCGAAAAAAGCGGGCCATGGCTAGTTGCGGCAATTCCTTACCATCACCAAAGATGCCGAATTTGGCCTTGCCCATGAAGACTTCCTTTCGGCCCATCAAGCTTGCCTGTCTGCTCTCAACTGCTAATGCATAGTCGTTGAGAATCTCATCCTTAGAGAGGGTGATTTTGGTCGATTTAGTGGTGGTTTTGCTATCGATCATGAACCAGGATTTTATCTGTCAGAGGTAACAAATTTATTAAAAAACGCTGAGCATTTCAAGAGAGTCTACGGAATAAACTAAAAATTCCCGATAAAATGCAGTTTATTAATCAAATTAAATTTTACAAAACAAAGAATTTAAAAATTTTATACTGAATTAAAGAATCTTGCTTTTTGTTCCTTTGGTGGGAATAAAATAACGAGATTTATTGAATCAAAGTTGAGTGGAATCTCAATTAGGTCGGCGATCTTTGCCCACATTTTAACCCGGAATAAACGTTTTTAGAATGGTTATTGGAGTCCCTAAAGAAATCAAAAACAACGAGAATCGTGTGGCATTAACCCCTGCTGGAGTTAAGGAATTGACCAAGCATGGTCATACGGTTCACGTTCAATCTACCGCTGGTATAGGCAGTGGTTTTTCCGATGCTAATTACCAGGAGGCTGGTGCGTCTGTGTTACCGACCATTGAAGCAGTATATGAAATTGCTGAGATGATCATTAAAGTGAAAGAACCCATCGAGCCGGAGTATAAACTCATTAAGAAGGATCAACTGGTATTCACTTATTTCCACTTTGCTTCATACGAACCTCTGACCAAAGCCATGATGGAGAGCGGATCAGTATGTTTGGCTTACGAGACGGTTGAGAAGGCTGATCGATCTTTGCCGTTATTGGTACCTATGTCTGAAGTTGCCGGTAGGATGTCCATCCAAGAGGGAGCCAAGTATCTGGAAAAACCCATGGGTGGTCGGGGTATTCTTTTAGGAGGTGTGCCAGGCGTACGACCTGCAAAAGTATTGATCCTTGGTGGTGGTGTTGTTGGAACCAATGCTGCGAAAATGGCGGCAGGACTTGGTGCGGATGTAACTATTATGGATATCAGTCTGCCCAGACTAAGGTACCTGGATGATGTGATGCCTGCCAATGTAAATACGTTTATGAGTAACGAATACAACATTCGTGAATTGATCAGTTCGCATGACCTTATCGTGGGAGCTGTTTTGATCCCTGGAGCCAAAGCACCACACCTGGTCACTCGTGACATGTTGAAAGAAATGGCTCCTGGAACTGTATTGGTGGATGTAGCGGTGGATCAGGGAGGTTGTATCGAAACCTGTAAACCTACCACACATCAGGATCCTACCTATGTGATAGATAATGTGTTGCACTACTGCGTGGCAAATATGCCAGGTGCTGTGCCTTACACGTCTACTTTGGCCCTGACCAATGCGACTTTGCCATATGCCATTCAACTGGCAAACAACGGCTGGAAAAAAGCATGTCAGGATAACAAAGAATTAGAGCTTGGCCTCAATGTGATCAATGGCGAAGTAGTATACAAAGGAGTGGCCGATGCGTTTGATCTGCCTTACACTGATGTGAAAAAATTCCTTTAATCTTTTAAGAACCCGGAAAAGACGGAAAGTCTTCCAGAGGATCGTAGTTACTGCGATCCTCTTTTTTTTGCCAGCAAAAATGTTGCATGCCATTCGTAATGGCTATGTAATCCGCTTCCAGGACTTTGTTATAAGTAGCTAACTGATGCAGCGTGGATTTTCCCATCGCAACTTTGTATGACTTGCATTCTATCAACATGAATACTTTTCCCGATCGATTGTAGATCAGAAGATCGCTCCGTTTTTCTCTCTGATTGTATTTGAGCCCGGATTCTACCTTAATCAGAGACTTGGGGTAGCCCAGATGATCGATCAGTAGGTGGAGAAAGTGTTGCCTGACCCATTCCTCAGGAGTGAGGAAGATCCATTTCTTTCGGATAATGTCAAATACGTAAAGCTCCTCCTCCTTTTGCTCGAGACGTAGTTTTGCCGGTGGGAGATTAAGCTTCTGAAATGGAAGTGACATGCTTCATTTTGACGCGGGCAAGGAAGGCAATACCCAATATAAAGAATGTAGCGAGGGCAAGTGTACTGTTCCGCATCGAACCTGTCACCTGCTCGATGAATCCATAGCTGAAAGTACCCAGTACTACACTTACATGGAAGGTGACATCAAAAAAGGAGAAAAAAGAGGCGTGATCCTCGGAATCTTTGGGGATCAGCTTGGAAAATGTAGCTCTGGATAAGGCCTGAATGCCCCCCATGACCAAACCAACAAGTACCGCAATAACATAAAATTGATTGACATGGTCTACGAAGTAGGCTCCGAAACAAACCCCAATCCATATGATAATCATCGCATTGAGTGAAAACTTGTTTCCTTTTCGCTCGCTCAACCGTGCAAAAAGCAAAGATCCTGCGACACCTACAAATTGTATGATCAACAGCACTGGAATGAGCTGACCCGATTCCATTTTTAATTCCTTGGACCCGAACAAAGTAGCTAAAAGCATGACCGTCTGGACGCCCATATTGAAAAAGAAAAAGGAGATCAGGTACATTTTCATGTTCTTCAATCCTTTTAGTGCAAAGAATACCTTTTTGATTTCAAGGTAGCCGTTGAAAAGAATGCTGCCTGTAGATTTTCTTTGAAAAACATTGTCAGGAAGCCTGCGGAACGGTATTTGTGCCCAGCCAATCCACCATACACCCACTAATAAAAACACGGTGCGAGTAGCCCATCCGGTAGAAGTAAATCCGAATACTTCGTACATCTGGATCAGGATCAGGCTGACGATCATCATCAAGGCACTGCCGAAATAACCATAAGCATAGCCTAACCCACTGACTCGGTCTGTTTCTTTCTCGGAAGCAATTTCCGGGAGAAAGGCGTCATAGAAAACCAGTCCGCTGCTGTAGCCGACACTGGCGAATACCACACAGAATATGCCCCACTCCAGGGTTTCGCCGGTAAAGAAAAACATGCCCATACAGGAGCCGGCGCCGAGATAGGTGAAGATCTTGAGGAACAACTTCTTCTTTCCGGCATAGTCGGCGATTCCGGATAACAAAGGCAGAATCACGGCTGAGATCAAATAAGATACAGAAAGCGCGTAACTATAAAGGACTGAGTTGACTATTTCGTACCCAAAGAACGGGACCGTTTCGCCATTGCCTATGTTTTTGGTAACAGCTGTATAGTAGATTGGAAATATCGAAGTGTTGATGACCAGATTGTACACCGAGTTGGCCCAATCATACATGCACCAGGCCTTGACAAGATTTTTTGGTTGCTTCATAAAATTCTGGAATGCAATTTAATGTGGATCTTCTACTTTGGCTTTCACCTGTGATTAGCTTGTTTGAGATGACCTTTTCATTAGTTCTTTCCGATCATTACATATCGAGGAAAGGGGGCTTGTAACGCAGTATTTGCGGATTCTTATTGGCTCAGGAGGTACTAAAACAATTATGTTTTAAAATAACGGGAATCAGTTTTGGGGTGATTTTTTATCAAACAACGTTCTCATTTTTAGGGAGAAACATAATGCTTGTAGAATAGATAGTATATCCTATTATTGTGTCAATGACTGCAGAAAAATCGTTGTTCTCAGTCATTATCCCAACATATAATCGACCAGCATTCTTGAAAGAAGCGGTAGCGAGTATCCTCTGCCAGGATTATTCGAATTTTGAAGTGATCATTATTGATGATCATTCTGCCTCTGATTATCAAGCGGCTCTCGAGCATATAGCAAAGAGTGATCCTAGGATTTCGATGGTCCGGAATGAAAGCAATTTTGGCGTTTCCGCGGCTAGAAATACAGGACTCAAATATGCCAAAGGTGATTATATATTGTTTCTGGATGATGATGACTGTATAAAAGGAGATTACTTTGGAATGGCGCTTCAAACATTCCAGGAAGAAGAGGGATTGGATGTGATCACATTTCCGGCCATCCCGCATCCGTCTTCGGACAAGAAATTACTCCACTATCATATTCTGAAAGAAACGTTGCGTTCTCAGCCTTTTACCAGGCGTTATGATCAGGACACCAAGCTGCTGATCAAATACCCTCCACAAATCAATTCGATGGTGTTTCGGAAGGAAGTGTTTCAAAACAATGAGTTTGATCAGTCACTGACTTTTGGTGAGGATATGTATTTATGGATTGCCATCGTCCATCAGGGCTTTCTTTTCTCTTCTAAAGTGGACAAAAATTCCGGAGCCAAGGCACTGGTTCGCATACATGGCACTTATCATTTGTCGAGAACGACGCATGAAGATGTCATGGCATTTTTTATGAAGCTCCGGAAAAGTCATGCGGTACGTGATTCAGAATTGCGATCCATGTTGAACTTAAAGATTTTTATCCGTCTCTTGTTGATGAGACGTCTCCATAAGGCCATACATACCTTGTTGTACAGCTTACGTCAACACCCTAAGGTATTCCTTCTGGGCATGCTGTCTCAGATGAGGGTCAAGACGAATATCTTGTTAAGTTTTGGTCTGTATAAGCTATGTAAACTAGATGTCTAAATCATTGATGTGAAGTTGTAAACGATAATATTTTTTGAAAATACTACTAACAGGAGCGGCAGGACAAGTTGGTCAATGCCTAATTCGATTCCTAAAAAAGCAGAACCATAAAGTGGTTGGTGTCGATATTAAGCAGCACTCTGAGTGTATTCAGATCGATTTGACTGATGAAGTTGAAGTAACCAGGTTTTTGGAGAGTTATCATCCGGACGCCATCCTTCATCTTGCTGCCATTACGAATATCCGGTATTGCGAGGAACATGTAGATGAAGCCCGGCAAATCAATTATGGCGTTACCGAGATGCTTGTAGATGCATGTGTTGAGAAGGATATTCGAATGGTATATTTCTCGACGGACTATGTTTTTGGAAAGTACGATCACTTATGGAAAGAGGATGACGCCACTTGTCCTGTGACAATTTATGGCCGGCACAAGGCAGAATGTGAAGCATTGATCCAGCGAAAGTTGACGCATTACGCAATCATCAGAACTGCGCAATTATATGGATTTGAGGGAGATTTCATTCATTTGATCCGGGACTCCTTAGAGCGATCACATCATTTTCAGGCGATTGAGAATTTGGTGAATTGTCCCACGTGGATAGATGACCTCCTGAGCATGTTGGGAACAATCATTGATCAACATTATGTAGGTATATTTCATTGTGTTGGCAGGGAGCCGGTTTCCAGATATGAGTATGCGTTAGCCATTGCCAAAGCGTTTGAGATTGATTTGGCGTTTATCCAGACCGTGAGGCTTGATTTTTCTGTTGATGTCAGGCCTCCTATCGTGCATCTTGATGGAGCAAATACCTACCTAAAGCTGAATTACTTACCTAAAACACTAGAAGAAAACTTACTTGCTTATGCTTCTTGTGAGCAGGACTTAATGGAGAATAGAAAATGAATATGATAGGAAAAGGATTGACCTGGATCAGGTACGCTCTTCTGGGCTGGCTTTGCCTGGTTTTTCTATTACTTTTTATCCTTTCACTTAAATCTCGATTGCACTACGATCAGGGATTTATGACCTACGTGGCTTATCTCATCAATGAGCATGGGTTTGCACCCTATCGTGACATTTTTGAATTCAATATGCCCGTTTCTTACCTGTTTCATATGGTCCTGGGTAAGCTATTAGGTTACGGAGATACCGCTTTTAGAGTAGCCCATGTGGTGGTTCTTTCAGGGCTTTTATGGATCATGTGGTTGATTCAGAAGCCACAAGGCAGGACTTATGCAGTGCTTAGTTGTGCCATTTTTGGTATCTTTTATATGGGACGTGGCGGAGCTTTGTTGCTGCAACGCGATGCATTAGGTATCCTTCCTTTGGCATTGGCGGTTTTGATAAATATCAGAGTAAGGGCGGAGAACCGAGTATTACTATTACAGATACTTACTGGATTTCTTTTTGCCATAGCGGCCCTGATTAAACCTCACCTCGTTATCGGATTGCCTTTTGTTTTTATTTATCAATTTGATAAGTATCATTCTCATCTCAGACCAGGGAAATTGATGTATTGGCAGGTGATTAAGTCAGGGTTGGTTACTGTGCTGGGCTTTCTTTTTCCGGTGCTGCTGGCTGTGATATGGTTGCGAAGTACAGGAGGACTACCTGCTTTTCTGGAGCTCTTTTCCTCTTTTGTTCCGGTGTATGGCAGGATTTCAGGTGGGCTGTCCTATTTAGAAGATGGGGGTAGACTTGAATATCTCATTAGACACATTCTGTTCTACATGGAGTTGCGATATGGTATTATGTTCATTTTCGCTTTTTTGGGTGTTTTTTTATACCGTTTCAAAGAAGAAAAGGATGATGAGAGAAAGTCAATCTTTTTGCTATTGTCTTTGGTGCTGAGCTATGTAGGGTATGTTATACTGGGAGGTAAGTTCTGGGACTATCACTGGCTTCCTTTTCAGTATTTTGCCTGCATCTGCCTGGCCTATTGTTTTTCGCCTTTAGAAAGTTCAGTCAAAGACTATCGGAAAATCATCCAAGTATTTCTGTTACTGTTCTTTGTTGGTGTTTTTTCAATAAAGCCGGCCTACAAAAGCGTTACGCAATTTGGAGATCATCCGATTCCTCTTGAGGGGACAAAAGTCGAAAGTGACGCTTACTATAACTGTGTGGAGGAGGTGAAAACTTATCTGCTAGAAAATCTAGGCAAAGGTGATGTGGTACAGCCATTGGATTGGATCGTCGGGGGAGTTGTGCACGGGATGCTTCTTGCTGAAGCCGTTCCTGCCACCCGTCATATCACGGACTATGAATTTTACTATGATTCATCTAATCCCTATATCCAACATTTGAGAATGGATTTCATGCACCAATTAGGGGAGAAGAAACCCAGGTATTTAATAAAGTCCTATGCCTGTGAATTGATACTGGAACCGTACAGACACGACAGGTTTTATGAGTTGGATGAATTTGTAAAACAAGATTATGCCGTCGTATACAGGAATGAATACTTCGAAATTTATGAAACCACCACTGATATCAGCCCCACTTCAGGTATGTCAGGAAAATTAAGCCCGTCCCGATGAGTGATAAAAACTGCTTGAATTGTGGTAGTAGAAACCTAAAGTCGTTTTTTGATCTTGGGAAGCAACCTAACGGAAACGAATTTCCTCTACAAGAAGAAATAGCCAAAGAGAATACCTACCCTTTTGTGATGTGCGTTTGCACGGATTGTTGGCAGGTCCAACTGGAGTCTTTTCCTCCGGTTCAGGAGATGTTTACCCATCACCCTTACCTCTCCGGACTGAATCAGCCGGTCATTGAGCACTTTGAAAATCTCGCCCCACACATCATTGATAAGTTTAAATTGAAACCAGGTAGCCTAGTATTTGATATTGGGGCCAATGATGGAACACTACTCAGTAAATTCCGAGATCAGGGGATGCGGGTTTTGGGCATGGACCCTTGCCAATATACTTATGAAGTAGCTTCCAGGGCGGGTATAGAGGTCATTCGGGACTTTTGGAACCTGAAAAGTGCAAAGACACTGAGAAAAAAAGAGATTTTCCCGGATTTGATCATGGCTACAGCGGTCTTTTATCACATTGAAGACATTCATAGCTTTGTTCAGGGGTTAGATGAAGTCATGGGGGCTGAAACCGTTTTTTGTGCACAATGCGTTTACATGAAAGATGTAATTGAAAAATTGCAATTCGATCATTTTTATCATGAGCACACCATGATGCACGCGATCACTCCGCTTAAGCGAATTTTTCAGCAATATGATTTTCGTCTGTTGGAGGTGGAACTCAGCCCTATCCATGGGGGATCGTTTTTGCTTTACGTGGGGCGGGAAACGTCGAAATGGCCCACCAGCGCAACTGTTGAACAACAGATTGAAGAGGAATGTGCTGCCGGGCTTCAAGTTCTGGATACTTATCATCTATTTCATCAGCAGGTAAATGACAACAAAAAGCAAATGGTCCATTTGCTTAGAAAGTTATCTGACGAGGGAAAATCAGTTTATGGACTGGGAGCTCCTCTAAAAAGTAGTACACTACTCAATTATTACGGTATCGGTCCCGATTTGGTGAATTGCATCGTGGAAGTAAATCCCAGAAAGGTCGGCCGGGTCTCGCCGGGAACACATATACCGATCATTCATGAAAACGATATGGAAGAATTGCCGGATTATTTCTTATTACTTACCTGGAATTACAGGGATTTCTTCCTTAAGAAATACGATAAGTATCTGAAAAATGGAGGAAAGATTATTATTCCTCATCCGTCTTTAGAAATTGTAACCGGTTGATTTCAATAGGATGTTTGATCAGCTCTCCCTTAATTGATTATGGAAAACTATTCCAAAGAATACGAGAAATACAAGGCCTTTACCGATAAGCATTTTCGTTATGATTACAGTATGTTTGATATTCCGACAAATGCTAAGATCGCTGAAATTGGCTGTGGCTTTGGCGATCGCATAGAGATATTGAACGACATGGGATACAAGGACGTCCTGGGGGTAGATGTTGATGAGTATATGGTTGAAAAAGCCCGGGGAAATGGCCTCAATGTTCACTTTGGTAGCCTGGAACAAACAGGACTTGAAAGTTCGGCATTTGATTCGGTTCTGGTTGAAAATGTTTTTCATCATATTTCCGAATATGAAAAAGCGCTGGACGAAATGAGCAGAATCCTGAAGCCGGGGGGTACACTATCGTTTATTGAACCCTATTTTTCTGTTTTCAGAGATTTCCTTGATTTTTTAACCTTTAAGACCCCCATAAGAAAAATTCTGGGAGGCCCCTGGTCGATGCGACACAGTGTCATGGGCCTGGAATTTGAATCTGGAATGTACCCGCTTTGGAGGGAGAGCAACAACCGCTTTTTTGAATACCTCTCTAGCAATTTTGAGATCACCATGCACAAAAAGAACATGTGGTTTCAGTTTGTGAAAGCCCGTAAAAAAGCTTAGGCCAACTTCAATGGAACATTCGCCTATGGCTTCAGAAGTCGCAACCCTAACAAGGGTCTATAACGTAGCAAGCGTCCTATTGGCCGGTCTTCTGTTTGGAGCATTAGTGCTAACGTTGGTGGTATCCATTCCTTATGGGGTAAAAGGAGATGCCAATTACCTGCATTATATGGCCTACCTAATGGATGTGCAGGGTATGGTGCCTTATAAGGATATCTATACCGTCAATTTGCCCGGGACTTATTGGTGCCATTTAGTTTTTGGAAAATTGTTTGGGTATTCGTCCAATGCGTTGATCGCGGCCAGTGTTTTCTGCTTGTCTCTGTTGTGGTTTATTTCATACCAGATCTTGAAGCCTTTTGGTAAAGTAGCCGCAGCAACTGGCGGTACTTTGTTTGGATTATTGTACCTCGGTGGAGGGCCTTTTGCCGGCCTTCAAAGGGATTTCTTTGCCCTTGTACCAATTGCGCTTACTTTATTGCTTGTCCAGTACAGAAGTGGGAGGTTTCGGGACGGTCACGCTTATTTTTTAATTGGGTGCTTGTTCGGTTGGGTCTTCATGATCAAACCTCACTTGATCATTGGTTTGCTGGTAGTGTTGGCTTATGGGCGGGTTTTACATGGAGATGATACTATCCCGGTAAAAGCATTAATTCCGGGCCTTTTAATAAATGGAGGTTATGCATTACTGGGAGTAATTATCTCTTTGCTGATGTCATTCTTTTGGCTTTGGAACCTTGGCGCCTGGCCAGGTTTCAGTGAGATTTTCAGTCACTATCTGCCTCTTTATGCTCAGCTTTCAGACGACTGGGTAATAAGGAATGGAGTGAGTAAATGGCTATTTAAAATCAAATCTTTGTGGCAGCTGAAATCATACCTTTTTCTGATTGTTGCGGCATTGGTAGGCGTTTTTCTATTCGTGAAAGACAAGAATCGACCAACTGTGCGGAAGAAAGCTATGTGCTTACTGATCATGGCAGGGGCGTATTTCCTGGCGGTAGTCATTGCCGGAAGGGTATGGTTCAATTACTTAATGCCTCTGCTGTACTTTGTTTGTTTGTGTACGGCCATGTTACTGGCCAAGCTGACTCAACTTTCCAGTCGATGGCAAATTATAGCCTTAGTCTTGTTTCTTTTTTCACTTGTTTCCGTGTTTCGGGGGCCCTACAGCTTGTTTAGGTATCAATACGCTAATGGAAAACTTTCGCCCCCCGAATACATATTTTACACTGACTTTGAATTGAAGAAACAGGAGTTTCTTACCTATTTAAAAACCAACTTCTCACCTGAACAGTATGTGCAGCCGGTTTCATTTCTGGGAGGTACGACAGAGGCACTTTTCGAAGTGAAAGCAAACATTGCTACGCCGTATGTGTTTAGCTTGCCGTTTTATCACCATGTTTCTGAGCAATTTATTCTTGACCTGAGGAAGAACTTCATCCTACAACTCAAAGAGAAAATGCCTGAAATCATAGTTGAAGTTCCCCCACCTCCAATGGGTGGTGATGACGTCTCATTGGATTTTCCCGCCCTTCACCAATTCCTCGATCAATACTACAGATTGGATTACAGCGCAGAATCGGGTTTTAATGTGTGGAGGCCGCTTCACTCCTCAGAAGAATAAATATTGTTGAAACGTGGATAAACATCCGATCGTCATGAAAACATCCCTCATCATTCCATTCAAAAACGAGGAGGAATATGCGCAACTCACGCTGGAGGGCATTCATTCATTTTTGACAGAAAAACAAATTGATTTTGAAATCATCGCCGTGGATGATAGCTCGGATGGGACATGGGAAATTATTCAAACCTTTCAAAAAACACATGATCGTGTGCAGAGTGCCAAAGGAGGAAACCCCTCCGGATATGGAATGGCGCTCAAAACTGGTTTTGAAATGGCCAGTGGAGATATCATCATCCCCTTTAATGGTGATTTTTGTGATTCGCCGGAGGATGTCCTGGCTTACATCGCGCTTATATCCAGTGGATATGATATGGTTTTTGGCTCTCGATTCGTCAAAGGGGCAATTATTTCCGGAGCGCCTTTTAGTAAGACCATGCTTTCTCGTTGGGGTAACGGATTGATTAAGCTACTCTTCGGTTTGAAGTGCAACGACATTACCAATTCCTTTAAAGCTTACCGTAAAGAAGTCTGGGAGGAAGTACAGCCAACTCAGCAAGATACACGTCTGGTGATTGAGTTAGCGCTAAAAAGTGTCCTCACAGGATATAGCTATACCACTATGCCACTCACCTGGACGGGTAGAAAGTACGGAGAGTCGAAAATGGCAGTGTTCAAGGTGATACCTCGCTACTTATCATTGATTTTTAATCTCAGATTCAGGTTCAGAAGAAGCTCCCGGTAAGTGAGGCTTAGTCAATTCCTTTTGCCCTAGTAACCTGTTTAGTTTATTCGCAATGATGAGGTTTCCTTTATCCACCGGGTGACAGAAATCGTAATAGATTTTTTCAGTTCCATCAAATGCATTTGTATAATCCTCTATCCAGGAAGCTTGTTCCTTTTCAATACGAGCTTCAATTTCAGGATAAACCGCCAGATACTGCTCTTTGAGGTAATTGCCTTCATAAACATCACCCAGGTAATCCGCGTTGGGACTGCCCGTGAAAAGTTGAGGTTGTAAAATGGCGATGAACTCTCCTCCCTGCGAATGGACCAGGTCACGCGCGATTTTCCAATTTTCAATCAGGTGGCTGGCGATGGCTTTTGGTTTATCAGGACTTTTATGGCAATCGTAAAGTTCTACTATGGCGTCTCTGCTTCCTCCAAATATTTTTTTATGTAATGACTCGGCCAAATTCAGTGTTTTTGCAATAAAAACGTGCTTTAAAAACAATAATGCAAGGCTCTCAGGCGCTTCATATCGTTCAATTAATTTCGTGTATCGAATGTTCAATGCATGATCATTTTCGGTTAGTTCTTTATCACAAAGCAATACGTCATTCACTCCATCGTAGAAGATGACATAATCAAACCGATAACCGTTTTCGTAGGCATTGATCAAATGAGCAAGCTCCTGTCTGGAATTGTAGGCTGGTTCACCGAAGTTGATTACACGAAAGCCGTGGTTTAATGAATCCAGATAAGCAGGTATCGTAGTGTGATCAGCATTTCCTGATCCCCAGATCGTAGAGCCTCCGAAGACAGCAATGCTTTTTTGAGATAGGTTCGGGTCTACATGGTGCTTATGTTGTCTAAGCCCCTCTTCATCAATGTGAAAGTACTTACCTTGATGAGGGACCATTTTCCAGCCAGTAAAAGATTGATACTTAGCATTTAATTGAGTGATCTCTTCGAGATGAATTCCTTTTGCAGTATCCTGATCTTCGAAACAAGGCAGCTCGTACGGAGGTTTTACGTCTCCGTTGGCAGGTAAAAGTTTCAGAATAAAAGCACTGAGTATATTCAGTAGGAATATTAGGGTTATAGTAATCAGCGTGTAAGTGATTGCCTGCTTAATAAAGCTCATCATTCAGTTAAAAAGAGGTTTGGTAATTATGCTGATTGGATAAAGATGCGAAACTTGTATGTTAGAAAATGGGTTTTCGCAACCAGCCTTCTACTCAGACTAATAAAGAGCACCCGGGAGTAAAATAAGGGAAATTTCAGTACAACAGATAGATATTGGAATACATCAATTTCCCTGTTTGTATAGCGCAACGCAGCGATGGCTTTTTTCACAAACAACTTTTCCTTTTTAGTGGAAGCAATTTTTTCTACTTCTGACCAGAAAAGCAGTTGTTGATTAAGGGTTTGAATAGAAGTAGTAGATTCCAGGCCATGGATTCTATAGAATGCCCCACACCAGTCGTTCAATCTGAATTGAAAGTCCTGTTTGCTTAGTTCGATCCAAAGAAATGTGTCTTCACCTGCACTTACTGGTAGTGCGGGAGAAAATCGATGATTTATGAAAACTTCCTTTCGGTAAACGAATGCATTTACAAGAGGAAAGTATAGCAGAAAGTACATGGTCTTTTTCTCAGTTTCCAGCCAGGATAAATGCCTATTGGCCTGATCCACCATATACTCCCTCATAAAGAACTTCTGATCATATTGGGTTGTATTGGCTATGATTTGGCCTTTGCAAACCATAATGTCCGTTTCGGGATGAGCATTGAAAAAATCGCTGGAAACCTGAAGCATTTCGCTGGCAAGCATATCATCATCATCCAGGAAAATGACATAATCACCTTCGGAAGCCTCTATTCCTGCATTCCGGGCCATGGAAACTCCCTCATTCTTTTTATGTAATACGCGAATCTTTGAATGCTGCTTCGATACCTTATCCAGTTGATCAGAAACATTAGCTGAAGACCCATCATTAACGATAATGATTTCAAAATCCTGATAAGTTTGGTCAAGACAGGACTGTAAGGCCTTATCCAAAAACGCAATCCTGTTGTATACAGGAATGATAATGGAGAATTGTGGCATAAGCGTGCAAGCTAACTTTCTACTTGTCAAAATAGATAGCTCCCGGGATATATATTTGATTTTATAACTTACGTCGAATCATTCTTAAAAATAGTTACCACTTCTTTTCGTAATTTGGGTAATAGAGAAATTAAGTCAATGTTGTCGTTCCTTGGGAAGGACAATCTATGGCAGTGGGGGCTGTTAATATTCGGTACAGTCGTCCTGGCATTTTTAGAACTGGCTTTGGTGGCGACGATACCCATATTTACCAGTCTGGTCCTTGAGGAGTCTGCGAAGACCAAAGGCTTTTTATTCATTCCCGCCATCAATACAAACATTTTGTTGGCATTAATGGCAAGCCTGACGGCAATTAGATTTGTGGTGCAAATTGTAATAACCAAAGCCAGTCACAGGTATTTCAGTAAGATCTATACCGAAACCGTAGTGATCCTGAATTCCGGATATCTGGGGATGAATTATTTAAGTTTTAAGGGACTCGACCTCAATACCACCATTAGGAACTCTACGATCACAGTAAGTAATGCCACTTATGGCGTAGAACGATTCTTTGACGCTGCCAAGAGCCTTGTTTTGATCATTGTTTTGGTGTTCGCGTTGGGGTTTTATGACATATCATCATTGGCCATCGGCGCCATAGCTTCGGGGATGGTGGTCTATCTGCTGAAAATAAACAAGAAGCCAACTGTGGTGGCGGGACAAAATTCTCACGACGCACAGGCCCAGATGCAAGCACTTATCTCTGAGTCTTACCGGTCATTCAAAGAGCTGAAATTCAATAACAATACGAAGTTCTATCTAAAAAATGTAGGACGCAGTATACAGGTTTATTATCATAATCTTTCTATGTCGAGGATGCTGCCAAAGTTTCCAGCCATTTATATGGAATCGGCCATTTATCTGTTCATTACTGTTGGTTTCGCTTATTGGAGCCTCTTTTTGGATAATAGCGGTCGCGACATTTTGCCAACGGTGGTTTTTTATCTCTTCGTCATCCGAAAACTATTGCCAGCTTTCAATGAAGTGATGCACTACTTTCTGGATTTCAAGGTGAATCAACCAGCGATCAATGAGATCAATCGTGAAAAAGAGCAGGTCAGGAGGAATGGCGAGGATTTGCCGGCGAGTAAGCCGTTGAAATTTGATGAAATTCTATTTGAGAACATAACGTTTGGTTATCAGGGGCAGGAAGATGTATTGGATCATATCAGTCTGACAATTAATAAAGGCGAGCGAATTGCTTTGATGGGTAAATCAGGTTCAGGCAAAAGTACATTGATTGAAATTGTGGCCAGTTTGATTGAGCCGCAATCAGGATCAATTCAAATTGACAAGGTCACAGTCCAATCTCTGAAGCCCTTTCGCGGAGAGATCGGATATCTGCCTCAATCATTTTATGTTTTTTCAGGCACACTACTAGAAAACATCCTGCTGTCCGATGGCTCTCCGGATCCTAACAGATTGGATCGCTGCCTGGAAGCCTCAATGGTCACGGAGTTTTTGTCGGAACTTGAAAACGGCCTTAATACAAAACTTGGTGAACAGGGCAATTTGCTTTCAGGAGGGCAGAGACAAAGAGTGGCCCTGGCCAGAGCGCTATATCATGATCCGAAATTATTGATATTGGATGAGGCTACTTCTTCCCTGGATAAGGCCATTGAGTATGAAGTCTTGACGAAAATCCCGGAATACTACCCCGATCTATCCATTTTATTTGTCACACATAGAACGGAGACGGTGGCCGGTTTTGATCGAAGAATAATTCTCGCAAATGGAAAGTTAAAGGAGGTGAGCTAGTATGCTTTCTGAGCTAAATTTTTCCTGGAATTCGCGAACTTACGCAGGGTAGAACATCGTTTTATTTTAAACCATCAACTACATAAAGTGATTGAATCATCTGTCAAAGATTTAGAGGGTAGCCTTCCACCAAGCAATCTACCCAGGGTAGTGATCATTGGGGGTGGATTTGCGGGTATTGAGCTGGTACAAAAGCTAAGAAAATGCCCGGTAGAAACGGTGATGCTTGATAAGAATAATTATCATACGTTCATCCCGTTGCTGTATCAGGTGGCTACGGCCGGGCTTTCACCTGGGGATATTTCCAGTCCGTTGCGTGAGTTCCTCCAGGACGATGATCATTTCCATTTTCGCCTGGCAGAGGTTGCATCTGTAGATCAGGAAGCACAGGTGGTAAAAACCGATCTTGGTGACCTGAAATATGATTTTCTGGTGATTGGTACCGGCTCCAAAACCAACTTCTTTGGAAATACCAAAATCGAGCAACAGGCTTTGAAGCTAAGGGAAGTGAAAGATGCTTTGGCACTCAGAACACAATTGATCAACAACTTCGAGAAGGCCCTTTTTGCCAGTAATGACAAAGAGCTTGAACAATACATGAGCATCGTGATCGTAGGAGGTGGCCCAACGGGTGTGGAACTTGCCGGAGCGATAGGAGAATTGCGTGATCATATCCTGCCCAAGGACTACCCTGAGCTCGATTTTAGTCAGATGAAAGTTTATTTGGTTGAAGGAAGTGACAAGGTGCTCAATACCATGTCTGGTTTTGCCAGTCGAAAGGCCAAAGCTTATCTCGAATCTTTCGGAGTGGAGGTGTTGATGGAGAAGCGAGTAACAGATTTTGAGGATGGTCAGGTGTTATTAAATGATGGCTCGGAAATTCCTTCGCGGTGTTTGATCTGGGCGGCGGGTGTTGTAGGCAATGTGCCTGAAGGGTTCGGAGATGAATCTTTAGAAAGAGGGCGTCTGAAAGTCAATGATTATCATGAAGTGGCGGGAGCTAAAAACGTTTATGCGATAGGTGATGTCGCGCTTCAGTACGTGAAGGGTTGGGATCAGGGACTGCCCATGCTGGCTCCGGTAGCCATTCAACAAGCCCAACATCTGGGTAAAAACCTGAAACGAAGATTGGCAGGGAAGGAGAGGACCACATTCCGTTACTTCGACAAAGGCTCGATGGCCACGGTAGGAAGAAATCATGCCGTTGTGGATGCCAAAGGGTTGAGTTTTGGTGGCTTTTTCGGTTGGTTTGTATGGATGTTTATCCACTTGATCTCCATTATGGGCTTTCGACGAAAATTCATGGTTTTCATGGGATGGGTCTGGAATTATATTTCTTACAATCGAGGCAATCGATTGATCATTGTTCCTAATAAATCTGAAACACCGCCGGTCACTAAAGAAATGGCATCAAATTAGTGTAGGTTACTCAGTTCATGTGGCAAAAATGCCGATTCATGTATGAAGCTTGCCTAATCAACGACCTACTTTCAGATAAATGAGTAATTTTCGGCACGATAAGTTCAAAAAGAAGATGACCCAGAACGGATGATTGCTTTGGGGAAAGTTTTCTAGATTTATCTAGCTATATTTAAATGAACCACAGCAATTTTCAATTTGGCGAATGAGCACTAAGTACTCTTGCATCATCGTGGAAGATGACGAGGACTTTGCTGAAATGTTGCAGCAATATCTCGTACGTATCGGCGGTCTTGATGTTTTGGCGGTCCATGGAGACACAACCAAAGCTGCTTTGGACATTGAGAAACTTAAGCCAGATCTCATTTTCCTTGACATCAACATCTCAGGACTGGAAGGTCCGGAATTCATGGAGTTGGTGGAACATCGCCCCCAGATCATTGTATGTTCTGGTCACCCACCGTCTGTCATGTCCAACTATGACATAGAAATCGCGGAGTATCTTCAAAAGCCCTTTACCAGAGATCAATTGGAAGTGGCAGTGAAGCGGTGCATAGCTTCGTTGTAGCGCGAGTAAATTTTCTATTCCTTATTTTCTTGGACTGACGAGCCCTAACTTTGCCGTCACATGATTAGCATCAATAAACTCTCCTATTTTCTGGGAGATCGCATATTGTACGATGAGGCGTCTTTGTTCATTACGCCGAAAGATAAAATTGGTCTTATTGGACTAAATGGAACCGGTAAATCCACGTTACTCAAGATGATTTCCGGTGATGTCGATCCGGCAGGAGGCGATATTTCCATGAGTAAGGGTACGACCATTGGGTTCCTAAACCAGGACTTGTTGAGTTACCAGTCGGATGAACCGATTCTGGAAGTAGCGATGCTGGCTTTTCAGGAAGCGCATGATTTGCAACATCAAATCGATCAGGTGTTGCAAGAAATGGAAACAAACTACCGTGATGAACTTGTCAATAAGCTCGCTAAGCTTCAAGAGCGTTTTGAAGCGGTAGAAGGGTACACGATCCAATCACGGGCGGAAGAGATTTTAGAGGGAATTGGTTTCAAGACCGAAGACCTGAAACGGCCATTGCGGGAGTTTTCCGGAGGTTGGCGCATGCGGGTCATGTTGGCAAAACTGCTTCTTGAGCAACCTTCCTTATTGATGCTTGATGAGCCTACCAACCACCTGGATTTGCCTTCTATTAAGTGGCTTGAAAGCTATTTGCAGAGCTACGAAGGTGCGGTGATCATCGTTTCTCACGACCGGAGATTCCTCAATGCATCTATTGACAAGATCGTCGAAGTTTATCAAGCGGACTTGCATGTTTATGCTGGGAATTATGATTTCTACGAAGAAGAAAAAGAACTTAGGAACGAGATCCAGCAAAACGCTTTTGAAAATCAGCAGCAAAAGATCCGACAAGCCGAACGATTCATAGAACGCTTCAAGGCCAAAGCCACCAAAGCCAAACAAGCACAATCTAAGGCCAAGCAGTTGGAGAAGATGGATCGAATAGAAGCGGTAGTCGATGATACGGCTCAGGTCCACTTCAAATTCAATTTCAAAACAAAATCTGGCCGTCATGTGGCTCGATTGGAAAATATCTCAAAATCCTACGACGAGTTAGAAATTCTGGATGCTACGGCGGCTCACATAGAAAGGGGGGATAAGATCGCCCTGATCGGAGCCAATGGAAAAGGTAAGTCTACGGTGCTTAGGATTGTCGGAGGCAATGAGCCTCACGAAGGCAAAGTGGAGCTGGGGCACAATGTCATGACATCTTTCTACGCCCAGCACCAACTCGAGGCACTCGATATAGAAAGTGAGATCATCGAAGAACTTAAACAACAAGGCACGGGAAAAACAGAACAGGAGTTAAGAGGAGTTCTGGGATGTTTTCTGTTTACAGATGATGATGTATTCAAAAAGATCAAAGTGCTGTCGGGGGGAGAGAAATCACGCGTGGCGTTGGCGAAAACCCTGATCTCGGAATCGAACTTTCTGATGCTCGATGAGCCCACTAACCACCTGGACATGCTATCTGTGAGTATTCTGGTTCAGGCCTTACAGCAATTTGAGGGCACCTTCCTTTTGGTATCTCACGATCGTGATTTTATTTCTAAAGTGGCTACCAAAATATGGTGGATAGAGGATAAGCAGATCAAAGAATACCCCGGAACTTATGAAGAATTTGAATGGTGGATGGATCAGCGTGAGAAAACGCAATCGAACGCACCTACCCTCGAATCTGCTCCGAAGACTCAAAAACCCAAAAAGCAGAATACCAAACCCAAACTTGATAACAAAGAGGAAAAGAATCTGAAACGCGAAATTGGGGAGATCGAGACCCGGATCGAATCGCTGGAAGCGGAGATATCCGATTTAGAGGCAAAACTTGCCGAACCCGAGGTTTATGAAAACGAAGCAAGGCTGACGGAGGTCAACGAATCCTATCAGCAAAAAAAGACCTCATTAAATGAGGTCACTGAAAGATGGGAACAGCTTCTGGAAAAGCTGGGCTAGCTACTTCTTCTTAACCATGAAGTAATAGACGATTGCCGTAATGATGTTTAAGAGCAATCCAAAAATGGTCCATATTAATTTGGTTCCGGTGCTCATCTTTTTCTGGACCATCCAGACATCATAGATCACGAAAATGGCACATATGAGTGCAATAATTCCAAGAATATTCATGGTAGGTTTATTTGATTGGTGATAATGTAAATCAACTCAAGATAAACAAACCGTTATGGAATCTTCGATGAAACGGACCATCGTTCCGTTAAATGTGCTTGATCTTTCGTTCAGAGAATGGGAGAGTTAGTAGATGATATAAAAAGAAAAAGCAACTTATCTCTTCATCGAATTGATCCGACGGAGAGTTAAGCTGCTTTAACACGTTGTTGTAGAGTTATTAGTTAAAATCGATGATCATAGGCGTCATGGCTGGAACCGTCAATCCCTGGCTTAAGTCGACAGATTTACCTGAAATGATTTCTTTTCCTTTCTCATTGCCGTTGATCAGCTCAGAAAAGCGACCCAGGTCTAATGAAATATCCTTATCACTCTTACTAAGAATAGTCATCACCTTGTCGTTTTCGGTATATCTGAAGAAAGCATAAATATCCTGTTTCGGATTGTAATGTTTCAGTCCTCCATTGTGCACAGCATCACTGGTTTTTCTCCAGTTTAGCAGGGTTTTGAAGTAGGCTTGAGTGGCTTTCTGCTCATCACTCATCCCAGTGCCAGTGAAGGCATTTTTGGAATCTCCGTCCCAGCCTCCGGGAAAATCACTACGAATGATCCCGTGCTCGGTGGTGCCTGGATTACTCATCAAGACTTCCGTGCCGTAGTAGAATTGAGGGATACCACGAATGGTCGTATAGTAAGCAAGTCCAAGCTTGAACAAATCCATGTCCTCATTTACCTGTGTGTAAAATCGACTCATGTCATGATTGTCCGGGAAAACTACCAGGTTAAATGGGTCAGCGTAGGAAAAGTCGTTGGCCAGAGTCGTATAAGCGGGCAACCAGCCATTCCAGTCCCCCCGTGGATTGTTCAGTGATTTGGTAAGCTCAGCCTGAAGCGGAAAGTCCATCAAACTCGGCAGGCAGGAAGTATAGCCATTTGGATTGTCTTTTCCCGCTTGCCAGTAGGCCACAATCGAAGGATCTTCAAACCACTCTTCCCCAACAATGTTGAAGTTTGGATATTCATTCATCACGGCACAAGTCCATTCGGTCATGTAATCCATATCCGGGTAGGGATAGGTGTCCATCCGAATACCTGACATGTCTGCATATTCAATCCACCAGATGGAATTCTGGGTAAGATAAGTGGCCATATAAGGATTTCTTTGATTCATATCAGGCATGGTGGTTACAAACCAACCATCAAAGAATTCTTTCCGGTCGATCTCGGTAGAATAAGGATCCTGCACCACTGGTTTTCTGTGAGTTGTTATCTGATATTCACCATTCAGGTATTCTTCCTGATAGTTGACCCAATCCTTTGCCGGGAAGTCTTCCATCCACCAATGGAATGATCCACAGTGATTGACGATCATGTCCATGATCACTTTAATGCCCTTTTCCTTGGCCTTACGCGTCAGCTCTGCGTACTCTTCATTGGTGCCAAATCGAGGATCGACTTTATAAAAATCGGTAGTAGAATAGCCATGATATGACCATTCCTCCATGTCATTTTCCAATACCGGGTTAACCCAAATGGCCGTGAACCCAAGGTCTTTCAGGTAATCCAGACTATTGATGATTCCGCGGATGTCACCTCCGTGTCGGCCATAAGGTTCTGATCGGTTCAGGCCTTCGCGCATACCCTCGATCACATCGTTGGATGGATCGCCGTTTGCAAAACGATCGGGAGTGATCAGATACAGTACATCCGTGGTGTTAAAACCCTGACGCTCGGCTGATCCGGGAGCTCTTTCCTTCAATTCGTAGCTATAAGTGGCTTTGGTTTTGCCACGCTGTTTGAAGGCAATGTCAAGTTTTCCAGGATTGACATCAGGAGCTAGTTCCAAATCGATGAACAAGTAGTTTGGGCTTTGGAGACTGGTGACTGCCGTCACTTCAACACCAGGATAATTTAATTCAGGTTTGGTAGCTGAGATGTCTTCTCCATAGACCATCAATTGCAGTTTGGGGTTTTTCATTCCGGCCCACCAGAATGGAGGTTCCACGCGATCTACTTTTTGGGCCAGCAATGGTACCATGAATACCATTAAGCAAGCAGTTAATATACTCTTCATTAGTAACCAGGATTTTGATTCAAGTTAGGATTTACAATAAGGTCCGTGGAAGGAATAGGGAAAATCCTCAGGTGTTCTGAAATGCCTTCTCCGGCCGCAACACCACCTTTCCAGGGCCATAAATAGGTTCCGGAAGAGAAGGCTCCGAAGCGGATCAAATCGGTTCTTCGATGACCTTCCCAATACAATTCACGAGCTCTTTCCTCCAATAAGAAGTCCAGCGTCACTTCATTTGCGGCAACATCTCCCGAATTATCTCCATAAGCCCTTTGTCTTAGTTCATTAATTCTTGCCACACTTTCCGCACTCGCATTGCCATTGGCCCTTACTTCTGCCTCAGCCAACATGAGATAGGCATCCGCCAGACGGAACATGGGAAAATCGGTGCCCACATGGTCAATACCGGGAGCACGTTCACCGGTGGTTGCTTCAATATTTGACCACTTCTCTACCGCATAGCCCTCTTCAAATACCGACAGGTCTTCAATTTCCAGTGACTGGCCTTCACTAAAGAACATGCCACGGGAATCATTGGCCTCAAACTTATTCACCAAACCGCTGGTAGTACGCAGGCCATTCCAACCAGAAGGAACACCGTAGTTATTCAGTGCTTCTTCCTCAATCTCGTTTCCGTCGACATCCATGTTGTCCTGCATGGCACCACCAATACTGGCCCTTACAATGAATGTGGTACCTCCCCAACTTTGAGAAACATCGCCATCATGAACGATCGGGAAGATGATTTCATCGGTTCTCAGGTGGTTGTCTCCCATGAACAACTCGCGATAGTTTGGAGCCAAAGAGAATGCCCCGGAATTGATGATATTTTGACAAGCTGTTATTGCATCGGAAGATCGATCGGTGCCGATATATACGCTGGCATTGAGGAAAAGCTTGGCTTGCAACATCCAAACCCCTGCGACATCTGCACGTCCATAGACATTTTGGCCTGCTCCGGCAATGACACTTTCGATATCTGATAATTCGGTTTCAATGAAGTCGAATATTTCCTGCGGAGTACTCTGAAAGGGCAGCTCTGAAGAAATGGTCGTGGTTAGTGCGACATTCCGAAAAATGTCCAGTGCATGCCAGTAGGATAGCGCTCGAATAAAGCGTACTTCTGCGCGATATTCTTCCAAAGTAGCCATTTCCTGTGCCGACAGAGAGGCTACAGGGTTTTCCGAAACCCGAAGAAAGTCGTTGGCCAGTGAAATATTGAAGAAAATCCGCGTGTACAATCGCAGTGACCAGGGATCATCTGCAGCCCATCCATGAAGGTGCAGCTCCTGTATACCTGGGTCTACCCAGGAAATAACCGCCTCTTCAGTGGGGAGCTCCTGCATTTTCCAGAAAACACGGAGATAACTGGAGAAGCCTTCATCTCCACCAAGGGTCAAATCAGGGTCACCCGCAGGCCCTTGGTTCCCCGTCAGGGAAAGTGCTCCGTAAATTTTGGCCAGGTATGCCGTATAGCCATCAAAAGAAGCGAAAGCAACTGATTCTACGGCTCCGTTCCTTGGGGTAATGTCCAGATCGGTGCAGGCCGTGAAAGTAAAAATCGTAAGTATGGTTAATAATTTTTTCATGATCCCTGCATTTAGAATTGAGCACTTACACCAAACAAAAAGGTCTGTGAGCGAGGATAGAGATTATTGTCTATGCCATTGATACCCGCTTCAGGGTCAAGGCCGCTATAGCCTGTGATCAGCAACGGATTGCTGGCGGTCAGGTAGGTGCGCAAGTTGATGGCCTCCAGGTTTTTGAAGGTATAACCCACCGTGACATTATCCACTCGCAAGAACGAACCGTTCTCCAGATAAACATCGGACAGTACCTGATAACTAGTAAACTCATTGGAATACGCGGACCGATGAATGTTATTAGGAGCGAAGTTGTTGTTTACACCTTCGAAAGCTCCATTTTGTGAGAAAACATTGTTGTAGGTCCAGTTGCCCAACTGAGATCTAAGGGTTAGAGAAAAGTCCCAATTTTTCCATTGCGCGTTCGACGTAAAACCGAGAATGAAATCTGGTGCCGGATTTTCACTTACGATCAGGTCCTGCTGGTTGATCACACCATCACCATTCTGATCGACGTATACGTCCAGATCATCTGTCACCCGATCACCATTTCGGTCCATATCCGGAACAGGATTACCATTGGCATCGCGGATGTGTTCATAAGTGAAGAATGAGTTGGCAGGAAAGCCTACGCGCAAGATTTGAATACGTTGATCAAGGCCCTGACCAGAAATCTCCCCAACAGGGTATCCAATGAAGTCCGGTAAGTTCGAGTTATCCAGTTTCAGGATCTCATTTCGATTGTAGGAGCCATTGAAACTGATGTCCCATTTCAAATCTTCATTATTCACCAGATTGGCATTGACTGATAATTCAACACCCATGTTTTCCATTTCTCCAATGTTTGTCACGGCTTCATCACCCGTCAATGTGCCGGCAGGGAAAGGAATCTCAAAGAGTAGGTCTGTCGTGAGTTTTCGATAGAAATCCAGTGTTCCATAGATCCTTCCGCCGAGTATGCCATAATCTAATCCGATATTCCAGGATTGTGTTTCTTCCCATTTGATACTGGGGTCAACAGCATTCGGACGTAAAGTATTGACCGTATCATTGCCAAAGATGTATTGAGCAGTCTCCTGGCCTGGTTCGTAGAGGTTTACATATAAGTAATCTTCTATTTCCTGGCTTCCGGTTACGCCATAGCTGATTCGCAATTTTAGGTCTGAAAAGACAGTGGTCAATCCGTCTGCGAACGTTTCATCCAAAATCCTCCAACCTAAGGCCAGGGAAGGGAACAAGCCCCATCGGTTGTCTTCTCCAAATCGTGTGGATCCATCTCTTCGCAGGGTAGCTGTGACCAGATAGCGATCATTAATCGTGAAATTCGCACGCCCCCAGAAAGAAATCAGTCGGTTTTCAAACTGATCAAATTGTGGAGCGAACAGGATAGGATTCAAGTCTTCCAATTGTGAATCTTCAATGATCGAAAGTGGGTCGCTGATCCCGTAGCGGCTTACCGGAATGGTATCAATTTTTCTGTAATTGGGGAATTCACGGAAGAAATCCTGATAGGAATAACCTCCAGTTAGTTCCATTTTGGTGTTCCCGGCGATTTCCGAGGAATAGGTCAGGTAGGTTTCCAGCAAATTACTGTTTCGATTGAAATCCTCAAACTGAAACGATCCCTGCTGGTTTCTAACACCTTGCAAGGTCTCTGGTTGGAACCTTTGCCGCTTGCCATCAGTACGGTCATGGGCGTAATTGATCTTTCCTGAAAGTCCTTCCAGGAATGGGAAGTCATAAGTAGCTGTCAGGTTGATCAGGTTACGATAAGAACGCCCGATTTCATAAGTCTGATTGATGGTCGATACAGGATTGTCAGGGGCCAACTCTTGTTCATGTTCATAATAAAACCCGGTAGCCGGATCATCATTTCTGATGGGCTGCGTCGGGTCGAAAAGTAGGGCGGTGCCTACTACATTCGGAGCAAACCGATCATTCGTAAGGGCATGTTTGGTGTTCAATTGCAGCGTCAGGTCATCATTCAGCAGTTTTTGCGTCAGATTAAGCGAACCAGACAAGCGCTCCGTGTTTTCAGTTTGCAATACGCCATTCAGACTTTGGTAGTTGACTGAAGCCCTGAAAGTAGTTCCTTTCCCACCCATTGATGCGCTGAGAGTATGGTTATGTCCATGTGCCAATTGCAATACTTCATCTGTCCAGTCGGTGTTAGCCTCACCAAGTGAATTGACCCACCGTTGACCTCTTCGCTCTACCGTGAAAACAAACTCATCGCGATTGAGCATTTCCACGCGTTGGGTCAATACAGAGGCTGAGTAATTACCATCGTAGGAGAATCGAACTTTGCCATCAGCGCCTGCCCCCGATTTGGTGGTAATGATGATCACCCCATTGGCTCCCCGTGAACCATAAATGGCTGCCGCTGAAGCGTCTTTCAAGACCGTGATGTCCGCGATATCCGCAGGGTTGATGAAATTGAGCGGGTTTCTGCCATCGGTCATGCCACCTGGATTGTGAGAAGTATTGTCCAATGGGACGCCATCCACCACGAACAAAGGTTCGTTACTTGCCGATAAGGAAGTTCCCCCTCTGAGTCGGATAGAAACCTGATCACCCGGCCGGCCACTGTTGGAAGTGATCTGCACACCGGCCACTTTACCGGCAATGAGCTGATCTGGTGAGGTGAGTACACCTCGATTAAAAGCTCTACTATCTACTTTGCTTACCACTCCGGTAATGTCTCCTTTCTCCACTTGACCGTAGCCGATCACGACTACTTCATCCAATTGTTGGATGTCGAGGGGCATGGATACATCGATGACCGACTGAGTGCCGATGGTGATCTCTTGAGATTGATAACCAACCGAGCTAAAAATCAAAACACCTCCTGATTCCGGGACGGTGATCTCAAAATTGCCATCAATATCGGTGACTACTCCGGTGGAAGTTCCTTTTAGCAATACGGCTACTCCGGGAATGGAAGAGCCGTCTCCGGGATCCGTGACGGTGCCTTTTATAGCACGTTGTGCCATCAATAACCCAGGGATAAGCAGCAGGAAGATTCCTGCTGCCACCCTGGATTGGGAGTTAAACAAACAATAATAAAACTTCTTCATACTATTAGGTTTAGGGGCTTATATCATGGTCGCTTGATCATTTTTAAGGTCTCTTTCTTACCTGCGGATACTACTTCTATGAGATAGATGTCTGCCTGGTAGCCAGCAGTATTTACTTGAATTTCTTTGGCTTTGGGAGCGAATTCAGTGATCACTTTGCCAGACAGGTCAGTTATGACAATCTGATCAATGGTACTGGCACCACGGAGTGTGAATTCCTCAACGAAAGGATTGGGATAAGTCGTGAGATCAAGTTGTTGCGATCCGGTGGAGAGGACGATATTTGACTCTACGTTGATGGACGTGAAATTGTCAATCGGTTCTGAGGTATAAATGTGGAATTCACCTGGTGCAAGCGTCATGGTTGCATTCGGATCAGAAACCGTTATTTCCTCGCCAGTGAAGTAATCGTACCATTCTCCCGCCGCAACAAAATGAGGATCTCCTTCTCTGGAAGAACTGGTTGGATTGCCGATCATGGAGATCTGGACTTCCGGATGTTCATAATTGATCCATCGAATACCTGTACCTGGATTCCAGCTGAAAAATTCATCCGATAGATAATCGGTCTGGGTTTTGAGATTGATCAGTGACTGATACAGCCCGAACAACTGCAATCGATCTGCGTCTTCCAGGTATTCCCATCTTGTGGGTTTGATGCCGAGGCGATCATTATTCAGTTCCTCATCATAGCCGAATTCGCCAAACTGCCAGATCATTTTTGGACCTGGAACCATGAAAAAGAAGGCGGCATCTACTTTTGCCTCGTTGATGCGTTCTTCGAGGTTTCCGTCATTGCGGTTTTCCCACATGACACGCTCTTCATCATGACTTTCCAGATAGTTGACATTATGTGGGTTTTGCCATCCACGGGTATCATAGTACTGCCAGTCCAAATTGGCGTGTCGGGTATTGGCCCAAAGCATCATGCCCGCGTTGGCCAGTTCTCTTTCTTCACTGTTGTCCGCAAAGTGCTCCAACAAGATGTAGCTCTCAGGATCAGTTTCTTTGATCACATCTGCCATACGCTTCAGAAGATTGATCCGATCGATATCGAATTGACCCCAAAGCCCTACATTTCCTAAAGAATTCTTTTGAGTAAATCCTTTAGACAGGTCAAACCGATAGCCATCTACCTTGTATTCCTCGATCCAGTAGGTAACGACACGATCGACATAATCCTTGGTATACTGACTTTCATGATTGAAATCAAAACCTACATTGAAATCGTGTGTGGGATTCACGTTGAACCACACATTGTCAGCAGTAGGAGGCCCGAATGCTCCGGAAGCTTCCATCTGTACCAAAGGACTTCTGCCAAAATGATGATTGAGAACAATGTCCAGAATGATGGCCATGCCTCTTTTGTGCGCTTCATCAATGAGGGTTTTCAGATCATCTTCAGTACCGTAAAATTTGTCCACGGCGAACTTGTACGAAGGATTGTAACCCCAGCTGATGTTGCCTTCATATTCCATGACAGGCATGAGTTCGATGGCATTGATGCCCAGTGAATCCAGGTAATCCAGCCTTTCGGTTACGGCGTTATACGTACGCTCCTCGGTGAAATCTCTGACTAACAATTCATAAATGACCAGGTCTTCTACATCGGGTTTGTCAAAATCAGTGACTTCCCAGTCAAACTCAGGGCGATTGGTTTGTAGTACGGCAGCCTCACCAGTGGTAAAATCACTTGGGAAAGCAACAAGACCTGGATAACGATCTTCATCTCGGATCTGTCCGTCATCGAAGCTGGAGATCACTTTTTCCGTATAGGGATCGGCAATTACGATCTCCCCATCGATCAGGTACTGGTAGAGGTACTCCTGCCCGGCATTCAATCCGGTGATTTCAAGCCAGAACCTGTCTCCGTCTTTATTCATGAGGAAATCCTGATCGAGTGACCAGGTATTGAAATCTCCCAATACGAAGACATTGTCTTTTCCCGGGGCTGTAAGAACGAGATACGCTTGCGTATCGTCATCTGTATAATTCGCGCCATCTACCAGACCTTCGGGAAGGGCTACTTCAGGTGTTTCCGGTGCAGTTGAATAAGAATGCGTGAATGACTTGGTGTCTGTGCCATTGGTAGCTTCAATGACCAGTGTATGGGCAGCACCGTCGGTAATGACCTGATGTGTGTATTGCAAAGAGGTTGCTCCTGAGGCCGTGCTTCGGATGGTCCCGTCGACGGAAACGGTGATGGTGGCCGCTTCAGAAGTGGCTACGTCTACTTCTATCTGGTCTCCCGGATTGTAAAAAGTTCTTGTGGTTTCAGGAGAGTTCACTTTCATGGCGAACCCGTCTGAGATTTCTATAAAGGAA
Organism: Cyclobacteriaceae bacterium; assembly: GCA_965229785.1. Taxonomy (GTDB): domain Bacteria; phylum Bacteroidota; class Bacteroidia; order Cytophagales; family Cyclobacteriaceae; genus JAWPMT01. Next base: position 6,975,301 of record CBDDJS010000001.1, read on the forward strand.
TCAGTGGTTTGACCGTTGGACCAGTCATTGCCTTTGAGGAGAATACCTACTCTTTGAAGCTCTTCCGCCGATGCCTGGATCAGATCTGTAGGTGTGAAGGTGATGGTGAATGCTTCCTGACCGTCAATTTCCTCCCTTGTAAATTTAGCAGGATCGGTTGCCGTCGGGTCGCTATTAGCCGGATTTACGTTAGAATCCACTCCGGCATTGGAAAGGTCCGGTGCCCAGGTCCAGAGCCACGCTTCGCCAATACCCTCGAGTTCAGTGCCTCCGGTGATGTAGGTAACAGTAACCGGTTCATCTGCAGTCGGGAAATCCGGTGAGACAATGGGGCGGATGTCGTGCGTGCCTGAGGTTTCGCCTCCGCCAGTAGAAGTGCCTACGTTGAAAATAAAATCGGAGGTTTGTCCGCCTGACCAGTCATCTGCTTTCAGCAATACACCTACTTCATTGATATCGCTGGCATTGGCGAATTCTGAAATGACCAGGGTGATGGAAAAGGTAATGGTATTGTTGTCTTCTGTTCGGGTGAATTTAGCAGCATCCGTTACGCTGGCATCACTTGATGCGGGGTTCACATTGGAAGCCACATCCACATTTTCCTTATCCGGTAGCCAAAGCCAAATCCAGGCATCCGTCAGCGACTCCAGGTCGGTTCCGGTCACATCATAGGTGATGGTCAGTTCATCGTCAGCAGTTGGGTTTTCGGGTGATAAAGTAGGATCCAACGATACCGTTTGTCCCCAGGACCAAAAACCAAACGCACATAAAAGGATAGTAAGGATCTTCTTCACTGATTAGAAATGTTTGTAGAAAAAAAGAGCCGTCTCGGTGGACAGCTCTTTTCTCTTATGCTTGAAAATTGATTATTGTACAGTTGCGGAATACAAGGTAGTTCCATCTTCAGCAGTTGAGACAGAAAGTGTCACTGTCAATGAACCGCCATCAGTAAGTGTGATGTCACTGCCATCCAGTGACAGGGCAGCCAGGTCACCACCCAGATTAACAACCCAGTCATCATTGGCTCGGAATTTCCAAGCTGCCGTAGTGAAATCACCAGTGATGGTATAAGTAGTGACGCCATCGGCAAATCCATTGGCAGTCATGTCAACATCTGCATCCCAGTTTCCTTGAGGAGATCCGTCTCCGATCACACCCCATGAAGAAGCTACGATCGAGCCATTCCAGGTGGTGCCTTCATCTGTGGTGTAAATTTCAACGTAATAAGCGCCAGACTCAGCGGGAGCTGGAATATCTGCACCACCCAAATCCAATGGTGCTGCGTCTTCTCCGATTGTTCCGCCAAGACTTACATCCCACGCGTCGTTAGCTCTGAATTTGAATCTCTCAATAAGACTACCATCATCACCATCTACACCATCATCAGCAATCAGGTAAACAATACCAGCCCAACGATGCCCCTTCTCTTCATCTAATTTATAAAACAAGTCTCTATCGCTATCCCAGCCACCAGCAGTAGCCGTTCCAATTACACCCCATTTGAAATTGTCGGGATTGAAAGTGTCGTCAACAGGTTCAGCGTCTCCGGTTCTAGTTACTGTAAAAGCGGGTCCTTCGCTATTAAACGTAGCATTTATAGTGTAAACACCGGGTTCGGCTAATTCAATGTTAGATCCGCCGATCAACAATTGACCATCGGTAATACCGAAGTTAGTAAACACGTTGAATTCGTCAATGTCATCGAAGGCAATGTCCCAGTTGCTATTATATCGGAATTTATATTGCATATCTCCTGATGCGTTGTGTATTCCTAGTGCTTCTTCCGTAAGTTCAAATACAGTACTTTCAGCAGAGGCTTCAATCAAAGGAATCTGAGTTCCACTGCCCCAGCCGCCTGCTGATGCTGGTCCAATAATCTCCCAATATTCGATAGGAACAATCACAATCGTATTGGAAGTAAGATCTACAACTACATGATGTAAGCTATTTGCAGCCGGTGTAGTGATAGCATCTCCATCTTCAGTTAGCGTTCCAGTATAGTAATTGGCATTTTCGTTATCTGGCAACGGAGTGGCAGTTAGTGTTCCTCCATAAATAGTTGAATCTCCGTCATTATATTGAATAAACTGGAAATCACCAGAACCTAGAAAGTAGAAGGAAGAGAACATTCCAGTTCTGGACATTGTCGTAAAATCAGGACCACCTACTACACCATTACCCATTCGAAAGTCAATATCGGCGCTAGTACTCGTCGCAGATCCTACCACGTACATACCATTGGCTACCGGAATCGGATCATCATCGATAATGGTTGGCTCATCCTCCGAACAGGAAACGAAAACAGTCAATGCCAGGAATGAGGCACAGACCATTAGAAAATTAAAATACTTCTTCATCATAATCATTTAATCGTATTCAATTATTGTTTGCTTCTTCTTGATAAAGTTCAATTTGTCTTTTTGAAAACTCCCAAATGTCACTGTACCAACTTTTTTTTCACCTTGCCGGGATTTTGAAAATTTTCCGAAGCATTTGCTTTAATAAATTTCCAAATCCTGGGACATGGTTTTTTGAATTTAGTAGAGGGATGCTAAATCCAAGACTCTGAAATGAAGTTTTTTCAATTCGAAATTTTCGGAACCGTTTGCAATTTTTCGCAACCGTTTTCGAACTTCAGGGAGTTTTGAGAAATTTGCCGCGGCGGGGGAATTTTCAGAATTGTTGATAAAAGCCTTACCAGAAGAGATTTTTCTTTAGCCTTGTTGGCCAAACAAGGTCATTTGGTACAATTGACCATGGGAGCTGTTCTTTTGGAGAAGAATTCCAGACGTTAGGTATTTCTTGGAATTGTACAATTATTGGTTCATTTACGAGCCTCCCCCTTCGTGGAAAATCACCATGGTTGAGCGGCATTAGTTGTATATCTTGCTAACATAGTATGAAGAGGAACATCACGATTAAGGACATAGCGAAGGAGCTGGGCGTAGCACCAAGCACGGTTTCTCGTGCGCTGAAGGATCATCCGGAGATCAATGTGGAGACCAAAAAGAAAGTGCATGCCCTGGCGAAAGAATGGAACTATGAACCCAATGCCATCGCATTGAGCCTTAGAAATCAAAAGACCAATACCATTGGTGTGATCTTACCTGAACTGGTCCATTTCTTTTTTTCAACCGTGATCAGTGGCGTGGAGGATGTCGCCTACAGCAAAGGTTATCAGGTCTTTGTGACACAATCCAATGAAGACTATGAAAAAGAAGTGCTTGATTGCAAGGCCATGTACAATGTTCGTGCGGATGGATTTTTGATCTGCCCTTCGAAGAATACTTATCAATTCGATCATTTACACGCCCTGATCGACCGCAGTGCTCCGGTGGTCCTTTTCGACCGGAATGTCAAAGAATTGGGTTGTTCTTACGTGAGTGTGGATGATGTTTCAGGTGGATATCAGGCCACCAAACATTTGATTGACAAAGGCTGCAAAAGCATCGGGTACATCGGCGGGCACGAAAACCTGGTCAATGTAAAAGACCGGTACAAAGGTTACCTGAAGGCGCTGGAGGAAAAAGATTTGCCTTTGCACGAGGATCTCGTGGTTACGGTGGATTACCCGGTCGATTCGGAAGAGAAGATCACGCAGTTGCAGGAATTGATCCGGAAGAAACCGGACGGCATTTTTGTGCACAATGACATGGTGGCCATCGAGTTGCTGAAAGAAGCCAAGGAACTGGGAGTGAACGTTCCGGAGGAATTGAAAGTCATCGGATTCAGCAATTGGTTCTTTACCCGGCACACCACGCCATCGCTTTCCACCATTGAGCAACGGGGTTTTGAGATCGGCCGGGAAGCTGCCTTATTGTTGTTTGATGAGATCATGTCCAACAAACAGGAGCATGGTTTTGTAGAGCCGAAGCACATCCTGGTCCAACCCGAGCTGATCGAACGGGATTCTTCCAAATAAACGGATTCCCGGACCGGGAAGTGAACGATGTTAAAGGGTCTTTTGGGGTAGCGAATCTCTTTTGTGTTTGCGGATCACCCTGCCGATGATACTGCCCCCAATGGCCCCGGGCAGCACCCAGAATAACCACTGAAACGAACTGCCGGGCAGCCAGGCATCGCCATTTTGCACCACGAAGGCGGTCACTGCTGCGATGTACGAACCTCCCATGGCGTTGATGTGGTTGTGCAGCCACCATTGCGGATGGTCGGTTTTCCGGTTGTAGAAAAAGAGCAGGTCTCTCCAGCCATTAGCAAAAGTCAGGGATCCGAAAACAAGGCTCAGCACAGCAACCCAGTGCCATCCGGCGATATTGAAAATGTGGATCGCATATCCGAACAACCCCAGGGCGAATAAACAAGTGATGACGGCTGCTCCCCAATCGTACCATTTTTCCGTGTCTGCCTTTTTACGCCGCGTTACCCTGACCCCCACAAAAGTGGAATAGAAAGTCAGTACGGCAATCACCATCAAAAAGAAGCTAAAGCGAAAAAAGCTGATCATGGTCAGGGCACTCAGGCAGATGGTGAACATGGAGGTCGCATAAACCCATCCCAGCCGGATGTGTGTTTGAGTCCCTTTGGGTCGCAACATCAGGATAAGCCCGGTCAGCAGGGCCGTGGCACCGGAGAAGATGTGCGAGAAGATCAGCAAGGATTCCATACCAATTTTTTTCAGCAATGAAACAGGCTTTTTTGGAATACGCGACGAGGAGAAAAGCTCAGCTGTCGTAATTGTGAGATGAATTGTAGGGAATTTCGCGAAAAATGGAAATATTTGATGTAGTGCTCAATTTTTTCTATGCGTCCTTATTTCCTTATTTATGCAAGTCATGCGACTCGGGACTGGACGGATCAGGAGCTTTTCGACCTTTTGTCGACTTCCCGTTTGCGCAATATGCATTTAGGCATTACGGGGCTTCTGGTTTACGCCCAGCGACGGTTTCTACAGATCCTGGAAGGCGAACAGTCGCAAGTGCTGGCACTGTATGAGTCCATCAAAGACCATCCGGGTCACAAAAACGCCATGGTGCTGCTCGACGATGAGCTGGAAGAGCGACTTTTTCCGGATTGGAGCATGGGCTTTGAGCGATTGGACGAGGATGAACTCAACCGCATGTCGGGGTACCGGAACGTTGATGCATTCATCAAAAGCATCAAAAAGCCCCACCCCGCCTTCACTTTCCTGAAGTTGTTCCACGAGAAGAATTTTGAAAGAAGAGGCAAATAATTCAAAGCTCAATCAATACTTTCTTATTCTGTTTAAGTGTCGCATTGTTGATTTGGGAAGGCCAGTTGATCCAAACTTAATTTCAATTATGTCTCCACGAAGGTCGGTTATGCTTCTTAGAAAGTCATGAAACACTATCTGATAACAACATGTATAAAAAAAGAGCAGTGTTTTCTTCCTCGGCCATAAGATGGACCGAATAAGGGGCTAATTACTAATGGCCTACATCTCACAGGATGATTTAAAAACGTCATTTTGTTCTCCGTCACCCGGTTGCCCTAAATCAGGAGTAATTTTTCGATAACCGATACTGAGACGTTCTAATTAGAAAACTTTTGAAGCCAAGCTGAGAAACTGTCAGCAGTGTGGATAAATATTTTAGGCTAACTGATCAACCCCCATGAAATTCCTCCGTTATTGGGAATGCAACTAATTTTTAACAACTACAAATTTCTAAAAATGAACACAAACAAAATTCCTTTTTCCCTGCTTTCGTTGGAGGCCGTATTAGAATTAGCTACACAAATCGGAGAAACAATTTCGTCGAGACATTCAGAAGATGCTTTATTAGGAGGCGCTTTAGCGGGATTGGGTGAACCTCGGCAGCAAGCCACCTTGGCTATTGGTAGCAGTCGAAAGCAGGAATTGACTGAACAGGTAAATGAAGCCGACCGAAGACGTGACCGTGGATTCATTGGTTTTCGAAAACATGTGGAGGCCGAACAGTATAACGACTGGAACACTGATGCTCGACAGGCTGCTAATAACCTGCTGGACATTATTCAAAAACATGGTACCAGATTGCATGAAGAAGGCCTAACTGTACAATCAGCACTGATGACTTCTTTGTTTGAAGACCTGGATACCGAAGCAGCTAAAGCCGACCTGGCCACTTTAAATCTGACCGATTGGATTGAACAGCTAAAAACAATGCAAAATGGATTTGCCACACTTTTCCAGCAACGAAACGAGATCGAGACTGCCAAAAACATCCCGACTAAAGCAAACGCGAAAGTAGCATTGGTACAGGCTTCTTCGGTATTACTCAATGGCCTGGACTTTCTCGCTGTTACACAAGCTGAAACCTATGGTGAAACCGGCCAATTAGTAGCCAGTATCGTAAACCGCATCGTTTCTAGCGAACGGGCAAGATAAGATCAAGAAGCCCTGCAGCTTATTGTGGGGCTTTCCAGATACCTTTCTTTTAGCTTTCGAAAGCCCTGAATTAGCTTATTCAAGAGTTCAAATTCCGAAAAGATTATCACAGGTTTGGGGTCAGGTTGATCAAGAGCTTTATTTTCCATCGTCTTGTTCTTTGAGCCATTTGAAGTAGTCCCTTAACTCTCGGATTGTCAAATATTGATGGGCGGAAGTGGCTAGAAAAACGGGGATTAGCAAATCCAGGTTAAGCCAATTATCTATTAATGAAACGACTAAACTTACCGTGGAAGAACTATGGAAGATCGCTAAAGCAATTGAGGTTGATCCATGTGAAATATTGAAAGAATTTGGTGAAAGTTTTGAACAAGAACGTTGAGCTATTGGCTCAGTAGAACGTTGCTACCAATTGTCTATCTGCATCGACTTTGAGGATGTAAAAAGCATAGACCGAAATCTACGCTTAGATTGCAGTGAGTTTTCTCTGCCTTTTACAGAAGCCACGCTCTTGAGCCCAATATTCAACGTTGCCTCATCAATACCATCATAAAAACTAGAAACTACATCCTAAAAATAGCTCTTAGAGCTAATAGAAATAGATTCTATTCGCCCTAATCAAGTTCCTTAAACTGATTGCATGGGTAAAGAACCGAGCGACTGCTCGAGTTCGAGAATTCTATTCAAAATTAAATTCAACGCCTTTTTCCTTTAATTGAGCTATAAGATCTTTGACTTTACTTAAATCCACTTGTTCTAGATATTTATCCATAATTTCATCAGGAAGACGCTGTTGATCACAATATTTCACGTAAGCATCTAGTTTCTCATTAATCTCCTTGAATCTCTCCCTGGCAATAGCTTCATATTTATTTTGCACTTGAGATTCACTATCTCCCCATTCAAGATCCACCTTAGCTTTTTTTAAAATTTCCTCTATTTCCTGTGCAGTTTTATTCATTGAGGAAATGTGCTTTTGCATATCTTCTTCAATGACAATTGGTGCGCAATTTGATAATAGAGAAAAAACTATTAAGAAATGGATTATCCTAGAAGATGTTGTCCGTGGTATTTCTAAAAAAAATTTCATGAGCATCGGTCTAAACCCAATATGTTACCTAACTATTCTTTACTAAACTGCTCCATAATCTTTTCAAACTTATCAACTCCTACTTTTTCCTTCAATTTATCTAGTGCTTTTTTTCTGGCTCTTTCAGGATTTCTAAAAGGATCTTCTTCGAGTGCTTCATTCATCAATCCCTCAAATACTTCACCCCAAGGTCCGGCAGTGGAAGTAGCTTTTTTTATAATCTCCAATTCGTCCTTAATCAGTTTTCTGGCAGTTTCAGGATCAGGAGTTTCTTGCATTATTTTCCCTTTTTGTAAGTCAAATCCTTCGTCGAACTTTCTACTTCTAGCATCTGTGATATTACCAATTTTCCAATATCTCCACAGCCATGCCGAATAACCATTTATGAATGCTGCTCCTCCAGTTGAAACTACGTTCAATCCAGAGTTTAGCTTCGCTCTGAAATGATATATTGAATCTAGATATTTTAAATAGTCCTTCCAGGTTAGCTCGTGCGGAGGTTTTGGTACGGGTAAATCTATCTTTATCGGTCTTCCCAATAAAAGTCGATTGTCTATACTATTCGACCAAAGCCAATTGAAGCCTAAACTTGGAAGTCCATTAGGAGGGAGTCTCCTAGTTCTGGATCTTGAAGGTAAGTTCCCGGGATCGAAGTTATTCGAAGCTACATTGATATTATTAGTTAATAACTGTTCTAGTGATTTTGTTAATGAAACCCTAAAACCCAGGAATGGTATGTTCACTGTTCCTAAAGATAGGTTATGTGGAATCAAGCTATTGACTCCTACGTACCCTAAGTAAAGTCCTAACCCAATAAGAAAACCAATTCTTCCTCCATTAAAATTATCTCCTGGGATAAAATGATCGACGACAGATCCTATGATATATCCGACAGCTGCAGAGCCTAATGCTCCGTAAATAAAGTTCACAAAATAACCACTAGGATCCGTATATGATATTGGGTTATTCAGTACATAGGTATATCTATTAAGCCCTTGAGTATATTCAGGAAATTGAATAAACGGATCAGCACTTAAAAACCGTCCTAATATCGGATCATACACCCGGCCGTTCATGTTGATCAGACCCAAGCGGTCTAAATGTTCGTGTCCGGTAAAGCCTCGGTCATAGGTCTCTGAATCATCCAGGTCTACCAACTCCCAGGTATCCGGATCACGGCGATTGCCCCAGGCATCATAGCTATAGCGTTCGACAATGTTGCCGACTTCATCCGCAATGGCGGCAATGGAACCTAAATGATCTTTCAGTAAATAATGGGTAGTCCCCGTGTTGCCTTCTTCGGTATGTATTGCGGTTACTCCTTCACCTGTATTGATGTAGTGTAATCGTCGTTCATCACTGCCATCTCCTGGAACTTCTTCCTCATATAGCCCACCAATGAAGTATTTGGTTTGGGTTACCGTATTATTCAGCTTTTCCGTAGTGATCCGACGCTGAAGATCCGCGCCGTAGCTGAAACTTAATTCACGTGTTTCAGAGGAGGTAACTTCGTCGATAATCGAGGCGACTTTATCAAAGGCCGAATAGGTGATGTCCTGATCAAATTTTCTCAATCTGCTTGTACCTACAGCGGTCGAAGGATCAATGTGAGATAACGCATGAGGTCCGCCATTGGTCGATCCATCGTATGTGTAAGTGCCAATGTCTGATTTATAGGTCAAATTCCCAAGGGCATCATAAGTCATGTTCAGTGACCCATAGGGCTTGTTGACAATTTCTGTGGAAGTAAGTCGGTTAAGCCCATCATATCCAAATGTTTCAGTGAGTTTGCCAGGAACGCGATGATCTGTGCGGGAACTAAGATTTCCAATCAGATCAAATTGAAAGCTCATGTGATGTTTTATGGTCGACCCATGCGTTGTTTTGATGCTTTCCAAATACCCGGTGGCTGAATTGTAATCCATCGTAGAGGAAAGAATTCCTCCTTGCAAATATTCTGTCAATTGCCCTCGGGCATTTTCACTAGTGGCTTCCCAATAGGTATAGCTATCTGCAGCGTTGCTCACCCGGTCCATGGAGCCATTATTGGTATTGTAATGATGCTTCACTTGAAAACCAGAAGGATACGTTCGTAATTGCAATCGGCCATATCCATCATAAGTCATTTGAGAAGTGTAGGTTGACCGGCCAGGTAGGGTCTCTTCTATGCGTTCAATGACTCCAAAAGTGCTATGATAATGGTACTCCTGGGTCATGGTTCCTATGTTAGATTGTACGGTCGATGTAGACAATCCTCCAGTCCAGCGGGTATCATAGATCCAGGTAGTTTGATGTTCACCTGAATTGATATTTCTGACCTTCATTCGGCCGAGTTTATCATAAGTATAGGTGGTTGGAATGCCTTTACCATTGGAGTAGGAAGAGAGTTCACCAAAAGCATTGTAGCCAAAATCCAGTCTCCCCAGATCAGGATCATCCATGTGTGTTTGATTACCAATGAGGTCATATCCCATGGTGATCTTCGTGCTAGCATTCCCTTCTACCTGTATGCTTTTGGTATGTCCGTTGGGGTGATATTGATAAACCAGGGCAGTTCCCATATTATCCTGACTTCTGACCAATTGTCCAAGGTCATTTAAGGTTTGTTCGCTGGACTGCCGCTCGGGGTTTATGCTGGTTGTTTTGAGTCCCGTATAGGTGTTCGTTGATCTTCTCCCGCCGGGTTCAATAAGCTCCACTAACCTTCCAACGGCATCATAACTGTAGGTCGACCAGCTTATACTGGTGCCCTCATAAAAGGGCAAGGATGAACGTCCCATTAGCCCACGCCTATTGTATTGCGTATCCACATAAACGTAGTTGCCATTTCTGGCTATTTCACCTTCACGTATCGGGCGATTCAATCGGTCGTAGTATGTTCGGATGGTGCCTGCCCCGTCAGTGCTTGTGGTAGTAAATAAAGCGCTGTGGCTCGGAGAGGCGTTATCTGCCCAATGATAGGTTGTGGAAGTAACACCTTCTGGCATGGTGATTTGCGTCATTCTTCCGAAGGCGTCGTAACCGTAGCTGGTTTGAATACCATTGGGATCTTCGGATAGTTTCAGGGTGCCTTGTATCGGATCGTAGTTATATGCACTTTGATGACCAATTGCATCGGTGCTTAAAGTAGGAAACCGGCCATGAAAAGTTTTGCTGAATAACATTTCATCTATCCGTGATTCTCCTGAGCCTGTGCGTGTAGATTTTCTGATGTTCCCATAGGTGTCATACTCGTATTTGGTTTCCAGCGCCAGGGAATTTCCGGGTTGGATGGTTTCTTTCTCCAGATACCCATTGGTGTAATAGGTAAACGACATGTTTCTGGAAGTTGATTCCCCGGAGGGCAGTTGATTGGTTACCTGAACAGTTTCTAGTCGGTCGATGATCCAGTCGGCCGTGTTCGCGGTAAAGTATGTGTGGGTCGTTTGTGTTTGGTGTCCAGATAAATGACTTTGTAATTGACTGGTCAGGTTACCCCATTGATCATATGTCTGATAGTTTGTGGTAACCTGTGAAAGAAGCGCACCGGTATTTGGATCGAATGTTCTGGAAATGTCTTCATCAGGCAGAAAAAGATAAGTATCGGTAAGTAAATCATTAACATCAACAAACTCGATGCTTCTATCAGAAAGTACTTTGTCCGTAATCGTTGAAGTAGTACTGGTGGACTTGAGCAGTGTGACGTATTCGGGATTGTCCCATCTAAAAACCTTGGTAGTTTTCAATCCATTTCGGTGATTTTCCGATATTACTTTCTCAAAGCCTAAAAAACCCCTGCCTTTCGTGTGGACTTTGGCACCTTCGTAAGCATATGACGTCTGTGAAACGCCGCCTATGCCATCATCCGTGTAAACGTCAGCTGTCACATACATGGGTACGTTTACATCGATAAGATCTCCAGTGGCATTATTGTACCTGGTATACACCTCTTCATTGGTCAATGGCAAGTATTCAATCAATACTGGTGAATAAAGACTATTGGTTACTTTCTCGACCAAAAGTGGCTGTTTTCTATAATCAAACGCTATATCGATATCTACAGTAAAATCAATCTGATAACCTACGGGTTGTGTGATGGTTGGAGTACTGGCTGAAATACTTATGAAGTCTGTAATACCATTTCCATTGAAGTCGGCGCTGATCATTTCTTCTTCTGAGGAGGTAAAAGTATCTACCCATTCGAATGAATTGCCTCGATTCAAAAAAGGAACCGCCGTTTTGTCAGGGTCTTCAAATTTGGCGATCATGTCCGTCTTGCCATCTCCATTGATGTCTGCGGCATGAACCTTATAGTCATAAGGGATGGTGCCAAAGAAAAAAGACATGTTTACTCCAATCTGCATTTCTTTTGCGGTGAACCCATCACCGTTGCCGAGGTAAATAGGAAACTCGACCAGATTTTCTGTCCAGTCCGCATCGAAATCAGCAACCATAATGTCTAATACCCCATCGCCATTGAAATCACCGAATATGGTCTTGTTCGCCACTTTGGAGTCTGACAGATCCGGCCAGGAGTATCCGAGCTGACCATGAAGTAGTTCTTCTTTCCAGGTACCAAAATCAGACTTGTCCATGATCAACACATAGCTAGCGCCAAAGACTCGATAGTAAATATCGGAAGCGCCATCACCATTGAAATCTGCGATGAGATGACCTTGATTGAAATTGGGTGTGGTGCCACCCAGTTTTTGAAAATTCGTTCCCGTATTTCTATAGAAATTCAACTCTCTGCCACTAACTGCCCCATTGGTGTATAGAGTAAGATCGATTAATCCATCGCCATCGAAATCTCCAATGTCTATCCCATCGTTGGCGGGAAGAGTACCTGTAAATGCGGTTGTTATTGCGGCATTATCCAATTCCAGAACCTTAAAATCTTCATCGGGATAAACTTTTAAAATATTGGACCTTCCGTCTCCGGTAAAGTCACCGACGAAGAAATTTACTCCCGCTTCTTGCGAAACTTGAGAAGCATACAACTCCAGTGCTGCTCCATTAAATTGATAAATGGAGGTTCTTATTTCTGTCGGAAGCTCGAATATTCCTGTTTTTTCTCCGGTTTCCGGAACAATGATATCAAAATCCACGTCATAGGTTTCTACTAATAGCAACTGAGCTTGGCCGTTACCTAGAAAATCCCCAACGAACTCCTTTCTAATCGACCATGGTTGTGGATTCGCTAGTGTAGGATCAGGGGCGGTCATTACAATTGAATGAATATCTATTTGATCATCATCAGGCTCGTCATAACCTAAGTTTTCAGTGGTCCAGTCAAAAGTGATTGGGGTGAAATTGAGTGATCCTCCAGCTTTTCCATGCAGTCCATATTCTGTTATTGATGCCAAATGTGAGCGATAATCGTATGAGGGACTCAAAGTGGCGTACTTAAGCTCATACTCTCTATTAATGGTGCTGCCAAATTTGTTAGTAATACCAATCAGGCGTTTGTTGATTTTACTTTCATGACCCATCACGAAGAACGAAATAGTTCCCTCTGGCCGGTCTTCATACGTAAATTCAATTGACGCATAAGGGGTTTGGGATGGACTGACATTATCGTTACCTGTGTAACTGACTTTTAATGGTAAGAATTGGCCGTCTGTTCTATCATAGTTGATAGAGATAAAATTGCCACTACGATCTTCGACCCGGGACAGAAGCCAGGTATGCGTAGCCCCCGAAGCACCTACTCTGTACTCATCTGAAACTCCCGTTTTTGGCGCACCGTAGTACTTGATCAATCCTGATCGCTCGTAGACTTTGAACCAGGAGTCAGTGGCATTGATACCCTGATATTGTATGATTTTTGCCATCCGATTATTTTCTACCCGATATTCTGCGCCGTGTTGGCCATAAGTACCATTCGCTACCTCAACCAATCGCTCGCCATCGAGCAACAACTTATCGTTATCGTCAAAATCAACAGGGTCGGCGACATTGTCATGTAGAATTGTGGAGGCACCACGAGAAATTGAGGAAAGTCCGCTCAAGTTGAATCCCATTCCCAGAATACCATCACCACCGGAGCTGGAATAAGCGATGGACATTTGAGGCGTCATGCCATTTGTTCCAGGGGTGACGATTATTGGAATGTCGTAAATGAAGGCTCCTGAAGAGTTGACTTGATAGTTAGTTACCGTTGCTCCTGGACTTCCTTGTTCAGCGGGAGGGTTTGAAGGGTCAGGAGCATTGATAATACCTCCAAAATTTTCAAGCACTTCTCTTTCTCCCAATCTGGCAACAAAGGTGTTGTCCGAATCGGCAGTGAATTGGAATACTGATTTTGCATGGATCTTTTTACTGGCGACATAATGGTGCGAAGTGCCGCGATAGTCACCTTGTAACTCTAATTCTTCTGGTGTCTGAGCTTTGACTTTTTGACAAAAACTCAAAATGACTAGGAAACTCATACATGGAATGAGGCTCCAAAATCTATGGTAAGCAGCGCATCTCATTCCTTAATGATTTTATAAGTTTTGGTTTCTTCTCTAAAGGTCCATCGTACTAAATATATGCCATTGCTCGCCCAGGAGAGGTTGATTTTAAAATCAGAAGATTCGAACGACTGGTTAAGGATTGTACGACCTTGAAGATCTAAAATATGTACATCGCTCGCACCGAATTCCGGATCATCAGACAAAAACCTGATCATTCCTTGAGTAGGATTGGGGAAAAGGGTTTCATGGTATACGATGACCTCATCAGTTGTCAAGGTATCATCTGGTGCAGCAGTTCTTGCCAGTAGGGTTTCATATCGCTTGATGCGATTACCAGCATCGTCATAATCGAACTTAACTAATTGTTGGCTAAAGGATGAATATGATACCATCATCAATATCATAGTCCCCAAACCTGTTAGGAGCATTTTCATGATTGTATTTCTTTAGTTGAATAAGATTACTGACCAATCTTTTGCTCCAGTGCCTCGAGTCTTGCCGCAAAATCTTCTTCTTGCTGCTTTATTGTCTTGTTCTGCTCGATGATATAGAGTGTCAGCTCCTCTACTTTTTGAAGCAGCAGCTTATTCATTTCACCTACACTCATCCCGTTTTCAAGAACTTCCGATTCAGAAGGAACGTCAGGAAGGTGATTATGTTCTTTTACAAAGTTTTCTAACTCCTCGATGGTTCTGAGCTCATAATCGTCTTTGAAGACATAGTCCGGCCATGATACCTGATCCAGGACCAAATCTCTTGCTTTAATATCTCCATTACCATAAACCCTAAAATTGTCTTGACCAGCTGCCTTAGCGACAAACGCAACCTCATTTGTAGCTACATCACTGACGACTGACTTAGTAGTAATAATGTTACCTGAATTGTAGGAAAGGTCATCGCCTACCTTGGTCCAGGGACTGAAGTTAAATGTATTCAACTCCCGGTACCCGATTATTCCAGTTCCGTCTTCAACTAGGATTCGATCATAGGTATTGCCTTTTGGCAGGGCGGTAATACTAAAGGTGGAAGTTGTGATATTTGAAAAAGTACCAGCACCAGTATTGAAGGAAGTAGACTCTAATGCTCCATCCACGTCTACTGTACCGGTATAATCCAGTCGGCCTGTTCCAATTTGCCAGGGAGTATTTCCACCAGAAGTGAATTCACTTCCTGATACGGTTTTAATGGTGCCGTTACTGATAACCAGTACTTCATCCAGAGCCTTGTCGCCAATGCCTAATTGTGGTCCATTGTAAGTCAGGGACCCACCAGAGGCATCCCAGGGAAGCCCGGTGACTTGAGCGGCAGAGATTAAAATGGCGTTTTGATCGAGCTCAAGCTCGTCAGAGCCATTTATTGATATTCCTGATCCGACCTTTACTGAAAGATCTTTTGAGGTACTATTCCATGTCAA
Organism: Cyclobacteriaceae bacterium; assembly: GCA_965229785.1. Taxonomy (GTDB): domain Bacteria; phylum Bacteroidota; class Bacteroidia; order Cytophagales; family Cyclobacteriaceae; genus JAWPMT01. The sequence goes on from CBDDJS010000001.1 coordinate 6,990,588, forward strand.
CCCTGCTCCCGGGTTCACTCGATTGGTGTATGCAGTATTCCATTGGCTTGCGTTGCCTTGTCCAACCACTTCCAGGCTGTTGAATTTTCCCGAACCATTTACTTCTAGATCCGTCGCAGGTTCCGAACCCGTATTGATGCCGATCTTACCTGTATAGGATAAATAGGTGCTATTATTTGTCCAGGGGGTGAATGAATTTGCATTGCGGTATTTTAACTGTCCGGCGGCCGGATCTCTGACAATGACCTGGGTCAATGACGGATCTTCAACGGGAGAGGCACCCAAAAATGCATGACCTCCGCTAATGGTGAAGTTTCCGGCAAGCACACTGGTGTTACCGCTTTCTTCTATTTTAAAAAGATCCTGACTGGAACCATTTCCTCTTTTGATAAGGAAATGATCATTTTCTCCATCTTCCAAGTGGTCAAAATTGAGAATCAAGTTATTGTTACTGGTGAGTTCATTGGTTAGCAAATTGGGTAGGGTAACGTCTCCACCGAAAACAACGTCTCTACCGGTAGCTTGCATGAAAAATGATGAAATTCCATTTCTGAATTGCGTAGTGCCATCCTCGTGGAATATGTTGAGATAATCAGTGTCACTATCGCGATCAAATAATACAATCCCTTCTTCGGGATCAGCTGAACGGAATTCTAAGCGATGGTTAAATTTCAACCAATCATCATTTAACCCCCCAGGATTCAAATCATTGTCAATAAAGGCGTCATCGCCAATTCTTAAATTTCCATTAAGATCAATGACATCCACGATGATATTTTCAGGAAATAGCTCAGGATTGCACATGATGTTAATGGTGTCACCTGCGACCAATTCAAGTAACCAAGGGCTTTGAATAGAGCTTATATTTCTTTTTCTAACAACTCCACCATCAGAAAGGGCTAACATCCATTGTTCTGATTCGTTTCTATCAACTTTCCCTGTATCTAATGTCAGCGACCCTTCAACTTTTAAATTACTGTGGAAAGTAGCTTCTTGGTTGGTACTTTTAATCGTGAGGGCGGTTTGACCATCGCTTTGTATCTGTAGGTCTTCATCAAAACTTCCAATAATACCTCCGTTCACTTTAACCGGTTTGTCGAAATAAAACTCCGGCAAGGTTGTTACGAAGCCAAAACGATCTCCGTTAGTTGCTCTCATCTCGGTTACACCGTATTGATCAAATGTGGCAATGGAAGTACTTATGGGGCCTCCCTCTTTCCAATAACCTTCTGATGCATGATCACCCCAGCCAAAAGCCGCGTTCCAATCACTAGGGTTGTACCCACTTGCTGAGATGGTTCCGGAAGCCCTAATGTTTCCTGCAACATCCAATTTCTCACCAGGTGTGTCCGTTCCTATCCCGACATTTCCATCACTTTTTGCATATAATGCTAGTTGAGTCCCGGGTCTTATCGAAATGTCTTGAGTGCCATAGAGATAAGTATTTGTGCTCGTATTGTGAATGGCCAATGCTCCATTGCTGTTTCCGAGTACAAGATCATTGCCATTCCACGAGAAGGGGTTGGCACCAATTTGTAGTTTGTTCAGAGGATTATCGGTTCCGATCCCAACGTTGCCACCATTGGTTTGAAGGATAAGGTCATTACCAGAATTCATGCCAACAAAGCCTTTCCCCCCGGTGGTCTTAAAGTGCAGATACTGATCGGTGGCGGACTCCCAGGCATAGGCCACATTATCCCTAAAATACGTGCTATTTCTAAAAACGGCAGTGCTATTAACATCCAGGCCATGAGTAGGATTTTGCGTCCCAATTCCCACTTTACCATCACTTTTGATGACCATCTGCTGCTCATAATCTGATGGCCGAGTGACGAATTGGATGTCTCCGGAGCCGGTTAAACCATTCATGATCAATGTGCTGCTGCCTGTGGTAAACAGACCTGCCGTGTTGGCATAATCCTGTGAACCTGGCCCATAGGCGACCAGATCGATGGTCCCATTCGTCTGTTGAAACCTGGCCCGATCACTTCCTATCACATGAAAATGATAGTTGGGATCATCCGTTCCTATCCCCACTTTACCATCACTTTTTGTGTAAAGTGCTAATTGACCTCCTGGCCGTAGTGAAATATCTTGTGTGCCATATAGATAAGTATTGGTATTGGCATTGTGGATCGCCAGGGCGCCATTACTATTACCCAACACCAGGTCATTGCCATTCCAAGAGCTGGGATTAGCACCAACTTGCAGTTTATTCAACGGGTCATCGGTGGCAATACCTACGTTTCCATCATTTTTGATGATCATTCGTTGCAGATAGTTTGCCGATGTGGGTCGGGTCACGAATTTTATATCCCCTGAGCCAGTTAACCCACTCATGACCAGGGCGCTGGTATTGGTGGAAAATAAACCAGAAGAATTGGCAAATCCCTGTGATCCAGAGCCATACGCGACCAGGTCCATTATTCCGTTGCTTTGTTGAAATCTTGCTCGATCATTCCCTATCGCGTGAAAGTGATAAGAAGGGCTGGTAGTACCAATTCCCAACTTCCCATTGATGTTGACGATATCACTCGCAAAATCCCCCCAGATCAGCGGACTGGAGGTAGACGTATTGTCGATATAGAGTTTGTCAGAGCCGGATTCGTTGTAGCCAGCCTGATAACCAATGAAAATGTTACTGGAACCATTGTTTGTGTAACCGGACCTATATCCAATGAATATATTTCGTGATCCGCTAGTAAGGGAATTTCCAGCTTGATAGCCTGCGAAAAAATTCCAATCACCTGTAGTGAGATTATTTCCAGAGTAAGCCCCGAAAAGAGAATTTCCACTAGCGGAAGACAATATGCCTCCTGCGTGATAACCAAATAGGGAATTTTCGACACTGGAGAAATTTGTTGTTCTTAAATACTCACCAACACCTGTATTGGCGATTCCCCCAGGCATATTATTATTACTGCCGTAGACAACATTTCCAGATTGAGCAAACGTCTCAAATTGGCTTGAGCATAGTAATACAATTAGAAGAGAAAGGATATTTTTCTTCATGGTCACATGGTTAGGTTAAAAAAGTTGTTTTTCTCTTAAAGCTTAGTTGGGCTTTGAGAGAAATAAGTCACACACACAAATAAAGTTGGAAAATTGCGAATCTCAAATACCCAAAATAGGGTAATTCTCATTTGGACAGGACCAATAGATTGGAGCGAGTTACTCTACTTTTGATTTTTTCTTTTTAATTCTCAAAAATCACATTCCCGGTTGTTCCGGAGTAGTTCTCTCCATTGTCCAGGAGGATGTTTATCTCAAAGGAGGCGGTATCGGTAGCCGAGGGTGGCTCCGTCAGCTGAAGATAAAACTGGGGACTCAGAATGGCTCTTTCATCTTCGGCCAGCAATGCATTCAATGTCCTCTCTGTGAAAAAGTCATTGAATGTGACCAGGTCATTGATCGTATCTCCCGCCAGGTAGTTTTCATTATAATCGAAATGGGTCGTGACCACAAATTCGCTGATGGTTTCTTTCGACCCTTCGTGACCACCCGCAATGCATGAGAGGGCATAGGACCGGCCTAAAAAGCCTCCCTTGGGCGCCTGAGCATGTAGCGTAAAGTCGTATCGGCCGAAGATGGCATAGCGATCAAAATCGATGCGTTGGTTGTTGGTGATCACATCGCCACAGCAAGACGTTTCGAAGAGACGATTGCTGAGGTTCAGACCATTGATGTCGAAGAAAGGAAGGGCGTCGGGGCACTCCCCGCCATCGTCGGTGACTTCACAACCCCAGAAAATGGTAAACAAAAGCGCAATAGCAATGATTTTCTTCATCTCATCCAGTTTATCAATAACCGTACAACAATCCGGCCAAAAATCACGGTTGACCTTATGCTTCCGTGATTGGCGCGTGTGGTAAGGATAATAATGCGGTGATTTCTATGAATGAACTAATCCACTTACCTCTTTCTCACGATGAGTATGATCCCCGTAGCCACCACCAGAAAAACTGCCCAGTAGATCCAATTGGAACGTTGTTTTATGGGGTCCGTATTTCCCATAACCACAAAACCACCCCAATAAAACGGATGCTTTTTGAGACCAACGGCACTTTCCAGAAAATCAAGTTTAGCCTTGCGTAAAGCCACTGCTTTACTTTGTCCATCGGCAATGTATTCGTAAAAAGAAGCCATCAATTGTGCGGTAGATTCATCATCTACTGACCAGTGACTCATCACTACACTGGGACATCCGGCATAGGAAAATGCCCGTCCTAGACTCATTACTCCTTCACCTCTACTGAGTTCTCCAATGCCTGTTTCGCATGCGCTAAGTACCACCATTTCTGCCGACAAGTCCATGTTGTACAATTCATACGTGTGAAGCATACCGTCCTCCAGGCTGTCTGCACCTTGGGAGAAGACCAGCTTAGAGAGCATAGGGTCTTCATGATCGATGAGCGCGTGCATGGACAAATGCAATATCCTGTGATGGCCAGCCTCTTTTTTGAACTGACTTTCTGTGGCCGCCCCAGCAGAGTAGTAGTTTCCGTTGATGTTTTTGCTGATGGTCTCTACTTCCTTTTTATTCCATTTCAAAGGAGCCAATGCATTTCTGAAAGTAGCTTTTACAGAAGCATAGCTCGTTGAATCAAAGACTTCCGGATAACTGGGTGCAAAGGCGAGCATGGTTTTGTTGTGATCCCTATTGGTTTGATAAAGGTCTTGAAAGAGTAGGGTAGCGGAATAGGCGTAGCTAACTGTGAACCGCTTAATGAGGTAGGGCAATGCCTCATAATCCATCGTTTGACCCGGGTCTTCAGTGATCAGTAGTTCCCACGGAAGAGAGGCCATTTTCCCATCGGGTACCAGTATCAAGTGATCAATAGATTCGGGGAATTGATTCAGAACCGGTTCAAGCAGTTTTTCATACAGGTACCTGGCGGATTGTGTATACTTTTTTAAACCTGTTTCCGGCTCCTGCATAAATGAGTCCGGGTCAAAACTTTTGTGAAATTCGGTTACATGGCCTATTAAAATAGAATCTCTTTCAATACGGAGGATATGTTTCTGATGCTTGGTAACGGTCAACAGGTAAATGGATGTGTCCATTTCTACATATTCCAGAAAAGCCTGGTTCTCCGTGAGTTTTTCTTGAACAATATCCGAATGTATGGTTTCGTAATTGTATTTCAACTGATGGTAACGAGTGTATTTCGTTTCAAATATGTGAATGAGTGAATCGAATGCTTCATTGGTGTCGATAAGCTTTTCTTCATAATATTGATATTTTGTACTATCAAAGTCGGGTCCGCTATTGGAGATGCTTGTCAACTGGTTTTTGTAGAAACTTTGATCTCTCTTTAGTTGCTTTTCTAATTCAGTTTCGTTTTTTGACAGACCGGCATATTCCTGAGCCAGATTCTCAGAAAGGTTTTCGTAAATCGTAAAACCTCTGTTGTTTTCGGCAAAATCAAAAGCCAATTCAAAACCATTTAATGAACTGCTCACATCATCGAGTAACCAACCTAGTCTGATTCCTGACGAGTAGGCATCGTGTGCCCGATAGGCGTTGACAATCTTATCCTGATGACGGATATGCGAAGTTTGAATTTGTCTGATCATATCCTTGCATCGAGCAAATGTTTCCACTGCCAGTGCCAGTTGCTCAGGGTCTTCTTTACCTAGTTGGGTCAGGCAGACCCCTTTATGATACAAAGAGACTAACAGGAACCATTCGTTTAGTACATCTGTCAGTTCAGGGTTACTTACGCCAAGGCTGTCGTTGAAATTCAGGACATTGGCGGCAATGCTTTTTTGAAAGAGACCGAGTGCCGTAGCATAATCTCCTTTTTCCTCGTGTAGTTGCCCGAGTGTATTGTAAGACAGGGCGAGGTTGGGGTGTTTTTTACCTACTTTATTCCAGATCTTAAAAGCCTTTTCATATTCAATGATCGCATTATCAAAATCTCTCATTTGCTGATAATAGACGGCTCCTACATTTTGTGTTAACAGGGCCGCATAGGAATGATTTGGGCCTAATGCCTTGACTATGATATCCCTGGCTTTAATGAATAATTTGAGACTGGCTTCATGTTCACCCAAACCTTTAAGGCCATGCGCTTTGAGGCCAGTAAAAATACCCATGATGTAATGTGATTCGTGGAAGAACTGCTGACCTATTTCTATGGCTTTTTCTGCATTCTCCAGTGCCTCCTGATATTGTTCGACTCTCCCGTAGGTATTGCTGAGGGAGGAGTAGGCTATGGCGGTATTTTGGTGATTTTCACCAAATTTCTCAATATTCAGGATTAGGGCTTTCTTTTGGTAATCCAGGGCATTGTCGTAATTTCCAAGTTCCGTATGCGCCGCTCCGTAAAAGTTGTAGAGTTTAAAGAAATCAGGTAGATCCTCCGGGTGTTGGTTATAGATCTCTTCGACACGATTGAGGCGTTCAATTACCCCATCATACCTTCCCATCGTGATCATGTTCCGGACAAAAGTCAAGTGTATTTCAGCTGTGAGTAAGGACTGTTCTTCACCGAGTGATGCTAAAATGGCCATTCCCTGATCGAGCGCATGTAGCGATTCTTCATACCTGCCCTTCAACTCATATACTTTTCCAAGAGATTGATAGGATTTAGCCAGCTTCAAGTCGTCTCCTCTGGATTGATGGATTTCAAACGCGGATTTAAACAGATGTTCCGCACTGTCCAATTGGGTGAGTTCGGTTAAAACAACACCTAACAAATCCTGAGCATCGGCTATTAGACCCTGATCTCCAATCTCAGAAACCATTTCGAGTACACCCATTATGACTTGTGACGCAGAATCATTTTTACCAAGCTGGACTAATACATCTGCGGTTTTAATGAGGGCCTGTGCCTGAAGTTGCTTTAAGCCAGCTTGTTGCGATAATGCTGCGGCGTTTTTGAAATAGCTGATCGCTTCCTGATGACGGGAAGATTCGATAAGGCTATCTCCCGTATCAACATATTGTCGAATCAATAAGGTGTCGGAGGGTTCCTGGGCTTTTGCGCTGATCACGACCAATGATAACAGTAAGAAAAAATAGTATGATTGATATCGCATGGTACACGTTGCTTGGTGTTGTTCAAGGTCAAAGTTATTTATAACAGATCAGAACCTGTCTACAGACTGACGTTAAGAGATATTCACCCGTGGGGCAACTGGATTTTGATTACTTTTCCTACTATTCGATACTATGATTACATGGAAAAAGAAAAAGCGCAGGAAATATTAAACTCCATGACCAAAGGTGATAGCCTGCTCCGGCATGCCCGCACGGTAGAGTTGGTCATGGAAGCCTATGCTGAAAAACTAGGAGAAGATGTGTTGCAGTGGGGAAATACGGGACTGCTCCACGATGCCGACTATGAAGCTTACCCGGAAGAACACCCTAACCGGATTGTGGCTTTATTGAGAGAGGAGGGAGAGGAAACAATGGCTCATGCGATCTCTGCACACTATACCAAATGGGGGGTGTCTTATGATACGTTATTGGATAAAGCCCTGCTGGCTTGTGATGAAATCACCGGCTTTGTGGTAGCCTGCTGCCAGGTACGGCCCGAAGGCATTGCGACGCTGACTCCCAAATCCGTGAAAAAGAAGCTTAAACAAAAAAGTTTCGCCGCTTCTGTGGACAGGGGAGAAATTGAAAAGGGATTGGAACTATTTGAAGTGTCGCTTGACGACCATTTACAGTTGATAATCGAAGTTTTGAAAGCGAATCAGGAAGAATTGAAGATCTAAGTGAACTTATTATCAGGCTGTTGCGTACTTGAAACTACCTACATCGCAGAGTTATGAAGCAAACCTTCGTTCTAATTTTGGCTGTTATCAGCTTTTTCCAACTGTCGGCGCAAGCGCCGAAACTAGTAGGGAAGACCGCTCCCGAGATCTCGTTGCAAAACCTGCAGGGAGAAACTGAGAACCTGTCGGATTATCGTGGCAAAGTCGTACTTATCGAGTTTTGGGCAGGCTGGTGTGGCCCTTGTATCAAAGACATGAAAACCTGGCTTAAGCCGATGTACGGCGAGTACAAAGACAAAGGTTTTGAGGTGTTTGCGGTAAACTATGACCGTACGGAGGCGTCCTGGAAAAAATCTACCGAACGTTTTCAGGTTCCCTGGCCCCAGGTTTGGGATTATGAGACCGCTGAGGCTTACGCTGACTATAATGTGGAGGTGATCCCTACCAATTACCTCGTCGATCAAAACGGAAAGATCATCGCTCGAAATATCAAAGGGGCCAAACTTTCGAAAAAATTAGATCAGCTACTCTCCAAATAACCAAATATTAATTCGAATAATTAACAATCTCAACACTTCGATTGGTGAAGATTGTATCAAGAAGCCTGTAGCTTTGCGGCTGCAAAATCCATATAGCATTCATGAAGTATTATAATTCGATCGTCGATACCATTGGAAACACACCATTGGTAAAACTCAATAGTGTAAATGAAGGGATCAAAGGCACTATTTTGGTTAAGGTCGAGTATTTCAATCCCGGTAATTCTATCAAAGATCGGATTGCCCTTAAAATGATCGAGGACGCTGAGAAAGAAGGCATCCTTCAGCCAGGCGGGACCATCATTGAAGGTACTTCCGGTAACACAGGTATGGGTTTGGCACTGGTGGCCATCAGCAAAGGCTACAAATGCATCTTTACACTGGCCGATAAGCAGTCTCAGGAAAAAATAGACATACTGAGAGCCGTGGGTGCGGAGGTGATCGTATGCCCCACCAATGTGGAGCCCGAAGACCCAAGGTCATATTATTCCGTCGCCAAAAAGCTGAATGAAGACATCCCAAATTCATTCTACCCAAATCAATACGATAACCGGTCTAATACTGCGGCACACGTGGAATCTACGGGCCCGGAGATTTGGAGAGATACCGAAGGTAAGATCACACACTATGCAGCGGGCATGGGAACAGGCGGAACCATCAGTGGTACTTCCAAATACCTGAAAGCACAAAACGCGGATGTTGTTACCGTGGGTATCGATACGTACGGTTCTGTCTTTAAGAAATATAAGGAGACGGGTATCTTCGATGAAAATGAAGTATTCCCCTATCTGACAGAAGGCATCGGTGAAGATATCTTGCCTCAAAACGTGGATTTCAGTCAGGTGGATCATATTGTGAAAGTGACGGACAAAGACGGTGCGATCATGACCCGAAAGCTAGCCCGGGAAGAGGGAATGTTCGTGGGCTGGTCTTGTGGATCGGCGGTTTTTGGAGCGCTGGAGTATGCACGTGAAAACCTGAAAGAAAACGATGTGATGGTGATCATCCTTCCTGATCATGGTACACGGTACCTGGGTAAGGTATACAACGACAACTGGATGAAAGATCATGGCTTTTTGGAAGCTCGCAAATTCGCGACAGCCAAAGACATTATCGATCACAGAAATGGGGCAGGAGAGCTTTATACCATCAACAAGGACCTGAAAGTGGGAGAGGCCATTCTGAAGATGAATGAGAAAGGCATTGATCAGGCTCCTGTAATTGATGGCAACCACTTTGTGGGCAGCTTGTCCGACAACAAAGTCTTAAAAAGCCTGATTGAAAACCCGGAGCTGAAAGATAAGCCTGTGTCCGAAATCATGGACCCTTCCTTCCAGTTCGTAGGGATGGACAATACCGTTGATGTACTGTCTTCCTTGATCAGTAAGGAAAACAAGGCATTGCTTGTTAGGGATGCGGTCCACCAGGTACATATCATTACGCAAAGTGATTTGTTGATGGCCATGACCAACTAGGACAAGTCAACATTCACTATCTTTACTGTATAAAAGTTAATTATTAACTCTTTGCTTGCAAGATCCCTCTGCTTCGGTAGGGGGATTACTTTTTTCGGCCCGATTAAATGGATTCAAAAGATTCCTTCATTGGTATTTTCGATAGTGGTGTCGGAGGGCTCACGGTGCTGCGAGAAGCCCGCAAGCGGATGCCTGATCATTCCTTTTTGTATTTCGCTGACCGTGCCAATGCCCCCTATGGAGAAGGTACCAAAGCAAAGACCCTTCAACTGACCCTGGATGCGGTGGCTTTTTTGGAGCCCAGGGGCTTAAGCGGCCTGGTGCTGGCTTGTAATACAGCGACCAGTGCAGCTGTAAAGGAGCTTCGGAATCGGTATAATTTCCCCATCATTGGCATGGAACCAGCAGTTAAACCTGCTGTGGCCCGCGGAGAAGGGAAGGTGCTGGTTTTAGCAACACCTTTGACCCTTCGGGAAGAGAAGTTCAGGAAATTGGTCCAGCAAGTGGATAAAAAGGGAAAAGTAGATGGCGTCGGCATGCCCGAATTAGTTCGATTGGCTGAAAAGGGCCTTTTCAAAGGATCAGAAGTCAACAACTACCTAACCCAACAGTTGGGACAAGTTCCCTGGCAGGATTACTCGGCAGTGGTTTTGGGCTGCACGCATTTTATTTACTTTCGGGAAGCATTGAAAAATCTGGTACCTCCTCATGTGGCCATTATTGATGGTAATGCAGGAACCGTTCGCCGGTTGTTGGATCAAACGGGAAACCTGGCCGCGGGTACCGGCGAAGATCAATTCTATGATTCTAAGCGGCTGGTAGCTCCCACTTATTTCGAAAAGTGGTTAGATTACCTCCATGAGCATGACTGAACGCGAAAAGATGCTGGCCGGACTGGCTTATGATTCGCGAGATCCCGAATTACTGGAGATGTACCACGAGGCGAGGAAAACAATCCAGGCCTACAATCAAATCGACTCAAGGGACCTTGAGGGAAGAAATGCTTTATTGCATCAAATGCTCGGCCAGGTAGGAAAAGGAGTGTGGATTGAAAATCCATTTTTTTGTGATTACGGGAAACACATTGAGATCGGTGCCAATACGTTTGTCAATACCAATTGCATTTTCTTGGATGATAATTTTATTCGCATTGGTAGTGATTGCCTGATTGGTCCATATACTCAGATTTACACTGCCGGGCATCCATTACGTGCAGAAGAGCGCATTCGTAGCAATTCAGAAGATGGTGGAACCTATGTAACGCACACCAAACCCGTGACCATTGGCGATAAAGTCTGGATTGGGGGCAATGTGGTAGTCCTTCCGGGAGTTACGATCGGAAATGGCGTAACCATCGCTGCTTCCGCCCTGGTCAAGGAAGATGTACCCGATAATTCTCTGGTAGTAGGTAATCCGGGAAGAATGGTGAAGAAGTTATGAAGCCAGATACGGTGCGTGCGCATGAAAAGGTCAATGCTGATTTAATGCATCGGTTTCGATTTCTTATTACCTATCTCCTAAGTTGGTTGCTATTGTTGTTGCTTATATTCCTAAGCATTTCATTTGACGTCATTTTGAATTGGGACGATATCTCAATGACATTTACTGATTGGGTCCTATTTATATTCTTTGGATTAGTGGGAATTACGTTAGGGTCCCTGTTGATTACTGGAATGCACTATTTGTATGAAAGAAGAAGGCGCCGGTCAGTGTACCGGAAACCTTTGAGTACATTGGTGAAGAGAGGGAGTGAAGTTGTTGAGGAGAATGTAATTGGGCTCCATAACGGATATATATTCAATGTCGCGTGGGTGGGGCATGTGAAGCAACTGGGAATGGGAGCTTTTGTGGTGCATGTCTATTACAAACCCGGACCGGCTTTGGCTGAATTAAGAAACCAAAACCGATCAAAATCTTCCGAATGGTCTAAGATTCGGTATTACGACGCCTATCTCAGATTCTATCACACCAATGTATTGTTTCAAGATAGCTACAAAACGTTTACAACAGCCCTGGAACGACTTACGTCGCAACTCGAAGCGAATGAAATACATCCTTCCGAAAAGGAAAGTACAGAACTACAACTCATTCGGAATGTAAAATTTGAGGAAGTACTTAACCAGAGTCTTTCACATCTTTGATCACAGGTTGGTAGTCAGTTTAAGGGTAATATTTATTGGTTTTCTTCAATGGTCTTTGCCAGCTTTGCCAATCCCGCCGGAGCACTTTTTTTGAGCATATCCATACCTTCCGAAAAGTCTAACGCGTTCGGTCCCGATAGTCTCATGCTTTGTGTGATCAGGGTCATGTCACCGGTCAAGGATTTGAAGCGCATTGTATTATGGAGGGTGGCCCCGGGCAATTCAATTTCGATAGTAGCAAATTCCTCGGTTTCTAATGCCACAATGGACCAATGCTGGGGTTCCTGACCGGGTGTTTTAGTCATGCCTTTGGTACCGACCGCAAACGGACCATTCAGTCTTATCCATTCGACAGTATCACCTTCGATTTTTTCCCAGTTAGCTACTTCAGTCCAAAAGGCCCATGCGGAGGATTTATGGGCATTGCAGGTTACCGTATGTTTGAATTGTGGATCAGGAGCATTCATGATAGAGAGGTAACATCACCATTTCAGTCAATAAAAAGTCAATCTAACACGATTTTCTTTTAACCCTTGTCACAATGTTGTGACGAATCGAGTCTAATGAATATGAGTCAGGACATAGAAACTATGGTAGTACGGGCTACTTCCGGGGATGAAAAGGCACTGGAGCACGTACTTCTTCACGTAAAAGATCTGGTGTACAACCTGTCTTTGAAAATGCTACTTTTCCCGGAGGATGCCGAAGATGCTACACAGGAGATTTTGATCAAATTGGTCACTCGCCTCAGTACATTCAAAGGTCAAAGTCAATTTACAACCTGGGTGTACCGAGTGGCCTCGAATTACCTGCTTACTGTCAAAGGAAAGCATGCCAGAAATTTCGCCATGAGCTTTGAAGACTATGCGGTTTTTGTTGATACGGGACAGTCCGGGACGGTCATCGCAGCGAGAAATGAAGGCGAGCTGCTTTTGTTGGAAGAAGAGGTCAAGGTCAGTTGTACGCAGGGATTGCTGTTGTGCCTGGACCCGTCACATCGACTGGCCTACATTCTCGGAGATATTTTAGAATTCTCGGGGAAAGAAGGCGCAAGAGCTTTATCCATTTCCCAGGAGACTTTCAGGCAACAACTGGCCAGATCGAGAAAGAAAATCAGAAATTTTCTTCAACAAAAATGCGGTTTGGTAGACCCTTCGAATCGATGCAGATGCCTCCGGAAAGCTGATTTTCTCTCTAAACAAGGCCTGATCAATGTCGGTAGCCCTCGATTTGCAAAATTCAAAGAAAGAAGCATTGACCTGATGCAAACCATCTCCGATTTGGAGAAAGAAACGGCTATTTACCGAACCAATCCTGATTTTGAAGCGCCTGAATCGATCACCATTAACCTCAAAAACTTATTGAACAATGCACGTTGAAAAATTTAAACTCAAACAGTTTCTTTTGATTGTTCTGATAACCAGCATTTGGATCAATGCTTCGGAAATTTTTCGATACTTCATGTTTGTGATGCCTATGACGAAAAATTATTGGACCGGGACCAGTCATGTGGTGGCAGACATGAATATCGTGATTTTTTCCATTTGGGGGCTTTGGGATACGCTCCTTACGTGCGTCCTTGTATTTGTGGTATGGCTTTACGGTCAGGTTTTTGGGAGAAGTCTTTCATCAATATTAACCTCCGCCACCCTGGTATGGCTGTCCATTTTTGTTATTTTTTGGATGGCCTCGGCGAACATGGGATTGACGAGCTGGCATATACTGTGGGTAGCCCTGCCTTTAAGTTGGATTGAAATGGTTGTGGGTGGATGGATATCCAGCCAATTATATACGGCAAATAAATGGGCTTGATTTGATAGTGAACTATCTATGGTTTGGCTGTCGCTACCGAATACGTGTCCGTCGATAATTCATGTAATTCGCTGAGTAACTGATGGACGTAAACCTGCCACGACTCTTGATTAGTCCTAAGTACACCATGAGCCGTCTGTTTGTCGTATTCCTTTTGAAATACCTTACACTCATTAACCAGTCGTGTGATCTCATTGGTATACGCTTCTTTTTCCTCAACTCCAGCGGCTCGCAATTCGAGGATTTTGGCTCTGATCCTTCGGGCATAGAGTTCATAAATGTCAAAGTGACATTGCTCGTGTCCTAATAACTCATGCGAGGTGCTGTCATTGGTCCAGGACAGGCTGCGATTGAATCGGAAAGTAACCTGATAGTTGGGGAGGTGATCTTCTTCATATGGGTCTACGGAGATACTTATGGCTGTCGTGGCAGTAGCAGAGTATGAGCTGATGGGCTCTCTGTACCTGAAGTCTGACCACTGGAGTTTTCGTTCGCGCGACCAGTATATTAATTGGCTTCTCTGACTTTGGGCCTCTACACAAATAGTGATTAAGAATAAAAACAGAAGAATGACTCTTGTCATGCCGAAATATCAAAAGGTCTTCTAAGTTAGTCTACACTTTTGAATAACCACAAGAACGATGCAATCCCCTATTGAAAATCCACCAGAGCACGGTTAAGAACTCTGGTGGTGATTGGCGAACTAATCTTTAAAGTACAGGAATGCAGAAATCGACAAGGGCTTTCTTTTCCGGATGTTCGTTAAAGTCGTTGTGATAAATTTCATACGGTGGACGTTCCGCTTTTTGATAGCCATGTTCATTCATCCACACAAATAAGCCAGTCCAGGACTTTTCAAATTCGTGCATGCCGATTTCGAAGCTTCCAACGATGCATTTTCCAGCTTCTATGGACGTAAGCCCAATTTCTCCTTCGACTGCAACCTCTTCATTGAGTTTCAGACTTGCACTCATTCTGACCTTACTTGCTTCCGTAACTTTGAAACTATCGAAATAGATCGTTACCAGTTTTGCTCCTTCCATCAGCCCCCTGGGAGTGGCCCATCGAATCAGTTTATGGTAAGCATTGGGCATGTTTTCAGGCCCTGTACATGACACATACGCCAGCTTCATGGCAGGCATTTCTTCTACTTTGATTTTCGCGTTCATTTCAATCCAGTTTTTAAGATGATCAATGACACGAAGGTATTTTTCCCGGTCCGGGTAGCTTTGACCATTCTTGCTTTCCAATTGACGAATCTTGCTAAACCGATTGGGGTGAGCTTTTCTGAAGTCTGTTGGGTTGGTGTCGAAATGCTTCTTAAATGCTCTGGTGAAAGTGGAGTTATCATGAAATCCGTATCTCAAAGCGATTTCAGCAATGCCTTCAGATCGATGGATCAGGTCCGAAGCCGCACGTTCCAATCGTTTTCTGGAAACGTACTCATTGACGGTCTCCTGTGTGATGGCCTTAAATACCCGATGAAAATGGAAAGCAGAGAAACATCCGATTTCAGCCAATACCGCCAAAGAAAGATCTGCATCCAGATGTTCTTCGATGTATTCAAAAACCCGATTGATCCGGATTTTGTAGTCTGTTTGTAGGTCTTGGTCCAGCGTAACTAGTCTCGTTTGGAAATTTCAATCTCGTGGAAAAAGATATCGTAGTTCGGTACGTCGATTTCCATTCCCGTGACTTTCGCATTGTGATCCAATTCGAATTCAACCGTACCAAAATCAAACCAGGCATGCGTTTCGTCCCACACCACTTCCCAGGTATCATTATGCCAGTGGTTCAGCGTGGCTGACAGTTGTGGCGCACGATCGAAGTAGAGCCTCAGTTTTCCGTTTTCCTCTTTCACTTCAATGTCTCCGTGCATAGGTGCGTCATACATTCCTGTATATTGGGCAAGCGCGAGACTGGGTTTTGTGTTGGGTATGCGGGCGGCTTTCCGTGTTTCTATGGGATCATTTCCACCGGATGCTCCTTTGAGAAATTCTTGTGACCAGTCTCTTTTGTCCTCCTCTATAAAATCATTGATCAGTTTCATCGTCAGGGGAAAGGTAATTCCGGACATGCTATTGGTCAGGATCACAATGCCAAGGTCTTCGTCAGGCATCAGAGCTACCCTGGAATACATACCATCATATCCGCCGCTGTGGGTGACCACCATGCGTCCGAAATAGTCATACAATCCCCAGCCTAAACCGTACCCGGTGAAATGCCTTCCGGGAATGTCAGCCCGGGATTTTTCACTCAAGACAAAATTGTTGTGAGGTGTCCATAGGATATTTTGCTGGTCCCTGACGAGTATTGTATCTCCTTGCCATACACCACTGTTCAGGTTCATTGTAAGCCAATTGGCCATGTCGTTAACAGAAGAGATGATACCACCGGCAGCGCCCATGTTGTCCCAGTCTACCCAGGCAATAGGCTTGTTCTTGTCATCTGCTGGCTTGTGAGGTGTTGCCACATTGTCATTCGCTTCTAGCTGGTTAACCGAGGTGATAGTCCGGTTCATATCCAGGGGTTGAATGAATGTCTCTTCAACATACTCCGCCCAGCTTTTTCCAGTTACTGTGCGGATCACTTCGCCAGCAGTGATGAACATCAGATTAGAGTAACCATAACCTGCCCGGAAAGAATAGGCCTGAGGTACATATTGAATTCTTTTGATAACCTCCTCCGCTGTGAAGTCGGATTTGTACCAAATGACATCACCACTAAAAGTGCCTAATCCCACCCGATGACAAAGCAGGTCCCGAAGGGTAGTCTCAGAGGAGGCATACGCGTCGTACAGCTTAAAGTAAGGTAAGTAGTCTGTGACCTTATCATCCCATGAAACCTTACCTTCAGCGACTAATGTGGCCAGTGCTGAAGCTACGAAAGCTTTGGTGTTTGAAGCGATGGCGAATTGCGTATCCGCGTTTACATCTTGGTTGCCGTTGGTCCTCAGTTGGCCAAAACCTTCGCTAAAAACCACTTCACCATCTTTGACTATGGCGACTGCCATGCCAGGTACGCCCCAGTCCATTCTGGCTTTTTCTATGTATTGGCGGGTTTTTTTGAAATTGGGCTGGCCCTGTAGCCAAAGTACAAGGAATAAGCCAAGAACGAGTGATGCGGTTTTCTTCATCTGTCTAAGGTTTTCAAAAGGCACGGAAAACTAAACATTTTACAATCGAACAAGAAAGCAATTCCACAGAAGGCATACAAGCCGGAAACAGGTATTAGACAGCTTTTTGAAAAAATCAGGGAGACACGCTGGCATTCGGTTGGAATATTCTTTATAATCGTTTCATAACTTTTAAATACATACGACCATGATTTTAGATGAAGCCCAAATTAACTGGATTGTTAAAGAGGTCAATAAGAAAGTGAACGTTCCTTTGCTCGGCGAGAAAGCTGAAGGAAAGCTGATCAGAAAAGCCGTTGATCTGGTACTTGCCAAATTGGATGACGCGCTGCCTGAAGAGATAACAAAGTTCATGACTGATGCTGCAGATGGCATTGAACCAGGTGCAGATACCGCGGAAATGCAGGAAAATACCGTAGACTTCCTGAACAAGGAAATCAATCTGCCAATCCTAAACGAGAAGCAGGAAGGTGAATTGTTAGGCAAGATTGTTGGCTTATTGTTTGATGCCCTTGAAAAAGGAAAATCAGTGCCTTCATAATTGAAAAAATTCAGGAGGCTGTTTTAGAAAAATGATTGTCGCATAGCATTCGTCGAATGAACAGTCAGCAATATCTAAAACAGCCTCTTTCTATTAATGATATCCGGTGGCGCGCTTCACCCGACGTATACTGGATTGGAAGCTGAAAGCGTCAAAGACCAAATGGAATTCCTCAACGTTACAAACTCTAGAGTACCCGAAAACAGCTAATTCAACTTTGGCATCATCAAATGTCAATTGCTCCATAATGTATTGCAAGTCGTAGGCAAACAGGCTATTCTGACGAATGGCATTTTTCGCCAATTGCAGCTTGCGGCCGTCAAAAGCCTCACAGTTCATTTGATCGACTAATCTATCTACATTGAAATAGCGAGCATCTTCACAAAAATCAACCACTTGCCCTCTGTGTGGAGGTGAATCGTGAACACGACCTCTGCGATTGCGTGTATGATCTACCCTTCCAATTGGATCCAGGTATAAACCACCCCTTCTTCCGGCAGAGCGAACAGCAAACTGATTCACTCTTCTGGGACGAATGGTCAGTACATCGCGTGTCTCTTTGGTGCGTCTTGGTCCATAAGCGACAATACGCACACGATGATTCCCAGGTCTCAGCCGAATATTATTCACTTGATGTTGAGGACGATAATTCACTGATCGCCCATTCACGAAGACCTTGATCTTAAAAGGTCCTTCGGCGACGAAACTAGCGCTTGACCAGCCGCGCCCGTTTCCATGGTTTGCTTGGGTTAGGCCAGGTGCTATTAATGCAAGGAAAAGTATAAGTGTTCTCATAACCCTTTTATTTAGATTCAACCATGCCAGATAATTTGCAATGACTGTGCCAGTTTTAGCTCCGTTGACATCTTGTGACAATTGCCCTATTAAGAAAACCCCGCTTGCCTCATGGTTCTCTCATTGAAAAAGACCTACATTCGGAGCATGAAAAGTATTGCGGTCTTTTGCGGTTCGAGTATGGGGAATCATCCTGACTTTCAGGAGATCACCCAGCAATTGGGGGCGTTATTCGGTGCTCGGGGTATTCGTTTGGTTTACGGCGGGGCACAGGTCGGATTGATGGGCGTTATGGCCGATGCCACCCTTAGGGCGGGAGGAAAGGCTATTGGGGTCCTGCCCAGATTTCTTGGAGCCAAGGAGATTGCCCATCATGGTCTGAATGAGTTGATCATGGTCGACTCGATGCACGAACGCAAGCAAAAGATGAGTGAGTTGTGTGAAGGTGTTATCACGTTACCTGGAGGATTTGGCACCATGGAAGAGCTATTCGAGTTCATTACATGGGCACAGCTGGGGCTACACAAAAAGCCCATAGGACTTTTGAATGTTGCTGGCTATTATGATGCGCTGATTCAGTTACTGGATGATATGGTGAAGTTTGAGCTACTAAAGCCGATGAACAGAGATATGTTGATCATATCAGAGAACCCTGTTGAATTATTGCAGCTCATGAAAGATTATCAGGCTCCGGAAGTCCCAAAGTGGATCAATCCGGAGACTACCTGATTCGCGTATCACATTTTGTCCCGTTTAACAAGACTTTCGTTAGCTATTCAAAATATTTCTTATTCAGCGTCAATACCGGGATATCAAAATCCTTAGTGACATGCGTCGCCAGTGAGTCCTGGACAAATCTCCATAACCCTGATTTGGCCTCGGTCAGTAATGCAATGGCTCCGGCATTTTTGTCCTTGACATAAGTTCGTAGTGCATTTTCCACGTGATTATTGACTAGTACCTCAACTGCTGCTTCGTTGAGTTGCATTCTTCGTTTGATGTCTTTAAGTGCCTCCAGGCTTGTCTCACTTTTCACTTCATCTGAAACCACGGTAACCATATTGATATGTGCATTGAAATTCAGTAAGGCGTCTTTCATCTTAGTCAACGCGGCAGGTGAGTAGAATTCGTCATTCACATCGAAAGCCACAATTATTTCTTTGATTTGATTGAAGTGTTCCTTTTTTTGGAGGCTAATGACGGGGACATCCAGATGTTCGAAGAGCTGTTCTGTATGATTTCCCGAGAAAAATTCCTGCAGGTTTTGTTCTCCAGTTGTTCCGATCACTACGGCACTCACTTCATTTTTGCGAATAAACTCCTGAATGCCATTAAGGAAGCCGCCACCAGCAAGATCCGCCTTTACCGCAACACTATCCGATTCAAACCGATCCTTGATTTCTTGTAATTTGTTTTTGTTGGACCTCATCACCTGAATGTTGAATAAGGTCTCATCTGTGGTACCTACAACGGCGGTATCCGCAGTTACCAAGGTGTTTTCTTCGTGGAGGATCTCTACAAAGTGTACCGCTTGTACGTCAGCCACAGCATACCGGGCCAATTCAACGGCAAAATCTAAGGCGTTTTCGGAGAGTTCCGAAAAGTCAGTGGGGACTAAGATCGTATTCATGATTTCTTGGGTTTTATGGTTAAGTAGGCACGGTCATGGACCCTGTACTTTGAAATTTTTCTTGATTGTGTAGCAACACTTCATCCAGGTCATACCCTGGAATCGGTACGATTTGCTGAGCGGCCTCATCCCAGAAGATGGTCCGATCCAGTTTGTAGGACAAGCCACCCATATGTGCGGTGATCGCTTCTTCAAATCCTTCCTTTATCCCACAACTGGGTTCGCCACCATTACGAATACAACTTAACCACTCTCGTAAATGCAGGAACGTGCTGTCTACACGCTTCCCATCGATATAGGTCCATAATAATCCCTTGTCAGCGAAATATTGTGACGTGGCAGAAGTAATACCATCTACTTCGGTGGCTGCTGGGTCATATTGGTAGATCGGTACATGAGGCTGGATGCGTTTGTCCTTGATCATTTCCTGATAACGCGTAGAGCCACGGTCTCCCCAAACTGTCAGACGATTGCCCAATTCAAGTGTGCCATCATGTCCCATAAGGATGGTTGGCCTGTTGTATTGATTGCCCAGGGTGGCACTGTATACAAAGGTCATTCCTTGTTCCTTGCCTGGCGACTGACTAGACCCTGTCGAGAAATCCGGAAATTCCATGTTGACCTGCATGACATCAGGAACATTCCTCCCATCTTTATGGGTATAAATCCCCCCGGAAGCGATCACGGATTTGGGTATGCCCATGTTCAATACACAATTCAATCGGTCGTAATCGTGAGTCATGAGATCCCCTGATAATCCGGAGCCATAAGCCCACCATTTTCGCCAGCGGAAAAAGTGTTCCTTATTGAATGCTGTTTTTGGGGCGTTACCCAAAAATTGATCCCAATCGATGCTATTTGGATTGGCCTTTTCATGGATAGGGTATTGCCACGCTCCATTGTCGTCGTTGCGATTTGTATGCGTTGATATTAATGATACATGTCCCAGTACCCCTTCATTAACGATTTCTTTGGCGGTAAGAAAACTCTGCGTTTGGCGGTGTTGGTGCCCTACGGCGAATACTGCTTCGCTATTAAGGGCAACTTCTCTCAAAACGTAGGTCTCCGCAACGGTGTGGGTCATCGGTTTTTCCACATAAACGTGAATGCCAGACCTAAGTGCGTCGATAGCGATTGGTGCATGCCAGTGATCGGGCGTAGCGATGATGATCGCATCCACGGCGCCACTCTCGATCATATCCGTATGGGTGTTGAATCGTTGGATTTTGTTGCTTTCCGTGTCAAAAGAATCCAGCGCTAATTCAGCACGATAATCAAACAGATCACAAACAGCACTTAGTTGTACATTTAGATTTTCCTGCTCCTGGAATTCTTTCAATCTGGTATCTCTGGCATTCTTCGCTGCTCTTTCTGACATAGCCGCCAGCCAGTTCTTTGTGGCAAAGCCCAATGCACGGCAAAGTTGCTGTCCTCTGATCCCAAACCCCACTATCCCTATCCTGACCGGTTGGCCACCCATTGGGCCGGTTTTGGGAGGAAGAGCTGCGTCAATATTGAGTTGTTCTAGTAGCGATGCTTTCTTTTTCTGAGAACTGTTGGCTTCAACTCCCGCAGCGGCCCAGGCGGCACCAATAAGGGGTATGCCACCGAGACCTTTTAATAAATCGCGCCTTGTCCATTTCATGATGCAGTAGATTTAACATTGACATTTGATTGAGAAAGTGCCGCGAACCCAAAGAAATGGGCCGTTGTGAATTTTGATAATACCCAGAGTGCTGTAAGCTCGATGAGATTTTTGTTGATCAACCAGTAATTTCCTTCGGCCGGCCCTTGCTCCAGCCACGGCAGAGCAGGATGCGCCAGATAATAAAAGGCCAGTAGTAACATGCCTACATAACAGCCGATTCGTTCGTAAAATCCAAGTAATAAAGTTGCCCCCACAAAGATCAGTGCACCGATATTGAGTGTGTCAGTAATGAAAATCATGCTATCAGAAGCGAGCCAGTGGAAAAAGCCGTTCATAAAGCCATCTGCACTGAGTAAGTATCCTTTTGAGGTCGACGAAGGGTTAAAAAGTTTGACTACTCCTTCATAAGTGAAATGCCAGCCGATAAAAATCCGGAGTAAGACCATCGGCCATATGCCTTTGTGTGGGTGGATTAAGTCCATGATTGACAGGGTTCTAAACGGATTTGAATTCCGGTGAAGTTAGTCCTGCCTTTGCCTGAGATTGCTGACTTTACTTATCTCCGAAAGTGATCTTTGACAGCCTGGTTGTTCATTCTGCCCCTAATCGCTGATTTTCCTAACTCAATTGGGTCAGGATCTCACTGACCATGGCTTCAGGCGTTTGGCTGATATCAATGGTGATCGCATTTGTGGGCATTTCCAAGGTGTCAAATTGAGACTGAAGCAGGCTGTCAGGCATAAAATGGTTTTTGCGAGCTTGCATCCGTGCTCTAATGACTTCCATCGTTCCTGCGAGATGTACCCAACGAACAGGTAGTTTTTCTGCTCTGCTTAAAGTTTCACGATAAGATTCTTTCAGGGCTGAACAAGCCAAAATCGCTCCGGTATCTGACCATTCTTCCAGTTTATCCGAAAGCAATTGTAGCCAGGGTTCCCGATCGTGATCATTCAGAGGTATTCCTTGCTGCATTTTTTGCACATTGGCTTCAGGATGAAAATCATCCGCATCGTAAAAAGGCAAGGCCAGTTTTTCGGAGAGCAGTTCACCGATGGTACTTTTTCCGGTACCAGAGACACCCATGATAACAATCAATTGAGACATGAAATAAAGATTGAAGCCAGAAGGAAAATTAACAAAATCCTGTATTTCAAAGTGGTTATTTGAACATCAGGTAGAGGAAGTAAGGCAATACGCCTAATACACCTACTTCATACAATTTCAGGTTTTCTTTTACAATGACAAAAATGCTAAGCAATACTAGTAAAATATGCGTGATGTTGGTGAGGAGCAACCCATCTTCAAACATCATTGAAGAATTGATCACCGCCAGAAGAGAGAGGTCATGAATAGCCATCACCGTGGCAATGTTGATCATGGTCGCCTGAATCAGCAGAAATATGAAAAGCACCAGAAACAACCTGAGCCTTTTTTGAAAAAACGTCCTGTAATCCACGGCATATTTCTGATCCGGGAAAAGAATAACGCCCACAAAAAAGAAGAGCGAAGGAGTCAGGATCACGATGAATAAGAAACTACTGTAATTGGTGACCAGCTCGAAACCGGGATTATTCAATCCTATGTAATAGCGCTGTGTAAAACCTACAAAAAGGTAAATTGTGGTCATCAAGTGTGCCCAGTAATTTTTGTTGCCTTTTGTTTTGATCATGTAATACCATCCTTGCAGAAATCGTGCAGTTACCAGCCCATAAATGATGGATTCAAAAACATGGAAGTATTCAACTTTTGACATAAAAAGGCGCTTCAATACCTAAATTAGGAAGAATTCCACATAAGCGTTCAGGAAGCTACACATAACCATTGCTTGCTGATCAGGATTATGCATATATGAAGCAATTTGCCGAACTGATTCAGGAGTTGGAAAATACTTCTAAAACAAATGCTAAAATCGAGTATTTGAAACGTTACTTCGAGGAAGCTCCCGAACCAGATCGTGTTTGGACCATCGCACTTTTTACACACCGTCGCCCTAAGCGGCAGGTGAATACGCGAATGTTAGCCGAGTGGGCCATGCAGGTCGCGGTATTAGATGCCTGGCTGTTTCAGGAATCCTACGACGTAGTTGGTGATCTGGCAGAAACGATCGCCTTGGTCTTACCAAGGCCGACGCGAGCTTATCCCGATCGTTCCCTGACGGATTGGATCGGTTTTCTGACGGAATTGGCAGGTAAAACAGATGAAGAAAAAGAAGCTTCTGTGAAACAAGCCTGGGCGGAGCTTCCGGAAGGAGAGCGGTTTGTATTCAATAAACTGATCACTGGCGGGTTTCGTGTGGGGGTTTCTCAAAACTTGATTGTAAAGGCCCTAGCAGATTTATATGACCTGCAATCGTCAGATGTGACTTATGCGCTGAGTGGGAAATGGGATCCCGGGTTGATCACTTTTAAGGAGCTATTATTTCAACAGGGGGAACAATCGAGTTCCAAGCCTTATCCATTTTACCTCGCATATCCCATCGAAGGTGAGGTCGGTGATTTGGGTAATGCGGAATACTGGTCGGCTGAATGGAAATGGGATGGGATCAGAAGTCAGCTGATTTTGAGAGAGGGGACCATGTTCCTTTGGAGTCGGGGAGAGGAGCTGATTACCGAGAAGTTTCCGGAATTGCAACCCTTGGTGGAGTTGTTGCCCGGGGGAACGGTGATTGATGGAGAATTGCTGCCAATCAAAGATGGAGTGCCCTTATCCTTCCACTTATTACAAACCCGGATTGGCAGGAAAAATGTAACTAAGAAACATTTGAAAGAAGCACCTGCTTCGATTTTGGCGTACGACTTGCTGGAGTTTGAGGGCATTGACATTAGAAAACTCCCTTTTGTCGAGAGGAGGGAAAAACTTCGGTTGTTGATTGAAAATTCATTAAGTGATCCGCTGTTAAAATTTTCTGCTTCGCTGGAATGGACTTCCTGGAACGAATTGTCGGAACTGCGTGAAAAATCCCGGGAAAATCACGCGGAAGGGTTCATGATCAAGCGAAAACAGTCTACCTATCAATCTGGACGAAAGCGTGGAGATTGGTGGAAATGGAAAATAGATCCCTATACCATTGATGCGGTAATGATCTATGCGCAAAAGGGTCATGGTAAGCGCGCGGATTTATATTCGGATTACACTTTCGCCGTTTGGAAAGGTGAGGAGCTGGTACCTTTCGCCAAAGCGTATTCGGGACTTACGGATAAAGAAATGTATGAAGTGACCCAATTTGTTCGGAAACATACCCTGGAGAAATTTGGCCCTGTACGGACAGTAACCCCTACCTTGGTGTTTGAGATTCATTTTGAAGGGATAAATCTGTCACCGAGACACAAATCGGGTGTGGCAGTGAGATTTCCAAGAATCCACCGGTGGCGTCGTGATAAAGCGGCCGCTGAAGCCAATACCATTGAAGACCTAATGACCCTATTGAATTGATCGAGCAGCAACCATTGGTTCAGATAGCCGAAGACTGGTTCCAGACACGAGGGTGGGAACCATTTGAATTTCAGAGAAATTGCTGGGAAGCCTATCTCAATGGAAACAGTGGTTTGCTCAATGCACCTACAGGCAGCGGGAAGACCTATGCGATGTGGATTCCCTGTGTGTTGGAATTTTTGCGCACTCATCAGCGATATGAAGTTTTACCGGAAGTGCAAATTCTGTGGGTCACGCCACTTCGAGCATTGGCAAAGGACATACATCGCGCGATGCAGGAATTCTGTGATGAAATAGCGTTGCCCTGGAAAGTGGGCCTGCGCACCGGAGACACCCCTAGTTCCGAACGTCAGAAGCAGAAAAAGGAAGCGCCGCAGGCTTTGGTGATAACACCGGAAAGTCTGCACATTTTGTTGAGCCAAAAGGATCACCCCAACTATTTCAAGTCTTTGAAGGCGGTTGTCGTTGACGAGTGGCATGAGATCATTGGAACAAAGAGGGGAGTAGCCACAGAGTTGGCCTTATCCAGGTTAAAAAAGCTGACCTTACAGCCCTTGAAGATCTGGGGTATCAGCGCCACTATCGGGAACTTGAAGCAAGCGGTTCGGGTGTTGCTGGGAGAAGACCTTTACAAAGAAGCGGTCTTTATCAGAGCAGAAATAGATAAACGTATTGAGATCGAGTCCATTTTACCGGATGAAGTAGAGAGTTTTCCCTGGTCGGGCCATTTAGGGACCAAATTATTACCTAAGATCATCCCGATCATCAAGTCCAATAACACAACACTGTTATTTACGAATACCCGGTCGCAAACAGAACTCTGGTACCAGGCGATTTTGAAGCAAGCGCCCGAACTGGCGGGGATCATTGCCATGCATCACGGCAGTATGGATCACGATGTGAGAACATGGGTAGAAGATGCACTCCACGCTGGAAAACTGAAACTGGTCGTCTGTACCTCCAGTCTCGATCTTGGGGTCGATTTTCGGCCTGTTGACCTGGTGATACAGGTGGGCGGGCCCAAAGGTGTGGCTCGTTTTCAGCAAAGGGCAGGCAGAAGTGGCCACAGGCCTGGAGAACTTTCAAAAATCTATTTCGTTCCCACTCATTCACTCGAATTGGTAGAAGGGGCTGCTCTAAGGGAAGCCGTGACTCGCGGGCAATTTGAGAGCAGAAAACCGCTTGAGAAATGCATGGACGTACTGGTACAGTACCTCCTTACCCTGGCCGTGAGCGGTGGATTTAAACCGCTGACAATCCTGGAGGAAATAAAAAACACCTTTTGTTATCGATTGCTTACCGGTTTGGAATGGAACTGGGCCCTGGATTTCATTACAACCGGAGGAAGTACATTGGGTGAATATGATGAATATGCCAAAGTGTATCAGGAAGATGGCGTTTATAAGATCATCAACCGCAAGGCAGCTACTCAGCATCGATTATCCATTGGTACCATTGTAGGTGATCCTTCAATGAAAGTCCGTTTCATAACGGGAGGTTATCTGGGGACGGTGGAGGAATATTTCGTGAGCAAGCTCAATCCGGGAGATACCTTTTGGTTTGCGGGTCAGAACCTGGAGTTTGTACAGATCAAGGAGCTGACAGTGCTGGTCCGAAAGTCGAAAAAGAAAAGTGGTGTGACACCAGCCTGGGGTGGAGGGAGACTGCCGCTTTCTTCGCTTTTGTCCGACGTGATCCGTGAGAAGTTGGAGAAGGCAGTGATTGGAGAGGACCTTGAAGTCGAACTGCGAGCGATCAAGCCCATCCTGGATCTGCAGCAGAAATGGTCGATTGTGCCTCATCGGAGAGCTTTACTGGTTGAGAAAACCACGACGAAATTTGGGAATCATATTTTTATCTATCCGTTCGAAGGCATGTTTGTGCATGAAGTGCTGGCGGGCGTCATCGCTTATAGGATCAGTAACCTGCAACGCATCACTTTTTCCATTTCCATGAACGATTATGGTTTTGAGCTACTTTCAGATCAGGAAATCCATATCGAAGAGGCGCTGGAACTGGATTTGTTTAGTGAAGATAACCTGATGGAGGACATCAACGAAAGCCTGAATAAGACCGAATTGGCACGTCGTAAGTTTCGTGATGTTGCGACCATTGCAGGGCTGATTTTTCAGGGTTACCCTGGGAAGAATGTAAAAGCCAAGCACCTGCAGGCATCTAGTAATATCATTTATGATGTGTTTGAAACGTATGACGGTGGCAATCTTTTGCTTAAGCAATCCATGGAAGAGGTGATGAGCCAGCAATTTGAACAGTCTCGTATGCTGGAAGCTTTCCGTCGGATCAATCAACAGGAAATTGTCTTGAAAGAAACGCCACAACCTACGCCGTTCGCCTTTCCAATATTGGTGGATTCTCTTCGACGCCAAAACCTAAGTTCAGAAGAATTAAGTGACCGCATTGCCAAGATGCAGGTTCAGCTGGATAGATATGCAAAGGGCCACACATAAATGCGTGGCCCTGCAAAAGATCTTCTATTGAAAATTAAGAGGCTCCGGTACCATCATCACAATCTGCAAGATTTCTAACTTCTGTGGTGTTTGAAGCACTACCAACAGGTGTGGCCGGATTAAAACCTACTGGAGGAATAGTCACTTCAAGTGTAACTCCTCCAAGGAATCCTGCATTGCTTGTTGTTACAAAAGCTTCCTGGCCTCCCTGAAGGACGACCTGTCCACCAACTGACCCGTCTGTGTAATCATAAGTTACCGCATTTGCTGAATTATTTCTGAGTCTCCATCGGTATCGTTGTTGACCTCCGTTATCATAAATACCCAATGAAGAAACTTCAGGATTTGCAGGATCTACTGTGATTTGATCCAGTACCACGTTTTCCAGGGTACATGGAGGTTCGTTATCTGTAGGTTCTTCAACTTCGGGTTCTGCTTCATAAGCAGCGACAAAGTTTACGTCGAAACCATCCGGAGTTATCGAGTTATCATCAATGATTCGTACCCAGTTGAAAGACGTGATACCTCCTAGTTCGAAGGAGTTACTGGATATAAAGGCATCTCCTACTTTGGTCCATGCAGACTCATCTTCCGCCCATACACCATAATACTTTTCATCATTGCTAGCTACATAAACTGAGGCTTGCTCACCGTAGGCAGCATATGCTTCATCCGTGTCCTCATACTCAGGTAGTTTATTCCAGGAAGCTTCTACCACTTGTAGTCGAGTGTTTTCTGTTACGGTGACGGCTTCAGGGAATTTCATGATCATGGATCCGCTGCCCAGGGAAGTAAATTTCAAAGGTCGGCTTCTCAAATCTGCAATGTCAGAGTTGGCGGAGTTTCTTCTGGCCTGTGTATTCACACCAGGATTATCGTCAGACACATCATATCGATTGGTCACTTTTGAGCCTGGTCGGTAGAGTTTTACCTCGGCTAATTGTGCCCCATCGAAGAAAGGATAATAAGGATCATCTTCTCCAATCAATCGATCATCATTATCAATCGTCATATCAAATGTCTGCGTAGCGGCAAGATCACCCCAATTGTGTCCACTTCCATTTCCAAGGTATGAACCGTCAGCTAATTTGATTTCAGGAGAAGCCAGAAGCTCACCGGAAAGATTCCATACATTCAGGAAGTTCCTTCTATGGTGCGAAGTGAACAGCATGTTGTCACCAGTAAGTGAAGCTCCGGTAACTCTTTCCTGAACTACACCATGGAAAGGGTTGACTTCTTTTCTGTGAAAGGCATGGCGTACGCCGCCTGTTCTGCTGCCAAATACCCGACCGGCGCTGAATTTGATCATTTGGTTTGACCAGTCCCATTCCAGATCAAGAGCAATGGCAGAATTGCCTTTCCACTGCGAAAATGAAAGCAGTCGCTGTTGTTCAAACCCTCCGGTCTCCGTGCTATTTTGTGTAAAACAAATGTCTCCTCCCTGGAATCGAACCCGGTTGGTATTGAAAGGCGTTACATCATCGAAGTAATCTTCACCATCATCATTGGTTTCTACATAATTTTCACCATCGAACTCGAATGGCACCGCATGGAACCAAAGCTCCGGACCACCATTATTGGAAGTTGCAAATTGGCTGGCTCCGGGAACCACTGAATCTCTCCAGGCACCCGTATCATCGTCATTCCAGATATCTGCTCCTCCTTGAGAGGGATCATTTCCGGTTCCCCAGTTGGCAACAACCCGGTAGAAACCTACTTTTCGGCCATCAGGCAATCTTTGAGGTTTTCCTGCAATGAATAAATAGCCTTCTTCATCCACATCTACCTGCGTGATTTTGCCCTTAAATCGATATTGAGGATCACGATTTACTTCACTCTCGATCACATCTTTATAAATGATGCCATCGGGTACGTAACGTTTCGAATCGTATAAGAAGAGTTTGGCCTCTCTTACCTCACCCGTGGAAATGTTCACGATGTAAACCCGGCCTTGTTTATTCCCTCTTGAAATGACAACTGTCAGGGTTTGGTTGTCCGGTGAGACGGTCATGTGACCTCCCTGAGGAAGGTTGTCAGTTAATAACTCAAGAGTAGCATCACCTTGCAAGCCCTGGAAATCATAGCTTACCCGGTAAATAGATGATTTGCCATTTCGGGAATCCAGCATAAAAACCTGCTGATTGAAAGGCATTCTACGCAATTCTGCGTCAATGTTAGTGCCATCATCCTCTTGTTGACAGGACACGGCTATTCCTGTAATGAGGAGAGCAAAAAAGATTTGCTTGATGAATTTCATGATACGTTGATTAAGTCTATTAGGTGTGTGTCTATACAAAAGAAAGAATTTCCTGAGGAAAAGGAAGTAGTTGTTGTGTTAAGTTTTCTAGTTATCGACGAATAGCCGGATAATTTCGCCAGATGGGAGTTCAAGTAAATACATTCCGCTTACGAACGAATTGACATTGTATACTTGTCTTCCCTGATAGTCTGTTGTGATTCTGGGGAAGACCTCTTTCCCTTGTGTGTCTATAAAACGAAATACGTCATTTTCTTCCGCTCCCTTGATGTAAAGGTTATTTCTGACCGGGTTGGGGAAGATTGAAAAAGTTGGTTCGGGTAGATCCATTGCTTGTTGATCTGTCAACAAGCCAATACCTATGGATCTCTCTTCTAGGATGATATTTTCGGAGCGAATAGAAGTTGAACCTTCAATGAGTTTGAACGTGGCACTTCCGCCGTTATTGATACGTATTTCTATGGGCCCACCTGAAGTAACGACTTCTGTAAACGCTAAGTAGTTTTCTTTCCTACTTTGAAACTCTTCAGGTAGAGCCATTTGCTCATGTATGACTTCTCCTTCCTGAAACACCCGAATGGTGATCAAATCAAATGGATCTATATCCGCAATGGGTACGTAGACGCCATGGAGATTAGTGGTGGCCGGCAAATTGAAAAACTCACTGATCTCAAAGGCGGCGATATTACCGTACACAAAGGCCTGCTCTTGATAATTGCTGATTTTTGAACGATCATAAAGTTCTTTGCCGCCAAGTTTGTTCACCGAATTTCCGGATGGATCAAGGTTAGCTTCCACGGCATTTTCCTGGAAGATTAGGTCCAGTCGACTAAAAAAATCATTGACAGGCGCTTCTGGTGTGGAGGCTCCGGCACTCAATACCCCCACAACCCTTGACCACTGATCGAATAAAGGGGCTCCGCTGGAACCAGTGGCTGTAAATCCTTTTTCCCAGCTTTTAATCCACCAGGCACCATTTACAACCGGAATTCCACCAAAGTCCTCGATGGCGTTGTTGGTAAACAGTGCCGGCTGGTCTATGTCTTCATAATTGACAATGCTATCCCCGATCGAGGTAAAGCCATAAGTATTTAAAGGGCTGGTTGAATGGCCATTCCATCCGGCCATATATGGAAGGAATGAATCTGGAATTGGCTCTGGTAATTCGAAAAGAGCATAGTCCAGGTCCTTGGATTCCGCCAATAATTCAAATTCGATGGTGTTCCAGGTGCTTTGTGTAATGCCTGATCCGGGAAGCCATTCCGCCCCTCCAAAAGCGAACCTTCCCAGGGCGAAATTGTCATCGAAACAATGCCTTGCTGTTAAAACAAGTTGTCGATTGCCATCATCCGTGGAATTGAGTAAGACACCATTACAGTCTCCGAATACCGTTTCAACCCTGACCAAACTTCTTCTCGTTTGTTCGGCGGATGTTACCTGTGCCAGACTGGCAAATAAAAAAAGAAGTAAAACCGTGGAAAGGCTATACTTGTTAAATAATGAAACCTTCAAACTGGGGATCACGATTTATACTCAGATTAGTGCGTAATTTTAATTTCAATACAGATAAATAGCTAATGAAATGCGCATAACCATCCAGGCCAACAACCGAGGCCGGATGGTGATCATGCAAATTTTCCTCCGATGAACGGATGGCTATTGGAAAAACAGATACATACCCATGAAACATTGCTTAGTAGTTGTTTTAGTTGTCCTGGGCTTCGGGACCGGTCTTCAGGCTCAATCCATTGTTGGTAAATGGAAAACAGTAGATGATAATACCGGGAAGGAACGTTCGGTGGTAGAAATCTTTCAGCAAGGCGATAAATATTTCGGGAAGATTATCAAGTTTTTTCCTGAACCAGGAGATGATCCGGATCCGATCTGTGATGAATGCAAAGGAGCCAAAAAAGGCAAGAAGATTGTGGGATTACAGATCATAGAAGACATGGAGAAAGATGGCGATCAATACGATAGTGGTGAGATTCTTGATCCTGAGAACGGTAAAGTATACGATTGCAAACTTTGGGTGGAAGATGGCAAGCTCAAAGTGAGAGGTTATTTACTGTTTTTATACCGAACACAAACCTGGCTGCCATACGATGGTTGAGCCATCTGCCGAAGGTGCATTTAAGATACGTTTAAAAGGGGAGGAGTTGTGGCTTCTTCCTGATAAGGCGCTTTACTGGCCCCGGGAACAGGCACTTGTCGTTTCTGACATTCATCTGGGGAAAGCCGGCCATTTCCGAAAAAATGGCATTCCCGTTCCCGCTATTGTGCATCACCATGACCTTTATATACTGACAGACCTTTGCCAAAGACTGGAGGTTCGTCATTTGATTTTTTTGGGAGACCTATTTCACAGTGACCCCAATGCGCAATGGCGACAATTTGAGGATTGGACGGGGCAATATGCCACGGAGCGAATGACGCTGGTGAAAGGCAATCATGATATTCTGCCGGATGGCAGTTATACTGACCTTGGACTGGAATTAGTTGATGAGCTGATTTTAGGACCATTTCTATGGACTCATGAAAAAGAATTGAAAAAAGACTATTACAACATCTCGGGTCATTTGCATCCTGCGATCAGACTGAGAGGAGCGGCAAAGCAGGGTATGAAAATCCCTTGTTTCTACTTTAGTCCTGATCATGGTTATATGCCTGCCTTTGGAAAATTTACCGGACTTTACGCCCTTAAGAAGAAAAAAGAGGATAAAGCTTTCGGGATTGCAAATGGTCAAGTCTTTTCGATGGATCGATAACCTATTGAAACGACGAAAAGTCATTTCCTATTAGCTTTGTCATAAACTTTTTTTAGCTTCCTTTTGATGTCGCTGGTTACCTATCTGGGTTTTGTCGTATTAAATAGTAGGATATTCATGTCCTCGCTTGCTCCATGAAAGACGGTGAAGTGCTGAAACGGATTGAGAGTGGAGACGAGCGTGCGCTGGATTTTCTCTATCAAAAACACTATCGCATGATGACGAATGTGGTCATGAAGAATAGTGGGACAGAGACGGAAGCGCAGGACATATATCAGGAAGCATTGGTTGCTTTCTGGCAAAAGGTATCGAGTGGACAGTTGGTCTTGACTTCCAAGATCAGTACATACTTGTACAGTATTTGTCAGAATTTGTGGCGCAAAGAGCTTGATCGAAAAAGCCGACTTTCGAACGAAGAGAAAGATGGCGAGGAGTTTCAGACGTTTGAAGAGCGTGAAAACCTTCAGATCGTTTTGAAATGTATCGAGGAGTTGGGTGAAACCTGCCAAAGCATCCTAACCTATTATTACTTTGACGGATTGTCGATGAATGATATTGCAGAAAGAATGGGATTTGCAAACACAGACACGGCAAAAACGAAAAAGTATAAGTGTAAAAAAAAGTTAGATAGTTTAATTAAAGAACGTTATACAAGGACAGATTTCTTCGATCAATGAACGCCAGCAACCAGATAGAGACCATTGATGCCTACTTGAGGGGAGAACTGAGCCCATCTGAGGCAAGCATCTTTGAAGCTCAATTAGAGAAAGACCCTACCCTAGCGGAAGAGCTTGCTTTCCAAAAGCAAGTGGTTTCCGGTATACAGCACGCACGAAAACTCCAATTGAAAAACCGACTTGCTCAGGTAGAGGTTGTCGGTGGTTCTGCCGCAGGTCAGTCGACCTGGATCAAAATTGCAGGAGGAGTGGTTGTCGCTACGCTAATTGGTGTGGCTACCTGGCAATTGTTACCTGCCGAAGATTCCGGAGCCATAGCAGGTGAAATTGATGCTCCAGTTCTTACCGTTAAAGAAATTCCTGCCATCTCACTTCCTGCAAAGTCAGATATCGAATCTTTGGATACAAAAGCAGTGGCCCAACCAAAGGTAATAGAGGTAAATGTGCCAGAGCCTGTACCATCTGACGAAAGCACTACGCTTGTTCCTATTGAAAGTGAAACAGTAGCACTTGCCGAAAACTCTGGTGATGCTGTTGATGACAAGTCCTTCATACCTCAGGTCGATCTCCCAGAAGATGAAAGTGAATTGGATTCTGGTGAATTTGAGCCAGAAGAGCTGGATGAAACTTTCTCGAATAGCGTCATTGAATCCAGTGATATTGATGCCCTGAACATCGAGCGACTGGATCAAAAAGCAAAAGCACTCCGTTATCGATATTACGATGGTAAGCTCGCGCTTTATGGTGATTTCGGAAGCTCTCCCTATCAGATTCTTGAAATCAATCAGCAAGATGGCGGGAAGCAGATTTTCTTACTCCATGCTGACCAGTACTATCGCCTGGAAAGCACCAAAGAAGAAAAAGCACTTGTGGCCATTAAGGATGCCAACTTACTGAGCGAATTACAGATCTTCCAGAATAAGAAGTAAAGCCCTTCTTCAAGGTGCTTTTATTACTTTTGGGTCGATGGAACCCCGCAAACCACGTAAAAAGCGCAAACTAGGTAGTTATCCCTTTATCAGTGTGACCTTTAGTATCACGTTGGCTTTGCTGGTGATCGGACTTTTTGGTTTGCTTCTGGTCCATACTAATCGGCTAACAACCCTCATTCAGGAGAATGTAGAAGTTCAGGTTTTTCTCAATAAGGATATTCAGCCCGGAGAGCGAAATCGGATCCAGCGAGTACTTACTTCCAAAAGATATGTGCCTCAAAATGAGGACCAGAGCCTGGTGCGGTTTGTGAGTAGAGATGAAGCGGCAGAGCAATTCATCAAGGATACCGGAGAAGATTTCACTCAACTTTTAGGAGAAAACCCGCTGCGTGATTTGTTTGTCCTCAATGTGGGGCAAGACTATCAATCGATCGATAGCCTGAAGGTAATCGAACATGAGTTAGAATCTTTAAGTGGCGTTTATGAAGTGAGCTATGTGGAATCACTGGTACGCAGCATCAATCAAAACCTGACCAAGATCAGTGTCATTTTACTGGGTTTTGCGGTGATCTTGTTACTGGTCGTCGTGATCCTGATCAATAATACAATCAAATTGGCTTTGTTTTCCCAGCGATTTTTGATTCGAAGCATGCAGTTAGTGGGTGCAACAGGAAGATTTATCAAAAGACCTTTTCTCAACCGTGCCTTACTGTACGGAGCGTTGGCTGGGTTCTTTACCAGTGGTATTCTTTATGGATTATACCAATCGGCGTTAACTAAGATCGAGGATTTGAAACAATTACAGGACGAACAGAGTATTTTAATACTTTACGGTGTTCTCGTGTTGCTGGGGATGATTGTTGCGTATCTTAGCACCTTGCTTGCCGTGAAAAGATATTTGAAAACATCGTTAGACGAACTTTATTAGACATGTCAGAACAATCAAAATTTGCCTTCTCTAAGAAGAACTATCTCATCATGATACTCGGCATTGCCGTACTTGCGATTGGCTTCATCATCATGACATTGGATACTGAGCCTTATGGATTTGGTTTCCTGGGATTGACCCTGGGCCCGATCACGGTAATGTTAGGTTTTGTGATTGAATTTTTTGCCATCCTTTATAAAGACAAAAGCACGCCCTCTACCTAATTACTGAATGTCCTGGCTTGAGGCCCTCGTACTTGGTATAATCCAGGGATTAACCGAGTTCTTACCTGTTAGTAGCAGCGGTCATCTTGAGATCGGAAATGTGTTATTGAATGTTCAAACTTCCGATCATTTACTTTTTGCGGTAGTTGTTCATGCAGCCACTGCCTTAAGTACGCTGGTTGTTTTTTGGAAGGACATACAAGTACTCATCAGAGACCTCCTGACCTTTAAATGGAATGAATCCTGGTCATTCGCGATCAAGATCATCATTTCAATGATACCTGTTGGCGTCATAGGAATACTATATGAAGAGCAGATAGAGATCTTGTTTGCGGGTAATATGTTGCTTGTAGGTTCGGCACTCATCTTCACGAGCATCCTTTTATTTTTCACTTACTTTAAAAAAGATACCGATGGTGATGTGTCCTATGGCGGGGCATTGGTCATTGGGTTGGCCCAGGCGGTTGCCATTTTGCCAGGTGTATCCAGGTCAGGATCGACCATTGCCACTGCTTTGTTGCTTGGGGTAGATAAAAACAAAGCCACGAGATTTTCTTTTTTGATGGTCTTGATTCCTATTTTAGGAGCAAGCGCCCTTAAGGCCAAAGACTATTTTGAGGCCCCGGCAGCAGCAGGAGATATCAGTAGTTTTTCTCTGGTCATCGGTTTTTTTGCCGCATTTATTTCTGGTTTTCTCGCTTGTCGCTGGATGATTAAGCTTGTACGCAAAGGTAAGCTCACCTATTTTGCGATTTACTGTTTGATTGTTGGAGCACTTGCTATTTTGAGTTCCCTAATTTGAAGCCTCTGGACAAATATCAGGAAGGTCAGCTTTTGCTGATTGATAAGCCGTATAAGTGGACCTCTTTTGATGTCGTCAAGAAATTGCGTTATGCTTTGAAGGTTAAGAAAATTGGCCACGCAGGTACACTCGACCCACTGGCTACCGGCTTGCTGTTAATTGGTACAGGTAAATGGACCAAGAAGCTCGAGCAGCTTCAGGGATTGGATAAATCCTACGAGGGTATTATTGAAATTGGGAAAACCACTCCTTCTTACGACTTAGAAACACCCTTCGATAGTGAGCATTCCTTCGATCATATATCGAAATCGCAATTAGAAACGGCCCGTAAACAATTGACGGGACTTATAGAGCAAGTACCACCCGCACATTCTGCGGTTAAGATTGATGGAGAGCGGGCTTATAAAAAAGCACGTCGCAATGAGACAGTCAAAATGAAAGTGCGCTCTGTCCAAATCCATCGGTTTGATATTGAAGTAACCCTGCCGGAAATAGCCTTCCACATCGAATGTTCAAAGGGGACCTATATTCGAAGTATGGCCCATGATTTCGGTCAGCTACTTGGTGTCGGAGGATATTTGAAAAGCTTGCGGCGGACCAGTATTGGTGAGTATCACGTCGATCAGGCCAGAACCGTGGAGGCTTTTTTGAAGGAATTGCAAGAAGAACGTGCACATGAAGATCATTGAGGACCTGTCGCAGATTTCGGGTATTCGCAACCCGGTGGTAACCAGTGGAACATTTGATGGGGTACATGTTGGTCATCAGAAGATTTTGAAGCGTGTTACTGACCTGGCAAAAAAGCAGCAAGGAGATAGTGTGGTGATTACTTACTGGCCACACCCCAGATTCGTATTGGGCAAAGGTTGGGGTGACCTCAGGTTGCTCACTACTTTTCTTGAGAAAGCTACATTTCTTGCAGAGCAGGGCATTGATTATCTGATCAAAATTCCCTTTACACGCGAGTTTTCTGAAATGAGTTCCACTAAATTCATTCAGGATATCATTATCGATAAGATTGGAACGAAGAAACTGGTCATTGGCTATGATCATAAATTCGGAAGGAATCGCGAAGGGAGTTTTCAGTTCCTGCAAGAGAATCAAACCAATTTCGGATTTGAAATAGAAGAAATCCCGCGGTTGGACATAGATGATGTCGGGATCAGTTCTACTAAGATTCGAAATGCCCTGAAGGCCGGACATTGTGAGGAGGCGGCAAGTTTTTTAGGCAGGGTCTATTCCCTCAAAGGTATTGTTATCAAAGGTGACCAGTTGGGAAGAACACTTGGGTATCCTACAGCAAATATCTACATCGCGGAAGAATTTAAGTTGATTCCTTCCGATGGAGTTTACGCCGTAAATGTGATTGTGCGGGAAAAGCGTTTTCAAGGTATGCTTAACATTGGAATCCGACCGACTGTAGCAGGTACCCGAATGCAAATCGAAGTGAATCTTTTTGATTTTGATCAGGATATTTACGGGCAGAACATTCAGGTGGAATTCATAAAGATGCTACGGAACGAGATGAAGTTTGCCAGCAAAGAAGCGCTATCTGAACAGCTATATCATGACAAACAACATGCGTTAGCCGTTTTGAATCCTTAAATTTGTCGACAATAATGCTTCGACTAGCTTAGTTTAACTAATCATGAAAAATATTCGATTATCTCTTTTAGCCTTTTGTCTGGCTACTTTCTCTCTATTCATAAGTTGTGGTGAGGACGATGGTTCTTTGTTAGATCAAATCACTGGATTGACTCCTGCCAATGACGTAGAATTAGGTCGATCGGTTGTGCAGCAAATTGAATCAGATCCGGCTCAGTTTCCTATCCTTTCAGAAACAGATTATCCCGAAGCCTATGCTTACATCCGGGCCATGACGCGCAACATCCTGCAAAGTAATGATGTCGAGCATAAAGATATCTTTCAATATGAAGAAGTGAAGATCATTCACAATGATGACGTACTCAATGCTTTCGCCACTCCTGGTGGCTTTATTTACGTCTATACAGGGCTAATTAAGTTCTTAGATCGCGCCGATGATCTGGCCGGTGTGATGGGGCATGAAATTGCACATGCCTCGTTAAGGCATTCTAAAGAGCAATTACAACAGCAATTAGGTTTGCAGTTCTTGATCTCTATTGCCCTGGGAGATGGAACAGCCGCTGATGTTGCAACCTTGGCCAGTAATGTGTTGAGTTTGCAATTCAGTAGAAATGATGAAACAGAAGCCGATGAGTATTCCGTGATCTACCTCCAGTCTACCAGTTATGCCTGTAATGGAGCAGCAACGTTTTTTGAGAAAATTGAGGCAGCAGGGGGAAGTAGTGTACCTGAATTCTTAAGCACACATCCTTCTCCGGAGACAAGAGTTGCCGATATTAATACAAAAGCTACAGATCTTGGTTGTTCGACGGAACCCATTTCAGAAGCAACCACTTATGCAGATTTCATTGCCAGTTTACCCCAATAATAACCCATGACAAACGCCTTATTCACCCCTACTACCTATCAAGAACGCAGAGCGAAGCTCAAATCAAAACTAGCGGGAGGTCAGATCCTCTTACTGGGAAATGAAGAGAGCGGTATGAATTATGGTGATAACCATTATCCATTCAGACAGGACAGTACTTTTAGGTACTTCTTTGGTTTAAATCAGCCCGGCCTGGTGGGATTGATTGATGTGGATAAAGATGAAGTAGTGCTCTTCGGAAATGACCTGAGCATGGACGATATCGTCTGGACAGGTCCTCAACCCAGCATGTCGGATTTAGCAGCATCCGTAGGGGTAGAAAAAGTTTTACCTACAAGCGATCTGGGAAAATCATTGGGGGGACAAGTACATTACCTACCTCCCTACCGGGAGAGAAATACACTTAAACTGATGACCTGGCTTGGTAAGAGTCAGGCGGCCATTGAAGAGGGGGTTTCTCTGGATTTGATACATGCCGCCATCAGCCTTCGCGCTTATAAAAGCGATGAGGAAATAAAGCAGTTGCATGATGCGGTAAGCATTACCTCATTGATGCATAGAGAGGCCATGAAAATGGCGAGACCGGGCATGGTTGAACGGGAAATTGTGGCCCACCTCAACGAGATTGCTTTATCCAAAGGAGCGGGGATCTCTTTTCCTCCCATCGTTACCATTAACGGACAAACCCTTCACAATCATTACTACGGAAATACTTTGACGTCGGGTAGGTTATTGCTTTGTGACAGTGGAGCTGAAAACCTGTATGGTTATTCCGGAGATATGACCCGGACTTACCCGGTGGATAGTACCTTCACGCAAAAGCAAAAAGAAATTTACCAGATTGTACTTGATGCGCTTAAGACTACTGCCGCCCTGTCCAGACCTGGTGTCAGGTATCAGGAGATGCATTTGAAAGCCTCCACAGTAATTCTATCCGGACTCAAGGAGCTGGGCTTAATTTCCGGAGACGTGGATGAAGCGGTTGCTCAAGGGGCTCATGCCTTGTTTTTCCCACACGGACTCGGTCATTCCATGGGTATGGATGTCCATGACATGGAGGACTTTGGTGAGAACCATGTAGGCTACACAGAAGAGACGCCCCGGTCAACGAAATTGGGCTTAAGTGCGCTACGATTTGGAAAAGCCCTGGAAGAGCGAATAGTAGTGACCAACGAGCCTGGGATCTACTTCATTCCTGAGCTTTATGAACAATGGAAGTCGGAGAATAAACTCGCTCAATTCATTAACTACGATAAAGTGGCGGATTACCTGGACCTGGGTGGAGTTCGCATTGAAAATGATTATGTCATCACCGCAAATGGGGCTGAGCTCCTGGGTGAACCGGCTCCAATGGAGGTCGCTGAAGTAGAAGAACTCAGGAGAAGCTAAACGAAAGACAAGCGCTGTATGAAAATACCTGAAGCCATATCCTATTTCGAAGGGCAGTTGGAAAATTCAACCAGCAAATCCGAATCTAAGCTTTACCAGGCTTTCCTGAAGGTGCTTGCCAGTCTTCGTGATCGTACATGGTCTGATCAGGACCTTGACCAGATTGAAGCGAAATTGGCGGAGTTAGGAGCTGATGAGCAGGCTACTTCTCAGAAGAAGTTTCTTAGGAAAAAGTATGCTGAGCTGACGACTTTTCTGCAGAAGAAATTCTCTCTGATCACAACAGGTTATTATACCACGCAAGGTATGATTTTCGGGATGATTTTCGGGCAGGGATTAGGTGTTGCCATTGGGACGGCATTCGGTTTGGAAACGGGTATTGCTTTAGGCTTATCTCTCGGAACAGGTATGGGTATGGCGCTGGGGATTGCTTTTGGCGCAATGAAAGATGCTGAAGCTAAAAAACAAGGCCGGGTGTTAGGTTAATCTTTAAGGCATGGATCAAACGGCCACAAAATCAAGATACCCCGCCGTGTTAACCATTGCAGGGAGTGATTCCGGTGGAGGAGCTGGTATTCAGGCGGATATTAAAAGTATCAGTGCCTGTGGCGCCTATGCTGCCTCGGTTATTACCGCCACGACTGCACAAAACACTCAGGGAGTAACGGATATTCATGCGATACCTATTCCTCATCTGGAAAAGCAGCTGGATGCAGTATTGAGTGATATTTCCTTTGGAGCGATCAAAATTGGCATGCTTCATTCTTGTGAGGTAATTCGGGTGGTAGAGTCCAAACTCAAAGCATATCCTTGTCATAATATTGTGCTGGACCCGGTAATGGTGGCCACTTCAGGGGATAATCTGATTGATGAAAAAGCCATTGATTGTTTGAAATCATTGCTTCCAAAGGCCAGCCTGATCACCCCCAATATACCTGAAGCGGAGATACTCATTGGTCATCCGATTGAAGCAGAGAGTGCGGAAACTTCTGTGGTAGCCATTGGACAGCATTTCCAAACGGCTGTCTTGCTCAAAGGAGGGCATATGGATAGAGGTGATGATATGATTGACTTGCTCTATGATCATGCCTCTGGCGATGTATATTCCATGGTAAATCCCAGAATTGATACGAATCATACACACGGAACGGGTTGTAGTTTGTCTTCAGCCATTGCAGCATTTTTAAGTCAGGGAGATGAATTGGTTAAGGCTGTGCGGAAAGGAACGAAATATGTCAATGAATCCATTGAGGCCGGAAAAGATAAAATACTCGGCAAGGGCAATGGTCCTATCAATCATTTCGGAATAGCATAGGTATATAAGGTTAGCCTTATTTTTATCATTCGGAATATGATACAAACACCCGAGACCTTTATCAAGTCAGTGGAAACCTGGCTATCAAAACCCATCAATAATGACGTAGAAGAAGCTGTGTCTTCCTCAAGGGATTTTGTCGAGGGACTGGTTGAATTGATGAAAGAAGAAACTGCTCCGAAGCAGCAATTGGGCGCGCTTTTGGGGAAGGTCAAAAGCCTACAAAAAGCGATTACGAACCTGGATTTCATGGATTGGGTAGAAGTGGCAGGAGGGCACCTCGCGATTGGTCACCGTCCGGGTGCGAAAATGGGAATTGACTTAAAGCTTCAAAATGCGAGCCATATCCTTACCCTACTTTCTGAAGGTGAACAAGCCAAAAGCATCCAATCCATTGCCAATAAAAATGGCCTTGACTGGCTGTGGTTCCCTATGGAAACAGCACAGCCACCCGGTGATGATCGACACCTGGAATTGAAGGATCTCTTCAGGAAAATGCAATCGATTTTGAGAGATGAGGGTAAAATTTACCTGCATTGCTCTGCAGGTATCCATCGTACAGGAATGATCAGTTATGCTTTTTTAAGGTTTCTTGGAAAAGAATCCAATGAATCCCTGGATCTTTTAAAAGCCATGAGACTCAAAACGAGCGAGGAAGTAGGGGAGGAAAGGTTAGCGTGGGGAGATAAGGTCTTAGGAAAACTCTTAAACTAAACTAAATAGATGCCCACCTATCTGGATGTTTATGATTTATGAATAAACGGGATATTCCTATCTTACCCTTGCTTCTCCTTCAGACTCCCCACCCATAACATCAATGCACTCGCAGCAATGCCAAAAGTCGGAGATAGAAAGATCATGTTATCATCGCCAATGATTTTGCCGACGATGGCCATTCCCCAGCCAACAATAAAGCCCAGTACTACACCAACAGAAGCGTAATTAGAATAGCGATGCAGCCTCTCGCTTGATAGATAGAGTGAGAGCAATATGGGTGGAAACAAAGCAAGTGCCCCGCCATAGATCGCAAAGACCAGATCTGAAATGGAGAAACCAATCAATTTCAGTCCTTCCACCAAGGCTACGGCTATGATCGTCGCGATGATAATGGTGATTCGGGCAGCTCGAAATTCTCCTTTCGAAGTGATTTTCTTTGCCGCCTCTTCAGACCTGAAGTTAGCGATCACGTCTTCATAAAAGGTATGTACCGTAGCAATCAATAAGGTAGAAGCAGTAGATAACATGGCGGCATACAGTCCTACAG
Source organism: Cyclobacteriaceae bacterium (assembly GCA_965229785.1). GTDB lineage: Bacteria > Bacteroidota > Bacteroidia > Cytophagales > Cyclobacteriaceae > JAWPMT01. The sequence goes on from CBDDJS010000001.1 coordinate 7,032,956, forward strand.
TGATGATAAAGAGAAGGATCAATCCGAAAGTGGAGTTTGAGAATACTTGTAGGAATTGATACAAATAGGTGGTCTTGTCATCTGGTACGACAAAAGCCATGCCTAACACAGATACAATGGCCAAAAAACCCCAGGCCATGGCGATCATCCAGGTACTTCTTTTCAGGCCATTGTTCACGACTCCCTGATCGGAAGAAGCTCCGATCCGCTGCCATATGCTCATATTACTGATGTGAGTCGGAATGTTCATGATGGCAATGCCTACCAAAAACCAGATCAATCCATCGCGATTGGAAAAGTCATAGGCGGGAAGAGGTATCTCACTGAGTTGTCCTAAATCAGCGGTAAACAGACCGTAACCGATGAAAATGAAAAAGGCGATGATCAATGCCCAAATGGCATTCATCATGATGTTATCCGTTTTGATCACAGCGCGATATCCACCGAGGAATGTATAAACGACCGATACCAGAGATAAAGTCAAAACAGTGATCCATTCGGGGATAGAAGGGACCAGAAAAGCCAGGAATCGGGACCCAACCAGTAGTTCAGTAGCAAAGATCAGGAGAAAGCCAACGCTGCTGCAAATGGCCCCTACTACTTTTACTACACCGGAGGCATATTCCGAGCCGAGGTATTCGTGCAGTGAAGGACGGTGGTCATAAGATGAAAGTTTTTTAAGGATCAGAGGACTTACTTTCGATAGCCAATACATGCCAATGGCTGTAGTGAGGACTGTCCACAATAGCCACATGCCAAAATAGCCGGCCAATTGGAAGTAGGAAATGACAATGGTTGCAAGACTTACCGTTGTTGCCACAGTGGAGGCAGAGAATTCTGTGCTGTTTCGGACATGACTTTTGCCAAGTGTGATAGGGATAAAGTCGGAAAGGCTCTTGTTTCTGGCAGACGTGCGAAATCCTATGCCAAGAAAAATGACCGATGAAACAAGGATGGACGATAGAATTACGAGTTCCATGAGGTAAGTCTGATCTGGTTGCAACAGAGAGGGAAGATAAGATCAATTCTCCATTCGGAAAAGAATGGATAAAAGAGACTATCTTGTATCAAGGTTCAAAATCTCAAGTCATGTTACGTTTCTTCTTCGAAAACGCTCTGTTCAGGGCATTCTACGTCGTTGTGATCTTGATGGTATCTGCAAGCCAGGTATCTGGTCAGCGCATATCTCCGGAAATGGCAAGATTCGATCAGATGTCCGATTATCTAACCAGGGGTACAGGTAAGTGGAAGGCATCAAATCCTAATTTCAATCCCGATAACCCCAGGTCAGCTGAAGCCTATGGGTTGTGGTTTGAGCGGCCCATGAAAAATTTCATGACGTTAACCATCGTAAGTTATCAGAAAGATACGGTGTTGATCAGCTCGGAAGGTTTCTTTTCCTGGCATCCGGGTAAAGAACAATATGTACATGTCAATGGTAATCGGGGGAACGGTTATTCGGAAGGGGTTTCTACTTTTCCCGATGATTCCTCTTTTGTGTCAGTCATGACCATCTATCGCAGGAACGGAACTTCCTATGAACACAAGGATGAGAATTTCATTGTGGAGAAGGATAAGCACAAGAATATATCCTATAGAAAAGATGCTGACGGAAATTGGGTTGAAGAGGGAGAATGGATTTGGATAAGAGAGCCTGAAAATTAATCATAACGCCATCACGTTTTACGCTCATGAAAATACATCACATCCGAAACGCGACATTCGTCATTGAATCAGGACCGCAATTTATTTTGGTAGATCCCATGCTCGGGCAAAAAGGTTCTGGCAGGACTTTTACGTTTTTTAGATTCAAACCTCAGAAAAACCCCATTGTAGATCTTCCTGAAAATACAGATGATCTTCTGGAGAAAGTTACGCATTGCCTGGTTACACATTTACATCCGGATCATATTGATCGGGCTGCTATCGATTTCCTGAAAAGCAGGAATATCTCTGTAGTGTGCAGTTACATTGATCAAAAAACCTTAAAAAAGAAAGGGTTGCCTATTCAGTCAGCGCTGAAGTATTGGCAGCCGGAAAAATATCTGGAGGGGCAAATCACCGGTATCCCGGCGGTACATGGTTATGGTTTTGTGAAAAGGATCGCAGGGCCAGTCATGGGATTTCATCTGGAATTGCCAGGTGATTTATCAATTTATATAAGCTCTGATACTGTTTATACGGAAGATGTTGATCGAGCTTTACGAGATCTTCAACCCGACATTGCGGTATTTGCTGCGGGCATGGCTCAGTTGGACTTTGGTGATATGTTGCTCATGAGTCCTGCGGATATGATGAATTTCATTCGGAATGCTCCTGGTAAAGTCGTTGCTAATCATTTAGAAGCATTAAATCATTGCCCGAATACGCGAAAAGAGTTATTGGCTGATGTGGCACTACAAGGATTATCCGAAAAAGTATTTGTCCCTGAAGACGGGGAAATGATTGAGTTCTCCTGACGGCATTTAAGTTCCTGGAGGCAGGGAGAAACTGAACTGTAGCCGAGACATAAGGATGATACTGACTTCTTTAGGGAGTGACTTCACCGCGGTGCCATCTAATATAGTATGAACATCGGATTCAGATTGAGAAGTGCTGTCTGATTCAAAGATTTGATGCTCAATATCCTCTTCTAATTCGATTTTAGGAGTTTCTGTTTCAAGTTTTGATGGAGAATTGATTTTAACTGGTTTTTTCATAATTGACTTAAGCTCATACTTTGAGGCAATGGTGAATGAAGCAATAATCAAGATAAAGGTGACAATTGTGGGCATAGTGAGTTGTTTGATGTTAGGTTTTTTCATAGTTCAGGTCAGAGTATTGCTATATTTATAAGCATTGCTCTTATTATTAGCACGATAAGGCGAGGAAATGGTTGCTCTTTTGCTCATATTTATTTCGTGTGCTAAAAAAAATAGAAAATGTTTAAGGAAGTTATGCGATACGCTTCAGGAATGGAAGTTTAATACTATAATGTAGTATTTAATGAGTTAATTCAGTAAGCTTGCAATACTACTTAATAGTATTTGCGCTTAAATCAGATGAATGAAGTTGGAAGAGATCATTTGGAAATTCCTGAAATGGTTTTGTAAATCAGAGTACTTACCAGATATAGAAGGAGATTTACGTCAGTTGTTTTTACGACGAATAAAATCCCGTGGAATCCATACGGCTCGTTGGTTGCTCCTCCAAGATGTGATTTTCTTATTCAGGCCAGGTATCATTGGTATTAGTAATCCGGTTACCAGATATTTTCAGATGAGCATGATTCAGAGTTATTGGATATCAGCTTATAGGAATACCCTCCGAAGCAAAACACTTGGTTTAGTTCAGGTTTTAGGATTGTCGATTGGGATGATGGCCGTAATTACAATTCTCATACATATCGATTACGAATTCAGCTTTGATCAATTTCATCAGAATAAGGATCGTATTTATCGAGTTGAAATGGACAGGATTCACAAAGGTATTCGGATGCCTCAGAGTGCCAATACCTTCAGTGCCGTAGGACCGGAACTAAAGGAAACTACTCCGGGTGTTGAATCCTTTACTCGGGTATTCATATTGAGAGATCTCTTTTTGTTCGTGGAAGAATCCGGCGTTCAGTCAAAAGCGTACCGTATTCCGGAAGCAACGTTGGTAGATGAATCTTTTCTGACGATTTTTTCTTATGGCGAGGTTTTACAAGATGCCCTTAGTGAACCGAACACCATTGTATTGACGAAATCGATGGCCGAAAAATTATTTGGTGACGTTGATCCGATTGGAAGGACCTTAACTCAATTCCGTGGGCAGAGAGACACCAGTAAGTTGTTGGTGACAGGAGTGATTCCGGATCCTCCCGCAAATTCTCATTTGGATTTTGAGGTGTTGATCTCTTACGCTTCACTTTTTCAGGATCGTCCATTTACCAAATACAGTTGGACCTGGAGTCATGTGTATACCTATGTATTGCTTCGTGATCAGGTACCTCCATTGGGAATAGTGGCTCAACTAAATGATGTGATCGGTGAACAAAAACGGGAGGTTATTCATGCACAGAACATGTCATATGAATTTTCCCTGCGGCCCATTGATGACATCCATCTCTCAGGGGATCTTCAGAACGAGGTAGGGGGAACTCAAAACAGGTCTTACCTCTATTTCCTGAACATCGCGGCATTATTGCTTTTGAGCATTACCTGGATGAATGCCTTTAACCTGGCCTATGTTCGAAATCACTTAAGGGAAAAGGAAATCCGGATTAGAAGCGCATTGGGTGCCAGACATCATCAACTTGGCATGCAATTGTTCGTGGAATCTTTGTTTGCAAACGTGATTGCTCTGATCATTGCGTTGATGATGGTAATGTCGGCGGCTCCCGTGATATCCGCCTATCTGAGTATTCAACTTCCGATTAAATCCATTTTCCAGCCGAATATCTTTTTATTATTGCTTACCATGGTAACCCTTGGTTCGCTGATTTCCGCCATGAGTCCGATGCAATTACGGGCATTAGTGAATGGACGAAAAGCATGGGGATTAAAGGAGAAAACGGGGAGTGGAGCCATAAGACGGACCGGGGTTGTTTTGCAATTTACCTTGTCATTCATCCTTATGCTACTCACAGTGACCGTCCATGCTCAGTTGAGATTCATCAGGGCATTTGACCTGGGAATTGAAACGGATTATTCAGTAGTGGTGAGGGGATCCGGCCTGCCAGGGGTCGCAGGCATAGAAGCGTCCAATCGGCTATTCAAAGACCAGCTTCGACATCAAACATGGTTGAAATCTGTCGCTGCCTGTAATTATGTGCCCGGACAGGACCTGCCAAGACAAAAAGGGATCAGACTGAAAGGAGAATCCGTTGAAGCGGGCATAGAAATGACCTTATTGCCGGCAGACAGCAATATTGTAAAAACGCTGGGCTTGAAACTGCTGATGGGGAATGATTTTTCTTCCCTTAAAAGTGATTCTTTAAACGCAGTACTACTCAATGAGACGGCAGCAAAAGCGCTTGGATACAGCGATTTCAACGCAATCATGGGTCGCAAAATAGTCAATGACAGAGGGCAGGAATATACCTTAATAGGTATAATTGATGACTATCATCAGGGCTCACTTAAGCAGGTAGTGGAGCCAATGATGATCAGACACATTGAGTTCGCCAAATACTATTTCATTATTAACATGAACGCAGGAAATATCACAGAGCAGCTTGCGACCATTGAAAACTCGTGGGATCAAGTTTATCCCAACAGCCCTTTTGTGTTTTTCTTCCTCGATCAGCATCTTGAGCATCAGTATCAATCTGAGTTGACCTTTGGCCGGTTTTTTACCTTGATTTCGGGTATTGGTATGTTGATTGCTTTTATGGGAGTATTTAGCCTTTCCTCTTTTTATGCGAATAACCGGACTAAGGAAATAGGGGTTAGAAAAGTCCTGGGTGGCAGTGTGAGGCAAATGGTCTGGTTACTTTCTTCGCATATCTTTTTTCTCACTTTACTGGGAACCATAGTGGCGGTACCCGTGGCTTATTTAAGTTCCAGTTTTTGGCTTGAGAATTACGAATTCAGTGTCGAGCAGCATTGGACCTGGTATGGTGCATGTTTCGTGGTTATTTTGCTTATTTCAACCATCACAGTCAGTGGACAAACCTACCAAACTGCTAAACTGAATCCGGCCAGGACTCTCAGGAGCGAGTAGGAGATATTCTTAAATTAAGATGTCTATTGATTTTGGACATTTTCAAGTGCTTTTAGTCGTCGTTCGATCTCCATTAATTTATGGATAATAATGATGTGGGTCTTTTTTGCGTCGATACCTAAGACACTTTCAGTGCTGTTGATCATTGCTTCAATGGCTTCGTATTCGGCTTTTGGGATTTTTTGATTTTCCATGATTTTGCTTTTCTTAAACTTAATCCTTACTTCCCGGCATTCCAGGCTATAATTCCACCTTTAAAGTTATAGAGAGATTGAAATCCCAGTCCTGACATGATTCTACACGCCTTGGCACTACGCATGCCACTTCGGCAATACATAAGGTAGGTTTTTGATTTGTCCAACTTGGCCACCTTTTCTTTGAAGTCTGGGCTTGATACATCCAGGGAATGGTGTCCGGGTACAGCTCCGGCCGCTATTTCTTTTGGAGTTCTCACGTCCAGAACAACGCTGTTCTTTTGCTTTCGAAGTGCCTCAAAGCCCTCGAAATCTATGTTTTGATATGAACCTTTGTTTCTTTTAAATAAGCCAAACATAATTTCCTGAATTAATTGATGGCATAATTAGGTAATAACCGGCTGTTCCGGTGCAACAATTGTTACGTTAAAAATTTGATGGTTCTGCTTTTACTTAGTAGTGCTAGGATTGTGCATACCAGAGGGTGTGTCGATATTCCTGTTTTCTCGATTTGAACTCACGGCTTTTTATGATCAATTGATCATTGTTCTTTTGTTTGCTTCGATAGCCTAATAAGTGCAGGATTGGTTTCACCAATAGACGAGCGATCTTCAAATTGAGTGTAAACGCCCCGTGAAAGTCAGGTGCTCGATGAACGCCAGGGAGATAGACCAGTAAGTGATCTAATTTGACTTGTCGAAGGACTTTTGATAACCATAAAAAGATGTCGGGGATTTTTCTGATCAGGAAATACCCATCGTTTCCCTGGGCCTGATAAAGCGGCATAAACATCGTTCCGCTTACTTCGGCATGAACCGCTTTTCCGTTACTTTTTGCGAGTAAGGTCCCGGCTTTAATATTTTGAAAGTTGGAGAATCCCGGTTCCATGACAAACTTTTCATCAGTGTTAACTTCATAGCGGCTACGGATCTCAAAAAAGGACTGGTGTTTCCCGAATACCCGTGACCAGCTTTCCATGAATTGGTCAAATGCTATCTGTTCCTTCTCAATCAATTGTGCAAAAACAAGTGAGAGGTAAATGAAAATCCGATGATTATCGATGGAGCTCAACTCGTCATGTTGCCCTGCCTCAAATCCGAATGAAACATAACCTAATTCATTAAGGTAGCTTAGAATAGGACCTTCCAGATGCTCTTCAATGCCAAGGATCAGCGGTATTGGAAACTGCTTGGCGAACTTGCGATTTAGCAAACTGTCATTAACCGGAATAAAAGGGATGGTTTCTCCAGAGGTAGTATGCAAGTCGAAAAAATAAAAGGGGCCATTTTGCTCCTCAAAAAGTTGATGCAATTCCTGGTAAATAGCGATCTGTTCTCTTTCATCTTCATTGGAAGGCTCGAACGTCCCTTGCTCAATGTCGTCCATTCGATCTTGTGTCCAGATCCGATTGAGGTCCATTTTATGGTACCTTTCTCCTCGTTGAAGGGCCCAAAGATTGCCAGAAATGCCAATAATGGTGCCATGAATGGTTGTATTACTGGTTTGTAATTCCTCCATTACCCGATGTAGGGCGAAAACGCCTGAAGGCTCATTGCCATGAATGCCTGCGAAAAACACGACACACGGACCGGGTCTTGTTCCATCGATCCGGCCGATAATCCGGCCAATTTCCAGTTTTTGATCCAGGGCTTTACTGTATACTTCAGGCATCGGCAAATTTCAGCACATCCTTGACCGTAATGATACCCACCAGGTGATTTTCTTCTACCACTGGCAGGCATCCAATGTTATTTGTTTTCATGATTATGATGGCCTCATTAATTGAAGTTGAGGTCTCCACAGAAATGACTTCTTTTATCATAATTTCTCCTGCACTGATCACGTGATCCGCATCGATGATTTCATCTAAGTATTTGAACAAATGCTGCCAGGTGATCAGGCCTACCAATCTTTCATCCTGATCCACAACAGGCAGGTGATGAACATTGTTCCATTTCATGTAGCGGAGGGTCATCTCTCCACTGTCACCCTCATCTGCAGTAACCAGCGTCGTTTTCATGATGTGACTGACACGATTCGCCTTAGAATTGAAATTGATCAATTCCTGCTGTGCCGGCCATTCATTTAAGCATTCGAATGTTTGTTGGTTTCGGTGTAGGGATTCTGTGAGTGCAATTAGCGCATCATCCGTTTTCAGGGTTTTCTTGAATTTCCGATAATTTGAGACCATCCATTGTGAGCCCGTATGTCCTGTCATTCGTTTCTCAATGACTTCCAGAGACTGATTGATATCGGCTTCATCGATGGCCATTTTCTGTAATCCGTGCCGGGCTATTGGGATCAATTCATCAATGACAAGGTCCGCCAATGGAATGCGTTTTCCACGCCAGTTCATTACGGTTTCCGTGCCGTTCCGGCAGGCCCGAAGGAAATTGGCTTTTGCGTCCTGAAAGTCCATGATTTTCGGAAGGTCATCGAACTCTGACGGGCGTCCGGTCATAAGGCCAACCCACAAAGCCAGATTCGCCATTTCATCTTTGATGGATGGGCCAGCGGGAATGTACCTGTTTTCAATTCGAATGTGTGGTTTGCCACCTCCGACACCATAGCATGGTCGGTTCCAACGATAGATGGTTCCATTGTGGAGGCTAAGCGCCTGAAGTTTGGGGATGTTTCCCTCTTTCAATTCTTGAAGCGAATTTTGCTTGATTTCCCTTGTCAGTAGTGCCTTATATTTAGAGACTTCATGTTTGAAATAATCCACTACATCTCCGTTGACCCAGTCGCTACCAAAGGTCACTCGCGCTTGTTTGTCCAGGTTAGCACGGGCAATGACTCTGGTGTCCAGGGTTTGTTGGAATAATGCAACCCGCGTTTCGCACCACAATTCCTTGCCCAATAGCAGGGGAGAATTAACACAAGCCCCTAAAACAGGACCGGCGATGGCTTGTGACCAGTTGTAGCTTTGCACAAAATCGCTCGGCTTGACTTGCAAGTGCATCTGAAAGCTTGTATTGCAAGCTTCAAACATGACTGAGTTATGATTAATGGAGAATTCATCCACTCCACTAAAGTGCATTCGAAAATCACCACCTCTTGCTTTTTTAAATAGATCATTCAGGGCGTAATATCGATCGAGTGGGGTCATGAAATCCAGGTTCAACTCATGCATTGAAATACTGGGAAGAATTCCTGTCAGGACGATTTTGCTTCCATGCTTATCTGCCGCTTCATTGGCTTTCTTCATCAGCTGATTGAGCTGTTGTTCCATTTGCCGGAAGGCTGATCCCTGAAGTTGCACTGGGTCCAGGTTGATTTCCAGGTTAAAACGGGCCAATTCTGTGGTGAAATGTGAGTCGTTCAATTCCTGCAGAACTTCCATGGCGTTCGTGGCAGGTCGCCATTGCTCATTGACCAGGCAAAATTCCTGTTCCGCACCAATGCGAATCACATCATCCTCAATCACATGTTCTTTGTGCATGCGCTCAAGGGCTTTGAGGTCATTTAGTAAATGCTGTAGAAAAATGAGTCTTTCTTCCTCACTCGTATTTACATGGATATTTTGTTCCCCCATACCGATAGTTTTGATCCAATCGCCGGAGAATTTAGTGATTCCCTCCTGAGCACGCAAACCAAAGAGCAAGGATCACGACTGGCCCTGATAAAAATCAATGAAAAGTGCTAATTCTGAATCAAATCTTATCGATGATCCCCGAGACGCGGTTGCCTGAAAAGTCGATCAGGTTTTTGGCCATTTGCTGCTGTATTTTGCGTGCTGCCTCAGCTGCTTTTTCCGCAAAGTCTTCACCGTCGCCAGCGTAGATGATCCCGCGTGACGAATTAACCAATAGACCGCATTGTTTATTCATGCCGTATCGGCTTACATGATTCAAATCGCCCCCTTGTTCGCCAACGCCTGGGATCAGTAGAAAGTGACTTGGGACAATTGATCGAACTTTGAATAGTGATTCTTTGCGCGTGGCACCCACGACATACATCAGGTTATTCGGATTACTCCAGTCCTGACTTTTTCGGATGATGCGTTCGTACAATTTTTCACTGTTGTTGTCGACCAACAATTCCTGAAAGTCGAAGGAGCTGGCGTTGGAGGTGGCAGCTAAAAGGATCACCCATTTGCGCTCATACTCGAGAAATGGAGAAACAGAATCTTCGCCCATGTAAGGAGCTACAGTCACTGCGTCGAAATCCATGTTTTCGAAGAAGGCCTTGGCGTACATTTTGGAGCTATTTCCAATGTCGCCGCGTTTTGCATCGGCGATGGTGAAAAACTCCTTAGGCATATACTCCATGGTGCGTTCCAGTGATTCCCAGCCTTTGGACCCTAACGCCTCGAAAAAAGCAATGTTAGGCTTAAAAGCAACCGCGTATTGACCGGTGGCATCAATGATCCTTTTGTTGAATTCGAAAATGGGGTCTTCCATTTTTCGGATATGGGCAGGAATCTTGTCCATATCCGGATCCAACCCTACGCATAAGAAGGATTCTTTTTCCTTTATTTTATCAAAAAGCTGTTGACGCGTCATTCAAAAGGCTAATTAGGCATCGCTAAATTAACGATTTATTAGCATGCTAAAAACATTAAGAAATCGTGGTAGGTGTGGCTTTTTGCAATACTTCGACGAATTACCGGTGGAAGCTCCCAATGAAGTGCCATGGGATAGCCAAGATTATTTACCTGCTCTCAAAGGTCCTGGTAGAAATTTGCAATGAGCAGAATCACAACCCAGCCTTTGACATATCTTTGATACTATGGGTAAGAAGACTTTGCTAAGACTAAGTGTTTGGGTTTTATTGATTGCGGTATTGTTCCAGCCTCACACGTCGCCCGCTCAAAAAGGTCGGGATTTCTGGCATATTACAGATCGTAATTCCATCGTCTGGTCCGTTGATATTCATGGACAATTGCCCCATGCTGAAAACATTGAAATGGCGGGTAGGCAAGTGGCAGCCATCGTTTATTATTCAGTTGATTCGAGTCGAAGATTGCAAATTTCCAGAGATGTTATATTTCCGCAGTTAAGGATTTATAATAGGCATGAGGAGCCGGATTGGAAGAAATACAGAGCGTACTTTCGGAGGACTGTGGGAGATGAGGTACTCCCGTCAATCCATGTCAATAATAGCGTGATCCGGCCTAGTAGAGTTGATTCGGTAGAAATTGGTGGGTGGCTTAGGTTTCATCACACACCTATTGATGGGTTGCAAATCAAGCGAACCTTGTATCCAAGCCCTGAAGGTCGTTTTTTGGTAGAGGAATGGCAGCTGAGTAATCTGACCAATGACGCCTTGTCTATTCAATTGACTCAAAATCAATGGGATCAATCCGAAATAGGGTACAAGGGCCTTTATACGCTGAAAGCCTACGGTAAGAGCGTGGAGAAGATTAACCTGAAAGGAGGTGAGTCCTACAGTTTTCCGGTTTATTTTGGTGCGACTTTAAATGACGAATCAGCCGAATTCAATTTTGAGGAGGCCTGGCGACAAAGACAGGAATTCCTTGCGGAAATGAGCGCAGGTTTGGAATTATCCACTCCTGATCCGGTTATTAATCTGCTCTTTAACTTTTCTAAAATTCGTGCAACAGAAAGTATTTTCGATTCATCCATGGGGCTGATTCACTCACCCGGAGGCGGAAATTATTACCTGGGCACCTGGGCCAACGATCAGGTAGAATACAGTGGCCCTTTCTTTCCCTATCTCGGTTATGAAGTTGGGAATCAGGCCGCTTTTAATACTTACAAAAAATTCAAGGAGCATATTCCGGAGGATGACTCCCATATTCCTTATGCCTTCGAGGTTGATGGCAACTTTGTGATGGATTTCCTTGATCGTGGCGATGCGGCGATGATCGCATACGGCACTACTCAGTATTTGCTGGCCAAGGGTGATTTTGAAGAAATGAATTCCTTGTGGCCTTTGGTGGAGTGGAGCTTAAATTACTGCGATGAGCATAGAAATCCGGCAGGAGCTATATTATCAGAATCCGATGAAATGGAAGGTAGAATTCCAACAGGAGAAGCGAATCTTTCCACTTCTGCCCTTTACTACGGTGGATTAAAGAACGCTATTCACCTGGCCAGAATAATGGACCTGGATAGGAAGGTCATTCAGTATAAACAAGATGCCAGGGACATGGAAGATGTAATTGAGCAGTATTTTGGTGCGCAAATTGAAGGACTTGATACCTATCGATATTTTGACGGAAATGAATACCTGCGGCATTGGATCTGTTTGCCTTTGGTGATGGGGATAACCAAACGAAAGGACGCGACGCTCACGGCTTTGTTCGAACACCTCTGGACAGACAATGGCATATTAGTAGAGAAAAAGCCAGATAGTAAAATCAATATGTTTTGGGATCGTGCCACCTTGTATGCATTGAGGGGAGCTTTTCGTGTGGGAGAAACTGCGTTGGCCTTTGAGAGATTAAAGGATTATTCTCAAAAACGTTTACTGGGAGATCATGTACCATATGCAATAGAAGCCTATCCGGAGAACAATATGAAGCATTTATCTGCGGAAAGTGCACTCTATTGTCGCATCATCACGGAAGGAATGCTAGGGATTGAGCCCGTTTCTTTCCACTCTTTCCACATAACTCCGAAATTGCCGAAAGAATGGGACTTTATGGAATTGAACAACCTCTCGTTATTTGGAAAAACCACGAACCTTTCTTTTCGGAGAGCAGGAAATAAAATAGTTGTTGAAGTAACTTCAATGGGAAAGGTTGTGTTTAACAAGTCCGTTAGGGAAGGTAAAATGTTACTGATAGAACTACCAAAGTAAGGATCAATACATAAATAAATATCCGGGGACCCTTAAAACGAAACTGTCCATTATTCCTGCCAAGGATTGAAACATCGACTTAATTCATTGCAAAATGTTGATCCCCAGGTTTTGGATCAAGCGGTAAATCTGGGGAGGAATATAATTTCTCCATTGATCCAAAGTGATTGAGTTAATCAGTTATTCCGTTTTTCTGCTTTTGAAATGGTGATTTCTTGGTTCTGGATTTCCTGCCGAAGGTACGGTGAACCACTTTGAGTGGATAAGCTACCGAGGTAGCATAATATGCTGAAATGAAGTTTTCACTATTTAAGGGATCAAGGAATATTCTTGGGGAGCACCTAAATAGCATGCCATTCTTAAGATTTAAATTTATCTGAGGTACCTGAACCATCTTCTGCGCGTTTATGAGGTCTGAGGTATCCGTTTTCTCTCACCACTTTTCCACGGTACGCCGCGCGGCGATGAAAAGTGGCCAAAAATCTAGCGGTTCCCCGCCGGGACCGGATTCATTTTTTAACGCCTTTTATCTCAAAAGAGTAGGGATAAAATAAACTCGCCATTTCGTGAAATCAAATCAGTTGAGACTCTACTGGCTCGAACAGATTTTATTCTTTTCTGCTCTTCTTTGACCCAAAAACCTAAAATGAATCAAGCGGACCCCCGCCGGGGCCGACCCAAAGCGACAACTTCATTTTGTACAATCACTCTACAGGTTTTCGGCTTGATCCGGTTTGACCATTGACCTTCTGATGGTGTTAAAAACAAAAAGGGCTCGTCCATTGCTGAACTTGCCCTTCTAGTTCTGCAGTAGCCTTAGCTTCTGCACAACTTCAAACTACTGTTCGGACTCCCGATGAATTCGTTTCTTTGAGTTGCCCCTCCGATCGGTTTTCCATCACAACCTTCTAAGCTTCGTTAATGTGAGCCGAAACCCACTTCAACTTCCCCTTGTCCAGTTGGAAACTTTCGTTTCAGTTTCCTATCCCTCGTTTGATGAATCTAAAGTAGCCTATATTTTTGCATTTCCAAATTTCCAATCCCTCTCATTTTCAACAGGTTTTACACTGTAAAATACCCGGGTTATACCACGGTTATGCACTGGGTTATCCACAATGGCCTGTTAACTCAATCAAAGACGATTTCATCTTCTGCGATATTTTGCTCCAGCCAGAATACGTAACCAATCCCAATCGCCGAAATAACATGCCAAATGCCGTGAAATTGGATCATTGAATGTTCTCGCAATGTTCCGCAGCACCACAAACTATCCAGAGATCTAAACACATCAGCCAAAATGAATATGAGGATACTGGCAAATATCTTGACCTTCATTGAATTCGTGTCACTACTGAGAAATAGAGGAATTAATATGATCAGAGCGATCACTCCCAGGGCAAGGGTATCACCGTGAATATGACGCAACCAGAACTGAAGCCCAAAAAACGCAATGGTCAATAAGATCAGTAGAAAGAGGGATCTCTTCTTTTGCCAGATCAGCAGGGCATTGGCAGCAAGAAAACCAAAAACTAGGAAAATTCCGGACATATCGGCTATGCGACCCCAGGAGGTACCTCCCGCATGGAATAAGCCACTGCCCAGACCCAATAACAGTGTGATTATGGAAAAGGAAATGCTGGGATAATTGATAGGTACGCGCTGGGCAAATGGAAGTAAGGCAATGATCAGATAAGCAAGGTTAGTCCACGTGTCAACCGGCTCGATGGGTACTTTGAGGGTCCGGCCTTCAAATGCTTCATGTTTATGAGCACATGCTTCTTCTTTCGTTTTGTATTCGCCATTGGTAGCTGCCTGCGCACAATTTGTTCCATTTTCGCAATAGCCGCAGCAATACCCGTCTAATTGAGGAATAGATCCACCAGGGTAAGCGATTTTCATGGCTAGAAAGAGTGTGATCACGGAAATAAAAGTTGAAGTGACTAAAAAGATAGCCATGCGTTTCCTAAAAGGGATTTTTAGTAAAGTCGGTATCATGGTACGGTGTTTAGGTTGTAAAAAGTCGAGCAATGAGATCAGTTTTGCTCATAGTTACAGTTGTCAAAATTGAGTCAAAGAACGACCAGTTCCATACCCCAAAAGGGTGATTATGCTTATTAAGCGCCTGGTGCGAATCGCCAAATGATACATAGTCTGTTTGTGTTGATGATGACATACCAAGATCGCCGATTCCGAAATGCTGATGAACAGTCACGACCACAATATGTCAAGAGTCCAATGAAAGGATCCACAGAGATCATTGGGATAGTTTGACTGGTTCAGATAGAGGTGCTAGTTTAGGGGACTGATGTCAGAATTGTCCCCCATACTTTCCAACATCCGACGTTTTGTAGAGTTCTCTGAAGAAGAGGCAGAACGACTTATATCAATCACAAAAACCACCAGGTTTAAGAAGCGACAATTCCTCGATCAACCCGGATATACGAGCAACTTCAGAAATTACATATTACAAGGTGCTTTCCGGTCATATTTCATTGATGACGAGGGGAAGGACCATACGGTGCAAATTGCCATTGAGGATTGGTTTGTGAGTGATTTCTATAGTTACATTACCCGGACACCCGCCACACTTTATGTGGAAGCTTTGGAGGACTCCATATTGCTTCAAATGCGCTATGAAGACATTGAAGGATTGTGTAAAGAGATCCATAGCCTCAGTGAATATTTCAGGGTTACTACGGAAAAGGCCTTTGCTTTTTCGCGGATGCGGGCCTTGTCTAATCTGAGTAAATCGGCTGAAGAACGCTACCTAGAATTCAATGAGATGTATCCCGGGATCGTGCAGCGAGTCCCACAAAAGATTATAGCCTCTTATTTGGGGATGTCTCAGGAGTTTTTGAGTAAGATCAGGTCTCAGTTGAGTAGAAGAGGTTAGGTAAATCAATCACAAGGTGCATTCAGGCGCAATCTAGGCCTCGATTTGCTGGGTTTTAGATTCTATGGCTTTCGGACATCCCGCTTCCACAGACGGCTGAAAAAGCGATTTTCTTAATCTAGTTCAAGTGTATTTCCTAATCCAGTTCATTTTTCCTGTGTCCTGTTCCATTGAATTTTGCTTCGTCAAAAAACATTTAGCTATGAAAAATTTGAAAGAAACCCTTCCGGGAGCCGTCTTGGGTATCCTGATGATCATATTTGGCTTAAACAAATTCATCGGATTTATTGCAGTTGATCCACCCGCCGATCCGGTCGCGCAAGCCTTTTTGGGCAATATGTTTACCACCTATCTCTTTAAAGTAGTGGCTTTAGCGGAAATCCTGGGTGGGATATTCCTGCTGGTTCCAAAATTGAGGTTGATGGGGTGGTTATTGCTATCTCCGGTCATTTTCAATATTGTCGCATTTCATGTGGCGCACGATTTTATTGGAAATGGCATTTGGTTATTGCCGTCCCTGCTGTTTGTTTGGATTGGCGTAAACTTTCGTGTTCCTTTATCTCAACTCATAAAAGTATCCTGATCATGGAAAAGCAAGTTTGGTTCATTACTGGTATTTCCAGCGGCCTGGGTAAGTCACTGGCAGAAGCGGTTATCGGGCAAGGTCATTTCGTGGTTGGGACGTTCCGGAAACAGGAGCAGGTGGTCGCTTTTAATGAGATTCACCAGGGACAAGCGGAGGGCATTTTACTTGACATCAATGATCAGGTAGCTGGAAAAGAAGCCATTAGGCAGGTTCATGAAACTCACGGGAAGATTGATGTGCTGGTCAATAATGCTGGGCTGGGTTTTGTAGGGGCCATTGAAGAAACTTCTATCGAAGAGGTACGGCAGGTTTTTGAGACGAATTTCTTTGCTACGCTGGCATTGACACAAGCGGTTTTACCACATATGCGGGCACAAAAATCCGGGAATATTGTTCAGATTTCGTCACATGGAGGGGTAAAAGCATTTGGTGGCTTTGGTATTTATAACGCCAGCAAGTTTGCTTTAGAAGGGTTTAGTGAAGCCCTGGCGCAAGAAGTAGCTCCTTTGGGAATTAAGGTAAGTATTATTGAGCCGGGCCCTTTTCGAACTGCATTTGCAGGCAATAACCTGGGGTTGGCTTCGGGAGAAATTTCGGCCTATCAGGAAACTGCAGGTGCATTTAGGTCCAAATTGCAGGGTGTGGATGGAAAACAGGAAGGAGATCCTGATAAGGCAGCTTTAGCGATCATTGAGCATGTCCATCAGCAAAATCCGACGCTAAGATTGCCGCTGGGTAAAGTGCCGATGATTACTATCGGTGCTAAAATAGAAAGCCTTAAGTCTGACCTGGAAGCGAACCGGATAGTGGCAGAAGGAGCGGTTTATTAAGGAAGTTGATCCACCATCATATCATCCGAACGGGATTTGAAACCCTGTTCGGATTAAATCAATCTGAAACCTGTCAAAAGTCATGTTTGGTGGCAATAGTGCCGTGTACCTTGCTCGCAGTTTCAATCTGAAAAAATAAAGCGCCATGGAACACATTATTGTACCTACCGACTTTTCTGAGGAGGCCAAAGCTGCCCTGGCCTTTGCTACTGAACTTGCCAAACGAGAAAGTGCAGACATCACACTGCTGCATGTGGTCAATACCACTCAGGTATTTCACCCGGTTTATATGGATCCGATCCTGACGTCCAGGCTTTTGAACGATCTGAAAACCAACGCTGAAAACACCCTTGAGAACTGGAAAGCAGAATACGCTCCACATGCCCGGATAGAGGCAATCGTTGAAGAGCTTTCATTGAGTGAGGCCATCGATAAGGCTGTTAAGCAAAAGAAAACGGACCTGATTGTCATGGGCACGAAGGGAGCTTCTGGATTGACGGAGTTCTTTGTAGGTTCCAACACTGAAAAAGTAGTTCGTTTTGCTCACGTACCTGTTTTGACCATTCCTTCGGATTATTCTCCTGAGAACATTCAGAATATTTTAATTCCTGTCCAGTTAGATCGTGTGCCGGTTCGCTTTCTGGAAGAGGTCAAGCTGTTGAGAACATTATTCAACGCAAAGCTCAATTTTGTCTGGGTAAAATCTCCTCATGATTTTGGCGCCTTTGATCAGCTTCACAAACAGTTTACGGATTATCTCAGGGCCTATTTTGAAGAGAAAGACTATAGTCTATTCACCCAGCGAGACTTCTTGCCAGAAGAAGCAATCGTGTCGTTCGCGAAGGAATCCAATGTGGATATGATCGCGATGGCCACTTGCCAGCGTAAGGGAATAGCGCATCTGTTTTATGGAAGTACAACCGAAAGTGTGGTCAATCATGCCAATGTTCCCGTATTGGCTTTCCCATTCAAAAGGGAGGATATCATGCTATTCGAAAAAACTAATTCTGGCTTGACTGGTGTGGTTATATGACGGGAGCGGCTCCCTCACCACAAACACAAACACATCACTGTCACCTGTGTCAACAACCTTGTGATGGTGATGTTTTGTTGGATACCCAGGGTAACCAATTTTGCTGTTCTGGTTGTCAAACCGTTTATGCTATCCTTGAAAATGACCCTGAATTACAATTTAAGGAAATCGGGTCATCGAGTCGTTTCCAATACCTGGACCTGCCGGAGATTACGGAACAATTACTGGTTTTTCGTTCGGATCAGTTTGCCAGGGTGAGATTTCACCTGCCCAATATCCATTGCAGTTCTTGTGTGTATTTACTAGAGCAGTTGCCTCAGTTTTATCCGAACATTGTTCAGAGTCGCATCAACTTTCCGAAGAAAGAAGCGGATATCCTTTTTAAGCAAGAACTTCCGCTCAGTCAATTGGTGCAGCTACTCTGTGTAATGGGTTATGAGCCGAGCATCAATCTGGGAGTAGATAATAAGAAGAAGAGATCTCAAAACAACATTGGGAAGAAAATTGCTGTAGCGGGGTTCTGTTTCGGGAACACCATGTTGCTGAGCTTACCGGAATATCTGGATACCAACTTTCTTTTGGATTCACAATTCCAATGGCTCTTCCGGATGCTCAACCTGGTACTGACACTACCCGTTCTGTTTTATTCGGCGCAAGATTATTTCAAAAGCGCCTGGGGCGGTATGTCGAAAGGTCTTTTCACCATTGATGTGCCTATTGTTTTAGGTGTTTTAACCCTTTTTACACGTACGCTTTATGAAGTAGGTACAGGTGTAGGAGCTGGTTATTCTGATTCGTTGACCGGTTTAGTATTCTTATTGCTCGTAGGAAAGTGGTACCAACACAAAACTTACGAAGCACTGTCCTTTGACCGGGATTTCAAATCATATTTTCCAATTGCAGTAAGCAAACTCATGGAAGGAAAAGAGGTGCCCACGCATGTAAAAGACCTCAAACGCGGAGATATCGTGACCCTGCATCATCAAGAATTGGTACCATGTGATGCTTATCTGGATTCAGAGGTAGCCAATTTGGATTACAGTTTTGTTTCAGGGGAGTCTGAGCCTGTGGCGGTTCGGAAGGGGGAATTACTTTATGCCGGCGGTAGAAATCTCGGAAGCAGGATTGACTTAAAAGTTGAAAAACCAGTGGACATGAGTTATCTGACCAGCTTGTGGAATCACGAAGACCTTAAACAGGAAGATTCTACTTTTCAAAACCTGACGGACCGCATTTCAAGGTACTTCACCCTGGTAGTACTGGCTTTGGCGGTGGGATCAGCGACCTACTGGTATTTTGCGGATCAGGTTTTGGTATGGAAAGTGGTCGCTTCTGTATTGATTGTGGCTTGTCCATGTGCACTGGCATTAGCCCTTCCATTCGCTTATGGACATGCTTTAAGGGTGCTGGGAAATCACGGCATGTATTTGAAGAATGCGAATGTGGTCGAGAAGCTTAGTCAGATTACGACGCTCATTTTTGATAAAACAGGAACGCTGACCTATCAAACGGCCAAGCAGGTTGAATTCATTGGGGAGCTATCAGCTTTCGAATTGGAATTGGTAGATGCGGTGATCTGTCAGTCGGCTCACCCACTTAGTCGAATGATCCATGAAAGTTTGAAGCATTCTGCGGAGCATCCGGTATCCAATTTCGAGGAGGTAATTGGAAAAGGATTGAAGGGTGAGGTTTTTGATAAATCCATCCGAATCGGATCGGCTTCTTTTCTGGGAGTAGCAGATTCAGGAGAAATTCGGCAAGCTCGGGTTTATGTGAGTATACAGGGAGTGGTTCGAGGATATTTCCGTATCGATCATAACTATCGAACGGGACTCTCCAAAGTACTTGAAAAACTCAGAAGTGCGTTCAAATTGCAATTATTGTCCGGGGATCGCCCCACAGACGGAGCCGTGCTGACCGATAATTTCGATGAATTGCATTTTCGGCTAAAACCCGTTGAAAAGCTTGATTTTGTCCGAAAGGAGCAAGCAGCAGGGAGTAAAGTAGCCATGGTGGGAGATGGACTCAATGATGCCGGTGCGCTCAGGAAGAGTGAAGTGGGTATTGCTGTGGCGGATGACGTTCACCAATTTTCTCCGGCGTGTGATGCGATTCTGGATTCGGATCAGTTTACCAAACTGCCCCGTTTTTTCAACTTTGCCGGTAGGATGCAAATCGTTTTGAAAACGGCATTCGTATTTTCATTTTTATACAATATTGTTGGATTGGGTTTTGCCATTTCCGGTCATCTTTCGCCCTTAGTTTCTGCTATTCTTATGCCCGTCAGTTCGGTCTCGGTTGTGGGTCTTGTGGTTTTGATGGTCAATCATGCGGAGCGGCGATTACTACAGTATTAGGATACTTTTTGCAGTGTTTTTTTACCTCACTGCGGCATATTGGTCTCCGGCATGCCGTTTTTTCCATTATAGCTATAATCACTCCATTAAGACAGGAATTCTGGATACTTCTTCTTCACTTCCTCCCAGTTCAACAATGATTGGGATAATGGCCGGATGCTTTGCTTTTTCAAAACCGTGAACAATTTCTTTTTAGGAATTTCTAAAAAGTCCTGTACTTCTTCCAATACAGGCTGGGCACCTTCAGTCAACGATTCATAAGACAGAGTCAACAGGTTGTGACTTTTGAAATCTTCCAGGCACCGCTTTTGTTGTGCCCTGTGCATTGCTATGAATGCTTCAAATTCCTGTAAATCGAGTTCGATCTTTTCCTGATTTGCAGATTGTTCCTTGAGGGTCCATTCCCGATTTTGCCAGGCTAGCTTTTCCGACAGGTATTGTTCCAGCGTGTTTTCGCGTACAAGATGAATCACTCGCAAATCTTGGTCTTTTTTTAGCTCATGATACAGATCATGGTAAGGGGCTTGTTCTGAGAACTGATAAAAAACTTTAAACCCCACAGCCTGAATAAGCCTGGGATAAGCTTTGAAATAATGGGTATGGATCCCCTGCTCTACATCGCGCCATGGCTGTTCGCCCAGAGAGTAGATATTGAGGCTCGAATTGAGATAGGTGTGTAAAAGAGTAGATCCACTTCGAGGAGCAGATAGAAGAATAAACCGACAATAGGAATGACTACCTGATCGGGTTTTGATCAACCACTTCTTATAGCGTTGGATTGCTGAGGTTTTCAGGTAGGGAAAGTCAAAAATGCGGCGATGATCAGACAAGGGACGTTCCAGTAATTCTAATAAGCATAAACATAGAAAAATCCATGATATTCTGCAGGTTGAAGGTTGATTATAATCATCCGACCTGTGTAACATAAGTTGCAGATTTACAGGCATTTAATGGGTTGATTTACCGAATTAAACTTCAAGTGAATAGATCATGAAAATCGAGCAAATTTATACCGGATGCCTGGCAGAGGCCGCTTACTATATTGAATCGGAAGGAGAAGCTGCCATTATTGACCCGCTTAGGGAAGTATCCCCGTACCTGGACATGGCTTCTACCAATGGAGCGACCATTAAGTTTGTTTTTGAGACCCATTTTCATGCAGACTTTGTTTCCGGTCACCTTGATCTGGCAAAGAAAACCGGAGCCGCGATTGTCTATGGCCCTACGGCAAAACCCAATTTCGAAGCATACATCGCTGAAGATGGAGAGGAGTTGAAATTGGGTAAACTGACCATCAAGGTGTTGCATACACCAGGGCATACCATGGAATCAGCCTGCTATTTGTTGATTAATGAGGATGGCGTACCACACGCATTATTTACTGGAGATACCCTGTTTATTGGAGATGTAGGTCGACCAGACCTGGCGGTTAAGTCAGATCTTTCCCAGGAAGACCTGGCAGGTTTGCTCTTTGATTCGCTGAGGAATAAGATCATGACCTTACCGGATGACGTTATCCTTTATCCTGGGCATGGAGCGGGATCAGCCTGTGGTAAAAATATGAGTAAGGAAACGAGTGACACACTAGGCAGGCAAAGACTCTTTAACTACGCACTTGCTCCAAAAATGTCGCGAGAGGAATTTATCACCCAGGTTACTTCAGGATTGGTGGCGCCACCTCAGTATTTCCCCAAAAATGCAAGTATCAATAAACAAGGGTACGAAAGCATTGATGTGATCCTTAGGAGAGGAATGACTGCACTTTACCCCAATCAATTTGATGAGTTGCAGCAACGACATGAGGCACTTATTCTTGATACACGTCCTTCACAGGCTTATGCAGCGGCACATATTCCAGGTTCAATTTGGATCGGAATAGATGACAGTTTTGCTCCGTGGGCAGGAGCTTTGATTGAGGACCTTGAACGTGAAATTGTATTCATCGCTGAGCCTGGGAAGGAAGAAGAAGTCGTGACCCGATTGGCTAGGGTAGGTTACGATCATACCATTGGATACCTTGAGGGTGGCTTGGAGGCCTGGAAGCAATCGGGTAGAAAAACTACTGACATCAAGTCCATTGGACCTCACGACTTTGTGGGGTTATATGATACCCAGCTCTTGCATGTATTGGATGTGAGGAAAGCTTCTGAATATGAATCACAGCATGTTGAGGGCGTGGTGAATTTCCCACTGGATTTTATATTTCAGAATCTGTCAGAGCTCAATTCTGATTTCAAGTATTATGTGCATTGTCTGGGTGGGTATCGTTCCATGATCGCTTGTTCTATTTTAAGCAATCAGGGGTTTCGAGTGGTAAACATCGAAGGAGGGCTCAACGAGATCAAAAAATCTTGTGTTCAGGTTACGCCTTACAAGGAGCCAGTAACCATGCTTTAAAACTCAAAGAGGCTGTAGGTTTTGGTCGACGGCACAGCCTCTTCCTCTTCTTCCTCTTCTCTATGATTATTTACTGGCATAGACTATAAGGCCTATCAACGCAAGTAGGAATGAAATTACCGAGAAGCTGGATCGGATGGCATGGAGCCGGTTCCATTTCAATTCATAGTTCGCTCGAAATTCCGAAAGTGCTTCTGAACCGACTTGCATCAGGTCCAATCGGTCAAGTTGATTATTTAATGGTACATTTCCCATGCCTGTAACAGCTATGGTTCCAATGAGATAGATCAATGTTGCTGCCAGAAAGAAGGAGAAGGCCAGCCGGCTAGTGTGATAAACAGAGAATGCAGAAATGCTTAACAGCACTGCACTTCCAAAGAATACCACAAAAAAAGCCGGATTCAGGATCGCCCTATTAATGGATTGCATGGTTTGTAAATAAACTTCATCTGAAACTTTTTGAGTGCCGGGAATGACTGAAACAGACCAGGCATAAAACAACCCTGCCGATAGCCCGATCAGGAGAACAGCTCCTGATAGAATAAGTGATTTGATAGATAAGTCCATTTTTAAAAGATTTCTTGTGTGAAAAGCCATTTTTCGAGAGTGGCATATTCCTCATTGGTCAATTTGATCTCGTTCCCTTTGGGCATGCGGCGCTCAACGAAGACCATTTGGTAGATTTTTGGTGCTCGTTTTTCCATGTTCTTCTCCTTGAAGATCATGAAAGGGTTTTGCTTTCGATGACAGCCATTGCATTGGGTGTCGAGTATATTAAAAGCTGCTTTCTTCAAGGAATCGTTGCTGAGTGTCGACCGGGTTTTTGCTGTTGGGATGGCTTCACCCTTGGTTGGGTCGGCCAGGCTCAAAATCGCCACCGTGATCCCGATGCCGATCAGAAGGATTGTTTTCAATTTCATTTTACGACCGTTTTGCATTTGGAGGTAAAATTGAAATGGGAGGGAGGTATTTGCTTGACTCTTTAAGCCAATGCTTTGACCCTTTAAGCCAAAGGCAAATTGATGTTAGTTTTTTCGAAACTCAATCGGAGACAAACCTGTCCATCGCTTGAAGGCTCGGTTAAAAGCACTTTGTTCCGAAAATCCCGTTTGGAACGCAATTTCAGCTACGGAACGGTTGGATCCTTTTAATAGCTCCCTGGATAGTCGTTCTTGTGTTTTTTGAATAAGATCCCGAAAAGTTACCCCATTTTCCGAGAGTCTTCTGGTGAGGGTTCTGTTACTCATTCCCATGTGTGCCCCCAATTCCGTGATACTGGGGATGCCACTGGGAAGGGCATTTTGAATAAGCAATTCTACTTCCGTAGCAATTTGATTGGGACTGACTTCAATGCCTTTGGTCTCTTCCTCGACTCTGGCAACCAAAAATTGATTGATGCTGAAATCAGCCTTCGCGGTTCGGGTGTTAAGGTCTGCCGTTTGATAACTGATGGCGTTGATCGGTTGCTCAAAATTGACGGGGCACTTAAACGCTTCTTCGTAATCTCTTAAATCCCTGGGAGGGCGATGTTTAAATGATACAGAAACAGGAGAAATGTCCTTTTCAGTAATCGCTCTCATCACCACCACCGTGGCGGAGAAGGTAGCTTCATTGGATCGTGCAACGCCGGCACGGTAAGCATCGCGATTTAAATGTATATGCGATAAATCACCCTCAGGTTGAACTTTGAAAACATAGGTGTTAGAAAGGAGTTTAAAGTAGCGTTCACATCGCTCAAAGATTTCCCCGGCTTTGGAGCATGTTTTCCAGGAAAGGCCCAAAACACCATAGTCATCCATTTTCATGGCTTGACCCACCCGGATAGAAAAGCCCGGACCTAATTGCTCGTCTAACCACTCGTGAAGTTCAAAAAAATGATCTGCTGGTACAGCCTGAACCTTTTTTAAAAGATCTATAGGTGTTGGCAACCAGTTGAGATCAGTTTCTGATAATCCTTCACTCAGGCCGTGATCGATGATTTTCTTATAAAGGTTGACGGAGATGTAATTCATGAAGTAGTCGGAACCAGGGAGTAATTAACGATAAAAGACGCTATTGCTACCATCTGTTCAACTTTTTCTATGATTGGGTAGGTCTTCTCTTGTCGATATTTCATAATTCGTTCACAACCAAAGCGTAGCGAATGCGCCGATAGCCGATTAATTTTCCGCTCCAGATTCCTATACCTATGAAAAAGTCTCACCTGATTCTCTTTATCTGTTGTGTATTTGCCGCATGCCAGCCAACTTATCCTCCACTTACCGAAGCAATAGATCACCTGAAAGATCAGGCTGATGCTCCCTTTTATCACGGGGTGGCTTCAGGGGATCCCCTGCAGGATGCCGTCATCATTTGGACACGAGTAACACCACCTACTCAAGTGCCATCGGTAGAGGTAAATTGGGAGGTGAGTACAGATAAAAGCTTTTCTTCTTTGGTCCGGTCAGGGACTTTGGAAACGGATAGCACAAAAGACTTTACGGTGAAAGTAGATGTTACTGGTTTGAATGCAGGAACAGCCTATTTCTACCGATTCATGGCGCTCGGCACTTCTTCACCTGTAGGAAACACCAGAACAGCTCCTGTGTCAGGTTCGGTCAGTTTTGCAGTAGTCAGTTGTAGCAATTATGAATGGGGCTACTTCAATGCCTACAAGGCCATTTCTGAAAGAAATGATTTGGATGCAGTACTGCATCTTGGGGATTACATTTATGAATATGGTCCGGGAAGCTATGGCGATACCTCTCTGAATCGTATTAATATTCCTGCAAAAGAGATCATCACTTTGGGTGATTACCGGACACGATACGCGCAATACCGACTAGATGAAGACCTAAAAGCTGCTCACGCGAGCGTAGCGTTCATTAACATTTGGGACGATCATGAGATTGCAAATGATTCCTATAAGACCGGTGCGCAAAACCATCAGGAAGATGAAGGCCCCTATGAAGCTCGGAAAAATGCGGCTGTACAAGCCTATTATGAATGGATGCCAATCCGGGAAAGTCAGACGCTTTATCGAAAGTTTGATTACGGAAACATCGCCGAAGTATTCATGATGGATGAACGCCTGGAAGGCAGAACTTCTCCTGTGGATAGTCTGAAGGATCCCAGTATCAATGATGCGAACAGAAGTATGTTGGGGGAGGAGCAGTTGGATTGGTTGTTGTCCGGATTGCAGGACTCTCCCTCTAAGTGGAAAGTCATCGGAAATCAGGTGATCTATTCCTATTTAAATTGGGGTTTTGAGCCAGGTTTTACCATTAATCTGGATTCATGGGACGGCTATCCATATGAACAAAATAAGATTGCCAGCCACATCAAAAACAATGACATTGATAATGTGGTATTCGTAACGGGAGATACGCATTCAGCCTGGGCTTTTGAAGTTACCAATGATCCCTTTGAGGGTTATGATCCGGAAACTTCAGAAGGGGCGTTCGCAGTGGAATTTGGTACAACAAGTATTAATTCTTCTAATTCCAATGAACGGACAAGTACGGAATCCGTGCTGGAGCATGAAGCAAAAATTGTGAACAGTCCCGTGAATCCACACCTTAAGTATGCAAACCTTCGAGATCATGGATTTTTGGTGCTTACCCTTACTGAGGACCAGGCTAGAGCAGAATGGAACATTGTTTCTACCCTCCGGGATAAGAACTTTACAACGTCGGTTGATCAATCGTTAGTGGTCAACTCAGGGGAAGTGAAGTTGAGAGTGGAGTAGCAAATTTTATTGTCAGCCTTAGCCATTGAAGTCTGACCAGAACTCAGGGTTTGCCTTCCTAAATATTGGGCATCAATGTCGTTTGGATAAGCTTCGTCAATGCGAGTCTGCGAAGCAGCCTGATTGTAATGCTATCTGGATACCTTATTTGAGATCGCTTCGTTACCTCGCGATGACGATACATTTCCTAAACTATACGACATTGAATTGGGCATCCTTAATCATCAATCGCCTGATAGACAAATTGACGCATCTTACTGCCGTAGTAATCGGAATAAGGATTGGTTTGCGTCATCAGAATGGCAATGAGGTTCTCTTTCGGATCGATGAAGAAATGCGTTCGAAAAGCGCCATTCCAGTAATATTGACCTTCAGAACCTAGTCCCTTATTGGCAGCGAGATTCGTCAATATCGCAAACCCGAGCCCCCAGCCTTGCTCACCATACAATCCATCGATCTGATTCAGGGTCATGATTTCGACCGTTTTTCGACTGAGATACCTTTTGCCATTCCATTCTCCTTTATTGAGCATCATCTGGCAAAACTTCATGTAATCAGTTGCTGTAGAAAATAAGCCATTTACCCCACTCCAGAGCGTATTTCCTTGTGTTGGAGGTTGACGTTGGGCAGCGACCAATTCTTCGTTTCTCATTTCATGAACGGTTGCTACCCGATGGGTTTGACCATCTCTTAGGTTGTACCCCGTATCGGTCATGTCCAATGGGTCTAAAATTCTTTTCTGTATGAATGTCGCCGTAGATTGACCGGAAAATTTTTCAATAAGGACGCTGAGTACGTCAGGTGAGGCGCTATAATACCACTGTTTACCGGGTTGCCCGATCAATGGCAATTCCAACATGCGATACATACGGGACTGCACGGTTTTGTGATCTTCCAGGTACATGGCTTTTAGGTATTCCCGATCCAGTTTACTACTTCCCAATCCATGCGAAAACCCCGCAGTATGACTCAATAACTGAGCCATCGTAATTGGGCCATTCAAAGGGACTGTCTCTGCTTCCAATCCGGCCGAAGGATCCGAGCTGACCTTCAGGTTGGCAAATTCAGGAAGATATTTCTCTACCGGATCAGTAAGCAGGAAATGCCCTTCTTCATAGAGCATCATAAATGCTACTGAAATGATGGGTTTGGTCATGGACTGGATAAAGAACAGATCACTCACTTCCATTTTGGTGGACTCATTCACATTTCGCCTACCAAAAGCTTTGTGGTGTGCAACTTCACCGTTTCTCACTACTAAACTAACGGCTCCGGCCATTTGTCCATTCTCAATTTCCTGTTCGAGAAACTTGTCATACCGTGCTAGCCTATCCGTAGAAAGTCTATGCTGAGCAACTACCGGAAGAATTAGTAAAAGGAGGGCGGGCGTTAAAAGTAGCCTAAGGATTTTCATGAGAGATATTGATGAGGTTGACGAGGTAACTTGAATCAATTAAGGATAATTGGGAGCAACAGACCGGAAGATGTCGTCACCAGAGCTGGCAGCATATATCTCTAGGATTTTGACAAGTCTTTAATGTGAATGTTGCGGAAACGGACCACATCACCATGTCCCAAGAAGCCGATATGTCCCGATGTTCGTTCTAAGCCGGGGTGCTCTCTATTGTCCATAGTCCCATTTCTACTTTGTTCAAGGTAATCGCCTTCCAGAATGACATTGCCATTGAGAATTACCTGTACCCAGGATCCACGAACTGTCACTTGTTGTCGGTTCCATTCACCAACCGGCTTTTGAAAACCGCGTTTTGCGGGCATCACTCCATAAAGCGAACCATGATACTGATATGGTTTTAAGTTGTCATACTTTTCGGCAGTGTTTTCCAGAATCTGTAACTCTTTTCCCACATATGCCGCATCACCTTCCGGTGGTGCATGAAAACCCAAACCATTATTGGCACCGGCGGTTAATTGAAACTCAAATCGAAAGATGAAGTCGCTGTATTCTTTTTCGGTATAAAGATTGCCTCCACTCCCACCTCCTTGCGGGTCCACGATAATCATGCCACCCTCGGCTCTGTAGGCACTTTTGTTACCTATCCAGCCATCCAGATTTTCGCCATTGAATAATAAATCAAACCCCTTTTCTACGCCCTGCGCATGGCTCACCGATGTTATGGTGAGTAGTAGGCCTACTATTAGAACCTTACTGCTATACAAATTGGTTTTTGGATGCATCGTTTTAAAAGTTTAGCTGATTATTTCCAGAGGTTTAGTGTTTTTCCATTCGCCTCGCGTAAAATCAGGGAAAGGCTGTGGAGCCCCGTCTGAAGCTACGGAACGTTCACTTAAAGGTGAAACCGCACTCCAGAAACACCCCTCATATACATTTTGATCCAACGGCAACCCCTGTCGGAGGCATTCTACAATGCGGTATACCATCAGGCCATCCATGCCGCCATGTCCACTTTCTTTCGTCTTTTCACTTAACCTCTTGTACAATGGGTGATCGTACCGTTCGTACAATACTTCCAATTGCTCGCCCTGTACCCACTGATGATGATCCTTTGTCACGTCCGGAACGCCTCCGGCAAATGCCACTCGCGTTGGGAAGCCTGCTAATGTGCCCATTGTTCCCTGTACCAGATTCAATCGTGAGTAAGGACGGGGACTGGTTTCGTCCCACTGGACCATGATCGTGCGACCCAGATTGGTTTTGATGATAGAGGTATTCAGATCCCCTCCTTTATAATCGAGCTTATTCCACTGGTGGTCCGGACCGTAGTGATTTTCTGCATATTCCTGTCGACCCAGTGCTGGTGTGGAGAAGGATACCAGTGATTTAAAGTTATCTTCAGTTCTTCCCAGATTCATGTATTGCGCTACGGGACCAAGTCCATGAGTAGGATAGAGGTTGCCATTTCTTTTGGCATAATGGAAGGTCCTCCATGAACCAGTTCCTCGTTCTATTTCATCCATTTGCCATCGCAATTCATGGATGTATGCCGCTTCCGCATGGAGCAGGTCACCAATTCGCCCCTGTCTACACATGTTCAAAAACATCAGTTCATCCCGACTGTAGTTGACATTTTCCATCATCATGCAGTGGCGTTGTGTGGCCTCCGAAGTATTGACGATTTCCCACATTTCTTCAAGTGTCACTGCGATAGGCACCTCGACAAAAACATGAGCTCCTTTTTTCATGGCTTCTATGGCCATCGGCGCATGATTATGCCAGTTGGTGCATACGAAGACAACATTGGGTTTTACTTCGTCCAACATGTTGCTCCATCCGTCTTCAGAACCGAAATAAGTTTTGATGTTTTGATGACGCTTACCATTCCCCACTTGCTCACAATACTGCTTTTCTTTCACGACCAGATCTTCATAGAGATCGGAAATGGCCACAATCTCGCAACCATCCAATTTCGCCAGAAACCTCAAATGACTGGGGCCGCGTGCTCCTACTCCGATGATGGCAATTTTTAGCTGGTCCAATTTAGGCGCTGCAAAATCACCCATATAGCGTGATTGAATGGGTCTTGGAGCGGGTCCGTCTGCCATCAGAGTGTTTACAGTGGCTATGCCGGCGGCGGACAGGGTGCTTTTACGAATAAAACTTCTGCGGTCGAGATGCTTCATAAGGGTGGGATAAAAATTACTTTTTTGGGTAAGGATTAAATATAGCTTTTCCCAATGAAAGAGAATAATTCCCGGGCTGTTAGAATAATTCGTCGGACACTAAACGTTGGAAAGCCTCCATTCATCGTTGAATTCAACGGGTTCAACCATCAAAAAAGGAATTTTGTAACAACCTGTCTATCTTAGAGATATGGGAAGCTAACCACTTCCGGCAAACTAAGGTCCCTGGCATCGCCACTACCTGTGACTGAGTGCAAGTCACTCAAATCACAACCACACAGGTAGGTAAATTCTGCCAATCGAGCACTTCACCGAGGTGCTCTTTTTTTTGCTCAGCGCTCAATAAAGATTGATGCGAAATCTTAGATAAAGCAATTTTTCTGAGGACCGTCCATAAAATATTCCATTTACCAATGGGGTCCGGTGTTGAATGCAGTCCATATTCCGCTTCAAATTCGCTCGGTGTTTGAGCTTTTCGGCATGGAGAACCTCTTTATTCGTGTTATTCAAATTCTGAAATAGAATAAAACGGTATTAATCAGAATTTTACCGACTAATTGTAATTACGTTCCAAGGTGAAGCTTAAGCTTCTTTATTCTGGATTTTTCTCATCCAATCATCCACAGTAATCTCCCCACCTTCCTCTTCAATTCTATCTTTTTCATCAAAAGGTAGTGAGTCTTTCACCATGTCAATTCGTTTCCAGGTTGGAAATGGAGTTTTGCAATCAGCATTGGGTACGTACTTACTTGTTTCAATTCTTTTATGGGGATGTATATAGCGGTTGCAGTTCATCCAGACTTTATCGACGGTTACTTGAAAAACGATTTGTGCTTCATGAAAAGAGGCCAATAATTGGGGATCGTCTGATCGGGTTGCTTTGCCTTGAATTCTGAGGCGGAAAGGGGTTTCGAAATCAATCAATAACATCCCAATGTTTTCATTCTCCACAATGTTTCCGGCTGACAGAAACATGCCATTACCGTCATAACTTGGAAAAACGATGGTTTTATTGTCAATGACCCTTAAAACACCCTGAGGGCCACCTTTATATGACACTGTAGGTTTGCCATCATGTGTTATCGTGGACAAAAAGAACATGTCTCTGCTTTGAATAAAGCCAATGTGACCTTCATTCAATTCATCGGTCACGATGACTTCATTTACCTTGTCCGCTAGCTTCCTGGCGTCAAATTCATCTTGTAGTTTTCTGTGCTGTGTTCCGTACATAATTCTGGTTTTTAGTGAGATTCAGATTTCTTGCTGTTAAACAAGTTGAACGTTGGAATTTAAAGAATAAGCTTCGTTATATACAAAAGTCATCTCCAGATTCTTTTACTATTATTTAAGAATCGCATGTTCATGGGTTAAATAAATATTTGCACTTGACTTAAAGTATTATTTGGATTAAAATTGATCATTTTAACAGACTACACAACCAAAAATATGGCGGAGTATAAAGCTTTTGAAGATGGCATAGAAGTGTTAGGGGGAGGTGTCATGGCATTCCTTTCTGATGCATCAGGTAAATCATATAGAGAAAAGATCTTGAAGAAACATGGTGTTTACCCTCCATCGCCGGATGCCTGGTATGATTTTCAATCTTTTCTTAACGCCTACAAGGAGTTGGGTGATAACATTGGAGGAATGACGCTCTTTCAAATTGGAAAATTCGTAACGGAAAAAGCCCCTTTTCCACCAATGAAGGATTTGGAAGATGCACTGCATTCTATCAATGTTGCCTACCATATGAACCATCGGAAGCACGGTAAACCCATGTTTGATCCTCAAAATGGTCAAATGATGTCTGGTATCGGTGAATACAAAGTGCTGAAATACAATGCTGAGGAGAAGAGAGCGATTATCTGGAGTAATTCTCCATATCCAAGCAAATTTGAGGAAGGCATAATCACTCAGGTTACTCGTATGTTCAAGCCGGAAGGTTCGATTAGGATTTCAGTAAAACTGGATGAAACCAGGGAAACTCGTAAGACTGGAGGAGAGAGCAATACCTACATCATTAACTGGTAGTGATATAGAATAGATCCAACTGTCTAATTTTCTTTATGAGCGTTTGAGCCTCAGACGTCTGAAAAGTGCCATGTGGCATCGAAAAAATGGTCATAGTCATTCGGCTCACTGAACTGCATTGGGAGTGTTGATTAGCTGGATGACTATTGATTTTTTAAGATAAAAATCAATTTTCTGAGTCCATTCAGAGAACAAATAGTGGATCTTAGATTAAATGTTTTAAAGTAACCTGGAATGGGTGTTTCCCGAAGTATTGCCTGATTCCCGTTCAGGTGAAACTTTCGAAGAATATGTTTTGGTCTTGAGCAACTGCTTGTGGATCCAGGCTATTTCGGAAGCAGCTTATTCGCAGTATTTTGTCAGGTAAGATTGTGAGATGGTGCTGCCATGGGTGATTGCAGCATTAAAATCCGCACAAGCCGCTTCTTTTTTGGATTGTCTGAGTCTGGCTTGCGCTCTATTGTGATAAGCCATAAAGTTTGTTTCATCGATTGATAACACTTCGGAGAAGTCACGTTCGGCTTCTTCGTATTGTTTGTTGCTGAGAAAACAATTGCCACGATTGTAATAGCAGCCAAGGTCATCTATGGCCACACTACTGCTGTCCTGATATTGCAAAGCCTGAGAAAAGAAGTCAATTCCTTTTTCGTATTGTTTGCTACGATAGGCAATATTCCCAGCCATTACGTGATAAGTGGATTCAAAGGGTTGCAGGGAAAGGGACCATTGAATTTTATTGAGCGCTTCATCGTACCGTTTCAACTTATACAAGGCAAATGCCGCGGCATAGGTATAGTCACTGTTGCCTTTATAAAATTCATAGGCCTGTTGAAGGTATTCCACAGCCTGATCGTATTGACCTTCTTCGATTAGTAACTTAGATTCTTCAAAAAGGGCTAAGCTCGCCTCAAACTCTGCGGCGACATTATCTTCCTCCTGAGCGACCGTATCCGGCGATATGTTGTCCTGTGCCTGGGAGGTGAACGTGGACCAATAAGTAAGTGTCAATATAATTAATAAGCGTCGCATCAGTTACATAACTATTTAAAGACGAAGACGTTCCATTGAAAGGATGAAAATACTGGCCATACTCATGACTTTGGGACTCCTCTCATGTCAATTTTCGATTTCGGAGGAAAAAGTAAAAAAGGAATTCAAAAGCAGAGAGATCGCGCCTCAACTTTCTCAGTTGAAGGTTGGGGAACGGACCATGAATTACGCATTTCTTGACCGAGGCAAAGAAACTTTAGCGGTTTTCATTCATGGATCGCCAGGTTCCTGGAATGCTTTCATCGACTTCTTTAAAAACGATAGCCTAACTGAGGCGGTAGACATGGTTTCCATCGATCGACCGGGTTTTGGCTTGTCGGATCCTGGTGTGCCCGAACCTAGTATGCGAAAACAAGCCGCATTGATCCAGGAGGTGATCCGGCAATTTGATCATAAGCGTATCCTTTTGATTGGCCATTCACTTGGAGGGCCGGTTATTGCCCGATTGGCCATGGACTATCCGGATGCTTATCGGGGACTGATCTTCGTGGCTCCATCTATCGATCCGGATATGGAGAAAAAGGAATGGTATCGCTCGTGGATCAAAACGAAAGTGGGAGGTTGGATTACCCCGAAAGGATTTTGGGTGAGCAATGAAGAAATTATGCCTTTAAAGGAAGAATTAGCGGAAATGATTCCGCTTTGGAAATACATTAAGGCACCTTCGATCGTTATTCAAGGCAAAAAGGACATGTTGGTTCCCTGGGAAAATGCTGAATTCGCCCTTGAACAACTCAAAGGTAATGCGCCTGTTGAGTTGCGCTATCTTGATAGGGCCAATCACTTTATTCCCTGGAGTCACCCAGAAACGATTGTTCAGGCTATCTTTGATTTTTTATAGGATATCATGCATAAGTTCAAATACAGCAGACAGCTACTCATCGCGGTTTTGGCCCTGCCTTTGTTGGCTACCGCACAAACCAACGTCAACATTACAGTAAATGGACTGGAAGCTTCTGAAGTGCTGCTGGGGTATTACCTGGCTGAGCAAAAATATGTAGAGGACACAATAACGGTTGGTCCTGGGGGAGAAGTGGTGCTGAACTACGAAGAATCCTTACGACCCGGATTGTACTTCTTGTTTGCAGACCCTTTTTATCAGGAATTTGTAATCAACGAACCCTCTTTTTCCCTGACTATGGGCCGAGATGGATTTAAATCTTTTGAAGTAGAGGGTTCTCGGGAAAATGAACTGTTCAAAAAATTTCAGTTAGAGGGAGCTGAGATTCAACGGCAGCGCTCACAACTCATGCAAGATCTTCAAGCCAGTAGTGGTGATGATTCCATTCGACTTGTGGCTGAAATCCGCAAGATACGAGAGCAAGGTGTCGCGTCAAGAAAAGCGCTGATAGAAGAAAACCCGGACCTCCTCATCGCTAAAATGCTGACGCTGATGCAGCCTATTGAATTCAAAGAATTCACCGAGATCGCTGATGATCGGGAAAGGAAAATTGCCAGTTATTTGGATTACCGACAGCAGTTCAAAGATCGCCTGGACTTTAAGGAAGTGGGGTTGCTTCGTACACCTGTCTTCAAAACCAATGTGATCAAGTATTTTAAAGATGTAGTTCGGCCACAGGTTCCCGATACATTGAATGCTGAAATTGACGAGGTATTGGCCACCGTAGAAGACGATCCCATTGCCTTCCGATATTGGTTGGTTACGCTTTTGGACTTTTATCAGGCAAGTAACACCATGGGACATGATGCGGTGCTGGTCCATATTCTGGAAGATTACTACCTCAATGGAAAAGCTGACTGGATTGATGATACTTCTCTGGATAAAATGAGAGAGGAAGTGGCGTTTCTAAAACCCAACCTCATCGGGCAATCGGCTCCGCCCCTCAATCTGGTGGATACCCTCCTGTCACCCATGAATGTATTGGAATTGCCAGATGATTTTATCGTACTTTTCTTTTACGACCCGGATTGCGGTCATTGCAAAAAGAAAACACCCGTATTGCTCGATGCCTACTACGACTTAAAGGACCTGGGTGCTGAAGTTGTCGCTGTTTGTGTTCCTACGGATATTGAGCGGTGGAAGGAGTATATCAATGAGCGTCAACTGGATTGGATCAACCTATCTGATCCTTTCAAGAAAAGTAATTTCCGGGCAGAATATGATATTCGTTCATTTCCCCGGGTATTCGTTTTAGATAAAGAGCGCAAGATCATCGCAAAGCGACTGGCGGTGGAGCAGTTGGTAGGGTTTATTACTGATTACAAGAAACAAGCGATGCCTTAAAACTATTCGTCGTGATTGATTTTCTCACGTAAACGGCCTCGCCCCGAATAGTAGCTCCAATATCCTGCTTTTTCGCCTTCAATGAAAATTCCAGTTGATTCAGGCTTTTGATTAGGGTGCCAGTAGGTCCATTCGCCTTCTTGTGAACCATAGTTCATTTGGCCGCTGGCTTGTCTTACACCGGTTGTGTAGTAGATGGTATATTCTCCATGAAAAAGGCCATTGAGCAGGTTGGCCGAAATATACAGTTCTCCTTCAGGGTAGTACTCAAAATAGGTGCCTGTACCATCTTTCAACGTTCCGGACTCCAGGGCTTCACCTTTTATTGTGTAGAACTCAGAGGTTTCTATGAGTTTCCCACGTTTCCAGGTTTGTTCCTGTTGTAGTTGATCGTTGGTATAGAACAATCCCCAAAGTCCATCCTTGTCATCAAAGCGATAGCTACCCACCGCGGATAATGTTCCGTCTTCGTAATAGTAGATCCACTGACCTTCTCTCAGATCATTTTTATAACGTCCCTCACTTCTTAGGATCCCGGTAGGGGAGAAGTATTTCCAAAGGCCTGTTTTCTGATCTCGGAAGTAGTTTCCGATAGATTCCAATTCTCCCTGTTCAAAGAAAGTGACCCATCGGCCTTCTCTCTGATCAACACTGAACTTGCCTTCTTCTTTCTTTTGACCGTTTCGGTAATACTCGATATAATCACCTTCCAGTAGCCCGTTTTTATACGTAAAGCTTTTTTCAACCTGACGATTGAAAAAGTAGAAGCGCCATTCCCCATGTTTTACTCCATACTGGTAATTTTCGACTGCCTGAATGCGATCAGAACTATATTCCTGATCGTAATAGTAGACTGTTTGGCCATGTAATTGACCCTTGGAATAGCTCTTTTCAAATCCCTTTCGCAGATAGCCAATGTATTCAGTCCAGATACTGTCTTTCAATCCGTCTTTGAAGAAGCCTGATAAGGCGACGGAACCATCGTTGTAAAATTCCTTGTGATAGCCATCTTTGACCCCATTGACATACATGGTTTCACTGACCTTTATTTCCTGCTCGTCGTAGTACAAGGTGGGGCCGTTGATCGAGTCCTTTTCGTACTGAATGATGATACTTACCGATCCGTCTTTTCTGTAATAGATCCAGGGACCCTGTCGCATGCCTGCTTTCATGCGTCCTTTAGCCTGCAGGGATTTATTATCCTCGTAGTAGATCCTGAGAATACCATCTTTGATGGTGTCTTCCTGAAATAATTTGGTAGAAGGCGACACCTCTTGAGCACTTAAAGTCAGTGCTATACCAGACAAGATTAACGTTGTTAAGTACTTTACGAGCATAGGTGCTACTATACAGGATCTTGGTGCTTGTACGTGAAACTCAAAAATAGTACCAGAATGTTGCTTACCGCAGTTTGGTCAAAATTTTTGCGAAAATCCGAGCTGAAAAATCCGGTAATTCATGCACTTGAGCAAGCGGAAGTTTGTAGATCATTTTGTGAAAATGGTACTGGTCTATATGGGATTCAAGGGCTTCAGGACCGATTTCCTGGGCCAATCTGTAGTTATTTGCTTCGAAATGGTATTCCCAGGGCGAAGGATTGATCGCTACATATTGATCTGGATCTTCTTGAAAGTTTTTTAGGATCGTCGGTTGAAATTTTTTAAGATCGTTTCCACCGAGGTGTAAAAAACAACTTACCTCATGCCCCCACCAGATCATGGTTCGGTACGAAAATGTAGCCTCTTTGCTGAACTTCCGTGGGTAATCCAATATCCAGTAAGGGAGTCCCAGATATTGTTCTCCGCGTGAGATTTTGCCTGCTTTCAGGAAGGCTTGTTCAGGGAAAGAAAAATCCGATTGGCGAACGATCGATTTAAGTCGCTGTTCTGCTTCACTGAGCAGTACGGTTGCTTTCCGATTAATCTCCTGTTTGGTCAGTAAAAATTCCGTATCGGAAAGGAATCGGATTTCCTTTTCAGAGAATTTTTCCAATTACCAGCGTATCAATGCAGAAGCCCAGGTAAATCCGCTGCCAAAGGCCGCGAAGCATACCAAATCTCCTTCTTTGATTTTACCTTCCTGATGCGCTTCGCTCAATGCGATCGGGATTGAAGCGGCAGTTGTGTTACCGTATCGCATGATGTTGTTGTAAACCTTCTCAGGAGGAAGTCCCATCTTTTGCATAATGAACTGGCTGATCCGAAGGTTAGCCTGGTGCGGGATCAGCATATCAATATCTTCCGGCTTGTAGCCATTGGTTGCCAATGCCTCGTGAATCACCTCCTGAAAACGAACTACCGCATGTTTAAACACAAAGTTGCCATTCATGTGCGGGTAGTAAGAAGTATCCTCAGGGTCATTGTCTTCAATGATTTTGTCTACCCATCGACCGGTAGCGGGTCCGATCAGGCTGAGTTCTTCAGCGTGTTGTCCTTCCGAGTGCAGGTGCGTAGAAAGGATACCACGCTTCTCTTCGGTGCGTTGCAATACCACAGCCCCGGCACCATCCCCAAAAATTACGGTAACACCACGTCCACGCGTAGATCGCTCCAGACCGCCTGAGTGATTTTCCGAACCAATCACCAGAATGTTTTTATACATGCCTGTCTTAATGAACTGATCTGCTACGGATAGACTGTATACAAATCCGGAACACTGGTTTCTTACATCCAGTGCACCAATTTCTTTGATGCCCAGTTGCTGCTGTACCTGAACGCCTGGACCAGGGAAGTAATAGTCGGGACTAAGTGTGGCAAATACGATAAAGTCGATATCGTCAGGGGTGAGACCTGCATTTTCAATAGCAATACGAGCGGCTTTGGTACCCATCACTGAGGTACTGTCTTCTGTGGCAGGATCGATCCATCGACGTTCTGTGATCCCGGTTCGTTCCCGGATCCATTCGTCACTCGTTTCCATATATTGCTTCAGATCGTCATTCTTAACCACATTTTCGGGTACATAGTGGCCTATCCCTGCAATTCTCGAATTATACATGCTGCTATTTTTGGGTAATCCTCAAAGATAATAAGAGCACGGAAGTCTAACTATGTCCGTAAGGGATCAGTGGAATAAAAGTGGTTTGAAGGTCGAAGGTTTGGGACGCCCCACCCACATCCGTCTTGCATGCCCGGCGCAGTTCACCTACGCAAGGCTCCGGCCGAACTCAGCGGGGCATGCGCAAGGGGTGCTAGAGATTGAGGTGGTAGTTCAAATATTGGTAGTAAATCCCCCACCTTTCAGGCACCCCCTTTGTAAAGGGGGATTAGAGACTAGCTCTTCGATAATAGCTTAATTTCCGATCAGAGTCACTCGACGGGAGGACGCTGATTTTATAAGAATGATTTACATCTCAGAGTCTTCCGAGAATGACGCTGAGGGGCTAGTACTTAGGGGATTTTTTAAAACCTGACAAAAGTCATATTCCTTCCTGTAACCCATCAGTAAGGTGGCTTCACCTGAACGCTAACATTGCTGTCAGCAAAATTGATGCACATGGAAGTACTCTTCTTACTGATAGGGATCAGTCTGGTCATTGCCGTATTGTTTCTGGTGGCGTTTCTCAAAGCCAGCAAGGACGGCCAGTTTGAGGATGATTATACACCTTCTATCCGCATCCTATTTCCAGAGAACGACAATTCAAATGATCACTAAATGGAGACTCAAGAAACGTTGACTTCAACTGAGCCTACCCATACCCAGGCGGACAAGTCGGGTGTTGAGGTTTTTTACTACGATAATAAGATCGTCCGGATGTTTATCATCGCTGCGACGGTCTTCGGCATTGTAGGCATGTCGGTAGGGCTGTTAGTAGCCCTTCAATTTGTATTTCCGGAACTGAACTTCGGTATCCAATACACCACCTTCGGAAGAATACGGCCATTGCACACCAATGCGGTCATTTTTGCCTTCGTGGGGAATGGTATTTTCGCCGGAGTTTACTACACACTACAGCGACTTTGCAAGGCGAGAATGTTCAGCGACCTGCTCAGTAAAATCCACTTTTGGGGCTGGCAATTGATCATCCTGGCGGCGGCCATCACTTTGCCTTTGGGCATTACTACTTCCAAAGAGTATGCCGAGCTGGAGTGGCCCATCGATATCGCTATTGCCTTGATTTGGGTGGTTTTTGGTGTAAACATGTTCGGAACCATCCT
Organism: Cyclobacteriaceae bacterium; assembly: GCA_965229785.1. GTDB lineage: Bacteria > Bacteroidota > Bacteroidia > Cytophagales > Cyclobacteriaceae > JAWPMT01. Next base: position 7,072,509 of record CBDDJS010000001.1, read on the forward strand.
GAAAAGAAGAGAACGTCACTTATACGTGGCCATTTGGTTCTTCATCGCCACGTTCGTTACAGTGGCGGTACTCCACATTGTCAATTCATTTGAGTTTCCAGTTACGTTATTCAAAAGCTACAGCCTTTTCGCTGGTGTGCAGGATGCCCTGGTTCAATGGTGGTATGGCCACAATGCCGTGGCATTCTTCCTGACCACTCCTTATCTGGGACTGATGTACTACTTTATCCCAAAAGCATCGAACCGACCGATCTATAGCTATCGGCTTTCGATCATTCACTTTTGGGCACTGATCTTTATCTACATCTGGGCAGGCCCTCACCACTTGTTGTATAATGCCTTACCAGATTGGGCACAGTCTCTTGGCGTAGTATTTTCCGTAATGTTGATCGCACCTTCCTGGGGTGGTATGCTGAATGGACTCTTCACCCTGCGCGGTGCCTGGGATCGGGTGCGTGAGGATCCTATTCTGAAATTCATGGTGGTCGCTGTTTCCTGCTACGGTATGGCGACATTCGAAGGCCCTATGTTGTCTTTGAAAAACGTAAATGCCATTGCACACTTCACGGACTGGATTGTCGCACACGTTCACGTCGGTGGATTGGGCTGGAATGGTTTCCTGACGTTTGGTATGTTGTACTATCTGATCCCGAAATTGTATGGAACTCAGCTGTTCTCTAAAAAACTTGCCAACATTCACTTCTGGGTAGGTACGCTAGGAATCGTTTTCTATGCTTTACCCATGTACTGGGCCGGGTTTGTACAAAGCCTGATGTGGAAAGAATTTACGCAGGCAGGTATCCTTGCCTATCCAAACTTCCTGGAGACAGTTACTCAAATCCAACCCATGTATGCTTTACGTGCCTTTGGTGGAGCACTTTATCTGGGGGGTGTATTTGTCATGGTTTATAACCTGGTGAAAACGGCCAAACAAGGAAGCTTCATTCCTGAAACTAAAGATCAGGCGGCACCTTTGTCTGCGGGCTATGTGCCACCGAAAAACGAGCATTGGCACCGAAGAATCTTTGAATGGAGACCTATCAATCTTCTGGTCTGGTCTTTGATCATGATCCTGATCGGCGGCCTGGTAGAGTTGGTTCCAACCTTCCTGGTAAAATCTAACGTACCTACCATCGCTAGTGTACAGCCATATACACCACTTGAGTTGGAAGGTCGTGACCTGTATATCAGAGAAGGTTGTAATGCCTGCCACTCTCAAATGATCAGACCTTTTCGATCTGAGACTGAACGCTACGGTGAATATGCCAAAGCAGGCGAGTTTGTGTATGATCATCCGTTCTTGTGGGGATCGAAACGAACCGGTCCGGATTTGCTGAGGATTGGTGGTAAGTATCCCGATAGCTGGCACTATCATCACATGCTCGATCCGAATTCCATGTCGCCAGGTTCCATCATGCCACCTTATCCATGGTTGTTTGAGCAGGAGTTGAATACCTCAACAACTGGAGATAAACTCCATGCCATGCGAAAAATGGGCGTTCCTTATCCAGAAATGAGTGAGGAGGAAGCATTGAAACTGATCAGTGATCAATCAGTAGAGATTGCCAGGAGTCTGAAAGATCAGGGTATCGAGGTAAGCTCTGAAAAAGAGATCATCGCCCTCATTGCTTACTTGCAGCGACTGGGCACAGACATTAGTAAAGTAGATCCTAAACTGAGCGCAAACCATTAAGATCATGCTAAAATTCATCAAACATCATTTGGAGACCATCACGGGGATAGAGTTCTTTCCCCTGATCTCCTTCGTTATATTCTTCTTGTTCTTCACCATTTGCCTGATTTGGGTGATCAAAGCAGATAAACAAAAGATGGACGAGATAGCCAGACTTCCTTTTGACCAAAACGAATCTCAACCATGAAGAAGCTTATCGCATTAGTTTTTTTAGCTGCTACGCCTATGCTGGTATTTGGGCAGGGTAGTGGAAGTTTTGTTGAAACCTACTTTGCTGAGATCGTACTTTCGATCGCTCTAGGGGTGGCTCTGGTAGCATTACTGTTACTCGTGGTGACTTTGCAGGCTGTAATGGTATTCCGGAAGTCGGAAGAAGGGGAGCAGGTAGCCAAAGAAACCTGGTTCAGCAAGTGGTGGCAATCCGTCAATAGTTTCAAGCCGATGGAGGAGGAGACTGTGGTATTGACTACACACGAGTATGACGGTATTCGGGAATTGGACAATAACCTGCCACCCTGGTGGAAAGGACTGTTTTATGTCACCATTGTATTTGGTGTGATTTACCTGGTGAATTTCCACATCATAGGAACGGGTCAAACTCAGGCCGAGGAATACGAAACGGAAATGGCGGTGGCCGCTAAGCAAGTGGCAGAATACAAAGCTGCACTTCTGGAAATGGAAGGCCCGTCCGAAGAACCGGTTACGGGACCTGAAGCCATCGCCGCGGGTAAAATAGTTTATCAGAAATTCTGTTCTGCCTGTCATGGTGCGCAGGGACAGGGAGGTATTGGACCCAACTTTGCTGACCAGTACTGGATCCATGGTGGAAGTATGGCCAATATCATTACCACCATTGAAGAAGGAGTGCCTACGAAAGGTATGATTTCCTGGAAGAATCAACTCTCAGGTGCGGAGATCCAGCAAGTGGCTGCTTTTATCTACGAAATGGAAGGAACCAATCCCGATGGTCAAAAAGAACCACAAGGTGAGCTTTTTGAGCGATCAAGTGCTGAAGAAACGACCGAAGGAGAGTAATAAAATTTGAGGTGAGCGATGGAGACGTTGGAAGAAGTATACGATGAGGCGGGCTTTCGTGATGAGATAAGCACGATTGACAAACAGGGTAAGCGGATATGGGTATATCCAAAGAAACCCAAAGGACGCTTTCACAACTGGAGACTGGTAGTTTCCATCGTTTTACTTGCCTTTCTTTTCCTGGCACCTATCATTAAAATTGGAGGGCAACCGATGTTGCTCTTCAATATTTTTGAGCGACGTTTCGTCATTTTTGGTCAGATCTTTTGGCCTCAGGACTTTTTCTTGTTTGTGATCGGAATGATCACTTCAGTTGTATTCATTATCCTTTTTACAGTTGCTTACGGCCGTATTTTTTGCGGTTGGGTCTGTCCACAAACCATCTTCATGGAAATGGTTTTCCGCAAGGTAGAATACTGGATAGAAGGAGATTACATGGCTCAGAAAAAGCTGAAAAAACAGCCTTGGGATACAGAGAAGATCCTGAAAAAGGGAGCCAAACACACGATTTTCCTGGCAATCAGTTTCCTGATCATGCATACATTTATTTCCTATCTGATCGGGTTTGAGGCCATGCTCGAATTGGTGCAAACGCCACCTTCCGAAAACATGGGTGGGTTCGTTGCAATGATTGGTTTCACCGGGGCATTTTACGGCGTGTTCGCTAAACTTCGGGAGCAAGTCTGTACTACTATATGTCCTTATGGTCGATTTCAGGGGGTGATGCTTGACCGAAATAGCGTAGTAGTTGCCTACGATCATGTAAGAGGTGAGTCGAGAGGAAAATACCGTAAGACCCAGGATCGTGATGCAGTTGGTTTAGGAGATTGCATCGATTGTCATCAATGTGTGCAGGTGTGCCCTACCGGAATTGATATTCGTAACGGGACACAATTAGAGTGTGTGAACTGTACCGCTTGTATTGATGCTTGCGATAGCATCATGGATCGTGTAGGATTGAATCGAGGGTTGATCCGATACGCTTCGGAAGCCAACATCGCGGATAGGAAACCCTTCCAGTTTACCACACGATTGAAAGCTTACACCGGCGTTTTGACCTTACTTATGGCATTTTTGGTGGCTTTATTGGTCTTGCGCTCAGATATAGAAACGACCATCCTTAGAACGCCAGGCATGCTTTATCAGGAGCAGGCTGAGAACAAGGTAAGCAACCTTTACAATTTTAAAGTGGTGAACAAAACGATGGATGAGATCCCTTTTGAGTTTAAGCTGGAGAACGTATCCGGCGAAATTAAAATGGTAGGGGAACTGCTTCCGGTTGATGGACAGTCCATAGGAGAGGGCGCTATGTTCATTCATCTGGACCGATCTGCTTTGACCGGCATGTCTACTAAAATCAAAGTGGGGGTTTATTCGGGTGGAGAAAAATTAGAAACGATCAACACGACCTTTTTGGGTCCAAACTTATAGCGATATGAATTGGGGACATGGATTGACATTATCATTCATTGGATTTGCGGGATTCATCATTTTCATGGCCGTCAAGAGCTTTGATCAAAACATCGATTTGGTGACGGAAGATTACTACCGGGATGAGTTGAATTATCAACAGCGCATCGATCAGATCCAACAGACCAAAGCCCTGGGCATGGAAGCCAAAGTGGTTTTGACGAAGGAAATCCTGGAGCTGACTTTTCCGAACGCTCCGGAGAAAGGTGAGGCACATCTGTACCGGCCTTCAGATAGTCAATTTGACAAGCGATTCCAGTTAAGCCCTACCGAAACGATGGCTTTTGATCGGTCTGACTTAGTAAAAGGTTACTACATCCTGAAGATCAGCTGGGAAGCAGAAGGACAGACCTTTTATCAGGAGAAAGGAATCGTTTTATGACGGGGGCATTGCTCATCGGATTCACCATCGGATTTGTAGGCAGCTGGCACTGCATCGGTATGTGTGGGCCTTTGGCGATGGCATTGCCATATCGGACCACAAATCCTTTAATTCGATTGATCAAAAGCTTATTGTATACCACAGGACGTACCCTGACCTATGTGATTGTAGGCCTGCTGCTGGCTTCTTTAGGAGAGGGTCTGGCACTGGCAGGATTTCAGCGATCGCTATCGTTGCTTGTAGGAATAATTCTGGTTGCTATCGTACTGTTTCCTTCTGTCAATAGGCGGTTAGAATTGTCCGTTTCCCGAACCAGATTGGGCAGGTTCGTTCAAAAACATATTGCCCGACTTTATCATTCCCGGCGTTCCGGTACTTTTTTCTTCGTTGGTGCGCTCAATGGGCTGTTACCCTGCGGATTGGTATATATGGCAGCTTTTGCCGCATTGGGGAGCGCAGATACATGGTCAGGTTCGCTGATCATGATGGGCTTTGGCTTAGGTACGCTTCCTTTAATGACCGCCCTTACCGTGCTACCGGTCAGGGAGTTGCTGGCGCGATTTAAAGGGTTCAAATTGGCAAATGCCCTGATGCTGGCTGCTGGTGCAATCATGATCCTACGGGCTGCGGCCATAGAACTTCCTGATGTTCCGGAACTCGGTGTATTTAATCCATCACAATTGACCATTTGTAAATAAAATTATCATGTTAACCGATCTCGAATTACTCCAAGAATATGCGATTCCTGTACCTCGGTACACCAGTTATCCGACTGTTCCTTTCTGGGATCATGACAACTTCTCAATGGCTGATTGGAAGAATAGCATTCGGAATGCCTACTGGGCGAATGCGGGTGAGATCAGTTTATACATTCACCTTCCCTATTGCGAAAGCCTTTGTACGTATTGTGGTTGCAATACAATTATCACCAAAAATCATTCGGTTGAGGATTCTTATTTGAGCTATTTGCTTAGGGAGTGGATCTTGTATGTGCGAGCCTTACCCGGTACTCCGATTTTGAAAGAATTGCACCTTGGCGGAGGTACACCTACGTTTTTTCAGCCAGAAAACCTGAAAAAACTCATTGAGGGCATCTTCGATTACTGCGAGGTGACCAGGGAGACGGACATGAGCTTTGAGGGACATCCGGCCAATACCACACGGGAACATCTGGAAGCACTCTATGAACTTGGTTTCCGACGTATGAGTCTGGGGATTCAGGATTTTGATGAGGCAGTTCAGAAACAGATCAATCGCAGACAATCTTACGAAGATGTGGCAGAGGTCACCTCCTGGGCACGGGCCATTGGATTTAAGTCCATCAATTATGATTTGATCTACGGCCTACCCAGGCAAACGGTTGAAACCGTGGCTGATACACTGGAGAAGACCATCCAGTTGCGTCCTGATCGTATAGCGTTCTATAGCTATGCGCATGTTCCGTGGATGAAGCCTGGGCAGAAGTCTTTTGAGCACCTGTTACCCTCCGCTGAAGAAAAGTTGGGATTCTTTCTGGCCGGTAAAAAGCACTTTGCGGAAGCGGGGTATGAAGAGGTAGGGATGGATCATTTTGTATTGCCAGAGGATGAATTATACAAAGCCAAAGAAGCAGGTGAACTTCATAGGAATTTTATGGGCTATACGACGCAGCGAACGGAATTCCTCATTGGTTTAGGCGTGAGTTCTATCGGGGATAGTTGGTCAGCTTTTGGTCAAAACCACAAGAACATCAAGGACTATAAAAAAGCACTGGATAATGGCGAATTCCCGATTGCAAAAGGCCATTTGCATACCAAAGAAGATCTGTTTCTTCGCGAATTGATCCGTGACATGATGTGTAATGGACAGGTACAATGGAAGTCCAGTTTCCTTGAAGAGTTCGGCCTTGATATCAATTGGGACCTGATGGACAAACTCGTAGAAGATGACGTGATCAAAATGGATGAATCCGGCATGGAGATCCATCCAGATCGGATGATGCTACTAAGGAATGTCTGCTCGGCTTTTGATGTGCGTTTATGGCGATCAAAAGGAGGCTTTGATAAATTCAGCAAAGCAGTTTAACCAATGGATCTCTAATGGTGAAAAAGTGACGAGATTCAGGTATTGGATTTGTTACTAGTCTTTCGATCATAGACCTTGTCGAAATCAATAATCGCATCTCCTGGGAGGGTACCAGCTGGTTTTTCTCCTTCATCGCTTTCATTTCTCTCAGGGACCGGAATCAATCTTGGTGGTCCTAATTTTATTCTTGGCATAATCTCAAGTTTTTAAACCGAATTTTATCAAAAGGTAAGACAGTAGTAATGCAAATAACGTTTGAATGAAAAACTTTATTGCTTCGAAAGGTATCTCGCTTAATTTGTCTCTTGATTTTTGGATAAAGTTCTTTTTGAAATCAGACTCTTTGTGAATGTTGTAGTCAAAGGTCTTGTGTAGGTTTCGGCAACATGTAAATACTATTTTCAAAACTCTGTTCGAAAATCACTAATTTGGATGTCTCACGTCCAAATGCGATTTCCATGGCCAAATGCCTGCCTTTTCTCTTCATATGTTTGCTGGCCTGCAGTAAACCCGCACCTAAAGAAGCTTCTCCTGAGCGGTTAGCGAAATGGGAGAATTGGAAAGTAGACCGGATGTCGGAATTGAAATCGAAGGAAGGTTTTGTAAATCTTGCGGGATTGTATTGGCTGGAAGAGGGCGTGCATTCCTTTGGTTCAGATAGTAGCAATTCAATCATTTTTCCCGCTGATTTCCCGGCGAAAAGTGGTGTCTTCCATGTTGAGAATGGGATCGTTTCTATGGCTGATGTGGCAGAGGGAATCCTAATCGATTCCACTTATCAGGAAGAAAATGTGGTATTTGATATAGGCCAGGAAGTGATGAAAGAAATGACTTATGGCGACTATATCTGGTATATCATTGACAGAGTTGGAAATGTAGGTATCCGACTCAAGGACCTGAACCATCCGATGCTGTCTGAAGAGATCGATATCCATTTCTATGAATACAATCCGGAACTGGTGGTCGAAGCCGTTTTTAAGCCCTACTTGCCCAAGAAGAAGCTAACCATAGATAATGTCCTGGGGCATCGATTTGAAATGGAAATTGAAGGACAGCTTCAGTTTCAGTTTAAAGGAAAAAACTATACGTTGGAACCACTGGATGATGTTGATTTCTTTGTCATTTTCAGCGATGAGACCAGCGCAATTGAAACCTATGGAAGCGGTCGATACCTGCATGTTCCCTTACCCGGTCCGAACGGTAAAACAACCATTGATTTCAATCGTGCCTACAATCCCCCATGTGCTTTCACGGATTTTGCAACATGCCTGATCCCACCTCAGGAGAATCGCCTGGACTTTAGGGTAGATGGTGGTGAGTTAGATTATCATTTAGAGTGATCAAAACCTAAAATGCAACTCAAAACTCGTCCCTTCTCCTGGCGTTGAGTGCACTTTAATGCTCCCTTTATGCGCCCTCATGATCTGACGGGAAAGGGGGAGACCTATTCCTGATCCCGTTTCTTTCGTAGTGTAAAAAGGAACAAAAATATTATTCAGTAATTCCTTATCCATTCCGGGCCCATTGTCAATGATACGAATCACAGCGGCATCAGACATTTCATCTAACCATACTTGAATTTCCGCATCTTCTGTCCCTTCCAATGCCTCAATGCCATTCTTGATCAGATTGATCAATACTTGTTCGATCATGCCCGGGTCCAGTTTCCTTATGACCTTTCTTTTTGGCAGGCTCCTGATTAACTTGATATCTGCCTTCTTCATGTCTGCCGCTTCTAATTCCAGGATTTGACTGACCAGCTCTGTTAGGTCAATTTCTTCTAACCTGGGTTTGGGAACTTTAGCCAGGTCTCCGTAAGAGTTGACAAATTTTACCAGCGACTTGCTTCTTTTTCCGATGGTGAAAAGGCTCATTCTCAAGTCAGATTCCTCCTCGTCATCCAACTCGCTGATGGGTCTTTCGGAGCCATCATTGTTTTCCAGCATTTGGTAGGCCACTTCTGTCAGTGTGGAAATAGGAATCACGCTGTTTTTAATTTCGTGTGTCAGAACGCGTATGAGTTTTTGCCAGGACTCAATTTCCTGCTGATCAAGTTCAGTATTGATGTTGTGAAAAGCCAAAACCTTGTAGCGTCGTTCTTGTAGGATCAGTACCTTGGACAATACAGATAAATGAAATAGTTCGTCGCCTATCTCAGTTTTGACTAAAATCCTTTCGTCACTGCCTAATTCTCTGATTTTTTCTAACAAGAGTTCACTGGCACGTCCGATAGAATCAAGTCGCGTAGAGTGAGGTATTCTGAACAACTGCTTAGCAGATTCATTCATCAAATGAATACGTTCATCCGCCAAATCATAAGAAAGAAGAGGAACCCCACTGTATTCAACTAATGTTTTGAAAAAGTGGAAATTGGATTCTTTCTCACTGCGAATTTTAGTGAATTCCCTGGTGATCACGTTGAATGCATGGAATAATGATCGTGATTGTCGATTGTGCTCCGGATAGACATTAGAGAAGTCATTTTGCTTGATCGCCATCAGGAAGTTTCCCAGATCTCGATTGGACTTCTCCACGTACCGGATGAGATCAATTAATATGATTATAGCAAACAGCGTTAACCAAAAGACCATGAGGGAGAACGGAGTATATACTCCGATGTAAAATGCAGCCGAACCCAGCGTGATGATCGCCAAGATGCGAATGACCACCTTAACCCTAAAAATGATAAAACCCTGATCCTGCATTTATTAAAAGTTTCCTTTAGTTCAAACCTGATAAAAGCTAAAGTGTTTGTTGAATCCCGTTTCAAGATAGAACTAAAGCCCGTATTTTTTCATTTTTCGGTATAAAGTCGTGCGGCCGATCCCCAGCTCTTCAGAGGCCTTGCTCAAATTCCCTTCGAAACGCTCTATTGCTTTACGGATGGCTTCTTTTTCCACATCCTCTACTTTCAGAGAGTTGACACCTGGCGAATGACTGACCTTGGGCATCAGAAAATCCCCCGACTTCAATGTCCGCTCGCTGCTCATGATCACGGCTCTTTCCACGGCATGTTGAAGTTCACGAATGTTGCCGGGCCACGGATAAGCCATCAACTGTTTCAGAACGGATGGATCAATACGCATGCCCAGTTTTTGATATTTGGAGGCATAAACACTCAGGTAATGTTCGATCAGTAAAGGAATGTCTTCTTTTCTCTCGCGCAGTGGAGGCAATTCAATTTCTACTGTATTGATCCGATAAAGCAGATCCAGACGAAAACTCCCATCAGCCACCATGTCCATCAAAGGTTGGTTGGTGGCGCTGACAACCCGTACATCAAAGGGGTAGAGTTTGCTCGATCCAACACGATTCACGGTTTTGTTTTGTAACACCGTCAATAATTTCACTTGCATGGCCGGACTGATATTGCCGATTTCGTCCAGGAATATCGTGCCCCCGTCAGCTATCTCAAACCTGCCTTGCCGATCTTCTTTTGCATCTGTAAAGGCACCTTTGACATGACCGAACAATTCCGACTCAAAGAGCGTCTCTGGTAGAGCGCCTAAATCCACTTTGATCATGGATTCTCTATTTCTTGGAGACATCCGGTGAATGGTGCGGGCCATCACTTCTTTTCCTGTTCCGTTCTCACCAGTGATGAGTACGGATGCGTCTGTGATGGCTACTTTCTCTACGATTTGCATGATCTTTTGCATGCTGGTCGAGCCAAAAATCAGATCTGAATAAGCTGAATCTATGTCTTGTGTCAAAGCGCTTTCTCTTCCTTCCAGTTTTTTGATTTTCTTCTTTGATTGTCGGAGGTTGAAAACATTCTGAATGGTAGTCAATAACTTTTCTTTTTCCCATGGCTTGATCAGAAAGTCCACGGCACCTTGTTTCATGGATTCGACCGCCAGATCGATATCACCGTAAGCTGTATTCAAAATGACATGGATCTCAGGGTCCAGTTCGTGGATCCTTTTAAGCCAGAAGAGACCTTCATTTCCCGAGGTTACACCTGCTTTGAAATTCATATCGAGGATTACCAAATCAATTTCCTCCTTTTGTAGCAGGGTTTCCAGGCGATTGGGGGAACTTTCTGTGGTGACCTTCTCGTATTCACGCTTGAGGATCGTCTTGGCAGTGAACAACACATCGTGATCATCATCAACGATTAATATGTGGCCTTTCTTTTTCAATGGTTTCTATTTTGTGTGTCAATGCTAGTGAGTGTTTCATAATAAAACAAATTATTGTTTCATTTAGGAACACATTGAGTACGTAATGGAAAAAATAACTTTCTGTATTTCAGTTAGTTAACTATTTGGCACCATCCATGCCAATAACCTGATAACAAATTATTGGTGTCATGTTTCGCAATTACTTAACTACCGCATTTCGCAACTTCAGAAAAAACCGGACCTATCTGTTCGTGAATATTATCGGTCTGTCGATCGGAATCTCCTGTTGTCTGGTTGTATACAGCATCTTAAAGCACGAACTTACCTTTGACTCATGGCATTCCGATTCGGAACGGCTTTTCAGAGTGGTTGAGCATCAGATGACGGATAGTGGAATGGATTTTGATGGCGTGTTGCCCAATCCGATGCCGTATGCCATTTCACAAGAATTGGCCAGTATACAAGCCATCCCCATGTTGGGTCCCATTGGTGCCAATGTTGAATTTGAGCTGAATGGCCAATACAGAACATTTGAAGAGGACTATATTTTATATGCTGACAAACAGTTCCTCACACTGTTGGACTTTCCCATCCTAAGGGGCGCCACTGCGGAAGCACTGAATGAGCCCAACAAAGTTTTTATTACAAAACAACTGGCAAAGAAATTCTTCGGAGATCAGGAACCACTGGGCCGGACCATCAACATACAGGAAAAGATCAAACTGGATGTGGTAGGTATATTAGAAGATACTCCAACGAACACTTCTACACCTTTTCAGATGATCGTTTCATACAGTACTCGCGAAGCAGCGTACAATGATTTTGTGAAGAACTGGGGAGCGTATTGGGCGGGTACTTGCTACGTATCTATTGATCCCTCTCAGATCAAACAGGTGGAAACGCAAATCAATGCTTTGGCCGATGCGAATTTGAGTGAAAAAGTTGCGGAAGCAAGCACCTATTATTTGCAACCACTCAGTGAAGTGCACACGGACAATCGATATGGGGACTCAGTAAATTATGTCGCTCCAGCGGAGGTGTTGATTGGCTTTATCCTATTGGGTAGTATTACGCTGATTGCAAGTATGCTCAATTTCATCAATCTGGCAACCGCTCAGGCCGTCAAACGGGCGAAGGAAATTGGCATACGCAAAACATTGGGATCATTACGCTCAGATTTGATTATTCAGTTCTTAGGAGAAACACTTATGGTAGTGGTCATGGCGATCATACTCGGATTCACCATCGGACAATTTTTCATGAATAAAATGAATGAGTTTTTGATCAATGAGAGCTTTCACATCGAATACGACCTTACAACCGTGATATTCGCTGGTTTGCTCGCGATCGTTGTTACGGTGCTGGCTGGTTTCTATCCGGCGATGGTATTGGCGAGGTATTCACCTATTAATGCTCTTCGCAGCAACATTGCACTAAAAAGTGGCTCAGGTCGCTTGTGGGTGCGAAGAGGTCTTGTGATCAGTCAATTTGTGATCGCTAATCTATTGATTGTGTCTACCATCATTGTGTCGGCTCAGATGGATTACATCCGAAGCAAGGACCTGGGATTCAACACGGAAAATGTGATGACTATTGGATTCCCGCAGAGTATGAATGGTAAAATGGATGTTGCACTACAGGAGTTTGAAAACACAAATTATGTGGAGTCCGTCTCCCGAAGCCGTTCATATCCGCATGGGGGTACATGGAATACAGGCTTTAAAGTAGATGGAACAGAATACATGGATAACATGCACACCGCACTGCATTTCGCTGATTCACGTTTCATTGAACTATATGATATTCCTTTGATTGCCGGGGAGAATATCAGAGATCAATATTCATCAGACACCACACTGCAGTTGTTGGTTACCCGGGAATTTGTGAAAACATCTACGGTTTCAATGGATGAGATTATCGGAAAAGAGGTTTCGATCCTGGGATCATCAAAGGGTAAGGTTGTAGGAATAATCGAAGATTTCCATAACTCAAGCCTTCAGGAAAGAATCCGTCCGGTAACAGTCGTCTACAATCCCAGATACATGAACTTACTGAATGTAAAGGTAGCCGGAAATGATCCTACTCAATATTTTGGTCAGATTGAAAACAAATTCAGAGCACTATCACCCACGGGTCATTTTAGTGCCACCCTATTGCTGGATTCCATCAAAGAATCGTATGTACTGGAAAATCTGGTCCATGGTATTTTTCAGATCTTCGCCGGGCTTGCTGTGTTGATCGGTATTTTCGGATTGTATGGTTTGGTTTCGTTCATGTCAGAGAGAAATAGTAAAACCATCAGTATCCGCAAGGTTTTTGGAGCAGGTACCAGCGATGTATTGTGGACATTCAGCAAACCGTTCGCATGGATGATGATGCTGGCCTTCATCATTGCAAGTCCTATCAGTTATTTATTGACTGGAGAATGGTTGAATGAATTTGAATATCAAATTTCAGCCAATTTTATGCACTTTTTGATTGGTTTGGTCATCACCATTCTTATCACAGCCGCTACCGTAGGCTACCGTTCGTGGCGAGTAGCGACAAGCAATCCTGTTAATGCATTGAGAAACGAATAATCTAGAGGACCATGTTAAAGAATTATATCCTTACCATTTTAAGACAAGTTCGAAAGAACCAAACCTTTTCCCTGATCAATATTTTTGGTCTTGCAATGGGCATGGCCGCCTGTATTGTTATCGCTCAATTCGTTTATTTCCATCTGCAATTCGACAAACATTATGTGGATTCAGACCGGATTGTTCGAGTGGAACGACAGGTCTCAAGAAATGGAGTTGACCTGGGCATTACCGCATTTACTTCACCTATGACCATGGAGCAGACCATGATAGATCTGCCCGAAGTGGAAACAAGGGTGAGGTTTAGGAGCATCGACTATCAGAATAATTCCATCACTTATAAAGGAGGTGGTAATGTATTGACATTCGAACAACCTGGGCTTTATGCTACAGACAAGGAAGCCTTTGATCTGTTTGAATTTCAATTTTTGGCTGGAAACGCCGATAAATTTGATCAACCTAATAAAATCATCTTAAATGAATCTTCTGCTCGCAAGTATTTCAATGATTTTGAAGGTGCGATTGGCGCTAAGATTGAAGTTTCCGGAAATGTAGGAACCTTTCCTTACGAAGTTGTTGGGATCATACAGGACCTTCCTCCAAATACACATTTTGACTTTAATGCCCTGTTCTCTTTTCCAACGCTCGACGCTTATGGCTTGCAGCCGGAAAGCTGGACTTCCGGTAATGTTCAGAGCTATTTGAAACTCCAAAGCATGGAAGATCAAGAGGCTGTGTTGGCACATATTCAATCGCTTTATGAAACACATGCGAAAGAACGACTGCAACAGTATGGTTATGATATCGCCTTTCAGATGATCGCTCTTGAAGACATCCACCTTTTTACTAAAGTGGGTAGTGACTTTAAAGAGCCTATGGATTATCGCCTGATCATCGCGCTTGCCACCATTGCCTTTATCATTCTGTTTATTGCATGGATCAACTACCTGAACCTTTCCCTGGTCAAGACCATTGATCGACTCAAAGAAGTCGGTATCAGGAAAGTATTAGGTTCCAGAACACGCCAGATCACAGCGCTATTCACTGTGGAAGCGATATTTCTGAATTTGATTTCCTTCATCGTCGCCCTGACACTGGCCCAGCTTACAGCACCTTTTACCAGTCAAATGACCGGTGTTAGGTTTAGTTTTTTCCAGAACATCGAGGTGACGTTGTTGCTGTTTCTTTTAGTGATTGCCGGAGCTGTTTTGATTGGCCTTTACCCGGCCATCATGTTGCGCACGTTCAACATGACGAATATCCTCGTTGGCAATAAACGTAAACAAAAAGTTGGGGGGCTGGGACTGAGAAGTATTCTGGTAGCGGTACAATTTACGGTGACCTTTTTGCTAATAGCTGCTACTGCGACGGTTTACAAGCAAGTATCATTCATGAAATCCGCAGACCTTGGGATCAATATTGATGACATCATGGTGCTTAAATCCCCTCCAGGAGACATTAATAGTAACGATCGTCAGGATGTCGTGAGCTACAATGCTTTTAAAACGGCTTTGATGCAACAGTCGGGGGTGAAAATGGTGACTAATGCAGGTGAGATTCCTGGAGAACCCATTGGTTGGGGGACTGGTATTCGACTTAAGAATGAAGATACAGAGTCCTCAGAACAAATCAGCCTGGTATCCATGGGCAAGGAATTTCTGGATTTTTTTGAATTGGAAGTTGTTGCAGGAAGACCGATCAGAGAAGGTGATGACCCCTGGACCAAAGGTGATGTTTGGATCAATGTTAAAATGGCTGAATTATTAGGGTTTGAAGAGCCTGAAGAGGCCATTGGCGCAGAGTTAGATGGTTTTTATGCACCTCTGCAAGTGAGAGGCATCATTGAAAATCATCATCATAATTCATTACACCACGATTATGATCCCATTGCTTATATTCTTAGTTCCTGGACGGAGTACTACTTCGTGAAATTCAATATTGGCGAAAACCTGACGCACACGGAAAGGGTGCGAGAATTTGACCGTTTGGTAAATATCGTCGAATCTGAGTGGGCAGAAGTGTTCACCAACAACCAAATTGACTACTTCTTTTTAGATCAATCTTTCAATCGCCAATATGCTTCGGACGAACGTTTTGGTAAGATATTTGGCACTTTTTCATTCCTCGCCATTTTTATTGCCTGTCTTGGATTGTTCGGATTGACGTCATTTACCTTACAGCAACGAACCAAGGAGATTGGGATCAGAAAGGTATTAGGTGCGGAATTGACCCACCTGGTCTTATTGCTTTCAAAAAGCTATTTCATCGTGATTGGTATCGCTTATTCCATTGCTATGCCTGCGGCCTGGTATTTTCTTTCGGACTGGTTGGAGCAGTATCACTTCAGGATCGACCTGGGATCCTGGTTGTTTTGGCTTCCATTGGCTGTCGTAGTGATCATTGCCATGGCGACTATTCTGTCTCGTATGTTGAAGTTCATTAAACTGAACCCAGTCAATTCATTGAGGTACGAGTAATATGTCTTTGCCTTAACAATAATTCCTATTCACTACTGAAGAATTGATACCTATGGATTAATAAAATAGATTAGTGCAGCATTAAGGAGCCAGTTTGGAAAGGAATTTTTAAACACTGCCACCATGAAAATCAATCTGCACTTGATTGTCCTTGGCCTGTTTTTCCTATCCCAACCACTGAAAGCTCAGGAAGGAATTTTCAAGGACTTCAATACTTTTTATAACCTTTATTCGCATCTGGGAAAAGTAAAGTATGATCAAATCCAGTATAATAGAGATTTGATTGAAATTCTGGTAACCCGGATTGGTGAGCAGTCATTGCAAGGAAAATCAGACGATTTTAAAGCAGCCTTTTATATCAACGCTTATAATCTCCTTACGATCTATCAAATCGTCGAAAATTACCCCACCATCCAATCTGTGATGGACATTCCTGGATTTTTCAAAGGGAGGAAATTTAGGATTGCAGGGAGTTATATGACGCTGGACCAGTTGGAATTCAATGGTTTGTTTGAGATAAAGAAAGATCCCAGATACCATTTTGCACTGGTTTGCGGTGCTCAAAGTTGTCCGCTGTTGTATAATCAGGCATTCGTTCCGGATAAACTGGATGAACAATTGGACATGCGCGCCAGGGTCATGCTCAACATCGAGGAATATGCGGATCCCAGGAATGGACAGCTGCAACTCTTCAAGGTAATGGATTGGTATCGTTCTGATTTTGAAGCAAGTAAACCTTTGCTTTCATGGATCAATGATTTTCGTGATACTCCCGTCGCGGATGGTACACCAATTGTTTTTGCAGAATACAACTGGGAACTGAATAAAGCTCAGCAGTAACGTAGGTTACTTCTTTTTCATAGAAGACTTGCGTACAACAAGTTTTGTCTTGAGGATCTCCGCATTATAGATGGGCTCATCATCATTTTTGACGATCTCAATTTCATTGAGCAAACGATCACAAGCTTTCTTTCCCATTTCGTAGGCAGGTTGTGAAATGGCACTCAATGACGGTTCTATTAATCTGGACATGGTAGAGTCGTTAAAAGCTACGATGGCGATATCATCGGGAATATTCACCTTTTGCTTTTTGAGCCCCTGGATCAGTCCGAGAGCTGTTACATCCGCCAGGCAAAACACGGCATCTACCTTAGGTTTGAGTTCCAGTACTCTGGAGGCTAACTCCATACCTTCTTCTATGTCGGAAGTTTTGGTCTCGATCACCAGGTTTTCCTGAAATTCAAGGCCATTGGCTTTTAATGCGTCTGTGAATCCTTCAACTCGTTGTTTGATCAATGGGATCATCTTCCCCCTTGTTAATGCAATGTTTTTACAACCCTGATCAATTAAATGCTGTGTGGCGCTGTAAGCTCCATCATAGTCATCCACAGAGATCTTTGATGTCTGAATAGCATCAGAAATCCGATCAAACTGAACCACTGGAATGCCGTAATCGAGAAACTGTTCAATGTGTCGGTAGTTGGTGGTTTCAAAGGTGGAGGAGATCAGTAATCCTTCCAACGGGCTTTGCAGAAGAACCTTGGTCTCTTTTACTTCCTTTCGATACGATTCATTGGTTTGCACCAGCATTACCGTATAGCCATGCTGATCTGCCATATCCATGATCCCGCTCACTACTTCACTGAAAAAGGTATGAAATAGCTTAGGACAAACCACCCCGATAATTTTTGATCGCTGATTTTTCAAATTCAATGCGATCGGATTGGGGCGATACTTCAGTTTCTTCGCCAGGTCCTTGACCGCCTTCTTCGTTTTATCGCTTATTCCAGGATAGTCTTTTAGTGCCCGAGAGACAGTTCCCATGGACACACCTAGTTCATTTGCAATATCTTTTAAGGTAACAGGACCGGTTTTCATACCAGAATGGGACTCAGTGATTCGTTCAAAAGTACCGTTTGTTTTGTAGAAAGTGACTATCGTTCTTCTCTTTTTACCAGAAGGATGAACCCATTATCCAATTCCAGATAGCCATGTTCATAACAAAAGTGATACTCATCCCCCGCTTTCGTGCTGTACACATGAGTGAAATATTGAAAGTCAAAACCACGTTTTAACATTTCCTCCCGATGCGTTTTCTTTTTGCCTTCAGGATTCATTTCCGAAAGTATCCTGCGGTTTTTTCTTAGTGTTCCATTGATCTTTCGTACCAGATTGACAGCATCTGAATTTTGTTTGTTATTGAAGGCATTTCTACAGGCATCTGAACAAAACTTCTTGTCAGCTCTCCCAAATACCGGTCTGCCACACTCTTCACATACTCTTTCACTCATATTTACTGGTTGTTAGTCGTTTGTTGATCGGATAAATCTTTGTCTTTTTTGCTTAAAGCGAATCTATGTAACTAATTGATTAATAGCAATAAAAACAATTGCAAACGACTACAAACGGATAACAAACGACTACAAATGTTTATAAACCGAGTCCAGCCTGGTGCTCGCCACAACTTTGCTTCAACGATTTGATCATCTACCGATCAGACACTTAAAACAAAGTTCAATTTTAACATTTACACACATGAACACTTTAAAAAATCACGTACAATTAATTGGTAGATTAGGAAACGACCCACAAGTAAAGACTTTTGATTCGGGTAAGACCGTCGCGACCTTTCCGCTTGCCACCAACGAGACTTATTATAATAATCATGGCGAACGCATTTCTGATACACAGTGGCACAATATCGTCGTATGGGGAAAGAAATGTGATCTCGTTGAAAACTACCTGCACAAAGGAAGTGAGATTGCCTTACAAGGGAAGTTGGTTAACCGGGCTTATGAAAAAGAAGGCGAGAAAAGATACGTCACGGAAATCGTCCTTAGCGAACTGCTTATGATGGACAAAAAACCTACCGAAGCTTAAGATTGCTCCTAAACACAACTAAGGAAAAAGGTTGCTGCAACGCGACCTTTTTTTCGTTTCTGGAATTCTGGGTTTTTGCCATTTGATGCATTTAATCCGTTGCTAATGATAGCTATATAAAGTATCTTTAGATCAACCGTTTCTCATCCCAAACTACCATACGTATGTCTCGAGAGTCTAACAATTACGATAATTCCGTCATCAACAGAAACTCTGAATCCCTTCAACATTTGATTGACCTTTTCGTCTACAAAGGGAGGCCCAGGAATCTTGACCCTGAGCGGGAGGTCCACATACTGATAAATCATGGATATGTAGTAGGTTTTTCACCGAGTCGAAATCAACCGGTTTGGACTGCTTATCGGGTTGCTAAGGCGGTGAAGGATTTAAATTACGCCCGACCACATCTTTTCTACGATGATTACCGACTGCCGGTAAACAATCAGATTGGGTATGAACCTTTTGGTGGAGGGTATGATCGGGGGCACATGGTACCCAATTTTGCCATCAATACACAGTTTGGCCGACTCGCTCAAATGGAGACCTTTTTCATGTCAAACATTTCTCCACAAAAGGCGGATCTGAATCAGGGGCTGTGGAAAAGGCTTGAGGGAAAAATTGCGACAGACTATGCTCAGGAGTGGGAACATATATGGGTACTAACAGGACCGATTTTTGGCAACAATCCGGAAAGAATTAAAAGGCGAGAAAATGTCTTTGTGGACATTCCGGAGGCCTTTTTCTGCCTGATGGTGGATCCTTTGAATTATCCGCATGACAAAATGAGTAATGTGAGCGTTATTGCGCTCAAAATTCCCCAGTCAGTGTCCAGGGATGCAAATGTGGCAAAGTCACATATTACAACCATCAATGATATTGAGAAGCGAACCAGGCTCAATTTGTTCCCTACCATGACTTCAAGGGAGCGCAATAAATATGAACGCATGAAAGCCCAGGACATTTGGGATAATCGGCGTGTATACAAACGTGGAAGACGCTATTATGAGAAGTGGGTCTAGCATATCTTCGAGTAGTTCTTCTTTACGGTTTTAGCCTGAGAACCCTGGAAAGCTTTGGTAGCTGGATCAATTCCAGCATAAGGAATTTAGTTGATGAAACAAGTCTTGATTTACAGTATGCTCAATTTTCCTCTCCTTTTTCTAACAACTCGTCACCACCCAATTTATCATAGACTTGCTCCACTGTATCTATCTCATCTTCCAGTTTATCAAGCTTAATAAAAGATCCGATGACACTGGCCAGGGCGAAAAAAACCGTGGTAATGATTACCGATCTGGTCATAGAAACCAAATGGATTCGTCGATACAAAGATCCCAGGTAGAATAATGAAAATATCAAAGCGGTGGTCATGGCGGTCTGTATGACACTGGTCCCGACCGTGCGTGAGTCGTTTTCATATATGATCGTAACCAATTGAATCAATACAATGAAGATGACGGAACTCATAAAAGTAGCCGTCATCGATTCTTTAAAGCCTCCCTGTCCCTTGCTCATTTTGAAAGCGCCGTGAATCAACAGGGACAACACAAACATGGGAACAAAGGCAATCAGTACATTAAGAATGTCGTATTCGGTCAAACTGAGGATGCGGGCTAACGATTGCGCCCTTTCAGGAACCCAATCATTCAATACCTGACTGGCCGCAGCAAAGGCACCAAAAAAGGTGACGAACTTCAAGGTGGTGATCCTATCTTTCTTAATTAGAAAAGCCAAAAGGGTAGGGCTGAAGATCATTTTCAATTGCTCCTGAACAAAAGACTTATCGGGAAGTTGATCCAGAGCTTTGCTAAAAAGCTTGTCGTGCCAGTGTTCACCCTTATTTTTATCGACTTCTTTACCTGTGACCTGTGTGATCAACTCACGAATTTCACTTTTTGAAACGTCGATGGAGTATCCGGACACCCGAAGTTGATCCATATCAATGCCAAAAGAGGTGAAGAAAACGAAAGGTCGCTTTTTGTCCAGTGTTCGGAATCGCTTTTTTGATTTTTTCCTAAATGGATTTCTTGCATTGTTGTTGAGTCTGAATATCTGTTCAAAAAGCTCATTATCCACCGGTTCTTCAAAGATGAAATAGAAAGCAATTCTGAGGTTGTGGTTGTCATTAAATCCCAGTTCACCTCCGAGTTGATCGAATTCATGACTCATGTTGTCTACCAATTCATGCAATTGATCATAGGAATAACCATCCGCCTTGATGAAGATTACCAGTTTAGTAATAGACATGACGAAATAATTGGAGCACCGTCCATAAACTCCTTTATACCGTTTAAAGCTTTCACCAAATCTTTCTGAAACACTTACCAGCCGAGGGTCCAGTGCGATTTTTTCGGGATCGTCCAATCCTACAAAGGCCCGGTCTTTGAATTTGGATTGTAATAAGGCGTAGAATTCAGATTTGTCTACCTGATAGGCAGTTCCGCAGTTGGAGCAGAAATTTCCCTGACCTTCAGTTTGACATTTCGGACAAAGTAGGTTGGCTTTCATGATTTGACTAGGCTAGACCATGCAATATAATTCAGTTCTGCCTTTTAAAAGGCGTTCCGTATTGGCATGAAAATGGCCTAAGCGCCATCTAGAATAAATAATTGCGTAAGCGCTGTATTATTTTTAAAAAAATATTCAGACGCATGCAACCATTCGTGCGACGCTGACATCTTCCCTATGAAGATCAACAAAATGCTTACCATCCAGAAGTCACCAACACTCGATGAAATCTATCGAGGCTGCCGAGCCGGAAAGGCCAGGGCGCAGAAGGCGCTTTACGATCGCTGTGCAGCGAAGATGCTGGGTGTATGTGCTCGCTATGTGAGCGACCGAGAGGAAGCAGAGCATGTGATGATAGGTGGTTTTGTGAAAGTCTTCGAAAAGATCGACCAGTTTAGCGGCGATGGAAGTTTCGAAGGCTGGATCCGAAGGATCATGGTGAATGAGTCACTGATGTACATAAGAAAACATCAGGCTATGTCCGTCGAAGTTGAGATCAATGAAGTAGAAGGCGATTTGGATTACGATACCTTGGATCAGTTTCTGAACGTGGAGGATATCATCAAACTCATTCAGGACCTTCCGGTAGGTTACAAAACGGTCTTCAACTTGTACGCGATAGAAGGGTACAACCATGCTGAGATAGCTGAAAAGCTAGATATCAGTGAAAATACCTCGAAATCGCAATTGAGCAGGGCCAGAAAATTACTGCAACAAAAGCTGGCAAAAATGGAGCAAGAAGTAAATCGAAAAATATTGAGCCATGAACAATAAGAACATGGATCGGCTGTTCCGCGAAGGAGCTGACAAATACGAATTAAAACCCAGTGCTGCTGCATGGGATGCCATTCAGGGTCAGGTTGGTGCAAAAACACCCGTTTGGCCAGTGGTTTGGAAAGTAGCTGCAGTATTTGTGGTATTGATTTCATCCGTATTGGTACTTTTTAATTGGGAGCATAAGTCAACTGAATTCCTTGCAGGAGTGACAGATTATCCTCAACCAACAGCGGAGGCATTCGAATGGAAGCTTCCTGAAGCTGCGGTTGCGTTAGATCAGGCTGATGTATCTGAGCCGATAACTGTAGTTGTTATTCCTGTGAAAGAAGAGCAACCTGGTTCAGCGTACACTCATGTTTTAGCGAGCGAGGCTCGTCCATATCTTGAGTTGCAAAGCATTAGCTTGACGTGGGAGATTGAAATGCCAGCCAAGCCTGCTTTGTACAATGCTCCACAAGAAGAAACCAGAATTACAATCAGGTACTACGCCAGTGCGTCAGAGCCTGAGAAAACTAAGAAAAGCTTTGGTCAGTTCATTGCCCGAGCCCAGCAAAAACTCAATCCGGATGAGTTACTTGCTGATATTCGAACAGCAAAGGACGACCTCTTCAGAGGCAATAGAGGCGATTAACAACAATTCGGGTAACAATTTGCCGAAAGGCAGCAAGGTCAAAATTCAAAAGCAAAAACGAAATGAAAACTTTAATGAAAGCAATACTTACAGCCTGTTTATTCATACCACTATTTGCAATGGCAGGGTCAAATTCCATAAGCGCTGATACAGTGATCATCGAACTGGAGGGTGGAAGTAAGATCGTGATCTACACAGAAACCAAAGCGGATCTGAAAGCCCTGGAGGATTACGATTTCAATAAAATGATAGAAGATCTTAACAAATCTGTCGGTACTTCAGGAACGAATTATATAGAGTTGACGGACGAAAACGGAGATAAGTACAAGCGAGAAGCTAAAATTGTCTACCGTGATGAGCGCAGGTATGATGAAAGAACGAGGGACAGAGACTGGGATAGAGATGATCGCGACCGTGAACGAGAAAGAAGACGTAGACGATACTACAGAAGGACGCGGAATGTCTGGAATGTAGAATTAGGCACCAACAACTGGTTAGAAGACGGTAACTTCCCTAATGATCAGGATGAATTGTACGCCGTGCAACCATGGGGCTCCTGGTACCTGGCACTCAATAGTAACTATCGAACCTACATTGGAGGACCTCTTTTACTACAGTGGGGATTTGGGATAAGCACCTCACAATTTCGCTTCGAAGATTCTGATGTGCGTGTGAGAAAAGCCAACGATGCTGTAGAGTTCTATACGGTTGATCCTGAGATCAATGCAGTGAGGAGTAAACTCAGAATGTCTCATTTGAATTTCACGATGGTTCCTACACTGGTGTTTGGGGATGATGACGGAGGTCCGAGGTACCATAGAAGAGCCGTAAGGATCGGTGTAGGAGGGTATGTAGGATATCGTCTCGGAGGTTCTGCCAAGTTTGTCTTCGATGATAATGGGGATAAAGAAAAAGACGTGGAACGCGATGATTTCTTCCTCACAAACTTAAGGTACGGGGTGAGAGCGCAATTTGGATACAAAGCCTTTGATGCCTTCATCAACTATGATCTTAATGAGGTTTTTTCGGATAGCAGAGACCCGAAACTCAATGCCTTCACCTTTGGCGTGATCTTCTAGGAAATACAAAAACACAGCACAAGGTCAAATAGAAGCTGTTTCGTAATGAGACAGCTTCTTTTTTGTTTATGGCAAAATCGGATGTTGAAACCCTGAGTAAAAATATTCGTATTGAAATGATATCAATTTAATATCATTATAAAGTCATGAAAAACAACTCCAGATATCTTGAGAAAACCCACAACGCTGTTTCTGGTTACGTGGTACTCGTAATAGACTTTTTATTGGTCTTATTTGCCTTCGCATTGGCCGCCATGGATTCGGCTGTGGCATTTTTTCCAGCTTTTTTAGCACTCCTCTCCATTCCTGGTTTTTTCACAGTCAATCCAAATGGATCCAGAGTGCTCACTTTACTTGGGAAGTATGTAGGTACGGTAAGAAACAATGGCTTCTTCTGGGTAAACCCTCTTTATGCTAAGAAAAAGGTCTCTTTGAGGGCCAGGAATTTTGATAGTGAGCGTTTAAAAGTGAACGATCTGATTGGTAATCCGATATTGATCTCGGTGATATTAGTATGGCGGGTAAAGAATACCTATGCCGCGGCGTTTGAAGTAGATGATTATGAGAACTTTGTGAAAGTACAAACAGATGCGGCAGTGCGGAAACTGGCCGGTACTTATCCTTATGATAATTTTGAGGACCATGAAAATGTGGTAACGCTACGATCGGGTTTGGCGGAAGTAAACCACAAACTTGAAAAAGAACTCGAGGAACGACTTCAAATTGCCGGTATAGAAATCCTGGAAGCGCGAATTGGATATTTGGCCTATGCCGAGGAAATTGCAAGCGCAATGTTGAGAAGGCAGCAGGCAAGTGCAATTGTATCTGCCCGGCATAAGATTGTTGAAGGAGCTGTAGGAATGGTGGAAATGGCCCTCGAAGAGATTGCCAAGAAAGAAGTGGTGACTTTGGATGAGGAGCGAAAAGCAACGATGGTAAGTAACCTGATGGTTGTTTTATGTGCGGACAAAGATGTGTCTCCGGTGATCAATTCAGGTTCCCTTTATTAAAGACTGATGAAGAATTGAGTAGATGGCGAAAAAGAAACCTTTCGCATTAAGAATAGATGAGAAAACCATGGCCGCTCTGGAAAAATGGGCTGCTGATGAGTTCCGTAGTACTAACGGGCAAATCGAATGGATCATTAACGAGGCCCTGAAGAAGAGTAATCGCCTGCCCAAAAAAGAAGAGTAAATCAATGTTGGCTGAATGACAAAAGGTTAATTCTCGACAATTAGGATAAACCGAATGCATACTTATTGATGTATCACTTATTGATGAAGAAAGTAGCTGTATTCCTCCTATTAATCCTAATCACTTTGCACGTTAATGGTCAATGCTGCTCCGGCGGCGTGCCTATGTCCGGGAACATTGGATTGCCTTCTTCGGAGAAAGGTACCTGGCAATTCACCGTGAATTATGACCTGAATGTTCTGGAAACCCTAAAGGCCGGTACGGAGACATTGGATGACCAATCCCGTAGAAGGGAAACACATGCGGCCTTAATTGAAGCTGGTTATACCATTAGTAACAAATGGTCCGTGGATCTTTTTCTGTCTTTTGTCCGTCAGGAGCGAACCATCAATCAACGTGGCTTTTCTGAAGATTTTGTTTACACCCAGGGCATAGGGGATGGTGTGCTATTGGTTAAATATAAGGTAACACCCAAATTCACTGCTGGAATAGGAGCGAAACTCCCAATTGGCGCTTCGGATCGTGTTCGTTCCAACGGGACATTTCTCAATGCCGACTTACAACCCGGAAGTGGTGCCTGGGATCAGGTGGTTTACGGCAGTTATACCACTCAGCTTTCGTTTCGCCCAACCTTGACCTTGTCAGCAACTGGTATCCATCGATTTACAGGTACCAACAACAATTACTTTGACAATGGTGTCTCCAGCTCTACCTATACATTTGGCGATGAGACCCAATTCATTGTAGCGCTGGCTGATCGATTCATTTTGGGTTCAGTGATCATTGATCCCTCATTGAAAGTTCGCTATCGAAGAGCGGGTCGGGACTTCTTTAATGATGCCGAATTTCCGGCTTCCGGAGGTGATTTTGTTTTTGTGAATCCGGGTTTATCCTATGCCATAAATCCCAAATTATCTTATCAATTCAACGTCGAGCTACCGGTTTTTGCGAGAGTTACGGATACTCAGCTTTCACCTACGGTGAGATTCAATACAGGGGTTTTTGTGGTGTTGCCGAAGAAACTGACTTTATTTTGAGTTGACAACCGGTTCCTTTAATAATTCTGTTACACCCTCTCTAAACGCCTCAAATTCAATCAGATTATTGTGTTGTGCCCCTTTAATGGTGGTAAGGGTGGCTTTGTCTTTAACCGATTCGTACAATTTTTCCCCTGACCAGTAGGGTACGACGCCATCTTCCGTTCCATGGAAGATATGGATGGGCATTTCTGCTTCCTGCAGCTTTTTCCAGTTGAGCATTTCATACCTGACCAGAAGTCTGGTTGGAAGAAAAGGAAAACGCCAACTGGCCATGCTCTGCAGACTATAAAATGGAGTTTCCAGGATGAGCATTTTAGCTTTGTTGTTTGCTGCTAATTGACAGGCTAAGCCTGATCCCAAAGAACGCCCATAAATGATGATCTGATCCTCTGACCATTCTTGCTTTAGCCTTTTGTATATGTGTTGAGCATCTTCATGCAGCGTCTTTTCGTTCCTCGACCCTGTACTTTTTCCATAGCCCCGGTAGTCGTAGATCAATACATCGTATCCGAATTGAACAAAGTACTCGGCAATTCCGCCCCAGCGGTCCAGGTTACCGGCGTTGCCATGGTGATAGAAGATAATGCCTTTCGCCGAAGCGGCCTTAAAGTGCAATGCATTGATGAGAGCACCATCTGACATTTGGAAGTTCCTTTCCTCAAACGGAGTATCGAAAGCGTATCGATGGTCAGGAGTGAGGGGCTCACCAAGAAAGATGAAATTCTCCTGAAAGAAATACAGTGCCAGGACCAGTAACACATAAAGCGTTACGATTGTGCCAATAGTAATTTTGATGATGCTCAAAGTTTGACCTTTTTGCGTTTTTTCTTTCTGGTAAAACTGATGCTGGTTTCCCTAGGACTAATGGCTTCGGGGAGTTTAGAATTAAGGATTTCGTCCAACATTCGGTGATATTCTTCTTTGGTGTAGAGGTTATTGTGCCCCGCTCCAATCACGGAGTAAAGCCGGGTCTTTTCCGGATTGATCTTAGAAAGTTTTACAGCTGTTTTATAAGGAATCAGCTTGTCATTTGTGCCGTGTAGGATCTTAATTGGGCACTGAACATGCTTGAGCCATTTGTAAGTCCTTATAGGGAATCTCAGGATCAGAGAAAGTGGAAGGAATGGTGTATATCGTTTTGCAACGTGCCGCACGCTATAGTACGGAGATTCCAGGATAAGCATTCGTGGATTATTGGTTGAGGCCAGTTTTGCGGCAAAGCCGGAACCGAGGGAGCGTCCGTAGATGATGATGTACTTTTCCTTGACTTGCTTTTTCATCTCATCATAGATGTATTGCAAGTCTCGCTTGATGCCTTCTTCCGTTCGCTTGCCCGTACTTTTACCAAAGCCACGATAATCGATCATGATCACATCATAACCCAATCGGGTAAAGTCCACCGCAAATCGACCCCACCCTTTAATAGATCGGCTGTTCCCCTTGAGGTAAAGTACCACTCCTTTTGGGTCATTCTGACAAAAATGGATACCGTTGATGTTTACACCGGGAACGGGCTCGAGGTTGTATTCCATGAATTCAATATCACCATACTTGAATTCGAAATCTGCGGGAAGTTTTTCGGGCTTAAAAAGGAATTTCTCCTGCCAGAAATAGATGACAAAGTTGGCGGCTACATACAGCCCTAATACCACAAGGATGATGGTCGTGATCATATCCGAAAGGCATAATTTAAAGGAATTCCGCGAAACTGTGAAAGATCCCTTTTACCAATCCCTGTATTTCACCCGGGTAATGGCCTTTTTTATTTGACGTTCAAGGATTGCCTGAGCCAGGCTTCTCGAAACGTTAGCTACATTTCCTCCAAGTATTTCTGTAACCGTGGACTCAGGAACGTCGATGCGATATAAAGCTTCAACCAAATGTTTGTAATCATGATCGATGAGATAGTCGACCTGGATCGTGAGCCAGTCCAACAGCCGATCGAAACTAAATTCATGGCGCTCATCAAATTCGCTTTGAGTTGGTAACGCTGATTGAATAAGTTGAAGGGTAGTTAAACCTGTTTCCTTGTCCATTAATCGCAAATTATGAAGTTCTTCCGGTACAAGCTATCCCTTTTAATCATGATCACTGTTCTTTCCGCTCAGGCACAGGAGGACGAAATCATGCAGGTCGTTCAATCTGTATTCGATGGTATGGCCACCAATAATGGTGATATGGTCAAGGCGGCTTTTACCGAAGATGCCTCCATGTTTACGGTCGCCTATGACAAAGAGGGCAAAGTATTCAAGCGCCAGGGATCGGTGGAAAAATTTGCCACAGCGGTAAGTGCTCCAAAAGATCAAGCCTACAATGAGCCTATCTGGAACGAGCGAGTCGAGATTGATGGAGCGCTTGCTTCTGTATGGGTTGATTATGCCTTTTATCTTGGCAATTCTTTCCACCATTGCGGTGTAGATGCCTTTCACCTGATGCTCACCGATGAAGGATGGAAAATATTCCATCTTGTCGATACCCGGAGAACTGAAGATTGTAAGGTGCCTAAGGCGGTGAAAAAGAAATACGAAGGTTAATCCTCGCTTTCTTTCTCCTCAGAGTTACTCTCTTCTTTACTTTCTTCTTCTGAATCAGGAGCAAATACTTCCGGAAAGTCTGCTGCCAGATGATTGTACCAGTTGACAAGTTTCTTAATGTCAGAAACGTAAACCCGGTCCTCATCATAGTTAGGTAGCACGTGTTTCAGGAAAGATTTCAATTCTTCGGGATCACTGGTTCCGGATAATCCCGTGTCGCCACCAAATTCTTCATGGATCTTCACCATGACATCCTTTAGTGGTACGGCTCCTTCACCGTCCGTTGTATAAATTGAAATGTCGGATAGTACAGAAACTTTTGTCTGCATTCCAGCTACTAGTTTCTTTTTGGATCCGTCCAAAGATTCAAGAATGACCCCTGTTCGGGTCGGTGTAAGAACCTTGAATAAACCTCCCTTGCCTGAGACTGATGCTACGTCGCTAAACTCCATATGTTATATTGATTCGGACGCAAATCTAATCTAGTTTGGAACTCACTTTTTTTTAATCACGAAAAAATAGTAAAATCGCATGTTCAGTTCGCGATCATACGCATTCAATAGAGATCAAGCGTGTTTCATGTGATATCGCGATATCTTTAACAGGTATTTCTGAAACACCGTCCCATACAAGAAATGGCCATTCAAAGCCGAGGAAAGTCGTTCTTAAGCAAACCAAGAAAAAAGGCACAGTTGTACAGCTGGTTTACCATAGGCTCATTGGTTTCCGCGTGTTACTTTTTTTTGTTTTACGTCATTTTTGATCCGGGAGGCACATTATTTTACATCTGTCTGAGTATTGTTGTCGCCTATGTGGTGGTCCATGGTTTGGTATTGTGGACCAGGGCAAAAAAACACTTTTTTGTCTTCGCTGTAGGACTGGGTTACCTGAGCTTTTTTATTCACATTGCACTTACGGGAGGCATTTCGTCTTCCGCCGCACCACATTTGATCGTTGCTGCACTTTTTAGCTTTTTCTTCACGTACCAAAAACGCATCTTCGTTTTTTTCGCAATCAGCTTGTTGCTGTTGTTCGGCATAGGAATTTCAGATTTGTATTTTCTGGATCCCATAAATTTGATAGAAGAAGACATGTTGCTGGCTTTTAACTTCTACAATCACGCCTATTCAGCAATTGTCATTTTCTTTTTCGTTTATATTTTCAGAGCAATCGCCAATGCCAATAATCAATCGTTGAAGCATAGCTTAAACGAACTTGGTGAGGCAACCAAGAAATTGGTGGAGGTGGAGAAGTTTGCCTCATTAGGTGAGCTCACGGCGGGTTTAGCTCACGAAATCAATAATCCGGTCAATTATGTACAAGGTAACGCCATTCTCATTCGAAAGATCATTGGCGATTTGTTTAAACTCGAATCTATTCGAGAGGATCAGGAAGAACAGTTACGGAATTATCTGAAGGATAGCGAAGGTCAGGATCCCGGGGAGCTGATTGATGGAATGCTTACGGCGAGTGAAAAATACAAACAGCAAATAGAATATTCAATTATCAAAGATGAGCTCGCCCAGCTATTAGATGGATTAAGGCATGGGGTGCGTCGAACTTCTGAAATCGTCAAAAGCTTGCGTATCTATTCATCTGCCGGAAACTCTGTTAAAACTGCTTTTGATCTCAATCAATCCGTAGATTCTGCGTTGACCTTGCTGAATCACCTGATTGTAGGGAAAGTCGAGGTTTCCAAGGAATTGGGACGTATCCCAAAAGTAAAAGGGAATCCCGGCAAAGTAAGTCAGGTGATCATCAATGTGGTTTCTAATGCCATACAATCCATAGAAGAGGGCCAGAAAGGCATCATTACCGTTCGAACGTATCTAAGGAAAACGGATCAGAAAGTACTGGTGAGTATTGCTGACAATGGACCAGGAATCCCTGAAAAGATACTTCCGAAAATTTTTGATCCCTTTTATACGACTAAGGAAGTAGGAACGGGTACTGGTTTGGGGCTGTCGATCTCTAAAGGAATCGTCGAAGAACATGAAGGAGAGATCGTAGTGGAAACCAAAAAAGGTGAGGGAACTACCTTTTTCATTTCTTTACCTCAATCACAACCTGAATCGTAAATTTTTTTCGTAAGGTGGCAACCATTTTCCAGGGAAACTCCGAATTAATGGAAACGTACCTGATATGAAAGCTCACCAACCCTCTCAGCAATCTGCTCAAGTTAAGTCTTCCGAACTATTTTTTGGTGTTTTGATGCTTATCATCATTTTTATAACCAGTTGCAACACCTCACATGCAAGCCCGAAAGTCAGTTTGGAAAGTTCCTATTTGGAACAAACACAAGATATAACCGCATCATCTGCACTCCCGAAAGGAAATCATGAAGTCAAAATTCGGCAACAACAAAGTAATGTTTCTGTTCCTGCATTGATCATGCTTTTGCTGGTTCTTTCTTATGGTGCTTTAAGTGGAGGATTGTACCTGGTCCAGGAAATAAGATCGATCAGAAAACCTGTAGAGTAATGATATTATTCCAATGGTCCCCAGTTAATAAAGTTGATGGGTTACGAAGTAATTCACGGTCAAAAGGACCCAACTGACAAATAGCAAATTTTGTGGATGGCCCCCAGACTAATTTGCTTGATCCGAAATAGACGATTATGTATTTAGGTTGATTGGGCCGGTTGGCCCTTTCTTTTAATCAAAAAAATGCCGTGGCTGAACCACGGCATTTTCAAAGAGAATTTTACTACTTAGTTTAAAACCCCTCAACGAGCATTCCAGATTTTAGCCTGTAATTCACCCGTATCAGGATCCAATGTGTTTTCTTTTAGCAACAAGAGGCTTTCGTAATAGTATTTGATAGCAGTTTTTTTGTCACCAGTTGCGATGTAATAATCACCCATCACTTCCAGATTGAAAGGTGTTTTCTGGATCTTCATTGAAGCTTCCAACCACTCCTTCGCTTCCTCCAGGGCAATGTCCTGATCGATGACCATGCTTGCAGATTGGGCAAACACTTTCCAGCTGTTATCAAAATTGCTGGCTACTGCTTTTCGAGCCTTGTTGAGTACTTTATCTTTTCCGACATAAACGTGAGCGTTTACGGCGAATGCTGACAGTAGGACCAGTACGGCCAGCAAGTTTCTTTTATTCTTCATAATTCATTTGAGTTTTAACCTGCCCTACGATTTACATAGGTCGTTCCAAAATGGCTAATAGTTTGATTTTCAGTGAGTTGAAAAATGCGTGCCAATAAAAAGTGTACACTGGCGTATAAAAAGTGGCCTTATTCGAACAGAACAACCCAATGCGCGTTCCTTCGTATAAGGACCCATCGAAATCAAGGACAAACGTTAGCGTACCAATTAACCTGTTTTTGGCCCTTATTTCACATTAATTGAACTTTAGATCAGCGTTTTGAGCGGAATGAAGCGTGATAATGAGTAAAACCCCACGGTTATCACGATGCTTTTTTTTACCATTATTCATGTTCCGTTATTCTTTTTTACCAGTCGCATTTTTGGGGACCGAACAGTTGGTCAAAAATTGAGGGACTTCCAATTTCTGGTCAATAGGAGAAGATCGTTCTTTTTGACGACTACTTTTCGAATCAACAAAGTAGAATTCTATCTGAACAGGTCAATGTGCTGTGTAATAAAAAGTGTTCTTTAATGGACAAGTTATTTAGGATTCCATGTTCGTAAATGGACACTAATTGTGTAATTTACCGGCATCTAGTGGTCAGAGTGCATGTGGCACAATTTCTGACTTATGAATATTTATGCAAACGTCCGTGGAAAAAGAATTAGGTAAAATACTGATCATCGATGACGATGAAGATGTCTTGTTGGCAGCGAAAATGCTTTTAAAGAAGCATGCGAAGGAAGTTACGATAGAGAAGAATCCCAAGAAGATCCCATTCCTACTCAATAATCATACATATGATTTGATTTTGCTGGATATGAATTTCAGCAAGGACATTACCAGTGGTAAAGAAGGATTCTATTGGCTGGAGCAAATTCTCGATAAGGATCCCCAGGCGGTGGTAATCCTGATCACTGCTTTTGGTGATGTGGAAATGGCCGTCAAAGCACTAAAGGCTGGTGCTACAGACTTTGTGTTGAAGCCATGGCAAAATGAAAAACTGATCGCTACTCTGTCTTCAGCTTCCAGATTGAAAAAGTCTTATGAAGAAGTTTCACAATTGAAGCAAACGAAAAAACAGCTTCAGGACGATAGTAACCAGGCCTTCAAAGACATCATTGGCAACAGCGAGGCCATGAAAGAAGTCTTTAAAATCATCGAGAAAGTGGCTTCTACGGACGCTAATGTGCTCATTCTTGGAGAGAATGGAACCGGGAAAGAGTTAATTGCCCGCGCTATTCATCAAAAGTCATTGCGAAAAGACAGTGTTTTTATTGGTGTGGACATGGGTGCCATTACTGAGACGCTTTTTGAAAGTGAGTTGTTCGGACACAAAAAAGGAGCTTTCACAGATGCCAAAGAGGATCGCGCCGGAAGGTTCGAAATTGCGAATAAGGGTAGTTTATTCCTCGATGAGATTGGCAACCTGAGCTTACCGCTACAGTCAAAACTGTTAACGGCCATACAAAAACGTGAGGTAACCCGGATTGGCTCTAATAAGGTGATGCCAATCGACATACGCCTGATCTGCGCTACCAACATGCCAGTGTATGATATGGTGGGTGAAAATACTTTCCGACAGGATTTATTATATAGGATCAATACCGTTGAAATTCAATTGCCGCCACTACGTCAACGTATTGAGGATATTCCTTTGTTGACGGATCACTTTGCAAAGCAGTATGCTAACAAGTACCGCAAGTCGATTTCTAAGATTGCACCGGGGACGGTCAAAAAGTTGCAGAAATACAGTTGGCCCGGCAACATCCGGGAGTTGCAGCATGCTATCGAGCGGGCCATCATCATGTCAGATTCTGATACGTTGAATCCCGAAGATTTTTTCTTTCTCTCACAAAAGCAGGAATCTATTCAAACTGCCGAGCCCGATAGCTACAACCTGGATGACGTAGAAAAAGGGGTGATTGAACGTGTGATCAATAAGCACAACGGCAATATTTCGAAAGCCGCGAAAGAGTTGGGGCTGACACGGGCATCACTGTATCGTAGACTTGAGAAGTATGGTCTTTAAGAACTTCAAAGTTCAATTAGTCGTCCGGGTAGCCTTGCTGATCGGGACCATTTTCGTATTTACGAATCTGGTCAATGCTGATGCTTATACGTTTACCCAGGGGCTATTTATGATTTTGATCGTGGGGCAGGTTTATTACCTGTTCCAGTTTCTGAATAAAGTCAATCGCGAGTTGGTGACGTTTTTGAAAAGCATTCACTATGATGATTTTTCACTAACCTATCCGGAGCATGCGACCAAATCCAGCATGGACATGGTGTATCGTGAATTCAATGCGGTGATCAAAAAATTCAGAGAGATCCGAGCTGATAAAGAAGCACAATACACTTATCTCAAGACCATTGTGCAGCACGTGGGTATAGGGATCATTACCATCGATAAGGCAGGTGAGATTCAGATCATTAATACGGCGGCCAGGACTTTATTGGGGATCAAGCAGATCAAGAACATCACTCAGATTCGAACCGTGTCTCCACTTCTGGTAGATGCCATGGAATCGATGAAGACAGGGGGAAGAGACCTTATCAAAATCAATCGAGAGGGAGAAGAAGTTCAACTGGCCATTTATGTGATTGAACTTTCCCTGAGAGGTAAGGAATTCAAACTTATTTCTTTGCAAAACATCCAAAGTGAGCTGGAAGAGAAGGAGATGGAAGCATGGCAAAACCTCATTCGTGTTTTGACGCATGAGATCATGAATTCCGTAACGCCCATTTCTTCATTAGCGGCTACCGTGGAAGATGAATTGAGCGGTTTCCTTGAAAATGAAGGGGATGTTAATCGTATTTCTAATGAAGAGGTAGAGGACTTTCACTTAGCCCTGCAGACGATCCATAATCGAAGTGAGAGCCTTATCAAATTTGTCAGTGATTTCAGGAACATGACCAGGGTGAAACTGCCTACCATTGAAGAATACAAGGTTTGTGATATTTTGAAACATGTCATTTCGTTGTTGAAAAATGACATGAAGGAACAACAAATACAATTGGATTATCGTGTTGAGCCGGAAGACCTGTTATTCAGTGTAGATAAGGAGCAGATTGAGCAAGTGGTCATTAATCTGGTGAAAAATGCTATTCAGGCACTTGCTGAAAATGAAGAAGATGGTAAGGAGGAGAAATTACTGAAAATAAAAGCCAATCGGGGAGAAGACAATGCCATTTTCATTAACATCACTGATAATGGACCTGGCATAGAAGAAGAAGCACTGAAGAAGATCTTTATCCCGTTTTTCACCACGAAGAAAAATGGTTCTGGTATTGGGTTGAGCCTTTCCAAACAGATCATGCGGAACCATCGTGGTAATATAAGTGCCAAGTCCGTACTCAATGTAGGTACGGAGTTTACACTCAAATTTCAGGCATAGCTGACTTGAATGTAATCGGTGTTTAGCGATTCATGGCTCTCTCTTCAGCAAGCATTATTGACACAGGGACTGCTATCCCAAATCAACTTTGAGGTGACCAAAACGGGTAGAATATTGAGTACGGTAAAAAGCATGTACGCGCTTGTGAGTGATCGGTAGTAATGGAAACCCTCACGTTTAAGCTCCCGAAGGAAAAATACCCCAATAGCAGCCACAACGATAACACTCACGAGTCCCAATTGCGAGGGAGTCAATGGTATTTTTAGCACAATGATCATGATAAGAATGAGGCCGTACAAATACGTTGGAACAGATAATTTATGATTAATTAAACCCGTTATATTTTGACTTAATTCATATTCGATAAGTCGACGTTTGAAGAATTGAGAAGTAATAATGGTGTAGAGGAATAATATGCCTGTAAGTAAAATAAAGCCAATTATTGCTTGAAAATTTAACGTTCTGAAGAATAGTATAATAATACAAAGTGATCCGGCAACAGAATTTATTAGTGTGGATTGAAAAAAATTAGGCTTAGTTTTTTTGACGTTCACTTTTAATTACATTTACATGAAACAATTTTAAACAAAATATACAATGGAAAAAATCAAAAAGTTTGCAATCACAACTATGCTGGTATTTGCAATTGTATCTGCATTTACTCCGCAAAACGCTGAAGCCTGCAGAAGGTGGGATGACAAATGCTATTATGGCTATTGGGGTTGCCTTTGGCATCCGGGATACTTCTGTGAAGTTAACTGCGATACCGGCGGTGGCGGAGGAGACGATGGAGGGCCATTGCCATCCGGAGGTTGATAGAAATTTAATTTTTTAAACAATTCAAAAAAAGTCATCCATTTTGGATGGCTTTCTTTTTGCTAATGAACAAAATAACAAACTACTTATATCTAATAGGTCTGATCCTATTGATAAGCTGTTCCGATGGGACAGCATTCAAAATAGTAAACGAGCAAAAAAATCCATTTCCATACTCCAGGCAAATGGTAGCGTATGATTCCTTGAAAATACCCATTGATGAATACACTAATTATCGCAGTAATTTCTTGAGAGTATTTGAATTAGGGGTTGGAAAAGAAGTATTAGCCATTCAGAATGACTTAAGGAGAAATGTGATTCTTTTTGATTTACAGCAAGAAAAGATTACGCATGTGATTCCTTTGAAGACCGAAGGAAGAGATTTGATCAAAGACCCCAGAGGGCTCATGGTTAAGTCCGTGGATTCGATTTATGTCATTGATTCTGAAAAGTACCTTTTGAAGCGGATCAATAGCAAAGGGGAGTTGCAGGAGGAGTATGATCTTTTGCATGGTCGACGTGGATACGAAAGCTCCCTGCCTATTGGATTTACCCCTTTTCCGGCTGAGATAGTGGATAACAAAATGTTATTGATGGCTTTTCCGGATTTATCTCTTTCGTCCACGAATTATGCTCGGAATGGTAAGGTAAATCTTATTCTGGATTTAGAAAGTGGGTCTTTGGAGCTTATTCATGGGTATCCTGAATCTTACCATGGCGGAGTTTGGGGTTTGCTTGGGACAATAAACTCGAGAACCTTATATGATGGAGATCAATTTGTCTATTCTTTTGGAGCTGATCCTTTCGTTTACCAGGCATCGGCATTCGAGGAGGAAGAAATGAATTCATTCTATGCCGGAAGTGATTACCTTCCTGAGGTATCATCATTTACTTCGAGAAAACCCGATTTTAGCAAACTGAATATGCATTTGCTTCGGTCAAGCTATTACTCGCAAATTCTTAGAGATGAGAAAAATAAATTGTTCTATAGAATAGCGGTTGTTAGTAACGATAACCCTAAAAGCTTCGATGACAAATCGATTTCAATTATCATTTTGAATGATAAGCTTGAGAAAATAGGTGAGACGTTATTGCCGGAAGATCAGTACTACTATCGGGATATATTTATATCAAGTCAAGGATTATGTATTTCAAATGCAAACCAAAACAAACAATTTGATGAAAACTTTATGTCGTTCACTGTTTTTCAACCTGTTGATCTTTAGCTGCATTTTAAGCTTTTCCGGGTGTGCAACAAAAGATAATGAAACTAATGTTCAATTGAGGGAATACTTGTCAGCATTCGACGCTCCTGATTTCCCCTTGATCAATCTGGTTTTGTTTATTCCTGTCGAAGGTAATTGTCATTGCACCGCGAAAGCAATAGACTTTTCGAAGGAGAATGCAGACAGAGCAGATGTGGTGTTTGTGCTCATCGGGTCAAACCGGAAGGTGATGAAGATATCTGTGGGTGAGCAATTCATGGAGCGACCCAATGTTATCCTGGATCAGGGATTTGCCTTAGCACAAAACCTTGTATTGGATGATCAATACCCGTATGCTTATCAAAGGAAAGAGGATGGTTTCGCATTTGTCGATTTATCTGCAAGGAATGAGTCCTCTAAACTGGATCGACGCTATGATGAATTTGAAGAGCATCTTGCGAAATTTTAATTGAGTTTGATATTAGTGTAGAGAGAATATTCTCTTTACACTAATTCCTAGGTATACAATTCGATGTACTTCGTATTGGGGTTGATACCTCTTAATTTCCTGAGCCACTCGTAAACCAACCCATAGCCATATCCAAACATTTGCAGGAGAGCAGCTACCGGTGTGATCAGGCCCACAATAACTGATCGATTTACAAACAAGCTTTCAAGCATGATCAGGCAGAAGTAGATTCCATAAATGGATAGAAATGGTATCCCTAAGGGAGGAAAAAGAAGGCTCAAAAGAACACTGGAAAGTAATCCCAGACTGAATACCAGTGGAAACAAGTGAATAATTTTGATTTGCTCGGGATGAAAACGGGTGAGGTTGATCCGCGCACGACCAAAGTATTTTAATTGTTTATAGAATTTGCTTAGATCAGTTCTACGCTTGTGATAAACAAAGGCTTCAGGGATCAGGGCCGTTTTGAACCCTAGTTTGATGATGCGGGTACTGAATTCCAGGTCTTCGCCCATAAAAGGGATAATATAGCCTTGAGTGGCTTCAAAAGTCTTTCTTGAAATCCCCATATTGAAACTGCGTGGATGGTATTCTCCGACATGCTTTTTTCGTCCACGAATGCCCCCCGTGGTAAATACAGAAGTCATGCTGTGACTAATGGCTTTTTGGATGAATGTGAATTCCGGGTGAGCGGCATCGGGTCCACCATACGCATCGACTGCTGATGACGACAAAAAATCTTCCACAATTTTCATGTAGTCCCGCGGGATCAGGCAGTCGGAATCAAATACAATGAAAAAATCGCCTGAAGCGTGCTTATAACCGAAATTTCGGGCAAAGCCCTGCCCTTCGTTCTCTTTTTCCAGGTATCGGATAGATAGATCCTTTTCAAAAGTTTGAACAACCTCTTTCGAAGAAATGGTAGAACCATCTTCCACCACGATCACTTCATCGGGTTTCCTTGTTTGGTTGACCAGCGTTTCAAGTAGTTCATTCAGCTCGTCAGGCCTGTTATAGACAGGAATGATGACGGAAAGCTTCATTGACATAGATCAGTTGAGTTTCTCCGCGATCTGTTCTTTCTTGCCCGGAGCTATTCTTAAGATCAACTCAGCGAGAAATCCCGCGAGAAATAGTTGTACACCTACGATCAGCGCCACTAGTGCCAGGAAAAACAGCGGCTGATCTACTACATCGCGAACGGGTAAATGTTGGTAAATACGATAAATCTTGTCACCTATGACAAAAATGGTGATCGAAAGGCCGATGAACATAGAAATGGAACCCAGACTCCCGAAAAAGTGCATAGGACGTTTCTTGAAACGGGTTACGAAAACCACAGATAGCAAGTCAAGGAATCCTGTCAGGTATCGCTCAAACCCAAATTTGGTCTTACCAAATTCACGGGCCCGATGCTCCACCACTTTTTCTCCGATTCGCCCGAAACCATTCCATTTGGCAAGCAGTGGTATGTATCGATGCATTTCACCGTATAACCTGATGGATTTGACCACTTCTTTGCGATAAGCTTTAAGGCCGCAATTGAAATCATGAAGGTGGATGCCTGATACCATACGGGTCACCCCATTGAAAAAACGGGATGGGAGTCGTTTTTCCAGCGGGTCATACCGCTTCTTTTTCCATCCGGAAACCAGATCGTAAGCCTCTTCCCTGATCATGCGATACAATGCCGGAATTTCATCAGGACTGTCCTGCATGTCTGCATCCAGCGTAATGACCACCGCACCCTGTGCCTGATCAAAACCAGCTTGTAAGGCGAATGATTTCCCCTGATTGCCTTGTAGTCGAATGCCTTTTACCTGAGTATGTTGATGGCAAAACTCCTGAATAATTGGCCAGGAGCGATCTGAACTGCCGTCATCAATAAAAATGATTTCGGCAGTCAGTTTCGATTCGTTCAATACACGATGGAGCCAATCGTGCAATTTCGGAAGAGATTCTTCCTCATTGTATACTGGGATAATAAGGCTGAGGTCCAAACGATCTTCCGACACTGCTGTAATTTATATGATCTCCTGAGGGTCTTGCTTTTTTGTGATCGCTGAGACGATTAATGCCATGATGATACCGGCGATCATGCTGAAAATGACCGCCATAATAGTGATCGCACCTGGGTTCATCATGAATTCTGAAAATTGTTCAGCCTGCGCTATTTGAGCATCGGTCATGCCTTGCTCTTCCCAGGTTCTCATGTTCTCTTCTTTGATCCTGTCTATGTAATCAGGGCTCAGGAAGGCCATATAGACGTACATAACCACCGCATTCATCAGTGAAGAAACGAGGGCGGCCATAAAACCAATACCGAAACCCTGCCCAAAAGACATGTAGCCATCGCCTTCATCTTTGAACGCTTTGTGTGCCAAAACCAGAATGACGATTCCTGGTATGATGCCCAGATATCTTACGGTACTGCTACTTGGAACACCAGCCAGATCGTAAACTACAAATAAGACAATTCCGATAAGACCTGATATGAGTCCGTATTTTACGCCTATTGAGCGAGTTGAAGGTTGGGTTGCTTCTTCCATTGTTGATGTTATTTAGGATTCTTTTTTAAAATTATGGAGATTACGGGTGCTACAAAGAAACCACTAAGGATTTTTTTAAAAAGCGTATTGATAAAAAGCCCTCCCAACGTGAGATTTTGAATGTCAGCCAATTCTTGCTGATAACGATCTTCACTGAATTTTTCCAAATAAGTATCTTTTTCGGCTTCAAGGAAAGCCATGGCTGCTTCCTGATAAGCTAGTAATGGATCTGCGGAAAGAATGAAATAAAGGGCCAGAAAGATACCGAATACTACCGTCGCCTGCATATAGACCAGAAATGACATGGTCATGCCTTCCCAGAAC
Source organism: Cyclobacteriaceae bacterium (assembly GCA_965229785.1). Classification (GTDB taxonomy): domain Bacteria; phylum Bacteroidota; class Bacteroidia; order Cytophagales; family Cyclobacteriaceae; genus JAWPMT01. The sequence goes on from CBDDJS010000001.1 coordinate 7,112,839, forward strand.
TTTAGTAGGCCTTCCTTTTCATACTGCTTATATTCATAGGAAGCAAATCCTGTGAAAAGCGCGAAAATGAATACGTCGAATAGTAAATGGCTAAAATCAAGGAATGGATTGCCATCCAGCGCGTAGGTCACGGCAAAGGCACCGATCGTAAAAACGCCACAGATCAGTGCGTATTTGATGGATCTTCTAAGCATATCAGATCAGCTCAGGGATGATTCGATTTTCAATTACGGGACTGATGGGCAAATCTTACCAGAACTACTTCCGCCAATCCGAAAAACAGCGCCAAAAGTAGTGCATATTTCCAAAGCGCTTCACGGTCTTCTGATCCTGAGAAGAACCCTGCTAATTGGGTGGCGTCTTCGTAATCCACCAATTCAAATTGGGGGAGTTGATCAGATAGTGAACTGATTTCTGCTGATGAGTAAGGCGTCAGGTCTGATTCTTTTTTAGAGGCGTTGAAAGCAAGCGTAGCAATGGTGTCTGACTCCAGCACCACTTCGAAAAAACCGTTATCGAATGCATCCGGTGGCATTTCCATAGTCAGGGACTTTCCTGCAAAGTAGTAGTTAGGAACAAACTCACTGTTTTCACCGAATACTTTTACTGCACCTTGAGTTTCAGTAGGCCTGGGAATAGAAACGACCGATTCGTCGAAAGAATGAGCCAATACGCCCACGCTTTTTGCACTTAGTTGCGCAATTCGATACATAATGGGTACAAACAAAGCATGCTCAGGAAGATCTGTGTATTGCAGGTCCAGCGGCGCAGAGAAAAGGTAAATATCACTTTGTCGGGGGAACAAGGTAATGAAGGGGCCACCGAATTCATTACCTACCAGGCTATTCACAGTAGGGCGATGATTCAATACACGTTTCACTTTTGGCAATGCGATATTATTTGCCGTTTGTTCGATTAAGCCCTCAAAGAACGGATTCTGTTTATTCATAAGTGCCGTGGGAAGTGGAATAGAATCATTCACTACACCCACTCTAGTGTCCAGAGCACTTGAAAAGGTGGAAGGGTCAACATTTGTGGCGGGGACCCACACCATATTACCGACTTGTCCTAATTGGCCTAATACCCAACTGGGAACTTCATCCATACCTTCGATGACCAAAAGGTCGATACCGGAAAATTTTGAGAAGTCGATGTTGTCAGACGTAAAGATCGTCAGGTCAAACAATTCAGCGTTTCCATAGACACGGGTCATGTAAGATTGGTCATTATCAGTCACCACGATCACGCTTACTTTCGGAGAGGCAGTTACCGACAAGGCAAATTCATTATCGAAAGTCACTGGAAAATCTTCAAAAGCCAGCACCAGACGTTCGCTTTGCAAAGCAGACTGATCTACTTCAAAATTGACCGTTGATTTACCACCTGGGGGAACGGTCACGGTTTGTGAACCTACCAGTTTATTTTCATTCAATAGACGCAAAGTCAAATTATCGTAAGCACTTTCTCCTGCATTTCTGACTTCAAACGCGACTTCATTCTTCTCGCCCAGATTTACAAATGGATTGAGTAGATAGGTCGTGTCTACATACACATTACCGGAGCTGTTTGTTTCTATCAGCGTGGCATAGATTTTTCCGGCGGGTATTTCATTGGTAGCGAGCGTTCCGAGAGTGGATTGTTGGAAATCAGAGAAAAGAAAAATATTGGCATCCTGCTGTTGATAACTAGCGATCCGCGACATCACGGATGTAAAAGTGCGTGATCTCGGGCTGAAGGTGACTTCTGTCAGGTAATCCAGCGTTTCATCCTGCGACTGAAATTGACTGGCAAATGAGGCGTAATCATTGGTCAGCACCACAAATTCATGATCCCTTGGCTGGCGTTTAACATACGCATTGATCAGACTTAGCGCTTCATCCAGACCGGAAATGCCCGGACCCACTTCGCCAGACATGCTGTAAGAGTTATCTACATAAAGAATGGATCTTCTAGACAGCTCTTCGCCCTGATTAAACGAAGGTTGTAAAAAAGCCAAAACCAGAAATAAGAAAAACAACAGCCGACAGGCCATGATCAAAAGGTGCTGTAATCGGCTTCTGGATTTTGTTTCATCTTTCACCTGATTGATCAGGGAAATGTTGGAAAAGTAGACTTTTTTGGTTCTGCGAAATGCAAAAAGATGAACAATGATTGGGATTGCCAATGCTAAAAGTCCCCAAAGAAATACCGGATTTGTTAATGTCATATCAACCTGTCGCCTTAGCAGCTTGAATTGCTGAACGATATTAGTGCATTCAGGTTGCTTATCCAATCAAATGTTGACCGATTGGCTGAAGTGTACAGCAAAGGAGTTTATTCCCGGAACACAACGATAGAAAGTTCGCAGATGGTGTATTTGATTAAAATCTTATATTTAGCATACAATGACTTGATGAAATGGGAAACTTAAAAGTTTACTTAACAATCAGTGGTATTGGTGCGCTGCTTTCTCTTGGTTTTACAGTTTACACTTTGCTGGATGAAAGAATTAGGTTTGAAAACGTCAGTTATGAGCCAAGAGTCAACGGGAAAACAGTGTTTCGCTGTGATTTAGATGGAGATGGTGCGTTGGAATCAATTTCCATATTCCAGATTGCTTCAAAGCGGTTAACAGCGGTTATTCACGATTATCGGAATAAGAAATTTGGTCAATATGCGCTTACCGGTGGTTTTGCAGGGAGAAATATAGCCTATGCCCCGAATACAAGCGGACCCTTGATTTTGTTCACCAATAGGAATGATTCGATTTATCTGAATCAATTAGGTATACATAGCATCATAAGGTCGGACTTTGTCGAGGTGATGCCTCCTGGTCACGATGGTCAAGAATACAGTTATGAATTTGGTGGCGTTTATAAGAATTATTTTTTCTTTTCCATTAACGCCGGGTATCCGATAACGCCCAGGGCTGTGTATCGTTTTGATTTGAATTCAGGAGAAGTAATCAAGACCAGTGACCCAGGCTCAATTGTGAAATGTACTGGCCTCTTTGATTTGACAGGCGATGGCATTCCGGAGGTGTTGACCCGTGCTTTTGCTCCGGAAAACATACATTTTGATGTTACTTATACGGATAGTGCAGCCTGGCTGAGGATTTTTGATCTGGAATTGAATCATCTATTCCCTCCGGTGCCATTTAGGGGAATAGGTACAAACATAGTTGCTTTCCCACTGGAAACAGATACTTCAAATTACCTGGCGTTCACGCATAATTACGGTGGTTCCAAGGATCTTAATACAAGTATCTCTCTGGTTGATGGTCGGGGAAGGTTCATCTGGACCAAAGTAAATAACAGTAATCTGCTGTTGATGCCTTTAAACGATCAGTTATATGTTTATAATCACGCCGGAGCCTGGATTGGGAAATTGAATTCGGATTTGACTGATATAGATGTTGTAAGGCAGAATACGACTATTTCATTTAAGGGCGTGCAATCAGTAGATATCGATCATGATGGTTACGATGAATTTATTGCCAATAGCTACGAAGGGCTGGAGATATTCAGTGAAGGATTTACAAAATCTCTCCAATTAAAAGTTAGGGTCGAACCTTACATGTTTAAATTTTATCCCGACAAACGAGCGATTATCCATACATCCGAAGAAATCATCAGGGCTTCATTTATCAGGAAAAATGGCTTTTGGCAACCTTGGGCAATGGCAAGTCTGCTATTGATTTCAATCTTTTTCTGGTTTCGAACGAGACATGTAAAGAAGGTCGATGCGACTGCAGATGACTACCTTGTAATTACGAGTAGTACGGAGGACATCAAATTGAAAACCTCCGATATTTTCTATATCAAAGCAGATGGAAATTACTCAAAGATATTTCTTGAAGAAGAAGGAGAGATCAGCAAGATAAGAGGTTATCCTCTTGTCAGAATGGCTAGAATTTTGCCGGCTAACTTTTACAAGTTTTCTCGTAGCGGAATGGTAAATCTTGATAAGGTAAAAGAGATCGATAAAAAGGGAAAGGAAGCTGCTTCGGGGAGGACGAAAAGACGTTTAATCATGAAGCCTCCCGGACATGAACTTGAAATTATACTACCTAAAGATCAGGAGGCTGCCTTCAGATCGATTTGGAGGCAAAGTTGAAAGCGATTTGTTCTGTCCAGAAAAGCACCTTTTTAAAAATTAAAATGACCTGATTCGTCAAATTGAGTCGATTCTGCTTGCTAAAAGTCTCATCATCGCCGGAAAAGCGATGAAAAAAGTATCAAAATTCACTTTCGTATTCATGTTATTTATGGCCCTGCAGGGATGTCTCGAAGAGGAGATTTCCAAAGAGGGAACCTTTAGGTTTGGCATCCACCCTGTGGATAATACCAGCGGCAGAGTTACTGCATCAAACCCGGCAACTATACTCGTGACCTTGTCAGATGCTGAAGGGATCACCGTTTTCGACCGTCAAAGTTTTTCCTTGGTGGAAGTTGGGAGAGCCTATTTGTCCCCTCTCATAGAATTGAACACAGGAACCTACTCCATCGAAGAGTTTTTGGTGTTAGATGAAACAGGAGCTACCATTTATCTAACGCCGCAAGCAGGATCTGAATTTGCTAATAAGGTTCAAACAAGTCTTCCCTATGAGTTTGTGATCAGTGATGATCAAACTTCAGAAATTGTGATGGACGTTTTGTCAATAGACTTTGGTACTCCTATACAGTTTGGATATGCCACTTTTGGTATCAATTTGATTGATCCTATTGAAAGTAGTTTGACTGCCTACTATCCATTTAATGGTTCTGCATCCGATCTGATCGGTTTTAATGATGGAATTGAGAATGGTGGTGTGTTGTACAGTAATGATGAATTTGGTATCCCCAACGGTGCGATTGCTTTTGATGGAGCTGATGATTTCGTTGTGATCAGTAAAACAAGTGCCGTGGATTTTGGTGTGGAAGATTTTACAGTCACATTGAAGGTAAGGACAACCACGAACAATGAGGGCACCATTTTCAATACTCGAAGTACCTCAAGTTGCTCACAAGCTTCCGGAGCTACAATTGGGGTTCAGGTAAATCTTGATGGTAAAATGCAGGTAAATGCCAGGGACGAAACAAATGACGAGTCATTTATCATTTCCAATGTTATTATCAACGATGGGGAATGGCATCTGCTTTCTCTTCGTAGAAACGGCTCGGAATTGTCAATATCCGTAGGCAATGAAGTATATAAGACCACTGTTACGGAGGGAATAAGCTATTCAACCGCCTTGGACTTTTACGTGGGGAGAACAATTTACTGCAATGGAAATTATTATGAAGGACAAGTAGACGAGTTGAAAATATTCGATCGTTTTCTCACGATTTCCGAGATTATGGAATCCTATGAATAAGGGCACCGAGAGTCATTTTTTAGAAGTTTAGCAACTGTACGGTTCGTTATTTCATACCGTTATTATATATGATAAATAAGTAATTACATTATGTATTAATAATTGGATTTTGCTTTTGATTTCATTTAAATTCCGTTTAAATCAAATCAAATGAACCTATGAAAAATGTAAAAACCTTCACGTTGGCGCTAGCAGTCTTAGGAATTGCGTTTGTAGGCTTTAAGCCTATAAAAGCCGAAGTGGAATTATCTTATCCGGAAGCCACAGGCTCCGAATTTGTAACGACCGTTTGTGATGAGTCCTTATTCGATCGGTTTGAGGTACAGTTTGCTGGAATCGAGGAAGTTTCCAATGTCGAAGCGTACCAGCTAGACGGATTTGGCTACTATTATGCAGTTACGGCTAAAGATGCTTCCGGTGTGGAGTTCGTGGAGTATTTTAAGACGACCGAAGAAGAAGTGAATCAGGGCATCTACGACTACATAGAATTAAATGAAAGAACGAGAGGAATTTCATTTTCTCAAACATGCCGAGAGGACTTCACTAACCTGCCAAACTGGTGTGAGACGTACAATAGCGGACCTGTATGTGGCTACAAGCCTTATCCCTGGGGCGGCTGCATCTACTATTAAAATCACTTCAAATCACTAGAACAGAAAAACCAGACATGCGAGTGTCTGGTTTTTTTATTTAGCCAGGTCTTTTGAAGTACAATAAAACTCCGAAGAGATTGGCGAGAAGTTGTTATCAGTGTCAAAACAGTAAATGGCCACCGCAATAACCTACTCCAAAAGACAGGATCTCGTAATGTAACGGGCCTGGTTATGTACGCGGTAAAAAACAGATTGGTGGAATTTGTCTAATCCTCCATCATCGCTACCACCCTCGCAGGTCCGGCGCTTGCTCCCCGGATCTTTAGGGGAAAAGCGGCTACATTGAATCCGGAATAGGGGAGGCTATCAAGGTTCGTCAATTGCTCCATATGGCAATATTCTTTGTCAACCCCTACCAGATGAGCCTCCCAGAACAAATCGGGGTTTTGTTGTTTTTTGGCTTCTTCTACGAGAAAGGGAAGGGGTAGATCCCATCCCCATTGGTCGATGCCCATTACTTTCACGCCCTGGTCAATGAGCCATTCCGTGGCCTCCGCACTCATTCCAGTGCCATGAGTGAAAAACTTTTTAGTTCCCATGTGCTGATCGCGCCCCGTCATGATGAGTACGATCATGTTTGGCTTTACTTCCAATTTGTTCTTGCGCAGAAACTCCTGAATATCATTGGAGGAAATGGCTTCAAAGTCCGGTTTCTGTTTCATATCAATGACTAACCCTTCTCCATAGCACCATTCCAATGGTATTTCATCAATGGTTTTGGCCTTTTTTCCGTCGCAAAGCGGGCCGTAATGCCAGGGGGCATCCAGATGAGTGGTGGAGTGCACGCCCATTTTTTGAATGCTATCATCTGCCCACCCTATGAAGTTTTTGGGAAACAATCTGAAGGGGAGACCCAGATACCTAATGAGCCATTTCGCCTTTTTATGTGGCTTGTGATTAATCTTCACTTTCATGAAAAAGGGATCATCCGGATTGTACTGGATGGTTTTGGACAGATCTATGATTTTCATGAGGGATAAGTGAGTAATTTCTTAATCAATACTACTTGCCCCAGATGATAATAGGCATGCTCAATCATGCCATCTATGCTTCTTCGGTAGTCTCCGTATTCTTCTTTGACGAAGATAGCATTCAACTGTTCTGGGGACATATTTTCGACAGCCTCAGCAAATTGTTCAGCATGAAGCCACAACCTTTCCTTGATTTGCTCCCAGTCAGACGCTGATTCGATGGCGGGCATGTCAAAACTGTATTTGTCCCGTATGTCCAGTGTTCCGCCCTTGAATACCTGAAGTACACCAGCAACATAATAATCGATGTGAAAGGTAAGTGCAGCGATGCTGTTAAGATCGTTGATCTTTTTGATTGCCTGCTCGTAAGAGACATCAGCAAGTTGTTCTTTGAAGTTGGTGAAGGCCACCCATTTTCCATTTAAGAGCGGTTCTCGAAAACGATTGGCCAGATTGATTGCTTCATTCATCGTATAAAAATAGATATCCCAAAGGATAGATTGGATTTTATGAAGATATCAATTTCTTCATGTAAAAAACCTTTTACCAAACGTTCTAAATTCATATTTTCATCATGTAAACAATTTGACCATCGAGTTGCTTTTCATCATTGACAGGTGGAATGGTTATTGATTACGGAATAAGAAATATAAAAATCAGGAGATGAGTGATTTCAAGACACGAGCAAATAAATTAGGTCATAGTGTGGAACAGTTAAACCACGGGGTGACCATGATTGGTACGTATCCTATCAAACACTGGGATAATTACGTAGCTAAATCAATGGATATCAAGACTTTTGCCGAGACCGATTTCCATGGTTACGCCATTCACGTAATCGGAACATCTGCCTATGACAAAACAGCCACCAAGGCCCATCCATTGACGATCAACTCGCCAACTTATCTCAATTTGCAGAAACTTACGGTTGCCGAAGGTGGATTCATCAAAATAGAGGGAGTCGGAGGGAGGATCGTTGTAGATGAACTGGTATTTTGTTGTGATTCCGAAGACCCTGGTGATGCGGACATTATGTTGTACCCGCCTGCTCACGGAGGATCTAGGAAGGCTGATTTTATCATCCAGGCCACGGAATCATACTCCGGCGTGATCAATGTAGGCCTGGCGCGAGGTACGGGACATCTCTATGTCTATTACCCAAAGGGATTAGAACCCCCTACTTTTGTGGTCAATCACCTCGATGAAGGCCCCGAGGGCGAAGAATATGCCAAGGTTACTTTAGAACCTGCCTTGTTGGACGTTTAATCGGAAAATCAGTTAGGAACATTGCATCCAATCTGACCAATGTTGCATTGCAAGTGTTGCTTGAAATTGGTGAGATATTGTGGTGGTCGATCCTGCTTTAAGGTAATGGCATACCATTTCCGATGAATGCCCCTTTTGGTCACTGGCACCAATTCAATGTCATGGCCTTTCAGGAAAGGTTCTACGATCCACTTGGCCATGACGTTGACCCCAAGACCTGCTTTCACCATTTCTATGATGGCTTCCAGTACCTGCACTTGAATAACGTTTTTAGGCTGTATGTTGTGGGGGATCAATACTTGTTTAAATAGCGTTACACTTTCCAATGGAAAAGAGTGGATGATGATTTGCTGATTTTCAAAATCAGAAGGTTCTAGATGAGGTTTTTCTGTCCAGGGATGCCCTTTCGGAACAATCGCAAACATTTCATCCTGAAAAAGCTCTTTATAGTGAAGGTTATTATAATCAGAAGATTCATAGATCACTGCCAGGTCAATTTCTCCTCTGAGTACCTGCTCTTCTGTGTCTGAAGCATTGTTATGTAGGATCTCAATCTCTACATTTGGAAATTCTCTTTTGAAATCGGTCAGCAGGGAAGGAAGCCAGTGATAACAGGTGTAGCATTGCGTGGCCAGTCTTATGGTTCCTGTTTGCCCCGATACAAATCTTTTGATGGATTGTTCGGTTTGTTCCAGTTCTTTGAGGATCCGCTCGGCTGAATCCAGTACCATCTTTCCGGCGGTTGTTAGGATCAACTGCTTATTTACACGATGAAATATCTGAGTACCCAATTGTGTTTCCATTTCCTTTAACTGATGACTCAGTGCGGATTGCGAAAGGAAAAGTGCTTCTTTGGCCTTAGATAAGCTTTTGGTCTGAGCTACTTCCCGGATCAATTTCAAATGTCGGATCTCCATTTCACTTGGTATTAAAATTTTTCATTGTTTTCTCAAAATCAATTCATCCTATTCATCATACGAAGAATTTTCAATCCCGTTGATTTACTGGCACATAAATTTTTTAGGCGATGAAATTAAAAAGTATACACTTGTTGATACTCCTGGCACTGTGCTGGGGGCCTTCCTTCCTTTTTATCAAGTTGGCACTTATTCAACTTGATCCAATCTTAGTTTCAGTTTTTCGGATTGGTATTGGTGCATTGGTGCTCAATATGGTTCTCTTGTTGCGGAAGGACTTTCTGCCTAAAGACAAGGCCTTTTGGAAGGCATCGGCCGTAGCAGCATTTTTCTCAGTGGCCTTTCCCTTCATGTTGATCAATTGGGGGCAACAGTTTATTGATAGCTCATTAGGATCATTATTGAATGGGACCACACCCTTTTTTACGGTCATATTTTCTTTTCTTCTGTTACAAAACGAGTCGATCTCGGCTAACAAGGTGAAAGGGATCACGATGGGTTTTTTGGGTCTTTTGGTGTTGGTATATCCGAATCTTACAGAAGGAGTGAATGCCAGCCTGACCGGTATTGCTGCCATCGTTTTGGCTTCAGCCAGTTATGGTGTCGGTTGGGTATGGGTGAAAAAGCACCTCACCGGGGTTCCTTCGTTCAAAGCTCCGGCAGCCCAACTGCTTTTAGCAACGATCTATTTGTTACCGATTGTTCTGTTTACGGAGAGAAATAGTGCTTTGGCTTCCTGGAATATGGTGACTATTGGTTCCATCGTGGCTTTGGGAATTCTTGGTACCGCCATTGCATTCATTCTGTATTTCCGTTTGATCGCGCAAGCTGGGCCTAGCTATGCGTCTATGGTGACTTACCTGGTGCCGGTAATAGGTGTTGTGCTTGGGATCATCATATTGGATGAGACATTGACACCCTGGATGCTAAGCGGAGCCGCGATGATCTTATTCGGGATATACCTGGGCAATAAACCGAAAAAGAATCCCTCGTCTCCGAAATGTATTGATCTGGGAGTGCTTTCAAAAGTCAGGTAAAGTGCTGGTCGTCATTCGGACTCTCACCGATGAATCTCATTGACGACCACCTCTCCCGAAAAAGGTTTTAGTAACTTGACTTTTCGATTAGTTAAATAAAATGCCTTCTCAGTACCTCGAAATATATCACAAGCCGTCAGGGGAATTGATCGCCAGCGGGGCCAAAGGTTGGCAACTGTTCCCCTTTGAAGGGAATTATTACATTTCGAAATCGAATCTCAAGACCACAGGCTTTCGATTTACGGGAATCCCCGGCATATGTCCCTATAAATTCCTCTATTTCTGGTATCATTTTACCGCAGAAACAGGTGAGAAATCACCGATGTTGGGTTGGAAATACTGGCTTCCCAATCCGCTCTTTCCATTCATTGCTTTTCGAATTGCTGTTCCAGGAAACCATCCGGATATTGAGATCAGACAGTCCGATGCGGCTGAGTTTTAAGAGTATATTTTTTTGAAACATTTATTCGACATTTACGAATTATATATTAATTTCGTTTTTGTCGAATAAATAAAACCATGAAAGGAACGCATTTGGGTGAGTTGGAGGAGATCGTGTTATTGATAGTCGCCAATCTGTTTGATAACGCTTACGGGGTAGTGATCAAAATAGAGATTGAGGAAAAATGTAATCGGTCCATTACCATTAGTACCGTTCATAATGTGTTGCAACGATTACAGGAAAAGGGCTTTTTAGAGTCGAGATATAGTGATCCTACTCCGGAAAGGGGAGGTAAAAGAAAACTCCTTTTCCGAGTGACAAAAAGTGGGCAGGCGGCCCTGGAAAAATCGAGAGGATTGCGTGAAAAACTCTGGAATGGTATTCCTAAAGTAGCTTTTGAATGATTCGGAGACTGGTCAATTTCCTGATCATGAAGCTCTGTCATCCAGAGTTGAAAGAAGCCATATTCGGTGATCTGGAGGAGCTCTATGAGCTGGATAAGCATAGAAATACTAAGAAGGCAAATTGGAACTACTGCCTGAATGCCCTGGCTTTTCTTAGGTATCACAGACTCAGGAAAAAGCAAATGTCAAAAACTCAAAATCATATGTCATTATTTAAGAATTATGTCAAGGTTTCCTGGCGAGACTTGACTCGAAACCGGACTTACGCTACTATCAACCTGATTGGATTGGTTTCTGGGCTTACCGTAGCCTTTCTGATTTTCCAATATGTGCTTTTCGAAACGGGGTTTGATCAATTTCACAAAGACGCGGAACAGATTTATCGGGTGGTCAATAGCCGGTATCAAAATGGCACATTAGTTCAGCATGGGACCATTACTTACCCGACCATTGGTCCGGCGCTTCATCAGGATTTTCCTGAGGTAGAGGCCTATACGAGGATGACCTTGAATTCAAGGGCTTATATCGGTTATCAGGATAAGTTATACCTTTCTTATCAGTACCTCAATGCCGACGAGCATTTCCTGAACTTCTTTTCATTTCCATTGCTGCATGGAGATCCTGCGACCGCTTTGAATGGACCGCATCAGGTGGTTTTAACAGAAAGTTTTGCGAAACGTTTATTGGGTGCCGGGCAAGCCGTTTCGGAGTTAATGGGAAAGACCATTGAGCTTTATGGTTATCCAATGAAAGTAACAGGGGTTTCGGAAGATGTGTCAGCGCAATCACATTTGCAATTTGACTTGTTGATTTCTTATAAAACTTTCATCGCGTTTTCCGGAGAAGACGGGGACAATAGCTGGACCTGGTCGGATTTCTACCATTATGTAAAATTGACCCCAGGAGTTGATCCAATATCATTGGAGGATAAATTAGAGACGTTTGGGATCAAGTATTTCGGAGAGGGAGAGGTGTCTGGCGGAGAAGAGCGTTTCAGTTTACAACCACTGTTGCATGCACACATGGACAATTCCATGGAATATGAAATTGGACAAACCATCGATGGAAAAATTGTATGGATCATGTTGGCCATCGCGTGCTTTATTGTAATAGTAGCCTGGATCAACTATATCAACCTGACTTCCAGTCGTTCGCTTCAACGTGCCAAAGAGATTGGTATCAGGAAATCCGTAGGGGCGGGTACTCCTCATATTATTGGTCAATTCATTACGGAAGCTTTATTGTTCAATGTAATGTCCCTTGTCCTTTCATTATTATCCGTATGGTTGTTACAGCCCTTTTTCAATACGTTGACGGGAATTCAATTGCATGTTGAGATACTGCTGGAAAGTAAAGTTCTGGGTATCTCATTTTTTCTTCTGTTTATAGTGACGTACCTGTTGATGACGGTCATGGTGGCATTATATCCGGCTTGGTTGATCACCAGATTTCGTGCCAGGGACATCACAAATGGAAAGTTTAAGCTACGAGGAGAAATTAAATGGCTTAGAAAAGGATTGGTCATTTTTCAGTTCGCCCTCGCTGTGGTGTTGATCAATGCAGCATTTGCCATCTCTCAGCAAATTGATTTTATGATCAATAAAGATCCAGGATTAGATATTGAGCATTCCATGGTTGTGTATGGTCCGGTAATGACCGATTTTGATAGTGCATTCATTCATAAGATCGATCGCTTCAAGACTGAAGTTTCCGCTATTCCGGGTGTTAAGCTGGTATCTTCAACAGGTCGTATGGCCGGAAATCAAATGGCGAGGGTTTTTCAGGTTCGAAATCTTAGTAATCCTGAAGCGAAAGACCTCACGTTAAATAACATTCACGTAGATCATGATTTTGACAAAGCACTTGGGCTAAACATCCTTGCGGGAAGAAGCCTGGATTTCAACGATCATAATTATAACGGCAATTTGGTGACATCATTACTGCTGAATGAAGCGGCAGTTTCTTTTCTTGGTTTTGACAATGCAGAAGCAGCCATTGGTCGTCGACTGCAGTTCCATCGTAAGGAATGGACCATCGTCGGTGTGGTCAATGATTTTCATCAATTGTCACTTCACGATGCCATCGAACCCATTCTATTTCTTCCGTACATGGGTTCTCAGCATAACTTTCTGGTCAAGCACGAAGGGCAACCGGCGGAGGGAACCATAACTAAGATCCATCAGATGTATGATGCGATCTATCCGGGCAATTATTTTGATTATTATTTTCTGGAGGACAGCTATCGGGAGCAATATCAGGCCGACATGAGACTGGGCAAAATCAGTAGCATTTTTACAATCCTTTCCATCATCATGGTGGTATTGGGGCTTTATGGTTTGCTTACCATGACCCTCGATCGAAAAGTAAAGGAGATCGGAATACGCAAAGTATTGGGAGCTCGAATTGATCAGATCCTTATGGTTTTGAGTCGAGAATTTATCGGCCTGATGATCCTGGCGATGCTGGTTGGGGTTCCCGTAAGCCTTATTGGAATTGCCAGTTGGAAAGAGGGATTTGCGTACGTAACTGAATTTGGTGCCGAATGGGTAGTGATCAGTTCTTTGCTGATCCTTATGGTTAGTTTGTTGCCATTGTTAATCCAAAGCCGAAAAGTTACGACCAACAATCCCGTTAAGTCATTGCGAAATGAGTGACAAGTTCAGGTAAGCCGTTTAACTTGCTGAAAAAGCAAGCAATAGTGTCTTATCCGAAATTCTATTTATATCACCGTATCGTTCGTGCCAAGATGTTCATTGATGACCATTTCGCGGAGGACATTGATGTAGACAACATCGCAGATGAGGCGAGCTTTTCAAAATTTCACTTCATCCGTACGTTTAAGGGCATCTACGGCATTACCCCGCGACAATACCTGATTACTAAGCGAATTGACAAGGCGCAGGAAATGCTAAAAGCTGGTAGTTCCGTTACTGAAACTTGCTTCAAGGTAGGTTTTCAAAGTCTTACCACTTTTAGCGGATTATTTAAGAAATCGGTGGGTAAGAAACCTTTACAATTCCAAAAGAGCCAACAAGCCTTGAGAAAGGCGATGAATGATCGGCCTTTTCATTTTGTTCCGGCATGCTACGTTCATCAAAACGGGTGGATGGAGAAAAGCAATTTTCAAGAAGTTTTGGAGTAGGACATTCGCAACATTTGCTTCATCAATGATTAAAATACGAAGCAAATGATAGCAAGAATGAACCATGTAAGTGTCTATGTACTCGATCAGGATAGCGCTTATAAATTTTACGTAGATACCCTGGGATTCAAGGTAATAACGGATGCGCCAATGGGACCTGGGATGCGTTGGTTAACAGTCTCTCCGCCGGAACAGGAAGGTCTCGAAATTGTATTGATGCCCATCATGGAAGGGCCAGTTCTTGACAAAGAAACGGCAGATCAATTAAGAGCACTGATCAAAAAGGGGACCTTTGGATTCGGTGTGTTCCAGTGCCACGACCTCAATGCCACGTATGAAGAGATGAAAGCCAAAGGCGTTCAGTTTCAAAAACCACCTACGAAAGAATTTTATGGTTATGAAGCGCTTTTTTCTGACGATTCCGGCAACTGGTTTTCTCTTGGAGAGATCCCAAAGGAATGATAATTGTATTTAAGTAGAGCCTTGAATAATGAAGACCTTATAGGTTTTTGAATGACAATTCTAAACCTATAAGGTCTAATACGATTTAATCAATCATCGTCACCGCACGCCCGGATTTACCAGCACGTCCGGTTCGTCCTATGCGGTGCACATAGTCAGTGTAATTTCTCGGAGGCATATAGTTGATCACTAGTGATACGTCTGATACATCAATCCCACGAGCTACCACATCTGTAGCTACCAGTACATTTACGTTGCCCCGTTTAAACTTACGTAAGGCTGTTTGACGAGCATTTTGGCTTTTGTCACCGTGGATTACATCTGCACGGACTTTCTCACCTTTTAGCCGCTTAAGCATATCATCCGCTTCTCTCTTGGTCTCACAAAAAAGAATGACTTTTTCTTCTTCTTGCGAAAGGATCAGATCATGCATCAGTTGGAATTTATCCTGACCATTTACATGCAGGACTTCCTGATGGATAGCATCAGTTTTCTGCGTATTCATGGCAGCTTCCACTTCTTCCGCAGCGCCTGCAATTTCATCTATCAACTTCCTTTGTGATGGATCTACGGTGGCAGAAAAAAGCATCGTCTGCTGCTTGTTGATCATTTGTTTGTTGATCATCTGCATTTCTTCGCTGAATCCCATGTCCAGCATCCGATCAAATTCATCGAGTACCAATGTCTCGAAGTTTTCAAACGCCAGTAAGCCACGATCGTGCATGTCCAGTAAGCGGCCGGGAGTACCGATGATGATGTGATTGGTTCGTTTCAATGCCTGGATCGAATCCCGAACAGAAAGACCACCAATCAAACAAGTAGAATAAATACCTAATCCTCGGACGAGAGATCTGAATTCATCATTGATCTGACTAGCCAATTCACGAGTAGGAGCAATGATCAAGGCACTTTGATCTTCTGGCTCTTCGAGTAACCGATCAATGATCGGGATCAAAAAGGCAGCAGTTTTGCCTGTTCCTGTTCCGGCTACTCCGACCAGATCATCTCCTTGCAGTAAAATCGGAATGGCTTTGTCCTGGATCTCGGAAGGGGCCACGAAGCCTTTTTCTTTAATGCGTTGAAGCAATTCCTGATTTATATGGAATTCTTCAAAGGTGTGTGCGGGCTCGTATGCAGTAGTTTCTGTCTTAGTCTCACCTGGCGTATGAATGTACATACTCAGATCTCTGCCTGAAGACTTCCTGGACCGCTCGTTTCTTCTTTTTCTCGACTTTGATTTATCAGTTCTTACACGATCAGGCCGGCCGTCAGTGGCACGTTCGGACTTGCGAAATTCCTTTCTTGGGCGCTCTTGCCCGGAACGTTCCTTTCCAGATTGATCTTGTTCCCACCGTGATTTTGAAACGCGAGATTTTTTTGCCTGGAATCGTTCGTTTCTTTCTCCCTCAGTATTGTTTTCTTCATTCCGAGAGGATTTACGACGAGATTTCTTGGCCAGTGCCCACTCAGGCACTTGTCGATCACGTGATTGCTTGTCAAATGATCGCTCATTACGTGTATCATCCTGCCCGCGATGAGGCTTCCGGTGCTTCTTAGGCTTTCTATCCCCTTCTGAGCGGAACTCGTTGCGTTCTCCGTAAGATCTTCTGTTATTGTCAGTGGATCGATCCGCACCTGAGCGTCTTCTCGATTGAGAAGGCTTTCTTTTCTTGAAATTCGTTTTCTGCATCAATTAAACATATAAATCCCCGCCTCAACACCAGAGGTGAAGATGAAGTGTATTTCAACCATACTGTTTTTCCTGGAGCAGTACGGTTGGGCCTTGTGCCTGATGGACTGTTCGGGGATAGCAAGAATGACCAGGTGGTTCTGTGGATGTTCACCTGAGACAAGACACAAAAAATCCTTTCGCCCGGTAGACAAAAGGATTCATCGTCTCGTTTGATGCCGCGAAGTTAGAGAAAACATTCGCTAAATCCTAAGAATTTTAATATCTAAACTATATAAAGTGTAATTCTGATGGTTAACGTAGACTATTTACCGTCAATGCAAGCCATTGTTCTTTCGAAAAATCCATCTCCGCGGTTGTCATCGTTCCAGGCCATTGAAGTGATTTTCCATTCTTGACCAACTTTCACAAATTGTAAAGTATTGATGCCAACAGCAAAGGGCTCCATGTCGGAATTGCTACGAGCTTCATAAAAGCTATACCGATGCGCAATGTGATCGTAAATTTTGGTTTTGTGATGAACTTCTGTCTCATGCAAACTGGAGATATGCCCTTGCCGATGAAGTAATTGAAAGTGTGCTATGAACTGCCCAACCAGCAAAGCCTGTGGCGCGTCATCGTTGCAATTGATCAATAGGCCATTTTCAATGAACAAGTCCTTGATCTTCTCAATGTTTGGCTGACTTCCCTCATTGAATGAAATGGCTTTGAAGAGCGATTCAGTGAGTTCGTTAAGGTGCTTAACTTCTTCTTTGCCAGGGTAGGACATGGTATTTGAGATTGAGTTAATGAATAATTAAGTGACGTTAATTCAGCATCACAAATGCTCCCCAATAATAAGGGGCTTCATACTGCTTCCGAATGGCCATTTGAGCACTTTTGAAAGCGGCAAACTTGTCTCCGGTGGTTAGCCATTTATCGTAAAAGTGCGTCATGAGTTTTTGGGTGGCATCATCATTTACTTTCCATAAGCTCATGATGATGGTTTCTGCTCCCGCAATCTGAAAAGCCCTCTGTAACCCATACACGCCTTCTCCCGCCTGTATTTCACCCAATCCGGTTTCACAGGCACTGAGTACTACCATTTTCGTTTCATCAAGATCAAGGGTCATGGCTTCATAGGCAGTAAGGATACCATTGTTAGCGTTACTTACTTCTTTGGCATTGGTGATGGTGTTTTCTGCATTGGCTAACATCAGACCAGAGCGTAACAAAGGATTTTCTTTCGCTTTACTGATCTCCACACCATATACTACCTCATCGGTTTCCGGCAGGTCATCGAGGAAGAAACCATGCGTGGCGATATGTAAGACCCCCGGATCCGAAGTTTCTTTTTTGAATTTCTCTTCATTGGCCTGGGCTTGTAAGTATTGTTCGGTTTGGATGCCTTTGGTTCGGGCAATTTTGTTGATTTCTTCCAGCTCGGCTCTGGTCCCGGGTAAGGCCGCAACTTTACCTGTCCCGCCGTAATCCGGAAATCCAAACATCAACAATTTGTTATTCAATTTACCTGTTTTACTGATTTTTGAAATGTCCCTTGTGCTGGAAACGGAGATGAGCAAAGTCTCATCACCCAGGTAAGATCCGTCAGGTAATCGGAGGGTGTTGAGATTGATTTGGTTGTAAATGCCATCCATGGACAAATAGAGGGTCTTTTTGTTGGAGACATAAGGTGCTACAGGTTCCCAGAAATTACTATAAGATCGATTATCCTCTACCTTGAACTCGATCGATCTTCGGTACAGACTGGCCAGTTTCGATTCCATATCTACCCCATTGTTCAGTACCACTTGCCGGACACCTTCTGTGTCCAGGATGAGTACTGCGTATTTTATTTCCTCAGTGAATTGTTTCTTGAAAACCGGGAAACGGATGATTTCCACGGCTGCTTCATCTGGTCTCAGTATTGCAGACAAACTTTTCACATCCGTGGAAGTAAGCTTACTGGCTGCAGCGAAAGCACTGCTTTTCAAACTCATGCGTTTTTCTAGGGCATTGGCAACCCCTTCAATAGAGTCCAGGTTAACACCTTGTTCAGTAAGATCTTGTTTCGATAAAGTATAATAATTAGCCAATTCTTCCTTTAGGTAAGTCCACTCCAGATAATCATTTCTTAAAGATTCATCCTTACTATTCAGGATATCCTGACGCATTTTGGTGGTGGTACTGAGCAGGATGCCTTTGATCGCCAGTTGTATGTTGTACATTTCCTCAAGGGCTTCTGAAGTACCATGATCACTGGCAAACGCGTAGAATTTTATAAAAGATGGGCGAAGTTTTGCCCATAGCTTGGCCTTTTCGTTTTCACTCAGTGCTGGGAAAAACTTATTGAGTTGCTCTAGTTTCAATTCATTGGCAGCATGGAAATAATGAAAAGCTGAATCCATTTGACCCTGGTTCCAGGCGATTACCGCCAGGTCTTCCTGAATTTGCTGGAAGTCGGGATGTTGATCGCCAAAGTTGGTTTCTACGAGTTGGAATACTTCTTTGCTTTTGATCCAGGCTTGCTCGTATTCATCATTCAGGAAATAGAACTGTGCCAATAGTCTCAAAGTACTGGTGTAGGTCGGATGGGTTTCGGAAAACTTGTTTCTGTAGATATCCATTGCGTGCGTCAATAGAGATTCCACTTCATCCGTTTTACCTTGTCCCATGTATACTGCGGCCAGCAAGCTTTCTATATCAGCATAGTCCTGATGACGTTTGCCCAATCGCAACTCTTTGGTTCTTTTCAACTCCAGCAATAGCGATTCAGCGGACTCATATTGTTTCTGTGATTTGAAGATGAGTGCTTTGTTGATTTGCAGTTTGCTGTAGTCATCTCCTTTTTTCTTGATGTGCTTTTCGGCGAGTGCCAGAGCTTCGTCCATGGTTTTTAGTGCCCGGTCATATTGACCAATTTCCTGATAAAGCATGGCCAGATTATTTTGGATTACGGCCCGGTCCAGTTTCTCTTCATTTCTCCTGCCCTGAATCAATGAGATGGCTCGTTCCAGATATTCTTCGGCTTCTGCATAGTTTCCCAGGTCTCGCTCAATCAGAGCAAGGTTGTTGTAAGTAGAAGCAAGGGCTAAACTTGTGCTCCCCAAATTTTCGTCAATAAAAGGTAATAAGGCCCTATTTAGCTGTTCGGCATGCAGGTATTGACCTCTTGAATGATAATAAATGCCGAGATTCATGAATGTTTTGCATAGCGCATATCGATCAGCTAGCGCAAGGGTATCATTCAACTCTGCAGGTAGCAGCACCGAAATATCATTTTCCCCTTTTTCAAGGAAGAATGCTTGAAGTTTTTCAGGGTCAATGTAGTTTTTCAGCGCAAGATTAAAGTTGAGTAAAGCCGCAGGTTTGTTGACCACCAGCACTTTACTACCAATGCGATTGAGGTCAAAAGTCTTTTCATGTCGCAATAGTTTATCGTCCTTGGTCAGGTATTCGCGATATCCTTTTGATGCCGCCAGGACAACATGCTGCTCATCATCACGGCTATCAAAAAAAGCTACTTTTTCGGCCTGTGCCAGGGTATAGTTGTAGTACGAAGTGTCTTTTCGAAGTTGCTTGGCTTGCAATTCGTTAAGTTCAGCGAGTCTGTTTCCTACAAACGTATCGTTAGAGGTCGTGTCGCTGGAACTGCTTTCTGATTGCTCTTTATTGGTAAGTGCATCTACTTCCTGGTCCAGCTTCTGTTGAACTTTTTCACCAAGTTTTTTGAGTTTCTTCCCAAATTGGGCATGAGATGGGCAAGCGAGTGCCAGGATTCCCAGCACTAGGATCATACGTAACATACAGCGAGCGGCGATTTTAATGTACTCGAAAATAGTTAAGCCTGTAGAATGTTTTGGCTCACAGGTAGGATAAATTCACACGTTTCTTGTGATTATTCTCCGCTTTTCTTTCCCAATTTAAGCACATTGATGTCTGCCATGACTCCCACAGAAAAGATGAATGGTTCGTGAGAGAATTCATTTACTTCATCCATTGGAACACTTAAGCCCAGTTGACCGGTAAATTTTACATTTTCGTGTCCGAATCGCACCGTGGCTGTAGGTTCGAAAAATGTATCGCGAAACTGCTGGTCGTTGATGGAAACCCTGACCATGGCAATTTTGGGTGTGAAACCTACGTCGAAGATGCGCTTCGAGATGCCAATAGTGGGTTGTATATAAACTTTACTGAAGCTACTGGCCGTAATGATGGTGTTTTCATCGATGCGTGTGATGTCATCTATAGGACCGAACAGGTTCGTTTCAACGTTTTCCAGATTGCCTTCTCCGTACCCTACAATGGCTTCAAATAGAAATCCATCGTCCATGATGTGATAATACCCTAATCCCAATTCCCAAATCCGGTGTTTCTTGTTGCCCTGGAAGGTAGCCAATTCGTTTTCATTATCCTCTTGCCAAATAGTGGTCTCAAAATCCTTGTTTTTGAAGCTGGCATTGGCCGTAACCACCAGATTGCCGGGGACGGCAGCTGCTACCTGAACATCGGTTCCACTCACTCCTGTGGCCACTTCTCCGTGTATTTCACCTTCTTCTGTAAAAAGTCCGGTATTTACTTTATTTGGGACATAGGCTGGGGAGCAGGAAATCAAAAAACAGCCGACGAAAGCGACCAAAAGCTGGCAAGGGGTGATCTTCATAGAAAGGCGACTTTAAGCGTGTGTTCAGGAGGAAGACAAAACAAAAAAGGGCCACCCCCAAGGTTGCCCGTTATGATTTCATTACCTGATTCGGATCACTAATATTCAGCCAATAACTCGGGATCCATGGAGTTAACGGTTTGAAAAGCGGTTTCAATGTCGTTGATCAGGTCTTGATAATGTTCTACACCGACTGATAGGCGTATCAAACTCTCATCAATACCTAATTGTGCTCTTAAGTCCGGATCTACACCTACATGTGTCATGGTTGCCGGATGCTGGATCAGACTTTCGGTACTCCCCAGGCTGACGGCCAGTTTGATCAATTTTAACTGATTCATGAATTGAAAAGCAGCTTCTTGTCCTCCTGTGACTTCAAAAGAGATCATGGCTCCGGGAGAATTGTATTGACGTTGAAAAATGGGGTAGTTGGTAGAATTAGGGTCCAGATGTCCAAGGTAATGCACTTTTTTGATGGCTGTTTGATTGGTCAAAAAATCAGCGATACGTTGTGCATTGTAGGCTTGTTGTTCCATTCTCACTTTTAAGGTTTCCAGGCTGCGCATCAGAAGCCAGCACGTATGCGGACTGGCCATATTTCCAAGGAACGTTCTCAGGGTCTTTACCCGTCCGATGCATTCATGACTTCCCAATACAGCTCCGGCAATTAGATCACTGTGTCCTCCAATGTATTTCGTGGCAGAGTAAAGTACGAGATCTGCCCCGTGATCGAGCGGATGCGACCATAGCGGGCCCATATAAGTATTATCTACGGCCACATGAACTTTTCCCTGAGTACTAAAGTAGTCGGCTACTTCTTTGCACATGCTGATGTCAATGAGGTCATTGGTGGGATTAGCAGGAGTTTCCAGATAGATCATCCGCAATCGATCACCCTTGCCACTTTCTTCGATCATTTGAATGAGGGTTTCTCTGGATGTCCCCGGAATGAATCCGATGCCCTCGATCCCTGTAGACTTTAAGTAGTGATTGATAAAGTGATCCGTACCTCCGTAAGTGGGCATGCTGTAAAGGAGGAGATCACCGGGTTTTAGGAATTCCAGGAGCACTGTACTGATTGCTGACATGCCGCTTTCAAATACTGCACAGGCATCCGCCCGATCCCACAAGCAAAGTCGATCTTCAAGAATTTCAAGGTTAGGATTGTTGATGCGACTGTAAATCAATCCGAGTTCTTCCTCCTGATCCTGATCGCGTAGACCATATGCCACCTCGAAGAAATTTTTACCTTCTTCTGCGGTTTTAAATACAAAAGTAGACGTTTGGAATATGGGTGGTTTGACGGCTCCTTCGGACAATTCGGGCTTAAAACCATGTGACATCATCAGGCTTTCGGGCTTCATATTCTTGTGGATTTTTTTCTTCAAAAGTATTGCTGATGAAAAAATGTATTGCCTATGATGAAAATTTTAGTATTTATTCCTGTAATAGAATTGATATTAAGTTTATTTCACTTTAGTGATTGTCGATTAATGATGAAAAAGGAAAATTTCCGCCTATGAAACTGGATGAGATTGATGTCAAATTGCTGGAATACCTTCAAGAAGACTCACGAACCAACATCAATGATCTTTCAAAAGCATTGAACCTTACGAAGACACCCATTTACGAACGGATCAAGCGATATGAGAAAGAAGGATTGATCGACAAGTTCGTGGCGGTATTGAACAGGGAACTAATTAACGGTATGGTAGTTTTTTGCTCTGTATCGCTTGATAGCCAGAAGCTGAGTTTCATCGATTCCTTTCGCGATGATGTGAGTGAATTGGAGGAAGTGATCGAATGTTATCTGATGGGTGGAGCCAACGATTTTTTACTGAAAGTGATGGTGCGGGATCTGAATCACTACCATGAATTTTCATCGGGAAAATTGGCGGCCATCCCGAATGTAAGAGAGATCAAAAGCATGTTTGTGCTCAACACGGTCAAACACTCCACCAGGCTGCCCATCTACTGAGTTGCTTATTATTGCGACATGAGTCTGATCGATACCATTAAATCTCTTGAAGAGCAAAGTGCGGTTTTATCTCCTGATAAAGAAGCAAGATTCGCTCTTCGCGAAGATGTGCTAAAAATGACCGAACAGTTTTTGGAAGCACTTCCTACTTCACTGGCCTACGGAAGAGATAAGACTGGAAAAAGAACCTATGAAAAGCCATTACTGGAACAAGAAACCTGGAGCGATATCCTTGCCAAAGCACAAGATGAATTGGATATCCCCGGTATTAATGGAGCTTCTGGCCGGCATATGGGGTACATCCCTGGTGGGGGAATCTATTTGGGTGCCCTTGGCGATTATATAGCGGCCGTTTACAACAAATATCAGGGGGTGTTTTTTGCCTCCCCCGGAGGCGTCAGAATGGAAAATCAACTGATACAGTGGATGGGGGAGTTAGTAGGATACCCAGAAGGATGTGCCGGCAATCTTACATCAGGAGGTAGCATAGCGAACCTTACTGCTGTAGTGACCGCCAGAGATGCCCATCAGATCAAAGGACGTGACATTGAACGAACGGTCATTTATGTTTCGGAGCAAATGCATCATTGTTTGCATAAAGCGTTTCGGATTGCCGGCATGCAGGAAGCCATCATTCGGCAAATACCGCTTGATGATCAGTTCAGGATTCAGCCAAAAGCCCTAAAAAAGCAGATTGAGGAAGATCAGCATACTGGTTTGAAACCCTGGTTAGTGATTGCTTCCGCCGGCACCACTGATACGGGGGTGATCGATCCTTTAGAAGAAATAGGTCGCATTGCCAATCAAAACGATTGTTGGTTTCATATTGATGGAGCTTATGGCGGTTTTTTCCTGCTTTCAGACGAAGTAAAGGACCAGTTGAGAGGGATTGAGTTGTCTGATTCTGTAGCCATGGATCCTCACAAAAGCATGTTCATTCCCTATGGGCTTGGTGCAATTCTGATAAAAGACAAGCGCAAATTGTATCAATCGCATTACTACCAGGCTAACTACATGCAGGATACCCTGGAAGTAGAAGAAATTTCGCCTTCAGATCTTTCTCCGGAGCTTACCAAACATTTTCGAGCTTTACGAATGTGGTTGCCACTTAAGCTCTATGGGTTAGCACCATTCAAAGCGTGCCTTTCTGAAAAGATCCATTTGGCCCGATATTTTTATGAAGAAATTTCGAAGAAACCCGGATTTGAAGTAGGGCCATACCCCGACCTGTCAGTGATTTGCTTTCGTTATTTGCCTTCGTCCGGTGATGCCAACATCTTCAACGAGCAATTGATCAAGTTAATCATGGATGATGGTCGTATTTTCCTTTCTTCTACGGTATTACACGGGCGTTTTGTGATTCGTTGTGCGGTATTATCCTTCCGGACTCATTTGGAAGATATTGAATTTGCGCTGAAGTTGATTGATGAAAAGGTGGAGGAACTTCAACCGTCAACCTGATCCCAGGGCTCATTTCGATGCTTAATTATTTTCGATTCTTTGCAATAAGTCCTGACTGTAATTTCTTGAGACTTTGATCTTTGATCCATTCGTCAAAATGGACAGCAATTCGGAATGGCCAATAGATTCAAGTGACTGTAAGTTGTCCAGATTGATAATGTGTGACTTATGCACACGCATAAATTGTGTAGGGAGGTGAGATAATAGATTTTTCAAACTGTCTTTAACAATGTACGTCTGATTTGCCTGAATTTTCACGTAGTAGTCATATCCATCAATATGATAGATATTCTTGTGATTCAGCAGGATGATCTTCCCTTCGGAGCGGATGACTAACCGGGGGTCTTTGCGTGTATTCAGAATGGGTTGATCCTGATGTTGGGAAATACCCATCTTAAATTGCTCAAGTGCCTCGAGAGATGCTTGGAATTGACTGCTGGAAATGATTTTTTGAGCATTTGTAATGGCTTCCTCGAAACGGGCATTTGAAAAGGGCTTGAGCAGGTAATCGAGTGCATGAACTTCGAAAGCTTTGATGGCATATTGGTCGTAAGCCGTAATGAAAATGACAAATGGTTGATGAGTAATGCTTTTCATGACGTCCAAACCATCGACACCCGGCATTTGAATGTCCAGTAGGAGTAAGTCTGGTTTCAAGGCATCGGTCATTTCAATGCATTCTACTCCGTCCTTGCAGATCGCCACCAGTTCCAAAGTGTCGTAGGAATTGACCAAATTTTCCAATCCGGACCTGGCCTTCTTTTCATCATCGGCAATAATGGTTGTGATCTTCCTCATGACTTAAAGGGTAAAGCAATCGTACAACGAACACCGTGTTCTACATCACAGAGTTCCAGTTTAAAATCATCATGATATCCCTTTTCAAGCCTTTGATGAACATTTTTTAAGCCATAACCGATGCCATTTTCAAGGACAAACCCCTTTGGTAAATGAGGGCCTGAATTCTCGACGGTGATCTTTAGGCTGTTCAGTGTCTTTTCTGAGGAAATGAGCAAGCGAGCTTCACCCAGATGTTTGCTGATGCCGTGCTTAAAAGCATTTTCCACGATAGGTTGCAAGATCATATTTGGCAAGTTTGCGAAAAGGGTTTTCGGGTCTATTTCCCATTGAATCGTCAGTACATCCTCGAACCGTATCATTTCGATTTCAAGGTATTTTCGGAGCATCGCCATTTCTTCCTTAAGTGTAATATATGTATCCTCTTTTTTACTCAAAGTCATGCGAAGCAGCTCACTTAATCGTGAAGTAACATCTATGGCCTGATCATATTTTTCAGTTCGGATGAGCATCGAGATGGTGTTGTGGGCATTGAAAAGGAAATGAGGTTGCAGTTGCATTTTAAGTGATTCCAATTGCGATTGATAGAGTTGCGCCTGCAATTCGGCAGCTTCTAAAGATTTTTGTTGATACTTGAGGTATACCTCAGCGAGGAAGAATAAGATCATCACCACCCATACAATGATGGATGCCTCGACATAGTGAAAAGTAGTTTGTTTGCCAATGAATTGGACGAGGCCAATAGTGATGGACCTGAAATAGCTGATGGCAAAATAGAAGGACGTCCATGATAATACTACTTTTAAAAAGCCAACCACAGGCCCTAAAAGCAACAGAAAGAAGACACGAAACCAAATATTGAGTTGCCGGGACCAATGAAAAACTGTAATTAATGGAAAGGTGAGCAAAACCCACAACAGAAACCCAAAAAGGTAAAAACCATAGAAGTACACCGGATCAAACCCTGAAATAAAATCCTTTTTCAGCACGTCGATCAGGAGAAACAAGCTCCAAAAGCTTAGACTGGCGATTAAAACAACTCGGAACGGAGGTCGATTGGAATTTTGCACATTCATGAATACGAGAAACCCGAAAGATCGGATCAATCGGGTCATAAAGTCATTGGTAGAAAAAGGAGACTATTCTTCGCTTACCAGATCTTGTAGTCTTTGATCGGCAAATTTCAACCACCTGAACCTTAACCAATTTTCATTCCAATGCATGGTAAAAGCCGGATGTTCATCCACTTCTTTGAAAAGCGTTCTTGCGCGATACAAAGTGGCACGCGCAGCGACGATATCATTCAGGTCATCACTTCTGAGTTTGGAAATACCGGTCAATACATAGATCATGGGATTGTCAGGATTGTGCTTAAGTGCCTTTTTTGAAGCCTGATCTGCTTTTTGGCTGAACTCACCTGCTCGATCCTGATATTCGGGATACCATGTGTGGTTGGTCAGGGTAAACGCCTTCAGGGAATACAGGTTTGATAAGATTTGGTTGCTATCGCCCTGATACCGGGCAAGGGCTTCTTCAATGTTTCTCAACGCTTGGGTTGGAAAAATCTCACCCGCATTTTTGGGCCGATCAGGATACAATCCGCATTGTGTGTAAATGTAAGCGGACCAGTAGCTTGCCAGCCATTCTTCAGGAAATTCATCGGATAACTTATCCAGAAGCTCGGCCGCATACAAGCTGGATCGATAGACACTTGCGGTATCATGGATGTGATAGGCTGATTTGATAGTAGCGTTGTAGCGCCTTTTGTCAGTATCCTGAGCTTGACTGGCGAAAATAGTGATAAGGGTTAGAATAGGTAGTAGGAAATGTTTCATGAGTATTTCTTTACAAACCCCTACGTACTGGAGATTTGCGCGCTGTAAGTATTCAGTGAAATGGACGATGTAGCCCGCGAAGTGGATTTTGTGTCTTTGTCGATTGCAGAAATCTGTAGGTTGTTTACTTCCGCTACCTTCGTCAGCTAGTCAACGTGTCCATTGATATACATATCAGACTGATCGTGGAAGATGGCCGTATATTTCTCTCAATTACTGTTGAATGAGCAACCATTTGGCCGACATTTGATTTTGCTTCAAATGGATAGATAAAGAGCTACCTGAATTGACGTAATGAAATTTCGATTAAGGATTTACAGTAATGTTCTGTGCTGCTTTTTCGGCAGTTTATTGATTGTTGGTTGTGCTTTAGAAATGCGTTCCACAGAAAGTGGCGATAAGAAGGGTAACGAGGTTTCCATTCCTGATAAGGATAAACAGCGAGGAGCACATGTGTTTGGAAGAATCGATACCACAAATTTGCAATTCCTTTCCCGAGATCATATCGAGTGGGTGACTTTGGTGCCATGGGGATTTCAGGAAAGCATTGATAGTCCAGAGGTACTCCATCACCGCGGAGACAGTGCAAGGATCAGACGCAGAAATGAACATTGGATCAGGCAAATTAGAGCCGTTAGAAATGCAGGTTTTAAAGTGTTTGTCAAACCCCATATTTGGATGGATACGCCCCCGGATGGAAAGTGGCGTTCAGACATTTTTCCAAAAGGAGAAGACAACTGGAAACAATGGCAAACGACTTATCGCAATTTTATTTTGCGCTATGCACGATTAGCGGAAGAAGCAGGAGCGGAAATGTTTTGTGTCGGTACTGAGCTTACTCGGCTTACCCTGGAGAAGCCCTCCTTTTGGCAAGACTTGATCGTTGAAATCCGTGAGGTTTATTCAGGGAAACTCACCTATGCGGCCAACTGGTATGAGGAGTACGAAGGAATCAAATTCTGGGAGCAACTGGATTATGTAGGAGTACAGGCGTATTTCCCATTGTCCGACCATGAAAGTCCTGATATGTCTGAAATTGTAGCGGGCTGGAATCAGCACTTGCCTGTTCTGGAGAAAGTTAGTCGGCAATCGGGTCGACCGATCTTGTTTACAGAGTTGGGTTATAAAAGCACATCCAACAGTGCTATGAAACCTTGGGAATGGATGGATTATGCAGATATGGATGAAATGAAAGTGTCATATGAAACCCAGTCTTATTGTTACAAAGCGTTCTTTAACTCCGTTTGGTCACTACCCTGGTTCGCTGGGGTTCATCTCTGGCAATACCGACAGGACCATGAAGCTCATGCTCATGAATTGACGCATGACTTTACGCCGCAAGGCAAGCCGGCACAGTTGGAAATAGGCCGGGGGTTTTCAAATGGGCGATGACAACTCGTTTTTAGGATTGATGATCCTCAAGTTGCTAGGAATAAGATTTGTTTTTTATAGCGTCCCTGCACCGTATGGCAAATACAGTAAAGTTCATGCGAATATTTCTGTAGAGTGTGTAAATACCAAGCTTTTGAAAGATGGCCACCATGGTTTTTATGGCACTGGGATTGATAGGCAATTGCAGACATTCCGGCCAAAGAATGCCAATGACTTTCTTGTAAAGCAGCGCGTTTTGCTTCTCTCTGTGTTTGATCTTCACGGATAATAAGAGTTTGAGCAACGCTCTGGAATTGAAGGGTAGAAAGAACTCAATCCCCATTTTGGCTTCGGTATTGGCTTTTGCCACCATGTTTGCGCAGTTTTCTTCCCAGTAAAGCATATCCAGTATTCGATGCTTCTCTTTTTTGAATATGGGCCGGTTTTCACCTAGCCATTTTTTGTAGTAATCCGAGGCGTACTTAAGAGAGGTGTATTTCTCCAGCACCGCAATTTTTCTCGCATTCAAGCCCCAGAAAGTAGGGTATTCTGTTCTTGCTACTTCGCTCACATTGCCTATCACCGAAAGGTGATCCGGGAAGCGGGCCCAATAGCCCATGATATATTTCAGGTTTTGATACCTTGGGAAGGAGATACTGCTTTCTATAGCTGGTACAAGGTCCTGATCGATTTCTGTGTTTTTGGGAACAACTTCCAAATTAAAGTTTAGCCTGGAAGCCAATTTTCGAGGTATTCTGATATCACTGTGATTGTCTGAATATCCGTGTCCCTTAAAAACATAGTAATGGCATTTATCCTGGAAATTTTTACTGGCAGCCAGTAAAATCCTACTTTCCCATCCGGAGCTTACGGGGAGTAAAAGATTGTATCGTTCACTTGCGGCCTCCAAATACCCTTTGATCATTTGAGCGGCTTTTTGAGCGGCTTCGTCGATATTCATATCGGGAAGGATAGCATCCGGGTAAAACCGCCGGACAGTGCCGTTATTCAAATCGAGGGTATGATTAGGTCTGAGATGTTTAACGTCTTTATACTCCGTTAAATCACCGACATAAATTCGTTTTCTCTGAAAGGCTTCGGAAGCAAAGAATTCCTTTGCCTCCGGACTTTGATCCAATTCTACCTCAAAAAACGAACTGATAATTTTTGTTTGAGATCCCAGAACCAGACCGAACTCGGGATCATTTAGATAATAGATCTCTTTTTGTGCCGAAGCATCATTGAAAGCAATTAATGCTTGATTGATGCGATTGAAACACAGGACCATATAGGTGCCGGCGTATGCATCAAATTGTTGAATAATGTCCTTAACATCGAATGGCTCGATCTTGATGGAATTTAAAATGTCTTTCGTCGAGTATTTCGTATGAACGTAATCAAAAGCTTCACCGATCAAAACCAGCTCTGTACCATTTTCGATTCGGGAATTAACTTCCAATTCGGGGTGGGTATAAAGGAAAAAATCACCAACCTTTTTGGAATGCCAGCTTTCTTCGGTGTGTAGCTCTTTTTTGGTTAGAATGTATTGCTTTCTAAATTTCATTGACACGGTAATGATCGTTCAAAACTAATGGGAAAGTGGCCTGTTTTGGAATTCTGTTTTGTATTTGAAAAGCTTTTGGTAACGCCTTTAATTGAGAAACATTCAAAAATAAGGCCTTTTTATAAGGTATAGGGTGATGCTACTTGTTGGTCGTCTATTCTGCCGCTTCCAGTTCCTCTACCATTCCTTTCAGTCGTTTGATTTTTCTGCCGTAAATGAGATTGACCATCCAGGAACCGATCAGAATAAACAGGCCTACACCCACTACGAGAATACCCGCCATGATCCACCAGAATTTGGGATCATCAGGTAATTCATCCCCGCTTTCATGGATACCCAGCCATAGTCCGTAAATAAAACTACCTGGAAAAACGGTCCAGACCAGTACTTTATAGTGAAGCAAGTAGAAGTTAAGGTATTTATACAGTCTTTTGAGGCTGCTTTTGACGTCACTCAGGTAATTAAATTGATTGATGGACCTGATCAGGAATAGATAATAAACCAGGTACACCAACACCAAAGCAATGAAAAACGCCATGAAGCCATAGGATTCCATTTCCAGGAACATCAATACCATCAGCGGTAATGAAACTACATTGATCCAAAACTCGATCCATAGGATCACTTTGATCCAGAATAGGGTTGTTCTGGATTTTCCTTTTATCGCCTGATCGATATCTATTTCCGGTTCATTGGACCGACTGATTTGCTTACCTTTTTCCCACAATCCCTGAATATCGATATCAGCCATTGATCATCTTCTTTAACTGGTTTTTCAATCGATTTACTTTTACGCCAACATTGGTCACAGAAATACCTAGTATTTCAGCGATCTCTTTGTAGCTTTTATTTTCCAGGTATAACAATACAATCGCCCGGTCTCCTTCTTTCAACTTCCTGATGGCTGTGTACAACATTTCAATTTGTTCCTTTTCTTCCGAAGAGACGTCCTCAGATACATCAACTTTGTCCAATGAAAAGGTCTGGATCTCACGTTTGTTTTTACGTGCCAGAGACAGGCACACATTCAAGGCCACACGGTAAACCCAGGTAGATACTTGTGATTTACCCTGAAAACGTTCATGAGATTTCCAAAGTTGTACGGTCACTTCCTGAATAAAGTCTTTTAATTCTTCTTCACTACGCGCATACGCCCGACAGATATGTCGGATCAGGTCGATATTTTCGGTGACGAAAGTCTTAAAAAATGCCTGAGACACGCTCTTTAGAACATTAGTAGAAGAAAATTCAAATTTATTTCAGTTTGACTGTAATAAATCAGCAGAAAGATAAACTAATGAAGCAAATCATCATCCGATGCAATCAACTCGATACCGTAAAAAAATTGTTCTTTTAGGCTGCCTACTCGCCATTGGGATCTGTTTTTACAACCCGGTGATGATGGTTCCCACAGAAGAAATGGTTTCCTTCCTGGAGCCGAGAATTCAGTTTTTGAAAAGCGTTAGGTTCACCATCATTGATCATAGCCTGGATATGGTTTTGGATTGGCTTAAGTCAAATGGCTGAGGTGTAGTTGTCGAAACAAGTTCAGGAGGCGACTTTTCTCATTAAATCAAACAACTGAAGCTTATTCCTGCTCTTTCATTACAAAGATTTTTAGGAAATTAAAGGTTTACTTTTTTATCGATACTTAAGCCTCATTTCCATGCAAACTTTTAAGCACATCATTGTCGGTACTGGTCAGGCTACCGGAACTTTATTGGGTAAACTCATTTCCACAGGCGACAGTATTGCCGTGATCGAAGGAGCTAAGGTTGGTGGAAGTTGCGTGAATTACGGTTGTACCCCTACCAAAACCATGGTTGCCTCCGCCAAAGCCCTGCATATGGCCCGTCGGGGTGAATTCTATGGTTTTGAAACAGGAGATATCAAACTGAATTTCAGCAGAGTGCTGGAACGGATGAATGAGATCCGGAATGGAAGTAGCAACGGACTCGCTGGTTGGATGGAGAGTACGGAAAATGTAACGCTGATCCGCGGTTGGGCGAGTTTTGTTGAAGATAAAGTGATTGAAGTCAATGGAGAGCAACTTACCGGGGAAAACATCTATATCAACGTAGGTACCCGACCAGGAGTGCCGCCGATAAAAGGAATAGATGAGGTGCCCTGGATGGATAGCGCGGGCTTATTGGACCTTACCGAGGTACCCGAACATTTGCTGATTGTAGGTGGAGGTTATATCGGTGTGGAATTCGGACAGGTATTTAGAAGGTTCGGTGCCAGAGTAACGATCCTGCAGCGTGGAGATCAACTGATGCCACAGGAAGACAAAGACATGGCAGAAGCCATTCAGGCATTTATTGAAGAAGAAGACATTGACGTTCGTTTAAATACCAGTGTGAATGCTGCCGGACATGAAGGGAATGGGATCTCACTGTCACTAGAAAGTGGAGGCAAAGTAGAAACGCTCAAGGGTTCCCATTTGCTGATCGCTGCAGGTCGTACTTCTAATAGTGATAAGCTGAATCTTGATAACACCAGCATCAAAGTGAATAATCGAGGCTTTATCGAAGTGGATGATTATTGCCAAACGGGCGTGCCAGGAGTCTACGCCCTGGGAGATGTGAATGGTCATGGTGCTTTCACACATACTTCTGTCAATGATGCTGAAATCGTTTTGGATCACCAGTTCGGTGGCAAACGGAAAATTTCTAATCGTATACCCATATACGGATTATTCACAGATCCGCCGTTAGGGAAAGTAGGGCTTTCTGAAAAAGCGGCCATCGCACAAGGATACAAGATCATGAAAGCTACCAGACCCATGTCCAGAATCAGTCGTGCAAAAGAAATGGGAGAAACGAAAGGATTTGCGAAGCTCATCGTTGATCAGGAAACTGATCTGATCCTGGGCGCGGCAATCTTGGGCCCGGGTGGAGACGAGATCGTTAACATGTTTGCGGCCATCATGCACAGTCAAATTCCTTGCAAGAGCTACCGGGAAGTGGTTTTGGTGCACCCTACCGTTTCTGAGCTTATGCCCTGGGTACTCGATGGATTGAAGCCGGTGAATTAATACAGGGAAATTCCCAAAATAGGCCAGCTATCTTTCGGATAACGTGAACCTTAGCTAAAATCCAGAAGTGCTTTAAACTTTTCTCCGTCTGATTGTTCTACGGCTGTACGCAGTTCGTTGACCCATTGTGAGGAAATGTTCTGGACATCCTTGCGGTTTAGGATTTTGAATATCTCCCCGGCCTGGTATACTTCGAGGGCTTGAAGCTCTTTTGATATATTTTCAATTCTGGATTTTTCTTCCCGAATAATGAAATCTTCTTGCTTCATGGTATCTGATGGACGCTTTTCAGATTTGGGAAGGGTAAAGAAAAAATCAGTTCCCTCCCTTTTCTCTGAAGAAACACCTATTTCACCGCCATGAGCTTCTACTGCCAGTTTACAGAAGGTCAGACCAAGGCCAGTAGACGAGATATTGCCTTGATTGAGGGCGTTGACCTGCCAGAATTTTTCAAAAACATGAGGTAAATCATCGGCTGGTATGCCAGTGCCAAAATCCCGAATGGAGATACTCACTGTATGTTCTGATAAGTGATCCATTGAAATAACGACCTGGCCTTCTCGATCAGAATATTTGATCGCATTAGTAAGTAGGTTGACCAATACCCGAATAATCAGATCTTCATTACATTCCAGTAGTACCTTATCCTTGATGTTGTTGACAAGGGTTACACCTTCAGCATGAGCGTATAGTTCTATCTGATAAAATGCTTCTTTTATGAGGTAATCAATCTCGTGAATTCCAGGGTTGAGTTTCATTTGAGCTTCTTCGAACTTCTGAATATCCAGCATGTTCAGCACCATTCGAAGTAACTGACTTCCGGACTGGTGAATGTTCTTCATTTTCTCCTCGGACTCATTTTCGGACAATCCCAGAATGACATTGAGGGAATTTTTCATGTCATGGGCGATCATATGAGTCAGTCCTTCTTTGAAACTCGAAAGTTCTTCTAATTGATCTTTCTTAAAAGCAAGCTGTTGACTTTGTTCCAGGATTTTAAGATGGTCTCGCTTCTTTCTTTGAAAGGATTGATAAAAGAAGATGGCAACGACGATAAATACAACCAGACCTCCAAATGCCGCATACTGAACGAGTCTTTGACGTTGAATTTTGGTGTTGTAGGCCAGGTCTTTCTTTTCCTGTTCTACTTTTAGATCCTTCTTTTCCCGATCAAATTCATATTGCATTTGTAGTTCTGTCAGGCGTTGTATAGTATTTTCATTGAAGAGGCTATCTTTTTGAGACGTATAGGTTTGATGATATTGATAAGCTTTTTTGAATTCGCCTTTTTGGGCCGATAATTTGGAAAGGAGCAGAGCACTTTCGCTCATGACCTGTCGATTGGTCAATTCTTGAGCTGTCTTGAAAGCTTTTTCGGCGTGTTGATAACTGGATATGAATTCCTGGCGCTCGAAGTATATTCGGGCGAGCCCCAGATCGGCAATATTGAATATTTCCTTTATGCCATGCTCTTCCCCCAATTGTAGTGCTTTCTCGAAGTAGTGATGAGCACTGTCCCACTCCCCCAGTTGGCGATAATTCTCTCCGATTTTCGCATAAGAGCGGGTGATTTTTTTATTCTCCAGTTTATCATTGATGCTGAGTGCTTTTTTAAAATAGTCCGTTGATTCCCGATAATCTCCTTTCTCACTGAGAATATCCCCGAAATTATTGTAGGCCGTATAAAGGGCATCGTTATTTTTCTGTTGTTTTCCGATGTTTACTGCCTTTTGCATGTACTCCATCGCCAGATCATATTTTTTCTGCTTGCTGTAGACTTTGCTTATTCCTCCATAGACGTAATAGACCCTATAATCATCATAGGCTTCAAGTATGTCCAGGGTTTTTTGAAAGTATTCAAGTGCTCTCGGAAGGTCGCCGCGATTTTCGTAGATGATCCCAATATTGTTGAGTTGAGGTACGGTTCCCAGGATATTCCCATATTCCGTGTTGATATCGAGGGCCTTGTTATAATACTCAAAAGCCTTTTCCTGATTTCCCAGGATATCATACGCCTGTCCAATGTTGCTATGGGGAGATTTGGATTCAAATTGCTTGTGAGTGAGTGCATATGCTTCGATACTTTTCCTAAAGAAATCCAGACTCTCTTCCGGTTTTCCAGATTTTGTCAGCATCATTCCTATTTGATTATAGAGCAGTGCTTTGATGTGATGATAGTCGGTTTCTGCTACGGATTGCAGGGCTTGATCCAGAATCGCTTTTCCCGTATCCCTTCGACCAGTACTCTCTAAAATCCATCCCCGATTGATTTCGGCTAGCAGCTTACCTTCCTGGTAATTGATTCGCTGTGCAAGTTCCTGAGCTTCCTCTAAAAGTTTCAATGCCGTTTCAAAGTTTCCCAGGCGTACCTGACTTCTGCTGAAATTGAGCAGTGCCCTAACTTTTCCTACGGGTAATTCATGCTGCTCACTCAATTCATAAATGGTACTATCCAGTTTCGCAGCCTCTGCACTTCTTCCGAAGAAAAAGAGCGTTTCTGAGAGCTCAACCATGTTCATCATTTGCGAAGAATCGCTTTCTGAATTGGCCACTTCAGATTCCCAATGCCTTATGGCGTGATTATCTATTACCTGTGCTAGTGATAAGCCAGGGTGCATTAAAAGTAGTAATATGAATGGCTGGATTTTCATCCGTTACGACGAAGCTTACTTCTTGATATGAGGTCTATTGATCAGTGAATTTAATGCCTTCTTGACTCTTTGTTCACATGTTGGGCGACATTCCATGAGCTTGCTCAGGGTCATTGGTTTATGCGAAGTGTGTTTGATCGGGTCAATGAGTAACCAAAATATATCTCAGATCCCTTCCTGATCAGAAACAGGCTTATAGTAACTTCGAGGCTTCAAACTGAAATGACACTTTGCCAAAGGATCGTCATTTGGTAAAATCTCTGTATGTCATTTGAAAAATTAGGCCTGTCCAAGCCACTTCTGCGGGCTATCTCCGATAAAGGTTACACAGAACCATCACCCATTCAGGAAAAAGCCATACCTGTCGTACTTAAACGAAAGGATGTTTTAGCGTCTGCCCAGACAGGAACTGGGAAGACAGCCAGTTTCACTTTGCCGATCCTTCAACTGTTGAATAAACAGCGCCCTGAAAAGAAAAGAGCTGTTCGAGCGCTGCTCCTTACACCAACTCGTGAACTAGCGGCTCAGATCCTGGAAAATGCTGAGTCTTATGGGAAATACCTCGACATCCGTTCCACGGTCATTTTTGGTGGGGTGAAGCAGTCCCGACAAGTTGAGCAACTTCGAAAAGGAATTGATTTGCTTATAGCTACTCCAGGTCGGTTATTGGATTTGCACAGTCAGGGATTGCTTTCTCTGGCCAAGGTAGAGATTCTGGTGTTTGATGAAGCAGACCGGATGCTGGACATGGGATTCATCCATGATATCAAGAAAGTAATGGCCCTGCTTCCTAGAAAGCGACAAAGCCTCTTGTTTTCGGCTACTTTCTCACCTGATATCAAGAAACTGGCAAAAAGTTTTCTCTTTCATCCGGTTACCGTAGAAGCAACACCAGAAAACACGACGGTTGAGCTGATCAATCAGAAGGCTTATCGGGTTGATAAGAAAAAAAAGACTGACCTGGTGATCGATATGATCGCAGGAGGGAAATGGCGACAAGTACTGGTTTTTACCAGAACCAAACATGGCGCCAATCGATTGGCACAAAAAATGCAAAAAGCGGACATCAGTGCGGCAGCCATACATGGGAACAAAACTCAGTCTGCCCGCGTCAAAGCCTTGGCGGGGTTTAAAGCCAATGACGTGCGTGTATTGGTGGCCACTGACATTGCTGCCAGAGGGCTTGACATTCCCCTA
Source organism: Cyclobacteriaceae bacterium (assembly GCA_965229785.1). GTDB lineage: Bacteria > Bacteroidota > Bacteroidia > Cytophagales > Cyclobacteriaceae > JAWPMT01. The sequence goes on from CBDDJS010000001.1 coordinate 7,149,692, forward strand.
TTGCCTCATGTGATCAATTTTGAGATGCCCAACGTTCCTGAAGATTATGTACATAGGATAGGACGGACAGGAAGAGCAGGTGCTAATGGGGTTGCTATTTCTTTGGTCGCGGCAGATGAGACCATGTATCTCCGTGATATTGAAAAGCTCATCGATCAACAGATCCCATGTGAGGTCATGGAAGGTTTTGAGCCAACAGAGGAAGCCACCGATGTTGGAGCCGCCTCCAAACAAGGAAAGCAACAGCGTGCACGCCCCAAAAAAACTGAAAGCCCAAAAAACCAGAAGAAAAGAAGGTGGAGGCCTAAAAAGCGTAAACCAGATTAAGGATTTGAGTGGTCTGAAAAATTGATGATCAACGAGGATTGTGGATCACCTTTACTACTTGATTAGTCCCATCTTTCTTACCCACTTTCAATAAGTACACTCCTGCTTCCAACACTTCATTTATTCGGAAGGTTTGTGTTAGGTGATGATTTACGGGCAGGTTGACGATTAATCGACCTGAGACCGAATACAAGCCTATTGATTCAATTTGATTGAGTGGATCATCCAGCTTCAATTCATCCAGAAAGGGATTCGGATAAAAACGGACCCTGGACTCCTCATCTAATGTTTTGGGCCCTGAATCAAGCACCAGTAGCTCTCTAAGAGGCAGCGCAGTAAGTCCGGTTATCTCCAGACTTTTCAGGTAGTCACTTTCTCGTAGACCCTGTACGGTGGTGAAGTCTGATGATATTTGTACGATTTTATATTCCTCTTCTGAGGTGCCATATGCCCTCAAGTTCTCATTTTCATCAAAGTGGAGATACCCAAAAGATTCGTGTTCCAGTAAAAATTCTAATTTCGGATCTTCAGCACTCAGATCTAAACGGTACAATTTTGTCCAACTGGCAGCAAGATAGAACTCTTCTGTTCCGGGCTTCAGGACAGCTGAGGTAACGCAGATATCATTAGAGTAAATCTCATCGAATTCATATAGCGTTTCCAATGTATGAGCATCTAGAATTCTTCTGGTTTCATCACAGCGTCTGTTTTCCCATAAGTACGTCCTTGTGTTTCCGAAGAAGATCTTCTCGAAGTGCCGTGATTCATCTGAATGCGTTTCAAGCAGTGTTCCCGTACGCCAGTCCAGAAGGTAGATCTTTCCATAATGCGCCAGGTGAAGGTAGCCTGATTGATCAATGGTGATCTGATTTGGGAAAAAGAAGTTGGTTGCGGAAGCGCCCTGGTAAAAATAATTGTCATTTAGTCTTAAAATAGTCCCGTCTCTTAGTGATAAATAAACCTCATTCTGTTGTGCTTTTTGGAATTCCATGACCTCTGCCTCAATTTGAATATTGAAAGCCTGGTTGTCATTCCAGAGAATGCTGATTTCATCCAGGGACGAGCCTTCCGATTCTTTTTCCAATTGAACCGAAATTTCCAGGTAATCCGTGATCTCGCTTCCGATCGGAGGATTAAAGTTGATTTCAAGACCTTCTGCGGCTATTTCTGCTCCATTGAACGTCCACGGTTGATTAGTGAGGCTGACTACTTTGAATACCCTTTCTACACGCTTGTTAAGTGGAACGGTCCCTAAGTCAAGTTGATCTTCACTTGTAAATAGTTGTTGAGGTAAGTAGGTACGATTCGTGAAGGTAATGCTGTGATGACCTAATCTTTCAGTATAATCTTCCATTTCGGCTATTTCTTCCTCAAAATCACCGGTAACTTTATTGAGGAGATACAAACGACCTAGTTTGGTGGCATAAAGGTTTCCTTCCTTATCCAGGCATAATTGACTGATAAGACTTTCGGAATAGGTTTCACCGATTAATTGATCATTTTGAAACGTCAGCAATTTATAGCTGGTGAAATCAATTTCATCAGTGAATACTTGCTCACTAGCCATTACATAAAGCCGGTTGGCGATTGAATCATAGGCCATTGATTGATAATCGCCCTTGGGGAAGTCCTCTAAGATGGAAGATTCACCGGTATTCACATTGTACAATAGGAGGTTTTCGGAGTTGTCTACATAAGCCACGCTATCGTTGATGAAAGTCATGTTGTGGCCTGGAAACTCGTGGGTAGTATAAGTGCTGTCAAAGGGATTGATCTTTAACAATAGAAACTCATCATTGTAGTAGGTTTTGGCATACAGACCTCCTTTTCTGTTGGTGGCAAGATCGTAGGCGTTGAAGGGAAATTCCATTAAAAGCGTTAGCGCCCTGGAGTCGAAATCCATATAATACAAAGCACTGTCTACTGACACATACCCAGCTTGCGCATTTGACATATGAATCATTAAAAATGATAGTGCTATGAAAAGGTAGGTCTTCACGTATCTGAATAAAGTGTTTGTTTTGATCTTCATCGTAAAAAATGGATGATTCCTTAGTTGATCGTTCGATTGTTTATTTCAGGTAATTCCTAAAATACCTATCGAATTTAGTAAAAATAGATGAGGTGATGAGGATTACTGTTGAGCGATATAGAAATCCTCAAGTTCAATCAGCTACTAGCCCTAAATGTCTGGAAACCTATGCTCATTGATTGAGCGCGTTGTTTAGAGTCCAACTTTGTTACCTGCCGGCCAGTCAAGACAGGAAATTGACTTTAATATGAGCAGTATTAAGAGTCAACCTGAACCTGTCGAAGACTACTTCTTCCTGCCTCTGCCTTTTTTCTCAGGGGTCTTCTCCGCCAGTTCCTTACATTCTTCGTAAGTCAGATCTTCAGGCTTTTTGTCTTTGGGGATCTTGACGTTTTTCTTTCCGAACTTGATGTAGGGACCGAAACGACCATTCAAGACAAAGCACTGATCGTCCTCATCGAAGGTTTTGATGTACTTGTTGGCATCGGCTTCACGCTTTTCGAGGATCAACTCGATGGCTTCTTCCAGATTGATGGTGTAAGGGTCCTGCTCTTTTTTGAGAGAAGCAAATTTGCCGTCGTGACGAACGTACGGACCATATCGTCCTGTATTGGCCTGTACAGGCTTATCTTCAAATTCTCCCAGCGCCCGTGGTAATTTGAACAACTCCAGGGCATCTTCCAGGCTGATGTTTTCAATGAATTGATCTTTGCGAAGGCTAGCATATTGAGGCTTTTCACCTGCCTCCTCTTCATTGGCGCCTAATTGTGCATAGGCACCGTATCGACCCATCTTTACGGTGACGGGTTTGCCACTCTTTGGATCTTCACCCAGTTCTCTGGAGGTGGGTACTTCAGACCGTTCAATTTTTTCCGTACTTTCTACCCTGGAATGGAAACGGCCATAAAATGTTTCGATCATCTTGTCCCATGAGACTTTACCGTGGGCAATGTCATCGAACTCCTGTTCCACATTAGCGGTAAATGAGAAGTCAATCACATTCGGGAAATGTCCTACCAAAAAATCATTGACGATCATGGCAATGTTGGTCGGGAAGAGCTTATTCTTCTCTGCACCAGTGATTTCCGTTTTTGTGGCTTTTTCTATCTTTTGATTGGTAAGCGTCAGTTCGGTATACTGTCGCTCATGCCCCTCACGAGATTCTTTAAGAACATATTCTCTCTTTTGGATCGTCGAAATGGTTGGCGCATAGGTGGAGGGACGTCCGATGCCCATTTCTTCTAGTTTTTTTACGAGACTCGCTTCAGTGTACCTGGGTGCATGTCGTGAAAAGCCTTCGCGAGCGGTCATGTCTTTCAGCTCCAGGTCCTGACCAATACTCAATGGAGGGAGCATTGACTTGTTATCTTCGTCTTCTTCCCCTTCATCATCCTGAGACTCCAGATAAACTTTCAAAAACCCTTCAAATTTGATTACCTCACCACGGGCCACCAGCTTTTCATCTGCTTTGGAAATATCGATGGTAGCTGTTGTTTTTTCGAGTTGGGCATCCGCCATCTGAGAGGCGATGGCGCGTTTCCAAATCAGCTCATAAAGTCTGTTTTCAGCATTATTGGTGCCTAGTTTGTGCTTGTTGAAATCCGTTGGACGGATGGCTTCGTGTGCTTCCTGTGCGGATTGAGATTTCGTTTTATACGCTCTGTTTTGAATGTATTCATTGCCGTAAGCTCCGGCAATTTCAGTATTGGCACCATTCACTGCTTCCTGAGATAGATTCACCGAATCCGTTCTCATATAAGTGATTTTACCCGCTTCATATAGCTTTTGGGCCAGCGACATGGTATAGGCAACCGAGTAACCGAGTTTCCGGCTGGCTTCCTGTTGTAGGGTAGAGGTGGTAAATGGGGGAGCCGGAGATTTTTTTCCTGGTTTGGTTTCCAGATTTCCGATCGAAAAAGTGGATTCCGCACATTTATCTAAAAAGTCCTGCGCTTCGGCTTCTGTCTCGAATTTCTTTCCTAATTCGGCCTGAAGTACTTTGCCTTTTGGCAGAGAGAAGTTAGCAACTACTTTGAAGCTTGCCGTCGGTTTGAAATCGGTGATCTCTCTTTCACGTTCTACGACTAGTCGAACCGCCACGGATTGTACACGACCTGCAGAGAGACCCGTTTTAATTTTTTTCCAGAGGATGGGACTGAGCTCGAAACCAACCAGTCGATCAAGGATACGACGTGCTTGTTGTGCATTAACCAGATCCAGATCGATTCCTCTGGGGTTTTCGATGGCATTGGTTACTGCCTTTTTGGTGATTTCCCGGAAAACGATTCTTTTCGTCTTTGATTCCTGAAGCTCTAATGCTTCTTTCAGGTGCCAGGAAATGGCCTCTCCTTCACGGTCATCATCACTCGCGAGGTAGATGGTTTCAGCTGTTTTAGATCGTTTCTTAAGTTCTTTGATGACGTCCTTTTTGTCAGGGGACACCTCATAGGTTGGTTTGAAGCCGTTGGCTATGTCAATGGCGTTTTCTCCCTTCGGCAAATCCCTAACATGACCATACGAAGAAGTCACTTCATAGTCCTTCCCCAGGTACCCTTCAATGGTCTTCGCTTTGGCCGGAGACTCAACAATGACAAGATTTTTCCCCATATGTGTTGTGGTTTAAGGCGCCAAAGATGTAACCAATGTTTTGTAAACTCCAAGTGAACTTTGGCATTCAATGGATAAATTGCTTATTTCATCCCAATAACACGGCCAAAAGAATAATGGTTAAGAAACTTTACTTGGTGAGACATGCAGAAGCGGCCAACAATACCGCTAGTGATTTTCAACGTCCTTTAACGGCTGAGGGGGAACGAGTAGCCCGGCATTTAGGTAAATGGATTGATCAAAAGGAGTTCGACATTGACCAAATCATTTCCAGCACGGCATTGCGTGCCACAACCACAGCAGAACTGATCAATGAGTCACTGAGTAAAGGAAGTATTAAGCACGATGCAGAATTGTATGAAGCTTCGGTTCGTACCTTCTTGAGATGTGTCAATGCCATTTCCAACGAAAGCCTTAACATCCTGATGGTGGCCCACAATCCTGCGATCACGTACCTGGCCGAATACCTGACCGGATCACCCATTGTGAACATGGAACCGGGAGGTATGGCCATAATTACCTTTTCAGATTTTGAATGGGAGGGTGTTGGTGAAAAAACCGGAACACTGGATCAATACGTTTCCCCGAGAGAGATCAGCTAATGCCTGAATTTGATCCATCAGGCGTTGGTGTGAAAGGAAGCCTGTTTGGTTTTCCCTATCAACCGGAAGAGGCGGAGTTGATCGTTATTCCTATGCCCTGGGATGTTACGGTTTCATATGGCAGCGGAACTGCTCAAGGACCTCAGGCCATTTTAGAGGCATCGGTACAATTGGATTTTGAGCTTTATGGCATCCGGGAACCCTGGACTTACCCGACCGCCGCGATTAGTAACCGGGTTCTGACGGAAAGTAACACACGATATCGGCGATTGGCTAAAGCGATTATCGACGAATTGGAGCAAGGAAATGATGTGGCCCCGGACCAGCTGAGGCAAGTCAATCAAGCGTGTCAGGAAATGTTCTTGTTGGGTCATGGGATGGCCAGTAACTGGTTGAGCAAGGGTAAAAAGGTGGCTTTTCTGGGAGGGGATCATTCTACCCCGCTTGGCTTACTGAAAGCCCTAAGTGAGCAGAAGGAATTTGGTATTCTCCAGATAGATGCACACATGGATTTGAGAAAGGCCTATGAAGGTTTTGAGTTTTCTCACGCCTCCATCATGTATAATGCCATCAGGCTGGAAGGTATTCAATCCATTACCCAAGTGGGGATCAGAGATTTCTGCGAGGAGGAGGTGAAATTCATCGAACGATCAGAAAAGTCGATTCATGTTTTTTATGACGATCAGGTAAAGGGTGACATAATGCAAGGGCGGACCTGGCATGACTGGACACAGCAAATTGTGGCAACATTACCGGATAAGGTTTATATCAGTTTTGATATTGATGGTTTGCAACCTTTTTTGTGTCCTAATACCGGAACACCGGTCCCTGGTGGATTAACTTTTGAAGAAGCAGACTATTTGTTAAGAGAAGTCGTGAAATCAGGGAAGGAGATTGTAGGATTTGACCTTTCAGAAGTCGGTCCTTCGGAAAATGAGTGGGATGCCAATGTAGGTGCCCGGATACTTTATCGATTATGCACTTATCTGGGTTTGTCTAGCGGCCAGTTGCATCAGTATTAAGCCAGTCATCTGAATTCAATGAGCTCAGGTAATTTCGAAACTCTTCCGTATCATATTTGGCCATTCCTGATTGGGTAACCGTGATATTTCCCTTCGGTGAGATGACAAAGGTCGTTGGGATAGAATTACTTTGGTATTGGGCGGGCATGGCGGATCGCTGAAAGTAAACAGGGAACTCGTACCCTTTGCGCAGGATCCAGTCTCTGGCTTTTTCTTCATCGTGATCTCTGGAAAGCATCACAAAAGCTACCTCTCCTTCCATTTGCTCATACAAACTATTGATGTCCGGCATTTCAGCCACACAAGGAGCGCACCAGGTGGCCCATAAATTCATGAAGATCGTCTTGCCCTTCAATGAGGACAAGGAAACCTGATTGCCTTCCAGATCTTCAAGCAGGAGGTCATAAGAAGCTGTTTTTGTTTTTTGCTCCAGTGAGGGTTGCATGACCCCCGTAGCAAGAATGCCGCGTTGCAAAGTACCAATCACCGTGGTATGAAGTCCCGTGAAATAAAGGAATGAGCCTACAGCGATCAAGATGATCCATTCACGTGCTTCCTTTGAAAGTTTTCGTTGCTTCTCAGCCATGTTTGTTCTCTTCTGATATCAAGAATACAAATTTTTATCAGCGATAATTCCTGTGGAGTGAGAAAAATCGGGATTGGGTAGAATAAAGAGGATATTACTATTGACGTGTATCATTATATGTTATAAATTCCAAATCAACAAAAAAAATTACAACCATGCCAATTTCAGCGTACTACAGCAAAGGGTTCCTTCAGGATTTGCCCCCGTTATTAAAAGACCAGGGGGTTGGTTGGATTGCCGATCATTCGATTCTTCACGATGAACCCGAAAACGAAGCGGTTACCATTACCGAACTGTGGAATAAAAATCAGGGTGGCTTTTACTCACTAAATGAGATTTATGAAGAAGATTGTGAAGTGTATTGTGTTAATGAGGATGGTGCTGGACGGATCGATAGAGATTCTGATGGTAATTACGTAATGCCCGGTATTCTTTTCAAGCAGAAATATTGGAGACTGATCTATCCTCCAAAAATTAATAACCTGCCGAGCGAAATTGCGGATGAGTTTGTCATATCCACAGACTACAGTCAATCAACATCAAGTGAATCAGGTTCGAGTAGTGAAGGGTCTTTGTCAGCGGATATCGGCTTTCTATCTTCTTCTCTTTCGGCTTCCTATACCACTCAGGTGAGTACCAGTTTGGGTATCGAGAACGCTTATGCACAGGGACAAGAGGCAACGAAAAGTTTCTCTTTCCCCGCACAATCTGCAATTGCAATTTGGCAAAAAGTGCAGGCAGTCCAAATTAACTACGCCTTTGATGTTTTGATTAAATCCGACAAAATGGAAGAATTACTTAATGACCCTTTCATTGGACTAGGATTGAAAGAGTCGGGTGTATCTGATAGCGTACAATTCAGACCTGAACCGATTTTGGTTGAACCAGTGATCGTACAATCTTATATCGATTGTTGCCCTGTATCCAAACTTCCCTAAACAAGTGAGGTTTTATTAATGGGAGTCGTTCCGGCATTTTGAAATGCCAGATGCTTATTCTCCGATGATCATAGCCATTTTTTCAAATGGTCTGAGCACACTTGAGTTCCTGAAGTACTTTTAATCCGATTCGTTCAGTGTTTTGATCAAATTGATAAAGCACATTGTCAGGATCGGCATGGTTCCTTGCGACCTGGGAATTGAACTCGTCAATGGATGAAAAATTGTATTGCTGCTCTTTCGAACTGAACCAGATGACGGCACTTACTTGCATGGACGATTAATTATTTGATTTTACCTACAAACAAGTGCCGTGATACCCTTCCAATTATTTTGTTTTTTTAGTTGTACTGGAAAATTCTGAATGGAATGGTGTGCTTTACGACATTTGTAATGTCGTCGGGTTTATCTCAGGATCTTTTGATCCAATGTTTCATTTTGGTAACATTCTCTTCCTCCATCTTTCCCACTTTCCAACTTTTTCTATTTTTTTGCGCACCCTAAAAATGAAAAGTGAATGAGATCCCATTCGGAGAAGATTGCCAAAGAATTACTGATCAAGCCATCACAAGTAGATGCGACTGTTAGCCTGTTAGACGAAGGCGCAACGGTCCCCTTTATTTCAAGGTATCGAAAAGAGAGAACGGGCAGTTTGGATGATTTGGCCGTTAGTACCATCCGCGATCGCATTCAGCAACTTCGAGATCTGGATAAAAGACGGGAAAGCATCCTTAACTCTATTGAAGAGCAAGGCAAGCTCACTCCGGAGTTGAAGGCCAAGATCAACGAAGCAGAAACGATGAATGTTTTGGAGGATTTGTATTTGCCTTATAAACCAAAAAGGAAAACCAAAGCTTCCGTGGCGCGGGAAAAAGGCCTGGAACCACTTTCTCAATTTCTGTGGAAGCAAGGCCCGGGTGATGTCATGGCTGAGGCTGCTAAATACGTGGATGAGGAAAAGGGAGTAGGAAGTGAACTTCAGGCCATTTATGGAGCGAGGGATATCATCGCAGAAATGATCAACGAAGATGCCAGTGCCCGGGATGAGATCAGAAGATTGTTCATGAAGGAAGGGGTCATTTCTTCAAAAGTGCTCAAAGGCAAAGAAAACGCTGCCGCCAAATACAAAGACTATTTTGAATGGACCGAAGGAATAGATAAAATACCCTCACACCGCTTACTGGCCATTCGTCGAGGAGAGCGTGAAATGATGCTTTTGGTGGATATTGCGCCTGATGAGGATGAAGCTATTTCCCGACTGGAAAGAAGATTTTTAAAGGGCCATAATGAATCAGCCGAGCAAGTTCAGGGAGCTATCAAAGATGCCTATAAGCGTTTGATGAAGCCTAGCCTTGAGAACGAGGTGAGACTAGAGACCAAAAAGAAGGCTGATGGAGAGGCCATTCAGGTATTTTCAGAAAACTTGAAACAACTCTTGTTGGCGGCACCGTTGGGACAGAAAGCAGTAATGGCTGTCGATCCCGGATACCGTACGGGATGCAAAGTTGTTTGTCTGGGTAAACAAGGTCAGTTATTGGCTTTTGAGGCGATCTTTCCGAATACGCCACAACGGGAAACCATGAAGGCAGGTGAAACTGTGAAACACCTGGTCAAAAAGCATAACATTGAAGCCATTGCCATCGGCAATGGAACGGCAAGCCGTGAAACCGAACAATTCATCAGGGGATTAGAGTTGCCCGCCAATTTGGTCATTACCGTAGTGAGCGAAAGTGGGGCTTCTGTTTACTCAGCTTCAGAAACTGCCCGAAATGAATTTCCTGATCAGGACGTTACCGTTCGGGGGGCAGTATCTATTGGGCGCCGCTTGATGGATCCATTGGCAGAGTTAGTAAAGATCGATCCCAAATCCATTGGTGTTGGTCAGTATCAGCATGATGTAGATCAGCATGCATTGAAAAAATCCCTGGATGATGTGGTAATGGCTTGCGTTAATGGTGTGGGTGTTGAACTTAATACCGCGAGTAAGGAATTGTTAACCTATGTATCTGGTTTGGGGCCACAGCTGGCGGAGAATATTGTGAGCTATCGAAACGAAAACGGGCCATTCAAAAAACGCAATGATCTGAAAAAAGTCCCCCGACTGGGAGATAAAGCCTTTGAACAGGCAGCAGGATTCTTAAGGATCCGAAATGCAGAGAACCAATTGGATACCAGCGCGGTACACCCTGAGCGTTACACCATTGTCGAGCAAATGGCAAAGGATCTGCAAGCGACTGTCTCACAATTGATGAACAGCGCTGATCTTCGAAGCAAACTCAAGCTAGAAAAGTACATGACCGATGAGGTAGGGTTACCCACACTTCAGGACATTGTGCAGGAATTAGACAAGCCCGGTCGTGATCCACGTGAAGCATTTGAAGTTTTTCAATTCGCTGAAGGAGTCACGGATATTACGCACTTGTCGGTTGGGATGAAACTACCTGGTATCGTCACCAATATCACCAAATTTGGTGCTTTTGTTGATGTTGGTGTTCATCAGGACGGCCTGGTCCATGTATCGCATTTGGCAGATAAATTCGTTTCTGATCCCAGTAAAGTGGTCAAGCTTCAGCAGCGTGTTCAGGTAACAGTTACGGAAGTGGATGTTTCGCGAATGCGTATTTCTCTTTCATTGAAGTCTGATCCTTTTGGTCAGGAACGAACCAAAAAACCAAGTTATAAATCCCGGCAAAAACCGCGTTCCTCTGAGCCGGAAGGTGATTTGCAGGCTAAACTGGCGATGTTGAAAGGTAAATTCAACCGTTGACCGAGCCCATTGCAGTAATACAGTCCCGTCGAAAGACCGGTAACATGTGTGATTTTTGTACTTTTACAGGATATAATTAAGGAATATGAAGAAGTTCCCTTTATTGATCCTGCTATTTGCTATGGTTTCTGGCCTTCAAGCGCAAAAAGTAAAGTACAAAGAAATTTTTCCAGACCTGGAAGCGCGAAAATTCAACAAAGTTGAACCATCTCTAAAGCGATTTCTGGCAGAAGAGAAAAACGCGGATCATCCCAATGCGAATTATCAGATGGGATTGATCACAGAGGCCCATTTTCTACTACAGGATATTGTGACAGATACCGCGGAACTGTTCGCATTTGGTGAGGAAACGCTCAATTATTATCGAAGAAGTATTACGCTGATCACTGAAAAGGAACTCAAAAAAAACGATCAGTATTATCAAGCTTTTAATCGCAGGGATTTACGGACGGGAGAGTTCGGTATTAAACTGTCCGATGTTCATTTGGAAATAGAGAAGAAGATTGAGTCCGTAGAGAATCGTTTAGCTGCAGTAAAGTCATTTCATCAGGCAGTACAGGACTTATCCGTCAAAGAAGCAGCGTTACTGGAGGACTTTAATGCTTTAATTTCCAGCGCAGAAAGTTATTACGACTACTTGCTGAAAGCGGAGTTAGAGGCCATTACCGCACTTGGAGATATACAGGCTGCTTTTAAGTCTTTTGATGATCAGGCTAACGAAACGTTGAAGGTGGCGAAAGAACTCGGTGCCGAAGATTATTATCAACGACTGGACTATTTGCCGATCAATGGTTTTTCAAAACTTACTCCTAAATTTCTGGAGAGTAACAAACTCATTAGTACATGGCAGTTTTCTGATTGGGCCTCGGAGGTTAAAAACTTACTGAATAGGGAAGTCTTCAAGATGAAAAATGATCTGAAGTCGTTTGATCAGAAATTGCTACAAGCTACCAACGCTTTGAAATCAGGTACACTTTTGACGGCTCCGCAAAACATTCCTCACGCTTTGGATGCAGCATTGGGCAAATTTGATTCACGTCCGTTGCCAAGAAAGTTGCTTCGTGCCAGAATGAATGAGAATACCCTTCGTTATCTAACAGATACAACAATGAATACTATGCTGTTGGATAGCTCAGTGATTGTCTACCAGTTGGAAATCGCCGACAGCATTTTGAATGCTATGCAATCTATTGATGAGTTGCTTGAACTTGATAAAATCGCCATTTCCAGGGCGGAAGAGTACTATCCGGAATACCTGAAGGCCTACGGAGGAGCCCAAGGATTGCAGCAATATGCGTCCAGTACGAAAACATGGGTGAGTGGTATTCGCGACTATTGGCAGGCCAATAAGGACTTCTGGTTTATGCGTGACAATTGGGGAGTCACGGCAACGGATACCATTCCTTTACATGTAGTAGATACATCCTATCATGGTGATTTTGTGACCAAAGGTTACCTGGATCTTCCTGAAAATGAGATCATGACCTGGGGATTCAAAAAGGATTCTTTAACGGGTTTTGTAGCTCGTTTTGGAGCTGATCGAACGTTGATTTGGGAAAATCGATTTGAGACAGAATTGCTATATGTGGACGCGCACTATGCATTCGAAACGGACACCTTATCCTCTGATTCCGCACAAATTGCCTTTTACATTTACAAAGAAATGGTAGCCGGAGAACCTAATATCAATGTCGTTAATATCGATTTGGAGGGGGAGCTCAATTGGTCCGTCAATACCCAAACCAGTCGTAAGCCGGAATACACCACCTATAGTCACGAGATTGGTGAGACTACCATCTTTTTATATCCGCAAGAGCAGTATCCGTTGACTAATGGAGAATTGGGTTATCTAATCATTAATCGCGATGGTGAGATCAGGTAAATTCCTTTTGCTTTTGATGGCCATAACATGGGCTTGCAGTGATGATTTCCAGCGTCAATTGTACGATTATCAGGTCGAACACCTGTTAGCCGGAGGTGACCAGGCCACATGGTCGCCTACCTCCATTTTGCTCAATGGCGATCAGTTGCTCAGTACCTGCGAAGATTCCGTTTTGTTCATGTTTTCGCTGAATTCGGATGATTCGGTATCCTTACAACGTCTGCGTCCCAATTGTCCGGGGGGTACATTGTACGATACGTTGGGAATTTTGAAAGGAGATGCTTCGGTAGATGAACAGATATTTACTGATTCCATACGCTTTTCATCCGGAGCCTTTTTCCTGATCAACTCCGTTTTTTCCGAATCTCTTGAATTACAATCGGGAGACACAGTTTTACAATTTCGGAGAATTTCAGCACAGTGAATCACGTTTTTTCGCCTTTTAACGGGTATTTCAGTGGTTGATCGAGTAAAACAACCGATTAATCGAATATAAGATATGTCCAAATAGAGGTTGGGTAATTTAGCCATGTGATTGATTCACTTTAATGTCCAACCTGACCAGAAGGGTCGCCTAACGGACAATAAGCCAAAGCTGTGAAATTCTTGGAATAGTTAAAAAAGTCCTGTAATACCTACAATAGTGCTCTTTTAGACTATCTTTGAAAAGTTGACTTTTGACCAGAGCCAACGACTAGCTAGTTTAAAGTGTATCAGTCTTTAAAAAGCTGATTCATTTCAAGCGAAAGACAAAATGCCCGACGATATGAACCGTGTTGATGCCTGCGACACGTCGAGAAAATCCGTATTTGGATTAATTCTCGATGAGAAGACTTTTTTGCCTCTCTGGTTACAAAACCGATTGGTGCTCCTTTTTGTTATGATCTTACTGTTCACTCTGAACAGTCTCGGACAAGGTAGTAGGATTCTTGCACCCAATTATCCCGGACCTGCAGCCCTTGGGGTTCCTGGTCCGGCAAATGACGATTTTGCATGGCTCGAGCACGATGTGTTCGAAAATGTGGATTTTCTGGATCCTGCCGCTCCTGCAGAGGAACGGCTTTTCGTCTATTTGCGTCAGGGAGAAACCCTGAGATATGGGATTCGCCGGATTCCAATCCGACAGCAGGCAGGTGTCGCCTACAGTGCGGCAACCATTTTCGGAACTAATCAGGACCTTTCCATTCTTATCCGCGAAAATGACGGAACAATCGCTCAGGCTACCTATTTTGATACGGATGCGGCTTCAGATGGAGATGCCACATTACTCACTTCCAATGGAGGAGGAACCGCAGGGATTATTCAAAACGTAGCAGAGTCACTACTCGGACCTGAATTTACATTCAACTCTACGACATTTAACACCGGCGGATACACACCTATCGAATACACCAATAACACGGGTTCGGACCAGGCGTTTTATATTTCATTTTTGCAGGACAACTACACGTTTACCACAGAGGCCCAGCTTATTACCGATGTGAACGCGGCAACTATAGCTGATGTGAATGTCAGGAGTAACTATGACTTATGGGACTTTACCGTTTACGATGGATCATTAGAGAAAACAGGTCGTCTGTTTTGTCGTAGATGGAAATTCAGTGCCCAGTATTTTGACAACTTGCTGGCGGATGAAATGGAACTTTTCATTCGTGTACCTTCCACGGTGGGTGGAGCAAGCGCTGGAAACTACATCAAGAAAGTAGACCTGGGAGGCCTGGACCCCCTTTCTCTGGTTGTATATGCCAACTCCGTAGGTTCTGATGGAACTGGGGGAGACCTTAATGGCGACGGAGTAACAGATTTTCAAGATAACAGGCAATCGCAAACAACAGATAATGGTGCCGAGGAATATGATATTTTCCTCCAAAATCCGGATATCGATGTTTGGCCGACTACCACACTGCCCACCATTACCATCACAGAAGCACAATTCTTCTGTAATTCGACTGGAGCGGGAGGAGCAGCGACCATCACTTTTACAACAGATCAGGTCGGTTTTGTTGCTATTTTGATTGACCTGGACGGTACAACCGGGTATCAGGCAGGAACTGAAGATGTCATTGTCGAAGCTGAAATCACTTCTGAAGGATCCATAACCATTGATTGGGATGGCCTGAATGGTTTAGGGGCCCCAGTGCCTAGTGGTACCTCACTTTCCATTTCAGGGAGATTTACAGCAGGACCTATTCACGTACCCATGTTTGACGTGGAGGAAAGTGAATCTGGTATTAGTATGCTCGACGTACGGCCTAGTACCAGTTTTGACCTCATTTATTGGGATGATACTAACCTGGCAAATATTGGCCAAAATACAGGTGCGGATCCTACGGCTGAACTGGATGGAACAAATTTGACACCTCACTTGTGGAACGAGACCGGTGGCAACAATGGGGGTGAGGGCAATCTTGTCAATACCTGGTCTTTCGGTTTTTATCAAATCAATTCTCAGAACCTGACTTTCACCTTTAATTGTGATAATGATGGTGATGAGCCAGTAGCAGCGAATGATCTGGATAGTGATAATGATGGCATTGCCAACTCTGTAGAGGGTGACCCATTTACCGATACGGACGGAGATGGTATCGGAGATTATCTGGATTCGGATGTAGCGGGATTCGTGGACAGCAATGCGGATGGTGTTAATGATAATTTCGATGCGGACCTGGATGGAATTCCCAATGCTTTTGATGTTGATAGTGATAATGATGGTATACCGGATCTATTGGAAAATGGCCTTACTGATGCAGATCTGGATGGAACTTTGGATGAAGGATCAGGGATCACTGATGTGAATCTCAATGGTTTAGATGATACTTACGATCCGGCGTGTGATGGAACGGTAGATAATTTCACAGGAAATGCCGTGGCAGTTGTTTCTGTTACCAACCTCAGTTCACAATTTACCGCTAACCCTGATGGAAGTGGTGCCTTAGGTGTGCCTGAAGGAACCCTGACTGGAAATACACTTGCCTTATTCGAGGATGTGGGAAATCAGGGAATTTGGGACATGGGTGTTCTCATTCCTTCAGGAGAGACCATTGTGGTTACCTTCCTTTCCACAAACTTAGGGAACGTCATCTCTATTGCAGAATCTTCTGATGGTACGACCTTTTCTAATGTGCAGACTTTCAGTAATGCGGTCGTAACGACTATTGAAACCCTCAATTTCGTATTGGCAGCCAATGCGCGTTATCTCCGTGTGGAAATGACAACTGATGCCGGAGGTGTGAGTGGCGTTGATGGTTTTGCTTATAATTTTAATGTGACCTGTACCGGAGGTGCCGCTTTGACTCTTGTCGATACCGATGGTGATGGCGTCAATGATTATCTGGATATTGATTCGGACGATGACGGAATTGTAGATGTTATTGAGGCGGGAGGAACAGCTGATGCCAGTACCGGAAAGATTTCTGGCTTTACTGATTCCAACAACAATGGACTGAATGATGCACAGGAAAGCGTCGCACTGGCACGACCAGATACCGATGCTGATGGTAGCTTATTGGACTACCAGGATATCGATGCTGATAATGATGGAATTCCGGACAATGAGGAAGCACAAACCAGTTCTGCGTTTATCGCTTCTGCCGCTGGTGATACCAATGGAAATGGTCTGTTGGATGTATACGACCCAACTAATGGGGGTACTTTCCTCCCGACTGTAGATACTGATTCTGACGGTACTGAAGATTATATTTCAACGGATTCCGATGGTGATGGTGTAGCAGATATTATCGAAGGACACGATGCCAACTTTAATGGCTTCGGTGATTGGGATTCCAACAGCAACAATATCCTGGAGACTGCAGACTTTGCAGGTTTTGACAGTGATGGTGATGGTGATGGCCTCTGGAACGTTTTCGATACGGATAATGGTGGTACCGCGGCGCCTACACAAAATACAGACGGGGCAGATAATGATGACTGGCAGGATACAGATGATGATAATGATGGCATTCTGACTTCAGGAGAGGACACCAATACCAACAATGACTTTACAGATGATAAAACCCAGGGACAGGGTGGGTCCGCCGATACACCGGATTACTTGTATCGTGGTGATTATGATGGAGACGCCATAGCAGATGCCAGTGACCTGGATTCAGATAATGATGGTATCCTGGATGCGGATGAAGACAATGGCATTGCCATTGATCCAAGTCAGGATTCCGATAGTGACGGTATTCCTAATTACCGGGACAATGATATAGACGGTGACGGAACGGTCAATAGTGCTGACTCAGATACGGGTGGGGTGAATACGACTTCATTTACTGATGCTAATGGAGATGGCACAATCGATCAATATGATTCCGACCTTGACGGAGTTCCTGATTTCCTTGATCTTGATAGTGATAATGACGGAATTTGGGATGCGGTAGAAGCCAATGAAGGAGCTGTTCCTTTTGGTTTGAGTACTACGACCGGTCAGTTTACCCTTCAGGATCCTGACAATGACGGGATCATGAATTTTGTCGACACGGATGATGTTTCAGCGGGTGGTACTTCTGATTTGACAAACCCAGATACTGATGCTGATGGGTTGAATGACTATCGAGACATAGACAGTGATGCAGATGGTATTCC
The DNA here is from genome assembly GCA_965229785.1 of Cyclobacteriaceae bacterium. Classification (GTDB taxonomy): domain Bacteria; phylum Bacteroidota; class Bacteroidia; order Cytophagales; family Cyclobacteriaceae; genus JAWPMT01. Next base: position 7,167,045 of record CBDDJS010000001.1, read on the forward strand.
TGATATCGTGGAAGCTCAGACAACTGCTGCTTTCATAGATCTGGCCAATTTGGATACTGACGGTGATGGTATTGACAATAATTTCGACCCGGATAATGGCGGGACGCAAATCACCCCGGTAAATTCTGAGGGACTCGATACACAGGACTATATCGATACAGATAGTGATAATGATAATGTACCTGACCTGATTGAAGGGGACGATGCCAACTTTGATGGGGTAACAGATGCTACGGTGGCTTCTGCGGATGCAGATGGAGATGGCCTGGATGATGGTTTTGATACAGTGACTTTAGGCACCGCGGGTAATGCAACTGGCTCCAGTGCGGATCGACAAAATACAGACGGAATTGATTTCAGAGACTGGAGAGATAACAACGATGATAATGACTCGGCACTCACAGCTGATGAAGATGCCAACAGCAATGGCAACTACGCTGATGATCAAACCCAGGGTCAAAGTGGTTCTGTGCCAGATTACCTGTTCAACGGGGATCGGGACAGTGATGGTATATCCGATCTAACCGATCTGGATGCCGATAACGACGGAATTCTCGATACCGATGAAGCCGGTGGTGAGAGTATCGCTCCCGACCAGGATGCGGATGGAGATGGTATTCCCAACTATAGAGATACAGATGATGCTACCGTATTGGCAGGAATAGTTGAAGTAGATAGCAATGCGGATGGCGTTTGGGATAACTATGATCAGGATCTGGATGGTATTCCTGACTTCCTGGATGTGGATTCTGATAATGATGGTGTTCCTGATCTTACAGAAGCGAATGGGACAGATGGCGATGGAGATGGTGTCGATGATTCCATGAATGATGATGATAGCGACGGTATTCCAAATAGCGTGGACGTATCAAGCACAGGTGGAGTAGATAGTGACGGGGATGGCATTGATGATGCGTTTGATTTTAGCATTGCCGGTGGTACTGATACCGATGGCGATGATATTATCGATTCGGCGGACCCTGATATCGATGGAGATGGCCTGGCCAATACATTTGATACGGATAATGGCGGAACAGCTCTTGTATTCACTGATTCTGACAGTGATGGATTGAATGATCAGTATGACCTGGATTCGGATAATGATGGAATTACGGACTTGGTAGAATACGGTGGAACAGACAGTGATGGCGATGGAAAACTGGATGACCTGACAGATACGGACCTGGATGGTTTTGCGGATTTGTCTGATACGGACAATGGCGGAACAGTTCTGACAAGGCCTGACTCTGATAATGACGGAGTGCGGGATTACCTTGATGTAGACTCTGATAACGATGGCGTTCCGGATCCGGTAGACAATGGTGGGCCTGATACCAACAACGATGGTAGAGTGGATGGATTTTCTTCAGATGCGGATGGCGATGGACTTGCAGATGTAGTAGATCCGGATAGTGGTGGAACACCGATTTCCAATTCGGATATCGATGGCGATGGTCTGGGAGATTATCAGGATCTGGATGCTGATAATGATGGCTACCCTGATATTCTAGAAGCGGGTGGTACTGATTCTGACAATGACGGTATCGTCAATAATACAGCTGATACAGATGATGATGGTATTCCGGATAATGTAGATGTTGACCAGTCTGGGACCAATGGAGGTAGCGGAGTAGATTCGGATGGCGATGGAATTGATAACTCGTTCGACGTTACTTCCACAGGAGGTGCGGATACCGATGGTGATAGCATTGATGATACTTTTGATTCGGACAGGGACGGTGATGGCTTTGATGATGATGCAGAAGCCAATCCATATGGCCAGGAAGACAAAGAAGGTGACGGTAATAAAGATTTCAGAGACATAGATTCCGATGGTGATGGTATCGTGGACGTTGTGGAGTTTGGGCAAACTGCAGATGCCGCTACCGGAACGATCAGTGGTTACACTGATGCAAATTCAAACGGATGGAACGATGCCCAGGAATCTACGCCAATCACACCTACCAATTCTGATTTGGACAGTTTCCCGGACTTTCAGGACATAGATTCAGATGATGATGGCTTGCCCGATTTGATCGAAGCACAAACCAATGCGACGTTTACAGCCATTTCAGATACTGATACGGACAATGACGGATTGGATGACGCCTTTGATCCTAATAATGGCGGAACGTTGATCACGCCTGTGAATACTGACGCAACAGGAAGTGCGGATTACATTGACACGGATTCGGATGACGATAACGTACCTGATGTGGTCGAAGGAGATAATGACGATAAGTCTCAATTCGGAGACTGGGATACAGATAGTGATAATGATCCAACGGACGAGACAGGTTACAATACTGACTCGGATAGTGATGGTTTACGAGATTTGTTTGATATCGTCGCTTCCAGTACTTCGTCGAACGTAAGCGGTTCGAACTCCGACGGTCAGGATTCAGATGCGGACGGAACATGGGATTTTCAGGATACGGATGATGATGGCGATGGTTTGTTAACTTCTGCGGAAGATACCAATACGGCAGACGGAGATCCTACTAATGAATTTGGCGCAGGGGGTACACCTATTCCGGATTATTTGTTTGGTGTTCAGGACAGTGATGGCGATGGCCAGGATGATGATGTTGACCTGGATTCTGACAATGATGGAATTCTGGATACCGATGAAGCCGGTGGAATTGCCATCAATCCTTCAGGAGATATAGATGGCGATGGTCTGCCTAATTATCAGGATAATGATATAGATGGTGATGGTACCCAAAACAGTGCAGATACTGACGGAGATGGTAGCGGTACTAACACAACCTCTTTCACCGATACCAACAGCGATGGTGTAATTGATCAGTTTGACTTTGACCTGGATGGTATTCCTGATTTCCTTGATCTCGATTCTGATGATGATGGAATTCTGGACGGTATTGAGGCTAATGGCGGAACAATTGCGACAGGCTTTACCATCGCAACCGGGATCTTCAGTACGGCTGATGCAGATAATGATGGATTGAGTGATGATGTGGACGGTGGTACTACCTCGACGCTCAGCAATCCTGATACGGACTCGGATGGTATCAATGACTTTTTGGATATAGATTCAGACAATGATGGCATTGTAGACAATGTAGAAGCTCAGGCAACCGGAAGTTATATCGCTCCTGCCGCGGGTGATACGGATGCAGACGGGATCCTGGATGTATATGATGGAAACAACAGTGGAACTGCCATTACACCGGAAAACACGGACGGGGCTGATAATGTGGATTATCGTGATACCGATACAGACAATGATACCGTGCTTGATAATATTGAAGCTTTTGATGCCAACAGTGACGGATTTGCGTCATGGGATACCGACGGTGATAATGATATAACGGATGAAGCTGGTTCTGGATTCAACGTGGATACCGACGGTGATGGCCTTTGGTTGATCTTTGATAATTCCAGTGGACGAGGAACAATTGCCAATATCACCGGATCGAACAACAATCGGCAGGATACCGATGGCGATGGTGCGGAAGACTGGAGAGATAACAATGATGATAATGACCTCAGTCTCACTTCTGCGGAAGATGCCAATACCAACTCCAATTTTGCTGATGACTTTACTCAGGGTGGTGGTGCAACGCCTGATTATCTGTTTAATCCGGATGTGGACGGAGATAATGTTACTGATAGTTCTGATGATGATTCAGATAACGATGGTGTCCTTAATACCGATGAATATGCTGGTACAACCTATGCCGTAGGGTCAGATGTTTCCGGTAACGCGGGCACGCCTTTTGGTGATTCCGATGGAGATGGCATTTTCAATTACCTGGACGATAATGACGTGAATTTCACGATCACGGATGTCAATGGTGATAATGTGGATGATCGTGTAGATCAGGATCGGGACGGTGTACCTAATTTCTTCGACCTTGATTCTGACAATGATGGTATACTCGATGCCATTGAGGCTAACAGTGGCGTAGCGCCTTCTATTGGTTCATTTAGTACCAGTACCGGCCGTTTTTCAGGAACAGACGGAGATAGTGATGGTATAGTTGATGCCGTAGAATCTGCTCCTTTGGCTAAGCCTGATTTCGATTCTGACGGATTTGACGATTACCTGGATCTGGATACTGATAATGATGGGATCACCGATAATGTAGAAGGACAAACCACGGCAGCTCGCGTTGATCCTTCGGATTCGGATACCGATGGAGATGGATGGGATAACAGTTATGACCCTGATAATGGCGGAACAACATTTGTTCCGACCAATACAGACGGAACCTTTACCATATCGGATACCGAGCCTGATTACAGGGATATCGACAGTGATAATGATAACGACGGTATAGGATTTGTCGGTGACCAGATTGAAGGATTTGACGCGAATAGAAATGGGTTCAGTGAGCTGGATTCTGATCTGGATCTGGATCTTTCTGATGAAACTGGCCACAACGTGGATACCGATAATGATGGACTTTGGGATCTCTATGACAATTTCTCTGGGAGAGGTGTCAATAACATCAATGGCTCTAGCGCAAACCTGCAGGACACTGACGGTGATGGCACACTGGACTTCAGAGATCAGGATGATGATGAGGATAATATATCTACCGCAGTAGAAGATGTGGATAGTGATGGGAACTGGACCAATGACAAATTCCAGGGTGGTGGAGCAACGCCTGATTACCTGTTCTTCAATGACAGTGACAGAGACCGTGTAGCAGATGGTCAGGATGCGGATGGTGACAATGACGGTATCTCAGATACTGATGAGTATGATAATACGGTCTATAGAAACCCTTTCGGAGATCAGGATGGTGATGGCGTCTTTAACTACAATGATCCGGACAATCCGAATGCCCTTGATGGAACTACTGCACTTACAGATTCCAATTCAGATGGTATCTGGGATGAGTACGATACTGATCTGGACGGAGTGCCGAACTTCTTTGATCTTGATTCTGACAATGATGGTATTCCTGATATCGTAGAAGCGGGCGGAACAGACAGCAATAATGATGGTATCCTTGACGGTATTGAAGATTCTGATGACGATGGCATTCCGGATAATGTGGACGTAGACAGTGCTCCTGGAAATGGCGGTAGCGGAGTAGATACTGATGGAGATGACATAGATGATACATTTGATGCTGATCAAACTGCAGGGACGGATGCGGATGGAGATAGCATCCTTGATACCTTTGACTTTGACGATGATGGTGATGGGATCATCAATATCATCGATGCAGACGAAGGTGGTGCAGCTCTTGCAGATGGAGATTTTGATGGCGATGGCCTGCAAAACCGTATTGACCTTGATTCTGACAGTGATGGGATTACCGACTTGATTGAGGGCCGGGGTAGCGATACCGATGGTAATGGGGTGCTGGACACCACGGGTGATACCGATGGCGATGGTTGGGGCAATTTGCATGATCCGACCAATGGCGGAACTCCGCTTGCTTTGCCAGATACGGATACAGATGGTAGTGCCGATTACCTGGATATCGATGCTGACGCGGATGGTGTATTCGATTACAACGAAGGTTTCGATGATGATGAAGACGATACTTTCACGGATGATTATACAGATCGTGCTACGGCATTTGGTAACGCAAGTTTCTATGACCCGCTAGACCTGTTCTGGTATAATCTGGACAGTGATACCGATAATACACCAGACTTCCTGGATCCGGATTCACCTCGATTTGCAGACACTGATAACGATGGAATCATTGATCTTTTTGATACCGATAATGGTGGTAATTTCTACGGAAATGTTGCCGGAAAACCGGATAACGACGCAGATGGGACGGAGAACTACATCGACTTGGATGGTGGATTTACAGTATCTACATTCTCAGTAACGACCGGAGAAGACGGAACGAACGATAGCTTCACCGTGGTATTAACGCAACAACCAACATCAAACGTAGTGATCAACGTTTCGGAGACCAGTGATGAAGTTTCTCTGAGCACCTCGACATTAACCTTTACCAATGCTGACTGGAATATGGCTCAGACGGTGACAGTCAATGGCGAGGATGATGCGCTGAATGATGGAGATATAGGTTTTTCAGTATTGGTTTCTGTGAGTGCAGCGTTGAGTGACGACAATTTTGATAATGCTTCTAATCAGACCGTAAATGGTACTAACCTTGATAACGAAGGTTCCATTCGGGTGAGCACCAATACGGCAAACACAGCGGAAAATGGTACGACAGTTGATTTTACGGTCGAGCTTTCCGTAGCACCAACAACCAATGTCGTGATTGATGTGACTGAAGCCAGTGATGAGGGAGCCCTTAGTGGTGCGACACTGGTGGGGGGTCAGTTGACCTTCACCAATGCTAACTGGAACGTGGCTCAAACAGTGACCATCACGCCAGCCGATGATAACCTGCTGGACGGTGCTCAGGTGTATAACATTACCGCTTCTGTCAATGATCCATTGAGTGATGATGGATTTGATGCTGCGGCAGATGAAACGATTGTAGTGACCAATGCAGACGATGATGTCGGATTCATACTGAGTTCAACCTCAGTAACTACCAATGAGGATGGAACGACGGATCAGTTTACGGTCGTACTTGATGTACAACCTGGATCTGGTCAGGTTGTCGTGATTGACCTGACGGAAACCAGTGATGAAGGTTCTGTTGGCCCCACACAGTTGACTTTTGATGAATTCAATTGGAATATTGCTCAAACGGTGACAGTAACCCCAGTCGATGATACGGATCTGGATGGTAATCAGGTGTATAATATTACGCTAGCAATCAATGATTTGAGTACTACTGATAACTCATTTGATGCGCTTGCAGATCAGACGGTTTCGGTGACCAATCAGGATGATGATACTTTACCGCTGCCGCTGGATTTACTGTCTTTTGATGCTGAGTTTATTGATGGATCTGTTTGGTTGGATTGGGTAACGGCTAATGAAAGAAATGTCGATTATATGGCTGTTGAGCGATCATTCGACGGGATCACTTACGAGCAAATTGGCAGAGTATCTCCGAACAATACGGAAACTGAAGTGCACGAGTATGCTTTCGAAGATGAACGACCTTTTGAAGGATTCAACTATTATCGATTAAATACGGTGGATTACGATGGTTCTTATGAGTTGTCCAATGTAGTGATTGTCATGGCAACGGCGAGAGAGTTTGAGATCAAGGCCTATCCTAACCCTGTGGTAGAACGATTGAACATATCCAGTACCCTTTCCCTTGGAAGTATGACATACAGTGTCTACGACATACGAGGAAAGTTGGTGAACTATGGCCGATTCGATGAAAATGAATTTGAAACGTCCATTGATTTGTCACGATTACCGACAGGTATTTATCACGTGATTATCAATTCCCCGACGGTAACGGAAAACATAAGAATCAAAAAAGTATCTAATAATCCTTGAGGATCTCCCTCAATTAGCCCTGTTGGGATTTCAAGATCCTGACAGGGTTTCCACTCTGCCAATAGCTTATCGAACGACTAACCGGATTATTCTAATTGAAAACAAGAAAAGCAACCTTATGGGGTTGCTTCTCAAGGGCAAAACTTCAAAGTCTTGCTGTCATTGTGGGAGGTCAAATACTACTTTTGACAAGCTGTTTTGTAGGGTTGATTATGGCTATTTTTCGACGATCACTTTGAGGGTTTTACTTTGCGATGCTTCCACAACCTGAATGTAATATAAGCCTGCCTTTTGCTCCGAGAGGTCCAGAATGTGTTCACTGCCTGTGGTATAAGGGATCAGGTCAAGCGTTTTGCCGGAAGCATTGTAAATGGCAATCGATTCTATGATGGAACCACTCGTTTGTAGATGAACAATTCCATTTGTAGGATTTGGATAGACACGAATTGCTGTCTCAGCACTAGGGCTATTTAATATGTCATCACAATCATGATCCGGATGTTCCCAGCTTAGTGCCGGATAGCTGGAGCCCGGATTCCTGAGATCGGGTATGGTCCAGGTATCAAGCTCTCCATTTTCTGTTTCACACAGGAAGTCCCAGCCGTGAACAGAGGTAAGATGATCAGGGTCTTGCAGTTGGGCAGTGCTAAGGCCCGTTTTCCCTTCTTGTGCAGTAATTTCAAAATCATTAATGTCAGTATCGTACAAACAGCCGCTTAGTGTAATAGCACTGGTTCCCTCCGAAACGAGTGCAATTGGGTCAACAACTCCTTGCCCTGTTTCTTGGTCGATCTGTAGTAACCTACCTGCGTTATAACAGTTATTGATAAAGACTGAACCCTCAGAGGTCCCAAGAAAAATTCCAGCGACTTGATTGCTATTTAAATCCCCCAGGTTGTAGCAATTATTGATAATCGCATTGGTTTCGAGAAAGAGGCTCCCCAGGATTCCAGCAGCAACGATAGCGCCATTGATCGTTCCGGAATTGACGCACCCGGTTATGATGTAGTTGCTTCCGGAACGTCCACCGGAATCCATTCCGCCTGCGAATGAACCGCTGATGGAGGCATCGTTCCTGCAATTTGTCATGATCAGATTGGATCCTGGATCTCCCAAACCTGCAAATCCTGCCACATAACTGAAAAGTATATCGGTTGTGATCTCGCCTGAAACACGGCATCCCGTAACAGTGAGGTTTGCATAAGTACCTACTAAACCGGCCTGGACTAAATCGAGGCTATTATCCTCAAAATCTTCTACGTTCGTTTTTACGGAAATATTGGTGAGCGCAAGGTTTTTAACAACTGCCGTTTCTACGCGACCAAAAAATGCTAATTCAAAGATGGTGTCAAAACGGTCCTCTTCGGTTGTTCCTATGACAAGGTCTGCGATTTCAAACCCACCACCATCATAGGTACCAGTGAACTTAGCTCCTGACATGCCAATTGGCCTGAAGGTAAATGAATTGTCAAAAGTGATGTCAGCTGTTTGCTGGAAAAAATAGTTTTCCTGCCAATAACTACGATCTTCACTTAGTAGCTTCAGGTCTTCCAGTACCGAGATCAGGAAGGGATCTTCCTCAGTACCTGATCCGCCACTGAAAGGACTGTCGTAAGTGATCTCAAAAAAGGACTCGGCGGCTTCGTTGGTCTGCCCTAATTGGTCGCTCACCGCATTGGCCACCAGGCTGACGGTTATCTCTCCATCTTCGATAGGTGTAAGGATCATTTCGAAGGTTTGGCCTTCTGTTGCGCTGGCCTCGCCCAGTGTGCCGTTGGTAATGGTCAGGTCTTCACTGGCATTAAAGCCCGTAACTTCTTCATCAAAGGTGATGCTCAGGGTAAAGGATTCCGATACGGTTCCTCCGGAAGCTGGAGCGACACTTTCAATTTTTGGTCCGCTGATGTCGTAATTCACCGTTACAGATTTTGCATCATTGCTGTTTCCAGCATCATCCACTACTGCCGTATTAGCCAAATCGATACTTATTACGCCTTCTGCATCTGGGGTAATCGAAAATCCATACTCGGAATTGTCTGTGGAAGTAAAAGAACCCTCTTCAATGGCTCCATTGTTGATGGATAAGCCGGTAGAGCCATCCCACGCACTTGTTCCTCCTGACAAAAATACGTCCTCATCAAAAGTGATCGAAACTTCAATTGGACTGGTGTTAGTGATCGTTCCGTCAAAGCCCGGAAAGGTAATCGTGGCCTGGGGAGAAGTGCCGTCATAGTCAATGCTAGCCGTCTCAGAAGCCGAGTTGGTGTTATTGGCCACGTCGGTCACAATACCAGCTGCGGCGGTTGCGGAAACACTGCCATCGGCAGAAGGGATAACGGAGAACGTATACGTTGTGCCTGCGGTAGCTTCGTTGAAATATGATTCATCTTCATTTTGCATTAACGTACCATTGGTGAGGGTTAACTGAGACGCGTCGTTCAGATCGAATCCGCTGATGCTTTCGCTAAATGATAGTTCGAATGGAATCGGGTTGTTATTAGTGGGTGAGCTTGTTGTGGAGGTTACCGTTGCTGTTGGGCTTTCAGCGTCGTAGGTGATTGTCAATTCACCTTCGAGGGTCAGGGTATTGCCGGCAATATCGGAAACCTCACCAGTAGCATTGAAAGCTATGTGGTCTTCTCCGGTTGGCGTTACCACTACGGAAGAAGTATTATCGGTGGTACTGATATTGGTTATATCCGCATGGGTCACTGAAAAATCACTCTCATCAAAGCCAGTGATGGATTCACTGAAAGTAAATAAAAACGTAATGTCCACTCCGTTTGTGGCTGAGATTTCATTTTCTTCACTGTCAAGGGCCTCCAGGCTGTTTAACGAAGGAGCGGTTAAGTCGAGGTTGGCCGTAGCCGTCACCGCGTCGCCGGAATTCCCTGCTGCATCGGTCAACGCGAAAGAAAGCGTGAGTTCACCTGCTGCAATATCCGAAAGGTCAACTTCGAATTGCTCTGTGTCAGAGGTTTGTGTTCCGCTGGAGATAACGGAGCCTCCTTCTCCATCGAGAATACCATAACTATAGGTGGCTCCGGCCTCACCATTGGTCACGGTAAAGGTGGCGGTAGGGGCTTCTGTGGCACTGATATTATCGTCATCAAAGGCCACGGAGTATCCGGAGGGAGCTACCTCATCGGCATCGGTCACAGTAATGGTTACAGATAGATCTGTGGCGTTATCAGATTCATCCGTTGCAGTGACAGTGACCAGGTAATCATTGTCTTCGTCCGCGTCTTCAGGGTTTTCAAAATCGGGTGCACTATTAAAAGTGAGTTCACCCGTACTGACATCAATGTCAAGCAGATCAGCATCCACGCCGGTTATGGACCAGGTTACGGTTTCATCAGCTGCGTAGGTGTCCACCGCGGTAGTGTTCTCTACAACAGAGGGATTGGTGTCACCATCTGTGAGGGTTGGGGCTTGTGTATCAACATCAAGGTTGTATTCATAGAAGAAGTCAGAAGTAGAATTATCCCCGACTATAAAAAATTTCGCAGCATCATTCAGCACTTCTAAACCCTGAGAGGCGATATCAAAAGTGAGCTCTTCGGTGGCAGAGGATAACCCCGAGACATCATAACTCGTGGACAATGTATAGGTCCAGACGGAACCTGTAAAATCCGGAGCGGCATCCTGATCCACAATGAATAATCTGGAGCCATCATCATTGAATCGCAATGCCTGGGGATCATCAATATCGGAAATGGATACTGGGGTGCCTCTGGTAGGTGTGCCCAGGGTGTAAGCGGTTGTAAGAGTATAAGGGACTACTTCATCATTTTGCTTATCACAAATGTAAAAGGCATCTCCGGTGGTGTTCATCGTAACACCGGTAACCCAGGTTTCTGAACTTAGTGTTGCATTTTCGGGTGTTCCTACACTGGTGATATCATAAGCGGTGCTCAATGGATAGATATATACGTATTGCGTGAAACTTCCGTCCACAGATTCACCTACGGCTATTAGGGAATTACCGCTGTTAACAAACTTCAGATCCGAGGGGGAATAGCTATTGGGACTTGTGGTGGCAAGGGTGTTCCCTGAAGCAGAGGCGGTTGAAATATCAAAAGCCGAAGTAAGGTTATATTCGATGATGCTGTTAACAGAATTATCCGAAATCAACATGATAAGGCCGTCATTGCTGAAAGTCAGACCTGTAGGTGTGTTAGTAGTACTAAGGCTCTGTACAAAGGTGGATCCCGAAAGGGTTGTTTGGGCTTGCAACGGATTTTGGCAGATAAGAAAAGCAAGGGACAAACAAAATAAAAGGCTTTTGACGCGCTGCTGAGAATTTATCATGGCTAAAGAGTTATGATCGGCGTATGTTACGAGTAACCAACTTAAAGCCACTTTCGAAAGAGATTCCAGCCCGAAAGGGTAAAAGAAAAAGCCCGAAAAGTACAGAAAGTATAGCCCGATAAGCCAAAGAATTGAATTGAACAAGTTGTTTTGGGGTAGGTCTGAAGTATCCTATGAATTCAAATCAAACCTCCTGAAAGTTCCGAGATTTACTAATTGCAGGTCATTTAGTCAATAAATTTTGACGGTAAAACTCCCTGGTGCTTTTGAAATGCTTTCGAGAATTTGCTTGGATTTTCGTACCCCAGACTTTGCGCTATATCCTTGATGCTGTGAGTTTGTTTTTGCAGCAAGGTAGCAGCATGATCCATTTGCATGGCCCGGAAATAATTGAAGATGCTGGTACCAAAAACCGCTTTGAAAACTTTCTTTAAAGAAGAAGCGGATATTTCCAGTTCACTGGCCAGTTTTTCAACTCCCATAAACGGGCCGTAGAGATTATCCTTTAATATAAACGAGGATTGTATGATTTTAAATCGCAGATGATCCGGTGCTTCAAAAGGATTGATTTCTTTAGAGATTGCTTCAAATGTGAGAATAAATTTTCTTAGAAGCTCGATCATGTGTTTTTTCAGTGCAGCAAGTCCATGGTTGATCGATGCAGATTCAAATACACTGGAAGCCTCCTGGAATATGATCTTGGCACTTTCTGTATCCTCGGGCCAGACCAGATATTTCGCCTTGGAGGTAAAAAAATCAATGAATTTTGTGCCTTTTAGGATATGCTCATTTAGCAAGGTGTCATATAACCATTTTTTGTGGAAGAAGAGAGAAACAGTTTGTACCCTGGAGTTTTTGAAATGTGACCGGGTCGTCATTACACCTGGTTTGAAAAACGCCCAAACAGCATTGGAATAAGGTAAACCGTTAATTAATATGGGTTTTTGTGAGCTGTCAGTGCCCGAAGAGATCTCAAGGTTGAAAATATAGAAATCGGAGGGGAGGTTAGGATCGTCCACCCGTTTATAGTTTGCATTTTCTTTATGCCACGAGTCATTGATAATTGCCCATAATCCAGGTTCCACTTCCAGCATTTGATACATGCCATCCAGGATTGGACTTTTGATGGTGGCTTTTTGCGTTTCCGGTTCCAGCTCAATAAATGGTTTGCTAGCGGTCGTTTCAAGGATAACTTCTGGTGAATTGGATACATAAGCAATTTCAAAGAAGCCTTTGGTGAGCGTATAATCTCTTTCCTTGTACCTTTTTAAGATATGACTTAATGTACTTTGATCAACCAATTTTTAAATGATTATTAGGGCAATCCTACCTAGAAAAGTAAGTAAAAAAAGATAAACAATGAATGCAGATAGTTGTGTTTAGTTTACATTTTGTTGTATGATGTCTAACTGCTGTGAGGGCGAAACCTCTCTGAGGTTGTCGTTTGTCTCTTATTTACTATCATGTTGATTTGTATGCCTGATCCGAAGCGTATGATGGCAATGCTTTCCTGATGATTGTAAGGTATTTTGAAAGACTAGTACCGTTTATCGAATCAATCTTTCCATTCGTCGAAATCCTGATTTTTTAGTTGCGTTTGCAATTAATGTACCACTCTCAGGCCCCTGAATCGACCTTTTCGGATTAGTCGTAAGAAATTCCGATTCAACGCGGGTTTAGTTCCTTTCGCCGAAAACAGAAAACTATCGGGTTTTTGCGGAGTTACCTTAGCAACTGTAATAGATGCCCTGACCGGGCATTGCCTTAGACAAGTAATTAACCAACATGCTGATATCGTTTAGACACATTCTTGTGTCCCTTCTCATGCTACCCGCTGTTCTTTTTGCTCAGAACGGTCCTGGTGGAGCAGGTACGACTGATGGTACCTCTTCTCTGGTGCTATGGTTAAGCGGTGACAGCCTCAATACACTCAATAACGGCAATCGGGTCAATAACTGGAGAGACATTTCCGGATATGGACATCATGCTACCAACGACAGCAGCTATATCTTTGATGCGAATACCCCAACCTTTCTAGATACTATTTTCAACGCTTCGACAGCTATCAAAGCCGTTCGTTTTGATGGGGATGATTTCTACGATAATGGTCATTCGTATCAGGCCAGGACAGTTTTTGTTGTTTTCAATTTTCGGGATGACCTACAGGGGAATGACGATTTAGGACAGATCTGGGGAGCCTATGCAGATGGCGTTCATATTGCGATGGATGCAAGGTCTGGTAATCTTAACGGATTAAGCTTCGATGGGAACAATGCGGTCAGTAATCGAGCCACTTATGCATACAATAGCAACGCCTATGGTGCTTTAATAGCGAATAGCAATACACCACAATTTGCCAGAGATCAGTGGCAAATCCTTTCTGCAGAATTCAATGCAACTAGAACATTGAACCGCCAGGTGATGGGTTCTTTGCTTCCCAACTTTTCCATTGCCGCACACAACCTCGATGCAGATATTGCTGAGTTAATCGTGTTTGATCGTGTATTGACTGCTCCGGAAAGAGTTTCCGTTGAAAACTACTTGTCAACAAAATATGGCATAGATATCTCAGGCTCTGGGAATGACCGGTTTGATTATGATGCGAATTATTATGGTACTGTGGCCGGTATTGGCCGTGTTGGCTTTGAATATGATACAGCAAGTTTTTCAGGTGTTCTTGGCCTTGATACCTTGGGGGGCATCAACATTGATGATGGTGATTTTGCCTTTATCGGACATGACAATGGTGCTCAGTCCTGGACAACTTCAGAAGCTCCGGCTGAAGGGCTTTCCAATATAAGACGAATCGCAAGAGAGTGGCGACTGGATGAAACCAATACTTTCAATACGATGAAACTTTTGGTAGATACCACGGCTTTACCTGCTTTACCTGCTGGTTACGATACATATGTATTGTTAGTAGATTCTGATGGTGATTTCTCCAATGCTGAGGTTTATGAAATGGAGCGGGTATCTGGAGCAGGACATTGGGAAGTTGCGTTAAACCTGGCAAATGGTGATTTCATTTCGGTTGGAGTAGTGCGTCCGGTCCTTGGTTTCAGCAATGCTACTCAGGATGATTTTGAGACGGTTGCTTCTTCAACGATTGAAGTGAGAACGAACTTCCGAGCTTTAAGCAATATTCCTTTCAATTATGCTACTTCCGACAATGGCGCCACGGCTGGTGATGATTATACGGCCATTCCTTCAACTGCAGGAAACATCAGCGCCGGAAGCAATACTTTTTCTTTCCCACTTGCTATCACAAACGACTCTGATTCAGAATCCGGTGAAGGGGTAGACATTGCCTTGTCCGGTTTTCCATCAAGATTCAATGGATTAAACAATCCCCTGACCTATACCATCAAAGATGATGATAACCCCAGAAAGATCTATTTTGATATAGCCAGTGCAACGATCAATGAATCGGGAGGATCACTTGATATCACGGTAAATATCACACCTAGTCAGGTAGACCCGGGTAATCCTACTACTGTGGACTATGCGGTAACCGGTGGAACAGCCGCTGGTGACGGAGAAGATTTTACATTAACAGCAGGAACCCTGAATATTCCGGCAAATAATATTTCCAATTCCTTCACAGTAACATTGAGCGATGATGCTTTAAGTGAGGTGACAGAGACGGTTATCATTGCTTTATCCAACCCCACCAATGGTAATTTATCGGAGACAGATCCGATCATTTTTACGATCAATATTGAAGACAATGACCCTACTCCTTTGGTACAATTCAATGTACCCTCAAGATCCGAATTAGAAAGCGTGACGGATCCTGCAATTCCGGTAGTATTGTCTACCGCATCAGGACAGGATGTAACGGTGAATTATACGGTCAGTGGTTCGGCAACCGGAGGTTCGACTGACTTTACATTGATCAATGGATCTGTTACCATTCCGGCCGGGTCGATTTTCACAAACATTTTGCCCGTAATCGCCAATGACGCTTCACCGGAGGCAGACGAGACCCTGATCATTGATTTATCTTCTCCTCTAGCGGCTAGTTTAGGTGCCAATACCCGATTTACCTATACGATCCTCAATGATGATGGGCCTTTTGGTTTCACTGGGCCAGGAGGTGTAGGCGGCACGAACACCATGCCAATGTGGCTTAAAGCCGATAGCCTTGCATTGACTGACGGTGATCCAGTACCAACCTGGGGAGATGTATCTGGCAACAATAACGATGCAACTCAGGGGAATGCCCTTTACCAACCCTCTTATCAAACCGGGGAGATCAATGGATTTCCTGTTGTGCGTTTTGATGGTGTCAATGACTTTACGGATGACGCTTTGTCTTATAATGCCAAGACGGTGTTTATTGTATTCCGTACTTCATCTACCATTCAGGCAAGCAATGAATTAGCTCATGTTTGGGGAAGCTATAATGAATTGGTACACATCGCTCCTGAGCCAAGAAGCGGAGGAGATCAGTTCGGATACAGCTTTGACGGTAATCAATCAGGAACAGGAACCGCTCGATACGGTCAGGATGGCCAGGCTTATGGCGCTTTGGTCGATGATGGCACATATTACCAATGGAGCTATGATCAGACACACATTGTGACTGTGGAATACGACGAAACAGAAAGTCTGACACGATCTATTTTGGGAGCATTGGTGGATAATTTTCCAGTTGGCGCCCATCATTTCGGAGGAGATGTCGCGGAGATCATTATCTACGATCAGGAGCTGTCACAGGTAAGAAGGGATATCGTTGAAAACTACCTCGCCGCAAAGTACGGGGTGACTTTGCTCGGTTCTAATGACTTCTATGCTCACCAGGGTACACATTTTTATGATGTCGCAGGAGTAGGTCAAGATAACAATGGAGCGACCCATAATGATGCTACCTCCAATAATATCGTTCGCCTGACCAATCCGAATGACCTGGCCAATGGAGAGTATTTGCTATTCGGCCACGACAATGCTGCTCTTACCTGGAGTATTACCGAAACGCCGGCTGATTCAATTCAACGGATTGCCAGAGAATGGCGCATGGATGAAACAGGAGATGTCGGCGAGTTGCAAATTAGTATTGACACGGCCTTCCTGAATAACAGGCCTGTTGACTTTGAAGGATACGTGCTTTTAGTGGATGATAATGGCGATTTTTCAGCGGGTGACGGAGGGACTACCATATACCCTCTAAGTAAAGAAGGAAATTACTACACAACCACCAGTGATGTGAACCTTCTTGATGGAGCGTTCCTTTCTGTAGGTACAGTTGGTATTACTGCATTCGTGAACCTGGCCGCATTTTCACAATCTGAAACCATTGGCAATTATGACGTAGAAATTCGTTTGAACCGACCGGCTTCATCTGATGTAAATATCAGCTATATCGTTGCTGGAACCAGTACTGCGACAGAAGGTGGAAGCAATGATTTTTCAGTTGAAGTAACTCCTGAAACCATCACTGCTGGTAACCTGACTGCCAACATCAACATTCAGGTGAATAACGATTCCGAGATCGAGATTGATGAAACAGCGGTGATACATCTCACGGGAGCGGATAATGGTGTAGCCATTCGTGCTGATTCCATATTTACCCTGACCATTCAGGACGATGATGCCGCCAATGCGACCGGAACCGGACCTGGTGGAATCAGAAGACCTTCAGATTATGTATTCTGGTTGGAAGCCGATACCGAAGTTTACAGTGATGATCCCCCGACTATATTGGCCACAGATGGTGCAGTGATTGCCCACTGGGAAGACCTTTCAGGTTCGTCCAATGAAGCAGAAGATGAAGCCACTATCACCGGTGCCAACTATAGAAATAACATTTCTGATAATCAGAACCAGAAACCTGTCATAGATTTTAGTGGTGGCGATTTGGCTTTAACGATTGAAAACGCCAATGCCATCAATGGTACTACCTATGCTCAAAAGACTGTTGTGGTGGCCTTTAAAACGGGAGCAGATGTCACTAATCTTCAGGTGGTTTACGAACAGGGCGGAGGATCCAATGGCGTCAATATTCATCTTCAAAACGGAAATGCCTATCTGGCAGCCTGGGACAATGACTGGACCGGCACATACCTGGATGTTTCGGGATCAGTAACGGCCAATACGACTTATGTCGCAGTTCTGGAAATAGACGCAGCGGGTACGGCGATTGGAGGATACTTAAACACCGTAAATCTTGGAACGCAAACTATTCTGGGAGGTCAGACGGATCTGGATGCCCATGGAGGTCTGGTAGGAATAGGTGCGATGATCAATGATTCCTACTTCAATGGTTTGACTGCAAATGAAAGTGGAAACGGATATTACTTTGATGGACAATTACTGGAATTGCTTTCGTTCAATAACAGCAATTTCAATGCGGCGCAACGCATCATCTTAGAAAATTACCTCGCGGGAAAATGGAACATCAATATTTCTGCCGGTAATGATATTTACCAACATAAAACTACCCATAGCTATGGTGTGGCAGGTATTGGTCAGTCTGCTGCTAATGAATACAACCTGGCGGCTCAATCTGGTAATTTGGTGACGCTCACGAACCCGACGGGAATGGACAACAATGAATACCTGCTGCTGGGACATGACAATGGAGATACCACGAGCTATGGAACCAGTGAAGTGCCTTCGGCTGATTTCCTTCGACTAGCCAGAGAGTGGCGTGTCAGTGAGCAGGGTGATATCACCAGTGTTAAGATAGCTTTTGATACGGCACACTTAAGTTTCGGCAGTACACCTACTTACAATGAGTATGTTTTATTGATTGACACAGATGGAGATTTTACCTCCGGAGCAGAAGTGCATGCAATGACTCAAAATGGGACTTCATATGAAGTTTCTGGCATCAATTTCTCAGATGGTGATTACTTCACGTTCGCGCTCTTAAGACCCGGCGTTCAGTTCCAACTGGCTGCCGCAAGTGGCGATGAGTCCGTAGACAACCTTGAAGTTTTAGTTTCCTTGAATCATGCGATCAGCAGATCCATTAGCGTGGACTATGCGTTGGAAGCAGGTAGTTCAACAGCGACCAGGGGAGCCTCTGATGATTTTGATTTTGCAGATGGGACATTGAACATCAGCGCTGGATCTACCCAGGGAACCATTGAAATCACGGTGAATGATGATGCCATTATCGAAGGAGGTGAGTCCTTCCAAATTGACCTATCCAATCCATCAACCGGTCTTGCTTTAGGCACCAATTCAAGTTTTACTTATACGATCGATGACAATGATCTTAGCACAGAGGTAGACTTTAGTGTGGTGACTTCCACTATTTCGGAAGGTTCAGGGTCAGCTAATATCACAGTGAAGTTGAATCAGGTCAGTGCTTCCGATGTAGACATTCAATATACGGTTACAGATGGGACCGCTACAGGGTCTGGCGAAGACTTTACCCTGGCCAATGGAACAGCAACGATCACTGCAGGGAACTTAAGTACCAATATTCAGTTGCAACTCGTGGACGATGCGGTACTTGAAAATACTGAAACAGTAGAGGTGACCCTTAACAGTCCGGTCAACGCCAGTTTAGGATCAAATACGATACATACAGTTTCCATCAATGACAATGATGTGGCCCCGGAGGTATCTTTCACGGTTACCAGTCAAAGTACTTCAGAAGGCAGCACACCTGCGAATGTGGTGGTTCAGCTTTCATCAGTTTCCGGTCTGGATGCTACCGTGGGGTATGAGGTGGTAGTCGGTAATACCACTGCTACGGGTTCGGGTACAGATTATACGTTAAGTGATGGGGTGTTGACCATTCCGGCAGGGAACACCACAGGGACTATTTCCGTGATCATCGTTGATGACTCAGAATTAGAAGTAGATGAGCAGATTAGGATCCAATTGCTGAATGATGGAAATTTAAGTAACGCCACTTTGGGTAGTCAGGGAACGATAGATATCCTGATCAATGATAATGATGCCTCTGGATTCAACGGACCTGGGGGTGTAAGGGCCGCAACAGATTATGTGTATTGGTTAAAAGCCAATCGTGGCGTCCTTCGGGATAGCTTGAACAATTTGCCAGGAAACAATAATACCATTGTACAGGGGTGGTTGGATTTTTCCGGGTCAGACAACCATGCGTATGGCGATGCAGGATCAGAGCCTGTATATCGCAATAATATCAGCGAAAATATCAATCAAAAACCACTGATTGATTTTACTTCGGGTTCAGCGGGAATGACGATCAGAAACGCCAATGCCATTAATGATCTGGGGCCTTATACCAACAAGACCATCATTACAGCTTTTCAAACGGGTAGTGATATCAATACTCGTCAAATGATTTATGAACAAGGGGGAGGAACCAATGGATTTGCGATCTATCTCTACCAGGATAGCGTATTCCTGGCGGCATGGGAAAACATTGGAACAGGATCCAATGAAACCTTTGACACACTGAGTGCTCCTGTAGTAACCAGCCAAACCTATATCGCACATCTTGATTACGATGCAGCTAATACCTCTTTTAGGGCCTTTATCAATGGTGTGAGTCAGGGAACCAAAACGGTTGTGAATGATGGTATCCCATCACATGGCGGTGATGTACGAATAGGTGATGATGGCGGGACGGCAATTCATGGTTCTGGGGGTGGAAATTTCGAAGGAAAACTGATGGAGCTTATTACTCTCAACAGTAATTACAATGAAACACAAAGAAGAATCCTGACGAATTATCTGGCTGCCAAATACAATGTAGACATTTCAGGTGCGGGAATTGATTATTTCAACTATCAGGGATCTCACAGTTTTGCCGTCGCAGGATTTGGGCGAGTTGGAGCCAGCGATTTTAAGACCATTACACAATCTGATAGCATGGTGTTGATTTCCAATGCCAGTGCACTGGGAGATGGAGAATACCTGGTATTTGGACACGACAATGGCGCGATCAATACCTATACCAGTACGGAAGCGCCTGCGGGCATTCAGCGCATTGGCAGAGAATGGCGAATCACCGAAACGGGAGACATAGGAACGGTAACTTTTGCGTTTGATACCATGAACCTTTCCATTTCACCGGCGACAGGATTCACAGAACGTGTATTACTGATCGATTCGGATGGTGATTTCTCATCGGGAGCTCAAATTGTATCGCTGACCAGAAATGGAACTTCCTATGAAGCCAGCAACGTGGATTTTGGTGATGGTGACTTCTTCACATTCGCCGTGATCCGCCCTGAAATCCAATTCACTTTGGCTGCTTCAAACGGACCTGAAAACCTGAGCCCTGCACAAATTGAAATCTCCCTGAATTACCCATTGGGTAATGATGTAACCGTAACAGCAACCCAAACAGGTGGAAATGCGACAGAGGGATCGGACTATTCGTTTGCTGATGGTACTTATACTATTTCTGCCAACACGATGACTACCAATGCCGACCTGATCCTTTCGGATGATTCGGAAGTAGAAAGTGACGAAACGGTGGTGCTTACTTTATCTGCGCCAAGTGTGGGGCAATTAGGAGCGAATGCAATACATACGTATTCGATCAATGATGACGATAATTTCCGGAAAGCGAATTTTGCGAAGCGTGATTCGACGGATGCAGAGGGTGATACGATGCAGGGTATTGCGGTGTTCTTAAACGCCCGTGATAACGTAAATGCTACTGAGGTTTACATTGAAGTAACAGGAGGTACCGCCTTGAATGATAGCTTGGATTTCTTCGTTCAGGCACGAGACACACTGTTTTTTGCTGCTGGTGATACGGTAGAGATATTGCCCATCAATTTGATCGATGACCTGATTGATGAGAACGATGAAACCGTGGAACTTTCTATTGTTGGAGGTACGAATACTACGGTAGGAGATACCGCAACATTTACCCTTACGATTCAGGATAATGATCTGCCACCTTCCGTGGAGTTTGTTAGCACCACTCAGTCTGGAGATGAGTCTTTCCAAACGGTAGACCTGGCTTTACAATTGTCATCTGTATCGGGAAAGGATATTACCGTAACCTTTGGAGCAACAGGTGGAGATGCCGTAGAAAACGTAGATTTTCAATTTGCCAATACGTCCCTGGTCATACCTGCCGGAAGCATCTCAGATAGCCTGCGGTTTACGGTGATCAATGACGGAACGGAAGAAGTCCCGGACGAGACATTGGTGATTTCATTGAATGACCCTGCACCGAATGCCACTTTGGGCGCCAACTCCAGTCTTACTTATACCATTTTGGACAATGACGGTGCGGGATACCTCGGACCAGGCGGAGTGGGGAATCTTGAAGCCCAGACGGCCGTTTGGTTACGTTCAGATGATACCAACTCAGGCTTGACAAACGGATCCCCCGCCAGCCGTTGGGAAGATCAAACCACTAATAACAATGACGCTTTCCAGGTAACTGGTAGCAACCAACCCCTTTTCGTGGAGAACACGATGAATAACCGGCCGGCATTCGTATTTGACGGAACAGATGACGTGTTGGAGATCGGTGTTTCGGATGATATTAATACCGCGGGACCTTACGATAATAAGACGATATTTATGTCTTTCCGTACTCCGGTAGACATCACAACCCGTCAGATGTTGTATGAAGAAGGTGGAGGAGTTCGAGGTTTGAGCATCTACATTTTAAATGGTGAGCTATACATTGGCGGATGGAATCAAAATAATGATGATGGCGGAGCGACTACCCCGTGGCCACAATCCACGCCTCCATTTACGGTCAATGTAAGAAGGCCGCTTGCACCGAACACGAACTATTTTGTGGTACTACAATATGATTTTGATGTAGATGGGGGTGGTTTTGACGGAGATGTTCGTGCTTCATTGAATGGAGAGAACTTGTTGGAATTAACAGGTGCCGGTAGATTGTTCACTCACCCGGATCGTGTGGCCATTGGCGGCGTACTGGGTACGACGGTCTACCATGATATTAGTAGTTCTTCGGGTCCGGATCCGTTTGCCGGAAATGTCGGAGAACTGATCGTTACGAATATCATTTACAATCAGGCGCAGCGACGAATTGTCTACAATTACCTGTCTGCGAAATATGACATTAACATCGGGAGTGAAGATGTCTTCACTTATGAAGCTACCCACGGCTATGATGTATTTGGGATTGGTAGAGTGGATGCCGCCAACACGCACAATGATGCGCAAGGGCCTGGAATCGTCAGAATGAATAATCCTTCAGACCTTGGAGATGGTGAATTCCTGCTAATTGGACATGATAATGGTAATGTAAGCACATGGGCCAACACAGAATTGCCAGAGAATAATTCCAATGACTATCGCCGACTGGCCAGAGAATGGAGAGCCTCCGAAACCGGAGATGTGGGGAATGTGAAATTGACATTAACGACTACAGATCTTAATTCCACGCCTTCAGGATTTCCAGCTAATTATGTTTTGATGGTGGATGATGACGGTGATTTTACTTCCGGAGCCACTATCTATCAATTGGCCAATGAGTCTGGTGGCCAGTACAGTGTGAATGGGATTGATTTGTCAGGAGGTAAATACTTCACTTTCGGTATTGCCAAAAAGGTTTTCCAGTTCTCTGCTGCAACGAGCAATACCTTTGAAAATGATCCTGCTGCAGGCATTGATGTCACTTTGAATTATATCACTCAGGAAGAGATTTCGGTTAATTATACGGTGACTGATGGGACTGCTACTGGCAGCGGTACGGATTTCACGCTGGGCGATGGTGCGGTTACGTTCCAGACTGGCACACAAGAGCGTCGAATTCCAGTGGCCCTGATCAACGATACCGCGGTTGAAAATGATGAAACATTTACCGTAACCCTGACTTCTCCTCCGGCAGGAGCAGTTATCGGAGATAATTCCACCCATACATTCACTATTAACGATTCAGATCAAACCCGAAAAGTCAATCTGGCCAACGCAGATAGTACCAATATGGAAAGTCAGAGTCCGATTCTGTTGGAGGTATTCCTGAGCGAAAGTGATGACATCAATCCTACAGAGGTTTATTATGCGGTGAGTGGAACTGCTTCCAATGGTTCAGGGCTGGATTTTGAATTGGCTTCCCCCGACACACTTACTTTTGTTGCCTCGGATACCCTCGAGACGATTACGATTCCTATCAACGATGATGCCCTTGACGAAGCCATAGAGACCATAATTATTACTTTGACGGGTGCGTCAAATGCCGGACTGGGTGATACTTTGGTCTACACTTACAGTATCCAGGACAATGACGACCCGCCAACCGTAAGTTTTGGAAATCCGGTTTCTTCTGGTTCTGAGGGAGTAACCACTGTAAACATTCCAGTAACGCTTTCTGCCTCCAGTTTCCTGGATGTGTCCGTCGATTATGCAGTAAATGTTGCCTCTACGGCTGTTGGTGGTGGAGGTGATTATAACCTGGTAGGAAGTACCCTGACAATCACAGCTGGACAAACCAGTGGGGACATCAACTTGACATTGTTCAATGACTTGATCATTGAAATGGATGAGACATTGGTTCTCGATATTTCGAATCCTACAAATGCCACACTAGGAGCCAATACACAGCATACCTTTACGATCATCGATGATGATGGTGGTTTGGGGCCTATTGGTCCGGGTGGAGTAGGTAGAAACTTAACCGGTGCCGAAATGGCCTTCTGGTTACGTTCGGATAGGGATGTGTTCAATGAGCCTACAGGAACCACCCCTGCAACGAATGGTCAAAACGTATTTTTCTGGAGAGATCAATCGGGACTGAATCATCATGCCTATGATACGACTGGATCGACTTCTTCACCCAATTACCTGACTAACGCGCTCAATGGGCAGGCGCTAATTGACTTCACTGCTGGAAATAGCGACGATTTGCTCATGGACAATGATGACCTCATCAATACTTCATCCAGCAACTATGTGCAAAAGAGTATTGGGCTGGTTTTCCGCGTAGGAGCCAATGTCACTAACAGACAGGTGGTTTATGAACAAGGCGGAACCGGTAATGGGCTAAATGTCTGGTTAGAATCTGGCACCCTCCATTTCAGTGCCTGGAGTACTTCCACAGGTTGGGATTACATTGAGGTAACCACACCGATAGTGGCAAATGAGTCGGTTTATGCACTCTTCGAATTGGATCAATTGGACGGGGAGATTCGGGCCTCTGGTTACAAATCCGTAGGAGGGGCTTTCTCCGGAAGCAATTCGGGAGTTACCGCACTATTAAACGCACATGGAGGATTAATTGGAATTGGCGCAACCAGAAATGGAACCAAATTCAGCGCGGCAATCTCTAATAGTGGTGACGGGGAGTATTTCCGTGGAGAGATTGGAGAGATCGTCCATTTCAACGAAAGAAATACCAATACTTTCCAACAAAAACTATTGGCTTCTTACTACGAAGGAAAGTTCGGGATTTCAGTAACGACAGATGACATTTACCCTGATGCCAATGATGCTTCCCATCCAAATGATATTTTCGGGATCGGAAGAGATGATGCAACCAATCGACATCTTGTAGCCCGAAGCGCAGATCAAATGTTGCAAATGGATAATCCGACCGGATTGACCAATGGAGAATATTTGGTAATTGGCCATGACAATGCATCCATCGGGTCATTTAACAATACGGAAGTATCCATGTCCTTTGGGAATTTTGTGCAGCGACTGGATCGTGAATGGTTAGTGGAAGAAGCCGGAGAAGTTGGAAACTTCCGAATTATGGTAGACACTACGCAACTTCCCGCTCAGCCAGCCGGCTACAACTCGTATTTTGTGATCGTCGATAATGATCAGGACGGAGACTTTACCGATGTAGGAGATGGTGACCTTACTTTTTATCGATTGTATGACCGCTTCGGAGCCTTTGCGCTGACAGACACCCTAAATGTCGCGGATGGAGATGTATTTACCATTGCCATGGCGCGAAATGTAGCCATCAATGACGGAAACTGGACAGATGCCAATACCTGGTTGTTAGGCGTACCCACAGAGAACGAACCAGCGTTGTTGCAAGCTACAGTCACCCTGGACCAGAATATCACAGCCAGCCAGGTGATTGGTTTGGACAGTGCTATCCCTTCCGAGCGAGGACGACTGGCTTTAGGTTCAAATACACTTACCGTAACTGACTCACTGATCATGCTGGGTTTTGGTGCACCGGCAAGAGATACCACTACATTCCAATGGGGAACGGGTACCGTGGAATACCGTAGTTCAGGCGATGCCATGTTCATACAACCATTGGTGTATTACAACCTTATTCTTTCCGGACAAGGACCCAGACACTTGAGAAGTCAAACGCTGGTAGAAAATGATTTCACGATCAACAATAACCCTTGCCTGGTGCTGGATGGAAATAATCTGGAGATTCAGGGTGATTGGAATAACTCAGTTGGTGCTCAATTCGAGTTTGGTTCGGCAACCGTAAGATTCAATGGTACTGCGGGTGATCAAACAATCTCTCCGACTAATCAGAAGGTGACATTTGCCAACCTTATTGTAGATAAGCCTTCAGGAAGATTGATCTTGAATGATACGGTGGAAGTTTCCACCCAATTGCAATTGCTGAGTAGTAACATACAATTGGGTAATGAATTGCTGATTATTACCAACAATTCCGGATCGGCGATAACAGGTAGCAGTAGTGCATTCATCGAAGCAGAAGGAAATGGAGGCGTTCAATGGTCAGTGGCCTCTGGCACCAATTATCAATTCCCGGTCGGAGATGCTTCAGGAAATTATACACCATTTGAATTCCAGGCCAGTAGTCTCACTGGAAGTAACCCACAGTTAAATCTTCAGATTACGCACTCCGCCCATCCAAATGTTGATGACACTCGGGCTCACCTTGCCAGACAATGGACTTTTGAGCCTGTCAATGTTACTTCGGCTACTTATGATATCACGATGCACTACGATGATGCCGATGTAGTTGGCAACGAAACAGATCTCGTCCCAATCAAATTCAGCGTAGATGCAGATACGAGCGACTTTCCGAATTACACAGTAGATGTGGCCAACAACACAATCTTGTGGCAAGGACTAACCACATTTAGTACGGGCTCAGCCGGAACGACACCTGATGTAGTAACTCCTGTGACCTTGCTTTCATTTGAGGGTGTTGCAGAAGACAAAATTGTGCTCCTTAGTTGGGAGACGGCTACCGAGTTGAACAACGATCGCTTCGAAATTGAATGGTCTGAGGATGCGGATTCATTCATTTACATCGGAGAAGTAGCAGGAAATGGCACTACAGATCAGCAACAGTCTTATCGCTTCATTGATAACGAACCAATTCCGGGAATCAACTATTACCGTTTCCGCCAGGTAGATTATGATGGCCGATTCGAGTACAGTCCGATCATAGCGGTCACTGTGGAGGAATTCTTTGGGGAAGAGGAAGCTTCATTTAGTATCTATCCAAATCCAGTGACAGAGGGTAGGTTCAATCTCAACCTGGACGGTTTCCGTGAAGGGGAGGAAGTTTCGGTTACGGTGATGAATTTATCGGGTCAAAAAGTGATGAGTAAACTAATAGAAGCCTCTGATCTGGATCAGGAAATAACCTTGCCATATGGTACCCCTAGGGGAGTTTACACCATTATCTATCAATTCAGAGGTCAGTTGAAAAGTGATAAGTTGTTAATAACTAAATAATCACTCATTTTGCCCACTTGTCGACATTTCGACTGGATCAGTCGAATAATCGAAACCCAAGCCGTTAAGATGGTCTAATATTGGCTCACGTTATCCAGCGATGTAGCCTTAGACCGATGATTATCCGACTATTTTCAGTTTATCTGTTATTGCAAGCGTTTCCGTTACTTGTATTTGCTCAGACGGGACCTGGAGGCGTAGGAAATTCAAGTACCAACACTTACTGGCTGGATGCTTCGAGGCTTACAGGATTTAGCAACGGGCAGACGGTCTCAATCTGGACGGATCGATCAGGCAATGCCAATAATATCAATGCCAGTTCCACGCCTTCCTATGTAACAACAAGCGTTTTCAATGAATTACCGGCCATTAGTTTCGCTAATGGGGATCGCTATAGCCTGGGCAATCTCTCCGCATATTCCGCGGGAGAAGTATTTATCGTGGTAATAGCGGATGCTGATCCTCCTTCTAATGGCGATGATGGTGAGTTGTGGGATATGGGTGAAACGAGTAGGAAACTCCACCCAAATGTGGATGGTAACGTCTATGAGGATTTCGGAACCAATGCGCGCAAGGGGAATATCGCCATTTCCGCTCTTAATGTACCACACATTTATAATGTCCGAAGCGCCTCGGGTGACTATGAAATTAGGAAAAACGGAACGTCCATCTATACAACAGGAGGTAATACGGTCTCTTTTGAAAATAATGCTGTGCTCGGTAGGGAAGGAAATGGCGGTGGATTTGACGGAGATATTGCCGAATTTATTCTGTTCAATACCGATCTCAATGCCGCTCAGGAGATTATCATAGATAATTACCTCTCTTCAAAATACAACATTAGCATTGTCAATGATTATTATCTGGCCGAGAATACACATGGTGCCGATGTATCGGGGATTGGTCGAACATCTGGAGAAAGCCATTCTGCAGCCTACTCTGCAGACATTATTGGGTTTTCCGGAGCAGATGATCTTGCTGATAATGAATTCCTATTTTGGGGTCACAACGAAGGAAGCATAGCTACCTGGGAAACCACGGAAGTGCCAGCCGGAGGGAACATTCAACGACTTGCCCGTGAGTGGAAAGTGGAAGAAACCGGCGATTTGGGAAATGTGAATGTTGACCTGCTCACCTCAGCGTTGCCGGCATTACCCGCAGAATATACGGATTACTATTTGATGGTAGATGGGGATGGTGATTTTTCGACTGGCGCTTCGTTGTATTTGTTCAGTTCTTTGCAGACATCTGCGTTAAACATTCCGGATGGTACTTTTCTGGCCATAGCAGCGACACGTCCGGTGGTCAATTTTAGTAGCTCCTCGAGCAGTGTTTCTGAAGCAGCGGGGAGTGCAAACGTCCAGGTTACTACCAATTTTGCTTCTGCTTCGGTGATAACCGTTCCCTTCTCTTTAGGAGGAACTGCAAGTGAAGGTGCGCTTCCGGCCAACGATTATCAGATAACAACTGCTTCTCCTATTTCCATTTTGGCGGGAGCCACATCTGCCAACATTAGCTTGAATATCGAAGATGATGCTACCGAAGAGGATGGAGGCGAAACGGCGATTTTTACATTTGGTACGATCACAGGAGCAGAAACCGGATCCACTAATGTCCATACATTAACCTTGGAAGATAATGATAATGCCTCGGGCCGGGACATAGAATTCACCAGTACTTCCGGATCCATAAGTGAGGGAAGTTCTACTGAAAATATTGCCATAGATATCAATATAGCAGATGGTTCGAGTGCTACCACCGTCAATGTGATTGTGCTTGGAGGAACTGCCACCCAGGGAGTTGATTATACACTTTCAGGAGGTACCGCTACGGTTAATGCTGGGTCGACCACTACAAATTTCGAGATCAATATCATTGAGGATGCATTGAATGAATCGAATGAAACTATCATTCTTGGATTAAGTGGTCCTACTAATGCAGCCTTAGGTACAAATACCCAATTCACCTTTACCATTAATAATGATGATAACGCACCTACTGCGCAATTTGTGGCTTCCACAGCCAGTGGGAGTGAATCTTCCGGACAAATCAATGTTGAGGTAACCTTATCATCAGTATCTGGTCAGGATACGGATGTGACTTATACGGTAACGGATGTTTCGGCTACGTTAAATACGGATTATTCAATTGCGGCCAGTCCATTGACTATTCCGGCTGGGAGCCAATCCTCGAATATTTTGGTTACCATCGATGATGATCAGTTGGTGGAAGGTGGAGAAACTTTTACGATTGATCTGACCGGGGGTAATGTCGCGGGTAACACTTCTTTATCGTTTACAATCGGTGACAATGATACGGATGGATCATCCGGACCAGGGGGTGTGGGTGATGCTACCAATCTGCAATTTTGGCTTAGAGCCGATTCTATTCAGGGATTTACAGATGGTCAGACTGTAACCTCCTGGAATGATGTATCTGGTAATAATCGAGATGTTAGTAATAGTGCTACCCCTTCATACGTCGCGTCCTCGGTATTCAATGGTTTGCCAGCGATCAGCTTTCGAGACGGTGATCGATATAACCTGGGCAATCTTTCTGCTTTGGGTCAGGGTGAAGTATTTGTAGTAGTGGAGGCAGATGCAGACCCGGGTACTAACGGTGATAACGCCGAGATCTGGGATCTTGGAGAGACAAGCCGGGCATTATATCCCAATACCGATGGTACACTTTACATGGATTTTGGAACCGATTCCCGGAAAAATAACATTGCGATTGATCCCCTGAACCAACCAAGGATCTTCAATGTAGGAAGCGCCACGAATGATTACTCCATACGTCTCGATGGAAATTCCATATTCACCTCTGGATCCAACACAGTAAGTTTTGAAAATGCTGCTGTATTAGGAAGAGAAGGTAATGGGGGAGGTTTTGATGGTGATATTGCGGAATTCATTCTTTACAGCCAGACCCTGAATACGGCCCAGCGAATACTGATAGACAATTACCTGAGTTCAAAATATGATATTGATATAGCTACAGATCGTTATGCTTTCGATAGCAACCATGGAAATGATGTGGCTGGATTTGGTCAAACCGGAGGAACGGCGCACTACGCCGGAAAAAGTGCCAACATCCTGGAGATTGGTAGTGCCAGTGACCTGGAGGATGATGAATACTTACTTTTCGGACATGATGGTGGTTCTATTACCGCCTGGACTTCCAGCGAAACACCAAATGCCGGAAGCAACATTGAGCGTTTACCGATTGAATGGCGCGTAGACGAAACATCAGGGGATGGCCTGGGTACACTTACGGTTACTATCGACAATAGTATACTTCCCCAAACCAGTGCTGGATTCAGCAACTTTTTACTCCTCATTGATGCAGATGGAAATTTCACAGACGGATCGACACAGGTTGCCCTTGCCTCCATCGGAAACAACCAGTATGAAGCGGCAGGGATCACCATTGCGGATCAAAGTTTTCTAACCATAGCGGCTGTTCGGCCGGAGATTGCTTTCGCTTTAAATACATCCGATCAGTTCGAGCCAAATAGCCCTGCAACGATTGACGTGGATCTGAATTACCCACTGGCACAAAGTGTGTCTGTAGATTACACGGTGGATGATAATGGTAATTCATCGGATATTTCTTTTCCTAATGGCACCTTAAACATCAATGCAGGCAATACCCGGGGTGTGTTAAATGTTACGATCATCAACGATGAGATCATTGAAGATCAGGAAAGCATTACGATCACGCTTTCGTCCCCGTCTACCGGGTTGAATCTTGGATCAAATACTGTTCATACACTCAACATCAATGATGATGATGCGCCGATCACGCTGGCACTTTCTGGTACAACCTCTGGATCAGAAGCCACTACACCGATTACCCTGACAGTTACAAGTTCGGCGGCAGCGCCTGCCGGAGGCATTACCGTAGACTATTCGATTTCCGGCGGTACAGCTACTCCTGATATAGATGTGACGCTTTCAGGAGGAGGAACGGCCACCATAGCTCAGGGGGCTACCACCACCACTTTTGACCTGGAAGTGAACCAGGATGCATTACGAGAAAATAATGAAACCGTAACGATCAGCCTGGCCAATCCTACCCAATCCAATCTGGACATTGCTAATTCTGAATTGACGTATACGATCAATGATGATGATAGTGATCCGACGGTAGCTTTTACGGCCGCTACATCCTCAGGGTCTGAATCTACGGGATTGGGTACGATTGAAGTACAGCTTTCGGGTGTTTCGGGGCAAGATGTGATAGTGGCCTATGATGTGAACACTCCGTCATCAGGAACGGCAACGGGTGGAGGTGTAGACTTTACCCTGGTGGACGGGACTGTTACCATTCCCGCAGGTTCTTTGACGGCAGACATCACAGTTTTGATCAATGAAGACAGTGAACTCGAAGGTGGGGAGACTATCATCGTAGACATTGAAGCCTCCGGAACTACGGGAGCAACTCCTTCCGGGATCACGACGAACACCCTGACCATCAATGATAATGATAATTTAGGCTTCTCCGGACCAGGTGGTGTTGGAGATGCTTCAACGAATCAATTTTGGTTGAGGGCTGATTCTTTACAAGGGTTTTCCGATGGAAACACCGTGGGTACATGGATAGATGTCTCCGGAAATGATAATGATGTCAGTGCCAGTGCCACTCCCACTTATGTTTCCACTTCAAATTTTAATGATCGTCCGGCCATTAGCTTTGCCAATGGAGACCGATATAATTTAGGAAACCTTTCGGCGCTTACGGAGGGGGAGGTTTTTGTCGTTGTTGAGGCGGATGCAGATCCTGGTACCAATGGAGACAATGCGGAGATATGGGATTTGGGAGAAACAAGCCGTGCCTTGTATCCTAATACCAACGGAAATCTCTATGAAGATTTTGGGACCAATCAACGGAAAGATAACATTGCTGTTGACCCCCTGAATCAACCAAGGGTTTACAGTGTTCGCAGTGGTCCTTCAGATTATGAGATCCACCTGGACGGAACATCCATTTTTACTACAGGGACAAATACGGTAAGCTTTGAAAATGCTGCCGTCCTGGGTCGTGAAGGAAACGGTGGTGGTTTTGATGGTGACATGGCGGAGTTTATTCTCTACAACCAACGGTTGAATGCTGCGCAAAGGATCATTGTTGATAACTACCTGGCTGCGAAATACAACATTGCCATCGCCAATGATTTCTACGTTTTCCAGTCTGACTATGGAAATGATGTGGCAGGCATTGGGCAAACAGGAGGTGCCGCCCATGTTCAGGCACAAAGTGCGGGTATATTGATCTTAGGTAGCGCGGCTGATCTGGAGGATAATGAGTACTTATTGTTTGGTCACGATGGAGGAAGCATTGCCTCATGGACAACCGTAGAGACACCAAACGGAGGAAGTAATATCGAACGTCTGCCTATCGAATGGCGGGCGGATGAAACTTCATCAGATGGACTCGGGACCTTGACCGTCGGATTAGATATCAGTCTTTTACCGGCACCAAGCGCAGGCTTTACAGAATACCTGTTATTGATTGATACGGACGGCAATTTTGCCAATGGAGCTACGCAAGTTCCCCTTACCTCCCTGGGTAACAATCAATTCGAAGCACCAGGAGTTATCATTCCGGACCAAAGCTTTTTGGCCATCGCGGTTGTTCGACCAGAAATCGAATTTGAGGTTGCTAACACCGATCAGTTTGAACCTAACAGTCCTGCAGTCATCAATGTATCACTGAATTATCCGCTGGCTAATGATGTCACGGTGGACTATGCAGTTAATGACAATGGAAATACCGCAGATATTAGCTTTCCTGATGGTACACTGACGGTCACAGCGGGAAATACGACCGGACTATTGAACGTGACCATCATCAACGATGGCCTTGTTGAAGATGAAGAACAAATCACCATTACCTTATCAAATCCTTCTTCCGGGCTTAATCTGGGTACAAATACTGTTCATACACTTTCTATTAATGACGATGATGCCCCTATTACCCTGGCTTTGAGTGGAAGTACCTCCGGAACGGAAGCCACTACCCCAGTAACGTTTACAGTTACCAGTTCTGCAGCAGCACCGGCGGGAGGAATTATGGTCAACTATGCCATTACCGGTGGAACGGCAACGGCTGATCTCGACGCATCCCTGAATGGAAGTGGTACTGCGTCAATACTGGTAGGAGAAACCACCACAACCTTCGATTTGATCGTCAGTCAGGATGCGCTCAATGAAAACGATGAAACCCTGATTATCAGTTTATCCAATCCAACACAATCTAACCTGGATCTAAATAATTCTGAATTGACGTATACTATTCAGGACGATGATTCCGATCCAATCGTGCAGTTTACCAGTGCCAACAGTGCTGGATCTGAATCCAGTGGTTTGGGAACGATCGAGGTGCAACTATCTGCCGTTTCCGGGCAGGATGTTGTGGTCGCTTACGATGTAAACAGCCCTATTTCGGGAACTGCAACAGGAGGAGGGGTCGACTTTACCTTATCTGATGGCACCGTAACCATACCAGCAGGTTCTTTGACAGCTGATATTACAGTTTTGGTAACAGAGGACTTAGCACAAGAGGGTGGTGAAACGATTATCATAGATCTTGAATCTGTTGGTACGACCGGAGCTACGGTAAATGGGATCACCACCAATACCATGACATTGATCGACAATGACAATGTTGGTTCATCCGGACCTGGAGGTGTAGGTGATGCAACGATCAATTATTTCTGGCTGCGAGCGGATTCATTATCCTTTACAGATGGACAGACAGTAAGTACATGGAATGATGTGTCTGGCAATGGGAACAATGTAAATGCCAGCGCGACACCCACCTATGTTTCTGCATCAAACTTCAATAACCGGCCGGCTGTGAGTTTTGCCGATGGCGACCGTTTTAATCTCGGAAATCTTTCAGCCTTCGGTGAAGGTGAGGTCTTTGTAGTGGTAGAAGCAGATGCGGATCCGGGGACCAATGGTGATAATGCGGAAATATGGGATATGGGCGAAACCAGTAGAGCACTTTACCCCAATACAAACGGGAATCTATACGAAGACTTTGGTACCAATACCAGAAAAGATAACATCGCTGTAGACCCACTCAATACACCACGACTATACAATGTGCGCAGCGGACCATCAGATTATGAGATCAATTTAGATGGAACTTCGATCTTTAGCACTACAACCAACACCGTAAGCTTTGAAAATGCCGCGGTACTAGGAAGGGAAGGCAATGGCGGCGGATTCGATGGAGACATGGCTGAATTCATTTTCTATTCTCAAAGACTTAATTCGGCGCAGAGAATCATTGTCAATAACTATTTAGCGGCTAAATACAACTTAAGCATTGCTAATGATTTTTACCTCTACCAAACCAATCATGGCAATGACGTTTCAGGAATAGGGCAGATTGGAGGAACGGCACATTTTGGGGCCAAAAGCGCCGGAATACTTCAATTCAATAGTGCAGCCAGTCTGGATGATGATGATTGGTTGTTTTTTGGTCATGATGGCGGATCAATTAATAATTGGTCTACGACTGACGCACCCAATGGAGGCGTGAATTTCCAACGATTACCCATTGAGTGGCGAATTGATGAAACGGGAGATATCGGGACTGTCACGGCTAGTGTTGATATTGCTAATCTACCCAACCCGGGAGCTGGGTTTACAACCTATGTGCTTTTGGTGGACACAGACGGAACTTTTGCCAGTAACGCACAGGTATTCACCTTAAACCTGGCTTCAGGTACGGTATACGAAGCCACTGGTCTTGATATCCCGGATCAGAGTTTTATTACACTGGGTGTCATTCGTCCCACAGTAGAATTTGATGTAGTTGAAACGGATCAATTTGAACCGAATAGTCCACTGGGTGTAGCGGTTAACCTCAACTTTGCTTTGAGTCAGGACATTACGGTTGACTATACCGTCGATGATAATGGCAATCCTACTGACATTAGTTTTCCAAGCGGCACCTTGACTATCACGGCAGGAAATACCAGTAGTTTCCTGAATGTAACGATTGTCAACGATACCGAGTCTGAATCAGAAGAGTCGATTGCCATTACCCTGTCAAATCCTTCTGCTGGAGTCAATCTTGGTACAAATACCGTGCACACCGTGAATATCAATGATGATGACAATGCCAGAAAAGTAAACTTCAGCACAAATGTAGGTACGGGAGACGAAGCCACAACTCCAGTGACATTGACCATAGAAAGTAATCAGGCAGCGCCTGTAGGAGGAATTACCGTTGATTATGCCATAACCGGTGGTACGGGTACTGCTGGTGTTGATGCGACTTTAGCAGCAGGAACAGCCACCATTGCAGAAGCAGCCACGCAGACGACTATTGATCTTGCCATCAACGAAGATGGTTTGAAAGAAGATGATGAAACCATTGAAATCAGTTTATCCAATCCGACAAATGCTAACCTGGGGTTGACCAATTCTACTTTTACCTATACCATTCAAGACAATGACGATGACCCGGAAGTTGAATTTACCAGTACAACCACCAGCGGTTCAGAAGCAGCAGGTTTTGGAGAAATTGAAGTGCGTCTTTCAGCAATTTCCGGTCAGGACATCACCGTAGGATATACGGTTGCCGCAGGTACTGCTACCAGTGGTGTGGACTTTACCCTGGCCGATGGAACGGTTATTGTCCCTGCAGGCTCACAGACAGCAGACATTTTAGTACTGGTTACAGAAGACCTGGCCGTAGAAGGAGGAGAAACAGTCATCGTTACGCTAGATGCAGGAACCACCGTGGGTGCCAATTTGAAAACCGGTGGTAACCTGGTCACGACTTTTAATATCAGCGATAATGATAACGTTGGTTCTTCCGGACCTGGAGGAGTTGGTGACGCAACCATCAACCATTTCTGGTTAACTGCAGATTCTTTGACTGGATTTGTCAATGGAAATTCAGTGACCACCTGGAATGATATTTCTGGTAATGGGAACAATGTGAATGCCAGTAGTACCCCCACGTACGCTACGAGTACCTCTTTCAATGGTAAACCGGCGGTGAGATTCGCGAATGGAGATCGGTACAATCTTGGGAACTTGTCTGCCTTTACCAGTGGTGAGGTATTTATTGTGGTGGAAGCAGATGAGGATCCGGCTACCAATGGTGACAATGGAGAGATTTGGGATATGGGAGAAACTTCACGGGCGCTATATCCCAACACCAATGGTAATCTTTACGAGGATTTTGGGACGAATTCCCGGAAGGATAACATCGCGGTAGATGCCCTTAATCAGCCAAGGGTGTACAATGTTCGTAGTGCAGCCAATGACTATGAAATCAACCTGGGCGGTACTTCTATATTTTCTACATCCACCAATACCGTGTCTTTCGAAAACAATGCCATATTGGGACGAGAAGGAAATGGTGGCGGGTTCGATGGTGATATCGCCGAATTCATCTTGTATAACCAGACCTTAAATACAGCTCAAAGAAACATTATCAACAATTACCTGGGAGCCAAATACGACATTTCGGTAGCAAATGACTTTTATCTTTTCGATGAAAACTATGGTGAATCGGTGGCAGGTATTGGTCGGGTAGATAACTCGAATATTCACTCAGCTGCCCAAAGTGCAGGTATTTTACAGGTTAGTAGTCCCAGCGATCTCGGTGATGGAGAGTATCTCTTGTTTGGTCACAATGGCGGATCGATTACCTGGACAACTGCGGAAGCTCCCAACTCGGGACAAAATGTACAACGCTTGCCTATCGAATGGCGATTCGACGAAACGGGTGACCTTGGGACGATTTCCTTTACCCTTGATACGACCCTTCTTCAAGATCCCGGAGCCGGTTACACGAACTACGTGTTATTCACAGACCTTGATGGTAATTTTAGTTCGGGGGCAACAACAATCAACCTGAATCAGGTCGGTAGTACGAGTACTTTTGAAGCGCTGGGCGTGGATATTCCTGATCAGCAATGGGTAACAATAGGAGTGATCCGACCGGTGGTGGAATTTACATCGGCTTTCATTCAGGAGTCGGAAGTTACCTCTCCGGCAGTAGTAACAGCTACTCTGAATTTTGCATTGGCCAATGACATTACAGTAACCTACAACGCAGCCGGAAATGGTAGTAACCCTGCCACGGCAGATTCCGATTTCAGCTTCAATAGCGGAACCTTTGATATAACTGCGGGGAATACCAGCAGAAACCTGAATGTCACCATTATAAACGATACGGACGTAGAATCCGATGAAACCATTGGAATCAAAATGACAGCAGTAAGTGGTG
The DNA here is from genome assembly GCA_965229785.1 of Cyclobacteriaceae bacterium. Taxonomy (GTDB): domain Bacteria; phylum Bacteroidota; class Bacteroidia; order Cytophagales; family Cyclobacteriaceae; genus JAWPMT01. The sequence continues at coordinate 7,204,567 of CBDDJS010000001.1, forward strand.
GTGTGAATATTGGCACGAATGACTCCACTACGGTCCGTATCAATGACGATGATAACCCGAGAAAAGTAGATTTTAATGTGGCCACCGCTTCCGGTTCGGAATCCGTGACTCCTGTAAGCGTGCAGGTCGACATTAGTACCGTAGACAATATCAATCCAACTACGGTTGATTACACGGTTACCGGAGGAACCGCGACAGGTAATGGGCCTGACTATACGTTGGCCAACGGCACAGTGATCATCGCTGCCGGTAATACCAGTGGTTCATTTGATATTGCGATCAATCAGGACGCATTGGATGAGTCGGATGAAACCATCGTTGTACAGTTGACCAATCCGACTAATTCCAGTTTGAACAGTTCGGATACAGAGTTTACATACACGATTGAGGATGATGACGATGCCCCAACAGTACAGTTCAGTTCTTCAACCTCAGGTGCATCTGAAGCAGCAGGAACGGGTACCATTGAAGTTGCTTTGTCCAGCGTTTCAGGTCAGGATGTTGAAGTAACCTACACTGTAGCGGATGGTTCAGCTACCGGTAGTGGTACAGATTACACCTTGGCGAATGGTAGTGTGACCATTCCCACAGGAAGTCTAAACGCAAACATCACCGTAGTTCTGGTAGACGATGTGGTATTGGAAGGTGGTGAGAATTTTACGGTTACACTGACAGGGGTAGTAGGTTCTCCTGCACCAGCTACTTTGGGTACCACGACCGTAAATACGTTTACCATTAGTGATAATGACAACCTTGGGGCTACAGGACCCGGAGGCGTTGGGGACAGTGACATTGTTCAATATTGGCTACGAGCAGACTCCATTACGGGCTTCTCGGATGGCAATTCGGTAACTACCTGGATTGACGTTTCCGGCAATAATAATGACCTTACAGGTTCTGGCAGTCCGGAATACCGTAGTAACGATGTGGCCTTCAACAACCGGCCCATAGTACGGTTTCAGAATGGTGACCGCTATACCCTTGGAAGCCTGGCGGCCTGGTCTGCCGGTGAAGTATTCATCGTGGTTGAAGCAGACGATGACCCTCCGGGGAGTGGAGATGATGCGGAACTCTGGGACATGGGAGAAACCAATCGTAACCTTTACCCTAATACCAATGGCAATCTCTACGAAGACTTTGGAACGAATACCCGAAAAGATAACATTGCCATAGATCCGCTGGACCAGGTAAGGGTCTATAATGTGCGTAGTGCCAATAATGACTATGAGATCAGACTGGATGGTGCCTCCGTCTTTAGTACGAACACGAATACCGTAAGTTTTGAGAGTAACGCCGTAATCGGTCGTGAAGGCAATGGTGGTGGTTTTGACGGAAACATTGCAGAATTTATTCTACTGGATCAGATCCTGAATAGTACCCAAAGAATCATTATCGATAATTACCTGGCTGCTAAATATGGAGTTACCCTTTCATCAAATGATAAATATGCCGGTGAAGCTACCCACGGTAGTGATGTTTCAGGTATTGGGCAGGAGTCTACATTGGATTTCCATAGTGCAGCGCAATCAGCCGGGATCCTGACCATAAGCAGTCCTACCGATTTACAGGATGGGGAGTACCTGATGTTTGGTCATGATAATGGTAGTGTGAGCTCTTGGCAAACTTCGGAAACGGAGAATTCAGATATCCGCCGGTTAGGTGTGGAGTGGTTTGTAGACGAATCCGGAGGGAACGGAGTTGGTAATGTTACGGTAACCGTAGATATCTCCACACTTCCAAGTACGCCATTGGGTTTTGATAGCTATGCACTTTTCGTGGATTCGGATGGAGACTTTAGCTCAGGTGCCACGGAATATGCCTTAAGTTTGACCACTGGGAATAATTATGAGGCAGGGAACCTGTCTATCCCCGACGGAAGCTTTCTGGCCATAGGTGTGGTACGCAGAAGTATTCAGTTTACTCAGGCCGCTTCCAGTATTTTTGAGCCGGGTGGCCCTGCGACCATTGAGGTTTCATTGAACAACAGCCTTGCGGATAATGCTACGGTCGATTATACAATCACGGGAGGAACGGCCACCAATGGCGGTGTGGACTATCTATTTGCTGCCTCAGGTACTTTGACCATTACTGCTGGGAATACGACGACCGCTTTGAATATTCCCCTGGTGGATGATAATGCCATTGAAAGTACGGAGACCATTGAATTGACTTTGACCAATCCTTCTTCCAATGTGATATTAGGTGCTAATCAGGTACATAATTTCCAGATCAATGATGATGATGACTCAAGGCAACTCAGTTTTTCCAATCCTATGGCCACTAATGCTGAGGCCGGTACCACGGTTTCTGTACAGGTCGAAATCAACCTTTCCAATACCAATGTTACTTCTGTGCAATACGCAGCCACAGGTGGAACGGCTACCGGAGGAGGTGTGGACTATACGTTAGATCCTGGTACAGCTACTATTACTGCTGGAAACCTTAATACCACCTTCGACATTACGTTGATTGATGACAACCTGGCCGAACCTGATGAGACCATTGAGGTTACCTTGAGCAGTCCTGTAGGGGCAAATCTGGCGCCAACTAATACCGTGCTCACTTTTACCATCACTGATGATGAGGGAGATCCACAAGTTGCTTTCCTGAGTGCGAATGTTGCTGAATCAGAAATTGTTGGGACAGGTACTATTCCCGTGACATTAAGTCCGACCAGTACCAGTACCGTTACAGTAGATTACAACGCGACAAATGGTACGGCAGATGGATCAGATTTTACCCTGGCTTCCGGCACGCTGACCTTCAACCCGGGGGTAACAACACTTAATATTCAGCCCACCATTACGGATGATAGTGATATTGAAGGACCACAACAGTTCAGCGTTACACTTTCAAATCCGAACAACGCCGCACTGGGCGCTCAAAGCAGTGTGACTTACACGATTCTTGATAATGATAATATCGGAACAACAGGCCCTGCCGGAGTAGGGGCGTCTGCCAATAACGTATTGTGGTTGAGAGCTGATGATATTTCACAAACCGATGGCACAGAGGTCACTAGTTGGAGTGACGCTTCCGGAAATAACAATGACGTTTCGAGAGGGACTTCCGGGCCTACTTTCGAAACCAATGAACAGAATGGATTGCCTGTTCTTCGTTTTGATGGTGCGGACCTCTTCTCCGGAACCACGATCCTCTCAGGAACTACCGGACGTTCTGTATTTATAGCAGTCAATGATGGTGCGGGTAGTGGTACTTTCCTGGAGCTGGGTGCAGGCGGCGGTGCGGGTGCATCCTATCAGGTAGATGATCAGATCTCATTAGACATTAATGGCGCGAATCGCGTTTTCAATGCAGCGGCTTCTGGAAGCTTTGAGTTGATCACAGTAAGCAACATGTCCGCGGCACAGGTCGGGAGCGTCATTCTTAGGCAAGACGGAGCTGCACTGGGCGAGTCTTCGGCCAGTAACCCAACTACTTCGATCAATACAGGTTCGGGTGGTATTGTGATTGGAGGAACGGATGCTTCCACGTCAGATTTTGTCGGAGATATTGCTGAGATCATCGTGTATGACGAATGGCTAAACCGGTCTCAGGAGACCGTGGTTGAAAACTATCTGGCTGCCAAATGGGGCATCAGTGGCCTGACGGATGACCGGTTTGATGAGCAAACAGTATACTATCACGATTTTGCCGGTTTCGGGAAAACTAACTCATCAGATTTTCATTTGGAAACCCAAACTGCCGGACTGATCACTTTTGGAGCGGCCTCTGATATGAATGATGGTGAATTTCTAATGACAGCCCATGACAATGGAAGTATCGCGGCATGGACAACTACCGGGGCACCACCTGTGGGCATTGAACGACTCCCAAGACAATGGAGAGTACAAGAAACAGGTGATTTGGGTAGCATTCAAATTACATTAGATGCTTCCACCTTGCCCGCTCCTTCTTCGGGTTTTATCAATTATGGCCTGATATTCGATACGGATGCGGACCTTTCAGACGGTCAGGTAATCCCATTGGCACCACAAGGGGGTAATATCTACCGGAGCCCTACGACTACCCTGAATACCGGATATTACGCAATTATTACGACTCGTAACATAACCAGTGGAAACAGCAGTGATTTTAACGATGATATGGCCTGGTCATCTGGGGCAATGCCTGGTTCAGGAGAAACTGCCATAATTAATGATGGAGATATGATGACGCTAAGTGCCGATGCGACGATAGGCGACTTAATGATCGGTACGAGTGCCGAGTTGGATTTGAATGGTTTCACCCTAACCATTGATAATGGCTGTATCAGTAATAGCGGGAACCTTAATGTAAGTACTGCGGGGAGTACGATCAATTATGCACAGTCCGGAGCTCAATGTGTGACCGCTGGTACTTACAACAACCTTAGATTGTCCGGGTCCGGGACTAAAACCCTCCAGGGCCCGATTGTATTAACGGGTGACGTGACTATCGAAAGCGGCGCCGTTCTGGACGTGAATACCACCAATGATATTTCCATACAAGGTAACTGGACGAATAACGGAACATTTGCCCCAGGCACAGGAAGATTAACTTTCAATGGGACAGCCGATCAGACCATCGATGGTAGTGCTTTTCAATCCATGTATAGTGTTACTGTCAATAAGACTTCAGGTGAACTGGAATTGAATGAAGAACTTGAAATTACCAATGAATTGAATCTAAGTGCTGGACTCATGGACCTTAATGCCAATAACCTGACCTTGCCGGATGGGGCAAGTGTAGTCAATGCGTCATCCACGAGCTATGTCAAAGCTTCGGGTTCCGGATCATTGATCAAGGGTGTGCCGGATGGTACTGGATCGCTTGGTGGCGTCAGTTTCGAAGTAGGTGATGATGAAGGGTATACGCCTTTCAATTTTGTCCTGAACAGTGGAACACGATCTAGTGCGCAACTGGGCATGCGTATCGTGGACTCCTCTCACCCCAGTATGAATAGTGACTTTTTCATTGCCCAATACTGGTTGATGAGCCAAACAGGCTTTTCAAATGTGGACTATAGTATCAGTTTTAATTACGATGATGCGGATGTTGTTGGTGACGAAGATGATCTTGTGCCTATTAAATACGACGCTTTTGCAGATACCTCCACTTTCAATACATATTCGGTAGATCCGGTCACGAACACCATTACCTGGTCTAATCTGACCTATTTCTGTGCCACAACTGGGGATGGAGGAGATGATACGGTAACTCCTATAGAATTATTGTTTTTCCGGGCAATCTTGCAAGGAGATTCAGTCCTCTTGAACTGGGCAACAAGTTCTGAGTTGAATAATGACTATTTCGTTATCCAGAAAACACAAGACTGGAAGCGTTTTGAAGATGTAGCAGTTGTTGATGGACAAGGTACGACCGATATAAGGCACGACTACCGATTAGTTGATTTGAGGCCTTATAAAGGAGATTCCTATTATCGATTGAAACAAGTGGATTTTGATGGGCAGTTTTCTCATTCTCAATTGGTACTGATCTCAAATGAGGTACCGATCGATCAGGAACCATCATTGAAAGTATATCCAAATCCGAGTGAGTTGAGTGAAGGGTTCCATTTGGTATTGGATAATTTACAGCCCGGAGCAATGGTAGAAGCACGGGTGGTTTCATTGGATGGTAAAGTGGCTTATCAGGAAGTAGGATTTGCCGATGCTTCCGGTACTTTGCAACAAGTAATTCAACTCCCTGAACATTCACCAGTTGGTAATTACGTACTACACCTGATGTTCGAAGGGAAAGTAGTGTTCCAGAAACTTTTTGTGAAGTAAGTATGGATTACTGAGTGAATAAACCTTTAGAATAGGTGTCCTTATTTCCGGTCAATTGCTAGTAACCATTTTTAAGATTCACGGTATGGCAGGCCAGCAGTCCGGCAGTTTCAGTACGAAGTACGGATTTCCCCAGGCTGACGGTTTTGATTCCATTTTCTTTGGCAAGAATAACTTCTTCCAGAGTGAAATCTCCTTCCGGACCGATGAACAAATTGACCTGAGATTTTGTCTTCATTTCGTGGTAAAGCGATTGTTGCTTCTCCTCTACATAAGCAAGATATGAATCACCGGATAATGAAGGAATTACCTTGGAGAAGGGCTGTATTGGATTGAGTTTCATCTTCCAGGCACTTTTGGATTGTTTGAGCGCACTAACCGCTTTCTTTTCCAGTCGACCCAAATTGGCTTTCGGCCTTTCTGAGTTTTGGGAGGTGATGAACGTGATTTCATCGACCTGGATTTCTCCGGCTTTTTCAACCATCCATTCCATCCGGTCAAAATTCTTGGTCGGACAAATGAACAGGTGAATGCCGAACGGTTTAGGAAGCTGATCAAGTCGTTCTACCGTGGAGAATTGCAATGCCCATTTGGAGATACTATTGATGGTAACCTTGTACATTATGCCTTGCCCATTGGTGATATACACCACATCACCTTCCTTATGTCGGAGGACTTTCACACAATGGTGGAATTCATCGCCTTCCAGGGCCGAATTTTCAGTCAGGTCTGGTTTGTAAAAAAGATGCATTTGGGTGTATTCGAAGGCAAGTTTAAGACATAAATTCCAGCAGTTCAATGCCGTTTAAGTTGGGCCTCCCGCCAAGAAAACTCAGGCCGTGAAGTAGAAACACATTAGTTTTGTGAAATTTTAGCTGATACTGCTTAAGGATTTGTTTCCTGATTTAGAAGATTCCATGAAGGAATCTGTAGCTCCGAAAAAGAGTCAGGTAAAATCATAAACTTGCAGGTATCGGCCTACTAACACATTATAAAACAACCTTTTTTAATGAGCGTTGACAAAAAACGTACAAGAGAATCCAGAGCGGCAATCGAAAAGCTCTACATCACCATGCGCCACCTGTTTTTGAGGGGAAGCTACAAACCCCAGGGCGTATCCGGGAGGTCATTGATTGAGGCCATGAAGGTACTCAATCCCGAAATCTATGGGGTCATGTCAGATCATGAACGTGTAGAACTGGATGGACTGCTTTATGTCATGGAGCGTCTGCCCAAAGGGATTGAAGAATGTCGGTTCATTAAGTTGATCGCGCGCGAAGGATTTGAAAACTCGGGATATGAATTGATCATTCCGCCGAAGCGTCGCCGTAATTGCTACAGGATCGATAAAGAACGAATGTACATTGAGATGACGCGGGGTAGAAGTGATATCTATGATATCCTTACGCACCTTACCTTTTTGTACATAGAAGCAACCAAGATCAAAGATCACGCGATGACGGCCAAGCGTGAAATTGATGAAGATTGGCGTCGACTTGAAGAAGTCGTGGAGTACGAGGGTCGAGGAAAATCATTCGATGAGAAACGGGCCATTGTCTATTTGAGTAACATCATCGGCCGAACGTTGGAGGAGACCCGTGAAGCGGTGGATAAATTTGAGAAAAGTACAAGCAGCAATAGCTTATACCACATTGTCTATCACCTGGGACGGGTGGCCATTAGCGAAGAACAAGAGAAAAAAGACAAAGGGATCAGCTTTTCAGCCAAGCTAAGGGAGATTGTAGGCCAACATGCTTTTGGAGAGCAGTGGGCGACCAGGATCAAAGACCTGCTATTTGAAAAAGGACTGATGGACCGGACCAAACACATCATCAGTGCTAACCTTCACAGTGTAAAAAACACCCTTTTTGGATTTGAAGCATTGAAGGATGAACAATCTTATCCTACCATTTCAGCACTGGCTGAAGCGACCAGTGCCCCTGAGAATGCATCGATGCGTGATAAAATCACTGATTTTGCTGAAAGTCACGGTTTACACGAGCTACAGGATAATTATGGGACTAACCTGACGGTCCAGGTTATCGAGTTGGATAAGATCGATCCTGATCATTTACCAAAGGACCTCAATCTCAAAGAATTTAAGGACAATGAGGCGGTACTGATCGTTATGGATTATGCATTCGGGGAACAGGCCTATGAGTGTCTGGATGAGTTGCTAAAACCCTATGAACGAGGTGAGCTGGAATATCCGATGCGAGTGGATACCGTTTCGATCATGGGCAAAGCGGGTATACTGGAAGGGGACAAAGGAGATATCATGATCCCAACTGCGCATGTCTTTGAAGGCACGGCTGATAACTATCCCTTTGATAACCAGCTGTCCAAAGAAGATTTCGAAGGATGTGGCCTGGAAGTATTTGAAGGGACGATGATCACCGTCCTGGGTACTTCGCTGCAAAACCATGATATCCTCGCTCACTTCCTGGAAACCACCTGGAATGCCGTGGGGCTCGAAATGGAAGGTGCCCACTATCAAAAAGCCATTCAGTCAGCTTCCAGGATCAGAAGGAGCGTCGATGAAGGCCTCAAGGTGTTTTACGCATACTACGCTTCGGATAATCCCTTGCGTACAGGAAGTACGCTGGCATCCGGTAGCCTGGGTGCAGAGGGTATTTTACCCACTTATTTGATTACGAAGAAGATATTGGAGAAGGTACTGGGGTGATAACATCGAAATAATCCAATTGCCTTGATTTATCTTTACTGGATGCGACAAGTGCGTTGGTTTGATCGAAAATTTGAATTCTCTGGTGATGAAAGCACCTTTCCTTCTCTTATGGAAAGATTGGAAGGGACATCCATTCGGCTTAGTCATAAAGTGCGTGATGTCCCGGAAATTGCTCTCAAGAATAAGGTTGATGGAAAGTGGTCCATCATGGAACATCTGGGCCATCTGATTGACCTTGAACCATTATGGCAGGGACGCTTGGACGATATCCTTAATGGAGAGAAATACCTTAGGCCCACAGACCTGGAAAATAAAGCGACAGATTTAGCGGGACATAATGACCAGAACGTCCAAGGCATTCTGGACAGGTTTCATAAGGTGAGGGTTGAGACGATGAATCGACTTAGAAAGCTGACACCTGAGGAGGTCCTAAAGTCGGGTTTGCATCCGAGGTTGGAAACCCCAATGAGGGTTATGGATCTTTTTCTTTTTGTTGCCGAACATGATGATCATCATCTGGCCAGTATTCATACGTTGATCAATATACAGAAGGAATAAGGTCTATAACTAATCGTTCCTATTTATCCCTATCACCAGGATTTTTCAAATGAATCTTTCTGAACGGCTCGGTCCTCTGTGTGCCAGAGACTGGTCGCTTTGTTCTTCAGTGCCAGCTCATTTTGATCGAGTATTCTGGAGATTATTGCGAATGGTGTTAAGACTAAGTAAAAGATGGTACTTAGCAGGACATTAGGTATGATATAACTCAATACCCTTGAAAGGCCCATCCAGAGATACACAATGCCCGCAGAGGCTTTGGAAGACAACAGGCTGAGTACGCCGATACCGGTGATGACATAGATGATCCAAAACCATTTTGTCAATAGAAATAAGACCAGAAAACCAACAATGATGGTAAGGATTGTTTTCGAATGGTTTTCCATTTACCTGAAATGTTTAAAAAAGTGTGTAAATAAATGGAGCCAGCGCACTACTACCACCTATGACAATCAACACGCCCAATAGAAGGAGTACGATGATCACTGGCATGAGCCAAAATTTTTTTCGCTCCTTCATGAAAAAGAACAGGTCTCTGAGAAATTCCATTTAAATGTTATGATCTACTATCCCCTAAAAATAATCTGCTAATTCAATGCCCCTCTAATGCAGCGTGGCTACCAGTGTAAAAGTACGGTGCTTTATTTTCTGTTTTAATCGTTCGCAAAATTAACCATCCACTTTTCCTTATCCTGCCAGTCAGGTTGATCTTCTTTTTTGTAAACAAAATCTCCAATGACCAGGTAATCCATTTCCGTACTCATAAAGCACCGATATGCATCTTGTGGTGTGCACACGATCGGTTCTCCTCTGACATTGAAACTTGTATTGACCAAAATACCGTAATCTGTTTTTTCCCTGAAGGACTTGAGCAATTGCCAATACTTTGAATTGGTATCCTTAGCGACTGTTTGGACCCGGGCGCTAAAATCAAGATGAGTAATGGATTGTACATCAGATCTTTTGGTATATAGCCGATCCCAAAAAGGCAGCTCAAAATAGTCATTTGACAATTGCGCTCTTCTTTCCTCTTTTACCGAAGCGACCAATAGCATGTAGGGGGAGTCTGTTGCAAGATCGAAAAACTTGTCTTTTTCTTCCAGCATTACGGAAGGAGCAAATGGTCTGAAACCTTCACGGTATTTAATTTTCAGGTTCAGATGCTTTTGCATTTCTTCATTCCTGGCGTCTCCCAGGATGCTGCGATTACCCAAGGCTCTGGGACCAAATTCCATTTTACCCTGAAACCACCCCACTACATTGCCCTCTGAGATCTTTGAGGCAATGAATACGGAAAGCTCCTCGAAATCCTCATATTTCGTGTATTCCGCTTTGTTGCGACGATTCATGAGTGTAATCTCTTTTTCCGAGTATTCAGGACCCAGATAGCTTCCTTTCATTGAATCTGGACCATCAGGTAGTTTTCGTGGCGCATTGAAATAGAGATGCCTGGCAGCAAGTGCTGCCCCCAGTGAACCGCCCGCATCCCCTGCCGCAGGTTGGATGTAGATTTCTTCAAAGATCTTTTCTTTAAGGAGTTTGCCATTCGCCACGCAATTCAGGGCTACACCTCCAGCCATGCACAAATAGTTGGCTCCGGTGATCTGTTTTGCATACCTGGCCATCTTCAGGACGATTTCTTCGGTGACTTGCTGAATCGCCAATGCCAGATTACAATGATGTTGCTGAATATCATCCTCCGGATCTCTGATGGGGAAGGAAAACAGATCTGCCCAAAGCTGGCGCCTGATCATTCTTAGTCCCGTAGAGTAGTTGTAATACTTCTGATTCATCCAGATGGATCCGTCTTCTTTAATGTCTACCAAATGGGTCTTTATGAGGTCCACAAAGTCCTTGGTTTGTTGAGATTCAGGGTTGCCATAAGGCGCTAACCCCATGAGCTTGTATTCACCGGAATTGACTTTGAACCCAAGGAAATACGTAAAAGCACTATATAGAAGTCCCACCGAATGCGGGAATTTCATTTCTGCTTTAATGTCAATCTTATTGCCGCGCCCCAGGCAAATGGTAGAGGTACTCCATTCACCCACACCGTCGATGGTGAGAATGGCTGCTTCTTCGAAAGCGCTGGGGTAAAAGGCACTGGCGGCATGCGAAATATGATGTTCCGGAAATAGCAAGTTGACTTTCCTCTTATCGTATTTTTCAACTTTTTCTAAGCCTTCGTAAATCAGGCGTTTCAGAAACATTTTTTCATTTAACCATACCGGAATGGCTTTTAGGAAAGAGACCAACCCCTTAGGGGCAAAGGCATAGTAGGTTTGCAACAACCGCTCAAACTTCAGTAATGGTTTGTCATAGAAAACAACGGCATCTAATTCATCTAACCTGAATCCAGATTCTTCCAGACAAAACTTTATAGCTTCTACGGGGAATTCAGGTGTGTGCTTTTTCCTTGTAAATCGTTCTTCCTGAGCTGCCGCAATGATTTCATTCTCGTCAATGATAGCCGCAGCCGCATCATGATAAAAACACGAAATACCTAATATTTTCATTCAGTCAATATATTGAGCGCAGAGGTGAGAAGTATGCCACTTCAGTTCACGGCCATCGCGGCGCTAAAATAGCGAAGCTACCCAACGCGTAAAAAAAGGAATGATGAATCACCGTGTTTTGAATATGGATCTGGGGCAATATCACAAATTGAATATCGAATTCCTTAAGTGACAGAATCGTGTTATTCTGAATAAGTGGGATAAGAAACAGTGATCCTGTCTGAAAAACTGATAATTATTGTTAAGACCTGAGTATTATTAGTCATTTAATACCCGAATGAGTTTGCCCTGGTCTTGTATCAGGAATTTGACGTAAAGCATGAAGTCACTGACAAACAAATCCCATTAATGAAGGAACCCGTATGGCCTAAAGATAAAAACTATCGTGACCTTACGGGTTTGAACAACTCACCTCAACTTGTCCATTCGCTCCAATGTACCTTTTCCTATTAATTCAGTCATCACGTGTGGTCCGTTTTTGATGATTTCGATGCGACTATCCACGCCAATTTCCTGCAATCGCTGATGCCGATCTTTAGCCGCGTTCATCCAATAGGTGTCCTTATCACCAACGACAAAGGAAACCTTAACTCCTTTCAGTCCAGACAATTTATCTTGCTTGGTCGTGCCAGGATTGCCCGCCATTCCGGTGATGGAGTGAAAGTGTTCTGGCAATGCCATGACCAGATCAAAAATGCTGGCACTGTTCGCACTGAAACAGATCGTATGGAACTTATTGCCTTCCACTTTATAAGTCTCACGGAGGTGATCCATTAAGGCCACGACTTGTTCTTTTCTGCCCAGAGAATTGTAAATGGTGAAGTCTACGAGTATCCAGTTAAAGGTATCTTTTACGCCACGCCAGTAAAAAGATTGATCTCCGTTCCCCTTCACTTCTGACGGTCCAATGGCTACAGGGTAGGCTCTACTGGCATCAAAGTTGTCGGGAAGCTGGATGGCGTATTTTATCGTCTTTCCTTCAAAATCGAAGGTTTTGAAAGCTCTGGTAGATCCCTGGACAGTGCATGCACTGCCCAGGAAAAGTAGAAAGATCACGACTAATCGCATTCTATTTGGATTCAATGTCCGCGATCACGCCATCCAGATAGGCGTATTGGTTCTCAGGAGCCAGTGACCTGGCCTGTTTGTAGTATTTCAATGCCAACTTTTTGTTGCCATCTTTCAAATAGGCCTCTCCGAGACTATCCGTAAATCCCCATATAAACCGATGCCCGGAATTGTTTTTTACATTCATCTGGAAGACTTCTATCGCACCTTTGGTGTCACCGCTATTGAGTAGCTGGTAGCCATATTGGTTTAGTTGAAAGCCATTGGCCAATGGGACGGCCTCATCCATTAATGCCTTGGCCTCATTTTCTTTTCCCGCTTTAGCTAACAAACCTGCTTTTACCTGTAGGTTGGTAAACCCTTTACTCATGTTGATGGACTGATCTATCCAGGCCATGGCCTGTTCCAGTTCCATGTTGTTTTGTAGCGCGAAATTGGCTGCCTGAGAGTATCCTCTCCAGGAAAATCCTGCTGTTCCTTTCAATTCAGCCGTGGCATTGTCCAGCACAATGCTGGCTACGTCGAAACCTATGGTAAAAGGGATTTCCAAACCTGCCCACTGCATTACCGCAGTTACCTCATCGCCAGTACGATTTTTGAAACTGTAGTTTAGCCACTCCAGGTGCGGAATTTCACTCGTTTCCACATCGACAATGGCGACAGTTTCCTGTTCGGTCGGGGACACGGTTCCCCAGGATTGTGAGTATTTCGAGAGGATCACCCGGACGTTTTGCTTATCAACCGGGAGCATAAACAAACCATAGGTTCCGGCTGGTACCGATTGACCTTCCAGCGTAGCGTCATGTGAAAAAGTGATCGTTGTGTTTTCATTGGCTCCGGCGCGCCAGATGGCCCCATAGCGAACGATCCCACCCCAGATACTTCGGCCTTTCGCACCAGGGCTGTGGTACTTGATGGAAACGTCAGAAATGCCAACGCGTTGAGAAACTTCGGCATATTGACTCTGACGCGGCAGTGTCAGGTTTTGTGCAAATGTTGCTGTACAAATCAGTACAAGAACACAGGTCAAAAATGATTTCAATTTGTAGTAATTCATGTTTTAAGTTTTTGATGACTTGTAACATGCTTTACGGGAGTGATCAGCTTAAAATCGATGAAGATTGATCAACTGTGAGGGGAGTGATGAATGGTTAGATCTGATTGAGATAATCCATTACATCTTCTTTGAAAGATCTTCCTGATTGCAATTCCTTGCCATTTTTCATCGTGAATCGATACTCATTGTTACTGAGGTAGACACACTTCTCAATGTATCGTTTGTTGAGGATCAGCGACCTGTGAATACGGATAAAATCTGCCGGATTGACCTGTTCGGCAAGGGAGTTCATGGTGATGCGGTATAAATGCATTTTACTAAGCGTGTAGAGGTTCACGTAGTTGCCATTGGCTTCAAAGTACAACACTTCATCCAGATCGATCTCGAATTCACGTCCTCTATCCGCAATGATCAGGTGATCCAGGAATTGGTCAGAGCGATGAAAAGTTCGGATCATTTTCAATAACTCCTTGTTGAAGTCCGAGGTTCGTTGTGACTGGAAATGGATAGCGGCTTTTTGGATGGCACTTTTGAACCGGTCTTCGTCTATTGGTTTTAAAAGGTAGTCCAGGGCATGAATGTCGAAAGCCTTGATGGCGTATTGATCGTAGGCAGTCGTGAAAATGATGTAAGGCATTTGATCTCCCTGTATGCGATTGACGACTTCAAATCCATCAAAGTCTGGCATTTGGACATCTAAAAAAAGTAGGTCTGGCTGCTTTAGTCGTATGAGATCCACGGCTTCCTTTCCATTTTTTGCCTCCCCCAGAACCTTGACCTGATCCTGGGTCGCTAATAATTTGATGACTCGCTGCCGTGCGAGATATTCATCATCGATGACAAGGGCTCTGATCGTCATGTACTGAGTGGAATTTTAAGGGTGGCGGTATAGGTTTCTGACGTTTTGCGGGTCTCAAATTGGTGTTGTTCTCCATAGAGTTCCTGAAGGCGATTCGCAACATTACGGATGCCAATCCCAAAACCGTGCCCATTAACGGATCCGTTATTGGGAGGACAATCGTTCACAATATCTACATGCAAGTCGTTACCTTCCGGATGTGCAATTACCCGAATGATTCCTCCGGCTACATTTCGAGAGATGCCGTGTTTGATGGCGTTTTCAACCAGGGGTTGCAAAATAAGCGGAGGCACCGGAATACCCAATATTCGATCATCAATGTCAAACACCAATTGTAAACGATCCTGAAATCGGATGTGCTCTATTTCCAAATAAGCCTTGATGTAGTTGAGTTCATGCTCAAAAGAGATCATTCGTCGCTGATCTTTTTCCAGGATCTGTCTCAGCAGCTGACCTAATTGAGAAAGCATTTTTTGAGCTTTGGCACCATCTATATCGATCAGTGAAGAAATGGAATTCAGTGTATTGAATAAAAAGTGTGGCTGTAATTGATTTTGCAGAGCGTTCAGTTTCGCTTCACTCAGTTCTTTCTCCTGATTTATGGAGCGTCGATAATAGCTGATGGCGATCAAGAAACTCATGATCAGCCAGTATTCCAGAAAACTGGAGAATAGCCCGGCAGTCAGTGCAACCTGATTACCAAGGGCAAACCAATCAGGCAGGTAGCCAGACCTGAAATAGTAAGCGATATCAAATAATCTTACCGTAAGGATACGGTGACTCATTGCTACTAGTAAACTGATGCCCAGATGCTGAACGAGTGTCACTATGCTGATTTTGTTTAGCAGACCAAGTGCTAATCGAAGTAAAAACCGATAGGCAAAGCCCCAAATCAGATAGGTGATCAGGATACGGGTAGTCACTACGAACCAACTGAATTGGTAGCCATAGTCATTGATCAGATAGTCTGTGTATTGACGCAGGATGAGCAGGCTACTCACCAGTAGTGCTAGCAATAAAGCATGTAAGGTCCTGAATTGCGAGAATCTCATCTGCTGCGTCGTTCCTGTTTTTTGATTAAAATTACGTTTTTGGCCGGGTTGTTATGCGTTTTTGGTGACCAATGGCTAAATATGTGATGTTTGGCAAAGACTCTTAATTTCCCCATTACCATGCGCAATTCTGCATCCATTTCCCTTATCCTGTCCTTTTTATGTTTGATTTTTAGTTGCTCCAACCCAAGTCAGCAGGCAGAAAACTCAGGATCTGATAAATCAACAACTGCCGAGGAACCTAAAAAAGTCAATGACCTGACTTATCGGGAAGTAGTAGATCTGGTTTTCAAGGATGAAGGAGAAGGCATTGAGTGGCATGGTGAAGCATTACCTAATGATCTGACCTCATTTTTGGTCATTGAAGAGGGGGGACCTTGTGGTGAGAATGATTGTGGAAAATTCGTAACTATCCGGAATACATCGGAGAAAACCATAGTGGCCATTACCCGGGGAGATTTTGACATCAATGGAGAGCAAGGCTACATAGCGAGAAAATATACGATCGCCGCAGGGCAAGTCTTGTCCATGGGCTGTTCGCACCTTTGCTATCAGGGAGAAGGGTTTCCTTTTTCCAGAACAATCGTGGGCAGTGAGAACCTCTGAGCGATTCAATCCAACCTAAAAGAAGCAATCATTTTATCTCTAAGTGCAGCCGTCAGCTTTCGGTCAGCTTCGGGATATTTGAAAACGAATTTATAAATGTTGTTATGACGTGTTGCATAAATTCGAATCCAGGATTCTTTCTTCTCTGCAAATCCATTCCATAACCCTGTTACCTCAAGCACATAGACCTTTAGTTCATTGATCTGGATGAATTCACTTCGATGGATTTTACGTGTATCTGACTTGACAGACTCGAAACCTTTCTTGTAAAAGTCAATGTTATCGTCATCCTCTATGCGGTCTATATTGATGAATACACTTCCGTCTTCATTTGTTAGACTGGCATAATCCAGCATGTTTTCCAACTCGAGGTTTCCCTGTCTCTTAAGAGAGGCGGGTACAAGGACAGTCATCACGTCAAAGAATTTAGCCTCGATTAACTTTTCTTCAGGATCGAGGGCTTCAAAAGATTGACTAACAGCATGAAATTGAATCCCAGAAAGAATAATAAGGGTAAAGAGCAACTTTGAATAGCATTGCAGTGATGGCATGATTTTGTTCATTGTAACCAACAAAACTATAGCTCTTTTGAGGACAATTCCCCGACCTTAGGCTTTACGAGTGTTTCTTTCAACTTAAATTGCTCAATGGCCTCTTTCAACTGACGCGAAGTTTCTTCCATATCCTGCGTTTGCAACTGATATTGATTCATTCCTGCTGCGAGTTGAGAAGCTGAACTCGAAATTTCCTCTGTTCCGGCTGCCGTCTCTTCGGCGATGACCACTACAGATTCTGTGATCCCTACGATGGCCTGAATATCCAACTTTTGGGACAGGCTTGCTTCGTAAATATTCTGAGCCAATTGTAGGGTTTGATCGGTGGCACTTGTGATCTCCTGAAAGGCCTCAGAAGCTTGTTGAGAAGCATGCTCACCTGCTTTGATACGTCCATTCATCACTTCCAGTACTTGTGAAGCTTCCTTGGTGTCATTTTGAACTTCTTCTACCAGTTGACTGATGTTACCAGCAGAGCGTCTTGAATCTTCAGCCAGTTTCCTGATCTCATCCGCCACTACCGCAAACCCGCGACCAGCATCACCTGCCTGCGCTGCTTCAATGGCAGCATTAAGGGCTAAAAGGTTGGTTTGGGAAGCTATTTCTGTGATCACTTCCAGTGCCTGGGCAATATCCCGGGACCGGTTGGACAATACTTGAAACGATTGGTTGGTCTTCTCGGAAAAAGAAGCAATGTCTTGCATACTTAGGTTTACCCTTTCGATGCGATCAAGCCCCTGTTCACTTTTTTCGGTACTGGCCAGTGCAGCATTGTTAATCTCTTGTGCCTGATCCTCCATACCCGTTGAGGATCGCATGATTTTTTCAATCAGCTGTGAGGATTGATCGGTTTGTTCCACCTGGCTGGTCGCACCATTGTTCATTTCTTCTATGGACTGAGCAATTTCTGCAGTGCTAACATTCATCTCTTTGCCCGTATGGAACATTTCGGAAGCGGAAGATTGGATTTCATTCACCCGTTCGATCACATTGGCCAGTAGTAAGGTCAGGTTTTGCAATCCCTGGTTCAGATTTAGTGAGAGCTTGCCAATGTCTCCTTTGAGGGTTTCATCCAACCGGTCGGAAAGATCC
This sequence comes from Cyclobacteriaceae bacterium, assembly GCA_965229785.1. GTDB lineage: Bacteria > Bacteroidota > Bacteroidia > Cytophagales > Cyclobacteriaceae > JAWPMT01. The sequence goes on from CBDDJS010000001.1 coordinate 7,222,389, forward strand.
CCTTGAGCCATCATTTGGGTGAGTGAACTTATGGCCTGAAAGGGAAGGTAAAAGGAAGCGAGCAGGTCGTTGATGGATGTGGCCAGGTCTTTCCAAACACCCTGTTTTTCATCGGCAGTGATCCTTTCGGATAGATTGCCGTCTTCTGCGGCTATGGATACCACATGATTCACCTCTTTGATTACATTGAGCAGATTCTGGCGCATTTGCAAAAGTGATATTCCAAGTTGATCGCCTGAACCAGAAGCGGTAAAATCCGATTCCAGGTTGCCTCTACCAATTTCTTCTGCAAATGCAGCTTTTTTGGACAATTCCAGCAATAGGTCATTGACCGCCTGGGATATGCGGCTCAACTCATCTGAGCCTTCAATGCTGATTTGAGCTTTAGGATCCACTTCACCGCGTACAAGCCGATTCAATAAGTGTTCCGATTTTTTAAGAGATCTCACCATGTTGTTGGTGATAAAAACGATGGCCAAAATCAACAACGCAAGTCCCGCGAGACCGATAAGAACGGTATTGCGGATAATCACAAGAGCTGCATAAGTGATCTCGCTAAAGGGGACCACCGTGCCCACTGTCCAAAACATGCGAGATTGACCAATAGGCACTTGTTGCAGATTGACGTAGACTTTTTCGTTAGTAAATTGGTCCTGATCTTCAAAAGTCCATGCCATTCCATTTGATAGTTGTTCTTTCAGAACCCGCGGATCGCGTTTTTGAATGAATGAAATTTGATCAATGTATTCGTTCACCAGGTTTTGGTCCGGATGAGCAACTACCTTCCCTTTATCCGAAATGATGATCGCATAACTTCTATCGAAGGCCTCGAAGGTCGTAGTGGACATGTATCTGCTGGTGGCGAAATCAAACCCAACTTGTCCGAGATAGTTGCCTTTCTTCAGTACCGGACTGACAATGCTAGTGCCTAACAGGCCAGGCCAGGCATTAGGAGCAAAATGGTATGGTTCTGCAGCACCTTCTTCCTGAAGGGCTCGTAATTGGTAATAGAAATTATCAGGATCATAGGATCTAAGATCAGTGGAATCGGAAAACTCACGACTGGAGCCATTGGGCAATCGGGTAAAGGCATGACGTTCTCGACCATGATCCTTTGACCATTGCGGCCATATGGCCTTGAGGTCCCAGCTAAGCCACACCTGCTTTAGGTCGGGGTTACTTTTCAGCACTTTAGCGAGGAGTCGTCGTTCTTGTTCGAATCGCTGATCAGGGGGAAGCTCAGGATAGTCCTGGATCATCATGGCCATAGCTCGAGAAAGGGAGAGATAGCCCTCAAAATCGGATTGAATACGGTTGGCTTTCTCACGGGCGCCCAGATCGGCCAGTTTTTTAGCATCCGCGATGGACTTTTGGGCCATGTTCCACCCTACATAGGTGATAGCGGAGGCATAGGTAACCAGAGAAATCCCCAGGATCAGCAAAAGCATTTTTTGCCGAATAGAAAATCGTCTTAGCATATATCTGTCATATCAAAATGACATAGCCTGGCAAAACGGGTCAAACAGCTAAAGTGACTTTAGCATTTACAAATTTACAGGAATCTGACTTTATTCTACGTCCGTAGATGTCATGATTTCGTAAGCCTTAGTATTCACTCATTATCTTTATCCTCCATCATCCATTCAAAAATTGAAAGCCTATTCTGTAACCACCTACGGTGATCCTGAGCAAGTCGTGACACTTAAGGATTTCGAACGACCGAAACCTCAAGGGAAACAAGTACTACTTAAAGTAATGGCCACAACCATCAATGACTATGATTGGTCGGCATGCAGTGGAAATCCCCGATCTTATCGTTTGTTATTTGGATTGACAAAACCTCGTAAGCGGTTCCAACGGCCGGGTATGGAAGTAGCAGGCATCATTGAAACATTGGGTCCCGAGGTTACAAAATTCAAGGCTGGGGATTTGGTTTATGGAGATACCTCCAATCATGAGTTTGGGACCTTTAGCGAGTATTTCTGTGTTGATGAATCAGCCTTACACATTAAGCCTGAGGGTATGTCGTTTGTTGACGCGGTAGCCATTCCTCATGCAGCAATGTTAGCTTATGAAGGGTTGGTGGATCTTGGGGAAATTCAGAAGGGTCAGCAAATACTAATCAATGGTGCCGGTGGAGGAATGGGAACTTTTGGCCTTCAGATCGCCAAAACGTATGATGCTGAAGTAACAGGAGTAGATGGTTCGCATAAATTCGATATGATGAAAGGTCTGGGTTTTGACCACCTGATTGATTACCAAAAAGAGGATTTCACTCAAAATGGAAAGCACTACGACTTAATTCTGGACGCCAAAACCAATCGCTCTCCCTGGCAATTCACTAAAGCTTTGAAACCAAACGGGAAATACATCTCCGTAGGAGGCAAGTCAGGGAAATTGCTGCAATTGGCGCTATTAGGTTGGATTGTCAAAGGGATCACAGGGAAAACTGCTCGGGTTTTGGCGCTTGATCCCAACAAATACCTCGACAAAATGAATGAAATGTATGAAGCCGGCTTGATGAAACCTGTCATTGATGGGCCTCATACATTTGACAAAGTACCGCAGCTGATCAAATATTTTGGAGAAGCGAAACACAAGGGGAAAATTGTAATTTCATTGAAGGATCAACCTCATGAACATTGACATTTTCACACTAGGATTAAGTTTTATCCTGTTGCATGAACTGGATGCGATGAGATGTCACGAATGGCGAATATTCCCCCTGACGAGTTTTTTACCAGACCGTACGGGTATGATGGTTTTTATTTTCCTTCATATCCCTCTTTTTTATTGGATCCTACTGCCCAAGACCATTAACAATTTGTCCTTTCGATATGGATTTAGCATTTTTCTCATTGTTCATTTTCTCCTTCACGTGGGATTCCTTTGGCACCGGAAAAACGAGTTCAAAGATTGGATTTCGTGGACTCTAATCATAGGAGCAGCCATTTGTGGACTATTCTATTTGTTGATTAAATAGGGCGCAATGATCAGAAAGGCCAAGGCTAAAGATTTAGAGGGTGTTTGGGATATTTTTCATCGAGTGATCCGAACACAGGATACTTATGTCTTTGATCCGACGACACCCAGGGAAGACCTTGAAAAGCATTGGTTTGCCCCATATATGCACACCTATGTTTTCGAAGAGATGGGTCAGGTCCTTGGAACTTACATTATCAAACCGAATCAAATAGATTTGGGAAGTCATGTGGCTAATGCCAGTTACATGGTACAACCGGAAGCACAGGGCAAAGGCATCGGTAAACAAATGGGTATACATTCCCTTGAAGTGGCCAAAAATTTAGGTTTTCTGAGCATGCAATTCAATATTGTGATCAGTACCAATGAACCAGCCGTCAGACTTTGGAAAAAACTCGGGTTTGAAATCATCGGAACGACTCCCAAAGGTTTTCGGTCGGCTAATGGTCTGGTGGATACATACATCATGTACAGACCTCTTGACGTTTAAGTCTCAAGCTTTGTATCATGCGATGCTGATTACTGATCAGTATTTTATCACTTTTTTTATCACCTTATGGTGGCCGTCACTTACTTCCAGGAAATAGGTTCCGGCATTGAGATCATGAACTTCAAATTCTCGTTCATAAAGGAGCCCGGGGACAATTAAACCCTTGCTCTCTACGACAGTTTTTCCACTTATTTCCCGCAAGACAAGGTGCAGTTCGAACGCGTGTTGAGAAGTAAACTGGAAATTTATTGAACCATTGGTCGGATTAGGGCCGATTTTAAAAGACTCGAATTTTTCCAAAAAGTCAGGAACCTGAAGTGTTGTTTCCTCCTCCGTTTGTCCTAGAAACCCGGAGCTGATGCGAATATCATTTCCAGTTTCTTCTCCGGCTATTACTTCCCCCAATGTCCAGGTCAATGCGAATGAATTGCCTGCTGAGGAATTTTGACCGGCATTAGACAGGATACTGCCTGAAGGTTGTGCCTGCATTGAATACGCCGCGAACATCAAAACCGATAATATTTGGATAATTTTTTTCATGGTGCTCAAAGTTTCATGATGTAAGCAATGACGAAATAGGGAGGTCTGTTCTCATGTGGCTGATTGCCCCCGGTGGCTACGATTTCGTTCGTGTTGGTGCGATTAGTTGTGGTGTTTCTTAGTCCGCGAAATGCACTGGAAGCAAAATTCCTTCCGGCAGGATAGGTACCGGAAGCCGATTGACTATTCTCACTACTCGTAAATACACGGTTTCCGTGGGAGTGACTAGCCAGTTGATCAACTGTGAGTGTTACTTCTTTTTCTCCCCCTTCATCGCCGAGATTATCATAATCACTGTCATCCGGGTCATATCCAACCATAAATTTTCCGGAGAGATCAGGTGTGCCGTTGGTTCCATCACAAAGTGCCCAGCCGGTCGGTATGTTATTAATGGTACCGTACCACATGGAAATCATCCCTGAAGGAATTCCTGAACCCACCGGTATTGGGCCAACGTATTCTCCATCTGAATTGATCACTTCAGTGCCGCGAATGGCTAAGTTACCGTTGATGTCCATTGTAGCTTCAGGAGTATCATCATTGATTCCTACCTGACCAGAATCGTCGATTCTTATTCCTGAATTTGAATCGGAGTTACTTAGCCAATTATCATTGAGGTCGATGTTTTGTGTTGCCTGGTGGTTGCCAAGATCATCGGCCCCTTCAGGAAGTACCGCGAAGCCCCCATCCGAGAGATATATCGTGTCGTTGCTGATGGATAATATCTGTATTTCATTGGTGGAATCTTCGTCTCCCAATGTTACCGATCCACCCTCACTAAGTGATAAGGTATTTTCTTCAAGCGAAAGCGTCTGCAGTTCATTGGTAGAATCTGAATCATCATCTTCCACTAAATCTGTGAATACAACAAAGCCGCCATTAGTCAGACTTAATGTATCATCATTAAGTGATAAAGCTTGTTCGTCTGTATTGTCCTGTAAACTGGACAAGTCAACACTCTGGAGTTCTTCATTGAATTCTATGGAAAGGGTATTGCTGGATTCCTCATAGTCTAGTTGTAAACCGAAGGTAGAAACGTTTTCATCAGAGGGTTCCCAGGTACTCGTACTTTCATTCCAACGTAAGATTTGTCCAGCTTCGGCCCCGTCGAAAATCACAGATCGCACTCCTCCTGACTCTATGGAATAAAATGAATAGGGTACCGATAACATTTCGAAGGTCCCTAGTGAAACGAAACTGTTGGCGCCTCCATTTTCGTCGATTTCAATTTCCAGGAAGTGATCATCCGCTCCCCAGTCGATTTCCTCGAAAGTTCCCGGATCTTTACTGCCTATTTGCAACGAAAAGGCTCCAGATTGACTAGTGGTCGCCTCATGCGTTTCACTAAATTTAATAGAACCTGTTGTAGATCCCTGGCGAATGAAGAATCGCAATGAGATATCAGTGTTTCTTAATATCCTTCCTTTCTCATTTTGAGCAACACCCTGATAGTTGATTTTTCCAGGCGCCTGGCCGTAGCTCAAAATGGAAATGGTGAACAGAAAGATGGTTAGCAGCAGTGTTTTCATAATGGTTAAGTGGATAAATTGAAGTGTTCAAATTATGAATTAGAGGTTATCAATACGTTATCATAGATCAAAATCATTGTTTTAGGAATTCGAATTCAACAGTATTACTGATATTGAATCTCCTTCGTTTTGAGGATATTTGAATACTATGATGCGTCAATTACTACCTTTATTCATTTTAGTTGCTGCTTTGAGTTGTGAGCAACGTCATGAAGATACAGATAAATCTACTGTCAGGTCAAGTGAAATTTTTATTACAGACTCTTCCACCCTTGCACACCCGGTGGGCTACCAATTTCCAGAGGCGGAAACCTTCTCTGTGCTTTCGTGGAACGTGGAACACTTCGTAGATCCTTACGATGATCCTTACATCAATAATCGGAGGGAGGACAACCCGGGTTCCGAAATGCCCCAGCGTGTCCAGTTGTTAGTAGAGGCTATCAGGAAAGCTGATGCCGATGTAGTGTTACTTCAGGAATTCGAAAGTGAAAAATACCTCATGTCCCTGGCGCGTGATTCGTTTCCGGAGTTAGGATATCAATTCTTTTCAGATGCCGCCAGTCCGGGTTGGTACATGAATGTCGTGTTGATGAGCCGTTTTCCACTAGGTGTGCTACAGGCGTACGGAGATGTTTACACACCAGTCACTGGTTTTGTAGATGAGGAAGGCAAGAAGCAGACTCAGGTAAATTTGAATACCAGGATGTGGACCATGCAGGTGTTTCCTGATGCTTCCTATGAGTTCTGGTTGACCGGCGTACACTTAAAGGCCGGGAGAGGCCCAAGAAACGAAGCCATGCGTGCGGGGCAGATCCATTTTCTGAATGAACAATTTGATCGCATCCTTCAAATCAATCCGGAAGCCAACCTGATGATGGCAGGAGACTTCAATGCCTACCCTAATAGTATGGAGTTGAAGCTGCTTACCGATGCCATCAAACCCAATTACCTTATCGATCCCATGGATTCGACCGTATGGACACACCCTTCAAATGAACCCGCCAGAAGGTTAGATTATATGCTGGTTAATCAAAGCATGTCTAAAGAAATCGTTGCGGGTTCCGTGAACCCTGTTTATTTCTTCAGTGCAGATACCATGCGTATGATCAGTGACCATTTGCCAGTAATGGGTGAATTCAGGAAAGACGATCAATAACATTCATGCACTTCTTGAAGGATCAATTTTGAACAAATGAGTTGTTGCCTGTTCAGCTTTTGAGGGAATTGAAGACAAATACCGTAAGTCACTTTTTAGATTAGTTTGGGCAGTAAATGATAACATTTCAGACATTCTATTAAAGGATAGCTGCCAGTATCTTGTTCTTAACTCAAAATGTGGAGGAATTGGTTGATATCGATTTTTTGTCTATTGACATTTCTGGCAGAGTTATCAGGGCAAATCTCCGTCTCTGAACAAGCTAACAAAGATCAGGCTGCGGGTAAACTTTGGTCTGCATTAGGAAACAACCTAACTCGGAAATTGGGATGCCCGATCTCAAATGTTCCCGAATTACTTGTAGGTCGAGAAGACCTTTCCGAGAATCACTTAAAGTGGTTTTTAAGTTACTTCCTAAATTATAACGTTGAGGCGCTAGACCTCAGTCAAATACATTATCGATATCCTCATTACAATGAAATGGCCATTCAGAGGGATATGGATCATTTTATTCAGCTGGGGTTAATCATTCGAGGCGCTAATGGTTGGATCTTGGAAGACCAGGGAGCCGCGATCATTGATGATTATTGGGAGTTTAAACTTAAAGAAGCGTCCGCGTGTGAAGAGGAGTCATCCCACATCATTGTATTGAATACAATCGCCAGAAAGGTCATTGCGGCCTATGACGAAATCCAGGGATTACCTTCGGTAAGGCTACGTATTCGTAATCGACCCTCGGGATTCGAAGATTTTCCTGCCCTGCTAAAGGCTTTTGTTTTTCAGCAGGAGTTGTCTGCTGTATTCAATGATATCGGTCATCACCGATTTGATTACTTGTCAGCTACAGAAGCTGAGGAATGGACGAAATGGGAGTTGAGCCCTCTGGCAAAGGAATTAATGGGAGCAACCCGAAATGATCGCGTTTATGAGATCGAACGATGCTACAACCAGCCCTTCTGGCGGGTAGAACCGCAAATATGTGATGGGGCAGTAAAGGAATTGTTCAATTTAGGTTTGATCGAAATGCGGCCAGGACAAATCAATCAGACCAACCTTGGAAAACAGTATTTTCAGGCGGCCGATGACCTGGCTGATGATCTTATTTATAGTGCATGGGATAAATTAAGTCAAGAGGAGTACGAGTCGTTCAAAAATGCTTTGGAGTGGCTCCAGGAATGAAAAGTAAAGGACCGTTCCTCCCTTTTCGAGCCGCGAACTACCGTTTATTCGAATAGATTTACTGGAGATGCAAAATAAGCAACAGGCTGGACTAATACCGGAAAGGAACCCATCTACAAATTGGCGCACACTGATCTTATGGTTGTGTATGGGGGTCATTTCTGGACCACTGGCGATTATTACCCATGAAACAGGGCACTTTTTAACTGCGAAAGCTCTGGGTTATACCAATGTACAGTTTCATTATGCCTCCATTAATCGCGGCCTAACACCTCACGAGGTAGAACGCCCTCATGATCGTGGCCTGATTAGTGTTGCTGGCCCGCTGGTAACATTGATAATGGCTTTGGGTTGTTGTTTATATGTGGCGCAAAAGGGCAAGCATGGTTTTTTTATGACTTTGGGAATTTCTACACCCCTAAGAAACCTTGCCAGCATTGTCGCTTTAGTATTTGTTTTGATCGGAAAAGATGTTTCTGGTAATGATGAAGTCAAAGTGGCTTCTTTCTTTAATCTTCATCCAGTAATTCCTCTATTAGTGAGTGGTGCCGTTTTGGTCTTTACATGGATTTATTTGATTCGGTTGATGCAAAAGAAATATGGAAGGTTAGAACTTGCTGGCTCGTTGGCGGGTATTGTTTTAGGTAACCTTATTTGGTTGACGATTTTAGGCCCTGCTATTGTTCCCTGATCCTCACACTTTCCAGTTTTGGAAGAATCTAAATCCTTAATTCTCGGATTTTTTAAACATTAATTAATATTATTGCGTCTGTAATTTAAACGATTGTTAATAATATGGAATCCATCGGTGGTTTAGAAGAAGTAATTCTACTGATCCTGCTCAACAACGAAAAGATCCATGGCGTGGAGATCGGCGAACAATATGAAGCAGCCCTAAAGAAGACCATTTCTCTTCCAGCCATTCATGTGGTGCTGAAGCGTATGGAGAAAAAAGGTTGGGTGAAGTCCGCATTTGGCGAGCCCTCTTCTGAACGTGGAGGAAAACGTAAACGGATGTATTGGGCTACTTCTACCGGCTATCATATCATCCGTGAAGCTCAAGAAAAGAAAAGTGCGCTTTGGTCGGGCGCAGCAAAACCTCAATTTGAAATCATTTCTGGTGTCCGATTTTAAACTCACGGATCGCTTGTTAGGGGTTTTCCTTCAGGGGGACCTGAAAGAGGAGGTTTCTGGTGATCTGCAGGAGGCTTATGTCATTCGAACTGTGAAAAAAGGCGCTGGATATGCGAAAATATTTCTCTTCTGGGAATTGCTGGTCAGCCTGCGATTAGCCAATCGAAAATTTATCAAACTCAAAATAGGTCAATTCATGTTTTTTCAGAATTTCATTAAAACGGGATTCCGGTTCATCTGGAAAACCCGTCGTTATTCCTTTATCAATATCCTGGGGCTTACACTGGGTATCAGTCTGGCAGGGTACACCTGGTTGTTTGTATCCGATCAGTATTCTTATGATCGATTTCATACCCACGCCGAGGACACCTATCGCATAGGGATGCACATGACTTACAAAGGGCAAAAGAGGTCATTTGCCGGAGCATCTTTCGTCATGGGAGAGGAATTTAAGCAACAGATTTCGGGTATTGTGGCGGCAAGTCAGGTCAAATCAGGGTATCCGTTGCTTAGGCACAAAGGCGAGACCCAGGATTTTGTTTGTCACTATGTGGATGCGGATATTTTTAATATCCTGGATTTCGAATTCTTGTCCGGAGATGCATCGCTTTTTGGAGGACCAAAAGACATTTTCGTTTCGCGATCTTTTTACGAGCGCATGGAGCAGCCGGAGATCGTCACGTTTATTTTCAATGATCAGGATGAAGTCTTTCAGGTCGTAGGGATTTATGAAGATATTCCTCGTAACAGTTCCCTAAGACCTCAAGTTTTGGTATCCAATAGTTTTTATCGATCCCTGGTGCCAGAGCGGAGGTTAACCCAGTGGTTTGACGTTAATCTTAACGTTTTAGTTCGATTGGAAGCGGGCGCTCGCCGCGAAATTTTTGAGGAGCAAATGACCGGACTTCTTCCGGAAGAGGAAAGTGATATGAAATCAGAAATATTTCTCCAACCATTGACGGAGATCCATACCAACGTAGATCTCAGAGCTGGAAATGGTCTGATCGGAACCATGGATGCCGCTGTTCTCATGGTGTTGATTTTTACCAGTATTCTGTGTTTGTTGATCAGTACATTGAATTTTGCCAATTTCTCCGTGGGTAATTATCTGAAACGAGTGAAAGAGGTAGGTATCCGAAAGGCGATTGGCGCTGATCGCGGGATTATATTTTCTCAATTTCTAGTGGAGGTAAGCATCAATGTATTGCTGGCATTGGTGCTGGCATGGGGTATCCAGATGCTCTTGTTATCACCTTTTTCCGATTACATTGATCATCAGTATACAATAGGCGCTTTGTTTACATCCAAGTTTATATTGGGCATGCTAAGTGTGGCCACTCTGGCAATCTTGTTGTCGGGAATTTTTCCCGCTATTTTCTTGTCAGGTATGAATGTTCTTAAGGCATTAAAAGGCTATAAGTTTATGGCCCATCGCCGACCGATGAGTAAGTTGTTCTTGTCTTTTCAGGCAGCCCTGTCTGTTTTTATGTTACTGGTCACTTTCACCACTCAACAGCAACTCCGGTATCTGCTCAATTTTGATTTAGGTTATAATTCGGACAATGTACTATTCGGAAGACTTCAACATCAGGACAAGGCCGATATTCTCAAAGAAGAGTTGTTGAGGTTGCCGGGTGTGGAATATGTTTCTTTTAATTCGGGATACAATGGCACCCGACTAACCGGGGAATATGATCAGGTAGGTACCCGACACTTGCACATTGATCCGGATTTTGTGGAGATGATGGAACTGGACATAATAGAGGGTCGCAACTTAAATCCTGAAATCAGTACCGATATCACCAGCGCAGCCTTGATCACTGAAACAATGGCCAGGGAATTGGGTTTTGATGATCCGATAGGGAAAATTTTGCCGTTTGATTATGGAGAGTTAAAAGATCCGACCATAGTGGGTGTAGTACAGGATTACCATTTTCAGTCACCCAGATATGATCAGGAACCACTGGTGATGTATCTGACGGATGCTTACCCCTTCCAGTATTTCTTTGTGAAGACCACTCAGGCCGATGTTGCCATAGCAGATAAGGTAAAAGAAGTTTATGAACGCATTTATGCACCCTATGGCTTGGAGTACAGTTGGGTGAGTGATTACAATCAGCGAGTTTATGCTTCCGAGTCAAAAGTGAGTCGGGTGAGTCTGCTGGGTTCTGTGCTCGCGATGTTTCTGGCTTCTTTGGGCCTGTTGGGAGTTCTCGGTACCAATATTGAGAAACGCCTCAAGGAAGTGACTATCCATAAGATCAATGGTGCATCGATCACGGCACTTTACAATATCTTTTTCAGAAACTTTTTGCCGTGGTTGGCTTTTGGCCTGGTTGGTGGCTTACTTCCCGCTTACTATTTGATGCAACGCTGGCTCGAAGGATATGCCAATCGCATTACTTTATCCGCTGACCTATTCATTATTGGTGTGGTAAGTTGTTCGATCGTGTTCCTACTGGTGATGCTGATCCAGTTGTCCCGAATTAACCGACTGAATCCGGTGAATTTTTTGAGAGATGAGTAGGGAGTAAAACTTATTAAGGTTCTTTAGTCGCATGCTTTGTTTGATTTGTGTATGCGGCTAAAGACATTTCGAATCAATAAAGACTTAATCCCATTATCAGGCCGAATGCTGTTTCTTTGAATAAAAGAAGACACGATGGCTGGTGAAATTAATCTTTTGAAATTGATTCATGGTATGACCCCCAAACTGAATCCGGGGAAGTATGTATTCACTTTAGCGAAACCTGATCATCCGGTTGATCTTAATGACGTTATCTGTACTTTCAAAGAGGAAGAAGGGCTTACGTTGATCCTGGAGCAGCGTAAAGCAGACCAATTAGGCCTTTCCTATGATTTTGTGGCCTCGTGGATCACCTTAAAGATCCATTCATCTCTGGAAGCCGTTGGTCTGACGGCTGCTTTTTCTTCGGAATTGGCCAAATTCGATATCAGTTGCAATGTGGTCGCGGGATATTATCACGATCACATTTTTGTAAACCACATGGATCAGACGAAGGCAATTGAGGTTTTGAGAGGGTTATCATCATGGCAAAGGGAGTAGTATGAAATGATGAGTTTCGAATACTGAATTCCTCTAAGTTCCTTATCTTCATTTCAACCAACCTGCCTTATATGTCTAAATTCGAATACCTCCTGGCCTTTGAGACCATCCTGTATGGTTTGGTATTAGCGCATACGGTGGAAGGATTCGGTAAGATGATCTATCACCGAAAAACCATCCAGTTTTATTGGGCACATGTTTTGTCTTTTGTGACGATCTTTATAGTGGTTATTCAGACTTATTACGCCTTGTTTTGGGTACCGGCAGAGACCATTACGAGTGCCTTTTCATTTCTTATCTTAAGGATACTTCCCCTGACATTGCTGTCGATCGCGACCTATCAGATCATACCAGAGAAGTATGAAAATCTGGAATCTGAGCAGTTCTTCTATTTAAGGCTTAAAGAAATTCTGTTGCCCGCAATTCTGTTTAATATCCTGGCCATTGGGAAATCTATTTATTATCGCTGGGATCAGTATCTGGAACTGGGCAATGGAAATATCATGGGCAGTATGCAGTTTTGGAAGTTAGTGAGCCCTTCCATGGTGATATCCGGATTTGCTTTATTCATGATCTTCTATTACCAAAAGAAGAGATTGGTTGAAGCATTTGTTATTTTCATGTTTCTTATGGCTTTGGTATACATGTTTTTTCAACCCACAAGTAAGGAAGGTATTTAGCTATGAATTTTTTAAAAAAGACTTATTTGATTTTAGGGGTGCTGGTTTTCAGTGCTTGTTCTCCCGAACCTAACGAAGAGCAATTGTCTCAATGGAAAGAGGAAGTTCGTGCTGCTGAGAAAGCGTTCAATGACATGGCTCAGGAAAAAGGACTGGTAGAAGCGTTTGAGTACTTTGCGGCCGAGGATGGGGTGATCCGTAGAAGTAAAAAGATCATTCAGGGAAAGGTGGATATCCGAACCTGGTATGAAAACGATGTGCGGCCTAATGAGACCCTGACCTGGACCCCTACTTTCATTGATGTGAGTAAGTCGGGAGACCTGGCTTATACCTATGGTGATTTCACGTTTATCTACTACGATACACTTGGTAATGAAAAACAGAATAAAGGCATCTTTCATACCGTATGGAAGCGACAAGAAGACGGCAGTTGGAAGTATGTTTGGGATTAAATAGCGAGCATGAACAAGTTACCAGAAGTTGATCAGTACATTGGGAAAGCTGCCGAGGGACAAGTTTCCATCCTGGAAGGTTTGCGTAATCTAATCTCTGAAGCGGTCCCCGAGGTGCAAGAGCAGTTCAAATGGGGCCAGCCAGTATACGGTACTGCTAAAGATTTTGTGTATTTGAAGCATACCAAAAAGCACGTGAACCTGGGATTCTTCAATTTTGAAAAAGTAGATGACCCAGCAGGTTTACTGGAAGGAACAGGAACCCGGATGCGCCACATTAAAATCACAGATCTGACCCAGTTTGATTCCGGGCAATTAAAAAATATGATCCTTCAGGCATCTCAGCCGTAATATCAAGATCAGGAGTTCATTCATTCGGAGTAATATGATACTTGCAGGATTGAGATCAATCACAGGGAAGCTTTTTTTGATGGAGAAGCAGCTTTATTTCAGACTGGTAGGAGTGCTGTTTCTCATCTCTGTGCTTTCTCTGGCTTCGTCTGTCATATTTCAGATTCATGCGGGTTATTTACCATCGGCTTATAGGATTTTTGATATATCGTTCTATCATTTTGTCCCCTTCTTGCTATGGTTAGTGTATTTGCCATTATTGCGCCAGGCCTCCCTAAACTTTCCAGTTCAGGTCAGAGCGCATTGGACCCGTCACCTACTGATATCTCTGACCTTTGCGATTGTTTCCAGGGTCCTGGCCATATGGGTTGATTTCGCCATTAAGAACGCGGTAGGAATGACGGACGCCACGCCTTTATCGGTGCTATGGGACGTTCGTTGGGTGGTATTGGCATCCTTCCCCAAAGAGTTGCTGATGTATTGGCTGGTCATGTTCCTGTTTTCCTACTTTGAAAGATCGGCACCGCAAAAGCCATTAGAGAAACTTATGCTGGATACGGATCAGGGGACCATTTTTTTGTCGCCCCGGGAATTGCTTTATGTCGAGTCTTCTCGCAATTACCTCATTTTTCATACGATGGATCGAAAATATAAGTCCCGGAAAACACTTAAGTCTATCATTCCTGAATTAGAAGGTCAATTCATGCAGATCCACCGATCAAGATTGATCAATACAGATGCAGTTGCACGTATCATTCCCTGGAGAAACGGAGAGTACATGTTGGAGCTTCAAAATGGATTACATATTTCCTCGAGTCGGTCTTTCCAAAGCAATGTGAGATCCATTGGTAAAGTGCATGCAACTCGTCCCGCCATGGCCTGATCCTGTCCCAGACCACCTTTAGAACCCGTGATGCCGCTGTAGATTGGCCGAAAAAAGGTCATGAAAAACTCAAAGGTTATTATTGTGCTAAAGGAAATCGTGCTTTGGGCCATGTCTCTCTATCTTGCCTGGTTGTTCGTCAAGCAAGGATATGTGAAATTTGATGCAGAGGGTTTCTGGTCCGGAGCATTCGAACGGTGGGGGTATCCGGTTTGGTTTATGTTTCTCATTGGCTTTTTAGAATGTCTTGGCGCTATTCTGATCCTTATCCCCAGGACTGGTGCCTATGGAGGGACCATTTTGGCAGTCATTATGACAGGGGCTTTTATTACACGTAGTATTCACGGAGCCAGTACAGCCGATCTGGTTTGGATCTTCCTCTTTGGGCTGGGAGGGGGGCTGATCGCCTGGGGCCGATTTAAGCAACGTTTGAAACTTAGAAAATCATGAGCAAGCCGTGTGACGAAGAGGATTGTTGACTAGTTTGCAGTTACTTCTCATGCCAGAACTCATCAATAAGCTTTTTGTTTACGGCACCCTTGGTCCTGGACGGCCCAATGAACATTGGTTATCCAATATTGGAGGTACATTTCAATCAGCCCACGTCAAAGGAAGATTATTCCCGGAAGGCTGGGGTGCTACTTTGGGGTATCCGGCATTGGTCATTGATCCCGACGGAGAGGTAGTACGGGGGCATGTTTTTACTTCAGATGGACTTCATTCGCATTGGCCTGAATTAGACAATTTTGAAGGGGAAGGATATCGTCGTATCCTCACTGACGTGACCCTGGATGATGGCACAACTACTGAAGCTTACATTTATACATTGAGCCCCGCTCCTTAAAAAAAACGGAAAACATTCGCAGTTGCCATTTTGCGATTCAGTAAGCCATTACAACCAGTGGGTGTTTTCTTACTCTTTTCACAAATCTTCCTGGCACTTCTTTGACTTCAAAAAATCTATGAAAAGGTTAAAGAATAATGTCGCGAAAGGGCTATGGATACTTCTGTTGAGTGTAATGACCGCTGAGGCTTCTATGGCCAATGATTTCAAGAAAAAGGCTGAGGCAAAGTATTATCAGGTCGTAATGATCTGGTTGAAAGACCCGGCGAAGTTTCAGGAGTATGGCCAGAAAATGGCGCCAATTGTAAGTAAGTATGGCGGGAACGGTGAACGGATCCTCACACCAATCGAAAGCTTTTATGGGGGAAAAACCGGACAGGACCTATCAAAGCCGGATATGGTCAACATCGTGTTTTACGATAGCAAAGAAGCTTATGAGGATTTTGAAAATGATCCGGAATTCAGGAAGATTGAACATCTGCGTTCTGAGTCCATCAAAATGGTCGCAATTGGTGGAAAAGTAACCGGCGGTGAATTGAAATCCGGCAACGTTTCACAGCGATTATACATGATTGAGGTAGGTTATTTCAATGACAATGGCAAAAACTACAAGGCGTATGAGAAAGCTTCGAAGGGTTTTAACAAACGACTAGGCCTGAACAAGGAGCGAGTGCTGATTCCCGATCAGGTTTGGGGAGAGATAGAGATGCCGGATCTGGTGACCATCAAGTACATCGATGATGCAGCCAATAAGGCAAAAATGGAAGCAGATCCGGATCATGAGCGGATTGAAACGCTCTACGGCAAAGCCATGAAAGACCTGATATGGATCGAAGGAAAGGCTGCCTTCATTAATATGGATTAATGAGGCAGGGTTAGGTTGGAATCCCCTTCGTATCAATGGAGGGGAATCTTTCGTATTTAAACCAGCCAGCCACTAAAACATGCTGATGACATGAAAAACCGACGATCCGTTCAATTGCTTGTTATACTTTTAGTAGGTCTGCTTATGCCAGCATACTACAAAGTGAAATACCTCATATTGGGTTTGATTGGCTGGTCAGATATTTTTAACGGGCTTTTACTACTTGAAATAGGATTTGGGCTTCTGCTCGGTACAGTGGTAGTCATGGGGCATGACTGGGTAGCCCGGACCCTGCGCCTCAAAATGAACACTGCTTCCTTTTTGCGGAGATTCCTTTTTCAATATGGACTCTCTACTTTGTATGCAGTGGGTGCTGCTATCGGATTTTCTTATTTTTTCTGGAACGTCATTGTCCCGATGGGCATTACCGGCGAATTTCTATTCGACTATGCCATACTTGGGTTACTACTACCAATTCTCATTAACGGGATTTCGGAAAGCTTCTATTTTTATGGCCAGTGGGAAAAGGAATCTTATGAGAAAGCCTTACTGGAAAAGGAGAACATCAAAGCCAAGTACGAGGTTTTGCAAAATCAATTGAGCCCGCATTTTTTGTTCAATTGTTTCAATACACTGGCCGTATTGATCGATGAAAGCAAAACAACGGCGGTGAAATTTCTGCATCAGTTGTCTAAGGTGTATCGATATGTATTGGAAATGAAGGATCAGGAACTTGTTTCTCTTCATGAAGAATTGCAATCGCTTAAGGCCTATATCGCATTGATGAAACATCGTTTTGGAAACAGTTTCTCAGTACGATTGCCTGAAGAGTCTAATATTGATGATCTTAGACTAGTACCCCTTACCCTGCAGATCCTTCTGGAGAACGCCCTTAAGCACAATGAATTCAGTAATGAAAAACCGCTTGAAGTGCAGGTGACCTTAAATAAGAGGAATCTCAGTATCATTAATCCATTGAGAGCGAACGGAAATCGGTCAGGAACGGGTATAGGATTAACCAATTTGAGGAGCCGGTACCTCGCTGTTCTCGGAAGTTCTTTGGAGATTTCTACTCAGGGAGAGGCCTTTCGTGTGGATATACCTTTAACCACCACCTCATGACTTGTTTATTGATAGAAGATGAAGCTGCCGCCTTAAGAGGATTGAAAAAGGCTTTAAAGAATGTTCTGCCGGAAGCGCAGATTCTGGCAACCATAGATACGGTCAATGAGGCCGTTCGTTGGTTACATTCCAATTCTATGCCCGATCTGATCTTCATGGATATCCACTTAAAGGATGGAAGCAGTTTTCAGATTTTGGAACAGGTAGATGTTGTCGCTCCAATCATATTTTGCACCGCCTACGATGAGTATGCCCTGAAAGCTTTTCGGGTCAATAGTATCGCGTACTTATTGAAACCCATTTCAGAAGAAGACTTACAAGATGCCCTGACCAAATTGAAACAACTTCGTGCCACCAGGCATGAGGGTGAACAGGCCCTGGGCAAACTCCTGAAATATTTTGGTGATAAGGATCAATATCAGCGGCGTTTTCTGACGAAGGCTGGCCAAAAGACTACCTATGTACAACTGGAAGATGTGGCTTACTTTTTCAAGGAACATGCTGCGGTTTACGCAAAGACTTTTGATGGTAAAAGGCATTTGATCGAGTCTTCTCTTGATCATTTGGAAGCGGTTACTCCAGATCATCAATTTTTCAGGATCAATCGTCAATTTCTGGTAGCTGCTCGGAGTATTCTCAGTTTTGAAACGGATTACGGCAGCTATCCCATTACACTTGAACCATCTGCCGGAGAGGTGACCATCAGCCGTTACCGAATCCATGACTTTAAGGCCTGGCTAGCTCAATAACGTACCGTAAAAGCTTCAAGATTTTCATTGTAAATCTCGCAAAGCGGAAACGTTTCCGGGTGTGCTGGATTGTAATTATCGCATTTTTGAGGCCGTTTTGTGTCTGCTCATTGCAATAATCACATTATTTTCTTTCTAAATTTCAAAACAATCTAATGAGAACCTAATATGAGAAAATTGAATTTTTTGGCAAGTGCCGTACTTGCTTTTATCATTTTCGCTTGCTCGGAGGAGCAGATGATCCCGGAACTTGAATCGGCTCGGGGAGAGATGAAACCCATTGAAGTCACCACCCACGATGGTCGACCATTCAGTACACAAAATTTAGATGGAGCCGAATCTGGTGTCTTTGTTGGCGGTCCCGGGGGAGGTGTAATGATGCAGGGATTTTACTGGGATGTACCAGCCGGAGGGACCTGGTGGGATACACTTACTACGAAAGTGGTAGACTGGTCTAACGCAGGAATTGAATCCGTTTGGTTGCCTCCTGTTTCCAAGGCACAGGGTGGTGCTTTTTCCATGGGATATGATCCTACTGATTACTTTGATTTTGGAGATTACAATCAGAATGGAACCGTAGAGACGCGCTTCGGCTCGCGAACAGAATTAGAAACTTTCATCAATGCTGCCCATGCACAAAACATGGAAGTCTATGCCGACATTGTACTGAATCACAACAGTGGTGGACAATTGGAGGCGAATCAATACACAGGAACCAATACCTGGACCGATTACACCGGTGTTGCCTCTGGTAAGTTTACCAGGACGCAGGATCATTTTCATCCCAATGGAATCGCCAATAATGACCTGGGTGTTTTTGGTGGTTTTCCTGATTTGAGTCATACGGTTCCTTACGTACAAGACTGGTTTTGGAACCGCTCGGATGGGGTAGGCAAGTACTATAAAAATACCCTGGGTTTTGATGGATGGAGATTCGATTACGTGAAAGGGTTTGAGCCCTGGGTAGTTGCCTCATGGAACAGTGCTGTGGGAGGTTTTTCCGTCGGTGAGCTTTGGGATGCCAATGTGGATTACCTCAACTGGTGGGCGAATCAGGCCAATAGCTCTGTTTTCGACTTTGCTGCTTATTACAAAATGAATGATGCATTCGATGGTAACAATCTCAATGTGTTGAATGATGACATGATGTGGAAACGCAATCCTTTCAAAGCAGTGACTTTTGTAGCCAATCACGATACGGATGAGATCTGGAATAAGATGCTGGCTTATGCCTATATCCTTACGCATGAAGGTTATCCGACCATTTTTTACCGAGATTATGAAGAATGGTTGAACAAAGAACGGTTGAATAACCTGATCTGGATCCATAATAATAAAGCCACGGGCAACACAACGATCCTTCACGTTGATAATGACGAATACATCGCCCGAAGAAATGGCTGGAATGGAAACCCTGGCCTGGTTGTTTATATCAACAATTCCAGCAATTGGGTAGAAAGGTGGGTGCCTACTAATTGGAACAATACGCAAATCAAGGATTTTACAGGACACTCAGGTTGGTATCCTACGACCCAAAGTGGTGGCTGGGTGAAGATCCAATGTCCTCCGAATAGCTACAGTGTTTGGTCACCAAATATTTAATCGTGATCAACCTAAATTGTGAAAAGCCGGTGAAAGCCGGTTTTTTTATGCTTAGTCTATCAATCTTTGATCCCTGTTTATCCGTTACTACTTTAGGAATATCACCTAAAAAATTATGAACATCAGATCAGTCATTGACATGAGGATTGCTGATCTTTGAAATAAAAAAGGTATCAGCGTTTCCAGAGAAATATTAATGATCACCAGTCTGTTGGGTGTCTTCAATGGACTATTCCTTACGTTCTACTTTCTGTGGGGGAAGAGCAGACAAGGCTATCAAAACATTTATTTAGGCCTGATGTTGCTTGCCCTTGTATTAAGGATCGGAAAATCTGTCTTCTACTATTTCAATCCAGGACTGGATGAAGCGTTTATTATGATTGGCCTTATGGCATGTGTGGCCATTGGTCCTTTCAGTTTTTTCTTCGTTCGATCACAGATTTCAGGCAATAAAACCTTCAATGTGCCGAGCCTGCTGACGTTGATCCCAATCTTGCTCCTGATGGGATACGCTTATTTCGTGGAATCTTATTGGGAAAATAAGCCATTGTGGAGTATTTATATCGTTCGTGGGATCTATTTGTATTGGGGACTCTTCTCAGTTTCTGCAGCGGTATTAGTGATCCGAAGCTTCATAAAAAAAGAGGCTTTTCATCTGATGAACTGGACTTTAGGCGTGATCCTGGGGGTAGTGCTCATCTGGCTGACCTACATGACTTCTACGTTTACTTCCTATCTGGCAGGCGCCATTACCTTTACCTTTCTCGTTTATCTGTTGGTGTGGATCTTGTTTACAAAAGGCAAGGAGCCTGAGCCCATAAAGACCAAAACCAAAGCCATCTGGAAGGCAGATGAACTAGTGGAATACCAGGCGAAAATGGAAAGCGCCCTTTCCACTAATTCGAGATATAAAGACGCCTCTCTGACCATGCCAGCACTGGCCAAAGAAGTGGGATTGACACCTCATCAATTTTCCCTTTTCATCAACGAACATCTGGGTAAGAATTTTTCGCAGTTGATTAATGAAGTGAGGGTAGGAGCAGCAAAGGAAAAACTTTTGAAAGATCATCACCTTACGGTTGAGGCCATCGCTTATGAATGTGGTTTCAACGCGACCAGCACCTTTCACACGGCCTTTAAAAATGTGACGGGCATGACCCCTTCGACCTTTAGAAAAAAGGCTGTCGTACCTTCAGATTTATAAATCAGAACCACGAGATTATAAGTCTAAATTCTTTTCTTCTGTCAGAATGAGACTTTTGAGATTTTAAAAACTCAAAATAGTCATCATGAAAAAATTGATATTCATCGCTTTCATTTTCATACTTTCCCTTCATGTCAATGCTCAATCCGAGGAGGCAGCGGTTCGAGCCACGGCCATGGATTATATTGAAGGAACTGCCAATGGCGAAATTGAAAGAATCAGAAGAGCGTTCCATGAAACAGCAGCTTTGTATGCCGTGAATAATGAGGGAGGGTTACGGAAAATTCCGATTGATCAGTACATTGGTTATTTCAAGCAGGGACAGAAAAATGATCGTAAAGGAAAGATCATTTCGGTTGACCTATTAAATGATGCCGCTCAGGTCAAAATCGAGATCGTTTCAGGCCAATGGAAGTTTACGGACTACTTGTTGTTGCTGAAACTGGACGAAGGCTGGAAGATCATCAACAAGTCGTTTACGAAAGTTCGTAAATAGATCAGTTTTATTGATTCAAATCATAGCCGATGCCGGTGTTTTCACCGGCATCCTCATTCAGGTTCTCATATTTCTCTTCTGTTGGAGATGACTCCAATAGAGGCCTAAAGGGAAATAATGACTCTACATTCAAATCACTGCGCATCCAGCCTGTTCGCTGATCAGGCGAATCATCAATTCATTCAGGAACTCAACTTCATATTGTCCTACGGAGGGTTCCAGGTGATCGTTCCCGATGCCACTATGGTCAGTGATAAAGACATAAGTGCCATTGGTGGCGATGGCAAAATGCCTCATTAAAAATTCTGTCGGTTTATCGATCCCGCTGGCCACTATGGGTATAACCTTAATGCCCAAACCAGAGGCTTGTTGTATGGATCTTTGTATATCATCAATGACTTGAGGTTCATGGTGAGGTGGTGCGTCCAGTAATACAAAAAGTATCCTTGCTTTAGCATTTTCGGACCATTCTAATTCCTGAATTGAGGTCGAAAGCGCGGTGTGAACGGCTTCAGGGAAGTCGCCTCCGCCACCTGCTCTTTGTTGATTAATGAAGGAAATGGTTTCAAGGAGATTACCAGAAAAAGGTGATTTTCTCACAAGATAGTCATCTCCTTCATCTCGGTAAAAGACAGAAGCCGTTGAAATGTTGATGCATGGATTACTTTCTTCCGACTGTTGGATCACATCTTGTAAATCTGCCTTCAAGAATTCTAGTTCATCGCCCATTGATCCAGTGGCATCCACCATGAAGGCGATTTGAACGTCTGTATGCTCCGGAAGCAACATATCCAGATTGACCCTGACATGACCAGTGGATAAGTCTGCCTCAATTTTTGTCTCGTTTACCCATAAGTCGTAAGCTGTAAAGTCTTCCAGGGTGACCTGCTCATTGAGCCCCACCCATAATTCGGCTTTACCATATACATCGGTTTTTGCAGTCCAGATGGAATTTCCCTCCTTTTTAAGTTCTATTTTTAGATTTTCGATAGGAACATTCTCACGGTGGATTTCCACGGAAATCCGATTGTTAGTGTAGAATCCCCATACAGAAGGCATATGGTTGAATTCCGTATTGGTGATCAGGTTTTGCCAAAAAGCCCAATTATCGAGATCATTCCACTCTCCTGCCGTGACCAGTCCTGAATCAGGACCTGGAGCTCCCTGTCCTGCAATGTCTGATGAGCTTTCAGGGGATGAACCATCAGGTTCCGATAGGTCACCTGAGCAGTCAATGAACAGGAAAAATGATAGTAGTAAAAAATATTTATTCATTGTTTTAGGTTTAGTTTGTTTCAAAGCAAATGAAATACCAAAATTGGATTGGACTATTATTTTCTTGAAATAGTTGCAAATGGCCTATAGACAAAAAATCGCTTATTGGCTTCCAGGTAAGGCTAACATCCCAATAAAATAGTGGTCAATTCTAGTTTCTCTCAGCATCATTAACGACTGAAATAAAATTTTATTCGATTGTTCTGTTTGTGGTATCACCCTATGGGCATTTCAAAGCCATTGCCGATGTTATCACGGCAACATTTAAGCTCTGGTAATTCACTTCTGTCGGAGATAACTCCAACAGAGGCCCAAAGTTCGTAAATAGATCAGTTTTATTGATTGAAAACAAAGCCGATGCCGGTGTTATCACCGGCAGCCTCATTCAAGTTCTCGTATTTTTCATTTGTCAGAGATTAGTCTAAAGCAGATTTTAATGTTGTGCTGAGTTCATCGAAGAAGACATTAAGAATACCTTAATCCGGCTCAAAATTTCCGCTCTGTTTTAGTTTCGGCTTCCAGAATTGCCACCACCTTTTACGAACTTCTTTAAAGATTCTGGATTTCCTTTCCGCTTCTGTTCGATAATCATAGTATTCCAGAAAATAATCATTGTTTAATTCCTTTTCTCCTGTCAAAACGATCTTTCCCGAATCCAGCCAATACAAGGCATCTTTCAGGCATTGGTCCAATTTCGGATAGAAGCCGTTGATGATTTTATTCTGCTCTTCCTTTGATAGTTGTTCCCAGGGTTTGTCATGGTTCCCAATGGGTGGGACCTCAATCGAAAGACCGAATCCCATTCCCAGGTCTTCCAGAAATCCATAACCCCGACAATTCAAATGATAAAACTCAACAAGCAATTCAGGGAGTTGCTCATCTTTATTAAGTGCCGCTTCTAGTTTTCTTCGGACTTTTTGCGTTTCATATTCACCCAGATCCACAAACCGTTTCAGCAGCTGAATCAATTCGTATTTGGCACCATTCTTTTTGAAATTGAAGGAGATCATGGCCAGGTGGTCCGTTTCCGATAATTCCTGCTCCAATTCCTTTGAATGATAGACCCATTGTTCAAACTCCTTCAATGAAAACGCACCACTGATCAGGTCAAAGCATTTTTGTTTGGAGGTATCGGAGAGTTTGGAATTCATATTTGGAACTCAATCTGTCTTCTTCTTCAAGAAGTTAATGAAGTTATGGCTTTTTCATTACGCAATGCTTTTCTCCACTTTCACCAAAATTGACTTACTGATGGGCGTACGACTTCCTCTGGCAAATTGATCAATCGGCACCAGGACATTAGTCTCCGGAAAGTAAGCGGCCAAATTTTGTCTGGGAATCTCATAGGGGACAACTTTGAATGATTCCGCCCTTCGTTCAATGCCACTGTAATGACTGGTCAGGTTCACCGTTTCCCCATTTTGGATATTCCGTATTGCCATGTCCTCGGGATTCATCATGACGATTCTACGGGCATTGTAGATGCCGCGATAGCGATCATCCATACCGTAGATGGTCGTGTTAAACTGGTCATGAGAACGGATGGTCATTAACACAAATTGGTCTTCTTCCAGAAAATGATTGGCAGGTTGACAAATTGAAAATGGTGCTTTCCCATCAGGAAGGGATGAGAAATCTGCGACCCGTGCGTTGTTGGGCAGATCAAACCCCTTACCATTGGATCTTGATTGGTAATTGTCAAAACCTGAGATTACACGAGATATCTTTTCACGGATTTGATCATAATCCTGACCTAGTTCCAACCACTTTATCGAACTCTCTTTTCCAAATACCGCCTGTCCAATCCCTGCTACGATCTCTGGCTCACTCATCAATTGTTCACTGGCGGGTTCACGAATACCCGCTGAACGATGCACCCTTCCCATGCTATTTTCAACCGTTACAAATCGATGTTTAGTGCCCTGTTGATCCTTTTCGGATCGACCTAATGTCGGGAGGATCAAACTTGTTTTTCCTGCCATCAAATGAGTTCGATTCAATTTCGTACTGATGCTCACGGTAAGCTCACAACGCTGTAGCGCCTGAGATGTATAATGTGTATCTGAAGCGGCAGACCCGAAATTGCCACCCAAACTGATGAATACTTTAGCCTTTCCTTCATGCATGGCCTGGATCGCCGCGACAGTATCATAACCGGCATTGGAAGGAGGCTCGAATTGAAATTCCTTTTGCAATGCCTCATTCAATGCAGGAGAAACTTGGCTCATGATCCCTACGGTGCGGTCACCTTGCACATTGCTATGCCCCCTGACCGGACAAGTACCTGCCCCAGGTTTGCCAATACTCCCTTTCATGAGTAGAAGGTTGACGCAAGCTTTGATATTATCTACGGCATTCTCATGTTGGGTCAGACCCATGGCCCAGCAAATGATGATTTTGCTATGGTTCGCCAGCAGGTCAACGGCTGCTTCAATTTGAGAAGGATCTACTCCGGATTTTTTCCGCAGATCTTGTTCATTGTACCTGGCCAGATCAGCTTTCAGTGCCTCAAAGCCTGTTGTTTTTTCCTTAATGAACTGTTGGTCCAGTACCTGTCCTTGCTTCTCCTCACGTTCAAGCAATCCTTTCATGAGTAAGTTTAGCAGATTGACGTCCTCATTGATCCTGACAGGAAGATGAATGTCCGCCAGTGCTGTACCTTTTCCTACTAGTCCGCTGAGTTTTTGTGGGTTTTTAAAGCGAACCAACCCAGCTTCCGCAAGGGGATTAATGACGATGATCTTGCCACCTTTTTGTTTGCACTTTTCCAGAGCACTTAACATGCGGGGGTGATTCGTTCCGGGATTTTGCCCCAGGATCACAATTACTTCAGCTTGTTGAAAGTCTTCCAGGGTGACAGAACCCTTTCCAATACCTACTGTTTCCTTTAACGCCACCCCACTGGATTCATGACACATGTTGGAGCAGTCTGGCATATTGTTGGTGCCCAATTGGCGCGCTAATAATCCATAGAGAAAAGCCGCTTCGTTGCTGGACCTTCCAGAAGTATAGAAAATGGCTTCATCAGGATTATTCAGACTTTTCAATTGACTACCGATCAATTCAAAGGCCTCATCCCAGGCAATAGGGGTATAGTGAACCGAGTCGGGTGTGAGAACAAAAGGTTGTGTGATCCTGCCACTTTTCCCAATGGTATAATCATCCCATAGAGAGATCTCTTCAACCGAATGTTGGTCAAAAAAAACAGCATCGACCCGTTTCTCTGTTGCCTCTTCAGCCAGGGCCTTAGCCCCGTTTTCACAATACTCACCCAATTTTGACCTCTCATCGGGATCGGGCCAGGCACATCCGGGGCAATCAAAACCTCCTTCCTGATTCATTTTTGAGAGTGTCGAAATAGCAGAAGTGAGACCTAATTCTTTGTTAAGGTGTTGTACAGCTGCCTTGATGCCTCCTATACCCGCCGCTGAAAGTGCAGGTGTGGTTACCTCAGGTGTTTCTTTTTTGATCTTTCCGGTAGCTGATATGTTGCGCATGAGGACAATTTAATGGAATTGAGAAAAATCTTCGTAAGTTCGATCATGGCTCAAATAGTGGAAATGGCGATTACAGAACTCCTGCTCTTCGGTTTAGGATGCTGTCTCTGTTTCCTCGGATTGATCCTTTTAACACGTCAATACCTCCGTAACCTTTTTCTTCCCTTGTGTTTCCTGACTTTAGGTATTAGTATAATGGTTACCCCATCAATTGTTCAGGGTGTTGCGATGCTGACGATTTGGCCAGCCTTTTATCTAAACATAAGCCTCCGGCATCAACGTTTCCGTTGGCAACCACTTGTCGGTCTGCATTTTCTTGTCCCCGTAATATGGGGAATCATCCTGTGGTGGGAACTGGCCGATTTGAGCCAGTGGCTCCATGCTGTCACTTTTATACAATTTGTTCCCTATTCCTTGTTAACGTTAGTCGAATGCTATCATCAATATCGGTCAGAAGTCTTCCGGCAAGCATTGCAACCGGCTTATTCCCAATGGACGTTTGTGGGTTTACTGATTATCATGGCGACTCGACTATTACTGCCTTTATTTCCAGTAAGTCTACTCGAGTTGATTGCGATCTTCCACAGTGTGGTTGGATTGTATTTGATGGGAATCTTCAGTTTTTCGATCCATGGTCCGTTCAGGAGAGAGGAATGGGTTTTGTCGTTAGAGAAGGAAGAAGGAGCCAATTATGAAGAAGAATTGAAACGCCGGTTAGACCTTTTGCTTGTTAAAGAAAAGATCTTTGTGATTCCCGATCTCACGCTTCAGGAGTTGTCGAATAGGATGCAAATCAAATCGGCGGCACTCTCTGGATTTTTTAATGCATCTCTGGGAAGAAATTTTAATGAGGTAATCAATGAATATCGGGTAGAAGAAGTGAAGCGTCTGATGCGTGATCCCAACACAGATCCTAAAGCTACATTAATGGAATTGGCCTATCAATCGGGGTTTAATTCCAAGGCAACTTTTAACCGCATCTTCAAGGCAATGACCGGGGTGACCCCCAGGGCATTTAAAACTCAGATGGCTGAGCGATGAAATTTTGATCGACCCTATACATGGTCAGGCTTTCACCTATGGTGACTGATAAATGATTAATGCTGTTGTGATGATGGAAATGAGATCACGGTAACTGTTTATTTCGTCTCAAATTATTTTTAAGTCGTTTTGAGCCCTTTTTTGACCCTTTTTTGGCTTTAAAGATCCATCGGTCAGAACTAATTATGTTACTCAAAGAACTAAAAATCGTCTTTCGAAAACTCCAGCGAGAGATCAATTACACCCTGATCAATCTGATAGGGCTTACTATTGGCATTAGCTTTTCCTTTCTAATTTATATCTATGTAACAGAGCAATTGAGCTTTGATCGGCACATACCTAATGCCCATCGGATTTATCGTGTTGCCAGTGAATTCGAGTTGAACGGTCATACGGATATCTATGCCAATACACCAAGACCTATGGGCCCCACGTTGGTGGATGAATTTCCAGGAGTTATTGCGTCCACAAAGATGATGGGGTACAATGGACACCCGACACACAGTGGCTATGTTCAGGTAGGAGCGGAGCACCATATGATAAACCATTTGTTTGCAGCAGATTCCGGTTTCTTTAAGGTATTTGATATCCCGCTCCTTGCTGGCACGGATCAGGCCTTACACGATCCTAACACCGCGGCCATTTCTAAATCACTTGCCCTGAAACTTTTTAATACCGAAGATGTGGTCGGCCGGACTTTCAATATCGGTAGATATGGACAAGTAGTCATCAAAGCGGTTTTTGAAGACCATTTACCTGCTACTTATCTCAGATTTGAGCTGCTCATATCTTACACTACCTTCTTCAACTCCGAGAATGGCGAAAAGTGGTGGTATGGTGGGCATGTCATGACTTATCTGAAAACGACTCCTGGATTTCAACCCGAAGATGTTTATGAAAACTGGCGTCCTTTTTATGAGAAATACATGAAATCGACGTTTGATAAAATGAATGGTACGGCTAAGATCATTTTACAGCCCCTAACGCAGATTTATCTTTGGGAACCCTATATCTGGGAACCCTATCCCCATGGTGATCAACAATACCTCTATGTGTTTTCGGTCATTGGCGTTTTTCTTTTACTGGTTGCCTGTTTCAACTTTACCAATTTGTCGTTGAGTCAATCCTTACATTTTCAAAAAGAGATTGGCGTGCGGAAGATCCTGGGCGCCAGTCGAGGGGTATTGATCCAATACCGATTGCTAGAATCACTTTTGGTTGCCTGGTTGGCTGGCTTATTGGCAATATCAATGCTGGTCGCGTTGGCACCTGTTTTTGCTCAATTGACCTCCAGACCTATTGAGATCAACTTTTTTGATCACCCGGAGTGGCTACTACTCATCTTTGCTACAGGCACAGGTTGTGGGTTGCTTTCAGGGATCTATCCTGCGGTGCTGACTTCTTCATTTCGTTTCCTGGTCGCTATTGGCAAAGGGGCAGGAAGTTTTGGCAAAGCACAATTTCGCAAGCTATTTGTGCTTATTCAGCAAGTCATAGCGATTGTTTTGATCATAGGGACTTTAGTAGTAATTGATCAGATCAATTTTATTCGCAACCGAGACCTGGGATTTGATGTCAATAATCTGGTGATCGTTTATATGGGGGACAAGAAACTCAAAGAGAACTATGATCAAATCCGGGCAGAATTGAATGCGATACCTGGGATAGTCAGCACAGCACAAATGGGTGAATCGCCCAAGACAGGACTCAATGAGTTTAGCTACATGCTACAAAGTGCTGCAGGAAATTTTGAAACCAATGCCTCGCAAACCATCGATGTGGGCCCTGATTTCATTGAAACCGCTGGGTTGACCTTATTAGCAGGGCGCACTTTCACAAAACAAGATGGTTACTACAAAGGGGTGATCATCAATGAATACCTGGCTTCTAAATTGGGATATACACCAGATGAAGCGCTGGGCATCCGAGTGAAATTCAGTGAAACGGACGAGACCGATCGAACCATCGTAGGAGTCATTCAGAACTTTAGTATGTCTTCCGCAAGGGAACCCATGCAGGCCATGACATTGGGATTTACACCGGTGGTACATACATCGCTATTGCTCCGCATTGAAAATCAGGATCCACTAGAAGTGTTAGTCAACGTCGAATCACTCTTTAAAAAGCATGGTAATGAGTTGCCCTTTGGCTATTCTTTTCTTGGTCAGGAGATGGATGACCTGTTAAGCATGGAGGATCGTCTTTATCGCTTACTAATTCTTGGAGCACTCCTGATCATGATCATCTCCTGCCTGGGACTATTGGGATTGATTACTCACCAGGCGGCTAGCAGGACCAAAGAAATTGGTATTCGCAAGGTTGTTGGAGCTGAAGATCGACAACTCTTCTGGTTATTGATTCAAGATTTTGTCAAGACTTATTGTTATGCGTTATTGATCGGAAGTGCACTCGCCTGGTATTTTGCTGTTGCCTGGCTCAATGAATATGCCTATCGAGTGGATTTTCAATGGACCAATTTGGTGATCGCAGGCGTGATAGGATTTGTGATTGTGCTATTTACTTTAACAACCCATGCGTTGAGTGTTATTCAGGCTAATCCTGTGCAAAGCTTAAGGTACGAGTAATCAACGTCTGACAGACCAGGCCCATAAGATAAGCAGAGGGTGGATGATCACTAATCGTACCCACGCCACCGTTAGCGAAGTGCATAACCCGCCTTCTACACATCCGCCAATCTGGATGAAAAACACATGAGAAGGAATGAAAGCGATCAACATGAGGATAATGGTATAGGCGGAATACTTCCTCGTTGTTGAGAATAATAACCCCAGACCCAGTGCAAATTCAATGGCTCCGCTGGCGATATTGATAAGGGTATGATAAGGGAGATAATCAGGGATCAACCCGGCATAGAAGTCCGGGTTGATAAAATGGTTAGCCCCTGCCAGTAAGTAAAACCCAACTTGAAGGTAGAGACTAAACTTCTTCATATCAGCTGAATTTTGTTTTCCTTCCAGGCTTGTTTCAGAATCAGGAAGAAAGGCACCCACCAAATGAAATCATTGGTGATCAGCGTGAAGAAAAACTCAAAAGGCACGATGCCCTGAGCATAATTGAAGAAAAAGCCCAAAGGGCCAAAAATCTTTCCCAGGAATCCCACGGCAACAATCGGCCAATGTGTACTTGGATTTGTGGCGGCCCACCAGTATCCTAACCCATAAACGCCAATGACCATGCCCATACCTTGCCAGATCATTAAGTGATTGAGTGGCTCCATACCTGTCAGGGAAAAGAAGTGTGCGGGGAAGGATACCACCCAGGCTCCCCATACTATGTTATAAACTGCCGCGACTCTTAGCACCAAACGCATCCAACTCATCTTCCGGTTATTGTTTTCTCTTTGGAAACCCGGAAGTGATGGATTTGTTTAAGAAGATTTTGCCCTCAAAACCCAGTTGTCTTGTAGGGTAGAAGACATCACTCCAGTCACTTTGGAGTTATCTGTATTCTGTATATCGGAATTTGTACCTTGGCCGCATGGATTTTTCTGGAATAACTTATCGGGGCGATGCAATAAATGACTCGCATATCTATGACGCTTTGCCTCGTGTACTGCAAGACTTTTATGCGCAAATCAACGGTTTAGTCGCCTTTGATGGCGGCTTGCAAATCCATGGCTGTGTCAAATCCCCGGATTGGTTTGCCCTTAGGCATGCGATTGAACATGTTCATGCTCATTATGATACCATACGCTCAGGAGATATACCTTTCGCACAAGATTGTCTCGGGGACCATTATGTGCTGAGTGATTCGATGGTAGTTCATTTGAATGGTGAAACCGGCGAGATTGACCCCCTTGAAATTAGCTTTGAGCAATTTTTGATACAAGCATGTGAAAATCCGGTAGACTTTCTGTCCTTGCAGCCACTTGAGAGATACAAAGCTGACGGAGGAGCGCTTAAGCCTGGTAATTTGTTAAATGTCTACCCTCCTTTTTCCATGCAAACCGATGATCAGGAATATAGTTTGAAGGCAATCGATGCATTGGAACAAAGGAACTTCCTGACCGACTATTATGCCCAAATTAAGAATTTGAGAGATGGCCAGGAAGTCCAGATCGTAGCGCCGAAGTAAAATTCCGGTATGTAAGGGGGCAACAGCAGTACTTGTTGAATTTGCTGGCAGAGCCTACAGAAGCCTACGCTTTCCTTAAGTCCTCCATATCCTTTAGTAATTCATCCAGTTTCTTGAGGATACCACCGTAGATCGAATAAACATCAAATCGATAGATCGTATCACTGAAAAATCTCACCAATAAAATGATCAACAGAAGAGGGATCAGAGCTATGAGTGGTATGCCAAGTGTGTATTCCTCAGTAGGTTTTTGAAATAAGTGAGAAGCTATATTTTCTTGTTCCGGAAATTGTGCATAGATGGCTCCCAAGATAAAAATTGCGAAAAGTGCAGGATATACATATCGATAGATCTGCCGATATACTGCGATGGTTGCTTTTAGCCAATTGTCGAAAGATTTCAGGTATTCATAGCTATTCAGTCCCTGATCAATGAGTTCCAATTTGGCTGATCGTTGTTTGCCTACCCAAATCAGATAAGCCATGATCATTCCAACCAAAATGCCAACCAAAGGGATTTTCACGATAATTGTAATGCCAAAAAACAGTATGCTGCCAAGGGCAATTCCGTATAAATTGCGTTTCCCGGTCCGTTTGAATCGATCAACGATGTGCGTCGATTTTTGATTGTACAGGTCATTCAATTTGGGAATAATGAGCGATTCCATTTCCAGGAACCCTTCTTTCCATACCTTTTCAATTGATCTTTCCATCTAAAATTTTCTTTAAACGTGCTTTAATGCGTTTTATGCGCACTCCAATGTTGTTGGGATTGGTACCCATGATATCAGCGATTTCAGAATAGGACTTTTCTTCGAGATAGAGCATGATCACTGCCCGGTCTACTTCGGAGAGCTTTTTTATGGCCGCATACAATTCATTCAGGGATTCATTAGAAAATGCCTGAATTGTATCTTCAATATCTTCTGGTAATGCGTCGGAAACGTAATTGCGTGCACTATTCTTGTGTTTTTTCAGCAAAGTCAAACACACATTCAGGGTCAGTCGATAGATCCAGGTGGACCATTCCGATTGTCCTTTGAATTGCTCACGACTTCTCCATATTTGCAGGCATACCTCCTGATAGTAATCTTCAAAATCTTCATCAGAGTCTGTGTAGGCCCGGCAGATCTTGATAATGATCCCCGCGTATGGGAGAATGGATTGCTGATAAAAATCGCTGCTCAACGTACTTTTTCTTCGATTAGTGGCTATCGATCTAAATTATTACACCTCTCATCCAATTTTTTTAACAATGTATTCTGGCACATTCTAAATTACGTTCAAATCGTCTCGCCATGAAAAGCCCTATACTAGCAATTTTCTGTTTACTATTCTTTTCATTTCAACCGGCTGACCTTCCAAAATGGAAATACACCAAGCAAGGCTACGTAAAAGTGAAAGGCGGAAAAGTCTGGTATGGTGTCATGGGGAAAGGAGACAATACTCCCGTCCTGTGTTTGCATGGTGGACCGGGAGGCACAGGCTACGGTTTTCTGTATCTGTACGAAATCGCTAAAGACCGGCCCGTAATCATGTTTGATCAATTAGGAGGAGGGCGATCTTCTATTCATAAAGACACTTCCTTGCTCAAGGTAGATCATTTCGTTGAACAAGTAGAAGCTGTAAGAAATGCGTTAAAACTGGAAGAACTTTATGTTTTGGGGCATTCCTGGGGGACTGCACTGGCACTTGAATACTATGACAAATATCCCAATGCCGTCAAAGCCCTGGTTTTTAATAGCCCGTATTTCAGCACACCTATTTGGACCGCAGATGCAGATACATTGATCGCAGGTTTGCCGAAAGCCATTCAGGCAGACATACGACAGGCAGAAGCTGAAAGCACTTTCAATACACCGGAGTATCAGGCTGCGAATACCTATTTTCTAAGCCAACACGGCCGCAGAAACGACCCGTTAGCCTTGCCTTTTGAAGTAGAAAGACCAGATGGTAGTGATTTCATCTACAACTTTATGTGGGGGCCAAGTGAGTTTACTGCCACGGGTACCTTGAGAAATTATGATAATCATCAATCACTGAAGGAGGTGAAGGTTCCGGTACTTTTCACTACAGGAGAATTTGATGAAGCGCGTCCCGCAACCATTCAAAGATTGAGTAAACTCACACCGGATTCACGCTTTGTGATGATCCCGGGAGCAGGCCATTCCACCATGAATGACAACTTGCCGGCTCTGATACGTGCTGTAGATACTTTTTTAGAAGAGCAGGATAAAAGATAACCTCTCCATTGAGATAAAGCCTATCGGAATCAACATCACTCATGTCCGTTTGAACACCCATTGACTGGATTGGTTCCAAAACCTTGCGCAATCCACGGGGGAATTGTAATATTGTTAATGAGTGATCAACGCTCAAAAAGTTAACCTGCCACTTTTCGCATGAACAGACATTGCCTGCTTTTTGCTGCGATTCTTCTGCTTTTAATTAATCCGATCCTGGCACAGGAGTTTGAGAAGATCAACCTGCCTAATGCCATCATCATGCAACCCAAGGTCAGTTATGATGGGACGCAGTTGGTGTTTATGGCTAATTACGATGGTCGACTCAAGCCGTATATCTCCAATTATGAAGCAGACAGTGCACGTTGGTCTGACCCGATACTTCTTTTCGATGCGGCCATCAATGGTCAATATGAATTTCAATATCCACAACTGAATTTTGATAATTCACAGTTGTTGATTGCCGCGAGATCACAGGGCAAAGCGGATTTCGATATTTATCAATCACGATTGGTTTCCGGTACCTGGTCTGATCCGGTACTGCTGGATATAGGAATTAACTCGGATCGTGACGACCTGGCACCGACTCAATCTTCGGATGGAAAGAAGATCTTGTTCACCAGGCCGTTTGCTACGGAGGAAAAAAAAGATTCTTATTGTCAGGAAATCTACCTGATCGAGAAAGATGAAACCGGCCAGTGGTTATCACCGAGGACATTGGCGCCTACTTATAATACAGGATGTGTTTGCGATCCCTTTTTTGCCCGTGATAACAAGACTTTTTTTTATGCCTCCAATGAGGACGTGAATGATTCAGAAGGGAAACGGATCTCTCGTAATCAATTCAATATCTATTGGGCAAAGAATGATGGCTTTCGATCCTTTACGCCCAAACTGGTTAATTCTATCCTCACGAATGATGATGTTCGCTCTTTATCCATTGCCGGAGACAGCACACTCTACTATAGTTATGGGGACATTACTTCCGATAATCAGCGAAGGTGGACTTCCAGTATGCGTGGTGGCCCATTGGAGAGCAATTTGAAGCCAGAAGAAATGACGTTTTTGTCGGGTACGGTTACGAAATCCGGTTCCTCCGTTAATGCCAATATCCGGATTGTTGATCCATTTACTTCACAGTCCTATCAACAAATTATCTGTGACGAGAACGGAAATTATCAGGTTTACCTTCCAAAAGATCGTCAATTTTCAATATTGGCCACTAAGGAAGGACTCTCACTTCAGTCACAGCTCATCACGACGGACGTATCCGAAATGGAGGTGGATTTTGAGTTATTCGAGGCGGTCAAAACTTCCTTCAATGTATTTGATGAAGAATTTTTCTTCCCCATTTTCACCATCGTCACGATCTATGATAGTACTTACACACAATTGGCACAGGTTGGATCAAACGGAACAGTCGTGTTGGACATTGGACAGGAACTAAATGTGGTTTTTTCGGCGGATAATTATTGGGAAGATACGCTGAGTCTGCCACTGGACCAGGAAGTCCTTTTCGAGAATTTCGATTTCGACATTGTGCTCAGGCGAAAGTTGAAATCCGTGGACATGACCTTCGAAGATGAAGAAACAGGGAATAGTTTGGGGTTGGAGTTGACTGTATTCAACGTGACCCGAAATGAAAAAACCAAGCGAGAGGTGAAGGATGGCAAGATCACACTTGAATTGAGAGACGGAGAGGTTTATGAAATAAGTACCTCCGCCCAGGGCTACAGCTTTTTCAATGCGGAATTGGACCTGACCAAAGACGAACCAGTGAGAGAAATAAAAGCCCGACTTAAGTCAGTGAAAAACCAGGCAATCGTGTTGAACAACATCACTTTCGAAGTGAACTCCTACAATCTTGGCGCACAATCCTATGAAGAATTAGATAAGTTAGTTAACTATCTTTTGGAAAACCCTGATTATCGCGTAGAAGTAGCGGCACATACGGACGATGTGGGTGGAGAGGGTTTTAACCTCACGCTTAGTAACCTGCGTGCCAATTCTGTCCTTGAATACCTGCAGGATCATGCCATTACGGTCGATCGTCTGGTGGCTCAGGGTTATGGAGAATCAGTGCCTCTGTTCCCCAACGATACGGATGCGAACCGGGCCAAAAACCGTAGAGTTGAGTTCAAAATCTTAAGTGAAAGCGAATGAGAAAGTTATTGATCCTTTTATGCTTATTTGCTTTCGCCGAATCATTTGGACAAGCGGGTGAATACCGCAAATTGCTGGAAGCGCAACGTACACAAACACCAGATGAATTCTTCTTTGCACTGAAGGATTTTCAAAAGCAAAATCCGCAATTCTCTAATGTGTATTTTCAGCTGGCACAGGTGTACCTTGATTACTTTTCAAATGAGGACCCCATCATCAATCGATTGAGTTCAGATCAATACATCCACAATGCCAAGATCAACGGAGGACTTGCCAAGAGTTTCTACGATGAAAAAGAGGCGACCAAAAACCCTGAATGGTACAACCTTCCAAAAATTAAAGAACGGGATTCACTGGTGACAATGATCAATCAAAAAGTGGATGGTTTGTATGATTCAGTGCTGGTGTACACTGATCGTTATGATGAGTTATTAGAGAATTATGACAAAGCCGTTCAAAAATACCTGGCCTCCCGCGAAGGGTTTGTGGCCATTAACAACAGTAGTAGTAACCTGCGAGGACTTTTTCTAACGGCAGATAAATCATTGGAAGATGCTATCGATCAGGTGGGGCAGGACTTTGATTCCTCCATGTATTACCTGGGGAAATATCGTGAGATCTATCGTCAAATGCCGCATAGTAGAAAACGTCAGGTGTTGGTAAAACGTCAGCAAATCGAACATTTCCGAATGAATGGCATTACGCCTTCTAATTTTCTCGCGGACGAGATCGTCGTTTGGGATTATGGCCAGTGGTCAAAGGATTTTAGGGAATTACTAAAGGAAGAAGTAGATGGCCTTAAGGAGGAGATTACGGAAGCTTATCGATTTTTCGTGGCAACTAATCGCCGTATGTTGCATGGCGAAGAATGCCTTCAAGCCAATTTAGAAAACCTCAAACTACAGCGTATCATCAATCTGGTCACCAAGTACGACAATCAATCGATTCTCATTGACGTATTCTCTTATGTAGGGCACAAGTTGGCCTTCGGCAACAAATTCGTATATGAGAAAAATTGTAATGTCATTGATAACTTGCCGTCGGATGATATCATTTCTCGTAAAGCACGTGCTTTTCAGAACATTTATGGTTCCTGGGCTTCTGCCGACAGTACAGCACAACTGATCCTGGAATCTCCGCGGAATCAGAACAATTTTTCCTGGTTTTATGATGGCGATATGCCAGAGGGAGCTACTGGTTTTTCAGATCAACAAAGGGTGGAAAATAATGCAGCCTTCATAGAAGAATTAGATCGTTTGTTTGAATTATCCGCCATTCAAAACTTGACAGGATCAGATACGCTCAGGTTAGCCCGACAAGATTCTTTGTTTTTATCAGATTTCGACGCTTCGGACGGTGAGATGGTCGAGGTTTATGCTTCTATGCAAATGACTGACAGCACCCGATTGATTTACGGCCAACAAGGAGATGGCCTTCAATTGATGACGCTGCAAGACGATCAGGAAGACTTTTCTCTGGTGTGGGAAAAGCCACAACCTGCTCCGATCTCATATTTCAAGGTGCTTGGAGATACTTCTTTTGTTGCGGTTCATGACCAAACATTAACGCATTTTTATGCCTCTGGAAATGAAAAAGTCAGGTTGAAATTACCAGAAGGAAACATGCAAAACTTGTTGTACAATTACCTGAAAGCGCAGTATACGCTTTTAATGAAAGACTCAAAAAACGATACCACTTATCAACTGGTACAAATGGATTACCGGGGAAAGACTACCGGACAAGGTAAGTTTACTACAGCGGGTGAGGTGATCACTCATTTTATCAATGGTGATTTTATCTGGGTTTTTGCTTCTATCAGTAATCCCGATGCCACGACCACTCTGAGGGCTTACACATTTGATACGACCTTTCAGCCTGTTAGTACATTTGATTATCAGTTGACCCATGTTCTGGAAGATGTCCGTGTGGTGAAAAATGATGATCAATCCCTGACCGTGGCTTCCAGGATGCGATCCGGGGACAACAAGTATGTTTATGCACTACTCAATTATGAAGGAGAGGTACAGCACGAATCTGTTTTTTAATGGCTTATTTCTGTTCCTGGCTTTTTTTTCCCAGGCACAGGAGATTGATTTTTCCGGAAGGACTTCTTCCATTGATGAATTAATTGAGCAACAGGAGTACACGGAGGCGTTTAGCGAATTAAAGACCTTACAAGAGCGTATAGCGGGTACAGATTATCAGGAGCGTGATTCTGTCAAATTGTACCTTTTTTCGAAGTTTTCGTTTGTCTATTACCAACTAGATAGTTGCGAGCAGGCAATTAGTAACAACCGCGGGGAGGCTGATCTTAGAATGAGTTTGTTTGGGCCCGGTGAAATGACGACTCTCCAGACCATTAGAAACCTGGGCGTTTTTTATCTGAATTGTGGTGAATATAATCTTGCCGATAGTACCCTTTCTCAGGTAATTGACCTTCATCAGAAAAACATCGGCAAGATCGACGAACTATATGTGCGAACCCTCGATGACCTGGCTTTTACCAAAGGACGAATTGATCGCGTAGATGAAGCGGCGACTATCTATGCCAGGATACTGGAAATTCTTGGTAATTCGCCTAAAGGAGGTTTTTACTATCAGGTTGTGGACAGCTACAGTGCGCTTTTGATGAATAATGAGCGTTTCGAAGAAGCGGCACCCTATTACGAAGCATTAAAAGATTATATGCGTGAGGGTGATGGGTATGTGGATTTCCTTACCGATTACTACAACGTCTTCGTGCATATGAAGGATTATGCGAAAGCGTACGAAACCAGTAGTAACATTATTGCTACTTGTGAGTCCGAAACATGCCCGGTTGAGACGCTTTTGACTTTCAACCTTAATGCTGCGAGGTTGGCCGTACTCTTAGGTAAATATGAAGACGCTGATCAATATTACACTACATGTCTGGCCTCAGATGTTGGGGTGGAGCATGAGATACAAGTGCTGATGGAGCAGGCAGACGTCAATGGCTTCTTGAGCAGACCTTTTGAACAGGTCAATGGGCTTGAAAAATGCCTGGATATGCATGTGAGAAATGGACTTACCGAAAGTGATTCTTATTCCAGAGTCGTCCTGAGACTAGGCAGTATCTTAACGGAACTTGGTCGATTCGAGAAAGCTGAAACGCTGTTCACGAATTACATCCATGCCCTCGAGAACGATGCCGATCCCGATCCGGAAAAGTTGGCTCAGGCCTACCAATCCCTGGGAAATCAGAAATACCTGCTACGAGATTTTAATGGTGCAGACCTCTACTTAAACAAAGCTCGTCAAACCTTGCTTGATAATGCCTTGAGAAAGACTCGATCCTTTGCTTCCGTATTGAACAGTTTGGGGGCTTTGCAAGAGGGATTGGCCAATTATGATCAGGCGGAGCGCTATTACAAGGCTGGCCTGGAGGCTGCTACTCAGGAGGAGTCTGGTTTGTCTTTGCGTGTAGCCCTGGCTGCAAACCTGGCCAACATCATGAATTCTTTTACTCCGGAAAATGATTCCATCGAGTTGTTGTTGAGTAAGGCCATTGGCTGGCAACAGAGCCTTACTGGAGAAAGCCATCCAGAGTACGCCAACCTATTGAATAAACGGGGCTTGCATTTTCAGGAAACGAAACAATACAAGGAAGCAGAATCGGACTACAAAAAAGCTTTAGAGATCCTGGCGTATACCGTTGGTAAATCCCATCCGGAATACCTGTCGGTCTTGTCGAATCTTGGGCTACTCTATGATGCACAGGAAAGTAACGAGGAGGCCCTGAAGTATATGCTTGACGCCCGAGCTCTTTATGAGCAGTTTTACGCTGATGATAATCCCGGTTATGTCCTGGCTGTAAATAACCTTGCGAATACCTATACCCGGATGGAACGGTTTGATGAGGCAGCGCCTTTGTTTACCTATCTGGCTGATATTGTCTTGAAAGAGATCCGGGAATCGTTCAGTTACCTTTCGGAAAACGAGAAGAAGCAGTTTGTTACAGAAAAACGCAAATTTCAGGATAACCTGAAACGGTACATCGTTACACGGTTTACACAGGACAATGTAGACCCTGAGATGTTAGCAACCTGGTATGAACTGGAGTTGACCATGAAAGGGATTCTGCTCAATTCAACGAAGCGAGTACGTGAACAGATATTTAATAGTGGAAATGATCAACTGATTGCTTTGTTTTCTAATTGGTCATTGGCAAGATCGGAAGTAGCTAAGCGGCAGTCTTTAAAAAGTGATCTGAACGCAAACCAAAAACAGACACTGGATTCCCTGACGCATAAAATTGCTTCACTCGAGAAGGAAATTGCAAGAGCCTCCGGCGATTTTGGAAACACTTTTGCATCCGAAAAATCTGACTTTGCCACGATAAGCAATGCCCTCGCCAGTGATGAGTGCAGTATTGAAGTTATTCGCACGGAGATCAATGGAGAGAACATTTATACCGCACTTTTGGCCTTGCCAGGAGCACAATATCCTGAATTGATCTTGTTAGGGAAAGGGAATGTGCTGGATGAAAAGTCATTTTCAATTTACAAAAACACGATCAAGTTCAAGATTGATAATGCCACCCCTTTTGAGGTTTACTGGCAACCTATTCACAATCGTATTAAGGATTTGGGGATTAGGAAAATCTATTACGCCCCGGATGGTGTTTATCACAAGATCAGCCTGGCTACCCTTTTTAATGGTGAAACCAAGACCTATTTGATAGAGGATTATGAAATAGTCCAATTGACCTCTACGAAGGATATTACTCTGGTGAAGACCCAGAGCGCTGCGTTGGATCAATCCAAAAAGGTCTTGCTGATGGGCAGGCCTACTTACACCTACTCTGGGGAAAACAGTGGGGTTGTTGCCGGTACGAGAGGACTTGCTTCATTTGAGAACATCGCAGACTTACCGGGCACCGAAGAGGAAGTTACGGAGATCAATGCTACGTTGGGGCAAAAATCACTGACGCCAACACTCCTGCTGGGCGAGGAATCAACTGAGGCTAATTTCAAAGCAAACCTGGACAATGACATAATCCACATTGCTACCCATGGTTTCTTTATCGATAAAAAACCCGGACTAGGAGCATACCTTGATCCAATGTTGTATTCAGGCTTATTGTTGGCTGGCGCAAGTGAGGAAACTACCATGAAAAATACGGGTGAAGATGGTGTGTTGACGGCCTACGAGATCATGAACATGGAATTCAGTAACCTGGATATGATCGTGCTATCTGCTTGTGAGACGGGTACTGGCCAGGTAGCCTCCGGAGAAGGAGTTTACGGACTTCAAAGGGCTTTTTTTGTCGCTGGAGCAAACACGCTGATCATGTCGCTTTGGAAAGTAGATGACACGGCAACCAAGGAATTGATGATCAATTTCTATCGTAACTACCTGAAAACAGGAGATAAACGCGCCTCTTTCCTGGATGCTCAGAAGAAAGTGAAGAAGAAATACAAATCACCGGTTTACTGGGGTGCTTTTGTGATGGTAGGAGCCTGATAGGCATTATCTGGAGGTCACATGTTTTCTGCTTGATCCAATTCAAATACGCGCTGCCCTCTTTCTTGACCATAAGTAGCCTCCAATACTTAATAATAGCAACATGAAAATGCCAATACTCCAGGTGTTCAACGGACCTTTGCTTTTAATTTTTACACGATCCGTTTTGCCCATGAGGACGAAGGAAGACCAAAAGGCCGGGTGTGCATAGATGCCTTTAGCCGATTCGAGATATTCCAATTTGGCGTTTCTGAGTGCTGCATCTTTATTGATCCCCCGATCAAGCTGAGCATAGAAACTGCCCATCAATCTGGAGGTGGAGTTGTCATGGACTTGCCATAGTGAAACCACCAGGGATCGGGCGCCTGCATACATAAAGGCCCGGGCCAATGAAGCTACTCCATTGCCGGTTTCAAATTTCCCGTATCCGGTTTCACAGGCAGATAGCACTACCAGATTAGCATTGAGTCGCGATTTGGAGATTTCATACGCCTGCCAAAAATTCGATTCGATGCTGTCACGATCTTCTGACAAGGCCAATGAGGAAAGCATCGGTCGTTCATTGTCGAGAATCCCATGTGTAGCAAAATGCAGGATCGAATAATCTGAAACCCGTGCTTTGACATTCTTTTCAGAGGCTAGCGAATCAAAAGCGAAATAGCCCTGATACTTTGTTTGAAGCAAGGCTACTTCTTCACGGGCAGCAGGAAGCTGAATGAGTCCGTCTCTTCGCCACTGATCAGTAGGGAGGCGAAAGGCTATGAGAGAAGAATCAATTTTTGTCTGATAGTTACCAGCTATGCCAAGGATTTGTCCATTATTCCTGGGGGACGGAGCTTCAACATTTTCCTTCCAAAGCGTGGCAGAGTAATTGTAAGAAATATTGTATTCCTTAAGTAAGTAATCAAGTTTCTGGTAGTTGACATCATATTGAGGAGCCGACTTTATCAGAAAAGTTTCAAAGGGTAAATGCGCTAACTCGCCATCAGGGACTATGATGAGGTCTTTGATATCTGATCGACCTGCCAATACCGGGGCCATGAGCACCTTGTAGAACCAATGCGCTTGCTGGGAAAAATCGATGTAAGCTGAATCAGACTCGTAGTTACTAAGAGAGTTGTGTAAAGATTGTATGCGTTTACTTAACTCGGATGAAGCAATAGGAACTTTCGCCCATTGAATATTAGATTGATCTATATAGAAAATATGTAAAATCGAATCACCCACTACGTATTCTAACAGGGCCTGACTTTTGTTGAGAGAAGATTGGAGTTCAGGTACGGCAGCATCCGTTTGCTGATACTTCACTTTATGATATTTGGGATATTCCTTTGCTACCATTCTTACAAATTCATCAATGCTTTGATTGACTTCATTGATTTCATCCAACAAGGTATCCAGCTTTGTTTCAGATTGATTTTCAAGGAGATTTGCTTGAAGTTCACTTTGGGTCTTTAACAGTTTTCGATTATACCAAATCAATGAATCAGGCAAATTCCCCAAACGATAATTTGTTTCAGATTGAGTAGCTTGTAGCAGGAGTACTGATTTATTTTTGTCTGCGAGTTCAAAAGCCTCGGACGCGTGCATGTCAGGGTCTAAGAGGTGTAGACTTCTTTGCAACCAATTGTGACTAACCGACAGCAAACGCAATTTATCTCTTTCATTTACGACAGCATTTCTTGCCTTAGTGAGTAATTCATTTACTACTTCAGTAATAATATTCAGACGTTCTTTTTTATTCGAAAAACTATCATCACGCTCAACTAATTGAAATGCCAGATCAAGCGTGTGTGGTAAGAGGTCCAATTGTTCATACGAATTGTATGGCATATCAAGTATGGCATCGAGGAACTTTTCATCAAAAGTTAAAGGAATGGAATCACTAGCAATGCCTTGGATTATGCTTTGTATGAGCGTTTTGCATGGCTTATATTGTTTTGCCTTCAGGTGAATTCTAGCGAGGTTATGAAGGGTAAGTAAATAGGCTGGATGTTTTTCGGACAACAATACTTCTCTGATACTTTTGGTTTCAGTCATGTATGAAATGGCTTCGTCAAAATCTTCTTTTGCCTCGAATACTTTTCCTATCTCAAATAAAACCGATGCATATCTGGTATGTAATTTTCCGTAATAGTTTTCTCTGATATCCTTCGCCTGTATTAGTAGAGATAAAGCTTCTTCATGCATTTGTTGAATTGAAAGATACCTGGCAAAATTGATGAGACTTGTTGCGTAACGAGGGTGGTCAACGCCATATATTGTTTCGCGCGTTTTAATTGCTTCTCTATGAAATTTTGTGGCAAGTTCATTTTGATCCAGAAGTTGGTAAAGGAACGCCAGGTTATTAAGGATTGTACTGTAAAAAGGGTGACGTTCCATTCCTATCGATTCAGTGATTTCCTTGGCTTGCAAATAAAGCGGTAACGCCTGCTCATAATTGCCTAACATTCGTTGAGCTATACCTTGATTACTTAATAAACGGGCATAATCAATATTATTAGTGCCTGAAATTTGCTTTATTATACTTTTGGCCTTTGCGTAAAGGGGAAGTGCCCTTTCGGGTTGCCTGATCTCCCGGTACAACTCAGCCAGGTTGTTTATGTAATTGGAGTAATTTTTGTTTTTCTCGCCCTCTAAATTTTTTATAATATCTATGCTCGTTAGATAATACTTTTCTGCTTTGTCATAATCCCCTTGATCAGCGTAAAAAATTGCAAGATTGTTGCTTGCTGTAGTGTAATTCAAATGATTTTTCCCAACAGTTTCCTGAAGTCTTTCCAATGACTCCAATAATAAAGGTAGGGCTCGTTGCGGTTTCCCTACGAGTTGATAGAGATGTGCCAGATTACTCAATGAAGTTGCGTATCGAGCATCAGTTTTCCCAAATAGAGAGTCACTGAGCATCCTTCCCTCTTTGAAAAAATCCACGGCTGTATTGTAGCTGCCCTTGGCCCAATTGAACAGTCCAAGTCTATTGATGCCGTCATAAATCAGCGAATCGTTTTTTTCTTCTTTGGCTTTATTGAGGTAAGTTTCTAATGTAAGAATTCCCTCCTTGTAATCACCTTTATCCCAATGTCCAAGAATGATATCATTTAGTTCATCAAAACTTAAGTTCCTAAGAGTTTCCGAGTCCTGACCATAGGATAGGATCATGATAAAACAAAAAATGCCAGGTAGGGTAAGTCGTTTCATTGCCTGCTGTTTTCAAATTCTTTAGAAAATGAGATGGCGGATGGTAAAAATAGTAGGTTTGAAACAAATGAATATTTTCGAAAAGGACACCTTTAGCTTTGATATCAGGGCTCGTTTTAAGAGCGATTGAGATTGATGATTTTAAGGAACACACCCCTAAAATGTAATTAAGTATAAGCGTCTCCCAGACCTGGTATTCTTACTTTCCCCAGTGGACCTGGTCAAGGAATTTCAGCTTAATTCTGCTATTTGATTTTAAGATTTCGGATCAAGCAATT
Source organism: Cyclobacteriaceae bacterium (assembly GCA_965229785.1). Lineage (GTDB taxonomy): Bacteria > Bacteroidota > Bacteroidia > Cytophagales > Cyclobacteriaceae > JAWPMT01. The sequence goes on from CBDDJS010000001.1 coordinate 7,266,987, forward strand.
TTTCTGGGGACCATCTTTAAATAGTGAAAACTTCATTTCAGCTAGTATGCTACCTCGCTAGAGTAATCCACCCAAAATGGTTCACCGTACCTTCGGCAGGAAATCCAGAACCAAGAAATCACAATTTCAAAAAGCAGAAAAACGGAATAACTGATTAATTCAATCACTTTTGGATCAATGGAGAAATTATATTCTTCCTCAGAAATTCGGATTGATCCAAGATTCAGGCATTCGCACGGAATTGCGATAAACTTTTAGTGTCGTAACTTAAAAACATCGGCCCGCTCTTAGGAGGAAGTTGAAATTTTTCCTTAAGCCACTGATCAATCAAGTACTTGATGTTCTCTTTCTTGACCATAGGTAGCCTCCAATACTTAATAATAGCAACATGAAAATGCCAATACTCCAGGTGTTCAATGGGCCTTTGCTTTTAATGTTTACACGATCCGTTTTGCCCATGAGGATGAAGGAAGACCAAAAGGCCGGGTGTGCATAGATGCCTTTAGCCGATTCAAGATATTCCAGTTTGGCATTTCTGAGTGCTGCATCTTTATTGATCCCCCGATCAAGCTGATTATAGAAACTGCCCATCAATCTGGAGGTGGAGTTGTCATGGACTTGCCATAGTGAAACCACCAGGGACCGGGCGCCTGCATACATAAAGGCCCGGGCCAATGAAGCTACTCCATTGCCGGTTTCAAATTTCCCGTATCCGGTTTCACAGGCAGATAGCACTACCAGATTAGCATTGAGTCGCGATTTGGAAATTTCATGCGCCTGCCAAAAATTCGACTCGGTACTGTCACGATCTTCTGACAAGGCCAATGAGGAAAGCATCGGTCGTTCACTGTCGAGGATCCCATGTGTAGCAAAATGCAGGATTGAATACTCCGAAGCCCGTGCTTTGACATTTTTTTCAGAGGCCAACGAGTCAAAAGCGAAATAGCCCTGATACTTCGTTTGAAGCAAGGCTACCTCTTCACGAGCAGCAGGAAGTTGCGAAAGTCCGTCTCTTCGCCACCGATCCGTAGGTAGGCGAAAGGAAGAGGCGAAAGAAGAATCAATTTTAGTCTGGTAGTTCCCAGCAACACCAAAGATCTGTCCATTATTCCTGGGGGCCGGAGCTTCAATATTTTCCTTCCAAAGTGTAGCAGAGTAATTGTAAGAAATGTTGTATTCCTTGAGTAAGTAATCAAGTTCCTGATAGCTGACATCTTTTTCAGGAGCTGGTTCAATCAAGAAGGTTTCAAAGGGTAGATGCGCTAATTCACCATCGGTCACGAAGATGAGATCTTTGATGTTCGATTGATTTGTGAATACTGGTGCTATAAGCTTCTTGTAAAACCAATGTGCCTGTTGAGTGAATTCAAGGTAAGCTGAATCAGACGCGTAGTTACTGAGAGACTTATGTAAAGATTGTATGCGATTACTTAATTCTGATGAGGTGACGGGTACTTTCGCCCATTGAATATTGGATTGATCTACACGGAAAATATGTAAAGTTGAATCACCCACGAAATATTCAATCAAGGCCTGACCCTCGTTCAGGGAAGACTGAATTTCAGGAACGGTAGCATCCGTTTGTTGATACTTAACTTTATGATATTTGGGATATTCCTTTGCTACTAATTTTTCAAAATCATCAATTTGTTGATTGACCTCATTGATCTCATCAAGTAGACTCTCGGTTTCAGACGTCAATTTATTTTCTAAGAGTTTTGCCTTCAGTTCACTCTGTTTCTTCAATAGTTTTTGATCTTGCCAAATCAAAGAATCAGGCAAATTCCCAAGGCGATACTTCGATTCGGATTTGGTGGCTTGTAGCAGTAATACAGACTTGTTTCGATCTGCGAGTTCAAAAGCCCTGGAAGTATGAATATTGGGGTCTAATATGTCCAGACTTCTTTGCAGCCATTGACGACTCTCCGAAAGAAGACGTAATTTATCTCCTTCATTAAGGACCTCATTTCTTATCTTAATGAGTAGTTCATTTACTACTTCAGCGATAATGGCGAGTTTTGCTGATTGGTTTACAACACTTTCATCCTTCTCCACTAACTGGAAAACCAATTCGAAAGTGTGTGGCAAAAGCTCTAGCTTCTTAAATGAATTGTATTTGACCCCAAGTATGGATTGTAAGAAGTTTTCATCAAGGGTCATCGGAATCGAATCTTCGGTAATGCTGTTGATTATATTTTGCAAAATCGCTTCACATTCCCTGTATTGGTTTAATTTCAGATGAATCCTGGCCAGATTAAGGAGTGTTAATATATAGGTGTGATGTTCTTCTGAGAATAATTTTCCCCTGATACTTTTTGATTCATTCAAGAATGAAAGCGCTTTTTTTAAATCCCCTTTTGCTTCATATATCTTCCCAGTTTCAAACAAGATGAAGGCGTAGACATTATGTGATTTACCGAAGAGATCTTCTCCTATTGCTTTGGCTCTAGTTATAAGAAGTAAAGCTTCTTCGTTATTTTGATGAATCGATTGAAACCTTGCAAAATTGATCAGCACTTGGATATAGTGAGAGCGCTGACCGTCTCTTGTTTTTTCATGGATGCTGACAGCTTCTTTATACATGCTTAGGGCCTCGTCTTGTTTGTCGAGAATCTGGTATAGATAAGCCAGGCTATTAAGTATACCCGAGTAAATAGAATGACTTTCCAATTCTATTGATTCCATGATGTCTTTAGCTTGGAGGTATAGGGGTAGTGCTTGTTCGTGATTGCCTAAGTCGCGATGTGTTCTGGCAAGGTTTTGCAACGATTGAGCATAACTCGAATTTTGTGTGCCTGAATGGTCCTTGATTATTCTTTTAGCGTTCAGGTGAAGTTGTAACGCTTTTTCAGGCTGTTCTGTTCTTCGATACATCACCGCCAGATTGTTTATGTAAGTGGAGTAATTTTTGCTTTCCTCGCCCTCTAAATTTTTTATAATATCTATGCTCGTTAGATAATAATTTTCTGCTTTGTCATATTCTTCCTGTTCAGCATAGAAAATTGCAAGGTTATTGCTTGCTGAAGCGTAACTCAAATGATTTTTCCCAACAGTTTCCTGAAGTCTTTCCAATGACTCCAATAATAAAGGTAGTGCTCGTTGCGGTTTCCCGACGAGTTGATAGAGATGTGCCAGATTACTCAATGAAGTTGCGTATCGAGCATCAGTTTTCCCAAATAGAGAGTCACTGAGCATCCTTCCCTCTTTGAAAAAATCCACGGCTGTATTGTAGCTGCCCTTGGCCCAATTGAACAGTCCAAGTCTATTGATGCCGTCATAAATCAGCGAATCGTTTTTTTCTTCTTTGGCTTTATTGAGGTAAGTTTCTAATGTAAGAATTCCATCCTTGTAATCACCTTTATCCCAATGTCCAAGAATGATATCATTTAGTTCATCAAAACTTAAGTTCCTAAGAGTTTCCGAGTCCTGACCATAGGATAGGATCATGATAAAACAAAAAATGCCAGGTAGGGTAAGTCGTTTCATTGCCTGCTGTTTTCAAATTCTTTAGCATGTAAAATGGCGGATGGTAAAAATAGGAGGTTTAGAATGAATATATGGTGCAAGCATATAGCGCTTCTCACCGGCTTATTTGGTGTGTGAGTACTGTTTTGATGGAGTGAGCTTCTAAATCCCTTCCACGGTTCTCCCATACAGTGCCTGAATATGCCTTGCATTGTTTCCTTCCAGGCGATTGAGTCGCTCTATTTGCTCCGGTGAAGCTTCAAATATTTTTTTGAGGATGGTCCAATTTACCGATTCTGTGAAAGGAGGAGTAGTCAACGAACCTCGGTAATAATAAAAGTGATCAGTTTCATGCGCAATCAGTTCACTGATATCAATTCGTTTACTAGGCAGATCTACTGTTTCCCCCTCATGCGTGGGAATTTCCGAAAGGAACTTGTTCAGGAATTCATTTTCCCTGCCTTCTTTAAAGATCACTCCTATGACAAGATACAAAGGTTCATCGGTATGATCACCGGCTACGGTGCATGTATGGACCATGTGCATTTCCAACGGATAAGTGATCCCATCAATGTGATGTTCAGAAGGGGTATGAAAGTGAAATTGCTTGAAGTTATAGAACTTGCCATCAAAAGCCACCAGGCTACCACTATCGTAATTCACCTGCACCGTATGCCCTAAATAGGCCACATGTTCGGATGAGGATTGATAATGAGTTACCACTTCATGTTGACCATTGGCCACTTGTTGGGTTCTGATATTGATCGGCGATTGCAATAAACCATGATTGAGCCCAGGCAAAGCATATCCCATTTCAGATTTTGTAATAGCGTCTGGAGCTTCTGCCTTAACTAATGTGTCTTTTTGGTCAGAGGAGGAGGGACTTTGACAGGCAAATGATAGAAGCAATACGCTGATCAATGAGTAATTAAGTCGTTTCATAGGTATGGTGTTTGATTTGTGAAAATGATCAATGAGAGCCGCAACGCAGCTCCCATTGAAGACATGATTAAAGTGCTTTATTGATTTCAGCGACTACTTCATTGGTCGTGAAGACGTGACTGGAGATCATTCTGAAATTGACCATAGCTGCCTCATATCCGTTCATGTCCGGAAGTATAGCAGCGGCTGTTCCATCACTTACTACTGCTACATCGAATCCTGATTCAACCAGATCTCTCATGTGAGATTCGGTACACAAATTGGCAGACATTCCAGCCAGAATCACTTTGCTGTAGCCGTGTTTTCTCAATTGCAACGAGAGATCATTGGATTCCGGACCATATACTTTGTGTGGACTCGTCACCACTACATTATCACCGTCGATGTACGGTTTGTATTGTGCTAACCAATCGGCGCCTGATCCTTCAAATCCTTCTGTTTCTAAGGTATGCGTGCGATCAAACATCTTGATGTTGTGCATCAATCTCTCCAGGGCACCTTCTATCTTCCACTCATGATCGTGTTTGTAGTAATAGTGTGGAGATACAAAAACTTTGATGTTCTTCTCGGCAGCTACTTTAAATAAGGTCTCAAGATTATCGACCGTGTTGTTCTCCGTGACACTTTGTCCGACCACTCCCCATGTAACACCATTCGGGCTGAGAAAATCATTTTGAGGATCGGTAATGACGATGGCTGTGTTTTCATCTACGGTGAAACCCGGATCGGGCAATTGGGCCACTGCCCAGCCAAACGTTAAACTCAATGCGACTATTAATATTGACTTTTTCATAACTATAAACTATTCGGTTATTGATTTCAGTCATTACAACAGCCATTACCTGCCTGGGTGCTATGCAGTTATTCCCGGAGGGTTATCAATTTTTCCCCAATGATCTTTTCTTTGAACTCAGAGGGCGGAAGTCCTTCGTGATTTTTGAAAAAACGGCTAAATGATGGGATATCCATGTAGCCCAATTCAAATGCAATTTCTTTTACAGTCTTATCCGAATAGATGAGCATCCTTCTCGCTTCCAGCAGGATTCGTTCATGAATGTATTGGATGGGCGTTTTGAGACCGGCTTTGGCAAAAAGATTGGATAAGGTTTTGGGAGATCGGTTCAGTAGATCGGAGTATTCGGCAACGGTGTGTTTCTTTCTGAAATGCTGCTCGATCAGAAAGTTGAACTCCCTGACAATTTCTAATTCCTGCTCATTTTTAGCCAACATGTGCTGTTTGGTGTACAAGCGCATGCTTAGGATCAGGTACCGTTTTAACATCATTTGTAGCATCTCGATCTGCAACTGGTCATTGGATTCCATTTCAATGCTAAACATTCGCCAAAGGATCTCGAATTTCTCCAATTCGTCTTCGGGTAAATGAATCCTGGGTACTTGTGATGCGCCGAAAAACAGTGCGCCTTTGCATCCGGTTTCGGAATGATCTATGACACAATAAAACGGTCGGTTGAATCGAACAAACCGGACCGTCTGGATGGTCAGTACTTCAATTTGATGGAACTCCGTTACAAAAAGCAGATCATGCTTCTCAAAGGTATGTGGCTTGCCATCGATCAGAAATTCGCTTTGGCCTTCTATGAACCATAAGACGCCCAGGCTATTGGCGTGTGGGGTTTTGATCGTTTCATGATTTTCCTCATTCAGTGTTTCCAATTCAAGGAATTCACCTGCATTACCGAAAAATTTCATTTTGATCGATTTAAAGACATGCTAAGCATTGTCAGTACAAACAAGAGATTGAAGCCGGAAAGTTTCCAGTTGGGTTCTCTTTCATATCGAGGTAATGAATACGTTGTTTATTAATTTAGATTGCAACCCTAAAGCCAGAACCTGTCAGGTTGTTCATCTGCATTTTTCTTACCTTTCAGAGGTAATAATTCTAATAACTGCCTTAATATGATGAAAGGTTTTGAGCAACAACTTACCGGAGGTCATCCGAATTCTTTAGGGAATACGCTGGAAGTAGTCGACGAGGTATTTGCTGATCATTCGTTGTTCGAGGAACTTTTTAATTGTTATTTCAGCGACGATGAAGTGGTGCGTTTGCGCACTTCGAATGCCGTTAAAAGAGTTTGTAAAGCGCACAAACATGTACTGATTCCATACATCGATCGTTTGTTAACTGAAATTGCGGCTATAGATCAGGCTTCTACACAATGGACACTGGCCAATCTTTTTGATCTGCTTTCGAAGGATCTGTCTGATGCTCAAAAAGATCAGGCAGAAGAGATCATGAAAAATAACCTGGCTCATCATCAGGATTGGATCGTATTGAACAATTCCATGGAAACATTGGGAAAGTGGTCCAAAAAAGATGAATCGTTGAAAACCTGGCTATTGCCTCATTTGGAACGACTAAGCACAGATAGTCGGAAATCAGTAGCTCGAAGAGCTGACAAATTATTAAAAACATTAAGTTAGCCGTATGAAACGACTACTATTCCTATCACTTTTATGGGCTTGCCAAACTTCGGCTCAGGAAACGGTAAAATCTCCGACAACAGCAGATGAAAATGGCCAGGAAATGCCCATTCCCTCCGGGTATTCGATCATCGAGCAAGTGACTGGTGATCTGGATAAGGATGGAGTTGATGAGTTGGTGATTGCCTATAACACGGAAGAAGTAAAGGAGAGGTCCTTTAAGAATGTGACCAGGGAGTTAGTGGTTTATAAAAGGACAGAAGGAAAATGGAATAAATGGAAGTCGTCATTACAGGCTTTATACGGCAGTAGAGACGGAGGAATGATGGGAGATCCTTATGATACCATGTACATAGAAAACGGTATTCTTCAAATCCAACACTTTGGTGGAAGTTCATGGAAATGGTCGGTGACGGATAAATACCGATATCAGGACAATGAACTTTACCTGATAGGATATACCAGTACATCCGGAGCTCCATGTGAATACTTTGAAACAGCTGATTTCAATGTGTCTACCGGTAAGATCATTGTAGAAAAAGAATGGGAGGATTGTGAATCGGAGGATGCTGAAAATAAAAAAGTCAGTGAATCTTCTTCAGTCAAAGGCCTTAAGATCACGCTGCAAAATCGCCACGAAAAACGCATCCATATTGTTACGCCTAAAGAAGGCCTGGAGGTGTATGTTTCGACTGGGCCAAAATAAAAGTCAGGGGATCCTAGGGGCTTTGGTTGTTAGATACGTTTTCTCGAAAAGGTCGCAATAAATCATAGCTTTCATGGACGCTCAGGAACTTACACAACAATTTGAATCTTTTCGGCCTCAACTCAGGTCGTATTTATTGCGGATTACGGCCAGCGTTCAGGATTCGGAAGACCTGGTACAGGAAGCCTACCTAAAGGCCCATACCAAAATCGCAACATATAAAGGAGAATCCAGTTTGAAAACCTGGGTCTTCGCCATTGCTTCTAATCTGGCGAAAGATTTCTTGCGATCAAAGAAACGATGGACAGAGAATACCACAGACATTTGTAAAGAGGCTGCTCTGAACAATGCTGCGTTTTTTCAGGAAGCCATGCAAATCCGTCAGACTTCACCACAAGGTAATTTTGAGATCAAAGAGCACATTTCATTCTGTTTCACCTGCGTTTCCAAATCATTGCCACTGGAACAACAAGTCGTGATGTTATTGAAGGAGGTTTACGAATTCAAGGTCAGAGAAATTGCAGAGATCATGGACCAAACGGAGGCTATGGTCAAGTACTATTTGCATCAGGGAAGAACTAAAATGATCGACATTTTTGATCGTCGCTGTTCTTTGATCAATAAAGAAGGCATTTGTCATCAGTGTACAGAGCTCAACGGTATTTTCAATCCCAAGCAAAATGCCCAGGAAGAGTCTGTCAAAATTCAAATGGTGAAGGACGCAGAAACCGGGACAAAGGAAGAATTACTGGATTTGAGAATGAAGATCTTACAGGAACTTGATCCTTTTGAATCAGGGGCTGCCGAACTTCAACTGCATCATTTAGAGCACAATAGAAAAGTCATGGAAAAGTATTTGGAAAAAAGTTGAGGTAAATCCTATCGTTTTGATTGGCCCGATCGTCCAAAGGTCAAATTCAATCAAAATGAGATTATTGACTTTAACCATTTTACTTATGCACGCGACTTTAGTTACCGCTCAAAACGGCAAAGCCAACACCGTAAAAAAGACCTTTAGCAGACAAACAGCGATTAGCATCGATATCCAGGCTGATCCGGCGATTGTTTGGGCCCTGCTTACGAATGCCAGTGATTTTTCACGCTGGAATTCAACCATTGTTTCGCTGGAAGGAGAGATCAGATTGGGTGAAAAGATAAAATTAGTATCGACCCTCGATGAAAGTCGGACCTTCAAGATCAAGGTGAAAGAAATGATTTCCGAGGAGCGCATGATCTGGGGTGATGGAAAAGGTAATCGCCTGTTTCAATTGACACCTATCGAGAACGGTGTGCGTTTTACCATGGACGAGAAAATGGGTGGTTTGATGTTTCCTATGTATGCGAAGTTCATTCCTCCGTTCGATGAAAACTTTGAGCAATTTGCTAAAGACCTGAAAAAGGAAGCGGAGACGATTGCACGGGCGGAGTAAAGTATTCTATCCTAGGGCCTTCTAACTTTATCAGAGTTTAACGCCAGATGAAAGTTTCTCCGACAAGATTTTTAGAGACCTCAAAGGTGCAACACACCATTGTCATGTGGAGCTTGTCGAAATATAGACAATGGTTTTCTTGTTAAATCTCAAACGGGACTAAGGCAGATACTTTGCGGGAGTTGGACTTTTCTCTTATGCTCCTGTTGGAGTTATCTCCAACAGGATTTGCTGATCCCTTATCCTAAGGCAGATACTTTTCCGGAATGGGATTATCCTCTGATTCGGCCGTCCAGTAAATGTTGACGATCCACCACCGGTCTTCACTTTTCATTAATTGAATGCTGTTAATGCCGCGGGCAAAGGGTTTTTCATCTTTTTCTGAGCGGTAAGACTCATAGGTGCTGAAAATGTGCGTTACCTGACCAAATGATTCCACCACACGGTTGATCTCTTTTTCAAAAAAACCATTCTCTTCCAGCCAGGAACCTGACCTTTCAATATAGCCTTCGGGGCTCATCGCTAAGTACGTGACCTTACCATTTTCATCTTTGTAGCTCGGGATCAATTGAGCATCATCTGTAAAAAGAAACTTGAAAAGCTCCCAATCTCTTTTCTCACCAGCTTCGCCGGAGATCACGCCGTAGAGCGTTTCGATGGTCGAATCAAGGGTTTGTACATTGGACAGGCGCGTATCTTGTGCCAGAACGTTCAGGGTGGTTAGCAACACTACAAAAGGAAAAGCGCTTCTGAGAATAGAGGACATAAGGATTAGGATAGGTATCTATCTAAGTTAAGGGGTTTTCATGAGAGACAGATCTGGAATTCTTTAAGCGGACTAATGTTTCTTTTCAAAGAAATTGTAAATGCCATAAGCCTCAGGAAAGTAATCGGTTCTAAGCTTATTACCATCAAAGACCAATTCAATTCCATTTCGATCTGTATTTTTCAGGGAGTTCCAAAATCCGTAAACCCCCTGATCTGAGCTGAAATAGTTGGCTTTAGCGATTTCATCCTCTATCACTTTTCCATTCCGGATCAATCGGATTTGACCGATCTCAGTGAGTTCTATTTCATATAAATCCTCCGGGTCATTAGGCTTGATCAATTGACCATCTTTGATGGAATACATCCATTTCCAACGACCAAAAGCTTCGGGTTGCTCCATAGAGAACCGAAGCCATCTTGCCGTTTCTTTGGCTATTCCTTCCACCGCATAAGGGGCATCACCTCGATTGATTTCCTGAGTTTCGTGAGTGAAATACAAAGTGTGCATGTATTCATGAATGATGGTTCTACTTGCAGCCACAGAATCTTTATTTTCGAGATATCGATTGAAGTGTTGCTTCGCCAATCTGATAAATGGGCAACCAAGTGGTGTAAAACCTGCAGTGACTGGACTCCAGTTGCGAGTTTCCATTTCGTGAGCCGGTATGAATTCAAGCGCGATATCGATGACTCTATCTTTGGTTTCAATGACATCAAGTGACTCTAACCCTGCCGATCGACAATGTTCATCGAGCCGGTCTTCGCGGGCCTCAAGCAGGTAGTTGAGAAGGTCCTGATTTTCTACCTGGCCCTGTCGGTAATGTTGCTTGAATGCTATAGAAGAATTCAGTATGGCATATTTGAAATAATCTGAGTTGATGATTGCAGTAATCAAAGGAGGAAGGCTTTCCATGAACTCTCTGAGGGATTCTTCTTCCGGAGTTAATCCGTGAATCGCATGAATCTGAACTTCTGTTTTATGAGTTTGACCAAGTAAAATGATTGGTATGGTGAAGAAACCGATGACCCAAACCAATCTTAGGGTTGTAGGATAGGAACCTGATGTTGTATCCATTCTCTAAAGATAGATCATTCATGGTTGTGTAAGTCCGTTGCTATCACTTGCACCTTCCTGATGATCTTATGCTATCGGTCGGCATTATTCGCTTGCATCTCATAATAGTCCTTCAGAACCAGTTTGATACTGGCAATGACCAATTCCGGATCATCCCATTGCACAAAGTGTCCTGCATCTCCACTGTAGAATATCATGCCACGGTCTACAGATTGGATCTCATTTGTCCAGCGAATCATCCGGTGTTTCATTTTAGATCTGAACAGCGCCTCACTATAACTTTTCCGCCTCTCTTCAGGCATATCAAACCGACCACCAGCAAGTATATGAACAGGAATATTGGGTAGAGGATTACTTTGAATTTCTTTGAAATCAGACATCCTTAGCTGATCCAGCATTTCGCCTTCCCTACGAATAGATCTTGGCGCTTTGATCCTTCTTGAGGCTCTTACATCGAATTCCATTCTTATTGCCGCATCAATTCTTTCCTCGGTCCAGTCAAGTACGTCGTAGTATGCCCTTTTATTTTCCTGAGTTTCTGTGAAATCCCCCGGATCAATAATGACCAGACCTGCAAGCATTTCGGGATAATAAACGGCAAAGCCACGGACATAAACTCCTCCCAGAGAATGACCTACTAAGACATAAGGAGGGTCCACTTCGAGATGATCGAGTAGTTTGAGTAAACGGTCAGCTACAATCTTAAGGCTCGGAATTTCGTCAATGGATTCTGAAGCACCGATTCCAGGTCGGTCATATGTGAGGATAGGTCCAAGATTAAGGCTATCAGCAATGACCTTATCCCAGTTCCCCATAGGCGTCCCGGAACCGCTTTCAAAAACGATCACGGGCTCATTGGTTTTTCTCTTTTCTATTCCTACGACGTTGACCTGAATTTTAACGCCCTCTACGATTTCAAAGCGTGGTTGGGCTGCACTAAACAGACAACATAAATACCCCGGGAATATGAAAAAGATCAATCTCATGTCAATGGAAGGGATAGGTCATCAACGCCTCAAGCTCCCGGATGGAGCCTGAGACTTTTGACCTTTGGGTTCGTGTTATGGAACGAGTAAGACAGGCACATATCCTACAAAACTGAGTTTAAGGCGTTCATCCTTGCTGGCTTCAATGCTGAATGAGCCTTTGAGGTCCGATACTGTTCCTCGGTTTGTTCCTGATACCACAATATTGACCCCCGGCATAGATTCTTCATTTATGTTGGTCACTGTGCCTGTCCATTTGCCTGCTTCGTAGAAGGCATTTACGATCATTTCATCAGGCTGTGTTTCCATTTCATCGATTACGATCATACCACTCTGGCTGCCATCGGGGTTATGGTGCTCCTTATTGATCTTGAACTCGATCGGTAGAGTCATGCGGACTCGAACCGGTTTTCCTCTTTGTACGCCTGGTTTGAACTTCCCGACACTTTTTACTACCCGGACTGCTTCTTCATCACAGCCATATCCGATACCATCGATTGCTTTAACGCCTGATAGCGTACCATCTTTTTCGATTACGAACTGGACGTTTACCGTGCCCTCTATATGGTTTCGTCGAGCCTCCTTTGGGTATTTGATCTGGGAAGCGATGTGTTTATAGAATGCCGGTGCTCCACCGATGAACTCAGGCACTTCTTCAACAACAGTAAAGACTTCTCCGGTAGATTTTGACCGTTCTGAAAGGCTGTTAAAGTAGTTGCTGTCCTTCTTTAATGCCAAATAAATCTTTTCTTTTTGACGATCGAGGTGCAGTGAGTAGATCAGGTCTGAGTCGAAGTTTTTAAGTTCTTCTACTTTTGATAAATCACCGTCCGCGGGAATGTCAACGCCAATAAAAGAAAGTTCACCTTTCATGGACGCCAGTTCCGCCTGCATGTCATCGGGTAATTGATCAAAAGAAATAGCGCTGCTTAGCTCTCCCATTTCTTTGATGTTTTGATCTAACTCCTCGCTACACGCAAACGCGATCAGGAGAAGTGCACTAAGAGCCGTCAGAGCCCCTAGCTTCCAGGGGCTTACCGTTTTTGCTTTTTGCTTCATTGCATTTAATCGTTTGAAAATGAATCCATCATGAAAAGAGCTGGCCAGGCTTAATCCATGAGTGGCTAAAGTTGAACTGATCAGTATAGACGAGTACTGGTCGATGTGATAGGTTTTCAATGCATATGCATCGGCCTGAAACTCGTGTATTTTTCTAATTTCTTTATTGAGAAACCAAACAGAAGGTACCCACCAAAAACACACCTTGAAGAGCTCCAGGAATATGACATCAAAGGAATGCCCCAAAGAAACATGTGCTTTTTCATGGTTTAGAATGATTTGATAATCTTCATGATCCTTGTCTATGTTTTCGTTGAGAAAGATCCAGTTGAAAAAGGTGAAACTACCTTGAACATTGGCCACTTTTCTCACGTAGCCATTGTGGAATTTTTCATAGCTGCTTTTTCGTTCGAGACGGATGATTTGGATAATATTGGCGAGGAGTTTTATCAGTAAGCATCCACTGATCGCCAGGTATATCCCCATGAACAACTCTGGGGTCCAAATGGAGGTTTCTGCAACAGAGGCAGTCGGAAAAGCATTAATCGTCATCTGTTGCGCCTGAACAGTACCAGTCACTGCCTCTTCCTGCCCAAAAGATATTTTGGGAAGTTTCAATAGGGGAATGATCAAGGCCAATAGGGAAGAACCGATGAGATAGATTCGCATCTTTTGGTATTGATGCTCTCTGCGGAGAAGCAACCAGTAGCCCAGGATCATTGCGAGGTGGATAGCCCCTAATTCCAGTAGATAATTACTCATGATTGCTTACTTTTTAGTTCTTTCAGGAGCTCTTCCAATTCATTCAGACTCAAGTTCTCTTCCTTTGTGAAGAAGGATACCATTTTCTGGTAGGACCCACTGAAGTACTTCTTCACAAATCCCGTCATGAATTTGCTGGTGTACTCTTCTTTGGAGATCAGCGGGTGATATTTATGTGATTGTCCATGAGACTCATGTCCCACGAAACCTTTTTGTTGTAAAATCCGAACCAACGTCGAAATGGTGCTATAAGCAGGTTTAGGTTCTGGAAATTTTGTGATGATGTCTTTGACAAATGCCGATTCCAGTTCCCATAGTACCTGCATGATCTCTTCCTCTGCTTTGGTTAATTCCTTCATTACCTTTTTATAGTCCGTTCAATGTGTCTCAACTAAAACTTTAGCTCGAAACTAAATTCTTAGTTTGGATTAAACAAGAAAACCTGACTAAAAGTTTAGTTGGGATCGAGATTAATGATGAAATATTGATTTTTCAGTCCTTAAAGTCACTTTCTTAGCACGCAAGTGATCAAAAAGCGATCTCCTTCTTATCCCTGAAAAACTGACCATTGGGTCCTCCTTCGGGAAGTTCTGCTGCCCAGACAATGGTTTCTGCACCTTTTTCGGGACTTCTGGAAGCTCCTGCACCACCCATATCCGTTCTTACCCATCCGGGACAAACCGCATTTACCAAAATGTTGCTGCCTTGTAATTCCGCGGCCAATTTGATCGTCAGCACGTTTAGCGCGGCTTTTGAAATACTATAAGCCGGTGTTCCTCCGGACATGCCTGATAATGCTCCCGCGCCACTAGATACATTGACAATTCTGCCGAAACCTTCTTTTTTCATCAATGGAATAAAGGCATTGGTCATGCGCCAGGGTCCCATCAAATTGGTGTTTAAAGTTTCCTGGACATTAGCCAGGTCGGCAGGGGCGGCCTTTTGCCAGGTATCGTAGTTGATTCCCGCATTATTGATGAGTACGTCCAATCTTCCGAAGTTTTGTTCAATGTAACCTTTGATTTGATCAACACTGGCCTGGTCACTTACATCCAAAACATGGAAGTGAAGCTGATCAGGATTTCCGAGTCTATGAATTGCATCTTGCCCTGAAGCCTCACTTCTGGCGGTCAGGATGACCGTGTACTCTTTTTCAAACAGTGATTTAGCGATAGCAAAACCAATGCCTCTGTTGGCTCCGGTGACCAGTGCGATTTTGTTCATGGCAGGAAGATAGTACTTCTCCTATAAAACTCTGCGTTTCATTAAGCTATCGAAACTGACCATTTAAAATATGTCAGCATCCACCGCGTGGCAAATTCGAAGCTTTTCACTATCAAGAAGGCATTTGAAAAAAGATTTTTCTGCTTTCAAATGAATGATTGGAGCATCAATTACCGGTTCCCAAAATTCAATTTTGGAATTACACTGACTTTCTAGTTTTTGAAAATCAGACTTAGGATCACCAGAGGAGTGAAATATGATTAATGCTTCTAATGCTGCCCAATCAGGGCAAGTATTGAATTGTAAGGAAAATCGAGGGTCAATGAAAACCAAATCACAGCCCCAACGCAGATTGTCCACTGATATAGACAGGGGAACATGACTCTCTAGCCATGCCCTGGCCTTAACAGGTTGTATCAAGCGATGAGCGTGTGCTTTTGCGCTTTGCTTTAGAGCTTCCCGAATGTCCGCATGAGAAGCTTCGGGGAATTCACGCCACAATTGAGCAGCGACTCCCACCACCTGGGCGGCCGCCATAGAAGTGCCTTGACTGATCTGTGATTGCCTGTCAGAAGCGTAGGATTTGATGCCAGTCCCAGGAGCTATTACATCAGGTTCATTTTTCCAGGTTGCCGAGAAGGAGGCTACCTGACCGTGCCGATCCATGGCACCCACAGACACCACTTCCGGGTAGCAGGCGGGTGCCAAACCTTTTTCTGGGCCATTGTTTCCGATAGCGGCTACCAGCAAGACGCCTTTCCTTTCAAAAGCTTCTACCAGCGGACGAAAAATGGGGCTTGGGGCAGGTATGCCTAATGCCAGACAAACGATCTTAGCCGGACTATCCAGCAATTCATACAGTCCTTTGAGGATATTTAAAACAACCTTCCCTTGTCGAGGCATGGCCACCGAATGGAACATCACATTAGGACATTGCTCAATGATTAATTGAGCAGTAATGGTTCCATGTTCCCCCAGGTCATAAGCCTGATTTTCATGATAGACGCACCCATCCTGGTCAATTTCTGTGAAGCTGACTATTTTTCCATTCAACAAAGGATGATTTCCATCCATACCAGAGTCGAGGTGGGCGATGGGGAGGGAACCTTTCAAGTCACCTTGAGACATGATTCATGTTCAAAAGTTTCAAATGCCGGACTATATTGTGACTTGATTTTGAGTCCCTGTAGGGATAGCAATGGCATTCCCGGCGAGATCTGTGATATTGCTATTTGCTATGGTAATCGTTTGACCCGCTGCCAACGTTTGCTTCAGGTCCAGTTCAATCATAGTTTTTGAAACCCCACCATCATTAACAATATTACTATCTACGGTATAATTATTGGGCGTCAGGGTTTCGGTAGTACCTGTCACGCTGAAATCGGAAGCATTGGGAGTATTAATTACTTCACTGAATTTAATTTCTAAAATGGTAGAAGTTGTTGTGCCAGTTTTGATGCCTATAGATTCTATACTAGGAGATTTATTATCTATTTCAAACTGGTCATTAGGAATCTTATCAATCATTTCATTTCCAGCAACATCCTTTACTCCATGCAATTCCAAAGTCATCATAGCATTTCCGGTTTTGGGAATGGAATATTCCAAGTAGAAGCTCTTTCCATCGATTTTATTTATTGAGGTTTTGCCCAAGGATGTAACGGATGCATCGCTAGAATTGATGGATAACTCCGGTATGTCTCTTAGGTCTTCGTCAAAGACAATAGATATTTTAATTGTTTTCGACCCAGAAAAGACGATTGGTACCGCTAATTTCTGATCTTTTATATTGTATGTTACCGATTCAACTTTTGGAGGGGTGATGGTAGTATTGATTAATAACGCACCGCGAGTTATTTGCAGTCCGCATTTCAAAGTCTTTAAATTAAGTATTGACCTTGCAAGGACTTGGAGCTCTTTATTCATGTTTATTTAATTTGGTCTTGGATTCATTAGGCTTACTGGGTATAGAGTCTTACGCTTCCATTGGTGGCTTTCTTGACCAGCTCAAAATGTGTTGAATTCCCAATTCATCCTTAAAAGAAATTTCTATTTTTAGACTGTCTTCATTGAATTCTGCAACTGAAGGTTGATAGCTGTCTTTATTGATTTGATCATTCAGCTTATCATTGATTTTCCACGTGAAACATTGCCCATTTTGATGTTTAATTATTCGAAATGATTCACTTTCACTTTCGGGTGCAATTAATTCTGGGATCGAGATGCCTTTGACCTTAAGTTTTATGTGTATTTCCTTATAACGGAATTCAGCTATTAGATCTTGTTTTTCTTTCCATTCATATTCGATCTTTTTATTTTGTAAAGGTATTGAGGTATTACCTTGATACCATTTAAAACTTTTGTTACTTTCTTGAAGTTCCGGCGACTTCAAATCCGCGGTAAGAAGAGCATCCTTACCAGAGTTCGTGGACATTGATAAGTCCAGTGAAGGAATATCAACTTTATATCCAGTGTCAATTTGAGAAGTTTGAATGCTTAGTCTTTTATCCCCTTGTCCGTTTCCCTCTTGTTTCCAGGAAAATGGTTTCAATTCATATTTTTGTTCATTTAATGACCAATTACCAGTTTGTTCGATGAATTTCTGGAATTCTATATAAACCGAAGGACTAGTAGGGGGTGGATTCAATTCGAACTTACCTTCTATATCACTCAGATGAGTAATAGATCCATTTTTTGAGAATATAAATGTTAACTTCTCTGGTTGTGATGGTAGCTTTAAAATCTTGAATGGTACCGATTCATATGCTGTGAATACTGATTGAGTACTTCTTAATTTACCAACAAATTTTACTTTGTATTCTTGAACAGGATCATTGCTCGTCAGCTCTATTGCGTTTTGGTTCACATTCACATTCACATTCACATTCTTCCATTCATTTCCATCTTTACTATTCCATGTGAACTTAAACTTATCAGTTGTTTCTTTATTCTGGTAAATATTTAATGTCAGAACCTTAACACTTTGTTTTAGGGTCAACTTGGGCTTTTCTGCCGTTAATATGGTTTCTGTCATGAAGCCCTTGTAATCAATTATAAATCCGTTTAACAACCTTATGATCAACACCCAGGTTCTGGCCACCTTTCTTTCATCTTCAGGTTTGTCAACAAAAAAGTCTCCCATATAAAAGTTGCTCATGAAAAGCTTAGCAACTATTGAATTTAGAATGAAAAAATCTTTTTCTTCTTTGTAATCGAGTGAATCATTCCACTGATTACTTTTCGAATCTAAAATCCTTACGAGTTTTTCGCATGGTGGTGTGAAAACATATAAAAAGGACTCAAACATCCATAAGGCCAGTTTTCTGCCGGTTGGAAATTCTTCTGCAAAAAGAGAGTCGTTAAGAACTTTTATGAGGTCTATAGACCAATCGATAAAATCGAAAAAGATGTTGACATAATTATTTTTCTGCCACCACTCTTTTCTCTCGTTAAAGGAATCTTTTTTAGTGCTTTTGAACTGTCTTTGAAGATATTCTGTATACTGCAATCGCATTAAGCTAAAAGAACCCTCAATGATTTCCATTGCCCCAACTGCAATTGCAAGATCATCCCTTTCTCCTTCCCCCTGAAAAACCCCACCCAACTCAGGCCTTTTCCCGGTCAGGGCTTTACTCATGAAGCACAAAGGGGGCGCTAACACGAGACAAGGAATTGTTAATAGACCCGGTTCTTTACCGCCCCCGAAGGTCAGTAATTGGTACCACTGGTTGGCGTTCAGGTCTTTGGGAAGTTTAGCGGCTTTTAAAGAGATTAACAGTTTTTTAAAGTCTTCAAACGCTTCGGTAAAAATATCCAGCACTTTCTTCAATGCAGGCGCTACCTCACTGCCTACGTCTTTGATTAGGGTAGTGAGGATGGGAGTAATGTCTGCTACGGTTTTCAGCTGCTCGATCTGTGGCATCAACTTGTCCATTGAAGCCTGGACCTGGTCCATGATGGCCAGTTCATCAAAGGCACTTTCCAACTTAGTCATCAATCCCTCGATGGCTTCTTCGTGAGTTTTCCAATCGGGGATCATTGCTTGCAGCCAATCGTTGTTGGGAGGCGTGCCCGTTGCCGCATTTGAAGTGCCGTTTGTGGCCGTTTGAGCTGTATTGATGTTACTGGGTGTTGTAGGGGGTATCGCGGCTTGCATCGCTGATTGTGCGGCCGCTTCTATTCCTTCCGGATAGCTACCCCCTGATGTCTTTCGTAGGGCTACATTAATATCAGGAAGGTCGATGAGGTTCATGAGTTTGGTGATGGCATCGGTCATCGGGCCAAAGTCCACTCCTGGCACATCGGGCAGGTATTTACCGATCAATTCTTTCAGATTCGAAAGGTCGCCGATATCGGGAACATTAAAGGGGGCTTCCAGATCAATATTGACCTGATCTTTCAAGTCCTTCAGGGCTTCTTGTATTTGATCTCCAAGTCCGTCAAGCAAATTGGCATCATCCAGCTTTTCTTTGATCTCGCTAAGGCCTTGTTGTAGGTCATCGGCGATCGAGGCATAATCAAAGTTGGCCAATTGACTCATGCCATCTGTGAGAAACTGCTCCAGCTCATAGGCCGTGTCCATTACATCGTCCCACTCTCCGAAAATATCCGAGAGTTCAGCGATCAGGGTATAAAAGGGATTTTGATGACTCATGGTAGAATTGGTTGTAGTTTGAAATGGATTGAATATTTAGCATAAGAAGGATAGACTTATAGTACAATTGAAATGTGTTTTGTTTTACTTCAATGGAGATCGCTCCTATCTCTTATTTTTAATTGGATTCATTATTCAACAGGATTTCATTATTGCTTTGATTAGGGCTAGCGACATTCCCTCCCTCATCTTTTACTCTGCCTTTGTGAAGGTTCACGGAAAGTAATTCCTGTCCATTTGGTATATGGAGAACACTATTTTGAACGGTCCTGATTGAAAAATATATTGTAATTTCTTCCTGTGCCTTGCCTTCAACGCTTGAGACTGTCACTTGAAGCCCAGTTAAATTACTAATGGTTAGAATGAAATCAGATGTATTAAAAGACTTATCTGATCGAGTTCCCACCACATTTTCGCTAAACGTCACCTTCACATAGGAATTATCATTAGCTACTGATATACAATGTATTTTTGGCGGTGATGTAATGTTTGCTAACATTAAGGATCCACGTGTTATTTGGATAACATTCTGAAATACTCCAAACCTTGTGAACCATTTCTTAATGGTTTCGAGTGTTTCTTTATCTGAATCGTTTTCCTGAACTTTCGTATGCTTCATTTTAAATCCGTTTTCGACGACTAAGATGAAATGTCTTACAGCCAAAAATGAACTCCTTAGTTTGGCGGTTAATTCTTTTGGTGTGTCTATGGCATATTCCACGATGTATATTACTGTCAGAATAAAATGGATGAGAAAATCTGGCGAGCTGTAATTCTTTTTGGCACTATTGAGTCGTTCAGCGTATTTCGCATCATCAATAAACGATACATAGAAGAGTTTCATCAAAACATACAAAGCGGATATAACGCGAAACATAATGACAAAGAACTTTGCAACAATCTTATCTCCTTTATCAGTTGAGTTAAATAACTTCTTGCTTGATTTAATAATGACAACCAATAGAGTGATTTGAATGACCAAAGATGAGAACCAAAGCATTATTTGAATACCGAACTTTTTTTCAATGCTTTTCCGAAGTTTATCTTTAGTTAGTGTGTCGTTTGGTGTTTTCTTATACTTTGATGTTTTTTCTAAGGTAGAAATAGAGTCCTTTAATTGATCTATCTTCTTGTTTATATATAATTGTTGAACGAGTCCAAGAAGGCTCACCAAGATCTCCATTATACCTACGGCAAACTTAGTGCCATACAATTCTTCACTCTGAAACACCCCGCCTAGCTCAGGTCTTTTGCCGGTTAAAGCTTTGCTCATAAAGCATAAGGGGAGGGCTAACACGAGACAAGGAATTGTTAATAGGCCCGGTTCTTTACCGCCCCCGAAGGTAAGTAATTGGTACCACTGGTTGGCGTTCAGGTCTTTGGGAAGTTTAGCGGCTTTTAAAGAGATTAACAGTTTTTTAAAGTCTTCAAACGCTTCGGTGAAAATATCCAGCACTTTCTTCAATGCAGGCGCTACCTCACTACCTACGTCTTTGATCAGGGTAGTGAGGATGGGAGTAATGTCTGCTACGGTTTTCAGCTGCTCGATCTGTGGCATCAACTTGTCCATGGAAGCCTGGACCTGGTCCATGATGGCCAGTTCATCAAAGGCACTTTCCAACTTAGTCATCAATCCCTCGATGGCTTCTTCGTGAGTTTTCCAATCGGGGATCATTGCTTGCAGCCAATCGTTGTTGGGAGGCGTGCCTGTTGCCGCATTTGAAGTGCCGTTTGTGGCCGTTTGAGCCGTATTGATGTTACTGGGTGTTGTAGGGGGTATCGCGGCTTGCATCGCTGATTGTGCGGCCGCTTCTATTCCTTCCGGATAGCTACCCCCTGATGTCTTTCGTAGGGCTACATCGATATCAGGAAGGTCGATGAGGTTCATGAGTTTGGTGAAGGCATCGGTCATCGGGCCAAAGTCCACTCCCGGCACATCAGGCAGGTATTTACCGATCAATTCTTTCAGGTTCGAAAGGTCGCCGATATCGGGAACATCAAAGGGGGCTTCCAGATCAATATTGACCTGATCTTTCAAGTCCTTCAGGGCTTCTTGTATTTGATCTCCAAGTCCGTCAAGCAAATTGGCATCTTCCAGCTTTTCTTTGATCTCGCTAAGGCCTTGTTGCACGTCATCGGCGATCGAGGCAGAATCAAAGTTGGCCAATTGACTCATGCCATCTGTGAGAAGCTGCTCCAGCTCATAGGCCGTGTCCATTACATCTTCCCACTCTCCGAAAATGTCCGAGAGTTCCTTAATAAGCTTATAGAAAGGATTGGATTGACTCATGAAAATGATTTTTGATTTCTTAAATTTCTTTTTTGACGGCTTCAAGTTGTTGCTCTAATGACTGCAGTTGTTGGGTCAGACCCTCAATCACATTTTGTTGTTGCTCCAAAAGCTTATGCAATTGCTGGGTTGCTGAGACGTTGAGCATGGAAATGGCATCATAATCCACCACAAGGAAGTCATCTACCTCACGGCCGTAAACCAGCACTTTCCCCTGTTGGTCAGAGGCTATTTTGAATTTTGTGCCGGAGATTTCCAGGACTTCAAAGATGTCTTCTTCGTCAGTTTCAAATAGGATTTTTACCACTTCCCCAACCTTAAGCTCATGGGAACAGGTTACCCAGCCATTTAGGATTTCTCCGTGTTTCATGATATCGGGTATCACCTCATGGTTAGTTGAAACGGCCTGAGGGTATACTTCCGCTATCTGTTGACCGATTACTTTTTTCTGAGGTTTGTCCCCAAACTGGGCCTGATCTTTGAAATGATAATCGGTGACCTCAATTTTTGAGAGCAGGCCCAGGTCTTTTTCGCCATTACTTTTACCATCAATTGATTTGATGCGGGTATCGGAGGATATACTTTGAGCATTAGCTCTGAATTCTCCGGCCTTTATGATACCATTGGCATGTATAGATACATGTGTAGAATGGTATCCTCCATTGTGACCAGTTCCTCCTAAATTCAAAAAATAATAATCTCTATAGCCTAATTTTTTGCCCCAGCCGATGTGTAAAGGAGCCTTCGGTTCAGTTGTGCCGATTCCTACATATCCCTCCTTAGAGATGATCAATCGACCCCTGGAATTGACACTTCCCGCGTTAAAGATTCCGAAAGAACCAGGAGGGCCTATCGCGTCGTTTTTATCACCGTTGGCAATCAACTGCCATTCGTGGCCATCTTCACCTCCTTGTTTGAGCTTCAATTGGGGTCCCCAGCCACCCTCAGTAGTTTCTACCACCACGACACCATCATCCGTGTTGCCTGATCCCCTGAAATGAGCCAGACCCTGAGGTGCTTCCGTTCCCACACCAATCTGACCATGCTCATCAATGCTCAATTTGGTTTCACCCTTGCTGTCTCTCAGGTGAAGGTGGTTGGGTTTCATCTCGATTCTGATGATGTTGTCATTATCCAGAATGTGCCCACCACGGATTCGAACATCTCCACCTACATCAATCTTTGCAGTAGGGTCAGGTATACCAATACCTATGGCACCATGGAAATAGGATTCAGTTCTCTTTATTTCTGAACTTTCACCGCCTTTGCCAATCCGGGCTGCCAGGTTATTTCCTGATTCATCACTGCTCACATAAAACTTGTGTCCAATGACATCAGGACTGTCTTTATCTGGGCCGTAGGTATTATGGAGGGGTTCAGTCCCCAGGGTGTAACTGGCTTCGCCTGCTTTGGTGCCCGGATCATCTGACAATCGCAATTTATCGCGATTATGATCAGCTTGTAAGATGACTTTTCCGGAATCGAGTGTTATATCACCTTCATTAATTCTGACCTTTCCCGAATCGAACGTCACATTACTCTCTTTGATCCGGACCTCACCACCTTCTACTAACAAGTCTTTGTTAAATAAGGTCAAATCTGATTGAGGATCAGTGGTGCCCATGCCTACCTTACCCCCATTGAAGATCATGGGAGTCTTTTCAACCGGCAAAACAAATTGGCCATCCCAGTAACCTGATATGTCTTCGTATTTCAGATAGATATTGGCCAACCCGGAGGGAGCGCTTGTTCGTATGTCACTCAACCTAATCTCGAAGTAATCACCGGGCGCCATACTGGCTATTGGAGGTATAAATGTGAAAACCGGACTTACTCCCTGACCGCCAGCTTCAGAAGTGAGGTCAATCCAGTCGCCTTCAGTTTTTTGGTCATATGTTTGATATCTGAATTGAGCTTTAATGGCTTTCAATTCGTCAATATTGGCCAGGTCCCAGATCCGTCCGACCGGGTCGTCGAAAAGTAAAGTGAATCGCGTTTTTTTCGTGGGATCAATGGGGTCATGGTTGAAACTTATCCGGTTCTTTCCCGGATCTGTAGCATCAAGCCCATTGACGATCCTGATCGTGAGGTTAGAGTATGTGTCGGGCGTTTGGTCCTCCAGATGTACATGATTCAATATTTTATTGGGACCAACAATCCCGGCATGCAATGGAATTTGTTGTTTGCCTCGCTGATTGATGATCTCGGCGCTGATAATCCTGCTATTGGCAAGCGCGGTAGTATCAGGAAAAACAAGGCCTTGATAAATGAGTTCTACGTTAGAGCCCCGTGTCCCGGCAGTCCCATCTGCGCTGGCATATTCCAGATCGAAGACCAATTCTTCTCCTGCTTCCCACGCTTGATCCTGCGTTCCTGCATACGATAAATGGAGGCTGACCTGACCTGAATGGTGGTCTGTTGTAGCGGGGCTACTTGTCCACCCTTCAGGTAAGTTGACGAACTTAATGAAATCATGATCTTTGTCCAGGGCCCGCTGAAAGGTCTGTGGTTTGAACTTCAACTGAAACTGAGCTTCGTTTTCTTCCGAAGAACTTACGGGAGAGGTAATGCTCAAACGCTGGCCAGCTATGTTTTCAAGGGTCAGTTGGCATCGGTTACTCTCCGCACTTTCTGAAATGAAAAATGAATTCCGAACACCATCATCTGAGAAGTTAAAAGCGACTGGATATTCCAACTTGAAGGTCGATGTAGCATTTTGCGTTTTTGCAATATGCTTCAGGATTTCGGCTGAAGTCAGTGCACCATCAAAGCAGCAGAGATGTGCAAGCTTACCCCTGAATCTTCTAGAGGTGTTGGATACGGACAACTGAGTTCCTCCTGATTGGAAATTTTCTGGAGCTGGGTTTGTGCCAATCAAGGTTTGGTCCATGAAAAAGGTCATTTGCGTACCTTGTTTCACCAAAGCCAGATGTTGCCATTTGCCGGGCTTAATCACGTTTTCAACTCGTCCTTCGTAGGCTTTATCTTCAGGATCCGTCAGCTCAACGTGCAAAGTTCCATTGTCCACCCAGATTGCAGGTCCTTTATCTACTGAGCCTTGTTGGCCAATGAGATCATAGTTTACGACATTACCATGAGGCTGGATCCAGCAAGTGAAAGTGAATTCCTGATGCCCGGAAGTCAGTGGATTCACCAACGTCAGACCATCGGAACTGCCATCTAAACTCAGACAACTTCCAAATTGGTCATCAGGAATGATTTTCGGATTTCCTTCAGTGAGAGGCTGATCCTCTGGTTTGGCATGGTTGTAGAGACGGCCATTCACCATCTCGTCAAGCGGTAAGTTCAGTGAGACATGGGAAGTCATGAATAAATTTTTTTGATTTTAAGTGCTTATCAGACTGATTGAAATTATTGCTCCAGTGCCTCCAGCCGTTTGGTAAGCCCTTCAATCATTGCTTGTTGCTTGTCAATCACCTCTTGCTGTTTATCTATGATCTTTTGCAATTGTTGGGTGGCGGATATATTGAGCATGGACAAGGCATCATAGTCCACGACATGAAAATCTTCCACTTCTCGACCGTAAACCAATACCTTCCCACTTTGATCTGTGGTGATTCTGAAACCTGAGTCGGTTACTTCCAGTATTTCAAAAATGGTATCCTCGCCCTCCTCGAATAGGATTTTTACACGCTCACCTGATTGAAGGTTAGTTTTACAAGCTACCCAGCCATCTTTGACCTCTGTTGGCTGCATGATGTCTGGAACGACTGAGGTGTTGGTTGACACTGCCTGTGGGTATACTTCAGCGATTTGTTGACCAATTACCTTCTTCTGTGCTTTATTGCCATGCAAAACGGGATCTTTGTACTGATAATTTGTAATCTCAATTTTTGAGAGTGTTTCCAGGTCCGATTGATGATCACTCTGGCCTTCTATGGTTTTGATTCGGGCATCAGAATGTGCGTTAAATTCAACACAGGCAATACGTTCACTGGCAAATAGAGAATAGCGTGCATTTACCATGCCGGAATTGTTGTAATTCGCTGTTTTTCCTGCCTTGGTAAGGTACCCGTAACTTCTAATTGGGCTCAGCGAATAGGCAGCAATTTCTACCGTTGCTTTCGTAGTTCGGGTAGTACCAATGCTTAGATTTCCTCTCAAATGCATATTACCCGTACCTCCCTGAATAGAAGCGAGAGGCCGCCAACCGGTAGAGAAAAAACCAAATTCCCTTGACTCATGCATGTGAATGGCGAATCCACCTTTTCTAAATGGTGTAATGTTTTTGTCCACCTTCATGAGCCCCTCATCCCATTTGCTTAGGTTATTCGGATCACGAAGCCAGGTGATGTTAGGCCACTGACTCCCTTCTTGTTGTGTGAAGCCACCCATATGGACACCTCCATTGACTTCCAGCGTTTGCTTTGGGTCATTGGTGCCAATGCCCACTTTACCTTTTACATAGGTATCTCCTGTTCCGCCGGCAATAGAAAATAGGGGATTCCAGTTGGTTGATAAGAACCCAAACTCCCTGGATTCATGCATGTGAATGCCAAATCCTCCTCGTCTAAACGGTGTAATGTTCTTGTCAGCTTTCATGAGCCCCTCATCCCATTTGCTGAGGTTGTGAGGATCACGAAGCCAGGTTACCTGTGGCCACTGACTTCCTTCTTGTTGGTTGAACCCTCCCATTTGAACACTTCCGTGGACCTCCAGATCATAGATCGGATCGGAGGTGCCAATACCCACTTTGCCGCCTTTATAGATCAATGGGCTTTTTTCTATCTGCAGGGCAAATTGTCCGTCCCAATAGCCGGGCACATCTTCGTATTTTAGATAAAGATTGGATAGTCCAGATTCACTGTGAGTACGAATATTGTTAAGTTCGATTTCAAAGTAATCTCCAGGACCCATATCGGGAACAGGAGCGTTGAAACTGAATACCGGACTCATGGCCTGGGCACCGGACTCATCTTTGAGCGCGATCCATACATCGTTGGCGGGCTGACCCTTTTTTTGGAAGAGATATCGTGCCTGTATGGCTTTTAATTCATTTTTCAGGGCAAGATCCCAAACTTTCCCAATCGGATCATCAAACAACAGCGTGAATTGTGTATTGCGAGTTGTATTCAATTGATTGGTCTGGAAGCGGATATGATTCCTTCCCGGTTTAAGCACGTCAGGAGCCAGGTTGTTGGCGATTCTGATTCGAATAGTTGAGCTGGATTGATGGGAAGCAACATCCGCGTTGGCATTGTTCAGCACTTTGTTCGGACCTACGATGGCCACCTGCAATGGAATTTGTTGTTTCCCCCGCTGATTTATGATTTCCGTGCTGATGATGTTACTGCCCGCGAGGACGGTTTCATCCGGAAACGCCAATTGCTGATATAATAATTCTACCTGTGTACCTCTTGCACCACCGGAACCGTCCGCCGTATCATACTGCAATGGGAAGGTCAATTGTTCATTCATTTCCAGTGTCAGCTCTTTATCACCGGTATAGAGTAGGAAAAGGCTTGCCTGACCAGTGTAAGGATTGAGCGTCAAGGGGCTTGCTTGCCAGCCTGCGGGAAGGTCAATGGCCTGTAGGGATGATTTATCCTGTTCCCCATAAAAAGTCTGCGGTTTGAATTTTAATTGGAAATGATAATGGTCTTGACCGGGTTTTTCGGTGCCAGGTTTTATGATCAAACGCTGATCCGCAATGTTTTCCAATACGCAATGGCATTGATTGTCAATGGCGGCATCTGAAATGTAGAACGTGTTCCTGTTCCCGTCATCTTCAAAGTGGAATCGAATGGGATATTCTTGCTTGAAGGTAGACGTGGCATTTTGTGTTTTAGCCATGTGTTGCTGCACTTCTGCAGCGCTTAAAGCACCATCGAAGAAACACAGGTAGGCCAACTTCCCCCTGTAAGGTTGTGTGAGTTCCGATATGGGCCATTGCAGGGTTTTGTCAACAGCCAACTGCGCCGGAGCGGGGAACGATCCTGCCATTTCCGTATTGATGAAAAAACTCATTTGAGTTCCTTGTTTGACCCATGCCAGATGTTGCCATTTACCCGGCTTTACCATCTCAGTCAGCTTACCTTCATAAGGTGACCCGTCAGCGCCGGGCATACGGTAATGCAGTTCGTTGTTTACGACCCAGATAGCAGGTTTCAAGTAACCGTTCGTATTTTTCCCCACTAGTTGATAGCTGCCCTTCTGATCAGAAGGCAAGAAAAACCAGAGTGTCATGGAAAAATCTCCCTGGTGGTGGACTAATGGGTCGTTGATGATCAATCCATCTTTTTCACCATCAAGACTCAGACAGCTACCAAATTGATCGTCCGGAATAATTTTAGGTGCACCTTCGATGACAGGTGCTTGTGTTCCTTTCACGATATCGATAAGCTTACCATCGATCATTTCGTCGAGTGGCAATTCAAGTAAAGTATTTTTCATCATCGTATTTTTAAAGTCATTTATTCTATTTTCATGAGGTCATAGAGACCAGCACAGGTTCTTTGAGAAAGGCACTGGAAGTGTCTTTTTCGGTGTGGGACCAATCCAGATAAGAGGCATCTAAGCCCAGGTCATGGATGACTTCCATTCTTTGGGTTTTGGTCTCAGACAGTTTATTTACAAAGCCATCATTGGCCACAGGCTTATAAGTCAAGCCCTGACTCCAGTTCCAGGCTTCCGGCCTTCCTTCTACATCATAAGCGAAATCCCCTATGGGCTTTTTTTCAGTTTCTTTGGGTTGCTTTTTAGGTAGCGGCTTTACTGATACGCCCATGAGGAGGTCAGACATCAATCCTTTGGACTGAAGGTTAGTCTTGTTTTTCTTACCCCACAGGGCTTCTGGAGCATTCTTGTAAATGGGTTCGATCAGGAAATCCTTTGTTACATCTTTGTCACCCTCGTCCGTATCTATGATCCCCAGCTGCAGGTCAGATTCAGATACCCGATTTACGGCCATCGGAGAGATGCCAAATTCCTTGCCTTTCATGGTTTTATTAGCGGTACTCAGCGGAACAGCGGTATCCAGACTTAAGGCGAATGTCGTTGGATCTATGACCTTAGTGTTCTCGTCAACATCTTTCAGCAAGCCCCCTGTGACACTCAGATTGCAGATATCCTCTTTTCCGGGCAGGAAACTTTTACTAAAATCTGTCCAGTTCAATGCTCGTACATCCGGTGTTTTTCTGCCAAAAGCAATATCAAAGGACACTACATTCCAATTCACGCGAGCTACTCCGGAGAAAGGAGGCCCCCAGATCCTTAGACTTGCACCAAGACTTAAGTTGAATCGTAAACTGACGCCAACCGAAATTTTGACAAACCAAACTTTGAACCAGGCCCGGCCACGGAATACCACGCCGATACCTACACGAAGACCAATATTCCCGCTGTAGAAAAAGGGTTTCCATGAGATCAGGAAATTGGCGTTGGCCAGGAAATAGGCATGGACCATTCCCGAGAGGGTAGCACCGAAGATCCCAATATCAAATCCTACAGAAAACCACATCTTGAAGACCGCAGACAAAGACCCACCGGCCATCACCGCACCAGGAACCAGGGCGAAGTACATTCCCCCTTTGATACTCAGCTGAGGTAACAGTTGCCAATGAAAGCCAACACGAGGTACTTTTGGATAGTGCGCAGGTACCCGAAATGATGGGTGATAGCCACCAATGGTGTAAATGAAGTCTCCTGCATGAGGACCTGAGAACCAGGAAGCGAATGCAAACCCACCGGTGAGCATACACTGTCGGGAAAAGATGTAAGAGGCAGGAGTGAGTCCGCCTTGTACCTGAAGTCGACTTTCGGCAAAGTCATAGAAAGCCTGTAACGCTACTTCTACCTGTACAATGGGATTTTTGGCTCCGGTTGGAACGGCCATTCGTGCCATTCCTATCAGGTCCACACGTGGCTTCTGACCAAGTCTAAGCGTTAGCAAAGCGAAAGACTTGATCATTTTGAAAGAACTGAATTTCAATCCGAAGGCAAAAAACATTTCTCCAGTTCTGGCAGGTATGAAATGTCGAATGTTATTGAGTATGTCCAATGCGGAATTCCCAGGTTGCTGACCATTCATGGCAGATTGCACCAAGGGGAATTGATGAATGTTGTGGAGTCCGGGTAGTCTTAGGTATCGATTATAGCCGAATCCGACACTCATCCCTTCCACCTGCAGAAAAGAAGGACCTACGGCTACAGGAAGTGTGAGCACACCATATACAAAGAATGATGCCTGCCCATTCAGATTTTGGTAAGCGCCTAATGCCGCGATATTCAGTTTTTGAGTGGAAACGATGAGTGTTCCTAAAAATGAACCATCAGATGAGTCCCTTAAGAGTGCGCCACTGATCCGGGTCTTGTTTTTGTTATAGTCAACTCCCAGTCCGTCGAGATGAAATGAAGGTTGAAATTTCTGAATAGGCGTTTTGGCCCCTAATCCGATCAAGGAAAAAGTCAACGGCCCTGCCTTCATATCAGTATCGGCGAGGACATACAGGTGATAGTCATAGAATCGAATGCCGATCCGTTTGAACATTACCGGTCCCAGCTTCTTATTCAATTTTTTCCAAAACGTGATGCCCGGCTGAATCTCAGCTACATCTGTACTTTCGCCATTGGTGTTTACCGTGGCAGATTGAACGCTACCGGAAGCCGTTTGACCGTTTGTAGGTTGGGGTTGAGTGCCGATGTTGATGGGGTAAATATCTTCTCCTACCTGAATCAATCCCGCTACATTGGTGCCTTTATTCATCCTGGTGGGTAGTTTGATGATTTTTGGCGGCAATGCGGCATTTATGGATTTTAGCTCTTCCTCCGGACGGTCTTTAGACGATAGCAACAATTGCAAATGCCTGATGGCTATTTTTTGAGCCTCCGGAATCTTGCCACCAATCAGGGGAAGCCCGGACAGATCTATGGCTGCTTCCATGGCGGCCCCAGCAAGCAACTTGTTGCCGGTCTTATTCTTGCTGAACCCTAACAATAATCCTTTGATGTCGACGGAAAGATCGTCAGGCATCAGATCGGCGATTTCCTTCGATAATCCCTCAATAAAGGCTTTATCGATGGTGAAAGGTTTGCCTTGATCACCCCGGATCAGGGTGGCGAAATGTTTGGTTCGATTGCTTTTACTGAAACTCAGATCCAGCTCGAATCCCTGGCCCATCAGTGCCAGGTATTTTTTGTTTTTGGTGCTCATAATATCGATTGTCTTCCGATGGTCACTAAATTTTCTTTCTCAGTTTCAGCCAGCCTTCACGCAACTGCGAAGGGACATAATTGGCATCCAGGGTAGGGGGGTCGATACCAATTGAGATTTCATCAAGGATTTTTTCGGTCTCTTCTTCCATGCCTCGGAAATTCCCTCGGAACTCATTCGATTTTCGGTCTTCCTGATTGATGACCATGGCTTCCGTCTCCGACATGCTTCCATCTCCCCCGATGGGTTTCAGCCACCCAATTCCGGAAGAAATCAGGTGTTGCCAAAGTGGTTCCGCAACTGAACTTCCGAATGTTTTACCGGCGGCAATATTCCAGTCAGTTTTCTGTAATCGATTTTCATCAAAGAATTCCAGCCATTCTCCATTGCCCTGTTTTTCTACCCAGGACCAGTCATAGCCTTTCAGTGGTTCAATGGGCAGGTTTATTTTATCTTTTGTTGTGATAATGGGAGCCTGTAAAAAACTGATCTCCATGTTTTGTAATGCCTCCTTGTACAATTGTTGAGGGATATCAATTGATTTATTGGGAAGAATACCCACGGTAGCATGAACCACACCTTGTGGATCCATCAGCATCGTGACCCGCTGTGGAGCATCAGCAAGGCTCTGATAAAAATTGATGGCTCCATCAGCCATGGACTCAAAACGTGACTCGATAATGGCCGTATCAATGTAGTCGCTTTGGGGTGAGTAAAATCGGGCGCCCTCTTTCATTACTGGTTGTCCGTCCGTACCCTTTTCCTCGTGAGCAAATGTGATCTCGCCTTGGTCATTTTTCGTTTCGAGCCAATAGCCGATCAATCCGTCATTCAATTGCCCGTATTCACCCAGGCGAACGGGGAACTGAATATGGTTGAACCGATCATGGGTCCGTGTAGTTTTGGCCAGATCCCGACGGAAGATATTCCAGTCTTGATTGACTGCCGGCAATCCCTGTAATTCCAGATTCACCGATGCCCGGACAATGGCAAGTGGCTTGCCGATCAAATGAGCCATCCCACTGATTGGCGCCCCATCTTTCTGGATATTATCCAGCCCGTCTTCAATCGTATGGGTGAAGTGCTTAATGAAATCGGGTTCTTTGATGATGCTACTTTCGATGAATTTTAAAACCCTTTTCAAATGAGGATTTTGAACTTCCTCGATTGATTTGGCGAGCTCACTATCAATTGCCTGAACCCATTGGTTTGCTTTGAAATAGCCCAGGGCTCGTCCCGTCGCATCATAAGCCATCAGGCTATTTTCGGCCAGGTTAGTCATGAGCCAACCGCAGATAGGCGTGGAGGAGGCATGCGCATGTGATTCTCCTGTTTCCTGATCGGCTTGTAGCCAGCGGAAATTCAGACGAGTGGGTTGTGCCAGTCGGGGAGACATCTTGATCAGATTATCGGTATTGGGAATTTTCATCCTTTGAGGCCTCTTTAGTTGATCAGTAGTCAGTGATCTTGTTTGTCCAAACGTATCGACCAGCCGCAATTGGATCAATTTCATGCATCCGGACCTGACAGGGTTGAACTGTTGTTGTGGTGCAGGAGCTAGCTTAGGTTGGTCATCCAGTGCATCTGCGATGGTCCTCCGACTAAAGTGTCGATAATCAAAGAAGTTTTGAGGATCGTCCAGATTGAACTCCGGGGTAACTTTATGCATGAGCAACGCTTCATTGAATCCATTGAGAGCCTGTGAAAGTGACTTGGTGTTTGCTAATGTTTCGTAGGCCCGTATCATTGTGGAGACAGGATTTTCGGATGACTTATCACCTTTATAGTTTGCTAAACTGATGGCTTCGGAGGATGTGAAAATGCCAAGCCTTTCAATTAACTCATGCTCTATGTTTTTGGTAAGTTGGGAAACGGCCTGATGAGTAAGGATGCTGCTGCCACTGTAGATCATGCCGCCGGGAGCTAGCTTCCCTTTTCCCGGAATCAGATCCAGATCAGGATTGAGAATCGGTGCTTCATAATTTTCCGTAATGAATTGGGTGGCATATTTTGTGCTGCCATCCTGATTGCCTCGATTTCCTGTCGGGAAAAGTTGTACCTGCCATTCCAGCAGGAAAGGATTCCATGCCTGTGTTTTCCAGGTTTTTAACTGCTGGGAGCGCGTTCCGTCTAAAAGTTCATGTATCCAATGAACAATTTGCTGAATATCACTTTGATTTTGAAAAGCAGTTTCCTGTAAATCGCAGATGTCTCCTTCTAGCGCTCCATCCAAACCGTGCCTTGCGGAAGCATCCTCGCCTTCAATCAAAACCACAGGATCATTGGGGCGCCAGAACCTCGGACCTGGTATCTGGACCAGATGATAATTGATAGGAGGAAGGGTGCCAGCATTTTTCGTGTTTAACTCATTTTCTTCTTGTTCAATGAGTTTCACAATTTGATCTACCTTTTGAGCAATCTGTCCTGCCAAAGAGGTAGTGCTGGTATTGTCCGCCAGTTGTATACCCGATATATCCCCTTCCTCCGTGTCATGACGCTTATCCCGGATCATTCCTTCGATTTTGCCTGTATGCTGGATCTTTTCGTCCAATGGGCTTAAGGACGACTTTTCAATGAAGTGTTTGACAAGGTCCGGATCGGGGTAGTTTCTGATGTTGCCATCCGGTGGGTAAATGCAGATCATGTATTTGTACCAGTCCGCAAATAATTGCTGACGCAAATCTTCAATGATTTCCCACGACTGGTCGTAGGCCTGTTGTAACTCATTCAATTCCTGAATAAGTGTGGCAATCTTATCCGATAAATCGGGAATTTGTTGTCCATTTTCCCCCAATTGATCCTCATTAGGAACTTCCCGGCGGTAAGTCCACTTCTGTTCTCCAGGCTGCGCTTGAAACCCACTTTCATGTTTCAACTCGTTAAATCTTGCTAGTTTGTCCAGGGTCCGATCCTCCAGCTGGAATGACATTTGAAGGGCATCCAACTGGTCTTCGATGAGGCCTTGCTGAACTTCATCTGCCGTTAGTTTTTGAGAAAGAAAGGCCGAGAGTGCACCTCCCGGAGTTTCTGCAACGGTTACAGATACATCCGGAACTGTCGGAACGGTTGAGCCATTTCCCATAAACCGGATGCCTGCATAACAGACCAGACGATCTGGAGATGCATCTGCGTCGATGATCCAGTCAAATTTTTCCTTAAGGGTATTGGCATGGTTTTCTGAAGTTTTGGCTAGTTCGGCAATGATGTCTTTTTCGGGATTGGCATACCATCCGAGGACTTCATAGCGCAACCCATCGAGGAGTTCTCCCGGATTGGGATCATGCAAACCGAAGACACTGAAACAGTTGGGATAAAATGCAGCAAAAGAGGGGTCTCCGTACCCGGTAGCGGTCAGTGAAGGATAGTACTCTGTATCAGGAAACTCTGGTTGCCAGGCTTCAAGCGGCATTTTCCTGCCCATATATCGATACGGTTGCCCGGATCGATGAAGAGGTGATTCCAGAATGCTGATGAAGATCTGTTTGGCTAATTCCGGTATCGTCTCATCGTCAAAAATGGTTCGTACTTGTTGCTCACTTTCAGGTTTCCAGATCGCCTCGGTGGCCAAATTGAGTTTGGTCCGAATTACGTCGGGAAAGAGCACGGCAGGGTATTCAAAGTTCCCTTCTGAGTATTTGAGCAGATCACTCTTATTTTGCCAGTTCAGCGAAAGGGAGGGAATGCTTATTGCAGAACCCTTTTTATTGATTTCAGGAGGATACAGGTAATTGCTTTCTACTACCCAGCAGCGTTCTTGTTTATCGCCGCGCCATCGGGTAACTACCCATCGATCAGGTACTTGAGGGAAATTGAGTTGTGCATCTCCATGTGTCAGGGCATCGGGAAGTGCCCAATGTAAATGAATTCCATGGCCCAGTCTCAGGTTTTTATTGTGGAAAGTTTGGTTGGCCAACGCTTCGCTTAAATAGGGGCGATCGGCATTGATCTCATGTTTATGAGCTGGGTCGAAATAGGGCATGGATGGGAAATCCATGTTGGGGCCGACTACTCCCATTTCGGCTCCAGATACGTAAAGTGCATCTAATTGGACGGGTACAGCTAACAATTGACTCATTTGTGAAAGATTATGAAATGGAGAATCGTACTTTTTCGCTGCCTTCCAGAAGGTTCATGCCAAGCTGTGCAGCGTTGATTTGTGTAATGGTAGGTGGCAAAGGATCGGTGTTATTGCCGATCATGTGCTGAGCCACTTGCTGATATAAATGGCCAAATGTGTTGACCAGATCCGTGATGTCCAGCGTACGGTTATCCGCGTTTCTGAGCGTCACCGGGAATTCAAACTTGCTGCCTTTCCCCTGAGGGTTTTGACATTGATCTAAAAGATTTTCAGCAATATCCGCCTGTAATTGCGCAAGGTTTATGGTGACTTTTCCACCTAATCGATTGCTGAGAGAGTTGAACAAGTACTCCGTACGAAGCTCTTTCACCAATTTGTGATCCTCACTTTCCAGACCAAATTGAAGTCCTTCAGCTTTCAGGTAGAGTTCGAGTGTATTGACCTCTCCATCGAATATCCCCAGCATTACATCATCCCCTATTTTTTCCAAACGGATTTCGTCGAGAGGGATCTGGTCTTTCCTGATCCGCCCCAGCGTATCAATTTTTTGTTTGAAACCGTCCACCTGGAGATCAGGATAGTTGATTACCAATTCGGACCGAAGAATGAATCCGGATCTTTTTTGATAGGGGAGTAACTGACTAAAGCACTGCCATTCGAGTTTGCCATCGTTGAAGTAGAGTGTTTTTCCTCGTCGATGAATGGTGAACACTTTGTTTGTGCTGTGGATCAGCCATTCTTTGCCTTTTCTTATTTCAGTAAGTGAGGTACCGCTAGCAAGAGAAATTTGAGCATGAGCATTGAAAAAGGCTTTAACCTCTGCCAGGGTGCCTCTGAATTCTTTCTTTGGATCGGGCACGCTAAATAGGGTAGTCCGGAGGCGACTTCCCAAACTAAATGCCCCATATAACAAGCAGGCCATCCATTGCTCATCGATGTGAAACATACGGATTGATTCTTCTGGCAGCACCACAGAAGCAGGAATCAGATACCGAAAGGGGACTTCATGCAATAAGTTCCATTCATGAAAGGTCTTTAGACATTCATCCGGTATGGGAGGAAGGGCTGTTTCCTCCGAAGTGGCAATAATGTTTTGGTGATTGCCTGCTTCTAATTTGGCTAAAACTTTTTGATTGTATTGTTCTTTCCAGGCCTGAAGCAGTGTAGAAAAGGCCCCGTCTTGTAAAGCCAATGTCCTTCCAAGCTGAAATGCAGCAGCATATCCGGCTTCCAGCATGCCTGTGTCGGTATTGAACTGAGTGAGATCATCCGGGAAATTTGGCAAATCACTGTCTTGTTGGAAGTGGCAGGAGCTATGTTGAGGAACCAAAGGGCCATGGTACCATGAGTATGACCGGTCTGCATTGCGCAATTGATGTGGCAATGGCATTCGGCCATTGGTCAGAAGAGTATGGGTAGAATTGGAAGGCGTTTGGCCGCCTGAAGGAGTCCATTTAATAACACCAGAACCGATGGCGCGGGCCAGTTCTTCAAAACTGTTTTCATGTTCGAAGCATGAAAAACTCCAATTTTTGAGAGAGACCAGGCGGATATCGTCTTTTGGTCCGGCGTTTCCGAAATTGAACCGACCTGAGCCCAGGTACCTCTTTTCCGCGGAAACCAGGTAAACGGTATAACTATTGCCGGTTTTGGGTAGTCTGTTACCGACGATAACGGCTCTTTCCAGGGTGCTTTTATCTTCTTTTCCCTCTTCAAATCGCCTACGAACGTGAGATAGATAACCAAGTTCTTCGCCTGTTGGCAGAAGTGATTCCAATAAGTTTCTTTGAATGTCGATGATGGTCAGTTGATCCTCTGGTTTTTGACCTGTTTCCAATTCCACAAACGATGTGTCCCCAGCTGGCGCACTTCCTTTGAAATAGAGCGTTGGAAAAACCGGCTTAGAAAGATCCTGGCTTTCTTCGACCAATTGTTTCAGTTTGATGTTCTGTTTTCTAACCAGCTTATGCTGCTCCTCGTCAATCATCAACAACATTAACCAGGGTTGTTGTCCGTAAGCATTTCGTTCCCAGGGTAGCGTGCTTTTGTTTAATACCAAATGCGGGATAGTACCATCATTCCGGATCATGCTGCCTTCCGGGGGGAATACCCCATGAATATTATTTGGTGCGAGAGTGAATCGTTCTCCAAGGATGGCCAGGTTGAGCTGACGGGCATGGAAGGTTTTCTTGCCCTTGATATTAACTGTTTGCCGAGCGTTGACCTGATAGTCACCTGGTTTAACTGCAGGCTGTTGATATTCGAGGAATTGTAAAACGGGTGTATTCACTTTCAAAACGTTTAGTGTTGTCGAAACTTTTTTGTTGAAGCGTTGAGTCGAAAGTAGCGTTAGAAAAAACTCGTATGTGGGTTTTTGGCATGAGTGCTACGATTGTGGGTATAAGTGCCACGATCTTATCCATAAGCGAGGGGTCTCGATTGAAATCGAGGTATTTGCTTCTTAAAAGGGGTTTATTCCTATGAAATCTTGCTTCATACTCATTTTTATATGTCTTGTGACCTTTTCGGGAATCGCGGCCGGATTCTCGAATAGTTTCGGTTGTTGATAATCGCAGTATGAACACGGACTTCAGGCATGCGTCTTTCGTTCGCTACTTTAAATAAGCAATGATGAACTCGTTAAAAGAATCTACTATACCTGAGGAGGTCAAAGAGGAACACATGACCCCCAGTCTTCGCTTACAGGAATTTGAATCCAGGTCTTTTGAAAAAGATCAGGAAGTATTTGCCAGGAAGCTGACCTGGGAATGTCGACTGATCATTAATTACTGTCTCCGTGAAGGAAAACCTTTGGATAATAACAAGCTTGTGTTACTAGAGGAAATCGAGAGAAAGTTCCGGGAAAAGCACACTGGCGCTGAAGTCATGGATACCATCATGTATTTGTATAATTACCTGATCGGGGTGATAAAACCCACAGATCCTCGTACCGTGCTCTTACTGGAGCGTAATAAGAAAGGATCTTCCAAACTCTGGTTCCTAGGCCCATTGCCCATCATCCAGCAATTCATGTTGGTGGCTATTTTGTCGCTGATAGCATTTGTGAGTATCAGCCTGATGCCCCAGGTCAATGCTGAGTCCATGCAACATGGATTATTGGGAGGAGATAACCTGGAGCAACTATTGAAGATTGCCTTTCTGATCTCCGCCGCAAGCGTAGGGGCATCTTTTTATGCCTTGTTCAAAATGAACTCTTATATGGCAGATGGGACCTTTGACGCTTCCTATAGCTTTTCCTATTGGGCGGGGTATGTGCTAGGAATTGTGTCGGGTCTACTGTTGTCCGAATTGCTGGTAGGGTTTATCCAACCGGAGTTGGAAAGTGCTGCCGCTTTGGGGTCTTTGTCTCATCTCATGAAACCCGTATTGTCGCTACTAGGTGGCTTTTCGGCGAATTTGGTTTATCGCGTACTCAATAAACTGGTAGATACGATTGACTCTCTGTTTAAAGGTGATGCTCGTGAAGTTCAGGAACTAAAAGAAGAGAAGACACAAATGCAGTTTCGGGAAGAGCTTGAGAGGGTAAAAAATAAAAGCATTACAAATCTGATGCTGGTCAAACGAAAAATGATTGACATGCAATTGCCGCCGGATATGATCCAAACCATGGATCAATTACTATTCGAAGAAAAGCAGGATCAAAGCGTAATTGATTGATTCGCAATTGCGTTTTGGGATTTTTTCTTTTCCTCAGTCGCGCGTCTTAGGCGCGTGACTTTAAATTACCGCGTTTAAGCGATTCGATCTACTCGATCCGTTTCCAAATGCCGATCCGTAACTGCAAGCGTGTAAGCAGGGTTTATCTCAATATATCCATCCTTTTTGTCAGGTTCTCTTTGAAATTCTGACTGATAGGGATGGTCTTTTCATTTTTGAGAACCAGTTGCTGGTCTTTCAAATGCACCTTACTGATCATCTGGGTGTTGATGGCATAATTTCGGTGAACCCGAATGAAATCACTACGGTTGATTTTGTCAATGACATGCTTCAAAGACCATTGTACCAGATAAGAGTCACTGGCAGTTGTTAGTTGACTGTATTTTCCGTCTACTTCTACGAAGTAGATGTCCGAGGTAGAGACCCGGTGCAAGACATTTCCTTTTTTGATGAAAAAATCATGATCACCTTCAATGGCCAGTTCATTCTTTGTGGTAAAAGCCCCACCACCACCATAATGTTTTTCGATGGCCAATTCAATGGCATACTGCACTTCCAAAGGGTTGAATGGCTTAAGTAGATAGCTGTCGGGCTGCGTTTCGCGAGCCTTATCGAAAGTGATCTTGTCGGATGCCTTGGTCAGGAAAATAAAAGGTTTTTTAGTTTGAGGGTTGTCATTGAGCGTTTGTGCAAATTTGAGCCCATCGGGTTTCCCATCCAGATAAATGTCGATCAAAACCAGGTCCGGGCTTTGTGAATAGAATAAACCTAGGGCTTCTTTTAAGTTGGGAGCGATACCCGTAATTTCATACCCCAGGTGCGTGAGGCTTTCCTGTAACTCCAGTGCCTCTGCTCGTTCATCTTCAATGATCAATAACCTAACTTTTGCCATACCTAAATGCTGGTAGGCAAATATACTTGTACTTGTGTTCCTGAATTCAACTCACTGGTAACCGTTAGATGACCTCCATGCTTTTTGAGAATTGATTGACTCAAAACCAGGCCAAGACCCGTTCCGGTTTCCGATTGGAAATGGTTCTTTCCGTTAATGCCAGATTGTAAAACCTTCAGGTTATTTGGAGCAATACCGGGACCTGAATCACTAATTTTTAAAGTGACTTGCTCACTCTCTGAAACGCTGATCCGAATGCTGCCTTGTTCGGGAGTGAACTTGACGGCATTATCTAATACATTCCTAAGTACGGTCTTCATCAAATTGAGATCCACTATGACCATGATAGAAGTTTGACTTACGTCGTTGATCAGTTGGATTTGCTTCTGTTGGAATGGTGCGTGATAGTCATACACAACCTGGTCAACCAACCGACTTAAGCTGATAGGCTCTGGTGAGAAGGATAATTGATCGGACTGTTCCAGTGACCAGTGTAGTAGGTTATTGAGCAGGCGATAGGTGGCTGCTGCAGATTGTGCATTGGCTTCAAGGGCTTCTTTGATCTGTTCTTTGGGTTGATTTTCAATCCCGGCGGCAAGCCTTTGCTGGGAGCTTTGAAGGGCCAAAACAGGTGATTTCAGGTCATGAGAGACAATGGAGAAAAGCCGATTCTTGGTCGCATTCAGTTGACTCAACTCCTGGTTTTGATCGGCAATGGTCAGGTTTGCTTGCCTGATCCGTCGATAGGCATAGCCAGTGAGTGTTAATACAATGACGGCCACCAGTCCAAAAACAAATGCAGTATTCCTTTGCCAGGATTTGGACCGTATCTCGGCTTGTTGCAGAGCGATCTCTTTTTCCCTTAAACTGACTTCAAATTCCTTTTCCTGTTCTGCCAATTCCCACACCTTATCCCGGTCCCAAAGTTCTTTCTGAATCTTTTCGTACTCCTTTCGATAGGTTAATGCTGCTTTCAAATCTCCGCGGTTTTCTTCCACCACGGCCATGTTGAGGTTGGCATTGCGAAGCACTTTCGGATCACCCGCCAGTTTGGCAAACTCCAGACCTTTGATGAACAATGGAATGGCCTGATCGTCGAGGTATTGGTTGTAGTATACGTTGGCTACATCCATATAAGAGATGGCGAGCCCCAGGGTGTCTTTTGCCTTCTCTTTTACCCTTATACTTTGATTTAAGAAGTAAGAAGCGCTATCGAATTTTTTAAGGTGGAGGTAGGCGATTCCTAAGTTTTGAAATATCCGAGCCTGGTATTTAGGATGGAATGATAGGGCGTTAGAATCAATAGCTATCATGTAAAATGATATAGCTGCCGGTATTTCTAATTCTTCCAGATATAAGTCTGCGAGCTTCTCAGATATTCGTTCGGTAAACCACTTCCAATCCTTTTGGTTTTTTAACTCTAAATATAGCCATTCGTATTGCCTGGTAGATTCAACTTTTAAATCAATTAAAGTAAAAATCCTTGCTTCCATCATCTTTAGCAAATAGCTAAGATCTGAACTTAAACCTCCATCCCTTAAAAGTTGGTTTATAGTGTTCAAAGCCTTCTTTAAATTTCGGCTTTCGTACTGAGATAAAAATTGCGCGACTTTTTCGCAATTTCCAGCTTCTTCAGACTCGAACAGCGTACTACAATTGGATAAAATTTCCCTAACGTTTAAGGTTAATCCTTTCGAGCTGTCAGTAGTATATTGACGAGCTGATGAACCAAAGAAGAGAAGTATTGATGATAATACACAGATTAGTAACCGGATCATGAGTTGCCATCATCCGTGTCTTCTACTGTAGTTACAGTACCTCTGGTGGTTTCAGGATCGGTATTTCTTAAAGCGATCTTGATCAATGGAACAGAGTTCTCTTCAGAAATGCTGTATTGGATAAAAAATGACCAAAGACTGAAAGGGGGTATGTTTTCAAATCTAGAAACGTAAACGATCTGAATTTCTCTGGCGGCTAATGCTGTTTTTACATCCGTTTCAATATTTACTTCCGTCTCTACCGGGGTGATATCCGGAAGAATATTGATAAGAGGTGCTGGAAAATCATTTTCAAGCTGTGGTAAATAAGCCTGAACATAAACATTGTAGGTGTTTCTTGTGATTTCCTCTTCAAACTGTTGAAGATGATTTGGAATGATAATTTCGGAAGCATGTGCTTGTTTGGCATGCGCCAGTGCATCAGTACAATGTGCTGTGTGAAGACCACTTACAATTCTTTCCGCTTTGAATTGTAAGACATTAAGACTCTTTGGAATTACTGTGTCGTTAGAATTTCCCATTGGTTGTATGATTATTGAATAAAGTTAGGTCATGTGTATTTGAGTTACATAAAAAGAACACCAAAGTCTGTACAAAGACCTAATACTTGTGTCAAAATTGATCAAAGGATTTCCTCGGTTTAATGTCTTTTCGATTTGATCTATTAATATCTCAACGATGGTAATACATTACATGCGCGGCTAAGAATGTTTAGGATGTTTATCTTTATTTCATGAAACTGTCTGGACTCACCTCTTCCAAAGAAACAATGCCGGTGGCATCTGGTGCAGAAGGACAGTCCCCATCAAACACGGATCTTTCTGATCTGATGCTGCAAAATCGTATCAATTCCAGCACGCGAGTACGTCAACTGGCCCGACTTCAAGAGGTGGTGAACGGCCATCAAAAGCCATTGGTTCAGGTTGATGAGCATCATCATTCTGTGCTTCAAAGAGTAGAAACCACGCTCAGTGGTGATACTTTCGAGATCTCCAATGCCATCAATGAGGATAAATCTGTAGCGATATGGGGGCATATCTATGCAAGGATCACTGATTTGAAAAACCTGGTTAAGGGCGGACAAGAAGTCACTATCTACTATACGGAAGTTAGTAATGGATTGACAAATACGATCTGCCATCACTTCGCGTTTGGAGGTCTAAATGATGGGGCGGATGATTTCGATGTAAACAACATTATAGCTAAGATGGGACGTGATAAGACCGATGCGGAGGTTGAGGAGGAGGCAGAATTGTACGGCTTATCTGCAGATGAATACAGAGAGAGCGAAATTTTCAGTCCAAAACATAATAGCCTGGCAACGCTCGCAGAAAACAATGTGAAGGACAGCCTGGAACGGGAAGAGGAAACCGAACAAGCTAACTTGCGGGTTTATGGGACGGCACATAGTGCACGTACGCTTTATGGCAACGTATGGCATAAGTTTAACGGTGTACCCGCAATTATCGCCGTAAATGGAGTACAGGATATTGGTATTGGCGGTGGAGCAAACCTGAACATTCGGGCTCTCAAAATCAAAGATGGCGCCTTGACAACCTCCGGTAGTTTTCGTGTCAAGATTAAACCAGAGGAAGATTAATCATGACCTTCCTCATCATTGCCACAATCCGGAATTGGCGAAACCGACTGTGAGGACACAGCCGATGCAATTCCTTACGATTTCGTTTCCCTCTCCTGAAAATCAAACCCAAGTTCCTGTAGTTCGGCCAACACGGGTTCGTAGATTTCTGATTGGGTTGGAATTTGAGTGCCTGTAAGTTTGAGTTCACCTTTCAATAGCATCTTAGCAGCTATTGCCATGGGTAACCCCACCGTTTTACTCATAGCCGTATTTACCTGGTCTTCACCGGTAGCGACCAT
Organism: Cyclobacteriaceae bacterium; assembly: GCA_965229785.1. GTDB lineage: Bacteria > Bacteroidota > Bacteroidia > Cytophagales > Cyclobacteriaceae > JAWPMT01. The sequence goes on from CBDDJS010000001.1 coordinate 7,310,269, forward strand.
GTGGGATTGAATTTGCTTAGGTCTACCGTTTTCGATGTAATCAAACTTATGCCACATCACTATCATATCGAGATCTGACTCATCGATGGTCCACTTCTTTTTGAGGATGTGTTCCAGGATCTGTGCGGGTGTGCCTTTTTCTATTCCTATCAACTCATCACTGAACAGATCCAGCCACTTGAGGCGATACATTTCCTCTGATTCCAGCCCGAGATTCAAATAGTGAGCCAGTTTTAATTCTACAGAATCGTGTGGATTGTAGGAGAGAAAAGAATTAATAAATTGACGATGCGTCATTTGGGCCACATCTTCCATTTCATAAGTATCATCCGTGGCACCCAGTTGAACAAAAATATCCCAGGTTTTGCAAAAGCCCAGTCTTCTTAAGGTCCCCCTGTACAAGGTTTTGATACCCCGGAGATCATAGAGATCGAGGTATTTTAAGGAATCGCGATTAGCGTACCCTTCGAAGTAGCCATGCCCGGGAATGTGAATGACTTCCGTTCTACTGAATAGCTTTTGATACGGAATGTATTTGTATCGGCCTTCCTGCACGAACTTTACATTGCCCGTCCCCGCCATCACCACATTACGAGGATTCCAGGTGAATTTATACTGCCACGGATTATCGTTCTCTGTATTGTCTGCCAGTAACCCGCCGGTAAATGTTTCGAACCCGGTCAGTTCATGTCCTTCCTTTTTGATGGTATCCAAAACCTTCATGGCGGACATATGATCAATCCCAGGGTCCAATCCCATTTCCATCAATAGTAGCTTTCCTTTATCTGCAAATTCATCTGACAAGGCTTCAATCTCTTCGGTGAGATAAGAGGCCGTAATCATATGAATGCCTAGTGCCGCACACCTTTTTGCCGCGTGGATGTGCATAGAAGCCGGAAGCATGGATATCACCAAATCCGCTTCTGCAAATGCAGGATTAGCTTCTTCATCATTGAGAACGTCAAAATCTTTCAATTGAATACCAGGAAATTCAGCCTCACGCTGCTTCCCGATTTCAGGGCTTTTCTCACACAGAGTGATGGTCCATCCTTCTGAAATTGATTGTCTATGCAAGTATTGGATCAGTGAAGAGGCTGAGCGGCCTGCTCCCAGGATTAGTATATGTTGGCTCATGTAGGGGTGATTATTGCTTTTTTACAATCGTGGCACTGGCTTGTGCTGTGGGTAAAATCGTTAAGTCGGCGATGGTCACGTGCGCTGGGGCAAGCACTGCGTATCGGATTGTGTCCGCCACGTCATTAGCGGTCAGTGGCTCAAACCCTTTGTATACCTGGGATGCGCGTTCCGAATCTCCTTTGAATCGCACTTCAGAAAATTCAGTCTCCACCAGTCCGGGTTTGATTTCTGTTACCCTGATTCCATAAGGGTTAAGGTCTTGTCGCATACCCTGCGTTATGGCATCTACGGCAAATTTTGACGCGCAGTAAACATGTCCCTTGGGATAAACCTCGATACCGGCAATAGAACCAATGTTGATGATATGGCCTTTTTCTCGTGCCACCATACCCGGAGTAATGGCATTACTTACGTAGAGCAATCCTTTGACATTGATATCGATCATTGCATCCCAGTCAGCGACAGAGGCCTCATGAAATGGGTCCAGACCATGGGCATTCCCGGCGTTATTGATCAGGACATCAATGGCTTGCCAGGCATTTGGTAAAGCAGCTATTTTTTCCGACACAATTTTCTGATCACGCACATCGAATTCCAGTTGGTAAACGGCAGTATCCGAAGATAACGCTTCAGCAACCTGAGCCAGTCGTTCCGAACGACGCCCACAAATGATCAATCGGTGACTTGGTGCGAGTAATCTTGCCGTGGCTTCGCCAATGCCACTGGTGGCGCCGGTGATAAAGGCAATCGGTTTTTGGTTCATCATCTTCTGAGTCTTCTCTTTTTGAGGTAACTGGGTCCGCCCTCAAAAGTGATGAAAAACGTGAAATTATGCTGTACCAATTTGTCTATTGCGGCGTTGAAATCATTTTTCTCCGGCTGAAGTAAGTTTCTCAATCCCCAGGAGTACCGGATTTCCGGTGAAAACTTAAAAAGTGGAAAGTAAATGTCGAATCCGATTCCAGTCTCTATGGCAAAGTTCCAGTTCCTTGTTTCCAGTGTTTCCACGTCGGCTACTTCATCGCCACGAGCTGCGGCTTCCAGTGAAGGACTAATACCACCAACAACATATAATGCGTGATTTTTCCGACGGACACTTTTGTACTTAAGGACGATGGGTAATTCGAAGTAGGTGGCGTCCTTGAATAAAGCGAATGTCGTGCCATTTGTGAACCTGTATTGTAGTTCGTTCTCGTATAATCCGAAAGTAGGTAATATTCTGAGATCAAGGTATTGATAGAGGTGGAAATTGACTACAAATCCCACTTTAAATCCTCCCAGAGCCCGATTGGCAATGGAATGCAGTGAGTCAAATGAGGGACTTACAAAGGCATCGTTGTACTTAAATACGTATCTCGAAGCATGGCCGCCAAAAGCAAATCCATAGTGAATGAATTCTTCATCGTAATGGATCAGATTTTCGGTACGCCCGGAAGACGATTGTCCCCAGGAAGGTACAGCCGCCAGCAGAACGAGTGCTGCTATACTTATTTTGAGCCAACGTAAATGGAACTTATACCTAGGGTAAGGGGTCTGCATTGGGTCTTTAAAAATCCTATTCTGTCTAAGATGTTCAAAAAGTCTTTACCATCCGGAAAATTGCGAACAGAATCAGGCAAATATGTATAAGCCGCCTGGTCTTTGGAAATTAATCTTCCTACCAACGGCAAAATATATTTAAAATAGAATTGATAGAGCTGCTTGAAAGGGAACATTGTTGGCCTTGAAAACTCCAGTACCACAACTTTCCCACCGGGTTTTAACACCCTGTACATATCTGCCAATCCTTTTTCCAGGTTCTCAAAATTCCTTACTCCAAAAGCAACGATCACAGCGTCGAACTTATTGTCATCAAACAACAATCCTTCCGAATCCCCTGAATGTAATTCAATACGATCGTCGTATTTCTTTTCTTTCATCTTCTTCCGGCCTACCTCCAGCATGCCTTCTGAAATATCCACGCCAATGACTTTGTCGGGATTCAATGCGAGTGCTTCGATGGCAAAATCACCAGTCCCGGTGGCAATGTCCAGGATTTGTTTCGGTTGGTCTTCTTTGAGCATCCTGATGGCTTTTTTTCGCCACATGATGTCTATCCCCAGGCTGAGAAAATGATTTAGAAAGTCATATCGCTTGCTGATGTTGTTGAACATTTGTGCGACTTGCTCTTTCTTCCCTGCGGTCTGCTCCTTGTAAGGCACTATCTCCATAATTCATGCAATATTACGGATTAACCTAAAGCCCTGTGCATAGGTTAAGAATATTCCTCTCAATCGATCACAATTTCCTCTAATTTTGCCTTATGAATCCTGTGAAAACGGCTGTCTTTGAGAAGAGTAGCTCCAAAATTGAAGAATGTCCCGCACCAAAAATTCCGGAATACGCCTTCATCGGCCGGTCCAATGTGGGCAAATCTTCACTGATCAATCACATCACAGGCAACAAAAAGCTGGCAAAAACCTCAGGGAAACCGGGAAAAACCCAGTTGATCAATCATTTCCTGATCGACGATCAATGGTATTTGGTGGATTTGCCAGGATATGGATGGGCGCAGGTTAGTAAGACCGCCAAGGCCAAATGGAAAAAGATGATCGATCATTATTTGCTGGAGCGCAAAAATTTGGCGCTGGTTTTTCTACTCATCGATTCAAGACATGATCCGCAAAAGATAGATCTGGAATTCATGCGCTGGTTAGGAGAAAATGGGATCCCATTCATTTTGGTTTTCACCAAAGTAGATAAGCAGAGCAGGAACCAAACGGAATCGAACATCGCGCGATATCGGAAAATCCTCAAAAAGGAATGGGCCGAACTTCCGAAGTATTTCACCTCTTCTAACGTGACGGGCGAGGGACTTGAAATCATTGATTACGTGCGTCAACTCAACGAAGACTTGCATTAGCCAGAAAAATCCCGCTTGACCCCTTTAAATTTCCTTATGAACCGGATTAGGTTACATTGGTTAGTTAAAGAAGTATTTTTGTGTTAACCGTAGACTATAGAGCAAAAACACCGACGTTAGATGGCAGAAGTAGCTGAAAGAAGATCTAGAAAGAAAGTAAAGGAGTTTACGATCCTGTACGTAGATGACGAAGCTCCGAACCTGAGAGGATTCAAAGCGGCATTCCGCAGATTATATAATATCAAGACAGCAGATGGACCCGAAGAGGCCTTAGTGATTGTTCAATCTGAGAAGATTGACCTGGTTGTAACCGATCACCGGATGCCCGATATGGTAGGAACCGAATTGTTAGAAAAAGTGCATGCTTACAATCCTGAGATCAAGCGAATGATCCTCAGTGGCTTTATCAAGCGACATGAACTGGATGAGGCCGTAGGCAGCTTTGGTATTCACGAATTCGTCACTAAGCCATGGGATTTTGACGAAATGCTGGAAATCTTTGAAAGACTGTTGAGAACGAATCCGGACGTTAAGAGCTTTTCTTAAACTCAATCAAATTATTTCTTGATCAAGGCCGGGTTAACATGGGAAATCCGGCTTCATACAATATCTCTGCCTTGAGCTTTTGGGCTTTGGCCTGGGTTTTCAGAAATTTCAATCTTGAATTGATGTACTTGTCCTGTTGGATATTGAATTTGAACAGGTCGCTCTCTCCTGTCTCCAGATTGAAGAGCTCAGCCTGTACCAGTCGATTGTAATTTTCAGCCATCAATTCGTAGTTCTCGGAATTTCTCTGCGCCATCTGTAGTTCAGCATAGCTTGTGCGGATCTGGTTTTCGATCGCGAGCTTACTTCTTTGTACCTGAAGATTATTACTTTCAATCTTGAGTCGGGTTTTCTGAAGTTTACCACGTTCTTTCCTCAAAAAGATCGGGAAAGAAAAGTCCAAACCGAGCTTGTAATTGTCATTAAAGTCAAGGGTAGAAGATTCTCCTTGCGGTGTGATTGGCGCATCGATGAAGGCGTAATTAAAGTCCAGCTGAGGTTTTAGTGTTTCCCGATTCCAACGCTGCTCTACTTCCAATTGATTGCCTTTGCCTTGTAGTTTCTGGATTTCCGGATGAAAATCCCGGGCCCAGGTTACCATCTCCCGTAATCCGTCCTGACTTGGGATCGTTCCAAACGATGATAAAGTATCCGGGACTACACCTTGCTGAAATCCCAGTGGAATGCCTTCTACGGACCATAGATGGATTGCCAGACGCAGTTGTGATTTGATGTAGTCGAATTTTACCTCTTCGTATTCCACTTGTCGTGTCTGGTAATTGATCATGGCCTGGATAGTATCCACAGGTGCAGCTTCCCCAAATTGAAAATCCAGCACCAATCGCTCGTATAATTCCTGTGCAATGGCCACACTTTGCTCTAGCAACAATACCTCCTGATAAGCGAGTTGCCATTCCCAGTAATCTTTGATTGCCGTGAATAAGATCTTGTTGACCATTTTCGTTTGCTCTGCCGTGGCAATGCTCTGGTAAGCTCTCGCTTGCTGTACCACCATCCTGCGTTCATCAATGAATAGTCCTTTTCCTAATGGAATTGCAATGCCGGCAGTCACTTGTTGAAGATCGGTTTTTGGGTCGATGAATCTTTCCGGATTCAGATAAACACCCTCAGCTCTGTCGAAAGTGATCTTCGGATCAATCGGGATCCAGGTTGGAACCTTTAAGGTGGTATTCAAAATGTCCCAATACTCTGTATCGCCGAGATTTTTTAGATCATAGCTCGCAGATACTTTTGGGTCAAATCCTCCTTTGGCAGTTAACAGTTCCGCATTGGCCATTTCCCGAACCATTTCAGATTGCCGTACCACAGGATGATTCGCCAATACCATATTGACCAGTTGGGCAATAGAAAAAGTAGCCTGAGTACTATCTGATGCGGTATCAGTTAGCGTAGTACTGTCCTGAGGAGTAGGCTGTCCCTGACTCGTGAAAGCAAGGCTGAAGGATAATAAAAAGTAAATAACGAATCTCATGTTGGAGATAGCTCTATTTTTTGCCATTCTTATCAGCACCATTTTTGCCTCCTTTATCCGATGCGTAGGAGTCTATTGCTCCAGGTTCATCGTACAAGCTTGGAGGGAAGCCATTGAGTTGTCGCCAGATCTCGTACCAAACGGCGACATTTTCCAACATGACCCATCCTTTGATACCAGAACCCATTCTCAGTTGTTCGGGCCAGGGGTCGTCATTTTCATCGGGTTTGATCAAAATTCGAAACATGCCTCCGGCAGTATTTACCCGGTCGATTACCTGAACTGTACCACCAAATGTACCGACTGATACAGCCGGCCAACCAGAGAATTGCAAGGCTGGCCAGCCATCAAATTCAATTCGCACATGTCGGCCCGGAGAAAGTAAAGGAACATCCATTGCCTGTACATACATTTCAACGGCCAGGTCGGGGTTTTGCGGCATGATGGTTGCCACCGCTTCTCCTTCTTTAATGGTCTCTCCAATTCCTTCCTTCAGGGCTTTCACCATGTACCCGTCTTGCGGAGCGATGAGGTAATATTGGCCTTGCCGGACTTCCACATTGCTGTATTCGTTTTTCAATTTGGCAATGGACCCCTTTGTTTCGTTGATATCGGAAAGTGTCGATTGCAGGTCAGTGGTTGCTTTGCTGATCTTTTCAGCATAGTTTGCCTGAATAGCGGCCAGATCTGTCTGAGAAATCGCAAGGTCTGCCTGGCTTTGCAAGTATTTGTTTTCCGCTTCTAATACTTTCGCTGCCCCCTGTTGGTATTTGTTTTCCAGGTCCTGGAATTTTGTCAGGGAAATGTTGCCACTCTCATAACGTTGCTTGTTCCGTGCAAAAATGTTATCTGCGTTGGCGAAAGCTACTTCCTGTGCTTTGAATTTGATACTATCACTTTGTACCTTCAGTCCTCCCTGAACAATCTTGTTTCGGGCTTGTTGGAGTTTGGCCTTCAAAGCAGCTTTCAGCGCAGTGATTTGATCAGAATACGCTTGCTGCTTAAGTTCTTTGGCCTCCAGGCTTGTTTCTTTAGCTTCTATTTGCTGTTGCAACCTCGGGAGTAGATTAGGATCGAAGAACTTGTCTTTCACCTCTGCCAACTGAAGAATGGTATCGCCTTTGGAGACCATATCACCTTCGAATATGTGCCATTTCACAATTCGCCCGGGAATGGCTGATTGAACCGTTTGAGGTCGGTTAGCGGGATTCAGCGCAGTTACTTTTCCTTGCCCGCGAATGTTCTGCTGCCACGGAAGAAACAGGGAGATGATTGCAATAGAAAATAATCCGAGCAATACCCTCGCCAAAAAAACGCCCAAATTAGGAGTTCTCAGTGTCTTGAGCGAATAAAGCTGCTTATCCGCTAACTGGTCATCGATGCTATTATTGGAAATGTTTAGCATGATCAATTCATATTTTTAATGACTTCCTCGTTGGCCAGTACTTCTTCGATAGAACCATCAACCAGTACCTTGCCTTTACTTAGATAAACTGTCCGATCACATCCGGCCATTACCAATGGGTCATTGGAGACAAGGATCAAGGTCCAGGGATGCGAAGGTTCAGTCAACGTGTGAATCAATGATAATCTTTCGTTTTTGGAGAAGGCGCCAAAAATGTCGTTCAGGATAAGTATGTTCGGTTTTTTGGCCAAACATCTTGCTATGATGAGTTTCTGGATAAATGTTTGAGAAAACCCTTTACCACCTCCCAACATTGGTGTGTTGAGACCTTCAGGCAGAGAATTGATCTTTTCAGTTAAACCAACCATTTCCAATGCATCTATGGCTGCAATCTGTTCTGCAAAGGGCTTACCCACCAGAATGTTTTCAAGTATGGTTCCTTCAAAAATATCTTCAGATGAGACATTCTTTCCTATGCGGTCCCGCAGGTGAATTCGGTCCAGATCTCGCAATGAATATTTATTGAAAGTGACCGACCCGTCATATTTCGAATACATACCGGCAATGGTATCCATCAGTGTGTTTTTCCCGGATCCACCTACTCCGCTGATGCAGAGTCTTTGACCACTTGGGATAAACAGATTTACGTTTGAAATGGCGGCGACTTTAGATCCTGGATAAGTATAAGAAAGGTTTCTAACGTCGATATCAAACCCTGCTCTGGGATTCTCCGGATTGTAAGGGATATCAATACCACCTGTTTTTTCCAATGGTAGATCGGTTACATGAGAGATCTTGTCCACGGCGGTCAGCATGTCGTAGATGACGTCCATGTATCCAATGATCTTTTCTACGGAAGTAAGGATCAGGATGATGATCACTTCCGAAGCGACAAATTGCCCGAGCGTGATCTCTCGCTGGACGACCAAAATGGTACCAATGATCAAAAGGCCTGCCGTTACAATGGCTTTAAATAGCAACACATAGGAGTACTGTGCGATAAGAATCTTGAAGTGTTTCCTCCTGTTTTTCAGGTAATTGTTGACGAAATAGTCCGTTTTGTTGATTGGAAGATCTGTACTACCCGAGAGTTTGAAACTGTAGAGTGCCCGCGCTAACTCTTCAAGCCAGTAGACGGCTTTGTATTTGTATTTGGATTCTACGATCGATGACTGCAATCCCTTTGGCCCCGTGGTATAAAAAATGAGGAATAGAATTGCCATCAGGAACAGACCGAAGAAAACAAAGAAGGGGTGATAAAACGAAAGTAAAAGCAACCCGAACAGGATCTGGATCACACCAGTCGAAAGATCAATCAATAACTTCGGTAATCCTTTCTGAATGGTCAATACATCAAAAAACCGATTCATCAATTCCGGAAAGTGGAGATTAAGGACCGCCTCCATTTTGATTTTTGGAACCCGATAAGCGAATTCAAACGCAGCTTTGGTGAAGACCCTTCTTTGCAAGTATTCCACAATGGTGATCTGCAAAACCTGTAGCACACCAGAGCCCAATACACCAATGATGATGATCGTGATCAGGAAATACACGGAACTAAAGAATACCCCTCCGGAGATCAGTTCAATGGCTGCCTGAATTCCCAATGGGAGGATCAGACTGGTTACCCCGATGATCATCGCATAGACATACACATAAAAGATGTCACGTTTGTCTGCACGGAGCAAACGAAACAATCTTTGTACCGGAGAAAGTTTTTCCACTTCTCCTTCACCCATGTCACTTCCTACTACACTATCATAGGCAAATACAGAAAGGAATATCAGCTCTCCCGCATTATTCTTCAGGATAGTGCTATCATTTAAGTCTTCCAGATTCCTCTCCTGATTCCCGTGTTCGTAGAGGATGGTGATTTTCTTGTTGTTTTTCTTGTTGGTATTTACCACTGCAGGTACAGCTTCTCCCTTTTTCTCGTAGAGGAAGACAACCATAGGAGAGTCGAAGTTTTCTACAAATATTTCAAACTCTTTGGGCTCAATTTCTTTTTTGAGAAAAACAATGCCAGTAGTGGCCGCTACATTCGTCAGGTCCCTGATGAATTCTCCTAACTCATCCAGGTGATACTGACGCAACAGATCGTCGGTCGCTTTAAGCACCGAACTATCAAGGTCAATGTTCAGAAGCTGACCGCTTTCATGAAGGATGTGCCGAATGGTCTGATTGTTCATGATCAGTTACTAATTGCTTTTAATACCAGGGTTTTGAGAAATTCAAAATTGTCAGAGTAAGGATCTTTTGAATCCCTCATTTCTGACAGGGTGGGCAGGTGCTCTGCAAAGAATATCTGTTGATTGGAAGCCTCCAGACAAGTACTTACCAGGGAATTGGGGTAAGGAAATTCCTTATTGATCTCCAATATGATACTACTGATCTTCTTGCAAAGTGATTTGTAACCGAGAAAAAGGCCATCTTTATTGTCCTCATCAACCTCTCGGGTAAGGTAAGTCTTATCGGATTCAGCGATAACAATTCGCTGCAACGCAGGTTCATCAATATCCGGGAAGTTCGCGTCTTGCTCCTTTTTGTCAGTAATGGTCCGGAGAGCAATTAATAAGCGTTCTTCAGGAGATGGGATGTTGTTGGTTTTGAAAGTGATCAGGTGCTCCATCCAACTCCAGTACCAGGCGATCAGATAGATCAGAAGCTTGTGTTTGTTCTCAAAGTAGCGATAGATAGACGCTTCCGTTGACTCAATGGCCACCGAAAGTTTTTTGAAGGTAAACGCTTCAAACCCCATTTCATCGATCATGGCAACACTCTTCTGGATGATCTTTCGACCAAGGTCAGTAGATTGAGGATCCTTCAAATAGAGGTTAGGGTTCAACCGCAATTGCAGTATCGTCATAGTCAGATAGCTCTATATCATTTACGATAGTATTGCTATCAAAACGCATAGCGAGTTAAAAAGTTCGAAAAGTGTTACTTTTTTTATTGGTAGTGTGTTTCTATTTATTGCGAAGGCCTTGTTTGATAGAACAACAATGTGGATAGTGGTAATGTTCGTGAAGCTGAAGTATGAGCTCGTTGTTGTTTTTATAACTTCCAGTTTATATTATGAATATGATTAGTCAAATCAATTCAGATCAACCACAGGAGCACCTTCTCCACGCTTTGAAGGAGTTTAAAGTGGAGGTCGGGATGGTTGAGTTTGGTAAAAAGAAAGACGTAATTCCAATAGCTCATTCCTATGTTAAGGTTGGAAATTTTGAACTTGATATCCTCGCTATTGATGAAGATTCAAATAAGATTGTGATGCTGGATCATGATCAGCCCAATTTTGTTATGGGTGTGGCGGCAGATGATTTAGCCAGTTTTGTGGAGGCTTTGAAACCTGTTGAAATGTTCTTGATTGAAAGCGATGATGAGTTATTAGACGATGAGGCAGCCATGAGTTCGGTTGCATCGGAGGCATCTGAATTGGCCGGAGGTGAAAAGTATGTCTGGTTTTATCGAATGATGTTTGGAATATAAAAGCACGAACTTTCATCCGTGCTTGTTATGCATTTACATTGATCTCTACTCCGCCCTCAATGTCCTTACAGGATTGGAGCTTGCCGCCTGATAAGATTTAAAACTTACGGTAAGCGCACCTATCAGGAAGGTCAGTATTCCTGCCAATAAGAAACTGGTCACTTGTAAGGAAGTCCTGTACTCAAAGCTTTCCAGCCAATCCTGGCAGTAGTAGTAGGCGACAGGGGTGGCCAGAATGAAGGAAATGATGATTAGCCTCGAATAGTCTTTCGATAGCATCAGGACCAATGGGATAATTCCTGCTCCATGTACTTTTCTTATTCCGATTTCTTTAGATCGTTGTTCGGTAGAATAAGAAACCAGTCCTAATAATCCCAGACACGAAATAAAAATCGAAATGGAAGAGAAGATGTTGGTGAGCTTACTTACTATAAAGTCACTTTCGTAGTTCTGAGCGTACGACTCATCCATCCACTCATATTCAAATTCTTCATTCGGGTCCAGGGATCGGGTAATTTCCTGTACCGCCGCAAGCGTTTCACCCGGTTTATCATCAACGCGTAGTAAGGCTACCCGGGTATTGGTGGGTCGATACCACATGATCAAAGGAGCGATAGGGGTGTGGAGATCACGCATGTGAAAGTTTGAAACCACACCAACAATGTTTCCCTGAATGCCCCAGATACTTAGTTTTTTACCAATAGGATCATCGAATCCCATGACCTCCGCGGCTACTTCATTGATGATGAAACTAAGGGAATCATTCAATTCCGTGGAGAAATTCCTTCCTGCCTTTACGTCCATTTCCATCGTGGATATAAAATCATCATTCACCATGATCACTTTGATCTCGTATTGATCGTCCGGGTTTTTGCCTTCCCAGGTCGCAGAACTGGTAGACCTGCCATAGTCCAGTGGATTCCCCGAAGCAGCAGTGATTTGTTTGATCTCCGGGATTTTATCGATTTCAGACTTATACGTTTCGAATCGCTGACTTAAATCATCGCTAAGGCCAACCATGAGCATGTTTTCACGATTCATACCCAGGTCTTTATTCAGTACGTAATGTAATTGGTCCCTTATAACCAGTGTCCCTACTATCAGCAGCATGGTGATCGCGAATTGAATGACCAGCAGACTTCTTCTGAACAAGGCAGAACCGGCGGGTTTGCTGACGGTGCCTCGCAATGAATGCAGGATGTTTAAAGCCGGCATGATCAGTGCCGGGTAGCTTCCGGAAAGTAAGGTCATGCCGATCATGACGCCCAGAATCAATTGCCAGATTTCGAGTTGCGTGAAATCCAATGAAAGGGATTTGCCAACCAGGTCATTGAAAGCAGGGAGGACCAACCATACGATCAGCACGGACATGAGGGTCGCAAATAGGGTGAATAGGAACGCTTCCGTGTAGAATTGAGTCCTTAAAGATCCTTTCCTGGCGCCCATTACTTTTCGAACACCAATTTCTTTGGCACGTCGACCTGCCCTGGCGGTGGCCAGGCTCATGAAGTTAATCGCCGCAATAACCATTAGAAAGATGGCTACCACGATCATCAACTGGACCTGATCTATGCGACCGCCTGATACTACGCCATTTTCGAAGTTGGAGTGAAGGTATTGCTCTCTGAACTTTTGGATGAACAACAATTCGTGACCGGCATTGTCATTGTCTCCGGCATGGTCCATAATCTCGTTGGTGATCCTTTCATTGACAGCCGCTGCTTTTTCATCCGAACTGGTGGTAAAAAACAAACTGAAGGATCCATTGCCCCAATTGTCTACCCAGGAATTGACTGCAAAGAAGGCCGGAGCAGGCATCAACCAGTCGAACGTAAGAGTGGAATTACTTCCCGGGTTTTCAAATACTCCGCCAACAATGGCATCTTGCTGATCATGAACGCGCATGGTCGATCCCATGGCAGTTTCCTTCCAGTTGGAGCCAAAGAATTTTTCGGCAGTGGTTCTGGAGATCATGATACTGCTTTGATCCTGGAGTGCGGTTTTGTCTCCTTGTAGCATGGTGAAGGAGAATGTTTCGAAGAAGTTGGCAGATACAAATCGACCTTCTTCCTTCGAGCGCTGATCCCCTAATTGAAAAAACAGATCCATTGGCCAGCTGTAGTATGTGATTGATTCAACCTCCGGGTATTCTGTCGAGATCAAGTCTCCCAAAGGCTTGGGGACGGACGATGTGGTGACCACAGAACCGGAAGATTCGTGCATGTTTCGCCATACGCGATAGATATGGTCGCCATTGGCGTGGAACTGGTCCATTTTTACTTCGTCACTTACCCACAGGGCAATCAGTAAAGAACAGACCATGCCTACCACCAGGCCGGCAATGTTGAGAGCAGTATATCCCTTGTACCTGAGGGAATTTCGCAGCGTTACTTTTAAGTAGTTTTTGAACATGAGATTTTGACTTTTTATAGGATTGAGTTTGATGCTTTTGACAATGCCTGGTCGCAACAACAAGAGTACGTCCAGCAGGTATCTCCCTCTGGCTTTCCTTTTGGAAATCTCCAGACGCTCGGTGTACAACTCGGCGAGATCCCCTTCCACATCTTCGATCAGATCAGGATGGCAAAACCACCTCAGGAATCGAGTGACCCATCTGGGGGGGAGACTATGTGACGGATGGCTCATGCGAACTTGAAATCAAACGCCACGGATGGGATCGCATCCCACAGTTGTTTTCTGGTTTCCATGATGTGGTCCAATGCGTCTTTTCCGATAGGAGTGACCTTAAAGAACCGCTTGCGTTTTCCGCCGCGACTGGCGGTTGCTTCTCCAAAATGAGAAGAGAGGTAGCCTTTTTTTTCCAGACGATTGAGGGCCGTACGCATGGCCCCAACACTGACACTTCTTTTCAATCGTGTCTCAATGTCTTTTTTGATGGTGATCCCATAAGCGTTTTCATAGAGGATGGCCACGGTTAGCATGACAATCTCCTCAAATTCGCCCAATGCGTACTTTTTCATTCGGTTTTTATTTAAATCCTAAATGTAATCTAAATATAAAAGTCCTAAACGTAGCTATTATTAAAAAGTTTTGATTGGGTAAAAGTATTTAGGTCTCGTAGTGCTTTGGGAGGTCTAAGAGATTTATCCTTGAAGTGCTAAGCTCTCAGGAAGTAGTCTCAAGAAGTTGTTTCTGGTATGATCCTTTTTTGATACAAAATGATTGGTTGACTTGCGGTATTTCATTTACGCGGTAGGAGGGGAGTAAGTGGTCTTGTGAGTCCAATTATTTCTAGCTTAATAGACAATAGTTCCAATATTGCTGGATAGCTATTTTTCAGATTACTCATCGACTTCTTCAAATGAATCGATGTACTCATCGTATGCTTTCAACTGGTTTTTAATGTGGGTTTTGTTCCCTTTCAATTCACAGAAAACTCGCGATTCTTTTTGCATAATTTATCAAATGAACTTGCGTTGTTCATTTCTCCAACAATTTCTTTCGACCTGTCACGACAAAATTCCATTTGTTCGTCAATATCTCTTACAGCCTCAACAATATCGTCACGATCACTTTCGTCTGCGATGCCAGGTAGAAATTCTAGAAAAATCTGTTTCCGACCATCTAAATCAGCATTGAGAACCTCATATGTCGAAGCAGAGTCTTGCAATTCATCTAGTACCTTTTGCCTATTGTCCCATCTAAACTTCTTCCGGTTCAAAAGAAATGTGGAAGTAGAAACAAACAAAGCTATTAGAGATATCCCGGCTATGATCCAATCTTTTAACTCCATAGCCTTCAATATAATTATGAATAACGACTTATTAAAACCGATGGAATCGACTGATCAAATAGCGGACAAAGAGCTAAGAGAAAAAACGATGTGGTGGCCGCGTCGAGACATGTTATCCAGGATCTGAGATATAAGTGGAAGGGGCCTATTTACTCCTATCTCCATTTCATAAATACCTGAGCGAGAAGTTACAGTCAGATGTTTTCGGAAAAGTATGGCCTCAAAACATCACTGCTGTTTTTGGAAAACTCGGTCACCCATGGCACCTAAATGGATTTCACCCTGCATTGGTGCTGCACTAAAATCAATTTATAAACCAACGAGCTAAACAGCTCTCAAATGACGATGGAATCGACTGAGCCCTTTATTAAAATGAAAACTCAGAAAGAAATAGAGTCAACTCTAAAGCAGTGCTTGCCTAAGCGGACACTGAAAATGCCAGATGATGGCGTTGTTGAAAAAGTCTTTTACTTCTCCATATTTAACGGCATATCTAAGGAAGAAATTGAGACAGTTGAAGACTCCCTTCAATGCGAATTCCTTCATCTATCTGCTGATGATAGCTGGGTAACTCTTTACTTCTACGAAACTCCAAAATCTGATCGTCATGGCATTAATTGAACAAATCGTATATCTGAAAAAATTGCTACTATCTCCTCTTTTCATCCCTTTCTTCCTTTTCCCATTTTTCAAATCTCGAGAGAAAGGAGTCATTCGAAAAGAATTCCTCGCCTTTAGCACACAACAATATTATTTTTCTGCGAGTATGTCTCTTGTCCATCCCCCGAAGTACAAGTCCATCTTTTTCAAGCTCATCAATAGACAGCTCAGTTTCATGAGATTGATAGCCTTTGCTTTGAATGACTTCCAAAAATTTCTCGTAATCCGCATGTCCACGTATATAGATGGAATTATCGGGATCCGAAAATCCATATGCGTAGAGGGTTTTAAGAATATCATCCTTGAGTTGGCAAACCACTTTATTCATTGGTTAAGAGGTCGATCAGGGTTGAACATACCCACAATGTAATCATGAACAACAACTTATTAAAAACCGATCATTTTAATCTGACCGATAAACCAGAACATTGGATGCTGATTAAAATTCTTAATTTGTCTAAAAAAATGAAAACATGTTCACATTGTTCAGGAACCGGTAAATGTACGTGTGCCATATGTTGTCACAAAGCGGGCATAAAAGCTCATGTGCTTTTATTGCAGTGGCAATGCCCAGATCCACTATACCTGTAGTTTGTGCAGATTGCAGTGGAACGGGGAAGGTCTCTTAAGCACCTAGGAAATAATCATTCTTGAACCATAGATGCCGGATTAATCTAAGGCAACTTCTTGATCATCTTATCCAGCGTTTCGATGAGCAATCGGTGGGTTGGTTCGATCATGGGTCCAAGTTTTGTCATGCTCGATTCATCTCCTTTCTCAGCCGCTTTTCCTATGGTCATATAAGTCAATACTTTTTTCTTGAAGGACTCGTCGAATAGATGAGCATAGGGGTGGAGGATGTTGATACACGTCGCTGTTTTATTGGCTGCCGCTTTTACCGTGTCACCATCGTGTTTTTCCAGGTCCAGTTCCACCTTGTTTATTGCAGCCTGTAACTTCAGGAGTATCTTTTTCTTGTGTTTTTTGTTCATTGAGTCGTATGCTGATACCCAAAGAAAACAAGAAAATTTTGTTTGTCACACGGTCATGTAAAATGTTGGAAGAATCAGTCGTCTCGCCGTTCCTCAAGTTGGCTGATTCGTTTTTGTAACCTTTCTACAACTCGTTGACTGACCATTAAAGCAGCTAAGGTGAAACCAAAAGCAATCCATAGAAACGTGGTTTGTTCAATGAAATGTGCAATCCTGAAAAGAGATAAAATGATAATGGCCAATACCGTGGCATATTGAACAGCTTTGTTGGTTTTGAGTAAATTCATGGCAAAAAGTTAAGCTGAAACCTCTAAATCCACCAATTTTCGATATTTCTCGGTATCTGATTGCTCTACTGCTATGCGGAGTTCTTCCGCCCAGGGCGATTGCATGTTATGAGCTTCAGCACGGTTCAGGATTTTGAAGATCTCCCCCGCCTGATAGACTTGCAGTTTTTTCAGTTCCTGAGCCAATTCCAGAATAAGATTCCTTTCTTCCTGAACGACAAGTCCATTTCCGGTAACCTGGACTTCCTGCGAAGTTTGAATCGGCAGTGTAAACGTGAAAGTGCTACCCTTTCCATAAGCAGATTCCACCTGGATATCGCCTCCATGTGCCTCAACCGCTAGCTTACAAAACGTCAACCCCAGGCCCGTTGAAGAAACCTGTCCACTATTTTTAGCGCTGGATTGCCAGAACTTTTCAAAGACATGCGGTAAATCGTCTTCATGGATACCCACTCCCTGATCGATGATACTTACGGATAGAAGTTGCGGGGAGGATTGTCTTGTAACAATCCTGATACTCGATTGACCTCTGGAATACTTGATAGCATTGGTCAATAAGTTGACCAGAACCCTTACAATCAGGTTCTCATTACAGATGACCTTTGAATCATGTGTTATGTCCTTTTCTATCGTAAGTCCTTCAGAATGCGCTAACAGTTCTACCTGAAGGATCGCTTCTGAGATCAGTTTTTGGATGAAGTGATTTGATGGATTCAAATGGATTTGCGCCTCTTCGAACTTTTGGATATCCAGCATGTTCAGGACCAGACTCAACAACTGACCGCCAGACTGATGGATTTGCTTCATCTTCTCTTCAGATTCGTTCTCCGACAACCCCAGGATCACGTTCAGGCTATTTTTCATGTCGTGGGCGATCATGTGTATCAACCCTTCTTTAAAACTGGAAAGCTCCTGTAGCTGGTTATTGTTGAAAGCCAGTTGGTCTGCTTGTTTCTGAATGTAGGCGTTATCCTTTTGCTTGCGACGATATGACCGATAAAAGTTGATCGCCAGTAAACAAACCAGTCCGAACCCGGCAAAAGCACTGTATTGTATGACCTGCTGTTGTGCTAATTTATTATTGAGAGCAAGCTCCGTTTTTTCCTGATCGGCGATCAATGCAAGACGTTCTTTTTCCGCTTTATGCTCCTGATCCACAATCGTAAATTCTTGTGTTTGCGCTTCGGATCTTAAACTGTCGTTCAGTGACTTGAATAGTTCGTGATGTCGAAGTGCCAATGCCAGATTTCCTCTGCGCTTGTAAATGCGATACAGCAGGTCGTTGATTTCTTTATCAAACTCAAGATTCACGCCAAGGCTATCACTCCAGCTTTGGGCTTTTTGTGCATAGGCCAAAGCTCGGGTCGTTTCTGATTTTCTTAGCAGGAGTTCGGCTTTACTTTTGTTGAGAAAGAACCCTTCGAAGGCCAGTTGTTTGACCCTTTGTTTGACCAGTCCGGAATCGGCATAGGCTTCCGAAAGATCATATATTCCCATGTCAAAATAGAGATCAGACAGGCGACTTTGGATATATATGATGTCCACTTCCTGGTCCAGTGTTCTCGCCAGGTTCAGGCTTTTTTGATAATAGTATTCAGATGAATCATGCTGATCCAGTGATTTGTAGATATCACCCATTTCGTAGAGCAGTGCAATGGTGCCTACGTCCTGTTTTGCCATATAAATATCATAGGCTTCCAGATAAAGCCTTTTGGCCTCTTCATAATCATCGCGCATGTAAAACAATGACCCAAGGGCCGAGTTAAGGGTCGCGATGGCCTGCTCTTTATCGGGGCTGTCTTCCATTTCCGATAAAGCGTCTATGCCTTCCTGAATACTGATCAGAGCTTTGGCGAATTCCCCTTTACCCCTGTAGATAATGGACAGATTTCGCAGGGCTACAGAAATTTGCTCGATATTGTCAATAGCAATGCCGTTTGTTTTGAGGCGTTCTATATAAAAGGCAGCTGAATCTTCTTCTCCCAGGTAATAATGTGAAGCTCCAATCCTGCCTATGGCATCTCCATATCTACTGCTGTCAGGAATGGATAAGGCGGCATTAGCTGTCCTTCGAAACTCTTCTAAGGCGTTTTCGAAATCACCTGCCGACAAATAAGCGTTGCCGGCGGCCATGCCACGTTTTGTAATGATTAACCATAGTTGCTTTTTCCAGGCGTCAGGCATGTTCTGTGAAAGCAGTGCAGTTTGCGCCTCACGAGCTTTATCGTAAAGCACGAGCGCTTCCTGAATTCCGGAGGTTCTGCTGAGCAGTTTAGCCTGGAAATAATCTAGGTAGGCCCGGGCAGGTAGATAAGCTTCTTCTTTGTAAAGTCGCTGTAAGGCTTCGATAACAAGCTGAGCACTGTCTGCATTGGTTGTGTAGGTACGATGAAATACAACATTCAGAGAATCTGTAATGTCGACAAAGTCTTGTGCCGTAGAAGACAAGCTGATCAATAGCAGCAAACCAATAAAAAGACTTCTCATAAAAGGCGGTGGGCTGTCTAAATTCAATGGAAAACTAACCAGCGATCCTATGAATTCAAAGTATCAGTTTAATCTGCCGCCAAATTCCCTACCTCTTGGGGGCACCCTGATTCACGAAGACCTCTATTGGAGTATTTTGAGGAGTGTACTCCGGAATGTCTCAGATGAGGCATAATAGAGAAATAGGCCAGTTCGCATTGCGCGACTACTGAGTCTCGTTTTTACTTTGGTTTCCGACCATGAAGAAGGCAATTGCAGCACTTATAAATGCTAAAATCGCACTTAATAAGGCAACGATCTGATAGGTGTTTATGAACCCTGATCGAAAGATCTTATCTACTTTAGACTTCAGGGGTCCTTCCAATTTTACAGGAGCTCGTGCTTCACCCAGTTGAGAGGCTTCCATCAAAACTTCGGACCGGGTTGCTTCCCCAAGGGTGAGTTCATCCAGACCTTCGGTGACATAATAAGTGAAGATCAGGACGGCTAGTGCCCCTAGGACCGCATTGATAAAAGTATTGGCGATCCTGGTAACACTGTTATTGATGCCAGAGGCTATTCCAGACTGGTCGACATCTAAACAAGTCATGACGGCAGATGTAAGTGGTACAACCGTAATGGCCATTCCAATTGCAAATACGATGAGTGGAGGAAAGAAAGTACTCCAGTATTCGCTGGGACCATCAGTCAATGATATGAAGGACATCCAGAACATACCCAGGCCGGTTATTGCAGGGCCAGCGATCAGGAACGGGCGAGCACCAAAGCGATCGGTCAGACTTCCCATTTTTCGCGCAAGTGAAACCATGATCACTGAAAAGGGAAGGAAAGTGAGACCGGCTTCCAATTGTGAGTAACCCTGAGCTTGAATCATGTTGAGGGATAGAAAAAGCATGGTAGCTCCTAACCCGGCATAGAGAAAGAAGCTGAGTAGATTCAATCCGGCAAAAGTTCTGTTTTTGAATAAACTCAATGGCATCATCGGCGCCTTGGCCCGCTGCTCAACCTTTAAAAATAACAACAGGGTGATCATCCCAACAATCAAACTGGCGACAACAAAAGGATGTTGATAGCCCCACTCTGGTATTTCCAGAAATCCGAAAGTGAGACATCCCAGGCTGGTAACTAACAACATTGCGCCCCACCAGTCAATGGTGGAAGTGCCTGATTCACGACTCTCCGGTACTTTCAAGTGCAATACCAACCAGGAAAAGATGCCTAATGGCACATTGATGTAAAAGATAAATCTCCAAAGTCCGATATCCGCCAGTGCTCCTCCTAAAACAGGGCCACAAATACCCACGATAGTGGTTGCAGCGGACCAGGTTCCAATGGCTTTACCCTTCTCCTTTTTACTGAATACGGCAGAAATAATGGCCAGGCTTCCGGGAATCATCAAAGCTCCACCCACACCCTGGATCATGCGAAATACGATTAGCAATCGAATAGAAGGTGAAATGCCGCATAATACTGAACCTATGGTGAATATCAGAATGCCTACTTTAAAGACTTTTACTCTTCCCAATTTATCTCCCAGGCTACCGCCGACAATAATCAAAGCGGAAAGCATCAGTAAGTATCCGTTGAGTACCCAGAAAAGATCAGTAGCGCTGGCTCCAAGATCTCTTTGTAGAGAGGGAAGGATCACATTGAGGGCTGTCGCGTCTATAAAGGCCATACTTGAGGCCAGGATCGTTGAGACGATGGTCCATTTCCCTGTAAGGCTTTTCAGGGAGAAGTTTTCATTGGTTTCCGACATGGATTCAATTTAGATAAATCAACGATATGAAGATACCTATGAATTCACTTTGGGAAGTGGACCCAGCATTGCATGAGCGTACTTGGTATGGATGAGATACGTCTAAACAAAAAAGACTGCATGGAGCAGCCTTCTAGGGTTTGGTTTTTTCAAGACCACTTATTCTTCCTTTTTCCAGAAGGCAATACCTCCTGCCTGTTTTCCTACTTCCGCATATGCCACCATTTCCATTTTCCTCAGATCGATGACATCTACAGAGCCGGGCTCTCCTCCTTTTCCTTCTACAGAAATGAATGCGTATTTGGAATCAGAAGAGATGGCGATGCCGTGGGATACTTTACGAGAATTGGTGATCCTGGTCGCTTCTTTTCCTTTTTTGAGATTCCAAACGGCCGTCGTTCCTTCTGACTTGTAGGTAGCTACCAGTGTTTTTCCATCTGGGCTGATCTCGACGTTATAGGGCCCTTTTCCAGTGGAAAATGTTCGCGTGGTTTGCCAGGTTTTTGTATCTATCTCAAGGATTTGATCTGAGCCATTACCGGCAACGTAAACTTTTCCGTTAGTCGGGTGGGGGATGACCCAGGTTGGTTTCACTGGGGAATGCGTCATTCCCTTGTCCATATTCATATGCTGACTATGGTCCATTCCTGCATGCATTGAATGATCCATGGATTCATCTTCATTGTCAAGTTTCAAAACATTAGAAACCTGTAGCGACAGAGCATCGATTTCAAAAAGTTCACCCGACATCATTGCTACAGAATAGTGCTTCGTTCCATCAGGACTGATCCGTGATCCATGGGGCATGGCACCTGTGGTTACCTGGGTTATTTCGCTCATCGTTACCGGATCAACTACAGATACCGTGCTTGGTACCATTCTTCCATGAAGATTGAAGTTGACACAGAACAGCAGGCCAGATGCTTTTGAGATTTGCATCGTGGCAGGGAAAATCCCCAGTTCCACATAATCCACCAGTTTATTATTATCTGTTCGATACTTGTACAATCTGCCGTATGGATTACCGTGGGCCATTGATAGATACCAATAGTCTCCGGATGGGTCGACTGTGATGCCATGTGGTCCTTCGATCTCGGTAGGTTGATATCCCACGGAAATGGTTTCTGCAACGCGCGCCGTTTTACCATCGAAATGTACCACTGAAACTTCGTCTTCGGATTCAGCAGCTACATAGACATAATAATTTTGCGCCTGGATTCCGATCGAAAAAAATAGAAACCCGGCACATAGCCATACTTGCCTCACTTTTGAAAAGGATCTCATGCCTCTTATCTTGTTTCAATTTTGGTGTTTTTTGGCTTCTTGGTCTCCACCTTAACCGCCCAGAGTCCGCTGTTCCAGTCAGAGAAAAATATATGTCCTTTGTGCGGTTGAGGTCCCCATGTCATTGGAGCATTTGGAATTCTTCCTTTGGGGTCCGTAGGTAAGAACCAGGCGATCTCACGTCCTTGTCGGTACAAGTCGCCCATCAGGTCCCCGGAAATATCAACTACGCGCAGACCCGCATTATAATTCGCGACATACAAGAGATCGCCATCAACCCAATAGTTATGAGATCCAGCACCCGGAACTTCGTATTTAGCCACTTCCCTGGGGTTGTTCATGTCCGTGAAATCAATGAAGTGAAGATATCCTGCCGGAATGGTAGGACTATCGTCAATATGCAAGCCATTGGGAAAAGCTTCATCTCCACCGATGACGTAGAATTTGCCCGTCTGCTCATCTTTATAAGGGAATGCTGCGTGGTTCCATCCACTTGGGTAAGCGTAAGAGGAAATGATCTTGGGGTTCGCAGGACTTCCTCCGGCCATACCATTCCCCACATCGACCATGAAAACGCCATCGCTCCAATTAGAAGAATATGCGATACCATCCATGACCCAGACATCATGAATGGAATGTCCGCGAGTCTCTAATTCAAATTCACCTACTTTCTTCGGATTGGCTGGGTCTTCAATGTTGATGATGTCGTATCGCTCACCATTACTCAAAGCATAAACGTGATCCTTATAAATGAACAAGTTGTGTACACCTCCTGTCAATCCCCTGGTGTAAGTCGAAATCTCTTTAACCTCTCTTGGATTGGTTACATCCAATATGACAATCCCATTTTTCCGATTGGAAGCACCTTCACGAGAGAGAACACATATTTTACCATCTTCAGAAACTTTCACATCATTTACTGTGCGGGCATCTACCGTGATCGTGTCGATGAGCATCATGTTTCCGGGATCCGTCACATCCCAGAAAAAGGCTTCTCCATTGCCTCCCCATGTACCGGTGACACAATAGTCTCTTCCATCAACTCCTTCCCAAACCCATAGGTCAGAAGTATGCACATCAGATACTGCTCCTCGACCGATCAACTGCACTTTTTCGGTTACATTTCTTGGGATGGCCTTTACAGTCTTTTGAGTAGTGATGTTGCCAAAAGAGGCAGTAATGGTGTAGGTACCAGGTACATCTGCCACAAATCGACCATCATCCTGGATCATCCCGCTTGCATAGGAAGACACATCTTCGGATTGTCCCTGGAATGAGAATTTGGGTGTAATATCATCGAATTCCACACCAGAATCCCCGAATGCTCTCACCTGAAAGGGGATCACATCACCGGTTCGTACTTCAACAACTTCACTTGATAATTCCAGGCGTCTTACCGGATTTTCTTTTACCATGAGGTCCGCTGAGGTAGTCAGATTACCAATGCGCAAAGAAATACTCGTTTTGCCTTCTGTGAGGGCTTGCACGTTACCAAAGGCATCAATCGTCGCTATCTCTGGATTGGAAGAACTGTAAACGGGCTTCGCATTTACCATGCTAAAACCTTTTTCGTCAATTGCAGAAAATTGTATTGGGAGGTTAACACCCGTAAGCATTGTCGAAGGAAGTTCATTTATTTCTATTGTTGCGGGCTCACTGTAATCCACAAAAACGGGAATATCTATTCTACCAAACCCGTCGATACCTTCTACTCTGGCGATCACGATGATTCTACCTTCTCCAGGCTCATAACCAGTGACCAATCCCTTTTCATTGACATCTGCGATTTTACTTTTTCTTCTGGAGCTGTAGTAGTGAAAATTAGCTTCTATCTTCTTGCCACTTTCATCGAAAGCTGCTACTTCCAGTTGCGTTGTTCCTTCAACTTTAATATTTATTTCTTCAATATTTGGACGCACTTCAATTGTTTGGGCCAGGCCTGAGAAAAGTTGACCAGAAAGTACGATGAGTAGTAAAATTCGTTTCATCGGTTGATAATTTTTGTAACTGGCGAACAATCTAGTAAGGAAATCCGGCTTTTTTTTGAACATTTTACAGCAATGGTGAGTAATACTTGCAACTTCGATTTTTAATTTTCAGAAATTTCAAAGAGTATTGGATGTTGAATACTGCGACGATGGAGCTTGAAGAAGCCAAACAATCTTTGATAGAAGCCTGGGGAACACTCGGAGGCAACTGGGGAATTAACCGTGCGATGGCTAAAATCCACATTTTGTTGATGATTTCGCCGGATCCGCTCAGTGCCGAAGATATCATGAGCGAACTGAATATTTCCAGGGGAAATGCCAACCTGAATATCCGTGCCCTGATAGACTGGGGGCTGGTCAGTAAAAAACTGGTTCCGGGAGAGCGTCGAGAATATTTTTATCCTGTTAAAGACATGTGGGAGTTACTGCGTATCGTAGCTGCGGAGCGCAGGAAGCGAGAGGTACAACCTGTAGCCAAAGTTCTGGATGATGTGAGCCATGTTGAAGGGGATTCTGAAGAGGCGAAGGAATTCTTGCGAGTGGTGAAAGGCCTGAAAGGGCTCATTGATAGCGGGGACCTGGTGCTTGATATACTAAAGAAGCTAGAAAAGAACAGATTCGTCAAAGGCTTGCTTACCATGAGGTAATTAATCACAATCCAATGTTATTAAGTTAAGGAAATGTACACTCATCGGGGTAACGAAGCGATCTCAAATAAGGTCCAGGTAGCATTAACAACAATTAGACTGCTTCTCAGACTCTCAGTGACGAAGCTCATCTAAACGTTATTGAATCACAATCGCCTATTTCTCCGATTCAGTGTTTCGTTGAAACATCATAGTTGCCGTGGAAGACAAAAATGCCAGCAGTGCACCTAGTACAATGTTAAAAGATTGCGTGGCCAATTCCTGTATATCACCAGCACTATTATTGGCATCTTTCATGAATTCATCTAATAGTGCATTGAAAGCCTCATTTGCAAGGGGATCAGCTGTGATGACATATTGTTTGGTGATCTCATAGTGCTTTTGTCGAATGAGTTCGTATTTCTTCAAAACTTTATCCGGATCGTTGAAATCCTGTTCCCAAAAGGCGATGTAAGCGATGCCTACCAATATGGACATATATATAGCCATGAGCGTGAACCATAAGGCCAGAATATTTATGTCCTTCTTTTTTTTAGGAGGTAAAGGCCGAGGTGGCTTATTCGGTGTTGTCATGGCAAGGATACGTAAGCATACAAACTACTATGGTAAGTGAAATTCCAACCGCGGAATTCAAAGGAAGTATCCGTTGCTACGAAAACGTATTCCCAATCACGTGAATGATGCGCTGGTTGCCTGCCCGAAATCATACCGAAACGCAACTTTTTTCTGTCAATGGGATTAGAATAAACCACCCGGCCTTTTAGGGAAGAGTTCATATTAGTCGTTAGTATTATTGATCCAGTTGATCTTATCCACGTGCAGCACACAGTGCTTGCGAATTGGATAGGTGTTTTTGATCTTTTGCCAGGTTCTCAAGTTGGTGTTTTTCCACCATTCCGAACCAGGATTTCCGACCTGCTTATAGTTTCCCAGCATTCTGAATCCCACACCATTCAATTCATAGGCTTTGTTGGATTCTAGAGTCAATATCCTATCCGTGGGCTTATGGTGATCCAATATGATAAAAGTGTGCCCTCCGCCCCATCGTTTTCTCCATGCCTGGATTATTGTCCAGGGATCAGGTGTTTGGTTCTCATCTACAACTGTGGCAATTTGCTTATCCACCAGGCAGGTAATAGGAGAGAAAAAATCACTTGCGTCCTGGATCATCATTTGGGCATGGTCCTTGGAATTCCAGGATTTGCCAGTAACATTCTCGTAAGCTTTAGCGATCAGACCTTCGACAAAGGTGCAACAGTTATTTTGTAGAGGTGGTGCCTGAGGAACGTTCGTGCCCGTCAGGGGAAAAGGATAAGCAGGTTGATTCAGGTCGTACGTGAAGTCTTTGAAATGATCCAATAAGTTAATCAATTCTGTTTCCGGGATACGGAATCCTAAAGAATCGGTATCCAGTTCTTCATCTTTGGACTCTGGAAAATCAGGTATTGCGTGATCTACTTGTTGCTCCTCTTGTGATTCTTTATCATCAGATTTTTCTGAGAGTGTACCATAGGAAGTTTTGTTCCAACGGGTGCAAATCCATACTTCTCCTAATTCCGGATCATTGATCTTGGCATAGTCCGTTTCTACATTATTCAGGTATTCCAGAACTTCATAATCACCAGGTTGTGCATATCCCGGTTCATCTGATTTAGGGTCAGGTCGATTGAATGCTCTTAAGGCAATGTCGAGGTTGATGAATTTTTGTGCTTTCATAGGTTTATTATCGTCTCAGTTGAAAAATCAATGTCAATTAGTTTTCTGTCAGCTTGGTGATCAGGTAGGTATATAATTGGGCTTCGTCTTCAATCAAGTCATACCGGTGATTGGATCCCTGATGACCCTGATGTTTATGGATGATGAGCAGTACCTCTTGTTTATTCCTATTTAATTCAGTCATTCTGAGTTTGTATTTACATGCTTCCCAATAAGGAACCTGGGCGTCGTTGAGGGAGCAGGTGAGCAGTATGTCCGGATATTTTGCTCGTTTGATGTTTTCTAGTGGTGAATAGGAAAGGAGGTAAGGTTTTTCCTCGGGGTTAGCCGGATTACCCCATTCTATCCATTCTTCAGAAGTGCCTGGAAGGTTGGGGTTGCCCAGTGTTCCTATTACATCCAAAAAAGGATTGATTGCCACCATGACCGCACTTAGATCCGGATATTGATTGATAGCTGCAGCGACTAATAATCCTCCTGCGCTTTCGCCCATCACTGCCAGTTGGTCTGTGGTAGTGTATCCTTCCCTTTTCAAAAAAGTAGCACAACTAATGAAGTCGTGGATACTGTTATACTTATTAAAATACTTTCCGTCCTCATGCCAATCAGGGCCGAGTTCTCCACCGCCCCGGACATGAGCAATGGCGTAAATGATTCCACGATCCAAAAGACTCACGCGCAAGGAGGAAAACTCCACTGGTACACCATAACCGTAAGCCCCGTAGCCATACAATACCAGCGGATTTCCTTTTGTGCTTTTTAGTTCCTTTCTGTAAACCAGTGAAACTGGAATATTAACACCCTCATTTCCAGGTATATGGAGTAATTCCGATTGATAATTTTCTTTTTCATAATGATTGACCTGAGTTTCATGGGCAATAAATAGATGTTCTTTGGTTGTGTCGTATCCATATAGTATAGCAGGTGCCGTGAGTGAGGAATAATAGAAGTAGAATATCGCACTGTCAAACATAAGATTGTCTGCATACGCGATAGCATAGCTTTGTTCCGGAAAGTTGATCTTTCTTTTTTCCAGCGTAAGTGGGTTGATACGCTGGATCTCTTTTTGAAATCCATGGCGCTGATAAAGGACCAAAAAATCTTTGAAGGCTTGTAGTCGGTAAAGTTCGATTTGAGCGTCGCAGTTACAAATGACTTCCAATTCACCCAAAGAGTTTGGTTCTATTCGAGTTCGGTACAACCTTTTGTTAGCTCCGGTATCATCAGAAATGACATAGAAATAGTGGCTATGATGCGTGATCTGATAGCAGACCCCTGCCCTGCGCTTTAAAAAACACTGGAATGTCGGGTGTAAATCATCAGAAACCTTTAAATAGTGTATTTCCGTACTATCACTAAGCAGTGATATGGTTAAGAAAACATAAGTTCCGCTGGCTGAGCGACAGACTGATAGAGATAAGGACTCATCTTCTTCCTCAAAAATGCTTTCTCCTACCAGTTTTCCCGAAAGGTTGTTATCAAGTGTTATATGATTTGCCTGGAAAGCACGGTTCCTTTCATTTAGTTTAATACCGATCAACTGAGTATCATTGATCCATGCGATTTGCGGTGCCATTTCGCTTTCAGTGCACCCAATAAATGCACGCTTCTCCAGGTCTTTGATCCAGATCTGATAGCGTTCATTCCCTTCCCAATCAATGGCGACCGCCCAGAATTTTTGGTTTGGACATAATTCCATCGCTTGTAGGTCGGCAGGTAGATGATTTTTTAATGAATGATGGATCTCCTCAAGGTGATTGGCATCCAGTAGGATCTCTTCTTGATCATTGCAACTTCGACAGTAAATAGGAAATGGTTGCTCTTCCACCTCACGTACATAGTATTGGTAGCCATTGAATTCAGCAGGAGGTGTGGTACGTGTCATTTCCAGTCGATCAATGATTTCTTCGGCGAGTGTTTCTTGCAAATCGTGGGAACTACCCAAAACAGTGCCTGTCTTTTGCTGCTCTTCCAATATGAAATTGGAGACTTCTTTTGATTGCTTGTTTTCCAACCATTGGTACTGATCTTTGATTGTAGCGAGAGGTTTCATAGGGCGACTTATTGTGAGTAGAGCAAAATGATTATGGTAAAAGAGTAGGAGCCCTGAGACTCCCACTCCTGTCCTAAAAATGGATTAAATGGCGTTTAGTGCACCACCCAAAGCTCCTTTTGCAATAGGAAGTAGACTTCCAAAAGAGAAAGAAGCATTTGCTCCAATAGAAACCGCATTGTTGTTGTACGTTCTACGTTCAACAGCTCTTGTTTGCTTGGGTAATTTCATGATGAAATTTGTTTAAAATGTTAATAGAATATGATTATTGAGGATTTAAGACTCCCCGGGTCTCACCTTATTTGAGATACCGGACTTAAACAGGTATAAGCATTAAGTGCTCTTGGCTTTTACCGTACTCATGAAAGGATATGTGAATAGATCAAAGCAGAGATCCCGTGAAGGATAAATCCGGAACACGGACCTGTCCTCATACTTTGGTCTGATTTTTTTGGTCAATTAAGATGCAATCAGTTTTAAGAAACCACTGCAGTGATGCTGACAGGAGCTTCCCATCGTTGGATTTCTCCGATGATAATAGGAGTAACTCCACTTACATCCACTTGCAAGGCATACGTGGTAGCTGCTTTATTGGTGTTTCCTGGATCAAAAAAGGTCAATTGTACCTCTCTTGAGATAGAATGTTGTCGTGAAACTTTTGAAGGTACAATCTTGTAATTGCTGAACTGCAAACCTTCCTCCGTTGCTTCCTTAACAATCTCGGATAATTCAATGATATTATATAGCGAATAATTCAGGGCGCGATCATCAGGCGTCTGACCCTTGTTCTGGGTGTTTACATACAGACGCTTCAAAATGGATTTAAGCTTGTCTTTGTAACTGTCTTCGATCCTCATAGAACTCATCAGGGCATTCAGGGTCCAGTCATTCAGGCCGTAGGCAACAGGAGTGACGCTTTCTATAACGTTTCGATTCAGAAGTTTCGACTGACCAGAGATATAGCCTGGTAAGACCATGCGCATTTCATCGTCATCCCCTTTATGATCATCGAACATCGTGTCCCATTCTGCGGAGCTTTCAGGATTGCTGGTAAATTCCTGATAGGCCTCTACATTAAGTCCTACATTATCTGCCAGGAATAACTCCATCGTGTAGTAGATATTTCCCCTGAATTCTGCCAGTGAAGGACTGATCGCATAAACGGGCGTACTGTTCATATTAAGCAACCATATCAATTGACTGGCCATCAATGCATTTGGTTGATGATGTTCATCGCGATACAGTAAGAATGCAGCCATGGATAGATGATCGTGTGGGGAATCCGTGAGGTTATCCTTTAAGACCTTCGGCAGATCGCTGTACCATTCTTTCATGTGGGCAGTAAAGAGGTCCAGGTTATTTTGTGTGACAAAATCATAGGAGGGTTGCCCGATGGCATTGACCAGTTGACTATTTTCAAAGTCAGGATAAATACCTGGGTTCAACGCCGGGTTGAAGGTAGCGACCGAAGCTACTCCAGGATCGGCAATGGATTTTTCTGAGGGTTGAATACTCGAATTGGTGTTTATGGTCGGAGTTGCTGCCGGAGTTACTGCACCGCCGGTTTCTACAGACGATGGTGTCACATCCTGGCTTGCAGATGGACTCACCTGCTCTCCACCAGACTGGGTTTGTGGTTCAATCGCAGCAGAAGGCTGGACATTTGCTTCATTTTCCATTGTTAAATTATTTGTAGTTAAAAGGTTTTTTGAATCCGTTGAGGAAGAACAGGTGCAGTTAGATGTTTCCTGTTGTCCGTCAGGGGGTGTAGCAAAGGAAGAAGAGGGCTTTACTTCATGTTTGTCGAGAAATTCGCTTAAAGCTTGTTTAATATTCAGGCGCCCATTCATGATCCGTTCACAGTTGATATCCTCTTCTTCAGCACATGGAGTGACACTTCGTAACAATGTTTTTCGCACCTCCAGGAGGTTTTTGGGCTTACCTGATCGTTTTTGAAGACTCGCCAATAGGCCTGCAACTCCACTGACCAGTGCGGTAGAAAAACTGGTCCCGTTGGCGACTGCCAGATTGCTATTTTGTTCAGGTGTGGCTCCCTTCAGGTTTTCGCCAATGGTAACCAGACCTGTGTCTGTTGTCGTTTTAGCCCAGTTACTAAAAGTGGAAGGGTCTCCTTCCTCGTTGATTGAGCCTACTGCCAAGACTGTTGGATAGCTCGCAGGGATGTGGATTTGGTTGACTCCTTCATTTCCGGTGGCAGCTACAACCAATACTCCTCTTTCCTCACAAATCTGAAGGGCATTTGCCAACGTGTTTATAATTTCACTGCCATCCGCCAGGCCTTGGCCACCACTGATGTTGATGATATCGGCGCCCTTCTCCAGAGCCATTCTGATACCCTGTTCAATGTCTGTTTGTGAAGAACTTCGAAGCTGACCATTTTGCTCTTCATAGTAGATACTTTTGACCAACCCTGAACAATTTGGTGCTATGCCTTTGATCGCCCCGGGATGTTGCCCGAAAATGAGACTACTGACAAATGTCCCATGTGCGGAACGGATCTTTCTTGTTTCAGGTGGATCAAGAGATATGATGTTGGCGTTTTTCAGTGATTCGTGATCCAAATTGACTGGACCATCCAAAATGGCGATGTGAATATCCTGATCTCCTTTTGTGTATTCCCAAAGGTGATCGATGCCTGGGAGCAGATGTTCAATGTCTATTGGGTGGTTCATAATTTTTAATAATTGTCCTTCTTTCGAAGTGATGAGGCAAAGTTGATCTTTGGTGTGATTTATTTATTGCACATAACTAAATAAAACATCAAAATTTGTCTTTTATATGCTTTCATCACTTACTTAATTGAGTAGGGTTTTTTTGGTGAAATGGAGTGATGGAAGACCCAAGCCGCCTGCTCCTTTTTCGATGCAAATTTTTTCTGCGTATTATGTAGTGTTATATTGATAACTTTAATCGATCTCATTCACGGAGGATACTATCTCCGAGAAATATTGATTTGAAGTCTCCAGGCTGCGGTAAACTCTGGGAGACATGCCCAGTTGTGCTTTGAAATCTCGGCACATATGAGGCTGATCGCTGAATCCTGCCTTGTAGGCAATACTTGTCATGGTCGATGAGTGATCTTGTATCAATTCTGCTGCATAGAGGACACGCAGGTATTTGAGAAACGCCATTGGTTTAATACCTAGAAGGCCATCAATTCGGTTAGAAAGCTGAAAGGAGCTGATACAAAGAGCTTCTGAGAGCTTTTCCACAGAGCACTGATGATTTATTACTTGCTCAGTAGCTAACTGCAGGAACTCGTGAAGCCACTTTTCATTTGAAAGAATTGTCCGCATGTTATGTAAGAGTGACGGATCAGGTAGGGAATGCCAGTTAATAGATTTTTTGGGTAAGTCCCTTTTCCTGTTTTCATCTCGGGGGTTGGTTTCATAATATTTATGAAAGGCGTTCCAAAAGGTTGTGTAGCTCGAAAAACCGCACTTATAAGCAATTTGCTTGATGGGTTCACTGCTGTCATTCAACATAGTCTTGGCGGCTGACAGCCGAAGTTGTACAATGTATTTTCCTGGGGACTGACCGACTACTTTGAGCAACTTTTTATGGAGTTGAGATCGACTCATCCCCATGTGTTGAGCCAGTGCACCGACGTTGAATTGAGATTCAGACATGTGTTTCCGAATACATTCGTTAATGTTTGCTATAAAAGCATTGTCAAGATTGGGTAATCCCGAATTGGATTGAAAATAGTTAATAGTAGTGAGCACGTTCACGCTGATTTGCACGTCAGCAAATGCTATGATTCAAGCCCTGAAAGTGGGATGCTGGTTTCTATTGTATATCGTTATGTCCATATTCCAGATTCTCCAAAAGGCTAATGCTGCCCTGTGAAGTCCCGAATTACGAATAATGTTGGTTGATGTATGCTGGTTCTGTTTAAATGCCCGTTTTCACGAACACTGATACTTGGTGTGGATACTTATTTGTCTAATCTAAATTCATGTTCAATGTTCCATTAACCAGTATCTACTTACAGTAACCAGATCCAGTACCATTCGCGATTGAAACAATATCATTACCATCCCCAGGTGAACTTGAATCATATACTTACTGATCTGATCCGTTTTTTAAAGTGGGTTCTGCTCCACAGGGCTACTCTATTCAGGATTTTCGCTTTCCTCCTTCCCAATTCGATGCATCTAGATGGGTACACAAAAAAGCTTAAGAGGTATCAGGATAAATTGAACAAAACTGAGGATGTCATGATTATTTGTCGTATAACTAAATAACCTTCAAATTTCGTTGTTTTTCCCTATTTATAAGTAGTCTTTCAAATGGGGTTCGAATGGAGATATTCATTCGAAGAACGTAGTAAGGATACTGGGTAACCCCAGAAATGCTACCCCAAAAAGAGGTAATCCGAGACAGAAAATGGGGTAAAATGTTGTAGTCAATTGCCATAAAAATTAGTTTTTTCAGAAAATACAGGGTTTTGAGCAGAGGAAAAACAGGAAAAATCGGGGTATTTGATTGATTATGGCATTTTCCTGTATTATTTGATTGCAAACTTTCAATACTTTTTGAAAGTTTGATATATCTCGTATATTTGTAGAGAACTAAAATCATGAAAATATGTCTGAGGTAGAATTCGGAACAGCAATCAACAGCTACGCTAAGCCACTTTTTGGGTTTGCCATGAAACTCACCAAAGACGATAGTGATGCGAAGGATTTGATGCAGGAGACTTTCGTCAAAGCGTACACCAATAAGGATAAATTCCGGGAGGGAACCAACCTTAACGCGTGGTTGTTTACCATCATGAAGAATTCGTTCATTACACAGTATCAGAAGGCTGCCAGACAAAAGACCTATGTCGATAATTCGGATGACCTTCATTTGCTTAATACGGCGGTTTCATACAATGAAGGTGCCCGTAACCTGAGTTTAAATGAGTTAGAGGCCAGAATCGCCAAACTCGATGAAAAGCACAGAAAGCCGTTCGTGCTTTATACCAGGGGGTTCAAGTATCAGGAGATTGCCGAGCAATTGAACATTCCTTTGGGTACGGTAAAGAATCGAATTCATGTTGCCAGGCATGATCTCCAGGCTTACGTTATGAAGTTCAGAGGAGATAAGGTAAGAATGAACTAACCATTCTCCGGAATGCAGACGCATGTTTCCGGAGTTGGGATAAACACAAGATTTGTATTTTAGATTTAGATAGTTTGAAAAGGCGGCCGGAGATTACTTCGGTCGTTTTTTTGTTAATTAGTTGTACAAAAACTCAACTAATGTATAACTTGTGCGTTTGTACAAGAAATAATCACACATGAAAGGAGAACACATTGGGGAGTTGGAGGAACTCGTATTGCTCACGGTAGGAGCCTTAAACCGAGAAGCTTATGCGGTTCTGATCATGGAAGAAATCAGAAACAATTCCAATCGAAGCATGGATGTTACTGCCATTCATTCGGTATTGCGTCGATTGGAGAAAAAGGGATTTGTATTATCCGAAATGGGTGGAGCCACCGCTGAAAGAGGGGGTAGGCGTAAACGGTTCTTTGCCTTAACTACGGAAGGGAGAAAGGTGCTGGATGAGACGATGAGTTTACGTATGAATCTCTACCGTAAACTGCCTAAGCTCACTTTCTCGATCGTTTCATGACACCCCAGCCACCAAGATGGGCCGACCGGTTCCTTCAGTGGTATTGTCGTCGGGATTTACTGGAAGATTTACAGGGTGATCTCTACGAAATTTTCGATCATGTCGCATTATCAAAGGGTCATAGAAGGGCAAGCTGGATTTACGTCTGGTTGGTTTTAAGGTCATTTCGCCCTTCGGCCGTCAAACTCAATGTAAAAGTCAAAAACTCAATTTTTATGCAATCCAGAATCAATTTAAAAGTCGCCTTCAGGGTACTGAAAAGGGATCGTTCCAACACTTTTATCAATTTATTGGGACTGACGATTGGTATTACCTGTTTCATTCTACTGGGCCTTTACGTCAAGCAAGAGCTCAGCTATGACCACTTTCACACGAAGAAAGACCGTATTTACCGGTCGTGGTTGAAAGAAGATTATGGAGAAGGAAAGATCTTCTTTAATTCGGAGACGCCTTTAAGGTTTGAAGCTTTGTTTGAAGAGAATTTCCCGGAAGTAGAACGCGCTGTACAAATCGTCAATTTTGATTTTCTGGTAGGGAAAGGAGAAAACAAGATCCAGGAGGAAGTAATGATTATTTCTCCGGATTTGATGGAAGTATTTGATTTCAGACTCCTATCGGGTAATCAGGAGGATCCCTTGCCCACCCGAAATGACTTGGTGATTTCTGAGAGATATGCGCGGAAATACTTTGGAAATGAAAACCCGGTAGGACAACCCTTTTACATAACCATCGGCCCGGAATTGCGAGAATTTACGGTTTCAGGACTGATGGAAGATATTCCAAATGAATCCAGCCTTCGATTTGACCTGGCTATATCTGATGCTAATAATAGCGAACTGTACTCTGAAGATGTTCGAAATGCCTGGTTTACGATTGTTCCTGAAACCTATGTGCTGCTCGGAGAACAGTCTTCGATCACGGCAATGGAAGTGCGAATGCAGGATGTGGTAATGTCTTATTTAGAAGGAGAGGTAGAAAGAGACGTTTATCAAATTGGCTTTCAGCCACTGACGGACATTCATTTAAATCCTGAGATTCCGTTGGGCATCGCACCAGTAGGCAACCCTCAGTATGTATCCATTTTGGGATTTGTAGCAGTGCTGGTATTGATCATTGCCTGTATCAACTACACCACGCTTTCTGCAGGTCAATCCATCAAACGTTCCAAAGAAGTAGGAGTGCGAAAAGTGATGGGTGCTCCGCGAACAGGTCTGATGGGACAATACCTTACGGAAAGTGTATTGCTGGCACAGATTGCGATGCTCCTGGGAACAGTCTTTGCGATCATGCTAATTCCTACTTTCAACCTGTTGACCGGGGTTACGTTGGTTTACGATTTTCAGTGGTGGCATGTAAGTCTGTATCTGGGAATAGGTGTTATGATCGGATTGCTGGCGGGTGTTTATCCGGCTTTGGTGATTTCGGGGTTCAAAACCGTGAGTATCCTGCGAGGAACCTTGCAATCTGTAGGCGGTATGTCGGTGCGAAAAGGACTGGTCGTGGTGCAATTCCTGATGACCGTATTCTTACTGAGCACTACCCTGATCATGAAAAAGCAAGTGAATTATCTAAAGAATGCTGATTTGGGATATAATTACGAAGCAGTCATATCGACCCAACTGCCGGCGGATCCTGCAATACAACGCATGTCAGACAGGATAATCTCCGGAATGGAAAATGGCGAACTTCTCAAGTCCAGATTGGAACAATATCCTGAGATCTCAAATATTGCTCGAGGCAGCCACTTATTTGGGTCAAATGGTTGGGTTTCGCTGGCTTACACCGATGACAAAGGCATATTCAGGCAGTTTAGGTTGTTAGTGGTAGATGACGATTATCTGGATGCTTTTGGGATTGAGATGGTGGATGGTCGTGGATTTGATGCAGAAAATGGCATGGATCGTAGACAGTCTGTAATTCTAAATGAAACAGCCGCAAAGTATTTTGATCTACAAGAGCCTGTGGGTGCCAAATTACCTGGAGATGACTTTGAGGAACACCGGATCATTGGTGTGGTGAAGGACTTTCATTTCACATCTTTACACGCGGAAATCGAGCCATTGATTATTGTCCAGAACCCCATTCCTGTCATAAGGGGAGTATCTGATGGAAATTTTGAAGACTCTGTCATTCCGAAATTGGTATTTACCTATTCCGGCTCGAGCCTCACAAAGGGAACGGAGATCCTGAGAAAAGAATGGGAGGCCATATTCCCTAATGAAAGCTGGAACTTTGAATTCATCAGTGACAGGATTCAGGATCAGTATCAGGGTGAGATCAGAATGAACCGACTCATTTCTATTGCAACCATATTGTCTATTGTCATTGCCAGTTTGGGTTTGTTAGGATTGATCATGTTGGTGGCCAATGCTAAGCTGAAAGAGATCGGTATTCGCAAAGTGATGGGTGCATCTGCGGGTGCGATATTCAAAATTCTTTCGAGGGGTTTTGCCTGGCAGTTGCTCATTGCCATTGTGCTTTCCGTACCCCTGACCCTTTGGTTGATGAATAGCTGGCTTGAAAACTTTGCTTATCGTACCAATATCGGTGTGGAACTGTTTATCGTGAGTGCGCTTTTGTCGGTTTTTGTGGCAGGTTTAGTGATCTTTTACCATACCATGCGGGCCATGCGTGTGAATCCAATTAAGTCACTGAGAGTAGAGTAGGTTTCGACACGCTCCTGACACCAGTAATCTTAAATCTTGGTGTCAGGTTGACTAGGTGTTCCCAGCCTAGCGAAGTGTCAAACTGATCTTGTCGAACAATTAAAAGTCAGAGTGTCAGATTAAGCGAGCAATTAAAGTTGGAGTGTCAGATTGACGAGGCGTCCCCGAGCCCGTTCGAAATCAAAAGGACCACTTCACCCTCACATAGGTTACGTAAACATCACTGCCGTCACTCCAGGCAAACACTTGTCCAATCACGTCCAGATCCAGGTTGGACAAAATGCTCCAGGTGAGAAAAGGATTGATGAAAACACCTGCTTCTCCTGGGAAGGCCATCGCTGATAATCCAATATTAAGCAAGGGGTGCGCAGGAAAACTGGCTTGCAAAAAAGCAGACCATTTGTAAGGTGACAAGGACCGAACGTCAAGATTGGCGGTACTGTTCTGAATCAGCAGGCCATTTTCCAGTGGGGCGGAATTGAACAGAATGGAGCCATTCAAATAGAGCGAGCTGGCAAACGCATAATCTGCTGATATAGAAGTTAACAGTGTTCTTGAATCCAGGTTGCCCAGAGGTTCGAAATAGGTTACTTCACCCTTGAACCCTGCATTGCCAATGCTTCCGGCCCATCCTCCGCCAATGGCCAGATTGTTTCGCATAATACCTGCCAATGCCTGAAAATCATAATTATTCTTGTTCCATTTGTACAAATAAGCAGCGGTCACTTCATCTAATTCATCAGCCATGGAAATGGCAACCTCGTAGCCCCCGGCAAATCCTCGGTATTTCTGAAATCTGATGGCATCACTGCCCGGCCTTTCTTCATAATCAAAATCAAAGAAGGAGTAGGCATTGAAAATGTCATTGGGATTCCAGGCCAGATTCACACCCCAATTAATACGCTGACGACCAATGCTGAGCGACCAGGTTTCCCGTTTCCATTCTGCGTAAGCACGATCGATCATGCTATGGATCACCAGATCATTGTTATCAACCACCAGGGCGGAGGCATCGAAATAGTCATTGTTGACATCTATCAACTCCCCGTAGTTTGGAACAAGTGAGACAAAATCTCCAAAAAAGATCCGATTTCTTACTTCCAGTCTGAATTGGAACTGATTGCTTGGGAACCATCGAAAATTCAAACGATTATGAATCAGATTGTCGACCGCTATGGTATCAGAACCCGATGGGACATTCAGGGATACCATATCCTTGATGTATCCGGACAGTTGTGTAGTTTTTTCCTTCTCATCCTGGGCCAACAGCATCGGGGACTGCAATAGTACGATCAGGATCAGAAAACTACCTTTTTTCATCAGAGACGACCTTTCCATCTTCCAGTGTGATCACCCGTTTTGCTTTGTCAATTACCCGCTGATCGTGTGTCGAGAACACGAACGTGACCTGCTCTTCTTCATTCATCTGAGCCATGATGTCCAGTAGATCTGAAGTAGACTTTGAGTCCAGATTTGCGGTAGGTTCATCCGCCAGGATCACTTTGGGTTTACTGGCCAGTGCTCTGGCCACAGCGACTCGTTGCTGTTGCCCTCCGGAGAGTTCAGAAGGTTTTCGGTCGAGCGTTTCTGATAACCCCATTTTCGACATCAATTCATTCACCCGATCATCTCGGTGCTTTTTATTCATGTCCTGCAGAAGCATAATAAATTCTACGTTTTCCTTAGCCGTAAGGACAGGGACCAGGTTGTATGACTGAAAGACAAATCCAATATGCTTCAACCGAAAATCAGTCAATTCCGCTTCTTTCATTTCATGAATCGCCTGGCGATCCACCGTTACGTCTCCGGAAGTTGGCTGGTCCAGGCCACCGATCATATTGAGTAGTGTGGTTTTGCCGCAGCCAGATGGACCTACCAGTGCGGTGAATTCTCCAGCTTCTACATTCAGGGTCACACCGTTGATGGCGTGAACAGGGATTTTATCCTGATTGTATACTTTTTCGAGTTCATGTGTTTCAATGACGTTCATAATCACAATTTTCTTATGGCTTCGAGTGGGTTCAAATGGATGGCCTTCAAGGCCGGGTAGATCGATCCTACAAATGCGGTGACGATCACGATCAACATCAGGCTTGCGTATTCACCGCCTTCCATCGCGGGATAGAAAATAGCCTCAGCACCGTATTGCTCCAGTGCGTCGGCATACGCGCTCATATCGAGTCCCCGACTATTGAGCCAGGTGATGGTGCCTAGCCCGAATAAGCAGCCGATGGGGCCGCCTATCATGCCCAGGAATAAAGTCTCCAGAAGGATCATCGAAAAAACTTTGGATTTATGCATGCCAATGGATCGGAGCATGCCAATTTCACGGGTGCGTTCCAATACGGCCATTAGCATGGTATTGATGATCCCGAATAAAAGAGCGAGCATCATGATGATGGTCATGATCCGGGTACTCATAGCGGAAGATTCTTCCATCAGATTGAACTGTGGAGCCACTTCTTTGTAAGAACGGACCTTGTTCGTCGTGAGGTTCGAAATTTCAAGTTGTGTCGAGTCGATTGCTTCCGAACTATGCAACAGGATACCTAATTCATGAGGTTGATCCACTAAGGCTAATTTGGCCAGGTCGGCTTGTTTTACGTACACTACACCTTCATTGATGGTTGGCGATTTTGACTTAAATATGCCTTCTACCCGAAACGCTGCCGCTGTGATCTCATTGGTTTGATCCTGAAATGTCAGTACAACTTTAGATCGGATTTTCACTTTAAGTTTATCGGCGAGCTTGCTACTGATAAGGATGGGATTTCGTTTGAACTTCTCAAAATAACTTCCTTCGATGAGTAGTTCGGATAACCGCGTTGTAGCGGCTTCTTTTTCCGGATCAATCCCAAAAACCTGAATACCGATACTGGTCTTAGGAGAAGCCAGCATAGCATTCACTTTGATCCGATCAGAGTAAGCATTAATGGCTTCAATCGTATTCAATTGATTTTCTAACTGGTCGAATCCTTCCAGTGCATATTTCAATTCAGGATCTTCAATGTACTTTTTATGATGTACCTGTATGTGTGCAAATTCATAATTAACAGCACTTCGGATAAAGGCGTCACCGAAGCTATTGTAAAAGCCAATCATGAAGATCAGTGCCCATACACCAATGGTGATTGCGCCAATGACGGTAAGGCTGCGTCGCCGGGACCGCCAGATATTTTTCCAGGACAATTTGGCAATCATTCTTTTAGCGCTTTTATGATTTTTAATCGTTTGATGTACATCATAGGGTAGAAGCCCAGGAGTAGAGATATAAGCAACACGACTATGGCCTGATTATAAAAAATCACCGGATCCATCGAAAAGGGCAATATGGCTTCATACCCAAAACTTTCGAAAGCCACGGCATAGTCGCCAGTGAAATAGATCGGATTGAAATAGAAGTAAATGATCAGCGGTGTACTTACTACTAGTCCAACTGCTACGCCGACGAAGGTTAGAAAAATAATTTCCAGCGCTACCGTGATCATGATTTTGGACTTTCGCATGCCAATAGAATTTAATATGCCAAATTCATAAGTGCGTTCTTTGGTCATCATCAGGAAGGTTCCCAGAATACCAAAGCCAATCACCGCATACAAGATGTATATCATCATGAGTCCGCCGTAATAGTCCATTTCTATGCCCTGGATCAACTCCGGCATCATTTCCTCCCAATTCATTACGGTTAGGGTAGATCCTTCCAGCTGTTGTTGCACAACTTGTTGGACATCTGTTATTTCCTTGACCTGTTTCAATAAGATAGATTGGGAAGTGATCATTTCCGGAGCACCGTAGAATTCCTGCGCGGTGGCCAGGGGCATGTATACCGCCGTTTGATTGAATTCCGGAACCGGAAATTGCAAGAGTCCGATCACATGGTATTTGCCGACGGCATTTACGCCATGATAACCCTGACTGATCAAAACGAGCGTATCACCTATACGCATGCCCAGATAGTCCGCCAGACCTTCGGCGATCATGATTCCCTCGTCTTTCAGGTAATCCCCTTGCGTCAATTTCTTATCGAGCAAGGTAAAGAGGGCTTCTTTTTCTGGGTCAATGCCATTGATCATCACACCTTTCGTATTATCACCGTGAGAGGCCAGAGCGAATGAAGAGATCCTTGGTACACTTACTTCCACCTGTTCCTCATCTAGCTGAAGTGCGGATAAGGCACCCATTTCATAGGAATTGTCCAATACTTTGTCTTCCCAGTATTCCTCCTGATGTACGGCCAGATGACCTGTGTAGAAGCGTACGGAGTTGTCAATCATCCGTTCATAGGAACCCAATTGCGTGGATTGCATCACTACGGCGAAAAATACCGCAAAAGCAATGGAAGAAGCGGTGATCCAGGTTCGCTTTCGGTTGCGCCATACATTGCGCCAGGCCATGGATAAGTATAGTTTCATGATCGACTTATCTCAGTTGCTTTAGGTTCTGTAAAGAGAAAAACCGGTCATCCAGCTCAATATCGAAAACCATTTTTTCGTAGATCATTACGGTTTTT
The DNA here is from genome assembly GCA_965229785.1 of Cyclobacteriaceae bacterium. Classification (GTDB taxonomy): domain Bacteria; phylum Bacteroidota; class Bacteroidia; order Cytophagales; family Cyclobacteriaceae; genus JAWPMT01. The sequence goes on from CBDDJS010000001.1 coordinate 7,351,690, forward strand.
TGATCCGGGTTTTCAGCAGGGATCATTTCCAGTCGGGTGGGAATGGTCCGATTTCCCAGTTGCTTAATGTCCGATAAGACCATGGTATTGATCAGGAAGCCATCTTCATCAAAGTATTTGAAGAGCAATTGGAAGTAGTTGTCTTGCTCGATGTAAGCCAGGATGCGGCCCCAGACCACCGGAGCATCTTCCTGAGGGATCAACTCCAGTTTCCAGGCTTTGTATTCCCCGATCGTCGTGTCACCCAGCAGGCGGTGTTCATAGTCCTTCACGATCGACGATTCGCGAACCAGATCATCATTGGTGAAATCCGACCCCATCCAGCTTTGCATCATCATGGAGGGCGGCATTTTGATCACCCGATCGATGGTCGGTTGCCAGTTCCATAGTTCCTTATCACGTTTTAAAAATCCCGTGCCAGCATCCCGTGCCGGATTTGTGATTAGCGTCAGACTGTATTCATTGCCTTTCGACCAGGTTTTCATGCTGATTTCGCGTGTCCATTTTGGTCGTACGATGGTCATCGTCATCTCACCTTTCGAAGAGTTTCCCTGCATCAATTGATCCGCCTTTTGGATGATCTCCTTAGCAGTCTGTCCCCACAAAGCAGTTGCGCCGAGCAGGGAGAATAGGATAAAAAATAATTGCCGTTTCATAGCAAGTGATACTTATGTCGTAGTGTTTGTTCCATTTGTGTTAAATAGTCCGGGTCATTGAATACATAGTACTGCATACCTATTCCGTCAAAGAGCGCACCAAGGATCCGGGCCTCTGATTCGGGGTTTTCATACCCCAACTCATGAAATAATTCTGTGAACATGGTCACATAACCATTCATTTTCTGAGTAGCCAGTTCATGTATGAAATCAAAATCGTGAACCTGTACGGTCAGGTTGATAAACAATGCCCACTGATGCTCGTTTTCGCGCATTTCGTGAAAGAACCAATCGATGATTTTGATCAGTCGTTCTTTCGCACTGCCTGTCATCAATTCGGCCACTTTTTCTCCCCCACCTTCGGTGAAGAATTCTACCAGTTGCTTTAGGATATCATCCTTACTTTCAAAATAGTGGTAGATCAGGCCTTTTGAGATACCGGCTTTTTTTACAATGTCAGAAATGGTTGTGCTTTTGTACCCTTTGGTCCCAAAGAGTTCAAGGGAAGATTCTAAAATTTTTTGCCGGGAGGCATCACGCAGCTCTTTGAATTGTTCTCGAGATCGTGGACTCATACTTTGACTGAACGTTTGGTCAATAAAAAAGTTCTCAAATATATCAACAAAATTTGATTGACCTTTTGAAGCCAACTTTGAGGATTATCAGTCCAGGAGATGAGAGTTTTCAGGAGGAGGCCCTTTCCGGCTATCCGCTGTATCACACCCGCGCTTCCCAATGCACTTGCTACGGTGGATGCCGCTGCTATCCGGGGCCTTAGGATCAATTTTGTTCCAGGAGCAAATGAGTTTACTTAATGATCCTTGTTTTTGGTTGATTCGTTCCTGGTACGGAGCTCGAAGGCCCCTGACCTTGTGACATTGAATCCCCCACCTTTCAGCCACCCCCTTTGAAAAGGGGAATTAACAGGAACTTAAAAGGGGGGATTAAAACAATACCCAATAAATGATTGCTCCGTATAGTACGTACTTCACCACGTAGTAAAGTCGCTCATTGTAAGCTTTCAATTTTTTGCCAACAAGGCGCTGTGCGTAGAGGTATTTGAAGATTTTACTCAGGAAGCCTGTCTTGTTATTTGAGTCATTGGGAGATTTACGCCTTCGTTTGAGTCTTCTCAAACGATCAATTTAGAGCCTGAGCAAGTTGGGTAGACATGTACTTTCGCAGGTGTATTTGCATTAGAGCATTGAATCCCCCGCCTTTCAGGCACCCCCTTTGAAAAGGGGGATTAACAGGAACTTAAAAAGGGGGTTTAAAACAATACCCAATAAATGATTGCTCCGTATAGTACATACTTCACCACGTAGTAAAGTCGCTCATTGTAAGCTTTTAGTTTTTTTCCAACAAGGCGCTGTGCGTAGAGGTATTTGAAGATTTTATTCAGGAAGCCCGTCTTGTCATTTGAGTCATTGGGAGATTTTGCAGCGGCCACAATGAACCAGGAAAAGAAATCATTGAGCCATTTACCCAATCGGTTCTTCATTGGGCGACGAACGTCACAGAAGAAAATCAGCCGATCCTGATCTGTTCGATTTTCCGCATGGTGCAAATACGTCTCGTCAAATAAGACCGCTTCGCCATCTCGCCAGGCATAAGTCTGATTATCCACATCGATGAAGCAGTCGTCTGAGTTTGGGGTTTCCAATCCCAGGTGATAGCGTAAAGATCCGGCGTACGGATCCCGGTGCTTAGGGAGTTTAGAGCCTGCCGGTAAGACCACAAACATCGCCGCTTTCACCGAAGGGGTCTGTTTGAGGAGTTCGATTGTCTTCGGGCACTGATCAATCGAGGAAGGATGAAAATCTTTAGAATACCACTTGAGGTAAAAACGCTTCCACCCCCTGCGAAAAAAGGAGTTGAAACCAATGTCGTTGTATTTATCAGATCCTTTGATCGTCTGGTTTCTGTTCAGGTCCAGGGCCTCTTCCTTGAGCACTTCCCAATTCCTGGTCAGGATGTCCAGTTCAGGGACTTCACTCAGTTTAAGGTAAGGCTTGTTCTGAACACTCGAAAAGGCATACATCAACAAGTTGATCGGTGCCATGAAAGTGGAGTGATCAAAGATCTGGCGACTAAATTTGAACCTACGTTGCCCTCGAAAGTGAATAACGCTTCCGCACGTAGCAAAAAAGGCAATGATGATCACGCCGGGTGAAGTCAGTAAGTTCAGATACTCCATAGGGCTGCAAAATTGAGCAACTTGATATTTCCACCCAAATTAGGATGATCCAAATCCTTAAATGCCGACATTTCCGAACTACACTGAGGGCGATTCTTTGGGGTCATAAAATCCTCAATTTTAGATTCTAACAATCCCAAAACACATATTCTTTCCTGCATATCCGGCAAAAAGTCTCAGTCATCGATTTTTCATTCTTCAGGCACATACATTAACTTAATTTTGATTTTTTAATAAACACTAAATCCCGCTCCGCTGGCTTTTAACTCCATGAGTCGTCATAAACTCAATTCTATACTCATCATAGATGATGAGGAGGCTAATGAATTCATTACCAGAACTTTTCTGCAACGGGCAAATTGTGCGGAGGAAATTAGGTCAGTTCACGATGCCAGAGACGGACTTACTGAATTGCAAAAACGTGTAATTCCTGAAATCATTCTCGTGGACATCAATATGCCGGGCATGAATGCCTGGCGATTTTTGGAAGAAGCGCGTAAGGCCATGGGCCCCGGTCCTTTTCCATTTGTGGTTATACTGAGCTCGTCTATGAGTGCTGATGACAGAGAAGCAGCTGCGGAGCACCAGGATGTTCAGATGTTCATAAGCAAGCCGCTGAATCCGGACAAGGTCAATGAAATACTGGATCAATACTTTGCTGCGGAACATGAGCGCTAAAGAGAAGATTTTTTGGTCTTTTGGTCTTGTCCTCATGGCAATGGTCCCATCTGTTGCACAATCTGTGAAGGTCGCAGGAAAAGTCTATGATCAGTTTGGAAATCTTCCCGGCGCTAAGGTCGCGGTTCAAGGGTCCACGATTTCTACTTCCACGGATGTCAATGGCAATTTCCTGATGAATCTCGATCCCGGAACTTACGACGTTGTTGCGAGTTTCGTGATGTACAGCGAACAGACCCAACAAGTAGATCTGGACGCTGGTGATAGCATTTATTTAGAATTTCAACTGGAGTCAGGATTTAGCATCGATCAGGAAGTAAATGTAGGCACCCGATTTTCGCCCAGGGCCTTACAAGAAACAACGGTTCCTATCGATATCATCAGTAATGCTACTTTGAGTTCATCTCCCCAAATTGAGCTGGGACAAATCTTGCATTACAGTGCGGCCTCTTTTCATTCTACCCATCAAACCATCGCAGATGGTACGGACTACATCGATCCGGCTACATTACGCGGCCTTGGTCCCGATCAGGTTTTAGTGCTCATCAATGGAAAGCGTAGACACATCAGTTCCTTACTGAATGTGAACGGAACGGTTGGTCGTGGAAGTGTCGGCACGGATTTCAATGCTATTCCGGCAGGAGCGGTAGATCGAATCGAGATTTTAAGAGATGGAGCCGCTGCTCAATATGGATCCGACGCCATTGCCGGTGTTGTGAACATCGTACTCAAAGAGCGAACCGGAGTTACTACGATTGATGGAGGTTATGGGGTCAATGAACTGGGCGACGGTTCAACCAAATTCTTCTACGGTAACGGTGGTTTTGACATTGGAGAAGGTGGGCATGTAAACATGACCTTAGAGTTTCGTGATCGTGGTGCGGTAAATCGCGCTGGTACATATACTGGACCGGTCTACGTTAATAATAACCCGGATTTAGATGCGATTTTGATCAATCAGCGGAATTTTTTTGATCAAACGGGATACGATAATCAGCGTGTGATGTCTATTGGAAGTGCCGCTACCAGGAATCAGAGTGTGTTCTTCAATATGGATATTCCCATCAATAATGTAACGCACTTTTACAGTCATGGGGGTGTCAATTTTCGTCAAGGTAGAGGCAAAGGCTTTTACCGGTTTCCCAAGGATAGTGTTCGGGTAGTAGCCGAGTTATATCCTGATGGCTTTTCACCAGGATTACGCACAGACATAAGAGACGATGCCATAACCCTCGGGTTTAGGGGCTTGAAAAATACCTGGAATCTGGATTTGAGTAACACCATCGGTCGTAACCGATTGGATTTTAATGTCGAAAATTCCAATAACGCCAGCCTTGGGTTAACCTCTCCTACTGATTTCTATTCAGGAGGATTTTTCTACGCCCAGAACACCACCAATTTCGATGCGTTCCGCACGTTCAATGCCTTGGAGGGGATCAATGTAGCCTTTGGTGCCGAAATGCGGATCGAGCGATACGAGATCATCAAGGGGGAAGAAGCTTCCTACGATGCCGGAGATGCAACCGTACAGATAGGGGGCAATACGGTTCCTGCTGCTCCTGGGGCTCAAGTGTTCCCAGGTTTTCAATCAGACAATGAGTTGGAAGAATTCAGAACCAACAATGCATGGTACCTCGAAATAGAAAGTAAGTTGAGTTCAGCGTTTATGCTGGGTACGGCCCTACGATACGAAGTATACAGTGATTTCGGTGATCAGCTCACCTGGAAACTGTCTGGTCGATATAAGCTGGGAGAGAACTATAGCCTGAGTGGAGGATTAAGTACCGGTTTCAGAGCTCCCTCGCTCCATCAGTTCTATTTCAATAACGTAAGTACTCAGTTTGTCAATAGCGATCCCCTAAGGGTGGGTACATTCAACAACGAGAGTACCGTAGCCAGGGCTTTTGGTATTGGGGAACTGACCCCAGAGTTATCTGATCACATTAGCTTAGGGTTTATCGGTAAACCCACTTCTGATTTTACGATCAAAGTAGACTTTTACGATATAAGGATTAGAGATCGCATTGTCCTTTCCGGTCGTTTTGATCAAGGTTATGAAGAAATTCTGGGCCCTTTGAGAGTAGGAGCTGCACAGTTTTTCACGAATGCCGTCGATACCCGAACGACGGGGGTAGATGTGGTTCTGAACTATCGCCTTAAAACGAGTCAATACGAATTTTTTAGTCTGTTGTCAGGCAACTGGACAGCTACACGTCTGCAGGGTGCGGTGCAGGCCAGTGGGGCCCTTGAAGGAGAAGAAGACGTACTTTTTAACCGTGAGGAGATTTCCAGAGTTGAAGTAGTCCAACCAAATTTTAAGGTCATTTCACAGAACAACCTGAAATATCAGAAATTTCTTTTCGATGCAAATCTTACCTTGTTTGGAAGGGTGGAGTACATCCATCCGGATGATGGAAATCAGGCCAATTGGACGTTGAATACTTTTAGTGGCCTGGTAGAAAGCAGGGATCAAACTTTTGACCCCAAACTGATCACCGACCTATCTGTGGCTTATCAGTTCAGTGATAATTTCAGGTTTCAGGTTGGGGGGCATAACATCATGGATATCTATCCTGATGAGCATACGCATGCCGGGAATACTTCCCATGGCAATTTCAGATTCAGCCGTCGTGTTCAGCAATTTGGAGTGAATGGGCGACACTGGTTTATGAAGATGACCTTAAGTTTTTAAATGCGAAAGTTCTTTTTCTTGCTATCGCTGCTGACTGGTCTCCAATCGCTGGGCCAGAACGAGGAAATTCGTGTGAAACAACGCGCCATTTTTATCTACAATTTTGCGCGACAAGTGGTTTGGCAAAATGATTCTGAGCTGGACTTCTTTACAGTGGGTGTGCTAGGTGAAGATCCGGTTTTGCCCGAGTTATCCAAGATGACACGACAGGGCCGAACCATTCGCGGCCACACCATGCGGGTGAGACGAATTGCCCGATTATCGGATATACGTAGATATCAACTGGTCTATCTCCATAAAAAATACAATTACAACATCGAGGAAGTATTGCAATACGCGCATGATCAAAATGTACTCGTCGTGAGCGAAGGTTATGGGTTTAATGAATCCATGATCAACATCATCGATACTCCTGATGGGTTTGAATTTGAACTCAACGAAACTCGGCTGAACATCGAAGGTTTTATCGTTAGCAATGGCTTGCGCAGGAGTTCAATTACGACCGCTGAACGCTGGCAGGAACTGTATCAGGCTTCTTCTCGCTCTTTGGAGGAGGCTAGGTCTTTATCCGCCGAGCAAGAACAGGCATTGAGTAGACAAAAGGAGGAGATCAACAATTTGAATAAGCGGATCAATGATCAATTGTCGCTTATCGATAAGCGAAATGTTGAAATTGAAGCGCTCCAAAAAGAGATCAATCAACGAAACAATGATTTACTTATGCTTCAGGAACGCAGTGAAGCACAAAAGCTGGCCATAGAGCAAAGAGAGCAGCAGCAACAAGATCAGGAGCAGGCTTTTGAAGATGAAATGGCCAAAAGGCAGGGAGATTTAGAAGAACTGGATCGAACTCTGGCTGCGCAAAAATTATTGCTTGAAGATCAAGGGTATCAAATAGAAGAGCAAAAAAGCCTCTTGCGTGTCCAAAGACAGGAGCTTAATGCGCAGGAATGGTTCACCCTATTGTTCGCTATACTGGCCATTTTGGCTGTGATCACAATCTTCTTTATTTGGCGAGGTTATCAAATCAAGCGAAAGGCCAATCAGACTTTAGCTGAGAAAAATGCGGCTATTGAGAAACAAGCCCGTGAAATTGATCAGAAGAGTCAGGAGATGGAGCAGTTTGCTTATATCGCAAGTCACGATTTGCAAGAACCTCTCAATACCATTTCAGGTTCTCTGTCACTGATCGACGGACAGCAACTGGATGAAGTCGGAACTTCCAGTGTGAAGTTCATAGATAATGCGATCAATCGAATGCGGAAAATGATCCTGGGGTTAATGGAGCATGCCCGCTTGGGGTCTGATGTGGAATTCCAGCAATTAGATGGCAACCAATTACTGGAAGGGGTAAAAACCAATCTTCGTCAACGAATTCTGGATAAAAGAGCGAAAGTGGAATGGGGAATTATGCCTTCAATCTACGGACACGAAGTGGAGCTGACCTTGCTATTCCAGAACCTGATCAACAATGCCTTAAAGTTTACTAAGCCAGATCAGGTTCCTGAGGTTCATATTTCCGCGCAAGAGTACATCGAGGAAGCTAAAAACTACTGGTTATTCAGGGTTCAGGATAATGGAATCGGCATTGACCCCACACATCAGCAAAAGATCTTCGGCCTCTTCCAACGCCTCAACAGTCGGTCAGCTTACGAAGGCAGTGGCATTGGTCTGGCCCATTGTAAGAAGATCGTTGAACTGCATGGAGGCAAGATCTGGGTAGAATCAGAATTAGGGCAAGGCAGTACGTTTTGCTTTACGATCAGGGTCAGGTAAGATAATGAGCATTGAAGTTTACGTCATGAGCTCAAAGCAAATGCCGGTAAGCTGAATTCTTACTACTAACACATGAATTAACTATTTTTTTGACGGAAATCGACTAGATATGAGTTTATCATATTCAGTGTCTTTGATTTGAATTCCAAATCATTATAATCAGGAATTGCTTTACCCGGATTAATCCTCTTCCATACCGATTCATCGAGCTTATTTGACCTGATTACCAGGTATTTTTTAGCTTCGGATAGTGCTATACCAAGCTCAAAAGGCATCCAGGGTGAAATTCCGAACATACCGTCTCCCACCGGCATTTTATCCTCATGATGCCATACGCCAAGAAAGAAATCACACGACTTGATTTTTTTGACAACTTTATCCAAAATAATATCGCCATCAGGTTCTTGGTATTCGTCCAGATAAAAATCATTTTTCAGCATACTCTTTATAAGCTTAATGTGACTTTTTGCGCTAGATGGGTAAGAAATAAATATTCTGGGCTGAAAACTGCCTTTATTCCTGGCAGAAATAATATCTAACAAATCTTTTAAGAGATGCGTATTCTCGTCCTCGTCAAGATTGCTTAAGGAATTAGCGATTCGATCATGAATATCAAAAGTTTCATACAATGACTTCTTGATGTTCTTGCCCGTATTTATCGGTATTTTAATGTCTTTTTGTCCATTTCGCAGTTTGGGATAAAGCGGATTGCCAACTTGAATTTTATATCTGTTAATATCGTATTCAGAATGTAAATTTTGAGTGATCTTATTTACAACCCATTGATATACAGAATGGTCGTCTGTATGGGGTATATCATCTTCAATACCCTTATATTCAATTATTCCTTCCCACACGCTATCGGTGGCACTTTTCTTTCTTAGCAAACCTGTTATTATATTAAAATTCGATCTAGCCAATAAATCAAAAATTGATGATAATGCACCAGATGTATCTTTATGGTGCATGCCAATATGTATCAATTTGCTAACTGTTTTTAGTTTAGGGAAATACACCCTAAGCTTCCTTTCCTTTGTGTCTGAAAGTAAGATATAACTAAGACTATCTTCTTGATTTGGCGGACATTGCAGAATTTCTTTTATCGAATTAATCACATCTTCATTCAATTCGATACTTACTACATGTCCTTTTCCGGTTGTTGAAACCTTGCTCACCGAGTTGTTCTGGAGACTTGTGGTTTCTAGTGGACTGACATAAAGTTGAATGCGTTTTTCTCCCGCTACACTTTTCCAAAGAATGGCATCGCCGCAAAAAGCTATGACCGTTTCGAATATCTTAACATATCTCTCATCATTCAGAGGGAGTACATAGCTGTATCTATTGAATTTATTGATGGTCCAGTTGTGGGTCTTTTTCCCATCAAAATCTGCGCGAGAGATATCTATCAACAAATTAAGCGTATGATAGCTTTGATGGTCAATGGCAGAAGACTCCTCGGAAATTATGTTGATTCGTAATGAAGATAGAGCGTCAACTAATTTTTTAACAACCCCGATTTTATCTCGCATGGTGCACCTGAGAATAGCTAATTCACGAGTCGGATCGTATGGACTAATAATTAATTCGCAATGAGACGGATCAGAAACATATGGCGAAAAAATTCCCAATTTGACCTGTGTATCAGGTAGGAGACCTAAGTGTCCTGTATGGAAGGGTGGAATAATAATTTGGTTGTTTTTTAGTTTTTTGAGGTAGTCTAAAACGATCATGTTATCAGTCTTATGGTCACAAGGGAAGATTCCTAACTTCTAATTAAATATAGCGGTTATGTGTGAATTCTCTGTAACTTCTAGTAGTTAATTGTCATTGATCGGGAATAATTTGCTGTGAAATGGTTTTATATGGACTGAAGAACGGATATTAGGCCATTATTCGCATCAACGAACGCTTGTAGTTACTGTTCCCCTTTTATTTCTCCTATCTCTAATTTGCGTTCGTCATTTTCGTTAATCGATTTGTGAAATAATTCCAGAGATCCATTTCGGTTGGACGTATAAATAATGGATTGGCCATCAGGTGAGAAAATGGCGATGAAGTTGTCCGTATCGGGTTCTGTAAGTGCCGTTTCATTTGAGCCATCATTTTCCATCATAAAGATCTGGCCATTTCCTGTTCGGTTGGAGTGGAAAATGATTCGTTCTCCATCAGCGGACCAGGAAGGTAGCTCATCTTCGTAGGTGTTGTTCGAGAGATTGATCACCTGATTGTTGGCCAGGTTCAGTAAATGAATCTGCCATTTCCCTGTTCTGTTACTTTGAAAAACGATCTGCTGACCATTGGGAGACCATCTGGGGTCTTGGTCCTCTGCTTCGTGGTTGGTGAGATTGTTGAGTTCAGATCCATCGGCATTCATCACATAGATCTCGGCATTCCCATCCCGACCACTATAAAATGCCAATTGCGTTCCATCCGGCGACCAGGTGGGATAATAGTCGTAAGCCTCATTAAAAGTTAGTCTGGTTTGGTCACCGCCGTTCGCATTCATGACATAGATTTCTGCATTATCATCTCGCCAGGAATAAAAAGCAATCCGTGTCTTGTCTGGAGAATAACCAGCCCACCAATTGATCTTTCCGCTATCAAGCTTTGTGAGTTGATTCAAACCAGATCCATCCAGAAAATATTCAAATAGCTCTGGCTTTCCACTTAGGTTAGACGTAAGCAAAATTTTGTTCCCATCAGTGGACCAGTCATTGACAATGTAATTGTTGGATTGTGCATTTGCATGGCAATATGAAATATAGAAGAATAAGGTGAGCAATGCCCTGAATGCAGGTATTTGAAAAATCATGCTATCGTTCAGATTTTGAGTCTTTCGGTAAAGTTGATGGGATCATTTTACAATCATCAGGACTAGTAACACTTTCATGTCCGTCTAAGCTTAGGAGGTAATCAATGGTCGATTTCAAAAGATTTTTTATTGATCTCGCAACTTCTTTTGAGGGTCATAAAACATGGATATGAAGCAAAAGTTGATTGGAGAATTACCTTCCAGGCAAAGACTATTTTACATTTTATTGGTTTTTTTGTGTGGCCTTCCTTTAGTCAGATGTGATCAAAAAACAGCCCTTCCATTTGAGTTACGCTATTACGCCAATCTTTCAGGCGTGGTTTCTCCTTATCTGGAATACCATCCACAGGGTTTGATCAGTAAAAGTACAGCAGAAGATCTCGGTCGATATTACCAGTTTACTTATTCCGGGGATACTCTGATGGAAATTAGATTCTTTAAGCGAAATCGACCTGACGATCAAGCTTACTTTCAGGCTCACTGTGTGAAATATGAATATGGAGAAAGGACCTATAGTCGCAGATATTTTGATCAGGAAGGGAATCCTGCAATTATGTGGAGGCATTATTATCAAGGAGGGGCTATTCATGCAGAAGAATATACGCTGGATGATTCTGGCAGAAAAATCGGATTGATCCTTAAGGACAGCCTGGACTTTCAGATATCCACGGCTGAAGGAGTTCATCAATTTCATTGGACGAACCATACCGATGAAAGTGTAATACAATCTCATGTCGATTCACTGGGACAACCGGTGGTTTTTAGAGCTGATATTCCATTCGAACGAATAAGGCTGGTAACAAGTAAATTGGGTTATTCGAATCTGGTAACGAACCTGGATCTGAAAGATCAGCCTATGGATCATCAGAAGGAGGGTTATGCTACACTCAAGTTATTCTTCGATGAATTCGGGAATGAGCTAGGGTGGGCACATTTGGATGCTGAAGGGAAGCTTGTGGATCTTCAGAACGAATTTGGTCACGCTCAGTGGCTTTATGAAAAACAATTTCGAGACCGAACCTTGGGACTTATGGAGTCTTTCAGGGAGAGCTATTATGACAAAGCCGGGGATCGAGTTGAAAATGAAGAGGGAGTGCATCAAGTTCAATATTGGCTCAATGAGCATGGAGACCTTACGAAAATTGCCTACTACAATGCTGAGCTTTTGCCGCATATGCATGCTTCCAGTGACTTTTATCGTGCTGAAATAATATACGATTCTCTAGGTCACAGAACGGCTGTCAGGAAATATGATACCAATGGAAGATTAATTCCATAATGACGAAATAGGTCCTTTTGCTTTGGATGTTCATTTCCCTCTTTCTATGTAGCAATTATATTGGTGATCATCTCTGGGTGGTAATCTCAGGTGCTTTGGGTTGAGCAATGAAAAGCACTGAACCAGGCCAGGGCTATTTAAACAGTAGTTCATTGTAATACGAGGATTGCCCGGAATAGGTAATGTAGATCGCCACTAAGTCGAAAACCGCATGAGCGATGACTACCATCCAGATGTTTCTTTGATTGAGTAGATACATGGTCCCAAAAATTGAGCCAACCAGAACTGATTGTACCACGCCAATGGTGCCCTGGTAAAAATGGGGAATGCCAAAAATCAGACTGACCAATACTACCATCAACAGTTGATGTCCTTTGCTCTTCCCAATCCATTGCTCATATTGATGGAATAGAAATCCTCTGAAAACCAGTTCTTCAGAAAAGCCCCCTACAATAATGACATAAATGGAGAATAGTAAGGCATTTGTAAGGTTCCCTTTCAGAAAGTTGAAGGTGCCATGAGCACCGGGTTCATACCCGAGTAATGGCATGACCAGAATGGAAAAGGTCAACTTGATGGTTACGCCCAGGAATATACCCAGTAGAATAGTCTTTATCCAACTTGGGGGTCGGTAAAAGCCTAGTTTGGAAAAGGGCAGCTTTGTTAGTTTTCGCCAGATAAGGGTGAAGAGGGCAGAGATGAGCACCACCGTTAAGGCGCTGCTGAGGATTAGTAGAAAACTTACGCATTTTCCTGTTTTCTTTTCTGATAAAAATGTACCCACCTTGGAAAGTGACATGAGCCTGAGCTTTTGGTTTTGCAAAATCATTTTCTAATGTTGCCAGACGATGGCCCATCGGAATCAACCGGAAATTGAATCAATTAGAAGCACTTGCAGGAGACCAAAACGGAGCTACTTCTTCCTTTAAGCTTAGATGAACAAGAGTTTTGAATCGACGTAAACAATCCTGATGCCTTCACAGAGTCTGTTTTCACAAATATTGATACTGTTCTATTTGGCGGGACTTTTTCAAGGGCTGTTCCTGATCGTCGCGCTTCTTCAGAAAAAGATCCTGAAGTATACGACGAACCGGATACTACTGCTCTTATTTCTGGTAATTACCATCATCCTCACTTTTTTCCTATCCCGGATCACAGGATTTTTGACCATTCCACGAGTACTCAATCCACTTGCGATGGTGAGTTGGTTTTGCGTTTCACCATTGTTTTATCTTTATATCCGATCCTTGTATGATAGCGAATTTGAATGGGATAACTCACAATTGATCTATTTCTCTCTGGCAGCATATCAGTTATACGAAGTAGTTGTTAGGTGGACTGGTTTACCGATAGGTATAATAAATTGGTTTAGTGATTGGGTACAATACACTGTCTTTCTATCCACCCTTTACCTGATCCATAATCTTGTTTTTTGTTACTTGTCCATTCGATACTTATGGCGTTATAAAGACAAACGTGCGATCAGTATCCGGTGGTTCCTCATGGCCTTCGGTTTGGCGGCAACTCTTTTATTCATTGATGGGATCTTTTTTGTGTATGGGAAAAGTGATCCTCAAATACTGCAAATACTGATAGTGTTTTTTGTGGGGTTTGTACAATACATTGGGGTGGTTTCCATTCGCAATTCTCCAAACCTGAAAGGAGAGCGGAAATACCAGAACGTAAAGTTGAACAACCACGATAAACAAAGGTTGGAAACGGAATTGCAGCAAATGATGACTGATCAGAAGCTATACCTGAATCCCGACCTTAATCTGCCGGAACTGGCAACTAAACTTGGGGTGCAGGAAAATGCGCTTTCTAAATTGTTCAATGAACATTTGGGTACTGGATTCTACGAATACCTCCGACAATATCGATTGCTTGAATTTGAGAGGAAATTGCAAGAACCAACTTACAGGCATCAGAAGATTGCCGCAATTGCGATGGACTCTGGATTTAAATCTAAAACTACCTTCTATCAGGCTTTTAAGGAAAAGCACGGCGTATCTCCTTCAGTTTATATGAAAATCACCCAAATCACCCCAGGTGGCCAGCTTTCAGGGGAGTAAGTCGGTAAAAGTCTCATGAGCAAACTTGAATGAGGGTACAAAAATGCCAATGACTTATCCGTAGATAAGTGGGTCGTTTGTCGATAAATCAGCTTTGAAAAGGTTAATGGATTTAATGCGAAACGATTTCTAATGGTTATCAGATAATAATGCGGGTATTATATGGTTGTATTGGAAACTAACCTTACCATGAAAACTCATTTCCTCACCTCACTATTCTCTACACTGTGCCTCATAAGTTCTGCTCAGTTCATTGATCAATACGGAATCTATGTGCAACATAATGCCTCCGATCAGCAAGTCCGTTTGGAAGATCATAGTTTTGGATGGGGAGTCATTTATACATGGGGAATAGGTGCCTATGGTATCAAAACGGCAGAGAATGGCTTAGACTTCAAATACAGATTGACTTACACCCAAAAGGGATTTCATGACAGTTTGACGTCTAATGATGAACTTATCTATTCAAATCGAAATGAACTGGATTATCTGAGTGTGGACCTCTTAATTCAGAAAGTCTGGCGTGAAGGATTTTTCCGGCCCTATTTGGCGGCAGGAGTGAGCGGTACAGTATTGGTGAGGAAAGAAGTAGCCGATTTTTTAGGAAGTTCGAGCTTTTTAGGAATTCCAGCCCTCTCACCGGATGATTTCAATACCCTGGGTTTAGGGAGTATTTATAACCTGGGAGCCACTTTTGGAAAAGTATTCTTTATAGAAGGAGGTCTTTGGATAGATCTTCTGCCTGCTTTAAAACAGCCAGGTGTTGAGATCAGGAATGTGTTATTTACCGTGGCCGTTGGTATTCATGTGAGTGAAGTGTTGAAGAACAGATGAGTTTAGGAATGCTTTTGATACAGCTGTCCATTGCCAGGAAAGAGGACCCTGTGGATAACTCAGTGTATAACCGTGGTATAACCCGGGTATATTTCTGTGGAAAACCTGTTGAAAATGAGGAGGTTGTAAAATTTGGAATCGCAAAAATATGAGCTACTTTAGATTCATCAAACAAGGGATAGGAAGCTGAAACGAAAGTTTCCAACCGGACAAAGGGAAGTGGATTTGAACCACGGTTCAGATCAGCGAAGTTTGAAAGGTTGTGATGGAAAACCGAACGGAGAGGCAACTCAAAGACACGGAGCCATTGGGAATCCGAACAGTAGTTTGGAGCGATGCAGAAGCCACGGTAACTGCAGGGCTAGAAGGGCAGGTTCAGCAATGGGCAGGCCCTTTTTGTTTTGGGGCCAAATCAATTATTAAAATGGCAATTGGAGGATGAAGCAAAGTGATTGAGTTAATAAGGATCAAGTCGAAAACCTGTGGAGTAATTGTATAAAATGTAGTTTTCGATTTGGGTCGGCCCCGGCGGGGGTCCGCTTGATTCATTTTAGGTTTTTGGGGATCAAGCAATAAATCTGTGGAGGAACTCGGAATAGTCTAATTTCGATTTTCAAAAACTAGCATTGGAAAAGGAACTAGCATCTCTCATTTTGCCAGATGGCATTCTGACCTACTTTGAGGTCACTTCAGTGGAACAATCAGCAGAAGGGTACTGGATCAGTTTAGAGGAGAAGGAATTAGCTCCTGCCGAATTTTTGAGTCATAAACTCAGTTCCAAGGGTTTCTTTGAGGAAGTAACAATAAAAGATTTCCCCATTCGCGGTAAAGCCTGCTATTTGAAAGTCAAGCGCAGAAGATGGTTTAATGAATCACTAGATCAAGTTGTATCCAGGGATTGGGAACTAGTTGCAAAAGGCACCCGCATGACCAAAGAGTTTGCGGCTTTTTTAAAAGCAGTGCATCGATACCAATCCGGTAAGTTGTAAAAGTCTGGGTAAATACTTTCATGTCAATGGCAAACTCTTAGAA
Organism: Cyclobacteriaceae bacterium; assembly: GCA_965229785.1. Lineage (GTDB taxonomy): Bacteria > Bacteroidota > Bacteroidia > Cytophagales > Cyclobacteriaceae > JAWPMT01. The sequence continues at coordinate 7,367,718 of CBDDJS010000001.1, forward strand.
GAGCAGTACATCTCTCATTTGAGTGATTATACTACCTGGGATCAACTTTCACATGCCGAAGACTATGTTGTCTTCCCCAATAACATTGGCCCCTATCTAGCCATTGATGAGACCTCTGTTTCGCAAGGAGAACTCTACACCATTATTACTAACAAAGCAGCAAAAGGCAATAAAGGTTGTTTGGTTGCTATTATAAAAGGCACTGATAGTGAGCGAGTAAAGGCTATTATCAAACGAAAGATACCATTAGAAGAGCGAAGGACAGTCCGAGAAGTAACTCTGGATATGGCTGCATCTATGGAAGAGATTGTCAGGAAAGTATTCTCTAGAGCCACATTGGTCACTGATCGCTTTCATGTCCAGAAGCTTGCTTTTGATGCCTTACAGGAGATGCGGATTAAGTACCGATGGGAGGCATTGGAGCAAGAAAGCAAGGAGATAGAATTGGCTAGGCAGGAAGGCCTGACTTTCAAAATGCATCGGCTAGAAAACGGTGATAGCCCAAAACAACTTCTTGCCAGAAGCAGATACTTACTCTTTAAGCGAAAAGATCAGTGGTCGCCCTCTCAAGTTCATCGAGCTGAGATTCTTTTCAGGCATTATCCTAAAATCGAGCAAGCTTATGAACTGGCACAGCAACTAGGAGCTATCTACAGAAATGTGAAGGATAAAGGAGTCGCTTACACTAAACTGGCCAGATGGTATAATGAAGTCGAAATAGCAGGGTTCAAATCATTCAATACCATCTCCAGAACCATCCAGAATCACTATCAAACCATCCTCAATTTCTTCGAAAGAAGGAGTACCAACGCAGCTGCTGAATCTTTCAATGCCAAAATCAAGGCCTTCAGAAGTCAGTTCAGGGGAGTGAGAAATGTCTCCTTTTTCCTATATCGACTCGCTAAAATCTATGGATAATACAATCTGCCCCCAGGTTTTCGGATTGATCCGTTTTTGGGTCAAAGAAGAGCAGAAAAGAATAAAATTCTGTTCGAGCCGTTATTGAATTTCGTTTGATTCCAATTGCACATTGGCGAGTTTATTTTATTCCTGCTCTTTTGATACAAAAAGCGTTAAAAAATGAATCCAGCCTAGATTTTTGTCCCACTTTTCATCGATGGAAAAGTGGGGAGGAAAGGCGAAGCTTCTTGCCTTGATAGTCCGTTAGAGGATCATTCAAGTGGCAAGGCTCAATATTGGATCTTGAAAATTGCACTCAGTTAAGGAGCTCCCCAGATTTTCCGCTTGATCCGCCAAAAGTCGGCAACAACACATCCCTGACCATAATGAAGGGTATTTTGTCCTTCTCGGAATTGTAGGCTCCTCCGGTGAAAACCACTACCATCTCCAGATTCGGAAATACTAAAATGTACTGGCCTCCGTTTCCTGTAGCCATTTTTGCCATATGTACCTTATCCAGAGAGGCAAAGGGTAAACTCCACCACAAATAGCCATAGTCTATACCTGTGATCTTTGTTTGTCGGGCGGTGGACTCCTGAATCCATTGCTCGGAGACCACTTGTTGATGATCCCATTTTCCTTTATTCAATATGAGTTGGCCAATTTTTGCCAGGTCTCTGGGGGTCAGATAAAGCCTTTTGCCCGAATCGATCACTTGCTTTTCGGAAGTATGGCCCCAGGATACATTGACGATATCTAACGGATCAAAGAGGTATTGTTGAGCAAAGGCGTCGATGGACATGCCGGAAGCCTGGCTGATGATCTCAGTTAATAAGACTGTGCCCATAGAGCAGTAACTCGCAACTTCTCCGGGTTCATTGATCATTGGAAGATCCAGGGTGTATTGAATCCAGTCTTTCTTTTTGTGGACTTTATCTTCTTGTCCTTTCGATTTTTTGTCCCAGTCATTGCAGTCCAGTCCACTGGACATGGTCAAAAGATGTCTAATGGTGATCCGCTTTTTCGAATCATCCAGGCCTTTCCGGGGTTCATGTGATTTGAGGTAAGCGGAAATGGGATCATCCACACTGGAAATGACTCCCTGATCAATGGCAATTCCCAATAAAATGGAACGAATGCTTTTGGTAACTGATCGTATGTCATGGGGTTTGTGTGTCGAATAACCATTGAAGTATTCTTCCACGACGAGTTTGTTTTTGTGAATGACCAAAACGCTATGGATTTCATGAGATTCCTGTCGTAATTGATGGAATAATTCCTGAATGCCGTCCACTGGAATTTCCGAATCTAATAAACTGCTCGTTTCCCAACCATCGCTCAAATTTTGAGGAGATACATATTCATAAAAGTGCTGACTCAAACAGTGGAATTGGAATCCGATACAAAGGAGAGATGTTGCGGTGAATTTGATCATGAACCATATAAGAGATGAATCAATTCTCAATTAAGTCTAATTCTAACAATTGATAAAATGAATTAATATTATTTAACAGTAGAAGAGCATTTTTAACAAATTCAAAAATCACTCTGTTTATATTGTAAATACCGTTTCATATATAAATAAAAAATTAAATAAACGTTGTTAGTAAAATATTATTTTTTCACTTAATTACATGAAACGTTTAGGGATGAAAATCTTCGTTTTTCGGTCGTATAGCTTGTTTTAACAACTAATTCCTACGGATTGTATAGGCGCCAATTTATTGTTATTTCAGGTCTGATGTTATAATATTATTGCTATATCTTAGTCGCAAATCAACCTTATTTTTTATCATCATGAAACAGATGTTACTGCTTGTAGCTTTGGGTCTTACTGGCCTGAAGTTCGCAGAAGCCCAGGAAGTGGCCCATGATCATTGCCACACGTCGGAACTCAACCGACAAGTTTTTGAAGCACACCCCGAAGCCCAAAAAGAGTATTTAGAACATGAAAAATTCACGAGGAAGTTTGTTCAAGACATTCGTGAACTTCGAAAACTCAACAGTCAGAGGGTGGAAGACGAACCGGATTACATTATTCCGGTGGTTGTTCACGTTTTTGGAACCTCCTTTGGAGGACTCTCAGTTACACAACAAAAGATTGAAGCAGCCATGGCTGAGCTCAATAAGGAATTCCAGGGATTGAACCCCGATTTCAATACCGTTGATTCCAGATACCTCAATATCAGGGGGACGCTCAACATTGAATTCAGACTTGCCCAGATCGACCCCAATGGGAACGCCACAACTGGAGTTGAATTTCACGGAACTGTAAATGGTTTCGGTAATGGCGGAGGGTATGATAATCAGATCCAGCAATATGCCTGGGACAATTACAAGTACATGAATGTTTACATCCAATCAGACCTCTATAACGATGGCCAAACAAATAATTCAGGAGTAGCGTGGTATCCGAATACTTACATGTCCGACAATAACCTCGCACGGGTGGTTTACAATGGTCGGTATATACTAGGGAATACCAATGCGGAATTTGCTTCCACTTTCACTCACGAGTTTGGACACTGGCTCAACCTGATCCATACCCATGATGGAGGATGCAGTGGTACAGATAATGTAGCAGATACGCCGCAGGATACACGATCCAATGGTGGCAATTGCAGTGAGACCAGTGATTGTGGCGGATTTATTAACTATGAAAACTACATGGGATACAATGGTTCTCAGGGATGTTACAAAATGTTTACGGCTGGACAGGTTAATCGGATGCTGGCGGCCTTACAACATCCGGCGAGACAACCTTTGTGGCAAAATGCGAATCTGATTTCAACGGGCGTGATCGATGGCGGCGGTTCGATTGTGCCAGACGTTCCTGGTGGACTGACCGAAACGAATATTACCTCTAATGCTTTCAGCGTCACATGGAATGCTGCCAATAATGCCACGTCATATGATGTGCAACTCTGGGATGATGTGGCTGATGTATGGACGAATCAGGGCAACGTATCAGGCACCAGCTACACCTTTACCGGGCTACCAGCCAATTCTCCCCAATGGTGGAGAGTACGGTCCAGAAATGCCGATGTGACCAGTCAATATTCAGATTACCGGAGAGTCGATCTTCCGGAGGAAGTTTTGCCACCTTCGGTACCTGTCAATCTTTCCGAATCTGATTTGAGTTCCACGTCCTTCAGAGCCAATTGGGCATCGATAAACGAAGCTACCAGCTATACTGTGCAGCGGTGGACAGGTAGTTGGACGGTCGCTGGAACGGTCACAACTAATTCCCTGGATTTGACAGGACTTCCAGCGGAATCCAGACAATATTGGAGGGTGAGGGCCAATAATTCGGCGGGAAGTAGCGCTTACTCGGGCTATCGGACAGTGGATCTGCCTGAAGAGCAGCAAGCTACCTTACCACAGATCACCGGGCTGACGACCCATGGTGTATACGGGACAGGCTTTTACGCAGGTTGGAGTACTATTACGCAGGCTTCCAGCTATGAAGTACAGCTTTGGAGAGGATCCTGGCAAACCGTAGGAACTTCAACGACTTACTACCGATGGATCCCGAAAGAAGGGAATACTACTACTTATTATTTCAGGGTAAGGGCATTAAATGGTAATACCTCCGGCCCCTGGAGTGATTACCTGACCGTTAATTTGCCCGTTTCCGGTCCTACGGTTACCGACCCATCTCTGATCATGTATCCAAATCCGGCGACGGACCACTTTACTTTGCAATTTGCTTTGCTTGAATCCAGTCCAGTTCAGATAACTCTGCTGGATGTTCAGGGACGGATAGTGAATCGTATTTTAGATCAACAGTTGATGAGTGAAGGTTCTCATGTCATAGAAGTGGATTTAGAGGGTCTGGCACCTGGAATTTACTTCCTCCGAACCATGCTTGAAGGGCAAGCTGGAGTTGAGAAACTATTGATCAGGTAGTACCGCAAAAGACTATCTGGTTTTTTAAAAAGCTAAAGACTTCCGGACCATTGCTCCGGGAGTCTTTTTTTGGTGAATAGATCATTGCAACTTAAAGTTGCTCATACGTGCCCTCAATTCCGTCGCAATTTCTGCCACGTTTTGGACCTTGCGATTATAGTTTTCCATTCCTACGGATAGTTCCGAGGCAGAACTCGCAATTTCTTCCGTTCCGGCAGCCGTTTGTTCAGCAATTACAACCACAGATTCTGTGCGGCGTACTACCTCTGATATGCCTTGCTGTTGTTTAGTAGCGTCTTCTGCAATGAGTTCCGATAATTGCTTGGTATGGGAAGTAGCCTCTATGATCCGGGCGTAAATATCAAAAGACGCTTTGGAGGCTCTGGCGCCTTCTTCTATGCTTTTTTCGATGATCGTCATGGCCTCTGAAACATTCCTGGTGCCCGATTTGATGTCTGTGACCAGCATCTCAATTTCTTTGGTCTGTATTTTTGCATCTTCGGCCAGTTTTCGAATTTCCTGGGCCACTACTGAAAAACCGTGGCCTGCTTCCCCCGCCTGGGCCGCTTCAATGGCCGCGTTCAATGCCAGTAAATTCGTTTGTGCAGCAACTTCCTGAATAAGCGCCAGGACTCTCGATATCTCTTTTGACCTTTCTTCCAATCCCAGAATAGAAGTACTTGCGTCCTTGGCAAATCCCGCGATATCATCAATTTTTGACAAAGCCTCACGGGCCAGGTTTTGACCCTCTTCACTGCTGATAGCACTTTGAGTGGCAGCTTCATTGATCTTTGAGGACTGATCACTCATAGCATTCGAAGAAGACATAATGGATTCCATCAACGTGGAAGATTCGTCAACCTGGCGAACCTGATTTTGAGTTCCAAGGTTCATTTCAGAAGTAGACGTGGCAATTTCATTCGTGTTAACGTTGATTTCGGAAGTCACTTCTATCATTTCGGTCGTGGCCTGTTCTACTGTTTCGGCATGTAGCTCAACCTGAAGTAAAATCCGGGAGAGTCGATCCATCGCTGCGTTCAGGTTGTTGGTGAGTGTTTTCAGGTCACCGGCCACGTCACCTTCAAAACGAATCAACATGTTGCCTTCGGCGATCGCATTCAGGACAGTCCCAATGGCGGTTATTGGTTGCAGGATAGAACGCAGCAAATTGTTGACTGACTCTGCCATTTCTCCCCAGGCGCCGGTTTTGTCATGCACATTGATACGAGACGATAAATTTCCGTTTATGCCTGCATCTCGTACCACATGATTGGTCTCATTGATAAAATCCTGCAGGTTCTTTCTCATGTCCAGTAGCGAAGCACCTAATACATCTAATTCGCTGGACTCTTTGAATTCGCCACTGAGGTTGCCTTGTCCTATTTGCCTGGAAAATTCGGCTTTCTTCTCAAGTTCTGATTTCAGTACGGATAACGATTCCGACATCTCTTTCATGTCTTTCGTACGGTCCATCCGTAATTCTTGTGGGCTGATCTCCAGATTTCCAGCTGAAAGTTTTCTAAGGATCAGGTTTGATTTGAATAAGGATTTTGAGAGGCTGCCCGAAATCCCAAATACTACGATCGTTAATAAACTCATACCTGCAAATCCAACCAGGCTGGCAATGGTCAGTATACGGTCAATGTTAGCGGTCATTTCAGAGATGGGTATGATCATCGCGATGGACCACTGACGAAGTGACTCACTGAAATTGATAGGAACGAAAGAAACGTAATAGGCGGGCTCATCGGATTGTTCATTCGTGCTAAATGAAATGGATTCTCCTGAGGCTAGCGTATTTTGAATTTCTTTAAGGGCCTCATCCGTCAGATAGCTGAGAGTATCCAGGGTTTGGTTGATCAAAGCTTGATCCCTATGTGCTACGATAATGCCTGTATGAGAAACCAGCATGGCCTGGCTGTTGTCGATCTGATCAAAAGTAGAAATATGCTGAAAGTCATCCATCAACATGTCGGCACCAAGTATCCCTAAAAAGGTGCCATCAAGTACAATCGGAACAATTGGAGAACTACCTAACGCCTTGAAATCTCCCAGTGCTTTCATGACGTCATTGTTGTCCAGCATATAGGGTTCTGCCATACGTGTGTAATGGTTTTTCTTCATTTGATAGAAATAGCTGTTGGAGCCTTTTTCCTGATCCAGATTGTAGTGATGTTCAACAATTGCCGCTTCATCGCGTGCAAAGGCATTCACTCGCTGACCGAATGGTTCATTCCAGTTTGGATCTACCTTCTGCCGGTCCCAGCTTACCCAGATATTATCAAATTCCGGGTATTCCTGTAGTGTCTTGGCCAGTGTTTTTCGGAGTTCTACTATTCTTTCTTCTTCTGATAGGGTAGTCAATTGTGCCAGGAATGTTGAGAGTGCCTGGAAAGTGATCAGGTATTTGTCAAGGTCTGCCTCTACCGTTTTGGCTTTTTGCTCGGCGTAAGAGTTAGCGGTATTCTTAGCTTCCCTCAGAGCGCTGTTTCGAAACTGAAATCCCAGGTAAAATAAAGTGATCAGGTAAATTGGAAGCGTTGTACCCAGGATGAGTAGAAGCATTTTTCGCCTGATAGAAATGAGTGGCCTTTTCATCTTTAACTTAGTATAGCTTGTATACAGTATTGCCTTTAGTAATTGACAATTTAATAGATAGCCCTCATCAATTATTTGATAGGTGGGGTTCAATTTCTTATAAAGGTGGAGATTCGGTTGATCAGGAATTTGGACCAATGAATCATCTACCTAACGGCTTTGATGTCGATATAATCTTTGCGATATTTTTATAACATCAGAACGATTATGGTCGGGTAGGGATATCTTCAAATGGTTACTTTGGCAGGATTGGTTTCAGTCTCAAATAGCTCGGATCCTCTTCCTTTCCCTTACCCGATGGCGCCGCATAATACCCGTCTGGACTAATCTCCCGATAGAAGGGGATTACTGAGAACTTTCGGTTTTTATACATTTCATCCGGCCCTTTTATGGTGACATTGTGCATGCCTTTGGGTAGGTCTGTAATGTCCAGATAGGTTAATAATCCTCGTTGGTTGGTCTTCTGCTTGTAGTGAAATAACCATTCTACACTGTCGAGCGGTTGGTCATCCAGAAGAACCTGATAAAACTTTGAAGCACAATGCAACTCTACATAGTGGTTGGCAGTGTCTAGCTGTATCAGTGAATCATATTCACAGTGTTTTTTGATCGAATCCTCCACGCCTATCCTGAGGACCGTGAATAGCCGGATGGTATTTTCGGAAATGATGTCTGATTGAATATGGGCCTGAACGGAATGAAAAGCATCGTTTTGGTCATCGTAGTTTCCACTGAAGCTGGCTACCTCCTGGTTATTGCTCCAAAAAACAAGTCGCGTCCAGCTTTCACCGGGGATGGAGCCGCTCCAGGCAATTCTACCCATCATAAAAACACTACCAAATACAAATACGACCAAAAACACACCAATTTTCCAACGGTTGTAATTTGTAATGAGCGTGAAATAAATGGGGCGATAAAACCTTGCTAATGACAGTGCACTTACAAATCGGTGCAATGGATAATAGATCCGGGATAACCAGGAAATTCTCTTCAAAAGCCCTAGCGTAACGAAATCAAAAAGGGCGATGAAAGCTATGCCAAGAGCAGTATAGGCGTAGATCTGGATGGCTAATTCCGAACTTTCTTTGATGTTTTGAGGCCCTATGTAGATTATAAAACTTACGACCGGTATGATCAGGGTGATCAGTATGAATAAGTAACCTCCAATAATGATCATGAACATCATGAACGACACAGAGAATAGTGAGCTACACAGTTTCTCCAGATTAATGATGATTTGCTGAATGGGAGGGATGCGATCTATTCGATTGCGAAAGCGAGAACTGAGTTTGAGTTTTTCTTTGTTGATGCCGTTGGGAAAGGTAAAGCTGAGGCCTACCATGCCAACCCAAATCCCCCGACTGACCAAATGTAATATAAGTCCCAGGGTCAACCAGTAGAGTGCAATTTTTAACAGGGCGATCATGTTGTCCAGGTCCGTGAAATTGCCCCAGATATTCAATTTGGCATAAGCTAGAAAGTCGTCTAGTAAACCTGGTGCCTGAAACATCCCATAAAGGACTATACCTGACAGAAGTATTTCGGGTTCCCAACTTTTCAGCTGCAATTCACTCAGCCATTGCGGTTTTTCAGGGATTGGGTCAGATTGAGACATGATAGGTGAATGATACTCTTGTTGATAAAAATAGTGAGAAGTTTATGACTTTGAGGTTCCGTAACTCTTCACCATCATAAAAATCCCCACCAGTATCAAAGGGATGCTAAGCATTTGGCCCATATTGAAGATCAATCCACGCTCAAAGGCTACTTGATTCTCTTTCAGAAATTCAATCAGGAAGCGCTGAATAAAGATCGCCGTAATCCCCAGCCCGAAGATGAAGCCGTTGTTCTTCTGAAATTTCCCGGATTTCCAGGTGAAGTACAATATCAAGCCAAGACCCAGGTAGAATAATGCTTCATAAAGCTGGGCCGGATGTCGAGGTATCTGATCGATTCTAGTAAAAATAAATGCCCAGGGTTGGCTGCTAGGAATGCCAATGATTTCCGAATTCATCAGGTTGCCCAATCGGATGAACCCACCAAGTACAGCTCCGCCGATCGTGAGTCGATCCAATAGCCATAAATAGCTTTTCTGAAATTTACGGGTATAAAGATAGAGGGCGAACAAGGCACCAATCATACCCCCGTGACTGGCTAATCCAGCCAGACCCGTAAATTCAAAAGTAGGATGGAGACGTATGGGAAGTACCTCAATTGGATGATGCCAGTAATGGATTGGATCGTAAAACAAGACATGTCCCAACCGGGCACCGATGATCGCACCGATAGCAATGTAGGTCGTGAGTTTGTCCAATTCTTCTGCCGGAATTTCTTCTTTTCGAAAAATGCGAGATACAAGTTGATAACCCAGCAACATGCCCAGCGCCCAGCTGGCACCATACCAACGTAAATACGTAAATCCGGGAAAGATCTCTGGACTGATATCCCAGAGGATAGCTGAAATCATCCGCCGACGCAGAAAAAAGTGATGACCAGAAATACAACTGCCTTGACCAATAGATGATAAGGTCTCGTGGATTCAGGTGTTTCTAAAAGTGACAAGATCTCCGTCGCATTGAGGTTCTGCAAGGAGTTTTGAACCTTCAATTGCTTCCATGCGGGTTTAAGGTCGTTTAGCAGCATGTGCGTACGTGTTGAATTTTAGTTTTAACTGTGCTTTGATGCGATTGAAACGAGTGGCGACATTGGAGGGTGAAAGCTTGAGTATTTCGGCAATTTCCTTGTTGCGATAACCCTCCAGGTGTAACACCACAATGGCCTTATCCATATCTTTCAGGGTTTGTATCACCAACTGAAGCAGTTCCACATCATCATCTGCATGGACGGTCCGGTAGTGTTGTTGATAAGTGTCAATCGATTCCAGATTAAAAGCGGGTTGTTCTTTTCTTTTTTTCGAAAGGATCGTGTTGAGCCCCACACGATAGATCCAGGTACTGATTTCAGATTGCCCCTTAAAAGAATTAAGCGACTTCCAAAGCTGCAAAACAATGTCCTGAAATGCGTCTTTTTGATCTTCTTCACTGGCATAATATACCTTGCAAAGGCTGCGTATGGTGCCTCTGTTTTGGTTAATGACTTGTATGAATTGACGCTTTTCCAAGTTGAAGTAAGCTACTGCTTTATGGTATTAGTAGCAGAAATTTCAAAATTGTCACATGGAACAGGGAATTTTATTGAAAAACTGTCTAAAACACTGGAATAGATTACAATGGTGGTCCTACAAATTCCTGACCGTGCTTCTGAGAAATCATTGCCATGGTTTCTATAGATAGTTCTCCTTCTTGTTCAAGTGCCTGATACATTTCGATGAACATAGCTTCTATGGTCTGGGCCGGCGAGAAAATGTAACGCAATTTCCCGGTAGTATTCCCGACATTTTTGAAGGCATGAATAGTTCCCTTTGGGACAAACGCCACATCACCCGGCTGGAAGTGATATAGCTTGCCATCGACTTCAGCGATGAATTCCCCTTCCAGGAACATAAAGGTCTCATCTTGATGATGATGGATATGCCTTCCGGGACCAATACCAGGAGCTACGATATCTTCGAATACGGCTATGTTGCCATCCGTATGGTCTCCCGATAACAATACTTTCAGTGTGATCGCCTCTGGAAAAACAAAAGTTTGGGCATTACTATATTGGGTGTGTATTGGTTTCATAGGTTTTGTTATTTAAGAGGGGAGGTATTTCAGTGCTTTGCCGGTCTCTTTAATTCGGGTGAAGCTTCGTTCCATTGCTTCGTGATTGGTGTGGATAGAGCCTCCTCTTGTTAGAATGGTGGAATTTTGAGGTTCGCTAAGTGCCAATACAAATTTCGAATTCGTATTGGCCTTCAGGTGCAATTCGCCTTCGTTTTCTTCTAAAATGGCCAATGTGTTAATAGGCAGATCCGAACCCATATGTAAACTCCCTGATCTTGGAAAGATGAATCCTTTTGTTTGATTTTCAGGGGTTTTAAAATCAAACGATTCACCGGCTTCAAGATGGATGTCCAGATAAGTCATGTTGTATGGGGTTTTAATCGGGGAAGTAAGTCCTTTGTATTGACCGATGATGATTTTGACATTACCTGACACGGGCAGTTTTTCCGGCTGGACATTTTGATAGACTACCTCGCTCTCTTCCAACGCGGAAGGAAGCTGCAACCATAATTGGTGAATCGTAAGAGGCCATGTTTCAGGTGCGCTCTGCGGCTTTAAGTAGATTTCCTGATGCCATACGCCACCACCGGCATTGATCCATTGTGCGCCGCCGGATCTGATAACTTTCTCATTGGCACCGGAATCTTCGTGTTCAAGATCGCCTCCTTCGAAATAAGTAACGATGCCTATGCCCGAGTGGGGATGCGTCCCGATAAAAAGTCCTTCGTCATTCCGAAGCATAGTACCTGCGTCAAAAAAGGCAAACGGACTGAGCTCTTCCCGTGTCGCAGGATTAACGATATACTGAATGCCATTTTGGGGTTTTTGAAATCTTTTCAAGGTTCTTTGCATGCTAAAGCGCCATTTTGAAGGCATTGATTTGTTTTTGAAATTCTTCGTTGAGTGCCTCGTCTGCAATGCCATTCTCAGAAAAATTGGCATAGAAAGCCGGTAGGGAAAAATTAGCCACCACATTGCCGCCTAAGTGTGGGAAGCCCACGTTCGCCGTTTGCAAAACGCTTGCTCCGCCTCTTTGCCCCGGCGAGGTTGCCATCAATAACATGGGTTTGTTTTTCCATACTTTTTTGTCGATCCGCGACAACCAGTCATAGGCATTTTTAAAAGCAGCCGAATAAGACCCATTGTGTTCGGCCAAAGAGATGATCAAGCCATCTGCTGAAGCCAATATTTCATCTAGCCGTTTGGCTTCTGAGGGAATTCCATCTTCATTTTCAATATCGATGCAGTAAAGTGGCAAATCAAATTCTTTCAGATCCAGTATGGTTGTTTCTGTGTTTTCCAATTGATGAGCGGCATAGGTTGCCAACTGTTTATTGATAGAATTTTTGCTATTACTACCTCCAAGTGCTACAATCTTTTTCATTTATCCTTTTAATTTTTGAATGAGATGTGTCAAAGTTTTTGCTTCTAATTCCGTCAGGTTATTGGACATAGGTTCATGGAATGCCCATACTTTGGCATTCAGTCTTTTCAATAGCCTAAGTCCTTTGTCTGTAATGATGATGTCCATTTTTCGCCGGTCCTCAGCACAAAGTGTACGTTCCACCAGGCCTTTGCTTTCGAGTTTGTCCACGATCCGCGTCACATTGCTAGAACGCTGTACCATGTTTTCCAGGATGGTGTTGACTGAAACAGGTTTGCCTTTGGCACCAGCCAAAATGCGCAAGACATTGAACTGAGGTTCATAGATGTCGAATTCTTTTAGCTCACGCGATACCGAATCGGTGATCCAGTGCCCCGTTCTGATGATTTCCATGATCGCTTCGTAATAACCATTCATTACAACTACAATATTTGTAGGTACAAATAAAATTCAATTATCAAAACGAACAAAATTTCATTAAGGTTCCATATGGTTGTGCTCTTGCTTTGATTTTAATGTAGCACATAGCGATAATTAATTCATAAAGCACGCAAAAGGAATCTCAACCTTTGATTTATTAAAGTAAAGGAGATCGCTTATTAATGAGAAATGCAAATTAAATATGCATTTATGTTTTGAAATGATTGGGTATGTGCTATCTTTAATTTTGAAATCAAAAAGGACCTCAAATGAACAGAGCACGATCTTACTCAGTGGCTATTTTATTTATAATTGGATTGATTATGACTAGTTGTGGCCTCACTGCTGAATTGGAAGAAATGCATTCTACCCCTCTTCCTAATCTTGAAAATACTGATGGAAATGCAGGTGGTACAGGTGGAAGTAACCCGCCTCCTCCCGGTGGATGAAAAAATAATTATCATTTTTATACTAAACCGTAAGGGTATGTGCGGTTTTTTCATTATCTATACCGGTGAATTAGTGTGGAATTGTACTCATGTTTGCTCATTATACCCAAATCAACCGGTACCATACCCTGGTATTGATAATATTGTTCCTCCACGGATGCTTGCAGGCACAGGTAGACCAGTCTGCAGCTGACTATTATGAATTTGCTCGGGATTTGTATTTAGAATCGCCGGAAAAGGCCCGTGAATACGGTCAGCGAGCAATGGATCTGGCCCTGGAAGAACGCGATTTGCCTACGATGGGGAAGGCCCATTTTCTATTAGGTTACCTGTACGATTATCAGGATGACGTTGCGAATGCCTTTCATTTCTACTTTGGAGGTATACACGTTTATCGCCAATTGGATCAGCCCTTCAGAATACAACAATTGTATGAGAACCTGGCATACATCGCCGAGCGTAAGGGCGTTCATACGATTGCAGGGCAACTTCGTCGAGATCGTATGAGCTTCAAATCGGAAGTGGATTATCGTATTCAGGCAGATATGCATTATGATCTAGGATTATCACTCAAACATCAGGGCGAGATTGATCATGGGGTAAGACAACAATTGCAAGCATTACATATACTGGAACGAAATCCGAATTTGTCTGATACAACCATGTATGCTAACATTTGGCTTGAACTTGGTGTGCTAAATTATATGAGAGCCAGGTCGCTCGGAGAATCGGTCTTTTTAGATAGTGCATTGCAGTGCTATGATCGATCTGTTCACTTCAATGGTACGGATACGATTCTTTTGAGTAAAGTGCAAAACAACCGGGGTAATGTCTATCGGTTGAGGGGAGATTTTGAAAAATCTAAGAAGCACCTTTTTCAAGCCTTGCAGCTCGCATCGGGAAATGACAAATTGAAGGTTCATACCTATTTTAATCTGGGTAGGGTTTACTTTTCCGAAGGGGTGATTGATTCTGCGATATGGGCATTTACTAATTCACTGGAAATCAATATTGGTGAACTGGACTACAATGAATCACAGGTTATATCTCAGAAAAACATCGAGTTATCCAAGGCTCCGGAACTTTTCGGGGCAGTAGCTTATCTCGATACCCTGGGTATCAAAGACCTTGAGATCCAGGGCCGTGCCTTGCAGCACGTATTTCGCATGTCTAAAGAGCGGTACGAAATTATCAATGCGAGTAATAACTCTATGATTGCGCAGTTGTATGACCAACATCGTAGAGAGCTGGCAAGGCAGGAGCGATGGCACCTTATCATGATCTGGAGTTTACGAATATTGCTGTTGCTGACCAGTGTTGCTGCTACATGGTTTTGGTGGAAGAGATACAGCGTAAGACAACATAATCGTAGACTGGCGGTGCAGATGGAAAAACGTTTGAAGGATAAATATGGAATCGAGTTGAGAGATTAGACCGGAGCTCTATTTCATGTAAGATCGACTATTGTTTTAGTCGCTTCATTAATAGCAGCAATTGTTCCTGTATTTCTTGTTTTTCCTCAATCATTCGGGTGACATCCAGGGTGAGTTCATCGGACAAACGCTTTCGTTCCATGGAATTATCCTCATTCGCCAGGACTTGCATTTTGCTGATGATCGCAGTGCCCAGTTGTTTTTTTTCGATGGTAAAACTTTCTGAGGGATCATCCAGGAAGAAAGTGTCGAATGTGCCTTCGGTCATTTTTCGGGTCAGGAAATAATGCAGATTGATGTGAAAATTATCTACAAGGGAGATCAGGAATTCTTGTCGAGGTTCTACGGCCTCCTCGTAGGTGGCCAACTTACCACGATTGATACCCAACTCCGTTGCGAACTTTTCCTGACTCAGGCCTTTTCGGGTTCTCCAAAATTTCAGATTGTGACTAAAATGGCTCAAAGCAAAAATTTTATAATAAAATGCGTATTTTATTTTCAATTGACAATATAATTGTCAATATTTACATCACTGATCACGCTTTGGTCAGAGGTTGATAATGGAGCAAGCCAAATGAGCCAGAAAGATACGAATTGTATGAAAACTTCAGATGATGGCTGCTATGTGACGTGACAGGCGACTTGACCGTGGAGCGAAGTTGACCGTGTCGAAAGATGTATGCTCTGTTTGGCGGAGTAATACCGATGCTGGTTCTATGGCAAAGGTGGGGTTTCATGCTCCACCTTTCTTTTTAGAAAGATTTCAGCGATCAAGCCATTTTTCTGGGGACCATCAACAAAATATGCTATTTACGAATTGGGTAAGGTGTTGAAAGCAATCCGTATTCCGCTTCAAAATCGCTCACCAGAGCGGCACTTAAATCCGTTTGGCCTTGGACAACTTAATGGCTCATTAACTAATTAGCCGCGAATCATTGGAATAGTGTTATTATTCCACAGGTTTTCCGATTGATCCGACTTCAGTTCTCACTTAATTACCACTTATAGCATTGGTGTTTTCCTTCGTGAAATCACTAAGGGTGTAAACATTTTTAACGCCGGCTTCTATCAGGTCTTGTTGTAGGTTTTGAGCATGATTATTTCCAATTCCCGCCATTTCAAATCCTTCTTTTTGAGCTTTAAGAATAGAGATGAACATGGCATGATCTCTCAATCCAAAGGCCTCTTTAACGTGTTCGAATCCGGGTGTTTCGCTCGACATATCTACTTTTTCGGCCTTTTCTATTCGGCGTTCTTTTTTGGATCCTTCACTTTTCCCATCCTTGACTTCAGTATCATGACTTTCTTCCATGGCAACTTGAACTTTGTGAGCAAGAGCTGAAAGCTCTTTTCTGATTTTTTCGTGATTGGCTTCTGCCTCTTCATCGATATCTTCCGCAGAGCTCAGAGCCAGGAATTTTTGCAGTTCCTCATTTACTGTATCGGGATACTTTTTCATGAAAGTGTTCAAGATACTGGAACCTGTTTTTCCTTTATCATAGTCACTTTGCGTCATTAGATAGATCCTCTCTTCACTGCCTTTCTCCTTGTAATAGGGGACGCCTCCTGACCGACCAATAGTTGTATCCTTCTTATTGTAGCCAGCGCTGAATTCATTGATGTCTTCAGTTTTAGGTTTGGACGTAGATTGACTTTTCGCTTTTTTCAGATTGTTCCAGGCATTCAAATAGGCATAATAAGCCTTAGAGGCCAGGTTTTCCATTTTGAACTCATTGGGCAGAGCGCTTTCAGAATTATTTTGTTCCAGTTTTCCCGCTTCTTTGTCAAGAGAATTGGTTCCTGCCTCGCCAAGAATTTTCCCTTTCCGATTGCTTTCCTTGTAGACATCACGATAATTTACACCAGCGTGGTTTTCTCCCAGAACAAAAAAATCATCGAATGGTAGTCGATACCAGATCCCATAAGCTTTTGCTAACCCTACATCTACCGGATTTCCTTCCATATGGTCTTTGAACTCTTGAAATGAGTTGTATTTCCGGTAGTACTTGTCAAAGATGACATCTATGGATTTATCAGTGGTTTTGTTATTGCCAATCGGTCGATCACTTTTGTTTTCGTTGTAGTAAAACTTATGATCGGTTGTTTGCGGATTGATGTCTGTATTTAGATATTTATTTCCGATGTAGGCATAACGTTGTATTGGCCCCTTGCCAGCGTTAGGATCTTGATTTTGTTGAAGATGCTGTTTACTGACTGGCGAATTGATCCGTATTTCCAGTTGTGTTAATCGTTGCTTTTCCGGTCGATTATCTGAAAAATCAATGGCCTCGCCTTGTTTATCTGCGATGGCTTGCATTTGCCTGATATGGCTTGATTGTGAGCTATGATCTTCAAAAGCACCATTTTGACCACTCTTTCTTTCTTGCAAATTCGCAGAAATCGCACTTACAGGAGTTACGCTTGACTTTTTCTGATGCTGATTATACTTGATTTGCATGGATCGTCTAGGGTCGGGTGCATAGCAAGCTACCAAATTCTCATTGTACAGGCAAATTCATGCCTTCCTCAACTCCTTCAAAATGATCGATACTTTCATTAAAGCTCACTTCACTGTTTAAAGGAACGCATTAGATCAATAGGATAGATTTTTGGAAGCTGCCTCCAGGCGAAAAAGAAAAAAGGCAGTACAATGGCTACGCTGATCAAAGCCTCCCAAACTTTGAAATTGTCAATATTGGCTGGTTCGGAAGCTCCAGGCAAATCATGGAGGTTTCCGGAAAAATTGATGATCCCATGCAGAAATCCGATCGGATAGATACTACCAGTTCGAAGTAGTAAGATGCCAAAAGCAACGCCGAACATGGTCGCATACGTAACCTGTGCAAACACCAGAGCTACGTGAGCATCTGCAGATAATAAGTTCAGGAAATGTAGTACGCCAAAAAGAAATGCAGATGTGATGATTGGATGTTTCAGGGAATGATTGTCATCGGCACCAACCATCAAATGTGGGAGTATGAAGCCGCGAAATACCAGCTCTTCGGAAAGCCCCACAGACATCATGGTGACCAATAGGAGTACTACGTCACTGGGTTGTATAGCCTCAAATTGGTAGTCTAATACCCAGTATTGGATAGGCCCCGCCAATACGAAGTACATGGGAACGATCACCAAAAGGGTGTTTTTGGTTTTCAACGTGTTCAAGCCAGCGACTTTTTGATAGCCAAAACGAACGATCAGTAGAACTGCGAAAACGATGATCACCAGGTTTTTCGACAAGTCGCCAAGATGTTCAACGTAGAATTCGTCAAACCCAATTGTCTCGAATATTGCCTGAAAAGGCAGTAACAGTAACAATAGAAAACCAAGAGCAGCGGCAATGCCACCACCGATATTAGCATTTTGGGCACTCATCTGAAGAAAAGATAAGTCAGATTATACGAACCTGATTAGAAATTGGATGATTTCCTCTGGTAATTCCTATCTATGTTCGCAGCATGCTCAAGACCTACATGCGATATTTTTTCGGTGTGCTGGCAACAATTCCCCTACTGCCCATTATGGTGTTCCAGGGTAAACGGATCAAAGCCAATATCCCTCAATTACCCGAAGCAACCGGACCCAGGGGATTTGCAAGTGTCGAAGACGCCAAAGAGCAATTGCATATGTTGGTTGTGGGTGAGAGCACCATCGCAGGGGTAGGTGTTCGTTCTCATGAAGAAGGTTTCTCGGGGACATTGGCCAGGGAGTTGTCAACCTTGCTACGAAAGAACATCGAATGGCAAGTCTATGCCCGAAGTGGTTACACGGCGAGGAAGGTGAAAGAGAAACTACTCCCGACGATTGAAACGACTAATCCCGATTTGATCGTTATTGGTTTGGGAGGCAATGATTCATTTACGCTCAATACTCCCTGGAGGTGGAAAAAGGATATTTCCTCTCTCATCGACGAAATCCGTAACAAGTTTCCAGAGGTGGAAATTATGTTTATTTCAATGCCTCCGATCAAGGAGTTCGCCGCTTTCACCCCGGTTTTAAAATGGGTAGTTGGCAACTTGTGTGAGATTTTGGGTGAAACGTTACAGTCAGTAGTTCGTGGTAAATCCAAAGTGTCGTATTACCACCAGGTGATCTCTCTGGAAAAGTGGGTGCAACGATTTGAAATAGAAGCGAAGTACGAGGACTTTTTTATTGATGGGGTTCACCCTTCCAGGTTGACCTATCAAGTCATGGCCAAGGATATGGCGTTATTCATTTATGAAGAACTCACCTGAAAAACCTCGGATCCGGCATTTTGTAAGTATACCCTAATTCGGTTTGCAATTTTCTGGTTGAGACGATCCGGCCAAAAGGCGCGGAGGTGCTGTCAGAATCAGACAAACCCAATTGCTCATTTATGATTGCCTGTTTGGTAGGGTGCTCAGGGGCTACCACATTGTACGTTTTGTTCGATGATTCTAACTGGATCATTTGTTCAATGACGCCCGCTATGTCATCGTAATGGATATGATTGGCCACCTGATCAGTTTCTTTGATTTTGTATTTACTCAGGTAACGATCATCACCCATCAACCCTCCGAGTCTGAGGACATTGATTTGTGGGAAAGCGTTGCGCATTTGCTGTTCTATGGACCAGATGTTAGGTTGGAGGTCAGCTTCAGGTAAAGTATCTTCATCAATCTCAGCTTCCACCTGAGGGTATACCCCAATTGAACTCATCAGGAATAGCTGTTTGTCAAATCCATGAATGAACTTACAAACATTTTCAAATCTATTTTCCAAAACTGGAGTTTCAGTCCTTTTAGAGAAATTCACGGTGATGATCAGTACATCAAGTTCGTGTAGCTCACTCCAGGGTTGCATCCTGGTGTTCACCTGTTCTCCAGAGAAGTCAATCAGTGTTGGTTTGAGTTTTTCCTGCCTTAAGCTTTCGAATTTATCTGCTGTGCGGGTGGTCGTGTACACTTCGAATTTATCTCTGAAGTGTCTGGCCAGCCTGATGCCCAGCCAACCTGCGCCGATGATGCCCATTTTTTTCACGATAAAGTCAAGTTTAGAAACATCAATATTAGATTTTAGAATAAACCTGGAATTAAACTAAGAGTTCGATTATTTAGTAAAATAGATCTGATTTTAATGATAAAGTGGGAAGCCTGGGACCGAGAACAAACTATTCTAGTTATCGATTGGGTCCTATATCAATGCAATCTATATTCAGCTTCAAAATCACCCACCGGAGCGGTAGGAAAGTTTTTTGACACAGGATAACTTAACTCATTAACCTTAATTAACCACGGATCATTGGAATAATGGGATCAAGCAATATTCTGAGGACCATCCTTAAATAGTGAAAATTTCATTTTCGGGTTATATGCTATCCCGCTAGAGTAATCCGCACAAAGTGGTTCACCGGAACCAAGAAATCACCATTTCAAAAGCAGAAAAACGGAATAACTGATTAACTCAATCTCTTTGGATCAATGGAGAAACTATATTCCTCCCCAGATTTACCGCTTGATCCGAATAATGCCATTACTCCACAGGTTTTCAGATTGATCCGTTATCGTGAAGGTCTAAAACAAAAAAAAGGTCGCTAACTCGTAGCGACCCGATTGATTGTCGAAGATTTGTCTAGCAGGTATTCTTCAATTTCTTTTAAGCAAGGCGAATTTGCGGTTGAAAAGACCTGTGGTCTAAAAAAGAGAGGAAGCCACTTCGTTGGCGACTCCCTCTGCCTGTCTCACTCTTAAATTTCCAGCTGATACAAAGATGTTAAGTGACCCTCTTGTGGGATGCCTTTTCTCGTTGGTTGGGCCAAAATCTTTGATGAATGACCTGAAATTTTAGTTGATTAGTTTTTTTGTTCCGGAATTGGCGATTTCGGGTCAGGTATTCGGTACTTCTTTTTGGAATACTGCAGCTCATTTCAATGCCAAATACCTGCAGCCAGGCTTCTCCCTACACGCGATCATGCGGACCCTTGTTCCGTCGAATAAAGGGCTCATTTTTTTAAATGTCAGCATTGTGACACCCGAATTTGTCCAGAGCCCGACCCTTTTGAACGAATGTAATTTTTTGTGACCAACCCTCAGGGAATGGTAGCAGTAAGGCGAAGTATCATAATTGTAAACCGTTTTAAAACTTAACTTTTTTTATGAATCTTAACAAGATTAACCCACTGGCTTTCTTAAGCTTCTTTTTTGCGGCTTTTCTCGTCAGTTGTAGTGATGACGATACCGTGAATTTGCCTCCGGCGTTTGATGGAGCTGTGTATGCAGTTACTGAAAACATGAGCAATGGAACAGTGGTTGGCACATTGACAGCTACTGATCCTGAAAGTGATGAGCTTACCTATAACATTACATCAGGAAATACGGGAACAGCCTTCACCCTCGATGAGGCTTCGGGAGAACTTTCTATCAATGACATGAATGCCATTGATTTCGAAACAGCGACATCATTCAACCTCTCCGTAGCAGTTACTGATGGTACTAACACGGTTAATGGTATAGTCGTCGTTAATATTGGTGACGATACGGGTGATAATGAACAACAATTCCGAATCACGTTATACAACACGGTAGACTTGCTTTCTACTACCGTATTCAATACGCCTGATGGAGCCAGCGCGCCAGGACCAGGTCCAAATGTGGGTGATAGCTATTCTGTTAGTTTCAAAGCCACTCCTGGAACCTATTTGTCATTCGCAACCATGGAAGCCATGTCTAATGACTGGTTTTATTCACCAGACGTTGAAGGAATCGCACTTTACACAGGTAATGGTGCCCCAGTAACCGGTGATATCACAGGTCAGGTCATGTTGTGGGATGCCGGAACTGAAGAAGAAAATCCAGATGCCTGGGCCGCGGTAGATCCTGACGATGAAAATGGAACGGATGATGATAATACGGCTGTTCGATTACAGCAGAGTGACGTAACAGATCGAATAGAAGTTATTCTAAGCTATGCGGATGGTCAGTTCACTTTAAAGATCACGAACCTGGCAGGAGGAGCTAACGGCACGGTGATCACACCGGGACTTGCCGTTGTTCACGCGTTGGACTATCCTCTTTTCGAGAAAGGTAGTGCAGATGCAGGTTATGGGTTAAAGCAAATCGCCGAAGATGGTAACCCTGCTGTCCTATATGAATTCCTTGCTGCGACAGGTACCGGTGGAGATAACTCTCCCGTGAGACTTTCTGCTTCTCATACCCCTTTTGCACCTGGTCTTGCATATGTATTCCCAAGTGATGAAACGGATCCTCTGTTTACTCAGGGCGAGGCGGTAGTTGCTGAAAGCGGCCTGGAAAGTCTTGCTGAAGACGGATCTGCTGCTACGGCGGTTAGCTACCTTACCGATCTGGGGTATGCAGCAGTCGCGGCAGATCAAATGGCTCCGGTACATCCTGGTGAAGTCATGACTTTTACCATAACGGCGACTCCTGGTGAGAAATTTGGTTTTGCAACGATGTTCATTCAGTCAAACGATTGGTTTGTGTCCTTGAATAACGGTGGTGTTGAATTGTTCAATGAAGATGGATCTCCTAAGTCAGGAATTGATTACAGCATGCAGGCTTATCTGTTTGACGCAGGTACTGAAGAAGATGAAGCCATTGGTTCCGGCGCCAATCAGGCACCCCGTCAGAGTGGAGCCAATACCGGTCCTGCTGATGATGATACTTCAATCAGAAGAGTTGGTGAGATCGAAGACATGCAATTCGGTAAAGGAACCGTCATGTCTGCCTCCGGTGTAGTTGGGGCAGAAGATGCCAGAGGTGGTTATAACCTGGTTTTGGTACGTATCGAGCCGATCAATTAAGAATTTAAGTTAGTATTTAGTTAAACATGTGTGGAAAGGCTGTTCCGAAAAGGGGCAGCTTTTTTTGTTTGGGATGAACTAAAGACCGGGAATAGCGCCGAGCGATTGACTTACTGATCAACAAATAGAAATCCCCGGGCGTCAGCTTCATTATAAAAATCCACTTTTTTGCCCATGATGTACATTAATTCCCGTTTCCGGATCAATACGGGAATGTTTTGGACTTCCAGCGTCAGATCGTCTTCTTTAGGTTTATCAAAACCGAGAGTAAGCTTCACACCTGCACAGCCCGCACCACCTTTTACGGTTACCCGTAGTGAATAATCGGCCGGAATTTGCTTGTGTTCGAAGATGTTTTGGATCTCCTTGGCCGCCTCTTCCGATATCTCAATTGGATTTTCTGTCATCAGTTAATGAAACATGCCCGCATTGCGAACGTTATTGCTCAAAATTGGGATCGCAAAATAACTAAATTTGAACCGTAACAATTTAACGTGACTATTCATTCCATGGAACCCTTGATTGAGTTGATAAAAGTGTTAGGCCCTGCTGCTTTGGTGTTGTACCTGGCGTATTTGCTGGTGCGATCATTTCTAAATAAGCAATTGGATGAAATTCGTTTGCAGGTTGCACAAAAAAGTCAGGAAGTGGTTATTCCTGTCCGCTTACAGGCTTACGAAAGAATTTGCCTGCTCTTAGAGCGTATTTCTCCTACTAATCTCCTTTCCCGGATTAACAATTCGGAGCTCAATGCCATTGAATTCCAGCACATTTTGATCAATGAAGTCCGTGAAGAGTTCAATCACAACCTATCACAACAAGTGTACATGTCCTCAGAAGCCTGGTCTCAGGTACAGACGGCTGTAGAAGATGTGATCAGCCTCATTAATGAAGCCGGAGGAAGCCTGGAAGGCGAAGAAAAAAGCCTGGCTCTTGCCAAAAAGATCATAGACCTGAGCATGGCCCGACCGACAGATACGACGAGACAAGCCCTTGATTTTGTGAAGGGTGAGATCCAGGGAATTTTCTAAACGTACTTGTTCGTAACTCTGCTCAGGCATTTTTATTGTTCCAATTCAGTCAGGTTAATGAAGGATTAATGGCTGAAAAGAGGTTTCTATGGCCATTGTTGCTTATTTTAGCTGTGTTTCGTTTTTTACTTTTTATTGACAATTTTTTTGCTACTCTATGATAGCTGTCATACAACGTGTACACGAAGCCAATGTTTCTATTGACGGGGAAATAACTGGTTCCATTGATGAAGGCCAATTGATTCTATTAGGCATTGAAGATGCAGATGGAGAAGAAGACATCAATTGGTTGGCTAATAAGGTCTTGAACCTCAGGATCTTTTCAGATGAAGAAGGTGTGATGAACCTAAGCGCACTGGACGTAAAAGGAGAGTTTTTGATCGTAAGCCAATTTACCCTCCATGCCAGTACGAAAAAGGGGAATCGACCTTCCTATATCAAGGCGGCAAAGCCAGATGTGGCCATTCCTCTATATGAAAAATTCATTGAAACCATCAAAGCCGGCACTTCAGCCAAAGTACAGACGGGTACATTTGGCGCTGATATGCAAGTCTTCTTAAAGAATGATGGCCCTGTGACCATTATCATTGATACAAAAAATCGGGTTTGATCTGACGGTATAATTGCAGTACTATGATTAAAACAACTAAAAATTCCGGCTTATTGAAGCCAGTTATTCAATATGCATTGAAATTAACGTTTTTACTGGGGTTTACCTTGGTGGGCCTTTGTCGTCAACTGGGATTTTGGTTTTGATTAGGAAGGCCACTTCACAAATTACTTTTGGGCTTTTAAGTGGACCTGTCGTCCGTTACTGCAAAGGAGCGTCCATCGGTGATCGGTCAGTGCTTGGTGATGGAACGCTATACGATAGGTTGTCAATGACGAAAGCGGGGTTTATCTGGGCTATTATTTAGGTGGTTACTGGGAGCATCAATTACAAGAAGATTTAAGTATTGGTCTGAGATATAAGAGTTATATCTTCTTTGATCAATTTTCCAATCACACCTTGGGAGTTACCTTAAAAACGAGACATTAATGCCCGTAAAAAGACATTAATTGAAATGTGGTTAGAACACTTGCCACATTTTTTTATGCTTGACATTTTCTTATCCTCTAAATTCGCTTCTTAATCAACTTTTTACCATTTGTTTGGGTTGTTGAACTGAATGATCGCTTTCCTTTTCTATCTTCCTTTTTTACTCGGCTTCGTTGTTTTGGGGGTATACGGCGAACGGAAGATTTCTGCTTTCATACAAAGTAGGGTAGGCCCGATGGAAGTAGGCCCAATCGGCTTGTTGCAAACCGTAGCGGACCTGCTCAAAATGTTGCAGAAAGAACACATCGTACCTCTGAAAGCAGATCGTATTTTGTTTACCTGGGCACCACTGGTGGTTTTCGGTTCTATTTTTACCGGCTATGCCTTGCTACCGTTGACTGACCTGGAGCCAGGTAGTGGCATTCAAACCGGGATCATCTTCCTTTTGGCTTTTGTGTCGTTGGATGTCTTAGGTATCCTGATGGCTGGTTGGGGCTCAAACAATAAATTCTCTTTGTATGGAGCCATTAGATCCTCTGCTCAGGTGATTTCTTATGAAATCCCATTGGGGTTGAGTGTTTTGTGCGTCATCATGGTTTGCCAAAGTGTGGATTTGCAAGAGATCGTTTTACAACAAGGAACCGGCGAAGAAAATCACCTTTTTGGTATTGCCGCATTGGGTGTAGACACGTCGCAAGTTGGAGGTTTTCTGAACTGGAACCTCTTTAGAGTTCCTTTGTTGATCCCTGTTTTTTTAATATTCTTCGTTGCCGGACTTGCGGAAGCGAATAGAGCTCCTTTTGATTTACCAGAAAGTGAGT
The DNA here is from genome assembly GCA_965229785.1 of Cyclobacteriaceae bacterium. Classification (GTDB taxonomy): domain Bacteria; phylum Bacteroidota; class Bacteroidia; order Cytophagales; family Cyclobacteriaceae; genus JAWPMT01. Next base: position 7,393,147 of record CBDDJS010000001.1, read on the forward strand.
CAGAGATCATAGGAGGCTATCATACGGAATATTCAGGTTTCCAATTTGGTATATTTATGCTGGCGGAGTACGGCATGATGTTACTAATTTCCTTTCTGGCGGCTATCTTGTTTTTAGGTGGTTGGCAAACGCCGTTGCCTAATCTGGGCACGGTAACTTTGGCAGACTGGACCACAGGAACGTATTGGGGAGCTTTCTGGTTAGTGGGTAAGGCCACGTTTTTTGTACTCATCCAAATGTGGATCCGATGGACCTTGCCAAGGTTGCGTGTGGATCAGCTGATGAGCTTGTCGTGGAAATACCTGACCCCAGCGTCACTGATCTTGGTTTTTCTGATCGCCATTTGGAGGTTGTGGGTGATGTAATGTGTAGTTAGCAATGTCAGAGTACTTCAAACAAATAAAAAAATCGATCGCGACCGTCGCAGAAGGAATGAAGCTCACCGTGAAGCATCTGGCAGATGCCCGGGTACAGCGAGAACCCGTGGGCGTTCACGAGGAGAATTACTTTGAATGGGATAAGGGCATAGCGACTTTGCAATACCCTGCAGAATCCCTGCCTGTTCCGGATAATGGACGTTACCGCTTACATAATGAGATTGACGATTGTATTGTCTGCGATAAGTGTGCAAAAGTTTGTCCGGTCAACTGCATAGATATTGAGCCTGTTCGTTCAGCCGAAGAAATAGGTAAAACATCAGATGGAACTTCCAAGCGGATCTATGCGGCCAGGTTCGATATCGATATGGCCAAATGCTGTTTTTGTGGGCTGTGTACTACTGTCTGCCCAACAGAATGCCTGACCATGACCAAGGTCTATGATTTCAGTGAGTTCGAGGTGGAGGACCACAATTATGCTTTTGCGGAAATGACTCCACTGGAAATACTGGAGAAAAAGAAAGCCTTTGAGGAATATCAGGCAGCCAAGGAAGCTTCAAAAGCTAAGGTTGCACCTGCTGCGAAAAAACCTGCTGTACCCCGCCCGAAACCCGCTACTGCAACAAGTGAAGAGACTCCTGCTGCAAAGAAGCCCGTATTCAAACCGAGGGTCCCTCCTATAAAAAAACCTGCTGCCTCAGCGGAGGGAGAGACCTCAGCAGCCCCTAAAAAGCCTGTATTCAAGCCCAAAATCAAGCCAGTAGTTAAGAAAAGTGAAACCAGTGTGGAAGGGATAAAAGCGGCTTCTCCAAAACCTGTCATTAAACCCAAGGTAAAGCCAGTAATGGCCAAACCTGTGATCAAAAAAACGGAAACGAACTCCGAAGCGGTGGAAAAGAAGGCCGCGGCAAGACCGGTCATCAAACCCAAAGTCAAACCCGTGATTAAAAAGGCTATAGATCAGCCAGAAGAAAATGAAAATAAAGCTCAGGTAAGACCAGTGATCAAACCAAAGGTGAGACCTGTCACAACGAAAACTGAAGAACAGACTGAAGATGGCGTGAAGAAGTCAGCTCCAAAGCCTGTCATTAAGCCGAAAATCAAACCGGTTATGAAAAAGCCAGTAGTTAAGCCTGTGATCAGGAAGAAGGACGAAGGGACAAGCAATCCAACTGACCAACCAGAAACTACCGAATGACTATTGAAGAGATCCTTTTTTGGTTTTTTGGTGGTGTTGCTTTGCTTTCGGCCCTCGGAATCATTTTTAGCCGAAATGTGATTCATGGCGCTTTATTGCTGGTGCTATCCCTTCTGAGCCTTGCGGCAATATTCATTTTGTTTGGTGCAGAGTTCCTGGCAGTGGTCCAGATCCTGGTTTATGCAGGAGGAATCGTGGTTCTGATGGTGTTCGGCATCATGTTGACGAAACGTCAAAGTGAAGGAAATCTCAAATCCTCTAGTCAGTACATTGTGCCGGCCACACTTATTGGTGCATTGACCTTTTATCTGTTGTTTCGTGTCATCAGCAAGACTTCCATCCCTCAACAGGCATTAAAACCCAGTTCAACGCAAGTTCAGGAAATTGGCATTCAATTGATGACGACCAACCTCATTGCATTTGAATTGATCGCCTATTTGTTGCTTGTCGTATTGGTTGGAGCTGCATTTATAGCCAAAATCAAAACATCCACATGATTTCCATTTCTACATATGGTCTTTATTTGGCAGCAGCACTGTTTTGCATTGGAATGGTGATCATCCTTACCAAAAAGAATCTCATTTTCATCCTTATCGGAACAGAATTGCTGCTAAATGCCGCGAATCTCAATCTGGTCATTTTTTCAAGAACGGACCCCAGTTTGCAAGGGCAAATGCTGGCCATATTCATCATTGTAATAGCTGTTGCAGAAGCTTCCATAGGCCTTGCCATATTGCTGAATATTTACAAACTGCTCCGGACTTCTGATCTAAACGAACTTACCAAGCTAGGAAATTGAGTGTCTGGACTACATATGGCCTGATCTTATTACTGCCTTTAGTACAAGGTACGATAATTTATGCTTCCCGGAGAAAGTCATTGCTGATACCATTGATTCTGGCAGGCATGCTCACAGGCTTATTGCTAACCTTGAGTTTGCTCTTTTTGGGCACAGAATTGAGTTATGCTCATCGGTTTGAGTGGTTCCCGGGCTTTGAGATTGGCTGGCGACTGGATGGCATTGCTTTGTCGCTCATGGCGCTGGTGTATTTCGTTTCTTTATTGGTCCATCTGTTTTCCACATTCTACCTGGAAGGGGAAGAGCGCTATCGCTATTTCGGTAAACTGGGTTTCTTCACTTTTTCCATGATTGGACTGTTAGCGGCAGATCACTTGCTTCTACTGTTTGTTTTTTGGGAATTGGTGGGTTTCGCCTCTTACTTGTTGATCGGGTTTTGGTACAAAGACATCAACAATAGTCAGGCTTCCAGAAATGCCTTCATTACCAATCGAGTGGCAGATGTATTTCTTTTGGCAGGAATACTAACCCTTTGGGCCAATACTGGAAACCTCTTCATTTCAGATTTGAACGTCTTGGAGGTAGCCCCATGGCGCACTTTTGCCTCGATAGGATTGTTGATCGGTGCCATGGGAAAATCAGCTCAATTCCCATTTCATACCTGGCTTCCGCATGCTATGGCAGGTCCTACCCCCGTTTCTGCCCTGATCCATGCCGCAACGATGGTGGCAGCGGGTGTCTATTTATTGATTCGTGTTTCGGTCATATTTCCTGAGCCCGTACTACTTGCAACCGCTATCATTGGGACTTTCACAGTGGTCATGGCAGCCTTCTTTGCCTTGACCCAATTCGATATCAAAAAAGTACTGGCCTATTCCACCATTTCTCAACTGGGATACATGGTCATGGCCATTGGTGTGGGCTCCGCTGAAATGGCGTTTTTCCACCTTTGGACACACGCCTTTTTTAAAGCTGCACTCTTTTTGACGGCTGGAGCCATCATTCATGAGATGCATCACCGGCAACCCAAGCTGGATCCGCAGGATATGCGTTTCATGGGAGACCTTCGGAAATCTATGCCTGTGACCTTTATGGCTTATACGATCTGCCTCCTGGCATTGGTAGGGCTTCCGTTTTTCAGTGGTTTCTTTTCCAAAGACGGGATACTATTGGCGGCAGTTCTAAAAGCCCAGGAAAGCGGTGGAATCTGGCAATTGATCCCATTGTTAGGCCTTACAGGAGTGTTAATGACTGCATTCTACATGGTTCGTCAGTGGCGTTTGGTCTTTTTCAGGAATGATCTGGAAGTTGTAGAAGGTCACAAGCAAACTGAACCTTTATTAACCGTGAAGCTTCCTTTGATTTTGTTGGCGCTTGGTTCACTCTGGTTTTGGTATGGACTTAATCCATTGGGAGAAGGGACTAATTTCGTTCAAACCTTGTTTCATTTAGAGGAACATTCACATTATTTCTGGTTGCCTGTGGTCTCTGTCGGATTGGGAATCGCAGGAATGGGCTTCGCCTATTTTAAATACACAGAATTCCGAATGGCAGATCGAAGTTCGATGACAATTGAACGACTCAATACCCTTCAAAAGCTCTCTTTCCATGGATTGCATCTGGATCAACTTTATGTAAGGGCATTGGTAAAACCATTTGGTACTTTAGCCGCCTTCTCCAAATTCATTGATGAACGGATGATTGATCCATTCCTGCATTTTGTCAGTATCAGTACAGTTGTCCTGGCCAAAACAGCACGCTTGTTTGATTACTACATTATCGATGGCTTCGTTAATTTCGCGGCTTGGTTATCGCGGGCACTTGGGTGGCTTTTGAAACAAATTCAATCCAGGGACTTGCAGTCGCAATTTTTTATTTTGCTGATGGTGATATTGCTGGTCTTATTACTCTTGATCAATACTAACGTCTAAGGATGATGGGAATATTAACGCTAATCACTTTCATCCCCTTAGTTGCTGCCCTGACCTTAATTGCAGTACCCGCTACACAAAAAAAACTGCCCCGAATGATAGCGCTGGCGGCTACAATCCTGCAGCTTCTATTTTCTATCATCGCCTGGTGGCAATATCAGATTCCGGAGACTTCAGTTTCTTTTTTGAAATCCTTTCAACTTGTTGAACAAACCGAATGGTTTAGTCTGGCTTTAGGAAAATCACTGGTTTTTAAAGTTGAGTATTTCCTTGGCGTAGATGGATTTTCATTGCCATTGGTGTTTTTGTCTGCCCTCATTCTGGTCATTGGAGTGATCAGTTCATGGAACATTCAAAAGCAGGTAAAAGGATATTTTTTCTTGTATTTGCTATTGGCGACATCCATAGTCGGATGTTTTGTGGCATTGGATTTCTTTTTGTTCTACCTGTTCTTCGAATTGATGTTGCTGCCCATGTTTTTCCTTATCGGAATTTGGGGGGGCAAGCGCAGAAGCTACGCATCAATCAAGTTTTTTATCTATACCCTGATTGGCTCTTTACTGATCCTCATTGTAATGATCGGGCTGTACCTCTCAGCCGTGGAGCCGGGTACTGAGATCCATACGTTCAATCTGCTGCACTTGATGGATTTTGCGAATTACCTTCCGGATAGTGTATTATCTCCAGATACCAACAATTGGTTATGGGGGCTACCCGTGAGAGAAGTGGCCTTTCTGGCCCTGATCATTGGCTTTGCGATCAAGTTGCCGGTGGTGCCGGTACATACATGGTTGCCTGATGCTCACGTGGAGGCGCCTACTCCAATATCTGTTATTCTAGCCGGTTTGCTGCTCAAAGTAGGAGGATACGGCATTTTAAGAATTGCCTATCCGATCTTCCCGGATGCGGCCTGGAATTGGTCTTACCTGATCGCCGGTTTCGGAGTACTATCGATCATCTACGGAGGGTTAAATGCTTTGGCTCAACGTGATTTCAAGCGATTGGTGGCCTATAGTTCTGTGTCGCACATGGGTTTTGTGCTGCTCGGATTAGGAGCATTGACCGTGGAAGGGGTTTCCGGCTCACTGTTCCATATGCTGTCGCACGGACTCATTTCTGGTGTGCTCTTCCTGATCGTTGGTGTCCTCTATGACCGTACTGGTAATCGTACCATAGAAAATTTTAGCGGTTTGGCTTCTAAATTGCCAGCCTTTACGGCGGTAGTTGTGATTGTGTTTTTTGCTTCCCTCGGACTTCCCGGTTTATCGGGATTTATCGGAGAAATAATGGTGTTGATGGGAGCTTTTGCTTCAGCGGATTCGGGAGGTGTGATTCCATTTACCATGGCCATTATTGCGACATTTGGTATCTTGATCTCCGCCATTTATTACCTGTGGACCCTTCAACGCATGTTCTTCGGAGATTACTGGGTAAGAGAAACGGGTTGGGAAACTAACATGGTCGATCTAAAAAAACGTGAATATCTGATGTTTATTCCGTTGGTGCTATTAATCCTTCTATTAGGGGTGTGGCCCAGGTTAATATTGGATATTTCCCAGGTTTCTGCCGAGCAATTCATCATGCATCTCAAAACATTCAGCGTGAAGTGATGGATGCTTCCTGGATCAACAGCATTCTCAATGAAAACCTGGAGGGTCTGTCCCGACTATCCGCAGAACTCACACTGATTTTTGGCTCCATCCTTTTATTGATCGCAGGCATTTTTGGACTTCACAAACGCTGGCAGGGGTGGCTTTATGGAGCGATTATTGTTTGCGCCTTTACTTTTAGATCCACCACGGCCGGACCTTCGTTTGAGGGTGACATGGTAATGACTGAATTGGGTAGTAATGTTCAGTCTTTGATGCTCTTTGCCTCTTTAGCTTTGATGCTCTTCAAGTCCTTTTGGCAGCGTAATACAGAGTTTTATTTTATGCTCCTGGCCATGCTTACTGGATGTTTGCTCATGGTAAGTGCCCGGAATCTATTGCTGATATTTCTAAGTATTGAGCTGGCTTCCATGCCAGCCTACCTCGCAACCGCATTCCATTTTAGGAAAAAGAGCTTTGAGGCAGCCATTAAATATTTGCTCACTGGAATCATCAGTTCCGCGATCATGCTTTATGGTATGAGCCTCATCTATGGTATGGAAGGGACATTATTGCCAGTGGGTCAGACTACTGGTGGGACATGGTCCATCATTGGTTGGTCCATGTTGATGGTTGGGATTTTATTCAAGGCGTCCGTATTCCCGGTTCATATTTGGGTTCCTAATACCTATCAGATCGCGCCAACAGAATTGGTGACTTTTTTTGCGATCGTTCCAAAGATCGCCGCGTTTGTGCTTTTGATGAATCTGGTTCCTCCTCTTCAAAGTAAATGGCTAGATGCTATGCTGGTCCTTGCAGCTATCAGTTCCATAATTGTTGGAACTTTTGCTGCGCTACATCAAATTCAGGTGAAGCGTATGTTGGCGTATGGAGCCATTGCTCATTCTGGTTTTTTGCTTCCCCTCGCCATTTTGCCGGATTATGGTGGCGAAGCATTCTTGTTCTATGCATGGACCTATGCGTTGATGAACATTGGTGCTTTCTACTTTGTTACTTGTTATGAGAAGAAAGGGGAACTGAAACTATCCCAGCTTTCAGGATTAGGGAACATCACGCCAGTCATTGGGGGGAGCATCGTAGTAATTATGATTTCCCTGGTTGGGTTGCCACCAACTGGGGGGTTCTCAGTTAAATTATTACTGTTTTCAGCCGTGTGGCAAGCTTATGATGCTTCCGGGAATTATCTGTACCTCACTTTCGTTGTGCTGGGTATATTAAGTTCAGCGGTATCATTATTCTTCTATTTGCGAGTACCTTATTACTACTTTATGGTACCTGCAAAGACAGAAGAAGATCGGTCGGGTAACTGGAAGATGACGACACTCATGCTTTTTTTTGCCCTCTCGCTCATTTTGATTTTCGTCGGACCTGACATTTTCGATAACTTTATAGTCTCAAATTAGTAACATACCACCTGTGACCCATGAGCGATCCAATTAAGCATGAATGTGGCATAGCCCTCCTCAGATTGAGAAAGCCGCTTCAGTACTACATCGACAAATATGGAACGCCAACTTATGCCATGAGCAAGATGTATCTGCTCATGCAAAAACAGCATAATCGTGGGCAGGACGGAGCAGGTATTGCCAATATTAAGATCAACATGCCTCCGGGTTACCGATACATCAGTCGGTACCGTACTATCGATCCGCGGCCACTGGAGGATATTTTTGAAAAAGTTGGGAAGAAATACAGGAAAGCATTCAAGGAAGGAGGGAAAGATAATTACGAGAATGCTGAGTGGTTGAGAGAAAACTGTGCTTTCACCGGAGAGCTTTGGCTGGGGCATTTACGATACGGAACACACGGTAAAAACAGTATAGAAAGTTGTCATCCATTCCTGCGTCAAAATAACTGGAGAAGTAGAAACCTGGTAGTTGCAGGGAATTTCAACATGACCAATGTTGACGAGCTGTTCAATATTTTGGTAGAATTGGGCCAGCACCCTAAAGAGAAGACAGATACGGTCACCGCCATGGAAAAAATTGGTCATTTCCTGGATGATGAGAACCAAAAGATATTTGAGAAATACAAAGATCAGTATTCTAATAAAGAGATTACCTCGGTCATTGAAGAGGAATTAGACGTACAACAAGTGCTGACTCGTTCCTGCAAAGACTTTGATGGTGGTTATGCCATGGCAGGTCTGGTAGGACATGGAGCCAGTTTTGTGGCAAGAGATCCCAATGGTATTCGCCCTGCATATTACTATATCAATGATGAAGTCGTTGCGGTGGCTTCCGAAAAGCCCGCGCTAAAAACGGCTTTCGAGTGTGAGTACGATGAAATTCAGGAAGTTGATCCGGGTCATGCATTGATCATTCGAAAAGACGGAAATATTCGTCAGGCCCAGTTCATCGAGCCTCAGGAAAGAAAGTCATGCAGTTTTGAGCGCATTTATTTCTCCAGAGGAACAGATCCCAACATTTATCATGAGCGGAAGCAATTGGGCAAACTGCTGATCCCTCAAGTGTTGAAATCCATCAATTCGGATTTAAAGAATACCGTATTTTCTTACATTCCCAATACAGCCGAGACATCCTTCCTGGGCCTCATGCAAGGGGTAGATCAATACCTCATCGAAAAGCGAAAAGAAGTTATTCTTGAAGGCAAGCCAACGATCGATTCCATTGATGAGATCATGAGTTTCAGGCCCAGGGTTGAGAAGTTGGTATTGAAAGACGCCAAGCTTCGGACGTTCATCGCTGATGATGAACATCGTAATGACATGGTCAAACATGTTTACGATACTACCTTTGAGGTGATCAATAAGGGGAAAGATACATTGGTGGTGATCGATGATAGCATCGTTCGTGGAACCACACTTGAGCGCAGTATTCTCACCCTGTTAGATAAACTTGGTCCGAAGAAAGTAGTGATCGTGTCATCTGCTCCTCAAATCAGGTACCCCGATTGTTATGGAATCGACATGAGCAAGATGAAGGAGTTTGTGGCTTTCCGGGCCATGCTTGAGTTGCTCAAGGAAAATGACAAGGAATACTTACTTGATGAAGTGTTTGATAAGTGCCTCGCTTCAATCGGTGATCCTGCCCAGCCTAACTTCGTCAAAGAACTTTACGCGCCGTTTACTTACGATCAGATTTCTGAGAAAATCTCTGAGATTGTAAAACCAGATACCATGCAGGCAGAATTGCAAGTGGTGTACCAAACGGTCGAAGACTTGCACAAAGCATGTCCGGGGCATATCGGTGACTGGTACTTTACCGGAGACTACCCAACTCCAGGGGGTAATCGTGTGGTAAACCGATCCTTCATCAATTTCATGAAAGGTGTAGAAGTCAGGGCTTATTGATTCGAATGGCCCCGATCCTGGACCAAGACTTATTGGGCCTCCGGATTTCATTTTGTGTAATACCCTCAAGATGATTGTCCGAAAGTTTGAAGCGAGTCCTTCTTTAAGTGATTATATCAAATGTTACTGGTATTATCACATTCAACCTGCCGCAGTTAAGCATTTCGATATATTACCAGATGGCCATTTTGACCTGGTCATTACCGTTAAACAAGATCGTGTTGAAGAATCCAGACTTACTGGGATTTGGACAAAGCCGGTTTCGATTAGCTACGAAGAAGATACTGAGGTATTTGGGATTAGTTTTAACCCAATAGCCGTAGGAGGATTACTTCCCTTCAATATTGCAGCATTGCTGGATGATTCTGAGCTTACGGACCTGGCACGATTCCATATTGAGGAACAAGCTTTTATTGATTGCTTTCATCAACCATTATCTCTGGTTAACTACCTAAATCAACAGTTATCAGAACTCCAGTCACCTCAAGGTCCTGACGAACGATTGAAAAAGTGTTTTGACCTCATCGACCAATCGGATGGGCGTATATCAGTGAATGAAATTTCTACTGAAATAGGATTAGGTTCCAGGCAATTACACAAGGTAATTACTGGCATGATCGGTATTGGAGTGAAAGAATATGCCAAGATCACGCGGTTCAAAAGGAGCCTGGTTCAAATAAAAAAGAGTCACCTGAATTATCATCACTATTACGATCAGTCTCATTTTATCAGAGAAGTAAAGCAATATGCTGGAAAAACTCCTCAGAAAATGGATCTTCAGGACGATGACCGATTTATACAATACTACTATTTCAGTTGAAACTAGTTTTGAAGCTTATTCTGTCAAGCAATAGGAAATGAAGCTTACTCAGTCAAATTTTAAGAAAGCAAAAGATTTTATTCTGACCAATGCCAGGATGATTGAAAGGCGGCTTTTTCATTTTCATTTTGAGAATGATGGCCCTGAAGGAGTTTTCCACGCCGTATATGCGTATCGAAACGCTGATGGCGGTTTTGGTCATGGCATGGAACCAGATACGGCTTCACCCGAAAGTCAACCACTTTTTAGTGTCATGGCCTTAGAAACTTTGGATGAAGTAGGATGTCTGAATGCCGATCTTATTTTAAAAGATTTCATGCCCTATTTTGAAAGTGTTACCACGGAAAAAGGGGGTATACCGTGGATGCTGCGTCCTACGAGCGATTATCCCTGCGAAGGTCATTTCAAGGAGGTGAAAGAATGGGCTGCATTGAGTACAACAGCACCGCTACTGGGCATATTGGAAAAGTATAAAATTGATATACCCTGGATGCAAAATGCGGAAACGTTTGTCTGGGACGAGATTGAAAGAATTGGAGAGCGGCATGTTTTTTGCCATTTATGTGTGCCGAGAAGGCTTCAATTCCTGCAATACACGCGATCAAAAGCGAAGGCAGAAGTGGCCATTAGCAACTTGAAAGAATGGATATTGGCAGATGGAGTATTGTGTCATGATCGGTCAGAGGAGGGCTGGGGTCTTTATGGAAAACCGACAAGTCTGACTTATGCCCCTTCACCCGAAAGTGTTTTAAGTTCATTGTTTGCAGAAAAAACGATCAATGCAGATCTGGATGAGCTGATCAGGCGGCAAAAGGAGGATGGAAGGTGGGATACCTGGTATGGTTTGAGTGAAGGGATGAAATTGGAATGGGCAGGTATGCAGACCTTTTGGACCCTTAAAACCCTGAAAAACTTCGATAGAATAGATTTTTAGAAGTAAGCCAGGATTATATATTGGCAGACTTTGTAAAACCTCCCGTCAGATATTAGCGGCAATCTTAAGCAGCTTTGCTTTCTTTGGTGAAAAGCTTGGCCATGTTCGATTTAAGTCCTGAGGAAAGGCAGCGTGTAATGCTGCATACGTTGAAAGCGCTGGAAGATTATTATCATGACACCCGTGAGAGACGTGTATCTCCTTATCTGGATATCCAGCGGATCCAACAACAGGCTCAGGCAGATTTCGGGGTGGGCCGATCGGGAGAAGAGGCGGTGGACCATGTGATCGCGAGCCTGGAAAAATTTGCAGTTCAGACACCCCATCCCAGCTATTATGGTCTCTATAATCCACGAGCTACGTTTGCAAGTATCCTTGGTGATTTGATTGCGGCAACTTACAATCCCCAGATGGCGGCTTGGAGCCATTCACCCTTTGCGGTGGAGGCAGAGAATCACCTTATTCGGGAATTTGGGAAGAAATTTGGACTGCCAGAGAATGCGATTGATGGTGTTTTTACCGGGGGAGGAGCTGAGGCCAACACCACCGCCGTATTATGTGCACTTAATCATGCCTTTCCGGATTTTGCTAACGAAGGTGTTGTTAATGTAGCAAAAAGACCATTGATCTATTGTTCGGAAGAAGCACATCATTCTGTGATCAAAGCGGCTCGATCCGCGGGATTAGGACTTGAATCGGTTCGGAATATCCCCGTGAATGGTCAGCAGGAAATACGAATCGATCAATTGCAAAATCAGTTGAATGAAGATATTGAAGCTGGTCATCGGCCCTTCATGCTAATTGGCACTGCTGGAACAACTGGGACCGGGGAAGTAGATCCCCTACCCGAATTGGCCAACATAGCAAAGGATCATGGCCTTTGGTTTCATGTAGATGCGGCCTGGGGGGGTGCAGCCATTTTGTCGAAGAGCTGTTGTCATTTGATAGCAGGAATAGATCGGGCCAATTCAATCACCTTTGATGCTCATAAATGGCTTTCAGTTCCTATGTCCGGGAGTATGTTCATTACCGCTGATCTTGAAATCCTAAGTAAGAGTTTTCGGATCACCACAGAGTACATGCCGAAGGATGCGGGTGATCTTGAAATCGTAGACCCCTTCACGCATTCCATTCAATGGTCACGCCGATTCATTGGATTGAAGCTTTATTTGTCCCTGCTTATGTATGGTTGGGAAGGCTATGAAGAAGTGATCGAACATCAAATCGATATGGGGAATACGCTCCGGAGCCTCTTGCAACAGAAAGGATGGACAATACTGAACCAGACATCTCTCCCAGTGGTGTGTTTTACGCACTCGGTTTTTGAGAATGACCCTGAATTTATTCCCTGGATCGCCCAGGCCGTAGTTGATTCTGGAAAAGCCTGGATCTCCCGATATCCAGTGAACGGACAGCCGGCCCTGCGAGCGTGTATTACCAATTACGATACACAAGAAGTAGACCTAAAAGCATTGGTCTCACTGCTGGAAACTAAAAGAAACGATTATGACCGAATGAAAAATATGGGGATATAATATAATTACCTGTTCTTCTTTAGTCCTGATTCATCAACGGGTTGCCATTTAATTGATTTGACCTTTCTTTCAATATCGACGGTTGTAGCTGCGGTTGAATTGTTTTTAAATATGCCGATACATTCGTTTTTCAAGGTTTTTGCCATCCACCAGTGATTGGAATAAGTTCCTTGTGTGATTTTTTCATCAGGTTGAAGCGTAGCATACTGAGCAAGCTTCTGATCGTAATCAACCCAATAAAGCTGCACTGCTTCTGTGAGGTGATTCACAAAAGTGATTTCAGTAGATTCAACGGCTCCATCTATGCGTAAATTCTTAGGATCTTCACAAGGTGAAAGAACTGCTGCTGAAGTTACCGGGTTGAGTTTTATTGATAGTTTGGTAGACTGGGGGTCGTTGCTTGACTCCTCCGAATCATTATCGATGGCTATTTCCTTTATATCTCCTACATCCTCGTCTGATGTCAGTGTAACATAATGATTAGGGGTCCAGTTTTTCCCATCATCCCCTGAATAATAGGAATGGCCTCCTTTTATGGGAATTTTGATGGTTACAATCGATCTTCCAAGCGCATAATAATATTGTCCATCATCGCTTGTCTCAATGAATTGATACTCATCTGCCAGATAATCCTGATGCTCGACCCAGAAGGCATCTCCACCCTTGGTGAGGTTTCTTGTAAAGGTGCCCCCATGGAAGCTGTATACCGTTTGATGGATCACTTTTCGATTGGCGATCTCTTCATTTGTCAGAAAGAATGGGCTTTTTCTTAGGTGAGCTTTGTCCTCTGGGGTCAGATAAGTTTGGTCTGGGTATTTTCCGTAGATACCCGTCCACATGATAGCATCGGCGTGTTTTTTTGTATCACTTGGGTGAGGTAAACCGAATGCATGACCTATCTCATGTCCAAGTCCTGCTATCCATCTGGGTATATCTGGTTGCGTAGGATGTCGTCCAGTCAAACCTAGAAAATCATCCTCAGGCAGGTAACAGATCTGCCCTCCACCTCTTCCCGAACTTCCGGGGCCGTCAGAGTACATCACCCAGGTATAGTTCCCTGGAATAGATTCATTTGGGAGGAGTCGTTTGATCTCGCTAAGGGCATGTTGAAATCCCCAGTCTCCTTCACCTACTCCTGGTATAGGTGTTCCGGTAAACCAGTTGGCAGGTTGATTGGACCTGAGCACTTCCACGATAGGTTCATTAAGGCGGAAGGTGCGCCCATTCATTTGTTTTTTATACCATTTCTGGATATCGAGAATGGCCATTTCAATGGCTGCTTTATAGTCAGCGCGTTCCTCACGGTCTGCAGAGACCAGGTAGATCACTCGTACGGATGGGATTTGATCCTGAGCAAGTGTTTTGATGCTCAAAAGGGATAATGTCAAACAAATAGAGATGAACGTAGCTTTCATGGAACTTCTTTGTTCTCATGAAGATAGGAAAAGTTAAGGGACGAAAAAGTTTATGTGTAGATAATGAGTCAAATCTATCATTTTAATTGGGACCATTCTTATGCCAGGTTGCGGTGATTTCATCGCGATTGCACTATTTGCAAAGTACACTTTGGTTTAGGTTGCGGATACATCCTAGTGTTCGTCTAACGCAATGGATATCGACATGGACGTGCCGTCATAATAGAACCTTGCCTTTTCGTATTTGGGTGGTCCAAATTGTTCTTTAGCGTTGTTAGAAACACCATAGGGTTCTTTTGGAATACCTACAAAATTTTTGTCCAGTTCATTATTGTCATTTATGTCATGGAAAACCCTGACGACATAATTCCCTGATTTTAAATTATCGTTCTGGTAGGCTACTTCAGTACCATCGATAGAAATAGTGGTTTTGATGAATGCCTCCTTAGCTTGAAAGCTAGTTTCTGAATCATAGCATTCCATAACCAGCTTACCATCTGTAGAATTGATATTTGTGAACTTAATTTTTAGCTGAGCGTAGCTCGAAAAGCTGAAATACAAAAGAAAAGTTAAAAGGGCGAAGGCTTTCATAAAAGGATGTTTGTTTGATTCATTTAAGCTTTATGTGAGTATAAGGACCATTGAGTTATAGAGGCAATGACCAACAATAACGGCGACCAGGTTTCTTTTCCTTGAAAGGAAAACCACGAAAAAGAGGATGCCAAAAGGTATGATTAGCACAGCTGTGAGTAGCCCTAATCCCCAGTGGAGTGCGCCAAATAAAACACTTGAAGTGATGATCGTAAACCCAACTTTATACTTGTTTTTAAAACCTTCGTAGGCATAACCCCGGTAAATCAATTCTTCGATTACGGGTAGTGTTACCGCGCTGGCCAACAGTGCCCAATTGATCTGGTCCTTTATGGAAATACCTATACTGAAATCAGGGGAGTCCCCTCTATTATTGGCCTGAATTGGTTCAACAATAAGCTCATTATAGAAATAAAGGACAATGGCCGTGGCAATGCCAACTAGTATATCGACGAGTAAATTTTTGCGGTCAATAAACCATCCGATATTTTTTAGTGTGAGATTATCTTTTCTTAAAAAAGATCTGAGAATAAAAAACAATGCCAGATGGTTGACCATCAATATCAATGGCATGTAGGATTGAAAATAATTGGGAATAGCCGAGCCGTCTCCCGAGGTGTAAATGAAGAAAATCACGCTGAAGATTATACTTACTAACAAAAGCATAATGGGGGGCATGATCAACATGGCCCAGGTCCTTTTGAGTAATGATTTTTCTGTATTCATAGCTTAGTTTTTGCTTTTATCTATTTGCCCTCTTATCATGGATTCCATTTCGTCACACCACTTCAATCTGGCTTCTCGCACCAAAATACCCAGCCTGCTTCCCGAGAGCCAGTAGGCTTTAAAGGGAACTCCTTCTGGAATCTCTTTCTCCATCCTACGTATGGCTTTCTTCAATTTGTCCAATTGCTGTTGCTGTTGCTCTCTGTGCATGTGCACATGTTGCAGGGAGACCTCCAATGGAATCAAAGGGCCCACAAAGAGTTTGAGGGACAGCTCGTCTCGGGGTACTTGGGTTGAAACAGGTTCACATAACCATTCTCCAAGCACCTTACTTCCCTGATCAGTGATCTCATAGACTGTCTTGTAAGGTTTTTTGCCTTCTTCTACTTCTTTTCCGCTGACCAACCCTTCTTCGATCAGTACTTTTAGACTGGTGTATATCTGACCATAACTCTCACTCCAAAAATTCGACATAACCTCTTTTGTGAATTGTTTCATGTCATAGCCTGACATGGGTTCGATACTTAGCATAACCAGTATCGCATAGCGCGTCTTGCTTTTTCTGCTCATAGATTAATCGTGTCATTCAAATATATACATCTTTAAGATATATATCTAATAGATATATTAGAGATTGTAATTTTTACATATTTCATTTACAAGTTTTTCCTTTTGGCCTTATTGCTTGATTCCAGAAAACAAGCAACTGATATGAATAGGAGAAAAAAGCGCAGAGAGTTTTAATAATTGTTTCAGATTTCTTCTAATGAAATATATTTGCAATCCTTTTCGCGCAAGTGGTGAAATTGGTAGACACGCTATCTTCAGGCGGTAGTGCCTTACGGTGTGGAGGTTCGAATCCTCTCTTGCGCACAATCTAAAGCGTAGACTCTTCTACGCTTTTTTTGTTTTCATTTTAATAACATGAGCATTTTCAGGAAGATCGAGCGCCTTACGGTGTGGAGGGCGGTTCGCCGCTGCGACGGTTGGCCGTTGCCATCGAATCCTCTCTTGCGCACAATCTAAAGCGTAGATTCTTCTACGCTTTTTTAGTTATTCATTTTAATAACATGAGCATTTTCAGGAAGATCGAGTGCCTTACGGTGTGGAGGGCGGTTCGCCGCTGCGACGGTTGGCCGTTGCCATCGAATCCTCTCTTGCGCACAATCTAAAGCGTAGATTCTTCTACGCTTTTTTAGTTATTCATTTTTAATAACATGAGCATCCCAGGAAGATCGAGCGCCTTACGGTGTGGAGGGCGGTTCGCTGCTGCGACGGTTGGCCGTTGCCATCGAATCCTCTCTTGCGCACAATCTAAAGCGTAGATTCTTCTACGCTTTTTTTGTTTCCATTTTAATAACATGAGCATCTCCAGGAAGATCGAGCGCCTTACGGTGTGGAGGGCGGTTCGCCGCTGCGACGGTTGGCCGTTGCCATCGAATCCTCTCTTACGCACAATCTAAAGCGTAGATTCTTCTACGCTTTTTTAGTTATTCATTTTAATAACATGAGCATTTTCAGGAAGATCGAGTGCCTTACGGTGTGGAGGGCGGTTCGCCGCTGCGATCGAATCCTCTCTTGCGCACAATCTAAAGCGTAGACTCTTCTACGCTTTTTTTGTTTTCATTTTAATAACATGAGCATCCCCAGGAAGATCGAGCGCCTTACGGTGTGGAGGGCGGTTCGCCGCTGCGACGGTTGGCCGTTGCCATCGAATCCTCTCTTGCGCACAATCTAAAGCGTAGATTCTTCTACGCTTTTTTTGTTTTCTTATTTAGACCTCCAAAACTGATTAACTAAAACCTTGGATCATTTATAGGGTCTAGCATTTTGTTGGCCGATTGAGTTGATCCTAACCACCCGGATTGCAGGCCTTTCTTCCGTGGATGGAAGTAAAAGGCGCAATCTTCGGTGAGTCATTTTTAGTTTTTCGGGAGCCAATCTGCCAACAAAAGAAGAGCCCCCTTAGGGGCCCCTCCCAAACAACTAAACAGTTGGTGGTTTCGGTGGTTCGTAGAAGAACTGTTCAGTAAGTACTTTGCCGTTTTTCACATGATATAGACATATTTCCTCAGATTGCTGTCTGCCCCCTTCGTGAAAGGTGATGTCACTGACCATCTTCAATACGATGTGCTCTCCCGCCACTAACGGCTCGGAGACGTCCACACCATGAAATTCTTTGACCAATTTTGACCATTCCTGTCCTTTCTTCTGGATGTTGGCGATGCCGGTTGTAATGCCACTCATTGCACCCTCAGGCTCTATGCTAGCTGCATCCTCGTGAAAAAGTTCATCAAGTGCCTGTTCCCAGGCGCCTCGCTGGCACAACGTGACCAGCCGTTTTGCCACTTCTGCTGTTGTCATTGTTCTTGTATTTGGGTCTAAAATCCTTAGCAAAGATAGAAAACTAAATCCAATATTTTTAGTAAATTACTAAAATAATTAGTTGTTAAAATGCACCTTTGCTAACGCCATGCGAACAATTATTCATTTAGACCTTGACACCTTTTTTGTGTCATGTGAGCGTCTGCTCAACCCTAAGCTTATTGGTAAACCGGTTATTATAGGAGGCACCACAGGACGAGGTGTCGTTTCTACTTGTAGCTATGAAGCCAGGAGGTTTGGTGTGCATGGGAACATGTCCATGAGACTGGCCAAGGAGTTGTGTCCTGAAGCGGTAGTCATCCGGGGCAACAGTGGTATTTACGGTAAATTTTCTAAAGCGGTTACTGAAATCATCAAAGAAGAATCACCCTTATATGAAAAGGCGTCTTTTGATGAGTTTTATGTGGACATGACCGGTATGGATCGCTTTTATGGTACCCTGAAATGGGCTCGTCAGCTACGTCAACGCATAATAGATGAGGTCAGTTTACCTATTTCGATGGGGATATCAGTCAATAAGACCGTCTCTAAAGTAAGTACTGCACAGGCCAAACCCAATGGTGTACTACAGATCGATCGTGGAAAGGAAAAAGGTTTCTTGCGGCCACTTCAGGTCAAGGAAATCCCAGGCGTGGGACCTGAAACTTTTTATAAGCTCAGAGACATGGGGGCCCAACATGTGAAAACCGTTCAGGAAATGCCTAAGCGTTTCATGCACGCTGCTTTCGGAAAAAATGGCCTGACCATCTGGAATCGCTGCAATGGGTTGGATGACTCGCCGGTGGTGCAGTACCATGAACGAAAGTCCATTGGGATTGAGCGGACTTTTGAGCGAGACACCATCGATGTAAACAAGATGAGGAGTCTGATCATTGCCATGGCAGAAAACCTGGCCATGCAGCTACGCACAGGTAATCGACTTACTTCAATTGTCACTGTCCGTATTCGTTATGCGGATCTGACCGTCTTTTCTAAGCAGAAGCGCATTCCCTTCACTTCTAATGATCATGTGCTGATCGATGTGGCCAAAGAGCTTTTTGAAAAGCTATATGAACGTCGTTTACTCATCCGATTGATTGGTGTTCGTTATAGTGGCTTGGTTCAGGGTGGGCATCAGATTTCTTTGTTGGATGATACGGAAGAAATGTGCAACCTTTACCAGGCCATGGATCACATCCGAAAGCGCTACGGTCAGGATGCAGTGAAGAAGGCCATAGCCATGGGTACAAAAAACATTGGCACCATGAACTCTTTCAATGGTGAACCCAATTGGATCCCGGCGCACAGGAGGGCTTGATTATTGACCCATCTTCAAATGATCTGTGGGGGCATCATCCTCATACATCTTGTAGATCCGGTAGAAACTTGCCCGCGAACTGAACCCACATTTCTGGGCAATCCCATTGATATCCAGGTTGTGGTTTTCAGGATCTCTGGCTTCTTTTTTGAAGCATTCAATTCGTTTAAGGTGAAGGTGCTTTTTGAAGTCCATTCCAAATTCATTTCGAAAAGCAACGGATAACTTTTGTTTGTCAATGCCGATCTTCTTTGCCAAAAAATCCAATGTGAAGTTTTTCGACCGGTAATGCTGTTCTGTATAGCGATTGATTTCAGAGGATAGCTGTTCTATGTCTACGGAAGTGCCTACTTGCTGTAAAACAGGGAGAACATAGTCTTTTAATCGTGAGATCTTGGTGTATCCATAAACAGGGAGTAGGGTAAAAATGGTCAGATAATAAATGGTATCTATGTAATAGACCAACGCACTTTGTGATTGGAAGATTAACCTAAAGGCTGTATAGAGAAAGTATAAAATGAGCATTGAATAGAATGCTGTTACCCTGACCCTGACCTTGTGTAGTGTCCCGGACCAGTACTTTCCAGTTAAACGATAAATCCCTGCAAGGGCATAAGAGAGGGTAATGGTAAAAAAAGCATAATCAAGAACCCGCAGATAACCTGTACCCAAAGGAATGGCTAAGTTGATGAGTGTACTAACAAAAAGTAGGTGAGGAATGATCAGGTGAAGATGCACCTCTTTGGGTTTCAGTTCTTTTTGAGCGGCTAAAAGATATAAATACAGCAAGGCATCATAGTAGGCACCAAAATGAATGTTTTTCAGAAAGTCGTGAAGTATCGCTCCTTCGAAAGGATTGATCAGTGTGTTTCTGATGCTACTAAGGATGAAAAGAAGCAAAAAAGTCCCAAAAAGCTTATTGGAAACGTTTGACTGGGACAGGTTGATTATTGTGACCGGGAGAAGTTGTAAAGTCACTATCAGAACTGCTCCGAAGAAGAGGTTATAGTAATCCATCTGAGTGTTTGTGTCTTGTATCAGTTTTGAGACACCATCGATTATGGCCCAATATCTGAGCCATCCTACTTTCGTCGCCATTCACCATTTCAGAAAATTAAAGATTTTTCGATTCATGAGTTTTACGGGTTTTTCGTACATAAGAGTGCTTTTAGTGATTCCTCTCTTCTTCACCTTTTCATCGGTCAGCGCACAAGATTTTTTATCAGCCAGGGATAGCGTTCACTACTTTCTTGATTCGCTATTTCAATTTGCTCCTGAAAGGGCGCTGTATGCAGAACGCATCACATGGAAGGAAAGGCAAGAAGCTTTGATGAAGTGTGCTGATACTTTATCTGAATTTTCTGAGGTTTTTCCATTACTTCAGAAGCTGTTGGATGATATGGAAGATAACCACAGTTTCTTTTGGTATGAGAACACCAAATATGCATCGAACTACGGACAGTTAGAAGAATCGGACGTGCGGCCCGAACTCCTGCGGGGGCTGGAATCGGGGCAAGGGGTATTTAAGGTAGAAAGGATCGATGATGTCCTTTACGTCAGAATGCCTTCCAATTCTTCCAGTGATGATTATGACGAAATGCAGGCTTCTGCACAAGAGATGCATGACCTGATCTGTGAACAGTACAACGAAGATACGAGAGGTTGGATCCTGGACCTTCGTTTGAATACTGGCGGTAATATGTATCCGATGATTTTGAGTATTCAACAGTTACTTGGTGAGGGTGTTTTTGCCAGTGTTTTAGACAGAAATGGAGGAAGGAAGGAATGGTTGCTGAAAGAAAATGCTATCTACGAGTCTGATAAACAGATCTCTGCTTTAGCATCCGCTTGCCTTCCTGATCTTACCTTGCAAAAAGTAGCCTTGCTAACGAGTGAGATTACGGGTAGCTCTGGTGAAATAGTTGCGTTGGCTTTTCTGGGTCGTGAAAACACAAGAATTATAGGCGAGGAGTCGGCAGGATACATGACTTCCAATGAGCTTTACCGACTTCCTTTTGGAACATTCTTGCTGCTATCAGAAGGTGTAGAAACTGACCGGAACGGCCAGGTCATCAAGTCAATTTTGCCGGATCAGATCATGATCGATGGGGATAATTTCGAAGTGCCTGGTAAAGATGAAAAAGTTAAAGCTGCTTTAAACTGGCTGGGAATGGAGGACTAGAATGTAATGCCATTTGTTTCAAATGGAGGAAGGTTAGCGCCCTCTTTTCCATAAGTTCTGATGATTTCCCGGATAAACATCGAGTAAATGGATTCGTGTTTGATGGGATGGTTTAGCATTTCAAGTGAATCCTGAAAACCATACGCATTAAAACCATTTATGAAGCTTTCATTCTGACCAATGACATGAACGATGGTGTCATTACCATACTTTTCATGATCTCCTAAGACATGTGGTTGATGGTCACCAATCAATAGAAAAATATCATTTTGGTTGGCTCGCTTAAGGATAAAATCGGATAGAAAATCCAGCTGGTAAGTGATGGCTTTTTGATAATCTTCAAATGTAGGTTCCTGAAGAAATTCATGTCCAATGTTCTCATGACTCCCATTATTGAGCGATTTCCAATCGCTTACGACTTCACCGGGTGAAATGAATGGGGAGTGAGAGTTTTTGGTAAGGTAGAATAAGAGGTAGGGACTTTCTTCATTCTCTTTCTCGATTTGGTCCTGTGCGAAATTCAGCACGTATTGATCAGCCGGGCTTTCTGTGAATCCATATGCGGGACCTGAATAGGCAATGTCCTGAGCTAAAATCCATTGATCTATCCCGAAAAAGGCTGTCATTTGTTGATAGGGAACCATGACCCCTGCCTTGGGTTGTGTGGCATTGAGGTGATAAGATTGATAACCCTCTTTCATGAAAACCTTCATCATGGTATCGTACTTGTAGAGTGATTCTTTATTAAGCAAGAATTCATATTCGAAATTGTTAGCGACTTTGCTGCCAAAAAGTACGGAAGTGTAAGCCAGCCAGGAGGGACCTACCGGCGATACGGATTCAGAGAGGTTGGATTTGATTTGCCAGCCTTTGTTTTTTAGGGAGCCCTCAAAACATTGATAATCCTGTAGATAGCTTGCGCTAAGCTTCGCTTCTTTCAATAGAATGCTTCCGTACGATTCAATGAATATACAGTAGATGTTAGGCCTTTGAGTGAGATTAAGTCGTATGTTTCGACTCCTGTCCAGTGTTTTGAAATTGGTCTTCCTTAATCTTGTAATCAGTTTCCAGCTGTTGATGATGTTGAAAGCTATCCTGAGAGGGAAAATCAGGATCCTCATGGCGGAATCACTCTTGGGACGATAAATACCATATTTCACTATTCCGATTACTACATATAATCCCAAGAATAAGGTTAAGATCAGTGTGATAAGATTAGGAGGTAATTGACTACTAAGTACCAACAAACGATGGAAGCCCAAAGACAGACAGATGATCACAAAAAATGCCAATAAAGTGAACAAGATCAGCCTGGTTTTGGATTCACCCCAAAGGATTCCAATTGCATTTAAAATCAATCGAAAATCGTTGGATATGATGGGATAAACCTGATAGATTTTGCTGAAGGAGTAATGATAAATGCCATAGATCAGCAGGAAGCTGTAGTAAAAGGTTGCTGCGGCTAATCCCTGATCTATAGCAAGCCAACGGAAGGCAAGCATAAGCAATGAAAGGTCAACGCAGATCCGATAGCAGTCGGGGTTGAAGCTGAAGAAAAAAGTGTTGTGATCCTTTCTGCTGTTGTTCTTAAATGGGTTAAGTGAAGAAGACTTGAAATTGATGAGGGTAAAAAAGGCAAACAAACTGAAGTTGAAACAGAAGAACAGTAACCAGAAGAGGGCTTCTTCATGCCATAGTACCTCTGCAAATCCATTCATAAAGAATATTGGTTCTTCATTCCACGGGTAAGTTGGAATGGATTATTGGATTAAACCAAAAGAGTTAGCGCTATGACTTGGAAGAGACCAATGATCCTTTTGAAGATCACTGCCTTACGACAAACCTGCCCGTCTTGACTACTTCTCCCTCTTTGATCACTCTGAAATAATACACGCCTTCCAGATCACCAACCGGAAATGTTTCTGCTTCTGCACTGATTAGAAAGTTACTGACGATCCGCGCGTGGGAATCAAGAATTTGGAAGACGGCATTCGTGGTGGGACTTAATAATGAAAGTTGTCCATCGCTAACCGGATTAGGAAATAAGATGTATTGGGTATCGTCGGTGGTGAATATCTCAACTTCATCTGAATAGATTTCAAGGCCGGACCGTGTGACCAGTGCGATTTGATATATGGTTCGGCCTGGAGTAGGACTGGGGTCTATTATGATGTATTCATCTTGATCAGGAGCGATATCGAGTAAGATCTCTGATCCTTGTTGATCACTTTTGGTGAGGCGAAGCGTCGCAATATTCTCTGGAGTACTGAGATTCAGGGTTAATTGTGCACCACCCTGATCATTTAGAGAAACTAAAAAACTGTTGAGATAGCAACCCGCTCCTTGTTGGGTAACGTTAAGTGTTTCATCTTGTAGTCCTGTCACCCGATCGAAAACAGGTACTACAGTAAACTGGTTACCTGGAAAATCGGATCGGTCGATCAGGATTTCCAGGCCAAATACTTCTGTGACAGGTGAAAGTTCCTGACCGTTGAACTCAAATAACAGGTGGGACTGAGCGCCAACATCATTCCAGCTCAGTGATATTTCTTCGTCACAAAGCAGATCAACATTCAGGTCTATTTTGGGGTGGATGGCAAATGTGTCGGTTAGAAAAGTCTGATCCTGAAATACTGCGCGTATGACCACCTCTCCTGCAACTTCCGGTACAAAAGAAGCAAGCTGATCACCCGTGTCAATTGTGCCAATAGGTAACCAGGCGCCAGAAAGTGTATTGATCTCAAGCGTTCCTGAAGTGGAAAAGGTATTGTCAAAGTATAAGAAATGCTCTTCACCCGTTGTAAAGGCATCCACCTGAGTAGGGTAGTTCCATTCGAACGTATCTGTAGTTGTGATGAAATACGCGATAGAAAATCCTTGTGCATTGGAAAGGTTGCTGCCAGAAACGGATACCTCATAACTTCCTGTTTCAGGTAAAGGGATCGTGATCATCTCAACGTTGTTCAACGTGTCATTTCCAGTAGAGGCTGGCGAAGAAAGTAAAGTAACGTCTGGCCGGTGGTCAAGAACCCAGGGTTCCCAGACCGTGCCATTGTAAGAAATGCGCAAATCCAGGTCGTGTACCAACGCCATGAAATCCCCGTCATTAGCCGGAGGGTCTATCCAGCTAAGCACTACTTTAAGCTCATGCGCTCCTTCCGGTACGTCAATGGTTTTGTTTAATGATTGGCTTGCTGTGGTTAAGGTGTCCTGAACAAAGTTGCCTGATTCGATCAGGTTGATGGCTTTTGGAAGTGCCATTTGTCCATAACCTGAAAGAAAGTCGGGACCAGGAGGGCCGATATCCTTACTGGAGGCAATTAAGATGGCTTTCATCAGGTCAATGGTGGCCAAATTACCATTGAGTTTCTGGAAAAGCTCTTGCAGGACCAGGCTGCTTCCTGAGACCAAAGCAGCGGCATCTGAAGTGCCTCCTCCCCCAAAAGCTGTTAACTCGGGTTTGATACGTCCATCAAAAGCAGGGCCTGCTGAGTGTGCTTCAGGGATGTTTGTTAAATCGTCAGAGCCAGTTACCACAAGTACATTTTTGGCTTGTTTGAAGCTTCCTGTCAACGTTCGGTATCTGGTTATCGATTCATAGTCTCCGGTGCTGTTCGAATTACCCTGGTTGCCAGAGGAGAAGATATGTAGCAGGGTGGGGAGGCTCACGGCCTGTTGGTCAAAAGCGACCGATTCGACACCATAAAAGTTTTCGATACCTACGCCGTATGAATGATTTTGGAGCGTAATGTTTCTATTGGTAAATGCCTGATCTGTAGCAGGTAACAAATTGGCAAAATTCTCGGAAAGGAACCGGGTTGATCGTGCTACCCCTTCACCCGCTTTACCACTATTAGCTGATCCTCCGATAAGCGTAGCCATACTGGTAGCGTGTGCCACGATACGTTCTGAAGTGAGGCCATCCCATGAAGCACGCCCGACAAGATCAAGGTCCATGGTGTCGAAGGCATCTTCCTTAACAGAAGTAATAAATGAAGCGCCCTGTAATTCAGGATAATTTTTGTGCACTTTTCGAATGCCATTGATTCCGAGGTTGTGCGATCGCAGCAAACTTTCTGTTTGTGGTGTGCGATTAGCCGGTTGTACGTAAGTAACGGAAGGTAAGGGTAGTATCTCTTTTTTGAGCGCTTCGGGTGTGGCAAATACCAGTGATAAGGAGCGTTCAGTATCAAACCAAAGCTCCAAAGCGCTATTTGTCATGCTCAGGCTTTTTGCAGTTCTGATATAAAAAAAACCTTCTTGCAACTTGCTTGCAAAATCATGTAATTTCCAGTTGTGGTTGATACCGGAATTGTCCGTTTTAGTTACCACTGATTTTTCACTTTTTTTTCGTGCAATTACCTGATTGTTTTCAAGCCGACGAATGATTGTGAAATCATTGGGTATTGAACTTGCATTGAATTGCATATATGGCGTATTTGCAACAGTGGGCAAAGTGCTGCTATTCAACGGTTTAAGAGCCTGCGCACTCAGTGATACTGCAACGAAAAACAGAGTTATGAAAAGCGTAAATCGCATCATGCGAAAATATATTTTTTTCCTAAATCACTGATTAAAAAGATTTTAAACGATTTCAGTGAAAACTTTGTCACAACAAAAATTAATATATATTGCGAACTGAAATCAAATTAACCGTTTCAAGTTAACCTAGTTTATTTTATGAAAAATGTGTTTAAGGCCATGGCGCTAGCTATGGTTGCAGCGGTAGTGCTATACGGCTGTACTTCTGAGGAAATTACCAATTCAGAAGAAGTTTCTCCCGCCATGATGGCGCTTATTACAGATGCTGGTTTTGATGTATTGAATCAGGCTCCTATTGTATTCGAAGAAGGATACCTTATCGAAGGTGATATCTACCTTACTGAGGCACAACTGAGAGAGATGTCTCATGGTCACAGAATTCCCGCGGTAGAGCAGTACTCTACCAACAATCTGGTAACTACTGGTGGATCAAGAAACATCACGATCTATGCGCCAACTGGACGTAGAGGATTCAGCGCTGGTATGTTGGCTGGATTTGATGAAGCGATCGCTCGCTACAATGCTGAAAACCTGGAGATCACCTTCACCAGAATCTCTACTAACAATGCGGACATCACTGTTTCCAGACTGAAAAGAAGAGATGAGCGACAAGGCGTTCTTGGTTCTGCTGGATTCCCTACTTCATCTGGAGATCCATTCGGGTCTATCCAAATGAGTGGTATTCTGGAGTCTTCTTTCGGCTTGAGTACTGATGGTATTGCTACAATCTTTGCTCATGAGTTAGGTCACTGTATCGGATTCCGTCACACAGATTATTTCGACAGAAGCATTTCTTGCGGTGGTGGTACTGCTAATGAAGGAGACGCAGGTATCGGAGCTAATCTGATCCCGGGAACACCAGCGGGTGCTTCTTTGGCCGATGCTTCATGGATGTTGGCTTGTACAGATGGAAGCGATCGTCCTTTCAACGCTGACGATCAAGTTGCTTTGGATTTCTTGTACTAAGAAAAGTTTATAATTCTGTTCGTTGGGCGATCAGAAAGTATGAAAACCGGTCCTTATAGATCGGTTTTTTTATGTCTGATCCCTGACTGTGTAATAATTCTCCAAACGCCCGATTGTAAAATTCATAAAATCAGAATGGCATTAAGTGACAAGAATCATATTTCCATTATCAAATGATTGTGTTTATGAAAATATCGCATTTTCGACTACATCACCACTACATCACCGGGGTTTAGGGTTATTATTTAGTGATTCTTCTTTTTATCATTGAATGCGTAAAATCCTGTAATAGTATGAAGAAGAGTTCTTCCTGAAGTGTTGGCCCACGGTTCTCAAAGTCTAATCCGATGGCGGTCTTGGGCGGTTGCCATCCCATAGGGCCAATGACCAGGTAGAACAGGGATTAATTGCGATGCAAGTTTAGTATCTCGAAAAGGCTGACCATTGGTTGGCCTTTTTGCTTGGCGCTTCATTTTTCTACTATTCTCGATACAATTGTAATTCAGCTGGTTTTTTGTATTGTTTCCGACCAAAGGATTTATAGGAATGAAAATGCTACCGCTTCCTCGCGTGAAGGATAGAACGACCTGTTTGAGCCACGTCATCCTGAGCCGGGTCGAAGGATCGGGGCGAGTAGTGATAGCCTGACCCGCAGGGGCACGCCCTGAAAATGAATAAAAGAATTACTTTCAGGGCCTCCTCACGTAGTAAAAGTCAATCCTCTAATATGGTTCTGGCAGTAGCCATTGAGGCGGCATAGAAATACCCAAGCCCCGTACCGGAAATGTTACCATCCACATTTGCCGGAGGACTACTAAAGCCAAACGGATCTCCGGAATCTTCCTGATTGAAAAAGGCATTCAGGAAATCGTAGTATTGCTTTTCTATGGAATAGATCCTGAGCACTACTTCATCTCCTGCCTCAAAATCATCCTGATCAAAATCAGCGGAAATGAAAATGTCGAAATCTTCGAATTCAATGCCATCAATAAAGTCGTCTTCGAAGATCACTACCTGATTGATCGGGTCAGTGTAGTTTTCTCCGTTTCGCCACAGTTCGCAGAGATAATGATCCCCTTTTCCTTCAGGTTCCTGGCCAAAAAACCGAAAGAAGTAGGTGCTGTCACCATCATATTCATTGAAGAAGTCGTCCAGCTCTTCACGAGCAGCAGCCAAAGAATCGAGCGTTAAATTGGGACGCATAGTGGTGCTGGCAGTATAGGTGGTCCGCTCACCAATGGGTTGTTCTAAATTGATATTCAATTCATAGGTACGTCCGATTACACCCGCAAATGATTCTCTTGCCTGATAGCGACCATTTCCAAGATCAGCGAACGTGTACGTTTGTGTACCGTCAGTAACAGTCAATTCGGCTCCTTCCACGACAGAAGGCCTGTTGGGGTCAAAAATATCATTGGACACACGAAGTGTTACTTCATGCTGTTTTAACTCGTCTGTAACTCTTCCCTCAACTATGATTCTTCTTTGTTCAGGATCCACATCCCAGGGTATTTTTTCGTCACAGGAGAAAATGGACAGGAGGATTATCGCTGAAGTGACGAACGGACGTAAGAAGCTATGCATTTTTTTTATGGTGATGAACATCTTAGAGGTGAATTAAAATTTGAAGTTGTATGAGAGGGTAGGCACCCAACGGAAAACGGTTATTCTCCTGGCCTGCGTGGTGACCTGGCTGTCTTCTTCTTGCTGGAAGCTGATAAAGGCTGCATTTTTTCTGCCGTACAAATTGTAGACAGAGAGTACCCAGGTACCTTTCAGTTTGCGTGTACTGTTTTTCTTAGGATCGAGGGCAAGCGAAAGATCAAAACGGTGATATTCAGGCAATCGATCACCATTTCTGCCGGTGTAAGTTGGGATGGTTACATTGCCATACACCTGCTTTCCGGTGGGTGCTGTAAAGGGCAAACCATGGAAATAAACCCAGTTCCCTGATAAGGATAGTCTTTTGGTCAGTTCATAATTTCCTACCAGCGAAAGGTTAATGGGGCGATCAAAATTGGAAGCATAGGTAACCCCACGATTCACGGACGGAACTTTTCGGAAGGCGCGTGACCAGGTAAAACTCAACCAGCCGTTGAATCGGCCCTGAGGTTTTCTGATCAGCAGCTCAGCTCCGTAAGCCCAGGCTTTTCCGATGCGCAACTCACCTTCCAGTTCTGGATTGAGCAATAACTCGGCATGATCCTTAAAGTCGATCTGACTGTGTAACCATTTGTAAAACACTTCTACGGAAGTTTCAATTTGGTTGCCGAAGAAGTTGCGGAAGTAACCTCCTGAAACCTGATCAGCCAATTGAGGTTTGACATTCGGGGAAGCCGGGAACCAGATGTCCAGGGGTGTTCCGGCAACGGAGTTGGAGGCAAGTTGCAGGTATTGCGCCGTTCGGGCATAGCTTGCTTTCAGGGAACTGGTGGGGTTCAGTTGATATACGGTCGATAACCTGGGCTCAAAACGGACATAGGTATTATAGATCTCTCCATTCTTATAAGCGATAGAATCCGTTCGAACGAAATTATTATCGAAGCGGTAGCTCACACCCCGTCCAATGTTTTGGAATGCACTGATCCTGGCCCCGTACTTAATCTGAAATCGATCTGAAATCACTTGCTGATTGCTGATGTAAATGGCATGATCAAGGGATCGGTTTTGTGCCAGACTTACACTTCCATTTTCCTGATTCGATTTTAAGAATACTTTGCCAGGCCGGATGAAATGATAGGTAGAAGAAACGCCAAAGTTCACTGTATTTCTCTCATTCAGGAACCAGTCAAAATCTACTTTGGCAGTATAGTCTTGCAATGATGAAGTCCATTCAAAAAAGAAATCACGGGACCCAAAAGACAGGTTGTAATCATACTTGCTATAGATCAGCGAGGTGTTGGCAAACAGCTTGCTGTTGAAGACATGATTCCAGCGAATGGTGTTGGTGATATTCCCCCATTTGAAAGCCGGATTAAAAGAATCACTTTTAAACCCGAAAGTGTCTTTCCCGAGATAACCCGACACATAAACACGATTCTTGTCATTGATCGTATAATTGGCCTTCATATTGAGGTCATAGAAGAACAGTGTCGCATTTCTAGCCCTTTTATTCACAGCCCGAGCGATAATATCGGCATACGTTCTTCTTCCGGAAACTATGATGGAACCCTTGTCCTTAACGATGGGAACTTCCAGTGTAAGCCTCGAGGCAATTGGACTGATCCCGCCACTTCCAGTGAATTTCTGATTATTACCTTCCTTCATTCGGATGTCGACTAAAGAGGAAAGTCTGCCACCATATCGTGCCGGAATATTGCCTTTATAGAATTCTACATTTTTGATGGCATCGTTATTGAACGTGGAGAAGAAACCAAACAAATGTGAGGGATTATAAACAACCGCTTCATCGAGTAAGATGAGGTTTTGATCATAGCCCCCTCCACGAACGCTGAAACCTGAACTCGTTTCGGAAGTCATCTGCACACCGGGTAGTAGTTTCAGTGTTCGCAATACATCTACCTCACCCATGAGGGCTGGTATTTTACTGATGGTTTTTGCTGAGATTTGGCTATGCCCCATCTTATTGACGGTGACATTTTCATCTTCTTCTTCCGCGGTTACCACTACTTCATTGAGCAGTTTGGTATAAGGCCTCATTCGAATGTCAATGACCTTATTGGCGGAAATGTCAATTTCCTCTTTATGAATGCCATAACCGACAGAAGAGTACAATAAAGTATGTTTTCCTGCGGGTACGGTAAGTGAATAAAAACCATACACATTAGCCAGAGCTCCAGTGTAAGTTCCTTCTATCTGGACGGTGGTTCCGATCAGGGTTTCACCTGTCAGATCATCATAGATATAGCCACTGACCGTATACGTTTCCTGTTTGGCGGGCTTCAGGATGATGTTTTGCCCTACTCTTTTGTAGGTAAGTCCGCCTTTCTCACTGATCAGTTCCAGTAACTGATCCACGGAAAGCTCTCCGGCAGGTACTTCTATCTCTTTCTCCAGATTTTGCAGTTGATCTTCACTGTATGAAACTTGGATTTGTCGGGATTCCAAAATTTCCCGAAGGATGTAGCGGATAGTGGTTCGGGTGGTCTTGTCATGGTTGGCAAGGACCACTCCAGACTCAGTTTGCTGAGCCTGAAGGGTCTGCCATCCCAGGCAGGTTCCTAAGAGGAATAAAAAAATGGTTCTTTTCATGGTTGTGTGTGAATGAGTTATTTGACGATGTATGTTTTTGAATCAAGAGGAATGATCTCTATATCCAGGGTACCAGAAAGAATGTCAAGTACTTCTTCCAGCGACTGATTGTTAAATTGAGTCGTAATGGTGGCGTCATTTCCGGTGAATTGGAACTGTACATCGAAATGTTCTTCCAACGCTCTCAGAACAGTCTCCAGTGAAGCATTTTCAAAGAAAAGCTGACCAGTTTTCCAGGATAAGAAGTTGAGGTCAGTATTGGTGCTTTTGATCAATTGACCGGAAGAAGAGAGGGTTCCCCGATCTCCTTTGGTCAATATGATTTGTTCGTCTTTGGAAGAGAAGGACACTTTTCCTGAAACCACATTTAAAATAGTAGCCTCTTCAGATTCGACGATACTGAATGACGTGCCCAATACTTCCGTTTTGGAAAAAGCCGTATTAATGATAAAAGGACGTTCCTCATCTCGGGCCACCTCGAAAAATGCTTCCCCTTCCAGTTGAATGTGTCGAGTGGACTGATCAAAGTTTTCGTCAAAAATGATTTTAGATCCCTGCTTCAGTGTAATGACTGATCCATCCGGTAAATTGATGGTTCTTGGACCGGAATCAGCAACCTGTTCAATGAAATTGAGGGTAGAAGTTTCCTCTTGCCGATTGATCATAAAATAAGCGATGCCTACCATAACTACCAATGCTGCTGCTACGCGATACATCCAATGCCAAAGAGGTGTTTTATCTTCAATAGCCGTTTCGATACGCTGCCAGGCCACATCCATTTGAGGTTGGTATTGCTCAGCCTTTTTGCCGTGAAGATCCCAGATATCCCGAACGCGTTCGAAATGCTTTTGATTATCTGGATTTGCTGCTATCCAGCCATTGATCTCATGTTGCTGCGATTCACTGAGCTCTCCCTTGATGAAGGCGATGATTTCACTGTATTCCGGGTTTTTCATACTGCTTGATCAGGATGTTCATCAAGCAGTCAGCCATTTCAGGGTATACCCTAGTGAGTATCCGAACTTTTTTAAAAAGTTTTTGTAAGCATGGTGATCACAGTCACCTGAAAACCCTGAGAAAGGAGGTCTTTTCGTATGGATTTGATGGCTTTGGAAATGTGATATTCTACCGTTTTTACAGAGATATTCAATTCATCCGCAATTTGAGGATAAGTCATTTCTCCGTGCCTGCTGAGTGAGAAAACCAGGGAAGTTTGCTCAGGCAATGCCTCACTGGCTTTGGCAATGGCGGCAGCCAATTCTACCTCTACGATAGCTTGTTCAGCGGAATGAGTTGATACATGTAAGTGCGTATCGGATGAGATATCTTCATGTACGGTAGTATGGTAACGAGACGTCACAAAGTTGAGGCATTGATTTTTTACTGCCCGAAGTAAGTAACCAGATACATTTTGAATTTCAAGTTGCTTACGCTTTTCCCAGAGTTTGACGAATATGTCCTGAACGATTTCTTCGGAGGATGTTTCGAGGCCTGTTATTTTGATCGCATACCGCACCAGATCCGCGTAATATTTGTCGAACAAATCGCGCAGGGCTTTTTGATCGTCATTGATCACTTGCTGAATCAAATACTGATCAGACATGGGTTGGCATTGATGAGCGAAAGATTATGGTTACAGTACCCTTGAATTACAGTTCAAGAGGGTAATACCCTCCAAAATTCTGCAAAAAAGTTGGACATTTTGTGAAGTGGCTTACTGCATGCTTACCATCTGCTTT
Organism: Cyclobacteriaceae bacterium; assembly: GCA_965229785.1. Lineage (GTDB taxonomy): Bacteria > Bacteroidota > Bacteroidia > Cytophagales > Cyclobacteriaceae > JAWPMT01. The sequence continues at coordinate 7,425,719 of CBDDJS010000001.1, forward strand.
TTTAGCGTATGCTGACATCTGAATAGTGAAAACACTTTGTATTTGAAAAAAAGATCAAAATGTCGTGTGGAAGGGATTTATAACGTATAGGTATGCTTCGTTGGTAAAACAATCGTTTGTAAAGCGTTTATTGGGACAATTGAAAAATGTAATTCATTGAAAATCAGTTCGATGTGTTATAAAAAATCGAAATTTTTCAACGAGAAAATAGGTCTGTTCGTCGATCTTTTGTCTAACTTCAAATCTCTCGCGCCTTACTTTCCACTCGCTATGGGAAAATAGTCTTACTCACCAATCGCTTAAAAGAAAACCGAGTACAGATGAATTTTTCGTTTTTTTCAAAGTCTCAGAACTCAGAGACTGACACCACCGCCAATCAATCCGCCACCATAACGGAGAATGACATTGATCACGCGATCGATGAGCTACTGGTTCCGGAACCCCTTGAAATTCTGGAGCAGCTGCCACAAGTCATAGAAGACCCCAATCCTCCGAAAAGCAAACCCCGCTTTCGGATCATAAAAGAAGTGAAAGGCAGCAAGTTTATGCTGGATGAAGTAAATGGTATTTCGCGGATCAACTGGCTGGGTTCGGTCAATAAGGAAACTGCAGTTACTTTGTTGAAATTAGGAGGAGATAGTGTTGAGTTTCAAGGGTACAGTAAACTAATACTGGACCGTCGGGGCTTGAGAGAATTTGATACGGAAGCCAGGATATGGATGAAGGGCTTTATCAAAGGCCGGGCCAAGCGTATCGTTGGCAAAGTGGATAAACTGGCCATGGTCAACAGACAGTCTGGATCCGGAAGCATTTTTGCCAACTTCATTGGCTCCGCGATCAGAATGGTGATGCCCAATTTGAGCATCAAGAAATTTTCTAGCATTTTCGATGCCCTGGATTGGATCATGGAAGACGATAAGAGGAGGGCTTAAAGAACAGTACCCTCTGAGAGATGCTATGGTGTCAAAAAACCATATACGACTGGATACATCGCTTTGATCCCAGAGGGTATTTTTCCTGATAGGCAGTGCCGCCTTTTCCACTAAGTCTTCATTTCAAATTGTGACGGCACCGCGTAAACTTGTGTCTTCGCTCCAATGTATCGTGATGTTGTTGAAGGTAAATTAGCTCCTATTGGTTTCGCGATCAAAGCAATCTTCCCAGGTCCGATCACTTTTGCTAAAACTGCTTAAGCCCGGAGAATTCCATGGCATCACCTTTGCCAAAGCCATAACTGATCCCAAGTACGATACGCCGGATGTCTCTTTGGTTATCACTCAGCGCAAAAAAGTCGGGTTGATCAGTGATACTAATGAACCTTCGCGCACTGAAAACATCTCGAACAACAAGGTTCACAACTGTGCGGCCCTTGAATAGCTTCTTTTTGATACCCAGATCCAGATAGGCATTGTCCCGAATGATTGATTGTATGCGTTCTTCTTCAGATCGGTACCGAAGCCGGATTTCACCAGACAGATCATTGGCAAATTTGAACTTACTGGTGATCCGGGCCGTCCATTTGTCATTACTGAACTCAAAACTTTGATTTTCAAAAGTACCGGACCGGTTGAAATACGTCCAATTAAAATCCCCCAACAAACTGAGCCACTTTGTGGGCTCCATTTGCGCGTTGACCTCTATACCGAGGTTGTTGCTTAATCCTACATTTTGAGGCGTAGAGCTTGTCAGACTGTCCATGACCTGCACGATCCGGTCTACCACATTGTTTGTGTTTCGGTAGAATACGGAGGTACTAATAGAAACCTTTTCCCAATCCCGGATCAGAGATAGTTCGTAGGAATCCGTGTATTCTGGCATTAGATCCGGGTTCCCAGTTCTCAGATTCAAATTATTGTTGAGGCTGGCAAATGGATTCAGGCTCCATGCCCTCGGACGTGAGATCCTGCGTGAGTAACCCAACTGAGCAGAAAAGCTTTCTGACAACTTGTAAGAGGTATGGAAAGTAGGAAACCAATCCGTATATTTCTGATTGTTGGATTCACCAGTTGTGACTAGAAACGTATTGAGGTCAGTATTTTCCAAGCGCAAACCACCCTTTAGACTCAACTGGTCAAACTCGATCGAATAAGTAGAGTAGATGCCCAATACTTTTTGTGTGAAGTCAAAATCATTCGTAAAGTTGGTATTGATCACACGGTTGCCGTCTTCTACATCTTCCAGTAGGTAATTGTTTTTGTCGTCATCAATCTGATATTTACCTCCGATCTCCAAAATCCGCTTATCAGAAAAAGGATGGGTATAGTCTGCCTGAAAGTTGTATTGAGCGCTGGAAAAATCGTCATTTACAAATTGCTGGAACTCCGGAACGTCACCTGATTGAGTAGAATTTTCAAAGGAAGAATTTTGATCTTTTCCGAAGAAAGAACCCGTAGCACTGGCGATTAAAGCACGGTCCTTGTTGCCCTCAAAAGATTTCTTGTATTGCCATTCATATTGCCATTTGGGGTTGGTCGCATCTGTGATTTCTTCACGAATGGAACGACCCTCACTTGAAACCAGATCAAAACGAGTATCAGAAAACTCATCTTCAAACTCGTATCCAAAGTGACCCGAAAGTGTCATCACATTCAATGGATTGATAAAAAAATCGGCACCAAGGATGATGTTGTAAAATTGCTCATTCTTCTCTCCATCTCCGGAAGAGATGAGTTCCGTTTGCTGTGTCCCGGAACGATCAACCGTGCGTCCTTCGAAATTGGATAAGAAAGTACGCTTCCCCACACCAAACTGGCTGAACACGTTGAACCGGTCAGTACGTTTGTTCAGACTAAGCCCAATACTGTGGTTGTTTGGAATTCCAGTATTGATCGTTACAGATCCATTAATGCCTTTTTTATCTTCTTTCTTTAAAACAATGTTCAAAATTCCGGTCGTTCCTTCGGAATCATACTTAGCCGAAGGGTTGGTAATGACTTCTACCTTTTCGATCATATCGGCACTGATCGTTCCCAGGGCATTGCCTGAAGCGATAACTGAGGGTTTGCCATTTACCAGGATCTGCACATTGCTGTTTCCTCTTAAGCTAACTTCGCCTTCGATGTTAACGTCTACCGAAGGCACGTTAACCAGGACATCCATGGCACTTCCCCCGGCAGAACTGAGGTCTTTGCCGACATTAAATACACGTTTGTCCAATTCATAGGTAACTTGAGACTTTTCCGCGGAGACCACTACTTCCTTAAGAACTTGCTCGTCTGGTTTGACATCAATTATACCCAGAGATGCTATGCCGTCCTCGAAAGTCAATTCATCGATTTTGTGTGTCAGATAGCCCAGATAACCTACATTCAGGTAAATGCTTTGATCAGGAACCTCGAGGTAAAAAACTCCCTGGTCATTGGTGATACCGCCCGTAAGCAGTGCACTATCCTGTTGACTAAAGACCGATATAGTCGCGTATTGAAGTGGTTCACGAGTGGAAGCATCCTGAACCTGTCCTTCAATGAATAGCTTTCCGGAGCGGATATTCTGTGCGTTGAGGTTGGTACCAACTGTGAGTAGTATGCTAAAGAAAAAGATAGACCTTAATTTCATAAGAATTGTTTGTTTGAGTATTTGGAAGAGGCAGCATTAGTCACAGGCTATCAGTTCTGAAAAACAGGTCGTACCTCTTTAAGTATCAAAAGACTCTTAATATCTACAGGACTTAAAATTTTATCGGCCAACGACCAAGTAGACCTGTGACCCGTCAAATTACTGCTGTGCGTTGTTGGACCCGGGTTTAAAGCAGTTCAACCTTTACCGGATGTCGTTAAGCCTTTAATTTTTTACCTGTGTCCATCCTGCGCTACTTTTAACCATGCTTTCTTCCCATTCCAGATACGCGTTGATTTTTCGAAACGAGGCGGTTCTTACCACTTTCTTGTGGCTGCTGTTTCTGGTTCAGTTCGCTTTTGATAAGCATGATCCGTCGCTGACGATGGTGGACCTCATTTTTACACTCAACTATGTCATCGCTTCAGTTTTTATCAACTTGTTTCTAGTACCCAGATTCTTTTACAAGGCCAGGTATTGGACGTTTTTGTTGCTGTTTCTTTTGGTGGTTGTCGGTTCTATGTTGATCGAGGAATTAGTCCTTGAAGTATGGTTCTATGCCAATACCAGAGGGGATTTTTTTAATCCCTACTACGCGATCATCGACGTTGGAGCCACACTGGCAATTTTCGTAGGATTCAAATTTGGCTATGACGCCTGGAAGCGACAGACGGTCATCAACCAATTAGAGAAGGAAAGATCTGCAAGTCAGTTGGACCACCTGAAAAATCAGATAAGTCCTCACTTTCTTTTTAATAACCTCAATAACCTTTACAGTAAGGCGCTGGAGGGAGATAAAGAAACGCCAACACTTATTCATCGTTTGGCCAGGATCATGAGATACATGCTGTATGAAAGTGACGGTGAACTGGTGCCGCTGAAGAATGAAATCGAACACATGAGCGACTATATCGCATTACAGCAATTGCAAATTGAAGGACGGGGGAAAGTAGATTTTCGTGTCGATGGTACAGAAATTGAATCCCTCAAAATCGCTCCGTTGTTGCTTATCGGATTCATCGAAAATTCATTCAAGCACAGCTTCTCTGAACTGACGAACGAAATAGCCATTGTAATTCACCTGAGCGTGGAGAATAATCAATTGATCCTTCATTGTAGCAACCCGTTCTCCGAAAGTGATGAACAGGTGAATGAAAATCTTCCCAAAGGGATCGGATTAAAAAACATTCGGGCAAGATTGGCCCTCATATACCCCAATCAACACCAACTTGATATCAGAAAAGAAGAGGGACAATTTGTAGTAGACCTGCAACTGACTTTACGGACATGAAGATTCGATGCATTATTGTGGAAGACCAGCAACCTGCACAAAAAATACTGCAGCGATTCATTGGAGAAATAGAAAAACTCGAGCTTGTGGGCATCTTTTTCAATGCGATCGAAGCACTGGAATTCGTGAAAGCCAACCAGGTGGATTTAATGTTTTTGGATGTACATATGCCCAAATTGTCTGGTGTTGATTTTCTCAAAATTCTACCCAATCCTCCCAGGGTGATTTTTACTACCGCTTTTGCGGATTATGCACTGACCAGTTATGAACTCAATGTGGTTGACTACCTACTAAAGCCATTTGATTTTCCGAGGTTTTATCAGGCAGTGAGCAAAGTTCAGGATCAGATCCAGCAAAACGAACCGTCACCGAACCCACCGGAAGCGCCTCAGCCAAATTATTATTTTGCGAAGCTTGATCGGGAGCTGGTGAAAGTGAATTTTGATGAGATTTTATTCATTCAGGCAGCGGGAGATTTTGTCCATTTGTATTTGAGAGACACGAAACTCTTCTTATCAGAAAACCTTAAGTTTTGGGAAGAACTGCTGCCTCAATTACACTTCTCAAAAGTTCATAAATCTTACGTGGTGCAACTCGACAAAATAGATAAGGTGGTCGGCAATACCATTTGGATAAATGAACACCGAATTCCGATAGGAAGAGCACATCGGAAGGAATTCTTCGCAAGGATCACGTAGCAATCTTACTACTTCATACGTTTTGGATTCTCTGATAGAAACGCTCCCCAGCTTTTGAAGGACTTTTGGACTTTACCACCTTGGAAATGATGACATATCGCAACGGCCAATGCATCAGTCGCATCCAGGAGTTTCGGTTGTTCTTTAAATTTCAACAGGTTTTGGAGCATGGCCGCCACTTGTTCTTTAGAAGCGTTACCATTGCCGGTGACCGATTGCTTTACTTTTTTAGGTGCGTATTCATTGATAGGGATTTCACGAGAAAGGGCAGCAGCCATGGCTACGCCCTGAGCCCGGCCTAATTTGAGCATGGACTGAATGTTTTTACCGTAAAATGGGGCTTCCAGCGCCACTTCATCCGGATGATAATCGTCGATGAGACTAACAACCCGGTCGAAAATCTTCTTCAGTTTCAATTCATGTCCGGTATACTTGCTCAGATGGATCACGCCAAATTGAACAAGGGAAAGTTGGGAACCTTTGACGAGGATGAGCCCATAACCCATTACATTCGTGCCCGGATCCAGTCCGAGAATTACTTTATCTTTTGCTGATGCACTCACCGCTACAAATAAACGACTTTCGATGGAAAGAACCGGGACTTTGGCTGCTCAAAGTGATGGTATTGGTATGCTGTGTTTTCTACATCAGTCAGGCGTTGGGTAGCCGCTCTTTTGATGGCTTTGACTGGCAAACATTGAATACTGGGAGGTTATGGCTGCTTTGTGCGTTGGTATTAATGCTCGTACCGCTCAATTGGTATCTGGAGGTGGTGAAATGGCGGTTGTGCGTGTTACCATTGACAAAGATCACTTCCAAACAAGCCTTGTGGTCGGTACTACGCGGATTGTCTCTCAATTGGGTGATCCCTTTCACGCTGGGAGATTTTATAGGCAGAAGCCTCAACTTGCCGAAAACAAAAGGTACAATCCGTGCAAATCTTGTTAATCGCTTTGCTTCACTTTGGGCCACTTTGTTCATGTTTAGTATCGGGAGTGTATTTTATTGGCCGGATCATACACTCCTTACCGGGCTTGGGGTATTAATGGCACTCGTGATTTTGGTGACAGCCATCGTGTGGGATGATACTTACAGTTTAGTCGTCAAATTGAAGATCCTGCTAACTTCAAGCCTACGATATCTGGTTTTTAGCCTGCAATTCGGATGGCTACTTTTTCATTTTTGCCCGGAAATTCCCATCGGATCACTCATGGCGGGTATACCCGTGGTGTTCCTGATCCGTACACTGGCCCCGTCGTTGTTAGGTGCTCTAGGGGTTAGGGAAGCGGCGGTCATATGGACATTTACTGCATATGCTACAGAACCTGCGAACTTATTGGTAGCGAGCCTGTTTCTTTGGTTATTCAACCTGGTATTGCCATCGATGGTAGGTTTGGTCCCGGTTCTGGCTTATCGATTTAAACTTAGTGCATGATCATCCTTAGCATCATAGCAGCAATCCACATAATAATCATGTGTTGGCTCAGGCTTACCTGGAATCGGATTCCTACTTTTTCTGCTAAAGACAAGGCTGAAGTAAGTATATCGGTGATCATTCCCGTTCGAAATGAAGCTTCCAATATAGCCTTATTGTTAGAGGATCTGAAGCAACAAAATTATCCTGAGGAACATTATGAAGTGATTGTGGTAAACGATCACTCCATAGATGGGACAGATCAAACTGTGGAAATGGCCATTGCAAAACTTGGTAGTCGGTTTAGACAGGTTCATTTGTCCGATGAAAAAGGGAAGAAAGCCGCTGCCACCATAGGTGTTGAAGCAGCCACCGGAACGTATATTTTGTGCACAGATGGTGATTGCCGAGTACCTTCTTCCTGGATAGCCACTTATGCCGCTTTTATCGAACAGCGATCACCGTATATGGTGTCAGGGCCGGTGCGAATGATTGGGGATCGATTTTTTGATAAGGTGCAAGCCATGGACTTTTCCTCACTTCAGGCATTTGGCGCCACTTCATTGGAGCAGGGAATGGCTTCTTCCTGCAATGGTGCTAATATGGCTTACAGCAAAGAAGCTTTTTTGAAAGTGGATGGATACAAAGGCAATGAAAACCTTGCGTCCGGAGACGATGAATTTTTGTTGCAAAAGATCTTTGCAAAATTCCCCGATAAAGTGTTTTTCATGAAAGCGCAGGCTGCTGTTGTGGAAACCATACCCAAGAGTAATCTGAAAGGGTTTATTCAACAACGAGTACGGTGGGCTAGCAAATGGCGATTTTATAATGACTTCTGGATGCGGCTAAGCTGGGTGTTTACATATGTAGACTTCATGTCTGTGTTATTTATTGCCGTCGCAATGGCATTGGGGTACATCCCGTGGCTTGCAGGATGCGCGATCATCATGGTCCGCTGGATGGCAGAAATTTGGTATCTGAAAGGACCCGTTAAATTCCTTGGAATCCATGGAACCGTATTTCATCTCTTCACCGTGAGCTTTATTTACCCCTTCTATGTGCTGTTCTTGGGTTTTGCGTCTATTTTTGGTGCCTACTCTTGGAAAGGGAGGAGGTATGGGTGACTGAATTGGAATTTGATGTGCTGGACGAATTGTATTTTGTGCTGTCCTACCAGCAACTTGTAGCAGCTTGCGAACTCAGCGAGCAAGAGTTAGTAAATACGCTGGCATCCCTCTACGAAAAAGGCTGGGTGAAGGTACTTCAGACAGTAGACGATGAAGCACCGGAGCCGCTGGAACTGCATTCAAAGTTTCATACCTATTATTATTTAGCTACCAAAAAAGGTTTACACGCCCATAATTTGGGGTAAAAGCATGGCTGGACAAATCGGCGATATCAAAGATCTGGAACTCAGAGCACTACTGGAGGTAACTCAGGCCATTAACAATAATCTGGCAGAGAAAGACCTCTATCGTATCTACAGGTTCACCTTATTGGCCGATCTGAAGGTGAACAAGCTGGCCATGTACGTGCAGGGCGATGAAGGTTGGGCATGTGAAGTGCACTATGGTACCAGTACCGATTGGGATTGTGAACTTTTGCCCAATGATTACCTGGAGCAACAAGAGAAGATCGTGCAAACGGAAGGCCCTTTTTCGGAATTCACGCATGTCTTTCCGGTTTTGCATAAAAACAGGTTATTGGCCATAGTGTTTACAGGAGGCCTGGGACAGATCGCCGATACGACCTTTTTGAGAGCACTGACCAATATCCTGATCGTTGCGATTGAGAATAAGAAGCTGGCGAGAAAGCAATTGGAACAGGAGGCTTATCGCAAAGAGCTTGAAATTGCCAAGAAGGTCCAGAATTTCCTTTTCCCCAAAAAACTACCGGAATCCACACGACTGAAAATAGATGCCGTTTACCTGCCACATCAGGATGTCGGTGGCGATTACTATGATTATATCGCATTGGATGAAAACAAGTTCATCGTCTGTATTGCGGATGTATCCGGAAAAGGAGTTCCTGCGGCATTATTAATGTCGAATTTTCAGGCATCTCTCCGTACGCTAGTCAGAAAGACACACGACCTGGAAGAGATCATCAATGAACTGAATCATGCCACCTATGCCAGCAGCAACGGGGAAAACTTCATTACGTTTTTCCTGGGTATGTACGATTACTCCGATAGTTCCTTCAATTATGTCAATTGCGGACATAATCCATCACTGATCTTGTACAATGGCAGTACCCAGGTGCTTGAAGAAGGCACTACCGTATTGGGCATGTTCGATCCTTTGCCATTCCTCGAAACACGGCGGATTGAGAACATTAACGAATTTCTGTTTTTCGGATATACCGATGGCCTGACAGAAACCTTCAATTTAGAGGAGGAACAATTTGGCTTTGAGCGTCTGGAGGAATTGTTGATTGAACATCAAACAGAGAACCTCAATATGCTACATCAATTTCTGCTGAAGGCCCTGGATGACTTTCGTGACGAAGTGCCATATCATGATGATATTACCATGATCTCTTGTCAGGTGAACAATACGAAGGCGTAAGGCATTAATACCCTATGCGATGAGAACCTATCCTTTTCGCACACCTTATTTATTTACCCGCTTATTTTCAAGCCTAATTTGGAACGTAACTTCAACAGAGGAAAAGGTACTATACCTCACCTTTGATGATGGCCCCGACCCGGAAGTGACTCCTTACGTATTGGACTTACTCGCGCAATATGATGCCAGAGCAACCTTTTTTGTCGTTGGCGAGAATGCCTTGAAATATCCGGAAGTGTTGAAGCTTACGCAGGCAAAGGGACATACCATCGGAAATCACACACAACATCACTTATCAGGGTGGCGTACAGGAGGTAAGCATTATCAGCATGATATCGCAGCCTGCGAGATGACAATAGCTCAGACGTTGGAAGGAGTGCATTCACATTTATTTCGACCTCCATACGGACGAATCACACCCGCACAAATCCGGTCCCTGAAAAAAGAATACAGCATCATTATGTGGAGCTTGCTGTCTGGAGATTTTGACAAAACCCTGAATTTGGAGGCTTCTAAACATGCATTGAGTAAATCCCGGCCTGGCGAAGTGATCGTTTTTCACGATAGTCAAAAAAGCCTACCCAATTTGAAACAATTACTGCCTTGGTTTTTGGAGTGCTTTCATCGCAAAGGATATAAGTTTGCGGCTTTATCACCCCAAAAATGATTGATACCCACGCTCATATATATTTAGAGCAGTTCAAAGAAGACCTGCCCGAGGCGATGGACAGGATGCGTAGCAGTGGAGTTGAGCGTGTACTCATGCCCAATATTGACAGCACTTCTATAGATGATATGTTAGGAGTGGAGCAGCAATACCCAGATACTTGTATCAGCATGATGGGTTTGCACCCATGCTCGGTCAATGCTGATTTTCAGAAAGAGCTTTATCTCGTGGAGGAATGGCTTTCCAAACGTGATTTCCTGGCGGTAGGAGAGATCGGAACAGATCTATACTGGGATAAGACGTTTTATCCACAACAAATCGAGGCGTTCAATATTCAGTGCGAATTGGCACTGAAGCATGACTTGCCCATTGTGATCCATTGCCGGGAATCGATTGATGAGACCATTGCTCTGACCCGACCCTTTAGTAAAAAAGGTCTCAAAGGGGTGTTTCATTGCTTCACAGGTGATCTGGATCAAGCCAACCAGATTACTTCTCTTGGCTTTAAATTGGGAATCGGAGGTGTAGCCACGTTCAAAAACGGAGGAATGGATAAAGTGCTTCCTCATGTGGATATTTCTCACTTGGTTCTGGAGACCGATAGTCCCTATTTGGCCCCGGTACCTCACAGAGGTAAAAGGAATGAACCCGCTTATGTTCGACTGGTGGCAGAACGACTGGTTACGCTGACCGGGCTTTCTTACCAGGAAGTAGTGCAGCGAACTACCGATAATGCTACTGAGTTATTCAAATTACCAACCCCTGCCTGACCAATGGATTTTACCATACAAAATACGAGGACTTCAAGGAAAGCCTCAGATGTTTCCATATTGATCGTATACACAGGGGGTACCATCGGGATGGTTTATGATGAGGAAGGATCACTCCGGCCCTTTGATATTGGTCATGTATTGGAGAAGATCCCCGAATTACGGGAGCTGGATCTTCAGATAACAGTGGTTTCTTTTCCGGAGCCGATCGATTCGTCTAACATCAATGAGGATGACTGGAAAAATCTTGGGCAGATCATTTACGAGAACTACGATCGTTATGATGGATTTGTCGTATTACACGGTACCGATACCATGGCTTATTCAGCTTCGGCCATAAGCTACATGTTTGATGGACTTAAAAAGCCAATTATTTTTACTGGAGCGCAGATCCCCATTGGTCAACTGCGATCGGACGCTCGGGAAAACATGATCACGGCCCTTCAAATTGCATCTGCAAAGGAAAATGGCCAACCGTTGATCAAAGAAGTGGCCATCTATTTCAATTTTGTTTTACTAAGAGGAAACCGGGCTCAGAAGGTAAGATCGAGTACGTTTGCGGCCTTTCAATCTGAGAACTATCCCAAACTCGCGAATTCCGGAATATTCATTGAATACTTCCCCTCTAACATCCTGAAACCCGAGGAAAAAGCCGAGCTGAAATTCTATCCCTATTTTGATCCTAACGTGGTGATATTGAAGATTTTTCCGGGAATTACGGCGAGAGCAATGAAACATGCACTGGCCATGCCGGATCTGAAGGGCGTAATTCTGGAAACGTTTGGATCAGGGAATACGCCAAATGAGGACTGGTTTCTGAAATTGATCAGGGATACGATTGACAAAGGAGTGGTGGTTTATAATGTGAGCCAGTGCAGTGGAGGCGAGGTGATACAAGGGCGATATGCCACTAGTAAAAAATTAGAAGAAATTGGTGTTGTAGGTGGAGGAGACATTACTTCAGAGGCGGCGGTGACCAAGCTGATGTTTTTGTTGGGCAAAGAGTCTGACCATGATCAGATCAAGCAGTTGCTACAACGCCCACTTCGTGGAGAAATGGACCTTCAATAAGCGCCTAAAATAATTTCAAAATTTGCATAAACTCATTTTTCTTGATTTATTTGTCGGAATTAGTGGTCGCATGTAGAGGCCTATATTTAGAGAGGTGGCCGAGTGGTTGAAGGCGCACGCCTGGAAAGTGTGTATACCCTAACCGGGTATCGAGGGTTCGAATCCCTTCCTCTCTGCAGGACTTGAATGTGTCAAGAATAATTTAGTTACACAATTACTTACGTTTAAAACTTAACCGAAGACTACCAAACAGATTATGAAAAAGTTAATGACTCTTTTGATGCTGACGGGTGTTTTGGCATTCAACATTTACGCGCAAGATGCCGATACTACAGCAGTTGCCAGCGATTCCACGGATGTGGTGGCTGATACCGTAGCAGCAGAAGAACCAGTGGCAGAACCAGCTCCTGCCCAATTTGAAGAAGTAGAGGCAGTGGCAGAACCAGGGTTTCACCAAGTAGTAAAAGATCAGTTCATCGATGGAGGTCCCCAATTCATGGGTATCGTATTGATCTGTTTGATTCTAGGTCTGGCTATTTCTATTGAGCGTATCATCACGCTTAACTTAGCCACTACAAACGTTAAGAAATTGCTTGCCAGAGTGGAAGATGCATTGAACTCAGGAGGTATCGAGGCGGCCAAAGATGTTTGCCGAAATACAAGAGGGCCTGTTGCATCTATATTCATTCAGGGACTGATGAGAATGTCTGAAGGCATTGAGATGGTTGAAAAATCCATCATCGCTTACGGTTCTGTGGAAATGGGCCGATTAGAAAGAGGTATGGTTTGGATCTCCCTTTTCATCTCGCTCGCACCGATGCTTGGTTTCATGGGAACAGTAATTGGTATGATCGACGCATTCGACGCGATTGCAGAAGCTGGAGACGTTTCTCCTACACTTGTGGCGAATGGTATTAAAGTAGCCCTATTAACAACTGTTGCGGGTCTGATCGTTGCGGTTATCCTGCAGTTGTTCTACAACTACCTTATTTCTAAGATTGATTCGTTGGTAAACAGCATGGAAGACGCTTCTATCTCTTTGGTAGACGTTCTAGTGAAGCACAACTTGTCTGGTAAATAATTCTAAATCGTAGATTACTATGGGAATTATAGACATTGGACTTATTTCAGGTTATATCCTGATTGGCTTATGCGCCGTAACGGCGATCATCATGCCCTTGATCCAGTCGCTTAGTGATCCGAAAGGATTGGCGAAATCCGGATTAGGCGTTGGTGCACTGGTAGTGGTTTTTCTGATTGCTTATGGATTGGCTGATCCCAATGCAGAAGGGGCATCAGAAAGTACTTCCAAAATTGTGGGAGCAGGTCTCATCACAATGTACATGGCAGTATTCATTGCTATCGCAGGTATTTTGTATACAGAAGTTTCTAAACTGATTAAATAATGGCAAGAGGCGGAAGAAAACCACCTGAGGTAAGTTCCGGCTCCATGGCGGATATTGCATTCCTGCTGCTGATCTTCTTTTTGGTCACCACCACGATTGCAAATGACAAGGGTATTACGATGCTCTTGCCACCTCCACCGGATCCAAATCAGGAGGATTTAGAAATTAAACTCCAGGAAAGAAACATCTTTGCTATACTGGCTAACTCTCAGGATCGGCTTTTGGTCGAAAATGAGCCTTACACCGGTACCATGGATGAATTGAAGGAGGATGTGAAAATGTTCATTCTGAACTTTGGCGATCCTTCTGCTGAAGGAGTAGAAGTTTATAACAGTTTGCCATCTTCGCTGAAGGCATATGTTAATCAAAACGGTAAAAACCCGGACTCATCTGATGATCCGACATCCGGAAACGCTGTTGTCTCGTTTAAAGCTAACAGGGGTACAACTTATGATTTGTACATCAACGTACTGGATGCGATCCAGGGAGCTTACAATGAGATCTATGCGGAACGTGCCGGAATTACCGTGGAAGAGTGGTTGACCCTGGATCGAAGTGATGACATACAAAAAGACATGTATGACAGAGCAAGATTTGGTATGCCTAAGGCGATCTCTATTGCAGAGCCTGATTAATCATTTTTGATAAAAGAATATTATGGCAAAATTTAAAAAAGGTTCAGGTACTTCTCAGGATATTCCAACCGCTGCCTTGCCGGACATTATCTTCATGCTGTTGTTCTTCTTTATGGTGACAACCGTACTTCGTGAAGATGAGATTCTGGTTAAGCAGAAGATTCCAAGAGCTACACAGCTGACTAAGATTGAAAGAAAATCTTTGGTAAGCTACATCTATATTGGTGAGCCCAAAAACACGGCAGTCTATGGCGAAGAGCCTAAGATTCAAACCAATGATGTGTTCATCGAGAAAGAGGATGTGATCCAGTTTGTTAATACGGAGAAGGATAAACTTTCCGAGGCAGAGAGAGATCAGATCACCATGTCGATGAAGGTAGATATTGACGTTAAGATGGGAATTGTATCCGATGTTCAGCAAGAGCTTAGAAAAGGTAACGCGCGAAAGTTGCTGTATAGTTCTTTGTTGAGATCAGATGAGGATTAATTCCTAACATAGATCACTATAAGACCCTTTCCGGTACCTACCGGGAAGGGTTTTTTATGCTTTATACTTTCTGAGTGAGGAACCAGTTACCTCGTATCTGAGTTGGATCATAGCAAAGGATAGACCTGGTATCATGGAGGTTGAAGATATAATCGTTTTAGGAGCAGGACTTGCGGGATTGACCACCGCTTATGGTTTGCAGAAAGCCGGGATTCCCTGTTTATTGCTTGAAGCCAGAGACAAGATAGGAGGCAGAGTGCATACGATCTCAACCCCGTCAGGAGCCACCATCGAAATGGGTGCAACGTGGTTTGCAGATAAGCATATTCACCTAATGAAGTTGATAAAAGAGTTGAAGGTGCCTTATCAGGAACAGTACACTGGGACGCGTGTACTTTACGACTATGCCAACCCGGGAAGAACAGTGCAGTTGTTTGAAGTCCCCGCTTCTAATGAAGCACAATATTTATTTACCAACGGAACTCAATCGCTGATAGATGCCCTTCAACTAAAGTTGGATACGAACCGAATCCTGTTAGGCCAACAGGTGCGTAAACTGAATTTTGAAAACAATTTGGTTGCAATTTCAACGAGTGATCAGGAAATCCAGGGCCGAATGGTTATTAATACACTCCCGCCTAATCTATTTGTTAATTCAATTCAGATGACGCCTGCCTTACCGAAGGATTTGAAGGAACTAGCCGAAAGAACACATACGTGGATGGGGGAGTCGATCAAAGTGGGGCTTGAATACAAAGAGGCCTTTTGGAGAAATAACGAAATTGGGACTATGATAAGTCAGTTTGGCCCGGCCCAGGAATTGCATGATCACAGGCACGATGGAAAGAGTGGAAATGTGTTAAAAGGCTTTATAAATGCAGACCTCCACCTTCAGGGAAAGCAAGTAAGGAAGGAAAAGGTGATGGAGCAGATGAGAATGTATTTCGGGTCGGATTTGGAGGACGCGAGCTATTACGAAAAAGACTGGCAGAGTGATCCATTGACCTACCATTCCTATACTTCAGAAGTGATGCCACATCAATTAAATGGGCATCCCCTTTTCAGAGAAAGTTATTACGATGGTCGATTATACTTTGCGGGCTCTGAAACAGCCCAGGTATTCCCAGGCTATCTTGATGGTGCCATAGAACGAGGGCTGGCAGTGACACAAATGATTCGGGAAAAAGCCAATGGTACTACCCTAAGACCAATTTCTTAGTATTGGTGTTTCCCTCGCGTCCATCCGGTTTGTTTCCCAAGTAATTGATTACCGTCCTCGGCAGCTGGTTCTTCCAGTTGTGTGCCCATGCTGTCATTCCAGCGATTGAGGTATCCAAACAAAGCGATCACCGCCATGATTTCTACAATCTCACCCTCATCCCAGTGTTTTCTCATGTTTGTCGCGATTCCATCATCTACGCTGTTGGGTACGGAAGAGGCGGCAACGGCCAGATCAAAGGCGGCTCTTTCTGCTTCCGAGAACGCCGGGTAAGTTGCGTATTCCCAAATGTGGTCTAATTTATCTTGCTCGGATCCGTATCTGACCGCCGCGCGGATCGTGTGAGCCTGACAATACATGCATCCGGCTGTTTTGCTGGCAATGTATCCAATCAAACGTTTCAGGCTACTAGTGACCCGACCATGATTTTCCATCACGGCAGTGTTGAGAGATCGAAGGGCGTCAGCAATATGCGGACGATGCATCATGGTAAAAATGCTATTGGGAGTGAATCCCAGTGTCTCCTGATAAAAGGTAGCAGTTTCTTCTGCTTCTGGATTGTCGCTTGGGTTGATGGGACTAACGAGGGGCTGCTTCATTTTTTTCTTTCAAATATAGAATATAATATTACATTAGGCATATTAATTTATGCCAATTGGCATAAATTTGATATATGAGTTTGAGTAAAGAATCGCTTATCAGAAAGTCTGCACTGAAGACCTTTGCTACGCACGGTTTTGATGGCAGTTCCATCCGTATGATTGCCGGTGTAGCTGGTCTGAATCATCAGAAGGTTACCTATTACTTTCAAACCAAGGAGAATTTATTGATCTCAGCGCTGGAACATTCCTTTAAAGATTTGCACGGAATTGGCGATGCTTTGGTTTTTGATCCGGAGTTACAAGATCCGATATTGCAATACCGGGATCATTTGAAGAAAGTAGCTCAATACTTTGCATCGAACCCCGAATTCCTGAAAATCATTTACCTGGAAACCTTAAGCAATAGCCCCAGGCTTAGTTTGATCAAACCGATGATCACTTCACTAAGGAACAGCGTCAAACGTGAGCTGGTTTTCCTGAAAAATTATGGATTTGGTTCAGCCCTTCCGATTGATCAATTGATGTTGATTTTTTCAGGCTGTTTCCACGCTTATTTTATACATCCCTATGTTCACTCGGGAATCGGTGGATCCATGTCGGAAATTGCATTAGATAACTTCGTTGATAGCATCTGCGATTTGCTATCTGGCACTAAAGATCAATAGGTTATTCATTTGGATATAAAACCCTCGGAATGGTCATGATCTCGGTTTGACGACCGTCGATATACCTGGTGTTTTCACCATCAAAGAAAGCGTCTTCTTCCAGCATGATCCGGATTTCCTTATCCCATTCCTCGATATAGACCCCCGTATTAAGTTCTATGGAGTAAGCTGTTTTTTCGTATAATGGATAATCTCCCTTTCCCGGGACACCTCCTTGTTGATCCCAAAGACCAATCGTAGGACCTGCTCCGTGTCCATGAAAACCGATGGGATGCGTATAGATTACGCCTTTTAGCCCTTCAGCCTCACATTGATCTAGTGTTGCCTTGAGGATTTCATTTCCTGTACGTCCGGTTTTGAAATGGGAAGTGAGGATATCCTGAACACGATTACCTTTTTTAAAGGCTTCTTTAAGATAGGAAGGCGGCGTGGTTTCGCCTGGCTTTAATACGTAAGCATGTTGTTGTGTGTCCGTATTAAGCCGCAGATAAGTAATGCCAAAATCCACATGCAACAGGTCTCCCGGGAAGATGATTTCATCCTCTGGACGATCAGAAAAAGACCTTAAGTGCTCCGCAGATTCCGGGTCTTTGCGTTGAAGAGAAACGGATGGATGAAACCAGGCCGTAAACCCCGCTTCCCGTATGCGATCGCGATACCACCAAACCACATCATCGGTGGTGGTTATTCCCGGCTGAATAACTTTTTCGGAGAAACCTTCCGCAATGATCTGATGGGCCATTCGGACAATGTTCTGATAGACAATCATTTCGGAATTGGTCCGGGTTTCCAGCCACCCTATGGCCAGGTCCTCGGCATTGACAACCCTGGATCGCATTTTCTTAGGCAAGTATTCCATGAACAGATCATAGTGCGTAGAGGTAATCCCATCAGCCAAAGCAAATGTGGAGGACTTATTGATCCCTATCTTTTGCGGGTCTTTTTCTTTGATCATATCGGCCAAAGCTTTCCATTGATCTGGCTCAGAGGCTTTGTCCCAGGCTTTCTTGAAAAGCTTGCCTACGCCATATCGCGCCATGGCAAAGGTCTCCAATGGTTTTCCTTGTCCTGGATCGTAAACCACGAGGATAGTAGTTCTTCTGGCAGATTGCCATGTAGAGGGTAGGAATGTTTTTAACACCGGATCTTCATTGTATTCACGGGAGATGATGACCCACATATCTATGCCACTTCTTTCCATCAAATCGGGGAGTACAGTTTGGATACGTTCCTCCAGCCACTGGTCAATGACGCGAGCCCGGTCGCGCATGTTCAGGGTTTTTGGAAAGTAGGCGTTTTGCGCCTGAGAGGTCACTACTATCAATAGGACCAGTAGACTGAAGATTGATTTGATCATGGCATCTATTTTTCTTGAAATTGCTAAGAAATCAGAGAATCCACAAACAAAAAAAGCAGAGACATAGCTCTGCTTTCATATATCATTGAATCGATAGAGATTACACCGAAGTGCCTTCTTCCGTCTTTTCTTCTTTTGTTACCTCAGATTGGCCGTTGCTACTGGCTGCTTCTTCTTTTTCAGCTTTAGGTGCGTCTTCTGTTTCCTCTTCATTTCTATGGAAGTCACCGTCTGTAAAAGCTTCGTAAGTAGTTTTTCTTTCGAATGGACGCTTTCCAATCAGTCGCTCAAGGTCGCTTTGGAACAAGATCTCTTTTTCCAAAAGCTCTTTAGCAATGGTTTCTAATTCTTGCTTTTTCTCTGATAGGAGGTCTTTGGTCTTTTTATAAGCTCCTTCGATCACACTTTTAACCTCCTTGTCGATGAGTTCAGCAGTCGCCTCAGAATAGGGCTTAGTGAAATTGTATTCGGACTGTTTGGAATCGTAAAATGAAAGATTTCCGACCTTGTCATTCATGCCATAAACGGTCACGATGCTATAAGCCATTTTCGTGATTCGCTCCAAATCACTCAACGCACCGGTTGAAATTTTCCCGAATATGATGTCCTCCGCAACTCTACCTCCAAGCGCCATACACATTTCATCGAGTAGCTGCTCCGTTTGGTAAAGGAATTGCTCTTTTGGTAAGTACTGCGCATATCCTAAGGCGGCAACACCTCTTGGGACGATACTTACTTTAACCAAAGGATCCGCATGCTCCAGGTACCATCCAGCCACGGCGTGGCCTGCTTCATGGTACGCGACAATTTCTTTTTCCTCCGGAGAAATAATTTTATTCTTCTTCTCAAGACCCCCGATTACCCTGTCAATGGCATCCTGAAAATCAACCATTTCCACTTTTTCCTTATCTCTACGAGCGGCTATTAAAGCAGCTTCGTTACAGACATTCGCAATTTCAGCTCCGGCAAACCCAGGTGTTTGTGCAGATAGTTTCTTCGCATCTATTTCCTCGTGCAACTTGATAGGCTTTAGATGCACTTTGAAAATGGCTTCTCGTCCTACAATGTCTGGCTTGTCGATACTCACCTGACGGTCAAAACGACCAGGACGAAGCAAAGCAGAATCCAATACGTCGGGACGGTTGGTGGCAGCAAGAATGATTACCCCGGAATCCGTTCCGAAACCATCCATTTCCACAAGAAGGGAGTTCAATGTATTCTCACGTTCATCATTAGATCCAGGCATTTGCCCTCTTCCTCTGGAACGTCCGATGGCATCTATCTCATCAATAAAGACGATACAGGGTGCTTTTTCTTTCGCTTGTTTAAATAAGTCACGAACCCTGGCAGCTCCAACTCCCACAAACATCTCTACAAAATCGGAACCAGATAAGGTGAAAAAAGGTACCGCCGCTTCACCAGCCACAGCCTTCGCTAACAGGGTTTTTCCTGTTCCGGGAGGGCCTACCAGCAATGCGCCTTTTGGTATTTTACCACCTAGCTTAGTGAATTTGCTTGGATTCTTGAGGAAATCAACAATTTCCTTGATCTCTTCTTTAGCCTCTTCCAGGCCAGCTACATCCTTAAATGTAATTTTTACTTTATTCTCAGCATCGAACAAAGCTGCTCTTGATTTACCGATATTGAAGATCTGACCGCCGGGTCCACCTCCGCCGGTCATGCGACGCATCAGGAACCAGAACCCGAAGATGAATAGGAAGAAAATACCGTAAGTCAATAGGAAATCCGTAAAATCAGACCGCTCGTCGGTTTCATATCCGATCCGTTGTTCTTGCGGAAGTTGCTCCACGATTCTTCTGAAGTCGTCTACGAATACTTTCGTATCGACCACATTGAATTGATAATGAGGACCCTGATTGTTATTAAAAGGATTACTCTTTTCTAACTCAATCTTATATTTCGTGTTTTGCAGCGCCTCAGGCTTGAGCGTTACTTCGACGAGTTCTTTATTTTTAATCAGCACCACACGTTGAACGTCGTTGCTGAGTACCATTTCTTCAAATCTCCTATCAGAAATTTTTATAGCAGAGGAGTTATTGCTGAAATAGGTGAAGCCAATAATGGATGAAATCAAAATGATAATCACCCACATTTGATAGTTACTTCGACCTGGCCCGCCCATCAAACTTCTCTTCTGTCTCGGTTTATCTGCCATTTATTGCTTATTTCTAAAATATCTTAATAAAACGCTTTGAGAGGGATTAAGTTCTCAATCTTCTACTGGTGTGATCAACGCATCACCCCAAAGTTCTTCAATCGCATAAAAAGTTCGTTTTTCCTGATTAAAGACGTGTGCTACGACATCTACGTAATCAATCAAAATCCACTCTCGGTTCTGCTGTCCTTCTTTCTTCCACGGCTTTTGTTTGGATTGCTCGCGAACATGTTTTTCAATGGAGTCAGAAATTGCGTCAATTTGAGTGTCGGATGTACCGGAGCAAATGACAAAATAATCCGAAACCGCATGTTTGACATGCTTCAAGTCCATTACCACGATCTCGGAAGCTTTCATTTCTGCCATTCCTTCGACAACTAAGTCACAAAGCTTTTTTGAATTAATTTCTTCCTCAACCAGATTTGTCATTCACTAACTTATTTTCGACCTTAAAATTACTAAAATATTAGTGCATAAATTCTTTGCCAAAACGTCCTTCCTGGGGAAAAATGTCATAAGTCTGCCAGAATGTCACTCTACTAACGATTTATTGATGGACTATGCGAGATTAGGGAAGGCGCAAGAAGGAACAATTGTCATTACAGATTACCAAACCGTGGGAAAGGGCCAGCGTGGTAATCAATGGGAAAGTGAGCCTGGCGCCAATTTATTGTATTCTGTTTTATTGCATCCTCGCTACCTCGATCCTAAATCACAGTTTTATCTCGGTCTGTGCATGGCATTGGCAACAGTGAATGCCATTGAAGTATTTGTACCGCCTCAGCCCAAGTTAGAAGTGAAGTGGCCCAATGACCTCTACTTAAACGACAAGAAGCTGGCAGGAATTCTTTTAGAATCGAGTTTAGCGGGCAGTAAGGTGGATTTTGTGGTATTGGGGATGGGATTGAATGTGCGTCAGTTGAATTTCTCAAATCCCATGGCCACGTCTCTTCTAAACGAACAACTTGACCTGCAAAAAGAAGAATTGCTTGAGGAAATTCTAATACAACTTGAAAAGGAACTTAGAGTCCTGGAAGCAGGAAATTATCAATCCATTCTTGAAGCTTACTATGAACGATTGAGATGGATGGAAGAGGAACATGTTTATGAAGCGCAGGGTCACCAGTTTTCAGGGGTAATCAAGGGAATTGATGGTCAGGGTAGATTATTGATGAAAGTCGAAGATCATGAGCGCGTTTATGATATTAAAGAGATCAAATTTCTTTCGTGATGGCAATTGATTAACTTTGCGGCCTAATTCAAATGACAATGTCAGAAGTTACAGAAAAATTCAAGGTTAAGGATATTGCCCAGGCAGATTGGGGTAGAAAAGAAATCAAATTGGCTGAGGCGGAAATGCCTGGTTTGATGGCACTTAGAGAGGAATATGGTGATTCAAAACCATTAGCTGGTGCGAGAATAGCAGGTTGTTTGCACATGACTATCCAGACGGCTGTTTTGATTGAGACGTTGACTGCTCTTGGTGCAGAAGTTTCCTGGTCTTCTTGTAATATTTTCTCTACACAAGATCATGCGGCGGCGGCCATTGCCAAGTCAGGTGTGCCCGTTTATGCCTGGAAAGGAATGAATGAAGAAGAGTTTGATTGGTGTATTGAGCAGACATTATTTGCATTTGAAGGAGGTAAGCCTCTGAACATGATCCTTGATGATGGCGGAGACCTGACCAATATGGTACTGGACCAATACCCCGAGTTGGTAAAAGACATTAAAGGGCTTTCTGAAGAAACCACTACCGGTGTTCACCGCTTATACGAGCGAATGAAGAATGGTACCCTACCTATGCCTGCTATCAACGTGAATGATTCTGTGACGAAATCGAAATTCGACAATAAATACGGTTGTAAGGAATCATTGGTAGATGCTATCCGACGAGGAACTGACCTAATGTTAGCTGGTAAAGTTGCCGTTGTAGCTGGATATGGTGATGTAGGAAAAGGATCGGCTGCTTCTTTGCGAGGCGCTGGTGTTCGAGTGATTGTTACCGAAATCGATCCGATTTGTGCCCTTCAGGCTGCAATGGACGGTTTTGAAGTGAAGAAGATGTCCAATGCTATTCCAAGAGCAGATATTATTGTGACTGCTACCGGAAATAAAGATATCATCCGTGCAGAGCACTTTGAAGCGATGAAAGACAAAGCGATCGTTTGTAATATCGGTCACTTTGATAATGAGATCGATATGGCCTGGTTGAACAAAAATCATGGTGCATCCAAAGTTGAGGTGAAGCCTCAGGTAGACATGTATACCATTGATGGGAAAGACCTAATTGTATTGGCAGAAGGGCGATTGGTAAACCTTGGTGTTGCTACTGGACACCCTTCATTTGTAATGTCCAACTCTTTCACAAACCAAACTTTGGCACAACTGGAGTTGTGGCAAAATGCTGACAAGTACGATAACGCGGTTTATATGCTGCCTAAGCACCTGGACGAAAAAGTAGCAGCCTTACACCTGAATAAAATCGGTGTAGAGTTAGAAACCCTTTCTGAAGATCAGGCGGAATACATTGGAGTGACTGTTGAAGGTCCATTCAAGCCTGAGTACTACAGATATTAATGGCCAGGGAACCCCGGGTAAGTGGGAAGCAACAGCTTCAGGAACAGCAATATGTATTTCCTTATCACCATGTTGCTCGCTTTCGCCAGGGTTTTCAAAGCACATATTTTGTTAAGTATGGGCTCAAGCAGGTTAGTTCGCTTGAGTTCATACTTGATCAATTGAAACAACTAAAATTCAATCATCTCTGTGATTTGGGATGTGGTGACGGAAGATTGGCCCTCGAAGCGGCCAGAGAGTTTCCGAACGCGACAATTACTGGAATCGATTATTCTGAAAGAGCCATTAATCTGGCCAAGGGCTTTGGGCCCGAAGTAGACTTTATTTGCAGAGACATCACGGAAGAGAAAACTTCTGACCAATTCGAGGTAATTACCTTGATCGAGGTATTTGAACACATTCCGCTGGAAAAATGTGAAGCCTTTGTGGCTGCCACGGTGAAACTGCTCCGCAAAAAAGGGAAATTGATGGTGACCGTACCTCATAAGAACTTACCACTCTCAGCGAAGCACGAACAACACTTTGACCTGGAAGGATTGCTGAGTTACTTCGATCCTTATTTGAACGTTCTCGAAACGCGCTTTTTAGAGAAAAAGGGTGGCTGGCGATTGTATCTGTATTATCGTTTGATGAAAAACAAGTTATTCCTTCTGAATCACAAAGGGTTGCTTAATTGGATCTATCAGGGATATAAGAAACATTTGTTGATCGCTGACAATGAACAAGATTGTGAGCGGTTGTACCTCTTACTGGAAAAGAAGTAATGCCCATCCATACCCGATCCGCTTTTGAATCATTTGATAGACTAGATGCCGCTCTTTCATCTGGCAAACGCACATTCTATACAAGATACGGAGATGGGGATGTATACCTTTTGAAAGGAGAAGGCATCTATAACCATAAGTATGACCCTAAGCTCACTCAAGAGCTGACGGACTCGATTTTAATCGAAGAGCCGGGTTATTATAAGGCCATGTGTGTCAACTATGACCTGGACCCGGGAATGGAAGCAGGTCTGTTTACCTGGTATCCTGATAACGATGAAATGGCAGCATTTTTATCGGATAAGTTTAGTCCGGACAAGGTATGGGAATTTGAGCATCATTTCACTTTACCCTACTATGCCATTTTTAGACCTGCCGAGTTCATCACCTTTTTTGAAACGCATATTCGCCCGAAGAAAAAGCTTTTTGTCGGAGGGGTTAGAAAGGAAGTGGCTGAGCAGCTTTTTGGTCCGATTGATGAATATGTACAAACGCCATTGAGAAATGCCTTTGGTAAGTTCGATGAGTGGGTGCCGGAAGTGCTGAATAAATTGGATAAAGTAGATCTTGTCCTTCCCACCGCTGGAGCTGCTGGAAAGATTCTTAATAAACGATTATGGGAAATGGGCTATGAGGGCAATAGTCTCGACATTGGAGCTCTCATAGATTGGGTGGACGGGCGCCGAACCCGGAAATGGATCAAGCTCAAAGGGCATAAGATCAACGACGTGTTAGTGCCTGAACGTCGTAGAACGTCTCTCGCATTCCGAAGTGAATATGCGTATCGGGAAGCTTATTACAACGCAAGGAGGGTTTGGAAAAGTTTACGTGGTAAGCTGTAGATTCGGAATCAAGAATCTTCCTGAATCGCGTCATCCCGGTCGCCCAGGATCTTTGATGAGCGATTTTCCGGTTTATCGGGTGGAAGCTGCCGCATCCGACATTTGCCGATACAGTTTAACGTATTGCTCAGCCATTTCTTCTGCATAATATTGTTCTACGGACTTCAGAGCATTAGCGGTCAGCGTATTTCTTAAATCAGCATCAGATAGCAATTTCTGGATTTTATTGGCGAAACCTTTGGTGTCTTTTGCTTTACACAGTAATCCATTTTCACTATCGGTTATCATCTCTCTGATACCTGGCAGATCACTGGCAATCACCGGGACCGAAACTTGCATGGCTTGCAATAGGGTAGTGGGAAACCCTTCCGATAAAGAAGGGAAAAAGAGCATGTCAAGTGCTGAGATCCAGGATTGGATATCTTTTTGAAATCCAGGAAGAAAAACTCGATCTGCCAACCCGAGTTCTGTAATTCGGGCCTGAACGTCACCCTTCAACGCACCATCACCAATCCACAGAAAGCAGCATTGTCCGTTTAGAGAAAGAACATTTTTTGCTGTTTCAATAAAAATTTCAGGATTCTTTTCTTCTGTAATTGCGGCCACATAACCGATCACTATCCGGTTTTTTGTCTCAGGAATAAGTTCATTCAGTTCAACGGATTCGACAGGTCCTGATTTTTCAATGGCACTGTGAATGACCTTAAGGTTTACTCCTGGCAGCTGCTCTTGTAATTTGCAGGCAGATGCCTGAGAAACACAAACTACCTGATCAGTTCTCCGGTATTTCAATTGGGAGAAATAGTTGTCACCAATCGGAAATGAAGTTCTTTTCGTGCAAATAACGGGTTTTTTACATCCTAAGAGTTTGGCCATTACGGCCATAGATTGTGCTTTTGGGGTGTGACAATGGATCAAATCAACCTGCCGGGCAAGCTGCTTAAGTTTTAAGGCGGCTTTCAGATCAAAGCCATTGCGAATGGTAAGATTGACCAGTTTAAATTTCCCGGATAATCGCCGATGTAATTCACTGGCAGGATTGCAGGCAATGATCGAATGAACATGGTCCGAACTATACCGGGCAAGAAGCTCTACTTGCCGTTCACCGCCGCGCCAGGTCAGTTCACTATTGACGTGCAATACCCGCATGTTTAACGGATGCGATATTGTAGTCCACCCATAAAGGCCAGGAAATTACCAAAACCTCGTTGATCAAATCCAATGGAACCCGTCCAGGTAATCGGTAGATTTTCCATTTCTTTTTTCAATTCCAGATACAAGTATTGGGCATTGACCCCATCTCGGAAAAAGTACTCACGATTACGCTGCCAGCTGCTGATAAATCCTCCATAGAAGCCTGCATAGGTGCCCAGGTTTCTGGTAAAGGTGACCAAAACTTTATAATCAATGTCTGCCGGGACAATCTTACCTTTAATGCCGATGTGTTGTGCCTGAACCCGATTGTTGATCACCAATTCGCTTTCGAAGGAACTGACCCCATTCAATTCCATCAGTCTGTCTGCGGTCAGAAATAGTGAATTTCCAATCACATAACCCTGATGCGTGTTTCCTAAAGGGAATCCACGGTTGACGTAATAACTATCCCGGCCACCGAATGGAAGGTTTTCATTTGTTTCGAAAGCGATGATATCCAGAAATTCTTCGAAAGAAAGGTCATTTTCTACCCTCCCGAATTCATCGAGCACAAATTGATCATAGTCCACCAGTCTAAGCTCTTCAAAGTTGTAACCCGTTCCATTCACCCAGGGATCCGGGAGTCCTTCACCGCTTTGGTGGATGGTGTTGATGTTCTCGTAGAGAATTTCTGTGAGCCATTGTTGGTTCTTCAATTTGACATGAATACCCAACATATAATCTTTATTCCCCGCCGACCAGTCTTTTAAGCTGGAACCATCGGTCCAGGGTTGATGATAGAAGAAATCAATGTCTGCTTCGGTGGTTTCCAAACTCACGCCATAGTCGAAGATACCAAAGTGAGCACCCGCAGCATTGACCATGTCCCCATTTACGTTGGAAGTGGTGGATTGTCGGCCAAGGAATACTTCGAAATAGTTCGTTGACTGCTTCATGCCATTAAATTCTCCACCGAAAAGGGCATTGTGCATGAATCCAAGATGGATATTGAGTGGAAGTTTTCGGGTTCTGATACTTGCGTATTTCTCGTGATACAATGCACGTGAAACGGGTCGATCATTTTCCAGAATACCTTGCGAAAGAGCTCCCCGATACTGTACGTAACCTTTTGTCCAGGGCACATCAGTGTATTCCAAAACGCCAAAGGTTACTTTGGGAATAGTAGGTGCATTAGGGCTGGCAAACAGGTGCCCGGTGGAAAGGTCATCGGGGAAATACAAGTTGTTAACTTCATTAAGACCCATCTGCAGCGACCAGTTTTTCCATTGTAGGTTGACATAAGCTTCGTGAATAAACAAGTCATTGGTATTGGCGATCCCGTCAAACTCCGTGGAGATTTTGAAATTTTCACCTAATGAAAATGGACGTTTTACTTCCAGACGTGTGTAGGCACTGCTTTCCTCTGTGGGTAAGAATCCATAACGATTAAAGGCCATCCAGTGAGGAAGCGCTTTATCAATGACCGAAGCAGCACCCATGGTTTCTACCATAAGCCGAAGTGTGTCTTGAGCCATGGCGTGCTGCATGAATAAAACGCCAAAAAATAGAAGGCAAAATTTAATTGTTTTCATACGTGGTATCTTAGTGCCGGCAAACTTACCGAATGTAATAACTACGACCTTACACAAGGAACTATTAACCTTACTTCTCGTACAATCATGTATCAACATGTATTTTGTAAATCGAAGAAGAAATGCAGGTACTCGATATGGTAGACACAGCAACGACGCTTTCCGATGGAGAGGAAGAGCGTGGTACTAAATATACTTACTCCGAAAAGGAGCGGCTTGAGATCTTTAATCAGGAATTCATGCCACACATTGACTCTATGTACAATTTTGCCTACAGGCTTTCATTTGATGATGACGATAGCAAAGATTTGGTACAGGATACTTATCTCAAGGCTTACCGATTCATCAATAGTTTCCAGCGTGGGACTAATGCCAAAGCATGGTTGTATCGGATTCTGAAAAACAGCTTCATCAATGAGTTTAGAAAGAAAGGGAAAGAACCTTCTAAGGTTGATTATCAGGAAGTAGAGAACTTCTACAACTCGGATGATGTTGATGATACCAGAACAGTAGACCTTAGGGTAGATACGGTCAAAGATATGATCGGAGATGAAGTGACGAATGCATTGAATTCTCTGGCTATTGATTTTCGCACAGTGATCATTCTTTGTGATCTGGAAGGGTTTACTTATGAAGAAATGGCAAAGATTTTGGATATTCCAATAGGAACGGTTCGCTCCAGATTGCACCGGGCAAGAAACCTCCTGAAGGAAAAACTCAACACATATGCCTCTTCAATGGGCTTTGGTAATAATTGATTAGAGATACAATGGAAGAAAAAAAGGAAGGGAGATCAGAATGTCAGGGTGGTAGCTCTGAATGTGAAAAGTTTCTGAGTCTGGTCAATTTAATGCTGGATAATGAAGCCAATCAGCAAGAGGAGGAGTATATATCCAATCACATTGAAGAATGTTCGCCTTGTTTCAAACAATTGGAGTTGGAAAAGCAACTCCGGGAAACGTTGAAAAGCAAAATTGCGCACAAAGAAGTTCCTTCAGAACTAGTAGATCTTATCAAGACTAAGATAAAATCCTTAGCTTAGCGGCCTTAAAAAATTGAGCGGAGGGATATTCCTTCCGCTCACTTGATTAATGGCTATGAGTGAAGGCAAAGCTTTGATCTTTTCTGCACCCTCCGGGGCAGGCAAAACGACGATTGTCAGATATTTAATGTCTGTCATACCTGATCTGGATTTCTCCATTTCGGCCACTACAAGATCTTCGCGGGAAGGTGAACGGCACGGTGAAGATTATTACTTCCTGGAGCTAGAAGATTTTCGTGAAAAAATAGATTCAGATCAGTTCCTTGAATGGGAAGAAGTGTACGCAGGGACTTATTATGGTACTTTACAGTCTGAATTGGAACGGATTTGGGGTAATGGAAAGCATGTCGTTTTTGATGTGGATGTAGAAGGAGGATTAAACCTGAAACAAGCTTTGGGTGATCGTGCTTTGTCCATCTTTGTAAAAGTCAGAGACCTGGAGGTTTTGCGCAACCGATTAAAAAATAGAGGTTCTGAAACGGAGGAAAGCCTTGATCGTCGCGTCAAAAAAGCCGAAATTGAAATGAGTTATGAAGATCGTTATGATTTTGTATTGATCAATGACGATCTGGAAAAGGCTAAGAAAGAGGCGGAAGACAAAGTAAGTACCTTTATAAATTAGACGTGAAAATCGGTCTTTTTTTCGGTTCATTTAATCCCATACATGTGGGCCATCTTGTCATTGCCAACGTGGCATATCAAACGACAGACCTTGACCAGATTTGGTTCATTGTTTCTCCTCAAAACCCATTCAAAACCAATAAAAACCTTCTTCATGAATTTGATCGGATCGACATGGTTCGGGCTGCCATTCATGATCAATACCATTTTCAGGCCTCTGATATAGAATTTAATATGCCGAGACCGAGTTATACCATAGATACACTGGTCCGCTTATCTGAAAAACATCCACAGCATCAATTTCACCTGATCATAGGGGAGGATAACCTCCATAGCTTTCCTAAATGGAAAAACGCTCATATGATCCTTGAGGAATATGGCCTGGTGGTTTATCCCAGAATCAACAGTAGGCCATCAGAATTGAAAGATCATAAAAAAGTCAAGTGGATTGACGCGCCGGAGATCAACATATCTGCTACGCAGATTCGACATTTCGTCAAAGCAGGTCAATCGCCAAAATACCTCGTGACTGATCCGGTATTGGAGATCATAGAATCCAGAAAACTCTTTCAGGATTAACACATACGAAGAAGTTTATTTGGTAGACAATGAGCAGTCATTGATGCCAAAAAACCTCCAATAACCATCAATTATCTAATTTTACTCCAAAAGTTTGAGGGTTCGCACAGAATTCTTTGACATTTTTGAGCATTCACCGATTACACATATATGAACGCCTTCAAGAATTTTTCTCTGGTTACCCTAGGATTGATATGGTCTTTGCAGTCCTTCAGTCAGGCTGAGTATACTTTCACTGACGGAACTTTTACCGATCCTCGAGACGGACAGACTTACAAGACCATTAGTTTCAAACTGGACAAAGGAGGAGGAGTGACTGTGGAACGTACCTGGTTTGCTGAAAACCTGAATTTTAAGGTAAAGGGTTCTTATTGTTACAATGATGAGCCAGCCTATTGTGAAAAATTCGGAAGGTTATACAATTACAAAGAAGCCATAGCTGGTTGTCCTGAAGGCTGGCACTTGCCTACCATCGACGAATGGGTCCACCTTTTTGATCATTTCGGAGGCAGACATGAAGCGGGACAGGTGCTCATTGAAGGGGGCGGAAGCAACATGCACATGCTCTATGGAGGTTTTGGCGAGCCTGGACACATTTTCAAAGACATTACGATCAGCGGCAATTGGTGGGATTCGGAAAGAAAAGGCGGGGAGGCCGCCGGAATCATAACCCTCGAAAAAGACTCGGGTGAGATCTTCCATGAAGTCATCGGAGATTATCATCGACTAAGCAGCCGCTGCGTCAAATTCCACGCGGATTAAAGCAAAAAAAACTCCGTATCGATCAACATACGGAGTTTCCTTGTACCCGATGGGGTAAATGATTTTAGATTTCCAATCTTATTAGATAGTCATGATATCCACCTCTTTCTGAGCGAGGATGTCATCGATTTTCTTGACGTGGGCGTCAGTGATTTTTTGTACTTCTTCTTCTGCACTTTTGATTTCATCTTCTGAAGCACCATCTTTCAAGAGCTTCTTGAGAGAATCATTGGTGTCTTTTCTCGCGTTACGGATACTGATCTTTCCATTTTCAGCTTCCGCCTTCGCTTGTTTTACAAGCGACTTCCGCCTTTCTTCGGTCAACGCAGGAATATTGATACGGATCAATTCTCCGTCATTCTGAGGATTGAAACCCAAATCGCTGTTGATGATGGCCTTTTCGATTTCCTGGATCATGTTCTTTTCCCAGGGTTTGATCGAAATGGTCCTGGCATCCGGTGTATTCACGGTTGCTACCTGATTGACAGGTGTCGGATTTCCATAATAGTCTACGGACAGACCATCCAGCATATTTGGACTGGCTTTACCCGCCCGGATCTTGCCAAGTTCAACCACGGTGTGACTGACAGACTTATCCATCGATTCCTGAGCATGTTCCAGATAAAAATCTATTTCTTCCATTGCTTATTTTATTAAAGTACCAATTTTTTCGCCTGCAGTAAGCCTTTCCAGGTTTCCAGGGCGATTCATATCAAAAATGATAATTGGCAGGTCGTTTTCCTTACAGAGGGTAAATGCAGTCATATCCATTACACTCAGCCCTTTTTCATATACCTCTTCGAACGAGATGTTTTCATATTTAGTCGCTGAAGGGTCTTTTTCAGGATCGGCAGTATATACACCATCTACCCGTGTGCCTTTCAGTACTACCTCGGCTTCTATTTCTATAGCTCTTAAACTTGCCGTAGAATCGGTAGTGAAGTAGGGATTTCCCAATCCCGCACCGAAAATTACGATCCTGCCCTTTTCCAGGTGTCTGATCGCCCTCCGTCGAATAAAAGGTTCACATACCTTTTCCATTTCCAGGCCACTCATTAATCGGGTATACATGCCATTTTTTTCCAGGGAGCTCTGCAGTGCCATGGCATTGATAACCGTGGCCAACATACCCATGTAATCTCCCTGTACCCGATCAATTCCGGCACTTTCAGCCTGTACACCGCGGAAGATATTTCCACCTCCGATGACAATCGCAAGCTCTACTCCTTTGTCATGTACTTTTTTGATTTCTTTCGCGTATTGATCCAGTCGATTTGCATCAATTCCGAACTGCTGGTCACCCATCAAGGCCTCGCCGCTAAGCTTAAGAAGTAGTCTTTTATATTTCATACAGAACTTGGGAGGAAAATCTCGGGCACAAATATATAATTAGTTGGCACTATGGCTTTTTGTAAGATCAGAATTTGATCAATGTGTCATTCTTTTGAACTACCGCCCCGGGTGTGGCGACAATTTCAGTGACGATAGCAGGAGAAGTAGCACGAATGATATTCTCCATCTTCATGGCCTCTAATATCAAGATGGGGTCATTTATGTCGATTTCCTGTCCTTCCTTTACTAAAATGTCGATGATGGTACCCGGCATCGGAGCTTTTATTTCTGAAATGGTGCTCTTTGCATCTTCGTGGTACCCGATTTTTTCGAATAAATCAGCAAGACGTTCACGTTTTTCAATTTTTATTTCGACTCCATCGACATTTAATATTCGGTACCCAGGCGCCTCTTCCACCACCCAGATCTCGAAGTTTTTGTGACCATTTGAGACCACCGCATGATTACCCTCAAGAGATAATAACTGCACAGATTGATCAGATTCAAAGATTTTTGCCGTCTTTTCTTCAAGATCGACTTTATAGTTTTTTTGATTCGAAGTGTATGAGTATGACATATTTAGATCATTATAAATGAGTGCTTAAGAGAAAGATCAAAAATATTTATTCAAGAATTTAAATCAGTATTGGATTCAAAATTTGATTAAAATAAAAATCCATATAATTTTGCAATCCCTTTTTCGCACATGTAGAAAAAGGATGTTCTTTGGGGGGATACCAAAGCGGCCAACTGGGGCAGACTGTAAATCTGCTGACTTATGTCTTCGTAGGTTCGAATCCTGCTCCCCCCACGTATTGAGGAAGTAATTATGAAGGTGTTGCTCTGAAAAGAGACGGCATCTGATCGTAAAGAAAAAAGCGGGTGTAGCTCAGTTGGTAGAGCGACAGCCTTCCAAGCTGTAGGTCGCCGGTTCGAACCTGGTCACCCGCTCAATTTTTCGTTCAGGTAAGCTGTAGAGTAATTCTCGACACTTGATTCCTTGATCTGTTTTTATTTCAGGTCAATGCCATCTTTCTTTCTCCTATAAGAGGTAAGGGGAGGCGATTCCTGCAAGCCGACGTAGCTCAGGGGTAGAGCGCTTCCTTGGTAAGGAAGAGGTCACGGGTTCAATTCCCGTCGTTGGCTCTTAAAAGCACTTTAGAAGAATTATTTAGAATTTATATAAGACTAATTTTAAAAACCGAGGATTATCAAATATGGCAAAAGAAACCTTTGATCGTTCCAAACCACACGTAAATATCGGTACTATTGGTCACGTAGATCACGGAAAAACTACGTTGACTGCTGCTATTTCTTCAGTACTAGCGGGCAAAGGCCTTGCAGAGCAAAAAGATTTCTCTGCGATTGATAATGCTCCGGAAGAAAAAGAAAGAGGTATCACTATCAATACTTCTCACATTGAGTACCAAACTGACGCAAGACACTATGCACACGTAGATTGTCCTGGTCACGCTGACTATGTGAAGAACATGGTTACGGGAGCAGCGCAAATGGACGGTGCGATCATCGTAGTGGCTGCTACTGACGGTCCTATGCCTCAAACAAGAGAGCACATCCTGCTTTCTCGTCAGGTAGGTGTACCTGCATTGGTTGTATTCATGAACAAAGTTGACCTTGTAGATGATGAGGAGCTTTTGGAACTAGTAGAAATGGAAATCAGAGAATTGCTTTCTGATTACGATTTCCCAGGTGATGACATTCCTGTTATCCAGGGTTCTGCTCTTGGCGCATTGAACGGCGAAGCTGAGTGGGTAGCTAAAGTTGAAGAATTGATGAACGCTGTCGATGAGTACATTCCTCTTCCTGAGCGATTGATCGACAAAGACTTCTTGATGCCTGTTGAAGATGTATTCTCTATCACTGGTCGAGGTACTGTAGCAACTGGTAGAATCGAAAGAGGTGTAATCAACTCTGGAGATGCAGTGGACATCATCGGAATGGGTGCAGAAGATCTTAAGTCTACTGTAACTGGTGTTGAGATGTTTAGAAAGATTCTTGACAGAGGTGAAGCTGGTGATAACGTAGGTCTTCTTCTTAGAGGTATTGAGAAAACTGAGATCAGAAGAGGTATGATTATCTGTAAGCCTGGTTCAGTAACTCCTCACGCTCACTTCAAAGCAGAGGTTTATGTGTTGTCAAAAGAAGAAGGTGGACGTCATACTCCTTTCTTTAACAAGTATCGTCCTCAGTTCTACTTGAGAACAACTGACGTGACTGGCGAAATCATGCTCCCTGATACGGTTGAAATGGTAATGCCTGGTGATAACGTTACTATTGAAGTTAAGTTGATCAACCCTGTTGCTCTTGAAAAAGGTCTGCGATTCGCGATCAGAGAGGGTGGTAGAACCGTAGGTTCTGGTCAGGTTACTGAGATTCTTGACTAAGAAATAAATAATACAATGGCGCTCGGAGAATTTCTTCGAGCGTTTTTGTTGTTTTTAAGTCATATTCATCTAAATTTGCAGTCCTTTTTGGGCCGCTGTTTTACGGGTGTAGCTCAATTGGTAGAGTAGCGGTCTCCAAAACCGTTGGTTGGGGGTTCGAGTCCCTCCTCCCGTGCATTTATAAAATTATTATGTCGAAGTTAGTAGAGTTCGTAAAAGATTCCTACCAGGAAATGATTAGTAAAGTGTCCTGGCCAAAATATGCTGACCTGCAAAACAGTTCTATTTTGGTGCTTGTTGCTTCACTGATTTTCGCCTTATTTATAGGAGCGATCGATTACGGTTTCGACAATTTGCTTACCTGGTTCTACAACGAGTTCTAAGATATCATGGCTGAATATAAGTGGTATGTCGTTAGAGCCGTAAGCGGTCAAGAAAAGAAGGTAAAAACTTACCTTGAAAACGAGATTTCCAGAAGAAAGATGGAGGAAGCCATTCCTCAGGTTCTAATTCCTTCGGAGAAGGTATATGAAATGAGAAATGGTAAGAAAAGAGTGCGTGAAAGAAACTTCTTTCCGGGCTATATTCTTGTTTCCGCAGATCTGACCATCGGGGAGTCTCAACATGTTATCACTGAAATCCCTGGAGTAATAGGCTTCCTGGGTGCCGGGGGCATGGGTGCTTCCAAAGATCCGGTACCGCTACGCCAGAATGAAGTGAACCGAATACTCGGAAAAGTCGACGAGATCGAAGAGTATGAGGAGAAATTGGATACTCCTTTTATAGTAGGGGAATCTGTCAAAGTAATGGATGGACCATTCAGTGGGTTCACAGGTACAGTGGAAGAGGTGTTTGAGGATCGCAAGAAACTTAATGTTACGGTTAAGATTTTTGGAAGGAATACACCTGTAGAACTCAATTATATTCAAGTAGAAAAACAGGATTAAAAAGACGATGGCAAAGGAAATATCCGGTTATCTGAAATTGCAAGTAAGGGGTGGAGCCGCAAATCCATCACCACCGGTAGGCCCGGCGTTGGGAGCGAAAGGTCTCAACATCATGGAATTCTGCAAGCAATTTAATGCACGTACGCAGGAAAAGCAAGGCCAATTGCTGCCGGTTTTGATTACTATTTATGCGGACAAGTCTTTTGACTTTGTTATCAAGACCCCTCCTGCAGCAGTAATGATCATGGAAGCCACCAAGTTGAAGAAAGGTTCTCCTGAGCCTAACCGAAACAAGGTAGGATCAATCTCCTGGGATCAGATTAAAGAGATCGCTGAAGTGAAAATGCCTGATTTGAATGCATTTGAAGTTGAGTCAGCGATGAGAATGGTAGCTGGTACTGCCAGAAGTATGGGTGTAAAAGTTTCAGGTACAGCTCCTTGGAGCTAAAACAAGACATTGATGGGTAAGCTAACCAAGAATCAAAAAGCAGCCTTAGAGAGATACGATGCTACGAAAGAGTATTCTCTTGAAGAAGCTGCTCAGATCGTAAAAGACATTACGTTCACAAAATTTGATGCATCAGTTGATCTTGATGTGAGACTGGGTGTAGATCCAAGAAAAGCAGACCAAATGGTACGTGGCGTAGTTTCATTGCCTCACGGTATTGGAAAAGACGTTACTGTGCTTGTGCTTTGTACACCTGATAAGGAAGAAGAAGCTAAAGCTGCCGGTGCAGATCACGTTGGTCTTGACGATTATATCAGCAAGATCGAAGGTGGATGGACTGACATTGATGTGATCATCACTATGCCTACAGTAATGGCGAAGGTGGGTAAATTAGGTCGGGTATTAGGACCTAGAGGCTTGATGCCTAACCCTAAGTCAGGAACAGTGACCATGGATATCGCAAAAGCGGTAAAAGAGGTAAAGGCTGGTAAGATCGATTTCAAAGTAGACAAATTTGGAATCATTCATACGAGCATTGGAAAAGCTTCTTTTGATGCAGAGAAGTTGAAGGATAACGCACTTGAAATGATCAACACGATCAATAAGCTGAAGCCTTCATCTGCAAAAGGAACGTATGTTAAATCAATTCACTTGTCCTCTACCATGAGTACTGGTGTATCAATCGATAAAGCTAGTGTCCCTGGCGCATAAGTTATGACAAGAGAAGAGAAAGCACAGATTATAGCTGAGCTTACGGACAAGCTCAACGAAAATAGTCACTTCTATATCACAGATACTTCTGGATTAACAGTGGCTGAAGTAAATAAATTTCGAGGAATGTGTTTCAAAGAAGGTGTAGAATACCGGATCGTGAAGAACACATTGATTCAAAAAGCGCTGGAAAACCTCGAAGCGGATTACACAGAAATGTTTGATGTCCTTAAAGGGACTTCCGGGATCATGTTCTCCATGGAGAACGGTAAAGCTCCTGCGAAGATCATCAAAGATTTCAAGAAAGCTGATCCGGAACAGCGCCCTGCGTTTAAGGCTGCTTCCATAGATACAGATATATTTTTAGGAGAAGACCAACTTGAAGCCCTTACTAAGATCAAATCTAAGCAAGAGCTCATTGGAGACGTCCTTACCCTGTTGCAATCCCCTGCGAAGAATGTTATTTCTGCACTTCAGAGTGGAGAATCCAAACTAGCGGGTATTGTTAAAACACTTTCAGAAAAAGAATAAAAATTAAGCGAACAAAAAAGATCTAGAATAATGGCGGATTTAAAAGAATTTGCAGAACAGCTTGTTAACCTTAGTGTTAAGGATGTAAACGAGCTAGCTAATATCCTTAAAGAGGAGTACGGTATCGAGCCTGCAGCAGCAGCAGCTCCTGTAATGGTAGCTGGAGCAGCCGGCGGAGACGGTGACGGTGGTGCTGAAGAGAAAACTGAGTTTGATGTAATCTTGAAAGCAGCTGGAGCTTCTAAGCTTGCTGTTGTTAAGCTTGTGAAAGAACTTTCAGGACTTGGTTTGAAAGATGCCAAAGAATTGGTAGATAGTGCTCCTAAGCCTGTTAAAGAAGGAGTAGCGAAAGATGAAGCTGAGGCCATTAAAAAGCAGCTTGAAGAAGCTGGCGCTGAAGTCGAATTAAAGTAATCGCACGACATATTTTAAATATAAGACCTGGCTCCCGGCCTCAAATCGGGATCAGGTCTTTTCCTGTTTGTATCTATTTAGATAGCACAGATTAATTTCTAACAAAAAATTGTAAGCCTTGGCTAACGTTGTAACAACCAATCGGATCAATTTCTCATCTATAAAATCTGTTATAGATTACCCTGATTTCCTAGATGTACAACTTAAGTCGTTTGTCGACTTCTTTCAGTTGGATACGCCTGCTGAAAACCGTGAGACAGAAGGACTTTATAAAGTATTTAAGGAAAACTTCCCCATTACGGATTCCAGGGAAAACTTCGTCCTTGAATTCATTGATTATACAGTGGATCCGCCGAAATACTCCGTAGAGGAGTGTATTGAGCGAGGGCTTACTTACTCCGTCCCTTTGAAAGCAAAGCTTCGTCTGCTTTGTAACGATGAGGACAATGAAGATTTTGAAACCATCGAACAAGAAGTGTTCCTTGGTAATATCCCATACATGACTGCAAAGGGTTCCTTCGTGATCAATGGAGCAGAACGAGTGATCGTTTCTCAGCTTCACAGATCTCCAGGGGTATTCTTCGCTCAGAGTAAGCACACCAATGGTACCCTGCTTTACTCCGCGAGGATCATTCCTTTCAAAGGGTCATGGATCGAATTTGCAACAGACGTAAACAACGTTATGTATGCTTACATCGATCGAAAGAAGAAATTCCCTATCACAACCCTGTTGCGATCCATTGGATACGGTTCAGATAAAGATATTCTAGATCTGTTTGGTCTTTCAGAAGAAATTGAAGCCAAAGAATCTGAACTTAAGGCAATCGTTGGAAGGCGATTAGCGGCAAGGGTATTGAGAACATGGACAGAGGATTTCGTGGATGAGGATACCGGTGAGGTAGTTTCTATTGATAGAAACGAGGTGGTCCTTGAGCGGGATTCCATTATTTCCGAGGATGATATTGTGACCATCCTCGATTCCGGATCGAAATCGGTTATTCTTCACAGAAAGGATGTCAACATCACCGATTACTCGATCATCTATAATACACTTCAGAAAGATAACTCAAACTCTGAGAAAGAAGCAGTTGAGCAGATCTATCGTCAGTTGAGGAATACAGAGGCACCTGATGAACAAACAGCACGGGATATTATCCAGAGCTTGTTCTTCAGTGATAAGCGTTATGACCTGGGTGAGGTTGGTCGATACAGAATCAACAAGAAGCTGGGACTTGAGGTTGGATTTGACAAAAGAGTATTGACGACAGAAGACATCATTCTGATTGTTAAATACCTGATCGGCCTGATCAATAGTAAAGCGGTAGTTGATGATATTGACCACCTGAGCAACCGACGTGTACGTACGGTAGGCGAGCAGCTTTACTCTCAATTCGGTGTAGGTCTTGCCAGAATGGCCAGAACCATCCGAGAGAGAATGAATGTTCGTGATAACGAGGATTTCAAACCTGTTGATCTCATCAACGCGAGGACTTTGTCTTCCGTGATCAACTCGTTCTTCGGAACGAACCAGCTATCTCAGTTCATGGATCAAACCAACCCACTGGCTGAGGTGACTCACAAAAGAAGAATGTCTGCTCTGGGACCAGGTGGTCTTTCAAGAGAGCGGGCAGGTTTCGAGGTTCGTGACGTTCACTATACGCACTACGGCCGATTGTGTACGATTGAGACGCCTGAAGGTCCGAACATTGGACTGATCTCTTCTCTTTGTGTACACGCGAAAGTGAATCCTATGGGCTTCATTGAGACTCCATATAGAGAGGTAAATGAAGGTACAGTAGATATGAGTGGTAATGTGAAGTACCTGACTGCCGAGGAAGAGGATACGCACAACATCGCTCAGGCCAATGCACCATTGCAGGATACAGGTGTATTCGTAAACGATAAAGTAAAGGCAAGATTCGAGGGCGATTTCCCGGTAGTTGAGCCTACTGAATTGAAATACATGGACGTTGCACCAAACCAGATTGTATCTGTGGCAGCATCTATGATCCCGTTCCTGGAACATGATGATGCAAACCGGGCCCTGATGGGATCGAACATGCAGCGTCAGGCAGTTCCACTGTTGCGTCCTCAGGCACCTATCGTAGGTACTGGACTGGAACAGCGGGTAGCTTTGGACTCAAGAACACTTGTAGTTGCAGAAGGTGACGGAGAGATTACATACGTTGATGCAGATAGAGTGACTGTTAAGTATGATCAGTCTGCTAACGAGGAGTTGATCTCATTCGATGATGATATGGTGACTTACGAGTTCATCAAATTCCGTCGAACCAACCAGGACACTTGTATCAACCTTCGACCAATCGTAAGAAAAGGTCAGAAAGTAGTGAAAGGACAGCCATTGTCCGAAGGTTTTGCTACGGAAAAAGGTGAATTAGCACTTGGAAGGAACCTGCAGGTGGCATACATGCCCTGGCAGGGATACAACTTCGAGGATGCGATTGTAATCTCTGAAAAAGTAGTTCGTGAAGACATCTTTACTTCTATTCATATCGATGAGTATGAGTTGGAAGTAAGAGATACGAAACGTGGTGAAGAAGAATTGACTTCTGAGATTCCTAACGTAAGTGAGGAAGCTGTGAAGAATCTGGATGAAAATGGTATCATCCGGATCGGAGCGGAGATCAAAGAAGGAGATATCCTGATTGGTAAAATCACACCAAAAGGAGAATCAGATCCAACTCCTGAAGAGAAGCTATTGAGAGCGATCTTCGGGGACAAGGCAGGGGATGTGAAAGACGCTTCGCTGAAAGCTTCTCCTTCGCTAAGAGGTGTAGTGATCGATACCAAATTGTTTGCTCGTCCTAAGAAAGACAAGGATCTGAGAGCTCGCTCCAAGAAAGAAGTCGAAATCCTGAAGGGTACATACAGCAAGCAATTGTTGGAAGTACGAGCTCAGATGATTGATAAAATGACAGCTCTTTTGGAAGGAAAAGTTTGTCAGGGGATCAAACACAAATTCGGTGAAGAAGTCATGTCGAAAGGCGTGAAGTTCTCAAGGACGAACATTGAGAATAACTTGTTCCCTCCGAAGAACATTTATCGGGACGAGAGTACATATAACGTACCAGAAGAAGCTAACCTGATCAGTGACCTGAGTATTGAAAACTGGGTAGATGAGCCTGCAGCGGCGGAAGGTGAAATGAATACGAATGATCTCGTTCTGGCGCTGATCAAGAAGTACATTGGTAAGAGGAATGAAGTCGCTGGAAACTTCAAACGAGAGCGATTCACACTTGAAGTTGGAGACGAACTACCTGCCGGTATAGTGAAATTGGCTAAAGTATATATTGCCAAGAAGCGTAAGCTGAAAGTTGGTGATAAAATGGCTGGTCGTCACGGTAATAAAGGTGTGGTTGCCAAGATTGTTAGAGAAGAGGACATGCCGTTCATGGAGGATGGTACACCAATGGATATCGTCTTGAACCCTCTGGGCGTACCTTCAAGGATGAACATCGGTCAGATTTACGAGACGGTTCTTGCCTGGGCTGGATTGAAGCTGGGTAGGAAATATGCTACTCCGATCTTCGATGGTGCTTCTGAAGAGGATGTACAAGGCGAGTTGAGAGAGGCTGGATTGCC
Organism: Cyclobacteriaceae bacterium; assembly: GCA_965229785.1. GTDB lineage: Bacteria > Bacteroidota > Bacteroidia > Cytophagales > Cyclobacteriaceae > JAWPMT01. The sequence continues at coordinate 7,466,603 of CBDDJS010000001.1, forward strand.
ATCTTTCGGTCGAACTTACCTCTACGATGGACTTACCGGAGACAAGTTTGACCAACCGGTTACTGTGGGTATTGCTTATATGCTGAAACTAGGTCACCTGGTTGACGATAAGATGCACGCAAGGAGTATCGGACCTTACTCTCTTATTACGCAGCAACCTCTTGGTGGTAAAGCACAATTTGGAGGTCAAAGATTTGGAGAGATGGAGGTATGGGCACTGGAAGCATTCGGTGCGGCACACGTACTTCAGGAGATCCTTACCATCAAGTCAGATGACGTTATTGGTAGAGCGAAAGCCTATGAGGCAATTGTTAAAGGTGAGAACATGCACAAACCAAACATTCCTGAATCATTCAATGTACTGGTTCACGAATTGAGAGGCTTGGCACTTGAAATCACCCTTGACTAATCATTTTTAATCACCGTCCGAAAGGACACTTTCGATAGATTTTGAATTATGGCATTCAGAAAAAATAAAAAACTGACCAACGACTTCTCGAAAGTCACCATTAGCCTGGCTTCTCCGGAATCAATTCTGGAAAGTTCTCATGGTGAAGTGACTCAGCCGGAAACCATCAACTACCGGACTTATAAGCCGGAAATGGGTGGCCTTTTCTGCGAGAGAATTTTCGGTCCTGTAAAGGACTGGGAGTGTCATTGTGGAAAATACAAGAGAATTCGTTACAAGGGTATCATTTGCGATCGATGCGGTGTTGAAGTTACCGAGAAGAAGGTGCGTCGTGAGCGAATGGGTCATATCGAGTTGGTAGTACCAGTAGCTCATATCTGGTATTTCAGATCGTTACCCAACAAAATCGGCTATTTGTTAGGACTTCCTACCAAAAAACTGGATCAGATCATCTATTACGAGCGATACATCGTGATCCAACCCGGTGTTAAGGAAGAAGATGGTGTGAATAAGCTTGACTTCCTGACAGAAGACGAGTACCTGGATATTCTTGATAAGCTACCTCGCGAAAACCAAATGTTGGATGACAGTGATCCACAGAAGTTCATCGCGAAAATGGGAGCTGAGGCACTCGAAATGTTGCTGGCAAGAACGGAACTGGATGAATTATCTTACCAACTTCGTCACCAGGCAGCTACGGATACCTCACAGCAAAGAAAAGCCGAGGCTTTGAAGCGATTGAGAGTAGTAGAGGCGTTTAGAGATGCCAGGACAAGAATTGAGAACAAACCCGAGTGGATGGTGATCCGAATGGTACCTGTAATTCCACCGGAACTTCGTCCTTTGGTGCCATTGGATGGTGGACGTTTTGCCACCTCTGACTTGAACGACCTTTATAGAAGAGTGATCATCAGAAATAACCGCCTTAAGCGACTGATTGATATCAAAGCACCTGAGGTAATTCTCCGAAATGAGAAAAGGATGCTTCAGGAAGCGGTAGACTCTTTGTTCGATAACTCTCGTAAAGTAAATGCGGTAAGATCGGATGGAAACCGAGCCTTGAAGTCCTTGAGTGACATGCTGAAAGGAAAGCAAGGTCGATTCCGTCAAAACCTGCTTGGTAAAAGGGTGGACTACTCTGGTCGATCCGTGATCGTCGTAGGTCCGGAATTGAAAATGCATGAGTGTGGTCTTCCTAAATCGATGGCTGCTGAGCTTTTCAAGCCTTTCATCATCAGAAAACTGATCGAAAGAGGGATTGTAAAAACCGTAAAATCTGCGAAGAAGATCGTAGATCGTAAAGATCCTGTGGTTTGGGATATCCTGGAGAATGTATTGAAAGGACACCCGGTACTGCTTAACAGGGCCCCTACTTTGCACCGATTGGGTATTCAGGCATTTCAGCCGAAATTGATCGAGGGTAAAGCGATCCAATTACATCCACTAGTATGTACGGCATTTAACGCTGACTTTGACGGTGACCAAATGGCGGTTCACGTTCCTCTGGGACATGAAGCGGTATTGGAAGCCTCCCTGTTGATGCTTTCTACACACAATATTCTTAACCCTGCGAATGGAGCACCGATTGCGGTACCTTCTCAGGATATGGTATTGGGTCTTTATTATGTGACTAAGGGTAGAAGAAGCACAGAGGAAGAACAAGTGGCTGGTGAAGGCATGACTTTCTACAATGCAGAGGAAGTAATCATTGCCTTGAATGAGAAAACTATTTCTAAGCACGCTTACATTAAAGTAAGAACGCAAGTTCGAAATGAAGAAGGCGCGCTGGAAACCAAAGTGATAGAGACAGTAGCCGGTAGAGTACTGTTCAACCAGTTCATTCCTGAAGAAGTAGGGTATGTGGATGCCTTATTGACTAAAAAGCAATTGCAGAAAACCATTGCCCTTGTATTCAAGATCTCGGGAATGGCTAGAACCGCTCACTTCCTGGATGATATCAAGCATCTTGGATTCCAGATGGCTTATAAAGGCGGCTTGTCAATGGGACTTGGTGATATCAACATTCCTTCGGCCAAAGAAGAATTGGTTGCAGAGGCGAAGGCAGAAGTGGATGTGGTATGGAATAACTACCTGATGGGATTGATCACAGACAATGAGCGATACAATCAGGTAATTGATATTTGGACCAGAACCAATACCCAGCTTACTTCCACGCTGATGAAGCAATTGGAAGAAGATAAGCAAGGCTTTAACTCGATCTACATGATGATGCACTCGGGAGCAAGGGGTTCCAGAGAGCAGATCAGACAGCTTGGAGGAATGAGAGGGTTGATGGCTAAGCCACAGAAAAACCTTCAGGGTTCAGTCGGTGAGATCATTGAAAACCCGATCCTTTCCAACTTTAAGGAAGGACTCGATGTAATTGAGTACTTTATCTCAACTCACGGTGCTCGCAAAGGTCTTGCGGATACGGCCCTTAAAACGGCAGATGCAGGTTACCTGACTCGTCGTTTGGTTGACGTGGCGCAGGACGTAGTAGTGAACGAAGAAGATTGCGGAACACTTAGAGGACTGAATGTTTCTGCGATCAAGGACAATGAGGAAGTGGTTGAGTCACTCTCTGAAAGAATCCTCGGTCGGGTTTCTGTTCACGATATCTATGATCCTATTTCAGATGAACTGATCATTGAATCAGGCGAAGAGTTCACAGAAGAGATCGCTAATCAAATTGATGCAACAAGCATCGAAGAAGTTGAGATTAGATCGGTATTGACTTGTGAAACCAAGCGAGGTGTATGTGCCAAGTGCTATGGTAGAAACCTGGCAACAGGAAATATGGCTCACAATGGAGAATCTGTTGGGGTAATTGCTGCACAATCTATCGGTGAGCCAGGTACGCAGCTTACGTTGAGAACATTCCACGTAGGGGGTACCGCTTCTAACATCGCTGTAGACGCAAACATCAAAGCCAAATTCTCTGGAACGGTCGAATTTGAAGAATTAAGAACAGTGAAGTCCGTTGATGAGGATGGAAACGACATCCAGGTAGTAATGGGTCGTTCAGGTGAGATCAAGATCGTTGATGAGAAGAAACAACAAGTACTGATCAGTAACCACGTTCCTTACGGAGCACTGTTGAAAGTGAAAGACGGAGACAAAGTAGATCAGGGAGCTGAGCTTTGTAACTGGGATCCTTATAATGCGGTAATCCTTTCTGAATTTGATGGAGAAATCGAATTCGATTCGGTTATCGAAGGAATCACTTATAAAGAGGAGTCTGATGAGCAGACAGGTCACAGAGAGAAAGTGATCATCGATACGAAAGATAAGACGAAAAACCCTGCCATCGTTGTAGAAGGCAAGAACGATACCAAGTCTTATAACATTCCTGTGGGAGCTCACCTTGCAGTGGACAAAGGAGATAAGATCAAAGCGGGTCAGGTACTGGTGAAGATCCCTAGAAAAACAGGTAAGTCACGAGATATTACAGGGGGTCTGCCTCGAGTTACGGAACTTTTCGAAGCACGTAACCCGTCTAACCCTGCGGTAGTAACAGAAATTGATGGTGTGGTAACCTATGGTGGAATCAAGCGAGGAAACCGAGAAATCTTCATCGAGTCGAAAGATGGTGTGAAGAAGCGTTACCTGGTGCCATTGTCCAAGCACATCCTTGTTCAGGACAATGACTTCATCAAGGCAGGGGAGCCGCTTTCAGATGGCGCGATCACGCCAGCGGATATTCTTTCTATCCAGGGACCTACTGCTGTGCAGGAGTACTTGGTGAATGAAATTCAGGAAGTTTACCGATTGCAAGGTGTGAAGATCAATGACAAGCACATCGAGGTGATCGTTCGACAAATGATGCAGAAAGTGATCATTATCGATGCAGGTGACACCAACTTCCTGACTAATCAGGTAGTTGATCGTTTTGCCTTCATGGAAGAAAACGATGAGATCCTTGATAAGAAAGTTGTGGTTGATGCCGGTGATTCTGAAAACCTGAGACCAGGCCAGATCATAACCAGCAGAAAACTTCGTGACGAGAATTCTAATCTCAGAAGAAGAGATCTTAAAGGTGTTGAAGTGAGAAATGCTGAAGCTGCGGTTTCCAAGCCAACGCTTCAAGGTATTACGCAAGCATCTTTGGGAACTGAGTCATTCATCTCAGCTGCTTCCTTCCAGGAAACGACCAAAGTATTGAGTGAAGCTTCTATCCGAGGTAAGTCTGATAGCCTGATGGGCTTGAAGGAAAATGTGATTGTAGGTCACCTGATTCCTGCCGGTACCGGACAGAGAAGATTCGACAATTACATCGTTGCTTCAAAAGAAGAGTACGATACCATGGTTACTTCCAGAGAAGAATTCGAAAGAACCAGAGAATACGTTGCTGAGTAATCATGGCAGATAAAGACGAAAAGAAGCCCAATCAGTTGAACATTGAATTGACTGAAGAAACCGCCGAAGGCACTTATGCCAATTTGGCGATGATCGCACACTCCAGCAGCGAGTTTGTGATTGACTTCATTCGATTAATGCCCGGTGTGACCAAAGCGAAGGTTAAGTCCAGAATTGTGATAACACCAGAGCATGCAAAGCGCCTTTTATTCGCCTTGCAGGAAAATGTGACCAAGTTTGAGGCCAATTTCGGTCAGATAAAACAAGCTGAGGAGCCACCAAAATTCCCGATGAATTTTGGTGGAACCGTAGGCGAAGCTTAATTAGAGAAAATTAAATTGGGATAAAAGATCAGAATCTCTATCTTTGCGTTCCCAAAAATTGAGGTATAGAAAATAGAATTATAAAATATGCCAACTATCCAACAATTAGTCCGAAAGGGAAGGAAGAAGTTGACGTCTAAATCAAAGTCTCCAGCATTGGATTCATGTCCGCAGAGAAGGGGAGTTTGCACAAGAGTTTACACGACAACACCTAAGAAACCAAACTCAGCAATGAGAAAGGTGGCGAGGGTAAGATTAACAAACTCGAAAGAAGTTAACGCATACATCGGCGGAGAAGGTCATAACCTTCAGGAGCACTCAATTGTGTTGATTCGTGGTGGTAGAGTAAAGGATCTTCCCGGAGTAAGATATCACATCGTTCGTGGCGCGTTGGATACCGCGGGTGTGAGTGGTCGATTGCAAGGTCGATCGAAGTATGGTGCGAAGAAACCAAAAGAGAAAAAATAAGAAATTAGTTTTTGAATAATGAGAAAGGCTAAACCTAAAAAACGATACATCCTGCCGGATCCTATCTACTCGGATACATTGGTCACGAAGTTTGTGAACATGATGATGGAAGATGGTAAAAAAAGTATCGCTTACAGTATTTTCTACGGAGCTGTTAAAATCGTAGAGGAGAAGACAGGTGAGAATGGTTTGGAAACCTGGAAAACTGCATTGAGTAATATCAGCCCCTATGTGGAGGTGAAAAGCCGACGAGTAGGTGGTGCAACTTTCCAAGTTCCAATTGAGGTTCGGCCTGATCGTAAAATCTCTTTGGGAATTAAGTGGATGATTCGTTTCGCTCGAACAAGAGGAGAGAAGACGATGAAGGAGAGATTAGCGGGTGAAATCATCGCAGCTTCCAAAGGTGAAGGAGCTGCAATCAAGAAAAAGGACGATACGCACAGAATGGCGGAAGCTAACAAAGCGTTCTCACATTTTAGATTCTAAACTTAATTAAGCTTACCTATCACTAATGGCGAAAAGAGACTTACGCTATACCAGAAACATCGGTATCGCAGCGCACATTGATGCTGGAAAAACCACCACCACTGAGCGGATCCTGTACTATACAGGAGTTAGTCATAAGATCGGAGAGGTTCATGATGGTGCTGCCACCATGGACTGGATGGAGCAGGAGCAAGAGCGTGGTATCACGATCACTTCGGCTGCAACTACCGTATTCTGGCCTTACAAAGGCAACGAATATCACATTAACATCATTGATACTCCTGGTCACGTAGACTTTACTGTTGAAGTAAACCGATCACTTCGAGTATTGGATGGGTTGGTTTTCTTGTTTAGCGCGGTTGATGGTGTTGAGCCTCAGTCTGAAACTAACTGGAGACTTGCTGATAACTACAAAGTAGCGCGAATCGGATTCGTTAACAAAATGGACCGGGCCGGTGCTGACTTCCTAAATGTATGTAAGCAGGTAAAAGATATGTTGGGTACCAAAGCGGTGCCTTTGCAATTGCCTATCGGTGCTGAAGATACCTTTAAGGGAGTTGTTGACCTGGTTGAGAATAAGGCGATCGTGTGGAACGAAGATGACAAGGGGATGACCTTTGAAGAAGTCGAGATTCCAGCAGATATGGCCGACGAAGTAGAAGAGTACAGAGGCAACCTCGTTGAAGCAGTTGCTGAGTACGACGAGGAACTGTTGGAGAAATACTTCGAGGATCCTGAATCTATTACAAGAGACGAGATCGTTGCCGCACTTCGGGCAGCTACCATTGATTTGGCTTTCGTGCCAATGATGTGTGGTTCTGCTTTCAAAAACAAAGGAGTGCAAACCATGCTCGATTACGTAATGGAGCTATTGCCTTCTCCGCTTGATAGAGATAACATCAAAGGAACAGATCCTGATACGGAAGAAGAAGTGACCAGAAAGCCGGATCCTGCCGATCCATTCTCTGCACTTGCCTTCAAAATCGCGACAGACCCATTCGTAGGTAGACTGTGCTTTGTGCGTTCTTACTCTGGAATGTTGGATTCAGGTTCCTATATCTATAATACCAGAACCAATAAGAAGGAAAGAATTTCGCGAATCTTCCAGATGCACGCTAACAAGCAAAATCAAATTGATCAGCTTCATGCTGGTGATATTGCTGCGGTTGTTGGTTTCAAAGACATCAAAACTGGAGATACCCTCTGTGATGAGAAGAGCAAGTTGGTACTCGAGTCTATGGACTTCCCTGATCCGGTAATTGGATACGCCATTGAGCCTAAAACTCAAGCGGATGTTGATAAGCTGGGTATCGCAATTGCGAAACTCGTGGAAGAGGATCCTACCCTTCAGGTTGAAACGGATCATGATACAGGTCAGACCATCTTGAAAGGAATGGGTGAGCTACACCTTGACATCATCATTGATCGATTGAAGCGTGAATTCAAAGTAGAGATCAATCAGGGTGCTCCTCAGGTGGCTTACAAAGAGACCATCCGATCTACAGTTGAGCACAAAGAAGTATATAAGAAACAAACTGGTGGACGTGGTAAGTTTGCCGATATCGTTTTTGATCTGGGTCCTCAGGATGAAGATTATGAAAAAGACGGTTTACAGTTTCAGAATGATATTAAAGGTGGTGTGATTCCTCGTGAATTCATCCCTGCTGTTGAGAAAGGTTTCAAAGATGCCATGTCCAATGGTCCTCTTGCGGGATACCCTATCGATAGCATGAAAGTAAGATTGCACTTTGGGTCTTTCCACGATGTGGATTCGGATTCATTGTCTTTCGAACTTGCTGCACGACTTGGTTTCAAAGCGGCCGCTGCTAAAGCTAAGCCTGTGATTTTGGAACCAGTAATGAGTGTGGAAGTCGTAACTCCTGATGAGTACACAGGTTCTATTACGGGTGACCTCAACAAAAGAAGAGGTATCATGAAAGGAATGGACACCAAAGGAAACTCTCAGGTGGTTAAAGCTGACGTACCTCTTTCAGAATTGTTTGGTTACGTTACGGATTTGAGAACCATGAGTTCAGGACGAGCTACTGCTTCCCTGACCTTCTCACACTACGATCCTGTTCCTAACAACATTTCAGAAGAGGTGATTGCTAAAGTAAAAGGCCAACCTGCCTAAAATTGAGTTGTCATGAATCAGAAAATTAGAATAAAGCTTAAATCTTACGATCACAATCTGGTAGATAAGTCTTCAGAGAAAATCGTGAGAGCGGTAAAAACTACTGGTGCGGTAGTGAGTGGTCCTATTCCACTTCCTACTGAGAAGGAAAAGTTCACTGTACTACGTTCACCTCACGTGAACAAGAAGTCAAGAGAGCAGTTCCAACTATGCACTTATAAAAGACTGGTAGACATTTACTCAAACAGTGCAAAAACTGTTGACGCATTGATGAAGCTTGAGCTTCCTAGCGGAGTAGATGTTGAGATCAAGGTCTAGTTTTTACATCATAAGAGTTGCTAAAAAGAACCAGCGAGAGTTGGTTCTTTTTTTGTGTCGAAAGACGAGCCAAAGATTTGGTTTAGGTTGAGGAATTGCTATCTTTGCAGTCCTTTTCCGAAAATGGAAATAGAGGGGTTTAATTAATAATAAAACGCAGAATGCCTGGAATAATTGGAAAAAAAATTGGTATGACCAGCATTTACAACGAGGCGGGTAAAAATATTGCCTGTACGGTCGTTGAAGCGGGACCCTGTGTCGTTACGCAAGTAAAGAATCTGGAAACTGACGGCTATAGAGCTGTGCAGCTTGCCTATGGCGAACGAAAGGAGAAAAATACACCTAAAGCGTTGAAAGGACACTTCGCTAAAGCCAAAACTACACCTAAGCAAAAAGTGGTGGAGTTTAGGAAGTTTAGAGATGAGTTCGCTGACAAGGTTGTATTAGGAAACACCATCACTGCTGAAGAGGTGTTTTCCGAAAATGATTTCGTTGATGCCATCGGTACCTCAAAAGGTAAAGGATTCCAGGGAGTTGTAAAGAGACACGGTTTCGGTGGTGTTGGTCAAAGTACGCACGGTCAGCATAACAGGTTGAGAGCACCTGGTGCGATTGGTGCATGTTCTTTCCCTGCTCGTGTTTTCAAAGGATTGAAAATGGCGGGTCGTACGGGAGGAAACAGGGTCAAAGTCTTGAACCTGAAAGTAATGAAAATTTATCCCGAGAAGAATTTGTTGCTGGTGAGTGGTTCCATTCCTGGTGCAAAAAACTCTTTCGTAATACTGGAAAAGTAATCATGAAATTAGCAGTAATTAATTCGAACGGAGAAGATACCGGCAGAGAGATTGAGTTCAAGGACGAGATTTTTGGTATCGACCCTAATAGTCATGCAGTATACCTGGATGTGAAGCAATACCTTGCTAATCAGCGTCAGGGAACGGCTAAGACGAAAGAAAGAAACGAAATCGCAGGATCTACACGAAAGATCAAGAAGCAAAAAGGTACCGGTACAGCACGTGCAGGTTCTTTGAAAAACCCAATCTTCCGGGGTGGAGGAACGATCTTCGGCCCTAAACCACGTGATTTTGGCTTCAAACTCAACAAGAAAGTAAAGCGTCTTGCTCGAAAATCTGTTGTAGCACAGAAGATCAAGGACAATCAGGTGAAAGTTTTAGAGGACTTCACAATGGAAGCCCCTAAAACCAAAGAATTCGCTGGCATCTTAGACAAATTGTCCATCGGTGGTGATAAAGCGCTTTTCGTCGTAGGTACCGAGAACAAGAATGTTTCGCTTTCTAGCAGAAATATTCCGAATGCAAAAGTGATCTCAATCGATGAGATCAATACATATGATTTGATCAATACTGACTTTCTCGTATTCTTCGAAAGTTCAGTAGAAACACTAACTAACCGGTTGAACTAAGAGAAATGGGAGTTCTAATCAGACCACTCGTTACTGAGAAATTTTCTGCTTTGAATGAGCATGGCAAGTATGGTTTCGTAGTTGCTAAGAGCGCAAATAAAGTAGAGATCAAGAAAGAGGTCGAAAAGACCTACGGAGTAACGGTAGAGGATGTCAATACCATGATTCATCCGGGGAAAAGTAAGTCCAGATATACCAAGTCAGGCGTAATTAACGGAAGCACACCTATCTATAAGAAGGCGATTGTGAAAGTTGCTGACGGGGACATCATTGATTTTTATAGCGAAATATAATAGATAATGGCGGTTAAGAAACTAAGACCAACCACGCCGGGTCAGCGATTTAGGATAGCTCCTGTCTTTGATGACGTAACATCGGACAAACCAGAGAAGTCGCTGATCAGATCGCATAAAAGCAAGGGGGGTAGGAATAATCAAGGGAGAATGACGGTTCGCAATGTAGGCGGCGGTCATAAGAAGAAACTTAGAGAGATTGACTTCAAAAGAAATAAAGAAGGCATCCCTGCTACAGTTCACTCTATTGAGTATGATCCGGGACGTACAGCTCGAATCGCCCTACTTCATTATGCGGACGGTGAGAAAAGATACATCCTGGCTCCTAATGGCCTGGAAGTAGGCACCAAATTGCTTTCGGGACCAAAAGCTGCTCCTGAACTGGGAAATGCATTGCCTCTTGGAAATATTCCTTTGGGTACGATCATCCACAATATCGAGTTGAAGCCTGGTAAAGGTGGAGCCATGGCACGAAGTGCAGGTTCTTATGCTCAGATTGTGGCGAGAGAAGGTAAATATGCTACACTCAAATTGCCTTCAGGTGAAATGAGGATGGTATTGATCACTTGCTACGCTACCATTGGTACGGTTAGCAATACGGATCATATGAACGTAAGACTGGGTAAAGCCGGACGAAACAGATGGCTTGGAAAACGTCCTCGAGTAAGAGGTGTTGCAATGAACCCTGTTGATCACCCAATGGGTGGTGGTGAAGGACGTTCATCCGGAGGTCACCCAAGATCTCGAAACGGCAGATACGCGAAAGGGGAGAAAACCCGTAAGCCGAACAAGTACTCAGATAAATTCATTGTAAGCAAAAGGAAATAATGGCAAGATCGCTTAAAAAGGGACCCTACATAGATTTCAGACTGGAGAAGAAAGTTGATGCCATCAACGAGTCTGGAAAAAAGACTGTCATCAAGACATGGTCTAGGAGATCTATGATCTCTCCTGATTTCGTAGGTCATACGTTTGCTGTTCACAATGGCAATAAGTTTATCCCTGTTTTCATCACAGAAAACATGGTAGGTCACAAGCTCGGTGAGTTTGCGCCAACCAGAAACTTTAGGGGTCACATTGCCAAAAAAGATAAAGGTAGAAGATAATGGAAGCTACTGAACAGACCAAAGTCAAGAAGTCTGTAAGAATCAGACTTGAGAAAGAAGCTCAGAAAGAGTGGAAAGAAGCCAATGCGGGTAAACTTGGTGATGTAAAAGCGTCATTAAGAAATATCCCCACTGCTCCGCGAAAGATGAGATTGGTAGCTGACATGATCCGTGGCGAGCGGGTGAATGTAGCATTGAACATTTTGAAGTTCGATCACAAGCATGCATCCAATACCTTGGAGAAACTTCTTTTGACTGCCATTGCCGACTGGCAACAACAGAATGAAGGAGTGAAAATCGAAGAAGCTGACCTTTACGTGAAAGAGATCTTCGTAGACAGTGCACGAATTTTGAAAAGGCTTAGAACTGCTCCTCAGGGACGAGCTCATCGTATCCGTAAAAGATCCAATCACATCACGATCGTGGTGGCAGATCGAAACGCGGAAAACAGTACAATTTCAAACGAAAACGAAAACGAGTAAACGATGGGACAAAAGGTAAACCCTGTAGGATTTAGATTAGGTATCGTCAAAGGATGGGACTCTAACTGGTTCGGCGGAAAAGACTTTTCCGACAAAATCGTTGAAGACCATAAGATACGAGAGTACATCAAGGCAAGGATTCCAAAAGGTGGTATTTCAAAAGTTGTCATTGAGCGTACTTTGAAAAGAATCACCCTTACCATTCATACGGCCCGACCGGGTGTTGTAATTGGTAAAGGGGGAGCAGAAGTAGATAAGATCAAAGAAGAGTTGAAGAAGATCACGGGAAAAGACCTGCAGATCAACATCTTCGAGATCAAACGACCTGAGTTGGACGCGGTATTGGTAGGTGAGTCTATCGCCCAGCAATTGCGAGCCAGAATCTCTTATCGTAGAGCGATGAAACAAGCCATTGCCTCTTCTATGAGAGTCGGTGCTCAAGGTATCAAGATCAAATGTTCCGGTCGTCTCGGTGGAGCTGAGATGGCAAGAACTGAGCAGTACAAAGAAGGCAGAATTCCATTGCATACTTTGAGAGCTGATATTGACTATGCTGTATCTGAAGCACAGACAGTATACGGAAAGATCGGTATCAAAGTGTGGATTTTTAAAGGAGAGGTATTCGGTAAGAGAGATCTTTCTCCTAATGTTGGAATGGGTAATAACAGCAACTCTGGCGGGCCCGGAGCTTCTCGTAGAAGAAGAGGTGACGGACCTAAAAGGAAGCGATAACAGACGAAAAGTTTAGGAAATGTTACAGCCTAAAAGAACAAAATTTAGAAAAAAGCAAAAAGGCCGCGTTAAAGGTCTTGCGCAAAGAGGTCATACATTGGCATTCGGAACTTTCGGTATCAAGTCTTTGGAGCCAGGTTGGATTACCAGCCGGCAGATTGAGGCAGCTCGTATCGCGATGACCAGAGCCATGAAAAGGGAAGGGCAAGTTTGGATTCGAATTTTCCCTGACAAACCAGTAACCAAAAAGCCTGCTGAAGTAAGGATGGGTAAAGGTAAAGGAGCTCCAGAATACTGGGTAGCTACTGTAAAGCCAGGTACCATCTTGTTCGAAGCATCAGGAGTAAGTGTAGAGCTTGCAAACGAAGCCTTGAGACTTGCGGCTCAAAAGTTACCTATCAGTACAAAGTTTGTTGTCCGTAGAGATTATCAAGGATGAAAAATTCTGAAATTAGAGCATTAACTCTTGAAGAACTCCAGAACAAAGTGGTTGTGGAGCAAGAGAATTATAATAAGCTAAAGTTTGCACATGCAGTGACTCCCATTGAGAATCCCATGAAGATCAGAGAGTCAAGAAGGCTGATCGCAAGGTTGCAGACTGAATTGTCCAATAAGAAAAATCAACAAGCGGATTGATGGAAAGAAATCTAAGAAAAGAACGAGTTGGGCAGGTGGTTAGCAACAAGATGCAAAAAACCATTACTGTGACGGTGGAAAGAAGAGAGAAGCATCCTATTTACGGGAAATTCATTCGAAAAACCTCGAAACTTACTGCCCACGACGAGAACAACGACTGTAACATTGGAGATACAGTTCGACTTATGGAAACTCGACCTTTGAGTAAAAACAAAAGGTGGAGATTGGTAGAAATCATTGAAAGAGCGAAGTAATGATCCAGCAAGAATCAAGATTAAGTGTAGCGGATAACTCCGGAGCAAAAGAGGTTCTCTGCATCAGGGTACTTGGTGGTACCAAGAAAAGATATGCTTCTATCGGTGATACGATAGTAGTATCTGTAAAGTCAGCGTCTTCTTCCAGTTCACTGAAGAAAGGAACTGTCTCGAAAGCAGTGGTCGTTCGAACGAAGAAAGAAATTCGTCGTAAGGATGGGTCTTACATCCGCTTTGATGATAATGCAGCTGTTTTGCTTAACACAAACAACGAGCCAAGAGGAACGAGGATCTTCGGCCCTGTAGCCCGTGAGTTAAGAGAAAAGCAGTTTATGAAAATTGTTTCACTGGCACCTGAAGTACTTTAAACGATGGGACAAGTAAAAACACACATCCGAAAAGGCGATACGGTAAAAGTGATCGCCGGGAATGATAAAGGCTCTACGGGAAAAGTCCTCGAGATCTTCTTGGGCAAGAACAGAGCTATCGTTGAAGGAGTGAACATGGTAACCAAGCATGTTAAGCCCTCTGCGAACAACCCTGAAGGAGGTATTCAAAATACAGAAGCAGCAGTGCACATCAGTAACCTGATGGTGGTTGACCCTTCTACTGGCGAGCCTACCAGAATTGGTAGAAAGCTAAATGATGATGGAAAGCTGCAGCGCTATGCTAAGAAATCCGGACAATTTATATCTGTTTCTGACAATGGCTAATCCAAGATTAAAAGATATGTATCTGTCGGAGATCGTTCCGGCATTGAAAGATAAGTTTCAATACAAATCTGTGATGCAGGTTCCCAAGATCGAGAAAATCGCGATCAACAAGGGAATAGGTGCTGCAGTGGCAGATAAGAAATTGATAGACGTTGGGGTTGACGAACTGACTTTGATTTCAGGTCAGAAAGCTGTCCCTACTAAAGCTAAGAAATCCGTCTCTAACTTTAAGTTGAGAGAAGGAATGCCTATCGGTGCAAGAGTTACCCTTCGAGGAGATCGCATGTACGAATTCCTTGACAGATTGATGACTGTCGCACTTCCCCGGGTAAGAGACTTCCGGGGTATCAAAGAAAAAGGTTTCGATGGCCGAGGAAACTATACTTTAGGTGTAGAAGAGCAAATCATTTTCCCGGAGATCAGTATTGACAAGGTAAACCGTATCTCAGGTATGGACATCACATTCGTCACGAGTGCGGGTTCAGATGAAGAGAGCCTGGCCTTGTTGCGAGCATTCGGAATGCCTTTTGTCAATAAAAACCAGAATCAAGATTAAGCCATGGCCAGAGAAGCAGTAAAAGCCAGAGAAAGAAAAAGAGAAAAGCTAGTTGCTCGTTATGCTGCAAAGCGTAAAGCTTTGAAAGAGGCGGGTGACTATGAAGGTCTGGACAAACTTCCAAGAAACTCTTCAAAAGTAAGATTGCACAACCGATGCAAGCTTACCGGTAGACCGAAGGGTTACATGAGAAAGTTTGGAATTTCCAGGGTTACCTTCAGAGAAATGGCGTCCGAGGGCAAGATCCCAGGGGTGACCAAGGCAAGCTGGTAAACTTTTTTACTTTTTCTTTCCAATAAAATTATCAATAACTAACTTTGCACCCCTTTTTGAGGGGCAAAAGAAAATATTATGGTAACAGATCCCATAGGAGACTACTTGACAAGGCTGAGAAATGCCATAAAAGCGAACCATCGCGTGGTTGAGGTCCCTGCTTCAAATTTGAAGAAGGAGATCAGCCGTGTACTTCGTGACAAGGGTTATATCCAAAACTTTAAAGTGGAGGACGATGGAAAACAAGGGGTAATCAAAATTGCCTTACGTTATAATCCTCAAACGAAACAATCTGCGATCACTAAGTTGCAGAGAATCAGTACACCTGGTCTTAGAAAATACGCCAATGCAAACGAATTGCCACGCGTATTGAATGGTTTAGGTATAGCGGTTTTGTCTACTTCGAAAGGAGTACTTTCTGACAAGGAAGCTAGACGTGAACATGTGGGTGGTGAAGTTCTCTGTTACGTTTATTAATCAATAGTCATGTCAAGGATAGGAAAAGCACCCGTAAATATACCCGCTGGCGTCACCGTTGACATCAAAGGTGGTAACGTAAGCGTAAAGGGCCCTAAAGGTGAATTAAGCCAGGACATTGGCGTTGAGATCACTGCCAGTGTTGAAGATGGTAAAGTAGTTGTCGCAAGACCTACTGAACAAAAAAGACATAAGGCACTTCATGGCCTGTATCGTTCTTTGATCAATAACATGGTCGAAGGTGTAAGCAACGGATACAAAAAGGACCTTGAATTAGTAGGTGTTGGATACAAGGCCGCTATACAGGGTAATGTATTGGAGTTGAACCTCGGATACTCTCACAGTATATATATGGCGGTTCCACCTGAAGTAAAAGCTACGGCGGTTACTGAAAAAGGTAAGAACCCTGTCGTATCGTTAGAGGGAGCGGATAAACAATTGGTTGGCCAAATGGCAGCTAAGTTGAGATCTCTCAGAAAGATCGAACCTTACAAAGGAAAAGGTATTCGATTCGTTGGTGAGCAAATTAGAAGGAAAGCAGGTAAAACTGCAGCTAAATAATCTTAAGAGATGGCAATTTCTAAAACTGAAAGAAGAACGCGGATTAAAAGAGGTATCAGAGCTAAAATCTCTGGCACTGCAGCAATTCCAAGAATCTCAGTTTTTAAAAGTAATAAGGCGATTTACGCACAGATCATTGATGACGTAACGGGTACTACCCTTACTTCTTCTTCCTCGGTTGAGATCGGGAAGACAGGAGTGAACATTGAAGTATCCAAAGAGGTTGGAAAAGCCCTTGCTGAGAAAGCAAAAGGTGCTAACGTGGAGAAAGTTGTTTTTGATCGTAATGGATATCCTTATCACGGAAAAATTAAAGCATTGGCTGACGGAGCACGTGAAGGAGGCCTAAAATTCTAAGTCGGATATGTCGAAAAGCAACATAAAAGCCGTGAAGGCGAGTGAGATTGACCTTAAAGAGAAGGTTGTAGCAATCAAGCGAGTAGCAAAAGTTGTAAAAGGAGGTCGAAGATTTAGTTTCTCTGCTATTGTAGTGGTCGGTGACGGTCACGGAGTAGTAGGATACGGACTTGGTAAAGCCAATGAGGTAACTGATGCGATCACAAAAGGTATCGACGATGCTAAGAAAAACCTGGTAAGGGTGCCTGTATTGAAAGGTACGGTTCCTCACGAGGCGCTTGGTAAGTTCGGTGGTGGGCTCGTATTATTGAAGCCTGCTTCTGCGGGTACCGGTGTAATTGCAGGTGGTGCGATGCGTGCTGTACTGGAGAGCGCTGGTATTCATGATGTACTTGCAAAATCGAAAGGTTCTTCAAATCCACACAATGTGGTAAAAGCAACTTTCGACGCGTTGAACAGGATGAGAGATCCCTGGTCTGTAGCGAAGCAAAGAGGTGTTACACTTGATAAAGTTTTTAACGGGTAAGAGTTATGGCGAAAGTAGCAATTACACAAGTGCGTAGCACGATCAAGCGTCCTACTAACCAAAGACGTACTATTCAAGCTTTAGGACTGGGTAAAATTAACCGGACCGTAGAAAAAGAATTAAATCCTCAGATTCAGGGGATGATTGATACAGTAGCTCACCTCATTGAGGTAAAAGAACTATAAGATGAGACTAGAAACATTAAAGCCCGCACAAGGATCGACTAAAAGTCGAAAGAGAATTGGTAGAGGCCAGGGATCTGGTAGAGGCGGTACCTCTACAAGAGGTCACAAAGGTGCTAAGTCTCGTTCAGGTTACTCCAGAAAGATTGGTTTTGAAGGTGGTCAAATGCCACTTCAAAGACGAGTTCCTAAGTTCGGATTCAAGAACAACAATAAAGTTGTGATGAAGCCTATCAACCTTGATACGCTCCAGAAATTGAACGAGGACAAAGGGATCACTGAGATCAGTACGACTGTTTTGAAAGAAAATGGTTTAGCAGGATCTAACGATGTGATCAAAATCTTGGGAAGAGGAGAGCTGACTGCTGCATTGACAATCACTGCCAACAAATTTTCAGAGTCTGCAAAAGCGGCAATTGAGAAAGCTGGTGGAACCATTACCATTGAAGAGTAGATGAAAAGATTTTTTCAGACCATAAAAAACATCTTCTCCATTGAGGAGCTGAAAATGAAAATCCTAAACACCTTAGGATTTCTTATTATTTTCAGACTGGGGTCCTTTGTGACTCTTCCCGGAGTTGATCCTTCTAAATTGAATGCCTCTGCTGAAGGCATATTCGGTTTGTTGAACACTTTCCTTGGAGGAGCTTTTTTGAAGGCTTCTATCTTCGGTTTGGGGATCATGCCTTACATCTCTGCATCTATCGTATTGCAGTTGATGACCGTAGCTGTTCCTTATTTCCAGAGACTTCAAAAAGAAGGTGATAGTGGTCGAAAGAAAATCAATCAAATCACACGGGTACTTACGATCTTTATCTGTTTGGCGCAATCGTTCGGTTACTTAACCACGATTCCACCAGAAGCGATCGTGGTAGCAAACCCTTTCTTCTTCAAGATCTCTGCGGTGATCATCCTAACTTCAGGAACAATCTTCTGCATGTGGTTAGGAGAGAAAATTACTGACAAAGGGATCGGAAATGGAATTTCGATGCTGATTATGATCGGTATCATTTCAAGATTCCCTGCCAGTATCGTTGCAGAAGCTTTATCACGAGGTTTAAGTCAAGCGTTGATTCTCGTAATCGAGCTTGTAGCGCTATTCTTCGTAGTACTGGTTACTGTAGCATTGACACAGGCGATTCGAAGAATTCCGGTTCAGTATGCTAAGCAAGTTGTTGGTAATAAGGTGTACGGAGGTCAAAGACAATACATTCCTTTGAAAGTAAATTCAGCAGGCGTAATGCCGATCATCTTTGCACAATCTTTAATGTTCCTGCCTTCAATGGTAGCGGGATATTGGGCTGATAGCAGTGATACGGCGAGCTACATTGCCACCACTTTCTCTCAAATTGAGACGTGGCAGTATAATGTGGCTTTTGGTACCCTGATCATCCTTTTCACCTTCTTCTACACGGCTATTACGATCAACCCAAGTCAGATTGCGGATGATATGAAAAGGAATGGTGGTTTCATTCCTGGTGTAAAACCTGGGAAGCAAACATCTGAATTTATTGATAGGGTATTATCCCGGGTGACGTTACCTGGATCCATTTTCCTGGCGGTAATCGCCATACTTCCTGCCTTCGCAATCATTGCGGGCGTCAGCAGAGATTTTGCTACTTTCTACGGTGGAACTTCTTTGTTGATCATGGTAGGTGTAATCCTTGATACACTCCAGCAGATAGAAAGTTACCTGCTGATGAGACACTATGAAGGAATGATGAAATCAGGAAAAGTAAAAGGTAGAACTCAAAACGCGGCAGTAGCATAATGGCAAAGCAGCAATCCATAGAGCAAGATGGTAAAATTGTAGAGGCTTTGTCCAATGCAATGTTTCGCGTCGAGTTAGAAAACGGTCACGAAGTGATCGCACATATCTCGGGTAAGATGAGGATGCACTACATCAAGATCTTGCCAGGAGATAAAGTTAAATTAGAAATGTCTCCTTACGATCTGACCAAAGGAAGGATTGTATATAGATATAAATAAGCCCTTGAGGAAGGTAAAACTGCCAACAGGTCTAAAAGAAACTGAAAAATGAAAGTTAGAGCATCCATCAAGAAGAGAAGTGCAGATTGCAAGGTTATCCGACGCAAGGGTAAGCTTTACGTGATCAATAAGAAAAACCCAAAGTTTAAACAAAGACAAGGATAAGACATGGCTAGAATCGCAGGCGTAGATGTGCCAGATAACAAAAGGGGTGAAATAGGCCTTACCTACATTTTCGGAATAGGTAAAAGTAGTGCCCAAAGTATCCTTGCAGAAGCTGGGGTTGATCCAAACAAAAAGATCCACGAGTGGACTGAAGAAGAGGCAGGAAAGATCCGTGCCATCATCGCAGAAAACTACAAGGTGGAAGGTGTACTTAAGTCTGAAGTGCAACTGAGCATCAAACGATTGATGGATATCGGGTGCTACCGAGGTTTGAGACACAGAAAAGGACTTCCTTTGAGAGGTCAGCGTACCAAGAATAATTCCCGAACCAGAAAGGGACGTAGAAAAACAGTTGCTAACAAGAAGAAAGCGACTAAATAATAGTTAAGCATGGCTCAGAAAAGAAAAGATAAAGCGAAGAAGAGAGTTGTGGTTGTAGAGCCTCAGGGGCAGGCACACATTCAGGCAACCTTCAACAACATCATCATTTCTATGACCAATCTTCAGGGTCAGGTGATCTCTTGGGCATCCGCTGGAAAAAAAGGATTCAAAGGTTCTAAGAAGAACACGCCTTATGCGGCTCAGGTAGCGGCGCAGGATTGCGCTCAGGCAGCTTACGATTTGGGATTGAGAAAGGTAGAGGTATTCGTAAAAGGCCCTGGTGCAGGACGAGAGTCTGCGATCAGAACCATCCAGAATATTGGAATTGATGTGACAATGATCAAAGATGTTACACCGCTTCCTCACAATGGATGTCGACCACCAAAAAGAAGAAGAGTTTAAAGGTTATATAAGAGAAAGATATGGCTAGATACACCGGGCCGAAAACCAAGATTGCCAGGAAATTCAACGAACCCATTTTTGGGCCTAGCAAAGCACTTCAAAAGAAGGCTTATCCTCCAGGTCAGCATGGTCGTGGAAGAAGAAAGAAGCAATCTGAATATGCAATACAGCTTGCAGAAAAGCAGAAGGCCAAGTACACTTATGGCGTATTAGAGCGACAATTCTCTAATATCTTTCAGAAGGCGTCAAGAAAGAGTGGTATTACTGGTGAAGTATTGCTCCAGTTGTTGGAGTCAAGACTTGACAACACGGTTTATCGTTTAGGAATTGCTCCTACACGAAGAGCCGCACGTCAGCTGGTACTACACAAGCACATCACTGTAAACGGAGAGATCGTAAATATTCCTTCTGTTTCATTGCGTGCCAATGACGTAATTGGTGTACGTGAAAAATCAAAGTCACTGGAAGTTGTGTCCAATAGCTTAGCAGCGCATGGAGCACAGAAATACTCGTGGCTAGAGTGGAATCCGACTGATCTTTTGGGTAAATACCTGAATGCTCCTTCAAGGGAAGAAATTCCTGAGAACATCAAAGAGCAGTTGATCGTCGAATTGTACTCTAAGTAATAATTATTAACAATATTTAATTCCTAAGGATATGTCTATTCTAGCATTTCAAATGCCGGAGAAAGTGGTTATGGAGAAGGCAGACGATTTTCACGGTCTGTTTACTTTCAAACCATTAGAAAAAGGATACGGAGTAACAGTTGGTAATGCTTTAAGAAGAATTCTCCTTTCTTCATTGGAAGGATACGCAATTACTGGAGTTAAGATCCCAGGTGTATTGCACGAATTCTCTTCAATTGAAGGAGTAGTAGAGGATGTTACTGAGATCATCTTGAACCTGAAAATGGTTCGTTTCAAGAAGATCACAGATGTTGTTGATAATACCATTACTGTATCTGTTTCGAACAAGACGCAATTGACAGCCGGAGACCTTGCTGGTGTTACTACTTCTTTCGAGATCCTGAACCCTGATCATGTCATCTGTAATCTGGATGATTCTGCTCAGTTTGAGATGGAGCTTACCATCGAGAAAGGTAGAGGCTACGTTCCGGCTGAAGAAAACAAGCCTGCTGAACAAAACTTTGGCTCTATTGCGATCGATTCGATCTTTACGCCAATCAAAAACGTAAAGTACAGCGTTGAAAATACCAGGGTTGAGCAAAAGACTGACTAT
The DNA here is from genome assembly GCA_965229785.1 of Cyclobacteriaceae bacterium. Classification (GTDB taxonomy): domain Bacteria; phylum Bacteroidota; class Bacteroidia; order Cytophagales; family Cyclobacteriaceae; genus JAWPMT01. The sequence continues at coordinate 7,487,844 of CBDDJS010000001.1, forward strand.
GAGCAATTGATCATTGACATAGAAACAGACGGCTCAATTCACCCTGAAAATGCATTGAAAGGTGCCGCTAATATTTTGATTCAGCACTTCATGTTGTTCTCAGATCAGAACATGATCCTTGAGACACAGGAGAAAGGTGAGCCAGAGCAAGTTGATGAGGAGTTGCTTCATATGAGGAAATTACTCAAGAGCTCGCTTAATGATCTTGATCTATCTGTTCGTGCTTACAACTGCCTGAAAGCAGCTGACGTACGAAGCCTGGGCGATCTCGTTTCATTGGAAATCTCTGATATGATGAAATTCAGAAACTTCGGTAAGAAGTCTCTGGCGGAATTGGAACAATTAGTAGCGGATAAAGGTCTGACTTTCGGTATGGATCTTTCAAAATATAAACTGGACGAGGAATAATGAGACACGGGAAGAAATTCAATCACTTGGGGAGAACGGCTTCTCACAGAAGTGCCATGCTATCAAATATGGCCTCCTCGTTGATCAAGCACAAGCGGATCAACACGACCGTAGCAAAAGCAAAAGCTTTAAGAAAGTACATCGAGCCTTTGATCACCAAGGCGAAGAGTGATACCACTCACTCAAGAAGAGTAGTTTTCTCTTACCTACAAGATAAAGAGAGTGTAACGGAGTTATTCTCTAACGTAGCTGAGAAAGTAGCTTCAAGACCTGGTGGATACACAAGAATCTTGAAATTGGGTGCCAGATTAGGTGACAATGCCGAGATGTGTGTGATGGAGTTGGTAGACTTCAATGAGTTGATGTTGGAAGAAAAAGCTCCTGCCAAAACCAAAACGAGAAGATCTCGACGCGGTTCAGGAAAGAAGAAAGAAGAAGCTACTGATACGGTTGAAGATGCGGTGGTAGTAGAAGAAGCACCTGAGGCGGAAGTGGTAGAGGAAGATGCGACTGAAACTGAAGATGTAGTGGAAGAAGTTGCTGCTGAAGAAGAGGCACCTGCTGCAGAGGCTGCTGACGAAGCTCCGGAAACATCTGATGATGCAGAAGGAGAAGACAAAAAAGAAGGAGAGTGATTTAAGAGTCACTGAATAATATAAGAAGGGAACAGGTTATCTTGTTCCCTTTTTTTATGCCCTTACCTCACCAACGATCCACTTGAAAAAGATCTATCGCTCCTTATACGCAGCTTACGACCCGTTTCCTTCTTACAAAGGTTCTTTCATTCATATGGAGAAAGCCTCGAAAGTGCTGAGTGAAACAATGGGACATACACTGATGTTGACTTTAGCCAGGCAACGTCGGAAACGAGTATCGGGTAAACGCCGGCATCAACAATTCGAGATAACAGAGAGTAATTTTTTAAAGCGAGCGGAAGCGTATTCTAATTGGATAGAAGAGAGAGTAGCAAATGAAAAGCAACTTAGGGTGGCTCAGTTTCGTGATGTTTGGAGTGGCCTTCCATTACTTGCACGTCCCCACCTTACGAAGATATTTGAAGTCAATGGCCTTCCTTCTGTTGAACTACCGTATCGATTCAAGCATATAGGAAAGGATACCCTGAAAAAGTTGGAGAACCTTGAATTGGAGTGCCTGAAGGGGAGCAATTATATCGTATGTCCTTCCGAAGTGATCAAAACGCATTTAATCAATAGAAAAATTGAAGCTGAAAAGATCCACGTAATTCCGAATGGAGCTGAAATTCCGAAAAGGACTACCATGCCAAGAAGGATTCCTGAGAAGTACGTAGTTTATTTTGGGGCCCTACAATCCTGGCAGGGAGTAGAGGTAGCGATCAAAGCGATGCAATATCTGGCAGATAAACCGGAGCTGAAATTAGTGATTTGTAGCTCACACAAAGAAAAATTAGCCAGACCTTACTACCGGCTAATTAGGCGACTAGGACTGGAGGATCAAATTGTGTGGAAATATCAGTTGACGAAAAAGCAACTATTTGGTGTTCTGGGAAAAGCACAAGCCAGTCTTGTGCCACTTACGGAATGCAGTCGAAATCTGGAGCAAGGCTGTTCACCGTTGAAAGTATTTGAAAGCATGGCAAGTGGTGCTCCTATAATTGCTTCCAGGCTTCCGGTTATAGAAGAAATTGTTGTCGATACTAAAGAGGCCAAACTGGTAAGAGCGGATCGGCCAGCAGACCTGGCTCGCGCTATACGATTCCAGGTGGACTACCCGGAGCGTGGACACGCACTCGCTACCCAAGCCACGAAGAAGTTTAAGGAGTACTATACTTGGGAAAAGGTAGATGCGCAATTATCTAAGTTTTATGATAAATTGCTTATGACCGACACATTATAGAATCAATGACTAAAGCCAAGAACGTCATCGCCTCTCTAACCGAAGAGCAAAAACAGTTTTATCAACACAAAACCATAAGTGACACCCGCAAGATCAAGGACTGGATTGTTTTTTTTGCGGGAATTTCAGTGTTGGACAAGCTTGGTGATGAGAAACGATCCAACCTGAAAAGCTGGGCAATTTTCTGTTTATTCTTCGCCTTTGTTTTTATCCTCCTGACGGTAAACCTTGATGAACCCTATTATCCGTTTGGGATCGGGGTGTTTATCATTATTGCTATTGTTCTGTTCTATAGAAGATTTCGGCTGAAAAAGAATGACATCAGCAATTATCTAAGGTTGTTTTTCGTGCCTGTGCTTCAGGTGTTAAGAGAAAAGGCCGGACCTGAAGCCCGTTTAGCAGCGACTCTGGATTTTCATGACATCAGAAATCATGAACCAGTGAAAAGTAAAGTGGGTGTCAGGAAGCAAAGCTTGTACACGGCTATTTATATGCTGGGCAGGGTCCAGCTGTTAGATGAAGTCAAGTTACAGTTTGGAGTGCAGGATGAATTGCGCGATCAGAAATGGACCACAACTAGTATGAGCGGTAAGACCAAATGGAAGTCCAAAACAAAGACCACTAACCAGATCCTGATCAAAATGTTGCTCCCTAAAGCTAAGTACGCGTGGAATGGTTCGGAGGAGAGAGATTTGGAAGTCCAGGAAAAGGCGGATCACTACGAAGCAAAGAAGAAGATTAAAATCAAGCACATAGGCGAGAACGAGCTTTCAAATCGCGAGTTTTTTGCCGCCATCCAATCAGTTTATGCTCAATTCACTCCACTGGATGAGCAAGCACAGCGAGAACATCAGGGAGAAGGTCGGGAATCTCAGGAAGACGATGGCGTTTATATGGCTCCTTATGTGTGGTATGGAGGTTATTTCGATCATTATGACTATGATTCCGTTGATTATCAGGACGGCACGGAGATGTCCTACGAGGAGGAAGAAAATTCAGTGTTCGATAGTTAGTGAGACTACTTTGGCTTACGGAAAACTTCCCACCACAACGAGGTGGAATGGCCCAGTCTTGCGACCGCATCGTAGGAGGCCTGAGAGGGGAGGGGTTTGAAATTGAGATCATTCATTTTACGGCTCAAACCATAAGATTAACACGAATCCAGCAGCAAGGCGGTGGAAAAACGGCTATTACCCACGTTGAAAGTGAATCCCATACCCTCAATGTTGCCTGGTCTTATATCAAAACCCTGGGTTCTTTTGATTATGTAGTGGCATTTGGTGGCTACTTGTCCATGATCGGTGCCCCTTTGTTTGCCCGATGGATGGATACGAGACTATTGACTTTTTTAAGAGGAAATGATTTTGACACGTCCATTTTTACCCCCAGGAAGAGGGAAATGCTGGAATATGCGTTGAAAGAGTCGGCCATTGTGTTTTCAGTTACTCAGGAAAAAGTTTGGAAACTAACGAAGTGGCTTCCGGAGGTGAATGTTCACTTCGTGCCAAATGGAATTGACCTTTCGTCCTGGGAACCTACCTTAAGTGAACGAGACTTTGCAGATCAATGGAGGTCCGAACGAAATTCGGAACTTTGTTTTGGGTTATTCGGTCAATTGAAGGCTAAAAAAGGCATAGACTTTTTCATTGAGGCCTTTCGAAAAACCAATTTGAGTGCCAAAGTGCATTTGTTGTTCATTGGAGAATTAGACGAACATTTTATAACCGGCCTTAATGAAGCCGAAATTAGTTTTACGCACCTCGATTTTCTGGATCGGTATCAATTACTTAAATATTACTTGTGTTGTGATGCCGTAGTGATCCCGTCCTTTTATGAAGGCATGCCGAATGTGATGTTGGAAGCAGGAGCTTTGGGTATCCCAATCATCGCCTCGAATGTAGATGGCATGAAAGATATGATTGATTCAGAGGAAGAGGGTCTGTTATTTCAGGTGGGAGATATCGATGCTTGTCGCAGGGCCTTATATGATTTCGCTGAGCTCCCTGATCAGGGGAAGTCTCTTGGTGCAAAATTGAAAATGAAGATTTTGAATGCATACACATCGTCACATGAAACCAAATACTATAAATCACACATCCACTAGTAACGCAAGCCTGCTATTCATCCTGATCTTGTGCTCGGTTTCTTCATTCGGGCAGTCTGTAGGGGTAGGCGAATACATCGTCACTTCGCTTCAAAATGAATTGATTGCTTCTGTAAAAATTGATGACAGGCAGACTGTGTTGGATTTTTCGGGAGAGCAATTTTACGGCATCGCCAAAAGACCGGAGAAAAGAAAGTATTTCGATGGCAGTGATCAAATGACTTTCGCTGTAAAATATGGGGATGCCAGCTTCAAATTACGAAATGCCAATGAACAGCTGTTATGGAAAATGAAGATTTATGATGGTTATCTAAAATTGAGTGATAATGAAGAGATGACAAGTGCTTTTAGAATTGCCTTTTCAGATTCCGGAAAATTGAAAGTGAAGCAAGATGGCGAAGAGCAATATGCTATCCGGTTCGATCAACAGGCTCCCAGATTCAAAGCTGGAGGTTATTTTCTAATGAATTTCAAAAACTCTCTGGCGACAGGTATACTGCTGATCGAGGAAATACCGATGAGAGAACGAATAGTTTTGGCTTCTGAAGTCATCAGAGCTGGCAAGTGATAGCATTTTATGCATTAGGAGGCGGTTGGGGACATTTTTCCCGCATCAAGAGCTTTATTGAACAACAAGACATCCGCTCACCAATCAAGGTCATCGTATCTAATTCCAAAGCTGCTACCTATTTTAGTCAGGAAGAGTTGATCATTGTCCCTGAGTCTGCACACCATAATGCAGAACACCTGCAGGCTTTTATTGGTCAGATCGCTGCAGGTTTTCCCATAAAGACATGGTACATTGATACTTTTCCAGTAGGTGTATTGGGAGAACTCCAACCTGAGCTATTTATGGGCACTGAAGTAAATTTCCTGGCAAGGAGACTTACATGGGATACTTATTCACCATTGATCATAACTCCACTAAAGTTCAGAAATGTCTTTCGATTTGAATTGTTGGAGCCATTACATCAGGCGTATCTGGATGAGTATGGTGAGCGTACAACAGAGGTAACGCTTTCTTACCTTAAATCGAATGTTAGGGTCAATCATCCAATATTAGAAGAGGGGAAGCCTGTCTGGCTGGTTGTACATACCAGCGATCTGGGTGAACTGGAAGTACTTGTAGAGCACGCAAGGGATTTTGCTGCTATGGAACTGAAGGACCCGGCAATAGTCGTGTTGTCGGATTTAAAAACTGAATCCGGAGGGGCAATTACGTGGCTTTCAGGTGAAAATCCCCAACATTGGTATGCCGTGGCTGAACGAATATTTACCGGCGCGGGGTTCAACACATGGTATGAACTGAATGACTATCGGGAGAAACATATTTGCCTGCCATTCACGCGAAAATACGATGATCAGTTTTGGCGTTGCCGGCAGGTTTAGCCCTTGCAATCGTTGTGATAAATTAATGCTTATCCGTGGGCAATTTATTTTATAATTTTGCTCCCCATGACGAAGCACGACCAAAGTCCTGAAAGAATCAAAGCGGTTCTATTGCTTGAAGATGGCTCTTTTTTTGAAGGCTATGCAATTGGTAAAATCGGCACATCAGGTGGCGAGATTTGTTTCAATACGGGAATGACCGGCTATCAGGAGATCTACACTGATCCTTCTTATTATGGCCAGATCATCATCAATACCACAGCTCATATTGGAAATTATGGCGTTCATCCTGAAGAAGATGAATCAGAACATCCTATGATCAAGGGGTTAGTGGTCAACGAGTTTACACAAAGACATAGCCGACTGACTTCCGACGAGTCTTTGAATGATTATCTTACCCGTCACGATACAGTAGGGATTGCCGGAATAGATACAAGGAAACTTGTGAGACACGTGCGTAAGTCAGGAGCCATGAACGCGATTATTTCTTCTGAGATCTATGAGTTGGAGCCCTTGAAAGCCAAATTGGCTGCGGTGCCCAATATGGAACAGCTGGAGCTTTCTACCAAAGTGACCACTACCGAGCCCTATGACCTCAATGAAGAAGCGGATGGTTATCGAATTGCTGTCCTGGACCTTGGTGTGAAACGTTCGATCCTTAAAAACTTTGCCAAACGAAACTGCCAGGTACGTGTATTTCCTGCTAATACTTCGTACGAAGATTTGAAAGCCTGGAATCCTGATGGTTACTTTTTGTCTAATGGCCCTGGAGATCCAGGTGTTATGGATTATGCCGTGGATACGGTGAAGGCCATACTTGATGACGATCAACCTACTTTTGGCATTTGCCTGGGGAACCAGATCCTGGCAAGAGCGGTGGGTATTGGAACCTACAAAATGCACCATGGACACAGGGGATTGAATCACCCTGTAAAAAACTTAAAAAGAGGCCTTGGCGAGATCACTTCTCAAAATCATGGATTTGCCGTGAATATGGAAGAGTTGGAATCGTCTGGCCGAGCTGAATTGACCCACATTGACCTCAATGATAATACGGTGGAAGGTCTTCGGATCTTAGACAAACCGGCGTTTTCTGTACAATATCACCCCGAATCTTCGCCGGGTCCACATGACTCTACTTACTTATTTGATGATTTTATAAACCTAATAACCGAAAACAAATCATGAGTATCATAGAAAGCGTACATGCCAGACAGATTCTGGATTCGCGGGGAAATCCTACTGTTGAAGTAGATGTGGTTACTGAGAATGGCGTGCTCGGCCGCGCGGCTGTGCCTTCAGGAGCTTCTACTGGTGAGAATGAGGCCGTTGAATTGAGAGATGGCGACAAGTCTAAATACTTGGGCAAAGGTGTACTCAAAGCTGTTGAGAACGTGAATGAGATCATCGCTCCTGAGATTGTCGGATACTCGGCCCTGGATCAGAAGTTGATTGATGACCTGATGATCGAATTAGATGGTACGGAAAACAAGAGTAAGCTGGGTGCAAACGCCATTCTGGGCGTATCGCTTGCAGTGGCTAAAGCGGCTGCCGAAGAGTCTGGTCAGTCATTGTTCAGATATCTGGGAGGCGTAAATGCGCATACTTTACCAGTGCCCATGATGAATATCATCAACGGTGGTTCTCATTCAGATGCACCTATTGCTTTTCAGGAATTCATGATCCGCCCTGTAGGTGCCCCAACCTTTTCTGAAGCATTGAGAATGGGTGCGGAGGTTTTCCATCACCTGAAAAAGATATTGAAGGACAAAGGCTTAAGTACGGCTGTTGGTGATGAAGGAGGATTTGCTCCGAATTTCACGGGTGGTACCGAAGAAGCTTTGGATAGCGTTTTGAAAGCAATTGATAATGCGGGCTACAAAGCGGGTTCTGACATTACCATAGCTATGGATTGTGCTTCTTCGGAATTCTTCGAGGACGGTAAATACAATTACAAGAAATTTGAAGGAGATAGTGGTAGTGTACGATCTATTGAAGAGCAAGTTGATTACCTGGCTTCTTTGACTGAAAAATACCCAATCGATAGTATCGAGGATGGTTGTGATGAAAATGACTGGGAGGGCTGGAGATTACTTACCGAGAAAATCGGTGACAAGTGCCAGCTCGTTGGTGATGACCTGTTGGTGACCAACGTGAAGTTCCTGAAGCGTGGGATCGAAGAGAAATGTGGCAATTCTATTCTCATCAAAGTAAATCAAATCGGTACTTTGAGTGAAACACTTGCTGCCATTGAAATGGCTCACAAAGCGGGCTGGACTGCTGTTGTTTCTCACCGATCAGGCGAGACGGAAGACAATACTATCGCTGATATCGCCGTTGCTACGAATGCAGGGCAGATCAAGACTGGTTCACTGTCAAGATCGGATCGAATGGCTAAATACAATCAATTACTTCGAATTGAAGAGGAGTTGGGAGAGGTAGCACATTACCCTTCAAAGTAGGCTCATCTAAGCATTAATAGATAAGAGCCGATGTAAGTCGGCTCTTTTTTTTAACTTTATAGCGGCATGAAAAATATTTTCGATCGCATTCCTTCTTTCCTCAAGAATTTTTACGTGCTGACCATCATCGTCTTTGTGGCCTGGATGGTGTTTTTTGATTCCAATGATTTTGTTTCTCAGGTCAAACTAAGTGCTCAACAATCGGAACTTGAGGAGGCCAAAACCTTTTATCAGGAAAAGATCAAGGAAGTAAAAGAAGACCGGGATGCCCTGCTAAACAATGATGAACTCCTGGAAAAGATTGCAAGGGAGAAATATTTCATGCAAAAACCGAACGAGGACGTCTATATCGTCGTTGAAGAGTGAGGAAATGAAATGACTTGCACGATTCTTGCAAGGTCTTTCCAATTGTTAAGCAATCCTGAATTCAGATGAAACGAACCCTATTTTTTGGAGCATTCTTATTGCTGGCTTTTTCTTCATTCAGTCAACAATGGAACATTACAGATAAAATATATGTCGGAGGTGGAGTTGGGTTAAACCTAAATTCTAATGTGACGAGTTACAGTGTTTCACCTTATGCCGGATATAAGTTGACCGATAGACTTTCTCCTGGGATGAGATTTACTTATCAGCATACCCGATTTTCTCAAACAAATTTCCGTGTAAACAGCTTAGGTTTTGGGCCTTTTGTGCGATATCAGATCAATGAGAAATTCTTTGCGTACACGGAATATGAATACCTGAGTTTCAAAGTAAGCAACCCTTCCCTGACCAACAGCGAGGCAGCAAGAGAGAACTTCAATAGCTTTTTTGTTGGCGGAGGTATGTCTCAACCGATTGGACGAAATGCTTCTTTCAACGTGATCTTCCTTTACAATTTGCTTTATAATGACGGAACCAATTCACCGTACAACAGTCCGATCGTGATCAGAGGTGGAATTGATCTTGGATTCTTTAATTAATTGATGTAAATCTCTTTCCAGTCACCGTAAATCCAGTTTCCCGGATCGGTACGGTTGTTACTTAGAAAGAAAGCTTCGAAGGCCTGGATCATTTCATACTTGGAAATAAAGCCGTCATCATCCAGGTCCAATAACGCAAAATTATCTTCAATTTCATCCAGGTTCAGTCCGTAAGCGCGGATCATGTCAAGATATTCCTCTCTGGATATATAGCCATCTCCATCCTGATCAAACAAAGAAAAGATGTATCGTGCCGTGGTAGCAATGTATCTGGATGGACGGGAAAGTACGATTTTATTAAAAAACTGAATCCATTCGTCCCGGGTTAAGGTTGTTTCTTCTTTTCCGATATCAGTGGTGATCTGTATGAAAAGCCGGTACGATCTGGACGAGAGGCTGGTTTTTTGATCGGCATGGTTGAACGTTACCAAATCGCTGATTCGATCTGCTACCAATAAAAAATCTGAAGGTTGCAATACCCCATTGCGATCAGTATCCAGCACGCTAAAAAAGTAGTGCCATTTTTGTTCTAATATGCCATCTGTCATCTCTATGATGGTGGTTAGGTAGGTATAACTCGGCTGTAGGCGCTAATTCCCACACTCCTCGATTATCAATCAGAAAGATAAGAAATAAACGGCAAACTTCAATTCGAGTATGGTCCGAGAGAGGACTTCTACAATGACAAATTGAATCTTTCTTCGAGTGAATTGAGGTCTCTTACCACTGCGGGTAATAATTCAATGCCGTTCGCTCGTCGGTGAGTCTCCATCTCTCTTTCCGGATCTCCGGGAATCAACACCTTTTCCTGACCGGGCACCGTTTGGGCGGAACGAAATCGCTTTAACCAATTGTCCATATGATCTTTGAATTCCTGAACGGGGCGAAAACCGTCGACGCGAATGGCACCGAAAAAATGCCCGATTCCCTGACCTACCGGATCATTCGGTGGATCGAGGAAGGCGACAAAAGGAGGTACCCATGGTCCGTAATTGGCGCCAGAGAGTACTGCTGATAAGATATCAACCATAGCGCCCAATCCATAACCTTTATGCGAGCCGTGCTCGCGATCTCCTCCCAGTGGCAAGAGAGAACCACCCGCTTTCACATCTCCAGGATCGGTACTGGGCTGCCCTTCTTTGTTTTGGATCCAGCCAGAAGGGGCCTGGTCGCCTTTACGTTGCAAGACTTCCAGTTTCCCATTGGCAGCGGTGGTAGTCGCCATATCGAGAACAAAAGGAAGCTCTTTTCCAGCTGGAATAGCACATGCGATGGGATTGGTACCAAGGAGGCGATCATTGGCAAAAGTTGGAGATACCAATGGACTTGCATTGGTCATGGCGAATCCGATACAATCTTCCTCGAGGGCCATCATGGCATGGTATCCTGCAATTCCAAAATGATTGGAATTTTTCACTGCTACCCAGCCACTTCCTACTTGTTTGGCTTTTTTAATGGCCAGCTCCATCGCTTGTGGTCCTACCACCAGTCCCAGGCCTTCATCTCCATTCATCACGCCTGTACTGGGAGTTTCATGTTCGATTTTGATCGAAGGTGTCGGGTTGATTCTTTTTTTGTCAAACAGCCGCAAATAGCCAATAAGCCTGGCGATACCATGCGAGTCAATACCCCTCAGGTCCGCACTGACCAATACTTTTGCTGCAAGAGAAGCTTCTTCTTCAGGACAACCAATTTTTATAAATACAGATCGAGCAAACTCGAATAAACTATCGTAACTAACCGTCATTATCTATAGATCTCCCTGATGAGTCTGAACCATTTGAAGCAGAAGGCCTTCTTTCAATGCATAGGACGAAACGCGAATGCGATCAATATCGAGGGTTTCCATTACGAAATGGACTAAAATGGAAGCCACTACGATCATGTCTACACGCATCTCAATCATGCCAGGGATTTGAAGTCGTTCTTCTCTGCTTTTTTTGATCAGCTCCTGATGTATTTTAATGTAACCCTCAGTACTCAGCGGACGCTCGGTGAAGGTGCCTGTTTGAATATTTCCGCTGGCTTGAAGAAAAATGTCACTTAAAGTGTCAAAAGTACCTGAAGAACCTATGAGTACTTTTGGCTTGAATTCTCCGGCTTTTTCAATCAATTCATGTAATGAGTCACTGAGGTAAGCTTTCAATTCAAGTCGAGCTTCATCAGATATGGGATCGGATCGGTGAAATTTTTCAAAAAGTCGTTGCCCTCCGATCTCGAAACTCTGTTTCCATAAAATTTCATCATTATTGCCAATAATGAATTCGATGCTACCGCCCCCTATGTCCATGATCAGAGCTGGATCGACACCAATGTCCAGCGCCTCTTTTACACCCTGATATATCAGTTCAGCCTCTTCTATGCCCGTGATGATATTGGGTCTGATGTTGGCTCTGTCCAGAATACTTTGGGCAATTTCTGCCCCATTTTTGGCATTTCGAAAAGCACTTGTCGCCGTAGCCTGTACGAATTGAACTTGCTCTGCATCAATCATTTTGCGGAAATCGACCATCGTACGAATGGCCCTTGCATGTGCCTCCGGCGTAATAAAGCCTTCATTGATCCCTTTTTCGCCAATTTTAACCGCTTGCCTTTCCCTGAGGATCAACTCATACTTTCCCGCATTGATCTTCGCAATGATCAAGTGGAAAGTATTGGTTCCCATATCAATTACCGCAACTTTCAATGCTGATTAGCCTTCAAATTTTGACCGGCGCAAGATATAAACAAATGTTTAACCCTTCTTTGTCAAGAAGAAAATATACTCAAGCTGATGTGCCGAAGCTTGTTCACAGGTCGATACTTGCCCCTATCTTTGGGCTAACAATAATTCCTATGCAATACGAAAAACCCAAAGGCCCCTCTTTTTCGGTCCCTACGAAGGACAAGATCAACCAATTAGAGCAATTGAATGAAGAAGCGCTAAAAGGTGGAGGAGAGAAGAGAATCCAGAAGCAACATGAAAAAGGAAAGTTGACAGCCAGGGAACGCCTGGAAGTATTGCTGGATGAAGGGACATTTGAAGAAACTGGTAAATTGGTTAAACACCGTTCCAGCGATTTTGGACTGGATAAACAACGCATCCTCGGAGATGGTGTTGTCACCGGTTACGGTAAGATTGATGGTCGGTTGGTTTACGTATTTAGCCAGGATTTCACCGTTTTTGGTGGGTCTTTATCAGAGACCCACGCAGAGAAAATCGTGAAGTTGATGGACATGGCCATGAAAAACGGGGCACCCGTCATTGGACTAAATGACTCTGGTGGTGCGCGAATTCAGGAAGGTGTGGTATCGCTGGGAGGATATGCGGATATTTTCTATCGCAATACACTTGCTTCAGGATTGGTGCCACAAATCTCTGCGATCATGGGCCCTTGTGCGGGTGGAGCCGTGTACTCTCCGGCAATTACGGATTTTATCTTTATGGTCCAGGATTCCAGTTACATGTTTGTGACTGGACCTAATGTCGTAAAAACGGTAACACAGGAAGAAGTTTCTTCTGAAGATCTGGGTGGTGCAAGTACACATGCTTCCAAGAGTGGGGTCAGTCATTTTACGGCCGCAAATGAAATTGAATGTTTGCGAAACATTCGAAAATTGATGGGGTATATTCCTTCTAATTGCGACGATGAACTGCCGCAATTGACTTATCAGGCAGGCGATGAAATACGCGAAGCACTGGATAGTATCATGCCTGATCAATCCAGCCAGCCTTACGACATGAAAGATGTGATCGGACACCTGGTGGATGAGGATTCTTTCTTAGAAGTACATGCGGATTTTGCGGAAAATATTGTGGTGGGGTTTGCGCGATTAGCAGGAAAGAGTATTGGTGTGGTAGGTAATCAACCCTTGAGTATGGCAGGGGTATTAGACATAGATAGCAGCACGAAGGCGGCGCGATTCGTTCGATTTTGCGATTCATTTAACATTCCCCTTTTGGTGTTGGTCGATGTGCCCGGATTTCTGCCAGGAACAGATCAGGAATGGAATGGGATCATTAGCAATGGTGCGAAATTGTTATATGCTTTCAGTGAAGCTACTGTCCCGCGAATCAGTGTCATTACCAGAAAAGCTTATGGAGGAGCTTATGACGTGATGAATTCCAAACACATTGGAGCAGACCTTAATTTTGCCTGGCCAACTGCCGAAATCGCCGTAATGGGAGCGCAGGGAGCTTCTGAAATTATTTTTAAGAAAGAGATATCTAAATCTGACGATCCGGCTAAGACGCACCAGGAAAAAGTAGATGACTATACCGAGAAATTTGCCAATCCTTACATTGCTGCGGCGCGTGGGTTTGTAGATGAGGTAATTTTCCCACGGGAGACTCGTCAGAAGCTTATCAGAGCTTTCGAAATGCTGGAAAACAAAGTGGATAGAATCCCCAAAAAGAAACACGGAAACATTCCTCTGTAGTGAAAAGTAAAGTTGCAATTGTTACTGCCGCCAGTAAAGGGATGGGGGCAGCGTCAGCCCGGGCTTTGGCCAAAGCAGGCTATCGGCTGGTACTGATGTCACGTACGGAAGCGATCTATGATATTGCGGATGAGCTTAGTGCCCGACCTTTGATGGGTTCGGTGGAAAAACAGGAAGATTTGAAACGAACTGTGGACCTGGCTTACGAGAAGTATGGCCGTATTGACACAGTGGTAAACAATACCGGACATTCGGCAAAGGGAGAGTTGTTGGAGATTTCTGATCAGGAATGGGCAAAAGGTTTTGAGCTTTTACTGATGAATGTCATTCGAATATCCCGAATGGTCACCCCCATCATGCAATCACAAGGAGGTGGGAGTCTCATTAATATTTCCACATTTGCCGCTCAGGACCCTTCATCAAAATTTCCCGTTTCCTCTGTGGCGCGAGCTTCCCTGACGGCTTTTTGTAAGTTGTATGCCCGCGAATACGGCGCTTTTAATATCCGAATGAATAACGTATTGCCGGGATATATTTCCAGTTATCCCGCAGATGAGGAAACGATCAATACCATTCCTATGCTCAGGCAGGGCAAACCTCCGGAGGTAGCTGATTTGGTTGCTTTCCTTGCTTCCGAAGGGTCAAGTTACATTACAGGTCAGGACATTCTGATCGATGGAGGATTAGTATGATTTATTTTGTATTATTCTGTGAAGGAGTATGTACTTATTAAGAACCTGTTAGCCTTGATATGATTCTTTATGGGTAGGACGTTAAGGAGTTATGAAAACCATAACAACCTACTTTACCCATTTCGTTTTTGTTTTTAGTTCATTTTACATTTCAGCTCAAGACCAGCCAGAACCTGATCCCAGGTTTAATCGATGGGAACTCGTATTGACCAGTAATGCAGAGCTTGTGCATTCCGATGGAGATCTTTTTCGGAGAGGAAGAAGTGCCTTGCAAGTAGGATACCACTTGAATAAGGTACTTATTGCAGGTGTAGAATCCTCATTGGCGACCAATGGCAGATCTGTTTTTGCTCAGGCTTACTTCAAATACAGGAAATCGATCAATGATGATTTCTTTTGGTATGTCCAGGGAGATGCAGGATATGAATGGTCGACATTTTCCAGGTCCGATTATGAATTCATAGACGGTGAATTTGTCGTGGTGTCTACGCGGGAAGGCCGAAGAGATCGTTTTCGGTCCGATGTGACCATCGGATTTGAATACCTCTTTGCCACACAATGGGGAGCCCTAGCTAACCTCAATTTTATGGAAGGCGTGGGAGCAGGAATACGTTACAACTTTTAAAACAACCTAATCATGATGAATCAAATTAAATTAAGCTGCTTCTTTCTGTGCCTTACTATGACCTTAATGGCACAGGAAACTGACCCGATAACCCCTTTGCCTAAATGGGAAGTAGTAGCTCTCGGCACCCCTGTTTTTAATTCTGGTAATTCTAATGAAGACCAGAAGGGTGCCCGTTTGTCTTTACAAGTGGGAAAGGTGGTCAATAAGAACTTGTCGCTCGGATTGCGTCCTTCCTATGAGTTTCATGGGCATCGGGCGATCCGGGGAGCATTACAGGTTTATGCCAAATACCGAAAATGGTTCAATTCTAAAGCCAATTGGTTCGTGCAAAGTGAGCTGGGTTACGGCTTTGAGGAATTGTATTCGACAAGGGTCTTCTCCCCGGGAATTGGTCAGGAAAGGATCATTACCCGCAACCATGAAGGAATGTATTGGCAAACCAGATTAGATATGGGCCTGGGATTGGAGTTTTACCTGTTCGAAGGTATTCAGGGGCTGTTGGTGCTGAACACCGGGCAGGGCATAGAAATGGGTTTAAGGAAGACTTTCTGACATCATTATTGTTCAACTGAATTGATTTGTGAAACAGCTCTGAAGTTCGGAGCTGTTTTTTATTTACAGACATTCAAAAGGGCT
This sequence comes from Cyclobacteriaceae bacterium, assembly GCA_965229785.1. Taxonomy (GTDB): domain Bacteria; phylum Bacteroidota; class Bacteroidia; order Cytophagales; family Cyclobacteriaceae; genus JAWPMT01. Next base: position 7,503,422 of record CBDDJS010000001.1, read on the forward strand.
TTTTATTGAGAAGTACCCTCCAGTCATTTATTTTTCCATTGGATCACACTTTATGCGTAAGGTCTTACCAGCGTTGATTAAATTTCGTACCTAATAATTTGAAACAAGTATTTGATGGATAACAAAAGCAGGGAATTTCTATACAACTACCTCAATAACGCGGCACCTACGGGATTTGAGTCAAGTGGCCAACAGATCTGGCTCGACTACTTAAAACCCTATATTCATGAGCATTTCACCGATGTTTATGGTACGGCTGTCGGCGTGATCAATCCTGATCATAAATACAAAGTAGTCATTGAAGGACATGCGGATGAAATTTCATGGTTCGTCAATTACATCAATGACAAAGGCTATATCTATGTGATCCGAAATGGCGGTTCCGATCATCAGATCGCTCCTTCTAAACGCGTAAACATCCATACGAAGAATGGTATTGTGAAAGGAATCTTTGGGTGGCCTGCCATTCACGTAAGAAAGGAAAAAGAAGACGCACCTTCATTGAAAAATATATTCATTGACGTGGGAGCCAGTTCTAAAGAAGAAGTAGAAGAAATGGGGATCCATGTTGGTTCCGTGATCACGTTCGATGACGAGTTGATGGAGCTCAATGAGAAATACCTTGTTGGTAGAGCGCTGGACAATCGCATGGGAGGATTCATGATTGCTGAAGTAGCACGAAGACTCAGTGAAAACAAGGTGGAACTTCCCTTCGGTTTGTATGTGGTAAATTCCGTACAGGAAGAAATTGGCTTACGTGGAGCCGAGATGATATCAAGGACCATTGAGCCAAACGTAGCCATTGTGACAGATGTAACTCACGACACGAACTCTCCCATGTATGACAAGCAAAGAAGTGGAGATATCTCAGCGGGTAAAGGGCCAACCCTTTCTTATGCACCGGCAGTACAGAATAATCTGAGAGATATGATCATTTCAGTCGCGGATGAGAAGGAAATTCCTTTTCAGCGATTGGCCTCATCACGTTTTACCGGAACTGATACCGATGCGTTTGCTTATTCCGGAAAAGGAGTGGCTTCAGCTTTGATCTCCCTTCCGCTGAAATATATGCATACCACGGTGGAGATGGTTGACAAATCCGATGTGGAGAATGTGATCAATCTGATCTACGAAACTTTGTTGAAGATTGAAGATGGACAAGACTTCCGATACATCAAGTAATTGGTTGGTTAAAGATCAAATGGGGCGTGAAATTGAGTTACCTCACACGCCTCAGCGGATCATCTCTTTGGTTCCTTCCATAACAGAGTACCTGGTGGATTTAGGATTAGGTAATCGCCTGGTCGGGCGAACCAAATTTTGTATTCACCCCAAAGGGAAAGTTCAGGGCATTGAGCGCATAGGAGGGACCAAAAATTTCAATTTTGAGAAAATTGCCACGTTAAAGCCCGATTTGATCATTGGAAATAAGGAGGAGAATTACGAAGAAGGGATCAACCAATTATCTGATGAATACCCCGTGTGGATGAGTGATATTCTCAACCTGGAACAAAACTTTGAAATGATGGTAGCACTAGGGGATATCACTGGTAAGCGTGAGGAAGCGGCTTCATGGATAAGACGAGTCCGACGTAATTTTGCCAGATACCACCGAAAATACTCAGGTAGAGTCATTTATATGATCTGGCAAAAGCCGTATATGGTGGCTGGTCGTGGAACTTATATCAATTCAATTCTTGAATATCTGGGATACGAAAATGTCGTGTTGCAGAAACGCTACCCGGAGATCGATGAATACATCCTCCGAAAACTAAAGGCAGATCGCGTTTTTTTAAGCTCGGAACCCTTTCCGTTCAAAGAAAGCCACAAGGAAGAGTTTAGTAGTCTTTTTCCTGAATCACTGACACAACTCGTGGATGGCGAGGCGTTTTCCTGGTATGGAAGCAGACTCGCTAAAGTCGATTTTGAATTAGGATAGGCAGCTTGACTTACTTTAGGAAGTCCATTGCGTGCTGGACCATCTCATTGGATCCGACATAGAATGGCGCCCTTTGGTGAAATGAAGTAGGCTGCATTTCCACAATCCTCTCATGACCATCGGTAGCCGTTCCACCGGCTTGTTCCGCTATGAAAGCCAGCGCGTTGCATTCGTAAAGCAATCGAAGTTTACCTTCCGGGGCTTTTGTGCTCTTCGGATAAATGTAAATACCACCTTTGAGCATATTTCGATGAAAGTCGGCAACCAGGGATCCTATGTAACGTGCTGTCAAGCCTTGTTTTTTACAGTCCTCCAGGTACTTCACCGTGCCTTCTTCGAATTGATGCCAGGAGCCTTCGTTGATCGAGTAGATCTTGCCGGTTTCCGGATAAGTTAATTGAGGGTGTGAAAGTACAAACTCTCCGAGAGAAGGTTCAAGGGTGAATCCGTGTACACCATTGCCAGTCGTATACACGAGCATGGTTGAGGAACCATATAAGATATAGCCTGCAGCTACTTGTTCAGTACCTGGTTGTAATACGTCTTCGTCAGTGACTGGCCCACCAACGGGTGAAATCCGACGATAAATAGAGAAGATGGTGCCAATGGACACATTTACATCAATATTTGAAGAGCCATCCAATGGATCCATGGCAACTACGTATCGGCAATTGGGATTGAGATGGACGATCTCCTGCTCCTCTTCGGAAATGATCGCGCAGGTCATGCCACCATTCCTTAATGCCCGGGTAAAACGAATATTCGCAATGACATCTAGTTTTTGTTGATCCTCACCCTGAACATTTTTTGAGCCGTAGGCACCAGCGATATCCAGGAGTCCGGATTTGTTCACTTCCCGATTTATGATCTTTCCAGCAAGTGCAATATCCCTAAGCAGTTGGCTTAATTCTCCTGTGGACTGTGGGTGCTCGTCTTCTTTTTTCTTAATAAAACGGTCGAGTGTAGTTCCGATTGGAAGTCCCAGGCTAATTTTGTTCATAGATAGTGTAAGGTTCGTCTCTTCAACTTTGAAGTGCGAAAATAGGCGAAAATAGTGAAGTAAAACGTTTGCATAGTGCGAATTTTCAAATTCGGCGGAGCTTCCGTCAAGAATGCGACGGCCATTAGAAACCTACAGCGCATTTTATCCCATCACGCTTCTGAAAAGTTATTCATTGTGGTGTCTGCTCTTGGGAAAACCACAAATAATCTAGAAACGCTGGCAAAACTTGGTTTTGAACAAAAACCTTATGAGAAGGCTTTACAGGCTGTTTTAGAGGAACATACTCGGATTGCGGAAGAACTATTGGGACAAGTTCCTGAAACATTGATTCACTTGTTTCAATCGCTCACTGAGTCGGTGACGAAAATACCCGATTCCTGGCCAAAGTTTTATGATCAGGTCGTGTCATATGGCGAATTGTTGTCTACTACATTGATCGTCCAGTTTCTGAAAGGGTCAATGAGGATTGAATGGTTAGATGCCCGGGATTTTATTGTCACCTCTGATCATTTCACACGCGCCAAAGTAGACCTGATAGCGACTGATCGAAATATTGCCGAATTAAGAAAAACAGATAATATATACCTGACCCAGGGTTTCATTGGCAGATCAGCCGATGGCCATACCACTACTCTGGGACGCGAAGGGTCTGACTACTCAGCGGCACTCTTTGCCAGTTTTCTGAAAGCAGAGGAATTAGTGGTCTGGAAAGATGTGCCAGGTATCATGACCGCTGACCCCAAATTGTCAAGTACGGTCCGGCAATATGAAAGACTGACCTATCGGCGGGCGGTAGAAATGACCTATTACGGCGCAAAAGTGATCCACCCTAAAACCATGGCACCGTTGGCAGAAGCCAATATTCCTATGACCGTCCGTTCCTTTCTTGATCTTGATAAAAAAGGAACTTTGATCACTTCAGATGATGAATTGCCGGGAGAAGTCCTCCCGTCTACGGTGTTTCGATACCATCAGGTATTGGTTTCAATAAGACTACCTGACAGGAGTACAATTGATCATTTACTTATGTCGGAGGCCATGCAAGACCTGAGTCAGCTGGACATCCAGATTAATCTTATGCAGCATTCGGCGCTATCATTTTCCTTTTGCCTGGATGAGGATAAGATTCAGCTTGAGAAAATGCGAGAGGTATTGGGGAGCAAATATGCCTTATTGGAAAATAGTGGATTACAGTTGGTCACCTTGATGAATTACAGTGAGAGTGAACATCAGCAACTTCCTGAGATGTCTGAGGTGTTATTGGAACAAAGAACCCGCCATCACTATCGAGTGTTATACCGACCATGAATGTATTCAGTCGTATCTCCGCATGACGCTTTCGATCCCCGATAAATAAGAACGGCCAAATAGATTCACATGAACCATTAGAGGGTACAGATTGTAAATATCCACTCGTTCTTCGAAACCCGGCTGCAAAGGCCAGGTATGCTGGTAACTTTCATAGAAGGTTGAAGAGAACCCCCCAAAGAGGCGAGTGAACGCTAATTCGATCTCACGATTGCCAAAGTAAGTAGCTGGATCGATCAACACCGCCTGACCATCAGATCCAGTTAAAAAATTCCCACTCCAGAGATCTCCATGAATGAGTGATGGTGGCTCTTCAGAGAGTAAGTCTGGTAATCGGTCGTATAGTTTCTGAAATTGTTTTAGAAAATCCGAACCGATGAGTTGGTTTTTTAAGGCCAGTTGGGCCTGAATTTCAAGTCGATGTATGATGAAAAATTCAATCCAGTCGCTGCAGAAATGATTGCTTTGAGGAAGTTCACCGATATAGTTGTCAAAGGAGAGTCCGTATTGTCGGTTTTCGGAAGTTGTTCGATGAAGCTCAGCAAGGTTTTCACCAAATTTTTCCCAGAAACCGTGATTTGGTGGGCCTGGTTCTACAAATTCGGTTAGAAGAAATGCTTGTCGTTGATAGGTGCCGAATTGAAATACTTCAGGAATTTTCAGCGTATCGGTCGCGCGTAATAATTCCAGGGCTTGCGCCTCTTTTTCGAACTGAACTTCAAAATTGGGCCGGTTGTGTTTTAAGAAAAAAGGACCGGCATCAGTTTGAATGCAGTAAGCTTCATTGATGCAACCCCCACCGAGCCTTTCGTAATTTAGCACGGTCACTTCCTTTTTTACGTATTGAGAAATAACGTTTCTGACAAAGACTGTGAAATCAGCCTTAGGCATTAGTTTGGGTTAATAATGGGTTGAATTTCTCGCTGAATAAACGCGTCTATGGACCGGTCAAGGATTTCATAGACTTCTTCAAAATCTCCCATGCCTCCATAATAAGGGTCTGGAACTGCTTCTCCCTGATGTCCTTGATCGTAATCCCTCATGAGCAGAATTTTCGAGGCTGGAAATTTTCGGCGAAGGTCCGAGTGATTGGAGCCGTCCATGGCAATGATGTGATCAAACTCCTCATCGTCGTACACGGAAACTTGTCTGGCTCGATGAGAGGTGGCAATGTTGTTCGATTCCAGTACCTGAAGAGTGCGGTGGTCTGGCCTTTCTCCGATGTGATAGGCGGCTGTTCCGGCAGAGTCGGTTTTCACCTGATCAGCCCACCCCAAACGTTCTATTTTATGTTGGAAAATGGCTTCTGCCATAGGTGATCTACATATATTTCCAAGACATACAAATAAAATCTTCATTTTTTTTTTGATCAGGGGGTTACCTTTTGATTCGCCAGGGTATTAACCTATGCATAACACAAATTTTATTCATACACCTGTTTGACATCTTAAAAGAAAGTCCCGATCTCAGATCGGGACTTTTCTTTTTTATTTCTGTTTGAAATCTTGTCGCTATGGTGTTTTCGATTAACGCACACTGATACCTACACCTACGGTCAGGGTATTGTATTCCTGAATAGCGTATTCACCGTGAAGCGTCAATACCAATAACTTCAATCGTGCTCCAATGTTGGCTCTTGCACCGCTTGCGCTAAAATCAAAGTTGACCGGGTCTACCAAAGGAGCGCTGCCAGACTCAATGTCGTATGTACCTTTCAAAGCAAATTCTGTATTGGAGTTGATGAATCCAACACCACCATATACGGTAAGAAGTGCCAGTTTTTTGGAAATGACTACCTGAAAGGTTGTCCCACTTACATTCAATTCACCCATCTGATCCGGACTATCTTCATCAATAGCGAATGAAGATTTGATACTGGTATATCCGATGAAAGCAGACAGATCAAAAGGTAACAACTTCATGCCAGGGATCCATTGTTTGAAATCGTGCATTACCCCGATGCCGAATACGTTGAATTTGAATTCTTCACCTGGATCACCAATGGTTTGCTCCGGCACAAAACGCAACTTCAATTCTGTATTTTTGATCAGCCCGATGCCCAACTGGACCATTCCCGAAGGAACTGCATTGGGCAAAGAAGTCTCGTCGATTCCCAAACCAGTTGGTGAAGTAATTCGAAGTACCTGCTCACCATTGTCAGGATCCAGGAACGTCAATTCCGGGATTTCATCCGCATCCAGATTAGGACCGAATATGGTGGGAAGCTGATTATTAGATGGATTCGACAGCCTTACATTGTTATAAGTAGCGTCATTAAAAGTGAAGAACCGGGCGGCATTAGGCACGTAAGCCAGGTTGACCGTGGCCGTGATGTCGAAACCGAACAGTTTGTGTGGCTTGGCCGTATTGTACCAGCCACTGTTCAATCCGTAGCCAAATCCAACAAAAGCGGGCTCCATGTAACCTTTTAACAGGGTATTTGCGTCTTCAACACCACCTTCAAGAAAAGTGCCCAGATCAATTTGACTGAATCCGGAGAATGAGATGGAAGCAAAACAGAGAATTAATAATATCTTTTTCATGATTTTCAGATTGGCGGTGAATTAAAGATCTCGTGCTTTAAGTGTTACATCGAAATAAAGCGTGAAGTCAAACACAAGGTCTTCACCACTATCGGGGATATCACTCAAATCAAAAACAACCTGAGCATCGATCCGATCAGAGCTGAATAACTCGTTCACGATGGATGACCGTTGAGTATCCGTCAGCGTGATGGGAGATTTACTTTGATTGGTCAGGGTATTGGTTTGTCTGAAGATCTCAAGAGGAGCTCCTCCCACATTGATGGTAATGGTCAATTCATCCAATGGTACTTCTTCGGAGGAACTGATGTTCTCAATTTCGTAAGAAAGCTCATTTACGATGATATTGTCTTGTCCGCCAAGATCACCTAAGGCATCATCGAATGCGCCTACTTCGTTGAGGTTATAATTGAATTGCTCACTGGGTGGATTGACATCCAAAAGATCAGCGATTTCTGAAGGTACCGTAGGGATTTCAATGGTGACCGGAACTGTCACAGGAAATTCCGTCGATACGTTAAAGCCAATTCCTGCATCACCACAGGAGAGCATTAAGATCGCACAGCATACGCTGAGCGCGACGCGTTTGAAAAGTAGTAAAGGGTTTTTCATAATCGTTGGTAGTGTCATTAAATGGCCAATTCCAGCCATGCCGTAAAAATAGGCGCTTGAGTCACGCAAACTTTTATTAAAAATCGAATTTTTTTTGGTGATATACTAATTTCCTTCGTTAAACAATCAGGGGGTTTTTATCCAAATTCTTTTCAAATAGGTATGTAAACACTGGAAAACTATTTTTTTTGCGACGGTGTATCACTTCTTTTATAATGCTTTCATCGCCATTTTTCAGTTGGTGATATTCGTGCTGGGTCGATTCAACACGAAAGTGAAGCGGTCTAGTGAAGGTCGCAAGTTGACCCTGGACCAGTTGGGACAATTCAGGTCTGCACATCATGGAAAGGTATTGTGGGTCCATGCGGCCTCTTTGGGTGAATTCGAACAAGGGCGACCGATCATCGAAAAGTGGCGCCAAAACTATCCGGATTATGGAATAGTGCTCACTTTTTTTTCACCGTCAGGTTATGAGATCCGAAAAGACTATCCGCATGTGGATCTGGTAACCTATCTGCCTCTGGATACGCCAAACAATGCCAACGCTTTCATGAATGCCCTCAAGCCGGATTTGGCCCTGTTTATCAAGTATGAATTTTGGTATAATTTCCTTTATGAAGCCGTCAGACATCAGGTTAAAGTCGTATTTATCTCCACTTTATTTCGGGAAGAACAAGTCTATTTCAACAGAGGGAGCAGTTTGTTTCTTCCACTTTTCAGGCAATTGGATCACTTTTTTGTGCAAAATGAACAGAGCAAGAAGATACTGAAGTCACATGAAATAGAAGCAGTTACGGTTGCAGGAGATACTCGTTTGGATCGGGTGCTTGCAATCAGAGAGACCGCTTATGATAACCAGGTAATTGAGACATTTATTCAGGATAGACCGGTAATTGTTTTTGGGAGTACCTGGTATTCAGATGTGGAGTTTTTGAAGCCGATTCTGCCGATACTAAGCCAGGAATTTCAATTGCTCTTTGCCCCTCATCACATCGATGAGCGTAGCCTGGAGCAAATTATTGAACTCGATCCTAAGGGAACCGCACTACTTTCAGATGGATATTCTTCGGACACTCACTCGATGATCATCAATGAAATTGGCTCACTTTCGAAAATCTATCGCTATGCAAAATATGTATACGTGGGTGGCGCTTTACATGAGGGTTTGCATAATATCCTGGAGCCGGCCGTGTATGAACTGCCCATCTTTTTTGCCAGACATCCGGGAAATGCCAAGTTTCAGGAGGCCCTTAGCATGGAAGTGGATGGGGGAGCTATGAGTCTCGAAGACCCACAGGAGATGTTGCAAAGGATCCATCAATTGGAGGAGGACGAGGAAACCTATCAATCCACAGGGAAAAAAGCCGCCGCCTATATTCATGAGCGAGCGGGAGCTACGGACCTAATCTTTGATTACCTAAAATCTCAGGCATGAAAGAAGGAATTGTGATGAGATCGACCGGTTCCTGGTATTGGATCCGTATGGAGGAAGGAGAAGTAATCAAGTGTCGTTTGAGAGGAAAATTCAAGCTGATCAACAAAAAGATCACTAATCCTATCGCTGTGGGTGACCGGGCATTATTGGAATACACGGATACGCAGGATTGGGTGATCAGGAAGATACTTGACAGATCCAATTATGTCATTCGCGAATCACCGAGAAAACGCGGACATCATCATTTGATTGCTGCGAACATCGACCAGGCCATGCTCATCACTTCTTTGCGTCAGCCCAAAACTTCGTTGGGATTCATTGACCGGTTCCTGGTCACCTTAGAAGCATTTCGTATTCCCGGGATCATCGTGATCAATAAAGCGGATTTATACAACGAAGAAGAATTGGAGGCCCTGGAACTAACCGCGGCTTTGTATGATCATATTGGGTATCCTACTTTGTTTACCTCTTTTCAGGAAGGGGATATTGGAAACCTCGCTAGCTATTTAGACGATAAAACCACCCTTTTGTCCGGGCATTCCGGAACTGGAAAATCCACCTTAGTGAACTTATTGATCGAAGAAGTCCATCAAAAGACCATGGAGGTTTCAGAGTTTGCGGATAAAGGGGTTCATACCACGACTTTTGCTGAGATGTTTGAGCTGGATGGCGGCGGGTTTATCATCGATACTCCGGGGATCAAAGAATTGGGCTTGGCCGAAATTGAGCATAGTGAATTATCGCACTATTTTCCGGAAATGCGGAAGTACATTGGTCAATGTCGCTTCAATAACTGTATGCATACCGGCGAGCCAGGTTGCGCTATCATGGAAGCCCTGGAGGAAGGAGAAATTCCCGAAAGCCGCTTTCAGAGTTATCTCAGTATGCTGGAAAATGATGACAACAGGAGGTAAGTGTAAATTTTTAAAAATCCTTTTGATGAAAGAAGGCGGGATATAGTCCGGATTGAAAACCCGGACTGGTTTTTTGGAACTTCTAAATTTTTTTACGAACCCATATCTCCCAGTTGGAATGTCAAATCTGCAAATGGTCCTGTTTCTCTAGTGGAGTTCAATGCTCTCACTTTGATAGAATACGATGCACCATCTGTGCTAAAAAGACCACTTCCACTAGGATCAGATATGCCGTCTTGTAATAATCTGAAACTGTATTCAACCTTTCCGTCTCCGTCAAAATCAAACGGAAAAAATTGATCTATTAATACAAATTCATTTTGATTATCCTCGCTGTAATTTGCGTAGATTTCGTAGGAAGAAGCATTGGTGACTTCAGTAAATTCAATCGTGACAGAATTGGTTATTTCAACAATTGTGCTGGATTGATCTAATGCTAAATCCTGAACACGGTCCAATTGGTCTTGGTTATTTCCAGCTGTACGAAAAACAAAACTACCGAAAGTAGATACCCCGTCTATCGATTGTAATCGAATATCTAAATCGTAAGTGGTTCCCTCGCTAAGTATCGCATCCGTAGGACTTATTGTGAGCGTGCTGTCGGAAATTGTGAAATCTATCAGGAGCTCAATGAAATTTGTAGTTCTCCTTAGTTCAACAAATAAAAACTCATAGAGTGGGTTGATGTTATTATTAAATGTAATCGTGATTGCTTGAGTTGGATCAAAATTATCGACAAGTTGACCTTCAGCGTCAAAAATGTTGCCTGAAATCACGAAGAAATTACTGCTAGTTACCGGGTTTAGAAATTGAAATGCAGAGTTATTGAAACTCCTTACAGTTCCTCTGTTCGTGTAGGTGAAAGTTTCTTCATTGATCGTCGTGTCAACCTCTAAATTGATAACCACATTAGGTAGGTTAGGCACTGTGAGCAGTCCGTTGGAATCTGTGTTTATGGTTTGAACAGTGTTTTCAAAGAAACCCAGATTAGGATCTGACAAAGTAATCGTTACAGGAATATTAGTAGCCGGCACTCTTACCTCTCCTTGAACTAGACTGAAATGCACCTCTAAAGTTTCCGATTGCTCGTACATGAAAATTGCATTGGAAGAGACGACATTGGAAGATCCGAATGTGCCAGATCCTATTTCAGTGACAATTGTTTGGAAGCCAGCTTGTTCAAAAGTTAACAGATAAGATCCGATTGTTAACCCAGGGATAGTATAAATTCCATCCTCATTGGAAATAACGGTAGTGTCTGCTACTGATACGCTAACTCCTGATAGAGGGACGTTCCCAGTGCTGTTATAAATAATTCCTTGTATGGTGTAATTAATGTTTTGTTCATTGATCAAGTCTACAGTGATTGCTCCATCTAGTGTATTATCTTCCTCTTCACAGGAAAGAAGTATCGGAGCCATGAAGGCAATTAGGATTACGCCAATGTTGAAATTTTTCATAATTGTTATTCTGTTCTCTTAATTGTGATTTGATTGTATTGTTTGGTGTTGGCAAAGCAAATAATTTTTCTAGTGAGAAACGGATTTGTTTTAAGTATTTTAAGAGGAACTACACTGCAGAACGAAGTAGTTTCAATTGAATGTAATAGAAACGACGGTTCAGTTTATTAAACCTTCTTAAGTAGCATTCGATGAGGATTGGGTTGTAACTAAAATGCTCAGATTATATGGAGTTTAATGGATATTTAGAGATTCCTCCAAAACCGGATCGCTGGAAAAACATTCCATCCAAATCGACTGAAAAGTAGCCAAAGCCGGGATACTAAACCTGGAGATTCAATCGTCGTAAGTAGCCGATAAAGTTGTTCGGATACCGATCTACTGCCGGTAAGACAGGCAATTTTCAATTCATATCTCAAGCGTTGTGCAAGTGCCGCGTCTTCTTGCCTGGTTTTATTCAACGTTTTGATCTTTTTACAAACTTCTAATGTAGAGTCAGTCAAAGGGTTGTCTTGTTCATGGAATTTTGAGGAAAGTGAGCCACTTGTTAATCTGATGCGGGTCAGCGGTTCATCTATAAAGTCATATTTCCAATTTCGGGATGACCGGACCCAGAAATCAAAGTCTTCATATGCCAAAGCCTCATCATAGCCATCTAGTTCATTGAATACCGTTTTGCGGATCATCATGGTCGGGGGGGCAATAAAATACCTACGAACCAATTCTTCGTAAATATCTCCTTTGACGGGGCGGTATTGGCTAAAGTGCTCGCCGAGTACCTTGCCAGTTTCATTGATATAGATGGCATCTGAAAAAAGCACGCCATAGTCTTCAGGAAGTTTTTCAAATACCTTTACCTGCTTTTCGATGCGATCGGATGCTAATTCATCATCACAGGATAAGTCAATGATGTATTTCCCGGTGGCGAGTGCTAGCCCTTTATTAAAGGCGCGGCAATTGCCGACATTCTCTGGTAAGTCCAGAAATTGGATTGCGGGATGAGATTCCACCACACCTTTAATGATCAATGCACTATCATCGGGACTTGCATCATTGACAATGATGATTTCAATGTTTGGGTAAGTTTGACCTAATACGGATTGAAGGCTATTGGCGACAAAGGAGGAATGATTATAGCACAAACAGATGACGCTTACTTTCGGTATAGATGTGCTGACCTCCACCATGAAAAGTTATTCGGCGGTCAACGCTTCATAATCAGAGATGATCGTGTAAAGAAATTTTACGTCGGGTAAGTCCGTTGTGATCTGTAGAATTTCTTTGATTTTATTAGCCAGTTCGGTTACTCCTTCACCATTATGACCGTCTCTGCGGGTTTGAAGTGCTTTGCGAATCAGGTTGATCTGTCGGTCATTGAGTCGGCGGACTTGTGGGAACTGAACTTCATGTGATTCCTTTTTCACCGATTTGATATCACTGAATTGTACCCGACGAGTGGCTTTTACGACGGTAGTTCCCGCTACCAGGTCTCCAAGTCGCTGACCATTTTTCGTCATGATTATAGAAGCAATGGCCACGGCGCCATTCAGCAAAATATCGATAGGGCGGATCAGCCACCTGAGCAGGTAATTGGCAAAAGTGGGAGAACCACCATTCAAACGGACCACTTTAATATTTCGGGCTTTCTTACCAGGTGATTGACCATTGCTCAATGTTTCAAATGCCAGACTATAGAACATGATGGGCAAGAACAAAATGGAGATCAACACATCATCACTGATACCAATAATCCCCACAATCATCATAGCATACGATACAATGATGGCTCCGTCGATCATAAATGCCAAAATGCGATCGCCTAAGCCAGCGAGTTCCAGCTTTAATTCAATGTTCTGATTGGTAATAAATTTGGCCATGAGCAATGAGCGTGCTAATTTCCGATTTACAAAGCTAAAGTAACATGCGGCAGGCCGTATTTGTCAAACAGAACGAAGAAAAGTGGAAGTCCTATGAATCGAGGACAGAGCAGTTGCATAGTGTGACGACTGATGAAGTTGCGGAAATGTATGTACACCTCACGGAAGACCTTGCCTTTGCAAAAGCCAAATACCCTGATACTCAGCTGTATCAGTATCTGGCGGAACTTACCTTGAAAGTACATCATCACCTCTATCGGAACAAGCCCGAGCAGAAGAGTAGGTTCATAACTTTTTGGACGAAAGAATTGCCCCATGTGATTTATGAGTCCCGACAAAATTTGCTATATGCTTTTCTGATCATGGCCGTAGGTGTGGCTATTGGTGCTTTGTCTGCTTCCAATGATGCAGGTTTTGCGAGGTTGATATTGGGTGATCCCTATGTCGAAATGACCTATAAAAACATTGAAAAGGGAGATCCGATGGCGGTTTACAAAGGGCATTCCGAGTCCTCTATGTTCTTTATGATCACGATCAATAACATTCGGGTTTCATTTTTAGCTTTTGCTGCAGGATTATTGTTCAGTGTGGGTACGGCCTATGTGTTGTTTAGCAATGGGGTGATGTTAGGGGTATTCCATTACTTGTTTTTTGCCAGGGGGCTGTTTGATGAAACCATATTGACCATCTGGATTCATGGAACACTGGAAATTTCCGCTATCATCATTGCCGGAGCAGCTGGTCTGTCTATGGGTAATTCCCTACTTTTTCCCGGTAACTATCCAAGAATGCATTCCTTTCGTGCAGGAGCCAGGCGAGGTTTGAAAATTATCGTGAGTTTAGTGCCGTTTTTCATTGTTGCTGGATTTCTGGAATCGGTCGTTACCCGGAATACACATTGGCCCTTGTGGGCAAAACTTTTGATCATCGGCATTTCTTTGATCATAGTTATTTTTTACCTTGTCGGTCTGCCCATCATGAGGCAATATTCGATGAAGGAAGAATCGAATGTATAACCTTACTTAAAGCTGAAAACAACATGTCACAAAGAATAGAATATTACCGGATTCGGGATTTCGGTCAAAAATTCAATGCAACCATTGAATACTTACGAGAACACTTTCTTTCATTATTCGTGCTGATCCTGGTGGTGACCATCCCTTTTACGGTCGTGGGAGGAATGATCCAATACTACTTTTTTGCAGAATTGCAGGGTATCGCGTTGGGGGTTGCTGATCCATTTGAAATATTCAACCTGATCGGAGAAGTTATACCCATCGTCTTACTTTCCATGACCATTTCGGTTGTATTAAATGCTTCGCTGATCGGTTCGGTGTACACCTACATGCGAATGACGGAGAATAGTGAGGAGGAAGTGAAACCTATGGATGTAGTCGGTCAACTGGTGCCAAAACTGGCGGGCATTGTAGTGATCAGCATAGCTACTTCGATCATCGCGGTTATTGGAATGTTCTTTTTTCTCATTCCCGGACTCTATTTCGCAGTAGTGCTTTCGCTAGCTATACCCGTTTATGTCTTTGAAGACATCTCTGTAGGAGAGGCCCTGGGAAAGCCATTTACGCTCATACGGGGTAAGTGGTGGAGTACGTTTGGATTGCTATTCGTAACGATTGTTCTGGTGATCATTCTTTCCTTTGCGATTGCTTTTCCGATTGGGTTGGTCATCGGTATCAACCAGGCTTTTGGCGCTGAGGATATTTTAACCGACGAAACGGCGCAGTTTTGGCAGGTATTAAGTAGTTCTGTGATCAATTCCCTGTCGTACGTATTGTTCTCTCTGCCCAGTATAGCATTGGCTTTTCAATATTTCAATTTGACAGAACGTACAGAGGGTCGGGGCTTAAAATCCGAAATAGAAGGATTTGAAGATATCAAATAAGGCCCTTCTTTGTTTTCTGTTTGCGGTTATAGGGTGGATTCAATTTGCATATGCGAGCACCTATTTGCCTCAGGATAGCCTCAGTTCAGATACGATAAATGTTGAACCTCAACTGAGATCGTTTGATGAGGAGGCTTTGGAAGCTTATAAGGATCAGTCCGAGTTTGACTACTCATCTGAATTAGCGGCCGGACCTTCGTGGTTTGGAGTGTTTCTTTTTTGGTTGATGAGTCGTATCGCTGCTATTTTAGGTGAGCCGAATGCGGAATGGTTAATAGATAACCTGTTCAAGCTGGTGATCATCATTATAGTTATTGTTGGCATCGTCCTGATCATAAAGATGCGCTACGGTGCGGTGATTGTAGGTGCGGGTGAAAGCAGTGGCTCCTCGCCAGTCGTTCCAGAATTAGAGCAAGAAGAAGATTATGAACGTCTGCTTCAGGAAGCGTTAAAAGCAGGGGACCTCAAACTGGCCAGTAGGTACTTGTACATTAAAACGCTTCAGGCATTGCACAAAAAAGGGGTGGTTAAATTGATGAAATGGAAGACGGTCCTGGAATACATGGAAGAAATTCCCTCAGAACAACGTCCTTCCTTTCAGAAAATTGCCATCCTGTTCGAATCAACCTGGTATGGAAATTATGAACCTTCTCAACAAGATTTTGACGAAGGTATTTTGTCCTCAAATCAATTGGTGAGTTGAACAGAGAGCGTTGGATATATGTGTTGCTGGGGGTATTATTCATGCTGTATGTACTTGTGCAATACTATGCGCCAACTCCCCGAGTATGGTTAGCAACCTATGATGTTGAAGACAAAGAGCCGTATGGTGCTTTTATTCTCGGAGAATGCCTTCCTGATCTTTATGAAGGAGAAGTAACCATATCAAATAATACGCTATTCGAGGAGAAGGAAAGCGCAACAAATATGCTCATTCTGACAGAGCAATTTCGACCCAGCGCGACGGATCTGAGCGCACTGAAGGAGCTTATGGATCAGGGATATTCCGTTTTAATTGCGGCAACCCAATTTTCAGATAGCATGCAGGATAGCCTGGAGTTGCAGACTACCGTAAAGGGGCAGCGACTGATCCCGATGCGATCTGATACGATCGATGTAAAGTTCAATGATCAACGAAATGAATATAGTTCCGCTTTGATTTACGGGGAATTCACCGGATTGGGCGATGCATGGGAAACACTGGCAGAAACGGATCGTCCGGTTTTGATCCGCAGGACCGTCGGCAAAGGTCGGTTGATCTTGTGCTCAGCTCCTTTGCTTTTCACCAACTACGGTCTGCTGCAAGATCCGGATTTTGCGGCATTTGCGTTAAGTCAATTAGATGAAAGGGGGATACACTATACTCAGTACTATCACCTTGGCAGGCAGGAGAACACCTCACCTTTCAGGTACATCTTAACAGAAGCTGCATTGACGTGGGCACTTTACCTGATGCTCGCTACGTTGCTCTGCTTTCTGATGATCAATAGCTGTAGAAAACAACGTCCCATTCCGGTAATCGAACCGCCGGAAAATACGACAGTCCATTTCATCAAAACCATGGGAGCTTTGTTTTTCCGGGAAAAGAGACACGTTAAAGCTGCCCAAAAACTAGCTTCCTATTTCTTTTTGGATCTACAAAAGCGGTACTTTGTCAAACCCGCATTTAACGAGAAATACTATCAGTTTATCACTTCTAAAACAGGCCTCGACAAATCGGAAGTGATCCGGACATTTGAACAAATTGAGGCTTTGCCTAGGACAACCTATATGGCAAGCGAAGACCTGAGGAACTTTCAGGAACGATTAAGGAAATTTAATTATCACCGCAGATGACCAAGGAAACTATGGATCTATCCACTTTTTCACAAAAGATCGAAATCATCAAAACTGAGGCAGCAAAAGCGCTGATTGGACAGCAAAAGATGCTTGACCTGTTGTTAACGGCTTTGTTCGCCAGAGGGCATGTGCTCATTGAGGGTGTACCTGGCGTAGCGAAGACATTGACTTCCCGCCTGATGGCAGCCATTACCGAATCAGATTTTAAAAGAATTCAGTTCACACCCGATTTGATGCCGTCGGATATTCTGGGTACTTCGATCTTCAATTTAAAAGAACAGAGTTTCGAGTATAAGAAAGGTCCTGTTTTCGCGAACCTGGTGCTTATTGATGAGATCAACCGGGCACCTGCGAAAACACAGGCGTCATTGTTTGAGGTGATGGAAGAGAAGCAAGTGACCAATGACGGAGTGGTTTACCCAATGGAAGGCATTTTTATGGTAATAGCCACACAAAACCCCGTGGAACAGGAGGGGACATACAAGCTGCCTGAGGCTCAACTTGATCGATTCTTGTTCAAGATCAACGTGGACTACCCTTCATTAGAGGAAGAGCAGCAAATACTGGAACTGATCAATAAACAGGATGGATTCAAAAAACTTGAATTCATTGAAAAAGTATTGTCAACGGAAGAAGTAACGAGCATTCAGGACTTCATCGGGGGTATTCTGATCAAGCCAGATCTCTTGAAATACATTGCTACGCTGATCCAACAGACCCGGGAACATCCAAGTTTATACCTGGGAGCATCGCCTCGGGCTTCCATTGATTTAATGAATGCCTCCAGGGCTTTTGCGGCCATCAAAGGTAGGGACTATACGACTCCAGAGGACATTCAGTATTTATTGCGGCCGGTAATAGAGCATCGAGTGGTCCTAACACCCGAAGCAGAATTGCAAGGGGTGACCCTCGAAGAAATCAGTCGTCAGATCATTCAGCAGGTAGAAGTACCTAAATAAGCCATTGAAATTCTTCCCAACACGTAGGTTTTATTTTTTGCAGGGCATATTGGTGGTGCTCTTCATACTGGGTTATTATTTTCCAGTGGTATTTAGTGTGGCGCAATTGCTGTTTTTCATTGCGATGATCATACTAGCTACTGACTTATGGTTGTTGTTTGGTCTAAAGGGCCACGTCCAAATTGAGCGAACTGCCCAGGACCGTCTTTCGAATGGAGATGTAAATGAAATTGGTCTGACCGTTCAAAGCTTTTACCGTGTTCCCGTTTTTCTGACCCTGCTGGATGAATTACCGGATCAGTTGCAAATCCGGGACTTTCAGCTTGAATTGGAATTGAAACCGGGAATTCGCCATTCTTTATCGTATGAGGTGGTCCCCAAGGTTCGGGGAGAATACCAGTTTGGTGTCACTAATGCTTTGGTGAGTACGATCATTGGTCTTATTCAGAGACGGGAGAAAGCGGGTAATGAAGTGACCATTCGGGTTTATCCCTCTTTCATCCATATCAACCAACTGGAACTTGCGGCTATTTCACAACAACTGCAGGTCCATGGCCAAAAGCGTGTTCAGAAGGTAGGGAACAGTCAGGAATTTGATAGTATTCGAAGTTACGTGCTGGGAGATGACCCCCGCCATATCAATTGGAAAGCTACCGCTAGAAAAAATGCCCTGCAGGTCAATCACTTTACTGACGAAAAATCACAGGGTGTCTATTGTTTACTGGACAAAAGCCGTTCGATGCAGATGCCATTTGAGGGCATGACCTTATTGGATTATGCCATCAATGCCACGCTGGTCTTGAGCCATGTGGCCCTGCGGAAAGGTGATCGGGCAGGGTTGATTTCCTTTGAAGGGGAGCCTTCTTCGTTTGTAAAAGCCAACCGACAGGCCAATCAGATCCACAAATTGATGGAAGCATTGTATCATGAAAAAACTGCTTTTTCAGAAGTGGATTATACTTCTCTCTATACCTTTTGTCATAAAAACATCAATCAGCGAAGCTTATTTCTGCTATTCACCAATTTCGAATCGAAGCATTCACTGGAACGGCAATTACCCTATCTGAGGATGTTGAACCGTCAGCATTTGCTACTGGTGATTTTCTTCCGCAATACCGAAGTTGATCTCGTTATGGAAGAGGAGTCGAACACCATCGAAGGTATCTATCAAAAGGCCATAGCGGCACAAATGATCCGGGAAAAGGAATTGATCCATGAAAAGCTGCAACAGGCCGGTATCCTCAGCCTTTACACAACTCCACAAAACCTGAGTGTGGACGTACTGAACCGATATATTCAGATCAAAAACCGCAGGGCTCTTTAAAGATCATTGCCCTTCAGATGTCTCAGATTCTTTGTTGAGGGACCAGTCGTGTCGTTGAAAGATGTTTTTTGTGGTAACCCGAAAATGCTTCTCTAATTCGCCACTTCGGAATGTTACATCCATGTCATCTACCCCAAAGACATATACATTTGATTCGATATTGAGGTGAGCATTATGGGATAACGACTTCTTTATGATACTCCAGGATTTGGTAATGACCTCACGTTCCTCTTTACTTAAGCCTCGCAGGTCGGTCGTAACATCACTTGTGTTAACATAAGTTTCGTGAAGTATGATTTCCATTTCACCCATGCCGGACAAGTCCATGTGTTTTCCAGCCTGGAAGGCAATGTGTTCCAGCAAAAGCGTATGAGTTTCAGAGATCAGGAGCTCCTTTTTTTCCTCTTCTGAGGGTATTTGACGGTGGAAGCGGTCTTCCAACCACTGATCACTAACTTCCAAAGAGGCGAAAAGTAACGTGTCGTATATGCTCAGGTTGTAAAAGCTCACCGGAAGCATCAGTAAGGTGAAAGATTGATGTTCAGTGAAGTGTGTTACGAAAAGGTCAATGTCCTCGCCTACGCTCACATCTTTTTTCTTGAACTTAACATCGGAAGCGTCCACATTATGCCCCTCAAGCAGCACATTAAGGAATTCATCAGATTTAGCCAGGCGATGAACCACAATCTCCACGTCTTCGATATGGTTCTTTTTTATAAGATTCTTAATGTTTTCTGAAATTTCTGCTTTGGTTTGAGCAAACAAACTAAAGCTTAGAAGACACATCACCCATGCCATCAGCAGCTTTCCTCTCGTGTTCATAGTATTAAATGTCTAAGTGTTGAAGCGATTACGTCAAAGTTAAGAAAATATTAATGTGTGGTAAGGAGATTGCGATGGCCCGGATTGAAAACTCGTTCAATGAGCATAAATAGAGGATAATGGCCATTTTCGGCGGATTGATGCGGCCCTCAATGGTTTAACCTCTGCCACAAATCTCTTTGTACGGACAAAACCGACATTTACTTTCATCTTCGACCTGATCGAATGGAATCTCCGGATTGTAAATCTCACTAAGGAGTTCCGTGACAATTTCCTCAAAAGGCTCCAGATAATCACGGAATTCACCCACCGTACTTGCGTTTCTTCCGGCTTTCTCTACCAATTGCCAGCCAAAACTATCGTCGAATAAGTCCCGGCTATTGAATAGTCCAGGTTCGATTTGGGTGTATTCTCCCGAATAGGTTTTATAAAAGAGGTAACTGTAGAAGAATACCTGAAAGGCGGCTTTATTTCGTTTAGGGTCGTCACGGTCAACCATAGAAGCTACACTACCAAACTCTTTCGCATCTTTTCCGGTCTTGTAATCGATTACTCGGACTTTACCTTGTTTCTGATCCAGACGGTCAATTTTACCTTTGATACCGACATTCAGCGTTTTACCGTTTACGGTTACCGGATAGTCCAGTGTATATCCGTCTTTGGTACTTGTTTCCAGTCCAAGGATCTTAAAGGGCGCATATTGCTGATCGAAGTGCAGGATCTTCAATGCCGTCTTTCGTATGATTTCCGCGGCGATGATGTTACGACCTTCAAGCTTGAATTTGGTCTCATTTTTAACATCATAATGTTTAATGAAAGCCTTATTAATTGCGCCATCAACTCCGCTTTCAAGCCAGAAGAAATCATTGGATTCTACAATCTTACTGGGCTTCTTTTTTAAGAATTGTTTGTACAGGATCTCCATGGTATCATGCAGGATGTTCCCAAAAACCATGGGGCTCAATTCTTCTTGCAGTTCATCCGGTTCATAGAGTTCCTGCACGTATTTGAAATAGAATCGCAGCCGACAATACAAATACGTATCGAGGGCCGAAGGGGTCAGCCTTGGTGTCCATTCGCTCTTTCGGACCAGAAATCGCCCCAATTTGAACATGACTTCAGGGGACTTTTCTATTAGGATCGGTTGAGCAGGAGTAATGGCAATCGGATTGGCCAGGATCTGATAATTGATCTCGTGGTTGGTTTCAAAAGCCAACTGGCGAATGTATCGGCTCATCTCACCATTGACATTGAATTCTGAAACCGTATTGTAATAAAACCAAACTTGTCGGGATCGCTGGAGTAGGCGATAGAACAAGTAGGCATAGATCGAATCCTGATGTTCAAATACAGGTAGATCAAAGGCTTTTCGAATGTTGTAAGGAATGAATGAGCCTTTTTTAGGAGGAGCGGGCCAGCTACCCTCATTCATGTTGAGAATAAACACATTTTCGAAATCCAGGTTACGTGTTTCCAGAACCCCCATGATTTGTAAGCCCTCCAGAGGTTCTCCACTAAAGGGGATTTTCAAGCTTCTGGAAAGTCTTCGGAACAGCTTGATCAGGAAATCGTAGCTAAGCTGTTCTGCTTTCTGGCCAATCATTTCCTCAAGCTTTGCCGTGTGTTGATAGAACCTGCTGATGAATTCCAGTTCCAGATCATTACCCTGCGTCTTCCAACAATGATGGAGCTCTTCGAGAATCGTCAGCAAATAGGCGAGAGGTTTAACCGGTTTTGCAAAGATCAGCTCAAACAACCGCTTTGGAAGTTTCAATTCAGACTGATAGACAAAGATCAGGTTGCGTTTTGTGATATCTGCCGTGATATTTTCTCCTTGTTCAGCAGCAATGGGGTGAATCAGTGGGTGCCCCAGGATCTCGATGACCGGACGGTGATAAAATGAAGGGCCATGAATGACACTTTCACGCGCTGAGCTTTGTAACTGAAGCAAACTCTCAAGTAAGCTGAAAACCGGCGTATCCTTCATAGGATAGCCCATGGTGATATTGAGCTGTTCTATTGAAGAGGGAATGGCATGTAGCAAAGGGAACAGCATGTATTCATTCGGAATGACGATAACTGTTTTTTCCGGAATAAAGTCAGAAGAGGCCACCAGTGATTCCAGATGTTCGGCCATGGCTTTTACCTGCCCGACCTCCAGAGATACCCCCACCGCATTGAAAACTTTGGGAGAGGCAATGGCCCGCGGCAATTTTTCGGGAAACGTCTTACCTAAAAGGGTGTCTTTTTGATACAACCGAAGAAAATGCCCCGCTTCCTGGTTTTCGTCCAAGAGGTAGTGAGCATCCAGGTCCCAAAGGATCTCAATGTCATTTTTTTCTACCATCAGCTTTATGATCCGTTCTTCGGCACTCGTCAGGGCGTTGAATCCCGCCAAAATCAATCGGCCATTCAATGCCACCTGATCATTTTTTAGTGCTTCCCAAAACAACCGATAGATCTGACCCCCATATCCTTTCCCTTCGGCAGCTAATGTTTCCTTGAAAGAGTGGTAAATAGGCTTCAGGATTTTCCAGGTTTCCAGAAATGCCTTTTGTGTTTTAGAAGCATCAGGCAGGAAGGTGCTCCAAAATGACCTGATGACCTTCAACTCTTCCTCATCCAGGAAATAGAATTCTTCATCCAGTTCTTTCTGACTTTTTATAGAAGTGAAAAGTTGATCCGCTTCTACTAAATACTGATCAATTTCGTCGAAATCTCTCAGGATCATTTCACCCCAGAAAAAAAATCGGTCAAAGGATTCTTCTCGAGGTTGTTGGGCTTTGTACACATCATACAGCCGTAAAACAGCTTCCAACGTGTCAATTTTTTCAAGATCAGAATGAAATAGAATGAAGTCCTCCAGACTTGTCACTCTAGGCATCCAGATGGGCTTATCGATCAGTTGACCAATGGCTTTTCGGAAAAACAATCCGGCCCTTCTGTTGGGAAATATGATCGTTATCTGATCGAGATGATCACGGTGATGGGTTAATACATGTTGAGCTACTTCCTGGAGGAATGTTTGCATGCCGCCAAATTAAGATTTATGCGGCTAACCACCCATGATTAGGACTTTGCTGGCTTAAATAAATTTTTAATTACCCAAAGGAACAGGTTGTGTATCCTTATCCGGGAAAAAACGATCAATGACCAGGCCGATTTTGAGTGCCACATTGAATTGGAGTCGTTCAGGGCCAAAAGAATTTTCCTGCCAGAATCGCCCTCGCTCTACCAACAGTCCGTCATTAATGCGTTCCCGATCAAGCAGATGGCTTGCGAGACCAAGCCCGAAGAATGCATCAAAGTAAAACCAGTCACTGATGTAGTTTTTGGCTCCCAGGATAAGTTGGAATGCGTGAAGTTGTGAGGACAGACGGCCAGAATACTCCATATAACGTTCACAATCTCTGGAATTGATTCCACGACATTCAAATCCAATGATATAGGTATCGTCAATCTGCGCTTTGCGATATTGATAGGAAATACCTCCAAAAACCAGACGGTTCTTACCTTCAGAAATATAATAGCGCAACTCACTGTAATATTTCCGGCTATGGACAAATGGCTGTTCGGATAGACTTCCAGCCCCAATGAATCCAATTTCTCCAGTGACTGAAAGCACTTTTGCAAGCGGAAAAAATTCTACACCCAGATTGTGTGACGGATAGTTGGGTTGGATCAAAGCGGAAGTCCTGTGAAAAACGTTCCAGCGATCATCCTGACCATGCAATAAACAAGGCACAAGGCCGAGTATCAGGAGGACGATATGTTTCATCTCAGGCTGCTTAGTAGGTTTAACTGATCGCCATTGATGCGATATTGATCAACTGAATTGGAACCTACGCTGATCAATACGGTATCCAAAGCAATCAGGTCATGGGAGAAGTTTCCAGTGGGGGTCGTTATAAATTCAGGTGAAAACTTGTTTGAGATATCGAATTGTTTGATTCCGGCACTGCCATCACTGACATATAGTTGATTGCCGCTGATGGCTAAACCACGAGGACTAAATAATTCTTTTTCATCCCTTAGCACAGGACTGGTCGGATCAGAGATATCCAGAACAACTAATTGATTCGAACGATCAGGTCCACAACCATTGCCAGACCGAATGGTAAAATAAGCTACTCCATCTCTTGCAATTACGGGATCACAGGCGGTCTGATGCGCGTATTCGGAAAGGAATACAGGACTGGTCGGGTTTTGTGAAACATCATAAACGGATATCCCATTTTGCCGTCCGAATAACAAATATTGTTGGTAGCCGAAGATGGTTTCGGTATCTGTTGGAATTTCGATACGATTTTCCAGGACGATCTCACTACTGTCTCCAATGTTGTAAATGGTCAGATCTTTAAAGCTGATGGCATACAAATAGTCACCGATCATGGTAAATCCGGTATTTGACCCTGAAACAGCAGTAAATCCATCGCCGGATCCGAGGAAGATAGAGTCTCCTTCATCGCTGCAACTGACCATGATCAGACTCAGTGCGACCGTTAGATATTTAATGGTTTTGTTCATCTCCTTTTAAAGCATTTTGGGTCAAATAAGGTAGCGGTTCTCCAGTAGATAACCGGACCTTTCTCGGAATCGGGGCATTCGTAATACACATTGTTTTCGGCAGGGAATTCGCTTACGTCAGGTTGCGCTGTATCCATTAAACTCCTAATCCTCGAAACTTCGATCAAGGTATCAGTGCTCACTTTTAGTGCGACCAGATCAGGTCCATTGTCCAGGTACAGTAATCCATTCCGAATGGTGATGTCGTTGTTCGCCAGTACGTCCAGGAAAAACAAATTGACCGGATTGGCAGGGTCTGAGTTGTCATAGATGTGAATCCCCTCTTGCCTTTCTGTGACTAACAACAAAGGTCCGTAGGATAAGATTTTCCCGGGATTAATGAGGGCACGACTTTGCGTTTTTTGAATGGTAAGGTCTTCCTCATAGACAGGTTTCATCCCTTCAATTGCCCCGGTATCAAAGGTCGGAACGGGTTCTACATAGCAGCCCATCAAAAAAATTATCAGAGCCATTAAGGAAACAAAAACGCCGGTTCTTATGGTGTTCATTGATGTTTTGAGCTGAATTTCCTTTAAAGCTAAAAAGCTATCTGGAAAATAGTTGTATTGCGTTTGAATTTAACACCCATATCAATTAGTTACTAGATTGTAGAACAAAAAGTATATACTTGCCGTACATTAGTTCTACAATTTAGTATTAAATCAAATGAAAGAAACGCGGCTGGGTGAATTTGAAGAAGTCATTCTTTTGCTGGTAGGTATCCTGGACCTGGAAGCTTACGCCTTCAATATTGCAGAAGAGTTTGAGAAGCAGTCGGGGCGACCTGTAGCTATCGGTGCAGTCCATTCTACACTTAATCGATTAGAAAAAAAAGGATTTCTAACTTCCGAAATGGGGGGAGCTACCAAAGAAAGAGGGGGTAGGAGAAAGCGCATTTATACCATCACGGCTTTTGGTCTACAGGTATTGAAAGACGCTAAGAATTTCCGGGTTTCTCTCTGGAGTCAATACCCGGCTCTACAGAGTGATTTAAAATTTTCTTTTTAACACTTACATGCATCAGCCTGATTCACATCCTCCTAAACTGGCGACCAAGGTTTTGCATTGGTTGCTTAAGCCGGAATTTGCCGAGGAGGTAACGGGCGATCTTTTAGAACGATACGAAATAAAAATTCAACAATATCCGTCATGGCGTGCGCGGTTGCACTATTGGTATCAGGTCATTAACTACCTGCGACCGTTTGCCATGCGGCAACCTTTGGTCATCAACTCAATATTCTTAATCATGTTTAAAAACTATTTGCTCATTGCCACCCGCAATCTGACGAAGCACAAATTTCACAGTAGCATCAACATTCTGAGCCTTGCCATTGGCATTGCCGCCTGTTTGGTCATTTATCTATTCATTGCAGATGAACGAAGCTTCGATTCCATGCATGAGAAAAACATCTATCGCTTGTGTGAGGTGCAAAGCTTTCCTGGTACGAATACCCAAAACGTGGCCCTTTCCATGGCGGCGATGGGTCCTACCCTGAATGAGGAATATCCTGATCTTAAGCAATTTACCCGCTACTGGAACAGGGGTAAACGTATCTTCGAGCTTGATGGTAAGCAAATTGCCATTGAGAACGTGATTTTTGTAGACAGTACGTTCTTTCATGTTTTTGATTTTCCATTGGTTTCCGGAGATAAATCCGAAGTTTTAGTAGAGCCGAGAAGTTTGGTGATCAGTGAGGAATCCGCCTTGAAACTCTTTGGGAAACTGGACGTGATTGGTGAGACAGTGACACTCTGGGATCAGTCTTTTAAAGTGACGGGATTGATGGAAGATGTTCCGGAGAATTCACATCTGCAGTTTGATGTACTGGTTTCGATGGCAACGCAACTTGAGGACAGTCCTGACTTTAACAATCGATGGGGTTCGAACTTCCTGATAACCTATTTCGAAATCCAGGAAGGCGCAGATATTGAAAAACTAGAAACACAATTTGCAGAAATATTGCCTGAGAGATCCGGATGGGCCGAGATGAATGACATGATCATCACCTACCTGCAGCCTTTGAATGATGTCCATCTTGGATCAACGGATACACAGCACGATTACCAGAACTACCGTAAATTCAATGGTGCTTACCTGGATATCTTTTCTCTGGTGGGGGTGTTTATTCTGGTCATCGCAGGGGTCAATTTTATGAATTTATCTACTGCCCGGGCCAGCAAAAGGGCCAAAGAAGTGGGTATCAGAAAATCGGTCGGTGCGCATAAAACTCAATTGTTTTGGCAGTTTATTGTGGAGTCTACCTTGTTGGCACTTGGTGCTTTGGTGTTAGGAGCACTTATCGATTTAATTGCCTTACCCTTCCTCAATGTAGCCGTAGATCGTCAGCTTTCTTTATTAACCATACTATCAGATCCGATTCTCCTGGTGATTGTATTTACTGTTGTCATTGTTTTGGGAATGCTCGCCGGGTTGTATCCTTCGCTTCATTTATCTTCATTCAAGCCAGCTATTGTGCTTAAAGGGAGTACAGTCATTGATAGAAAATCCATACTTCGAAGCTCGTTGGTCATCACGCAATTTAGTTTGGTGCTCGCCATGATCGTCGCAACCTTCATTGTGTTGAACCAACTCAACTTCATGCGAAGCAAAGACATTGGATTTGATACGGAGCAAATGTTGCTGATAGAAATGGGCGGAAGTTCCAATGAAAAGTTCGATTTACTGAAATCGGAAATCAAGGCCAACAGTCATGTAGCCGGAGTTACGGCTTCAGGGCAACGGCTTGGCAATAATTTGCACCAATGGGGATTTAAAGTGGCTGCGGATACAGGTGTCATTGATATGACCACCTCAAATACCTGGGTGGATTATGATTATCTTGAAGTTTATGGGATCGAGTTAATTTCGGGAAGAGGTTTTTCCAAAGAGTACGCCCGAGATGATGGATTGTCTTTCGTCATCAATGAGTCGCTGGCAAGGGAACTACCTTTTGACGATGCACTGGGTAAAAGTGTAGGGCATGGTTTCTATCCCAATGATTCCTTAGGAACAGTGATCGGAATCACCAAAGATTTCAATTACAATTCACTCCACCATGAAGTCAATACTTTGTCCTTAGTGGTTCATGAAGAATGGGGCTTTGATGAGATGTCGGTGAAGATTACCGGCAATGTGGATGCGGCGGTTAGAGAAATAGAAGAGATCTGGCGTTCGCATGTCCCGGAATACCCATTTAGTTACACTTTTCTGGATGATCACTTTGACAAGCTCTATAAATCTGATCAACAGATGAGTACGGTGGTATCCATTATTGCTGTGTTATCTATTCTCATCGGCAGTCTGGGCTTATTTGGTTTGTCGGCTATTTCCGTCGAACGCCGGATCAAAGAAGTAGGTGTGAGAAAGGTATTGGGTGCTTCCATCAGTCAGATATTGGTGATCCTTTCATCACATTTCGCCTGGTTGATCTTGATTTCATTTTTGATCGCGGCACCAGCGACCTATTATTTTCTTTTCCAATGGTTAGAGAATTTTGCTTTCCGGGTGGACATCAATCCGGTGGTTTTCCTGCTTGGTGGACTATTGGCATTTGCCATAGCGATGTTGACCATAAGTTTTCATACGCTTCGGGCGGCGAATACTAACCCGGTTAGGTCATTAAAATACGAGTGAGTTTAATACTAAGATTTTGAAATTGAAGGTATCCCGGCCTTGTGCCGGGGTATTGAAAATCTTGCTTGATACATTCTAATATCAGCAAATAATGAACTGATCTTCAGCGTTAGGCTAGTTCTGATAATTCCAGCCAGCGCATCTCCTTTTCTTCCAGTTCTTCATCAATAGCAGTAACCCGTTCTGACCATTGCTGCAATTCTTCAAACCCACCGGAACCACTGTTCATGTTTTCGACCAGCTGACCTTTTTCAGATTCTAGTTCGGCAATCCTGGCCTCTAGTGCTTCCAGTTCCTTTTTCTCTTTGAAAGAGAGCTTACGTGTCTGCTCTTTGGGTTTAGCGATTTCCTTTTTAGGTGTTTCTTTTTTGGGTTCCGCTTTCTTTTCATGGGCTTTACTTTCCCGATAGTCTGTGTAGTTACCTGGGAAATCCCGAATGTGGCCTTCTCCTTCAAAAACGAATAAATGATCCACCAATCGGTCCATAAAGTATCGGTCGTGTGATACGATCAACAGGCAGCCATCATACTTTTCTAGATAGTCCTCCAACACATTTAAGGTCATGATGTCAAGGTCGTTGGTGGGTTCATCGAGAATGATGAAGTTTGGGTTTTCCATGAGAACGCGTAAAAGCTGCAATCTTCTGCGTTCTCCACCGCTTAGTTTGCCAACCAGGCTGTACTGCAATTCGGGTGAAAACAGGAATTGATGCAGCAATTGGGACGCAGTGACTTCAGAGCCATCAGCCAACTTGATGTACTCGGCGACTTCCTGCACGATATCAATTACGCGTTTTTGCAGGTCAAAAGTTTGCTCCTCCTGAGTGTAAAACCCGATTTTAGTATTTTGACCTTGATCCAGTACACCCTCATCCGGAAGGAAATCTCCAGCGATGAGCTTTAGGAAGGTAGATTTGCCTACCCCATTGGGACCGACGATACCAATCCGATCGCCACGTTTAAAGACATATTCGAATTGATGGACGAAAGGCTGCCCATCAAACTTTTTAGTGATTTTCTGAAGTTCAAGGATCTTTTTGCCCTGCCGACTGGCTTTCAGTTTTACTTCCAATTCCTGATTATCGACTTTTTTGGAAGCCGTCTCTTTCAAATCATGGAAGGCATCGATCCGGTATTTGGCTTTGGTACCCCTTGCTTTAGGTTGTCGACGCATCCATTCCAGTTCCTTTTTCATGAGGTTTCTGGCTTTGGTCACGGTGACTTGTTCCATGGTTTGCCGCTCTTCTTTCTTCTGAAGAAAGTAGCTGTAATTACCCGTGTATTTGAAGATCTGCCCCTGATCGATCTCGAGAATTTCATTGGTCACCCGATCCAGGAAGTAGCGATCGTGTGTGACCATCAGTAAGGTAAGGTTTTGCGTAGCCAGGTAGTTTTCGAGCCACTCAATGATCTCCAGGTCCAGGTGGTTGGTAGGCTCATCCAGGATCAGGAAGTCGGGTTGGGTCACCAGTACCTTGGCGAGCGCCACTCTTTTCCTTTGTCCTCCGGACATGGCGCCGAGTTTTTGACTGAAATCGTGAATGCCCAGTTTGCCCAGGATCTGCTTTACATCACTTTCATAATCCCATGCACCTTTTGCGTCCATTTGTTCTATAATTGGCGTGAGATCCGGTGCATTTTCAGGATCTGACTCCATTTTCTGCAAGGCCAGTTCATAATCCTTGATCAGCTTGAGAACCAGATCTTCTCCTTCAAATATGGATTCTTCCACCGTGTCTTCATCGTCAAGAACGGGAGTTTGTGCCAGCATGGCAACCTTGATGTCTTTTCGGAAAGAAACTTCCCCCTGATCCTGCGTTTCAAGGCCCGCGATGATCTTGAGAAGCGTTGATTTGCCACAGCCATTCACACCCACCAACGCCACTTTTCGGCCCTGATCAATCCCAAAAGTCAGGTTTTCAAACAGTTGACGCTCATCAAAGCTTTTCGAAAGGTTTTCAGCCGACAGGTAGTTCATGCGGCGAAATTACTAAAGCCTCAAACAACCTTAACTGTTTACCCCTCGCGCATTCATAAGTTGAACGATCGCTAGCCTTCCAACAACCATTCTTCAATTCGGGCTTGCAGGTCGGTGGAGTTGTCGAAGGTTTCATCCGGCTCTATTTGATTGCCGAATCTGTTCTTATCACGATCGGCCATGATGGAAACGGTCAGAATGAAGGAAGCACCGTTTGAAAGTGGGTAAGTAATATTTGCCGTGGAAAGTCCGCAACTGGCTGTGCCGAAGAAACGCGTATTGGGCCTGCCTATGAATGAAATAGCTGCCGCTTCACCGCTGCTGGCGGTTTGGTTGTCAATGATTACCGCCACTTTCGTCGAGGGATCCAGTAATTCTTTGGGATCGGTCACCGTGGTAACCGGATTTGCAGATGATCCGATAAAGGAAAATCCACTTTCATAACCCCAGGACGTTTCTATGCCATTCGGATCAATGAAATAACCCAACACATTGTCACCTACCAGGGGGCCTATGCCTGCTACCATGGGATACATGTTTCCTCCTCCATTTCCACTCAGGTCTACCACCCATCGGTCTTTGCCATCCGCAGCTCCTTGTTGTATTTCGTTTTGGATATTATCTGCGAAAATGACGGCTTGATCTGTCGTTCCCGAGAAACCACCGACCTCAACATAACCAATCGATTCTGGAAAATCGCTGAAGGTATAGTTGCTTGGTGTACAGGTCAGCACGCTTTCATAAATGAAGAGCGTTTCTGATCGATAAAAACTGTGGTTGGTATCCATGATCCTGAGCAAAACTCTGACGGCTTCCTCGAACCCTTCATCGTCAAAAGTTTGATTCACTGTTTCGCGCGTGGTTTCCCAATCAATGGTCAATCGATTGATGGAGTTTTCTTCCGCCAATGCGATCATTTCTTCCAGAACATCAGGTCTTTGTACCTGAACTTCTTCATCTGCTTCTTTTTTGCAGCTAAAAACAAGACTGCTGAGCGTTAATAGGATTAAATATTTCTTCATTTTTTTGAGTTTTCGATTTCATTCTGGAAGAACACCGCACTTTTAGGGTGTCGCATTGAAATGCTAATCTTCCGCCAACCATGCTTCAATACGGGCTTCCAGTTCCTCGGAATCCGTAACAGATTCATCGGGTGTCACCTTTTCCCCAAAGGGGTTTTGATCTCTGTCAGCCATGATGGCCGTAGTAAGGTTGAATATGGCACCATTCGATAGCTCGAAAGCACTATTACCCGTGGATAAACCACAACTTCTTTCTCCGAATAGCCTGGTATTTGATCTGCCTATAAATGAGATGGCAGTAGCTTCAGCTGCACTTGCCGTCTCATTGTCGATGATTACTGCTACTTTAATTTCGGGATCAAATGGTGCGATGGGATTTGTGGCGGCGGCAAAAACATTATCGCGATCTCCTAGATACGCTTCGCCCTGATCGTACCCCCAGACAATGGGGCCGTCATCTGGATCCAGAAAATATCCGTGAATATCATTTCCTAACAAAGGCCCAATAGCAGCGAGCATAGTTGGAAAAGATCCGCCGGAGTTACCCGTCAGGTCAACCACCCACGAAGTAACTCCCTGATCTCGGCCTTCCTTTAGTATAGCCTGGATCTGGTCGATGTAATTTTGAATTTCTTCTTCGGGAGATCTGCTTGTAATGGCGCTCACTGTGACATAACCGACTTCATCGGGGAGATCAGTGATGGATAGCTCCGATGGATGACAGGTAATAAATGATTCCCGATAAATCCAGTTTTCAAATCGGTATGAGCTATGACTGTCCGCCAATACCCGGAGCAATACCCTTACCGCAGGCTGAAAGCCACTGCGATCAAACTCGCTATTCACAGACCGGGTAGTGTTCTCCCAATTGATGATATCATGATATAATGCGTGTTCTCGAGCGATATCCAGCATTTCAATTAAGATATACCGAGAGGTATTATCCACTGGAATAACATCATCATCACAGCTTATTAAGGCACCCAATAGCAGGCAAAGGAAGATTTGCTTTTTCATCTCAGGAAGGTTTCAGTTCTTATTACAAGAACCAGGCCAGCTTCCCTTATGTATAAACGTACGCCCAATAGATAAGCACGAGTTGCATCGGTAATCTAATCCATAGTGCCCACAGCGGAATTTTCATTCCTGCACCCTTTTGCTGTAAGTGATAGACATTGGCTGGAAATACGGCAATTAGTAATGCGACGATCCCCCAGGCTGCCCAGGGACTGAATGGCGTGAACAATAACGCACCCAGCAGAATTTCAGCACCTCCTGAGATGACGTTGATCAATGATTTATGCTTCAAAATGGGAGGAGTGATCTTATAATAGAACTTGGGATTGACGAAATGATTGATTCCAGCCAGGATGTAAAGGATCGCCATGATGTATTTACTGATTTCCATGATTAGCTTCTGAGTTACTGAAGGTCGAAAAATATACTAAAGGGTCATATTCTCCATTCCTCTTTACATTTAAAGGTTTTGATGTAGCTTCGTAGCCTTATTGCAAAATAAGCTACTATTGGATTTCACTTCATTTGGATTAGACGAAAGACTTGTCGATGGTATCAATGCCATAGGTTTTACCGAAGCAACACCCATTCAGCAACAGGCGATTCCCAAGATCATTGACGGGAAGGATATCATCGCTTCTGCTCAGACTGGAACTGGGAAAACGGCGGCATTCCTACTTCCATTGATCCACAAGATCATTTCTGAAGGTGATGAGGATAAATCTATCAAAGCACTGGTAATAGTGCCCACCCGGGAACTGGCCATACAAATTGATCAGCAGTTAGAAGGGCTTTCGTATTTCACTCCGATCAGTTCCATTGCTATATATGGAGGTAATGATGGGGATAGTTTTAGCCGGGAGAAAAAGGCCATTGTGGAAGGTGCGGATTTCATTATCGGTACCCCGGGTCGACTCATCGCTCACTTATCCATGCCATACATGGAGCTTAACAAGTTGAAATACCTGGTACTCGATGAGGCGGATCGTATGTTAGACATGGGCTTCAATCAGGACATTACGCGGATCATTTCTCATACACCAAAGGAGCGGCAAACTTTGCTCTTCTCGGCGACGATGCCACCAAAGATCCGTGCCCTGATGAATGCAGTACTTACTGATCATGAGGAGATCAAGATTGCGGTATCCAAACCTGCTGAAAGGGTAGTACAAGCCGCTTTTTCGGTATACGAAGATCAAAAGATTCCATTGATGAAGTTTTTGCTTACGCGAAAGCAGCTAAGCAGCGTCATTGTCTTTTCCTCAACTAAAGAAGGAGCAAAAGAACTCAACCGAGCCTTGCAAAAACTAGACCTGATGAGTGAGGGCATTCATTCTGATCTGGATCAGGAGCAACGAGAGGAGATCCTTACCTCTTTTAAGAACAAGAAGTTAAATATTCTGGTAGCCACAGATATTCTTTCCAGAGGTATAGATATTGAAGACATTGAACTGGTGGTGAACTACGATGTGCCCAACGATGGCGAGGACTATATCCACCGGATCGGAAGAACGGCCAGAGCGGCTTCTCAGGGAGCTGCCTTTACATTGATCAGCGAAAAGGAACAGACCAAGTTTGCCAAAATTGAAAAACTACTGGGACGAGAGGTGATCAAAGCGAAGTTGCCGGCTGAAATAGGAGAAGGTCCCGTTTACAATCCGAAGCCAATGCGAGGGCGCCGGAAGCCTCCCCGTTCAAGAGGGAAAAAGTAACTCTGACTGTAAGTGCTTAATTTTCTGGGATTTTTGCTCGAAAAACCCTATATTCGCGTCTTGAAAGTTCAGCGATCGATGTAGGGTCAATCTTCTCTTGCCAACCTAACAGATCCTCCGTAATTGTTTGCTTTCATCGTCGGTATTTGAGGCACCTGCCCATTTTTTATTAGGCTAATTCACCTGAAATCCGTATGTTAAACTGAACTGGTTTAAATTATTTGTAAACCAGCAGAATTGTTAGACATTTAAATAAGTAGGCGTATCGTAAACGTAGGGAACCATTTAATTACAGAGGCAATCGTCAATAACTGCCCTGATCGAACCAAAAACAACTTAACAGTCCGAATTACAGGAGAGGTCCCCACCAACAACGCTTTTGAACTTTTGAATTTGAATCGATCGATGGAATATCCCTCGATGGTTTGGTCGTATCGTTTATTCAAAAGGCAATTTCATAAGGCATTAACATTAGCTGCACATGTGGCTGGAGAGCTGGACACTATCAGACGCGAACTTGTCGGAGGGTGCTCTTCATTTTTAAACAGGGTTTCGGTGGCCAGACCGTAACTCAGACGAATAGATAGGATATGGGAAGATCGCAGAATAGCTTTATTAAAGCTCAGAAACAGAAGGAGAAGTTGAGAAAGAGGCATGAAAAAGAGCTGAAGAAAAAAGAACGGCAAGAAAATAATGCTAAGGGCGGAAGCCTCGAAGATATGATGGCATATATCGACGAAAACGGAAATATTACCAATACGCCACCAGAACCAGTGGTGGAAAAGAAAGGGGATAAATAATCCGCAGACAGCATCCTCGTAGTTCAGAGTGATGATAGCGTCGACATAAAAAATAATACAGATACACCTTCGAAAGAAGGTACTTGAAAGAATTTGGTTTTAATAAACAATCATTATGGCAAGACCATTATCAGCCCCAATTAAACTTAAAGCGGGCTATTACATTGAATTGAGAAGACAAGGGGAGAACAAAGGAGTGAAAATCAGAAGTGAAAATATCACTCAGTTGTACGAATCGATCAAGCGATACGAAGGTTTTTACAACGTCGTGTATTACGGTGAAGTGAAAAATGGCAAAGTGATCGATAATAAACTTCCTAAGAAGAACTAGTTTAAAATATCCTTTAATCATATGTGCCAGTTGCATGTTTATGTAACTGGCATTTTTTGTGATCAGGATGATAGAATTTCGACACTTTAATGATCTAAATAAACCTTGATTGAGGGACTCTTTCCTGTTATTTCAACGTAGAGAATGAAGGAGTTACAATTCCAATCAAGTTGCGTCCATCAAGTTTTGGGTCGGTCATAAGGTCAATTTTATTACCTTGGCGAAAATTTAAAGAACCTTGCCCGTGATTATGAAAACCCCTTACAGGTTTTCGAAAGATAGCGATGCTGAATTTGAAAGTATCCTGAAATTTCGAGTAAACGAGTACTTCCGTGTAAATAACGTGAGCAAGCATGGCAATGCACAGCTGGTTGTTAAAACGGCTATCATGTTTCTGGTATTTGCTACACCTTTGGTGCTATTATTAAGCGGATTGGCCACTCATGCCTTGTTTTTCTTTGGTTTATGGGTGCTAATGGGCATTGGTAAAGCGGGCCTCGGACTTAATGTGATGCATGATGCCATTCACGGAGCGTATTCCAAGAATGCGAAAGTGAACAAGGCCATGGGCATGGTACTGAACATTATCGGAGGACATACTGAAATATGGCGTTTACAGCACAATGTATTGCACCATACTTTTACCAATATCGACGGTGGAGATGAAGATATTTTTATCACACCGATTTTAAGGTTCTCGCCCAATCAAAAATTGATGGGGATTCATCGTTTTCAACACATCTACGCCTGGGTTTTGTACGGTATGATGACCATGAGTAAACTGGTCAACGATGTATTAAGGGCTTTCCGCTACCGAAAGATGGGATTGATCAAAAGCCGTCAGGAATTCTCAAAATTGATCACGGATATGGCCATTTGGAAGGCCGGTTACCTCACAGTGATGCTGATTTTGCCTTTTGTCTTACTTTCTACACCATGGTGGTGGACCATACTGGGCTTTGGGTTAATGCATTTCATTACTGGTTTTTTATTGTCCGTGGTGTTTCAAAGCGCGCATGTAATGCCGGAATGTGAGTTTCCTTTACCTGATGCCGAAGGGCAAATGGATAATAATTTTGTGGTACATCAATTGGCGACCACTACCAACTTTGCTATGAGCAATCGTGTATTATCCTGGCTGATCGGTGGCCTTAACTTTCAGGTAGAACATCATCTGTTCCCTACGATTTGTCACGTTCACTATCACAAGATCTCCAAAATTGTTGCGGCCACCGCGCGCGAGTTTGGTATTCAGTACAATAGTCAGAAAACTTTCCTTTTGGCGATCCTGAACCATGGCCGCATGTTGGCGTCCCTTGGCAAGGTGCAACCACAATTGGAGCCCGCAGGCTAATTCTGTCAAATTTTACCAATTCGAATTGATTGAATCAGGGAAATTCTGTTGGCGATCAACAAAGTATTCTATTGATCAATTGGGCTTGGTGTTGAATAGAATCCTTGTACCACTTCAAAATTGCTTACCGGAGCGGCAGCTAAGTCCTTTTGACTGAGGATAATTTAATTACTCATTATCTTGAATAGCAGCGGCTCATTGGTATAATATCATTACTCCACAGGTTTTCAGATTGATCCGAATTGATCCCGTTTTGAAGGGGACAAATGGGCTGTATTGCGAAAACTGTTTTGCATGTTTGCTTCATTTCTTGATTTTTCTTTCTAAAATCACGTTAAGAACATTTTTAGTTTCATAACTACAACGATGAACAAGCGCTCATTTTTTAAAAAAGCTACGGCGGCATTGGCCGCAATTGGTTTAGCTCCGATAGCTGTAGAAGCTCAAAATAACTTTCCCGGAAGATTTGTACATATGGTTTTTTTCTGGATGAATGAAGATGCTCAAGATGAAAAAACCATTAAAAAATTCATGAAAGGCACAGAAGCCTTCTTTAAGCAAGTGGATGAAATCAAAACCTACCACATTGGTAAACCCGCCGGAACACCTCGTGATGTGGTAGACGGAAGTTATCAGGTTTCTCTGGTGGTTACTTTCGATAGCAAAGAAGATCAGGACATTTACCAGGCTCATCAGGCGCATTTGGATTACATTGAGGAATACAAGGGCCTTTGGGAGCGTGTACAGGTTTATGATTCCTGGGCATGAAGTCGGGATTGAAACGCGTTTTTCTTTACGTCCTCGTGCTTTTGCCTGTGTCATTAAGTGCGCAAGGGTTCATTGATATTGCTCGTCTCGACGCGACACGTGGATTGATGGGCAATGATTATGATGAATTGAATGGACTGAACTTTGCGTTGCAGGTTCCAATATTACTTCCTTCTAAGGACGCCATTCTAACTGGCTTTTCTATGGAAGGAACTGGCGTTGAGGATGCTTTCTCCGATTACAAAGCCCGGAACATGACGCTAAGCCTGGGTGCCAATGTAAGTCTCGGTGAAGGTCGCCCTTTGACAGTGGCTACGTTTCACCGGATGAACAGCGACCGATTTACAGTTGACGGGTCAGCTTATCAGTTTGCTTTAGTTGCATTATATACCTACCAAAAGAAAGAGAATGCGGAGTTTCGACTGGGGTTTTATACCAATACGGAATTCATGGGACAGCTGGTTACTCCTCTGTTTGGGATTGATTGGAAAATTAGCCCCAAGATTCGATTTTATGGTGTGTTACCTGCTACGGGAACACTTTCATTTCAACAAAATGACAACTGGTACATTGGTGCTGATTTCTTAGGGGTTTTTCAAACCTACCGGCAACCTAGCGATGGCAACTTCTACTTACAGCGGGCAGTAAACCTCATGAGTATTTTCTCGGACTATTACCTGACAGATAACATTGTGTTCAATGTCAAAGTGGGCTTTCTGGTGGGTAGTGGCTACAAGCTTTTCGAAGAAGGAGATAAGATTGATTGGGCGCTCAATCTGGTCAAGTTTGGCGATAACCGAACAGAACTCGATCGCATCAAAACAGATGGAATAGTGGCCAAAGCAGGACTTGTATTCCGTTTCAATATCGAGAATAATTAGTTTAATTTCAATTCAGGCGTCATTGCGTTCAGAGCCCTAATCTTGGTTGCCAATGCGAACTTTGACATACAGGTTTTTTCAAAATTGTTAATCAAACCTGTCTAATATGGATAGATCGGAGAGCGAAAAATTGAATAGATTACAATAAATTTTGCGTTGATCTCATCGATGATTTAGGAGACTTGTCACTCCTGAATTTCTGTCATTCGCAGCCTTTCCTTTGAAGTCCTTTCCATGCCGTTCGTCTTAGTACGGCTTTCCGCTTATGGATAATGTGCGCTCAAACCCGTCAGACCCCTAAATACTTATTAAATTGAGGAGGATAAACTCTTGAAAATTCAATGGCTACTTTCAATATCAAGGTAAATGGAGCCTCCAGAGAAGTAAATGTGGATGAAGATACCCCCATGTTGTGGGTGCTTCGGGATGAGCTTGATCTGGTAGGTACAAAATTTGGATGTGGAATTGCACAGTGCGGTGCATGCACAATTCACTTAAACGGGACCGCTGTTCGGTCATGTCAATTGCCCGTCGCGGCTGTAGGGGATGGCGAGATCACTACGATCGAAGGACTTTCCGGTAAGGCAGAACAGGCGGAGCATGCCGTTCAGCAAGCCTGGTTGGAGCACGATGTACCACAGTGCGGATACTGTCAGGCAGGACAGATCATGAACGCGGCTTCTTTCCTGGCAAACAATCCGAACCCGACGGATGAGCAGATCGAAAATGCGATGAACGGTAACCTTTGCCGGTGTGGAACTTACACAAGGATCAAAGCGGCCATCAAAACAGCGGCCTCTAAAATGAGTTAATCACCGAAAACCTGGAATCATGACTTTAATCAAAGAGAAATATAATCGTCGATCTTTCATGAAAGTGTCTACCATGGCCGGTGGTGGGATCATGTTAGGCGTAAGCTGGCTCCAAAGCTGTGCACCGGAACAAGCAGAAGTACTGGGTATTCCCGAGGCCTGGGTCGACATGAATGCATTCATCAAAATTGGTGATAATGGTGTTGTAACTATTTATTCTCCAAATCCTGAGATCGGACAAAATGTGAAAACATCCATGCCTATGATCGTCGCGGAAGAACTGGATGTTGACTGGAAGAACGTTATAGTAGAACAGGCACCCTACGATATATCTAAATATACACGACAATTAGCAGGAGGTAGCCAGTCGATTAGACAAGGCTGGACCAGTTTAAGGACCGCCGGAGCAACCGTAAGACGAATGTTGATGGAAGCGGCGGCTAAAGAGTGGCAAGTTCCAGTCAATGAATTGACCACTGAGAATGGTGTGATCAAGCATAGTTCTGGAAAGTCCATTGGATACGGGGCGGTAGCCTCCGCAGCTTCCGGATTGGAAGTTCCTGCGGATGTAAAATTGAAAGACCCGAAGGATTTTAAAATCATTGGTCAGTCCAAGAAGAATGTGGATGCCCCAAAGATTGTGACTGGGCAGCCATTGTATGGAATGGATACGAAGCGCGAAGGCATGCAAGTTGCCGCGATTGTGCATCCACCTGCATTTGGTATGAAGATCAAGTCGATAGATGACTCAGGTGCACGCGCCGTTTCTGGTATCACAGATGTTGTTACGGTACAGACGGAACCTGCTGAGAAGCAATGGTCAGATACCAATGCGTTTACAGAACTTGTGGCTGTAGTTGGTCGATCAACCTGGCAGGTGATGAAGGCCAAGGAAGCACTGAAAATAGAATGGACCCAGGATACACCCGCGGAGAGTACGGAGGACCATAATACACAGTTGGCCAGCGCATTGGGAAAACGATCTGAAGCGGCCAGGGAAAACGGTAATCCCAATCGGGCATTTGCCAATGCGGCGAAAGTCATCGAAAGAGAATATTCTGCACCATTCCTGGCGCACAATACCATGGAACCTATGAATTTCTTCGCGGATGTGAAGGAAAATAGTGCGGAGTTATTAGGCCCGATCCAGACACCAGAATACCTGAGTAAAAGTGCTTCAAGCTTGCTAGGTATTCCGGAAGAGAACATTTCCATTGATATGACACGAATGGGAGGTGGTTTCGGACGAAGATTATATGGGCACTTTGGCCTGGAGGCCGCTGCCATTTCGCAGAAAGTCGGTACGCCGATCAAGCTTGTTTACACCAGAGAGGATGACATGGCGCAAGGTACTTATCGTCCCGCTTATCAGGTGAAGTATCGAGCGGCATTAGATGCCAACAATAAGATGACGGCATTGCATGTGAAAGGATCTGGAATTCATGGCAGCCCGGTATTTGCTGATCGTTTCCCGGCAGGATCGGTAGATAACTACCTGGCGGAGAATGAAGGAGTCGAATCAAATATCTCTGCAGGAGCCTGGCGGGCACCTCGATCTAACTTCATGGCTGGAATTGAAAATGCATTTCTGGATGAAGTAGCAGAAGCAGCAGGAAAAGATCCAATTGATTTCAGATTGGAATTATTTGATCGTGCCATTAATGATCCTGTTGGCGAACGCAATGATTATGATCCCAAGCGTTATGCCGGTGTATTGAAAGAGGTGAAAGAGAAGGCCAATTGGGGTGCTGAAATGCCAGGTATTCACCGGGGCGTTTCGGTTTACTATTGTCACAATTCATATGTGGCCCAGGTGCTGGACATAGAGATGCAAAATGGTACGCCTCGCGTGAAAAAAGTTTGGTGCGTCGTGGATTGTGGAGTTGTTGTTAATCCCGGAGCGGCCAAGAACCAGATCGAGGGAGGAATTGTAGACGGTATCGGTCATGCCATGTATGGTCAATTGACTTTCAAAGATGGTACGCCTGAGCAGCAGAACTTTGATCGCTACCGATTGATCCGTCAGCGAGAGGCACCTTTAGAGATTGAGACCTTCTTTATCAACAATGGAATAGATCCAACCGGGTTGGGAGAGCCTTCTTTGCCACCCGTAATCGGAGCTCTGGCCAATGCTTTGTACAAGGCAACTGGCGAGCGGTTCTACAATCAACCGTTTATTCAGAATGAGATCAAATTAGGATGATTTTATAACCAACCAATTCAGAAACCCCGCCGGCATCGGCGGGGTTTTTTTGTTTTAGATTGATTTTTAGGCCCTTTCAATTAGTTTAGGCTAAAGGTTAGATTTGAATATCAAACAATTGAACGATGAAGAATCTTACCAGAGAGCTTGATTTAAAATAAAATCCTACATTTACCGCGACAATGAGAAAATCCCTTTTCCATATCATCTTATCCATATTCCTGGCGTTGGCGGTCAGTGATTATGTATGGATTGGGTTACTGGGTGATAAGGAGATCGTTGCGGAGCTCGAATCGGAAAAGGAGAAAGAATCCGAAGAAGAAGTTCGGGAAAGCAAGACAGAAGGTGAAGAGGACCCTTCAAAACACCTTGGTTTTTCCGCAATACAATATACCAACGAGCAGCACACTTTTACTGGTTTTGTGGTTCACGGAAACTCATTTATTCCTACCACGCAATCGGACCACCCCAAACGGTACTTACGCTTTCAGCAGCTGAGACTACCCTGTTGATTCCATTGTCATTCTCAAAAAAGGGAAGCATGGTAAGAGCGTAGTGCCAGAGAAATAGGACGTATAATTTTTTGATAAGGACTATTATGTCCGGCGGCCCATGAAGGGTATCTCAATGGGCTCTTTCCTGACTAAATATTAAAAAGCCTTCCCCACAGAATCATTCGATTCACTGGCACACCTGTGCCCAATTCAATTTCATTTTTAGTTCGAAAGTCTGAAGACTATATCGGGCATAAAGACATTAACAATGAACTTATACAGTGTATTAGAAAATTTTGCACATCCGGCAACCTTGTTCTTTTTTCTGGGCATGATTGCCGTTTTAGTTAAATCCGATCTGGAGATTCCTCCACAGATTGCGAAGTTTCTCAGTATTTATCTCTTATTTGATATTGGGATAAAGGGAGGAGAAGAGCTTTTTCATAGTGGCTTCAATGGCCAGGTGCTTACCGTCATGATGGTTTGCATTATATCTTCTTTTAGCATTCCATTTGTGATGTACTATGTCTTGAAACATAAGCTCAATGTTTATGATGCAGGAGCTGTGGCCGCCACCTATGGTTCAATATCAGCAGTCACCTTTGCTTCGGCAAGTGCATTTCTTGACAGTCAGGGTGAAGTATTTGGAGGATATATGGTAGCCGGTATGGCGTTGATGGAATCCCCGGCAATCATTGCAGGCCTGATATTAATCAGAATGAATAAAAAGGGAAATTCCGGTGAGGCTGCTTCGGGAAAAGCCTTTGGTCCGATTTTGAGGGAATCGTTTTTCAATGGATCCGTTCTCTTATTAATCGGAAGTCTGGTCATTGGTTATCTCTCTGGCGAAACGGGTGAAGAGGAGTTAAGGCCCTTTGTCAATGAAATATTCTTTGGAATGCTTAGCCTTT
The DNA here is from genome assembly GCA_965229785.1 of Cyclobacteriaceae bacterium. Lineage (GTDB taxonomy): Bacteria > Bacteroidota > Bacteroidia > Cytophagales > Cyclobacteriaceae > JAWPMT01. Next base: position 7,545,840 of record CBDDJS010000001.1, read on the forward strand.
ATATGTTAGATATGGGTTTGTTGGCGGCCAGAAGAATCAAAGATTTACGAAAAGCTGGAGGGTTTTTGATCTCTTTTGCCACGTTTTTTCCTCCGATCATAGGATTGCTTGGTATTCTGATTTCGTATTTGTTGCATTATTCCACCGGAGATGCACTCTTACAAACCATTTTATTGGCCAGCGCTTCTTACATCGCTGTTCCGGCAGCCATGCGAATTGCCGTTCCACAGGCCAATATGGGAATCCTGTTACCTATGTCACTTGGGGTCACCTTCACGTTCAACATATCTGTTGGTATTCCATTGTATTACTTCATTATTCAATCCATCTGGTAAATCGAGTATTATGGAAATTGTAAAACTGGAAATCATTATTGCCAATTCATTTCTTCAGGACTTGGTACAACGGCTGGAAAAAATGGGAGTGGAAGGTTACACTGCTATGGATATATCGAGAGGTAAAGGCATGGAGCAAGGGGAACACTTGTCTGAAGGTCTACTACCCGTTACCAGGAATTCGTTACTCTTTTCAGTGATCCACAAGGATATCGCAGAGGCTGTCGCCGAGCAATTGGGCGCATATATTCATGAAAGAGGGGGTATGATGCTTATCACTCCGGTGATGTATTGTAGTCGGAAATGACTCAAGGGCCAATTTGGCCCTTTTTTACGGTGAGCTGATTAATCTTTCCTTCAGTCTTAATTTCTTTTTATTGCATATAATAAAAATGAAGATACTTATTGAACTAACGTTCTATTGAGAGCTGCGTGTTTAGTGCAATTTTGTTGGGGATTCTGATTTGTAATGATCGAACACAATCATGGGTTTAGTCTTTGATTATATGACTTGATCAATAGAATCGTTTTTTTGTATAGGCGAAAAAGGTACTCCATCTGAAGGAATGCCTTTTTCTGTTTTTTCTATCACATCATTAAGAAGTAGTATTTGAGGCTAACTCATAAATTTTTACATTTATGCTCATATAATCACGCATAGATATGAAAGCAACCGCTATACCTGCACATGAAGATCGGTTTGTCAATTCCGGTGAAGACAGTGCTAAGAAGAAACACATTTTTACCCCGAAGACAGTTGAAATTCCCGGAACAGATGAGTCTTTTGATGTGATCGAATGTAAACCGGAATCTGGGGATAATTCTTTCTACTATCAGGAAGAAACACCAAAAGAAAGGATTACGATTCACTTTACAGCGGGCTATCTAAAAGGAGACATTGCTGCGTTGACCACTCCCGACAATCATGTATCTGTCCCTTACGTGATTGCCAGGAATGGAAACATTTACGAGTTATTTGAACCGACCTTATGGAGCTATCACCTGGGTAAAGGTGCTCTGGGTGGAAATGGAACAGGGAGTAAAGCGTCTATAGGCATTGAACTTTCGAATGTGGGACCGCTTACACGAGATGGCGATAACCTCGTGACTTCATATGCGAATGACATCTATTGTACGTTAGCCGAGGTGGAGTTTTATGTCGAGACAGAGGAATTTCGGGAAAGAACTTATTTCGCCACGCATACAGATGCCCAATACAACAGTCTTTTACAATTGCTGAAGTACCTCACAGCTACATTCGATATCCCTTATGCTTTTTTGCCAGAACCGGAGCGATATGTGCCGAGTTTGGAAGCAGCCCAGTTTCGAGGGATCAATACACACATCAACTCGAGAGAATCTGGTAAGTGGGACATAGGTCCGGGATTTGATTGGGATCGAATTGCTGAGGGGGCTGAAATCGTTGAGTTACCAGAAGTACCTACTCCGGATTTAGCTGATTTGACGCGATACGTGGTTCAGAGTGGTGAATCCCTCACTGCTATCGCGGATAAATTCAATGTCACCGTTGATGCACTGAAAGCGGCAAATGAGTCTAAGTTGCAGACCTGGGGTTCTGTTCAGGGATTCAATGCGGATGAGGAAATTGAGATTCCGAAATAATCCTCATGTATTGAGCTTACAAAATCTAAGAGGAGTTTTGCAAGGCTGAAGTCTTTCCCGTAGGGAAACTTTGCTAATCGTTGGATCAAGTAGATCTGTGTAGAAGACTCCCTTAGGGAGTGACTTCTGATTTTTATTTATCGCTGAATTTAATCAGTAATCACCCCTATTTCGGGAGTGATTACCATGCTATTGATATATGGTTACAACAACCAACTCCCACTCATCCCTTCATCGAATAACATTTCAATGATTCCATGATCTTCATAGATTCGAACCTTTTCAGGATAGAATGGCAATGTGCGTTGATCGATGAGCCGCCCGTCTTTGGAGATCTGAATGGTTGATTGATTAACCGAAATTTGACAGTTATTCAAGGCCAATGAAATTTCTGTTGTTGTGCCAAGATCGACCAAAATGGGTTCAATCTCCGAGATCAATTCATGGACTAATTGATCATTTTGGATACTCAATGTTCTCGGGCAACTCATGATACCGCTCCAGTTTCGGTCATGTGGCTCATTAGCCGTAAGCCAGTTATTGCACCAGGCCATCATGATCCTTTCAGGTCCGGTCCCTTCGAATGTGATTCCGGCATAAAAATCTTTTCCAAAATCCAGCCATTGATGAGTTCTATTAGTGTAAAAAGCCGTTCCGTCAAACTGACCTATGAAATAGAACATGCCCCATGATTCTTGATCTGAATTACTACCTGAAATACTCAATACCCAATGATCAATGCCATTTATATCCTGTAGTGGAAAAAGGTCCGGGCATTCCCAAAATTGTGCGTGGGGTCCATTTGAGGTGAAATCACTTTCGTGTCTCCATTCGATCAAATCCTTTGACGAGTAGATACAGATGGTATATTCCTTCGGTAGAGCCACCACCATGATCCACTTTTGTGAAGGCCCATGAAAAAAGACTTTTGGGTCCCGAAAATCAGGTGCAACTCGTTCTAGAATCACGATTCGATTTTCCTGATCGAACGTTGTTCCTCCATCATGTGAAATGGACAAACAAATCCGTTCCCGGTAGTTGTTTTCATCACCTTCATGTTCTGTGTAAATGGCCACCAGGCAAGAATCAGGTTGATTGAGCACATTACTCCGATCGAAAATCACACAACCAGAATAGATCTTGATTTCTTGATAGGCATGTAAAGCTATGGGTTGATGTGTCCACTTTTTCAGGTCTGTTGAAGTCGCATGGCCCCACGAAATACTTCCAAAATTGGGAGCATGTGGATTGTGTTGATAATACAAGTGATACACCCCTTCATGATAAATCAGTCCATTGGGATCATTCATCCAGTTTTTTGGAGGAGTAAAATGATATTCAGGTCGCGACAATATCATGATATCTGTCTCGGAATTGAGTGGGACTGCATTGCTTGCTTTTCTGAAAATAGCGATTGAAATAAGGAATACTATTGAAACCTGATTGATAGGCAATTTCTCCAACCGACTGACCTTCTCCTTGCAATAACTGGCAGGCTTTTCCAATTCGAAGATCGTTGATGTAGTTGATGGCCGTTTTTCCAGTCATTTTCTTAAAAAACCGACAGAATGCGGCTTCATTCATGTGGGCCAGATCAGCAAGTTTGGCAATGGTGATTTCGGAACTAAAATGATCGTGAATGAATGAGCAAACTTTTCCAATTCTGGCTTCACTTTCCAGGCTTTTATTGGGAGAGTAATACTCGGAAGCCAGTTTTACTCCATTCAAGTCAGCCAATCCATTCAGTACCCTGAGCAGAGAAAGATATCGCTCGAACCCTTTTTGCAAGGGCATGGCCTCGAGTAACGTCACAATGGCTTCATATTGTGCGGCTGTAATTGAATCAGAAAGAAATGACAGTCCTCTCGATGCGTCTTGAAGCAACCTGCCGATTCCGGAAAGCTCCTCGATTTCCAGCGAACGTGATTCGAAAATAGCTGGGGCAAACTGGATTACCACTACTTCCATTTTGTTCCCGGACGCATTGAATAATTCATCCGATATGAGCGTGTGTGGCAAGTCACTGCCCAGCATTAGCAGGTCTCCTTCAGAAAAAGGAGCAACATGATCTCCAACGAGTCTGGTGCCGTAGCCTTGTTTGACATACGAAATTTCACATTCCGGATGATAATGCCAATGAAAACCGAATTTCTCGGACTGCACCTCATAACAAAGGAAAGAACCTTCTACATTATCAAATCCTAAGTGCTGGAAAGTGGGTTTCATTTAGTTTTTTTCAAGTTCTGATAGAATCTCCCCTAAAAAGGCCGTACGCGGAAGCGGGTGGCCGAAGGTCCGCCTGCCGGACGAGGCAGGGCCGGGGGATTTAAAACATGAAATATGGGTTGACACAATACTAATCAATCCTAACTACTATTAATTTATTTTAGCTCAAATTCCATCAATAAATTCAATTAATGCAAAAATAAGTCAATCAATAGTAAATTTTGATCAACGATTCTTGAAGAAGCCTCTTCACATTTGTAAGATGAAAGTGAAAGCCACAACTTCATTTTGGATAGCAATTCTCATTTTTTGCTTCGCTTGTCAGGAAAGAGAGCAACGGATGCGGGTTTCTTCCTGGGTGAGTAGCCCTGAAGAAACAAAAATGTTTGAGAATACACTCGCGGCGTTTAGAACCTCACAGCCTGATGTGGACTTTGATTTTGAACCCATTCCAGGGAATTACTCCGAAAAGCTTCAATTGATGCTGGGTACACGAACTGCACCTGACCTGTTCTTCATGAAAGGCTATCTCGCTCCTTCCTATATGAGTTTCGGCATTCTTGAACCGCTTGATGAAAGAATCCGGAACACCAATGACGTAGACCTTCAGGATTTTTACCCTAACCTGCTTCAATCATTCCAACGTGATGGAAAGCAGTTCGGATTGCCTAAGGACTTTGCACCCTATGTGCTTTTCTATAACAAGGAGTTACTGCAAGAAGCCGGCCTTGATTCTATTCCAACAACATGGGAGGAGTTAGAGGAATATGCCAGAAGATTAACCATTGATAAAGATGGGGATGGCAAGACGGATCAATATGGATTGGTGATTGAACCTGTAACGGAAATGCTCATGCCATTTGTCTTTCAAAATCAAGGCAACTTTCAAAACCCTGACGGCTCATTGGGGATCACTGATGAAGCTTTTATAGAAGCTTTGGAATTTTATCATGGCTTGTACGAAAAAGGGTATGCGACTATTCCTACCGATGTGGGGCAAGGTTGGAACGGCGATGCATTCGGACGCGAAATAGCGGCGATGTGCTTTTCTGGTGGTTGGCTAATCCCATTTTTGAAAGGTAACTACACTGATTTGGATTGGAAGGTAGCAGAAATGCCCGCGGGTAAGCAAAAAGCTACGGTAGCCTTCACCACCGCTTTTGCCATGCCTAAAGATTCGAAATACAAGCAAGATGCCTGGCAATTGATGAATTACCTCACAGGTAAGGAAGGAATGGAGATCTGGACGAGTGGCGGAATTGCTATGCCAAGCCGCAAAAGTGTGGCCATCAAAAATGGCTTTTATGATGATCCGGTTTACGGGGTATTCATGAACAGTGCTGAGTTTGCCAGGACCTTTCAGGTGGAATTCAGCGAGCGGGGTTTTGAAGAAATGGTCGTGGCGATGCAAGCGGTTTTCTTTACCGGTAAAGATCCACGAGAGGCCATGGAAGACATCAAAACCAGGATAGAAAAATACAGTTTGAAATGAGTGGTGCAAAATCTAAAAAGTGGGGACAAGCCAAGACGGGATACCTTTTTCTGTTGTTTCCGCTAATCATTTTTGGCATATTCACCATTTTCCCGATGGTCTTTGCCTTCGTGATCAGTTTGTACGATTGGAACTTGCTGATCCCGGACAAACCGTTTGTTGGTTTGGCGAATTACATCGAATTGTTTCAGGATGAGGTATTCCTGATCGCCATCAAAAACACCATCATCTACGCTGCAGGTGTCGTACCTGTTCAGACCATTTTGGCTTTGTTCCTGGCTTTCATCATGAATCAGAAGTTACCAGGGCGGGCGTTTTTCAGAACAGCGTTTTACATCCCCGCTGTAACCGCCTCAGTAGTGACCTCTACCATATTCATTTGGGTATATAGTAAGCCGGGGCTACTCAATTACTTATTGTCGCAAATCGGTATAGAAGGTACGGACTGGCTCACCAATACCCATACCGCTTTGTTCTCGATCATGGCTTTGAACATCTGGTCAACTTCCGGTTACTTCATGATCACGTTTCTGGCGGGCCTTCAGAACATTCCAAACTCAGTTTATGAAGCGGCTAAAATTGATGGGGCATCTACCTGGACGCAATTCTGGAAGATCACCGTCCCGATGGTGCGACCGGTCACGTATTTTGTTGTGGTTTTGAGCCTGATCGGCTGCTTTCAAGTCTTTGATCAGGTATTTATAATGTCTCAGGGAGGGCCGGTGAACAGTACCACTACTATGAGCTTTTTCACTTACCTCAATTCATTCAAATACTTCCGATTAGGGTACGGAGCGGCGAGTGCGGTCGTCCTGGCGATCATCATTTACGTGGTGACAGTCGTCCAGAAGAAATACTTACCACCAGATCCTTATTAATTCAGCAGAGCAATGCAAGAGATCAAAATTCATAAGATACTTTTCTGGCTGTTGCTGATCGTCATGACAGCCTTTTACATGGGACCATTCCTGTTTTCCTTATCGATTAGTTTCAATGCGGAACAGGACGTATTCCAATGGCCTATCAAACTCATTCCCGACGAGTGGACACTGGACAATTATGTGCACGTGTGGCAGGACCTCCCTTTTGCGAGGTGGTTGACCAATAGTGTGGTAATCACCGTGGTTCAGACTTTGACTAACGTGTTTTTTGCTTCGTTAGCAGGCTTTGCTTTTGCAAGGTTGACCTTTCCAGGAAGGAATGTGATCTTCTCCATTTTCATGGCGAGTCTCATGATTCCTGGTATCATTTTATTGGTACCGAAATTCATTGTTCTGAACGAGTTGCACCTGATCAATACCTATTCCGGTATCATGTTACCAGGATTAGTGACGGTAGTTAACATCTTTTTGATGAAGCAATTCTTTGAGACGATTCCGAAAGATTTGGAAGAAGCCGCACTCATCGATGGGTGTAGTTATTTCAGAATTTTCTGGCAGATTTTCCTGCCGATTTCAAAACCGGCATTGGCGGCTGTAGCGATTTATACCTTTCAGGGCTCGTGGAATGAGTTCATGTGGACCGTGATCGTGACCACCACTTCGGATATGTTCACTTTACCAGTAGGGATGAATTTCCTCAAAAATGAATTTCAAGTCAATTGGCCACTCCTGATGGCGGGAACGATCCTGATTTCACTGCCCACATTGGCCATATTTCTCATATTCCAAAGATATTTCGTAGAAGGGGTCGCCAGTTCAGGCCTAAAAGAATAAGCACATGGCAAGAGTCGAATTAAAGCACATCAAGAAAGTATATGACGGCAATGTGACTGCCATTGCTGATGCAAACGTCGTAATTGAAGACAAAGAGTTTGCTGTATTGGTTGGACCCTCCGGTTGTGGAAAGTCCACCATGCTGCGGATGATTGCTGGCCTGGAAGAGATTAGTGACGGAGACATGCTCATCGATGGTGAGCGAGTCAATGACCTTTCGCCAAAGGATCGGGACATTGCGATGGTCTTCCAGAATTATGCGCTATACCCGCACATGACCGTCTTTGATAACATGGCTTTTGGCCTGAAACTAAGGAAGTTTCCCAAAGCCGAAATTAAGAAGAGGGTAGATCATGCAGCAGAAATCCTGGGTCTTACGGAATTCTTGCAACGACGACCTAAGGCCATGTCTGGAGGGCAACGTCAAAGAGTGGCCATCGGAAGAGCGATTGTACGTCAGCCGAAAGTTTTCCTTTTTGATGAGCCCCTTTCAAACCTCGATGCTAAGCTCCGGGTGCAAATGCGTATGGAGATCAAAAAGCTACACCAGAAGTTGGATGCCACCATGATCTATGTGACGCATGACCAGATTGAGGCCATGACCATGGGAACGAAGATCGTAGTGCTCAAAGGTGGGGATGTGCAGCAGGTTGATAGCCCTATGACACTTTATAATGATCCGTCCAATCAATTTGTGGGGAGCTTTATTGGGAGTCCTTCAATGAATTTCGCCGAAGGAAAAGTTGTCAAAAAGGACCGGCTTCACTTTGAAGGTTCGGGCTTCAGTTTTTCGATTCCTGAAAACATAGAAGAAAAAGTGTCAACTTTTCAGGATAAGGACATTGTCCTTGGTATTCGGCCAGAAAGTATTTACGATCACGATTTTGAAGACCGGGCGCAACTCACCGAGAAGAATGAAATTCAGATAGATGTAACTGAGCCAATTGGTGCAGAAACTTTCATCTATTTCCGTAATGGTGGTAAGGAATATTGCATGCGCAGTAGCTCCGGCCTGACTTATGAAAACGGACAAAAAATCAACATCGGGTTCGATGTAGCCCGACTTTATTTCTTTGATCAACAAACGGGTAAAAGACTAGCATAAATGTCAACATCCACTTGGGAAATCGTTGCGAAAAATATCCAACGCAGTAACTATCACGGGGTGACCGTGGCAAATGGTATGATTGGAATGGTCTCTGATGCGAGGCCTTTTCAGGTGAAGGATGTGATCCTAAACGGGGTTTACGATCAGTATGGCCGTGGACGAGTGAGTAATATTCTGAAGGCTTTCAATCATTTTGATTTCAAATTGTTTGCTAATCAGGAATTGCTTACAGAAGAACACTTTCAGAATTTTCAGCAAACGCTGGACATGAAAACCGCAAAGCTGGTGACTATTGCCGAAAGTGATCAATTGTCCATACGACAAGAAATGATGTCACTCCGGCATCTGCCTTATTGTGGCCTGGTCAATTTTGAGATTAAGGCTAAGAAAGCCTGTCGTTTCTCTTTTGCGAATTCAATAGAATCACCAGGTCACTTACAGGAAAACGAGCAGTATTTCAGTGAGATAGATCGGCCGCATGTGCTGATTCCATTGCTGACTTCTGTTGCAAAAGGTCCTTCGGGAAAGATATCCCTGGCGGCGAGTAATACCATCATTTTCAGTGAAACACACGGTGAGGAGCCTGCGCTCATTCACGAAGAATGGGACCATAATTCACATTTGATCAAGTTCGATATTGACCTGAAAGCAGGAGAGACGTATCGTTTTTCGGTAGCTGGATCAGTATGTACGTCTGTACATTTCTCCGAACCTCGAAATGAAGCAGAAAGGCTATCGCTTTTTTGTAAGCTGGAAGGCCGGGAAAGACTGGAAAGTCGACATGTTGAGGAATGGGAGAAAATATGGGAGCGTGATGTGATCATTGAAGGAGATGACGAAGCTCAGCGTGATATGCGCTTCATGTTGTATCACCTGTATTCATTCTGTCGGGAAGGTAATGACTTAAGCCTTTCGCCAATGGGATTATCCGGATTGGGCTATAACGGCCATGTGTTTTGGGACACAGAATTGTGGATGTATCCACCTCTTTTAGTGATGAATCCGGGAATGGCGAGAAGTATCCTGGAATATCGTTTCAAGCGGTTAGAAGCAGCGAAGCAAAATGCATTTGCACATGGCTATAAAGGTGCCATGTTCCCTTGGGAAAGTGCGGAAGACGGATTCGAACAGGCACCTGTATGGGCACTGACCGGACCATTTCAACAGCACATTACGGCATGTGTAGGCTGGGCATTCTGGAAATATTTTGAAGTAACCCAGGATCAGGACTGGTTGGCAACACGTGGATGGCCTGTGCTAAAAGAAGTGGCCAGTTTCTGGGCGGATAGGGTAGAGCGAAATGGACCTGGAAGGTATGAGATCACCAATGTAATCGGTGCCAACGAGTTTGAAGAGAACATTGACAACAATGCATTTACCAATGGCATTGTAAAAGTGGTACTTCGATATGCGACAATGGCTGCTGAAAAGTTGGGGCAAGAGGCTGATCCGGATTGGTGGCATGTGTCTGAAAACATTCCAATCCTTGAATTTGAAGATGGTACCACGAAAGAAAATGAAACGTATGATGGGGCCATCATCAAGCAATCTGATGCCAATCTATTGAGTCACCCGCTGAGACTTTTCAAAAATCGGGAGAAAATCAAAAAGGACCTGGAGTATTATGAGCCACGCATGTCTCCTGATGGTCCGGCAATGGGTGTTTCCACTTTGGCCACCCTTCATGCCATGTTGGGACATGCCGATCAGGCATATAAACTCTTCCAGAAAAGCTACAAGCCTAATGGAGTAGGACCTTTCAATGTGCTCGCCGAATGTGCAGGTGGTAAAGGAGTAGCACCCTTCTTCGCAACCGGTGCTGGCGGTACGTTACAAACCTTAATTTTTGGTTTTGGCGGAATTGAGATCACCGAAGAAGGCATTCGACAAAATGATCAGTGTTTGCCGTCCCATTGGAAGAGTCTGACCATTAAATGTGAGCCGGAAAAATCGAAAAACATTCCTCTTGGAAAGGATAAGAACGAAATTTTGGTATGAAAATAAACGTGACCTTTGATTTCAACCCGTTAGACCATGATACCCTAAAGGACTTATTAGGAAAGAAAGGTCGGGTTCCGATAGAAGAATACAGATCGATCATCAAAGAGCTGGTCCATCAGAAACTAAGGAAGGTAAGGACGGGGGTGGAGTGAATTAAAAAGAATGCTCAGGCGGATTTGTAATCCGGCTGGATATTATTTGGCATTTGCAATGCCTTTGGAGATTAATAACATAATGAAAAAACCGCTCCCAATTGGAAGCGGCTTTGTATTTCTAAATAATTTGTCACATTGAGCCTGTCGCATTTCGACAGTTTTAGTGTCAAACTGAGCCTGTCGAAGTTAGCTAAAACTAGCTTTCAAATACTCTCTGTTCATTCTTGCGATGTTTTCGAGTGAAATGCCTTTAGGACACTCTACTTCGCAAGCCCCGGTATTGGTGCAGTTGCCAAATCCTTCTTCGTCCATTTGATTCACCATGTGCTGAACTCGTTCTTTGGCTTCTACTTGTCCTTGAGGAAGCAGAGCAAATTGAGAAACTTTGGCCGAAACAAACAGCATGGCCGAAGCATTTTTACAAGTCGCTACACAAGCCCCGCATCCGATACAGGTTGCTGCATCAAAAGCTTTGTCCGCATCTTCCTTCGGAATTGGAATGGCATTGGCATCCTGAGTATTTCCCGAAGTGTTTACACCAATGAATCCACCTGTGGCCATAATCCTGTCAAAAGCACTGCGATCCACTACCAAATCTTTGATCACCGGGAAGGCTTTGGCTCTCCAGGGCTCGATATAGATGGTGTCACCGTCGTTGAATTCACGCATGTGTAACTGACAGGTGGTAATTTCTCTACCCGGACCGTGAGCTTCTCCATTGATCATCATGGAGCACATGCCACAGATCCCTTCTCGACAATCATGATCAAATGCAACTGGTTCCTTCCCTTCGTCAATCAACTGCTCATTCAGGATATCCATCATCTCAAGGAAAGAACTATCAGTAGAGATATCTTTTACCTGATACTCTTCCATCTGGCCCTTGTCCTTGTCATTTTTCTGTCTCCAAACTTTTAATGTAAGGTTTAAACTCTTTCCTGACATAGTGCTATTATTTGTATGACCGTGTTTTTAATTCAATGTTTTCATAGTTCAGTTCCTCTTTATGAAGAACTGCATCTGAAGGCTCTCCTTTGTATTCCCAGGCTGAAACATGAGTGAAGTTATCGTCATTTCGTACGGCTTCCCCTTCTTCAGTTTGGTGCTCCTCACGGAAGTGACCTCCGCAAGACTCCTCTCTTTCAAGCGCATCTCTCGCGAACAATTCGCCTAGTTCCAGGAAGTCAGCTACTCGACCTGCTTTTTCCAGTTCAAGATTCATGCCTTCTGCCACACCGGGAACTTTAACTTCTTTCCAGAATTCCTCCCGAAGCTCCTTGATGCTTTTGATAGCATCAGTCAGGCCTTCCTTGTTTCGGGCCATTCCTACCTGGTTCCACATGATCTTACCCAGTTTTTTGTGGTAGTAATCTACGGAGTGAGATCCTTGGTTATTCAGAAAGAAATCGATCTGATCCTTCACTGCTTTTTCGGCGGCTTCAAATTCTGGTGAATCCGTGGAAATGGCACCTGTTCGAATATCATCAGCAAGGTAATCTCCAATGGTGTAGGGGAGTACGAAGTATCCGTCAGCCAAACCCTGCATCAGGGCAGAAGCCCCCAGTCGGTTAGCTCCATGATCTGAGAAGTTTGCTTCACCAATCGCGTAGCAGCCATTGATGGTCGTCATCAGGTTGTAATCTACCCAAACCCCACCCATGGTATAGTGTACCGCGGGATAGATCTTCATCGGGGTTTTGTAAGGATTGTCCGCAGTGATCTTCTCGTACATTTGGAACAAGTTCCCATACTTGGATTCCACTACTTTTTCTCCCAAATCACGAACCCGATCCTGAGAAGCATCATGTTCGCCATTGATATTGGCTTGTTCTTGTCCATAACGCATGATTGCAGCAGAGAAGTCCAGATAAACGGCTTCACCCGTTTCATTGGTCCCTACACCGAATCCCGCGTCGCATCTTTCTTTCGCAGCTCTGGAAGCCACATCTCGAGGCACCAGATTACCGAACGAAGGATATCTTCTTTCCAGATAGTAATCTCTGTTCTCTTCCGCAATTTCTGTGGGCTTCAGCTTTCCGGCACGAATCGCTTCGGCATCTTCTTTTTTCGCAGGAACCCAAATTCGTCCGTCATTTCGAAGTGATTCACTCATCAGCGTGAGCTTGGACTGCTGATCTCCGTGCTGAGGAATACAGGTAGGGTGAATTTGCGTGAAACATGGATTGGCGAAGTGAGCCCCCTTCTTATGGATTTTCCATCCTGCCGAAACGTTTGAACCCATTGCATTGGTTGAAAGGAAGAATACATTACCGTACCCTCCAGAGGCAATCACAACAGCGTGAGCAGAATGTCTTTCAATTTCTCCTGAAACCAGATTTCTCGCAATAATACCCCGGGCTTTTCCATCAACGATCACGAGATCCATCATCTCGTGACGGTTGTACATTTTGATCTTCCCTTTACCAATCTGCCGTGACATGCCAGAGTAGCATCCCAGTAATAATTGCTGACCCGTTTGACCTTTCGCATAGAAGGTTCTTGAAACCTGCACACCACCAAAAGAACGGTTATCCAGCAACCCACCGTAATCACGGGCGAAAGGAACACCTTGAGCAACGCATTGGTCAATGATGTTGGTTGACACTTCCGCCAGGCGATGAACATTCGCTTCTCTTGAGCGATAGTCACCACCTTTCACTGTATCGTAGAACAGGCGGTAAGTAGAATCGCCATCACCCTGGTAGTTTTTGGCGGCATTGATACCTCCCTGTGCTGCAATGGAGTGCGCTCTTCTGGGAGAATCCTGATAGCAAAATGCCTTTACGTTGTAGCCTAATTCTGCCAGTGTTGCCGCTGCAGAACCTCCGGCCAATCCAGTTCCCACTACGATGACATCAATCAGTCTTTTGTTCGCAGGGTTAACCAGTTTAATGTTATTCTTATGATTGGTCCATTTATCCTTCAGTGGACCTTCTGGAATTTTGGAATCTAGAGTACTCATAGTTTAATGTCCGCTGAAATGGTGAAACAAAGCGATAAAAATGAATCCGACCGGAATAACAATGGCATAAAGTTTTCCGAGTTTCTGGATCAGAGGCGTGTATTTGTTATGATTAACCCCTACACTCTGGAATGCGGATTGAAATCCGTGTAGTAAGTGTAAAGACAACAACACAAAGGACAGGCAGTAAATACCCACTCTTATCGGATCGTGGAATTTCTCCACCATTTCGTGATAATATCGCAGTTTTCCATTGATCATGCCACTCATATCACCTTGTACATATTTCGTATTGATTTCCGGAATCCAGAAGTCATAGAAATGAAGCCCCAGGAAAGCCAGAATGACAACACCACTCAAAATCATGTTTCGCGAAAACCAGGTGGCGTTCGCAGCACCATTGTATTGAGCATACTTTACATTTCGGGCCTGTTTGTTTTTGATGTCCAGCACAAATCCCATTATAAAATGGAACACGACACCAAAAATGAGCACCGGTTGTAAGGCAAACTGCACCAATGCATTGGTACCCATAAAGTGGGAAATGTCATTGAATACTTGTTCGCTAAATACAGAGGTGAAGTTGATGGCAAAGTGCTGCAGCAGGAATATAATCAGGAATAAGGCCGAAGCTGCCATCGCATACTTTCGTCCTATGGAACTCCCGAAGAATTTTTTGGTCCAACTCATAGGTTTTTTCTAATTCTCAAGCAATTTCGTCAAAGGTAAGTCCCGATGGTCTCCTAAACCAATCCGAGGAGAAATTTTGAAATAGTCTAAATAACCTCCGCCTTCTTTTCCAACCCTTCGACTATTACTGGTCAAACCGAATGATTTTCGTTTTTGTTAAGAAAAAGCTCTTTTATTTTCATTGAGCGTTGATTTTGGCAGGATATATGCTGTAAAATTCTTCTGACCTCTCACCCAAACACCTAAATTCATGATGAAGAAATTCACGCTATTGGAGTTTTCGCGACAATTTCCCGTTAGGTTGTGCCTAATCCTTTTCACCTTTTTTGCCACTCTCAACGACTTGTTAGCGTCTCATATCAGGGCAGGTGAGATCATTGCTACCCGGATCGACCCATTCGAGCGAACTTATGAATTTACGTTTATAGGATACAGGGATAACGTGACGGGCGTAAGATTTGGTGATGGTGTGTTTTCTTATGGTGATGGTAATTTCGAAAACATAGCCACTGTAACCAACGAAGTTCAAATCAGTGAAAACCTCTTTCGGGTTGAATTTCGATTGGTCCATACTTATGCAGCCAATGGAGCTTACACGGTTTCGTACGAGGAAATATATCGCAATGCGGGTATCGCCAACATGGACAATAGTGGTGATACACCTTTTTACGTTGAGTCTCAAATTGTGATCGATGGGGCTGTAGGTCTGAACAGCACCCCGAGATTTACTTATCCCCCAATTGATGACGGAAAGATTGGTTTAGCCTATCGACATAATCCCGTAGCTTTTGATCCGGATGAAGACAGCCTTAGCTATGAATTAGTGATCCCGCAACAAACCAGAGGTCAGGCTGTCAACAATTACCGTTTTCCCAATGAGCCGGAATTCTATGTAAGCATTCCCTATTTCGAAGCGGATGAAGCCGGAAGGAATGAGCCTTCCTTTTCCATTGATAATGAGGGAAACCTTTTTTGGGATGCTCCCGGCGATTTTTTGAACCTTTCGGGAGCACTGGAATGCCCGCCGGGGGTGGAACGATGTGCAGAGTACAATGTCGCCTTTAAAGTAACAGAGTGGAAGAAGCTGGGAGGTGTTTTCCGGCCTTATGGATATGTGATCAGGGACATGCAGATCACCATTAGTGAGGGTGATAATGATCCTCCGGAACTTCAGTTGCCAACCGATGTGTGTGTGGTGGCGGGGACAAACATAAATCAGATCATCACCGCAACGGATGCGGACGGTCATCAAATTGAGTTAAGTGCTTTTGGAGGGCCCTTTCAGGTTCCAGGCCCGGCCACTGTTACTCCTGATCCATTTGAATTTCAGGATACGCCTGCAGAAATGACTTTTGAGTGGAATACGGTCTGTGGCCATGTGAAAGGAAATCCTTATGTGGTAGGTTTTCGTGCCAATGATCTCCCGGAAGAAAATGGCGTGAGAGTAGGACCTTCGCTGAGTGATGTAGGTACCTGGTCCATCACTGTTGTTGGCCCTGCGCCAGAAGGACTGGCTGTTTCCAATGCCGGGGAAGCGATTTCACTGGACTGGTTGCCTTATGCTTGTTCCAATGCTGAGAATCTTCAGGTATGGCGACGAATTGGACCTTACGCTTTTGAGCCAGATGAATGTGAAGTGGGGATACCACAAGGAGCAGGATATCAATTGGTCGGACAAGTAGCCGGATCGGAGGTGTCATTTTTCGATAATGAGAACATCGCAGCAGGTGCGCAATACTGTTATCGATTGGTGGCTAATTTTCCTTTGGAGGGCATGAGTTATGCTTCTGAAGAGGTTTGCATTACTGTCCCCGTAACTTCCCCGGTTATTACGAACGTCGATGTGGCTCAAACTTCTGAAACTGACGGTGAAATGATAGTGAAGTGGCTGCCGGCGGAGGAAGATGATGAATCCACCCTCTATCAGGTATTGAGGTATGACAACCTAATCGGTGATGGAACTCCTGAGGTGGTTGCCAGTAATATCGCTCAACTTGAATTTGTTGATCAGGGATTGAATACCGATCTTATCGCTTATTCGTATCAAGTGGTGAGTATTAATGAGGATGCAGTCACAGATACGGCCGCCCTTGCTTCGCAGGTAGATCTTGATTTACAACCAGGCATAGAACAGATATCCTTAAGCTGGGAGGCCCGGGTTCCCTGGTCCAATCAGAGTCAGAGATTTCCTTACCACTACATTTATAGAAATGGGATCAGTGAAACAGATGCCAGCCTATTAGTATTAATTGATTCGATAAGAGCTGATCTTGGGCAGTTCGTTTACCTGGATGATGGAACGATCACCGGAACAGCGTTGGATCAGGAAACTACCTATTGTTATTACGTTACCACGCAAGGTACGTATGAGAACCATCCAACACTACCCGAGCCATTACTGAATCGATCACAATTGGCCTGTTCACGTCCCAATGATATTACTCCACCATGTGAACCTGAGTTTCCTCAGATCGTCAATCTAAAATCATGTGAGGAAACCCCAGTTATCGCGACATGTCCGGATGAGTTTTTTAATGAACTGACCTGGGACATAGGTGAAATCACAGCAAGTTGTGACGATGAAGTACGTCAGTACAATATTTACTTTTCACAATCGGGCCTGGAAAGCGATTATGAAGTAGTAGCTACTGTAAATACGAATTCCTTTGTTCATCGTGGCCTGAGCTCATTCAAGGGATGCTACCGAATCTCTGCGGTGGATCGATCGGGGAATGAAAGCGAATTGTCTGAAGAAATTTGCAACGATAATTGTTCATCGATCGAGCTCCCCAATGTGTTCACTCCGAATCAGGACGGGAAGAACGATACGTTCATTCCATTTGCTTCTTTCATAGAAAATGGCACCCTTCGAGATGAATTTTGTGATCTTTTTATTGATAAAATTGTTTTTCAGGTATTCGACCGTACAGGCAAGGAGGTTTTTGCCATGAACTCAGATGATCCAGAAAATAGCAAGTTCATTCAGTGGGATGGAAGATCAAATAATGGAAATGCACTTCCGACAGGCATCTATTTTTACCAGGCCAACGTACAGTTTGATGTACTTGCTCGTTCTGAATCCAATAAAATATTCAACGGCTGGGTACAGATATTAAAGTGATTGGTTGTTTTGAAACAAGAGCCGGAAATGGAGATAATTTTGCAGTTATCGAACTTAATTCGCCAAATTGCATTAATACATCAGAGGCACTTTGTTGTTAAGGTAAATGTGAGAGTAGAATCGTAATAGATGAATTTTATCAAGATCCGTATTAAAAAGAGAATCGCCAGCCTTTTTGCCTTATTACTTTGCACGGCATTCCTGACGGAACTGCAAGCCACGCACATTCGTGCGGGTGAGATCATTGCCCGTCGGATCGACAACCTTGCATTGACTTTCGAATTCACTTTTATCGGTTATCGAGATACTGAATCTGGTATACAATTCGGTAATGGTATTTTCGATTTTGGAGACGGAACATTCGAAGAGGCAAATTTTCGAATTACTGAAATACAAATTGCACCCAATATCGTTCGGGCGGAATTTAGGGTGGTTCACACGTACCAGGCTCCTTCTGCCTATACCGTAAGTTATCAGGAAGATTTTAGAAATGCCGGCATTGCCAATATGGCGAATTCAGTAAATACGGCTTTTTACGTTGAGACTCAAATCGTAATTGATCCATTGATCGGAATTAATAACACGCCTGTACTTACCGTTCCCCCGATTGATGATGGATTATCTGGTGTTCGATTTGTTCACAATCCGGGAGCTTTTGATGAAGATGGAGATAGCCTGGTTTTCAAATTGGTTATGCCAAAGCAAGCGCGTGATGTGATCGTTACGGATTACCGATTCCCAAACGACCCTTCATTCTACATCAACATTCCTTTCATAGAAGGTAATGAGGAGATGAATAGCCAGCCCATATTTGAGATAGATGAAATTACAGGGACGTTGACCTGGGATGCGCCGGGAGACTTTCTGAATCTTTCGGGTAGCGATTGTCCAGAAGGGGCCACGAACTGTGCGGAGTATAACATTGCTTTTGTCGTAGAAGAATGGCGTAATATTCTGGGAACACCGGTACGACTCGGTTTTGTCACACGGGATATGCAAATCATTATTACCGACGGAGATAATGAGCGACCGGAATTGGAGGTGCCTGATCCTGTTTGTGTGGAAGCAGGAGAGTTGGTAGAAGAAACGATATTCGGGACTGATCCTGATGGCCATCAAGTGCGTTTAGAGGCTTTTGGTGGCCCATTCGAAGTGCTTTCCCCTGCTACTGTTATACCTGATCCGCCCCTATTCCAAACCCCGCCGGCGGCATTGGATTTTTCGTGGGGTACGGTATGTGGTCATGTGAGAGAGAATCCTTATACCGTGCAATTCAAAGTGACAGATGATCCAGTCAATCAATTCGGAGAAAAAGTTGGACCTTCTCTGGTAGAATTTGGGTCGTGGGAAATCACGGTTGTGGGTCCGGCACCAACGGGCCTGGCTGCTGATCCCGGATCAGCGCGATCCATACAATTGAACTGGGATAATTATGCTTGTCCCAATGCACAGACCATGCAGATCTGGCGAAGGGTGGGGGATTTTGGTTTTGTCGCGGATGATTGCCTTGTGGGAATTCCTGAAAATTCCGGATACGAACTGGTAGACGAGATTGCAGCATTCAATACCAGTTATCTCGATAATAATCGCGGTGCCGGACTGGCACCAGGAGCGAAATACTGTTATCGTTTAGTAGCGAAATTTCCTCTTCCTGAAGGGGGTACCAGCTACGCCTCAGAAGAAATTTGTCTGACTTTAGAAGCTGACAGTCCGGTTATGACCAACGTAGATATCACTCGAACTGGAGATGATGGCGAGATCATTGTCCGGTGGACGCCTCCGTATGAAATCAATGAAGGGCAATTCCCTCCACCTTATCGATACGACCTTTTCCGAGCTCAGGGGTTGAATTTTTCAGGAACCCCGGAGTTGATCGCGAGTAATCTGACCGATACGTCCTTTACCGACTCTGGGATCAATACGCTCATCAGAGGATATAGTTACCGGGTAGCATTATTTGATGGAGGAGGTGCTTTTGTTGATTCTTCTGCTTCCGCCTCTTCCGTACGACTGGAATTATCTCCAAGTATCAATTCCATAGAGTTGGATTGGAGTGCCAACGTCCCCTGGAGCAACAATATTCAGGATTATCCTTATCACTACATTTTCAGAGATAATATTTCATCTGATGCTACGGAATTGGTTCTGATAGATTCAGTACGTGTAGCTGGGGGTGGATTCACCTATTTCGATGATGGTTCTTTTAATGGAGTTGCATTGGATGAGGATACGGAATACTGTTATTACGTCACTACGTTTGGAGCTTACGACAACAGCCCGTTGATCCCGGAGCCCCTGATTAACCGGTCACAGATCTTATGTGCTCAACCCAGTGACATCATACCTCCCTGCGCACCTTTGTCGGTAAGATTGAACGATAATTTTGATTGTGAATCGCGGTTATTGGGAGCGTCTTGTACCATTAATAGTTTTGAAAATAGCCTGGCCTGGGAATCTGATCCCGCAGAGGGGTGTGATGATGATATTGAAAGTTTCAATGTCTACTTTTCACCAACAGGATTGGAGGAAGATTATGCGATTGTAGCCAATGTGGTTGATGAGTTTTTTATTCATGACAACCTGAGTTCATTTAAGGGATGTTATCGAATTTCGGCAGTAGATAGATCCGGAAACGAAAGCGAACTGACTGAGGAGATCTGCTCGGACAATTGTCCTAATTTCATTTTGCCCAATGTATTTACACCTAATAGTGACGGGACGAATGATTTATTCACGCCATTCTTTAGTAATCCGGCTTCACCGATAAATGGTTTTGATAACAGTAATTGCCCCAGATTCATCGAACAAGTGGTGTTCACGGTTTTTGATCGCAATGGCAAGACCATTTTCGATTACGATAGCTCTGAAGACGCAGAAACGGGTATTTTGATCAATTGGAATGGGAAATCCAATGAAGGACGTGATTTACCTTCAGGCGTTTATTTCTACTCCGCTGAAGTACAATATGATGTATTGGCGGCAAGTGAAGATCAGGTAACCTTAAATGGATGGGTTCAAATTCTCAGATAGGGGTGGAAGAGCGGATCATCTTGTTTGATGGGGTCTGCAATCTTTGTAATTCGTCAGTGAACTTTGTGATTGATCGAGATACTCAGCAGTATTTCAAATTCGCTTCTTTACAGTCTGAATTTGGTCAGCAACAAGTAAAAAGAATTGGCGGAGATCCCAGTCAGTTGAATTCCATTGTGTTGATCGAAGGAGATCGATTTTATCGTAAGAGTACCGCAGCCCTGCGAATTGCCAGAAAGTTAACTGGAGGCTGGCCGCTTTTATATGCCTTCATCGTTATACCACCCTTCGTCAGAGATGTGGTTTATGATTTTATCGCCAAAAACCGCTACCGATGGTTCGGCAAGGAAGCCACCTGCCGTATACCGACACCTGAGTTGTCTCATCGCTTTCTTTAATTTTTCACAGAGCGGAAACGTGGATTCTGTCGATTGAAAATTCCATTATCAGATCAGTACTAATTTTTCGTTGCCTAATTTTGCGCAAAATTTAATGGTACGTCATTAAGTAGCGATTAGAAACACGATCTATATGAAAGCATTTGTATTTCCCGGTCAGGGAGCTCAGGCGCCAGGAATGGGCAAGGAGTTGTATGAAAGTAGTGAAGCGGCTAAAAAGCTTTTTGACCAGGCAAATGATATTCTGGGTTTTGATATTAAGAAGGTCATGTTTGAAGGCACCAAAGAGGAGCTCATGCAGACCAAAGTCACCCAGCCAGCGGTATTCCTTCACAGCGTGATCAACGCAATGGTAAAAGAAGGTTTTGAGCCAGATATGGTTGCAGGACATTCTTTAGGCGAGTTCTCAGCATTAGTGGCGGCAGGTGCTTTGTCTTTTGAAGATGGATTGAAACTGGTCTCACAAAGAGCCATGGCCATGCAAAAAGCCTGTGAACTGGAACCCTCTACGATGGCCGCGGTATTGGCGCTTGCTGATGATGTGGTTGAGAAGATCTGCAACGAAGTGGACGGTATCGTTGTTCCTGCCAATTATAATTGCCCCGGCCAGTTGGTGATTTCCGGAGCGATCCCCGCAGTTGAAGAAGCCTGTGAAAGATTAAAAGAAGCGGGTGCGAAACGAGCAATGTTGTTACCTGTAGGTGGTGCATTTCATTCTCCTTTGATGGAACCAGCCAGAGAAGAATTAGCTGCTGCGATCGAGCAAACGGAATTTTCAGCTCCCACTTGCCCCATTTACCAAAATGTAGATACGATCGGGCACACAGATACCGTTGAAATTAAGGCCAATTTGATCAAGCAGCTTACGGCTCCTGTCCGATGGACTCAAAGTGTCCATCAGATGATCAATGATGGTGCAACAGAATTTGTTGAATCGGGTCCAGGCAAAGTTTTGCAGGGATTAGTAAAGAAAATAGACCGGGCAATGCCGGTTGCAAGCTTTTGATCATGAGAAGACTAAAAAGACCCCTTTTCCTCGGGATGTTTTTCCTGTCTGTTTTGGTAGTAGCACCTACACTACAGAGTTGTAAGCGGAATCCGTCTCGACAGTACAAAGGCAAACTTAAACGAGGCAAGCCTATTCCTTGTCCGGTAAAAGACTGCTGATGAAACGCATTGCGGTTGCAATCGATGGTTTTTCCGGTTGTGGCAAAAGTTCAACTGCGCGTGAATTAGCAAAGGCACTGGACTATACTTATATTGATTCTGGTGCGATGTACCGGGGAGTGACTTATCTGTTGACCCAGGCAGAGGTTCAATTGGAAGATAGTGTGGCTGTTCAGCAGGTTCTTGATCAGTTAGATCTGCACTTTGTTTCCAGTGACGAGGGAGTGATACATTTACATAACGGTGAAAAGGACCTTGAGCCTTTTTTGAGAACAATGGAAGTAAATGAACGGGTTAGTGCCGTTAGTGCTATTCCTGAAGTTCGCGTAAAGCTGGTACGGCAGCAACAAGAACTCGGAAAAGCCGGTGGTATCGTGATGGATGGTCGAGATATCGGTACTGTGGTGTTTCCAAACGCCGAGCTCAAACTCTTTTTAACCGCGGACGTGAACGTTCGTGCCGAAAGGAGAAAAAGAGAATTGGAAGGTAAAGGAATAAGCGCTACTTTAGATGAGATAATAAAGAACTTTAATGAGCGAGATAAGTTAGATTCAAAGAGGGAAGTAAGTCCTTTACGGAAGGCAGATGATGCGGTCGAATTAGACACTTCTTTCCTTACTTTCGAAGAGCAGATCAATAGGGTTTTAACAATGGCGGAGGAAAAAATTTATGGAGATTGAGATTGATCAGAATTCAGGTTATTGCTTTGGGGTAGAGTTTGCCATACAGATGGCAGAAGATGAAATGGCGGATGGGCACGGCTTGTATTGCCTTGGAGATATTGTACATAACCGCATGGAAGTTGAGCGGTTGCATCAAAAAGGTTTGCGTGTAATTGATCGTCAGGAATTGACTGATATTAAAGATGCCAAGGTATTGATCCGGGCCCATGGCGAACCACCTGAAACTTATAAAATCGCGCTCGAAAACAATCTGGAATTGATCGATGCTTCCTGTCCGGTAGTATTGAAGCTTCAAAATAGGGTGAAACATGCCTATGACGAGGTGGTCAATAGAAAAGGACAAGTCGTAATCTATGGGAAACCAGGTCATGCAGAAGTGATCGGGCTTACAGGCCAGACGGCTAACGAAGCGATCATCGTATTTGAAGAAAAGGACCTTGAGCAAATTGACTTTGACCGACCGATCATTTTGTTCAGTCAGACCACAAAAAGTACCAAAGGCTTTTACAACCTGAAAGCTCAGATCGAAGAGCGAATCAAAGACACAAAAGGTGAATTATTCGATGGAGATTTTAAGGCGAATGATAGCATTTGTCGGCAGGTATCTAATCGAGAACCTCAAATGCAGAAGTTTTCTCAAAGACATGATGTTGTGCTTTTTGTGGCTGGAAAAAAGAGCTCAAACGGGAAAGCACTGTACGGGGTGTGCAAGCAATTCAACGAACGTGCTTATTTCATTGAAAGTGAAAAGGATTTGGACCTGAATTGGTTGCAGGAAAATGACTCAATTGGCATCTGTGGTGCCACTTCTACACCAAGATGGTTAATGGAGCAGGTGGCTGCTTATATCGAAGCGCAAATGGAGCCCTCTGAGACGACCTAAAAGGCCCATTTGAAAGGTGTTTCAACCAGTTTTCACGATTTCCATCAAACATTTTATTTCAACGCATTGTTAATGTAGTTTTGCATCGGTTTTTGAAAAGACACCAATAGTAGAACATGTCGCAGACCATCAAACTGAAGAAAGGTTTTGACATCAATTTGGCAGGGAAGGCTACGAATACGACCCACAATATTGATCAACCAGAGACTTTCGCACTAAAGCCCACCGATTTTCACGGTATTACCCGACCCAAACTCCTTGTGAAGGAAGGAGACAATGTCAAAGCAGGAACGCCCATCATGTATGATGCGGTCATGGAGTCTGTTGTTTTCTCTGCTCCTGTGAGTGGAGAGATTGTAGAGGTGAAAAGAGGGGCAAAAAGAAAGTTGCTCGAAATAAAGATTTTAGCCGATAAGGATGTCGAATTCGAAGCTTATGATAAGCATTCTATTTCTGATATCACGTCTCTTTCCAGAGAACAGGCGGTTGAAAAACTAACCAAAGGCGGTGCCTGGGTCAACCTGATCCAACGACCTTTTGGAACCATTGCTAACCCGGCAGACAATCCCAAGGCCATATTCATCTCGGGATTCGATACACATCCACTCGCTCCGGATCTGGATTATGCACTGGCCGGTGAAGAGCAAAATTTTCAGGCAGGTTTGGATGTGTTAAGAAAACTTACTGATGGGAAAGTTCACCTGAACGTTGACGGAAGTGGTGAGGTACTTCGCATTTTCTCTTCTGTTTCTGGTGTGGAGATCAATAAATTTAGCGGACCCCACCCCGCAGGGAATGTGGGTGTTCAAATCCACCACCTGGATCCAATCAATAAAGGCGAGATCGCCTGGACCTGTACTCCTCATGGTGTGGTCCAGATCGGTAAATTCTTCCTTGAAGGAAAATATGATACTTCCAAATTAGTGGCCATCACTGGATCCTCTGTGAAAAATACGGGGTACGTAAAAACTTACTCTGGTGCTTTAATTGGAAAGTTGGCCGCAGATAATGTGGAAGGAGATCATAACCGTTTCATCTCTGGCAATGTTTTAACGGGAGAGTCTGTGGGGGAAGAAGGTTATTTGGGCTACCAACATACGCAAATCACGGTCATTCCTGAAGGTGATGAGGAAGAGTTCCTCGGTTGGTTGAAACCCACTACCAAAAAATTAAGCTTCCACAAGTCGATTGGCTTGTTGTCCTTCTTAAACAAGAAAGAATTTACTGTGGATACCAATACCCACGGGGAAGAAAGAGGTTTTGTGATGACCGGAGCCTTTGAGAAGGTCATGCCGATGGACATTTTGCCTACGTACTTGTTCAAGGCAATTCTGGCCAACGATTATGATGAAATCGAGGCCCTTGGCATTTTTGAGTTGTTGGAAGAAGATGTGGCGCTTTGTGAATTCATCGATGTTTCGAAGAATGACCTGCAACACATCTTGAGAGAAGGGATAGAATTAATTAGAAATAGCTGATCATGAAATTTCTACAGAACGCATTTGATAGTGTAAAGCCGCACTTTGAAAAAGGAGGGAAATGGGAGAAATACTATACCCTCTATGAAGGCCACCGTACGATTTTCTTCAGACCCGATCTGGTAACAAAGAAAACAGGTGTTCAGGTTCGTGATGCAGGTGACCTGAAGCGCATGATGATCACAGTAGTACTGGCGCTGGTTCCTTGCTTGATCTTTGGTATGTGGAATGTTGGACATCAACACTTCCTGGCTACGGGTGTTGCCGATGCCACTTTGATCGATAAGTTCTTGATAGGTGCCCTGAAAGTGATTCCAATTCTTGTCGTTAGTTACGGAGTGGGACTTTCCGTAGAATTCACCTTTTGTGTCATTAGAAATCACCCGATTGAAGAAGGGTATCTGGTAACAGGGATGCTGATCCCACTGGTAATGCCTGCCACCATTCCATTGTGGCAAGTGGCCCTCGCTACTGTATTTGCAGTGATCATCGGAAAAGAAGTATTTGGCGGTACGGGTATGAACATCCTGAATGTGGCCTTATTAGCAAGAGCCTTCCTGTATTTCGCGTACCCATCACAAATTTCAGGTGATGTATGGACTTATTTAGGAGATGCCCAGGCAGTAGACGGGTACTCCGGCGCAACCGTATTGGCATACGGAGCTGAAGCGGCTGCGAATGGAACCGATATGGCTTCGGCAGTTGCCGGGCATTGGGCTTCTGGCATGTTTGATTTTAACAACATGTTCATCGGGGCTATCCCGGGAAGTATAGGGGAGACTTCTACTTTGGTGTGTTTGATAGGTGCTGCTATTTTGATTGGAACAGGAGTGGGGAGTTGGAAAATCATTGTTTCCGTATTCGGTGGTGCATGGGCAATGGGCCTATTGTTCAACGCGGTTGGCGGAGATAACTCATTCATGATGATGCCTGCACATCACCATCTGGTGATAGGAGGTTTGGCCTTCGGTGCAGTCTTCATGGCGACAGACCCTGTATCCGCAGCACACACGGAACTAGGGAAGTGGATTTATGGGTTTTTAATTGGAGTAATTACCGTATTGATCAGAGTAGTCAACCCGGCATATCCTGAGGGGATCATGTTGGCGATCCTGTTCATGAATGTATTCGCTCCATTGATCGATTACTTTGTAGTAGAGGCTAATAAGAAAAGAAGATTACAACGTGCAACAGTCTAACGCTTACATCATCCTTTTCACGGGCATATTGACCGTGATTTTGGCAACGTTACTTTCTGGGACCAGCGTTTTGCTCAAAGACAAGCAGGACCAGCAAGTGAAACTGGATACCCAAAAGAAGATCTTGGGTGCGGTAATGGATATTTCCGACATCATTGACGATGCGGCAGCCGTTGAGAAATTGTACACAGAGCGAATTAGCTCAATCGTGGTAGACCATCAGGGCAATGAGATCAAAGAAGATGCAAAAGGTCCTTTGGTTGCGGAGAAAGTAAACATTCAGAAATTTTACAAAGCAGATCCGACAGAACGTCAATACCCGGTATTCATGTTCAAAGGAGATAATGGCGAAATTGAGTCGTACATTTTCCCGATGTTCGGTGCAGGTCTATGGGATTGGATCTCAGGTTACATCGCTTTGGAAAAAGATTTGAATACGATCGTGGGAGTGGCATTTGACCATAAACAAGAGACGCCAGGTTTGGGAGCAAGGATCACAGATCAGGTGGTAAGAGATCGATTCAAGAGTAAGAAAATTTTCGATGGTAGCGAGTTAATCTCAGTTACCATGGTGAAAGGCGAGGGAAATTCCGGACTTACTGATTATGAGGTAGACGGTCTTTCCGGAGCAACAATGACCGCCAAAGGAGTCAACAAAATGTTGGAACACTACCTGGGTTGTTATACACCTTTCATCGAGAAAGTGAAGACTGGTCAGAAATTAGCAAATAACTAATCAGAGGGAGATGAGCACGGAAACTTTAGAATTAGAAAAGGAAGTAGTCAAAGAGCCTGCTGAGCCTTTATTGTCGAAGCGGAGAAAGAAGTTCGTTACTGACCCGCTTAATGAAGATAACCCGATCACGGTACAAGTATTGGGAATTTGTTCGGCACTGGCCGTAACCGTGAAATTGCAACCTACCATTGTGATGTCTATCGCTGTGGTTTTTGTAATTGTATTCTCTAATCTGATCGTGTCTTCTATTCGTAACCTGATCCCGAATCGGGTACGGATCATCGTACAGCTGGCCATCATCGCAACACTGGTAACCCTGGTAAGTGAGGTGCTCAAAGCGTATGCTTATGACATGTACAAGATACTTGGTGCTTATGTCGGATTGATCATCACGAACTGTATTGTGATGGGTCGTCTGGAAGCCTTTGCGATGGCGAACAAGCCTTACGATAGTGTACTTGACGGACTTGGGAGTGGATTTGGCTATGCCTGGATCATCCTGGCGGTTGCCTTCTTCAGAGAATTGTTTGGTTCCGGCAGTGTGTTGGACGTCAAAATTTACGAGCCAATTGGCAACGCTCTGGGCATCACCTTGCAAACGAATGGTTTGATGGTAGATTCCATTGGAGCCTTCATGATCCTGGGAATCATCATTTGGATTCAAAGAACTAAAACCGGATACGTAGAAGATCATTAATTATGGAAGCATTTAACATTGCCCTTCGAGGCATCTTTATCGATAACATGATCTTTGCCTATTTCTTAGGCATGTGTTCATTCCTTGCGGTATCTAAGAAAGTAAAGACTGCCATTGGCCTTGGAGCTGCGGTAGTATTCGTACTGACCATTACTGTGCCTTTGAACTGGATCCTTCAGGAGTCTGTGTTGAAAGAAGGTGCATTATCCTGGTTAGGAGCCAGCTTTGCAGATGTAGATCTGACCTTCCTGCAGTTTATCATTTTCATTGCGGTCATTGCAGCGATGGTACAGTTGGTGGAAATGATCATAGAAAAAGCATCTCCGGCACTTTACGGATCATTGGGTATCTTCTTACCCCTGATCGCGGTAAACTGCGCCATTTTGGGATCATCCCTTTTCATGGTACAACGAGATTACACGATCGTAGAAGCTACGGCTTACGGCTTCGGTTCTGGAACAGGTTTCATGATGGCGATTGTAGCACTAGCGGCTATCCGTGAACGATTAAAATACTCTAATGTTCCTAAGGGACTAAGAGGTCTTGGATTGACCATGCTTATCACAGGTTTGATGGGATTGGCATTTAAGTCATTTATCGGAATTGCACTGTAAGCGAAATACAGTTGAAGATATTGGGAAGCCCTGCAGTGATGTGGGGCTTTTTTTATGCTTTAGCTGTTTCCGTAAATTGCTCTTTTAACAGCAAAATCAACCTGCCCAATACTGCATCTGCAAAATATTGCCGGGTAAGGTTACGATCCAGGCCATTGACCTGAACTTTGTTGCCAATAAGAATGGGTTTTTCTTCTGACTTTAAATCGAGGTAGATGGCGTAAAAACCGAAGGGTCTCTGGACGTTTTCTTCAGGATAAGGTTCTGCATATCCAGTGGTTCCAATACCAATGTTTGCACCAAAAATCCGAGATACATTGGTGGCCATTTCACTGGCCACTGTCTGAGAAACGCAATTGACACTTTTTGCGTGATACTCATCCACACACAGAAATTTAACTTTCTGTTTCAGGTTATAAGCGGTGATACCGCCTTCTAAAAATCCCGAAGCGCCGGATATTTCCCCGATTTTTGATTGAACCAGGCCGCAGGTAAGGCTTTCAGCTACGGCGATGGTCAATTGGTTGTTAACCAGTAAATCTTTTAATTCAGCGAACCTTGACATGACAGTTGATTATATTATTCAAGTTATGACCGGACCGCTTTGCTTTCCAAAATGTAAGGACGGTTTTTTGAGTTTCGATGACTGGATTTCAGCCTTGATACCCCTTGATGGATATCGGAATAGGTGCGTGGCAGGTACTTTTTAAACGATGACCACTTTTTATTCATCGAAGAATAAATTGTTTGAATTGGAATTTGTCAGGATTACACTAGTTTCGTTACGCTATAAACACCAAACCCTGGAATCGCTATGCTAAAACAGTTCTCTCACTCAGCTTTAACCTCTGAAGAATTAGTGGCCACTGCTGAGCGTTTGATCAAGTGTGTGGATAAGACAGAGCACAAAGAAGTGCTTGCGAACCGAATAGCCAAAACCACAGATGCGGCTAACTATTTAACTGAGGCACTCAACGAGACCTTATCAAGTGTGTATGCCAATCGGGTACAACAAGCGGACCTTGAGCGAGATGATGCTTTTCAGGCGTTCAAATATGGTGCGCTTTCTGCTTCTTACCGGTCAGATCTGGCCATTAAGAAGGCAGGAGAAACGCTCGTGGAGATCGTAAGGAAACAGGGATTTAGCCTTTACAACCTGGGGTACATTGCACAAAGTGAGGCCATGCGTACGCTTATGTCCGAATTGGAAGAATGTCGGGGAGAGGTGATGGTCACTGGTATTGCAGATCTTTTGGAAGAAATGCTTGACGCTAATGATCGTTTCAATCAGATATATCACGAAAAACTCGATGAAAACTCGAATCAGGAGACGCCACAAATTGTGATAGGCAAAGGAGAGTTATCGAAGCAGATCACCTTATTTCTCAATCATGTGGAATTGTTAGAAGAGGATCATCTGGGTGGAGTCAGCGAACTCGTTGAAAAAATCAATAACATGATCCAGGAAATGATGGAACAGGCGAGAGGAAGACAGAAAGCCTAGCTTTCTACACCCACTTCACCCGTTACTGAGTTTTTTAATCCTCTGGGAGATGTTCTTCAATTTCCTCTTGCAAATGAAGCAGGCCATTCAACAGTTTCATTTCATTGCGGATGGCGATACGAATGGAATAGCCAAATATGGCTGCAGCCAATAAATAAGAAGAAGCGATCAGAATCACCATTGCTCGAGACAGATGTTGATCAAATTCCGGGATCAAGAGGTAGAATCCAATGGTATATGCCACTAAGATCCCAATGGTGATGGGTCCATGGATGCGTTTCCGGTAATGATAATAACTGAGATAGCTGCTATTGAAATCATTGGCCGAGTTGCTAATGTCAATCCCGTTACCGCGAAGCATACTGTAGATTTCAATCAGTATCCTGATGGCCAATCCACCTATCATTAATGCTATGCCTATGTGACTTGTTGTTTCTTGAAAATGATAGGCATAGAAGAAGTAAATGGAAAGCCCAATCAAAGTGATTAGCAGGACGATCATGTTTTTAAATTGAATGATCACGGTACTACGTAATTGTTGTTTAGACAAGGCAATGAGGTCTTTGGCCGTTTTTGAAGGAGTCACTTCCTCCTTCTTAGCCTCTTCCCATTTGCCTTTAAAATCGTCTAGTATATCAGTCATGATTCAATATTTTTTTAAGTTCTTTTTTGATCCGGTGGATCTTTACGCGCAGATTTCCCTCACTCATACCCATCACATCTGCTATTTCGGGGTATTGCAGTTCGTCCAGTACCATCATGATGATCAGTCGATCCAGTTCGCTTAATTGGCCTATTGCCTGATACAACTCCTGATATGGGGATTCGCCTGGGCTGTTAATGGCCTCTTCTGCCGAAATGGTGTAATGATCACTTAAGGAAGTTTGATGTTTGGCTTTGTCACTTCGTATGAATTTGAGACAGGTATTTACGGTAATGCGATAGACCCATGTTTTATAGCTGGAGGATCCCCTGAATTTATCGAGGGACCTCCAGACATTAATAAATGTCTCTTGTGTCAGGTCTTGAGCCAGCTCTTCCTGCCCTTTCATAAATCCCTTGCACATCTGATGAACCATAGAATGATAATCTTGATGGAGAGATTCGAAGCGTTCGTGTTTATTGGCCATTCGCTAGCAGATAATCATTGATTTGTTCATAAAACCACTCAGGTTGGTCAAACATGATGAAGTGTTTGCTATTCTCTGCCATGCTGATCGTTTTATTCTCGAGATTATCGTATTGATTTTCCATGGTTTTTCGGGCAATCTCCTTACTGGGGAAAGTGGCGCCAAGGATCAGTGTGTTCGTCGAGATATCGGATAGCTTTGGACGAAGGTCAAGTTTAAGGAGGTCCGTATAACCATAGACGTAAGTTTTCCGGTCGGCAGCGATGGACCAGCTTGCCAATTCTTCCATTCTGCTCTGATCATTGGTCATATTACTGGCCATACTTATGGCAATTTGGTTGAATTCGTCCGCATTCATAGCCAGCATCCGGTTATTGTAGGGACTGTCATATTGCAACGCATTGGCCGGTACTCCAGGCATCATTAATTCACGCATACAAGGTAAGGAATCGACGATAATCAATCCAGAGACCTTATCACCTAAAGTCGCAGCTAGTTCGACGGCAAGATTGCCTCCCATGCTGTGACCAATGATGGTTAGATTTTTGAATTCTCCTTTACGAATGTAGTCTACCAACTGATCTTTAATGGGAGCATACCAGGGGGTTCCAATTGGTTCGATACCGTTGAATCCAGCGTAAGAAACCACATGAGTTTCATAAGTATCCGCCAAATGGGCAATGGTTTCATTCCATACGGATCCCGGCGTAGTGAAACCAGGTAAGAACAGGATGGCATCACCTTGTCCTTGCTTTTCTATCTGAATGGCATCTTGACTGAATCCAGCTACTGCCAGTAAGATTCCGATGAGTACTAATAACGTCTTTTTCATAATCTTAAAATTTCCCCTTTGATCCACTAAGGCTTAAGTTGTTACAGTGGTTGGAAAAAATATTGTTAATTCACCCTTATGGAAGCGACTCCTTTTCGATTCATTGTATCGCAGAAAAGAGGCAATACCTCCGCTCTGGTGCTGTTTATGATCGTATTCACAATCATGATGATCGTAATGATAGATTATCTCGGTAAAATTGAAATGAGTGAGTCTGCTGAGTTGACTGTGATTACTATGGTGGTGTTCGGACAGTTTCTGCTCTTCCTACCTCTATTATTGGATATGAGCAGAGGAGAAGCCTCCATAACCTTGGGTAGCGATCAATTGACCATTGAACTCGACAAGCCAGAAATGCTATTAAGCTTTACGAAACTCCATGTTCCTTTTACAGCGATCAATTCCTATGACCTGGCCGTTGAAGGTAATGCCGGGTTAGTCATTCGACTTGAAGAAGGAAAGCAAAATTTTAACCTACACGCGATCAATAAAGATCAGGATAAGTTTATGAGAGAGATCGGTCAGGTCATCGAAGCTATTGAACAATACAATAACGGTGCTGACGCAACGCAGCAAATTCCATTTAAGAGCGTTTATGCCTCGCCAGGCATGAGGATCGTTGCAGCACTTTATTTGATCGTGATCCTTCTTTATGGTATAGTACTGTTTACGCAAGCCAACGCTGAACTTACTTATCAGGCCATATTCTTCATCGGCATTGGCTTGCCATTTTTGTGGCAGGTTGGGAGGAGGTTGAGGAGAGATGTTTTTGATTAGAACAGATCATTTTCGCCTCATTGTTTTATGACCTACTGTTATATTACCAAATTACATTTCTGTCGAATAGATAGCATTTGTACCAATTCGAATGATGTGTTTCATTCATTTCTTTGATCAGGTAATTAGAATGACTTTGTCATTTTTTGATCCAATAACCTTGAGATTTTAATCCATTAATTAAAATGATATAAATCCCACTTTCAAGATCATTAAGATCCAGATTTAAGAGGTTATAACCGCGATTAATTTTGGTGTCGAGGGATTTTAATTCCTTACCATTTATGTCCATTATGATAATGTTTGATTCAATGCCCGATTCAGACTCAAACTCAATATAGACATGTCCATCGGAGGGATTTGGGAAGATATGCGCATCACTTTTTATCGACTCGTTATTCTCAAGTCCTAATATAGCCTCCGTGGCACTGGACTTTGAGACAGAACCATTAAGTGGTTCAATCGTCCAATGCTGGCCGGTCCAGTTCTGCCAATCGTATTGTACTATCGGATCATTGTTTTTGATACCGTCTATTTTCAGGACTTTGCTACTTTTAGAACTTTCTACTTTGTAGTATCCATTTTGTAGATCTTCAATCAACCATTCTTGTCCAGACCAGTTTTGCCAGTCATGTTGATTGATAGGACTATCGTTGTTGGTTCCATCCGTCCTGATGAAGTTTTGACTTTTTTTATTTCTAATAGCGAATCTATTATTGCACAATTCGATAAAACTCCAGTGTTGTCCAGACCAATTTTGCCATTCGTATTGATGAATTGGGTCATAATTCGCAAGTCCATCAACACGAAGGGCGTTACCACTTCTTCTGTTAATTATACTGTAGTAACCTGAAAAAGGGCTGAGGCTGGTATATTGGTATGCACCAAAATCAAGTTCACCATTTACATCTGGCCTTGAATGATCAATTCTGTCTTTCGTGGGAATTAATAAATTCCCAGGTAATGTTTTAATTCGCGCACCACTGCCACACTTTAGATGAAAATCGAAAGGATAAGTATCATCTTGAAAATCATCGAGTGAAACATCAAAAAAGTTGTCATTTAAGAAATCATTGTCAATTGCTTGGCCTCCTCCATCTTTTATGAAATTGGATTGATCTGTTGGAAATGGATCATTGCGTAAGTCACTAATCAGATTGCCGTATATCAAGACCTTTGAGGCCACATTTGGGTCACTGAATATATTATGTACAGCTATCCCGCTATAACTCGAAGTGGTCGGATTGGGAATACTATCCAGTACAATTACGGTGTTAAAACGTACTTCAATTGAATCAACAATTTGGTTTAACCCATTCGAATATTGACTGGCAATCCAAATATTACCTGCAGAAGTTCCATTAGCTGACGCACTTTGGTGTTGTATCATTGAATCAAACGCAGGTTCATAAACTACATTATTTTCAATGATAAGCCTATTGTGAATCGAGTCTGGAGGGAATTGGTTCCAATAAGTGATCGAAGACATTCCGTATTTTTTTCGTTCTATCTGGTTCCCACGGATAATTCCGGAACTACGCATGGTAATTGCGGAACCTCCGTCGATATTTTTCATAGTACAGTTTTCGACTAAAGCATTGCTGCTTTTTATATAAACTGCATGGAAGCGTTTATCACCAGGATGATCTGTTCCCCAGTTTTCAAAATGAGAGTTTTTGATGATCAGTTTTGAATGATCAAAGATGTCGGGGTATGCTAGATTTCGAATGGTAACAATAGCGTCCTTTGGGCTATTTAGAAACTCGCAGGAATCAATTGTAACATAATCACAGGACTGCCAAGTTTGAGTTTTTGCAAGGACATCACTTGCTCCAAGTTGCAAATTGCTATTCAGAAAAGTACATCCATAGAAATAGACACTATCCATACCTGACATTCTGATGCCGTTGGGAAATGTGCAAAACCTGTATAGTCTTGGAGGAATAGTGTCATTTGGGTCTTCTATGATTCTTGAAGTAATGGTATCACCATGAAAGACCTCCCAACCTGTACAATCGTTATTTGGACAAAAATTCCAATGATTTTGCGAATCCGAGTAGTATTGGGATTTAGCGATTGGAGAAAGTAGGATGAATCCAACCAATAGTAAAAACTTATTCATATGGGGTTCAAGCCTGGATTGTTGTGATTCCAGAGCTAGTTGTTTAATTATAGGTTCTAATCTAGCATATTCTTACGCTGTTTACAATCAAGTTTTCAAAACCAATGATTTTTAGTCATGTTTTATCTTGTTCGATTGCAGTTCTACTTCTACGACATATAGGGAATTAGCCAGATATTCTGAGAGGTTTATTGTACGGATTGTCTGCTATCCTGAAGTAACACGGGATGTGTAGGCGAGTCTGTTGTTCAGAATTTTAACGTTGTTTCTTCGTTTGTCTATTCAATCCATCGGGTGTCCTCTTTCTTAATGGGCAGGTTACCTTTTCTTGTTTTTTCAACTGGATTATACTAATTCTTCGCAATTAAAACCGCCCATGTTCATATGAGTACATACCAATTCGGCAATATCTGTTCTGCACTCAATTCTTAAAATATTATCGCAATCTTCCAGGTCATAGTCCCATTTGCAATTCGGAATTAAAGAGCTCAGTATTTCGTTGACGACTCTTATATCATGAGGTTCAATAGAGGTCTTGAAAACATAGATATTCATTGACCAATGGTTTTGTGAATCGGTTTGAGAATTTTGTGGTCGATGTAAAACGTTCCAAATGGAATAATGCAGGCTACTAACAATTTCCAGGTTGTTTGCTTGAACTTCCATTCATATTCTGTTCCGATACTAATGGAGTTGAAAATGAACAATAGGAAAAGAATTCCATGAACAGGGCCCAATACTGAAGACAGCAGAGGAATTCCGAAAATATGCTTGAGCGGTACGGAAACAAATACCAGCAACAGCAATGACACTCCTTCCATGATTGCCAACAAACGCAATCTGCCGATACTGGAATTATAGTATCTATCCATTTAAAACGTTCTTATGAATGGCCGATTGGCTAATGGTGAAAAAGGCCAGGGTATGGCAATGATGATGATAATAAGGGCAATGGAATAGGTCACAAGGATAATTCTGAATTGTTCCCGCGAGGATTTGCTTCGCTTGGCTTTGGCAGATCCTATTGTGATGAGCACAATGGCGCTAATCATGAGGATAAAATGTACAAGACCGAAAAAAGTCAAATTCCAATCAGTAACTAAATTCTTGAAATCAGAATAGTAGTACTTAATTAGGGGACTTTTGATATAGACGAGAACACCTAAAGTCAATTGAATGTGAGCGATTGTTGCGGTCCAATGTCGAACCTTGTTGTCCACCAATGAAAAATCAGACTTGGAACTATATCCCTTATAAGCCCTGTAAACAGCATAACATAAAGAGATTAATACGAGCCACCTGAACAAAGAATGAAGAATTAAAACGGTTGAATACATCGACGCTGAATTATGAGACAAAGGTCTATGTATTTTCTGGTGATGGTTATGAAGAATTATTCCTTGATTAGGACTTTTCAATCAATTCACGAAATTCTGTGGGTGAAATGTTGGTATGTTTCTTGAAAAATCTTGTAAAGTAGGAAGCATCTAGATATCCCATTTCATAGGAAATTTCACGAATGGATAAGCCTGATTGATAAAGTAAAAATTTGATTTCAATCAGTTTGATTTCATCATTCACTTCTGAAGCAGACTTGGAGGTAATGTTCTTAACGGACTTATTCAGGTGGTTAGGGCTGATATTCATCATTTCGGCAAAATCAGCTACTTTCAGGTTTTTCTGTACGTTGCGGTAAGCCAGTTTTCTGAACTGAGAAGTAATTTGGAAGGCAGCACTTTGATCGATCGGATGATTCCTTCCAAATAACTGCTGTAATTCAGCGAGTAGCGTATATAAGTATGAATGTACGATCGTTGGGTTTGGTCGGTCATCAGACTTAAACTCGTAGCACAACCTTTCAAGTAAGTTCAGAATTGCAGTTTTTGAATCACCCTTTACGTTGATAATCGGATGGTTGCCAATATTCAGGAACTCGAATTCCGTTAGTAAGGTATGGTTTCCAAATTTGCCGATGAGTATATCAGAATGAAAATGACAGGCAAAGCCTTTGACTTTTGTAGAGATCTCTGGAGTAGAAAAAACTGCCCCAGCTTGTAGAATGACTATTTGGTCGGGTTTAATGGTGTATTCCTTAAATCCGATTTTCGTTTTATAAGATCCCTCTGTTACAAAGATGATTGTGTGGCTTTCTTCCCTTGAAGGCAAAATGGGTTTAAGTACTCCTTTACTTACATCTTCAATTTTCAGGCAGAAAAAGTCTTCTACACATTTCTCAAAAAGTATTGCTAATTCCGGACTTGCGTTAAAATATTTGTTCCGAAAACTTTTGGAAGTATATGTTTCAATTCTGGACTTCACATCTTTTGTTTAAGGATGAGTTATGTTTTCGTGTGACTTAAATCTATTGTTCGGGAAACGAACTACCATCAAAATATGCAACGCTGGGGTGAAACCTAACTCCTAATGTACTACTGAATCTCCTTGACGTCAATTCTTCCATTATCTTAGTTACACATGCAAGCCCCCTACACTATTTACGGTTCAGGTTCTTCCTTGCTCTTCGCTTTTCATGGTTATGGGATGGATGGACGTCAGTTTCAGGTGTTGAGAAAATCGCTTTGCATGGATTATCAAGTGGTAGGTTTTCATCTGCCCTATCATAAAAGTGGTCCTGAAACCCATACGGATTGGTTGGAAACTGTTATTGAGACAATCAAACGGATCATGGCAGAAAAGGAAACACATCAATGTTCGATCGCAGGTTATTCTATCGGAGTGAAAGTTGCGTTGGCATTATTACCCCATATTAAAAAAGAGGTACAGCATGTTTACTTGTTTGCGCCTTATGGATTGACCAGGCACTGGGGCATTTCATTTTTAGAGAGTTCAATTGGGAAAGGTTTTTTTCGGATGGTGGTAAGTACGACTTTACCGTCGAAGATCATTGATGCCGTACGAGCTCTGGGAATTATTGGTGAAGCTGATCATGGTATTTTGAAGAGGGAACTGACCAGTCGTGAAAAACGCCAAAATCTGCGGAAAACTTTTCTTTTCATGAGTGATTTGGGGGTTCACCGAAGGGAAGTGTTGACCATACTTAACAAAAAGCCTGGTACGTCTCGTTTGGTTTTCGGGAAATATGATGCAATCTTTTCTTTATCCGGGTTTAGGGAACGGAAGCAGTTAAATAACCTGGAAATACGCCAGGTGGAGGAGGGCCACTGGTTGATGACGGAGAAGTTGGACGCTTTGTTGTTGGATAAAGTACGCGAAGTTTCTTAATTGTACAATCTTTGTTAATGAAGTATTCACCAGATGTTAGTTTCATCTGATTATGTCGATTTCGACAAGCTTGCCTGCCGGACAGGCAGGCCCCATCTGACATAGAAGTATGATCAAACCTACCTCCACAGAATGGACCAAACGCCTTTATCATTTCATCGAATCCCGATGGATATTACCGCGGAAATTCAAAAATATCCAGGTCCATGGAGTAGAACTGAAGCCTGATCATTCGATTTTGTTACTGCAAAACCATATGTCCTGGTGGGATGGTTTTTGGGGGAGTTACTTATGCTATAAGCATTTCCGTAAGCAATACCATGTCATGGTACAGGAAGACCAATTGAAGAAGTTTCCTTTTTTTCGGTACAAAGGGGCGTTTTCGGTGAAGAAGAATTCCAGGGAAGTTTTTGAATCTCTGTCCTTTGCTGCGGATCTGCTCAACAGTTGCGATAATATGGTACTCATGTTTCCGCAAGGCCGATTGCAAAGTATGCATGTTCAGAACATTGATTTTGAGAAGGGCGTATTCCGAATGATCGAGGAGATAAAAGGTCCCTGTCAAGTGATTTATTGCGCTTCGGTGATTGAATACCTTGAGAGTTTTAAACCCAGTGTACATCTGCATTTATTGGATTGTGGGGTTGCAGATGGCCTCAATGTAGAAGCGCTTGCTGAGCAAGTTTCGGCATTTCATCAGGAAGCATTGCAGAAACAGGTGCGGAAGTAGAAAACTGAAATTCACAGACTACACAACAGCAATTTTAGTAGATTTTCATGATGAAAAGCGAAGCAACGAACGGACGATCACCTTTCATAAATCCGTGAATAGAGGAAGAATTTCCCTAAATGAGGTCAGAATTGAGTAAAAATTTGATGGGTCATTGTAAAGGTGATTTTCATGAATTTGGATCACATTTTACGGATGAACTGACCTGCACAAACGGCTGATTTTTTTCCTGTTTTTGCTGACTTTGTTAACAAATCCTCTGAAACGCATTATTTACATAATCCCCGTGATTTGTAGTGGCTTTGTAGAGGAAACGTAAATCCTGTTCGCTTGTAGGAATTTATCATTTAATAATCTGATAATCAGCTCTTTAAATAGATGATTGACTAGTTTTTATGTGATTCTCTCTTCTCCTTTACTGCACAGTTGTTCTGGACGCAAATTCCTTAGGTTATTCAGTGGAGTGCTGAGCCTGGCACTATACATCAATGATAGTAT
This sequence comes from Cyclobacteriaceae bacterium, assembly GCA_965229785.1. GTDB lineage: Bacteria > Bacteroidota > Bacteroidia > Cytophagales > Cyclobacteriaceae > JAWPMT01. Next base: position 7,584,989 of record CBDDJS010000001.1, read on the forward strand.
GCAATCGATTGCTTCAGCCCGTGGAACCCGTTATTTATGTCCTAGTACATGTAGAGTTGGTGTATAGTGTGATTTAAAGGGATTATCTGAGCTTCTTCCAATTTTTACCACTGCTGAATATGGCAGAAGAATAATTTTTTTCAGTTCAATTAACTCAAAGTAATATGAGAAGAAGTCTACGGTTTCAATGCTTGTTGATAGCATTTTTTGTATTACTCCATGCTCCGGTATTTGCCCAGAGCAATTTGGTTTCAGGAACGGTCACGGATGAAACCAATGGAGAAGCACTGATCGGTGTGACTATTTTAGAGAAAGGTACTGGCAATGGAACAGTAACAGACATCAATGGAAACTTCCGTTTGCAGGTGGGTTCCAACGCAACACTGGTGATAAGCTTTGTGGGATACGTGTCTCAGGAAATAGCTGTAAACTCCCAAACGAATTTGCAGATCGGGATGAGCCTGGATGTCCAGCAATTATCAGAGATTGTAGTGGTGGGTTACAGCACTCAAAATAAGCAGGATATAACCGGGGCAGTTACCACTCTGGATGTTGAAAATATACAGAGGTTGCCTGGAGGTAATATTTCAAATTTGTTGCAAGGACAGGCCGCGGGCGTCGTATCTACACCGGGTTCAGGAGCTCCGGGTAGCGCTCCGGTCATCCGCATCCGGGGATTAGGTACCATTGGTAATAATAATCCGCTTTTCGTGATTGATGGTATCCCCGGAGATATTTCATCCATTAACCCTTCGGACATAGAATCCATTAACATTTTGAAGGATGCCTCTGCGGCAACCATTTACGGATCGAGAGCTTCGAATGGAGTGGTCATTGTAACAACGAAAAGAGGTTCTAGTGGAGCACCTGTAGTGACCTTCAATTCATATATTGGAACCAGCTCGATCGCGAACACCATTGATGTATTGAATACGGCTCAAAACAATCAGGTGAGCAATGCTGCACATGCAAACGACGGACAAGACCCACTGGCTTATACATCATTAACGGGTGTTGCTGATACAGATTGGCAGGACGAGATGTTCCAGACAGGATTGGAGCAGAAATATGATATCGCGATCTCCGGAGGTTCCGAAAAATCTAATTACAACCTGGCCCTGGGCTACTTCGGTGATGAGGGCACAGTAATCGATACAGATTTTACCCGGTATAATTTTAGGTTGAATAGCGATTATGACCTTAGCGATAGGATAAGAGTTGGACAGACGATTTCCTACGCAAGGTCAGAACGCGACTTACTAGGTGAGGATGAGAGCGGTGATGGAGGGAACGCAGGTTTTTCTCCTATCCTCTCGACCCTTGAATCGCTTCCGCATAATCCGGTACGAGATCCCAATTCGGCTGATGGATATGCCGCTCCCTTTGTGGAATCCGGAAACATTGTCGGAATCACCAATCTGACCACCAATCGCAGTGAAAATGATCAGATCCAAGGTAATATTTATGCAGAAATAGAGATCATCGAAGGGTTGAAGTTTCGTTCGCGATTTGGCTTGAATGCTTCAAATAACTACTTCACTTTCCATCTGCCAACGTATCAATTTGGCCCACAAGAGATCAATGATGAAGCAGATCTGTCGGAAACCCGATCAAGATTTACCGAAACGGTGTGGAACAATGTACTTGACTTTAATCGTACCTTCGGTGATCATCAGGTATCCGCTTTGGTCGGTATGTCTGCTGAAAAAGGTGTTTTCCGTTCTACGGGAGGATCAAATAACAATTTCCCTTCTAATCGCCTGGTGGCTTTGAATGCGGGTATCGGGGATGCGAACTCCTGGGGATCAAATGTGACCAACACTTTGCAGTCCTTCTTTGGTCAGGTCAATTACAGTTATCAGAATAAGTACCTTATCCAGGGTTCTATCCGCCGGGATGGATCTTCGCGATTCGGGCCTAACAATCGCTACGGTACATTTGGTTCCGTATCTGTTGGCTGGAGAGTCTCAGAAGAAGCCTTTTTCAATGTGCCCTTCATTTCAGACCTGAAGCCCAGGTTCAGTATTGGAACACTAGGGAACCAGAGCATTGGTAATTTCCTCTTCCTGGCCACTGTGTCCAGTAACAGCAATTCACTCAATTATCCTTTAGGAGCAGGCCCATCGCAGGGAGTTAATGTTGGTACCATTAGCCGATCACTTGCTTCAGCAGATATTAAATGGGAGCAATCTCGCACCATGAACATTGGGGTAGATCTTGCACTTCTTGAAGATAAAATAGGCGTCACTTTTGATTATTTCGATACAGAAACCAGTGACATGTTGGTGGGTGTTCCCGTCCCAGCTACTTCCGGAATTAATGTTGCGCCAGTGACCAATGGCGGAACCCTGGAAAACCGTGGATGGGAACTGACCCTTTCTTATCGAAATGCGGACAATGAATTCAAATATGACGTTAGCGCAAACTTTGCTTCCAGTGAGAATACCGTAACACAGCTGGGCTTCGCCGATGAGGCATTTGTAGATGGTTTTGTGATCTTCGATACGCATCCAACCACGCGCACTGAAGTAGGTGGTGAGATCGGTAGATTCCACTTGTTCAAAACCGATGGTATCTTCCAGTCGGCAGAGGAAGTAACCGCACACGGTGTACAACCCAACGCACAACCCGGAGATCTCAGGTTTGTGGATACGAATGGAGACGGAGTACTCAATGATAGCGATAAGCAATTCATGGGGAGTGGACTGCCTGACCTGGAGTATGGTATCACCTTCAATGCGTCTTATAAGAATGTGGATTTGAGCATATTCTTTCAGGGATCAAGTGGCACCGAGATCTATAACGGTACACAAGTGTTATTGTACCGAAGACAAGGAGATGAAAAGAACTTTTCGACTGACCTCCTGAATGCCTGGACGCCTTCTAATACGAATGCCAACGTTCCTCGCGTAAGCTCATTGGACCCCAATCAAAATATTCGACCTTCAGATTACTTCCTTGAAGACGGTTCTTATCTGCGACTAAGGAATATCCAGGTTGGTTATACTTTCCAGGATATCCTAAAGGGCATTTCCAGGACTCGCATCTACCTGAGCGGAGAGAATTTGGCCACCTTTACCGATTACTCTGGCTATGATCCGGGCCTTTCCAATTATCCGACGTTTGCCCGTGGTGTGGACAGAGGGTTGTACCCACTTTCCAGAAATATCATCATGGGATTACAAGTAACATTTTAAAACATCAAAAAACGAATAGAAATGAAACGATTTGGATTCATATTAATCGTCATGCTGTTTTCCTTGAGTTGTGACGATTTTCTGGAGCAGGAAAATCTCCAGCAGCTGACGGAAGATTCGTTCTGGCAAAATAGCGACGATGCGAGAAGTGGGTTGATTGCGGCCTATGCCGCACTTCAATCTCATACCGGTTCTAAATGGACATTTTTCGAGCACTTGTACATAGGGGTCACCTGGAAAGCAGACGATATTCTGAATGCTCCTACGGATTACGGTAAATCCATAGCGGACTTTACCAATGGTACCGATGATGTCACATTCACTAGCTTTTGGCGATCCAATTATACAGGTATTGCCTATGCCAATCAGGTCATTGAAAATGTACCCGGTATTGCAGCCATGTCAGATGAGGAAAAGAACGCGGTAGTCGCCGAAGCGCGGTTTTTGAGAGGCTTGTATTATTTCCATCTGGTGGTGGGCTTTGAAAATGTGCCCCTCATCACAAGTGTGCCGAGATCCCCGGAAGATTTCTTTGTGAGTCAAACGACTCCTGAGGCCATCTGGACTCAGATCGAAGAAGATTTTACTGCCGCTCGTAGCGGACTTCCTGAAGATCATGGCGATGACTTTGGACGTGCTACCCGACATACGGCTACGGCTTATCTGGGTAAAGCCTACTTGTTTCAGGAAAAATTTACTCAGGCAATCAGCATGTTCAATGAAGTGATTGATGGCCCTTATTCTTTGCTTCCTAATTATGCAGATAACTTCAATGGTCAGGGAGAGAACGGTTCGGAATCAGTGTTTGAAATTCAGTGGAGCGGGGATCGTTCTAATGGCAATGACGAGCGACATCCGTTTAACTTTGAAGTAACCCCTGGTGCCCTGGGCGGATGGGAGCTTTATTACCCTTCAGATTGGTTATTCACTGAGATGCAAGCCGATCAGACCGAATCCGGAGAATTTAGTGACCGGGTTTATGCCAGTATCTTCTTTGATGATCCCAATTCGGAAATGAGTGATCGATATGCGGGTATCAATCGGTCTTACGACGAAGTGCGTGACGATTTGAGTCATCCGGTATACTTCAAAAAGTATTCTGATGATTTTGATCTGAGCTTTTACAATGGGATCAATATCAACCTCATGAGATATGCGGATGTATTACTGATGCAGGCAGAAGCGCTCAATGAGGAAGGACAAACAACAGAAGCTTTGGAGCTGGTGAATCAGGTAAGAACCCGATCAAATGCAGCACCCTTGGCGAGTATGTCCCAGTCTGATCTGAGACAACAGATTCGACATCATGAGCGACCGGTGGAATTGTCCATGGAATACACGATCAGGTGGTTTGATCTGTATCGTTGGTCGAAAAGTACCGTAGCCCCTGAACCCATCAGTCAAACACTCGCGGATCATGATAAACCTTTTGCTGAAAATTTCAGAGATGGCGTACATGATATCTTTCCGATACCCCTTAGTGAAATCAACATCAATGAGAATTTGCAGCAGAATAACGGCTATTAATTCCAGCTATCACCCAAAATGATGTTTTACCTCAGCCATGCTTCACAATGTTGAAGCATGGCTATTTCATTGTCTACCGGCAAGAATGATTCAAAAACTCCAGCGCTTATTGGTCCTGATTTTTCTGACGAGTTGTGCTTCACAACTTGAAGAAAGTTCCAATGTGGAAGTAGGGCCGCTATTGGTCTTGCACCATGGAGATAAGCTCGGAATAAATTTCAAAAACACCATTCCTGAGAGTGCTCAAATGAATAGCCTTACTTATGAGTACTACTATAATGGTGGAGGTGTTTCTATCGGAGATGTGAATCAGGACGGGCTTCCGGATTTGTTTTTCACTGGAAATGTTAGCAAAAACAAGCTATTTCTAAATCAGGGCAATTTGAAGTTCCGGGAGGTGACCAGCGATGTTGGGATCCATGACGGACCAAGTTGGACAACCGGGTCAACCATGGTAGACATCAATAATGATGGTATTTTAGATATTTATCTATGCCGATCCGGTAAACTCTCAGAGGCTCAACGCGCGAACTTATTTTTTGTGTCCCAGGGTATGGAAAACGGACTTCCGCGGTATCGGGAAATGGCAGCGGAATTGGGAGTGAATGATACAGGGTACGGAACTCAGGCTTTGTTTTTTGACTATGATCGTGACAATGACCTGGACATGTTTCTTCTCAACCACAATGTTTATGTCCAGCCCTTTTATGATCTGGATAAAATCCGGAAAACCATCGACCCGAATGTAGGTGATAAACTATTTCGAAATGACGGGGCCACATTTACTGAGGTAAGTCGGGAGGCTGGGATCATATCCAATGAATTAGGTTATGGACTGGGTGTATCAGCCGGAGATTTGAACAATGATGGATGGCCTGATTTGTACGTAGCCAATGATTATTCGGAGCATGACTTCCTATACATCAACCAGCAAAATGGCACCTTCAAAGAAGTAGCAAAAGCGGCCTTTAACCACCAATCCAATTTTTCAATGGGGACTGATATCGCTGATATCAATAATGATGGCTTGTTAGACATCAGTGTGCTCGATATGGTGGCTGAAGATAATTATGGCATCAAAACAAGCATGAGTGGTATGGATCCCGAGCAATTCAACCGCCAGGTGAGCAATGGGTTTCACTACCAGTACATGCAAAATACTATACAACTTAACCGAGGAGCACTTCACTTCAGTGAAATAGCTCAGTATGCAGGAGTCTCGAATACGGATTGGAGCTGGGCACCGCTTTTTCTGGACATTGATCTCGATGGTCTGCAAGATTTATTCATCACCAATGGGCTGAAAAGAGATTTTCGAAACAACGATTATCGCCGTTATAAAATTAAAACACTCGAAAAAGCAGAAAAAGACCCTAATGTCGAAAAGAACAAGCTGATCCAGAACCTGGTGGCCATTACGCCCAAAAAGAAATTGAATAATTATGTCTACAAAAATGTGAATGGATATCGCTTTGAAAAGAAAGTTGCTGCCTGGGGTATAGAGCAAACTTCATTTTCAAATGGACTGTCCTATGCGGACCTGGATGGAGATGGCGATTTGGACCTGGTCACTAACAATGTTGACGACTTTCCTTTTGTCTATGAAAACAAGGCTCGTGATTACAATGTCGGTCAATACCTGAAGATTGAGTTGAGTGGTCCCGATCACAATCAGTTGGGAATTGGCTCGAAACTTACTTTGTATGCTCAGGGAGAACAGCAAGTAAGGGAGGTTTATGCGACTCGAGGTTATCAGTCTTCCGTGTCCCCAACGCCACATTTTGGTTTAGAACCGGGAACAACACCCGACAGCCTGGTCATTATTTGGCCGGATGGGAAAAATCAAAAAGTACGTGACATCACTCCAAATTCTGTCATTTCTGTGGATTATAGAGATGCGGTCACTACAAAATCCTTTCACCAGGAACAAAGAACTGGGCCTTGTTTCGGCGAGAACGTAGCGGATGAATATGGGCTGACTTTTAGGCATCAGGAAAATACTTTCGATGATTACGGAAGGGAAATTTTACTTCCTCATAAAATGAGCAGACTGGGCCCTACGATAGAAGTAGGTGACATTAATGGAGACGGCTGGGAGGATGTTTTTCTTGGCGGAGCATCAGGGCAGGTCGGGGCCGTCTTTTTTCAAAATGATGATGGCACTTTTCTCAGGAGTACACAGCCATCACTAGAGAAGGACAAGGAATTCGAGGACGTGGGAGCATTGCTGTTTGATGTGGATAATGATAACGACCTTGACCTGTACGTGGTGTCGGGAGGCAATGAGTTTGAAAGAGGCAGTGCCCATCTCTCAGATAGACTCTATGTCAATGATAGAGGAGTCTTTACCCGAAAAACATTGCCTGAAATGAAAGAAAGCGGCTTTGCCGTGGAAGGAAGTGATTTTGACCAGGATGGTGATATCGACTTATTGGTGACTGGGAGACTATATCCGGGAAGTTACCCCTTGCCGGTCAGTAGCAGCTTGTTGGTGAATGAAGCCGGTGTATTGAAGGATCAGACAGAGGCACTGGCTCCTGATCTCGAGGATCTGGGTATGATCACCAGCGTCAGTTGGTCCGATTATGATCAGGATGGAGACGCGGATTTGATACTGGCGGGGGAATGGACCTCTATTATTTTCCTTGAAAATCAGCAGGGGAGGTTCACGATAGATACAGAGATTTCCGGACTTGATGCTACAAAGGGCTGGTGGCAAAGCATAGCCGCACTGGATGTGGATGATGATGGAGATATGGATTATGTCCTGGGAAATAATGGTTTGAATTATAAATACAAGGCCAGTCAGGATGCCCCATTTGAAATCTATTCGGACGATTTCGATCAGAATGGGAAAAGGGATATTGTTTTAGGCTATTACAATGATGGTGATCTCTTTCCATTGCGAGGGCGCGAGTGTTCGGCGCAACAGATTCCGGACATTGCTAACCAATTCAAGACCTACCATGATTTTGCACAAGCCAATTTGATGAAAGTATATGGTCAGGAAAACCTTGAAAAAGCAGTGCACTTATCAGTAACCAATTTTGGTTCCGTCCTGCTGGTAAACTTGGGGAACAAACAATTCGAGCAGGTATTGTTACCAGCAGAGGTACAATTCTCCGCTGTGAATGATATCCTTGTTCAGGACCTCAATGGTGATCGGGAGCCAGACTTGATTCTGGGGGGCAATAATTATCAATCGGAGGTAGAGACTCCCAGGAATGATGCAAGTTATGGTACGGTGCTCATGGGGAGAACAGGGGCTGAGTTTCAACCCATTTCCAATTCAGCGATTGGCATGTATCTTAGAGGGGATGTCCGTGACATGGCCTGGATCGGGTTGCGTTCTGGTGAAAAAGGATTGCTTGTCGCCACCAATAATGATTGGCTGAGGTTCCATTTATTTGATTCAAATTCGAAAAACCAACCTAATTGATGCTAAAACAGACCTTCTATTTTTTGATACTCACCTTGCTATGGTTTAGCTGCTCTGAAGCGGATCAACAAAAAAACATGGGTGATACAGACAATAGTAAACTCATCGCCAATGTGCTTGACTTTTCAGGTACGCCTGCTGATCCCGGAGACCGGTCCGTCTATTCATTTTGTGATTTAGGCGCCTGGCATAGTTATTCGGTTCCTGACACACCAACCCTGGCCGGGGGATTTATCGGACCATTTTCTATGGCGAGGGACAATGGTATTTGGATCGGGCAGAAGTTTGCCCATTTCAATTTATCAACCTCAGCGGGCAAACCGCTTAACTTTCAGTTTTCAGGTCAACAGGATCAATACCCTGGTTGGTTAGAACAAAACCTGATAACAGAAAATCAAGCAATCAGTGTGAAACTTCGCTTATTCTATGTCTCGGACAGGTCCATTATGGTCACTGCTGAAGTGACGAACCATTCAAAAGAAGAACAAATAATTACACCCGGTTGGACAGGAGAAACCTGGCTGGAAGATGCATTTTTTGAAAAGGATGAAGAAGGTGACCTTAGTTTGAAATTTTCCAATTCAAACACACAACATGTGTACCGTTTTGAGGAAAAGTCAGCCACACAATTACCTGATGCTTCTACTTTTCGTGCCAATTTGCCTGCTGTTACACTGCAGCCTTCAGATACGTATACCACGGCTCTGCAGTATTCAGTATTGTTTGAGGGCGATCCTGAAGAAGACTTTCTGACAAATCGGTCGGTATCTGATCAATTTGTGAAGACCCAAAAACGATGGTTGGGATACCATGAGGCCATATCGTACCCAGAAGGTCATTGGCTGGACAAGGAGTCCTTCGAGCTTTTGAAATCCAAAGCCATACAAACGCTGATCATCAATTGGAAAAGTGCAGCAGGTGAACTGGATCACGATGGGTTGTTCCCCTCTTATGCATATAGGGGTTTCCATGGTTTTTGGGCCTGGGATTCATGGAAGCATTCGGCAGCTTTGGCTCGTTTCGAACCGGAATTAGCCAAATCACAACTGCTTGCGATGTTCGACTTTCAGAATCAGGCAGGAATGATCGCAGATTGCGTATTTAGAGACACCTTGATTGAAAATCATAATTGGAGAGATACCAAACCACCATTGTCCGTGTGGGCGGTTGATGAAATTTTTGAACAAACAAAGGACAAAGCTTTTGTTCAGGAGATCTTCCCGCAGTTGATGAAATATCATGTCTGGTGGTACCAGGAAAGGGACCACAATCAAAATGGTTGGTGTGAATACGGGTCTACCGACGGAACCCGTGTTGCGGCCGCCTGGGAAAGTGGTATGGACAATGCGGTGAGATTCGATCGGGCTACTTTGATCCAAAATGGAGAAGAAGCCTGGTCATTGGATCAGGAATCAGTCGACCTCAATGCTTATCTGCTCTACGAAAAGCTAAAACTCAGCAAGCTTGCTGGCATTCTTGGACAAACGACTCTACAAGATTCAATCACACAATCGATCGAGGATCTTAAAGGTGGTTTGAGTCGCTTTTACGATGATTCTACCCAGTACTTTTTTGATTTCCATACTACCGAGAAGGTGTTGATGAAAATACCCGGCCCGGAAGGATGGTTGCCGTTGTGGACTGGCCTGGCTTCGGAAGAACAAGCCGAAGGTGTGAAAAACATCATGATGAGTGAGGCACTCTTCAATAGCAAAGTTCCTTTACCTACTTTGAACCTGGCTCATGAAGAATTTGACCCTTTGGATGGGTACTGGAGAGGACCGGTATGGATCGATCAGGCCTATTTTGGCATTGTGGGTTTGGAAAATTACGGATACAAAGAAGAGGCAGCAGTCTTGAAACGGAACCTTATCCAAAACGCTGAGGGTATGCTGACCAAAGGATTTCCACTTCATGAAAATTACCATCCGGAGACAGGGGAGGCATTAAATGCAGCTCAATTCAGTTGGACGGCTGCTCATGTACTTCTTTTGTTGACACACGAATAACTATGCTAGGAAAAACATTTAACCATTCTTTCGGGGTTGTTTTGTGCTTTGGTATCCTGTTGATGAGTTGTCAGCAGGCTGCTGAAATTCCAAATGAATTGAGTGACCCTACACTTACTTCACGCAATCGACTGGATCCAAGAGCTTCCATATTTTCTTACGAAAATACAGATCTGGCCATTGTCAATGATCGTGAACAATCTGAAAGATTTCTGTCCCTCAATGGTACATGGTCCTTTCATTATGCTGGGTCAGAAGCAGAAGTAATGCGAGATATTCATCGTACGGACTTTTCCCTGGCAGAACTGGATACCATTCGTGTTCCGGGAAACTGGGAAGCCCAGGGTTTTGGTATTCCCTATTATCTGGACGAAGAATACCCCTTTGAAGCTAAACCGCCTATTACACCGGAATTGAATCCGGTTGGGACCTACAAACGAAAGTTTGATTTGCCAGCATCGTGGTTAGACAAAGGTAAAATCATCTTATACCTCGGGTCAGTCAGATCCGCCATGTATCTGTGGGTCAATGGGAAAGAGGTTGGATTTGCCAAGGGAAGTAAAGTTCCTATAGAATTTGACCTTACAAATTACCTTAAGAAAGGTGAGAATGATATTACCGTTAAGGTCTATCGATGGAGTGACGGATCTTATCTTGAAGGACAAGATACCTGGAGAATCAGTGGCATCGAAAGAGATGTATTTATTTATCAGGTTCCGGATGTTCAGGTATGGGACGTTTTTGCCCGGGCCAAACTGGATGGTGCCTATGAAAACGGATTGCTTGACCTGACCATTGACTTGAAAAATCACGGATCTGCCAACTCTAGTGTTAAGTTGGACATTCAATTGCTGGACAGGGCGAAGAATGAAGTTTGGGCAGAACAAATTTCAATTGGAAACCTGGGACAAAGTGAACAACGCTCATTTGAAGCAACCATTGACAATGTGGCTCACTGGACTGCTGAACAACCCAACCTATATCACCTGATTATCCAGAGTTCATCCAATGGTTCAGTGAATGAAGTCGTGGCGATCAAAATTGGCTTCAAAAGTATCGTAGTTACTGATCGTCAATTATTGGTCAATGGCCAGCCTATTGATATCAAAGGTGTCAATCGGTGCGAATGGGACCCCTACAATGGCAGATATCTTACCCGTGACCGGATGTTGCAAGATATTCAACTGATGAAAGCCAATAATATCAATGCAGTGAGAACCAGTCATTATCCCAACGACGAATATTGGTACGACCTCTGCGATCAATACGGACTGTATGTAATCGATGAAGCCAACATTGAAGCCCATGGCATGGGGTCACATCCTGAGGGGTATGGACTGATCACCAATGATGAAAATTGGCGACCTTCTTTTTTGGACCGGATAAAACGAATGGTTGAACGTGACAAAAACCATCCCAGCATCATTGGCTGGTCCTTAGGTAATGAAGCGGGTGATGGTGAAAATTTTGTGGCGAGTTACCAATGGATCAAAGAACGGGACGATACCAGACCGATCCAATATCAGGAGGCCTGGTATGAGGCACATACAGACATTGTGGTTCCAATGTATAAGAACATCAGTTTCATTTCTGAGTTTGCTGAAAAAGAGGATGAACGGCCGCTTATTCTTTGCGAATATGCCCACGCGATGGGCAACAGTGTCGGCAACCTTCAGGATTACTGGGATGTGATTGATGCGTATCCAAATCTTCAGGGTGGGTTCATATGGGATTGGGTTGATCAGACGTTTGCCCGCACCAATGATCAAGGCGTTCAGATCTGGGCATATGGTGGTGATATGGGTGACCCCAAACATCTGAACGATTCAAGTTTCTGCGCTAATGGATTAGTTTATGCCGATCGCACGCCATATCCCTATCTGTCCGAAGTAAAGAAAGTATATCAGAATGTGAAGTTCAGGAGCAAGGATAAGAAGCGGGGAGTATTTGAGGTGGAAAATGACTTCTTTTTCACGAACACTCATGCGTTCGATTTTCAATATGCGATCTACCGGGATGGTGTTGATGTATTTTCCAAAAAGCTACCTTCTATGTCCATTGCACCTCAAAAATCTCAGGAGTTCAGTATCAACTATCCTTTTGCCATCAATGACGGACATGAATACCACATCAACTTTACGGTTCGACGAAAATCAGATCATAGTTTGGTCCCTGCTGGGCATATCATCGCTCAGGAACAGATAGCATTGACCGGAAGATCTGTTCGCAAGGTTGCGGTGAATGCGCATTTGGGCGAAGAGGCACTGTCGGAAAGTGAACATGATATAAGCATTCAAACCGAAACCTGGAAAGTTAGTATCAATAAGACTTCTGGCTATATCAATGAACTACTGGTTGGAGAGGAAAATATTCTACTGGAGCCTATACAGCCTAATTTTTGGAGGGCTCCAACAGACAATGATCTAGGCAATGGGTTGCCCGAAAGAGCAAGGTTTTGGTCAGTGGCGGCTTCTGAGATGAAACTAACAGACCTTCAGACAAGTGAAGAAGATGGGAAATTAAAGATCCGAACTGTACATGATTATTCTTCTTTCCATCAACAGGTTGATTATGAGATTGATAAGGCAGGAAATATCACTATCATGACTCGTATTGAGGCCGATAAGGATTTACCTGAAATGCCGAGGGTGGGTTACCGCATGACGTTTACGAAGGCTTTTGATCAGATTAAGTGGTTTGGTCGGGGGCCGCAAGAAAATTATTGGGATCGAAAAACGGCTTCCTTTGTCGGTCAATATGATGCCTTAGTCAGTGATCTGCCAACACCCTATTTAAGACCCCAGGAAAATGGCAGCCGTTCAGATATTCGTTGGGTGGACCTGTCGAATGGAGAAGGTCTTGGTATCAGATTTCAGGGAGACACGCTAATGAATTTCAGTGCTTTCCCATTCCGATATTCAGAATTAAGCCATCACGGCAAGGATTACAATAAACATGGTTCAGAAATCGCTCCCGGAGATGTGACCACCTTCCATTTTGATTACTTACAAATGGGGGTGGGTGGAGATAATACCTGGGGAGCCAGAACTCACGAGAAATACACGATCAGGCCGGGAAATTTCGTATATAAGTTCACTATTTCACCTCAACAGAAATGATTGGACAAGAAGAACTTCATTCGATCACATCGGCCTTTGAATTAGGTACATTGAAGCAGTTTTCAGAGCTTCCAGGTGGGTATGCGAATAAGAATTTTAAGGTTACTACTGCCAAAGGTGCTTATTGCGTTAGATGGTGCCTTCAACAGCCCATGGATCTATTGACTTATGAAGTAAAACTCATGAAGTTGCTGAAAACCAATCAATTTCCAACTGCTTTTCCGATACCCATGAATGATGGGGAATTCATATTGGTCCAGGATGATCAACAAATCATGGTCTATGAATTTAAAGAAGGACTGGAGCCCGTGCCTAATGAACGTACGGCTTTGGAAATGGGGCAAGCGGTGGGCAGGTTATCAGGGATAGTTGCTGAAGACCATTTAGCCAGTAAGCAAAACACATTGGATCCCTCTCATATGCGGGATTTGATCGATTACTTTCCCAAGGCAGATAATCCTATTGCAGAAATCTTTGAATTCATCGAAGATTACTACGACAAATTTTATCTGTTGGAAGCGGTCAATTTGCCCAGAGGGATCATTCATGGTGATATGTTCCCTAACAATACTTTATTCGATCCTAATGACCGGCTAGTAGCAATCATTGATTTTGAAGAAGCTTGTGTGGACCGATTGCTACTTGATGTCGGGATGACCATGAATGGTTTTTGCTTCGTTGAAAATCAGCTTTCTCCCCAGTTAGCAGATGTTTTTCTCGAAGGGTACGAGGCTCACCGGCCTTTGATGGATATCGAAAAGATGTTGTTGTTGAAATTCATAATGCTGTCTGCTTTTAGCATGATCGGCTGGCACATGAGATATCATTTAGTAGATGTCCCACATGCCACACAGGAACTGAGGGTGCGTGAATTGATGGCACGCATTCAGCATCTAGACGAAAAATACAGTTTTTACGAAAAAAATATAGCTGCTCTGAACAATGCAATCGCTTGAAGGAAAGTACTTCATCAATGAAGTGAATGTAGAGGAACTTCGAAAGACATACGGTACGCCGCTGTACGTATATGATGGTCAGGCCATCGAAAACCAGATCAATGTATTTAAGAACGCTTTTTCAGGTGTGGACCTGAATATCAAATATGCTTGCAAGGCATTGACCAATCTGAGCATTCTGAAACTGATGCGAAAAAATGGATTGGGGTTGGATACTGTGTCAATTCCCGAGATACGGATGGGATTGGAGATGGGTTTTGAACCGTCACAAATTGTTTTCACACCCAATTGTGTTGATTTTGAGGAGATTGTCCAGGGAGTAGATCTGGGTGTGCAGATCAACATTGAGAACATCAGTAATCTTGAAAAGTTTGGCAAGAAATATGGAGGAAGCGTTCCGGTATGCATCCGCCTCAATCCCAACATCTCTGTTCAGCAAAACGCGGACAAAGTTTCCTGGTGGCACAACCAATCGAAATTTGGGATTTCAGTCGATCAACTTCCCTTGGTGAAGGAGTTGGAAGAAAAATATGCCATGAGCATTAATGGGATCCATATCCATTCTTCTTCTGTGATTATGTCCACTGATGTTTTTTTGAAAGCGTCTCAGACCGTGTTTGATATCGCTATGGATTTCAAGAACCTGGCGTTTGTCGATTTTGGAGGAGGCATCAAACTGGATGTGGGGGATGGCAATGAGGTGGTGGATCTGCCCGTTTTAGCGGCGGCATTTCAGCAACAATTCAAGTCGTTTTGCGATCGTTATGGTCGGTCGTTGGCCTTATGGTTTGAACCGGGCAGATATCTGGTGGGGAATGCGGGGTATTTGCTCACTACGTGTCAACTGAGAAAAAGGAATGGAGGCACTGAGTTTGCAGGCGTGGATTCTGGTTTGAATCACCTGATCCGTCCCATGTTCTATGGTGCCTATCATGGAGTGATCAATGCATCCAATCCCTCTGGGACCTTAAACAAGTATACGATCGTAGGGAATATCTGCGAAATTGATAACCTGGCCAAAGACCGGATGCTGCCCGAAGTTCGGGAAGGAGATTTGATCGTTTTCCAAAGTGCGGGAGCTTATGGATTCAGTATGGCCTCTAATTACAATTCGAGGTTCAGACCTGCTGAAGTATTGGTATATAATGGAAAATCTCACTTAATACGTAAGAGGGAAACGTTTGATGATTTGTTACGTAATCAAGTGGTCCTGACCTTATAATTCTTTTTGCGAGTCCATCACTACATATCGCCCAGGCACGTTTTTGCAGACGGTAAACCCAATGGTAGACACCAAGTGGCCAATTTCGTCCAATGCTTCATTCAATTAGTTAGTCAGAAAACCCCTCAATCTCCCGCTTCCGCGAATGGCTTTGCTATGGGGGAGTACTTTCCTGTTCATTGTTTGCGGTGCTTATTTATTATGCTGATTTCTATTGGGGCATTGTTTCCGGTCAGGGCTCAGGAACTCATTTGGGATGAAAACCCGATGAATGCAGAGAAAATCATCGATAGCCTGGAGACGATTTTGCCAAATTACTCCGGAACAGAACGTTTAGCGTTGCTCAACCGATTAGCAGAATTGTACTGGCTGGTAGATCCGGACTTTACCATCAAATATGGATCTGAGGCGCTACAGATTGCGAAACAAGAAAAGGACACGTCGGCCGAGGGCATGGCATTGATCAATTTATGTCAGGGGTATTTGTTAAATGACCTTTACGATAAGGCGCTGGATTATGGCCTTAAATCCCTTGAAATCCGGCAGCAACTCAATAATCAGTACGATATAGCCTTCTCGTTACGGACATTAGGATGGTTGTATTATGATATCCGAAATTTTGATAAGGCGCTTGAGTATCATGAGAAGGTGCTTGAGATCCATCAGCAACTGGAAGATCTGGAACGAGTGGCTTACAGCTATAACAGCCTGGGACTGATCTATTCCCAGAAAGGGAACCATGAACTGGCGTTATCCTACCTCAGGAAGTCACTCGAATTGAAAGCGCCTTTCGGGAACCAGGACCGGATCGCCGAAACCTTGAAAAACATTGGAAGTTGTTTCAGCGCACTGGATAAATATGATTCAGCTATCCATGTTTTATCTACTTCACTGGACATTTCGAAGAAACAGAATAACCAGTACAACCAATCAGAAGCACTGAACGAGCTCGCAAAAGTTTACTTAAAGCAAGGTAAGTATACAGAAGCCCGTTCTGCTTTTAGCGAATCCTCATCGATCATCGGTAACTTGAAAGACAACAAAGAATTGATCGCAGAAAACAGTTGGATCGCTACGGCTTATTATGATTCTTTGGGTGACTACCAAAACGCCCTGCTTCACTATCAACGTTACGATAGTGCAAGGGCCGAAATACTTACGGAAGAGAAAAGTCACAACCTTTCTGAAATGCAGATCCTCTATGAAGCGGCAAAAAGGGAGAATGAAATTCAGCTGCTGGAGCAAAGCCGTGAATCGGACCGTAAAATGGCCAGAGTCCTGATCATTGTGGTCGTTTTGATTGTCATTATCGCTATTCTGGTAGTCGGAAGGCTCAGGAGCAGCATGCGAAAAAACAAGATTATTTTTGATCAGGACCAGCAACTCGTGAAAGAACGTTTGAAGAACGAAGAACTGCATTCGGCGCAATTGCTGGAGAAACTGGAATTCAGAAAACAGGAACTCACCAACCTGGCACTATTTATTTCACAGCGCAACGAGATCTATGAGAGCTTGTCACAGACCCTTTCTAATCTGAATTTTTTAGATAGGGATGACTATCATCAGAAGATCAATGCCTTTCTGAAAGAGTATTCTGCAAGGCTCAATATCAATGAGGATCTTCAAAAATTCCATGCCAACATCGAGAATGTAAGTGACGAATTTTTTTACAGGATCAGGGAACAATACCCTAATCTCACAGACAATGATGTGAAACTATCAGCTCAATTGAGGCTTAACCTAAGTTCAAAGGAAATCGCGCACCTGAATAATATTTCGGTTAAGTCTGTTGAGATCAGCAGATATCGACTCAGAAAGAAACTCAACCTGGATAAAAAGGAAATACTAACTGATTTTCTAAGGAATTTTTAAAGGACATGTAGAGGTCTTGTAAAGGTCCTTCCATGTAGAATAGAAACGCCTTAGTTTATTTTTGAAATAATCGAGTATGAAGTGTACTTACTTTAGATTACTACTTAGTATCCTCCTGTTCACGAGTTGTCAGGAGGAAACTTTGGTCCGGGAATCTCCCATCATTTCGTCCGCTAAAAACCCCACCGTACAGGAATTGAAAATCAAACTTCGAGAAGAGGTTTCGGTTCAGGTGAAAGTGAAACAACTCAGCAATGGGAAAGTACGCTATACCATGCCAACTACAGAATCTCTGGAACACGACATAATGCTGGCTGGATTAAAACCCGATGAATGGCACACCTATCAGGTACTAGCGGATGGCAAGGAAATCACACAACCAGATTCTTTCAAAACGGCGGATATTCCATCGGGAATTGTCCATATTGAAACCCATAAAAACATAGAAAATGCTTTCGAAGGGTATATACTGACTCAACGAAGACTGGTGAAAGGCAGTGTCTACATGCTTGACGCGGAGGGTGACGTGGTTTGGTACCAATCTATTCCCGGTCAGCCGAAACTGAGTACCCTAACGGAAGAAGGAAATGTTTTGGTGTTGTATGGCAACGCCAGACATAGCAATAGCGCAGGTGATAAAATTGTCTGTTATTCGCTCTCAGGAGAAATTGTATATGAAGTTGACCTTTCGAGATGGAACATGGTGGCTCATCATGAGGTATTAGCAGTAGAGAATGACCTTGCGGTTTTGGTGTATGATACCCTGACCATACAAGGTGCAAATAATGAGCAAATTCCTGTTGCTTCCAGTGCGATTGTCCGGATGACAAGACAAGGTGAGGTGAAATGGAAATGGAGCATTTTCGATACCAAACACCCGGCAGAAGATCCCAATGTTCAGGAGACCTTCAAAGACTGGGGGCACACCAACGCCTTTTCCTTTGATGGAGAGCACCTGCTGGTCTCTCAAAGGGATTGGAATCAAATTTGGAAAGTACATCCAGGTACCGGTGAGTTGGATTGGATTTTAGGTGAGGAAGGAACACTGACCATGGATGGATTAGAAACAGGGTTTTCAGGTCAGCATGCCATTCACAAAACCACAGAGGGCAACTATATGCTCTTTGATAATGGCCGGGAGGTGAGGAAATCGCGTTTACTAGAGTTTTCAATTTCCGAAGATCACGCTGAACCAACGGAAATTATCGAGTTGTCAGATGACTTGTATGCTGATCGCATGGGGAACGTGCAATGGTTGCCGGGGGGCAAACTTCTGGTATGCTCACCTAGGTCCCGATCAATCGTCGTTACTGGCTCCCAGGGAGAAATGCGATTTCATGCTACGGTAGGTATTCCTGATCCCTATCGAGTGGAGTGGGTGCCTCCGTTTTATACAGATCGACCCTGAAGTAGTCAGAAGAGCATAGAAGAAGCGTGATTTTATAACTTCTTTTAACAGCTTCCCTGATCGTCATTCCCTAACTTGTACCCAACCAAAACTAAATATCATGCAAAGACGATCCTTCCTTACGGCATTACCATTAATTTCAACACCCGGGTTACTACAGGCCGGTTCGCAGCCTTTTGAACCTATTCAGTCCGATTCACCCTACTTTATTGGTCCGAAACCCGGATATACCCCACACATTGGGGTGTTAGTGGGTAAGTTGAATTATATCCGTAATACGGTCCTCTATTTAGTGGAAGGGATGTCCACCAGCGACCTGGATTATTTGCATGATAAAGACTCTAATACGATTGGCGCTATGTTGTTGCATCTGGCTGTGACAGAAAAATATTATCAGCAAGAAACGCTAAGCGGAAAGTACGCGGGATCGAAAGATGAACAATGGCAAGCAGCAGGAGAGCTGGGGGATCGGGGTAGATCCTTGATCAAAGGAAATCCTTTGAACTTTTACCTGGATGCGCTGGCAGAGGTAAGAGAGGCCTCTTTGGCGGGATTGAAGGAGAAGGATGACGAATGGCTTCTGAAAGTTATCGATGAAGAAAATCAAGTGAATACCTATTTTGCCTGGTTTCACGTATGTGAACATGAAGCGAATCACCGGGGATTGATTGCCTGGTTGAAAAAACGGATCTCATGACGGAACACAAAGCAACTGAAGAAGACGAATTAATTGATCGGTCAGGTCACAAATGGTGGCTAAAGTCGGGATTCACCTGGGGGATTCTGATATGGGTTGCCATGTCCATTTTATTGCCGTTGTATACGGATGCTTCATTTTCCGTTCGAGTGGCCTTGATCAACCTGCCCATTTCACTGATCGCAGGACTCATATTTGGCTTTGGCATGAAATTGATCAAGCAATTTCTGAAGCCTCCCAGTCAATAATTAAAGAGGTCAAATGTTAAATCTTCGTGCTTTTTTACCATTCAGGATAATGTACGGAACTTTCTCCCGTTATTCAGCTTATATCTCGCCTTGAGATTCATCAGCAATCAGACCCTGCTTTTTTTGCGTTTGAGGTAGGGCTTTGGGTGGTAAAAACTGTAGGTCAAGAGGCAAGGTGCTATTCAAGATTTCTGATCACTACAAAACCTACCTAAACCTTGAGAACGCTAATCATTGTTCTATTTTTTTTGCCGACACTTTTACATGCGCAAAAATTCACCATTAGTGGATACGTTCGTGATGCCGGAACGGGTGAGAACCTCATCGGAGCCACGATATACGACCTGAATTCCCAAAGTGGTGCTGTTACTAATATTTATGGCTTTTTCAGCCTTACCTTGCCCTCGGATAGTGTGAGGCTCCGTGCCTCGTTTGTGGGCTATCAGGTACAGGAAAATGCTTTCCTGCTGAAGGCTGATCAAGTGCTGGATTTCTCTCTGGAGTCAGGAGAATTACTTGATGAGGTGGTGGTTACGGCAGAAGAGGCCATCGAGCTTTTGCCCCAAATGAGTACCGTTACCGTACCCATGGACCAGTTGAAACAAGTGCCAGTGCTGTTAGGTGAAACGGATATCCTAAAAACCATTCAATTACTCCCTGGTATTCAGGGAGGAAATGAAGGAACCAGTGGGGTTTACGTTCGCGGAGGAGGCCCTGATCAAAACCTGATTTTGATTGATGGAGTGCCGGTTTACAATGCGAATCACTTGTTTGGTTTTTTCTCTGTTTTTAATGCGGATGCGATCAACAATGTTTCCGTGGTTAAAGGTGGTTTTCCGGCACGCTATGGCGGAAGGTTATCCTCAGTCATTGATATTTCAATGAAGGAAGGGAATAATCAAAAGATCACTGGTAAAGGCTCCATTGGCTTGATTTCCTCAAAATTCACCATCGAAGGCCCAATTAAGAATGAAAATACGTCCTTTATTCTTTCGGCAAGAAGAACATACATCGATTTACTTACGCGTCCCATTGTAAAAGCCTCCACGGATGGAGATGTGATCGCGGGCTATTTTTTCGAGGATTTTAATGCCAAGATCAACCACAGATTTTCAAGGAAAGACCGACTCTATTTGAGCTTCTACGGGGGCAAGGATAAGTTTTATTTCAGGGATAGGTATGCCAGCATACAAGTCAATGATCAGGTAGTGGAAGAGATCGAGGATGAAGGTGGCCTGAAATGGGGGAATCTGATCAGTGCCTTACGTTGGAATCACCTGTATTCGCCGAAATTATTCAGCAATGTTACGGCAACTTTCAGCCGTTATCGTTTCGATGTATTCTCCAATTTCAAAGAAATGAGGGTTGGCGAACCGACGGAAGAAGAACGCATTCGATACTTGTCGGGAATTGAAGACATGGCAGTGAAGGTGGATTTTGACTACCTGCCTACGGCTGATCATAACATCAAATTTGGGGCCTCTGCCATCAATCATGCTTTTCGCCCGGGTGTATTTTCCTATAGATCAGAAGTGGAGTCAGACACTACGTTTGGTGCGCGCACGATCAAGGCCAATGAATTATCGGTTTATGTGGAAGATGATTTCCAAATCGGCAACAAGCTCAGGTTTAATGCAGGATTGCATGGTTCTGTTTTTCTGGTGCGTGGAGAATCATTCACGTCACTGCAGCCCAGGTTGTCCGCCCGGTATCTGGTGGGGCAGGATATTTCATTAAAGGCATCTTATGCACAAATGAGGCAATTCATTCATTTACTTAGCAACAGTGGGGTAGGGCTACCGACCGACCTTTGGGTTCCTGCAACGGATTTGGTGAAGCCTCAGGAGTCATGGCAGGTTGCCGTGGGAGTAGCAAAATCTATTGAGGGTTTTGAGATAAGTCTGGAATCCTACTATAAGGAAATGGATAACCTTATTGAGTACCTCGATGGCGCCTCTTACTTCAATACTGATGATGATTGGGAAGACAAAGTGGCCGCAGGATCCGGCACAAGTTATGGTGCAGAGTTCCTTATCCAGAAGAAAACAGGAAGACTGACCGGATGGGTAGGTTACACCTGGTCCAAAACGACACGACAATTTGACGACCTCAACTTTGGCGAAGAGTATCCATACAAATATGATCGCAGGCACGATCTTAGTGTGGTTTCTGTTTATCAGATTAATGATCGGATCTCGATTTCCGGAACCTGGGTCTATGGAACTGGGAATGCCATCACATTGCCAGAATCACAATTCCGTGATTTCAATCCGACTTTCAATAGTTTTTTTTCACAAGGACTTGAATACTATGGATCGCGCAACAATTATCGAATGCGTGACTATCATCGACTGGATTTGGGCGTATCCATGTCCAAACAGAAAAAAAGAGGTGTTCGTACCTGGTCTTTTGGGGCATACAATCTCTACAGCCGCCGAAATCCATTTTATATAGACATTCGATCCACAAATACTGGAAATCGAGAGTTTGTACAAACCAGTTTGTTTCCCATTATTCCTTACCTCACTTACAGCTTCGAATTCTGATGAAAAAATTAATCTACCTTTTATTGATGATCACCAGTGCCTGTGAATTGGTGGTGGATGTTGAACAACCTCCTTTTAACCCTTCGATTGTAGTTGGGAGTTTCATTGGACCTGATACCACGATCCTGGTGAATTTAAGTGAAGACAGGGATGTACTGGAAAGGCCGGACGGGTTTGATCCGATCACCGGAGCAACTGTGCAGTTGTTTGAAGGGGACCGATTAGTTGGTGTGCTGGAAGAAATGGAACTGATAGAACATGATCCTCAATTTCCTGATATGTTCAGCGGATATTATGGGCTGGATTTTAGGCCGACACCTGGTGTGGAGTATCGCCTTGAAGTAGAGAAAGAAGGATTTACATCAGTTCAGGCTACTGACCAACTCCCGATGAATGCACCTAGGTTTGAAGTTCTCAATATTGATCGGAGTGATTTTTCAGATACGGAGATCGAGGTAAAAATCTTCGATGAGCCTGGGCGGGATTATTATGAAATACTGGCCTATCTGACCGTTAATTCGTTTTCCGGACATTTTGACGATGCCACGCAAGAGTGGCAAGTGGATAGCATTTGGAGAAACACAGATATCATTAGCATGTATACCGAAAACATCGCGGTGGAAGAACACAATAGTTCTATTTTCAGTGATCGATTATTTGATGGCCGATCCTATGAGCTTGATATGGAAACATACTTAAGTATTTGGGTAAGCCCGGACGTGGATGTGGACCCGGACCCGGTTTTGACGATTGAGGTACGCCGTGTCTCTGAAGCGTATTATAATTTCATTAATTCGTCGGCCTTACAATGGTGGGTAGACGGTGATCCGTTTGCAGAACCCGTTCAGGCTTTTTCAAATGTCGAAAACGGCAGAGGAGTATTTGGTTCATATGTTTCAACGAAACAAGATTTCCCGATTGAGGTGGATCAATAAGTGAAAGGAGCCAAAACTCAACTCCTGAAATAGAGAGGTCGTTGAAATTTTCATAAAATAATAGGGGATTTTATTGGATTTCTTAAAAAATCATCGTTTTCGGATTGTGTAATGTTAATTCACTTGCACAATCTGAAAACCTGTTTCACCTTTGCCCCGTTAGTGAAACACTAAGTGGAAACAAACTTCACGATATCACCCGCATTCCTTTCTTCTCTCAGGAGGCCATTCTTCCCGAGGCGGTAGCCTTGTATATTGTTTAAGACTGTCTACGTGACAAGTCGCCACTTCGCACCCATACTTTCTTTTTTTCAAACTTTACACATCCAAGATCATGGATCAATTTGTGGTTTTGCCTGCTACGGAGGACCATATAAAATACAGCGACGAGATCGTCCGGGTAATTGCTGACAGTGCCAAGAAGCGCGGAACGGGAATTGCCAAACGAACGCCTGAATACATTTCTCAGAAGATATCTGAAGGTAAGGCAGTCATCGCTTTGTCTAAAACGGGTGAACTCGCAGGGTTTTGCTATATAGAATCCTGGGGTCACAATCGTTATGTCGCCAATTCAGGCCTTGTGGTAGCTGAGCAATTTCGAAATGCCGGATTGGCACACCGAATCAAAGAACGAGCTTTTAAGCTTTCGCGCACGAAATTTCCGGATGCCAAGCTTTTCGGCCTTACGACCAGCCTGGCCGTGATGAAAATCAACTCCGACCTGGGTTATCGTCCGGTTACTTTTTCAGAGTTGACTGATGATGAAAAATTCTGGAAAGGCTGCCAGAGTTGCGTGAATTTCGAGATCCTGCAAAGCAAAGAGTATAAGAACTGCTTGTGCACCGGGATGCTATTTGATCCTGAAGAAAAGAAGAAAAAGCGCGATAAGAAGCGCCAGCAATTCAAAGAGAAATTAACCCAGTGGGTAAAACCCAATCTAAAAAAGAAACAAACCAAATGAAGAAAGTCATTTTAGCTTTCAGTGGAGGTCTGGATACTACATATTGTGCGATCTGGCTTCGACAACAAGGATATGAAGTGTGGACAGCTTCTGTAAATACCGGAGGATTTGATGAAACAGAAGTGAGTCGCCTGGCAGAAAGAGCGAAAGAACTGGGCATCAAAAACCATGTGATGCTCGATGTGCAGGAAGAGTACTATCAGGATTGCATTCGGTACCTGATCGCAGGGAATGTTCTGAAAAACAATACCTATCCCTTGTCAGTATCTGCCGAACGGGTTTTCCAGGCCACAGCCATTGCCAAGTATGCCAGGGAAACCGGCGCGGATGCCATCGCGCATGGCAGTACGGGCGCAGGAAATGATCAGGTGCGCTTCGATATGGTATTTAATACGATCTATCCCGAAGCAGAGATCATCACACCGATTCGAGATCACAAGCTTTCACGTGAAGAGGAAATTGAGTTTTTGAAGGCAGAAGGAGTAGATGGAAACTGGGAAAAAGCACTCTATTCCATCAATGCGGGCCTTTGGGGCACATCGGTGGGAGGAAAAGAGACCCTGACTTCTGATCAATATTTACCAGAAGATGCATTTCCAACACAATTAAAAAGTCAGGAGCCTTTGGCAGTTAAGATCCGTTTTGAGAAAGGTGAACCCATAGGTCTAAATGATGAAAAACTCTCTCCCGTCGATTGCATCAAAGCGTTGAACGAATTAGCAGCTCCCTATGCCATTGGCAGGGACATTCATGTGGGAGATACCATTATTGGGATTAAGGGCCGAGTTGGATTTGAAGCGGCAGCCCCTGTGATTTTGGTGAAGGCCCACCACTTGTTGGAGAAACATACCCTAACCAAGCATCAACTGCTGCTGAAAGATCAGTGGTCCATTTCTTATGGTAATTTCTTACATGAAGGCTTGTTTCTGGAACCGGTGTTGAGAGATATAGAAGCTTTTTTGGATAGCTCCCAAAAGCAGGTTACAGGAGAGGTAACCATTGAATTGCGTCCTTACCATTTTATTCTCAAAGGGATCAGTTCTCCCAATGATCTGATGCAATCTGAACACGGAAAATACGGAGAAATGAACAATGGCTGGTCCGGACAAGATGTTCGGGGCTTTTCAAAAATCTTTGGTAATCAGGCGATGATCTACCACAAACTACATGGCAGCCATGAGTAAGATAAAAGCCGGAATTTACGGAGCGGCTGGTTATACAGCCGGGGAGTTGATACGACTATTGGTTCATCATCCTGAAGTGGAATTGGTTTTTGCACAAAGTGAAAGCCAGGCCGGAAAACAGATCACAGAACTACATAAGGATCTGATTGGTGACATTGATTTAACCTTTTCCAGGGAGTTGATGCTGGATAGTGTTGATGTGCTGTTTCTATGCAAAGGCCACGGAGAGTCTACCAATTTTGTGAAGGAAAATAAGGATGCGTTGACGGGAGTTAAGTTGGTGGACTTGAGTCATGATTTCAGAGCTCGTGCCAACGATGAAAACTTTCTTTACGGATTACCTGAAATCAATAAAGCAGGGATTCAAAAGGCCAACTGGGTAGCCAATCCCGGATGCTTTGCGACGGCCATTCAATTGGGGTTGATCCCTGCGGCCCATCATCAGTTGATTGATTCGACGATCAATGTGTCAGGAATTACGGGGAGCACAGGAGCAGGACAAAAGCTTACGGAGACCTCACACTTCTCATGGCGCAGTTCCAACATGAGTGTTTATAAGGCATTTAAACATCAGCATCTTGCTGAAATCGGCGAAAGCCTCGTACAAATGGATGCTGGCTTTGATGAGTCAATTCACTTCATACCTTATCGGGGCAATTTTACGCGGGGCATCATAGTTACCTCCTACTTTTCATGCGATGCGGACGAAGAAGTGATCAAAGCCTATTATCAGGAATTCTATGCCAGCCAACCTTTTGTCCATGTCTTAGACCTGAATCCAGACGTCAAGCAGGTGGTCAATACCAATAAGGCATTGATCCATCTTGAAAAACACGATGACCAATTGATGGTCATCTCGGTAATAGATAACTTATTGAAAGGTGCCTCAGGGCAGGCTTTACAAAATATGAACCTCATGTTTGGACTGGAGGAAACCACCGGACTGAACTTAAAATCCATTGCATTTTAATCATGGAAAAACTGACCATCATCGGAGCGGGCAACCTGGGTATTGCCATAGCTAAAGGAGTAGTGAACAAGGGTTTGCTATCGGCTGATAAGGTTGTTCTGACTCGCAGAAACTTGCAACACCTCGACAGCCTGAAGCAAGAGGGTTTTCAGGTATCAGATAATAATCTGACTGCAATAGCAGGGGCGACCTTTGTTGTGCTTTGTGTCCAACCCAAACAATTGGAAAATGTGTTGGAGGAAATCAGTCCCGTCCTAACCAATCAGGTGCTTGTTTCGGTAATCACCGGGGTGTCATTGGAAAGGATTGGTACCAAAGTGAACATGGGAACTTCCATTGTTCGAGCCATGCCAAATACCGCCGTAGCTATTGGCGAATCCATGACCTGCATCTGTAGTTCCGACGAAGTTTCTGGCGATGTAGAGCAGCAGGTGGTGGAGATCTTCCAGTCATTAGGAGAGGTATTGGTGATCGAAGAGCGATTGATGAAAGCTGCTACTGTTTTAGGAGCAAGCGGCATTGCGTTTTTCATGCGATATCTCCGAGCAGCCACACAGGGAGGAATAGAAATGGGTTTCCATCCGGAAGAAGCACAACAAATTGCGGTGCAAACGGCAAAGGGAGCAGCAAGTTTGATCATTTCGCAGGGCAATCATCCCGAAGTAGAGATCGATCGCGTAACTACCCCTCAAGGTTGCACGATTGCTGGCCTAAATGAGATGGAACATCAGGGATTTAGTTCTGCGCTGATCAAAGGACTGTTAACCTCTTTTGAAAAGATAAACGGTATCAGCTCATGAAAAAACCTGTTGGACTGAGTTTGCCTGTACGGCAGGCAAGCTTGTCGAATTTGGCGGAGTTACTAGAGGATTATTTGAGCAATCAGAAGTTGAAATCATGAAACCAATAGATGTATATCCAGTGTACGACATTGCTCCGCTAAGAGCAGAAGGAGCATACGTTTGGGATGATCAGGGGACGAAATACCTGGACTTCTATGGAGGTCACGCAGTGATTTCGATTGGACACACGCATCCACACTATGTACAGCGGATCAGCGATCAGCTAGGGAAACTTGGCTTCTATTCGAACTCGATTAAGATGCCCATTCAGGAAGAGCTTGCCACAAAGCTTGGTGAGCTATCCGGATATGCCGATTACGATGTTTTTTTCTGCAATTCAGGAGCTGAAGCCACCGAAAACGCTATTAAAGTGGCCGCATTCAGCCGACCTGGAAAATCAAAGATCATTGTATTTGAAAAAGGATTTCATGGCCGAACATCCATGGCTGTTAGTTGTACGGACAACCAGAAAGTACAGACACAATTTGATAACCAGACGGATATAATCCGATTGCCATTGAACAATGTAGAGGCGTTGAAAGAACATTTTGATGACCAGGTCTGTGCAGTAATGGTAGAAGGAATGTTGGGGATCGGAGGAATTCATGTGCCAAACAAGCTCTTTCTGGAGACCATCCGAAGTTTATGTGATCAGCATGGTGCCATCATGATTCTGGATGAGATACAATCTGGTTATGGACGAACGGGAGCCTTCTTCGCACATCAGCTACAAGAAGTCAGGGCGGATGTCATCACTATGGCCAAAGGCATGGGTAATGGCTTCCCAATAGGAGGCGTTTTGGTAAGCCCTGAATTGGCCCGCTGGAAAGGAATGTTGGGCAGTACATTCGGCGGTAACCACCTTGCGTGCGCAGCAGGATTAGCGGTGCTGGAAGTAATGGAAAATGAAGCCTTACTGACCAATG
The DNA here is from genome assembly GCA_965229785.1 of Cyclobacteriaceae bacterium. Classification (GTDB taxonomy): domain Bacteria; phylum Bacteroidota; class Bacteroidia; order Cytophagales; family Cyclobacteriaceae; genus JAWPMT01. Next base: position 7,613,047 of record CBDDJS010000001.1, read on the forward strand.
CCCAGGACAAGGGCAATTATTTAATAGAAGAATTATCCAGGATAAATCAGGTGAAAGAAATCCGTGGAGCAGGGCTTATGCTGGGTCTGGTGATGGATCAACCGGTTGCTGAATTACGCAAATCGCTGGTTTTTGATCATCACGTCTTTACAGGTTCCTCCTCCGAACCCAATGTCCTGAGACTATTACCCCCATTAAGTATTGATGATCATGAATGTGATCAGTTTCTGGAGGCCTTTAAAAAAGCATTGGCCTCATAACAAATTAACCCATGAGAAATTTTCTATCCGTTGAAGACGCACCCAATGTGCCAGCATTAGTGGCTAAAGCTGCTCAAATGAAAGCAAACCCATTTGGATTTGAAGCATTAGGAAGGCGCAAAACATTGGGCTTACTCTTCTTCAATCCAAGTTTGAGGACCCGGATCAGTACCGTAAAAGCGGCACAAAATCTGGGTATGGAGACCATTGTTATGAATGTTACGCAAGATTCATGGCAATTGGAAACGGAAGAGGGTGCTGTAATGGATGGAGGAAAAGCCGAGCATGTCAAAGAAGCAGCAGCAGTGATCGGGAGTTATTGTGATGTGCTGGCTGTCCGGTCCTTTCCAGGTCTGGTTGATCAGAAAGAAGACTACCAGGAAAAGATCCTGAATGCTTTCGTTCGATATTCTGGCAAACCAGTGATCAACATGGAGTCTGCCACTTTGCATCCTTTGCAGTCTCTGACAGATCTCCTGACTATCGATGAATTCAAACCCGTGGAGAAGCCCAGGATTGTGCTGAGTTGGGCTCCTCATGTGAAACCATTACCCCAGGCGGTTTCAAATTCTTTTGCCCAATGGGTCAATCAAACAGATCATGAATTAGTAATTGCGGCTCCCAAAGGACTTGAGTTGTCACCAGAATTTTCAGGTGCGGCAGAAGTAGTTGATGATCAGGAAGCAGCATTTGAGGGAGCTCATTTTGTCTACACGAAAAACTGGAGCAGCTTCCATGATTATGGAAAAGTATTTTCGCACCCCGATTGGATCATTGATACCAAAAAGATGGCCTTAACCCAGGAAGCATTTTTTATGCATTGTTTGCCCGTACGTCGAAATGTGGTGGTGAGCGATGAAGTCATGGACAGTGATAAGGCCATTCATATTCAACAAGCGGCCAATCGTACCTGGTCAGCCCAGGCTGTTCTTCATTCAATTCTTGAGCAATTATGAGTAGAGCATCCATTTTTATCGTAAAGACCGGAGGAGCGATCCTTGAAGATGGTCAAAAATCACAGACTTTATTGTCTTCTTTTTCAAAGGTGCCGGGAAGTAAAGTACTGGTTCATGGAGGCGGGCGCAAAGCCACGAGCCTCGCTGAACAATTAGGTGTGAAGGCGCCGTTGGTTGAAGGTCGCAGGATAACAGACGATGATATGCTCGAAGTAGCAGTCATGGTATACGGAGGGTTGATGAACAAGCAATTGGTGACTCAACTTCAGGCATTAGGCGTAAATGCATTGGGATTGACCGGTGCCGATGGTAACCTGATCAAGGCGCATAAAAGAGCGATTAAGGCGGGTATCGATTATGGTTGGGCCGGAGATGTGGATAAAGTGAACAGTGAATTTCTGCTTTCTCTGGTGGATAACAACCTTACTCCAGTACTCGCCTCCATCACTCATGATGGGTATGGTCAATTGCTCAATACCAATGCTGATACAATTGCTACTGAGGTAGCGGTTGCCTTGGGTGAGACACATGATGTTCATCTCATCTTCTTGTTTGAACAACCGGGAGTAATGAAGGCATTAGATGATCCGGATTCCCTCATCACCCACCTTAATCCGCCAGCCTATCAGAAGTTGAAAGAGGCCAAAAAGATCCATAGTGGTATGATTCCCAAGCTGGACAATGCCTTTGCCGCGCTGAACAAAGGCGTGAAAAGCGTTCGGATCGGGCGCTACGATCGGCTGGAGGATATTGTAAATGATCGTCAAAACTTTACCCTGATATCCTTATGACTCAATTGTACGAAGATGCGTTGGACCTATTGAAACAATTGATATCCACGCCAAGTCTGAGCAAAGAGGAGGATAAAACGGCTCAAATTCTGGCAGATTTCCTTCAGGGGAAGGGTGTTCAGTTCAATCGTTCAGGTAATAATATCTGGGCGAGGAATAAGTATTTTGATGAACAGAAACTGACCCTATTATTGAATTCTCATCATGATACCGTAAAGCCTAATAAAGGTTATACCAAAGACCCCTTCCGACCTATTGTTGAGGACGGCAAGCTTTTTGGATTAGGTAGTAATGATGCCGGTGGATGCCTGGTGAGTTTAATTTCAACTTTTATTCACTTTTACGAACAGGAGTTACCTTATAACCTCGTACTCGCAGCGACCGCCGAAGAGGAAAATTCCGGTAGAGGAGGGGTTGAATCTATCCTTTCGGAAATGGGTAAACTCGACTATGGGATCATTGGAGAACCGACAGAAATGCACATGGCCGTCGCAGAAAAGGGCTTGATGGTCCTTGATTGCAAAGCCAGAGGTATTGCGGGTCATGCGGCAAGGGATATTGGAAAAAACGCCATTTATGAGGCTCTTCAGGATATCGAATGGTTTCGATCTTATCAGTATCCAAGGACCTCTGAGTATTTGGGGCCAATCAAGATGTCGGTCACGCAAATTCAATCGGGTTACCAGCATAATGTAATTCCGGATACATGTGATTTTGTGGTCGACGTTAGGACAACTGATGCCTATACCAATGAAGAGGTATTGGAACTGGTTCAAGAGCATGTTGATTGTGAAGTAGTTGCCAGGTCCACGAGATTGAGACCTTCTCACATGCCAGAGGACAGTCCTGTTAGAAAGGCAGGAGAAACCTTAGGTATTAAGGTATTTGGATCACCTACGACCTCTGATCAGGCAGTTATTCCTATTCCTACAATCAAAATGGGACCAGGAAGGTCTGAGCGATCCCATACACCGGATGAGTTTATTTATTTGAAGGAAATAGAGGACGGAATTGAGGGATATATCCGGTTGCTGGAAGCATTGAAGAAAAATTCATAGAAGAGTATTAGAGAAGAAACCTTATCAGCGCGTCATTTCAGGATTTTGGTCATGTCTTTTGAAAAAATCAAAAATTCCCGTAATCTCTTTCATCGCGCCGAAAACGAACTAACATTGAACCATGAAACTTTGGCAAAAAGGAGAAGACATTAACGAACTGTTTGAGCGTTTCACAATCGGACAAGATCAGGAGCTGGATTTGTATCTGGCTGCTTACGATGTGCAAGGTTCTGTGGCGCACGCCAAAATGTTGGGCAAAATTGGTATCCTGACAGATAAGGAGGTAGAGCAACTTGTCGATGAACTTGATAGGATAGGGGATTTTATTGCCCATGGTGATTTCAAGATCGAAGAAGGGATTGAAGATGTACATTCTCAGATTGAGTTGATGTTAACTCAAAAACTGGGGGATCTCGGGAAAAAGATCCATACGGGCCGTTCCCGAAATGATCAGGTGCTGACCGCTCTAAAATTGTTCACCAGATCCGAGCTCCGTCAAGTAGCAGATCGAATGATCTTTTTGTTCGATACACTTCTTACCAAGAGTGAACAGTACAAAAACGTGCTGATGCCAGGCTATACTCACATGCAAATTGCCATGCCTTCTTCTTTTGGTCTGTGGTTTGGAGCATATGCCGAAAGCCTCGTCGATGATCTGATTTTGCTTCGTAGTGCCCATCAGATCACCAATAAAAATCCGTTAGGTTCAGCGGCGGGATATGGATCTTCCTTTCCCGTCGACAGGGATTTTTCTACTCAGGAGTTGTCTTTTCAAGAACCAAATCACAATGTGGTCTATGCACAGATGACCCGGGGCAAAATGGAGAAATCCGTTGCAATGGCTATCAGTTCTATTGCAGGGACTCTGGGGAAACTGGCTATGGATATTTGTATGTTCAGTGGTCAGAACTTCGATTTTTTCAAGGTTCCGGTTCAATTCACAACAGGTAGCAGCATCATGCCTCACAAACATAACCCAGATGGTTTTGAGCTTTTGCGTGGGAAAGCCAATCAATTGCAGGCCCTACCTTATGAACTTACACTGATCACGAATAACCTGCCTTCCGGATATCATCGGGATCTACAACAATTGAAAGAGCGATTCATTCCGGCATTCGATCAGATCAAAGATTGCCTGGATATGGCGGCTTTGATGTTGAAAGATATCACTGTGGCCGAAGGGATCGTAGATGACCCTAAATATGACCTGATTTTCAGTGTAGAGCTGGTCAATGAATTGGTACAAACAGGGACTCCTTTCCGTGATGCCTATCAGCAAGTGGGAAAAATCATTGCCGAGGGGAAATATGATCCACCCAAACGACTGAACCATACGCACCTGGGCAGTATTGGCAACCTGGGCAATGATCGGATCCGACAAAGTTTTATGAAAGAGTTCGCCTATTTTGAGAGTGTGGAATAACGATTATTTCCTAACAGCATTTTCCAGTCAATAAGCATGGCTTAAATAGAATAAGCAGGGGCATTCTGCGTTATTTTATTAACCTCTCAAAAAATAATCTACAACCTTCTTGACGCTATGCGAGGGTATCCTTCAGGAATACACTCGTGATCGGCTAAAAAAAAGTTTTTAAAAGCGAAACCTAATTGTATTGCATTTCGTTATGATAGTAATACTATCAATAATTAGTGTAAGATTGTTTTTATGTGTAGGAGTGCTATTGTTATTTTGTTGGTATTAGGAGCTACCGCAGGAGTGGCTCAAAACAATTCGCTGATAGAAGATGAATTTGACCTGGTATTAGAGGATTGGTTTCAGCGATCGGAAAATCTTAGAACATATGAAGGAGTAGGTTCCTACTGCTCTAATAAGCGATACCGGGAATCAGTAAATCTGATGCTGGAGGCCTTGCATCATTATGATTCTATTGTCATGGATCGACTCAACGATCCATTATTTGCGGTTACGCACGATTCGAAAGAACAAAAGAAAACCTTAAAAGACATCAGTAAGCTGGAGTCCGAATACGGGATGAAAGACTTCATTGGCCACATGCGGGCGACTTGTAAGGATCGGTCAGCCATCGAGAAGGACAAAGAGAAGTTGAAAAATGGTTTTGGATCTGAAACATATGATGGTAAAATATTGATTCTTGAAACCGACCAACATCGCTATTTAAATCATATCGATAAGCTGGTTGACCGCATTAGTGACCACCTTCATGTACTTCATATAGAAGATTAATCTATGAAATCTCGATACCTCCTCGTATTTGTACTGGCCATCGCACTGCTTGCATTTCCTGCAGTAGGGCATGCCTACAATTATGAAGTGTTTGCTGATGAGACGCTTGAAGAGGTTGAAAGGATTGTTGAGACCAAAGATGAAAGATATCTGGTCAAAACAAAATCAGACAACTTAATCTCATTTCCGAAAGTCTTCTCCGTTTGGAAGCGAGATCATTCATTTCAAGAGGAGAAGCCATACGTAGTTTCGAGGAAATTTTTGGTACTGCGTGTACTACGGCTGTGAAATTCAGGGTCTTCCAAGCCAGCATAGTACAACAAACCATTTAGAAATTTCAACGAAACAAAGATGTTAACACAAGAAGTAACCAGAGTACACCGATCCAGGATCATAGAGCTTTCATTTCGACAAGATGATGTATTAACAAATGAAAGTGCGCGAATTATTAGAAAAGAATCATTGATCCGGGCGATGAAGCTTGGTAACAATTTCAAACAAGCAGTCACCTTGCAATTTCGAACTTTCGATGGATCATTGAGAGAGACCGAAGCGACCGTATGGGCGGTGACCGAGAAAAACGTGGAGTTAAAGGGCGGTAAGATCATTCCGATCGCAGCGATTTTCCACGTCGAACTGTGACTTTAGTAGTAAAGTGTTCTTCATATTAGATTAGGAAAGCGGCTTTTTGGAATTAGGCCGCTTTTTTTATGCCTCTCATCTAATGAGGATTTGAGTTATCCCCTGGCGTTTACCTGCCAAACGATTCTGTAATTGACGGGTCACGATGGTACATGAAATGAATACTGCGAAACAGAGCTGTTTACTCAATGGCTTGTCTTGTCCTCCCGAAGGTTCTACTACGCGGGAATTACCATAAATCACTGCGGATCATTAGACTAAGATCATTACCGATCAAGCAATATTTCTGCGCCCCTTCCTTCAATAGTGAAAATATCATTTTAGGGTATCATGCCACCGCACCAGAGTGATCCGCACAAAGTGGTTCACTGTACTTTTGGCAGGAAATCCAGAATTAGGAATTCACCATTTCAAAAGCAGAAAAACGGAATAACTGATTAACTCAATCACTTTTGGATCAATGGAGAAATTATTTTGCTCCTCAGAAATTCGGATTGATCCATTACTTCGCAGACCACTTGATCCATGATTGAGGTTAAGTCCGTCTAAGGGGATCAAGTCGAAAACCTGTGGAGTAATTGTATAAAATGTAGTTTTCGATTTGGATCGGCCTTGATTCATTTTAGATTTTTGGGTCAAAGAAGAGCAGAAAAGAATAAAATTCTGTTCGAGCCGTTATTTGATTTCGTTTATTCCAATTGCACATTGGCGAGTTTATTTTATTCCTGCTCTTTTGAGACAAAAGCGTTAAAAAATGAATCCGGCCTAGATTTTTGTCCCACTTTTCATCGATGGAAAAGTGGGGAGGAAAGGCAAAGCTTCTTGCCTTGATAGTCCGTTAGAAGATCATTCAAGTGGCAAGACTCAATATTAGGTCTTGAAAATTGCATTCAGTTAAGGCGCTCCCCAGAAAAATTACTTGATCCGTCTAAGGCAGCATTCTAAACAAAAAAGGCCGACAACCTGACGGATGCCGACCACTTTTCGCAATCAAAAAATGATTATCTTAAATGCTTAACTCGAATATGAATGGTACTTTAATCCTTGAATAGATTGCTTTACCACTATCATTCTTGGCGGGTGTAAATCGGAACTTATCTACGTTCTCTATGACATACTCCTCCAATTTAACATGCGAGGATTGTTCGACTCTGTATCTTTTCACAGCGCCTTTAGTGTCGATCCAAAAGGAAACCATTACCTTCCCTTCAATGCCCAACGCTCTCAGTTCTCTTGGGTATGGATTTGCTTTTAGGACTTCTTCTACATTAACAACCTTCGCACTCTCTTTTTTGCTGCCATTGTTATCACTTTCAACTCCACTGGCGAAAGAAACACTGATAACTAAGCAGACGATAACGATTGTGCTAAATAGTCTCATAGGCTTATATATTATGTTAATGTTAAAGTAAAGTTACGTAAACAAATTGAATTTGTTAACATTCACGTAACATTAAATTTAATATTGATTAACCTACTAGGTGAAAATGTCCTTCTGAGGCCAAACAGGCCACTTTTTTAGGTAATATTTCGGAAATCGAAATCCCTCCTTTCCGAAGGGAGTCATGTCTTATTTCCTATTCTCTGGGGTGAATGATCAATCTTTTTTATCCGTTTCCCTGGAAATGTTGAACATTTCGTATTTGATGACCTTTCCCTCAGGGATTATCATATAGCCATCACTACCCATCCTTCTTGCGAATGTTCTTTTTATGCTTTTGGATATACTTTTGGATATACGACTTCATGCCATTTCGATATCCTCGCTTTTTGAGGCAACAAGGATGACTTTATGCATTAGCGTTTGAACCTTAGAACCAGGAGGATAAAGGTGAATAAAAATGAAGTATCGACGAATATTGTATAGAAACGAGTACCACTATATCGTTTCATTTGGTAAATATTGAGTTAACATTAACTTAACATAATTGGAAGCGGAAAACATAGAAAGTTTTTGGCAGCAGGATAAATCCTTCATTGTTTACAAGGCCTCTGCAGGATCGGGGAAGACCTTTACACTGACCCTTGAGTACCTAAAACTGGCATTGGAACAACCTCAGGCATTTAGAAAAATACTGGGAGTTACCTTCACGAACAAGGCTACAGAAGAAATGAAAACCCGAATCTTACAGGTGTTGAAAAGCATCAGTTCGGGACAGGACCATCCGATGGTACCATTGCTTTTGGAGGCTTTGAATTTGCAGAATCAGGAGGTACTGAGATCCCGGGGGCAGGAGGCGTTGGTTCAGATACTCCATCACTATGGCCAATTCTCCATTGTGACCATAGATAGTTTCTTCCATCAGGTTATCAGGTCTTTTGCTCGTGAGATGGGTTTACAGGGCACCTTTGCCATTGACCTGGATATTGATAAAGTGATTCAGGAGGTGATTGACCTCATGTTGGCGGAAGTAGGAAATGAAGATAAGAAGGAGCTCAGGGGCTGGTTAACGCAATTCGCCGAATCTAAAGTAGAAGATGGGAAAGCCTGGGATTTTCGTGGAGACATTACTGCGTTGGCCAGGGAACTGATGAAAGACCATTTCAAACCCTTTGCACGGAAGGTTCTGGCATTGGGTGAAGAGAAAGGTTTTTTTGGCAAGTTGATACAGGAATTACGTCAACAACGCCGCACTTTTGAAAAGAAATGTGATCAATTCTGTCAAACCGGACTGGCAGCCATTAATGCGGTGGGAGGGATTGATCAGTTCAGTAGAAAAGCTAGCGGTCCCGCGGGCTTGTTTCTAAAGGTCAGTCAAAGAGATTATACCATCACAGATGGTCGTAGAAATGCGCTTGGTGAGCCTGGTAAATGGCTGACTAAGGACGGGATGAAAAATGCTGCTTTGTTCGCTGCCCTTTCAGAAAATATTCTGCCTGTTTACAAAGACCTTATTCACTTCATAGACGATCATATGGAGGAATACCAATCTATCGGCGAGGTGTTAAGGCATTTTTATGCCTTTGGCATATTAACGGCGCTCGATCAGAAACTCCAGGACTATCGGGACGAAAAAGATGTGATGCTGATCGCGGATCTTCCTGACTTTTTGCGATTGATCATTGATGAAAGCGATACACCGTATATCTACGAGAAGATTGGTGGTTATTACAGCAACTATCTCATTGACGAATTTCAGGATACCTCGGGATTTCAATGGAACAATTTCAAGCCGCTGGTCAAGAACAGTGCCGATACAGGTGAAAAGAGCCTGGTGGTAGGTGATACCAAACAATCCATCTATCGGTGGCGGGGTGGAAACTGGAAACTGTTGAATGGCGGTGTAGCCGAGGATGTTGGAACGCATCATGTCCATTTTGAGGGCCTTGCGGTTAATTGGCGTAGTGCAGCAGAAATTGTCCATTTCAACAACTGGTTTTTTAGTAACCTGAAGTTACAGGCCGAGACATATTTTGGAGAAGTCCCGGAAGAAAGCCAGCCATTATTGGATCAGGTCATTTCCGTGTATGATGGTGTGTCGCAGCAAGTGGCGAGAAAGGAAGTGGAAGGTCTCGTTAAAATTCAATTTCTAGAAGATGATGAATGGCAGGATACCTCCATTGCCAGGACCATTGCTCTGGTGGAGGAGTTGCAACGACAGGGTTATCAGCTTCAGGATATGGCGATCCTTACCCGGACTCAGCGTGAAGGGAAGCGAATCGCAGATGCATTTATGCTGCATAAATCTTCAGCCGATGCGGATCCGGAGCTCAAATATGATGTGGTAAGTTCTGAAGCATTATATCTCTACTCGAGTCATGCCGTGAAGTTTCTTATCAGTTTGATCACATGGCTCAATCAGGAGAAAAATACCATTGCACTGGCGGAATGGGTGCATGAATATCAGCGTTTTGTAAAGCAATCTGGATCAGGATTACATGAGATATTCGGAAATGTCAATGATTGGATGTCGATGGTTCCGCCAGATTTTGTCAAGCAGAAAAACTATTTGAAACGTCTGCCACTATATGAGTTGGTAGAGTCCCTGATCAGGATCTTTGAGTTGAATGCCCTGAAAGAGGAATACACTTACATTCAAGGATTTCAGGATGCCATATTGGATTATTCAAAAAATGAGCGTGGCGATATTCCGTCTTTTCTGGTTTGGTGGGATAATGTTCGTAAAGAACGTGCTATTCAAGTGGCAGATGAGAATGATGCCATCAAAATCCTTACGCTGCACAAATCAAAAGGGCTGGAGTTTCCGATTGTCATTATTCCCTTTCTCAATTGGAAACTCGATCACGATGCTTATGCAAAAGAAGAAATCCTTTGGGTAGAGCCTCCTGAACATGAAATTTTAGAGCGACTGCCAGTGGTCCCTTTGAAGTACTCCAGTAAAATGGAAACTACTTATTGGCACGATGCTTATTGGGAAGAAAAGATCAATGCCTTTCTTGATAGTATCAATTTACTTTATGTGGCCTTTACCCGCTCTGTAGACGGATTGTATGTATTCGGAGAAGAACCGAAAACCGCGAAAGTCGCTCATGTGGGCCAGTTAACCAGGCAAATGCTTCAGGACCAGGAAGCGTGGAATGAAACTTCCTTCACTTATGCCAAAGGGAGTTTGCCCGTTAAGGAAGTAAAACCCTCCAGTTCTCTAGAATACGGATTAGTAGCTTACCCCTCTCATTCCTGGAGAGGAAAAGTGTCGGTCCAAATGAAAGGCGCTGCCGAATTGAGTGATCGCGATTTTGAAGCACAACTTGCAGGGATTGATTGGCATACGGAACTGGCTAAAATTGATGTATGGTCCGAAGAAATGAAAGGTCAGGTTTCTCCTCCGGTTTTATCATTGATCCAGTCAGAGCATTGTCGACCCTTTTTCGAAGAGGTAGACGAAGTGAAATTGGAAGTGCCCATTCTTATGCCCGGTGGGATGTATTACAGAATCGATCGACTGGTTAGAAAAGGAAACTTATGGTACGTCATCGACTTCAAGACCGGTGAACCGAAAAATGCGGATCAACATCAGGTGCGTCGTTATATGGAAATACTGAAATCTATGGGTTTTGAAAACTTAAAGGGTATACTGATGTACCTTGACCCCATCGATGTAAAGGAAGTGGCTTAAACTTGTTTTGGTCTGATTTTTGACTTCTGACAAGAAGATTAGAATCAACCTGTTTCATTCCCTGCCGTATTTACCTAATATTATGCTCTCATTATTTCGCCAATAAAACCTGTTGAACCCTATGCTAAGGCTTAGACAACTTTTTCTCTTATTTTTCGCTTTTTTCATTCTGCTAAACCTGAAGGCTCAAAACAATAGAAAGTTCTATGCCAAGAATGCTAAAGAAATTGATGAGCAACGATACAAAGATTACCGAGGGAGTCCTTACTTCTTTTCAGAGTTCGTTACAGGGACGATCATTGACAATGCCAACAATGAGTATCCCAATGTCAAACTTAACTTAAATGGTTATACAGACGAATTGGAAGTAGAAGATGCGGGATTCTATGTTGCCCTTCAGGAATCCTTTTACAAAAGCTTTACGGCCAAAGACAAAGACGGTCGGGAATACCTTTTTAAGAGTAACCTGCATCCCAATTTCAAGGATAAGTTTTTTCAGGTCTTACATGAATCAGATGATGTCCTACTGATCAAAGAATTTGATGTGATACCAAATGAGAAGGTCATCAATAATGTGGGTGAAACATTGAAGGTAAAAATATTTGGGGAAGTTAATAACTACATGCTACTCAATGGGCTTGGCAAGCAGGATGTTACCAAACTGAAGGTTTCAAAGAAGAAACTGCCCGAAATTCTAGGCAAAAAGAAGGAGCTCGCTGATTTCATTAAAACCAACAAGTTGTCTTTTAAGAATGATGAGGATCTGGTGACTTTGATCAGGCATTACGAGACATTACTTTGAACCTTACGCACTTCTCAAATTTTATGAATCGAATTTTTATTACGGTCCTGTTGATCGGATTGGCCGTGACCGACCTGTTGGCGCAGGCGGATCAAGCCAAAGTAGACGATTTCATCGCGAAATATGCCTCTTCCCGGGGGGTAAGTCAGGAAAAGGTTCGCGAGATCATTGATCAGGCCGTATTTCAGCCTTCAATTGTCGAGAAGTTCAATCGGCCGGCGGAAAAGACCATGACCTGGAGCAGGTACCGCAACATCTTTATGAAGGAGGAGCGCATAGAGGCCGGTGTAGCTTTCTGGGAAACACATGAAGTTGCCTTGCAGCAGGTGAGTGAATCCACGGGAGTTCCCGTTCATATCATTTTAGGCATTCTGGGGGTAGAATCTGCTTTTGGGGGTAACAAAGGGTCTTATAAAGTCCTTGACGCCTTGTATACGATTTCCTTTGGCATCCCGCGACGATCCAGCTATTTCACCAAAGAATTGGGTGAATTTTTGGACCTGGCGAAAGCGGAAAACCTCGATCCGCTTCAGGTAGAAGGAGGCTATGCAGGGGCCATGGGGTATTGTCAGTTCATGCCCAGCAGTTATCGGGCTTATGCTACGAGCTTCGACCAAGGCGGAACAAGGGACTTGATGAACTCGCCCGAAGATGCGATCGCAAGTGTGGCCAATTATTTGAAAGTACATCGATGGAAAGCTAATCAAATGGTTGCCATACCTGCAGTAGCCAGTGCTGATGCCAACCCTCCGGCTAAATTTTCTTCGCGCGTCAAATACGATGTGGCCTATTATAAGAATTTGGGATTTACCCCGGAGTGGGAGTTGACGCCTACCCGGAAGGTATCACTCCTGGAATTCCAGTTGGATGAAGGAAAAGAGTATTGGTTTGGGCTGTATAACTTCTATGTGATCACCCGGTATAACCATAGCTCCATGTATGCTTTGGTAGTTTATCAGCTAGGAGAGGCCATCAAGAAAAGGAGAGGGGGACTATAGATCAGTCTAACCAATCAATTTCAATCGCTTTCTTACCGATCAAAACAGTCGTAAAATCAGCATCCTTTTCTCGCCAAACCTTCAGTGAGTTACCCTTAATTCTCGAGATTTCCCGTAGGATGACCCTGCTTGTATCCTGTTTATGATAAACAGCCGTCAGGTCTCCTTTCTCAGCAGCTATTTCATAAGTTCTCTTTTTTGTGCTTACAAGTTCAGGCCGAACAACTGATTCTCCGTCAAGTATTTTCAACAGCCGACTGATTTGAGGGACTCCCTGGCCGAGGTGATTGTTCCCGTATGGGTACAAATTGCCGGCGGATAGGATCACTTCCTTGATTTCTTTCACGGACAGATCGGGGTACAACTCCATGATGCAGGCAGCAAGGCCCGTAATAATGGGAGTTGCGTAGGAGGTACCATAGCTTGAGTAGCACGAAATGTCAGGTTTTGTATAGGTCAGAAAATCAGGTCCGATGCTACTGTAGTCCATGCGATCCCAGACTTTTAGTTTGGTGGCACCGACGGTAAGCGCACCTTTCGAATCGCCCGGAGTAGATAGCACCCGCCATTTTTTGTCATTCCCCTCGTTACCTGCGGCTACCACGACCAGCATGTTCTTTTCATAAAAGGCGTGATCCACGGCTTTGGCGATCATAGATGTACCATTCATGTCTTCAGGGGTATAGTTTTCAGCGGAATTCTTATAACCTTTTGCATAGCCCAGGGAGATATTGACCAACCGGACACCTTCCTTTTCCATTTCTTCCAGCGCCTGAATGAGTAAGTCCTCTTCCAGTCTTTTTTCATATGCACCATGATCAGTTCGCGCCAGATAAAACGTGGCTCCCGTGGCGAGTCCAAACTGAATTCTGGAGACAGGGTCGATTCCTCCGATCATTTTCAAAACACCCGTTCCGTGTTGATCATCGAGGTTACCACTCCCTTCATACTCAGGAAGATCCGGTGTGATGTAGTCCTTGTATCCGGCGATCAGATCATTTTCAAAAAGATGACGCAAGGGCGGCGATTCCGGTGCCTTTAAAAATCCGCCATCGATCACGCCAATTTTCACTCCTTTTCCTGTTGCCCCGCGATCCATGATCAGTTGACCTTCAATTTGTTCCAGGGCAAAACTTAAAGAATTGCTCTTCGGTTGAGTGGCTAAGGGTTCGAATCTGAGCACCCGATGCTGATGTGTCAGATATAAGGATGCTGCCTCTTTTTCAGTTAATTCATAGCTGCACGCCTTTAACCACTCAGAGCAATACCGGGGACTTTTGGAGAGTTCAATTTGTTGATCTACCCAATAATAGAATTGACCAACGCCTTGAGTATTCAGTCCTATGAGAAGACATAAAGTGATGAGAAGTCTCATGTTCATATTCGAAACAAATTATACACGGATGAAGACGAATAGGTTTCACGATTAACCAATTTTAGAAATGGATATCCGCACGACTCCCTCATTCAAACGCTTTCGTGTTGGCGGAACCCTTATTCCTGTTCCTCTTTGCCACAAACCCCATTACTTTTGAAGTACAATATTCATCGATGAGATATAAACCACTTCCTGCTTCTTTTTTCTCGAAAAACAGAGAAAAACTTCTTGAACGACTCCCATCAAATTGTGCTGTATTGATCACGTCAAATGACATCATGCCTACCAATGCGGATGGAGTTATGCCCTTTCGTCAAAATAATGACTTGTATTACCTCACGGGCATTGATCAGGAGGAAACAACATTACTAATGGCACCCCACTTTCCGGATGAAGATCTACGTGAGATATTATTTCTGAAGAAGACCAACGAGCATATCAAAATTTGGGAGGGGCAGAAATTTACGCAAGACCAGGGTAGCCAGCTTTCTGGGATTGATAAGGTGAAGTGGTCTGAGAATCTCGACGCTACATTGGCAATGGTTTTGCCTCATGTAGATGAAATATATGTCTATCGTAACGAGCAAGATCGGAGTGATAGCCCGGTGGAAACCAGAAATGATAAACTAATTCATCAGTTAAAGCGAAATTTTCCTCTGCATCCGTTAAGGAGGTTAGCACCGATCGTGAATGATCTCAGGACGTGCAAAACGGAAGTAGAGATCGATATGATCAGAGAAGCCTGCAAGATCACAGGAGCAGGGTTTGAAAGCGTGGCCAGGCAGATGCGACCCGGTATGTACGAGTACGAAATAGAAGCGATCTGGAGTTATGAATTCCTAAGAAGGGGATCCCGTGGTTTTGCTTATCAACCCATCGTTGCCTCTGGCGAAAATAGCTGCGTCCTGCACTATCTGGAAAATGATCAAACCATGAAAGATGGTGATATTGTTCTGATGGATATCGGTGCAGAATACGGGAATTATAATGCGGACCTGACACGCGTTTTACCTGTAAATGGCCGATTTACGCAGCGTCAGAAAGCGGTCTATGAAGCAGTGCTTCGTGTGAAAAATGGAGCGACTGAACTGTTAGTCCCTGGTGGCGATTTGAAAAATTATCAAAAAGTCGTGGGGAAACTCATGGAAGCAGAACTCATTGAGTTGGGCTTGTTGACAAAAAAAGAAGTGGCTGAACAAGAAGAGGGAAATCCGCTTTATCGCAAATATTTCATGCACGGGACCTCACATCATTTAGGCCTGGATGTCCATGATGTCCCTTCCAGGTACCAGACATTCAAGTCCGGAATGGTGTTCACAGTTGAACCTGGGATTTACATTCCTGAGGAAAAATTAGGCATTCGTTTGGAAGACGATGTAGTTATTACAGAATCGACGCCACAAAATTTGATGCATGACATTCCGATTGAGGTCAGAGACATTGAAGCGTTGATGAAATCATAGCTTAATGGAAAGCCCCAAAGTTTCAATCATCATGGCGGTGAAGAATACCGCACCTTATCTACCTGCGTGTGTGGAGAGTATTCTGCAGCAGACTTATGTTAATTGGGAATTAATCGCCATCAATGACCACTCAACGGACGATTCAAATGCGATACTATCATCTTATGCGGCTCAAGACCATCGGGTCAGGGTAGTGACAAGTCAGGGGCAACGCCTGATCCCGGCTTTGCAAACAGGGATCAAAACTGCTACCGGCGAACTGATCAATCGGATGGACTCTGATGATAAGATGCCGTCGGATAAACTTGAAGTGCTGGTTAAGGAATGGCTGCAATATGGGAAAGGGACGGTCATAGCCGGTGGTACGGAACATTTCGTTGATGAAGGAGAAGTGGGTGATGGGTTTCGTCGGTACGAGCGATGGCTAAATGAAATCGCCGCTAAGGGACAGCATTTTCAGGAGATCTATCAGGAGTGTACCATTCCATCCCACAGCTGGATCATGCATCGGGAGGATTTTGATGCAGTGGGAGGATTTGATTCTCCGGTTTATCCGGAAGATTATGACCTGACTTTTCGGATCTACAGAAAGGGATTGAAAGTAGTTGGAATTGATCATGTCTTACATCATTGGCGAGATCGGTCCGACCGTATTTCCAGAACCTGGGATGAGTATAAAGACAATCGCTACTATGACCTGAAATTGCGATTCTTCTATGAGTTAGACAGAGACAAAAAGCGTCCGCTGGTGATTTGGGGTGCAGGTAGAAATGGAAAAGACCTGGTAAAATTGATTCTTTCCTATGAGCGCGAAAACGTTCATTGGGTCTGTGACAATGACCAGAAAATTGGCAAAGACATCTACGGATTAATCATGCAAAGCCTTGATTCCATACCCATTATGGATAACCCTCAGATTTTGGTCGCCGTAACTTCGCCGGATGCAAAAAAGGAAATCCGACAACAACTGGAACGTTGGGGTAAACTTCCGGTCAGGGATTACTGGTTCTTTGTTTGAATCAACTGATTAGAGACGTTGAGACAACTCCTTCTTCTCTCGATCCTGTAGCCAAAGTAATGATTGGTTATGGCCAATTTGTCGCCAGACCTACTTTGGATAATTGGGGATGTTCAATCCAAGGGTAATATCTCTTGTAATACTGAAATAATCAGGTTCGGATTGTAAGGAAACGATGCCTGATCCTCCCCGGTTTTTTCTCGCCTTCTTCACTCGATCGGTAAGCAGGGGGTCATCAAAGAACATAAAATCATCGATGTAGTATTCATTTTTATCAGGTTCTTTTACAGTGATGTGAATATGCTCAGGTGCCCTTCGGTTTGGATATGAAGCAGGTCGAAAGGTGTAAAATGTATACTTTCCATCTTCTCCGGTTTTTACCCAGCCTCTGATATAACCATGTCTGCGAGCCCAACCTTTTTCATCCCCTTTTGTTTCATAAATGCCTTTGCGATTGGTGTGATACACATACAAGATCACATTTTCCGCAGGTGTCCTGCCATCTTTCTTAAACACGGTGCCAGATATCTTCAGCTTGGGTTCAGTTGCTAAAAACTTCGGTAAGGTATCTGTATTGGTAAGTATACGTGTGCCATATTCGAATATGGCCTCACATCCTTCGCAACGACCACCAACGTGGTTTTGGGATTGCGCCTGGGCCTGTGAAAAAGCTGTCGCGAAATAGAAGAGCACAATTATGGATGGTCGCATGTGTTCTTTTACGGAAAGTATTGATTTACAGTGATATAATGCGACCAAAAACCACGTTTAATGGACATACTTTTGATATCGGATGCTTAGCGGTCTTTTAAAAAACTTCGATGATGGCCAGTAATAATGAATATGGTGAACTGTCACGTCCTTAAGGCCGTCGAATGGATTGAAGAGATAAATTTCGCCTACTTCAAGGTCTATTCAATGGAGGTAAGTGTGATTATTACCTTATCAATCAAAGATTCCGCTCCCAAATTGGCGAAGAACGTACACTTTTTTCTTTTTCAGATAGTATCCATAAAGGTATTGATCACCCCACTGAAAAGCAGCTTCGGCCGTAGGTTTAAATGGAGGGTCTTCGCGATATTTCTCAATGGCTTCAAAGGGATCAGTGGCGAAATCATCGATGCGCTTATGCGTGTTTTTATTGAATACACTGAGGAAATAAACCTTGTTAGCAAGCTGCTCAGAAACACCAAACGACCCGGCACTGAAACTTCCCGGTGTGGAAACCGTGCCATAAGGAGTACTAATGGTGCTACCAGGTGTGTACAGTCCGCCACTACTTCCACCGCTGCGGGTTTCTCTTTCTTTGTATGCTCCTACTTTCAATGTGACCTGATCATCTTCATGGTTTACAGACATCCCAATGTTCCGGTAATCTAGCATTCTACGAAGCACTTTTTGCGTTTCCGTTCCTTCATTTTCGTACCTGGCATAATCAGGCTCAAAGTCTTCGTTAAACTTCACAAGGCCATTTTTGAATGGAATTTTGGGATCATCAGAAGTGACAACATAGGTTGATTGGATCTCTTTTGAGGATGTATTTATGGACTTTACTGATAAATACCTGGGTGAAACATTTAACTGAAACAGACCATCTCCGATCATTATCGAATTGGTGTGTCTTGATCTTCCATAACCCGCGGGTGGTGTGTTGGGGTAAGCGTCTACCGAATGAGTTTGGTCCACCAGATCCAGGGTGATCAAATGGGTCTGTTCATATTCGTGATCCAGGGAAAGATAAATGTGGTTTTCATTCGTTAATACCTTTATTTTTTTTGCCGCAGTTTCCAGATTCACATATTGTTCTGTGTCGATCTTTTCGTGACCCAGTTTTTTCTTGTATCCGGCATTTTGATGGAGCACATGATAAAGTGTATAATTCAAATTATCTTTTGAAAACTTGTAATCAGACAGGTCAATTAGTTTTGTGTCAATTAACCTTGAATCATTCAGGATGTAATGTTTGATCTTAGAGGAGTTCTTGACAATCGTCAATAAATGGAATTTGCCATCACCGGAGACATGTGATGTCAGATAAAGTTCTTTCTGAAATTTGATGGAAAGACCAGTAACGAATTGGGTCTCTTTTTCAAGATCGATTTGTTGTAGAACGAACCTGTTCTTTTTCCGGTTGCCAAAGTACAATTTTAAGATACCCTCATTTTCCTGATAGCTGACCAATTCATGATGGTATTCGGGTGGCAGTGAACACTTAAATGCCGTTCCCTTTGAAAAATCTGAACTGATCGTCAGTACATTGAGTGTAAATTCATCTTGTATCAGTAAAATCAATTTTTCCTCATTAGAAGTAATTGGGATGATCTGTTTGATATCATTGGCAATTTGATTGGGTGCAGAAAGGTGAAAATCACCTTCGTATACAATTTTTTGTGCTTCCAGAGGCATGACTAAAAAAGGCATTAAGCATAGAAAAGCAATGAATTGCATTAGTTGTTTCGTCATATAGTTTGTTGTTTTTTCAAAACAAAGGTAGTGTATTGGATGACTAGCTTGAGAGTTAATACACAAAAAGCACATACTTATTGGGTATGTGCTCTCATTGATGGTCAAAAAACTCACACAAATTTCCGTGTTTTCCATAGCATCGCAGGCCTCCATCAAAACCTACATTTTGGTATTTTCATTTTATTTCAATTGCATCAGAATGGCTTTGTCAAACCCACGATCACTCAGCCATCTCCGCATAAAAAGGATCATGGATGCCATTTTTCCTTTAGCATATCTGGTTTTTGGTTTTTTAGCACGGATACCCTCGGAAATCACGTTAGCAATTACCGAAGGAGGAGAGCCGGCATCTGGTTTACCGTACATTTCTTTCATGGTTGCAGACAGTTGATCGACCATATGCTTGTAAGGGCCATGACCTGATCGGTCCACCATCGGTTGCGTCATCACATCACCGAATTCGGTTATGATCAGTCCAGGCTCAACAATAACCACGTCGATTCCAAATTGCTTCAATTCTAACCTCAGGCAGTCGGACCAGCCTTCGAGGGCATGCTTGGTAGCATGATACCAGGCACCCATGGGGCTGTAGATTTTTCCACCAACGGATGAGATGTTGATGATTTTTCCCGACCTGTTTTTGCGCATATGTGGGATCACAAGTTGTGTGAGTCGTGCCAACCCAAAAATGTTTACTTCAAATTGGCGACGTGCGTCCTCAATGGTCGTTTCTTCCACGGACCCATATGTGGCGTAACCGGCGTTATTGACTAACACATCGATCCTTCCCTGTTCTTTAATGATACGATCAATGCCAGTGATGACCTGGTCTTCTTCAATCACATCCATTTTGATGGCGTGACCTCCGGCTTCTTCGAGATCTTTCATTTTTTCAAGTCTTCTCGCCGCTCCATAAACGATGTGTCCTTCATTGATCAATTGCAGGGCAGTAGCTTTTCCTATTCCCGAAGAAGCCCCTGTTATCAGAACTACCTTATTATTCATTTTTCAATTATTAATGAGTAAGTAATCACTTATTTTATGTTAAAAATTTTTTATAACCCGTATTTCTTTTTCAAAAAATCCAACATGGGTGTGGGATCAAAGCTTTCCTCCAGGAAATACCTGGTCGCTACACCGTCCATAATGATGGTTAGCAGTTCCGCTTCTTTTCTGGGAGAGGAATATCCCAGTTTTTCGAAAGCCGAGGTAAGTGCATTTTCTATCGGTTCCAGCTTATGTTTTCCATACATTTCCAATTCCCATTTAATCTTGAATTGTAGCTTCCAGAAATCAGCATCTTCTTTTTTTGCTGTATTGGTGTTAATCAACTCCAATAAATTGGAAATGACTTTTTGTGGATCCGTTGCCATCACTACATCAGCAAATAACAGCTTGGCGCGTTCCTCACCTTCCTGAATAATGGCCTGTAATAAACCTTCTTTATTCCCAAAATGCCTGAATATTAAACCCTCAGAAACACCAGCCCTCTTGGCAACTTTACTGGTAGAAGTACTTCGATAACCTTCTTCGGCAAATAGCTGCAAAGCTGCGTTTAAGATTTTAATTTGCTTTTCAGTCATAGTAGTGAGTAATCACTTACAATTATAGCGAAAACATATACTTCAAGGTTACACGATTCAGGGTTTTTTTAAACATTGATCTGCTTAAACCTTTTGAAATGGCCTGAATTGATCACCAATGAGCATTGAGAAGTTTGCAGGGAGTGGAAAAATGAAATAATTCGTCATTTACTCCCAAAAACCAAATCTTATCTTTGTTATGTGAGTAAGACAAAAAATATCATCGATTATCTGAAGGCTAACCATCATCGGCCGGTGAAAGTGGATGAATTGGCGGATGTTGCCTGTCTTTCCAAAGTTCAGCTGTTCAGGACCTTCAAATCCGAAACGGGTATTACGCCGGTGCAATATCACGAGTACCTGAGGATCATGAAGAGCACGGAACTGCTGCAGTCCGATGCACAGGTTAGGCAGGTAGCCTATCAGTTGGGCTATGAAAATTATGAAACTTTTAGTCGGGCTTTTAAGAAACTGATGGAGATCTCGCCAAGCGATATGCAAACCATCTACTATCGCTTTGCAGATCAGGCCAATCTCGACTATGCCCTGGTGGTAAAAGAGCAAGCTTCACTTCAGCAAATTGATGACAAGATCAATGAATCTTTTGGAGACAAGCGTTATGAGCTGGATTTGGAGATCTATCGATTGAGCTTTGAAACGAAGAAAAAATGGATGCTTCATCGCGATCAAAAAACAGAAGACGCCATACGCGGCATAGATCCTAAACAATAAGCCTTTTTTTGAATGAACATGTCAACTTCAGCACAAGTTGTGGACAGGACTACTATGTCCTTTTCACTTAAAGATCATCGTACACTAAGTTATTCCATATATGGACCCGAAGATGGAGTTCCTTTTGTGATGTTTCATGGCTCCCCAGGTTCCAGAATCTCAGCAGAGGATGATGTTTTGTACGATATTGGGGTTAAACTGATCTGCCCCGAACGCCCGGGATATGGCAACTCGTCTCCCAATCCTGAGGCCACACTTACGAGTTGGGTGGAGGATATCAGCGCATTTCTGGATCATTTGAAACTGGAAAAGGTAGCGATCGGCGGCGGATCGGGAGGAGGACCCTATGCCATGGCTTGCGCTGCTGCGTTTCAGGACCGCTTGTCATCATTGACCCTGATCAGTAGTGCGGCACCACTGGACATTCCTGGAGTACGAAAAAAGATGGCCTGGGGCAATGTACTTGGCTATTTTCTAAATAAATACGCTCCATTTTTGATGAGGTCCGCCAGTAGGAATTTTGCCAAAAAAATGCTAGCTGACCCTGAGAAAACTTTTGATCAGACGATTTTTAAGCAAGTTGGAGAGGCTGACCGCAACACCCTTCTTTCGATGAAGGAAAATGGCACTTTTCATGTTATTCTTGACCACTGTCGCGAAGCTTTCGTAAATGGAGCTGAAGGCCACATGGCAGATATGCGAATCTTGTCACATGATTGGAACATCCCGTATGATGAGATCGGCAGTCCTGTTCATATATGGCATGGTGAAGAAGATAACTTGTCACCGATTCCGGGAGCCAGAGCAATGGCCACCCTTTTACCCAATGCCATCACACATTACATTGCTGGCGCAGGCCATCTGTTGATGGAAATTGAAGCGGTGTTTCGAGATATCCTGAATACGATAAAGGACGACTTTACCCGAGAAAGCTAATCAGGATAGGAAGAAAGCCCACCACTGCTGGCAGGCTTTCGCTGATTCTTGATGAAGTCAGTTTTAAAACTCAAACATGCCAACGGCCTTTTCACAGCCGTCCCAATTGGTTTTGATGGTTTCCGCGGAATACAAATAATCTTCGGGAGTTAATTTATTCGGGAAGCCATTCCAACCGGCTGTCGGACCGTAGAAGTCTCCGGATTTGGAAGCGGGATCCATGGATGCCCTAATGATTCCCGTTGCTCCATCTTCAGCAGATTGAGCTTGCTGCATGAAAGGGCTGTTGTTTTCCATGCCCCCGTCTGCGGCCGTCGTTACTTGAAGACTTGTGGCCGCTAATCCAGGATGTGCTAATAAGGCGATTACATTGTCAATTCCGTGAGCAGCCAGTTTTTCTTTCAATCCGTAGGTGAAAGCACAATTAGCCAATTTGGTTTGATGGTATCGTTCCCATCGAGGCCCCTGGAAACTATTGTTTTCCTCTTCAGTACCGTCTCCTCCCAGGTTGCCACCTTGTCGCTCAAAGTAATTCAAGTCCAATGGCCCGCCCAATCTTGCCATTGAAGAGTGATTAACAATTCTGCCTTGATTGCTCTTCCGGAGCAGTGAGAATAGCTCTTTGGTCAATAAGAAATGTGAGATCACATTGGTTTGCATTTGTACATCATAACCATCTCCGGTTGCCTGGTCCTTGAGTGCCATTACCCCGGCGTTGTTCACAAGGACATCTAATACCTGATGATGGGAACGAATCTTAGCCGCAGCTTCACGGACACTTGAAAAATCCTGTAAATCACAATCGATTACTTCGAAAATAGCTGAGGGAACGGCTTCCTGTAATTGTTGCAATGCATTTGCTGAGCGCTCACTTTTGCGATTCAATAGGAGTACGGTGGCACCTCTTTTGGCGACCTCTCGGGCACATACAAAACCAGTTCCGCTGGTGGTTCCGGTGATGGCTACCACTTTTCCGGTCATGTCCTGAGAATGTTTGGCTATTACTTCCTCCAGATGGAGGGTTTTGATTACTTGACTCATTTTTGTTGTGTTTTAATTGATGAGGTAAAGCTCGGTATCCTTTGTTGAGAGAAATTACACAGGTCGCAGAGGGATTAACACAAAATGCAGGGTTTCGAAAGATCAGCTTGACCTTCAATTTGTATTGCGGTATTCCACGGGTGTTTGCCCTGTTTTCGACTTGAAAAGTCTTGTGAAGTAATGCGGATAGTTGAACCCAAGGTCGTAAGCGATTTCACTGATCGAAAGCTCAGAACCGATCAATTTGTTTTTGGCTTGTTCCACGATGTATTCGTTGATGTGATCCTTAGGTGAACGTCCGGTTTCTTTCTTGATCAGATCGCTGAAATAGTGCTGCGATAAATGTACTTCGTCGGCAAAAGCCTGAATGGAAGGTACACCAAGTTCCAGGGCCTTCCGTTCCTGGTAATATCTTTTGAGGGAACGCTCGAATTGCGCCACGACATCTTTACTTTGATTGGTTCGGGTATTGAATTGGCGCTCATAGAATCTCAGGGCGTAGTTCAACAACAATTCCAGATTAGAGACAATCACCCGCTGACTATGATTGTCAATGCGCTGCTCATACTCACTTTTGATGTTGTCCAGGCAGACATTGACGCGTTGCTCTTCCTCTTCCGAAAGATGCAAAGCTTCATAAACGTCATAATTGAAGAAAGAATACTGATCGATCGTTGAGCCAAGGTGTGTATTTCGGATCAGGTCCGGATGAAAGTATAACATCCAGCCCTGGACATCACCGGGTTTTACTTCTCTACGATTGGTATAGACTTGCCCCGGTGCCGAAAACACCATAACGCCTTCGTTGAAATCAAAGCTATTTCTACCGTAATCTACGCCACAGTTTTTGTCTTTGATCGAAATCAGGTAAAGATCGGAAGCAGACTTTTTACCGACGGCCTCTGCAGGTATTTCAAGCTTAGACGTATCCAATAATGAAATCAATGGATGTTTGGGCTTGGGATAACCCAGATGTTGATGCAAATCTGCCAGCGATTGGTTTCTGTGGATGTTCTCGGCCATGATCGATGAAGTTGAAGAACAAAATTGAAACTACTGCATTTCATGGAGTAACACAAAATGCAGATAGGATAGCAAAGAATGCTTTAAAATATGATCGTTGGTCGGTGGTATTCCATTGAAAGCGACAAATGCCCCTTTCCATATGGAATTCTTAATGAATTAAGGGGTTTTAATTAGCTTTAACCGCTGGCAAGTCACTTATAATCAACTAGAAGTATTTCGAAGGATGAAACTCGAACAGAATAAATGGTCTGAAAGCGCTTTATGGGAAAATGTTCCTGAAATGTCTTTCGCGGCCGATTTGGTCCTCGTTTTTGGTAAAAGGCAATTACTCGAAAATTCTGATCGGTATGATGAGATCAGGTCATTCTATCCCGCTGCTGATATTGTCATATGTTCCACCTCCGGAGAAATTCTGGATATTGAGGTATTTGATGATACCATCGTAACAACGGCAATTCATTTCGAAAAAACGGTAATCAAAAGTCGGCAATTATCCATTAAGGACAATTGGACCTCTGACAGTGATTTGGGAATGGAACTGGCAACGTTGTTTCCCCAGGAAAACCTGAAACATGTATTGCTATTATCTCATGGTCTGGACATCAATGGAACACGATTGATAGAAGGAATGAAGTTGAAGCTTAATCAGGACGTGAGTATAAGTGGAGGACTAGCCGGAGACGGACCGGATTTTATTAAAACTGTTGTTGGCTTGAATGATACGCCTTCAGAAAATAAGGTTGTTGCAGTTGGTTTTTACGGGGAGAGTATAAAAGTGGGTTATGGTTCTTTTGGTGGCTGGGACACCTTTGGGCACACCCGAAAGATCACGCGTTCGGAAGAAAATGTGCTCTTTGAATTGGATGGAAAACCTGCGCTGGATTTATACAAGGCCTATCTGGGTGATAAGGCCAAAGATCTACCGGCTAGCGGGCTTCTATTTCCCCTGAGTATCAAAACCGATGAAAATGCAAAAGATGAATTGGTCAGGACCATCCTTTCTGTGAATGAGGAGGATAAGAGTTTGACGTTTGCGGGGGATATTCCAGAAGGAGGAGAGGCCCGATTGATGAAAGCGAATTTTGAGAGCCTCTACGAAGGGGCCAGCAGAGCGGCGGAAAACAGCATATCGATTTTAAAAGACCAGGCACAACTGGCCTTGTTGATCAGCTGTGTAGGGCGTAAGCTCATCCTGAAACAACATACGGAAGATGAAGTAGAATCCGTTCGTGAGGTGATTGGAGATGAGGCGTTGATGACTGGTTTTTATTCCTATGGAGAACTGGGACCTGACCGACAGGGAAATTCATGTTACCTGCATAACCAAACGATGACCATCACGCTTTTTGGTGAGTAGGAGCGATTATCATAGGGTTCTGAGGCGTCAGATTCGTAAGACATTTGGCAATGAGGCAATTGATGATCCCAGGGTCGCTAAGTTGCTGAATTTGATCAATCAGTCCTACCATGATAATGATGAGGATCGAAAGTTACTGGAACACACAATGGAGCTCAATTCCCAGGAACTTATCGCCTCCAATAATGATCTTCGCAAACAAGGAGAAGAACTCAAGAAGGCCTATGCCGTGTTAGATTCTGGCCAGGATAAGACACAAGGCTCGGAAACACTGGCCTCTTTAGCCATTGCTTTGAAATTCAAGAACAGAGAGCTAAACCGCCAGACGAATCAGCTAAAAAAGGCCAATAAAGAGATCAAAGAGACACAATCAAAACTCATACATACAGAGAAAATCGCCGTATTGGGACAGCTGATTGCAGGGGTGATGCATGAGGTGAATAATCCCATGGGTGTCATAAAAGGCGGGACCCAAAACCTGGAGCACGTGATTGGTGACGTCATTAATTCGATCAAAGGATTTAAAGAGACGTCCTTCACCAGTGCTCATCATGATTTGTTTAACTCTCTGATCCAGGTTTTTCAGGCGAAGAAGTTCCGGTACATGACCAGTCGGGAAGAAAGGCAATACCGAAAGGAGATGGAAGCTTATCTTTTGGAGATAGGTATGACCGATGTGCGTTTTCTTGCCAGAGAAATGATTTCGGTGGACCTCCTGAAAGAAGACATTGAGCCTATCGTAGACTCAAACTCCGAATTGTCGGTGGCTAAAGATATCATCGGATTTGCCGTGGGTTTCGGAAAACTGTTTGCCAATGTGAGTAACATGGGAATCGCTATCGGAAAGATGCAAAAGATCCTGTTTGCATTGAGGAATTATACCTATTCGAACGATTCAAAGCATCCTGTGCAATTCGACTTGATAGAAAACCTTGAGACGGTATTGACACTTTATCACAATAAACTCAAGCGGGGAATCCACATTGAAAGGAAATATTGTACCAAAACAGTTGAAATTTTGGGATTTCCTGACGAAATTAATCAAGTCTGGACTAATCTTGTACAGAATGCCATCCATGCTATGGAAGGAGAAGGCATTTTGAAATTAGAAGTCTGCGAAGAGGGAGAGGGGATGATCGTTCGTGTGACAGACAATGGTAGTGGTATCTCAGAGGAAGGATTAGAAAAAATCTTTGAACCTTTTTACACTACAAAGATTAAAGGAGAAGGAACCGGTCTTGGATTGAGTATCTGCAAAAAGATTGTAGAGAAACACGGAGGGCTCATGGAGGTGAGTTCAAAACCGGGTGAAACGACTTTTTGCGTAACATTTCCTAAAAAAATCGCCGCCAGCGAAATTATTGAGGAAGCTGTATTAACCTAACCGAAGAGTGAACGACGTGATTATTTGTGTTGATGATGAAAAAGAAATTCTGGAGATCCTGCAACGCCAGTTGATGATCATGTTTGGTCAGGATTTCGAGTACGAATTTGCCGAGAGCGGTGAAGAAGCACTGGAGCTGATTGAAGAAATTGAAACAACCAGTGATACTAAGGTAAAACTGGTGATCTCAGACTGGTCCATGCCCGGACTCAAAGGAGACGAATTGATCATGAAATTGAGAGAGTTTCGTCCCGAAATCAAAACCTTATTACTCACTGGCCAGGCCCCGGAGGATGTGATGAAAAAAGTATGCGCCAAAGGCTCCGGCAACTGTATGCTCAAACCCTGGGATCAGGATTCCCTGAAAGGTCGCATAGAGTTGTTGATGGCTAGCTAGTCACATTTCGAGCGCCTCAATGTGACAAATTGGTCGGTATCTCCATTGACGATCTTAGTAATTATCGGAAATGCAGGGCTAGAAAACGAGGTAAACAAGATGTATTATTAGAGTTGCTTAGTACTCCTGTACAAACTGCTCATGCACCCACAAAATCTCACGTTTTCCTATTCTGTATCTGCACTATACCACCTTAGCTACTGTTGAGACTAATCTTCAGAAAATTTTCTGAGATAATAGGTTCTGTCGCTTGTATCGTAGTAGCCAAATACAAAAACTTTCCCTTTCCTGAAAAGTGTTTTATGTTTCAGTCGGCCTGCATTTTCTTCGAAAGCATAGATTTTTTCAAAAACATTTTCTGATATTTTTCCAGTTTGATATTGGTAGTTGGTGCCATCCAGGAGTGACTTAAATGATATGGTTCGTGACAGACCAAATTGAGTTAATGAATACATCAATGGATTATATCTGCTGACTCTTAATGTAGAAACAGGCCCAAATAAGAAGAGGGAATTACTGGTCGCGAATCCACCTACAGTCAGAATCACCTGATCCTTTTGTGAATAGGCGGATATGCCTGCCTTTCCATCGGCTATCTTCTTCAGAATCTGCTTTGTTTTTACTAATTCTTTTTCCGTTCCGACGCCATAAAGTGATTTGCTTCCCTCTTGTCTTACAGGTGTATTCATGAAGGGAATTTGTTCGTTTTTGGAAACAGACAAACTGGTCAAAGCCTTCGCGGGAACAAGCGTCCTCGCCTGGATGGACATGGCCTGATCACAAACCTGAATTTGATAAAAGTCATTGTTTTTCAGGAATGAATTTGAAGTAATGCTGTTGACATTTGTACAACCCTGGATTTGGTGTCGAATGATCTTATGTGAACCTGTACCTTCGATCAAATCAATGGCTATCAATATGGTCTTGATCGGGTCGTGATCCAGAGTGAGGTACAGTTTGTTTTCAATGTGATACAATTTGGCAGGTCTTGCCGCCAATTCGATGGCTATGGGACTTTCAGAATCAACTTTGGGAATGCTGATAGCCCCATCTTCTGCAATCGCTGAATAGAGATCAGGGAATTTTGGATCCTTGCCGAATTTGTGAGTTGAGAAATCAATGACACTTCGGGATAATAATTCTGTTCCCTGATAATCATATAAAATCAATTCTGAAGTTTGTCTTTTGATGGTCAGGAGATAAAAGTGACCTTGGTGACTGGTTGCATCCAATAATTTCTCTTTCTTTTCCAGTGGGATTTCTAATATTCCACCTTTGAGACTAGAAGGTGCAGAATAGATCGTCCACACGTAAAACTGATCGATGCTGCTATTGGAGAAGTACAGGTGATAGGCCTGATCCGACAGACCATAGCCCAGTAGGTTTCGGTAAGGCAGATCTTTCTTTTTGAAAACTTTATCGTCGATTAGCTGAAACTGTGGATCAAAGTCAAATTGAGCAATTTCATAATCATTTAGCCAGAACAACGTCGTAGATTGATCGTCGTGAATGATAGGTAGAAATTTTTCACTTTGTGTAAGCTCCCGTTTGACGCTTGTTTTAAACAAAACATCTTGTGCACTTATCGTGAACGAGATCACTATCAAATAGAAACTTAGTTGGTGCTTTAAAAAGGAAGTCATTTCGAATGGTTTGAGTCGACAAACATAATGAATACCCTTTTAGGAAAAAGATCCACTGTCAGGAAGCTGTGATTATTGAGGCATTAGATACATGTATCACGTTTAGTGAAGCCAATCAAACCACCACTCATAAAATTCCCGCCAATACTCCATCCTCGCCAGAACAAAATGACTCACACAATGATTTACCTTTGTTGGTACCCTAATCTACTTTTATGAGTCGAAAAGCCATTGCTTTCATCGTAGTTCCCATCCTTCTCATCGGAGGAGTGCTTTTTAGTAATTTCCTGGCCAGTAAAAAAGAGCTACCACCACAGCGCCCTAAGCCGGTTGTTAAAAATTATGTCAAAGTCCGTCCGGTTTCTTATAGTAAAATGCCAGTGGAGATTGAGGCCTTTGGCCGCCTGAACTCTCTTCAGCAAATTAATCTTATCCCAGAAGTAGGCGGTAAGCTACTACGCGGACAGGTGGCCTTGAAGGAAGGGGCGGTTTTCCGTAAAGGACAGGTCCTGATCAAAATCGACGATGCCGAAGAGACACTGACGTTGCAGTCTCGCAAGAGTAATTTTTTGAGTCTATTGGCGTCCATATTACCGGATATTAAAATCGACTTTTCGGATTCATTTGATCAGTGGCAGATGTATTTCGATGCGATTGATTTGAATAAACCTCTTCCGGAAATCCCAAAAGAACATGAGACCAAAATCAAAACTTATTTGGCATCAAAAGGTGTACTGACCGATTACTATGCGGTGAAAAGCCTGGAAGAAACCCTGAAAAGACATACGATCTACGCGCCTTACACAGGAACGGTTCAATCTGTAAACCTGGAGGTAGGGTCTGTGGTGAGTCCTGGGGCAGTAATTGCAACCATCATTCGTACAGATCAATTGGAATTGAAAGTGCCAATCCAGAAGCAGGATGTCGAATACGTTTCAATTGGCGAGACCGTAAAAGTGATTCAGGAGGAAACAGCCAAGTCCTGGTTAGGGAAAATCGTGAGAAGAGCACCTTTCATCGATCCCAATAACCAGTCTCTGAATGTGTACATTGCCGTTGATAACACCTATGGAGATTTATACGATGGGTTGTATTTGAAAGCAGCGATTTCCGGCAAATATGTAGAACAAGGCATGTTGATCGAGCGCAATGTCATTCGCAATAAGAATGAAGTGTTTGTGATTGCGTCGGATAGCCTGTTGGAAACGAAAAAGATAAACATTGCAAAGATCACGGAGAACGACGCCATCATTCATGGCCTTGATCCCGGAGATTTGTTGGTGGTGGACGCTCCCTCAAATGCGTCGAATAATATGGTGGTGGAAGTAGTGAATGAGATAAGATGAGATCAATAGTCACCTTTTTTGTCAAATACCCGATCTGGGCCAATGCGATCATAGCCACAGTCATGGTGATTGGTGCCCTGAGTTATCTGTTCGGTTTGAAAAAGTCGTTCTTCCCTGAACGTGAACCACGAAATATCACGATCAGTGTGGTCTATCCTGGCGCTTCCCCGGAGGAAGTTGAAGAAGGCGTGACCATCAAGATAGAGGAAGCGATCAAAGGGATTGTGGGCATAGAGGAAGTTACTTCCGTGTCTTCAGAGAATTCTGCGAGTATTACTGTGCTGACTTCTGGTGATTATGACCTGGATGAGGTTACTACTGAGGTGAAAAATGCCGTGGATAGGATCAATTCCTTTCCGGTAAGTGCCGAAAAGCCAGTGGTGTTCAAGCAGAAATCGACCAGTACTGCTATGTTCATGGGTGTAAAAGGAGATGTTTCTCTGATGGACCTTAAGAAGGCCGCGGAACGTGTGGAAAATGACTTCCTGAATTCAGGGAAAATCTCTCAGGTACGTGTTTCCGGATTTCCGGATTTAGAGATCACCATTGAAGTGTCAGAGGAAAACCTAAGGCGGTATGGCGTTACCTTCAGTACCGTGGCTAATGCGATTCGATTGAATAACCGGGACATTTCCGGAGGATCCATCAAAACCACACAGGAAGAAATCAAAATACGAGCAAATTCGAAAGAATACGATCCTTCCGAAATAGAGAACATAACTGTTCGGGCAAATGCAGACGGAACGAAGATCCGATTGAAAGACATTGCGGATGTGCAGATGAAGTTTGCCGATATCCCAAATAGCGTCTATTCCAATGACGAAAGAGCTGTGAGCATCATCGTTCAGAAATTACCGGAAGAAGACATCACAGCGATCAGCGAATATGTAGCCGAATATGTGGAAGAGTACAATCAGAAAAGTACAAACATCGAGTTATTCACGTATTTCAATTTCAATGATGTATTGAAGCAACGTCTGGAATTATTGACCAAAAACTTTGGTGTCGGGTTGTTGCTGGTATTGCTTACGTTAGGATTATTCCTCTCTCTTCGATTATCGTTCTGGGTGGCATTCGGGATTCCCCTGTCCTTCCTGGCAATGTTCATCGTCGGAGATTTAGCAGGTATTACGATCAATATGCTTTCCCTTTTTGGTATGCTTCTCGTGGTGGGGATCCTGGTGGATGATGGTATTGTGATCGCTGAGAATATTTTCACGCATTTTGAAAAGGGAAAAGACCCGAAACAGGCGGCCATTGACGGCACCATGGAAATGGTTCCTTCGGTTTTTACTTCAGTGACCACCACAATCATTGCATTTATTCCGCTGCTTTACCTGGACAACAATGGGTTTACCAAGGAAATGGCGATTGTGGTCATTGCCTGTCTGGCTTTCTCTATGATTGAGGCCTTTTTTGTCCTGCCTGCCCACCTCGCCAGTAACTGGATCTTATCAAGACGTCCTGACGACTCGAAAGGTGCCTATGGTCTTTATGTGAGGTTCAGAAAAGTCATGGAAAAGGTCATTGATTTCATGCGCTTCAAACTGTATGCGCCTACTTTACGATTTCTGATTGACTGGAAATGGATCTCATTCAGCTTTCCGGTATTATTCATGATGGTCGTGATTGGTATGTATCGGGGAGGCATGATCCGTTCAAGTTTATTCCCTCGACCACCGGCGGATGATATCAATGTGAATCTGAAATTAAAGCCGGGGACTCGCGAACACGTCGTAGAAGCCATGCTTCGGAAATTTCAGGATTCCGTCTGGCAGGTGCATCAGGAAATGCAAGAACAATATGGCTTTCAGGATTCAGTCATTACCACGGTAGATTTGTCCGTCGGCGCAAACTCCAGCCGACAAAGTGGAAGTCACCTTGGGTATTTGGGGATCAACTTTGATAAGTTGGAAGAGAAAAACATCTCTGGCTTTGAAATTGCAGAAAGAGTAAGGAAAAAAATTGGCCCCGTTCCCGAAGCAGAAGAGTTTACTATTGGTAGTGTTAACTACTTTGGGAAGCCGGTTTCAATTTCATTACAGAGTACGAATATCGATGAATTGGAAGCGGCTAAAGTGGAGTTGAAAGACAAACTGGCCGAGATCAGTGCGATTAAAGACATTACGGACAATGCGTCTATTGGTCAACGCGAAATTGAACTGGAACTAAAACCACTGGCTTATTTATTGGGCTTTACCCAGCAAGACATTACCACACAGATCAGGCAAGGTTTCTTTGGAGAAGAAGTACAGCGTCTACAAATAGGGACGGACGAAGTAAAGGTTTGGGTGCGTTATCCCGAGAAAGATCGATTGAGCATCACTCAATTAGAGTCCATGAAAGTAAAAACGGCCAATGGTCAGGAATATCCGCTGACGGAATTGGCTGATTATGAAATTGGTCGTGGGGTCATTGCGATCAACCATTTTAATGGTAAAAGGGAGGTGCGCGTGGATGCGGAATTGGCTTCGGCAAATACCAGTCTCCCTGATGTTCTGGAGAAGATTTCCAAGGATGTTTTACCTCCGATCTTACAGAAATATTCAGGGATCAATTATTCCTATGAAGGGCAATCCAGCAGAGGACAAAGAGAAGCAGGTTCGCTTGCACAAGTAGGACCACTTGTTTTGATTCTGTTAGTGTTGACCATTACCCTCAATTTCAGGTCTTTTTATCAGACCATGCTGATCTTCTCACTTATTCCGATTGGTGTGATCTGTGCCATGTTTGGCCACTGGGTGGAAGGCGCTATGTTCTACGTTTTTGTTAGTGGATACGGTATTCTTGCCTTGACGGGTGTCATTGTCAATGATGCGGTGGTGATGTTGGATCGATTCAATCGCAACCTCAAAGAAGGATACGATATACAAAAAGCCGCTTATGAAGCTGGGATAGCACGTTTTCGAGCCATCGTATTGACTTCCATGACGACTGTCGCGGGATTGTATCCTTTGATTTTGGAAACCAGTTTCCAGGCGCAGTTCATTATCCCGATGGCGATATCGCTAGCATGGGGGGTATTGTTGGGTACCTTTTTCATTCTCTGCTTCTTCCCGGTATTTATCCTTGTCTTCAATGACATTCGGGTCAGTGTATTCTGGTTCTTCCGCATGTTTGTTGGAAAAGGCAAACCGACCAAGGAAGAGGTGGAACCTGCCGTCCGGGAGCAACAACGTATGCTGCAATTTTAATCGTTTCTCGTATCCAGGCGATAAAATTGATTTTCACCCGGATACCTGATTCGGGTCAATGAACCATCCGCTGATCGAATACTTCCGAGGTTGAGATTGAAATACCAGTCTCCATACCCAAATCGATCTTTGCTTAACTGGACCTCCCTTGCCAAGGCGTTTTTGAATTTTGGTCGAGGCTGGTCTCCGGATTTGTCTGAGCCATTGGGCCATACTTCATTGCTGTACCATCCGTTGTGATTCCACCACAGTTCACTTTCAGGGTTTTGCGGCCGTGGAGCACCTTCTTTGATGAACCATTCACCCAATTGTGCGGAGACGTGAAGGTTTAACGTATCCTGAACTTTTGGAGAAATGATTTCCATGTCCAATATCCCGTAACTGCCTTCCGGATAAGTATAGGCCAACCAAACGTAGTAGTCATTTTGGTAAAGATAGAGTTCAACATGATCACCAAGGTCAATGGGCCGTACGCCTAATTCAATGTATTCTTCTGTTTGGCCGTCTACCATCGGAGTAATTAGGGGGCGATCTGTAGGTGGTTGACAAAAGGTAATGGTGATCAGGATGAAAAATGCCGAAAATAATCGCAATAAGTGCTTCATGGTTGGGAGTTTCTTTTCCTCACGGTATTTGTCGCCTGAAGGTCACAGACGTAGGCCATATGACTTGTTCCTGTGGACAAAATCCAGAATTAGTGCCTCCATATCTGCTTAAGAAGAGAGCCTGTTGCCTGAAAATCATTGAGTAATGGTAAAAATTCGGATGCTGAAAAAGCCTGGGTTTTTGATACTTCCGGATTCTTTTCATTTATTTGTCTTAATTATTCTATAAAATAGAAAAATGAATTTGTTATCCAGAACTGAAGAAATGTTGCTTTTGATGATCTGCAAATTAGGAGATGCGGCTTATGCGATGCAGATCAGAGAAGAAGTACAGCAGCTGACCGGAAAAGTGTATTCAATTGGGGGTATATACGTTCCCCTTGATCGGTTGATCAAAAAGGGATATGCCACGATGCATGACGAAATGGACAGTCCTGAACGACCAGGTAGACCCAGGCGGCGATTTGAGATAACGATAGAAGGACTCCAGGCGCTACAAGAAATCAGACAACTGGAGACGGAGATGTGGTCGGCGCCGGAAATCAAGCAAAAAATAGACTTACTAGGAAATGGCTGAACGAAAATTACCCGAATTCGGAAAGAAATTGATCCAGTGGATACTGCCTCGTCATCGGGCTCAATTGATCCTTGGAGATTTTGAGGAATATCTGGCCTGTTTGCCCCCCGGTATGGGCAAGACAACCATTAAGCTGGCTTTTTGGAAACAGTTTTTGCTTTCATTGCCAGCGATGCTCATGTGTTCCTTTCAGAATAGCTGGGCCTTGTTGATACATGCCCTTAAAATTTCTACCCGAAGCATTATCAGGAATATGGGGCATTATTCCCTTAATGTTTCAGGGCTGGCCATTGGCATTGCCAGTTTTGTCGTGATCATGCTTTACGTAGCGCATGAGCGGTCATATGACCTTTTTCACAAGAATGCCAATCGGATTTACAGGGTTCTGGATTTCAGAAAAGTAGACGGGGTGGGAGAGGAGTCTTCCAGTGCACCTACACCACTGGCAGAAGCAATGAAGAATGATTTTCCAGATCAGATTCAGGCAGCAGTTCGGTTTTTTAATTTCCAGGCACCTTCGATGGTCATGGCTTACGAGGAGGAAAATGAGGTTTTACAGTTCAATGAGTCGGGGGTATATTTTGTAGATCCCAGTTTTTTCGAAGTATTTGATTTTAAATTGGAAGCTGGCCGTGAGGAACTAGCGTTAAGAGGACCTAATAAGGTGTTGTTGACTCGTCGCATGGCTAAGAAATACTTTGATGACGAGGATCCTATGGGTAAGACCCTGAAACTGGAAGGACAACATCAATTGACCGTTTCGGGGATACTGGAAAATTCACCGGCGAATTCTCACATTCAGTTTGACTTTTTGATTTCGTTTGAGACCCTGGACAGTCCGGAAGTGATCAGGACAAGGTTGCGGAAGAGCTGGATTTGGAATCCTAGCTGGACCTATTTGCAATTGGCAGAAGCAGTTGAACCTGAAGACCTGGAGTCGCAATTTCCTGCATTTGTGAGACGATATTTTCCGGAATCACGCCGGGATCGGGTCAAGCTATATCTGCAGCCACTGACCAGCATACACCTTAATTCTCAACTGGACTATGAAATGAGGCCGAATAGCGACGAGATATACGTGCATATTTTCACGGTAATCGGATATTTCGTTTTATTGATCTCCTATTTCAATTTCATCAACCTGACCATTACTCGATTTAGTGTACGAAGCAAGGAGATTGGATTGAGAAAACTATTGGGTACTACCAGAACTCATTTAATCAGACATCTTTTGAATGAATCCTTTATGGTCAATTTGATTGCTGTATTGGTAAGTATTCCGTTGATACTGTTTTTTCTGGACCTGGCAGATAAATTGTTAATGATCAATCTACAGGTAGATTCGCTGGCATTACCTTGGTCCTGGCTGGAAATAATCGCAATTTATGTGCTGGCAAGTTTAATATCCGGGATCTATCCGGCTTACGTTTTGAGCTCATTCAATCCTATGCTTGCGATCAAAGGAAATGACTTCAAAGAATCTTGTAGCATTATTTCCGTCAGGAAACTCATGGTAACCGGTCAATTCACACTTTCAGTCATTTTAATGATAGGGACCCTCGTCGCTTATCATCAATTCAACTACTTGAGCAATCGATCCACAGGGTTCAATTCTGCCAATGTGCTTTTACTACCCTCGCTACGCTCGCCAATCATGGATCACTACGCTGTATTCAAGGAGCGCCTGCTAATGAGGCCTGAAATCGCTGCGGTTACGACTGCTGAAGAAGTTCCTGGAGTAAAGCATCAGACTGGATTATATGAGGCTTTTCCAGGAGAGGAACCCTCGCAATTTCCCAGGCTGGTCGTTCATGATGATTTTGCCAAAACTTTGGGCATACCCATGGCAGCCGGTCGAGATTTTTCTGAAGGTTTTTCTAATGATTCGGAAGAATCGGTAGTGATTAATGAAATGCTGGCAAAGCAGCTGGGTTTTACGCCGGAAGAAGCGATTGGTCAGAAGTTTGATGGAGAATCGATAGTAGGTGTGACACAAGATTTTCACTTTACCTCCTATCACCGGGCGATTGGTCCTTTCGTCATGCAAAAGATTGGTGAAGATGAACGTTCACTGTCTTTTTCAGCACGATACATTGCTATTAACCTGAACAGAGAAGTGTCCTCAGAGACCCTGGATTATATCCAAAATACCTGGAATAGCCTGGCTCCTTCTGCTCCCTTCGAATTCCTTCAGTTGCAACAGTTAATTGACAGTCAATATGAGTCAGAAGATCGATTAGGAACGCTCACTAAGGTTTTTGCGGTATTGTCTATTTTCATCGCTTGTTTGGGGCTTTACGGATTGTCTGCCCATGCGATGCGTCGAAAGATCAAGGAGTTGGGGATTCGAAAGGTGTTAGGGGCCAGTATGTCGAATCTCATGATGTTGATTTCCAGTTCTTTTCTCCAGATGGTGGTCGTTGCAATCATCATTGCCAGTCCTTTGGCTTATTGGGCGCTGGGAAGTTGGTTAGAAGGGTTTGCTTACCACATTGATCTTAATGTTTATCCCTTCCTTTTTGCGGGACTTGCTGCCCTGGTGATTGTGATTGCGACAGTAGGGTACCACATTTTACAAGCTACCCGCGTCAACCCTGTGGAAAGCCTAAGAGATGAATAATACATTCTCTCGGAAGAAACTTAGGGATTATATTCCTTAGGGGATTTTAACCCCTACAATGGTTCTGCCGGATTGACTCAGGAGTAGTTGGTCTTGCCTGATCTCTGCCCGGATATCTGGCTCGCCCATGTTGAAGCCGTCTAACAACAAACCTCTATTTATAGTCGTATAGGCCAACATTGGAGTAACTTGGTCCAACGCGTAATATCCATTTTCAAATAGTCCCTTGATACTGCCTTCTTCGTCAAAGTAGACGATGAGATCTACGGCTTGTTTTTCACCAATGACTCGCAAGAGTCCGTACCTTTCCTCTACAAAATAAGCGGTCACTTTTTGCAGGGGTCCGGTCTTTTTGCGAATCATCTTCATTCCCACACCAAAGAGCCCCGAATAGCAAACAAACTTCATTTCTCCGTTGCAGTATTTGGCCAGCCCCCAGTGTTTTTTTCGCAGCAGTAGTTTCGCTACCTCGTTCATCATGCGTTTTTTGTCTGATGTTTCTTTCAGAGAGGAAGCAGGAATGATTCTGGTGGGCGTCATATCCGTCCCACGGACTAGAAATGTGCTGTCACTGACCTTTTCGATAGCTATTTGAGTGCCATTTTTAAATTGAAAATTGGCAGATTCATAGGCCAGCTTTCCAGGCTCAGGAAGTGTTTCAATGGATTTCCCTTCAAGTACATCCCAGGTTTTGTCGACCAGATTGCTGATGTAATTTGAGCTCTGACTGAAACGGTTGATATCTTCAAAACTTCTGTTGCTCAATACAATCACTTCGCTGCCTGTTGCGGGATTGAAACTCAGGAAGCAGATATAGCCTGCAGTACCCCCGTCATGTTGTATCTTACCCTGAGCGAACTGCCAGCCATATCCATATCCGACTGATTCATGTTGCTTGAAATAGACGGTTCGCAGTTTTTGATCAAGAAAACGATCAGACTGAATAATTGATAACCATGTAGAAAGATCGGTCAGATTCGTTTGGATACCACCAGCTCCGATGGCCCAACTCCAATGTGAAGTGGATGCAGGTCGGCTAAGATCATCGCGATAGCCAAAGTAGGGTTGAGCAGTAAGCTCGCTGGTACTGAATGACGTATGTGAAAGGTCATGTTTATCGAAAATTTGTTTTTCCATAAACTGTTCAAAAGGAATTCCGGAAACTTGCTCAATAATCGCCGCCAGTAGGACATAGCCCGAATTGCTGTAACTAAATTCATTACCTGGTTTGAAGAGTAATTTCCCGTTCCTGAATTTGTCGACAAGGTCTTTCAAAGCTATCGGTTCCTTCTCGGGTAAAAAAAGAGGAAGGCCTTGCTCTGTCTGGTAAATACTGGGAATACCTGAAGTATGCGTCAATAGGTGATGGATGGTCACCTTTTTCCATCGATCCGATTGCAATGCTCCCAGGTGGGTATTGATCTCATCTTGAAGATCTAACTTTCCTTCCAGAGCAAGAGAGAGGATGGCTGCGGCCGTAAACGATTTGCTGATGGATCCGATATCAAACCTCGTTTCTATATCCGAGGAAATACCGCGATCCGGACCGCCCAGTGCGCGCTGAAAAACGACCTCATTTTGGTGGCGTACCTGAACCACTCCACTAAATCTTTGGTAATAGGCTTCTAACTGGTAAAGCTGTTTGAGCTGAGTCAAATTGGCTTCAGGAACAGCAGCTGAGTCCCGTGTACTATGGAATTCATGAACCGATTCCATTTGGCCCGAACAGGAATGAGATAGGAAAACGATCAATAGAAAAGAAAGATATGCGATGATTTTCATCAGTTGAACGATAAGTTTTAAGTTGCGAATTGAATGAACTTATCGTGGAGATTTGTGCCCTGGTTGCTTTTTATCGGTGATTTGGGACCAACAACAGAGTTTTGTGGATGAACGAATAAAGTGGATAGATTCCTTGCGGACAGGCTTGAAACGGCTCACACAAAAAGAGCGTTGGGTACATGCCGTTCTATGGTTTTTCGGGTTGCTGGTACTTAATTGGCCAGGCCAGCAAATTACCGTTGGCCCATTTCATAGTTCAGGATTTGGGTTATTGATGCCCTCCCTTTACGGAGGTTTGATCAATGCGGTGATGGCTTATGGAATTGTTGGCTTTTTATTGCAAAATGGGAAGGTCTTTCGTTTCCAGTTGGTGTATCAGACATTGCTCTTTTATGTGTCGGTATCCCTTATTGAGTCACTGGTTGATGGAGCCTATTATTTAACCGTGATCGCAGATCTCAATCAGGCAGTGATCAATGAGATTTGGCAAGGAAACTTGATCATGAATTTCTTTTTGTTCTACTTACCTGCACTGGTTTATGGTATCGTGAAAAGTGCCCTGACTTCTGAAGCACCCGCTAGAATCATGGTTCAGGATGGTCATCAAATCGCTTATCTGAAGCCAGATGAGCTGCTATATCTAGAAAGTGACGGGAATTATGTGAAGTTTCATTTGGAAAGTAAAGTCATACTGGAACGCAATACCCTGGCACGTATAGAGGAGCGTCTTCCCGCTGCCTTTATCAGGTGCCATAAGTCATTTGTTGTCAATAAAACGTTGATCGATCAGCAGTCTGCCAGCGAGGTTTTGATCAAAGGTCGACGCATCCCGATAGGTCGAAAATTCAAGGAAAATCTAAACCTGCGGGATCAAAGGGTCACCTAAAAAGCCAGTTTAAAGGACAATGGATTGGAGATTTTTCAGTTAATTGAACGTAAACCACTTCCGCCATGTCACTCACCAGATCACTTTTAGCCATTTTCTGTCTGTTTCAATTTGCGATTGGGTTTGCTCAATCAGCTGAGCGCGTCAAAGCCTTCGCGATGAAATATGCGAACCAGTATTGTAGTAATGCAGCCGAGATTCTTGAGGCAGAAGAAGCTAAGAGCATTGCCTTTTACATGGACAATGAAACCAGCGAAATTGACATAGGCGACTTTGGGACAGCCGTTCATGAAGGCTTGCATAATTATGATTGGGAACTGGCAGATGAGGCAGAAGAAGCCACACCAGAATGGAACGATCGCTGGAAATCTTACTTCGTAAATACCGATATTGTTCTTTCCACCGAAGAACAGAGCGTCTTTAAAACCTCCACTTTACATCGAAGTTATTTTCCGAGGGCAGTCAAAGAGATGTCACGGTACCAGACTTACATTCAGGCCTGGGGAGAAAATGTGTCTGACGAAAACAGTCAACTTAGTCAGGGAGACCTGGCCACTTATGGCGTCAAGGAGTTGCGACCGGGAGAAGCACGGACCACTTCCAATGTTAAAGGCATTTATGGATTGATGGAAGAGTTCAATGCTTACCATCACGGAATTAAAGCAGAGTATGAATTGATCACCGGTCTGGAGAACCCAAAGGTGAGTGGGTCGACCAATAGCCTTGCTTCCTATTTTGAATTCAATGTATTCATCGCCTATTACTTGAAATATGCAAAAGAACGAGAGCGTGAGGTTTATCAGATGTTGATGAATGACAAAAGTTTACGCGTTGCCTATACACTGATCGAATTAAGCTGGCGCGAATTGATTACCAAGGTCTATGATAATGAATTGACGACCAGTTACTTTATGTATTGGCGTGGAGAACCCGATTTATTGACCGACGAATTAAGAAAGGTGCTCAATGGCTTCATGATTCCGGCCTCGGGACTGGGAGAGTATGAACGATATGCCCTTTCCAAACAATTTGATCCGGATGTGAAGGCCCTGGTACTCAGAAAAATTGAAGAGGATGAAAATAAATCTGGTTCCTGGTCAACTTCGGAAGAAGACCCCAATGTGGATTGGGAAGATTGGGGGCATGATCTGGATGATTCATCTACCACTGAAGTTACGATTGATTTGGTACCCATGATGGAAGGGCGTCATTATGTAGTGG
The DNA here is from genome assembly GCA_965229785.1 of Cyclobacteriaceae bacterium. Taxonomy (GTDB): domain Bacteria; phylum Bacteroidota; class Bacteroidia; order Cytophagales; family Cyclobacteriaceae; genus JAWPMT01. The sequence continues at coordinate 7,654,493 of CBDDJS010000001.1, forward strand.
TACATATCGAATCAAATATGTTTGATCTGATCGATAAAATCAGGGAATACGAAGGTCAGGACGTGAGCATTGGATCGGGAATGGACATGGAAAAGTATTACTTCTTTATTGGAGAATACCGAACGAAAGCTGATGCCCAGGCGCAATTGAAGAAACATCGTGCCAAGTACCCGAATGCAAAGGTGGTGAGCTGGTAGCAGACGAAATTGTCTGCTCAGTCCGGTCACAGGAAGATATCGTTTAAGGCTATTTCTCCAAAGGTCCTTCCCAGATCACTTGTTCGATCATCCATTTGCCATTCCTTCGTGCCAGCAACAAGTAATCAGTGCCCCACCAGGCGGTAACTTTTGCTGAGGCTATCTGGTTCATAACATCAAGCACTTCTACTTTTTTGGGCGCATTGGCTTTCGGGAATCGTTGTTTTTCACGGACATTGTTGGCGTAAGCCTTGGCCTGATCAAAAGACATGTAGCTGTCTAATTCGTACTTACCTGTATCTTTGTTCTTCCAAAAACCGAATTTGTGTAAAGTCGGGTTAAGACTTTGGATAAGTTTAGTGGTATCCCCTTCGTAAAAACCTTCTAAATAATCCAGACAAGCACGTTCAACCAATTGGTTATCTGAGGTCTGAGCCTGTGTTTGAAATACCAGTAGACATAAAAATAGAAGAGAGGTTAGGGTTTTCATGGTCTTAATTTTGAGTGACTGACAACCTCTCTAACGTAAGCCGTAAGGTCAGGTTCTCAGAAGTCGTCCATTACAAAAGAGTACTGCCCGGCGAATGGCTCTCCTTCTGAGGTGATACCTTCTACGTATAGTATAAAATTCCCCAGGTCATCAGAGGCCGTATATTCAATGACGACTTTTCCGTTTTCAATTTCCCTTATTGAACTCCAATATTGAGTGGTCCTTAAGTCCTTCGCCAATGCCTCTTCAGTAGTCATTTCATCGTAATTTGGAGTATAGAATTCCCGGGCCTGATAATACCCCGGATGACGAAACACCTGAATACCTCTGGGATCCGCCTCTCCATCGGCAACAAAATCCTGCCGAGTATAAAAAGCTACAATCGGACCTCCCGCACCATAGACAGCTGCCTGTATGGCTCCGATCACTTCCACAAACTCAATAGATCGCGGATCCATTAAAGAGACGTAATCATTGGTCGTTTGTACACCATCTACCATAAATGCCGCCTGAGTACCTCGAATAAAGGCCTGACGATCATCACCCGTACCACGTATTTGAACGCCAGGTAGCCGACCGGTGATCATGTCAAATACATGGGTGTAAGTTTCGAGGCCAGGAACCGAATCCATCACCATCCTACTTTGTGGCTCCCCGTGGAGCATGCTGGGGCGCCGGAATGGACTATCCTGAATGGTGTTTATTTTGTTAGCAGCAACCGTAAATTCTTCAAGTTCGATGACATTGTCCGTGGTGTAAGTTTGTTCTTCCACATTTGCGATGATCTCTGCGAACTGTTCATCGCTACTTTCCTCAAGTTTTGTGATCATGATCACTTCGTTGGTCAGTGAATCGGGTGTTTTCAGTTGCACAAAAGCGCCGGTTTCCCGCTTCATTCTGTCTTTTTTGCCTTTTCTCATGGCCTGGACCATTACGGTAACCGAATCATTAATGGTCAATCCGTCAAAATAAAAATTGCCTTCTTCATCGGTAGTAGCTTCCTCATTAAAGAGCAAGTTTTCCAGAAAACTCAGTACCACCGTCCCTGTTTTTGCCTTCTTTCTTTTGTAGTAATCCACCACTTTCCCCTCAATTGAAAAACCTTTTTCAGCGAAGTAATTGATTTCTGGTAATTGTCCTTCCAACAGATCATTCCATACAAATCGTCGCCAGCCCTGCGTTAGTAGGAGCATATCAAGATGTATCAGCCGGTTGGGGTTATTCTTATTGAAATAGTATGCTGGATCTTCAATAATGCCTTTCAGGTCCGAAAATGCATTGAGGTAACTATCTATAGTGATTTGATTGGCCCTGATGTTTTCACCAAGGACCGAAAGGGAAACCTTACCCTGAACCGGACTACCATCTTTATTTACTATAGAAACTTCCAGGCGGGTCTTTTGTCTGCGTTGCAGATTTGAGGCCGCAAATTGCAGATTTGGAAGCAGGTCCGGATTTTCGTTGAATATTAAACGTTCCTGTAGAGGGACACCTTTATGGAACATCGTAAGGTGAATGATCCCATTTGGCATACGATTATTGGGAACTTTGGCGTAAATGTATTCCCGGCCCTCTGGTTTCGCCAGCAAATAAACTTGCCCTCGGACATGACCCACGATGAAGCAATCGTTGATGTCCATGCCTGCGGTTACATTCCCAGTGATGATGAAGGCTGTTTTCGTGGGCCTTACCGCCAGTTTGGCTCCTTTTTCCAGAGGTGTTTTGATTGGTTTATGGTGATCTTTTCCGCCAATCGTGTATTTGAATGAATAGGCTGTGCCCAATTGCGGGGTAAATAATAACCTGCCCATTCCACGATGAGCCGATCTAAAAGTGGTTATAGCGTTTCCGTTTCCATCTACTATTTCACCTTGTACGTCCACACCTTTTCCTTGATCATTCGTCGCTTTGAAAGCTACCTGGTTGACCATCCCAACAATCAGGTCCCCGCCTTCCGGGAAATATTGAAAATCGTGATTTGAATTGACCTGTTCGGCAGGTTCATCCCCGGTCTCTCCTAAGTTGGCATTTACGAGGAAAATGGATTTTGAAAAAATAAAAGCCGGGTCAAAGTTTCTCTGGTAGTGCGTGAAACCTCTGATGAAATACTCACCTGTGGGTATGGTATCCCCCAATAAGATGTCTCCGGCACCCGTTCCCTCTTTCATTTTCAGTGAAATTGTGACCAGAGAAGAGTCGTTTGAGTTTAATAATTCTACATGAACTACTTCACTCAGTTTCGAGGGTAAGTGGAGTGTTCCTTCCACCAGATAAGCGGCAAACCATAATCGTTCGCCCGGAGCATAAACTTCTTTGTCCGTATGTAAATAAACTTTCTCTGTAGGGCTGGCACTTCTGTATTTATCAAATGCTTCAAGAAACTGTTGTTCCTGCCCAAAGGCGGTAATTGACGAAAATACTGCCAGCAAAAGCAGCATTCGGTATAGTCGAGTTGCCATGAAATACTAAGTAGATAAAATTCTACCTGTAATTAAATCACCTTGTGTGGGACTTGCAAAGAACGTTGATTAAAGTTTGTACTTCAGTGACTTTTCGTCCGGCTCACTCGTACTCATATGCCAAAACGTAGGTTTCTCCCATTCTGTTCAGGCCTCTTGCTGCGACAGCCCTACCCTGATCATTGTATTCAGTCTTCTCAAACTCGATCAAATGGCCTGCCAGTGATCGTGTCTCTGTGCTGGTGAGTTGCTGATTTTTATTGTATTCCGTAATCACTTCGAAGTGATAGCCCTTCATGAAATTCTCCTGTTTTTCGTAGGTTACCAGGCCCTGGTCATACTTGTATTCCTGACTGGAAAGCACCTGCCCCTTAAGATTTTTGATTTCCTCATGTAACAAGTTCCCGTTTTCATCCTCCTTGCGAACAATGGTAGAAGTGGGATTCCCATTTGGATCTTCTACTTCCACCTGATAAGTAAGCGTTTCCGGATCGAAGGTAGCTTTTTGTCTTTGCAACAATGCTTCGTCTTCAAAGACCTCACGGATTGATTTATTGCCCTCTTTGGTTTCAACCCTCCGCTCTATTTCATCTCCGAATCGGATTTTACGCATGATCACGCCATTGTCAACATATTCATGGATTACTTCTTCGAAGATTTCGTCAGCTACATATTGTTTGGTATGGATCAGGTTCCCTTTTTCGTCATATTCAAAAACAAGCTTGGAGGCCTCAACACCATCAACTACCTCTCTTTCCGAGATCATATTCCCATGCTCATCGTATTCGTAATAGCCCTCCGAAGTTTCCGGAGAATCATGGTTAATATAAGAAATGAGATTTCCTGCTTCATCACGAACTTCTTCATAAGTCAATTCGCGGCTTTCCTCTTCTTCATGAATGCGATATGTAAGTCTTTTGGTCATGACAGGATTCTTATTTACTCATCGCGAAACTAGTAATGAAGTAGTGAATAGTAAGGCCCCGGAATGGATCCGGGACGCTTCTTTGTTCATTTTTTTACTCAAACTGCAATGTATCTGCGGGATTGGTCAGGGCGGTTTTTGTCGCCATATAAGAAACGGTCACCGCGGTAAGCAGAAACGTAATGAAAAAACCAATGGTAAATACTTGCCAATCCATCGGGATTCGATAAACGTAACTGCTCAACCAGGTTTCCATTGCCAGGTAAGCTAATGGTGTGCTGATGACAAAAGCCACGAACGTCAGGATAAAAAATCGTTTGGAAAATACATATAATATTTGCTGATAGGTGGCGCCCAACACTTTGCGTATTCCTATTTCTTTCATTTTTCGATTGGCCATAAACGATACTAATCCATACAGCCCCAAACATCCGATCAATATCGCCAGCAGGGAAAAGACCCGTATGGTTTTGAGCATGATGTTTTCGATGGTGTATGAATCTACCATTAGTTCATCAATGGTTTCTGATTTGAATACTCTGGTGGGGAATACCTGAAGCCATAAATCTTCTAATTTGGGCATGACACTTGCTAATTGAGCAGGAGTTACTGTTACAGTCACGTTGTTCACTCTGGATCTCCACGGGAATAAGATCAGTGGTTCTATGGCTTTGTCCATTTTATCGATATGGAAATCTTTTACCACACCTACAATTCTCGCCTGTACGCCATAACATCTTAATTGCTTGCCAATGGCCTCCTCCGGAGAAGACACTTCGAGTTGTTTGACGAGGGCCTCATTCACGATGAAGGCATCAAGTGTATCATTGTATTCATCTGGTCGAAAATTGCGGCCGGCAGCCAGTTCAATTTTAAAATGCTCCAGAAAACGATGATCAATGAATTTGTTGCGTGTCCGCATCATTTCTTTGTCTTCATGCCCAACTTCATAAAAAGATGTAGCATACCTCCCCGCGTCCATTGGTGGACCTGAAGAAAGAGAATAGGAGCTGACTTCCGGCATGGCCTCAATCCCCTGCGCCAGTCGGTCAATTTGGCGTGAATTAGGGTCATAGGCGGTAACGGTGATCATGTCATCCTTTTCGAATCCCATGTCCTTATTAATGAAATAATCCATTTGACGCGCAATGACTATCGTCCCGATGATGAGTACCTGCGTGATGATAAATTGAGTGACTACCAATATTTGTCTCAGACTCAGTCCTTTATTCTCTGATAATAAGGAAAAGCCACTTCGCAGAGATTCCGAAGGCTCAAAAGAAGAAAGTTTCAAAGCGGGATAGATTCCTGCCAATACACTGACAACAATGATGAGAAACAACCCGAAAATGAGTGAAGAACTGGTGATCTGCAGGTTCATTCGAACCAAAGACAACAGATCATTCCAGCCATCAAGCGCTAATTCTGTGATCCACAAAGCCAGAATAAATGAAATGGAAGTTAATATGAGGGTCTCAACCAAAAACTGAACGATCAACTGCGACCGTTTGCCTCCCATGACTTTTCGAATGCCTACCTCTTTTGACCGGTTGATTGCCTGAGCCGTTTGCAGATTAATGAAATTGATGCATGCCGAGATCAGAATAAAGATTCCCACCGCAATAAAGCTAATCGACATGGATGCGTTCAAGGTATAATTCCCATTGAAAAAGCCCCAGTCTGGTGATGTATGCAATTCTTTCAGGTTGAGGAGACTGTATCTGGACCTTTGCAGATCATCTTCATCCAGGTATTTGCTCAACACATCAGGGAAACGTTCATCAATTTGTGTGTGATCCATGGATTCTGGTAATACCGCGAAAGTCATTCCGGAACTAATATTTCCCCAGTTGTCCCGATCCCACTCATTGAGTTGATAATAGATTTCGTTGCTGACTAGCATTTCAAAAGGGAAATTACTGTTGCTCGGAGGGGTTGTAACCACACCAGTTACGTAGACCCTAAGGGAATCATAGATACCCACCTCCGTACCTAAAAGCTCGATTTCCCGACCGACGTAATCAGGGTAATACTTGGACACCAATTTGGAAGATAAGACGATGGCATTCCTGGTATCAAGCGCTGTTCTGGGGTTTCCGGCCAGGAAGTCATAATCCATGTACTTCAGAAAAACACTGTCTGCGTAGAACATATTAAAGTCCTCTTCAAAGACCTTTTCATCAGATGACCCGGGATTGATGGTCATCAATGGCCCCATTGGTCCGATAACCTGAAAAGCGGCTTCTATGTCAAGAAACTCATTTCGCACCACATTGATCAACATGGATTGTGTGTTGCCATCGCGATGTACCCGATTAGGATACGTCATGGTAATATTCACCCGATAGATTTGATCCGCTTTCGGTTGATCCGTGTCAAAATTGGATTCATATTCATCCTGAATATAGATGAATAACACACAACTTAATCCCAATGTCAATGCCAACACATTGATGGTGGAGGTTACCCGGTTTTTCCAAAGGTTTCGAAGAATGGATTTGAAGTAAGTCTTCAGCATGGCAATTCAAATTTGACCTCTTTAGGTCCAAAATGCTACCAAAATTTATAAGTTATTGATAGTGAGTTGGTTGCGCTGAAATTTCTGTACCATTGTTCAATTTCTGGTCAGGGGAGGACACTAAAGTGTTCCGGGGTGGAACAGTAAAATACCTATCTTTCCTACGTGGAAATATTAGCCGTAGACGATGATCCGATTTTGTTGCATACCATACAAATGGTATTGGAAGATGATTTTGGAGAAGTGTTGACTGCTACAGATCCGAATCGGATCGAAGATATGTTGACTCAAAATCCAATCCAGGTACTTCTGCTTGATCTTAATTTTTCGATCGGCGATGAAGATGGAAAAGAGGGATTAGCCTGGATCAAACGGACGAAAGAAAACCATCCATTGATTTCCATCATCGTACTGACGGCTCATGGCTTTTTGGAAGTTGCGGTCAATGCGTTGAAAATGGGAGCTTCGGACTTCCTCGAAAAGCCGTTTTCCAATGAGAAACTGGTTGCTACTGTTCACGCTGCACGGCATCTCGCGCAATCACAAATGGCCTTGAATGAGGCGAATGAGGCAAAACAACGACTGACCCAACAATTGAACCAGGTGGGTGCCGTGGTACTGGGCAGATCTCCTGCCATGCAATCCCTATATGATACTATTCAAAAGGCGGCCCAAACCGATGCGTCCATTCTGGTACTGGGGGAGCATGGAACAGGGAAGGAAATGGTGGCGCGATTGATCCATCAACATTCTTCCAGGATACACGAACCTTTAATACAAGTTGACCTGAGTGCGGTGACGGAAACGCTTTTTGAATCCGTGCTTTTTGGACACGTCAAAGGTGCTTTCACCGATGCTGCCGAAGACAAAATGGGCATGATGGAAATGGCTAATCTGGGCACCTTACTACTCGATGAAGTAGGCGATTTGCCCATGCATTTACAAGCGAAATTATTGAGTGCGCTACAAAACAGAACGGTGACCCGAGTAGGCGATCATCGTCCCAGGCCAATAGACACCCGATTGATCAGTACCACACATTTATCACTGGAACACCTTTCAGATCCAACTCGTTTTCGTCAGGACCTGCTTTATCGTATCAACACGATAGCCATAGAAATCCCTCCCCTCAGACACAGGCCTGAAGATATAAAACCATTGGCGAACCATTTTCTGGAGATCTACAATAGAAAGTACCAAAAACGAGCGCAGTTGGATAAAGATCAACTGAAGGCTTACAGGGACTATGACTGGCCAGGTAATGTGCGCGAATTACAGAACACCATTGAAAAGATGGTCATTATGGGGGAGACCATAACCCCGACTTCAGACAGCCACCGTTCTTCTCTTCAGGAAGACAACCTTTATGAGCTGGAAAAGGAAAAGATCAGGGAAATTTTACAACGACACAGCGGCAATATATCCAGGGCAGCTGCGGAGTTAGGCATTGGTAGAAACACGCTTTATCGTAAAATGAAGAAGTATGATCTTTAGCAAGGGTTTCTTTCAGATCCTATGGCGGGTGATGCTTTTGGCTCTTTTTGCCTTAGGTATGAGTTATAGCTGGGTTAAAACTGAATTTGTAGTCACACCAGCTATTTTTGGGCTTTTTTGCCTGCTTTCTATCAGTGAGATCTATTGGTTTTTGAGGAGACAGGAACGGAATTGGTCCCGTTTCTTACTTTCTATTGAACATCAGGATTTCACGCGAAGCTATCAGCAGTTCAATGAAACAAAAATGCTCCGAGATGCTTATGATCTGATCACCAGGTCTTTTGAGCAGGTAAAAAGACAACAGGAATCAGATCACTTGTTGTTAAAAACAGTTCTGATGCATATTCCCATTGGACTTGCATGCTATTCAATGTCTGGCGAATCGGTTTTCGCTAATGACCCTTTTTTACAATTGATCGGGAGAAAATTGGCTCCTAAGGCGCCGCAATTGAAAGCTTTAATATCAGGTCTGACGGCTGAGATTTGGGAGGAGGAGGCACCACCAACGGAATTGATTGAGGAAATTGATCAAAAGCGAATATTAATCAATGCGGAAAGTTTCAAGCTGTTAGGCCATAGTTATACGCTCCTGTCATTCATGGACATCAGTCATACACTGGAATCCAATGAATTGGAAAGCTATCAAAAACTCATGCGAGTTATGACACATGAGATCATGAATTCAACGGCACCTATTTTGTCTTTAATTCAGGTGGTTAACAAGAAACTGGTATCTGATGATGGCCTGAATGAACTGGATTCCCGATCCCAGCGAAACATGGGGAAAAGCCTTCTCGCCATAGAAGACCGGACGCAGGGTATGCTGGAATTCGTAGAAGGTTATCGTAAAATCAACAGGACTATTCAGCCGCAATTGATGGAAGTACAATCTTCTGAATTATTGGATGGTTTGGCTTCTGTAATGGCCGAAGTTGAGGTGAAAATTGAGGATCGGCTTCGGGCGACTTTACGGGTCGATAAGCACCTCATGTCGCAAGTATTGATCAATTTGATCACCAATGCGAAGGAGGCCATGGAAGCAATAGAAGAGGGATGGGTAAAAGTCAGGTTGTTTCGTTCGGAAGAGAAGGTTGTTATTGATGTATTAGACAATGGACCTGGCGTGAAACCTGAGCATCTGCATCAGATTTTTGTGCCTTTTTATACTACTAAGGCTACAGGATCAGGCATTGGACTTGCCCTAAGCCGGAGAATTGTCAAAGCTCATGGCGGGAGCATTGGTTATGAAAGGGTAGAAGGGAATGTGAGTCGGTTTAGGATCGTTCTTTAGGGAGGAATTCGAGTTTTACAGATTCTGATACGATCGGAAAATATGATGCGATCCAATCCCAAGGGCTAGTCAGAGATTTAGTATAAAGTGGTTTCTCACCCTCGATTGTATCGAGGGTGGATAGATTGTCGCATTTTTAATGCGTGTGCTATTTAATGAGGGGGCTTGACTGCATCATAGTAGTTTTGTGTTTTTCGCGTTCCAAAACAACTTTTAAACTGATGTCCGCAGATCGATACTTGATTTCAGATCAAAATTCAATTTACTTTTTGACTTTTACTGTAGTTGGTTGGCTAGATGTATTCACTAGAAAGGAATACAAGATCGAGATAGCTGCATCTTTGAATTATTGCATCAATCATAAAGGATTAAAAATCTACAGTTGGTGCCTGATGAGTAATCACCTTCACTTGGTAGCACAAGCAGAGTTAGGTTTTCGAATGTCAGATATTATTCGAGACTTCAAGAAATACACTGCTAAGAAAATCATCCATTTGATACAAGAAGAGTCTGAAAGTAGAAAAGGGTGGATGTTGAATCAGTTTGAATATGCGGGAAGAAATTTACAAAGAATCAAGTATTTCAAATTTTGGAAAGATGACAGTCATGCCATTCAATTAGAAGGTGATATGATTGATCAGAAGATTGAGTATACCCATCAAAATCCGGTAGAAGCATTGATTGTAGAAGAACCGGAATTCTATCTATATTCTTCAGCAAGAGATTACGCAGGCAGGAGAGGATTGGTTCGAGTGACGTTTGCAAGTTGAAAACTTGAGGATTTAATGGTCCTCGTTTCAAACGAGGACCAGAAAGTGAGCATTGGTTATGAAAGGGTAGAAGGGAATGTGAGTCGATTTAGGATCGTTCTTTAGGTAAGTCGAATTTAACCTGATCTACGCACACTGATTTTAAACACCAGCAGTTGTGGCTGGCGATTTGCATTAGATGCCATTCAACCACTCGAAAATATCCTCAAAATAGTCCACTCCCTTAAGGTTGTGATCTGCTCCATCGTATTGGATCAATTGAAAGGATTTACCATCGGAGATCAAGTCATTGATCCGTTTCATGCTTGCCTGGACGGGTCCGAAGCGATCCAGCTCAGGGTCTCCGAATAGCCATAAAATGGGCACCTGGACTGATTCAATTAATGGCAAAGGATCAAAGTCGATCACTGTTCTGAACCATTGGCGATAGGCATTCTTTTCAGGAGATTGTAAAAAGAATTTCGAAGGATATACCCTTGGAAACCAATCCCTTGTCTCATAATCGTTCCACATGGTTTTGAATTCAGAAAACCGACGATGGTCTCTGGTAACCTCATGGTCGAGCTGCTGCATTTGGGTTGCCTCCGATCGGTCAGTTTCACTGAACCCTTCCCGTTTAAGCCTTTCACTTCTTTCAAAAATTCGATCTTCAGCTACGGTACTTACGGACCCGGAAATGATCACCATGAATGAAATTCGATTTGATTTTTTGGTGGCAATAGGGGCTACCCATCCACTTTGACTGGCAGCGATCAGACCAATTTGAGATGGATCGACTTCTTTTCGGGAGTGCAGGTAATCAACGGCAGCTACGGCATCCTGGGCCAGTGAGTCGAAATTGAAGTACCTCCAATCCGCTTCTGAACCTTGCGATGAGCCGGCTCCACGCTTGTCGAAAATAAGTGAAACATAACCTTGTCTGGTAAATTTTTTCGCCCGCCATAAATTTTGGTCCCGCGTTGCAGCTCCTGAACCATGTAAAAAAACCACTGCGGGAAATGGACCTGAACCCTTTGGGGTTAGGACAGTTCCCGAGAGCAATAACGAGCCACTCTTAAATGTGACTTCTTCTTTTTTGATGAATGCTTGTGCCTGGAAACAGATAGCCAGCATAAGGAATGAGCAAAGACCTTTCATAATATCTGAGTTGCGTCAAATCAAGTGAAGGTGCCGCTCAAAGTCGACTCAATTCGGATTTGAGACCTTTTCCTGGCGGTTTTTGACGAAATCAGAGGGGGAGATACCTTCTGAATTTTTAAAAGCGCGATTGAAGGTGGCTTTACTGGTGAAACCTGATTCCATGGCGATACCCAAAAGTGTTTTGTGACGGTGTTCATCTTTTTCTATCGCCTGTTTAAATTGAGCCACGCGATAGCGATTCACGAATTCCTGAAATGAAACACCCATTTCCTGATTGAGTAAATAGGATAGTTGTTGAGTTGAAAGGTCGAGTTGCTTTGCTGTCGTTTTGATGTTCAGGTCATCATCTAAATAAGGCTTAGCCGAATTGAAGTAAGTTAATAATTGATCGATGTGGCTGGACTCATTTTCCTTCAACGAAGCAATGATATGGGAGGAATAGGTAGGTTGATCCAGATTGGTAGCATTGAAGGCCAGGATACCCATAATGTAGAAGGTTCCCATGATCAATAGACTGCCAATTTTATCTGCCGGTAAGCCAGAATCAATACCTATCAGATTTAAGAAGAAGGTACCATAGATGAAAATCATACAGAAGAGTACACCCCAAAATGCCTTATAATAATACCGCAGGAACCGGGACTTTCTGGTGCTGACAGCTCGATTGCATTGATTCAACATGATAAGCATCCCTGCCAGGAAACTGAAAGAAGAAACTGCTTTGAAAACAATAAAAAAGATGAATGAGTTGGGTAAGCCCAAATCAAAGTACCTGAATTTCTCTGCACCACTTGCCGTCAGATAGGGCCATTGCCAAATTATACCTACGAAAAAGGGGGTGAAGAATAGGAAATCGCCTGGGGTATAGGTTTGTCTTTTTCCTGATAGGGCTTGAACATAAAACAAGAGAAAGGGCCAAATTAGAAGTTCAGCTACGGAGGTCATTTCCAGAAAAAATGGAAAATGATCCACCAGATCCGAAACCTGCATGAACTCGTCAAGGAGTACAAGGGTCATGACAAAGAGTGCGGCAGAGACGTTCTTGAAATGCCGTGACCGACTTTTAGATGAAAAAACGAATAGGAATTGGAGAAAGATGCCGATGACAAGCCCCGATCCGAAAAGGATCACCCATATGTTTAATGCGATGGTCATTTGTGCTTTCTGGTGCCCAAAACTCCTTTATGTAATGATAACCCAAATAGTCTTAGAAAGGCAAAAAGGGTACCTCAAATGTTTTTGAAATGGCTTTTTGCCTTGTTTGATTCCACTGCAACGATTTCAAATTATGTGAGTATTGTGAAAATGTGCAATGCTTGTCAGGTAGGCTTGAGCGAAGCACACTTCGAAGGTCCTGAAATGGTTTTTGAATATTTATTCTCAAAAACAGAAACATATCTCAATCACCTTGCGTTTATTTGTTCTTAAAAGTAGAATATTATACTTCCATCACATGAAGGGATTCATCGGAGAGTTTGAAGAACTGGTATTACTGACCATCGCTAACCTGGCTCAAGAGGCGTATGGCGTATCTATTTTGAATGACATCACGTCAAGAGCTAATCGTAAGCTGAGTATTGGTGCATTGCATTCTACACTCACTCGATTGGAAGAAAAAGGATACATCACTTCTCATTTGGGCGAGCCAAGCCAAAGGAGAGGTGGCAGAAGAAAACGGTACTTCCAGTTGACAGATAGTGCGAAAGTGGAACTTACGAACATGAAGTCACTACGTGATGAATTGTGGGCTGGTGCAAACCTCAATATATCCCTGAAATGAAACAGCCCCCCAAACTTGCTCAAAAGCTGCTCTATTGGCGAGTGGGTAAAGCCGATGTAGAGGACATCATTGGTGACCTGGAGGAGGTGTATTATGATTACCTGGAATTGGAAGGAGCATGGACGGCCGACCTGCGCTACTGGTATCAGGTGCTTAGTTTGAGTTATTCTTATGGCCTCAGAAGAAGGAAAGCGAAAGCCGCTTATTCTCCCTATTACTTCACAAACTACATCGACATGTTTAGCAATTATTTCAAAATAGCAATACGCAATTTTTCCAAACACAAGCTTTTCACCGTCATCAACATTGGAGGGCTGGCACTGGGCATGTGCATCTGCCTTTTGGCACTCACACTATCCGTAGCCATTTATCGGTCCGATGACTTTCATGTAAATAGAGATCGCATCTATCAGATCAATACCTACCTGGCGGATGAGTCCATGGACAAGACCTATGCTTCGACCTTCCATGCATTGGGCGATCACATTGAGGAGAATTATCCTTTTTCCGAAAGCGTAGTAAACATTCGCTCTGATTTTAATGTGAACATACTTCACTTTGGGAGTGAGATCCCTGTTCGGGGTTACATGGCTGAATCGGGTTTCTTTGATCTGTTTGACTTTCAATTGATCAATGGTGATCCTTCCAGTGCACTTGAAAAGCCCTATAGCATCGTTCTGACGGAAGAGGTAGCAGATAAACTTTTTCGAGATAAAGATCCTTTGGGTAAAACCCTGGAGATGGAAATGGGAACTTTCACAGTAACAGGCGTAATAGAAAATCCCAAACAAACGCATTTTGCGTATGAGGTGTTAGCGTCTTATTCCACTTATGAGGCCATTGCCAAAGACCTGGAAAATGACTGGATCAATTATAGGAATCACTACGTGTATGTGATGCTGAAAGAAGGGGTGGAAAAGGGAGAGTTAGATCATGCCCTTTCCAATATTGAGGCATTAGCTTCGGAGTTCAACCCCGACAAAACAGTAGCGCTCGAGTCCATGGTTTTGACGGGCGTAGTTCCTCGTTGGAATATCAGTAACTCCATCGGTATTGGATGGGATCAACCTTCATTGATTTTCTTCCTTACTATCGGTTTTTTAGTGTTGCTCCCAGCCATATTCAACTATACCAACTTGTCCATCGCTCGTGCTTTGAAAAGAGCCAAAGAGATTGGTATACGGAAAGTGGTAGGGGCAGAAAAGACACAGATCAAGACACAATTTGTAGTCGAAACGATCATAATGGCGCTCCTGGCACTGATTGGTTCGTTTGCTATCATGCTGCCCTTGAAGAGGGAATTTCTAAATATGGTATGGAAATCGCGGGTACTTGATACAGAGCCCGAGTTTTATCAGATTACCACGTACATCGTTTTTGCAATCCTCGTGGGATTACTTGCCGGACTATTCCCGGCGCAGTATTTTGCCCGGCTGAACCCCATGCAGATTTTAAAAGGGGAAATCAAGGATGGGAAAAGTAAAATTACCGGACTCAAAAAAGGTCTGTTTGTATTTCAGTTTTTTGTGTCATTGGTGTTCATTATTGGCGTGGCCAGTCTTGCCAGACAGCACCGATATGTGCTCAATGAAAATCACGGTTTTGATTCTGAAAATGTACTGGTGATTCCCTTCAATGGGATAGATAAGCAAATTGCCCTATCCGAATTAGCCAAGAATCCTTCCATTTCGGAGATCACCGCTACGTCTGGTTTACCTGGTGTGGGAGTGGGGCAAATGGTAGAGGCCACTTCTAATGATCAGGATACAATCAAGGTGAAACAAGTCTTCATCGATCATGGATTTGTCGACATGATGGATATGAAACTGGCCTGGGGAGGGGATGAACTTGAGGCTTCAAATCAAACGGAAGAACTGGTGTTAGTCAATCAACAGTTTCTTACCTCCATGACGGTCTTTAACGTTCAAAAAGATACCATGCGCTTTGTGCTTCCGGATGGGACGCATTGTAGAATCGCTGGTATTCTCGAGGATTCAAATTTTGAACCCTTAAGTGAGATCATCCAGCCTTTGATGTTCAGACAATCCCTGGAAAATACGGAGTATGCTTTGGTAAAAGTTGGCTCAGCTGATATTCAAAGTACGCTGGTAAGCCTGGAGCTTGCCTGGGAGTCCATTGACCGGGAACGGCAATTTGAATCTTCTTTTCTGGATGCGGAGATCGAAGAGGCTTATTACTTTTTAAGAGTTCAGATCAAGTTTTTCACAGTACTGAGTACACTAGCCATTATCATCTCTTGCTTAGGGCTACTGGGTATGGTGACATTCTCCACTGAAAACCGCACCAAAGAAATTGCCGTGAGGAAGATCATGGGAGCTTCCAATTCGAGTTTATATGTGCTATTGACCAGAGATTTCATCAAGTTAATCAGTATTTCAGCATTGATCGCGATTCCTTTTTCCTACGTGTTCTACGATAAAATATTCCTGTATTTTGTGATTCGCCATGGCACAGGATTGGGAATTGTAGAAGTGTTGATCAGCATCTTATTTCTTTTCACTGTCGGCTTTTTCTCCATCTTTTGGCAAACATCAAAAGTAGCCAGGTCGAATCCTGCCACAAAGTTGCGATATGAGTAATGCTTAAAAGAACCTAATGATAAATCCCGGCATTGTGCCGGGATTTGATGCGGTTTGAATGGACTGGGATTACAAAAACATGCCACCAGAGACCTCTAGTCTTTGGCCAGTGACCCACTTCGCTTCGTCTGAACAAAGGAATGCGACCACACCCCCAATGTCGTCTGCTAATCCAGCACGACCTAAGGCAGTTTGAGAAGCGATGAAACCATTGACCTCAGGATTGTCCCGTACTACGCCTCCACCAAAGTCCGTTTCTATTGCCCCCGGAGCGATCACATTGGATCTAATGCCGCGAGCTCCCAAAGATTTTGCCTGGTATCGGGTCAGCGTTTCCACTCCTCCTTTCATCACGGCATAGGCATCGTATCCGGGAAGGCTAAACCTTGCCAGTCCGGTAGATACATTGACAATCCCCCCTCCATCATTCAAAATGGGCAATGCTTTTTGTGTCAGGAAGAAAGCTGATTTTAAATGGACATTCATAAGAAGGTCGAATTGCTCTTCTGTTGTTTCCGTGTATGGCGCGTGAATTCCAATTCCGGCATTATTGATGAGGTAATCGAAAGAATCACGATCAAAGTGGTCCTTCAGTTTGGTTTTTAAAGCGGCTATAAACGTATCATAGTGCTCCAGGGTAGATACATCCAGCTGAAGATAGGTGGCCTTTTGGCCCATTCCTGCTATCCACTCAACGACTGATCGGGCTTCTGATTCCCTGGAGTGATAAGTAATGATGATATCATTTCCCTTGTCCGCAAGGGCAATGGCCATATCTTTTCCCAATCCCCTGCTTCCACCTGTTATTAATGCAATTTTGTTCATGATTTTTCTTGTCTGATTTTGATGAATCAAAATTGAGGTCAAGCGTCAGGCATGCACTTGCGAAATTTTAAGGAAGAATTACAAAATGATCAGATGATCAGTTTTTGCCAAGTATTTCTCTGAATTGTGTTGGTGTATGGCCTGTGTTTTTCTTAAAGAAATTGCTGAAGTGGGCGGTTTCGGCAAACCCTAACTGATATCCGATTTCTTTAATCGAAGCAGGAGCATGCGTGAGTAGTGCTTTGGCCTGATTAAGGGTCTTATCTGCAATCCATTGAGATACGGGTACTCCTGTCTTGGTTTTAATGACGGTGCTCAGATAAGTAGGGTGGAGGTTTAACTCACGGGCGTAATCTTTGGCTTTGAATTGATAATTGATTTGTCCTTCCGTAAGATCCCGGTAATGCTGTTCAAGTAGTGTTTTGAAGTTTTTCACAATTTGTGAACTGCGATCGCCTTCTTCCAGGGGCTGATAATCAGACCAGAATTGCTCTTTGAGTTTTAATAAGATGACTACAAAGAGATTTCCAATTATACGAAATTTATGTTCAGACTCATTTTGATACTCGCGTAGGATTTGATTGTATAACAGTTCTATCTCTGCAAAACCTTGATCATCAAATACTTGTGGAGGGATCGTTTCTGCCAAAAGAAATGGAAATTGATCAAATATGTCCTTGTGTACATTTTTCTTTAGGAAGGATTCACTCAAGGTCACCAGATGTGCATCTTCCAGGTGATAGAATTCAAAAGATTTCAAATGACCCGGATTGGTGAAATAGACTGTTCGGTCGTGATACTCAAAACGTTGCTCATCGGTGGTGTAGTTGCCTTCGCCAGATCTGATAAACACAAATGAGTAATAATTGGCCCTAAAGACAGGTGATTGGAAAGAGGGCGTAGTATGAATGTCCAGCAGGCTGTGAATGGTGAATTCAGCATCCTGTGCAATGGGTGTTCCCAGTGCTTCGTAAAGCTCATGTAGTTTATTGTACTGAATGATTGGATTTGAAGGCAACGAGACTGATTATCTGGACTTGAGTAAATCTAGGCTGAAAAGCGGGAGCTATTAAGTAATAGCACAAAAAAAGGTCCCCGGAAGGGACCCTAATCTATTAAATGAAGAAAACTGTGTCGTAATTCAATTGCAGGATAAAGCACTCATTTCCAGACGATACATGCCAGATCTTCCGTTCAAAGCCCCCTGAGAATCAGCTATGTAAACGTACGCTTCACTGCTATCTATGAAAATACCATCTGGTCGTACCAGACCAATATCTGAACTAAGTGTAATGGTACAGTTCAGCGTGCCGTCCGTTGCATAGTTGTAAATGCTTTGACTGGCGGTTCCTCCGCCAAAAGCAACCATATATAGGCTACCATCATTCGCTCCGAATAGACCACTTGGTGGGTTATTCGTGTCAAATGAAGCAATAGAAGTAACCGCTTGATAATTGTTGTCTTCAGGATCTGTGGCTTCCAGGTGCAGATCTAACTGATAGATTCTTGTTTCTTCCTGAATACCCGCATAGAAATATCCATCGAGATAAGTTATGGCCTCAATACCCCGATCTGTAGCCGTGTTCAGACCTATATCGGCCAAATCCCATTCTCGGGTCACCTCACCACTGGAAAGGTCCAGCTCATAAATGAAATTATACTCGTCACCTATGTAAAGTTTGTCCGTTCCTTCCGCAAAAGTCAGCCCTTCCATGTCCACTTCACGTCCCAGGGTATTGGCATCAAAAGACCAAACATTGATGATCTCATCGGTTTCCAGGGATGCTTCTACGATCGACTTGGTGTAGTAAGACGAGTAATCACCATTATTCACTGGGTGGACTCCATTAACCGCGAAATAGGTGTTAGGGACTTCATTGATCACGACCCCACTGTTCCGAAAGTAGTTATCAATCCCGTTACCGTCTCCATTGAGGACCTGGTCACTCAATGCATTGCCGTAGCTTACAACCAAAGTATTTGAATCATCATCAAGTGTTATTTCCTCCGTGTCATTATTGGCACAACTGGTTAAAATAAAGGCGGCAACCAAGACCCCAACGACCAGATAATATTTCTTGTTCATCCTTTTCATTTCGAGCATCCATTAGAATTTGGAGCATTACGAAATGAAGAGGTCTCATGGTTGCCTGTGTTTTTTACTATTCTACATTTACCCATTCTTTTTTCGGGTATTTCACGGTGTAGGCAAACGTTACTTCCTTTTGTTCTTGTGGCATTAACTCCATTTTCCATTTGATCAAACCGGTTGATTCCTCCAATTTGGCGCCAGAAAGGTCCTTGACATCTACCGAAATCGCACTGATTGCCGCGACAGGAATCTGGTCCGTGAGGTTCAAATGGATTGGTTGGTTTTTCTTGTTTCGTACCAGGATCTGGTAACCTCTGCTTTCCATTTGATTGCTACCAATGGTCTGTATTCTGGTGAAATCGTCAACCTTGGTTCTGCCAATCACAATGCTTTTGTCTCTTCCCATGGATATGCTTAACGTGTCGGTCAGGGCTTTCGCATTGAGTATGGATCGGCCGACGTAAGTATCTTCAAAATAGAGATTAGCTTCGCCTTCCAGTAAGTTGTACTGATCCCAATTCGTGATGTAAGCCATCAGGAAGGCATCTTTGTCCAGTTTTGGTGAGGCAAAGTATTCGTAATTTGCGTCAATCTCATAGGTTGTTAGATCCACTGTTAACCTACTTCCTTTGGACTGGATGGAATATGGCTCATCTACTTCGAATTCAAACGTAGTTTGATTTTCAGTGACCCTGGTAGTAAGGAAGTTGGCTTCTGTTTGATCATGCTTGATACGACTAAGTCTTCTGATCTTTAAACCGGGTTTTTGGGAAGCATACCCGGAGACAACTACTTCTGATAACTCCTGGACGTCTTCGTTCATTTTGACTGAGATATTAGGTGACGTAATGGGGACTTCCTGAGAATTGAGACCAATGAAAGAGAAAATCAATAACTCTGCATCGTTCGGTACGGCCAGGGAATAGTTTCCATCAAAATCAGTAGTGGTCCCGACGGTTGAGCCCTTTAGGATCACATTCACTCCCGGGATGGGGCCTCCTTCTTCGTCAACGACCCTTCCGGAAACTTGCCCAACACCATATTGAATATTGCCACGATGGAACGGTTGATAGATGGTATTTCTGTCGTAATTCAGGTACCAGGTTGTTAATTCAGGAGCCAGCCCACTTTCATTGGGGGAGCCATTGGATAAACGGAGCTTTATATTGTCCCAGTTGATACCTGTTTTTTGATAGATTTCTGCTTTATAGCATAGTGCCAGTGGATCATTGATACTCGAAACCCGTAGGTCGTATTTTGGGAACCAACCCGCATGTTCAACCTGATAGGTGATTGTGAATTTCCCTAATGTGGCGGTCGTGGCTTCCAGGCGAATCATGATTTCTCCCTTGGGCTTATCTTTCGTACTATTTATGCTGGCGACTTGTTGTTCAAGGCGATATTTCCGGTCTTCTAGTTCTTCATTCCTGGCTTCGATTTCAAAGGTCTCTGTTTTGATCTTTGTGAATTGTTCATCGTAAAAAAGGACACTTTCCTTCAAGTGATTCAGATCAGTGCTTGCTTCGCCACTGATGTTTTTGTTGACCTGAAGCAAACTTTCTTTTTCTTCCAGCACTTCCAGTCGGAGAATATTAAGATCGATCTCCCTTTGCAATTGTTTGATCTCCTGCCGGAATGCCTCGATTTTATCATAATCATCATCGGATGAGAGATAATTCAAATCGTGATTCACGGACAAAATGGTGAAGTTCCCTTCAGCTTTTACCTGTATGCTTTGTTTGTCAATGTAGGAGGAAAGAGCTGATAAGATCAATTCAGTTCTTCCCGAAGGAAGGTTAATTTGACCGGTTCGGGTGATTTGTGCTCCTTCAATAAATACAGTTGCTTCGGTGAGGGTTGTTTCAAGTGTGACTTCCTTGAAGTCTTGTGCCCTGCTGCTCATCAATGGGACAAGAGAAAGGAAGAGAATTAGGTATGCTCTCATGGTACTTTTTCTTATTGAGATGCATGACCTGTTGGAATTCCATAAATAGAGGCATCAAAAAAAGGAAGAGCGACCTCAGAAGCGAACCATTTACCTGATTTAACCAATCGCTTTTCAGTCGCTCTTTGCGAATTACTTAGGCTACCTCACTCAATTGAGCAGCTGAAAGGGTATAGACCTGTACGATCTTACTTTTTAGTTCCGAGAATGTTTCTTCACCTCCTTCAACATCCATTTCAACGTCCCAAAATAGCCGGGTATGATTCTCATCAATGGCTTCTACTTTTATCGTACCTACGATGTTGGTTGCCGGAAACGCTTCTTGCTTATCAATGCTGTACATAAAGGTTCGTTTGGCTTCTGAAATCAGAAATGTTTCTTCCAGATCACCACCCTCGTGCATTTCACAAAACCTGCGATTACCCTGGTCGATTTTCGATGACTTAATGATCGGTATCCAGGATTCCACTCCGTCTCCCTGGGCGATCAGCTGCCAGACTTTGTCTACAGGTGCTTTGATTTCGTGTTCAGTATTTATGACTCTTTTCATTGGACAATGTTTAAAAAATGATGGTCCAAAGTTGATCATATGATTATCTGATCACTTCCTGAAAAAGGTCAAAGAATTTGTTATTCGGCTCAATCGAACGGTAGTAAATATTAAGTGCCCTCCAAGCTCAGTTTTAGCCTGTTTTGCACGTATTCGATTTCTTCATCAGTGAGTTTGTTGGCTCGTTTTTTAATCATGGCATTGACTTTAGCCAGGTCTTCGTAGTAGGCGGCTTCCACACCATATTCCTCTTTTTTGAGTACAAAATCATAAGGTCCACGGGGGGAAATCAGTTTCACAAAGATGGGAGCGGTTTCAACGGCAAGGAACAAGAGCATCATGAACCAGTGTGCCAAGGCGATGGCTTCACTCTTCTTCGTTAATCGATCCACGGCTTCCATGCGGGAAGCCAAACCGGACAGTTTACTTTTGGTGATTTCCTCAAGTTCCGCGGTTTCTTGTTGCTCAATTCCAGTTAATGTTGCTTGTCGCTCATTCATCAGTTTTTGATTGGTAGCTGTGAGTTCAGCTAATTCAGCATCCACACGATCAGCATCCGCTTTTTTGATTTGATAGATTGGCCCAGGATTCCGTTTTTTGCTTCCCCCGGTACCATCTGCTTCCTGTTGAGCGAGCTTCCTCAATTCATCTCGTGTTTGTGTTTTGGCTATGATTTCTTGTTTTAAGGAAGCGATCTCAGCAGCTAACCGCTCCTTGGATTCCTGATACCGTTCCTTAATGGATTGTTCTTGCGCCTGCAGGTCTTCCTGGATCATGTGAGTGATTTCTGAATCAACTTCTTTCTCGAAGATCTTCAACTCAAGAGGTTTGGCAATGACAATGGAAATGATCACAGCCAGGGCCAGTCTGGGGGCTGCCATCAGCCATTCCCGTTGCGGGTTCCCGTTTTTTCGCATACTGGAAACAATGAATCGGTCTAAATTGAAGATCATCAACCCCCATAATATCCCAAATAGGGTGGCAATCCAGTAATTGTCGAAAACGGTGTATAAAGCATAGCCACCGGCAAGGGCAGCAAAAATTCCTGTAAACAAGATGGTAGCACCAATTCCGGTGTATTTGCTGGCTTCAGATGGGCAATTTTCAAGTACAGGACGGTGAGCTCCGGCACATTGCCAAAAGAATATTTTGAGTTGACGCATAATGATCCAACGATAGGGAAGGAGGTTTGTTATAGCCCCTTGCGTCACATAACCCGCGAATAGCCGGGAATTTGTACCATTCAATGATGCCAATTCCCGGAACACATTATGACTTCTTATGACTATTCCTGTCGTAGTGAAGCAATGATATCGGCATGAGCGGCTTTCCAAATGATGTGACCAATGGCCAAAATGGATAATCCGATACTGATCAAAAGTGAGATGGCAAAAAACATGGGAGTCACTGAAATGGCAAATGGGAAATTTTCCAGCCATGACATGCCAAATTGCCAGACAACCGGGATTGAGATCAGGTTTCCAATTACGACGATATAGGTCAGCGGCCTACAGAATTGCCACGAAATGTGAGACATGGAGGCCCCCAATGTTTTTCGGATTCCTACTTCACGAACTTTGTCCTGCGCTATGAATCGTGTTAATCCCATGATGCCCATCGCAGAAATGATCGCTACGATCAATGTTGAATAATCGAGTAGATCGCTTAGTCTTTCTTCATTACGATATTGATTCTCGTTGATCTCTTCCAGGAATCGATAGTCAAATTCCGCGTCTGGTAACACGTTGTTCCAAACCTCGGCAATGTTATCCAGGGTAGCATCCGATGACTCGTCTAATCGAATACTCAGGAAATTCCTTCTTTCCCGGTTAGTCATCGACAAAATCAGTGGCTGGATAAGGAAATGAAGGCTCTCGAAATGAAAGTCGGGTACAACACCGATAACACTACCCACAATCGCGGATTGCCCACCCATGTTTAGCTGTTGTCCAATGATCCTTTCAGGGTCAGTGAAACCAAGCTTTCTTGCCGCGGACTCATTGACCATGAAGCGAGCAGAATCGCCGGACTCGAAAGGCCGACCATAAAGCAATTCTAATTGGAACGTGCTCATGAAACCTTCATCTACTTCATGATAATTGAGCACCTGAAAGTTTTGCGCCGAATCTTTCTCCATTACAAATGGTAACCTGGGCATTTCAAAGCTCAATTGAGAGAGGGTCAGTGTGGTGTGACTGACTCCTGCAAGGTTCTCCAATTCAGACTGCAATGCTTTTTTTGTGGACAAATCCGTTCCGGGAATGCTCATGACAATGCTCATAACCTGATCACTATTGTAGCCCAGGTCTTTTGTCTTCAGGAAATTCAATTGGTCTTTCACCAGAAATACACTGGACAAGGCGATGGAAGTGATTAAGAACTGTAGCGTCATAAGGACTTTCTTGACACGAAGACCTTTGTTGAATTGATTTTGGCGATGGACAATGCTGGCGTGCTTTGATAAATAGAATGCCATGTAAGTGCCCGAAAACAATGACAGAGCAACGAGCAGAATGGTCAAATACGGCGCAATTTCCAGACTAAGTATGGGAATTGATGAGAGTGGAAGTCCTACAAAATCATCAAGCCATGGAGCAAGTAAGCCTGAGAATAGAAGACTAAGCACGAATGCCATGAAGATGGTTAGAAAGGTCTCAAAATAAGCCTCCGTGATGATATGTCGTTTGCTATCGCCCAGTACTTTTCGGATGCTCATTTCCTTGTGACGACTTACTGCGGCGGCCGTGGACAGGTTCATGAAATTCAAGCCGGCAAGGGCCAATAGGAAAACAGATAACCCGATCAGAATATTGACGTTCGTGCGATTGCCCCGTACACCTAGGTCGTAAGTGAGTGTATTGTCGAAATACATTTCACTAAAGGGCTGAAAAATGTAGCTAATGATGCCATTGAGCCCATCTAATTGCGCTTCGTAAAATGTTGGAAGCCTTTCTTCTATTGCGGTTATGTTTTGAGGATCGATGAGCAGAAAACTGTTAATAGCACCGACATGTCCATGTGAGGGACCGAATGTTTCTTCCACATTTTGGAAATTGATCACCGCATCATATTGAATATTGGTGTTGGGAGGAGGCTGACGTAAGATTGCACCTATTCGAACACGTTTTGAGACCCTGCCCGTTTCAATATTGATGAATTGGCTGATTACATCTGTTCGATTAAAAAAACGGATTGCCGCTGAGTCGGTAATGGCCACAGCATTTGGGTCCGTCAACGTTTCATCAAGATTACCAGCCAGAACCTTCACATTAAAGGTTTCGGAAAATGTACTGTCAACAGCAAATATGGATTGCCCTTCGAATCGTCGTTCGTTGATTCTTATGGTGCCTGGTTCACGATTCGTTCGGCAGTAACCTTCTACCTCAGCGAAGAATTCGGTGATCTGTGGAGCGCCGATTTTTGGAGAGATGGCAAAGTGTGTTTCGTTTCCGGCGTTGCTTATTTTGGTAGTAAGTCGATACAGTCTTTCATAGTTGTCGTGCTGCTGGTTAAAGTTCACCTGATAATAGGTGTAAATGTTGATCAAAAAGAAGGCCGTAAGCCCCAATATCATGCCCAATAAGTTCCAAATACGGAAGAATGGCTGACGGTAAAATATGCGGAGAAGAAGACGTAACGTACTCATGAACTATCGATTTAGTTTTAAAACTAATTAATTAGTTGTATAAACTAAAATTTTGGTAGAAAATCGTATTTCATACTGTTGTGCAAGTTCTTAGGGCATTGATGTACTGATTATCTGTATCGGACTTCAGTAAGTATCAAACGCTACTTATGTTTGCGCTGATGCTTACGGATATCAAAACACCACCATGTTGACAAGTAGATTAGCAGCGTTTTTCTTTTTCGGAATGATTTCGATCAGACTTTTAGGGCAAGATCTGACCTGGACTGAAACGAAAGCGCAAGCCTTAGAGGAGGATAAGAATGTATTACTGGTCTTTAGTGGTTCCGACTGGTGTCGAGGTTGTATTCTCTTTGATCAGCAGGTCTTACAGGATCCAAAATTTCAGGAACTTGCTGCCAGTAGGCTGGCGCTTTACAAAGCGGATTTTCCCAGGAAAAAGAAGAACAAGCCTGCCGTAGAAGTCATTCGACAGAATGAAAAACTGATCCAACAGTTCAATCCATCGGGTACTTTTCCTTTTGTGCTTTTGTTGAATGAAACAGAGCAGGTGATCATAAAAGCAGAAGGCACCATCGATCGCGACGAGTTTCTGGATTCCATTCGAAAAGCCACTGAATGAGGTTTACGGTTACCTTATTGATCTTGATTACGGGGTTTCTTGGTTTTGCACAAGTTCCCAATCCTGAAGTAGGGATCAATGTACAAGTAGGTAACAACCTGACCTGGTGGCGGTACAATCGAGGTGATGGCCTGGGCTGGGATAGAACTGATAATATTCGTGTTCCGATAGTTGCGGCTGGTTTGTACTTGGAAACAGAAAAGTGGCGTATATATTCTGGTATTTCACGAGAATGGTGGAGCGAAGAGCGACTGGAACTTTTTGAAGATAATACCCGCCGCCAAAGGCGTTTGACGATTTCAGATCGTAGTTTTCCTATTACAGATATTGAACTCAAACTGACCCATTATCTCGTGGCTACACCAAAATACAAGTTTGGTCTGGGCATTGGTGTGGGGACTTTTTTCCTTGATACAGAGCTGGAATTGCAGGACAATTTCGGAACACAGTGGATGTGGAGTGCCGACGTGATCAATCAGTTTTATTTTAAGAAACGATGGGCCTGGTTACTGGGGATCAATTATGAAAAGAAGATCATTCTGCCGGAAATAGAGCAAGCTCCTAATGAGCGACATGAATTGTTCTCTTATGGCTTGTGGCTTGGACTCAATTACCGATTGACAAAATGAGGTGGAGATCGCTTTTGATATTGAGTTTGACGTTTCATTTTGCTTTAGCTCAATCACCCATTGCAAAGAAAGAATTGCTATTGATGGGCAGCGCATTCGAATTGATCGCAGCCCACGAAAATG
Organism: Cyclobacteriaceae bacterium; assembly: GCA_965229785.1. Lineage (GTDB taxonomy): Bacteria > Bacteroidota > Bacteroidia > Cytophagales > Cyclobacteriaceae > JAWPMT01. Next base: position 7,680,589 of record CBDDJS010000001.1, read on the forward strand.
AAGTAATGGCGTGGCAAGCGGTTGCCCGGGCGGAGGAAGAGATTCGACGAATTGAGAACATGATCTCGAGTTGGCAGGCAGAAAGCTTCACTTCGGAAATCAATCGTCAGGCAGGAAAAAAGGCCGTTTATGTTCCTGAAGAAATGTTTGGGTTAATCAGCAGAGCCCAAAAGGTGAGTGATCTGACGCAGGGAGCATTTAGTCTGGCATTTGGCGGGATATATCATTTATATGATTTTAATAAGGAAGAAATCACCTTTCCGGCAGATTCACTGATCGACTTGAATATTCCACTGGTCGATTACCGAAACATCACTTTAAATGTTGATGATCAGACCGTTATGCTGCGTAAAAAGGGCATGAAAATAGGGTTCGGAGCCATTGGCAAGGGATATGCCGCAGATCGTGCCAAGACCATGATGCTGGAGATGGGCATTCAGGCAGGATGCATCAATGCCGGAGGAGATTTAACGACCTGGGGCAGCAGACCTGATGGTTCGGATTGGGTCATTGGTATTTCAGATCCTAAAGATCCGGATGCAGTCATAGCGTATTTACCCACAAAAAATAAAGCCATCGTTACCTCAGGCGATTATGAAAAGTATTTTCTTTACAATGGAGAGCGCTACAGTCACATTATCGATCCACGAAATGGGAGGCCTGTTCAGGAGATTTCGAGCGCAACTGTTATCTGTCCGAGTGCTGAACTGGCGGATGCGCTGGCGACGGTGGTGTGTGTGTTAGGGAGAGTAGATGGCTTGACGCTGATCAATAAATTGAATGGAATTGAGGCGATCATTATCGATCAACATGGAAATAAATTTGCATCAGAAAATATCGTTTTGGAGGAATATTAGCCTGCTCCTGGTTTTTTGCCTGCTTTATAGTTGTGCTTCCGTCAAAAGCTACCAGAAGACATTTGTTAATGACGAAGAAATGAACATTGCTGGTCATAAAACGGATTGCTTCGACCATTTTCAACTTTATCGTGAAGGTGCTTCTGGAGGGATCGAAGTGGGAGAAACAGGAGGAGGATGCGGCTGCAATTGATGCCTTGTGTCACGCTGAGGTTCTTGAAGTGTGCTTTGATGATTTTATTGTCATCCCTGATGCTTGATGCGCTAAATGCTCAAGACACCCTTCAATATGAAAAATCTCTCCTTTTTGACACGACGAAGATCGATGTGGATTTCCTTTTTGGATACTATGAGCAAGAAGGCAATCATTCCGTAGTAACGGGTGGCTTAGGCACAGAACAACTAACTGATCAGGATTACAAAGTGGTGGTCCGAATGCCTGTGGATTCAGCCAGAAGGATCACTTTTCGCCCCAATGTCAATTATTACACTTCTGCCTCAACAGATAAAATTGACAGCAAGACCTCCGCTTCCAAATCTGACATCCGGGTCCAGCTCTACTTTGATTATGAAAAAGTCAATCCCTACACGCGACAATACTGGAAGTTCTCTGTTGGTGGATCCGGAGAGTCCGATTATTCGAGCAAAGGCCTCCAATTAAGTTGGACGCGGTATCGAAAAGACCTTAACGGAAGCCTGACCTTGAGCGGGAGCGCCTTCTTCGATGACTGGGTCATGATTTTTCCTGAAGAACTCAGAACTGATTCTGCCTTATTGCCAACCGATGATAAGAGAAACTCATATTCTGTGGCTATGACTTATGCGGGGATATTAACCCCCCGAATCAGAGGAAGTATTTCTACCAGCCTGACCTATCAGGAAGGGTTATTATCTACGCCATTTCACAGGGCTTATTTCGTGGAAGAAGAATTGCCCAGAATTGAAAAATTACCAGGTAGTAGAATCAAGTTTCCCATTACCGGACAGCTTAATTTCTTCCCGGTGCCTCAATTGATCCTGAAACTTTGGGGACGCCAATACTGGGATGATTTTGGGATTCACTCTACAACCTTGCGACTGGAATCGATCGGAAAACTGAGTACGTTTTTTAGCCTTTATGGATTTTACAGATACCACAATCAAAGTGGCTCGGAGTTCTTCGCTCCATTCAAGGGACATTTGCAGATCAGTGAATTCTATACTTCGGATTTTGATCTTTCTTCCTTTGATAGCCACCACTTTGGAGCTGGCATTCGCTGGAAACCGTTGAACGGACTGGCCAATTTTCCATTTTTCAAATGGTCAACACAACTAAGTTCATTAAATGTCCGGTTTGGTCGCTACTATCGTTCAGATGGATTGAGCAGCTACCAGATTTCAGGAGCTTTGGGATTGGCACTTGATAAGTAAGAAGATCTCTAAACTGATTTAATGCCTTTAGGAATCCGTTGACTTGTTTTATTAGCAATGTGCCGTTCGATAGGTCTTGCATAGCGGAAAATTCTTAAAAAGATTAAGTGCTTTACGTTTCCTTTTTTTGTTACAGATAGCTAATTTCATGCTATACAACAAAATTCATAGACATGTCGAATCAATACTTTGCGTATGTCTTCCAGAAGGAAGATACCACGTATTACGTCTCCTACAATGGAGCTACGAGCGATGCAGAGGGTAATGCGGTTACGCCACATTACGAACTGACTGAAATTACCACTGATTTCACTGTAGAAGCGGAACTGGATGCTGCCTTATTGGTGGTGGTGGATAATGGAGATTCCGTCAATTTACGCCCTGCAAACTCTGACAGGACCAATTTTGGATACAATGGCTCACAATTTGTAAAGGTGAGCAGGGCCAATACTGAAGACACGAGCACTACAGATTTCGTATTAGAAACGGTAGACGATACGAGTGTTCGGATCAAGTTTGCAGACAGTGATACCTGGCTGGCGGAAGGAGATAGCAATGCGCTTACAACCACCGATAGTCAAGATGGGGCACTGGTCCTGAAAATGACGCAAAAGTACTATTGCCCGCTGCCGTTTGTAGGATTGTATCATACTTACACCGGACTTCATAATGGAGAGGATACCGTCGGAAATACACTTTTGAAGGCCGCTCAGGGTGGAGTAGGCATCACGGGACCACTGGTCATCATTAACAATACCCATGTAATGGCGTATGAGTATTCGGACCCAACAAAGACAGAAGCGAAATTGCTTTACAGTGCGGATTTCCGATCGAGTTGGTTGAGTGGGTTTTATGAAATGACTGCAGTTTCACACGTTGGCCCGGCAATCATGTCCCTCAATTACCTGTTACTCAATGATTATGACACGACCGTACTTCAAAATCTGGTCGATCAACTCAAAGATTACGTGGCGGAAGTCTCGGAGCTAAATGCGGTTCCCCTGGATGGTTCAGGGACACACTGGCTGGAGCGACTTAAAGCTTCCGGAGTGACGACTTACGAAAGTTGGGAAGCGCAAATCCAGAAGATGGTCAATCATGCTTGTAATGTTGCTACTGACTTTATCAATGAAATTGATCTCAGTGATAAAAATTCCATTGATTCCAAGATGCAATCCGATTTTCTACAGCGTGATGTTGATGGTGGAGGCTATGAAAATATCATGGTATCTACCTTCATGCTAGCGGCGCTAGGTTCCGCAGTTAAGGTATATGAAGAGGTATTCTCAAACTTTACCAAAGAAGATTGGCAAGGTGCGAGAGTTGTGATCCAGTCTTTCCCTGGAGAGATTTATTACTTCTCAAAGTATGGCCAGCCTAAATCACAGGATGAAGCAGGGGCCAGGAGGTTTAATATGGGAAATCTTACAGCCGGCTTGATGCAAGACACCAACTGGTTCGTGGCGATGCTTAATACACTTTCTGGAGGAGACCTGCCTAACGAACAGATCGTGATACCTGGTTACGCGCCCATTCTGGACTTGGAAGGTGAACCACGTGACCTTACAGCTTTTGAGCACGGCTACTATGCCAGTGTGGTTTGGAGTGGATTGTATTATCGAAGCAAGACGGCTTCGGCGGCCATGTCGGGACTTTACGATTTTCCTGAGAATTATGGTATCAAGAAAGTTGGCCTGGGGGTAGCAGGTAAATCAACCGTAAGCTGGCCTGGTGATTACGATTACCCAACGGATTTGTCGAATCCATCAGACTTGATTTATCAGATCATGCAGCGATGCCAATATTCATTCGAAAATATCTCGGAGCTGTTATCCAATACCGTTGGATTCTGGTTAGTGCCGGAGTTTGCAGATAAGAATAAGGTAGTGGCTGATATGCATATTCCGGGATTGACAGATGTCGAATATCCGGATATGAATTCGACCTCTACTATTTGATGAAGTTAATCAAAGGCTACTCTTAAAAAGGGTAGCCTTTCGTTTTTATCTGGTACAAATAGCGAAGAAGGTCGATTAAGCTTTTGCTTCTTTTCCTAATCGGAATATCACCACCAGTTGAAAAAGAACAATCGGAATCACAACAGCGAGTAGCGTTTCCCATCCAAAGGCGAAAATGAACCAACCGGCTGTCAAAGCGGCAGTAGCCTGAGAACCAAATACCACAAATTCATTTAAGGCCTGTACCTTGAAACGTTCATGCGGTTTGTAGCTTTGGGGTAGTAATGTCGTGCCTCCCACAAAGAGGAAATTCCAGCCTATTCCAAGGGCAATCAGGGCAACCCAATAATTGATCAGGTCATGGCTCAGGAAGGCAATTCCTACACAAACCAGATAGGAGAGGAGTCCTACGACCATCATCCATTTTATACCCAGTTTTCGAATGATCCATGCCGTAAATAAGGAGGGTAGAAACATGGCGACAATATGACTCTGGATCACGGATTTGGTGTCTTCCAGCGAATGGCCATCCATCACATGCATACTGACCGGTGTGGCCGTCATTACAAAGGTCATGATCACATAACCTATGGCTCCTGCCGAGAGTGCAAGCCAGAAGATGGGCTGTTTGATAATCGCTTGTAGAGGCCTGGGTTTTTCCTCTCCAGCCGTTACTTCCATTTGTGGATTGACGAAACCCTGAAGGATAAGGCAAGTGAGCCCAAACATGACGGCCAAAACCAAAAAAGAACCGCTGAATTCTGTACTTAGCAAGTCCTTGGCACGAACAGCCAACTCCGGTCCCAGAAAGGCTGCAACAATCCCCCCTAACAAAACAAAAGAAGCGGCTTTTGGAATGTCTGAGGGGGAAACACTTTCGATAGCCGCGAACCTAAATTGCATGACCCCCGCATTGGTGACCCCTAAGAGCAGGGTGCTGGCACAAAATCCGTAAAATGATCCAATGTTTAGCATGTAAGCAGCGAGACAAGCAATGACTATTGAAAATAGAAGCATTGATGTAAAGGCACGCTTACGACCCATTTTTCGCATAAACAGGGTTACAGGAATCGTGGAAAGTGCCGTGCCCACAATCGTTAATGCCACTGGCAGCGTAGCCATTTCCTCCTTTGGCGCCAGCTGTGAACCTACGATTCCACCCACAAAAACGATCGTGGAATTGACCGTAAGCGATAGTGCCTGGGCAGCTGAAAGTAACCAAACATTGCGATGAAGTCCGAGCATGTGGCAAGGTTAGTTGTTTTTGGGTTGTGTCCGAGTTACGTTTCTTGATTTATTTGAATGGGAGTCTTGAAGTCAGAATTTCGGGATATAGGCCTACCTTTCCAAGGTGGTAATGAAATGATGCGGCCCACTCTTCTGCTCTTTCTACTTTAGGACCAAGTGTTATTTTTGAAATGAGTTTATCTAGTGGAACTAATTCGATATAGACCTTTGGTGGAGTAAATTGAGTGTCTACAATTTTTTCAAAACCAATACCTTTTATGATCAACCTAATTTCTTGCTCGTATTGATATTCTACGCTTTTGAAGAGATAGGCAATTTCATTCAGTAACTCAAGCACATCTAATTTGTCTTGATCACTGGGTCTGTTCATATTAAAGGCTTTAATTTTCGCGGACAAGTCGTTCATACATTCATTTAATACTTCAACGTCCTTCGATCTGGCGCCGGGAACTACGAATTTGGATTTAGTGGTCTTATCAATATAAGCCACTCGGTAAAAACGTAATTCCTCCTCGTTATTTTCTGTAGTTGATTTATCCTCATTGGGCAACAGCATCGATTTGATTTCATCCAGGAGATTCTTTCGCTCAATCGTTATTGCACAACCTCGAGCTTCTTCCTTATCTTCTTTGCCATACATTCGCCAAAGTGTCAGATCATCATGTTTGGATTCTGCTACAAATGACCCAATGAATGGCTTTTGGGTGAATGGCGTAGCTACTGTTCCTTGATTTGAGTGAGTCTGCAATAATGGTGGTAGGAATTTGAACAATTCTCGACCTTCGGATGTATCGTTCAGAAAGGCACCTTCTGACAACCTTAATGGACTTTTTTCGAGAACTAGATAGTTAGCAACAGTTAAACCAGTGTAGTGTGTTACACATTGATCTTTGAAAAGGAGTAACTCTTTAATTTGAGTGACCAGATCGCTGACATGGCTATAATCAGCATTTTTCAAAGACTTATGTATTTCTGCTATTTTATCCCGGGCCCTTGATACAAGATAGTCTGAATCTTGTTCTACTAAGTCAAGCATCTTCTTATAGTTTGGCAGAGCCTCCTGAAACTGCTTATTTGCAAAGTATGCCTCACCAAGGTTAAAATGCATCTGAGGGTTTTTTGGATTCGTTAGGAGTCCTTTATTCAAAATTTTGATTGCTTTATCATATTCCTTCAATCCCATATGAGATAGACTCAGATTATTGTAAGCCAGGTCATATTGAGGATTTAGCGATATGGCCTCTTCATATAATTCAATGGATTTTTTATAATTCTTCTGTTGCCTATAAATGTTTCCAAGGTTATATCGTGCTCTGTACTGTTTTGAGTCTAGACTAATAGCTTTTTCGTAATTTTTAATGGCCTTAGCAAACAATTTTTGAGCAGCCATGATGACACCTAAGCTGTTGTATACATCGGGGTAATTTGGGTCTTTTTCCAAGGCTTCCAAGAGGAGTTCCTCCGATCGGTGATAATTTTTTAGTTGATAATTCCATTCTGCCAGTCCTAGGAATGTAGGTATATAGTCTTTGTCAAGGTCAGACGCTTGATCAAAATACTCTTTAGCATCTGGAATTTTTTTAAGGCGGAGATAAGCATATCCCAAATTGCATAAAGGAGTAACATAATCTGGTTCACTTTTAATTGCTATTAAATAGTAATCAATTGCACGATAATGAGAATTCTTCGCGACCGAGTAATAGTTACCTAAATAATTGTTTGCTTTTGCATTATCGGCATCCAATTTTAATGCTTCTTCCGCTACTCGAAATGAGGTCTCAAAATCATTTGTGCGCCAAAGTGCCTGGGCTTTTTCAGCATATAGATCAGCGCTTTGATGTTGTTCAAGTATCTCCCTTGTGAGGAGATTCACAACTTCATCGTATTTCTTGCTGTCATTGTACCCTTGTGCTTTCTTAAGTAACTGTTTCTCTGTAGCCATTGCATGGATTCCAATTATATCTGGAATATAAATCCAGTATTTGAAAAATAATAATCTGCGGATCGGGAAGCTCTTCTTTATTAGTATTGTGCCACATGAAACGCTTTCAGGACCAGGGCAAACACCGCAGTGATTTTGCAGGCCATACCATTGTGGCGTGCCCTTCTTGTGATAAACCCATTGATCTTTTGCCTCAAAAACTGGCGTGTATCCATTGTGGTTTTAGTGATACCATTCCATCCCGGAGTAGGTACGATTTGTTTCTAAGGATCGAGTGTTGTGGTGAAACGCTTTATGTAAACAACCTCGAACATCTGGACTTTTTGGAGGCTTATGTGTCGGCTGATTTAAGAGAACGGACCCCAAACATTAACAAGAGTCAGATCAGTCGTTTGCCGCAATGGGTCAAGTCTGCCAAGCATCGTGAAGAGCTATTGAAATGCATTCGAAAGGCAAGGAAACAGCTCGCGAAAAGTGACTATAAGAGTACGTTTCAAGGGTAATTTCACATATAATCCTACTCGCTTTGAGGGACTTTTATTTTCAAAAACCACCATTTGAATTGCGGTTATGAAAGGCTAAATTCCTAAAAAAACGCCCATGTCTACCGCCATCAAGGGCGCTTCTATCAGCGCTCGAATAGAGTTTGTGAAACAGAGATTCGGGGAGGATACCTGGCAAAAAGTATTGTCACATCTCAGTGAGGAAGATCGAAATACTTTGACCGGGAACATTATTGTGCTTTCTTTTTATCCGTTGGCACTAAATGCACGCCTGGATGAAGCCATCGCCAAAGCCACGGATCCTGAAAATCCGATTCGCGTTTATCGCACTTTAGGACGTGCTTCCGCTGACGCAAATCTGACGAGTGTTCATAAGACCTTTATCATGGGTGACAATCCACATCGTGTATTGAAAAGATACCCCTCGGTGAGAAAGATCTATTACAGTGATGGGTCGGGACATTATGAGAAAATAGGAGATAAGGAAGGCTATCTTCAGCTCAAAGATTCTTCCTTTACCCTGGAAGATGATGAAAGCACAGCTGGGTATTTCGAACGAGGCATTGAACTCATGGGAGGCAGAAACGTCAATGTAGTTGTTACCCGAAAACCAGGAAGCTGCGAATATCAATTCACCTGGGATTAGCCAAAACAACGAAACTCTGGGAATTACCTCATTAGAAGCCCGTATGCTACCTTTTTGACCTACTTAGGATATTGATATATCAAATATTGAGGTATTTACTTTTTATATATCAATAATTGATGTATTGTTGCGTTATGTATTCAAAAGAATTACTAAAAGGAACCCTGGAGGTCATCGTTTTGAAGCTGCTGGCAGAGCATGGCAAAATGTATGGCTATGAGCTTTCGCAGAAAGTAAAGGAGCAGACCGGTGGCAAGATCCATTTGAAGGATGGATCGCTCTATCCGGCATTACACAAGATGACGAAGGATGGCTTGTTGACTTATGAAGAAATGAGCATAGGAAAACGGGTACGTAAGTACTACAAGCTCACTTCAAAAGGAGAAGAACAAAAAGAAACACTACTCGAGGAGATGAAGGATTTCATCAAAACCATCGAACAGGTGATTTTCAATGACTTTAAACCGTCACCAGCCTTATGATAACGGAAGATCAGGAACAGATCATCATTGATCAGGTAGAAGCCAGTAATATCAAGAACAAGAGCTTGAAAGAGGATCTTATTGACCACTTGTGTTGCCTGACCGAAATTCAGATGGATAAGGGAGCTGAATTTGAAGATGCATTAAAGGTGGCGATGATCCAAACGGCTCCAAATGGGCTCAACGAAATCGAAAAAGAAACCATTTTTTTACTCAATTACTCAAAAATCATATTTATGAAAAGGTTGACTTATCTCTCAGGTTACCTGTGTTCCCTTCTTTGGGCAGCAGGGGCCATTTTCAAAACACTTCATTTACCTGGTGCCAGTGAAATGCTTACGGCAGGAGGAATAGGGCTGGTGTTCATCTTTTTCCCACTGTTACTGGTTAATAAGTATAAGTACCTCGCCAGAGAAGTACTGTCCGAACGATTGAAATGGATATTAGGTGGGATTTCACTGGGGTTGGCCATACTGTCTATTTCCATGAAACTGCTTCATCTTATGGGAGCAGGAGAAATGCTCGCTATAAGTTTCCTTGTATTCGGTTTCGGATTTCTGCCTTTTTTCTTCTTTAGAATGTACAAGAAATCAGTTGATGAAATATAGAAGCAACCCTAAGGTCAAAACTCAAAATGAAAGGCTACCAGAATCAGGTAGCTTTTTTTGTTTTAGCTTGTACCTCGAAACAATTAATGATATTCCGACATCTGCATGAATTTGATTGAGACCTCATTATTACGATGAAATACCTGCCAAAAGATGGATTTCCCTATTATCACGGATTAGTAGAAGATCAAGATCACCTTGCTCTTTTTTCTTCCACAACTACTTTCGATTTTCTGAATTCTATCAATCATGAAATGGAAAATCACCGGTATGCACCAGGCAAGTGGAGTCTCAAGCAACTCGTGGGACATATCACCGATCACGAGCGAATCAAGATATTCAGAGCTTTCTTGCTGAGTAGAAAACAGTCAGTAGTGCTTTGGGGATATGATCAGGTCTCTCTGGTGGATCACAGTCGATTTGAGGAACTGAATTTAACTCAACTCATCCACGATTTCTATCAGGTCAGACAAGCATCGTTAAGCTTCATCAATACTTTGTCTGCTACTCAGCTGGCCTATAAAGGTTTTGCTGGAAAACAAGAGATAGCCCTGAGTTCATTTCTAAAATCCATTATTGGTCACGAATGGCATCACATCAATATCATCATGACCAGATACTTGTCTGCTTAGCCTGTTATATAGCATAACAGATAGTTCTCAATTCTGAGTTGTTGGTGATAACACGCAAAAGCGGCGGCTACACTAGGGTCAAGGAATGATATTAAGTCCAATTCCTGATTAGGATCAATATCGATAGTAATTAATACGTAAAGTAAAAAAGGCCCATGCCGGTCTTATCACCGGCATGAAACAGAGGAGTTGTCTATTCAAGGAATTCTCAATTCTAATTGCTGTTGGTGATAACACACAACAGCGGCGGCTATACCGGGATAAGGGAATGATGTTAAGTCCAATTCCTGATTAGGATCAATATCGATAGTAACTAAGACAGAAAGTAACGGAACGGAAGCCCATGCCGGTGTTATCACCGGCATTTTATTCGGAGTAGAATTACTATCTTACAATATGCAATTAAAGGAAGAACACCCACAGTTTTTTACTGCATCCATCCTTGATTGGAAGCCTTTATTAAAAGAAGATGCTTTTAAGGACATCATTCTTAATAGCCTCTCATATCTGGTTGAGAACAGGCGGATTGAACTTTATGCATTCGTGATCATGACCAATCATTTACATCTGATATGGCAAATGGGACCTGGATATCTAAGATCACATGTCCAACGAGACTTTTTGAAATTCACTGCCCAACAAATGCGATTTCTTCTCGCGAATGAAGATCCGATATTCTTGAAGTCATTTGAAGTCAATCTAAGTGATAGGAAGTACCAATTCTGGAAACGAAAACCGCTTTCGATTGAACTTTATAGCCCCAGGGTTTTCGAGCAAAAATTGGACTATATTCATAACAACCCAGTGAAAGCTGGACTATGTGATCTACCTGAAAATTATCGCTATTCTTCTGCTTCTTTCTATTTTGATCAATCAGAAGAATTCCCATTTCTCACTCATCATGCCGGTTGATTTTTTTGGTACGAACATCGGGAGAGAGCATCAAGAGTGCTGTTGGTGATAACACACAACAGCGGCGGCTACACTCGGGTGAAGGAATAATATTAAGTCCAATTCCTAATTAGGATTAGTATCTACAGTAACTAAAACATAACGTAAGCCCATGCCGGTTTTATCACCGGTATGAAACAGGGGAATTGCCTATTCAAGGAATTCTCAATTCTAATTGCTGTTGGTGATAATACGCAACAGCGGCAGCTACACTCGGGTGAAGGAATAATATTAAGTCCAATTCCTAATTAGGATTAGTATCTACAGTAACTAAAACATAACGTAAGCCCATGCCGGTTTTATCACCGGTATGAAACAGGGGAATTGCCTATTCAAGGAATTCTCAATTTTAATTGCTGTTGGTGATAACACGCAAAAGCGGCGGCTATACTGGGATAAGGGAATGTATTTGGTGTAACCAGCCCTTAGCTTATAACAAAAGTGTAAATTCATTTATTATGCATATATGAAACATATATATTAAATTCACGTTTGCATAACAAATAAAATGAAGACGAAAGGAGATTTTCTCGGAGAATTCGAAGAACTCATTCTGATCGCGGTAGCCTCTCTTTTAGATGAAGCCTACGGTGTGGCCGTAATGAAATACATTGAAAAGGAAGCAGGTCGTTCCTCCAATATCAGTGCGGTCCATGAAGGACTGAAAAGGCTGGAAAAAAAAGGCATGGTCGAATCAGGAATGGGTGGCGCCACACAAGTCAGGGGTGGCAGAAGGAAGCGGTACTTTGTCTTAACCGATTTCGGAAGGAAGAAACTAGAAGAATTGATGCAGTTGAAGATTCAGCTGTACAGTAAGGTTCCCAATTTCAATTTGAAACTTTCGTGATGGAAGCTTTACCGCCAAAGTGGATGGATCGCTTTCTCAACTGGTTCTGTAAGCCAGAATTGGTAGAAGAGATTACCGGAGACATTCGTGAATTGTATTTTGAACGAATGGAATCAGAAGGCAAACGGACAGCTCAGGCCAAGTATGCCCTGGACATCCTGCGATTTTTCAGAAGCTCTAATATTCGTTTTTTTCAATCTTTCAGGTCAGGTCAAAACTCAATTTCAATGGTCAAAAGTTATTTAACAATTGCATTTCGCAACCTCAAAAAGAATCCACTCAATACGGTAGTGAATTTGTTGGGGCTTACTATCGCCGTTGCCTACGGCATTCGGGCGTATGCCTATTATCAGTTTATCGATAAAATGGATCAATTCCATGATCAAAAAGAACAGGTCCATTTGGTTTCTTACTTCTCTGATAAGGAAGGCGAAACGATCCAATATGGCAATCCGCCTTTACCACTGGCAGAAGTACTTGAGCAGAACTTCCCTGAAATCGAAGCTGTCTGTCGCATCAAATCAGACAACATTGTCGTCAAACATCGGGACAATGTATTCTACGAACAAATATGGTATGCAGATCCTTCTTTTCTCAATATGCTGACCTTCCCGTTGAAATGGGGAAGCAAGGAAGTGCTATCCGATGTGAAAAGTGTCATCATCAGTGAGCAGATCTCAGAAAAGTATTTCGCAGAAAACAATCCTGTCGGAGTTGAAATAGAAATGATCTTTTCACCTTCGGATAAAAGGACCTTCAAGATAGCGGGAGTCGCTGCGGAGTTTCCCAATGGCAGCACCATGGATTTTAATTTCCTGATCCATTTTGACAATCTGCAACAAGTGAAACCCGAGTATCATTCTGCGAATTGGGAGCAACATGTCGATGGTACTTTAGTGAAGTTAAACCCTGTGGCCGATCCAGTATCGATTGCACAGCGAATGGAGCCTTATATCGAAACCTATAATGAAATCGATCAGAACCGCGCTATTTCAGGGTTTCACCTGGAGCCGATTAAAAGTGCTTATCGCAAAGAAATTAAGGATCGATTCTCCGATGATTATCTGATCGAAGGCCCCTATATGATCCTGGGCACTATTGCACTATTTCTGCTCATTCTGTCATGTCTCAATTATACCAACATTGCCATATTCACCGCCACCAAACGCCTGAAGGAAATCGGTTTGAGAAAGAGCCTGGGTGCCGGGAAACAGATGATTATTTCTCAGTTTTTAATTGAAAATATTTTTGTGGCTTCCATCACGATAATTCTCGGCTATTTTCTGGCAGTGGGATATGTGGTGCCAGATTTCGAAAAAGGAATCGGAGAGGATCTGGGATTGTCCATTCTTGACGGGGGCACCATCGCATTTTTGGTGGCTATCCTTTTTGCGATTACCCTGCTTTCAGGAATATATCCGGCCTTTTATGTGTCCAGGTACCAGGTTTCGGCCATTTTCCGGTCTAACACCAGTTTTGGTAAGAAGAATGTCTTCACAAAAGTCTTCCTGGCCATTCAATTGATTCTGGCGGCCAATGCCATCGCATTTTCCACGATGACCGTTGAGAATGCGACCTACATGAAAAGCAGAAGCTGGGGATTTGATCATAAATACGTGAGCTACATGCCCATCCCGGACACACGTCAATTTGAATCGTTGAAAAACGGACTATCTGATGTGGCGGGTGTTAATTCCATCTCAGGTTCAGTTCATCACCTCGGACGGCAACATCATGAAACCATTGTAGAAATTAATGAGGCACCCCTTAGCGTCAACTTGTATGAAGTAGATGATCAATACTTCGAAACGATGGGATTCAAACTTTTGGATGGACGACCGTTCAATGATGATGTGTCAGATCAGAAATCCATGATTGTCAATGCCAATTTTGCTACAAGTATTGGCTTGAAAAACCCATTGGGAACGTCCGTGCTCATGGATGGCGAGAAGTACCGTATCATTGGTGTCGTGAAAGATTTTCATTCCTACTATTTTGAAGCACCAATCGTGCCTACGGTTTTGACACTGATGTCTGCCGAGGACTATGGTTACTTAAGTATTAGAAGTGAAAATGAAGATCACGAGGAACTGCAGGAGGCTATGAAAGAACAATGGGCGCTGGCTTTTCCGGATATTCCTTATCAGGGTGGCCATCAACGCGACGTTTGGGGTAATACCTATTGGTACCAGATCGATGGTGCCCAGGGCTTCTTCCATCAAATAGCCATTATCTGTGTTTTGCTGGTCACTCTTGGATTGTATGGTCTGGTGGCGCTTAATGTCGGCGGACGTATTAGGGAATTTAGCATCAGAAAAGTCCTGGGAGCAGAGACCCTCAATGTCACTAAAACAATAATCAATCCCTACACCATCTTGTTTTTGATCGCTTTATTGATCGCTGTACCATTGAGTTATTTCTTCGTTGATTCAGCCCTGGGATTCATTTGGGCTTATCATGTTCCTATGAATTTTACCGGAATTATACTAGCAACGACGGTGTTGGTTTCCGTGCTCGCCTTTGTCGTTTTCTTTCAGGTGAAACGAGTAATGAGATCTAATCCCGTGGTGGGCCTTCGTACGGAGTAAAGAGCATGCTCAGAGGCCTGAGCGTATTAGCCATTTAGTGTGATTATTGTGATATTTACCTTACAATCACACTAAATGGTATATCATGCGTTTATTTAAGAAAAAAGAACCTCAGCCAGTAGAAGTGGCGGGACATTCGCTCAGATGTCCGGTATGTAGCAATCGCTTGTTTTGGACAAGAACGGCAAACATGAATTCTTCAGTAGCGTCCTTTTTTGGATTAGGAGGAGTAAACAGGACAGTCACTTGTTTTGTATGCTCGGAATGCACCCACATTTCCTGGTTCTTTGGAGAATGACCAAAATGTATTGATAGTAAAAAGGCCGTTAATGGAGTGCTTAACGTCGGCTGACTGATGTGTATTCCTGAAAAAAACGATCTAGTTTATTATCTGAACCTAAAATGATCAGGTGATCGTCCTCTCCTATGAATGTGTCTTTGTTGGGGTTTGGAATGAGACCTTTTACATCATCTTTCACGCCTACTACAGTAACACCTACTTTTTGATCAATGTCTAATTCCGCCAGCGTTTTGTCACGGTAAGCTGGTTTAAGGTTTTGAAAACTCACCTCTTCCAGATAATACTTAGTTTCCGAAACGCCATTGAGCAGGTCCAGAAATTCGATGACTATCGGCTTGGTGATCAGCTGAGCCATGAACATGCCTCCTAAAACATCGGGCATGATCACTTTATCAGCTCCCGCTTTATAAAGTTTGCTTTCGGTTTCCGGATTAGAAGCCCGGGAAATAATGTGAATGCTGGGATTCAGGTGCCTGGCAGTCAGTGTGATGAACACATTTGATGCATCGGAGGGAGTGGTAATGATGATAGAAGAAGCTTTTTCAATGCCCACTTCTTTTAGTTTGTCATCTTTGGTGGCATCACCTATAAATGCTTTCATGCCTTCCGGGATCGATTCATGAATTTCGTCATTCAATTCAATGATGATGAAATCCTTTCCACTTTTTTGAAGTTCGGAGCAGGCTTGCTTACCATTCCGGCCAAATCCACAAACAATGACATGCTGATTCATTTTACTAATTTCTTTCACTGAAACATAATCCTTGAATATCGACCTTAATTTCCCCTCGAAAAAATATGTCGAAAAGACCGAAACCACATAGGCAAAAATTCCCAGGTTCATAAGGATATAGACCGACGTGAATATCCGACCTGCATGACTTAATTCCTTCACTTCCGTAAAACCCACAGTACTGATCGTGATGATCGTCATGTACATCGCATCGACAAAACCCATGTCCTCCACAAAAAAGAACCACAGGATACCGATCAGGATACTGACGGCAAAAAGCCCCAGTGCGGTCACGAAACTATCGAGTCGCTTATTCATCGAAGGAAAGATAAGAATTAAGGGTCAATCTGTGGAGATTCGTTGATAGGATTTAAAATATCCTTAGTTACCTGTCCAATTTTCGGATACTCGTTCGACATTTATATAAAAGTTACGAACCGATGATCACCAAAGCTTACGCTGCATATTTCAAAGAACTAGAAGCCAATAACCATAAGGACTGGTTTCAAACTCATAAGTCTCGATATGAAAAAGAGGTGAAAAAACCTTTCGTGACATTGTTGGAGGCAATCATTGATGGTATTCAGTCATTCGATCAGGAGATTTCAACCGACCCTAAGGCAGCTATGTTTCGGATCAACCGGGATGTCAGGTTTTCTAAGGATAAAACACCCTACAACACGGTCATGAAAGCAGGTATAGCTCCTGGAGGAAAGCGATCTGCGCTACCAGGATACTATCTGGGTATTAGTGCAGACACCATTCATGTGGGAGGTGGCATGTTTGGGGTGGATAAGGAACAATTGAGACAGATTCGATCGTCGATTGCCAATGATCATACAAAGTTGGCGGGTATTATCGATTCTTCAGACTTTAGGGATCGTTTCGGTGAGTTAAAAGGGGAGCGGGCCAAACGATTGGAACCTGATCATAAAGCCGTAATTGAAAAAGCTTCGTTCATTGCCAACAAGCAATTTTATGCCATGGCAGAATTACCTCTCATTGATTACCTGGAATCAGATAAGTTGCTTCAGGTACTTATGGAATATTTTAAGGCGATTTACCCTTTGAATCGGTATTTGAAAGATGTGCTTATTTAAATGAATTTAAGATGAGTTCATTCGAACTTCTAAGGATTAGAAACGTATACTGAGGAGTAACGCTCAAAACATCCTAAAACAGATGACACCAAATCAGAAATCCTTCTTACTAATTGTTCTTGGTTTATTGTTTACTGTCCTGATCAAGATCGTCTCACATTATGCGCACTTTGGAGATATTACGGAAGGCTTTTTCATGGGAGCTGGGATAGGATTGATGGTCATGGGATTATTGACCAAAAGGCAGAAGCCAGCTAATCCTTATTAAGGTAAGGAGATACTCTTCTTCATGATCTAGAAACTAAGGCGGGACCTTTACATCCTGCAAAATCAGCACTCCCTGATCATTGATAAGTTGCCGGAGTTGCACGACAGTGAGTGCAAAATGATCGATTACAGTCTATTTAATATTAGTTGTATTGATACCCTTTTCTATACCTGTTTAGAACGGTTTAGAAGAAAAAAATTCATCAACCTTGCAACATTATTACTACAAATCAGGTATGTAATTTTATTATTACTACATTTAAGGTATCAAATGTAGATATCATGGGAAAACACAACCTCGGTGAATTCGAAGAGATCGTTATGTTGACTGTCGCCATTCTAGGGAATGATGCCTATGGTTTTGGCATCATCGATGAGATGGAAAAGCGACTCAAGCGCTCTGTTAGTATCGGTGCTTTGCAGCAGGTGCTCAAGCGGCTGGAGCAAAAAGGATACTTAAAATCTGAATTGGGCGAAGCGACCGGTATCAGAGGAGGAAAGCGCAAAAGGTATTTTCACCTGACCAATTCAGGGAAGGAGATCCTGAAGCAAACCAAAGAACAACGCCTTGGACTTTGGAATGCAATCCCCGAGTTTGATTTGAAATTCATCAAACCATGAATCAGATAGATATCCTAAACACCATCCCGAAGATGTGCTCCCAAAACCACAACTATGAAGGCTTTAGGCATTTTAAGTCCTGTTTACCTCCCACCATGAAAGCCCGGACTATCAAATATGAATAGTCGAATGGCACATATAGCCATTCGGTTCCTTCATTGGTTTTGCGATCCCGAGATCGTCGAAGACATAGAAGGTGATCTGCTGGAGCGCTATGAAAGAAAGTACAAGACTAAGCAGGTTCCTCATTGGTGGTTGATCCGGGATGTATTGCTACTATTCCGGCCGGGTATCATTCGGTCATTCTCAAAAACTCAAAAAAACAGTTACCTCATGTTGCTCAAGCACAACCTCATTATCACGTTACGTGGATTTAAACGATATAAAACCACATTTGCGATCAATTTGCTGGGATTAACAATCAGTTTGACCAGTGTCCTTTTCATTGCGTTGTGGATTTCGGACGAACTTGAAAAAGATCGGTTTCACGCAGATCCGGATCAGCTATTTCAGGTCTATACCCGGCAAGTAGAGAACAACAGTATTGATGTGTGGCACGGGGTTTCCGGGCTGCTGGCAGATGAAATCAGGGCGCAGATTCCGGAAGCAACTTATACCATCGCAAGTACGGATGTCCATGAAAATACCCTAAGTACTGATAAAAAAAGCCTCCGGGCCAATGGGAAGTTTGCCAGTAAAGCATTTCTTGATGTTTTCTCCTTTCCATTGATTGAAGGTGATCCCCATTCGCTGGAAGATCCTTCCAATGCTTTCATTACTCGTTCATTGGCAAAAAGACTCTTCGGAAAAGAGGAGGTCATGGGTGAGGTGTTCACCTGGCACCAATGGGGACAACAGAAGGATGTTCAGGTCGCGGGTATTCTTGAAGATACGGACTCCCGAACTTCTGAACCATTTGACTTTGTAATGTCATGGAAGTATTACCACGATGAGTTCATCAACTTTAAAGGTTGGGGGAATTTCTATGGAAGGATAGTTGTCAAGCTCGAGGATGTTAACCACGTGGCAAAGGTTGAAGAAAAAATGAATGCCATTTTTCAGGAGAACCTGCCAGGTACTAACGCTGAACTTTTCCTGATGAATTATGCTGATCGCTACCTTTTCGGACGATTCGAAAACGGAGTACCGTCGGGCGGAAGGATTGATTATGTTTATGTCTTGTGTGCAATTGGTCTGTTTATTCTACTCATTGCCACGATTAACTTCATCAATCTCACGACGGCCAATGCGTCCTTAAAGTCGAAAGAAATTGGACTGAAAAAATCATTCGGCGCTACCAGACGAATGCTTGCCTTTCAGTTCTTCATGGAGTCACTACTCTTGTGTGCCATGGCTGCTTTATTAGCGATAGGAATTGTTTACCTGTTGTTGGCTCCATTTAATCAATTGGTTCAGAAACAACTGGTATTGCCATTTGATTGGAATTTGCTGATGGCGATGTTGACTTTTCTGTTGGTTACAGGCCTGTTGGCGGGCGCCTATCCGGCGTTCTATCTGTCAGGCGTAAAAGTCTTAAAGGCACTTAAACAGCAATTAGGCAGAAGCAATGATCCCATGCGTGGAAGAAAGTTTCTGGTGGTCATTCAATTTTCAATTTCGATCATCATGATCGTAGGTACGCTGATTGTCAGCGAACAGATGAGTTTTGTGTTAAATAAGCAACTGGGATATGATCGTCACCATGTCATATATTTTGAAAGAGATGGTGCCTTATTGCAAAATCATGATGCTTTTCTAGGAGAACTAAATAATACGATTGGCGTTGAGATAGCCTCCGTGACTGGCTTTTCGGTGGGTTATCAGAATCGGACTGCCGGAATCAGTTGGGAAGGGAAACCGGAGGATCAGGCGGTTAGTTTTTGGGAAAACTACGGTGATGATCAATCTATTGCTGTGGTCAACCTGGAAGTATTGAAAGGCCGGGAATTTGATGTAGCATTCAATGATGAAAACAGCGTCATTTTTAATGAGAGGGCCATTCAAATCATGGGTTTGGAAAATCCGATAGGTCAAACTGTACAACATTACACAGGTGAGAAGAAAATTATCGGAGTAGTCCGCAATTTCACGACCGAATCCCTGCATACCCCGGAGGAGCCGGCCATGTTTTTTTACCGACCTTCTCATGCGCCATACTTTATGGTAAAGATGGATGGTACAGGTTCGCGGGAGACGTTAAGTCGACTGGAGACATTATACCAGCGCTACAACCCCAATCATCCATTTGATCCTACTTTCCTGGATCAGGACTATCAGGCTCAATATGCTGCAGAAGCCAGGTTGTCGAAACTGTCAAAATTGTTCACGGGACTAGCCATTCTGGTTTCATGCCTTGGCTTATTTGGGTTAGCGGTTTTTACTGTGACTCAGAAAACCAAAGAAATTGGCATCAGAAAAATACTGGGATGCAGTATTTCAAGCCTGACCTTTTCCATGACTTATGGTTTTACGAGACCTGTGTTATGGTCCTTACTCGTGGCCATTCCAGCGAGCTATTTTGTAGGATCCTCCTGGCTCGAGTCTTTTGCTTTTCGAATTGAAATTTCCTGGTGGTTCTTTGCAATAGCCTCATTTCTGGCTGTTCTGATTGCCTGGTTGACGGTCGGGATCCATACGCTTCGAGCGGCAAGTGCTAACCCCATCAATGCCTTAAGAGATGAGTAAGCCCCCACCAAGGTTTCCATTACGTTTCTTGCGCTGGTTTTGTGATCCCGAAATGGTAGATGACATTGAAGGGGACTTAAGGGAGCGTTACGAAAGGTCCTACCAACATAAGAAGTATCCGGTCTGGTGGTTGATAAAAGATGTTCTATTGTTGTTCCGGCCGGGAATCATTCGATCCATTGGCAATTCTCACAAACCACATTTTGGCATGCTGCTTTACTTTTTGAGAGTTGGATGGAGAAATATTCAGTGGCGCAATGGGTTTTCTCTGATCAATAGGCTGGGGTTGAGTCTGGCCTTAGCCGGTACGTTCCTGATTTATCAATATGTCAATCGAGAATATCAAACTGACTCGTTCTTAAATCAGAAAGAACAAATCTACCGGTTGGTCCGGAGTGTTGAAGATGCCCAATCCTCTTATCGGTCACCTTTTCTTGCTGCTCCTTATAAGGAGATTATGATCAGTTCCAGAGCAATTTCAGAAGATCACCTGGCCAGGGTTTATCAGGATGATGAACTGGTAACTGTTGATGATCACAGTTTTTTTGAAACGCAATTCTTTTACGCAGACCCTTCCTTCTTTCGCATCTTGAATTTCCCCTTTTTGCATGGAAATCCGCAAGAGGCACTACGCTTGCCCAATGCGGTGGTGATCTCACGGGAGATAGCTCAAAAATATTTTGGTAGAGATAATCCAATTGGTGAAGTCCTTGAAATAGACAACAAAGGATTGCTGGAAATTACGGGTGTTTTGGCGCCAACAAGAAATAAGAGCCACCTTGATATCGATTTCATTTCGCCGATCATGGCCATGGGATATACTTCACGAGTATTGACCAGAAAAGATGTACATGCGTTCTCATATTATCTTTTGTCCGGTGATTATCCTTTGCCCGATCAATTACCTGGTCTAAAAGAAAACAGCACGATTAGCTGGCAGCGACTTGATGATATCTACTTTGACCAGAATTTTGAGAGGGATATGGCGCAGCATGGCAATGCCAATCTGATCCAAAGCTTAATGCTCATTGCGATCATCATTTTGCTAATGGCCGGAGCCAATTTTTTGAACCTGGAGATATGTGCCTTTTTACGCAAATTAAAGAACCTTGGTATTCGGAAAACCTTGGGGTCCAATTCCCGCCTGGAAGTCTATAAACAATTCGTGGAAACGTACCTTACCCTTTGCATGGCCATCGCTTTAGCATTGGTGGTCGGTTACGTATTGAATGAAACGATCCTGGTTTCTTATTCTTTGCCTTTTCACCTCGAGCTGTCTTTCATGCTTTGGCTTCCTGTCGTCGCGCTGATAATGACATTACCCATTGTGATATACACCACCGCCATCATATCAGACGTAAAGCCATCTAACGCGCTCATGAAGAGTTTTAAAAACGTCAGAGTAAGCGTATTTCAGGAAGGTGTATTGACCTTTCAATTTGCCGTGGTGATGGTCCTCTTGATCATGAGCACACTGATCACCAGACAATTTGAATTCATGCAAAAAAGGGAATTGGGCCTGAACCCTGAACAAATTCTTTATTTTCAGTCCAATAACAAACACTCCTTTCGGAATGCAAAACAAATCCTGGCTGAGATCAATTTGGTGAGTGGAGTGGAAGGTGTGGCCATGACCACTGGAGGCTTGCCTGTTTCCTCAGGTGAAATATCCAGGGTGAACATACGGGAAATCCATGCTGAGCACTTATTCACGACTATCTACTCCACTCCTAATTTCCCTTCAATGATGGAAATGGCATTGATAGAGGGCAGTTTGTTCAAACCTGAACTTCAATCGGCTGAACGTAGAACGGCCGTACTCAATGAGACTGCTGCGCGGCAGTTAGGTTGGCCGGAACTGGAATTGACCGGAAGATCTGCCCACGTGATGGATTTGTTGAACTCAGATGAAGCACTTCCCTGGGAAATCATCGGAATCGTGAAAGACTTTCATTACGAATCACTCCAGAACACCATTGAACCGACGATCATCCTGCGATCTGATCAGGAAGAATCTTTTGTACTAAAACTATCGGCGACCAACGCGACAAAAGTCGTGGAAAGGGTCTCATCCATTTGGGAAACCTATGTGCCGAAATATCCATTTACCTATCATTTTCTGGATCAACAGTTCGAACACCTACATGAAGAGGCAACACATCAGCGGAAGATCCTCTACGTGTTTCTTGGATTGATCATGGTCATCTCATTATTGGGAACACTTGGTTTGACCACATTTATGATGCAAATCAGAAGAAAGGAATTGGTGCTGAGGACGGTACTCGGGGCTCCCATGCGAGACCAGATGTGGAGGCTGTTTTCCAGGTATGCCAAATTACTGGTCATTGCGGCGATCATTTGCCTGCCCGTTTCATTGTATTTTTCGACTTCCTGGCTCAGTGAATTCAGTTACAGGGTCAAAGTTTCGGCAGATTTATTCTTAGGAAGTATTGGTGCGATCACTTTGTTGGTCACAGGCCTGATCCTTGTCCAGATTCGTAGATCCCTTGTTTTCAACCCGGCACATGAACTGAACGATGAGTAGGCAACCCCCACGATATCTGTTGCAATTTTTTCGCTGGTTCTGTGACCCATACATCGTTGATGATATCGAAGGTGATTTACTGGAAAGGTATGCACGAAAATATTGTTTTCGAAAATTCCCTAACTGGCTGTTGCTTCGAGACGTCATTCTGCTCTTCAGGCCGGGCATCATTCGGTCTTTTGAAGGCTATCAAAAACTCAATTATTACGGCATGTTCAAAAACAATGTAAAAATGGCTTTCCGTTCTTTCAAACGTGAAAAGGCCTTCACAGCAATTAATGTCATTGGTCTTACCTGCGGACTTTGGTGTGCATTGATGACGCTTATCTGGATCGAGGATGAATGGAAATTTGACCGCTTCCATTCGAATGGAGATCAGTTGCATCGACTGTTGATGAACTTCAATTGGCAGGGAGAAATGTTTACTGAGGAACAATCGGCCTACCCGACAGGAGATGTATTGAAAGAACAATTACCTGAGGTACTGGAACGGACGAGATACAATTTTCCTGAACAGTTTACGCTGGAGATCAATGGAGAAATAAGGAAAAGTAATGTAGCTGCCGCTGATCCAAATTTCTTCGAACTTTTCTCATTCCCAGTTATTGAGGGAAATCCTGCCACTTGCCTCAATGAACCTCAAAAAGTGGCGATCTCGAAAGTCATGGCCGAAAATTACTTCCCGGATCAATCTGCAATCGGACAGACCATTGTGATGAAGGAAGGAATTCATGAAGTTTCATTCACAGTTTCTGCAGTGATTGATGTTCCCTATCACTCTTCCATGCAATTTGACGCTATGATTCAACTGGAAGTTATTCTCAATTTTCAGAGTGGATATGATAATTGGGGCAATACGTTTTTCGGCACTTACCTGAAATTGGCCCCTGATACGGATATGGATGCTTTCCATGCAAAGGTCAATGAAATTGCTGCCGCCAATGATGCCTGGTATACGTTAATGGCACAACCCTTTCGGGACCAGCGCTTATATGACAGCTTCAAAAATGGTAAGCCTAGCGGAGGCAAGATCAATACCCTGAAGATGTTTGCATTAGTTGCGCTATGCGCTATTCTGATTGCTAGTTTTAATTACATTAATCTGGCAACAGCGAAGGCACTTAGAAGGACCAAAGAGATCGGATTACGGAAGATCATCGGTGCCAAGAAGTCCAACCTTATTGCTCAATTTCTGATAGAGTCGTCTATACTGGTAATCATTGCTTCAGTTCTCGCTTTGATACTTTGTTCAGTTTCAATCCCTTTTTTCAATGCCCTGGTTCACAAACAAATTGTCATTGATTATTTTGATCCTCAGCTATACCTCTTTTTAGGAGTCATGCTTATGGTGACGGTACTCCTTTCGGGAATTTACCCCGCCGTATTTCTGGCTTCCTTCGATCCGTTCAGTGCTTTTAAGAACCTTCTCCCTTCGAAAGGTTTTCAGCCTTGGTTGAGAAAATTTTTAGTTGGATTTCAGTTTGCGGCTTCCATTATACTGGTCTCGTCTGCATTTGTGGTGACACAGCAACTCAAATATTTCACGTCTAAAGACCTGGGGTTCGATAAAGAACAAATACTCTATTTGGAACTGGATCAAGACACATATGATAAGTATGAGGTGATCAAATCCGCGCTACTGGAGCATTCGGGAGTAGCGGCTGTTGCCAGTTCGAATCATGATTTTGTGGGAGCAGGCATGGGATATACCAGCGATGTTAGGTGGAGGCTGCACGCTGAAGAAGAGAGTATATTTTTTGGGATCCAGGAAGTTGATCCGGGGTTTGCAGCATTGACTGGAATGGAATTGGTAAGGGGTCGATATTTCAATGCGGAATTATCTGATGGTTCTAAAGAGTTCCTGATCAATGAGACGGCCGCATTGGCCATGGGATTTGAAAATCCAATTGGCGAGCGGCTAAGTTTTTGGGAACTACAGGGTGAGATTGTAGGTGTGATCAAAGATTTTCATGTGGCTACTTTACACAGTAAGATCCAACCTGTTGTGATGATGAATAAGTCCAATGGCACTTATGTATTCGTCAAAGCTCAACCCAATAAATTGCAGGAAGTTGTTGACCATGTGATTGATGTACATGAAGCATTAAGTACCCTCCCGATCCAGTACAATTTTTTGGATAGACGCATCGCAAGTAGTTACGAAGAGGAGGTCACCCTTCAGAAACTTACCGGTTACAGCGCGATGCTGGCGCTCCTGATCAGCCTGCTCGGACTGTTGGGTTTGGCTACTTATTCCTGCCAAAGAAGGATCAAGGAGATCGGTATCCGAAAAGTGTTAGGGAGTGATACCTGGCAGTTGGTATTGCTGTTGACCAGGGATTTTACCTTAATCATTTCACTGGCGATTTTAATAGGGGTGCCGATCGCTTATTGGGGAGTCTATGACTGGCTGGAGAATTTCGCTTATCGCATTAATATTTCCTGGTGGCCATTCCTTTTGGCAGGATTGGTGGCGATGATACTTACCTGGTTGATTGTAGGGTCTCAAACAGTTAGAGTGGCACGAATTAATCCAGCCGAATCACTGCGGAATGAATAAGTAATTTGTCAGCTCCTGTGAAACCTTACCATTGCCCAGGTAGTATGATAATAGGAAATGACAAAAAAGGAACTCGAACATTGTGCGATTTGCGAGAAGGACCTACCGTTGACGTTCCATCATTTGATTCCTAAAAAGTGCCATAGCAATAAGTGGTTCAGGAAAAGATATACTCGGGAAGAAATGAATACACGGGGCATTTTCGTTTGCCGGAAATGCCACACTTATATTCATTCCATCGCTGGGAATAAGGAACTTGGACGTGAATACAATACGCTTGAAAGCTTATTAGGGCATGAAAAAATGGCAAGCTTCAAGGCTTACGTGACCCGTAAGTAGCGAAGTTGCGTGATTGAAGCCTAACAACGATAAAATAGCCAATCCCCCCCGTTCACTCCCCAATCTGCCTCATTCAATCATGAAACAGAATAACTTTTGGTATGTGACATACGTGAACTAAAATAATTTCGTTTAAATGGAAATTTGTGTTATGTCCGCCTGTACCCACCTCACCAGGCGATGGATGGTATTGTTGTGCCTGCTGTCCGTCGCGTATGTTTCCTATGCCTCTGAAATTACGTTTAGAAACCTCACCGTAGAGGAAGCTTTGCAAGAAGCTAAATCCGATCAGAAGTTCGTTTTTATTGATCTGTTTGCCGAATGGTGTCGCCCCTGTAAGTGGATGGAAAAAGAAGTGTTTTCAGCTGATACTGTGGCCGATTTTTTCAATAAACATTTCATCTCGCTTCGCATAAACGCTGAAAAAGAACAATTGGATTTCGTGAATCTCATGAAAATCGAAGTTTACCCAACGATGTTGTTTTATGAGCCGAAGGGACGTCAGGTTCTGAGGGTAGAACAAGCCATGGAAATCAATGATTTGCTGGAATTGGCGCACAGTCTTGTAAATCTGAATGACTACCACGATGCCTATACGGATAAACCCAAGAAGCTGGACCATGTGTACGCATACAGTAATGCCATGAAATGGGTGAACCAGGATAAAGCTCGGGGAGCCGCCAGGAATTATCTGATCAATTTGAATGAGAAAAAATATGCTGATAGCCTGAACTGGTCACTGATCCGGGAATTTGTGGTGCCCTGGGACCGGGTGATGTTTCCTCGGGTGTTGAACAATGAAAAACTGATCGAGGAGCGAGAAGTGGAATTCTCGGCATTTATGGAGAACGCCATGGAGCAACTACTCCACAAATCCATAGAGCGAAAGAATAGTGTTCTGTTGCGGTATCGAGAAAGATACATCCGATCTCATGCGGAGTTCCTTAGCAATCCGGATAGTCTCGTGTTAGTGGGACAGGTATTTTACAGTGGTCTGTACAAAGTAGAAAATTATGCGAGTCTGCTTCGACAGTATGTGGAGAAGTACGTGGGCAACAATGCCGCTACGTTTGCCAACATGGCCCTGAGCATAGCGGAAGACTATTTCCAGAGAGATATTCTGGATTACGGGATTGAGTTGGCTGACCGTAGTAATCTTTTGAATCCAACCATGAGGGCATACTTTGCTGGTGCCTTGTGTTACGAAAGGCTTAATCAATTCAAAAGCGCTTATGCTTATATGTTGCTGGGATACAACTATGCCAATGAAGAAGAGAAAGCAATTCTTGATGGATATGAAGAACGCATCAAATACAAAATGGAATTTGAGCTTCGTGAGGGAGTGAACTATGCCGGTAGACCGAGTGAAGATGGTCGTTTTACACTTGGAGCAGGCTTGAGTCGATTGATGTATGGCTACCCCGTTCCTCAATCCACCTCCCACTTCGTGGTAAATGTGGATGGTAAACTGGCTTCCAATTCCCCGATGAATGGAACCAGGTACCTGACCGGACATGTCACTTACGATGGTGAGGGAATTACACCTCGAACGGAAATCACCTTTGATTTTGAAGGAATAAAAATTGTACAATCCCTCGAACCCGTGGACAAAGAAGGGGAGCCTATTGTTGATGGACTCGCTCAGTTCTACAAGATTTCTTATCATTTCACCACAAAATCCACGAAACTGAAAAAAGTAGGCCTGGGGGTTTTGTTTGATACGATGATAGATGACAATGATGCCTGTCCTATCGCTGCAGATGGAAAGCTCATCCCACATGAAATTGGTTTTGGGAAAGGTGGTATGCCATCGGAATTGATGTTTTATCGAACCAAAGGCGACACTTCGGATATGATGGGTGCAGCGATCATTAAAGGAATGGAAGCCACACCGCCGGATCGTATGATAGTGGGTCGATGGCCATTTTTGCATCGGGTGCGGTGGAAGGTAAAACCTCGTAAGGTAAAGTATGGCGATAGTGCCTACCTCATGCAATGGACACCCAAAGGCATGAATCACCTAAGGGATTTGAAATTCGTCACCTACTACGGGTTGCCACGTCATAAAGAACCTGAATTGCGCCTGATCATGAAAGATGAGGGTGGCAATTTGGTCATGGAAAAAGATTTTTATTTTGAAAATAATCAGGATGAATTAGACCTGAACGGTAAGATGATGATCTCGGAAATCGTCTCCAATCCGAACATTGAGATCTTAGGGGTTCTGCTCAATGGATATGCAGATGTAGTGGGTGAGAATGATTACAATTTTGCCTTAAGCAGGCGCCGTATAGCAACAGTTGGAGACATTTTCAAGAAGCAGGGCATTCCTTACATTCCCAAACCTTATGGGATTGAAAAGTCGGAAGATTCTAACTACACTGCTCAGTTTGGCAACACGTGGGATCGTAAAGTTCAGGCTTTGATTTATTATCGATTGAAACGAGACAGGGGGATCGACCCATTACCAAATTAGTAGGAATTTTAGGTGTAAAGCATTTTCAGCGAAATCGCGTTGTAGATTTTTTTATGTTAGGAAATTTATTGAATTTACAAGGGCTAAGATTGAGCAAAATAATACCCGCTATCAAATAGAAGAGAAGTGTTTCTAAACAATGTACTTCTCCGCTACTCGCAATTTCTACCTATTCATTAGAGCATGGTCTACAGAGCCATCTGGTTGTTGTTTCAACGGTGGTGTGCTATACATGGCTGTGCAATAACCTGAGTTAATCAATATTCTGAAATAACACCAATCGACCTATGAGTACATTACATCGACTGGTTTACACCAGTGTTCGTACGCCTAAATGTGATGAGGCAGCACTTCAAGACATCCTGGCCTCTTGTGAAAAGAATAATCCAGCCCGTGAGGTTACTGGAATTCTCGTTCATTCCGACAGGCGTTTTCTTCAATACATAGAAGGAAACAAGGAGGAATTGCTTTCTCTTTTCAACCTCATCAAAAATGATCATCGCCACACGGCAGTCAATCAACGTGATTTTCAACCCATTGAAAAACGGATTTTCCCTAGCTGGCACATGGGATACAGAGACCTCACGAAAGCGGTGCAGTTCAAGACGGAGATCAGCGAAGAGCATAAGAAAACTTTTGATGCCCTGATCCATGGTGAAATGGATTTTTCCAATCATGGCTTGAAAATTTTGCAGCTATTCTTCAATTTATGAGTGGTTGCCTAAGGTTGAACTGTATTGCACCTGAATTTCCTTTATAGACGCTAAGGAAGTTCAATGGCTTTCATTGGGATTTCAAGGTACTAACACCGAGAGTTTGTACTTCACCTCTGTGATTTTCTATTTTCAAGGTGGATTGAACGCTTTGCGTATTAATTATCTGATCATTTTCATCTAAATAGATTTTTCCGATTTCCTGACCATCGTGATTGTATAAGTATCGTATCTGGGCATATCCTTTGGTCACTCTCATCATTGGAGATTCATCTTGATCTAAATAATAGGTGAGGAGTCTAAATCTTCCCTCTTTACTCCAGGTGAATTTTTGACCACAATAGCCTCTTTGACCTGGTGTGGCGAATTCATCATCGGTATTGATGAACCTGTATTGTAACCGGTTACCCTCATAATTGTATTGTCTGACAAAACCTGCGTGGCCCCATCGGGCTATCGCTCGCTCACCTGTCACGTCAAAAAAACAGGTTTTAATGAGGTATCCATGAACGTTGTATATATATCTGGTTTCAGCTACGCCAGGGCCGGTCAGATTCGTTCTTTCGTTGGTTTGCAGTGCTTTTGCTACCCATCGGATCACTTCTTTATTGGCAATAGTAAAATTGATCACTGTAGCGTCCTGATCTTCTTTCCAGTCTTTCGAAGTTGAGGTAATGGTGATGAGTTGGTTTTCTTCGTTGTAATCCAGGATCACCCAATCAAAAGGAAACCAGTTATTCATACGAACCACGTTACCTTTTTCATCGAAGCGAATTTCTCCAACCTTGTTCTTGCGAAAATATTTCCATTGATAGACATGAATTCCCTGAAATGCCGCTGGTTCCATGTTTGTATCGTACAGTTTCAATGAAGTCAACTGCCCCTTTTCATTCAGGGTATATTTTGATATTGCGGGTAATTCAGTCAAAGGCTGGTTAAGGTGATCGAAATGCCTTACTAATAATTCGTTTGGACGGTATTCAAATGTGTTAATGGATGCCCAGATATAGGGACTACAAGTATAATTTTCATCCAGAGGCTTGATAGTACCATTAATCTCGTATTTGATAGAAACCAGTTTCCCGTCCATGTCTCTTTCAAAATGATAATTGGCTACTTCATCGCTTTCACCGATCATCGAAACTCCCCCCTGATACATATGGAGTGGCGTGTAGGTGTAAGGGGTCGTGCGAAAATGGCGATGGTCTTGTGACAGTAAAACGAAATTTAACAGTAACAATGAAGCCAGAAGGTAAGTCCTTGCGCTCATTCTCTTTTGATTAACATTCTGATTTTTCGCTGTTCCGCAAAATAGACGGTATCGCCGGCCGTGTTTGCAGTGATCCCGAGGGCAAGCCCTGAAGTACGTGCAAGTGGTGCCGGGCCATCTTTAAGGATTGCCTGATCGTCACCAAATACAATTTCAGCGTTGCCATTGAGGTCTATTTTATACATCCTGCTTTCGCTACCTGCGAAGAAATGCCCATCGGCAAAGGTCATGTATCCGGTTCGAGTTCCACCTTGTGGAAGAGTAGTAAACAATTCCGCCACTCCTTCCTGAGTCATTTTTGCGATCGTCGGAATCACAAAATTAATGGCATAAAGCGTATTGTTATGGAAAAGCAACCCATCAACGCTGTGTAAAGCTCCTCCGGAGGCAAAAATCGTTCGTTCACCTTCAGGTGTTACTTTATAGATGATATCAGACCAATAACTGGCTACATATACGTTACCATCCTGATCTACTGCTGTGCCGGTTGGCCCGTTGATGTTAGAAGCCAGAATATTCCAGGTAGAGGTTTCGATATCATATTCCCCAAGTCTTCCGCTATTCCAGAAAGAGAAATAGAATTTGTCGTAAGACCGATTAAAAGAACCACCAAACCCTCCCTGGCCATCATCTATATCCTCAATCCAGGTAGTGTAATTGCCCGTATGCGCATCAACTTCCAGGATAACCCCATTATCTGCGGGTGTATAGATAGCCTCCGTTAGCTTGTTGTAAGTAAGTGCCTCTACTCCAGGGAGTGTGACGAGGGTTTCAACGTCATAATATGGAATGTCCTCTAACGTAATCTCTCTTATAGATGATATGCCATGCAAGTCGTTGTTTTCAGAACCAATGCTTAACACCACTGCCTGATAGTTGCCTGAGGTGATGGCAGCTCCATTGATGTCGACGGTTGTATTTTCCAATTGGAGTTCCTGATCCGCATCATTGTCGAACCGTGTGAAATTGGTGTTTTCAATCAGATCAGCAGCGACAATACTTTCATCTTTTACCCATAAATAAAGGCGATATTCAAGGAGGTCGGCGTTTTCCTCTGCCGCATTGAAAGAGATGAGTATATCTGAACCGTCTCCGGCATTTCCGTGATCAAAAACCTGAAAGTTTCTAACGGGGTTGTCTGGAGGAACAACCACAGCCGGGTTTGTCTCTTCGTCATTGCTGCAGGCAAAGAGGATCAATCCCAGAAGTAAAGGATAGATTTTCTTCATGATTTTTATTTTCAAAACAGAGGGTTTTCTGAATCAGAGAGGTTTTGATTTAGAATTTCGTACCGAATGTTCAAGATCATTCGCGACCGATCATTTAATCTGTGAGGTGTCCGAACCTAAGACTAATAAGAGATGCACTTGATCGTTTTGAATTTGATAAATGTGATTACCCTGTTTACGTTGGCTTTTCTGCTGATCATTTTACCGGGTAATGCCTTCAAGAGGAATTTCTATTTCATTCTCTTGTTGTTATTTCTTGGGTTGGATCTGATCCTGATCCATTTTCAGATCGTAGGTCAATTAAGCGTAGAAACTTATGTACCAATCGGGCTTTCGTTCATCGTCGGATATGGACCTGCCTATTATTTTTATTGTTCCGGAAAATCAATAAAAGAATGGCGACTTTTTTTGCTCCATACGCTGATTGCCATATCAGGTATATGGGGCATATTCCTCCTGGTATGGCTCGATGTTTATCTGGTACCTGGTTGGATATTAACTTCCTACTTTGTTGCGGTATTGTCGGCCTATTTTATAGCCTCAAAACCGTTGAAAAACCGAGTAGAACAACAATGGCTGAACGCTAGTCGCTGGTGGTACTTGGCCATGGTAGTTTTATTCCTGGTGGAATCCATCTGGATGAATGTTGACTTTTATGGTGGTCAACGCGTGTTTTCATACTTCATGTCGGTGTTTTTTCTGATCAATTTTTGTTTTGCCATATTCAGTTTTTGGACCCTGGTAAGAGATCCATCTCATTTTGGAGCAATCAAACTCATCAAGTCCAATCGAAATGAGGAGAAAGAAATTGCCTTTTCGGAAATTGAGATATTAGAAGATTTTCTTTCGAAAAAGGAGGTGTATCGAAGTGCCGAATTGACTCGGGATGTGGTTATGCAAGCGACGGGATTGCCTTTGCAGCGGATTTCCGAAATAGTCAATTATCATTATAAAAGATCATTCAACGATTGGGTGAATGATATGAGGATCGCGGATGCCAAAGACCTGATCGTGAATACAGATCTGAGTGTGAAGGAAATCTATTTTTCCGTAGGGTTTAACAGTAAATCCACCTTCAATCAAGCTTTTAAGAAAAGAGAGGGCATTACACCTACGGCATATAGGCAGAAGTGGGCTGAGCTAAGAGAAGCAAGTTAAGCGTCAAAACGCCGGTTGAACTGATCTATTTTCTTTTGAAGAATTTTCTTTTCCGCTTCCAAAGGAGCCAGATCAATGGCCTTTGCCAAAGCTTTTATGGCAGCAGTAGGGTCTTTTTTCAGAAGAATCTCGCCCTTTAAGGCGAAATACAGGTAGTGATCGCTAAGCTCAGGGATCGTTTCCAGCATTTCCAAAGCCCGGTCCGGGCCAGCGACTTTGCCCAGGACATATGTTTCGTTCAGGAGAATCATAGGACCGCATTTCACCCTGGAGAGTCTGCGGTATAGTGCCAATAGTCCTTCCCATTTTTGTGGCTGATCTTCCATCGTGTGGAAGTAAGCGATGGCGGCTTCCAATTCGTAAGCCGAGCTTAAGCCATTCAAATCCAGTCGTTGCAAATAACTCAGGCCACGTTCAATCAATTCCTGATTCCAACGGGTTTGATCCTGTTGACTCCATGGGATCAGATCACCCAGTTCATTCATGCGACTATCAAATCTTGAAGTGTGAAAACACATCAAAGCCAACAGGGCCCAGCAGTCTTTGGTAATGGGTAATTCAGACTGTTCGAGCAACAAGGCCAGGCGTATGGCTTCAAGACAGAGGTCTTTTCGGATCACTGCCTCCTGGCTCGAAGAATGATACCCTTCATTGTACATCAAATAAATGGCCTTCAATACATTACTGGTTCTTTCATTGAGTTGGTGAGGGGGCGGAATCTCCAGTCGGATGCTTTCATTTCTAATTTTTTGTCTGGCACGAAACAGCCGCTTGTTAATTACCTCTTTGTTGGTGAGAAAGGCACTGGCTATCTCCTGTATACCAAAACCACCCAGGGTTTTCAGGGCCAATGCCAGTTGCGCTTCTTCGGGAATGGCCGGATGGCAAACCCCGAATAATAGTTGTAATTGACTGTCCGTAATGTCATGAAAGGCCTGTTCCAACTGAGCTGTGATGGTGTATTCAACGGGTATAGCCGTTTTGACCACATCATCTACTTTACGCCGAGTTTGTTGTCTCCGCACATAATCCGTTGCTTTGTTTTTCGCAACAGCATATAGCCATGCCAGTGGGTCGTCGGGCGTGCCTTTAAACTTCCAGGTTTCAAAAGCACGAATAAAAGTGTCCTGGACCAGGTCTTCCGCAACTTCCAGTTGATCAAAGCCGAAAAGTCGGGTCAACACAGCAACCATCTTTCCCGACTCGTGCCGGAAAAGATGATCAATGTTTTCGTGTGGTGCGGGATGGGTCAAATTATACTTCGAAATTGGCAATCTTACGGACCTCTACTGATCCGCCATCATCAGCAATGATAGGGCAGCCTTTGGCAATTTCGATGGCTTCGTCCAGGTCTTTGGCTTTGCAAGCCACATAACCCAGGATCAATTCTTTAACCTCAGCGTAGGGGCCATCTGTGGTTGCTTGCTTGGTTAGGAATGCACCGTCCCGTTCCAGTGGGGCTGTAGAGATAAGACGACCTTCTTCGGCGATGCCACGTATCCAGCTTTGCCATGCGGGTATGGTCTTTTCCATTTCTTCAGGACTGGAGGAGTATGCCTCTACCGGGGCCAGGTTGCGGAACAATAACATGTATTCTTGCATGATCTAAAAGTTTATTTTGAGTGATGACGAATAAGTAATTCCTGATTGGACATTTAAGTTAAAAAAATCACCTGAGTAATAAACCTTACTTCAAAACGTCTATGATTACATTTCCTGCTTTCAATCCTGTTTCGGTATATCGATGAGCTTCGATGACGCCTTCGAGAGGGTATCGGCTATCAATTACAGGATGGATAGCGCCTTCTGCGATTAATTCTGCCAAATAGCTCAAATTCTCAATGGTTTCACCTGCGAAATTCCATTTGACCTTTTTTGAACCGCTACGATTGGTCCAGATACTTCTGAGCATGTGAGCGGTAGCCGGATTGCCAAGAACCAGAATTCCCTCAGGTTTTAGTGCATGCAATGCTTTACCATAGTGTACATGGCCAGATATGTCAATTATGGAATCATATTGTATGTCCATGTCTGTGAAGTCCTGAGTTTCGTAATCCAATACGTGATCCGCCCCGTTAGCCAGTAGCATGTCCAGTTTAGAAGCATGGTCGACGCAGGTTACTTCCGCTCCCATATGCTTTGCGATCTGCAGAGCATACGTGCCGATGCTGCCACCCGCGCCATTGATCAGAATGTGATCACCGGCTTTGGTCTGCGCATTCCTTAGGAAATGAAGTCCATTGATCCCTCCGGTTGGAATAGTGGCTGCTTGTGCAAAGCTGACACCTTCCGGAATTTGGGCTATCGGGGAGGAGGCCTTCTGGCATCGGTATTCACAATAGGTGCCAAAATACATGCCCGTACTGGCGAATATCTTATCTCCTGGTTGGAAATTTTTTACTTCTGAGCCAATGTCTTCAACGGTTCCGGAAAATTCTTGCCCTAGAAGTGGACGCTTAGGCCTGAAAACACCAACCCATAATCTCAATGGCAACCAGAATAAGGGATGAATGTTAAAACCTCTTACTTCACAGTCTCCGGCAGTGACCGTTGCACAGTGAATTTTGATGAGTATTTCATCCGCTTTGGGTGCAGGTTTATCCAACTTTCCCAAAGTTAATTGCTCCGGAGGACCATATGTTTCCCAAAGGATAGCTCTCATCGTTAATCAGGCAATTCTTCACATTGAAATCCGTGCCTGTGACACAACTGGATCACATCCATCAATTGCAACTGCTGAGACGCTTCGATGCGTAGCACATTGTCAATGTCTTCAATGTCTACAAACCAACTATAGATGCCTGGATGGTTATTGAATATGCCTTCCATGAAATTGACCATGCCTCTGGTTTCAATGTTAGTTCTAAAGATCAAGATACTCATAATTCGAGGGTTTAGATTAGAAATAGACGCGATACATCAGATTAGGAAAGAAACCGAATTGGGTGAGATACCCTACTGACCCGCTTTCATCTGCATCATAGTATTCTGAGATCCTTCCTTTTTTGTTTGTAATGTTGTCGAGATTCAGGAAAAGCTCGTGCGAAGCTTGCGGTTTGTTCCATTTGTAGTTTCCTGAAATGATGATTTGATAAGGGTTGTCCAAGCCTTGCTCATAGGCCCGTGAATAGTCCCAGTAACGATCATTTTCAGGATCCACAATCAGGTTCCCTGATTCGTCACGAAGGAGAGGAATGATCTTCTGAGCTCCGGCAAAGAAGACCTTGGCGTTCAGTCCGAAAGTCTTGTTTCCCTTTTTACCCAGGTTTGTGAATTCTTTTCCGAACAGGACGTTGAACAGGAAATTGCCATTATAACGCGTGTTGCGTTCCTGGCCATCCAATGGAGTATACTTCGATTCGTAGATAGAAGTATTGATCATGTAGTAGTAATTATTGCTGAAGAAGCGCTCTAGTGTGAGCTCCAAGCCATAGTTACGGCCCGTTCCCTCGTTCACCAGGTCCACGTAGGTGAATTCAAGCCCTTCATTGATCGTCGCGTAAAAACTGTTCGGATCATTCTCGACAGGCAGGTTGTAAAGGTCCTGATAGTAGAGTTCGATATTGGCTTTGAGGTTCTTGCTCAGGAAGCGTTCATATCCAAGGACATAGTGATGGGCTTTTAACAATCCCAGATCCCTGTTGACTTCCCGAATAGAACCGTCAGGTTGCTCTACGTGTGTGAAATAGTTATGGACACTTTCCATATTGCTGTGCATACCATAACCCACTTTAAGGGCACTGTTATCATTTATTGACCAACTCATGGCGATTCGTGGTTCCAATGTGCTTTTGTGATTGAAAAGCACGTTCATATTGTGAAGCCCTGAAACAATTGTCAGATCGTCGCTCAATCGATGTTTCCAACTGATGAAATTTCGAATGGTAGCGATGTGTTCATTGAAATCGACCAGTGTTGTGCGGTCTGGAGGGGTTTGAGTAAACTGGCTTTGACTGAAATTGTAACCGAATAACGCGTATTTAGTACCGACTTCAATTTTATTTCTCGCATCGAATTTGTGATGATAAGTTGAGGCAATGCGATAGGTATTTTTCTGTAGTTTACTGGTGAAGTTCTGGGTTCGGTCTACCGTGGAATCCCGAAGAAAGCCCCCCTGATCATCGAAGATATCGATGTGTCTGGATTCGAAGATTTTATCATCAACGCCTTCTGTCGAATAGAGGAGGGTGGTATTGATGAAACTATTCTTCGTCAATTGGAGGGTGTGATTGATGCCGGAGTTAAGCAGATAGGCTCCTTTATCAAAATCCTCGCTGATATCGGCGCGCATGGATCGATTGCCAGGTGTCTCCCAGATGTCCGGCTTCACATCCTCGAATACAAAACTGCTCAGTCCGCCAAGGCTAAATAGGGAAAATGTTCCGAGGTGCTTCGTAGGCAAAACAAGCTTCATAGCGGCATCCTGAAATCTTGGAACGCCATTGATATCGACCAATCCTAATTCTCCAATGAGCGAAGCAGTAGAATACCGATAGTTAATCAGAAAAGATCCGCCGTATCCTTTTTTTAGTGGTCCCTCGAGGGTAAGATCGGTCCCGAGCAGTCCCACACCTAATACCGATTCGAGTTTTTCGTTATTTCCCGTTCGAAATTTCACATCATAAACAGCTGACAAAGCATCGCCATATTCTGCGGTAAAAGCACCTGTATAAAAATCTGAGCTGCCTAGTAGGTTGTTGTTGAGTGTGCTTACAGCCCCACCTACGGCACTTTGATCGGCAAAATGATTGGGATTGGTGATTTGGATGCCTTCCAGGCGCCATTGTACATATTTTGGAGAATTGCCACGAACGATGATATCATTACTTCCGTCCTGCGTGGAAGTAACACCCGCAAAATTGGACATGATACGACTAGGGTCATTGAAGCCACCGGCATAGCGGCTGGTTTCCTCAGATGAGATGGATCGGGCGCTTAACAAGGCCATTTCATTCAGCGGTTCTCCTTTGGAATCATTAGCAGTTACCACGACTTCATCGAGTTTGATCATGGATTCTTTCAATCGAATATCCAGAATCACCTCTTTGCCTGAAGTGACGCTGATGTTAGGTAATGTTTGAGATTCGTAACCCAGGTAATTTACCTGTAAGCTGACCCTGCCGACAGGCACATTTGTCAGTCGAAAAGTACCGTTGATGTCCGTTACAGCTCCGATAATTGGGTCCGTGCCGGGAATGAAAATGGTGACCCCAAACAGAGGGCTTTCACTGTCGGTATCGGCGATTTTTCCTCTGATGGTTTGAGTCAATTGAACTTGAGCGAGCGTACCTAATGACAATAAAAAGGTGACAGCAAAAATGTAGGCGCGTTTCATTATTATGGCATATAGTGGTTAAAAATGCATACCTCTCCTGTTTCGAAATTTTCAGCCTTTTGGGCTTTCGAGCAAAAACATCCCCGTTCAGCGGTTATTTTGATGTGCTATAACCCTGAAAATCAGTCCTTAAATCGACAAGAGAACAGTCTGTTAAAAATTAATATGTAGTGGTGTTTTTATTGTGTTAGCACTTCTTTTTTAAATCAATTTCAATATCAGTTTCAATGAAGGAAAAGACTTCATCAATCGTCGTGTTAAATGCCTGGGCCATTCTAAAAGCCAATTCCAGAGAAGGGGAGTACTTTCCTTTCTCGATAGACATGATGGTCTGACGGGTTACCCCAACTTCCTCTGCCAACTGCTGCTGCGTCATTTCATCCTTTTCGAAACGAAGCTTCCTTATGTTATTTTCAATCTTTATTTTCTTCACTTCATAAGCCCTTTCGATAAAAGTACAATTTGGAAATACTCCACACCAAAGAGGCGGCCATCATCCCGTCTACCAATATATTCAACATGATGTAAGGGGGATAACTGAGTGCCAGTGAAGCCATGGATATCAGGAAAATCAGCATGAATGTATTGTAGGCGTTGCGATTGGCCCGCAATTCGATGGCTTTATCGAACTCATCTTCGAACATTTCTCCATCTTCGTTGGTCGATACTTTGTGTTGAATGCCAACAATGATGTGAATGATGATATTGGCCACGATCAGCCCGGGAATGATCAATAAAATCGTCACGCCATAAAACTGAAAATCTGTTTCCGGTCCGGCGCTGCGATCCACATTGAATACAAATACATAGAGGCTATAAACCAATATCACCACAATGGTGCTTGAAAGAGAGGCGATACTTTTTTTCTCCTGATAGGTCATAACTTTTGACGGCAGTTATTCTAGTTCTGTAAAGTATTACGTACACAAAGTTAATAATGTTTAACTCAATGTAAAAAATATTTTACATCATGTAAAGTTCATTGAACAAAGGCTATAGACTTTTGAGTAGAGATTACGAAGGCTTAACTTCTGTGTGCTCTTAATTTAGCAATTAACTCTTCGATTTGTTGCCCCTGGGTCATATCGCAACCGAATACTAACCTTTGATTCTGATATTGAATATCCAAAAAGCTTCCCAAATAAATTGCATGATTTTTTTGAACAAGATGGATTTTTTCAATCAACAATTCTCTGTGAAACCAAAAAAGTAAATAGTTTCTGATAACCAGCTTGCCCTGAAATAACTGAAAATAATATGCCGTTCTTGCTATAAGGTATATCAGAGCCAAATTCCAAAATAAGGGAGATAAGACCTTGAATAAAAACGATGCTTCAGAATTATATACTCCAGAAAAAAGAAGACCGTTCATAACTATGAAATAAACTAGTTGTATGTTCAAGAACCTTGCCTTGGTTTGAAAAATCAAATTCTTAATCGTCATCTACTTTATCATTCAATTCGGGTGACTTGCTATTGAGGAGATACTCTCAAATTAGTTGTTCGAGAAACGTAACATCCTAGCCAATTTAAGAAGGCTAACTTCTATTCTTCAATAGGTGATTGAAGGGAGATGCTAGCGATCAGGGTGAGAACCGGGTGTGTGAGAGTACTCTATTCTTTGATTAAAACAAACTCCCCTGATCGGCTTCTAACTCAGGATAATGATGCCTTTTTTGGATCTCCGGGACATTCCCAAGATACACTCGTTTCAGTTTCTTGTTCGGTTTGATGGGTTGACTTGGATAGTACTCCAAGAGGTCATCGGCAAGGGGCTTGATCACTTGTTGTGCTTCTTCAGATTCTCCGAACAGCCAGGTGTCCTCTTCCCCACGCGGTACGATGTAGATCATTCGGCTGGTGGCACTGTAGGCAGGCTCATTGTGTACCCAGGCCATTTCTTTATTGGCTGGCCCGGTGACCATGGTCACCGTATTGACGGAAAACTCTTCATCAGGAACTTTGAAAGATTGCCATAATCCACCTACCAGGAAAGGTTCATCTGTTTTCAGCTTGACGTAATGAGGATAGGCAATTCCATCCTTCTTATGATGATCAAAGAAACCATCGATCATGATCAGGCAGCGTTGTTTCTTAGCCGAATCGCGAAACACACTACGACCAGTGAAAATCTTGTCGTCCCGGGCATTTAACGTGTTCATCGGTCGGCCTTTCATCTTGGGCGCATAAACCATCGGCACAAATCCCCATTGAAAGGCCTGGATTTCTTCCGGTCGATCATTGGTGATCACGGGCAAGTCTGGTTCGTCAAATCCGGAAACATGGTAGGTGGGAGGGAGTCTTTTTTTAATGTCTTCCCAGTCTTCCGCTTTGCCGTATCGCTCGGCATAAGCTTTGGCTCTTTTCGTCAAATAAGCTACATCATAACACATGGTATGAAGATAATGAAACCACGCGGATTTACCTTGCCTATTTGCTTTTCCTTAACACACAAACGCGTTCACTATTGGGGCGATAGTTAAAAATGGTTTTCTTTTTAGGAGGAATGAATTGCCAGTGAGATTGAGCTTCTATCTCCGGACAGTGGAAAGCCATACAGGTCACGTCCTTCAAAAAGTCACTATTCGTGAATGCATTTGCTGTTGGTACTTCCTTTTTATCCAAAAATGATTGCAATACAGAACGCGTATTTAGTACCTCATGGCTATGAGAACGACTTTCATTCATGGGATCGGCTTTGCCATTATCATCCAGGTCTTCGATGATGTACAGGCCTCCGGGTTTCAGTGCGGGAAAAAAGACACTTAACGTCAATTGCTGATGAGCGGGATGGTGACTGCCATCATCAATGATGAGATCAAAAGCCTGTTGTTTTTCAGTGAAAAGCTGCAGTTCGCTTTCGTTGGATTGATCTACTGTGAAAGTTTGTACTCGATCATTATCCAGGTACTTGGCAGGGTTAATGTCAATGGCGAGAATTTGCGCGTTTGGGAAATACTCCTGCCACATTTTGATAGAAGCACCGCCCTTATTTCGACCATGAACGATACGCGCATCCCATCTTTCCCCAGTGGCTCCAATACCAATTTCTAACAGTCGAATGGAATCATTACGGAGGGGTTCCAGATAGGCTGAATAGACATCCGTATAGTTCAACGCCTGCCAGTGGTCACTGGGGCCTATCGTGCCTTTATCAGAGCCAAACTGATTGGCAAGTTCCGTTAATGTGGGCTGGTTACTGGTCTTATTCATCCATTTCTATTTTCATCAGAAGATCCGTTTGGAGGTCATTTCCAAGTCGGAAATCATGACTGCCAAATTGGACAAAACCATTGCGCTGATATAGTTTGATCGCTCCTGGGTTACCATCCCAAACACCTAACCATAGTGTGGGTTTTTGCCACTCTTTGGCTTTCAGAAATGCAAAATCCAACAATTGTTGTCCAATGCCTTTTCCTTGAAGGGAGGACTCAACGTAAATCCGTTCAATTTCCAGACCCTTTGCTCCGATAGGTTCATTTTGAGCGTCATCAATGTTGAGTTTCAGATAACCTATGATACGGCCATTCATTTTCGCAAAATAGAAATAAGTGCCCTCCGTTTCCATCTCGCGCGTCATGAAAGCTACCGTGATTCGTTCGTTCAGATATTGGTCCATATCTTCGGGATTATTGTATGGTCCGAAGGCCGCAACAAAGGTTGTGCGTGCAAATGTTACCAGTAGGTCAACTTCCTCTGATTTAACCAGTTGTATCTTGATTTCAGCATGATTTTCCTTTTTAGTCATTGGGGAAATCATTAATTTGAGTCTCCTATTTTTAAAATACTACCTAATGCCTAAACTAAACGTAGATCGGTCCATCAAGATTGATGCGCCTGTGGCCGATGTTTTTTCCAAATTGAATGATTTTAACCACTGGCAACCCTGGTCACCCTGGCTCATTCAGGAACCAGAGGCTAAAGTTACAGTAGCCGACGATGCCAAGTCTTATTCCTGGGAAGGGAATCGTATTGGATCCGGACAAATGGAGATTGAAAATGAAGAAGAGAATAAAAGCATTCACTACGATCTTCAATTTTTGAAACCCTGGAAATCAAAAGCCAAGACCTGGTTTGAATTTGCTGAAGAAGACGGTGGGACCAAAGTTACGTGGTACATGGATAGTAGCCTGCCTTTCTTCATGTTTTGGATGAAGAAACAGATGAATGCCTTCATTGGAATGGATTATGAGCGCGGGTTAAGCATGTTAAAAGATTACGTTGAGAATGGTTCGGTGCCCAGCAAAGTTGATTTGAAGGGTGTTCAGACGTTTAAGGCGACCAATTTTGTGGTGAAAAGCACCAACACTACCATCGATAACATGGGTACTGATATGGAAAAGGACCTGGGAGAACTTCATGAATGGGCCAAGGAAAACGGAGTTAATGAAGGGGCACCCATTACCATTTATCACAAATGGGATATGGTCAATCGTCGGGTAGAGTACAGCACAGGTGTGCCCGTGAAAGATCTTCCTTCAAACCTCACATCAGGGTTTTCGACACTGAGTATCCCTGAGGTTCAGACGTATACGGTGGTTCATACTGGAGATTACAAGCATTTGGGAAATGGCTGGAGTACGGGTATGAACTTAAGTCAGAATAAAGTTTTCAAGAGCTCCAAGAATCAGCATCCTTTTGAAGTGTATGTCTCTGATCCGAGCTCAACCAAGCCGGAAGATATTGTTACGGAAATTCGATTCCCTATCAAGTAGCATCGGAAGGGTG
Organism: Cyclobacteriaceae bacterium; assembly: GCA_965229785.1. GTDB lineage: Bacteria > Bacteroidota > Bacteroidia > Cytophagales > Cyclobacteriaceae > JAWPMT01. The sequence goes on from CBDDJS010000001.1 coordinate 7,723,321, forward strand.
TCTTAAAAAGTGGACTGTCCTATTGAGCTTGTCGAAATCTAATTGTATGCACTGTTCATGAATTTCGACAAGCTCATATGACACTTTATTGAGGTCTTTATTTTTGGCGTACCCTACTTTTTAGGAATTACCCACTGATCATTATCCAGATCAACTTCACCGCCCATTTCATTGATTACCACTCTGTCTACAATTTCTAATCCCTTTTGCGCCATATTTTCGAAAGAATCTATTCCATTATTGGGGAAAGCCTGACGTGTTCTGTGGATATTGAATTGGTTTGATAAATCATTGCCAAAAGCTTGTTCAATGCCTTCTTTTCCAATCATGAATCCAATCAACCCACCCCAAGTAGCCGTCGGGTTATCGGAATCCCACCCAGCCAACGTACCGATCTTAATAGTAGCTTTTAGATCTCCTTCACCGTAAAACAGGCTTATGAGGCTGGCCGCAAAGTTGATGCCTGCTGCAAAACAGCCATTGCAATAGAGATTTTGACTGGTAATGTCATAACCATCCAGTTGTTCTATCTGATACCGAATATAGATGGAATCACGGGCTTGTTCCCATGGAATACCGGACTCATACTTCGCTTTAACAAAATCATACATTTTGTAGGGATAGTCTTTCGGACTTAGTACTTGCCTGGCGGCTTCAGCTATTTGTTGAAGACGCTTATTGATAGGTTCCTCTCTGTAAGTAGTAGCGAGAGCATGCATGACCACATAGAATTCCGATATCTGGGCGGCATTTTCACGAGCAGAAGTGCGAATAGGCAGGTAAGCCATTTTCAAAGCAATTTCCGGTCGGGTTGGAGCAAACAGACCAAATATTTCGGTGGTCAATTGCGCATCGATCATATCAAAATGTTCATTTTTAGCAGGATCGCTGGTATACGGAGGGATCATTCCTTGTTTCATCAGGTCAAATGCCCGTTGATTGGAAACCCATAAGTAGTTTTCTTCTTCCGCCTTGATATGTTTCAACCACCCATCACGAATTTGTTCCCCGGTCAAAAGAGTGGTTTTATGCGAATGTAACAGGTGTTGATAGAGGTATTCAATATCTGTGTCATCATCCGCTCCCCATGGCTCTTCTCTGGTATTTAACACAAAATCAATGGTAGGAGACAAGTCACTGGCAGCATCCGACCAAATATTAGGTTGATCGGGTCGCCCCCAATCGTGGCGGGTATAAAAGGAACCTGTTTTGATCTCACCGATATCACCGATCTTGTCCATTTCTGTCACCAATCCTGTCCAGTTCGCGATGCATTGTCCCAGCCAAAAGCCCTGAAGTTGGTCTTTGTACCCGGTCCTTGAAATGATTAGCGTTTCAGCGTTCTGAGTTTTGGGTTGCTCCTTGCACCCAAAAACAAAGACCAACAAACAACATGAGATCAGCAACTTCATTTGAAGATTAAAGATAATCGGGTACTGATTAAGATTTACTTCACAGACTTTATTCGCTTCTCTAAAACACGCTTTACACCAGGGCTCAGCGTTTCCATATAGTGATCCTGAGTGAGATGCTCCAGTTCTGTTTTGAGTTCGGGGTATTTTTTGACAGTCTGAAGGATAAATAAGAAAGCGGTCATGCGGGTGGAGGGTATTTTACCCGGTGACTCCCAGATACTCATGCAGATATCAAATAAAGGTCCCTCGAACGATTCAGGAATTTGTAGTTTCTCGAACAACTTCAAAACCTCTCGTTGATGACCTTCTTTTAATGAAGGTAAAATGACCATGGCTTGTTCGATGAAATGATCATAGTGATCATCAGGGTGTAAGGCGCTTTTCAGTAACCAGGCAGCTCGCCAGGCATAATCCTTTGGGAGTAAAATGATTTCCAAAAAGTGATTGCGCGCTTGCTCATTTTCCTGCAAATGAGCAATAATGGCTTTGCGATCGAATCGACCCTGGATAAATACTTCCCATGCTTCCTGAGTACTCGGGAATTCCATAACGAGATATGCTTAATTCACCAGTTTGAACTTAAATACTACGGGTAAGTGGTCAGAAATTTCAGCAGCTTTAGGTACAAACCCTTCGATAGGTTGAATGTGTGAAGGATTGTAAAGAATAAAGTCGATCATTTCCGTAGGTTGACCGCTGCTAAAGGTATAATAGTCTTCTGGGGCGGCTTCATAGGTTTCATCAGGAATAGCAGAAGCGATGTTAAGGGTGGACATGATGATATCCATCCCATCTTCGCCTGGTTTAATAGCTGGAGGGCTATTGAAATCCCCCATGAGAATGACGGGCATTTTAGAAGCATAAGACTCATAAAGCACCTTCACTGCTTTGGCATGGATAATCCTTGTTTCCTTATCAAAGGCCTCCAGATGCAAATTCATCACTTTGATGGTCACATTTCCAACCTGCCAATCGGCCACTTGCACGAGACGTTCCAAATAGAATGCATTGTAATAAAATGGGGCGTTAACAGGTTTTGGTAGGGCAATAACTGTGTCTTGTTTGAGATTTCCTTTCGCCAGGATTGTCTGGCCGGAAAGCATCTTTCCGAAATGATATTTAGGAGGCCAGTAAGGGAAAGGAACGTATTTTTTATCCCAATTCACCGACTGTAATGCTTTCGTATAAGGACTTTCTTTTACTAATGATTCCAGCTGCTGAACCTCGTAAGACCGATTGGATTGATAATCGATTTCCTGAAATCCAATGATATCCGGATTAATGTGCGCAAGAAGTCGCTGGGCCTGATTCAAATTATTGTCAAAGAGTGATCTGGTTCGGGGAACGCCCAGATTGTTAGTCATTCCTGACAAGTAGCCAATATTATAAGTCATGGCAACTAGCGTGTCAGCGGAGAATGGTTGATCGTTCCAGGTAAGCAGTTGGTGATACTGATCTTTATCCTTCCAGCCCGAAGAGGCTGTAAAGTAGAAGATGACTATTGCCAGAATGATGGTCAGCAAAAAGCCACCAATAACCTTTTTTAGCATGATTCTCAGTGCATTTAATCACGGACTGAAAGGTATGGATTTTTCTGCTCTTCGAAGGAGAAAATAAAAAAGGCAACCCCTTTGTGAGGTTGCCGGTTGAGTATCCTTGTGATATTCGATCAAGCCGTTTGAGCAACAAATCCAGCAGGTCGTAGACCTTCCAGAATTCTGGCCGTTTGGGGCGTAGATTCTAACTGTAATTTATTAACCTCTTTGAGGTATTTTCTTGGACTAAGATCCACAAAATATCGGAATTCTTTGATGAGGTGACTCTGATCATAATAACCACTTTTGAAAGTGAGTTGCGTCAGGGTCATTTCATCTTTGTGTAGCTGGTAATTATCGAGGAATTGATTGATCTTTTCAATTTTGCAGAATTCCTTAGGAGAAAGCCCCAGGTTTCTGTTGAATTTTTCTTCAAGCGTAGATTTACAAACCCCAAGCTCTTCGTTGAGTTCCTTTACACGAATATCTCCACGTACATGGCGGATCAAGGCAATTGATGCGTCTACCACAGGATCAATTTTTACATGCTGTTCCAGCTTTTTGTGCATAAAAGCCTCCAGATCCTGGATGACTTGTTTTGTGCTGGGAATACGTTCTGACCTCAGGTCTTTTGACCATTCGCCTGCAGCCAATTTCAAAAGACCATTGCGTGTTTCGAATTGGCGCCTGCCGAGCAGTACTTGCTGGAATTGTGGTGCTATCTTCACAATGATGAAAGTAACATCTTCATTGGCTTTGAGAATGGTGCCTTTACTTCTGACAGGAGCAAGATAAGCTTGTCTCTCTTCTAAAATAGCGGCTTGTCTCGTGCCTATTACGGAACGCTGGATTTCACCTTTTAAAACAATTATGATTTCGGAGTAGTTATCTGGTAGTCGGTAGTATCCGAGTTTTGCTTTGCGCAAGTCGAGATCTACCCTCCATACGCTTTCTACCATCTCCAAGTGGTTCGGTACAGTTAATTGGATCGCTTTCATTTTGAGTTTTTTTGACCTTTACACTCAAATACGTTTCATCGACCCTTACACTTATTTTTTCACCAACTGGTATGTTAACAATTGAATTTTGGTGGTTAATAATCGTGATTATTTACAATTTTTGACTTGATTGTTTACAGAAATAGCCTCTTTTTGGTGTTTTTGAGCGATTTTATAAGATCCATCCCCTTACGAATATTTGTGATTTTTCACTTGAATTGGCGCTCATTTACCTTGAAATAAGGGATGTTCCAGCCTCAATCTCCGTCATCATATGAAAAAGAGTGGCTTAAAATCGCTTGAATAAGTGGATCAATCGGAAAACCCTGTGGAGTAATGATGTTGTCCCAATGATCCTCCGTTAATTAAGGTAATGAGTTATTAAGTTTACCACGGTCAAAAGGAATTATGTGCCGCTCTGTTGAGCGTTTTTGAAGCTGAAAAGGGATTGCATTCGACACCAATTCCAATTGATAATTAGCATATTTTGTTAATGGTCTCCAGAAAAACTAATTGATCCGAAAGTGGCTGTGAATGCTATGCTCATCAGATTTGGATCAGTCTGAAAAAAGGGGAGGAAATTGAAATGAGCTAGAGTTGAAGTTTTTCTTTGCGGTATTCGCTCGGGGAAATGCCTTTCACACGTTTAAAGGCTTTGTAAAAGGAAACCTTATTGGCAAAGCCCGCCTCCTCGGCGATAGCATCGATGGTATAATGACTGTGTGAATCTCGCAGGATCAGATCTGCTGCATGGTCTACACGATACCGATTGATAAAGGCATTAAAATTTTCTCCTGCATGTTCGTTTACTGCTCTCGATACACTCTTTTCGGGAACAGATAGCTCTTTGGCCAGGTCTGAAATTTTGATGTTCTGGCTTAAGAAGATTTCCTCCTCTTTGAGTTTTTGAACAAGATTTTGGTAAACAGGTAACAGGTCTGGTTCTGTCTTAGGAGTTTCTACTTTTTGTTTTGATTCTGGAGGCGGTTTTGGTTCAAATTCTGTCTGAGGTTCATTCGTCGGATGTTTGGAAAGCATCGATGATTGTTTCAAGGCCACATAGGCCAGATAATTGATGGAAAATGCCATTCCTCCGAACAGGACATAGTTGATCATGTTGTATTCGCCTTCAAATCGGTAGAGGAGGTAGAAGAGACTGATGATCCATTGCAGGGAGAAGAAAACAATCAACAGAACTTTCACCCTTGTGAGTTCCTTGCGGAAATACCAGGAAACGATGAACAGGTATACGATCTCATGGGTCATTTTGGTCAGGAATACATAATAGCCAAAAGCATAGTCGCCAGAACCGGTGATGGCAATTCTCAAATGATTACCCAGGGCAAATAATAGCAATAGCAGAGCCGGGATATAATGCAACCATTCCCGATGAAGTTTCTTTCCTGCCAGACGGTAGAAACACCCCAAAACAAGTGGCCCCATGAGCAATTCTACAGGTCTTAACATTTCAGCGCAGAAACGCTGATCGGGTAAGAAATCCACCCAATAACCCAGGTATTTGAGTAAGACCAGGCAATAGACAAGAATACCTGCCGCCATGAAACGGCTACGTTTAGCAAACCAGAGTATGGTTGCAAGCATGGTGCCATTAAAAATGCCAATGGACAGGATGATGCTTCCTATCAGCATGGGAGCAGGTTTTAAGTTAGTTAGTTAAATTGGTCAGGGTTGGATCGGGATTATTTACTAAATCCGCAATTCCTCCCTTTTTACAATTACTCAAGACCTGTATACCCCTACTTTTGAACCCTGAAAATCCAAAACAGCATGCTATACGAGCATCTATTGATGTTGTAAGTTTCTGACCTTCTAGTATTAATAGTATTTTTCGGTGTGTAGGTTGCATTTTCTTGCAATTAATTCTCGCATATTTACATTTTCGGGCATTCTTCCTGAAAAACGGGAAGGCCAAAACATGATTTGATCCTACAATATGCAAAGCGAGGAGTTCAGAAAGTATGCGCATCAGGCTGTCGATTGGGTGGCGGATTATCTGGAAGGTATTGAAGAGAGATCGGTAAAATCTACGGTTAAACCGGGAGAAATCATCGATCAGATCCCTGCTTTGCCCCCAGAAAGTTCAGAGCCTTTTGAGAACTGGATGGCGGATTTGGATCGTAAGATCCTTCCCGGTATGACTCACTGGCAGCATCCTCATTTTCATGCATATTTCCCTGGAAACAGCAGTTATCCATCGGTAATTGCTGAGATCATTACCGCAGGCCTTGGCGCGCAATGCATGGTTTGGGAGACTTCTCCTGCCGCCGCTGAACTAGAGGAGCAAATGATGAAATGGCTGAAACATCTACTGGCATTACCAGTCGAGTGGGATGGAGTGATCCAGGACACAGCCAGTACGGCAACCCTGGCAGCCTTGCTAACCGCCCGGGAGAAATGTTCCGGATACAAAACCAATTCCGAAGGATTTGATCACAATAACTATCGCATTTATTGCTCTACAGAAACGCACAGTTCGATTGACAAAGCGGTTCGTATCGCTGGTTTTGGGAGCGACAATCTGATAAAGATCGAAGTAGATGACAGTATGGCAATGATTCCATACAAACTGGAGGAGGCCATTAAAAAAGACATCTCCGATGGAAAAGTGCCATGTGCGGTAGTGGGTGCTTCCGGTACCACGGGGACCTTAGCCTTTGATCCGTTGAAGGAATTAGGGGCCATATGTGCGAAGTACGAACTTTGGTTTCATGTGGATGCGGCCTATGCCGGTACCGCCATGATCGTTCCTGATAAACGAGCCTTATTTCGAGGATTCGAATTGGCCGATAGTTTTGTGTTCAATCCCCATAAGTGGATGTTCACCAATTTTGACTGCACGGCCTATTTCGTCAAAGACAAAGAACAACTCATTCGTACGTTTGAAATACTACCAGAATATTTAAAAAACAGTACGCGAGGTATCGTGAACGATTATCGAGATTGGGGAATTCCCCTCGGTAGGCGATTTCGGGCCCTTAAATTGTGGTTTGTGATGCGCGCCTATGGGCAGCAGGGCCTGGTCTCCACTATAAGCAAACATTGCGGTTTTGGCGATTGGATGGCAGAGCAGATCAATGGTCATGAACAATTCGAATTGTTGTGCCCGGCTGAATTGAACATGGTCGTTTTTCGATGGACTGGTGCACCAGAAGAACAACTCAATGAATTAAATATAAAGTTGCTCGATAAGATCAACCAGTCAGGAAAAGCGTACCTTTCTCATACCAAAGTGCGAGGAAAATACGCCATTCGATTGGTATTGGGACAGACCCGGCTGGAAGAACATCATGTTCATGCCATTTGGGACCTGATTCAGACCTATGCTACAACGTTGGATCACTAAGATCCACCCAGGTATTCATAGTGGACACGGGCCAGGATCTCATGCTTTACCGGATCTCTTTCCCATTGGGTAAGGCCATTGAAGAATGCACGGATCTCAAAAAAATACAGTTTATGATTCTGTATCTTATAAATCGAGAAATCTGGCTTTTTCATCACTTTATAGACCAAAGAAATAGCGCACCAGCCATTGAACGCTGGCCAATAGCGATCCGGATACTTTTTAAAAAGCTCCAGGTTCTCTTCAGAAGAAAAATGCATTAGAATGCCTTCATATTCATAAGCAAAGGTTGCCGAACCTTCAACGGGTCCGGATTGATAATAAGAAACAAGATCGTATCCATCGAAAGCGATTTCTCCGGGTTCAAAGAGTTGTTTGGGATCAGTATCAAAAGCCAGTGTGGCCAATAAAATTGAGAGAATTTTCATTTTTGTTTAGTAACTGGTTCATGGATGTTCACGAAAAATGAATGGCAAGGTGACATTTGAAATGGAAGTTTTGGAATGTTTGTCAGTACCCTTTCTTACCGTTAATTTGATGAAACTAATGCCTCGTTTGAGTTGTTTTTATAAGCTGTGCTAACGTCTTGAATCCCGAGAATTCTGCCACCGAAATACCCGCAAGAAAGATCATTCATATTGATATGGATGCCTTCTATGCTTCTGTGGAGCAAATGGATAATCCGGAGCTTCAGGGAAAGCCTGTCGCTGTGGGTGGTGGAGGGCAACGGGGAGTCGTGGCAGCGGCTAGTTATGAAGCCCGGGTCTACGGTGTAAAGTCTGCTATGCCTTCAGTTTCAGCCATTCGTCGTTGCCCTGATCTGATTTTTGTGAAACCCCGATTTGATCGGTACAAGGAACTCAGTGATCGTATCAGAGATGTATTTTACTCATACACGGATATCGTTGAACCTCTTTCGTTGGATGAAGCCTTTTTGGATGTAACCGCTGCCAAGAAAGGCAAGCCTTCTGCCACTCTCATTGCCAAGGATATCAAGCGTGAAATCAAAGAAGTTACGGGTTTGACGGCTTCTGCTGGTGTGTCTTTCAATAAATTTCTGGCCAAGACGGCTTCTGATATGGATAAGCCCGATGGCCTCTATGTGATCCTCCCAAAGGATGCTGATTCCTTTACCGCTAGTTTACCCATCAATAAGTTTTTCGGAATTGGAAAGGTGACAGCAGAGAAAATGAAACTGGCAGGTATTTTCACCGGGAAAGACCTTCGGAAATATGACTTACCTGAGATGGCCAGGAGGTTCGGTAAGGCTGGGACCTACTACTACAATATTTGTAGGGGTGTTGATTTAAGAGAAGTTAAAGCCCATCGGGAGCGAAAATCGGTCAGTGTTGAAAACACATATCGTGAAAACTTTATGAAACTCGAAGAGGTGTTATCCGCCCTTAATCGGTTGAATGAGTCTCTGTTCAAGAGATACAATAAACATAAAATAGGGAAGACCCTAACGATTAAAATCAAATACGGTGATTTTCAACAAATTACCCGGAGTAAGACGCTGGAAGGGGGAATTCATGATCCAGATCAGGTTGTATCAATATCCAAAGAACTAATCACAGACCAACTCTTGCGTCCGGAAGGTATCCGATTATTAGGGGTGGGTATCTCCAATTTCGTCGAAGATCCTCAGGAGTCTCAATTGACCCTGTCTTTTTGAGGTAAGGTCGACAATATGGATTTTTGGACTGAAAAGCACAGAGGAGATTGGAAATTTCAGACGCCCGGTCCGGGAAATCTCTTTTGGCGATCTGGATCGGCTTTAAGAATTAACCAAAGTAAACTTTGCAATTAATATACCGATCGGTATATTTGTAATATGCGTACCCCAGAACAGACCCGAGATCTGATTACCAAGAAGGCAATATCCCTTTTCAATACCAAGGGATATAAGGCCACTTCGTTATCAGACATCACCAAAGCGGCCGGGCTGACCAAAGGAGCGATCTATGGTCATTTTGGAAGTAAAGATGGTGTGGCCGAAGCGGGGTTTGAGTATGCACTGAAGTTTGTGAAGGATGATCTGAATAAACGCATTGGTTCAGCAAATACTGCTCCTGAGAAGCTCAAGGCCATTGTGAACTATTATTCAGATTATATTTTGAATCCTCCGATCAAAGGTGGTTGTCCGATCATTAATACAGCCATTGAGGCAGATGACAGCCTTCCGTTACTGAGGACCAAACTGGTGCATTTTATTTCCATGATGAAGCAATCCCTGATCAAGATCATATATCGAGGAGTTACCGAAGGGCAGATCAGGAAAGATATCAATGTGGAAGAAACGGCTGTATTGTTATATACCGCAGTAGAAGGAGGGATCATGTTGAGTCGAGTAGAAGGAGATCCTCAAACTTATGAGACGTTGAGGCGTAGACTGATCAAGGAGATCGATCAGATCACGGCCTGATATTTTTTTGAACTAACAAATACCGATCGGTATATACATATGCATACTACCTACATCGATGTTGGACAGATCGATAGAAGTCGTCCTGCCAACAGACCTTCTAAGACGGGATGGAAGATAGAATTGATGAAGAAGGGTATACTCGCACTTCAACATGTTTCTCCCAGAAAGGCATCGGAACTGATCTGGCACCAGTTTACTAAACCAGGTAAGCCACACTTTACGGAACAGCAACAAAAACTATTGGCATCGGCAGAAGTCACCAAACTCAGCTATTTCGGGTATGAAATTGTCAGTTATAAATGGGGAAGTGGATCCAAAAAAGTATTGATGAGTCATGGCTGGCGGTCCAAAATCGCTGATTTCAGAAGAATGATTGACAGCCTTGTGGCGTTGGGGTATACTGTGGAAGGTATTGACATGAAAGCGCATGGCCAGTCAGGCGGCCGCCACACAGCCCTTCCGGAATTTAGAGACATTCTTAAGAATTACTACGTCCAAAACGGACCCTACGATGCCGTCATAGGATATTCGTTAGGTGGCCTAGCTTCTGGTGTTATGCTGTCCGAGCTATCGGAAGATTTCAGGCCTCAACAGCTGTTTTTGATTGCAACACCACCCTACTCGCGTTACTTTTTCAAGGAGGTCGTCAATATGGTAGGTTGCAAAGAAGAAGTCTATCATGAGATGTGTCGACTGGTAGAAAAAAACTATCACCAATCCATTGATTACTTTGACTTGCGGACCAAGTTGGACCATTTGAAGACCATGGACCTCCATATGATCTATGATGAACATGATGATATGGTCCCACTTAAAAGAGGGCTGGAATTTGCCACATCAATACCCACCGACATTAACCTGGTCCATACCAAAGGACTGGGACACTATAAGATCATTTCACATTTCGAGATTGTGAATTATGTGAAAGACAAGTTGATGGTCGGAAGCTAGCTTAAGATGAAATTCTTGATCACAGTAGTTCTGGGGATGATCTTTGCGATTATTCATAGTATCTACAAAATCCGGGAAGAAAAGAAGCGAACTAACCGATTAAGTCAGGCCGCATTGAAGGAGGCTTTCGGCGAACTAGATGGAGCCATGCCTGTCATAGAAGTTGGATCGAGTTATGGCTATCCTTCGTATTCGGTGAAATTCGAAAGCAAGGAACAAATGGATGAAGCAGAAACTAAGGGCAGGAATAAAATTTTCTTACAATCTATCCAGCGCATGCACCGTAATATCGCTTCTTTCGAAAGCGAACGGGCTGTGTTCTTCACCTATGAAGGACAAACATTTAATTTCATTGAGGTAGATAGTTCGGGAAATCCTATCCGTTCCACCTAAAAACTGAGTCCCTTCAGGTTTCTAAAGGGACATTTACGCTTACTACAGAAGTTTGATAATGCTAGTCCTTCACCCGATTCAGGGCCATCGCATGTAGTATGAAATTAGGAACGGGTTTTCGTTGGTCTTTCTTCCTCAAGTCCAGGTACCAGCCTAACTTTTTCATGACCGGGATTTTGTGCGTTTCTACAAACTCGATAAGGGCGCCATCAGGATCTTCAATGTAGGAGAAATGACCGGCAGCCTCACCCATGTCAAAAGAGTCATCCAGATTAGCAAAACTATCTACCGTAAACGGGTGTCCGGCCGCTTCACATTTTTCTTTCAATGCTTGCATCCCAACAATGTCGAAGCACAGGTGTATGAATCCTAAATCTCCCCAGAATCTCCCTTCGAAGATTTTCTTCGGCGTACGATCTACGACCTGTACAAGTTCTATTTCGCTGTTGCCAAACAGCCTGCTGAATCCACCGGTTCTCGGACCGTGAGTCAGAATGGCTCTTTTGAATGTAGCATCACCACCTGGTAAAACCTTGAAATCTTCATATTGCCCTTCGCCTTCATAGAGTACCTGATCGTAACCAAGCAGCTCACCGTAGAATTTTTTGGAAGCTTCAATATCTGACACACCGATGATGCATCCGAAAGTGCCCCCGGTCGGTTTTTTCTCGTTCTTGAACCAGCTGTCACTTTCTACTGCATTGAAGATATTTCCGTAGGGATCTTTGATGAATACATGACCTTTATTCCTTGGGTCCTTTAAAGCTCCTTTTAGAACGTTTCCGTCTCTTCCTTTCCAAAACTCAGAGGTTCTTTGCGCATTTTTACACTTGATCTTTCCCGAGTAAAGTCCCAGGTCACCTAGCAGAATTTCGTCTTTAGGACCTTCTGGTGTACGAGAGGTGTACTGCCAGATCTCAAATCCTCCCCCGCCTTGCATGTTGATCGCCAGCGCTGCATGTCGACTTCTGGGTTCTCCCCCTGTGTAGGGTAGCATGAGGTTAGCTTCAGCCGCCTCCTCAAATACTTTGACATCCACACCAAACAATTTTCGGTACCATTTCCAGGCTTCTGGCATGTTTGCCACACCTACTCCCATTTGTTGAATTCCGCAAATGATAAAGTCGCTCATGTATCTCTTGAATTTTGAAGCGGCAAAGATAAGGACATCCGATTCTCCGGCATCCTGATGCTAAAAATCATTCCTGAATACACAATTTGTTGCTGCCATGTTTTTTATGTCACCCTGGCGCAATTCTTAAAAATTTAACGGAACCTCTGAGATAATTAGAGGTTTTTTCTTTTTGCCCGGTTTATTCCCTGTTCGCTCTCTCCGAATATTCTTTTTCAAACACTTCATCTACGGGTTCCCATAATTCCAGTTTGTTGCCTTCCGGGTCCAGTACATGGACGAACTTGCCATATTCGAAAGATTCAATCTCATCAACCACCGTTACGCCGGCAGCCTTTAATTTTTCTACCAGACCTTCAATATTCTGTACCCGGTAGTTGACCATAAACTCCTTTTTCGATGGGTCAAAGTACTTGGTATCTTGCTTGAAAGGGCCCCATTGGAGGTATTGCATTTTTTGAGGGTCTGTGGATTGGCGCGACTCAAAAAGCGCCCCATATTCATCCACTTTGACAGAAAAATGCTCTGCGTACCAGTTCTTAAGGCCTACTGAGTCTTGAGATTTGAAAAATACTCCTCCGATCCCTGTAATTTTTGGTTCCTTATCTGACATATCGATCTATAATTGCGTTGACAATGGATTGCACGTAAAAGCGTACCTTTGGCGACAAACGAAGCGGCCAGGTAATTGTAAATTACGTCGATTCGAACTTAAAATATCCTATGTACACCTTTCTACTCTACACTCATTCATGGATTCGATGGATCGCATTGGTCCTCATGATCCTTGCCGTTTTCAAATCTCTGATTGGTTTGTTCAGTGGAGCAACGTATCAAAAACTGGACAATACGTTGGCTGCTTCTTTTGTTGGAACCATGCACTTACAATTATTATTAGGCTTGATCCTGTACTTCTTTGTAAGCCCTTTGGTAGCAGAGGCCCGAGCCATGGGTTATGGAGCTGCAATGAAAGAACCTGATTTGAGATTTTGGGCCGTAGAGCACCTTGCCTTGATGGTCCTTGCTGTGATTTTTGCGCAAGCAGGACGAAGTATTTCAAGAAAATCGGAAGACAGTGTAGTCAAGTTTCGATTCCAATCCATCTTTTTCGGTGCAGCTATGTTGCTGGTCATCCTGGGCATTCCATGGGCCGAAGCTGGGCGTATGTTCAGATTCTAAGCTTTTATGAAGATCGTCGTTCTTACGGGAGCTGGTGTAAGTGCTGAAAGTGGCATTCGCACTTTCCGCGATTCCGGGGGACTCTGGGAGGGGCATGATGTGATGGAAGTAGCCTCTCCTGAAGGTTGGAGAAAAAATCCGGAACTGGTCATGGATTTCTATAACCAGCGACGAAAACAGGCATTAGATGCTCAACCTAATCAGGCACACATTGACCTGGCCAGGTTAGAGGATGATTATGAAGTACTTATCATTACTCAAAACGTAGACAACCTTCACGAGAAAGCCGGTTCTTCCAATGTAATGCACCTGCATGGCGAATTGTTCAAATGCAGAAGCTCCGTGGATGAATCACTCGTCTATGATATGGATGGGTGGGAATTGAAAATGGGTGATACTTGTGAAAAAGGTAGTCAACTTCGACCGCACATTGTGTGGTTTGGTGAGATGGTACCGATGATTGAACCCGCAGCTGCTGAATCGATGAGTGCCGATATTTTCATGGTGGTAGGTACTTCTTTGCAAGTTTACCCGGCGGCAGGACTTGTTGACTATACCCAACCTGACATTCCTAAATTTCTGATAGATCCCAATACGCCATCACTTTCTCATTTCGAGAACTTGAAAATATATCAGCAACCTGCGACAACTGGTGTGAAAGAAGCGGTTAATTTTATCAAAGAAAACTATCCCGCCTGATATGCAGGAACATCACGACCTTATCGAAAAATTTTACACGGCTTTTCAGGAGCAGGACGCGGCCACCATGGCCAGTTGCTATCATGAAGAAGTAACTTTCACGGATCCCGTTTTTAATTTGAAAGGGAAAGAAGTTGGCGCGATGTGGGCCATGTTGATTGAACGGTCGAAAGGAAATCTGGTCATCCATTTTGATCGGGTGATGGCGGATGAGTCGGGCGGTTTCTGTCATTGGGATGCTCATTACCCTTTTTCAATGACTGGCCGGAAAGTTCACAATCAGATCAAGGCCACCTTTCGGTTTCAGGACGGTAAGATCATTGAACATCACGATCATTTCGACTTTTGGAAGTGGAGTCGCATGGCCCTGGGCCTTCCGGGAATTCTCCTGGGTTGGTCTCCGATCATTCACAATAAGGTCAAAGCCACAGCTCAGCAGTCCCTCGAAAAATACCTATCGAGATAATGGATCTCAAACTCTGGATTGACATCCTTGGGTGGATTGGTTCTGTCGAAGTGATCCTGGCATACGCTATGATCAGTAATGGCAGAGTTCATGGTAAGTCCGTAAGTTATCAGGTACTCAATTTGACCGGGTCTGTCTTTTTGATTGCCAATACCGTCTATTATCATGCCTACCCATCGACGGCTATCAACTTTGTGTGGATGATCGTAGCGATAGTAGCACTCATTCAAGTCTGGACGAAAAGGAAAGATTAGTCCGGCGTTTCTTTGCCTTTTAGTACCGCATAAACGGGTACACCCAGCAACAACATAATAAAACCCCAGAAAACTACTTCTTGTCCGGACCCTATGATAGCCCAGAGACCAAAAAGAAAAGCGAAAGTCGCTGTTACTATTTGCTTGACCAAAGCAGGTCCCCGGGTGCCTTTGCGATATGCGGTTAACGCAAGTGAAACTGCGGTGTACAGATAGGCGATCAGGGCTGTCATACTCGCGAGCAACAAGGCAAATTTAAATGCCTCAACTAACCCTCGGGTGTAATTCATCAGCATGAGCACGGATATAAATAGACTTGATATCACGAGACTACCTACGGGCGCATTTCGCGTATTGAGCTTGCCGAAAATCTGAGGGAATAATTTATCTCTGGCAGCGATCGCCGGAATTTGTCCCTGGATCAATATCCAGCCATTCAAAGCTCCAAGGGTTGAGAATACAGCTCCTGCTGCCACAAT
Organism: Cyclobacteriaceae bacterium; assembly: GCA_965229785.1. Lineage (GTDB taxonomy): Bacteria > Bacteroidota > Bacteroidia > Cytophagales > Cyclobacteriaceae > JAWPMT01. The sequence goes on from CBDDJS010000001.1 coordinate 7,738,614, forward strand.
CCATTCTCCAGGTTTGCCCCACATACGTCGTGCTACCTCTGCAAATGGCGCAGAGGATTCACTTAATTCCGCGTTGGGAATGATCCCCATCACCACGAATGAAGTGACGAAATAAATGATCACTGTCAGGATAAATCCAAACAATGTAGCCTTTGATACCACTTTTTTGGCATTAGCTACTTCTTCTGCGGGAATGGTGGCGCTTTCTACTCCCAGGAAGGAAAATAAGGTCAATGCGGCACAGGCGGTAATTGCTTCAAAATTTCCGGTAAATCCGGTGTTGAAAGGAGTGAAGTTTTGCCATTGGATGAAGAAGAGGCCAAAAATACCAATCGCAATTAATGGTGCTACTTTTAAAATAGAAGTGATCAGTTGAAAAATGCCCGCTTCTTTGATTCCACGGGTATTCAGCCAGACGAGCGACCAGACTACTGCCAAACCTACGATAACTGCGACCAGAAAATTTTCCTTCAGAATTGGGAAGAATACGCCGAGGTATCCGACTGTGGCAATGGAGATGGTGGCATTAGTCGCCCAAACGGAGATCCAGTATCCCCATGCAACCTGAAAACCTCCGAAATCTCCAAGACCAATTCGGCTATAGGTATAAGGTCCGCCACTTTTTCCAGGTACGAAATCATGGAAATTGATGAAAACACGTGCCAGGAAGTAGGCACCCAGTGCAGAAACCAACCATCCAAACAATCCGATGCTTCCGTATTTGGCCAGGACAGCCGGAGCAAGAAAGATACCCGAACCAATGGTATTGCCCACTACAAGTGATGTGGAGGTCCAGAAGCCAAGTTTTCCTTTTGCCATAGTCAAAAACGCACGTACTAAAAATGCTTAGATTTGGTGGAATCCATGAAGTTATGAGCGGACAAGTTAACGTGAATTCTGACATTACGGTCAGCGAAACCCTTCCTGCCTGGTTCTATCGGAATGCTCAGGTATTCGAATCATTGAAAGAATCTGTGTTTTATCAGTCCTGGCAATGGGTGGGAGACTCGTTTGATGTGCGCTTGGAAGGACACATTCACCCTTTTTTACTGATGGATGGCTTTCTCACCGAACCCATGTTGCTTTCGAGAGATCAGCAAGGAGAAGTGCATTGTTTGAGCAATGTCTGTACGCATCGGGCGAATTTGGTGGCTACTCACTCCGGTAAGGCCCGGAAATTGGTTTGTCCCTATCATGGTAGAAAGTTTGACCTGAATGGTCACTTCGAAAGCATGCCTGAGTTCCAGGAAGCTAAAGATTTCCCCAGACCGTGTGATGACCTTCACACTTTTTCCCTGGAAAGCTTCGGTCCGCTTTTGTTTGCTGAAATGGGAGGAGAGATCGACTTTAGAGGGATACTTGCCGATATCAATGAGCGAGTAGGATTTTTGCCGCTGGATCAATTGGTGTATCGACCGACTTTATCCAAAGAATACCTGGTAAATGCCCATTGGGCGCTTTATTGTGATAATTATCTGGAGGGCTTTCACATTCCTTTTGTACATCCGGACCTGAATCAGGCGCTGGACTACAAGCACTATACAGACATCATCGGAGATCATTACACGTTGCAAGTGGGCTATTCCGATGAATCTGTAGATTGCTTTGATTTACCTGAGGGGCATATCGATCACGGCAAGTATGTGGCCGCTTATTACTATTGGGTTTTCCCCAATATGATGCTCAACTTCTATCCATGGGGGCTTTCACTGAATGTCGTTCGTCCTTTGTCTCTCAATCAAACCAAAGTGATCTTCCGAACTTATGTGCTGGACGAGTCTAAACTAAACTCCGGAGCTGGAGCATTGTTGGATAAAGTGGAACGGGAAGATGAAACCGTCGTAGAATCCGTACATAAAGGCTTGAAATCGAGGTACTATCCAGGAGGTCGATTTTCACCAACCAGGGAAAAGGGAGTCCACTATTTTCATCAACTTTTGACCAGGCGTCTAAGTTCTTAATTGGACTGATCTGAGCTATAGAATTGAGTCATGCATTCCAATCTTGATAAATTCTCAGGTATATACAAGAAGCATAAGGTTTGCCTTTTTACCGGAGCGGGGGTGTCTTTTACTTCGACGCAGCAATACCGAACACCCGGCTGGTGGGAACTGCTGGAACGCATTTACAATGAAGGATATGAAAAATATGCCAATGGAGAAAAATGGAAGTCTTTCGATGAAATTAAAGAAGCATCCAAAGATGCCTGGAAGGTAGTAGATGCCTTAATTGATCTATTGGGTTCAGAAGATAAATTCCAAAATTCATTGGTCGAATCTTTAATAAAGGTAACGGGTCAGGATGGCGTCTATAAACGCCTGCCGGCATCTTATCTGAATAACGCGCCTACCTTGAATTCGGTAATTACTTTTTGTTCGAAGATCAATTATTTCAATAAGCAACAATGCTTAATGCCCAATGATAAGGTCAATGGGATATTGACCATAAATTATGATTGGTATTTAGAAGGAGGTGCGACCCAGAAATATAATGCTGCCCCATTTAAGCCCATGGTAGAAAATCGGTCTCATCAGTTAGAGGGTAAATTGTCAGTTTATCACCTCCATGGATATATTCCTTATGATCAGAATGCGCTACGAAGGCAACCTTTAACTATGTCTTCAAGGTCCTATGAAGCATTGTACCTGGAGGGAGATACATGGACCAAAAAAGTGATCAGGTCTTATTTGAGTGAGTATACTACTTTATTTGTCGGCGTATCGTTCGATGACATTCTATTGGTCAAGTACTTACAACAATTATCTGATGACCCTAATTGGCCATGTCATTTTTTCCTGGCAAAGGAAAATACTTTCACGGCTGAGAGACTGAAGGAATTGGAAAAAGCCAATATTTATCCTATTTGGATAAAAGATTATGATGAAATTCCGAACCTGTTGAAAATGGTATATAAGAAGGGGATTGAGCCGGAAGACCTTGATATTTGGTTTCGTCAGGAAAAACAATTCAAGCCACTAACGTTTGACCATTACTGGAATCTTTTGTTAAGGAATAAAAAGTAATCGTATGGCAAAATGTAGATCAAGCAACTTACTTTTATGAAAATCAATAACTAAAGATGAATACCAGTTTTCATTACGACGGACTAGAGTTATTTAAGCGAACTAAAGCCTATCAGGAGCAGCGTGAAGCTTATAGAAAAGATCTGATCGCGAAATTTTTGGCACGTAATAAAGGAAGAGATGGAAGGATATACCACGTTAGAAAGTTACTGTTCATTAACTACAACATGTCCTTGTATCGGATGAGGTTGATGTTTTAGGAGAGCATTCTATAACTTGATGGCATGAAGAAACAACTAATCTACGTGTTTTTGATACTGGTAGGACTATTATGGATTTTTGTGTCCAGCCAACTGGATATTTGGAAGGTATTACTGGGTATATTGTTTATCGGCCTTGGAATCGCGGGGTTTTTATTGGATAAAGCTGTAAAGAAGTAATTATCTGATTTAAGAACCCAAGAATCACCCTTCTGCCAAAATTCGGTACAATTCCAGGTTCACATAGTAGTGATGACCACTTATGGTTCGTTTTTCCAGCACGTGCATGTTTGTAAGCTGGTTCAGGTAGTCCCGGGCCGTGTTTTCAGCGTAGAGGGACCGGTCGGTTAAGTGCTTTACCTTAGTGTAAGGCTGCCGGAAGATCTCATCTACTAATTGCTCAGGTCTGCGAATGTCAGTTTCCTGCTGTATGGCTTCAAGTATATTTTCACGGGTAGTCAGGATGTCATTGATCTTCTGATAAGTGATGTTGGCTGTTACTTCGATGGCTGTCAACATGTACTTAAGCCACGCTTGCCAGTCGCCGCGCTGTGAGACACCTGCCAGATATGCATAATACGCTGCCTTATTGTCAATGATGAACTTACTCAAATACAAAACTGGAAAATCCAGCAAGCCCACGTGGGTCAGGTAGTGGATGTTGAGTAATCGGCCAGTTCTGCCATTTCCATCGCGGAAAGGATGAATGACCTCAAACTGGTAGTGTGCCATGGCCATTTTGATAAGAGGGTCGATACGTAGCTCCGTGTCGTTAAGAAAGTTGGAGAGGTGATCCAGTTTTTCTTCCACCAGCCCTTTGCCCTGAGGAGGGGTGTAGATGACCTGTCCCGCTTGAGGTCCCGTATTGCCACGTTTGATGGTCAGGTGAACGAAAGGGGGACGAATCCCGTCTGAGGCTTGCTTCACAATTTGATACATGTGGATGAAGTAGTCGTTGCTGAAGTTGCCTTTTGATTTGAGATGATTCATACCCTGCCAAATGGCCTCCCGATAGTGAAGGACTTCTTTGGACTGTGGATTGGCCTGAGTAGCGGCTTCACTGGATGCTTTGTAAAGGTCATCATCGGTAGTGAAGATGTTTTCAATTTCACTGGAGGCTTTTGCTTCCTGCAAGCTGATGGCATTGAGAAGCAAGTCCTGGTGGGGGATAGCAATGCTTCTGCCCTGAAGTCTGCCAATGGCATGTTTGGCTTGTCCCAGTGCTTCGAATACCTCCACGGATGTATAGAGTGAAGCATCAATCGGAAGATCAGGCAACTGATTCCAGGGGCGGTTTCGATCTGGATTAATGGGATACACAGACATTAATAGGTTATTATTTTGATGTTTGGTTAAATATAGACATTAAAGCAAAGATTAACGTGTTAGTAAACATTAATTAATTGATTATTTAATGTTTGTATGATGTGTAAACCTTAAAACGAATCTGGCCACTTGTTAAACATTAATTAGTGAAATTATTAATGTTTGTGAATTGACCTGGCCTTAATTGATGGACTTTTCAGCACAGGTTCCGATTGCTGCTTTAAGCCTTATCACGTTGACTATCTATCTTCGACCCATGCAGAAACTCAGTTTCATACTATTGCTCGTCATTCTTGTGAGTTGCGGTGAATCATCAGGACCAGGAAGGCAGGTACTGGTGACAGAAGGCTTTTCTCCAAATGTGGTGGATGCGTATTGGCTGTACTTACCCAAGGCCTATGACCAGACGCGAAAATGGCCAATGATCATGTATCTGCAGGGCGGTGAGGCTTCTGCTTCTCCAAATCCCAATACGGTGCAAGACGGAGGGCCCTTTCACTACATCACACAACCCAATAGTGTGCTTCCGGATTCCTTTGTGATTGTCAATCCGCACATGCGTACGGGTTCCAGAGCGGATCGTCAGTGGTACAAAAATGCGGCAGAGTTAGTGCGCATCGTAGACCAGGTAATCGAGCAGCATAGGGTGGATCCCGATCGGGTATACCTGGCTGGATTGAGCAGAGGAGGCATTGGAACGTGGGGAACTGCTAAAAGATTTCCCGAAAAATTTGCGGCCATCATTCCTGTGGCGGGTGCATTAACCTGCAAATCACGATGTGAGGATATCAGGGACCTGCCTATGTGGATCATGCACAATACGGGCGATCCGGTGATTGACTATGAATATGCTGTTTCAACCGTGAATCATTTCGAATCAATGTACGGAAAGGCTTTTCTGAAGTTAAAGGACTTCAATATTTCAGTGGGGCAAATGCAGCATCCATTTGTTTTCACGAGCATTGATAGCGATCAACATGGGGTAAGCGGGGCATTTTCATCCACTACCGTATACCATTGGTTATTGGATAAAAGGAAAAGCCAGTGATTTCAAAAGGTTGGCCTTAAAGTGACAAAACATTTAAGGTGTTTTTGAGAGCTGTTGAAAAGTAGTGGCCAAATATTGATCGATCCGATCGGCGATAAATCGATGACCTTTTGCGTTGGGATGATCATCATAAGGATGATTGGTCATGGTTGTGTCTGAGAAGCTGTATCCAACGTCCAACCAGGGCAGGTCGCTCACCTGAGTTTTGAGTTTATCGGTTGCCGGAGAGTGATTGAGGCACACTACCTGGAAGGCAACTTCATTTTCATCACAAAGACGTGCTATTTCTCGCATTAAACATGCCGTCACAGCGATTTGATGGTCGATATCATCCAACAGATAGTCATAGGTCTTTTGTACAGCATGCACAACAGCCCACGATTCACGGCCAGGCCAATTTTCATAGATGTTATTCCACGCCACGCTTTGAAGAGCATCGTCGCAAGAAGTCAGAAATGGAAAATTAGCTGATGCCATTTGATGTTGTACGGTTTTCGAAGCTCGGCTGTAACCAATTTTCAGATGAGAGCGATATTGTTGAGAGAGTGTGTTTCGCATGAAGTGATACGCGGAGAAATTGAGCAATACTAATGTTGGGCGATCTTGCGCCAGCATTTCTTTCAACAGTAGAAGTGCCTGAACGGTACCATGGCCAATAACTCCTGCATTTTTGAAATTGATGTGCGGATATTGTTGTTGCAAGAGAGCCGTAAAGTTTTCTTCGTCACCCACACCATAACCATAAGTATAGGAACACCCCAACATCCATACTTTCGAATAGGAGGAGCTGGTTTCATTACTTACTTTCCTCTGACCTCCGGGCAGGTGTGTGGCGTGAAAAGTTAGTTGTTCATTGACCATGATGTCAAATACGCCTTCGTTGAGTTGTATGCCCAGTGAAGAATGCCCAGTATAGGCATGGGGTGGATTTGACGTTACCTTGAAATCCGTATGCTGATAAGGTTTATATCCCAGAAGTCTTAGAGATACTTCCAAAAGAACAAAGATGCCTACCGGATAGACAACAATAAGCCCAATTTGCCATTTTAAAAGTTTAGCCACACTGATCGCGTCAATGGCGTTACTCCCTGATCACCCGAAAACCAGCATTTTCAGTGGCAGAATTGGTTGCTTCATTGAATGGGTCAACAAAATCGTATCCACTGTAGTCATAGGTCTTCAGAGTGCCATTATCAGAATAATATTCTGCCACGTTACCTCCCAGATCGAACAACAGGATCTTTTCTTTCAATTTGATGGCGGGGTGACTACCAGCAGGTTTGATCAGACTTATATCTTTTACCGTGGAAGTTAATTTGACGGCATCTGTGGCTGTGAGTTCGTAACCCGCCCAATATTCCAGGTTGTTTTGACCCTTGGCATTTTTCCTGCCTAGTTTGTGTAATTTTTTGGCTTCTGTCTCATTGGGTAATCGGTAAGTTTCTCCGGTTTTGTCAGATAGCCATTCGAGATACCCTGTGATATCGCTCGCTGATAAGCCCGTGATTGGATGATTGGCCTTCAACGCATCGTATGTTTCGCCGGTGTAACGGTGATATTGAGCAAATGTCACTTCGAACCGTCCAACGGCAATGCTATCGTTGCCTACTTCCATGACTTCCGGCACCAGTACTCCGTTTTTCTCTATGCCATAATGTCCACTCCCAGTCTGGCTTTTATCCAGTGTCATTTGAGTGGCGAGTGGGCTCCCAGGCTTTAAGGCTTCGTTTCTTTCCTCTACTTTATCAAACAGATATTGGTCGATCCATTTGATTTCTTCCTTCATCTTGCGTAGCTGATGAGTGATCTTTTGTAAACCATGTGGCTGGCCAGGAAACCAAAGGAATTTTACCGGTGCGACACCTACCTGCTGCAGGCCGCGATAATACTCCCAGCTCTGATCTCGTGGTACAGCCCGGTCCTCGCTACCATGGAAAATGATCGTCGGTGTTTTGATCTTTTCAATTTCAAAAATGGGCGAGTTGTTGATGTACCATTCATTGTAGTGTTTTCCATTGGTATCATCCCAGGGTGCCCCTCCAAAATAGCTTTGGTCGAAGGTAACCCCAAATTGGCAGGTGCCATAGTCAGAAGTCCAGTTGATGTCGCCGGCCCCAGGTGCCGCTACTTTGAACATATCCGGATATTTGAGGGTCATCCAGGTAGCTAGTATGGCCCCGTTAGACCAGCCCATCACCCCGAGTTTGTCCATATCGATCCAACCCTTATCATTCAGGTGTTGAATGCCATTATAAATGTCAATCTGTTCCAGTTGGTAATAATTTCCTCCTTTGATGGACTCAATGAAGGCCTGATTATGGCTACCCGAACCATGATAATTGGGTTTGAGAACGAAAGCTCCTTTATCGGTATAGATCTGAGGGTAAGTTGACCAGCGCTCCGACCAGGCATCTCGATCAACGCCGGTGGGTCCACCATGGATTGAAAGGATCAGTGGGTATCGCTTGCCTTCTTCATAGTTTTTGGGATAGTACAAGATGCCGTTCACCTCTTCATCGTTTGCCCCGTTCCAATAGATGATTTCAGATTTCGCAATGGGCTTCTTCTTGAGTCTGTCATTCAATGAAGTCAGGATCTCCCGGTCATCAATGCTGATGTTTCTTCTGCTTTTTGTCAAATTGGCCACGTAGTATTCTGGCAATTTGGAAGCCGTCGAATGATTGAAAATGAGTTTGTTTCCTTTTTCACTTACGCCTAAGATCGCCACGTGGTTAGCCATGGTACTACCAAAGTCCAGCCCATATTTAGACCAGTTATTATCAGATTTTTTGTAATACGCCACTTCATATAAAGGCCCATTGGGCAGTTGAGCGACCACATCATCCCCTGAAAGCCAGTAGTTACCCATACCATTTTCCCAGTCCAGTGCTACCTTTTGGAAATTGTTGCTGTTGAGATCGTAATAATACAATTCATCAATCCCGGCCCCATTCCACTGGGGGTTAGAAGATCTGGTTGCCGTGAAATAAAATCCCTGACCATTATTAGGGAATCGGAATCGGCCTGGTTCCTGCAGGCCTTGTAAGATTTGGGTCTCTGCTCCGGATTCAAGGTTCTTTAGGAAGTACTGGGGTTTAGGATTGCCATCTACACCATAGTCCGGACTGAGGATAAGCTGGTAAACCAGGTATTTACCGTCTTTTGACGAGGCATACTGTCTTACCTGATACCGGTTGTCCGTCAGTCGCTTGATTTGTTTCTTCCCAACATCGAAACTGTACAAACGTCGAGGTTTCCAATGGGCAGTATCCTCAACAATCTGAGTATTGTCTTTTTCATTTTCAATCTCATAAAGTGATTTGCCCTCACTGGCAACGAACGCCAACACCCCAGGTCTGAGCCAGGATATATTGCCAAGGCCTTTTTCGAAAGTGTGTACTTTTTCGGGTTCACCACCCAGCAAATTCAATCGCCACAAAACCTTACCTTTTTCACGCGAAGAAAGAAAATAGAGCTGTTCACTGTCTGCGGAGAACAGCGGGCTGTTATCATTATCGTCAGTGCTGGTAAGTTGAAAAGTCCTGATTTTTCCGTCCTTTTTCAGATCCAGCCTGGCCATGTACAGATCGTTTACAAACTTGTCTGCTTTCTTTACCCCTTTTCTTTGGGTCCAGACGACTAATTTCCTATCTGGCGAGAAAATCGGATTCGAAACCGATTGGGTATGAATGATCTCTTCAGGTGTCCAAAGATCCTGAGCAAATCCCATCATACAGACGAATAGAACAAAAGCAGAAAGTAAATACTTCATAGGTCGAGAATTGATCCTTAAAAATAGTACGATACGAAGATTTGGATCCCGGTAAAAGTGCTAATGGTTCTGAGTCTGATGTAGATGGGGTTTGAATAAGTATGGCCGTTGTTTTTACCGCAAGGCCGTGCGTAATGCTTTCCGGAAAGCATCTGGTTGATCTACCCAAAGGATGTGACCCGCTTCGGAAATTATCTGAATCGTCGACCTTGGGACTTCTGTTGCCCATTTGCGTATTAAGCCGTTACCAAAATCCAGAAAATCATGAGAAGCCCCAATAAAATGGACAGGATAGGTCTGATCATTAAACTCCCTGATATAATTCCAACCTGCTGGTGGGTAGGATTGAGCGGTTAGATCATATACGTGACCCTGATACAAGGACCTCCCGCCACTGAGCTTTGGCCAGTTTCGGAGATCAAATAGCATTCGCCGAGCGAAATTGATCCTGAATTTTGCTGTGTTTTGCTGAGGACTTAGGTTTTTATCATTGAGTCCATATTGCCGAAACGTTTCATCCACGTCCGAACGATTCATGTATTTGCCTTGATTTTCAAACTGTGCATCACTTAGTTGCTTCTCTTCTGCACTGAATTGGGTTTTCAGGTGAGCCGGTGTTATTAATGTAAGCCTCGCTATACGTTCCGGATATTTTTTGGCATAAGCACTGGCCAATACGGATCCCATTGAATGACCCACAAGGTTCATTTTGTTCATTTTCAATGCTTTACGGAGGCGTTCCAGGTCTTCAATATGATTATTAAAGGTAATGAGTGAATCCGGACAGGGTGAATGCAGAGAACCTCTTTGATCATACAGGACAAAGTGAAATTCGTTTTCTAGCCCTGCTATGGCCGAGATTAATCCTTTGTGATCGGCACCCCATCCACCATGGAGCATGATCACCGTGTCAGAACCGGTCCCTATTTCTGCTACATACAATTCAGGAGACAGCCCCCAGTCGCCGATGGGCAAAAACCAGTCTTTCATCGCTGGAAGTTCCTGTCCACGTACAGGAAAAATAAAGATGATAAGAAATAAAATTATCGAAGTTCGCATGAGTTCCAGGGTCAGTTTTTTTATATGTAGCCTCTGTCCAATCGTGAGCAGTTTAACGCCCATAGTTGTGACTTTTCAAGAAAAATTCAAAAAATGTACCATTGATTGTATGTATTTGATTTTTAGTTGTTTACGTTTTATACGCGAGCGCATATTGTCCAAAGACGAACAAACATCGTTCAGAAGGAGCGTCAATAAAAACTTGAACGGTGGCATCTGAGAATAGTCCAAATCTTGCGGATCATTGTATGGTGAACGCCCAATATAACTTGCCGAGTAAATGCAACCTTCCAAAAGTATGTTCCGTAGAAATATACATATTCGAAGTTTTAATTTGAATATTTAAAGATTACGCTACTATGTTTAACAGAATAACCTCATTGCTAGAAGAAGATGATGAACCTCCCAGTCGGGTGGAACAGATCATCCAGGAAATCAAACAAGGCATTGAAGCACTGTCCACACAGATCGATTCGATTGAAAGAACGGCTTCAGAAAATAACAAGAAACTCCTGAGCCTTCGGGAGCAAAACAAAACGATCAGGGAGCAAGCCACGCAGGCTTACGCAAAAAAGGAAACACGAAAAGCACAAAGCCTCTGGGAAGAACTGAAAGTGATTGAACATAAGGTCACACAATACCAAGAGCTTCAGGCCTCCATTGATCAAGGCAGGATCAAACTGCAAAAACAGCGAAATGAACTGGAGTTCAAAAGAGACCAGCTCCTGGCTAAGGTGAAGGTAGGAGAACTGGATGCCCATGCTACCAAGAACTACGCCGACATCATGGAAAGCCTTATGCTCCTCAAACACAGCGGAGAACTGACCCAGTACAACGAAGCCATTGAAGCTTCTGAATACAAAGCCGAAGCGCTAAAAGAACTCTCAGGTGAACCCATACCAACTGCTCATGAAACCGAGCTGAGTGAACTGGAAAACCTGATTGAGGCAGAAAAGAAGTCCAATGATCAAAAGGCCATTGATCAGCTACAGAAGAAGTACGGTGACTTTTTCGACAACTCCCCAGCAAAAGAACAAAAGAGCCGAAAGGAAGAGCGACTAAAAGCACTGGCAACTCAAGCGGTTGCCGCAACCAAAGCAGACAAATTCTTCGACAAAGAAGACGAGGTGCCCAAGTCTTCAGAACAGGCAGACCGTATCAAAAACTTCTTTGGTAAGTGACATAAGTCGACTACCGGGATACTTTATTTTTCATTACTAAACGCATAATATCATGGCTATTGAGCTCAAGAAAGGTCATTCCTTTGACCTGACAAAGAAAAAACCGTCACTTAACAAAATAATTGTAGGACTCGGATGGGACGTCCGGCCAGGAAACAGCCTGGACCTGGATGCTGTCTGTTTCATGCTGGCAGCCAACAACAAACTGGTAGCGGATGATTACTTCGTCTTTTACAACAACTTGAGATCCGGAGATCGGTCCGTCGAACACACTGGCGACAACCGTACCGGACTTGGAGATGGCGACGATGAAATGATCCTGGTGAACCTTTCTAAAGTCGATCCCAGAGTAGAGGAGATGCTTTTCGTGGTGACCATCAATGATGCGTTCACCAAAAATCACAATTTCGGAATGGTCGAAAATGCCTTCATCAGAATTGTGAATGTAGAGACCAATGAAGAGATCCTGCGCTACAACCTGGATGTCGATTATTCAGATGCGACAGAAGTGGAGTTTGGGAAGTTGATCAAAGAAGGGTTAGAATGGAAATTTGATGCGGTGGGAATCTCTACCGAAAAAGGATTGCAGGGTTATGTAGACATCTACGCGTAATGATAACATTAGATAAGCACACTGGAATAAACCTAAAGAAAGGTTCTTCCATTCGCCTCGAAAAAGAGGGCAGAAAACTGGAACGTATTTGTGTGGGACTGAACTGGGGGGCCATCCCCAGGACAGGCCTGCTCCGATCGTTGATGGGCAATTCCATTGCCGTAGACCTGGATGGTGCCGTGAGCACATACGCCGAAGGTGAGTTGTTCGAAACCGTATTTTTCAACCACCTGAACTCTGTGGACCGTGCGATCCGCCACTCCGGGGATGACCTTACCGGGGATCTGGATGGAGACGATGGGTTGGACAATGAAGTGATCACCATCAACCTGAAACAGGTGAATGAAGCGATTGATACCATTTTCATTTATCTCAACTCGTACGAAGGGCAGGATTTTGGCGACATCCCTTATTCGAAACTAAGGATCTATGAAGGCACACCTGATTACGTCGACGAAACATTGGCCACCTTCAACTTATCGGTAGAGCAGAAATTCAAAGGGTACGTATCGATGATCATGGGAAAGCTGGTTCGTTCCGGAGATACCTGGACGTTCCATACCATCGGTGAACCCGTAAAACCCAGGAAGATTCCACCGATCGCCCAACACATTAAACAGGTGTACTTTTAGTGCAATGAGCCCCGAGAGGGGCTTTTTTGTTTATCTAGACTAAGTAGATCATATCGGTTTTTCTAATCTCTTTAAATGAGGCTAAGACCTCTTTTCCATAAAATGGTTTGGAGGATGTTGCGTTGCGTTTTATATTGAACAGGATAAAGCAAAGTAAAAAACTAACGTTTTAATCTGAAGCACATGGAACCAATTACCATCCTTTACGAAAAAGATTTCAATGCACCGAAAAAAGAGAGAAAGCACATCATCTTAATGGATGGTACCTGGAATGATGAAACAGGTATCGGTGGGGACATGTTGGTGACCAACATCGTTCAAATGAGTCGGATTTTCCAGAACGATGAGGAGAATCAAATCGTGCGCTATCACCGTGGAGTGGGCAACGACAATGACAATAACTCCTTCAAATCTAAGTGGAAGGGAGCTACTGGGAGAGCCATAAAAGCCATCATCGACAGAGCTTATGCCCGATTCGTTCAGGATTGGCAATATGGTGATCATATTTACATTTTCGGCTTTAGCAGAGGGGCTGCTGCTGCCAGAATGCTCGCTAAGAAAATAGAAGAGGAAAAAATTCCGGCTAAAGTTGAGATTACTTTAGAGCCTAAACAAAACAGAGAAACAAGGGTGGTGGAACAAAGGATCACCAAAGTGGAATTTGATCGCTCGGATTGCAGACCGGCAGAGATAGAATTTTTAGGTGTTTGGGATACTGTGACTGCTTTAGGTCTGACCAACAATTTCTTACGTTTCATTGGGTTAAAAGAAGCTGACCTCTTTACGAATCACGATATCTCTGCAATCATTAAGAAGGCCGTGCATTTGGTGGCCATCGATGAAACCAGAAAGCCCTTTGTGCCTTCTCTGATGAATCATAAAGAAAATGTAACCCATGAGGTGTGGTTTCCAGGAGTACATTCGGATATTGGGGGCAGTTACCTCGAAGACGATATTGCTCAGGCGTCTCTGTACTACATGATTCAATGTATGGAAGAATGGAACACCGAACGTGGATTGCCTGAATTTAAGGTCGACGAATCCGCCAAATCCAAGTATACCAAAGCAAAAATTGACAAAGCACATTTTCACTTCCATGGTAAAGCATTTGGTAAAGATGTTCGTCATATTAAGGTTCAGGTAGATGGTGAACCCTCTGATCTTGTACCCATGATCCACCATCTCTACTACGATATCGTTTCTCAAAAAAATTCCTACTCTGTCTTCCAGCTTAAAAAATTCTTGCGTAAAGCGGTTAAGTATGTGGTGAATTTTCAATATATGCCATTTAATGTGAAGGCGCTTAAGGAATTTAAGATTGTGAAGTGAGGGGTAAGTAGTAGCGTGGCTTTTTGGTTGATTTCATGGATTTCAAATAAGCCCGAAGAGATCTATTCAAAACAGGTAGGCTGTAGGTCGCACGATTTCGGCCTAAACCTTGTTGGTCCAGTCAAGATCGCATAATTTGTGTCCACAACCGATTTGCAAAGGCCTTGTGGATCAGATACTTTTATAGTCCCTTGAAAAGTAAGAATAACGGAGCTCCACTTATGAAGATAAATGGGCACCGATAACAATTTTAGGTATGGGCAATGATCAGAATAATCCCTTTGTAGAATCCGCATTAACCACCATACTGGTTGTTTCCGATATGTCAAAATCGAAATTCTTTTATGTGGATGTACTTGGCGCCAGGATATTTCGTGAATATGGTGGAGACTCTATGGTGTTGGAGTTTCTGGGCAACTGGATATTACTGGTAACTGCCGGCGACCCTACAGAAGATAAGCCCAACACGCATTTTGTTCCACCAACGGATAAAGATTCCGTAAGCCATGCCTATACCATAAGGGTCAAAGACTGTGTGAAGTCCTATGAAATACTGAAGGAAAGAGGCGCTGAATTTATCACACCTCCGTTGGATCGTGGCGCTGAAGTCAGGTGTTTTTTTAGAGATCCCGATGGTCACTTGTTTGAAATCAGTGAGTATCGTGGATCATAGTACCAGACGTCAATAAATCTGTTTGTTTCATTGCAACCTGCTATTGCATTCGACCTCTATTCAACCTGCTCAAGGTAATTTTTAAGTTTATTCGTAATGAAATTGTCCCAGGCATTGGAACAGGTTTCGTAACAAATGAACGCAGGTACGAGCCCCTCATGCGTAAACTGAAGCTCAATTTCATCCGCACCTGACGCTTTGATTGTCCATTCCAACCGCGTGCCGACCCATTCTTTTTGAACCCCCTCAAGGTTTCCAATGATCTGATTCGCATCGATACATTCCCAGGCGATTTTACTGTGAGGAACATATTCGGTAACCTTGAATTGATACCAGGGTTCTCCCCAGGATACAGTAAATTCATCTCCCAACTGTTGTGCGACCTGATCTTGATCTCCCCACCAATCGCTGATTTTCGTTGAGAGCGCTTCGAAAGCGAGTATTGCAGAGGCTTTAGCCTTCATTTTGGCGGAATAACTCTTATCCATTTATTTATGTTAAAACTGATTGTAAAATAAAACCAGTTGTAAATTTACATTACTGATTGTATTTTGCAAGTAGTTTATGAAAAATGACATGAAAAACCACAGATCCCATTGTCCTCAGAGCTTAATTCTTGAAGTAATCGGAGACAAGTGGACACTCTTAATCATAAGAGATATCATGATTGATGGAAAGCGATATTTCAGAGAATTTTTGCAGTCCAAAGAGCACATTGCTTCAAATATTTTGTCAAACCGACTAAAGTCGCTTGAAGAAGAGGGGATTATCTACAAAGAAGCTGATCCGGGTCACAAGCAAAAAATCAAGTACTCCTTAACCGAAAAAGGAATTGACTTATTTCCAATTTTGATGGAGAATGCCAGATGGAGTTTGAAATACAAACCAGTGGATCCGAACGATGCGAAACAGGCACAATCCATTCTGGATAAAGGTCAGGAAGGAATGATGTTCGTTATGGAGCAATTAAAAAACATTCACCTGAAACAGAAGTAGAACCCCAGGCGATCGGTCATCTATCGGACCGGTCAGTGATTACTTCAGGCAGCGTTGGAATCACTCTGATTTATTTAGTATCTATGTTTCATGATGAATTTTGAATTCAATAGGTATTTGTTGGTGCTCATTTCAGTTTTGGCTTGTCAAACTGACCCTCAAAAAGCTGAAAGGCCTAAGGAAGCAACAACCGTTCCTGAGCGTGCTTTATTGAAGCATACCGTACATTCAGACAACCATCCCATGACTTTATGGGAGAAACGGTCGGAAAATGCGAAAGGAACGATCCTTTTCATTCATGGAAGAACGTGGAGCAGTTTACCCAATTTTGATCTGCAAGTAGAGGGAGAAGAGCTATCCTTTATGGATGCCATGGCCGAGCAGGGCTATTCGGCTTATGCATTGGACCTTAGAGGTTATGGAGGCACCCCAAGAGACAGTTCGGAATGGTTATCACCCAATAAGGCGGCCAGGGATATCCTGAATGTTGTGAATTGGATATCCACTGAAAATGATCGGATAAGTGTCCATTTGTTCGGTTATTCGATGGGCTCTACGTCCAGCCTGCTGGCTGCAAAAGAAAATCCAACGGCCATCGCGAGTTTGACAGTATTTGCTTACTGGCAAGACCTGGATGTACAGATTCCCGAGGACCCGGATGACCTTGTGTTGAAGAAGCAAGTAAATACGCCGGAGGCTGCTGCCAGTGATTTTATCACCACAGGTAGCATCAGTCAAAAGGCAATAGACGCTTATGTGAGGACAGCCCTGGAGCATGATCCCATAAAAGTGGATTGGAGAAAGATGTACCAATTCAATGGTATTGATCCTTCGTTGATTACTACTCCTGTATTGGTATTACAAGGAGAGCTCGATCCGATAGCGCCTGCGGATAAGCAACAAAAATTGTTTACAAGACTAAAAACGGCAGATAAGAGTTGGGTCGTCATTTCAGGTGGGGATCATGCTGCCTTTTTAGAAATCTCAAGGGAGGACCTGATACAGACTTTCACATCATTTATTGGTAGATTCAACAAATCATAGGCATTGGTAGACATCTTTCGGAAACCTTTGCTACTGATGCTTGTCATTAGGAAAATAATTTGAATCTCAGAACAAACTTTAGATCATGGTAAGAAAAATCATGTTGGCCCTATCCTGGGTAGCAATCGTGTTCGCATGTGAACCCTCCAAGCCAGCAACTGCTGACTCAGAATCAACCTTAAGTGATTCGTTAAGATCAGAACTGGTTGAATTGCATAAAAGAGGTTTCATCAATGGGTTCGGCGCGGCCATTGTCAATGAAGAAGGGGTGGTTTTCGCTGAAGGAATTGGGTTGGCCGATACGGAAAGTAATGCCAAATACACGGAAAACACCATCCAGAACATTGGTTCGGTTTCAAAAACCTTCATTGGCTTGTCACTGCTTAAAGCACAAGAGTTGGGTAATCTGGATTTGGATGATCCGATCATGAATTACCTCCCTTTTGAAGTCAAAAATCCGTCATTCCCTGATGTATCTATCACCATTCGACAACTCGCAACTCATACCTCTACCATACTGGATACTGATTATTACGACGAAAAGTCCTACATTCTGAAAGATGATGTTCAGGTCTCCGATTCCTTAAAGTCGATTTCAGAAAACTTCAATTCACCGGATATGAACCTGCCGTTGATTGTTTTTCTGGAAAAATTGCTTTCGGAAGATGGTGAATGGTATGAAGCCGCTGGGTTTCTAGAAAAGCAACCCGGTGAAATCTATGAATACAGCAACATAGGTGCTACACTGGCAGCTGCCATTCTGGAAATTGCCACAGGAAAAACATTCAATGAATTTGCCACTGAGCATATTCTGAAACCGATTGAGATGACTGCCTCAGGATGGTCATTTGAGGATATCGACCTTTCTGCACATTCGACTTTATATGCTAACCCGGAAACTGAGTTGCCTTATTATTCGCTAATCACCTATCCCGATGGGGGCTTAATCACCAGTGTTTCCGATCTGGGTAAATACCTGTCTGAGTTGATCAAAGGGTATTCAGGAGAAGGTGTCTTACTGACCAGAGAGAGCTATCAGGAACTCTTTCGGGAACAATTGAGTGCTGAACATCTTCCCGATAGAAGTGACGAAGATCCCTACGATGATGAATACAACACTGGAATTTTCATGGGATTTACGCCTAAAGGATTTATTGGGCATACAGGCGGAGATCCAGGTATTGCTACTTTCATGTTTTTTGATCCGTCTACCAAAACAGGTCGCATTATGATGATCAACACGTCAGTAAGAAACTCAGAAGGTGTAGATCAATTTTATGCAACCTGGTACAGGTTAGGGGAGTATGAACGGTCATTGAATGAAAAAGCAAGTAAGCTTTAAGACCTATTTGACGGAATTCGAAGGAAACTGTTAATTTAGATTAGGCGAGCCGGATTTGAAGGTTGGTTTTGCTTTGGGGGTCATGGGTAAATCTGCTTTAATCATTATTGATATCCAATCAGGGATGTACGATGGGAATCAGATCCCACCCATTTTTGAAGGGAAAAATAAAATAGAGAAAATCAAACACCTGATTGGAAAAGCCAGGAATTGTGAAATTGTTCTGATCTACATACAACACAATGGTGGGCCAGGACATCCCTTGGAGAAAGATTCTGAAGGTTGGAAAATACACCCACAAATAATACCCCTTGAAGAAGAGTTTGTCATTGAAAAGCAATATCCGGATTCGTTCCAGGGGACGAAATTGTTGGAAGTACTAACAGAGTTATCCGTTTCGAATTTGTACGTCGCTGGTAATCAAACAGAATATTGTATTGATACGACTTGTAGGAGTGCCTTTTCTAAGGGTTTTAATGTGATCTTAGCAGAGGATTGCCATTCAACGTGGGACTCGAATTTGCTTTCGGCCACACAAATCATTCAACATCATAACGAGACGCTGGGGAATGGTTATGTCACTTGTATGAATTCAGTTGATATTTCGTTTGACGAATTTCAAGTAGACATTGAACGATGATCATTCATGTATGAAATTTTTCCAACCTATTCATTCCGCAAGGACTCAATGGGATTGGTATGAGCGGTCTTCAGGGTTTGGAAACCTACAGTGAACCAGGAAATACCCAGGATAAGAAGAGCGGAGATCAGGAAATACGAGGGTTCAATGCCAATACGGAATTTGAAATCAGATAACCAATTCATAGCCAGGACATAACTTATGGGTAAGCCAAACAGTAACGCCAGCAACACCATTTTGGTGAAGTCAAAAGAAAGCATGGTGACTATGCGCCAATGGCCGGCACCCAACACCTTCCTAATTCCGATTTCCTTATCTCTTTTTTCTGCCGTAAAAGCCGTCAGTCCTAATAGGCCTAAACAGGAAATGATCACAGCGATTATGGTAAAGTATTTGGTCAAATCAGCAACTCTTCTTTCGTTTTCATACATGGCCTGGTATTGATCTTCCAGAAAACTAAATTCAAAAGGCAATCCCCTGCTAAACTCCTCATAACTCTTCTCAATTTGACCGATGGTTTGAGTAAACCTTTCCGGTTCAATTTTAACAAGTGTATAGTCGTTCATTGGATAAGCCTGAATAAAAGCAGGTAAGATGTCTTCATAAAGCGACGTTGCATGAAAATTAGCGACAACACCAATGATTTCTTTCTCATCATCACCCCACAAGACTACTTTTTTGCCAACTGGATCTTTCAATCCCATTTTCTCAATAGCCATTTGGTTAAGGATAATTTTACTGTCTTCATTAGATCGGTTACGATCAAAAACCCTTCCCGTGAGTAGTTCCATTCCCATGGTTTCCAGGTACCCCGGGCTCATTTCGAGGTTAATGAATGTGACTTTCTGATCCGGGCCTTTACCTGGCCAACCGACATTTTGCGTTTTCCCATGGTCTCCGGCAAGGTTGTGATAGGTAGAAGTAGTGCTCACAACCCCAGGTATTTCTTCAAGGCGGTTCAGAAATGCTTTGAATACGGTTTCTTCTATGCCATCATTACTGAATTTGAGGACATTGGCGCGCTCATAACCCAAATCTTTTGATTGGATGTAATCCATTTGCTTTGAAATAATGAGTACGCTTACCATCAGAATAATTGAAATGGAAAACTGAAAGACCACCAGGCTTTTTCTAACCCAGAGGTCACCAAAATTTCTGATCAATTTTCCTTTTAAGGATTCGGTAGCTTTCAGTCGCGAGAGGTAAAGAGCAGGGTAACTACCCGCTAATAGACCCGTGACTAGAGTGATTAAAAACAAGGCGATGAGCAATTCGATGTTGAAGGTTACGGACAAGGCTTTACCGGTTATATTATTGAAAAGGGGGAGCATGAAAACCACAGAGACCAGCGCTAAAAGAGCTCCTATTCCGGTGATGAGAATAGACTCAATGAAGTACTGCCCCATCAGGGCTTTTCGGGAAGTACCCAGTGCTTTTTTGACCCCAATTTCCTTGAGTCTTCCAGTGGCCCTTGCCGTTGACAAATTCATGAAGTTGATACAGGCAATCGCAAGCGTGATGAGTGCCAAAGCGGAGAAGAGCCTTACATAGGCGATCCTACCTCCGCTAACTTGTCCGTTTTCATAGGTGCCTCGGAGATACCTGTCTGAAAATGGTTGAATAAACAAAGCCGATTTTGACTTTTCGAATTTCGTTTGAATGAGGTTTTCAATTTTTGCATTGAAATCATCTACAGAGGCTGTAGGTTTCAATAGTACCAATGCATCCGGATTGGTATTTCCCCAGTTCTTCATGTAGCTGTAGGCATCCATCATGATCTGGGCACTTAGTAATACATCAAACTGAAGGGTGGATTTTTCGGGAAGATCTTTGAATATACCAGTGATCTGGTATGCTCCGGTGGCTCGCCCTCGGTTTAGCGTGATTGATTTACTCACTACATCTGCGGTCGAGCCAAACATTTTTTTCGCTAATGATTCAGAAATTAAAATTTCAGATTTGTCTTTTAGCACTGAATGGATATTTCCCTGAATCAATGGGAATGATAGGATCTGCATAAAGGTCGGATCCACGAAATATGCCCGTGTTCGAAACTGTTTTTCATCAAAAGAGATGTAACCCTCTTTTCCGCCGAATATTTCCGGGGACCAGACCATGGCTGCCGTTTCTATCTCAGGGAACCTGGCGATCAGTTCCTCAGCTAATGAACCTGGCATGGAGGTAGTGGTTTTAATTTCCCCGTTCTGTTGAGGAACGTTTCTGAGCACCTGATAAATTCTGGAATGTTTCGCATGAAACTTATCTATGCTCAATTCATCAGCTACCCATAAGTAAATGAGTAGGGTACAAGCTAATCCGCTGGCCAGTCCGAGGAGATTGATGAAGAAGGTGGCCTTATAACGTTGGAAGCTTCTTATCGAGATGAGAAGGTTGTGTTTTAACATGGCGATTTTATTGATTGAGTATTGACTTTTTCCTTTGAAGAAGAGGTGGAGAATGATGCTTAATACCTCTCTTAGGTAGATTGCCCGGGCTTTGGTCAAACCTTTGCTGGTTACGTTGGCCTGAAAAAGTTCTTCCAGATCCCAGAGAGCTGTAGAAAGAAAGTCATAAGAGCAAAAACTCTTGAGTAACCACTGTGCTATTCTCGGTGGGCGATGCTTGTTAAACATGTTTTTTTGGCTATTCACTTCGCAAACTCTCCACCACATTGACTTTGGCTGATTTCGCGGTTTGAGAGATTATTGTAATCCAGGCCACAAGTATCATGAGCAATCCCGCTGCCATAAAATATTGAGGAGTTAAGCCAATCCTGAACGCAAACCCTTCCAGCCAACGCTGCATAATAAAGTAACTCACAGGTACGCCGATAGCGATGGAAATAGCAATCACTTTAAACAATTCGATAGATAGCAACAATACAATGGCACCGATTGATGAACCATGTAGTTTTCGAATAGCGATTTCCTTCCTTCTTTTTCTCACTGTAAAAGAGGCGAGGCCAAAAATTCCGAGGCAAGAAACAATGATGGCTATTGCGGTGAAATAGGTATATAACTTAGCTACTCTCGTCTCTGCCTGATAGAGATCATTGTATTGCTGATCAATGAATGCAAACTCAAATGGATAGTCGGGATGGATTGCTTCGTAATAATCCCTGATCCTTGCAATGGTTGTCTGCTCCGCTCCGTCAGTTAGCCTTAGCATGACGGTAGCTCCATTGGCAAAGTACCGGATGAAAGTTGGTGAAATGTCTTCCCTTAGCGAATGGATATTGAAATTGGCAACCACGCCAATGATCTGTTTAGGTTGGTCAGAGTCCACGACCATACGACCAACGACGTTATCAAAACCCATCAAATCAGCAGTAGCTTTGTTGATGATAAGTTTAGATTCCTCATCACCGAACTCACCGGAAAAATCTCTACCTTCTAATAACTCCAGACCCAGCGTCTCAACAAAACCGGCCCCGACCTGAGGTCTGCCAAAGGTGATCTCTTGTTCGGGAGTCTGGCCATCCCAGGTAAATCCACCGCCTCGTCCGGGATTACCTACGATGCTCCCCCCTGTCATATTGGTAGCCGCTACTACGCCAGGAATATTTTCCAGGGCAGCTATGAATGTTTTGGGCCTGTAGCCATACCCACCTTTCATTTTGAAATAGATCAGATCATCCCGATCGTATCCGATATCAGTGGTTTGTACAAATGTGAGTTGTCGATTGATTACGACAAAAGCCATGACAAAAATCAGAGATATAGAAAATTGAAAGATGACCAGAGATTTTCTAATCATCGTTTCCCTGAATGATCTTCCGTAAGGGATACCGAAACCTGAAGCTTTTAAAACGGCTATGGGGTTGAAGCCTGAAATGTAAAAAGCTGGGTAACTTCCAGCACTGATGCCAACGATCAGGACAATACCTGAAATCACCAGGATATTAACGAAAGTCAATTCGAGTGTCAGTTCCTTGGACACCAATTCATTGAATCCGGGAAGTAACAGTGCCACAATAAACAAAGCAACCATCGCCGAAATAATCGACATAACCGTTGTTTCAATAAGAAATTGGATTATTAACGTACTTCTTCCAGACCCTAGTGCTTTTTTCACACCAATCTCTTTCATTTTCTGAGAGGCCTGAGCAGTAGAAAGGTTAACAAAGTTGATGCAGGCGATCAATACAATGAAAATTGCGATATAGGTAAATAAATGTGCGTAACGTGCTCTGCCAGCGACAGGTCTGCCGTCTTTGTATTCACCGTACAAATAGATATCAGAGAATTGCTGTAAGAATATCTGTGACCCTTTTCGATCTTCAGGTTCTTTCATTTCCAACCATCCCCGGACCTTTTCATTAAAGGAATTTATATCTGCTCCTTTACTCAGTAAGACAAATGTTTCGGCTTCATCACCATTCCAGTCATTCGCCCATTCATACTTTGTGGTGAATAATTCGAGATCAAGAACCATATCGAACTGAAGCGTGGATTTGAAAGGCACTTTTTCAAATACTGCTGTAATCTCCAGTGATCCCTCGTAAGCATAATGCTTCAACGTGATAGACCTTCCCAGGACATTATCCGTACTGCCAAACAGTTTTCCAGCCAGATCCGTGGAAATGGCGACCGATTTAGTGTTGACAAGGGCTACTTCTCTTTGGCCTTGCTGAAGTGGGAAGGAGAATAACTCAAAAAACCGAGTTCCTGCCAATAATACTTCCGTTTTGATATGTGTTTCGTCAACAGATGCGACGCCTTCTGATGGCTGTCTTATGGATAAGGCCATCTCAACCTCTGGAAGTTCGTCTTCTAGTGATGTCGCCAAAGGTATTGGTGTGGTTGTTTGAGTGCTGATCCCATCAGGTCGTTGTGAATTTCGCATTACTTGATACAAACGATCATCCTGATCATGAAAGCTGTCGACTTTCATTTCGTCAGCAACCCATAAGTAAATCAAAATAGCACTGGCTAGCCCACTGGCCAAGCCAAAGAGATTGATGAAAAACGTGCTTTTATAACGTTTAAAGTTTCTAATGGAGATTAACAGGTTGTGTTTTAACATGGCAGTTCTGTTGATTGAGTATTGACTTTGTCCTTTGAAAAAGAGGTGGAGAATGATGTTGAATACTTCTTTTAAGTAGATTATTTGGGCTTTCCGAATACCCTTATCGGCTACATTGGCCTGGTATAATTCTTCCAGATCCCAGAGGGCTGTCGAAAGAAAGTCATAAGAGCAAAAGCTCTCTAGCAGCCACGTGGCAAACCTGGGGGGTGTTGCCTTTTGATGCTTTGCACTCATGAGTTTAGCCAGTCAATCTTGGCTTGAGGAAGGCGATTGAACAATTGATTTCGCATGTCCCGGACCTCATTCAATACCATCACACCTTCTTTAGTGATGTCATAGTATTGCTTTCGCCTTCCGCCTTGCTTTTCTGTGATGCCGCCAACCCTGGAGCTAACCCATCCTTTTTCCTCCAGACGTTGAAGTGCAGCATATAGCGCACCGAGACTTATTTTTTTATTCAGTTGCTGTTCAAGTTCCAGCTTTATCGTAACCCCATAAGCATTGTCCTGAAGTACTCCTGTCGTAAGGAGCACTAACTCCTCAAAGGCACCCAATGTGACTTTCCTCATTTCTTCTCTTTTTAGTAATAAACAGGAAAGCTAAATAATTTATTACTAAAAAGAGAATAAACATTTATTAGTGATGCCTATTGAGAGACAGTGTTATTGATTTTTATGGGAGTTAAGATTCGTTTTTGTAAAGGATTGGCGAGGAGTAAAAGATTAGGTTTTTTCGGGGAGACGGGTTATCAACCGGTCATTAAGGGCAATTCAGGATTGTTTCTGGTGGTGGATCAATCAATATTTAGACGAAAGAAAGCTAATTTGAATAGTAGTCATGAAGATGTTCGACTTCAGAATGTACGGTTGAACAACAACCATTTATACTTCAGTTTCGGATTGCTCTCTGATGCTTAAATCACACCGTAATTAAGGATATGCGTGTTAGCTTTCCTTACTTGCACTCTTTATTAAACAGCAACACATGCGCCGCAAAGTCTCGGAATTTAGGCTTACCCTGATATTCCTGTAGCGACTCACAACCCTCAAATATTTCGGGAAAACTCTTTTTATAACTCCCTTTTTTTACTTTGGAGGACTTGGCGTCATCCTTAACGATAAGATAGGAGGTGTCCTCGCCGCCGGTTAATGCTAAGCCGCCAATGGATGTTTCTCCAGTTTCATTAGCATCCGGGTTTTGGTAAACTTTGATTCGACTATCGAATCCGGGATTTAGCAATTGAAGAAGTGCATATTTTGTCTTTTTCTTGGGAAGTAGCGCTTGTTCATAGATGACCCACTCACGATTACTGATTTCATCAAAATCTGCTTTCATCATTTCCGTTAAGGAAGACGTGGCTTCACCCATGGCCTCCAACTTGGCTAACTCGGTCATTCTGACCTTCATGATTTGTATTTGTTCGGCTTTGAGTTTGGATTTGTTCTTCTGAGCGTCTTTTACCGTAACTGATCGGATGGTGCCGTTTACGGAAGTTGC
The DNA here is from genome assembly GCA_965229785.1 of Cyclobacteriaceae bacterium. Lineage (GTDB taxonomy): Bacteria > Bacteroidota > Bacteroidia > Cytophagales > Cyclobacteriaceae > JAWPMT01. The sequence continues at coordinate 7,764,077 of CBDDJS010000001.1, forward strand.
ACTAGTGATCCGTCCTTGAATTTCGCTGCCATCCTTCAAGGTTATCTCCACATCTGCTGGAGTGGGGAGGTTTTCAACAGGGGCGATAAATTGACCTGTTACATGATAGGTCACTAGACAAATAAGACAAAGTGCCAGGATATTCTTCATTATAAATCAAATCTATGAAGGATGAAGATATGGAAATTATTGAAATATCAGGAACGTAATATTGCCCCAGTTTTCAATACTTGTATTTCCCAAATAATGTTTTAATGAGATCGTTTTTGATCTTTTCTTGATGATTAGTCCCTGACTAAGACTTCACTACCGGCCACTTCCCTCAGCTTCTTTACCATTTCCGCGCAAAGCACATCCCAACTTTGGTCTTGCGCGTATGTTACCGCGTTTTTGCCAAACTTTTGGTGAAGTTCAGAGTCATTCAGGATCTCATTGATCCTTTCGTAAAAAGCTTCTTCGTTCTTCGGTTCCACCACATACCCTGCTTCACTTCGTGTAACGATCCCTTTGGGTCCTCCGGCAGCTGCCGCTACTACTGGAAGACCACTGGCCATGGCTTCAAGTACTACATTTCCAAACGTCTCAGTGGTTGAAGGAAACATAAAAACATCTGCGGTGGCATAGAGCCGGGCCAATTCCTCTTTGGTTTGTTTGCCTGTGAAAATGGCGTTAGGCATTCTTTTCTCCATATAGCCTTTGAACGGACCATCTCCGGTGATCATGAAAGTGACATCTGATCGACGTTCTTCGAACAGGCGATTGGTGCGAATGATCGTATCCAGTTCTTTTTCCTTTACCAGTCTGCTAACGAAAAGTACGATCTTTTTGTCTTCCAGACCGTATGAAGCCCTAAGGTCATCACTGCGATAGGAAGGATCGAAATGTTGGGCATTGATACCTCTTCGGAAGTATTCGATTTTTGAATCTTCCACACCCAATTCGATCAGGAATTGCCGCATGGGTTCGCTGGGGACAAAGGTTGTATTCACCTGTGTGTAATACCATCGACTTAGCCTTAGGGCAACATTGCCCAGCAGTTTTTCCAGTGGCTTGAAAAATCCAAAATAGTACTCCATATAGGAGTAAAAGTGCGTGTGATAGGTGGTAGTGACCGGAAGGTTATGTCGCTCTGCATATTTAATGGCGTACTTCCCCATAAGGGTTGGCGAAGTGAAATGCATCAGATGTGGCTTAAAATCCTCAAGGATCTGGTCCAGGTTTTTCATGCGTCCCGGTAATCCTATCCTATAATCCTTATACAAGAACCACGAAAAATACGGACATTGATAGACGGGAAACGGGAAATCGTCCTGCGATGGGGGATAGGTTGTGATAAATATCGCTTCAACCTGATCTTTTGGGATCCTATGCGCCAATTGGTGCATGGTATTGCTTACCCCATCAAAGTGTCGTTCGAGGATGTCGACAAAAAATACGATCCGGGTTTTTTCAGACATGTTGACTTATCGATACCACAACGGCAAAAATAGAGGAATGATTCACTGAGCGCTATTTTTGATTGAAGCAAATGAGGTAACTTGTCTGGATAATTTAAGATATGCAAGCAATCTACGTTGAAGACTATAGTGCCTGGCCAAAACTTGGCTACGGTGAACTGGAAGACCCTCAGGTGAAAAAGGGACATGTGGTGGTGGATGTGAAATACGCGGGGGTGAATTTCCCGGATATGCTTATTGCGAAAGGGTTGTATCAATTCAAACCAGAACTACCGTTTTCTCCCGGTGGAGAAGTGGCCGGTATCGTCAGTGCTGTAGGAGAAGGGGTAGAACATTTATCGGTAGGCGATCGAGTGATAGGGGCCAATTCTCATGGCGGATTTGCGGAAAAAGTTTTGCTTCATGCCGGAAGCGTTTATCCACTTCCGGAAGCCATTGAATTGAAAGCGGCTTCATGCTTGCTGGAAACGTATGCAACGGCTATTCATGCACTGAAAGATCGGGCTAATGCCAGGGAAGGGGAGAGATTGTTGGTATTGGGGGCAGCCGGAGGAACAGGAATTGCCGCCATTCAGGTTGGGAAAGCCATGGGTATGGAAGTGATAGCTGCATGTTCTACCCAGGAGAAAATAGACCTGTGTCTTCGGAATGGAGCAAGCGGAGGGATCAATTATACGGAAAAAGACTTGAAAGAGGAGCTTAAGGCATTGGGTGGTGTCGATGTGATTTTTGATCCGGTGGGTGGAGATTATGCCGAAGCAGCATTTCGGGGAATTCGTCCTGGTGGAAGGCATTTGGTCATCGGGTTCACCGCTGGTAAAATACCAGCCTTGCCCTGGAATTTGCCGTTGTTGAAGCAAGCGGCCATCGTTGGTGTGTTTTGGGGAGGGTTTTGGCGTGTAGATCCCAAAGGCAATTACAAGAATGTCATGCAACTCCTGAACTGGATGGGTGATGGAAAAATCACCCCACAAATTACGGAAGAACTTCCATTAGCGGAAGCAGCGAAAGCGCTACAAAAGATTGAGAATCGCGAGGTGAAAGGTAAAATTGTGTTGAAAGTGAACTAGATGTCACATTTCGAGAGCCTCAATGTGACAACATTTATAGAGCTTCAATGTGACAACATTTATAGAGCCTCAATGTGACACACAATTATATCATCTTCTGTCGCTTGATCAAATAAGCACCTAATACTTTATCGAAGGTATCCGCGGTATTGGTTTCAACCAGGTCTACCTTCAATTGGCCGCATCGGAGTTTTACCTGATCAAAGAATTCGGACATAGCCTCCTGATAACTGCTCTTGATCAGTGCTGGGTTGATTTTCACAGATTCATTGGTTTCAAGGTCCACAAATTGATACGGTCGATCTTTGAAATCAAATTCCTTTTCCGTTTTATGATCATTGACATGAAACAGGATGACTTCATGTTTCCGATGCTTCAGGTGTTGCAAGGCCGTAAATAATTCCTCCAGGTCATTGCCCGACTGAAACATGTCTGTAAATATGACGACTAGTGATCGCTTGTGAATTTTGTCCGCGACTCTGTGGAGAACAGAAGCAATGTCAGAAGTTTCACTTTTAGTGGGTGGCGTGTCCAGCCATGGTGTTAGAATGTTCAATAAGTTGTTCAGGTGAATTCTGGTGGATTTTTGTTCTGTTTGCACATCGATGCCTTCTGAAAACGCCGTGACACCAACCGCGTCTCTTTGTTTGACCAACAGGTAGGCCAATGCCGAAGCGGCATATATAGAGAAGCGAATTTTATCATTTTCGGGTGAGGGATAGTACATGGAGGAACTTGTATCGATCACTAAATGGGCCCGAAGATTGGTCTCTTCTTCATATTGTTTGGTATAAAGTCGGTCTGTACGAGAAAAAAGTTTCCAATCAATATGACGGGTACTCTCGCCATAATTGTACAGTTTGTGTTCTGCAAATTCGACGGAAAATCCGTGATACGGAGACTTGTGCAAACCGGTAATAAATCCCTCTACTAGCTGTCTAGCAAGGAGTTCCAGACTTTCGAACTTCCTGATCTCCGTAATGTTCACTTTGAATTCTGTTTAATGAATGGATTGTTTTATTGAACGATATTAAGCAATATTAGTCTATTGCTTAGATGGCTTTACACGAAATAGGTTGATTTATGTTTGTAATAATCGAAATGTAAATACTATCTTTAGAATGATTTTTTTATAACATTGCGAAGTTAATTTTTTTAGTTTCGATCAAATCCGGCAATTACGGTGGAAGACAATAAGGAAAAAAGTAGAGATGAAATCTACTCCGAAAGGGTACGCGCTGGCAAAAGAACTTACTTTTTCGATGTAAAGTCTACGAGATCTAACGATTACTATCTGACGATCACAGAAAGCAAGCGTCGTTTTAAGGACGATGGTTTTGTGTATGAAAAGCATAAAATCTTTCTTTATAAGGAAGACTTCAATAAGTTCATGGAGGCGCTGAATGAAACGGTCAATCACGTGAAAAACGAATTGTTACCGGATGTGGATTTCAGTGAATTCGATCGTACGGAGGAAGTACACGAAGAAGTAGCTGTCAATGAAGACACAGAACTTAAGTGGGATTAACCTGAACTAACCAAAATCTATATAGATGCCCCTTTCTTCTGATTGGGGCTTTTTTATGTCATTAAGATCAGGGCTATGATTAATGAAATTCCATTGTGCCTTTGATATTGCTATAAGTCCCTTCTTCTCAATCCTGGCAGAGGATTGGGGTTTAGGATCGCCTGATTCTGAAGCATTGCTTTCAGCGTATCCAATTGCTTGGATAAGTCACCAATATGTTGATTGAGGCTATCTAAGCTAAGTGTTTTATTGCTGATGCCAATTAATGAGTCAATTTGCGCATCGATTTTTAAAGTGATGGTATCAGCCCTGAGAATACGCGCACTAATGGTATCGAGTTTAAACAAAAGCTGCCTTACTGAATCTCTGTAACTGGGATTGAAAAGCGTTGCATCGATGTTATCAATTTTAGATAATGGAAATTCAATGTTCTTTCGAAAGTATGCCAACTTAAAAGCCTCTACTTTTTCTGCATCATGTTCAATAGAATCCGGGATATCTGGAATCGCGATCTTCTCATCATAAGTAAAGACGAAATTCACATTGCTGACTAGTCGTTGTACACGCTCGGATTCTGAAACACGGTACCCTCCATATGTTAATCCCATTAACATGGCCAGAAGTACCACTGGCCAGAGATAATAATATTTTCGAAAATCAGGAAACATAGTATGCTGGATGCTTGCTGCTAAAAATAAGTATTAAATTGTATACAACCTACAGAAATATGCACGATGAATATTGATCCGGATAAGAATTTCCAGGCAATTGGCGCAGAAATGCAATGGTTATCTGAACTCATTGAGTCACGGATCAATCATTATTTCAAGACCTCAGAGACGTTAATTCCATTCGATCAAATAGCTCCGCCATCATTTTCGGAAGATACTTATTTGCATCAACTTATAGATCAATTAAGCTTATCAAGACCAGAGAGAATTGTATTGTCATTGGCCCTGGCACCACACGTAAGCCCTCAGGTTTTAGATACCTTTTTTATCAAGAATAAAAACTTTGATAGGGGTTTTACGGAGTTTGGAGGAATCAAAGGAGTGAATCACGGGGGCTTTCTGCCTACAGGTGAAACGGCATTATTTCTGTTGGCTGGTGATGACATACAGGCGCGGGTATTGTCTAATGAGATTTTATCTCCCGGAGGTAAACTCCGGGCTCAGGGAATCATAGATTATGGTAAAGTGCCTGACGGTGAGCCCAATGCCAGTGGATTGTTGCAATTGGATAAGGAGTACGTGAATTATCTGACCACAGGAAAGCCTTATGAGCCCGAAATGAACCATGAATTTCCAGCCAGGAAGATCACAACCTCACTGGAATGGAAGGACCTTGTGTTAAATGAAGAAACCTGGGACTCCATCACAGAAATTAGAACCTGGCTGGAGCATGAAGAGATGCTAATGAAAGACTGGGGACTTAACCAAAAAGTGAAAGCCGGTTACCGGTGCTTGTTTTACGGACCACCCGGAACAGGAAAGACCCTCACTGCTACTTTACTTGGAAAAGCCACTGGAATGCCAGTATATCGGGTAGATTTGAGTCTTGTTGTTTCAAAATACATCGGAGAAACAGAGAAGAATCTTTCCAAAGTATTTGAAGTTGCGGAAAGTAAGAAGTGGATTCTTTTCTTCGATGAGGCAGATGCCCTTTTCGGGAAGCGGGTGCAGGCCAATTCATCCAATGACCGTTTTGCCAATCAGGAAGTGGCTTTCCTCCTGCAACGGATTGAGGATTTTAATGGACTGGTGGTACTTGCTTCGAATCTTAAGGGGAACATTGATGAAGCGTTTGCCCGCCGTTTTCAATCCATGATCTACTTTCCATTGCCCGAAAAAGATGAACGTAAATCACTTTGGGGGTTCTATTTCAATAGCCAGATCCCAAAATCACCAGAAATTGACTTTGAACAATTGGCAGCTGACTATGAAGTGACCGGAGGTAATATTGTGAATGTGTTGCGATATAGCTGCATCAAAGCAGTAACTACAGAAGATAAATTGATCAGACAAACGGATATAGTTGCGGGATTGCGGCGGGAGTTTAGACAGCTTGGTAAAACGATTTGATTTTTACTCGTCGTAGGCTATTCCTTCTTTTTTCGCCCGTGCTTCGGAAATCCAGTCAAAGCCACTTTCTTCTGCTTCTGATTTGGACATGGACAATGACCAGTACGGTTCTTCTTCATCACCCAAATTAACCACTACCAAGGTGGTATCATCAATTTCCTCTTCTGCCAGGATCGATACACTGATCACTTTAATGGCTTTGGCAATGACAGGTGTCCAGTCCTTTGAAAAAGTGAGGACATTTTTACTGTTCATGCCTAGCTTTTTCATTACAGGATCACTGCATGGAGACGGTTTGGATAATTTTTTGTACGTATCGCTGACACTTCCTCTTTTGTTCTTGATCAGCAACTGTGTGGCTTCATAGAGCTCATCTTTGATGTCCATGGTGATGAAAAGTGCTCTGCCTTCAGAGTAGTATGTTCCATGGGTATCGTCCTTGAAGGAAATCGAAATACCTTCAGCGTAGGCATCTTCACTCAGGCCTTTGTAAGCGCCATCACTGTCTGTAACAATTTTTGGATTTTCGAGAGATCCTTCAGCTCTGTAGGCGGGGACCAATTGATGGACTGCATTACTGGCGGAAAGTTGTACTAGGCTTTTTTTTTGTCCGCCTTGTGCTGCATGGCTTTAGACCCCATCACATCCGCTTCTTTTTCTAAGGAGGGACTATCATTCACAGCAACGCCGTTTACAGAAGTGGTTGGTTGAACGCGGCCTTGCTTTTGCTGAACCGTATGCCAGGCCTCATGTGCCAGGTGCTTTTCCTGTCCGGGACCTAAATGGATACTGGAACCCTGTGCGTAAGCATGCGCTCCAACCGAAGCTGGTTTCGAGGAATTGTAGTGGACCCGAACATCAGACATGTCCATTCCGGAAAGATTTTCTAATCCGGATTTTAAATGATCCGGCATTCCTGTTTTGTTTTCTACTTTCTGAACGATCTCGGCCTGTGTTTGCTGTCTTGCACTGGCGTCAATTTTCATTTGTAGTTCAGAAACGGGATCTCCATTTACCTCTTGTGAGGCAGGTTTGGTTGTTCTTCTTTCCTGAAAAATGGACGATTTCGTTTCCATGCCTTAGCAATTTAGCTATTCGTGAAATTTAAGTCAAGTTTTCGAACAACCGTTTCGGTGATAGTCTCAATGCCATAGGCTATTTTTAACGGATGTCATGGACTGAAATTACCAATGCGCCCGGGTATGTGGTGTTGATACTTGTTTTCAATGTCTGGTTGTGTGAGTGGTTATGTAAGCACACTCGTCTCAGGGTAGTAAGTTCTTCTTTGCTGGTCATTATCCTGACGGCCTTGATGGCCAATTTGACGATACTGCCATCGGCAAGTAACCCCAGTATGGTATATGATTTCATTTTCCAGTACATCGCGCCGTTAAGTATTTTTTTTCTTCTTCTAGGGGTCAAACTGATCGATGTGAAAAAAGCGGGCGTTCCCATGACCATAGGTTTTTTGCTGGGAGCCGCAGGTACGTTTGTTGGGAGCCTGGTCTCTATGTGGGTTTTCGATGGAGAAGCGCTCTTTGGGGATAAATTTTATGCCGTAGGAGGTATGATGACCGGAACTTATACTGGTGGTAGTGTGAATTTTAATGCCATCGCACTTCACTATGATGTGGTCCGCGATGGTGCCATTTACATTGGAGTGGTAGTGGCGGATAACATTATTACGACCTTATGGATGGTCGTGACGATTTCCGCACCCGCTTTTTTGCGAAAGTACTTCCCGGATAAAGAATCCAGGTCAGGTATCAATGAAGAAACAACAGTGGATGAAGTAGAATCCATAAGTCCGCAATCTATGGCCGCGTTGATTGCCCTTGGATTGGGAACGGTATTGTTGTCCAATTTTTTGCAAGAGCTCACGACGGTCCCTTCGGTACTCATTTTAACCACAATCGCCCTGATCCTCGCACAAACGAAAATCATTCAGCAATTAGTAGGAGCCAAGGTGCTGGGTTTACTTAGTGTGTATCTGTTTTTGGCAGTTGTTGGTGCCTATTGCGAGATTGGCGCCTTAACGGAAGTGGGAGACAAAGCCATCTCTATCTTCGGATTTACCCTGTTGATTGTTCTGATCCATGGTCTGATCATTTTTGGAGGGGGAAGACTCTTCAAACTGGACTGGAGTTTGTTATCCATCAGTTCGCAGGCTAACATCGGCGGGGCTTCCACGGCATTGGCCTTATCAAGAAGTCTCAAAAGAGAAGACCTGTTGCTCCCTGCAATTTTGATGGGAACTGTGGGCGCAGCACTCGGTACTTACCTTGGTTTTTTTGTGTCCTATCTGCTTCAATAAGCAGATATGAAATCTTTTACTTCCTCAGAGAAACTCCTGAGGACTCTGAAGTTTACGACAGGTGCAGGATTAAGATTTTGATCAGAGTCCTTTTTCAAGTAACTCTGATCAATTTACAATTCTTCGCTTCCCGGAGAAAACTGCTATCCTTCCAAAGCCGCAACACCAGGGAGCACTTTGCCTTCCATGTATTCCAGTAATGCGCCGCCACCGGTGGATACATAAGATACCTGATCTCCGTAGCCCAGGTTATTTACTGCGGCAGCAGAATCACCTCCACCGATCAGTGAGAAACCTCCATTGTTTGTGGCTTCTACCACTGCTTGGGCTACTTTATTGGTGCCATTGGCGAAATTGCTCATTTCGAAGACGCCCATCGGTCCGTTCCAAAGGATGGTTTTCGATGATTTGATCAAATTGGCAAATACTTCTGAAGACTCGGGACCAAGATCCAGTCCCATCCATCCATCAGCGATACTGTAGTTATCGGCTACTTTGGTATTGGCATGGTTGTCGAAAGCGTCTGCGATTACCGAATCCTTCGGCAATTCCAGGTTTACGCCCTTTTCTTTGGCTTTCTTGATCAGGTCTTTGGCAAGTTCAAGTTTATCTTCTTCGACCAGTGAATTTCCGATAGAACCACCCATGGCTTTGAAGAAAGTATAAGACATACCACCACCAATGATGAGGTTGTCAACCTTGTCCAGCAATCTTTCGATGATAAGGATCTTATCAGAGATTTTGGCGCCTCCCATGATTGCTGTGAAAGGCTGTTCTGCATTTTCCAGTACTTTCTTGGCATTGTCGAGTTCCGCGCTCATTACGTATCCACAGCACTTATCCGTAAAATGTTTGGCAACGATCGTTGTGGAAGCGTGAGCCCGGTGAGCTGTTCCGAAAGCATCATTTACGTAGATAGTACCAAGTTTGGCTAAAGACGCGGCAAAATCTTCGTCACCTTTGGTCTCCTGCTTGTAGAAACGAACATTTTCCAAGAGCAGCACATCTCCACCGGTTAAGGCAGCTGCTTTTTCTTCTGCTTCGTTACCAATACAATCGCTTGAGAATTGTACTTCGACACCCAGTTTTTCTGAAAGGTTAGGAACGATGTGCTTGAGAGAAAACTTTTCCTCCGGTCCTTCTTTTGGCCTGCCCAGATGGCTCATCAAAATAGCGGACCCTCCGTCAGCGATGATTTTCTTTATCGTCGGAATGGCTGCTTTGATTCTTGTCTCATCGGTGACTTCAAATGAAGCATTCAAAGGAACATTGAAGTCAACCCTGATCAGTGCTTTCTGTCCGCTGAAGTTAAAATCATCTATCGTTTTCATTTCAAAATGGTTTATTCATTGCAAATGTTGCACGAAAATGAGTGCTTTTAATTAAACGCCAAAACGATCCAGATGAATTTTTGATGAAATCGAAATGAAAAGGTTTTCGCCTCTATCTTATTTTGCCGCAGCCCTTTCTAATCGGTCATTAATCGCTTTACCCAGTCCAATATCCGGTACTTTTTCTGCAAGGATGATGTCTATGCTGGAGGTGTCCAGAACCCGTAGCGCTTTGAACAAATTGGCCGCCGCTTCTTGCAAGTTTCCGGAGGCTGAAAGTGTTACCTGAGGGTAAGTAGGGTATCCTTTTTTGTAAGAGATTACCCCAATCCTATGACCTTCGTATTTCTCGATTAATGAGTCAATATCACCCAGAATAACTTGTTTTCCGGGTGAGTAGTGGGATTTCAACATGCCAGGTGCCTGAGGGTTAGAGCTCTTATTCAGGTGCACCTTTACCGACCCTATCACATCCATGATGTCCTCCAGTGGTAACCCTCCCAATCGATACACGATTGCCGCGCCTTCTTCAAACCCTACAATGGTCGATTCCAGTCCGATGGTACAGGTGCCTCCATCTAATATGTAGGGAATATCCATGCCCAATTGATCATTAACATGCTGTGCGGTGGTCGGGGAGACATACCCAAATGGATTGGCGCTGGGAGCCGCAAGTGGAAACTCCAGTTGATTCAGTAGATCCAGGGTTAAAGGATGGTTGGGCATGCGAATAGCTACCCGATCTGATCCGGAAGTTAAAAGGTCTGGTACATCATTTTTTTTGGGAAGCAGCAGGGTCAGTGGGCCAGGCCAGAAACGTTCAGCCAATTGTTGGGCTTTTTCCGGTACTTCGGTCACCAGCTTTTCGAGCGAACTTAGATGGCCAATGTGGGCAATCAGTGGGTCAAATTTCGGTCTTCGTTTAACTTCAAAAATCTTAGAAATCGCTGTTTCATTTAAAGCATTTCCACCCAGGCCATATACTGTTTCAGTAGGTATGGCCACTAAATCATTAGCCTTGAGGTACTTAACTGCCGGGTCGATATGTGCCGCAATTTCTGCCATGAAAAATCACGCAAGTATCGGTAGATTCCTCAGAACAATTCTAATATCTTTACTAGAATCAATGTTTTTTACCCAATGACCAACTCAACCAGAAATATTCTCCGTATCGTTTCCATTGTGATCGTGATCTTCGTGGTACTCGAAAAATTTAAGATACTCCCGGATGTGGGCGTTTACGATTTTTGGTTGATGTTAGTGGCTTACGGCTTGCTTTTGTTCACGATCAAGCGCTGACTCATTCTATTACGACGTTCACCCGATTTACCCGGCCTTCTTTCAGTTTATCAGTTTTTGCACCTCGTCCGTCATTATTCAGATCACCTTTTCTTGCATCAATGTAATAGGAGCGGGGATTAAGTTTTTTGAATACTACTTGCCCTTTGTCGTTCGTTTTTTCACTGAGAATAGATTTCTTATCCTCGATATAATCATCCTCACTAAGAAATAACCGGACCGTCGCATTTTTCATCACGTTGCCTTCTCCGTTAATCACGGTCACCTTCAGTTTTGTAGGCAGAAACTTTTGGCCATTACTCGCTAATGGAGTCAGCATGATACAGGCTAAGATGATTAATTCTAAGAGTAGAACGTATTTGATTTTTGGGCTATTCATGGATAGGATTCAATATAAATTCCGTTAATTCTTCGAATGATCGATGTGGCTTATACATTCTGTCTGTATAATAATTAGCCGTCACTTTCATGTACGAAGGTTTGGTTCCGATCACGAAATTCTCGATCAGAATGTTACCAAAATGTTGATCAACGGGTAGTTCTTCCGTAGCAACGGGTTTTAGGTAAATCTTTTCGATGGTTTCAACGAGGTTGTTTCGTTCCCGAACCATCACATCTCCATTGGCCTTTCGGTAGGGAAGATGCCGAAGGATGAGTTCAGCAAACCATTCGGTAAGAAATTGAAGTTCCTCCGTACCCATTTCTGACGAAAAACTTACGGCAAACCCATTGGATCCGGAAAACTTCAAGAGGTGAGTTTGAGGATCTTGCTCTATGCCTTTGGCTTTTAATTGCAAAGAGGTAGCGACCAATTCCAGCAGTTCCTCTTTTCTGCCCTTTTTCCACGCCCTGTATTTCTCGGAGAAGGCATCTGATCGTGTAAGTAGTTTGTGGACGAAAACCGGGTCTGGAGTTTCCGTTTTGCCAAACACTTTGGCGTATATCTCATCAAAAAAAGCCATCCGTATGATAACACCAATTAGCGGATCAAAGTTACCGATCCATATTGTTCAATCCCGCCTAGTTCCGGTTCTTCGATACTAGTAAATTTGATCACATAGGCATAAGTGCCTTCGGGTAGCAATTTGCCTCTGAAAAAGCCATTCCAACGGAAATCAAAATCATTTGAATAGTACACGATTTCACCCCATCGGGAGTAGATGAAGATCTCAAAATTGTCTACGAAATCATTTCGAAAGACGAAGAATTCATCATTTTGATCGTTATCATTTCCGGGACTAAAGGCATTAGGAGCACGAACGAAAGGTTGGCAATCAATGTCAACCGGATTTGAGGTAGCATCGCAACCTATGGAAGGATCGGTGATTCGTACCTGATATAGCCCTTCTTCCGATACGTTAATACTTCGTGTTTGACCTAATTCAGTTCTCTCCGGCCCGAAAAGCCATTGATAGGCAAAGGGCCCGGTGGAGGTGCTATCGATAACAGCTGTGAGTGTTACTTCACCAAAACATAAGTCTCCTGTGACCTCAATTTCAACATTGGGTAATGGATTGATGTTGATCTGGATAGTTTCTGTTCTGGGACAAAGCTGATCGCCCGTAGCCGTCACGGTATAAACTCCTTCCAATTGAATGTCAACACTGGTTCCGGTACCTATCACATCACCGTCACTATTTTGCCAGAAGTAATTTGTGATACCATTTGTACCTGGGGTGATCTCCGCCTGATCTCTGTTTCCGCACAGTTCCTGTATCGGGTCAAATGTGAAGTTGGATTGCGGGAATTCTTCTCCCAATTGAACCGAATCGATCTGGATACATCCCAGACCGCCAATTTCTTCTATTTCAATAACATAAAGCCCGGTATCGAAATCCAACAGGTCCGGAAGTGGCAGCGCGACATCTGTAAGTGCCCGTACTTCTACGCCATCTTCATCACGTACCGTGATGTTCGCGCTCGTGGGAGCGGCGCCTGTTACCAGAAGTCCGATATCTCCTTCAGTACCACATCCAGGAATGGCGGTTGCTTCCAGGTCAAATTGTGCAATGTCTTCTACCTGAACCGGTTCATTGGTAACACAACCAGTAACCGTATTGGTAATGTTGAGGGTGTATATGCCTGCATTCAAACCTGTAAGTGGGGCAGGGGTGCCTGGCCCATCAAAAGATTGATCAGCAATACCAACCGGGCCGGTGAGGTTATAAACAAAACTGCCATTGGAGTCTATGGTGAAGTTGATTGAGCCATCATTGGCATCGCAGGAGGTAGGAGGCGATCCTACAGCCCTGACTACCGGCGATTCAAAAATGGTAATTACAGTGGTATCACGAGCGATACATCCGGTGACTTCTTCTGTATATTCAAGGGCATACGTGTAAACACCCGGAACACTGGTGTCTATTTCCTGAAAGCGAGTCGTACTGGTAACGGTGGTATCTCCATCGAGGCTCCAGTTAAAGTTTCCTACAGCATTTTGTGAATCCAGGTCGGGTGCATCATCATCCTGACAGAAAAACTGGTCTTCACCCAGGTCCACTGTGATAGCCGGACCTACGAATACCTGCAAGGTATCCGAAGAACAACCGTCTGTGTTGATAATCGCTACGTCGATCGGACCGGGTTGGGTCACCGTAATACTTCTTGTGGTTTCTCCCGTAGACCAATAGTACATGAGATTGGGATCATCCACTGGCCATGCTTCCAGGACCGCTTCATCGTCACAAATCGCTACGTTATCAGGTACCTGAGGAGATTCTGGTGTGGGGAAAACTTCTATGTCCTGGACAAAAGTAGAATCATATCCGCATCGGTTGAAGATTCTCAGGGTGATGGTGTGTGGCCCTGTGGTAGAGTAGGTCACTGATATGGTATCTCCTACGCCCGATTGCGGGCTGGCAAATTCATCGAATGTCCATTCGTATTCATCAATAGTGGAAGTTCCGGTTGCCGTAAGGTTGAGAGGCTGTCCAAAACAAGCAGACTCCACGGTAAACCCGGGGGGCTGAAGTGGATCACTCACATTCTGAACAAAATTGGGTAGCCCCAATCGACTGGTTCTTCCCATCAGGTCAAATCCACTTTCCTGAAAGTTGGCCAGATCATCGTCTGCTGATGGAGAATTGATTGTGCCTGCAGACATGGCATTATCTATGGCCATGTAGATCACCCCATTAGGTCCACGTTGTAAGGCTCCGTATCCGCTGCCCTGAGTATATCCATCAAATTTTGTGGCCTCTATGTCTGCAACTTCATCATCCGTATCCAGACTATCCAGATCATATTGGATCAATTTAGAGGTTGAACCTGTAGCCGTCAGGTACATTTTATCCCCACCGCCTGAAAATTCCAGACCATACAATGGAGTACTTGCAGGTTCTTGCGTGTCAATATTCCGAGGGTTCGATAAGACACCCGTAGTATTGTCAAAGTCCAGAATGTCCACGGTATTGGCTCCGGGAATCATATTTGCCGCTCGCATAATACCCGGTTGAAATCTTAGGTAACTGGTGGCACTTTGTTCATCAAGAAAATTCAAATACTCTCCCGACGGAGAGTGTACCGTAGCGGTAATTCCCGTTTCGTCCAGGAAATTGGCTTTGAAGTTATTGTTGCCAAATTCATGAGTCATCAACCAGCCGTTGGTGCCAAAATTCGACCCGGTTACACGTTCCGTATGATAGTCAAAGAGTCGTATGCCTTTTATCACCACGGATCCTCGTGCACTGTCGTCTTTGATATCTACAATGCTGACCAGTAATTCATTATCCAAGTCACCATACACTTCCGTTGAAGTGAATATGTAGAACAATGTTTCATCGTCCGGGAAAGGTAAGATCATTGCGGATTGTGCTGCAGTGCTATCTCCACCAATACTATCGCCGTTGATCATGATCTGATGGTCTTTGTTCCATACAGTCTGCCCATTGGTATAGAATAAGAGGCTTCCATCCGAATCCGAAATTGTGGCACAGCCTTCTGGCGAATCCATGAGATTTTCATCGGCCAGCGCCGTAGGTGGGTTCGTATTGAAGTCGATACCCGCCATCTCTCCGAAATACCATTGGTTGGCCAGCTGCCTTTGAATCCCATATTCAGTAACAGTAATGGCATCATAGGTTGTACATCCATTGGGAAGCGTGACTTCCACCCAGTATGTTCCCGTGGTGTCTACCTCAATTGTAGGGGTCGTTTCTCCGGTACTCCAGACAATTTGCCCCGCAGGAAGGTCCATTCCGCTTGGTGTCGGAAGTGTAAGAATTTCGTCGATACATATCGTAGTGTCCTGTCCAACCATGGCTTCTTCCATGTTGGGAAGCACTTCGACAAACTGTGTGGCTATAGAAAATCGCCCATTTAATTCCACCACCAGTGTGACGGGATAACCTCCCGGCGCATCATAAGTATGTACAGGAGCAGGATTGTTAGAACCTGAGCCATCTCCGAAATCCCAAAAATAGTTGTGAGGTACCGGGTCCACCATAGGGTAGAATTTGGTCGTTAAGTTCTCACATGCGTCAAATTGTGTAAAAGCAACGGAGTTGAATCCGGGAAAAAACGGAGGAGAAAACGCAGGGAATTGACGACCCTGAAAATCGGGTTCCAGGACAATGTTTTCATAGACTACTGAATCGGCTACACTGTCTGCGCGTGTGAACCTGCCCAGGTTGTAAGGTGAGCCTTGTGCTTCCTGATACAGGTGCATGATGTGATCGTCCAGTCCACGCTTTAGGCCATAACTTCTGAAGATCGGATCAGCAAACATGGGCGAAAGGACCAATGAGTCAAAGTCATACTGGTAAATGTTGGCATCCAGAGCAGCACTACCAAATCTGGAAAAATAAAGCTTTCGACCGCTGCGAGACCATTCCACATCGTAAATTGATTCACCTTGTCCATCATCAAAGCCCGTTCTTAGAATTTGCTGATTAAAGCTCAATTCACCTGTTGCTATGTCGAAATCAAGGATCGCCACATTTCTGTTGGGTGTTTTTGGCGCAATGGCCAACCAGGCTGAATCAGCATTATATGCCAACTGGGCCACTTCTACATCAGGATATGCAGGAGAGGTAATGTTGAAGACCTGTGTACTGTCAATACCTGTACCATTGATCGCAGTAACCCGGAAATCAAAAGTGGTTCGGTCTTGAGTGATGAGCCAGTATTCATTTCCATTGTTACCAGCTTCCAGGATAATCATTCCCTCCGAAGGAGAGGTAAGACCTGTGGGTTGATTTACGGAAGTAATGGCTCCAAAAGGGAACCGGCCATCGGTTGAGTTCCCCTGAATCGAAGCGTCAATTTCTGTAAACTGGATTTCGTCTGGACCTCCGGCACCTGGATTGGTGAAAATATAATAAAGATCAGGGCCAGAAGGATTGGGAACTACCACGGCAGGTTGATTCAATGCCGAATCACCATTTAGGGCGCTATAACCTGCTACCAGTTGATGAGATTGATCAAATACCTGAACACCATCTGTGTAGAACAGGAGGTTGCCATTGAATTGGTCACTGATGACCGCAGAACCTCCCATTCCGAAAGGTGCCACCTGTCTTTCTTCGGGATGTACCTCACGACCGTTTTTGTCGAAAATGAAGTTATCGGTCGTATTTCCGAAAAAATACTGTGTGTCCAGTATGCGTTGACTCCATCCCATTTCAGGGACTGCCAGGATTAAACTCGCTAGTAAAAGGACCTTTGTCCACCTGTTACATCTCATGCGCTGAATCTGCGAAATCATTGATTGGTAAATGTAGATCATTCAAAAAACAACCTTTTTCCTAATACCCATTAAAAAGAAGTTTCCCTAAATTTTTATTTATTGTCTTCTGCTTTATACAAGCAACTAAAATACTAACGGCAGGAATGACGTTACATTACACAAACCATCGAAACTATGGATTATAAGGTTGTGATTGTCGCCTTTGGTCAAAAATCAGGTAAAAACTCCATATGGGTATCTTAAAGTCATACTGTTTTGCGTTTGTGTCTTTCAATAAAATCATCAATGTTTGCCATCAAGATCACAGGTGAATGAGTAGAATACTGATTGTTTTAACAGGTTTCATGTTTTTTGGACTCCTAGCAGAGGTCCAGGCGCAGGATCCGCAGTATTCACAATACTATGCGGCGCCACTCAATCTTAATCCCGGATTGACCGGAATCAATCAAAAAGGACGGGTTGGTTTGAATTACCGCAATCAGTGGCCATCCATTGATGCGACTTTCGAGAGTTATTCTTTTTACATCGATTACAACTGGGAGGATTATTACAGCAGCCTGGGCCTGATCGTCAATACCGATCGGGAAGGTATTGCGGGGTTGAGGTCCACAATGATTGGGCTGCAGTACGCCTATCAGTTGAATTTGAACTATAAATGGACGTTCCGTCCTGCAGTACAGCTGGCCTACTATCAGAGAGATATCAATTTTGACCGGTTGACCTTCGGAGATCAGTTCGATGCTACGGGTCAAGTGGTCCTGGCCAATACAAATGAACAGTTCAATACAGGATTGAATGCTAATTTTTTCGACATTTCATTCGGAGGAATTTTATTCAATGACCGGATTTGGGGAGGTTTTTCCATTTACCATGTAACCGAACCTAATCAGGCATTGGCTGGAGGAGATTCCCCTTTGTATCAAAGAAGATCATTTCACGGGGGGATCAAAATTCCATTTCACGATATTTCCAAGCGTGCTCAAAACAAGCCGTTGAAAGAAAGAAGTTTAACACCAACATTCAATTATCGCTCGCAAAGCGAGTTCGATCAACTGGACCTGGGGGTCTATTTCACACTTGAGCCGCTCTTACTTGGCGTTTGGTATCGTGGTATTCCTGTGAAATCGCTGGAAGGTATCCCTAATAATGAGTCGGTAATTTTTATGACCGGACTGACCACAAACAATTTTTCGATCGGCTATAGTTTTGATTTTACCGTTTCGGATCTGGGTATCAATAGTGGTGGAGCACATGAAATTTCATTGACCTATACCTTCAGTCTCGATCCTCCGGGGAAACCCCCAAAATCTGTCAGAGAGGTGAAATGCCCTGTTCCTTTCTCATTCTGATCCTAAAATTTTCACTTAATCCAGTGCAATAAGCGCGAATACGCTGAATTTTCCAGGGGATACTTCTTTTTAATTTCTTTTTCCCGAATAACGTAAACTTTTAACGGTTTTATTGGTTTTCACGCATGTGTTTAATAACTTCACTTAAGTGAGTGAGGTTCTTGCAAACTTTTAAAGAGATAGATCGGCTTTCAGAGAAAGTGGACAACTAATAACCTAAGCTGCCTCAAGAAATTACTCGGTATATGCCCGAGTGGTGCATTTATCTATTGGTTGTGAGAGAAGGAGACCTTCGGGCCTGGGCTTCAAGCCACTCCTTCTTTTTTGTTTGACAAAAACCTTCCCTGGTAATAACGGAGGACCAATCGGTAAATCTGGGGAGGATATAAATTCTGCATTGATCCAAAGTGATTGAGTTAATCAGTTATTCCGTTTTCTGCTTTTGAAATTGTAATTTCATGGTTCTGTTGAACCTCTATGTACGGATTACTATATCGGGGTAAAATAATAACCTTGGATCAAGACTAAAACCTGTGGAGTAATTGTATAAAATGTAGTTTTCGATTTGGGTCGGTCCGGCAAGGGAACCGCTAGATTTTTGCCCCACTTTTCATCGCCGCGCGGCGTACCGTGGAAAAGTCGGGAGGAAAGGCGAAGCTTATTGCCTTGATAGTCCGTTAGAAGATCATCCAAGTGACAAGACTCAATATTAGATCTTGAAAATTGCATTCAGTTAAGGAGCTCCCCAGAAAAATTACTTGATCCGCAATCTTACTGAGGACCATCAATAAAATACGCTATTTGTCAATTGTGCCAGGTGTTGAATGCAATCCATAATCAGCTTCAAAATCGCTCACCAGTGCAGAAATCAATCTCTGTTGACATAGGTAACTTAATAACTCATTAACTTAATTAACTCTGGATCATTGGCATCATATCATTACTCTACAGAATTTCCAATTGATCCTAAATCCGACACGCATCTGAAGCCTGTATGGTTCAAGCCCGAATCCATGCTGGTGCCCATCCTTCTGGTAGTTCGGTAACCCGAACAATAGCTGTCATTGCACAAGAAACTCCCGCCGCGTGCCACATGCTTGGAGGTGCCGGGCTCAGAAGGATCATTGAACCTTGAAGAGCCCCTAGGGTTGATGTTTACTTTTTGCTGAGCCAATTGAGAGAACCAGGAAACATCGTATTTATCGGCACAGAGTTCCCATACATTGCCAGCCATATCATATAGACCATAACCATTTGGAGGGAAGGACTTTACAGGAGCAGTACTACCAAAACCATCCAGTTTCCGATCCTGATAAGGGAATGCCCCTTGCCAGAAATTAGCTTTATCGCTGGCCATTTCAACTGGTTCGTTACCCCATGGATATTTAGCATCTTCCGTACCACCCATCGCTGCCCATTCCCACTCCGCTTCCGTAGGCAGACGTTTCCCAACCCATTGAGCATAGGCCTGGGCATCTTCATAGGCAATATGCACCACTGGATGATCCATTCGGCCGGAAATATCACTGTTCGGCCCTTCCGGATGCTGCCAATTAGCACCAATGGTCCACCGCCACCACTGGGTATAATCATTGAGATTCACTGCACTTTGAGTTGCCTGAAACACCAAAGAACCTGCTTTTAATAAAGAATCATGAGGCTTTTCCACGCCAGGAGGGAGCTGTTTCCTGATTTCTTCCCAATCGACATCTCTTTCCGCTACCGTTTTGTAGGCAGTGGCCTCTACAAATGCCTTATACTGACGATTGGTCACTTCTGATATGTCCATGTAAAAGGCGGACACCTGAACAGAATGGGCAGGCAATTCATTCCAATAAGCATCTTCGGTTTTACCACCCATCATAAATTTCCCTTCAGGGATCAGTACCATGCCTTCAGGTGCCGGCTTTAAAGAAGGTTCTTTCGACGTACAACCGATCAATCCGACTAACAGATAAAACAGATATTGAGTATGCTTCATTGGTGACAATAGTACATGAAATGCTTTGATATCACCTAATATTTTGAATTACACTTTACTTTAGGCTTATGCCCAGGAAAATACCTACCTACATTGTTGATTCTTTTACCAATGAAGCTTTCAAAGGCAATCCGGCTGGTGTTTGTTTATTGGAAAGTCCGTTGAACGAGTGGGAAATGCAATCCATTGCTGCAGAACTAAATTTGTCGGAAACAGCTTTTGTACAGAAGACAGATGACCCATTCCGGCGTATCCGCTACTTTTCTCCCAAGATGGAAATTCCATTATGTGGACCTGCTACCCTGGCTTCTGCGAAAGTTCTGGTAGAACAAGGGGAGTCAGAAATCATTAATTTAATCACAGGTGAAGGGTTAGTATTGAAGGTGGTCCCGGAAGCCGATGGTTTGTTAATGGAATTCCCACGCTATAAGACAAGTCCTGCTCCAATCCCGGAAGGTATGCAGGAAGCACTGGGTATAGAAGAGGTTTTGAACAGCGTTTATAATACCGAAACGAATATCCTCCTTTTGGAAATTCGGGACGCTCATAAACTAAAGTCGCTCTCGCCGGGTTTCAATGCACTGGTAAAGACCCATGATTCCTTACATGGCGTATTAGTCACCGCGAGGGGAGAAGATGGATATGATTTCCACTCCCGATACTTCTGGCCCTGGAGTGGATCCAATGAAGACCCAGTTACCGGAGCAACGCACACATTTTTGGCCCCTTATTGGGGGGAACGACTGGGTAAACAAAAGATGAGATCCTTTCAGGCATCTGAGAGAACAGGCTTCATGGAACTGGAATTGACGGACGAGCGACTATGGATCAAAGGCAGAGCTGTGTTGGTTTTGGAAGGAATTATGAGAATTTAACAGAGGAATGCATCCGCTTAACAACCCTTAACTGAATATAACGACACTTAACAACTGATTTGTGGAGCTTAGTGATCAAACTAACGCACAAACAATGAAAAGTTTACTATTGCTCCCAATTCTACTCATTCTGATTACAACTCATGCCATAGCTCAGAAAACCGAAGACCCGGTTCCATTAAAAAAGAATTACACTGCACTTTCCTTTCGAGGTGGCTGGGGCCGTTCCATTGGCTTCGTGGGTGATCTGGAATTGCGTTATGGTCGCTTCATCAGTCCACACTGGTTGGTGGGAGCGGCAATTGATTTTAGGGATAACACCCGTTTTACTCAACAAGCCTTTGGTGGTTTTGCGCGGTATTATTTCAATAAGCAACAAAAAGGGTTTTTCGTAGAAGCATCCTATAAAGTAGGCGTTTCGCAACAACACGTCATAGATCCTTCTACCAACCACTTTTTAGATGTTACTTCCGGTTCGATGAATCATACCTTTATTGGTGCCGGATATGCGATGGTCAACAAAAAGAACTTTGGTGTGGAGTTATTTGCGGGATGGGAGTCCACTCGATATAACCTTAGCCGAATTCCTGCCGGTAGAACCATCAGACTTGATCAGGGCTTCACATCAGGTATAAGGCTTCAATACAAGTTCTGAGATGCCCTTTGATCCGTGGCATTGCTCCCGAAACATCAACATTTCAATACATCATTTTCCGTCAAAAAACATCTCAATGAAATCATGAAAAAGATATTTGTCATTTCAATAATTATTTTAATCTCCGTTCTCGATCTAAAAGCGCAGGAGGGCACCGACAAGCAGAAAAAGGCCAAGGGTAGAACTTTCATCGGCGTGGAATTTGGACGCACGTACTTCAGAGATGAAGTATCCGACCCAGGTGGGAAGTTTACGTCAAGTCAGTTCAATACGCCCACATTTGGCATTTTTATCGAGCATGAGCTAACCCCCAAGTTTTCAATTGAATCAGGAATTGCTGTCCGGAATTTTCGCAATTCACTGAGAAGTGATTGTTCTGTCTATACAACGGAGAATAGTGTTATTCAAATACCCCTTCGATTCAATTACACCTTATGGGAAAAAGGAAGGTTTAAGTTGAAGGCTTATGCCGGGGTAAACACTTCCTTTCAATCCGCTGGAGATTCAGGAATACAAACCGGTAGCGAATTATCGTACAATTACCTGACGGATGGTCCAGACCTATTGTTCACACCTGAAATAGGTCTAAAACTTGACTATCAGGTTAATGATCGCATTAAACTGGGCGTATTTGCTTCTTATGTTATGAGTCCTCGTGATCTGAATCAAACCATTATTAATTACTCAGTTGAAGGTAATGCCCCTCTCCAGGCGATATCCCGGAATCCAGGAAGCTATTTTCAGGCAGGTTTTCGGGTCTCGTATTTGCTACGCTAAAGGGACTTTATCTCAGATGCCTCTGGAGATCATTGGCTGTGATTTTACGCAAGAAGATCCGTTCAAATCGCCCGGCGACATAAGTGGTTCCCAGGACCAGTAGGTTGTTATTTTCATCGACCCTGACTTGAGATAGGGTAAAAGGATTGGAAAACCCGATGATTTCTGTGCCTGTCAATTCTTCGGAATTAAGATTGTAGAAATAGAGAACAATTTCTCTGCTTTCGGTTTCAGCCGACAGAATTACATGTTCATCGCCATAAGGAGTAATGATTCCCGGAGTGCGATCCCGCAATTCCGCTTGTCGTGCTGAAAAGAGGTCCACACTGGCACTCGTGCCACCAGGGAGAAGTTGTGTGACGGGTAAGAGGTAAGTTTCATTGAACTGATAACCAATGACTGAAAAGAGATTTCCCGATATCCAATTAACAGCCTGCAGTCCACCGTTATCCGATTGTCCCTGAATTACTCCGGTTGGGATGTTGCTGAAATCCGTGAATACTGTGGATAAACTGAAATTGTAAAAGCCATTGAAGAAGTACTGACCTGGAGCTGCTTCTCCACAGAAAAAGGGCAATCGATTTTGTCTTTCCAAAAAGTGTTCGATGATCCTTTGTTCCACATCTTCACCTACACCGATGCTGTATCCAACGGAATTTAGGATGGTGCCTTCAGGACTTATTTCTGATAGAACCGTGAGCAGGTCGATCGGGTCATACGAAACTAGGAGGAAATTCCCTGCGGCGTTGACGGCCGCTCTAAGAGGA
Organism: Cyclobacteriaceae bacterium; assembly: GCA_965229785.1. Lineage (GTDB taxonomy): Bacteria > Bacteroidota > Bacteroidia > Cytophagales > Cyclobacteriaceae > JAWPMT01. The sequence goes on from CBDDJS010000001.1 coordinate 7,787,247, forward strand.
TAAAAGAGGTTATTCAATCTCGTCGTTTGACGATTTCCCAGGTCGGGTTGTATGGATATGAGTTCAACCCTGAGAGTCGTACGGTCCATTGCGAAAAAGTGAAATACACTATCGGAAAGCAACAAGGCTCCGGTTGGCAAAACCAGGTTTTCGGGGAGGTCATTGACCAATTGGAAGTTCCCTGCCTGATCTGTAGTAATCAGCTGAATACCTTCAAAGTTGGTTTGATCCAGGGTCCGACCGGCCAGAATGAAATAACCATCAGAAGTCTCTGCAATGTCAATGGGATGGAAATCTAATTCTCCATTAGAGTGATCATAAATCTTAATGAATGAGGAAGTCGTCAGATCCAATTCTTCACTGCATGAGATCAATAAAGCTGATAGCCCGATTAGCATGACGAACGATTGTCTGGAATTACGTCGAAAAGGAAATTTGATGAAGGGGAAAGGCATCATTTACCGGATTTGAAGGTGGTGTCAATAAATCGGAGTGGAAATAAGAAACTAAGATTAGCCTGGAGGTTGGTCAATCGGATATCGTCGTTGATATCTCCAATAGCAGTCAGTTGGTTTTCTGTGAAGAGTCGGCGCTCATCGATAATACTGGTCAAGCCATAGGAATAACTGAAATCGAGACTGGTGCGGATGTTACCGATATCGTAATTGACGCCTATACCCGCCAACGCCGCGGCAAATCCCTTAAAATCTCCTTTAGTATCAATGGAAATGGAACCACCAGAACTGACAGCCGGCGTGCCTTCCTGATGAATAATGGATAATGATTTCTCCGCGCCTATGGCAAAAGCCCACTGAATACCTAGTTGAGCAAAAGGTCGGAGATTTCCAGACCTTAGGAGGTCATATTTGAGGACAACCGGAACTTCCAGATAATCCAGGTTTTGAGCGACCATGTATTTGGTTTCAAAAACGTCCGTTGTTGTGATCCATTCCAGTGTGTTATCGTAGTTGTATCTGTAACGCTTAAATGTGGGTAACACGCCGACGGAGAAGCCACGGTGGTAATAGGTCAGATCTAGTCCTAGTTGTATACCTGGTGATTGGAATGATTCGTAGTTCTTTTTCAGGTTTTCAGCATCGTAATCAATCGCGCTCAAAACAGAATAGAAAGTTTCAGAGTTAGGATTCGTTAGATTACTGCCTGCCCTGAGACCCAGCCACCATTGTGTGTCCAGAAAGGCTTCTAATCCACCTTTAGCATCCAGCCTTCTTTGCGCAGGAAGTGCTAAGCTGATCAGGCACAGCAATAGAGTGATCAGTGACAGCCTAATGCCTAATGATGAGTTTTTTCGTGTCATTGAGTTTTTCGGATTCAGCTTTTACATAATAAATACCCGGCGATTCGGAATGAAAGTCAATGGTCAATTGGTGCGCACCCGGCGATAAATGATGTTCCCAGGTACGTATACGCTTGCCCGAATGGTCTAAAAGGGAAAGATTTACAATTTGGGTATCATTTAGGAATAGTTTGACTTCTGTCTTGTTCACCGCAGGGTTCGGGAAAAGTCCTTCAATTCTAAAGAAGTCCGGTCTAAATTTTTCAGTGGAAAGAATCACATCGCGAATGACATTCAGAGGTTCGAAATTGCCGCCTTCGGGATTCGGACCACTGATGAAATCTCTGAAAAAGATGTCGTTAGCGATGATATCCTGATCCACGCCCATCCATTCGTGTAGGAGATTGGCATATAGTTGCCGATAATCAAACTGCATGGCAACATTGTTATCATCCATGTTGGGGTTAGTCCCGTAAATGCCGGGATTCACTCCTGAGCCAAACATCATCACCGGGCCTCCGGTCCCATGATCCGTTCCATAACTACCATTGGATCCGATACGCCGGCCAAATTCCGACATGGTCAGGGTGATGACTCGTTGCGAGAGTCCACGACTGGCCAGATCCTCGTGGAACGCCCGAATGGCCGAACTAAGATGATACAGCAAAGCGGCGTGAGTTCCCATCGTCGCGTCGTAAGATTCAGCTTGCTGGGCATGACTGTCAAAGCCGCCCATTCGAACCAGAAAAACTTTGGTCTTTACGCCACCCCCTAACAATCTGGCAGTCAGACGAAGCTGATTACTCAGTGGGTTCCTTCTCGCACTTTGCGGCGCGTTGAAGGGATAAAGGTCAGGGTAGTCAACACGGGATTCAGCGGCATTTTGGTAAATTTCTGAAAGTCGCTGAATGTAAGTTTCTGATTTGTCCTCCAGGCCTAGTATCCAATCCATTTCAGTGTGGTAGGGTGAGCCATTCAGAAAAGAGGGGGGTAGACCTCTGGGATCAAGCCCCTGGTCCAAAAAACCTTCGAGATTGGCGATGGTATTGGCCACCTGATCGGGAGAAGTTCCCAAAGACAAAGACGTAGGTATGTTTCCTGTTTGATGGAAGATAAGGGATAGATCATTGCCCATTTCCAGCGCCAGCGGATCAGGCATCTCTTCTGTCGGGAAATCCGCCGGATACGTGAGTGGTGAAAATTCTGCATTCAGGTACCTACCTACCCAACCGGAGGAAAAGTAATCATCGGCGCCTCCACCCATGAACCAAATGTCTCTGCCCCGGAAGTGTGAGCCGTTGTTATTCTCATAAGAAACACCCTGGTAAACTGCGGCGCGGCCTGTATCATACATGTGTTTGAAGTCGACCATGTCAGGGTGGAGGCCTACCTGATCGGCAAATGGGACGGTACTGTCAAGAGGAATGGCTGTCCTTGTTCCTACTTGATAAGGGATTGCGATGTTGGCCCTCCGACTATAGTACAGATCGTACTGCTCTAGCGGAATAAAGGTATTGATACCATCATTTCCACCGTGTAATTGGACGATGACGATCACATTTTCATTGCTACTTTGTGAGGCCAGGCGTTGAAGTGGCTTGTGTTCAGCCATTAAACGGAGGGGTACTCCCTGAAAAGCCAATGGAGCACCCGCCGCAAACCCCGCCTTTTTTATGAAACTTCGTCTTTTCATACTTACATCAATTGATATTCGGGTGATTGCAACATGGCATTTAGTAAATCATTTAGCTGCCGACTGACGTCCTCGCGATCTATTTGGAGCGTCCAGCGTTCAGTCCAATAGGCTTCCGGTTCCGGATTTCCGTCAAACAGTAGTTTCTCTTTAAAGAAATTCAATCTTCTGGCCGTCAATTCGCTGGTATCGGATTCAAAAGAAAGCGCTTCTGCCATAGGTAGGAAGTATTCAGCCAGGGCAATGACCAGTCTTTCCGTATCGCCTGCTTCTGAGTCCGGTATATTGTCTCTGATAAAATCGTAAACATTGACTTGCCCCATCATCACTTCCTCTGTAGTGAGCCTTTCCTCTACAAATTGATAGCGGAAGGTCAGGTAGTTTGTAGTGATCCAGCTACGATTGTAAATGGGGAACTGATGATAGGCAGGGTAACCGGCCACTTCAAAGGGCTCGTAGTAATCCAGCCCCATCATATTGATCCGACCGACGAGATTACCTGTAAACTCATAAAATGTTTCCAGATCATGCTCATAAGAGGGGATAGCGATATCGAATTGCTTGATGAAACCAATCGTGAGGTCAATAGGAGATTTGATCAGTGCACCAAACTTATCATCTGTTCTTTCATCCGCTCCTTCGTAAAAGACGGAACTGGTGAACAAAGCCTCTAACACCGGTTGGATTTTGAATTGATTGGCTTCTAAGATATCAGCCAGGTCCTGGATAAGCGTATTTTGTAGCGTTTCGTTAATCTGATGATAGACAAAAAAACGGTAGAGTTTTCTGCAGATATGCCGGGAAGTTTCAGGTTGATCATAGATCAGATCAATGAATTGGGTGATTTCGTTCAGCACACTCGCCTCAACAGGGTTTCCGTTGATCATAAGGCTGGGATCGGGACTAATACTTCCTCCGCCCAGTCTGTCGCTGAATACTTTGGTGGTGTTATCGTGCTGTGTGGCAAAATTTGTTCCTTTGACTACCCCTCGTGGTAGTCCGGTTTCTTCGTCGATATTCGAGAAAGTACGGTCGATATCGAAACCACTCAGTACCTTGGCACCTTCCTGGACATCCTGTTCGGTGAAGGTGAAGTAATCTCCATCAAATTCAGGTTCAGGAATTGCTCCTTCGAGTCCCCGACCGATGGTAAACAACTCCAGCAATTCACGTGCGTAATTTTCGTTTGGGTTGCCTCGGACATTAAGTCTCCCGTCCAGAAAGACCAACATGGCATTATCCGTCGATACTTTCTCGCTTAATTTTTTGAGGTCGCGACGATAAACGGTATCTGGCAATTCCTCTTCTGCCGCAGGAATGATCACGTCATTTTGATCGAACGCGAATTGACGGAATAGTGCATTTTGAAAATAGATCGCCCGACTGTTGTTAACCACTGACCTTTTCGTGGTGAATAAGGTGTGCAAGAAAGTGACAATTCGTTCACGAAAAGTGTAAGCCAATCGTTGCTCTTCCGGAACATCAACAGCCAGCATTTGCCCAATCATCCACCGGTTCAGGTATTGACTCAATTGAAATTCCTCGCTGTTGGCTTCAGTGATTCCTGAGATCCATTCCGTGCCTGTAGCTGGATCGATAGGTAGGGGTGGAGTGGGTAAATCAGATCGAAATAACAGATCGACGGCTTCCTGTGCAGTCAGGTTGGCATAAATGTCAACTTCTGCTATCGAAGCACCCATGCAGGCCCTTCGTAGTAAGTGAGCTGCTCTCTTTTTTCCAAGAGGGCCGGTGAGTGGCGATAGTGGCATACAGAGCGAGGTTTACTCGGTGAATATAACTGAGAATTATTAAATAAATTATATTTTATCTTCAAATAATTTAATAATAATCATTCTACCTGAGAAAAGATGATTTTGTGTTTCTCTAATGAAGTGATCACAACTGAATACCAACCGTATAACCGGGCCACACTTGATAAGTCCAGTCGTTCAGCGACCCTTCCATCCCATTGAAGGTGGTAATCAATGGTTGGTCATCACTCAAATGGCCGTTGATAGAAATACCTCCAAAGATGTAAATGCCTCGAAGCTTAACACCCACTTCGGAGTGAACCCTGCTCAACAAGCTTAGATCGGCTTTCAGCTTTCGCGTGGTACTTAAATGCATCAGTCTGAGTCCGGTAGATATGAAGTAGCGCTTATTTCGTCGATCTTGAGGGACCATGGACGCTTTATTGTAGAAGATCCTTTCAAATCCATATCCGATACCGATCCGACGATTGGTTCCGTACTGATCAGTAGGATTGTAAGCGAGGATCAGGGCATTTTGATTGACGATCATGAAATTCCCATCCAAAGGCATCGCCGATTTGGTGAAACTGCAGTTAAGGCAATTCCCGGTGGTATATTCTACCGTTGACAAGAAAAGATCATCACTATAGAGTCGAACATGAGACCCTCTGCTCCCGATGTTGAATAATGCGATAGGCGTGCCGTAAGAGCCGATCACACCACCTTCAAAGGGACCGACACTGTAAATATTGATCAATCCGATTCTCGTACCTCGTGCCCGACTTCCGAAATTGATCAGCCCCAGTTGGAAGCCTTCCATGAACCTGGCGCGATTGACCAGTCCGATTTGAACTCCTGTGCCCGGAATGGCTTGTTTTTTGATCCCACCGCTTGTTTTCTTTGCTACATTGATCATGCCGATTTGAATACCCTTGACTTCCCATTTTGTTTGGTTGAGCCCCAGGCTTATCTGCACGCCACTGGTTGATCGGTTCACACGATTGAATAGCCCTCCCAATTGAACCCCATCGAAATTATGGCCAACTTCATTACCTAATCCGGCTAGTTGAAAGGCCTGGGTATAGGCATTGTTGATATTGAACCCGCCGGTGAGTTGTATGCCCACCGCATTGGTACGAACGAAATTCATGAATCCTGCTACTTGAATGCCTTGAAGTTTGGGAGCGTCTTTGCTTTTGCGAACTTCTCTTTCTTCCCATTTAGTAAGGTTGACGTAACTGTTTCCCCCTACGATATTGGCTAATCCGGAAATCTGAAGGCCACTCACTGACCTTAGGCTCATGCTCGAAATAAGGCTTAAATCGAGGAAATAACTTCCTGCAGAAACACCACTCGTAAGATTGATAGAAACATCGTTGAAATAATGACCACTTTCCAGACCATGTGTCCCTATCCCGGGGAAAAGTGAGAATTGGAAGGATTTGTCCCGATATCGTAGTTTCTTGTCCTGCGCAGACACAATAACCGAAATATAGAGGAGCAAACAAAAGAACATAGCTCTTCTGTGCTTAACACATAAGCTGTTTGACATAGGTTGGTAATTAGCATAACACAATTCAGCACTTCTGGAGTGCTACCTCTCTAACGAGTACTACACTTAAATCTTGAGTGCGTTCAATGAATTGTTGAAAAAGCATGGATTATACTGATGTGATAAGCGCTAGCGAAGTTCTAAAATGAGTATTTCAAACAATGGTAGCCGTTCTGTAATTTTTGATTTACGTTATATATTTACGGATAATGGAAGTTTCCATGGTGTTGTTTGATATCAATCACGCCCAATGCCACTAACACGAGAAATACGTACCCTCAGGAGGATATTTCTGCTACTCCTAACCAGCCTTACCATCATGGCTGGATCAGTATTTGTTTACATATTCGGTGACGCAAAGCGTGATCAGGTCAGTGATCTTATGTATGCCGCCAAAGTGATCCAGAGTTATTATGAACTCAGTTTTCATCAGTGGGAGTTAAGTCTATTGAGTGTAGGCAACAGGATGTTGGAAATTGATGATCCTGGTGCACGGCTTGATTATGCTAATGAGGCGCTGGAAGTTTATGAAAAGGAATTACTTGCCTTCGGTTTTGCAGATACCAGTGGACAAGTACTTACCTTCACAGGAAGGAGATTAAATGATTCGCTGCCAAATCTGAGAATGTCCGAAGACACTCGAAGGTCATTTGATCTTGCTTTGGAGCGACGTGGCATTTCACTTGGAGAGAGCTATTATTTCGAAAACGTGGCCGACTGGATCTTGCCTATTCGAGTACCCATTCGAAATGATCAGAACGAGATTGTGGCCGTAAACACTTCCGCTATTGATTACAGTTCCCTGATTGCTGAGTTGGAAGCTTTTGGGTTTGATAAGAACTATCAGATTCACCTGAAAAATAATGATTTCAATACTACGCAGTTGTTCTACCCTTTGGACAGTGACCGGTATTCGCAAGTCCTCGGGTCTGATACTTTGGATTACGTCGATATAGATACGGTTGGGGTATTCGAAGGCCTCCATATCATGGTAGGAAAGAATCCCTTTACCAAAGAAGATGGGATGTTGGTTTGTACGGATATCGCTCCAGTCAATCATCGCCTGATCATTTCTGTTTCGGGATCGATTGTTTATGCGCAAATCCTCGAACGATTCAAGCTTGGATTGATCGTATATCTGGTATTGTTAGTGTCATCATTCTTTTTGTACCGGTATTTGAGGAAGAACCTCAAAACTTCTTTATCCAAGGTGAGAACCGAGCAGGCCAACCTCAAATCCATTTTTGAGAGCACTTCAAGTGTCATAGGGTTATTTGATGAAAAAAAGCATTTATTGGAATTCAATAGTGCTTTCAATAACTACTCCATGTTGACCGATAAACTTCCGTTGGAAAAACACATGGATTTATTGTCAAAGATCAAACACCGTGAGTCAGCCGAAGTATTCAGTAAATTCATGGATCGGGCCCTGGGCGGAGAAAAATTTCAGGAAGAGGTATCTTACCCCGGACCTAATGGTGAGCTAACTTTTCGATTCACGTACAATCCTGTTTATGATGAAGGTCAGGTAGTAGGTTTTGCTTTCTTCGCAGAAGATATCACAGAAATACGGAGTTATCAGCGACAGTTGGAAGAATACAACAAAGGGTTGGAGCAAAAAGTACTTGAGCGCACGCAAGAACTAGGGAGGAAAAATCAGGAATTAGAAGAAGGCTATCAAAAACTCAAAACAACCCAGCAACAATTGATAAAGGCGGAGAAAATGGCCTCTTTAGGCATACTTTCAGCGGGTATCGGCCATGAGATCAACAATCCATTAAACTTCATTAAGCATGGAGCTATATCACTTAAGGAGCAGTTGCAATCCAACAACGATATGGTGGATTATGATCAGTATTTTCAGGTCATTGAGGAAGGAGTAAATAGAGCGTCAACCATTGTCATGGGTCTTTCGCATTTCAGCAGAACCGGGGAGGCCATGGATGAAGAGTGTGACTTGCATCAGGTATTGGACAACAGCCTGACTTTGTTGACCAATCGATTAAAATCCAAGAGTATTGAGATCGTTAAGTCGTATGCTGCGGACCCGCGCGTGATTGCCGGAAATGAAGGGAAATTGCATCAGGTTTTTACCAATATCATTACCAATGCTGAGCAAGCCATTTTAAAGAAAGGCACGATCAGGTTGAGTAGTAGTAATCAGCAAAACCGGGTGGTTATCGAGATAGCCGATAGCGGAACCGGCATGGATAGATCGACCTTGCAAAAAATCACTGATCCTTTTTTTACCACCAAAAGCCCGGGTGAAGGGACTGGATTGGGCCTTTTCATTTGTCAGATGATCATCGATGAACATGATGCTCAAATGGAAGTGTTTTCCGAGATAGGTGGAGGCACCACATTTGTATTAAGCTTCAAAGCCCTTTGAGACATGATTTACTCCAACATGCCTCCGATATTCCAGTAGTAGATCAAAAAAGAAAGGCCGGTGAACGCTATTGTGAAAATCAAATAAGACAATCTTCCCTTTGCTTTTTCTCTCAACAAAACCACACAGCGATACATAAAGTACAAAGCTGCTAAACCCAGAAACAACTGGATCATGAAAGGGTAAAAGCTGAGTGAAATGGATGCTGAACGGGTTCCATCAAGAATTTGCAGCAACTGATAGGCCACCAATGCAATGGATACGCTGGCAAATATCACCGGAATCTTCAAGAAGCTTGGCTTGCCGCGGAGGTGGCGGATCAAAAATGAAATGATGATCACCAACAGAATGATCAGAAAAACACCAAGGGGAACTATACTTCTGATGAATCGATTCCTAAAGGCCGTTTCATGGGCCCAATTGATGCTTTTATTGGCATATCCCGCTTCTTTCAGAAGAATAGTCGCATCTACTTGTGTTAGCTTTTTTACTTCTGGATAAATGGATTTTGCCTGTTTACTATCAATCAGAAGCATAGGTGCTTCTTCGAAAACCGAAGCATCAATCAGACTTCTTTCTGGATTGTAACGGTGAATAGAGATCGACAAAGTTTTTTGATCTTTTTGTTGAGCTTCCTGACGGACATGGTTACCAAACGTGAGTATGCCATTTGGCCCCACGCCATACATGGTGTGCGCTCCGCCCATTTTAAATATAGCTTTAGCATCAGGAGCAGCCTTAAGATAATGGTCAAAATTGGTTCCCATGAGCAACTCTCTGGATTGCACAGATGCATTTCTGGTGGCTGGGTTCATCCATCGATGGAAAATGTCGATGGTTTGCCGTAATTCCTTCAGGATTTGGTCTTTCTCAGCGGAATCATTCGATTTGAATATGGCCTCCAGAGCATTGATGTCTTCCTGGTGATCTTGTCGGGTATACCTGCCCATTTTGAGCGTGGCTTTAAGGAAAGCACCTCGGGCAATCCTTCTTTGTTGGTTGGTATTGGCCAGTGCAATCAGTCGGGCATAGGGATGTATAGCAGTTTGCATCTGATCCACTCCCCAGATCGGCGTTTGGATCGATGGATTCAAGTCAATGGCCGATTGCATTAGCTTCAAATCTCCATTCGTGTCAAAAGCGATGCTGTGAGGATGCTTTTGAGCGAAGGCTGATACGCCTTGTTCGGCAGCACGTTGAGTCGTCCAGCCATCGGCTTCCAGTATCAAATAATGAAATTTTTTTGAATGCAGTTCGCGGTACATGAAATCGACAAATTCCGCGATCCCCTCTACGCCGTGTTGTTCACCAAACATGAGGAACTGAACACTGTCAGCTTTTTTTAAGATCCAGTCAATGCCCGGGCCTGTATAAGTGCCATTATTCTCCAGAATTGGATAGAGGTAGTGATCATCTTCCTGAGCCAGTAGAACATGGGACAGAAAGATGAAAAGTAATGACAATAGGTATGAAGATTTAATTGCGTTTTGGGGCATTGTTGCAGGTTCAAAGACATGATGATTTCACTCAATATTACTGGTTGAAATTCATCCTGAGTTTTCCGGTAAAGCAAAATGGCTGTTTAAATGAGTTTTGGATGAGCGAATGGATTTCACTCAACCTTCGAATGTCATGGTTCAGCGCTAAGGGCAATTGATTCAAGGTTAAAAAGTAATTATTCGCTTAAATTATCGCGTCGTAAATGCTGCACTTAGTGAGATTTGGCCTCTAATGATGAATCTGATCATCCGTAAAAATATCTGGTATCCGCCCTTGCTTGCCACAGTGCTCTATGGCATTTATGTGATCAGTACAAATTTTAATTCACCAGAAAACTTTTCCTGGATTGCACTCTCCAAGTCCATCATTCAATTTTATGCCTACTTATTTTTTATTGGTTTCATCGATAAAAAGGTAGAGGGGTGGGACTTTAATGAAAACCTCAAATTGGTGATCACGGCGGTCCTTGGGTGGGTAGTATCCATGATTTTTGGATTGATCTTTTACGTGATCGTAAAGCAGACTTTGATTGTTCTGCATAATCAAAATGATAGCATCGGATTTTATCATCTGTTGATTACTTCCCTGAGTATTACAGTGGGATATGTATTGATCTTAAGCATGTATTGGGTGACTAGAAGCAGTCGACAACAATTGGAAGCTGAACTTCGTCAGGCAGCCTATGAAAAGGAACAATTGCAACTTCGGTATGAGCTTTTGTACAATAAGCTGGAACCGCATTTTTTATTCAATAACCTCAATACACTGCACAGTCTAATCGTAGAAGAAAATAAGGCTGCGGAAGGATTTGTTATGAGTTTATCAAAGGTCATGCGTTATAGTTTCCAGTCACAAGATCAGGATGCGATTACCGTGGAGGAAGAGTTGAAGGTTTTCGATCATTACATCTCCATCCTTAACGAACGGTTGGGTGATCAGCTGACTTATCGGCTGAATGGTCAGCCCAATTCGAGATTGATCGTACCGATGACCTTTTTGAATTTGCTGGAAAATGTGATCAAGCACAATGAAATAGGAGCGGGTCATCCCCTGCTGATCACGATCGAATTCGGAGAAAACAATCTTCAGGTTTCTAATAATGTAAATCCCAGAACCACGAACGATCAGGGAAACAGTGGATTGAAAACCCTGAAGGAGATATACCGGATCAAATCCGGCAAAGAAATGAGTTATGCACTGGATCAGGGCGTTTTTAAAGTTCAAATCCCTTACCTCACGGCATGAATGTATTGATCATAGAGGATGAGCGGAATTCTGCTGAAAAACTGAAGAAATACCTTCACCAAATTGATGAAGAGATCAAGGTGATGGCTGAATTAAGTAGCGTTCGTGAAAGTATTCGTTTTCTCAGGGAACGGAGAGATCCGGATTTGATATTTATTGACATTCAATTAGCCGATGGCGAGTCATTTGAGATTTTTGAACAGGTGTCCAGTGAAGCCTTTCTCATTTTTGTTACTGCGTATGACCAGCATGCGCTTCGGGCATTGGACCTGAAGGTTGTCAGTTATTTACTCAAACCATTTGACCGGCAGGATGTCGCAAAAGCCCTGCAGAAGTATGATGGATTTCGGGAACAGAAGAAGTTGGAAGTACCGAAGGAACGATTTGTAGTCAAAAAGGGCAATCGATCCTATACCTTTTCCATTCATGACATTGCTTATTTTGTAAAAGATCAGGTGCTGTATTTGGTGGCCAGGTCCGGGGAACGATTTTTGATGGACTACACCCTGGACGAGTTGGAAGCTAAGCTGAGTCCGGTACTGTTTTTCAGGATCAATAGAGGGTGTCTTATCCACTACGAAAGCATTGAGAGTTTTACCGCTGACTCCAGTCATCGATACCGGATTAAATTGAAACAATCAGACGAGGAATTGATGGTTAGTCAATCCAGATCAAGCGATTTCAAACGTTGGGTACAGGCTTTTTGAACTGATAAGGCTCAGATAAGGATTTACGCTCGACTTCTCAGGTTGGCGGAGGTTCTCTGGGCTGGTTGATCTCTCGAAGCCCTAAGCCAACTTCTCAAACGTCAATTTCGGATTTTTCAAAGCCTTCATGCTACTGGCCAATCCTTCCAGGGTCAGTGGAAACATTCGGTTGTTGAAAAACTGCTGTAGCATTTGTGTAGATTCGGAATACTGCCAGTAGGAGAGGTGCGTCGGATTGAGCCAGATCACACTTTTGAAGTGGTCTCTGATGCGCTCTAACCAAACAAATCCGGCTTCCTGATTGTGATGTTCAACGGAGCCACCCGCGTAAGTCAACTCATAGGGTCCCATCGAGGCATCACCAACAATGATCACTTTGTAATCGGGATTGTATTTGTGAAGAACGTCATAGGTAGAAGTCTTTTCATTCCAGCGTCGGCGGTTGTCCTTCCAAACTCCTTCGTAGATGCAATTGTGGAAGTAGAAATACTCCATGTGCTTGAACTCATGTCGGGCCGCAGTAAATAGCCGTTCACAGGCTTCAATATGACCATCCATGGAGCCGCCCACGTCGAAAAAGAGGAGCACTTTGACATTGTTCTTTTTCTGTGCCTGTAAGGCAATGTCCAGATAGCCAGCATTTTCGGAGGTCTTCCTAATCGTATCGTCCAGATCAAGTTCTGTCGGTAATCCTTCTCTTGTCAGGATCCTCAATCGCTTCAGGGCCATTTTCATGGTCCGGGTATTCAGTTCTACGTCTCCCGAAAGATTCTTAAACTCACGTTTGTCCCAGACCTTGGCAGCTCTGCCGGCACCGGATCCTTTTTGCCCAACACGGATACCCTCAGGGTTATAGCCGTAAGCCCCAAAGGGTGAAGTGCCTCCGGTTCCTATCCATTTGTTTCCACCACCGTGTCTCTTTTCCTGTTCTTTGAGTAGTTCTTTCATTCGCTCAATGAGCTTATCAAGACCACCCAGTGCTTCAATTTTCTTTTTATCCTCTTCCGATAAATCACGGATTTGCCCCTTCTTCAGCCATTCCTCTGGAATATCCGCAGTAAAATCTTCCGCATCACCTTCTACTCCCTGGAAGAAGCTCCCGAATACACGATCAAACAGATCGTACTGATGCTCACTTTTTACCCAGGTGGCTTTACACAGATAATAGAAGTCATCGACACTATTGCCCACTACTTCTTTATCCAGTGCCTCCAACAAATGGAACAGATCCACCATGCTGATGGTCAGTCCTGCTCGTTTGGCGAAATAGAAGAAGCTAATGAACATGAGGGATCAATTTAAGAAGCTGGAACCAAAACGTGTCACGAACTCAATATCCTGCTCATTTTTCAGAAGGGCTCCGCGATAAGGAAAGTCATCCTCAGAGATTTTCGTGTTGGCCAAATCTTCGTCAGTGGCTTTCACGGCCATGAGTAACCGTATCCAGTCAATCAATTCACTGGTTGAAGGCTTCTTTTTAAGCTGTGCAATGTCTCTTACTTCATAAAAACGCGTCAATGCCCTGTCAATCAATGTGTCCCGGATTTCCGGAAAATGGACCTTCACAATCTTGATCATCGTTTCGGGCTCGGGGAATCGGATGTAGTGAAAGAAACATCTTCTCAGGAAAGCGTCGGGTAATTCCTTTTCATTATTCGAGGTAATGATCACAATGGGACGTTTCTTAGCCTTGATGGTTGCCTGGGTTTCGTATACGAAAAATTCCATACGATCCAATTCCAACAGCAAGTCATTTGGAAATTCGATATCTGCTTTATCAATCTCATCGATAAGTAATACCACTTGCTCTTCCGCCTCAAAGGCCTCCCAAAGTTTTCCTTTCTTGATGTATTTACTAATATCAGCGACGTTATTGTCGCCCAATTGTGAATCTCTTAGGCGTGTTACGGCATCATATTCATACAATCCCTGTTGTGCGGTTGTCGTTGATTTGATGTGCCAGGTAATGAGTTTTTTATTCATAGCCTTGGCAATCTCATAAGCCAACAGTGTTTTTCCTGTTCCTGGTTCTCCTTTCAGGATCAGGGGTTTTTCCAAAGTGGCGGAAGCTTCCACGGCAATACTCAGTTCCCTCGTGGCTACGTACGAATCGGTTCCTTCAAATTTCATCTTGCTCATATAACACCTATAGTACTGCTGAAAGTTACCGCTTCTTTGTCATACAGGTGATTTTAACTCGTGATGAGAACAAATACCAGATTAGTTTTGCCGTTACAATTAACAGAATGATTCGGATACTCGTTTTCATAGGCTGCTTGAGTTGTGCCTGGATGGGGCAAGCCCAGTCGCGCTCATACCTTGGTTTAAGGGCAGGAGGACAAGCTTCATCGGCTTACATTGTGCATACTATTTTTCCAGTCAATATGGATGTGAATTTTGTGCAAACAGCCCATGTGGGAGCGGTGTTCAAACATTTCAATTTCCGTTCGACCAATCCCAAAGCGTTGCAGGCGGGCTTTCAAACGGGTGTCAATTACATTGAAAGAGGGTGGCAACAAAACTTTCCTGATGAATTCAGTTTGCAACCTTACCAAACCCGGCTCGGTTATTTGGAAGTCCCTGTTGAAGCCATTCTGTATTGGGGACAAAAAAGCACGAAATTTTATTTGACCATGGGGCTCTATTACGAGCGTTTGATTACTGATCGTGCTAAGAATCGACCAACGGATGAGCAGATCACGGAATTAGAAGCCGCACAAACCAATTTCTATGAGTATGATGAAAGTAGAGGTGATCGCGTAAATGGATATGGTGGTCGATTCGCATTTGGCGCTTTCACGGACCTTCCCTTTGGTACTGTCCAATTGGAAATCTTCTCTTCAATTAGTTTCAGTGGTGTATTCGAATTTACTAATCGAACGACTGCTATACCTGATCAATCTAACTTGTATTCCATCGGATTATCCGCTGCCTACCTCATTCGCTTCGGTAAACTGGCATTCTGATAGTTTTGCGAAAACGTTTTCGGCGATCAGACTGGCATGTGTTATCCGTCAATTTTGTATTATCATACGAATGAATTTGCAATAACAAACGTTTGAAATTATAAATTTTAACAGAAAACTAACATTCTGTTGTTTTTGTGAACAATAATTCGAATAATTTTGCATCAAATTCATAATTGACCACCACAAAGGTTATGGCAGTATCTGTTGAAAAAATCGAACAAGCTTGTGTTGACGCAAAGGATAAGTTGACAAAGTTGAACATTGAAGAGCAACTAGTTGGAGAACTAGAATGGTGCTTGGGTAGCTACGCAAATGATGGCAATCCTTCAGGATTAGTATTGAAAGGAAAAGAAGCGCTTACTGCTTTGGAAAATTTCAAGAAAGACAACCCAAGAAAAGTAGCCAAGAAATTCATCGACGACTTGGAAAAAGCATTCGCTTAATTTTTATAATTATAGTCGATAAGAATCCCGGGTACTGCAATGTGTCCGGGATTTTTTTTGTGTCCTAAAAGCTCAAATTCCCTTACAATCAACCTCGTGTTGCTTTGAAGTAACACGAGGTTGATTGTAAGGGAATGACGAGTCTGGGGAAAAACACTTACCCTAAACCGAACCAGAGAACCTGTTCCTTGCCTTCTGGTATAAAGGGCTATGATGATTCTCTAAATATTCAACCAATAGGAAAGTTTCACGACCAGTGCTCGATTACGGGGAGTGAGCGTGAATCGGTCCTGAATGGGATTCTCGAAATCATCTCCTGCAGTAAAGTAATTGTCCGTGTAAACGATGAACAAGTCCGATACGGGCGCAAATCTCCATTGCAGCCGCGTATTGATATTCATATTGTCCCGCTGATTATTGTACTGCACAAATGTCGTAATGAACAGATTAGTACTTAAGGTTAGATCAACCCTGGGACTGATCAGGAAGAAATCGGTGCTATTGAAAGGTTGTGGGAAGTCAAGGCGATTGTATTCCACGCGCATTTCCATCACCAGGAAAGGCTGATATCTGAAATTAATAACCGAGGCCAATCGCAGACGCGTCCCATTGAAAAACCCTCCATACGTTACTCGACCTCTGAAATTGAAAAGCTTGCGATTATCGGAGAAGTAAGCCAGACTGACATTCGTCCAACTGTACAATTCCCCAGCCGGAAGTTCTGCTCCGTCACTATTAGTCGGGTCAAAACCATCCAGTAGTTGGACCTCATTGTATGAACTTCTGAAATTTATCCCCGAATTATTGAGGAAATTCAGGTCATATTCCAGTTGAGCTTCAAGATCAAGGTTGTTGAAATTGTCGTCAGCGGTCCTGGTGAAGTTAAATCCGGGGCCATGTCGCTGGATGATGCCCTCAGGCCAGAAGGTATAACCTGCACCGGAACCAAAACGCATCACTTCATTGCGAGGCACGAATCCAACTTCTGCATTGTAGCCTTCCCCGACGAATGCATGAAATCCGAATACATTGATGTTTCGGGTTTGATATCCTAGAAATCCACCGTGCGCCCATGCATTATTTGCCTTTTCAGGATCCTCGGAGCGATGATAAAAGAAGTTCCCTTCCCATCGGTTGTCCAGAGACGCCAGGTTGTAATCGACGCCATACACGCGATTGAAGCGAGTGGTGTTGAGCGTGGTATCGTTTGGATCAAAGTTAGTGGCCTGCCTGTTGACAAAAACAGCGCCAATATTAGACCTGCCAGATATCTGTCTTTGAAACACTCCCACGGAATAGTTTTGTCCAGGCTGCTGAATTCGGTCATCGGCTCCAGTTTGCATGTTGAGTAGTCCTACACGCCAGTCTCTGCCAATCTTTCCACTCAATCTGGCACCCGCTCTTATGGGAACCTGGACCGTATTACCATCACCATCTGTAGCTATTCCGATCCTTCTGCTAAAGAATGGTCGTGCCACAGGAAAGCCATTTCGAGCAAACAAGTCCTGATTTTCTAAAAAGAACTGTCTTCGCTCAGGGAAGAATATTTCAAATCGATCCAGATTGGTGACTTGTCGGTCTACCTCTACCTGGGAGAAATCGGGATTTACCGTTATGTCAAGGTTGAGGGAGTTGGTTAGCCCTATTTTGGCGTCAAAACCAACATCACTGGTCGTGGATACGTCTGTGCCTTCTTCAAAATCTTTAGAAAGTCCGCCGGTGATATAAGGAATAAACGAGATGTTAGTCCCGGCCTCAGGAGGAGGGGTGTCCCAGTTCATTCGACCGGTATACAACAAATCGGAGGCACGATACTGTTGAGGTACGCTCACCCAGGTTGATCGTTCATTCTCCTGACGGTTGTTTCTGATGATCTGCAAGCCCCAGTTGGGGACACTATTGTATCTAATGGATTTGAAAGGAATTGCCATCTCTGCGGTCCATTTATCATTTTCAATGGTTGCCGCAGAGTACCATTTATTGTCCCAGTCGTCAGAGACCTCTCCGCCAAGGGTAACCAGACCTTCACGCTGGACATTGTAAGGAGTTACCTGAAAGGTGAATCCGTTGGTCTTGTCATTGAATGGGTCAAAATAAACACTGACATTGTCATTTTGTTGCCAGGAGAAATCTCTTCTCAGGGATTGAGCGATAGGACGACCATTACTTTGCTGATAGCAAACCAGAGCGATGTAGATGAATTGATCATTGTAGGTGATCTTGAATTCAGTGTCCTTTTCTGCAGGGCGATTATCGGCAGGGAAGTTTTGTGTAAACTGGCTGCCCGTTGGCGTTTGATCCCATACAGCCTCGTCAAGACGGCCGTCTAATACGATTTCGGCATTCGTCTTTCTTACTTCATAGGAAGCAGATTCCGGTAAGTTTTGCGCGTATGTACCGCTTGCCAAACACAATAGGCCTAACAGGAGCAGGGGTAATACTCTCGTCACAGGTGAAAATAAGTTGGGTGCTGGGTGTTTAACTAACTTAATCCGCTTTTCGTTTCATCGGGATCAAATGACTGTCAGCTATCGACCTTAAGTAGGCAGGATTGGTATTGATGTCCGGATCAGAATAGATGTAAGCAGATAAGTCAGCAATTACTCCCGGTTTGTAACCAAGCTTGTAAGCAACTTTCTCGCAGAACTCGATTTCCGTCTGGTAAATTTTGCCGTCTACCTTCATCAATTGGATGATGTGGAACAAGTAAGAGAACTTCTCATCAGGTGGAAGATCTTTTAAATTTTTGATTGGCTTAGGGTTATCAATGATATTTTCAATTTGATCGGTGGTGAGTCCACCTCTTTCCCCTATCCGGTGAATAAGTTCACTTTCTTCTTCTGCGACAAACTTGTCTGCTTTCGAAAGGTGAACTAACAAACTAACTTGGTCCTCGATTGGTAACATCGCTACAAATTAAAGTATAGAATGGTAACGAAAAAAATAGCAATACTGCATTTTTTTAATTCCCTTTTCTCAAACGTAGTATATAGGGGTAAATGTTCCGTAAAATGCATTTGTAAAAAAAATCACAATTCGGCTTTGAAATTTCGTTTGACCCAAACTACTTTAGCGGCGTAATGAAAATGACACAAAGAACATATTGGTGGTGGTACAGCGATAATAATTTATCTCTGTGAGCTGCTGATATGTCCAAAAAAATATAAAAGCCTGCTGTTCACAGCGGGCTTTTTTTTTGATCCAACTATGCAAAAATTTAAAATATCCATTCGAAAAAAGAAGCTACTGGCGGATACCATAACCCCCGTAGCGATCTATCTAAAGATTCGGGACAGGTTTGCCAATTCATTCCTACTCGAAAGTTCCGATTATCACGGAGAGGAGGATAGTTATTCGTATATCTGTTGTGCACCCATGGCTTCTTTTGAAGTGAATGGTGGCAAAGCCTCGGTCAGTTTACCTGATGGTCAGCAGGTACAAAAGGAAATTGGACCAGAGCTTAATGCTGTCGGTCATTTAAGGAATTTTATCAATGCCTTCGACGCGCCGGATACACAAGCTAAACACATTGAAAATGGCCTCTTTGGTTACATGGGATATGATGCGGTCCAGTATTTCGAGGACATTGACTTGTCAGGAAAAGATACCCTGGATATTCCAGAGATCAGGTACCATTTTTTCAAATATGTGATCGCTCTGGACCACTTCAAGAACGAGTGTTTTATCATTGAAAACTATCTGGAAACGCCTAATGATGAAGAATTCAATGAAATTTCAGACCTGATCCATCAGCGAAACATTCCTTCATTTGATTTTCAAAGGGTAGGAGAAGCATCATCCAACCTGACTGATGCCGAGTTTCTGGAAAATGTGAAAAGCGGCATACATCACTGCGATATTGGCGATGTATTTCAGGTGGTATTCTCCAGGCGGTTTTCCACTGATTTTCAAGGGGACGAATTTCAGGTTTATCGAACGTTGCGATCGATCAACCCTTCACCCTACCTTTTTTACTTTGATTACGGCAGTTATAAAATATTTGGATCCTCTCCGGAGGCACAGATCGTGGTAAAAGATCGGGAAGCCATCATTTACCCTATCGCAGGAACTTTCCGACGGACCGGAGATGATCAGGCAGATGCTGAATTAGCCAAAAAACTACTCGCAGATGAAAAAGAAAATTCGGAACACATTATGCTTGTAGATCTGGCACGGAATGATCTAAGCAAAAGTTCCGATGAAGTAAAAGTGGAAACCTACAAGGAGATACAATATTATTCTCATGTAATCCACCTCGTATCCAAGGTAACAGGCCAGTTAAGGGCCGATGCTGATCCCTTGGAAATTGTTGCTTCAACCTTTCCGGCAGGAACCTTGTCGGGTGCTCCCAAACACATGGCCATGCAACTCATCGATCAGTTCGAGAACAAATCTCGTGGATTTTATGGCGGAGCGATCGGTTTCATGGACTTCAAAGGCAACTTCAATCACGCGATCATGATCCGCACCTTCCTGAGTCAGGCCAACCAGTTGATCTGTCAGGCAGGTGCGGGTATCGTTTCCAAATCCAACCCGGAAAGCGAAGTGCAGGAAGTGTACAATAAACTGGCCGCGCTTCAAACAGCCATGGAAGAAGCAGAAAAACTTACAGCAAGATGAAGCGAGTTCTGGTTTTAGATAATTACGATTCCTTCACCTACAATCTGGTGCACATCCTTAGAGAATTGGGATTAAGTGACCTGATGGAGGTACATCGAAATGATAAGATCTCACTCGACGAAGTGGACAAATTCGATGATATTTTATTGTCTCCGGGTCCAGGAGTACCCAAAGATGCGGGGATCATGCCCGAGCTCATCAAGCGCTACGCTCCAACAAAGAATATCCTTGGTGTTTGCCTTGGGCATCAGGCTATTGGAGAGGCCTTTGGTGCATCACTTTACAATCTGCCTCTGGTTTATCACGGCGTGACCACCGAAGTGGAAGTGGATTCGGAAGTAGATGTGCTATTTGAAGATATTCCCGAAAAATTTACGGTTTGCAGGTACCATTCATGGGTGGTGAAGCCAGAGAGTTTACCGACTGAGTTAAAGATTACTGTCCGGGGAGAAGAAGGACGAATCATGGGATTGGCCCATAAACAATATCGGGTACGTGGCGTGCAATTTCACCCTGAGTCCATTATGACCGAGCACGGAAAAAAAATGATTGAAAACTGGTTGAACCAAAGCTGAAATGAAGGCAATACTCAATAAATTATTCAGGCACCAGTCTCTTGACAAACAAGAGGCCAAGGAAGTGCTCTCAAACCTCGCTTCCGGAAAGTATAACAACAGTCAGATGGCAGCCTTTTTGACGGTGTATTTGATGCGTAGCATTACGGTAGATGAATTAGAAGGGTTCCGAAATGCGATGTTGGAGCTATGTGTCAGGGTTCCGTTGGATGACTTCAATACGATTGATTTATGTGGAACCGGTGGAGATGGGAAAGATACTTTTAACATTTCGACACTATCTTCCTTTGTCACGGCAGGTGCTGGCCAGCATGTAACTAAGCATGGTAATTATGGCGTGTCCAGCAAGTGTGGTTCATCCAACTTATTGGAATCCTTTGGTTGCAAATTCGGCAACGATCAGGATGTCATCAAAAGAAGTTTAGATCAATCCGGGATTTGCTTCTTACATGCACCCATGTTTCATCCGGCCATGAAAAATGTAGGTCCGGTGCGTAAGGAATTGGGCGTGAAAACCTTTTTCAATATGCTGGGGCCTATGGTGAATCCTGCATTTCCACAGAATCAGTTAGTAGGAGTGTTTAGTCTCGAATTGGCCAGATTATACGGCTACCTGTATCAGAAAGGTGAGGCCAACTTCATGATCGTCCATGCGCTGGATGGTTATGATGAAATTTCTCTCACCGGCGACTTTAAAGTGATCAGCAATAAGGCGGAACAAGTCATGAGCCCTTCGAATCTGGGGCTCCCACAATTGAAAATGGAATCGCTCAGCGGGGGAGATACCATCAAGGATTCGGCAAAGATTTTCACGAATGTCCTGGAAGATAAGGCTACTGAAGCACAAAAAAGTGCCGTTTTGGCGAATGCCGGATTGGCCATTTCGGTTGCGAAAAAAGTAAGCCCCGAAGAAGGGATCAATCAGGCAAGAGAATCTATCGAATCCGGAAAAGCATTACAATCATTCAAAAAATTCATTGAGATCAATAGCTAAAATGAACATACTCGATCAAATCGTTGCGGATAAGCAAAAGGAGGTACAAGAGCGAAAAGAACTTTACCCGGTTAAGTTACTGGAGCAAAGCATCTACTTTGGAGGGAACCCCGTTTCACTAAAGAAGTACATCAGGAGAGATGACAAAGTGGGGATCATTGCTGAAATCAAGCGAAAGTCTCCGTCAAAAGGAGTGATCAATCCGAAAGTTTCCATTGAACGTACTTCTATTGGATACATGCAGGCTGGGGCAAGTGGACTCTCCGTGTTAACAGATAACAAGTACTTTGGCGGAAAAAGTGAGGACCTGAGTGAGGCCAGAAAGTACAATTTCTGTCCGATTTTAAGGAAGGATTTCATTCTGGAAGAATATCAGATCATCGAAGCAAAATCCATTGGAGCAGATGTGATCCTGTTGATAGCAGCCATCTTGACACCAGAGAAAGTGAAGTCACTGGCCGCTTTTGCGCACACCCTTGGGCTGGAAGTATTATTGGAAGTTCACAGTGAAAAGGAGTTGCAAGAATTCATTTGTCCGGAGGTCGATTTGTTAGGGGTGAATAACCGTAACCTGGATACGTTCGAGACCAGTGTGGAAACTTCACGCAAATTAGCAAATTTGATTCCTGATGATTTTGTGAAAGTATCCGAAAGTGGAATTAACGATCCTCAGGTCGTAGCAGACCTCATGGATCATGGATTCGAAGGCTTTTTAATTGGTGAATACTTCATGCAGCATGGTACCCCGTCAGCAGCATGTGGTTCATTCATCAGACAGATCAAAGCCTTGCGATCCTAAATTCACCTCTTGGGAGGGTGCGTTGTTATTAAGTTAAGATTTGTCACTGCGAAGAATTGAATCGGACCGCCGAAGTGGCAGTCTGGTTGACGATTGTATTCGAAACCTCATTGAGATTGCTTCGCCAGCTCGCAATGACGGTCCATTTCCCTTAACTTAATAGCATTGTTGGGCTCCCGGCAAGGGGCGTGTTAATGAAATAGAAATAAAATCAAAATGAAACTCAAAGTCTGCGGCATGCGAAATCCGGAAAACATAGAAGCCATAGGTGCGCTTCAACCGGATTTGATGGGATTTATCTTTTATGAAAAATCAAAAAGGCTAGTTACACCAGATGCGTGGGTCCTTGAGAAGGTATGGGCATTTCAGGGACATAAAGTGGGGGTGTTCGTAAATGCAGATATGGATGAGTTATTGGAGAATGTAGCTGCCTTTCGATTGGATTATGTGCAATTGCATGGCGATGAAACCCTGGCATACGGGCAGAAATTGCATGCCAAAGGCATTAAGATCATCAAAGTGTTTGGGGTTCATAACCAGATGCCTACTGAAGAGATTAAACAATGGGAGCCTATAACTGAAATCTTCCTTTTTGATACCGAAACCAAAGATTATGGAGGTAGTGGAAGAAAGTTCGATTGGTCCATTTTGAACGATTATCAGTCTGACAAGCCATTCATGCTGAGTGGAGGGATCGGACTTGAGGACATAGCAGATATTAAAAAATTAGCCATCCCGAATCTCTGGGGAATAGACGTGAACAGCAAGTTTGAACTTGAGCCCGGATTGAAGGATGTTGAAAAAGTAAAAGCACTAAAAGAAGCATTATGTTGAAGGATACGGAGCACTTTGCGGTAGATGGGAATGGATATTATGGGAAGTTTGGTGGAGCCTACATTCCCGAGATGCTCTACCCTAATGTGCAGGAGTTGAGAGAGAACTACCAGCGCATCATGGACAGTGATGATTTTCGGGAACAATTCAGGGCGTTGCTGAAGACTTATGTGGGTCGACCGACACCCTTGTATTTTGCCTCCCGGCTTTCTGAAAAATACGGTTGTAAGATCTACCTGAAAAGAGAAGACCTCTGCCATACCGGGGCGCACAAAGTCAACAATACGATTGGTCAGATATTGATGGCAAAAGCACTGGGTAAAAAGAAGATCATCGCCGAAACGGGTGCAGGTCAACACGGCGTTGCCACCGCTACGGTTTGTGCCTTGATGGGCATGGATTGTATCGTATATATGGGTAAACTGGATACCGAACGTCAGCGGCCCAATGTGGAACGGATGAAGATCCTGGGAGCAGAGGTAAGGCCAGCTCACTCAGGGAGTCAAACCCTCAAAGATGCGACCAATGAGGCCATGAGGCATTGGATCAGTGATCCGGTGGGTACACATTACATCATTGGTTCCGTGGTAGGGCCACACCCGTATCCGGATATGGTGGCCAAGTTTCAATCGGTGATTAGTGAAGAAATAAGGACACAACTTGCCGATGAAGAGGGGAGAAACGCTCCTGACCGGGTGATTGCTTGTGTCGGCGGAGGGTCCAATGCCGCTGGCGCCTTTTATCACTTCCTTGATAATAAGTCCGTAGAACTCATTGCGGTGGAAGCTGCCGGTTTAGGAAATACTAGTGGTAAATCTGCAGCAACGACAACCCTCGGTAAAGAAGGGGTATTGCACGGCAGCAGGACGCTGTTGATGCAAACGGAAGATGGACAGGTAGTGGAACCTTATTCTATTTCTGCTGGTCTGGATTATCCGGGTATTGGTCCCATCCATGCGCACTTGTTTGATTCAGGTCGTGGAACGTTTTTAAGCGCGACCGATGAAGACGCCATGCAAGCAGGTATAGCACTGAGTCGACTTGAGGGGATCATACCAGCCATTGAGTCAGCGCATGCATTCGCCGCATTAGACCAACTCGATCTGGTCAAAGATGAAGTAGTCGTGATCAACCTTTCGGGGAGAGGTGACAAAGATTTAGAAACCTACATCAAGTGGGGAAAATATTAGTGAAAGCCAATAGCGAAGAGTCCATAGCTGTTAAAGTGTACATAAAAAACTATGGACCATCGACTATTGACGGAAGATTTGAAATAAGTATTAATGGAGCGTAGGATTATCATATGCTGTAGTCCCTCTCCACGAAATAAAATGAACAGAATTGATAAAACATTTGAAGAAAAGGGAAGCGACCTGCTAAATGTCTACTTCACTGCCGGTTATCCGGCGATAGGAGATACATTGCGTGTTGCGACGGCCCTTGACCAAAATGGTGCCGACTTCATTGAGATTGGTGTACCGTTTTCCGATCCAGTAGCTGACGGGCCGACCATTCAGGAGAGTTCCGAAATGGCCCTGAATAATGGAATGACTCTGGCGTTGTTGTTCGAGCAGCTGACAGATTTAAGAAAGCATGTTTCGGTGCCAGTGTTGCTGATGGGCTATATCAACCCGATTTTGCAATACGGATTTGAGCGTTTTTGTCAAAAATGCCAGGAAGTTGGCATTGATGGCCTGATTTTACCGGACTTACCCATGTATGAGTACCAAACGCATTACAAGTCAGTTTTGGCCGAGTATGGGCTTTACAACATATTCCTGATTTCTCCTCAAACCGGAGAAGAGCGAATTCGGGAGATTGATGAGCATTCGCAAGGATTCATCTACATGGTGAGTAGTGCCGCGATAACCGGCGCCAGGTCCAATATTTCAGAAAATCAGGAAGCCTACTTCCAGCGGATCAATGAAATGAATCTTCAGAGAAAACTATTGATCGGATTTGGTATATCTAACCATGAGACGTACGCCAAGGCCTGTCAATATGCTAACGGAGCTATCATCGGTAGCGCATTCATTAAGCAATTGAAAGCAGACAGCTCTGAGGAAGCCATCAGCAATTTTATTAAAAACATTAAAAAAAAATAGCCAACAGGAAGCATAAGGTTATCCCTCTTGTTCATAGCAGAAAATCCCCCTTCGAAGCCGTACGCGGAAGCGGGGGTAGAGGGATGTTACTACCGCAATTTGCAAGAACCACAAAAAATAAGAACGTATGATCATCCAATTCAATAACACCATCAACCCGACGACCAAACAGGACGTCATCAATCGGGTAAACGAACTCAAATACAAGACCACCGAAGTAAAGACCCAAAAAGGGGATTATCTGGTGGGCATCGGTAAAGCGGCGTTTGACGTTCGAGAAATTGGCCACTTGCCAGGGATCGAAGACATCCACATCGTCAGCGACGATTACAAGCTCGTATCCCGCAAATGGAAGGTAGATCGTACCGTCATTGATCTGGGAGACGATGTGAAAATTGGTGGGGGTCACTTCGGCTTGATGGCTGGTCCTTGCAGCATCGAAGGGGAAGAAAACATTCAGAAGACCATCGATCACCTTAAAGCCAATGGCATCACCTGCATGCGCGGTGGCGTCTACAAGCCCAGAAGCTCGCCGTACTCGTTTCGTGGTTTAGGGATCGAAGGATTGAAAACCTGGTACAAACTCGCCAGAGAAGCCGGTATTAAGATCGTAACAGAAGTAATGCAGGTTTCTCAAATCGAGGAAATGTACGATTACGTGGATATCTACCAGGTAGGGGCGAGAAATACTCAGAACTTTAACCTGCTGGATGAACTTGGTAGAGTTGACAAAGCCGTGATGATCAAGCGGGGTATATCAGGTACCATCGATGAGTTATTGTACAGTGCAGAGTACGTATTCTCCGCAGGAAATGAAAACCTGCTCCTATGTGAAAGAGGTATCCGCACTTACGAGAAAGCGTCTAGAAATACTTTCGACATTAACGCCATTCCGATACTGAAGGACAAAACCCACCTGCCGGTGATTGCTGATCCTTCACACGGCATAGGAATCAGAGCCCATGTCGAACCAGTGGCATTAGCCTCTGTAATGGCCGGGGCTGATGGAGTGATCTTCGAAACCCACAACATTCCCGAAGAAGCCTTCTCCGACGGTCAACAAACCCTCAATTATACCGAAAGCACCAAACTGATACGCAAGATCAGAAAGCTACTGGAAGTGAAGGATGAGATGTAATGGACCTTGTCAATCTGAGGCCCTCGAAGATGACGAGGGCCATATCAACTTAAACTAAAATTAAAACCGGTATCTCTTTGCGCTTGTAAACCTTGAGAATTTTCAATCCTATAAGGTCTTTGTCCTAGAGGTATTTTAGACCTTATAGGTTTCACAACAACTACAACGACATTGCCCAGTGGTGCGGCTTACCCCAAGTACCGAAACCTTTCTTGAAAAAGGAGTAGTTGCAAGTCCCCCTTTATATCAAAAGGGGTGGTCGAAGATCGGGGGATTTATTCACCCCGACTTAATTCCTCTTCATGGAAATTCCTTTCCTGTTCATCGAGAATAACCGATAAATGGACAGAAATCGTCGATAAAAGCTTTGAGAAAAGGTAGTCGGACCCTTATTTCCGAAAACCTCCCGATTATCTCACTTTATCGAATATCTCCGCAGTTCAGCGAACGTGCCGATAACATTGCTTCATCATTTAAACAATGAAAATCAGCCACGTGAAAAAGAGTATCCTTCAGAATCGAACATTTAACAAACAACTTCTTCAACTTCTTTTGTTGATTGGCATGCCTGTCTTATCCATGGCACAATGTCCTACAGAAGCACAATTGGAAAGTGGAGGAACAATCAATATCCCTACTAATAATGATTGTAGTTCTTCGGTGGCGTGCAGTATTACTTCGACTAACTTTTGGGACATCAACGGTAACATCACGGTAGAATCTTGTGTCACACTGGACCTCAATCAAAATTCAAGCTTCATCCAAATTGTAGGTGGGACTTTTACCATTAATGAAGGGGCAACAGTCAATACTAACAGGCGATTTATAGTAGATGGAGCTACTCTAATCATTAATGGAGACTTGAATGTTGGCGATGGCGATGGAACGGATAACCTTGTTGTACTTAATGGAGGAGCTATAAATATCGGGAATACAGGGACTGTGGATGTGGGGAATGGTAATATCCGAGTAGGTGGAAATGGTGGAGGAAATACTGGTACTCTTGCAATTGATGGTTCAATTAGTACGACTGGTAACGTAAATATTCGTAATAATGGTACCCTGGAGGGAAGTGGCGTTTTAACCTATGGAGGCACATTTTCAACTTCTGGTTCGACCAATGAATCTTTCACATCTTGCACAGGTGGTACCAGCAATTCGTCATGCGGAGCCACGACGCTCCCGGTTAAACTATTAAGCTTTAAGACAAGCATTGTGGGAGAAGGAAGGACACAAATCGACTGGGAAACTGCTTCGGAGTTGAATAATGAAGGTTTTTACATAGAAAAGAGCATCGATGGTTTAGCCTTTGAATCTATCGGTTTCGTGGAAGGAAATGGCACAACTGACCAATATCAGCGTTACCAGTTTTTCGATCAATCAGCAAATTCAAGTAGTTACTATCGCTTGAGACAGGTTGATTTTGACGGCCAGTATGAGTTCAGTCCAATATCGTTTGTGGAAGTGAAGATGGGCACTGCCATTAATCAAATAGGTATTTATCCCAATCCGGTTGTATCAAACTTCAGTTTTACCAATACCTTGGAAGGTGTTTTCGATTGGGCATTGGTCAATACGGCTGGTCAGAAGTTATTCTTTCAACAAAACATGACTGTATCACAGGCTGAGCTTGCAATCAATGAAATGATCAATTCCCTGGAATCAGGTACTTATATGATCCTAATGCAAAATGGTGAAGGCCGTCAGCACATTCGGATGCTGAAGAAGTAATTCTAATACCATTTAATCGATAACTTCCTTAATAGAATAGTGGCTCCTAATTAATAAAAACGTCATTCCTGACGTAACGGAGTGAAGTTCTGAAATCTCAATCTTTGATTCTACTATCCAATTTTGAGATTCAACCACTTACTCTATGACCGATTGAAGAGCTTTTTGAGGAATGAAGTATAAAGCGCGAGAAAGAGATACCCTTCGTGGGCATGACGCGCTTGTTTTAGTTTGTCATTTCTGTTTTTGGAAACCGAAAATTCCCCCTCGAAATGGCGAACCTTATTTTATTGGCTTGGCTTATTATAATGAGTCGGAGGATGAGAAATTTTATGTTTTACATAAAATATTATACATTTAATGTAAAATATTTTAAATGAAACAAAACATAAGTCTGTTAATTGCCTTGCGCTTTTTACAATTCTGCTTTGGTGTAGTGATCTTGTTGTTGATTGCTTTCTATTGGGTTATGCTAGCTGGTTTGATGGATTGGCCGCTGGAGAATAAGATCACTTTGAATGGTGCAGGCAGACCCGGAGCCTGGTTGGGAATGACCTACTGTATGGACGATTCTTGCAGCGATTCATTCGATGTATTGAGCTTTTTCGCAGATGAGATGATCATCTGGTTGGTTGTGCGCCAAAGCGTATTATTTGCATTGAACATTTTGATTCTCTGGAAAGCGATGGCATTACTCAAATCGATTCGCTACAGCAAGACATTTTATGAAGAGAACATTACGGCATTTATGCAAATGGCCAAGTATGGATTGATCATTGCTTTGATCAGTGCGATCAATTTCCGTTATGATGATCAGTTTCATTCGGGAGATTCATTTTCCTGGGTCTTTGATATACCCTTTTCCGCTTTACTGTTTACCCTGGCATGTAAAGTGTTGGCTGAAATTTTCAAACAGGGAAAATTATTGAGTGAGGAGAATCAGTCATTCGTATGAAGATTGTTGTAACGCTCGATGTGGTCATGGCCCAACGCAAAATGAAACTTTCTGAGCTTTCGGAAAAGGTGGGCATTTCTATGACCAACTTATCACTCCTGAAAACTGGAAAGGCCAAAGGCATACGATTTGGAACCTTATTAGCCATTTGTGAGGCGCTGCAATGCGAGCCTGGTGACATCATTCAAATTGAAAAAGACGAATCATGATCGATACACTATTCCAGGCGGTGCGTCAGGTATTATTTTTCTCCGCCTTGCCATTTCTCGTATTCCTGATCAGGTATAGGCGTATTTCCGGATTCCTGGCACATATTGGAATCAAACGCTCTACGGCAAAAGCCAATCTCTACGCCTTCTTACTAATGCTGGTCCTTGCTTCCCCAATATTGGTTTTTGTTGCCATTGATGATGGGTTCAAGGAGGTATTGCATGATCCCAAAAGCGTTACAGGTGCCTTAAGAGAAATGGGATTTGGTATCGGATCGGTATTCACGCTATTGGTGACAGCCATCATCAAGACCTCACTGTCAGAAGAAATTCTCTTTCGGGGATTTGTGGCAAAAAGGTTGATAGCCGTTACTAGCTACGGGGTTGGTAATGCGATTCAGGCGCTTATTTTTGGCGCGATCCACACCTTGCTTTTCTTGTTAATTACGGACAATGTCCTATTCCTGATCATCATTTTTATAGTTCCGACACTCGGGGCTTATGTCAAAGTATATCTCAATGAGAAGCTTGCGAACGGGAGCATCATTCCAGGTTGGATTGCACATGCTTCCGCCAATTTAGTGGCTTACAGCTTTATTGCATTTGTCTTCTAAGACTGATTTATATCACTTTCGAAATATTATTTGGATATTGGGCACTATTCGTGGTGTAATGCAGTTACTTTTGTCTGATAATCATTGTTGAACGTCTAATTTATTTGTCATTGCAACAGATTTATGCCAATTACAGAGAAGAGGATTTCCAGGTGTGGAAAGTCCTTTTTGAGCGCCAGCAACAAAACCTTCCTAATGCGGCAAGCCAGGCTTATCTGGACGGTCTGGATAAGATCGAATTTGTTGCGGACCGAATCCCGGATTTCAAAGACGTCAACCGCTTGTTGAAAGACATTACCGGATGGGAGTTAGTAGTCGTTCCCGGGATAGTTCCTGATTATACCTTCTTTGAATTGATGTCAAACCGACGTTTTCCGGCTACTACGTGGTTACGGAAAATGAAAGAGCTCGATTATCTGGAAGAACCGGATATGTTCCATGACGTATTCGCTCATGTGCCGTTATTAACCAATCAGGCTTTCGTAGATTTTCTGGAAGCTTTGAGTAATATCGGCCTGGAATACCATGATAATCCCTATGCGATTGATATTCTGTCTCGTATTTACTGGTTTACCGTCGAATTTGGTTTGATTCGTGAACCAGTGGGTACCCGAATTTACGGTGCGGGTATTTTATCTTCTGCAGGGGAAACTAAATTCTGCCTGTCAGATGAACCCCCTCATTATGATTTTTCAGTTCAACACATAGCGGATACGGGCTACACCAAAAGTGTTTTTCAGGATCGCTATTTTGTGATTGAGTCATACGAGCAATTATATGAATCGATCCCTGAAGTAAAGGCTGTACTCGCAGAAATGGTAGCCAATAAAGAAGGAGCAGTTCCTGCATAGAGCTTCTACGGATTTTATCCCCTCAAGAGGGGAGCCGAGGGGGGTGTTTTAAGTAACTTCGCGTCTTTCTTTTCTAGAACAAGCATGAACATTGCAATTGTCAAGTACAATGCGGGCAATATCCAGTCTCTGACTTTCGCATTGAATCGGTTAGGGGTCACGCCAAAAGTGACCGATGATCCAGATGAACTGCATGCTGCCGACAAGGTGATTTTTCCCGGTCAGGGAGAAGCCAGTTCAGCCATGAATTATCTGAGGGCGAGAAAATTAGATCAGGTATTGATTGATTTACATCAGCCTTTTCTGGGGATTTGCCTGGGTATGCAATTGATGTGCAAATACCTGGAAGAAGGAGATACCCCCGGTTTGGGCTTAATTGATGCCACGGTGAGACGTTTCCCGACCGATCATAAGGTACCGCATATGGGCTGGAATGATATTTCTAATACTCAGGGAGCTTTAATGCAGGAAATCGACGAGGGCAGTTTTCTTTATTTCGTTCATAGTTACTACGTCGAAGAATGTCCGCACACGGTGGCACGATGCGATTATGGCGTACCCTTTTCAGCAGCGGTGCAGAAGGATAACTATTACGCTATTCAGCCGCACCCGGAAAAGAGTGCAGAAAGTGGCCTGAAAATCCTTTCCAATTTTCTAAATATTCAGTAATGCACATCATTCCTGCCATTGATATCATCAACGGACAATGTGTTCGGCTTACGAAAGGGGATTACGATCAAAAAACCACTTACCATGACAATCCGGTGGAAGTGGCAAAAAACTTCGAAGCAGCCGGGTTGAACCGCTTACATCTGGTAGACCTGGATGGTGCAAAATCAAAACACATTGTTAATGATGCGGTACTGGCAGCCATTACGAATGAAACTGGGCTAACGGTGGACTTTGGAGGTGGATTAAAAACCGATGAAGATCTGGAAAAGGCCTTTAATTCAGGCGCTTCCCAGATTACAGGGGGGTCTATTGCGGCAAAAGACCGAGATACTTTTCTGGGCTGGATCAAAAAATACGGAGGTGAAAAGATCATCTTGGGAGCAGATGTGCTGAATGAGAAGATCATGGTGTCAGGTTGGCAGGAGACTTCTGAATTAGGCTTGTTTGAATTCCTGGAATTTTACCTTGACCAGGGGTTGCAATATGTGATCTGCACGGATATTTCGAAAGATGGTATGCTTGAAGGTCCTTCTACCCAATTGTATCAAAAAATAATAGAACGCTTTTCGGGTATTAAATTGATTGCTAGTGGGGGTGTAACCACTATGGATGACCTCCATCATTTACAAGATGCTGGCTTATTTGGAGCTATAGTAGGCAAGGCCATATACGAAGGCAAAGTAACTTTGGAGGAATTATCTAAGTTTTAGTCAGTAAATGAATTACGGTTTCCAGCATTATCATACAGGCGTCATCGCCAGGGATTTCCGAAGCGATCTTTTGACGACTAGCCATTTGGATTTGTTCCGGATCATACCTACGAAATCATGTTAACCAAGAGAATTATTCCTTGCCTGGATGTCAAGGACGGCCGCACCGTCAAAGGGGTCAACTTTGTGGACT
Source organism: Cyclobacteriaceae bacterium (assembly GCA_965229785.1). GTDB lineage: Bacteria > Bacteroidota > Bacteroidia > Cytophagales > Cyclobacteriaceae > JAWPMT01. The sequence continues at coordinate 7,819,793 of CBDDJS010000001.1, forward strand.
TGAAAGATGCGGGCGATCCTGTGGAATTAGCCGCACGGTATGCACAAGAAGGTGCTGACGAACTGGTTTTTCTGGATATCTCTGCTACCCTGGAGAAAAGGAAGACTTTACTTAAACTCGTTTTTGATGTGGCTTCCACGGTTAATATTCCATTTACCGTAGGCGGAGGTATCAGTACCATTGAAGACGTATCAGCGCTGTTGGAAGCAGGGGCAGATAAAGTATCTATCAATTCGGCTGCTGTGAGAAATCCGGGCATTATTGATGATATGGCGGCTCATTTCGGTTCGCAATGTATCGTAGTGGCCATAGATTCCAGAAATGTAAATGGTACTGATCTTGTGCACACCCATGGAGGTACTAAACCTACTACGATAGAGACAGTAAACTGGGCAAGGGAAGTAGCAAAAAGAGGAGCTGGGGAGATTCTATTGACTTCTATGGATCACGATGGGACCAAAAGCGGCTTTGCCAATGATTTGACAGCCCGTGTTTCGGAGGCAGTACCCATTCCTGTCATAGCTTCAGGCGGTGGTGGAGTAGCTTCTCATTTTTTGGATGTATTTACCGAAGGAAATGCGGATGCGGCTTTAGCTGCCAGTATTTTCCATTACAAAGAAGTAGAGATCAAGGACCTGAAAGGGGACTTGCAACAAAACCAAATACCCGTTCGATTGAAATGAAACCTAATTTCGATAAAGGAGAAGGCCTGATCCCGGCCATTGTACAGGATGCCGAAACGTTGAAAGTACTGATGCTTGGGTACATGGACGAAGAGGCCTGGAAAAAGACCCGGGAAACAGGTAAAGTCACGTTCTTCAGCCGCAGTAAACAGCGACTCTGGGTAAAGGGAGAAACTTCCGGAAACTTCCTTAACCTGGTGGAAATGCATCTGGATTGTGATGACGATGCTCTTTTGGTAAAAGCACGACCGGATGGGCCTACTTGCCATACTGGAGCAGATACTTGCTTTAAGGAGGACAATGAGAATCACGTCCAGTTCATCAACTATCTGGAGGAGATCATCAAGGACAGGAAGGAGAATCCTTCTGAGAAGTCATATACTGCCAGTTTATTCCAAAAAGGGATCAACAAAGTAGCCCAGAAGGTGGGTGAAGAAGCGGTGGAACTGGTCATTGAAGCAAAAGATGACAATGAAGACCTCTTTTTAGGAGAGGCCGCAGATTTGTTGTTCCACTACCTGGTGCTTCTGGAAGCCAAGGAAATCCCACTTCAAAAGGTGATCGAAGTACTTAAAAAACGGCACCGCCCTTCGAATTAGCAGGAATTTTCCTTACATTCCGTGACGCTACGCAAAATATCCGCCATGGAAAGATTCGACGTTTGTGTCATAGGAGCCGGTCCGTCCGGTTATGCCGCAGCCATGAGAGCCGTAGATTACGGCAAAAAAGTACTGCTTATTGAAAAAGATAAATTAGGTGGAGCAGGTATCCACCAGGGTGCGCTATGGAGTAAAACCTGGTGGGAATTGTCTCGTGAAGCTTTTTTTATCCGTCAGCATGGTAAGTCATTTGGGATAGACCACCCGGATTTCTCATTTGATAAAGTTTCCGGAGAAGTGGCCAAGGCGGTTGATGATCGCCAGGAGATGCTTTCGCATCACATGAACAACATTAATGTGACACTAGGTGATTACTTTCAATTCCTTCATGGCTCAGCCAGGATTCTGGATCCCCATCGGGTGGAGGTGGTCAATAGTGAAGCCACACATGAGATCGAAGCAGATAACATCATTTTGGCTACAGGTAGCCGCCCCAGAAAGTTACCTCACATTCCTATTGATGAGCAACATATTTTCACCAGTGATGGCCTTGGAAACCTCAAGGATTTTCCAAAAAGCATGGTGATCCTGGGAGCGGGAGTGATTGGATGCGAGTTTGCCACGATATTCTCGAATTTTGGTCATACGAAAGTGCACCTGATTGATAAAGGAGATCGCATATTACCATTCGAAGATGCTGATGTAGTAGGCATAGTGGAGCAAAACCTGGAAGCAAAGGATGTTCTCATTCACCGCAATTCCCAATTGGTGGAAATGAAGGTAGAGATGGGAGAGGTTGTTTACACCCTCGAGTACAATGACGGAACCAAGGAAGTATTTAAGGTTGAAAAGGCTCTTGTATCCGTAGGCAGAATCCCAAATTACGATGACCTTTTTAGCGACAACCTTTCTATCGATATTGATAAACGAGGAATCAAAGACAAAGACACGCAAACAAGCATCGACAATATTTACGCGGTAGGGGACATCACTGCCGATATTTCATTGGTAAATGTTGGCGAATTAGAGGGCAGACATGCCATAGAGAAGATCTACGGTGATCCTGAGCCATTGATCTATGAGAATATTTCCACGATCATGTTCCTTGCTCCGGAAATTGCCGGTGTAGGTATGAATGAGGTGCAGGCACAGCAGAAAGGATTGGACTATAAGGTGGTAAGTCTGGATTACAGCACCATCCCTCGGGCGGTGGCCATGCGAAATGTGCAGGGGTTTATCAAGATCCTGGTGACCAATGATGAGGAAATGAAAATTCTTGGGATGCGTGTCATTGGAGAGCATGCCTCCAGTGCCATACAGGCTGCGGCATTACTGATTTCTATGGGTAAAGGCATCAAAGTACTTGCTGAACTGATCCATCCTCACCCAAGTATCATAGAGGGCATTCAGGAATGTTGTCGAATGCTCCAGGGCAAGTCCATGTTCAAACCCTCCGTTCTCCGTAAAGCGATGAATTACCGGGTTTTTAAGAATGGAGATTATACGGATGTGGTAGGGTGAAATCAAATCTGATTTCTTGAAATCTTCTTTAGTTTCGATTTGTTTAATTTTTGACTTAAACTAGTTTTAAGATCAGTATGAGTACAAAACCATCTATTCTGGATTTAGCTAAAGAGAATCAAAGTTCGCTGCAGAACAGCTATCGAAGTGAGTGATGGCCATGGAGGCATGGCTACATAAGTCGAATGAGTAAATTCATTCTCTCACAAGAGAGATAGTAGTACCGAATAATTGTCCTGCTCCGACCCAATAACCTATTAACTAAAAACTGCCGGATAGTGTAAAATTGCCGCTTGATTTAAGCCTCAGAATTATCCGGCCCTATTGCCACTCAATCTCAGGAACATAGAAATCATCATTCGTATATTCCTGATCAAATTCAATGCTTGTCGCCGTGGAGATCACATTCAAAGTTGCGATGCGTTGTTCCCGCTTCAGAATAAAACCGTCATGGATCCATAGTCTTTGGATCAGTCCTCTTGGGAACTCCCAAACCGTACATAACCTTCCGAGTATATTTTCTTCCCCTACGATGGTTCCGTTCCTGGATTCCAGCATTGTTTTCGAAACTTCCTCCCTGGACTTATAACGCAACATGGAGCTTTCGAGCTTCTTTTCAGTTACAGAACCCTTTCCTGATTTGAAGTTGCCTCGGAATAAAAAATCTCCATTGCGCAATTCCACGCGGTTTTCGTCGCTGGAGATGCCATACTTACTGTAGGTGTATTTACGAATTGTTTTTTCAAGCCAGCCCCACTCATCGAAATAATAGACTTCTGTACCTTCCACGTCCCCGGACAGCTCATATGTGATCATTCCTGACTTCACAGCAACCCTTTTCAGGTCTTTGCCCACCAAAGCAGTGTAATTGCCTTTTTGGCCAATACACACGTAAAAATTGCAGAAGAACAAGCCGAGCAGCAGTGTTTTTATCATCCCTGGGCGGTTGAAAGAGGTCAATTTACTAATGTTTAGACAAAAAGAAAACCCTGAATCCTTCTGATCCAGGGTCTCAACCAGCTATAGACAAAAATACTTCTGACGAACAGAAGGATTATTTTAGATCAATTCAAAGATTGCTGTTGAACAATCATGAAGCTAAGGTCAGGCATGCGGAATTTTCATATCTGCCAAAAGGCTTAACGATCCTGCCAATTCAATAAAAAAGGCCCATTTAGGGCCTAAACAAAGAAATTTTGAAGGATAGATTAGGAAGAAACGGGAACTTTTATGGATAATATGTCGAAACTTCCTCGAGGCTTTTTCTTTCCAGTTTGGGTACATAAACCTCATCTTCCGGGTAGCCAACGGGAAAGAGAATGAATGGACGCTCATTGTTGGGGCGCTCCAATAATGACGTCAGAAAGTTCATGGGGCTCGGAGTGTGGGTAAGTGTTACCAGCCCCGCATGGTGTATGGCAGAAATGAACATGCCAGCGGCGATACCCACTGATTCGTTGACATAATAGTTGTTTTGCTTCTCACCGCTATCTCCCGTTTCATAAACACGCTTGAAAAGCACAATAATCCATGGGGCCTTTTCCAAAAAGGGTTTGTTCCAATCCGTGCCTATGGGTTGTAAATCTTTCAACCATCGGTCTGACATTCGACCATGATAACTATCGTATTCCTCCTTCTCCGCCGCTTCTCTGATTTTCTGTTTCATCTCTGCATTGGAGATGGCACAAAAAGTCCAGGGCTGTTTGTGAGCACCTGAAGGAGCAGTGGAGGCAGCCATGATCAGGTTATCGATCACCTTTTTGCTCACGGGTTTATCGGATATTTCGCGAACCGTTCTTCTACTATCCAGCCATTGATAAAATTCCTCGGAACGTTTTTCTACTTCTTCGATAGGATAGGTTTCTCTTTCATAGCGAACGTGTTGAAAGCCTTGTATTTCGATTGATTCTTGGGCCATGGTCATCTGGTTAAAGCAACCAAAATTAATGTTATTTGTTATAGCATTTATGAATCACCCGAATTCAAACTTATCATTGTAAGCGAACAGTCTTATGACATATATTTTCATCAAGTACCTTCATTTCGTAGGGATCTTTCTTGTGGTCGGATCGCTGTTTGCAGAATCCTGGATCTTGAAAAGTTCCATGTCCAGAACTCAGATCAAGCAATTGGGCAAAATAGATGGGATTTATGGTTTGGCTTCAATTATAACTGTGGCGGCGGGGTTGATTTTATGGCTAAGTGACATTGGCAAACCCGCCGAGTTTTATCAGACAAACGGCTTGATCTATTTAAAGCTCGGAATTTTTACCCTTGTCGGGTTGCTGTCCATTTATCCAACCGTATTTTTTGCAAAGCAGAGGCAATCGAAAAGCCATCCGAATGGAGAGGAGGTGATTAACATACCGAAATCCATTAAGATCATAATGATGGTTGAACTGTTGTTGGTATTTACGCTTCCTTTCTGGGCTGCAATGATGGCTCAGGGGATTTCTATCTTCTAATTTGGAGAATTCCACGACTTGCGTCTCTAGGAATTAGAAGCCTCAATCAACGCCTGATTACCATCGGAGGCTTTCCTTTCAAAAACAATTTCATTTGTGCCATTGAATGCAGAAAACGCTCGGATTGCGTCTGACCATGCCGCCAGGAAGGCATCGTTAAGATTGATGTTCACTTCAAGGTTTCGAATCAGGAGCCGATGAGTCTTCCGTTCTGCTTTCATATCTACCTGACCAACAAACCGATCCTTCCAAAGGATAGGTAAGGCATAATACCCAAACTTTCTTTTTTCCGCTGGCACATAGATTTCCATGATGTAATCGAAGTTAAACATGCGTTTGGTTCGGGCGCGATTGATGATGGCATTATCAAAGGGGTTGAGGAATTTCAGCCTTTGTCCAAATCGTTGATTGAGTACTTCGAGGCTTTGGTGAGTAGTGTAAAAGGGTCGCTCCAGCTTACCTATTTGGACACTGAAGATTTCGCCAGAAGCTTCCAAAGCTTCGAGTTGAACTTTGATTTTAGGTTTTAGCCCTTTTAGTAAATAGCCGATATCATCAAGCGCTACCAGCCCATGCGCTTTGATGTCTCGGCGAATCAGGTAACGTATATATTCTTCTTCAGTCGGTGTGGAGGTATTGACATCTGTTGGAACAATTCGTTCTGTAAGGTCGTAGATCTTTTGAAATCCTTCTCGGCCTTTCACCATGATCTTTCCCTCCATGAAAAGGTTCTGCAAAGCTTGTTTCGCGGGATGTGTTTCCCACATAGCAAGGTCTTTCTTTTCAGTTTCGAAATCTCGGGAACGTAACGGGCCTTCCATTTTCATGCGATCCAGAACGCTTTGCATGAGTTTATGATCCTTCTTGAACCAGAACTTTTCCTTTGCCTGTACTTCAAGCTTCAAGGGAAGTGAAAACCGAAAATCCTGCATCGGTAAATAGCTGGCTGCATGACTCCAATATTCAAAAATGGATCGTTCACCTTCCAGTTTTTCCAACATTCCTGGATGGTAATGTGGTACCCGGGATTGTAATACATGATGATGGGCTCGTTGAATGACTGAAATGGTATCAATTTGCGTATACCCTATTTTTTGTATCGTTTCCAGTGTCAGTCTCTTTCCGGACTGACCCGTGTAAGAAGGATGTTTCAGTCCCTGGTTGGCTAAAATTACTTTGCGAGCCTCGGAAATTGAAAGGGTGGAATTTGGGTCAGGCATGAGCCGGTTTTAATCGATTTAGATATTCTTTTATCATTTAAATGAAGTGTCACATGGAGGCGATCCTCGGCCTTATCTGATCGAAAGGAATGTTCACATGAGATTGTAAAATATTACTGATCGTGCTATCTTCAAATTTATGGGCAAAGTTATTCGACTTCCTTCCGCTTATGTCATCAATACCAAAACCGTGGGCGTATCAAAGGAGAATGCAGATGGCTCTTCACGTCAGGAGGTGATCAAAAATGAAGTGGCTGAAGATGATACGCTTCGTTTAGAGCATGAGCCAGATAATCCGTACGATTCCCACGCCATTAAAGTATTGACCCAATCAGGAAAACAGATCGGATACTTGTCAAAAGATGTAGCCCCAAGGATACAATCTGCTATAGAAAATGAAGCCCAGATCTATGCAAAGGTGAGCTGGGTAAGTGGTGATAAAGTAACGGGAGTCGGTCTTAGGATTGAATTGATCAATTAGATAGATTCTCTTGAATCGACTTCAAATGGTGCTGAACATGATAGATCGTAAACATCAACATTTCTCGCAGTGAAAAAGCCCCCAACACAGGATGGGGTATCACGAGTTGATCCAATTCTTCTTCAGTATAGTCATCGAGATTGTTCGAAATGGAAGCGATATCATTTGTGATTCCCGTGATCAAAGTAGCTTTCTCTGAAAATGGTATGGTTTCTGGTGAGAATCTTGGGCCTGCTTTGGCCCCTCCCGAAAGCACCTTAAGATAGTCGGCAACCAGCACCTCATAGCTTCTGCCTGGTCGATCTAGGGTTCCAAACCTTTCTTTCATGATGGCTTTATTGGCTACTAGTTTAGGAATGGGATGCACACTCATGTAAATATGAGCTAATTGCTGCCCGGCACTCCATTTCTCATTTGGGGTTGCCAGAAAAAGTGCTTCAGTCAACCCATCAATATAGGAGGTGAATGACTCATGATGATCGGTTAGGTCTTGTTGTATCTCAGGTTTTTTCATAACACTTACTGCTTCGGATCCTCTTTTTTGGAGACTTTGAAATGAAAAAGCTCTAAGTCGCTATTGCTTAGGTATCTTGTCTTTCCGGCAATTCTTTTGAGGTGCCCACGGACCCATTTGACCATATCCTCAACTTCTTTATCGGTAGCGCCCTTCTTGAGTTTCCGATAGTTAATGATGATCTGAGCACGAATATTCTCGTTATTGCTAACGGCCGAGTCAAAGTTTGATTTTTTATTTGATTTGTTTCTGAGTATTGACTGAACCTCTTTTGAGAGGAATATCTTACGTACAATTTCCCGTGTCATAGGTCCTCTGATCTCACTAACCTCCTCTGCAATCTCCCTTTCTACTTCTTCGTCACTTTTATTTCTGTTAGTGTAGGTTTGGCCTCTTTCTGATTCCTCACTTTGCACTTGCTGGTTATATACGTTGGCTTCTGAGTCATTGACCGAATCAACCGCCATGGCGTGACCAGGTTTGTCTAGTGTGAAGACGCTGATCTCGCCATCTTTTTTGGTTTTTTTACCATATTCCGAGGCTCCTTTGGATAGCTTGACCATTGCTTCCTGATCGATTGACCAATTGGATGAAATCATCGGGATCAGTTGCTGAAGTGCCTTTAATCGATCATTATTCATGCCAGATGCATGCATGTTTTCCTGGAAGTCAGCCTCTTTGAGGTTTTTGAACCATTGGAATTCCTGGATTTTACTCTTTTGGATTTTCTCCATCAACAGTTGCTCAATGATCTGTTGCCAAATGGGCTTAAATCCACTTCGATTGATCGTCAAAGTGAATTGAATAGAGCCACTTGTACATTCCACATGAGTCTCGTCTATTGCTTTAACCTTTATGACTCCATTTGTAAATAAATCCCGGACCCAACCAGCACCCCGGATACCCTCTAATACCGATAAGAACCAACAAGCCGTGGTGCCACTGTCTTGAAAAGTCCTTCTATTCAGTTCCAATGGGTCTTTATCGTCTGATTTTCGAGGCTCATCTGTTCCTGATTGCTTCGTGTCCAATTCCTCAGTTGAAATTTCATCATCCTCACTCTGGGAACTTAGTTCACGCTGTGCATAGAAGTGATTGCTTCCATTATGGCGAATTGGCAACAGATTGGTTCCTTCTCCTGAGTGTCCAAGATCAAGGTCGTCTTCGTCATTGTCATAAGCTACCAGTACGGTATGGTTGTCAAGTCCGAGTTCGTCCAATATGATTTGCAGATTGACACTGGCAGCTGCCAAATATTCTCCGGGACCATAATCAGCTTGATTAGCCTCGGATATGCGTATGCGTATGTTTAATATTTCGTTCGCACTTGGACGATCACGTTCCGCTTGGTCGCAAATAGCATCTATCAGGCAGTTGTTCACATAGAGTAGGTCGAACTGCTCTTTTTCTTTCGAATCTTTTTCTTCTTTTGGGTCTGATACTTCTTTTTCGGTACTGATTTCAGTAGTTGATTCTTCTGTGGTTTGCTCTTCTTCCGGACCTTCGTTTGGTTGCTCTTCGACTGACTCTTCGTTTGTTTGTGATTCCGATAGCTGTGGACCATCGGTTGTCTGCTCTTCCGTTGACGGGATTTCTTCTTCGGCCGGAGCTTCTTGTTTGTTGAAAAGGGTTCGGGCTTTGATCAAAAGATCGATTACATCTTTGGCACTGATGTTTGATTGCTTACCCAGGTAATTAGTGGTTAGGAAGTCGGTTAGTGTCCTAATCTCTCTGATACTGAAATGGTGGTCCTTGATCAATTTAGATTGATTCTTTCCGATTTCTTTTACCAATCGATCTTTGTTGTAGGGATATTTTCCTACCATTATTTTTTGCTGCAAAACCTTTGTTGGTACCACCTCCTGAGGTGACGGGTTCAAGTTTAGGTTCTGGTTCACTTTTCGCTGAAGCAAGGCTTGTTCTGTCGCTCTTGAACTATGATTGATTTTCTGATCCAGGGCATTCAATTGAAGTCCAGCTGAATGATTCGTTTTCAAACCTTCGGAATTTCCCTGCTTTGGGACACCTTCCGTGTTGGTCGCGGACTTGACGGTCACTGGTGATTGATCTTTGATATATGTTGGCCTCAAACTATCAGGAGATTCAGTTCCATGTCGAACTTACTACGTTTGAAGATGCTAAACAACTAACGCACCGTTAGCAATGTGCGCAGGTAGATTCCATCTAGGATTAAATCAAGTAGTCCTCCGGTACTTGGTGACTACTGAGCCGACCTCCCTGCTCTGTATCCATAAGATATATACCTGGGTCCCCCTGACCAGGCGCCGTAATATCGATATCCGATGGGAGAGTGGGGGTTGAAGTCTGTGTACGCCGTTCCTGTTTCATAATAACCTCCACCACGATATCCGAAACCGCCTACCTCATCATCACTGGAAGGCCAATCTTTGTTGGTTGCTTTTCCAAAATCCAGTTGCCCATCACCATGTGTCCCTTTAAATGCCCTGCCTATAGAATTTCCAACGGTAATCACTTTTTCCCAAACACTGCCACTCAGGTCCATGACCCAGTAATAGGAAGCACCATAAACAGGCCGATTAGAATCGTTAAGGTCACTTTCATTTACTCCATTGGCAAAAATCGCTTCTGATTCAGGGCTAATGTAACGCTCCAGCTGGTCGTAGTTATCCGTACCCCAGACAAATTCTGCATCGATAGGTTTTCCGGGGCCTCTTGCCGCTTTTTCATATTCCAATTCTGTGATTGGTCTTAGTGCAGCCCAATCTGTAAACGCCAAGGCATCGGTGAAGCTCACGTAATTCATGGGTCGGTTTTCTGATTTAGTCAAATATTTCCCGTCTTTGAAATAGATGCCCCCTCTTTTCTTAAGGTAGTCTCGTCCACCAATGGGAGACCGGGTATAAGTCCAGTTGTCGGGAATGTCATTCAGGAATGCAGCATATTGACCTTGAGTGAGTTCGTATTTCATGACGTAGAATGCAGCATAGCCCTTTGGAAAGGCTGCCGGGATAGGCCCCTGTCGATCACCATTGTAAAGTGGATTTTCACTCCAATAATACAGAGCACCTTTTTCGGCACCGACGGTGATTTCACCTTCATTCGTGATCTTGACCAGGCCGTCAGGATTTCCTTGATCATCACTTTTATAAAAAGCGGCTCTCGTGATCGCCTCTTTATCCGGACTTCCGAGTGTAAATGGACCTTGTGGGATATGTACCATTTCGATTCCATGTACCTTCATTCCCCGGACTTTGTTCCACTGTATTTTTTGAGAAGTCGTGTCCAGAGCTATCTGTAGTTTGAAATTTACCGTTCCTCTGTAGGTCTTGGATGGATAGATAAAAAAGCCCAGACTGTCTTTCGATACTTCAATGGCAGGCTCAACCCCATTTCTTATTTGCAGTACTCGATGACCACTGGGTTTCAATTTTACGTGATTGTCCCATTGGGAATTGAATTTCATGAATACCCATACAGCATCATGATTCTTTGTATTGTTCCAACTGTTATTCCATTGGATATCGAAAATAACACTGACAGCTGTGGCAGCTACACCATCCCGATTAGCGGCACGTATATTTTCAATTTTCAGGTCTGAGGCTGGGAGGGAGCAATAGCAAAAGACGGCTATTGGTAAGAATAAAAACTTCTTCATAGGTTCAAGGTTGGCTATCTATCCAAACGAAAGATGATAATTGAAGTTTCTGAAAGCGAAAACTGCAATGGTAAAAAAATCAACTCAAGTGGCAACCATTTGGAAATGTCTTCTCGTAATGCTGCTGAACTACAAGAAAAAGCTGTATGAAAATCTTAGGAACAAACGCAATCACCTCCCTAACCTTGCCAAAAGTGAAGTTCCTCATGATCGGATTGGCTGGCCTGTTTTTATGGGCCTGTAATCCTGATCCGGATGTAGTGAATATTGATGATGATCCCACGGATGAAAATCCCGTATCGCAAATCGATACCCGTTCAATTGAAGAAGTTTTTGGAGCTAGCCTGAGCCTTGAAAGCCCGCTCAATTATGCGGACCAGGCTGTTCCCAATTACATCAACGAAGACAATACGACACGAGGGAATCAAATTGAAAATGAAATCGCTACCCTCGGTAGGGTGCTGTTCTACGATAAAAACCTTTCATCTGACAATTCTATTTCCTGTGCTTCTTGTCATAAGCAGGAAGTTGCTTTCGGAGATGATGCTATAGTTAGTCAGGGCGTGAATGGTGTGACGGGTAGGCACTCTATGCGATTGATCAATGCCCGATTTGCTGAAGAAGAGCGCTTTTTCTGGGATGAGCGTGCTAACACGCTGGAAACTCAGACCACTATGCCTATACAGGATCACATTGAGATGGGATTCAGTGGAACCAATGGTGATGATAATATTGATGGTTTGATTGCCAGACTGGAAGGCATCGACTATCTGGTGGCTTTGTTTGAATATGCTTATGGCTCCGGTGAAATCACAGAAGAGCGCATGCAATTGGCATTGGCACAATTTGTCAGAAGTATTCAGTCATTTGATTCCAAATATGATGTGGGGTTGGCCCAGGCCGGTGATGAGGACGATGATTTTGCGAATTTCACGGTCCTGGAAAACATGGGTAAGGACTTGTTTATGGGTCGAGCAGGTTGCGACAGATGCCACGATGCTCCTGAATTCGCAATCAACGATAACAGCGATAACAACGGTGTGATCACCGTAGCCGGAGATCCTGATGCCATTGATACGGAGGTGACCCGTGCGCCGACATTGAGAGATATCTTCAATCCTAATGGAACGCTCAATGGGCCTATGATGCACGATGGGAGTTTTACGACTTTTGAAGAAGTACTTCGCCACTATAGTACCGTCGGACCTACTCCTGAAAACAATAACCTCGATAACCGTCTTGGGGGACGGAGAGGAGGAAACCGCAACCTGGATAACCAGGACATAGATGCCATAATCGCCTTTGTACAAACTCTCACTGGTGTGGAAGTATATACCGACGAACGTTGGTCCGATCCTTTCCTGCCATAAAAAATGCCTAACCTATGACCATTGATGAACCTAAATTGGTAATTTCGATCCTTTCCAGTAAAACGGGAGAATCAAACCTTGCTGAAAGACTTAGAAGACATAATCGCCAGATGCCGGCAACACGACCGCTCGGCCCAGGAGAAGCTCTACAGGGAATTTTATTCGACAGCCATGACGATTTGTACACCCTATAGTAATAGCACTTTTGAGGCCGAGGAGATGGTCAATGATGGTTTTATGAAGGCCTTCAAAAGCCTTGATAATTACAACCCGGAATATCCGTTCGGTGCCTGGCTCAGAAGAATCATGATCAACGCCGCGATTGATCATTATCGTTCACAGAAAAAGCACTACTTCAATTTGGAGTTGAGCTCGGCTCGGGAGCTTTCGGGAGATGATCTTTCGATATTGGACCAACTTTCAGCGGAGGAGTTGATGGAGATGGTCCGGTCATTATCATCTGCCTATCGTACCACTTTTCTGCTGTATGTGGTAGAGGGTTTTAAACATCATGAAATTGCTGAACAATTGGGCATTTCAGAAGGAACCTCAAAATCCAATCTCGCAAAGGCGAAAAAGCGATTGCAACAAATGCTCCTCAAAAGAGAGAAAGGAGGTAGTCATGGATAAGTGGAATGAAAAATTCAAGGAAAAATTAGGTCAATACCAACATGAAGGCGGGCCGTCTGATGAAAAGGTAGCGGACTTTTTCGACCGTATGGAGAATCCCTCTTCGGGAAAAATCATAAAAACTCAGTCAACGACTTTCTTACGAGTCGCGGCAAGCGTAGCAGTATTCCTTGTTGCAGGTTATGCATTGTTCCAATTTGCCGTAGTTAATGTATCTACAGGTGCAGGTGAGTTTGCTCAGGTTGAATTACCGGACGGCTCGATAGTCAAATTGAAATATGAGTCGTCAATTGCTTACCACCAAATGGGCTGGTGGTTCGATAGAAAAGTTGAATTTGAAGGAGAAGGCTTTTTTGAAGTTGAAAAAGGTTCGACATTCAGCGTAATATCTGATGCGGGAACCACTTCGGTTTTAGGAACATCCTTCAATATTAAAGCCAGGGCTTCTCGCTATGAGGTCAAATGTTTTACAGGTAGAGTATCGGTTGTTTCCGGCGAAGAAAAAAGCTTACTTACTCCAGGGACGGCCACTATGTTCGAGGAAAGCAAGAAAGTACGCGATTTTAACTTTGATCAGCAAACGCCAAATTGGAGTCAGGGAGAAATCCACTTTGATGATCAGCCGTTGAGAGTAGTCCTCCAGGAATTGGAGAAAGTCTATGACTTGTCGATAGAATATGCCGACAGTCTGGGATTGATCAGATATACGGGCTTTTTCCCTACAAATGACCTGGAAATGGCTTTGAGACTGACATGTGATCCGCTGGATCTGGAATACAAAATAGAAGACAAAACGGTTTCGTTGTATTTGAAAGAGGAGTAGCTTTTTGTTGAAAGCGGCTTTGATGTTTCAAGGAGTCTCTCGTCTTTACGAGTTTTGCGTTGGAATCCTCATGTGGAAGGATTAGATAAGCCCGAAAAACTTTTGATATGCGTTTAGTAGTACTCATACTTTTCATGTGCGTAGGGTGTCTTTTTTCAATGGCTAACAACCCTTCGGTGATCAATGAGCGCTTCGAAAATCAGCAACTCAAGCGCGTATTTAAGAAACTTAAACAAAAGTATGGGCTAAAGATTGCCTTCAGCGATCGACTCGTATCAGATAAACAGATCACTGTTGATATTCAGGAAAAAACCATCATTGATGCCTTTGAAATCCTTCTGAATGGAACCGGATTGACCTACGAATACATTGCGCCAAAAGCAATCATTATCAAAAAAGATAAATCCGTCAAAAAATCATTTGATCTGATAGGGGAAGTCTACGATCAGGCCACTGGTGAACGATTGCCGTTTGCCTTGGTCAGGGTAGTTGGTAAATCCGGCGGAACCACGTCTAACGAGGATGGTATCTTTTCTTTAAAAGAACTGAGTGATACTTCCAGTCTGGAGATCTCCTATTTAGGTTATCAAACTGTAAATCGATCAATTAGTAATTCAGATCGAAAAAGCCGGTTACTCATAGCGATGCAATCCACTGTTGAAAACCTGGATGAGGTTACCGTTGCCGCTATGCAAAATCAGATTGAAGTGTTGGATGATCTATCACGGGTTGCTTTTGATCCGGGTCTGGTCGAAAACATTCCGGCGACGGCTGAAAAGGACGTTTTTCGAATGATGCAACTGATCCCAGGGGTTACGGCCACCAATGAACTGCAATCAGGCCTGGAAGTAAACGGGGGAAATGTCAATCAAAACGTCATCACGTTTGACGGATTTCGTGTTTACCACATGGACCATTTCTTTGGCTATTTCAGCGCGATCAATCCTTATGCTGTTAAGTCAATGCGGTTGTTTAAAACGGGGTTTGATGCTCGCTACGGAGGCAGTTCCTCAAGTGTCATGGAGTTTACCGGAAAGGATGGCAATAGTTCGGCTGTCAGTGGCAGGTTTTCCATTAATCCCCTGAGCATCAATACCAGCCTGGAAGCTCCAATCTCAGAAAATACCACCATTTTCCTTTCGGGAAGAAGGTCCTATACAGACCTGTTCAACCTCTGGCATTTCAATCGGATTTTCGAGCAATATGAACAACAAGTTCAAGGGTCCGAACAGGTATTGACCATCGTCAATGATATTGACTATGAACCGGAGTTCACCTTTGGTGACCTGAATTTCAAAGTATCCACCAAGGTTGGGGCTAAAAACCTGCTATCATGGAGTGTTTACAATAGCAATGATCTGCTCAACTTTGAGAACACCTTCCAGTTGGAATATTCACCTGATAGTGTGGAAAACGTAAGTAACCTGGGCTTTGTCAAGTGGGGCAATTTTGGCTCATCTGTTCGGTTTTCTCGCTTGTGGGACGAATCCAATTATACGGACATGTTCGTCTCTTACTCGAAATATGGAAGTGAATTCAATGAGAAATCTACCCAACAGATTTACGATGATGATGAATTGGTGGATACACAAAGCTCAGATGCCATACAGGACAATGGTATCGAGGATATCAGTTTTAATATAGAGCATGAATGGAGCGGCGCTAATTTCACTTTTGTAGCAGGGTTGCAGAATTCCCTTTACAACGCTTACATCAACAGTACGACAAACGGAGAAGCGGTTACGCAAAAGGATCAGGATCAGGTGCTTTTACTGACCCAATTCGTGCACCTAGACCTCCCCCTTTCACCGGTTTTTGATGTCAATTTCGGGTTGAGAAGTAACTATTTATCCAGCAGAAGTCAATTCTATCTGGAACCTAGGGCTTCGTTGAGTTACCGCATCAATGACTATTTGAAGGTTGGCGCAGCAGGAGGTGTTTATACCCAATTTGTCAATCAGGTCAATACTCAGAACGTACTTCAGGGCAGCCGTGACCTTTGGACTTTGTCCGATAATGAAATCCCCGTTCAGATTTCTGAGCACCTGATAGCGGGTTTGTCTTACAGCAGGACTTCATGGAGTCTGGAGTTCAATATTTTTCAAAAGACCTTTTCCGGACTCATGGATTATGCTTTTCGATTTGGCAATCGCATCACAGAATACGAGAATTACGAGGAACAATTTTTTGAAGGAGATGGTGAGGCCAGAGGAGGTGAAACTTTGATCAAGTATGAATCCAATCGATTTACGGGTTGGTTAGGCTATACCTTGAGCAAAGTGGATTACCGTTTTAATGATATTGATGAAGGAGCGTGGTTTTCTGCGGATCACGATCAGCGGCATGAATTGAATTTGTTTGGTTCCTATAAATTAGGTCCATTTCGTTTTCAGGCGACCTGGTATTTTGGGTCGGGTCGCCCGTTTACGGTTTATCGACTAGATGATAGAAGAAATAACAGACGAAGGGGGAATCGCCCGGGTGTGGCAATTCTGGTTTCGGAAGGACGTAACGGCAGAAGACTACAGGCTTATCATCGATTGGACCTGGGAGCGTCCTATATCCATCAATTGGGAAACGCGGAGCTTCAAATCAATGCGAATATCTTCAATGTTTATGATCAGGAAAATGTCTACGGCAACACCTTGCGAACCATCATAAATCCCAATAATACGCCTCCGCCTCCACCGGGTGACGGTCCTGGCGGGATGGGCCCAGGTGACGGGCCGGGAGGAATGGGACCGGGCAATGGACCTGGAAATCCATCACCAACCATACTTCAGCCTTACGATTATGGATTGATGGGGTTCACACCAAGTATCTCTGTTGAATTGCGATTTTAAGGATAGCTTCCTTTCAGCATATCCCCTGAATAGGGGAGAAGAAAGTTAATTTCCTCTACCCACTTTCTGGTATTTTTGATGGAATAACCGTCAGAATGTACGTTTTCAGTTGACTCTTACTTGATTAAGAACCTAAATTAGGTAACGAACCAAGTAGACAACCATGTACAATTCAATTCGCCAATTAAGGTCTGCTGCTAAAGCATTCCTGATTCTCTTCATTATTGTTATTAGTAACCAAATCAGTTTTGCGCAGGCTACTATTCCCTTCATTACAACCTGGGAAGTAGATGCCAGTGACCTGTCTATCACACTACCACTTTCGGTAAGTGCATTTTCAGAACTCCCGGTACTTAACTACGACGTTGACTGGGGAGATGGAACTTCTGAGACTGGATTATCCGCCTATGGTCAACACACCTATTCGAATCCGGGTACTTATACTGTATCAATAGTTGGTAGCTTTTCTCAGATTAACATGGACAATCCAGATGCTCGAGATGATCAGGATCAACTGATGAGTATCGATCAATGGGGTGATGCGCCCTGGTTTACTTTCGGAAGTGCTTTTGCCAATTGTACAAATCTGGTGATCAATGCCACGGATGCGCCAGACCTGACCAGAGTTGAAAACCTGGCCAATATGTTCCTGAATTGTCGTTCTCTTAATCAGTCAATTAATCATTGGGATGTAAGTAATATCGTCTTCATGAACAGTATGTTCAGTGGGGCATTTTCCTTTAACCAACCCCTGGATAACTGGGATGTTGGAAGTGTTAAGGAAATGACCTCAATGTTTTTCAATGCCCAGGATTTCGACCAGCCGCTAGGTACCTGGGATGTTGGTAGCGTCGAGAAGATGGGAGCGATGTTTAGAGGCGCAAGCAGTTTTAATCAGCCCCTAAATAGCTGGAATGTTGCTAATGTGATCTTCATGAGCCAATTGTTCAGAAACGCATCATCATTCAATCAAGACCTGAATGATTGGGACGTTTCCAACGTAACCAGCATGCATCTGATGTTTAGTGGGGCTACCGTGTTTAATGGAGCGATTGGGCAATGGGATATGAGAAATGTGGAAAGTATTGCCAACATGTTTTCCAATGCTCCCGCCTTCAATCAGCCCATTGGAAGCTGGGCTTTTGAAAAACTTACGACTACTATATCTGCCTTTTTCAATGCCACCTCATTCAATCAACCCATTGGAAACTGGAACATGAGTTTGGTGACCAATTCCTCCAGTATGTTTAGAAATGCTACTCAATTCAACCAGGATCTCAGTAACTGGGACATGGGCAATGTATTCAACATGAGTTGGATGTTTCGTTCCGCCACGAATTTCAATCAACCTTTGAATGCCTGGAATGTAAGTGAAGTAACCAATTTCAGCTTTATGTTTCAATTGGCCAGCAACTTCAATCAGGATCTCAATTCCTGGGATGTCAGTAAAGCTACCCGAGTGGACTTTATGTTTGACAGAGCACTGGCATTTAATGGGAATGTTTCCAGTTGGAGGCCGGCTGCAGCCGAGAGATTCATAGACATGTTCAATTCGGCCATTGCTTTTAATCAGGACGTTCGTTTCTGGGATGTGAGTGCGGCTACTACCATGTACCGAATGTTTGGTAATACACCCTCTTTTGACTATCACCTTGGGAATTGGGATGTAAGCAATGTCACCGATATGGAATTGATGCTGACCTCATCCGGATTATCTATTGCCAATTATGACAGCACATTGATAGGTTGGTCTCAACTGAATTTGCAACCTGATATTCTGATTGGTGTTCAGCGGCTGCAATATTGTGAGGGTGAAGCAGCTCGTCAATCGATCATCGATAATTTTAATTGGGACTTTTTCGGGGATGAACAAGCATGCCCCATGTCATTTATCTCTACGACAGATACCACTTATCTTGAAAATGCAACTAACCTTATCTATGTGGCAACGGTAAAGGACAACTTCGATCAAGTGACTTTTAGTCTGGGGACGGCAAACGATGAATCACTCTTTCAAATCGATCCGGTTTCTGGTGAATTAAATTTCTTGAGCCCGCCTGATTTTGAAAATCCACTAGATGCTAACGGAGACAACATTTATACCGTGGAGATCATTGCCGATGATACGCAAGATGTAATCAGCCTCACGCTGAATATTACTGTCGAAGACGTCAATGAGGATTTGACTGGGGCCTTCATTACCACCTGGCAAGTAGATGCTGATGATTTAGGCATCACACTTCCATTGGCGGTTCAAAGTAATTCAGGTGATGTTCTGAATTATGATGTGGATTGGGGCGATGGAACCATCGAGACGGGACTTACCTCGATAGGGACTCACACTTATATGAATCCTGGGACTTATACTGTCAGTGTGACCGGAACTTTTACCGCAATATTCATGAATTCCAGTGCATCTCGTGATGACGCGGACAAACTCATGAGCATTGAACAGTGGGGTACAGCTTCCTGGTATACCATGGGGAGTGCATTCCGTGGATGTATCAATATGGTGATCAATGCGTCGGATGCGCCGGATTTAACAAGGGTAGAGAACATGGCTAACATGTTTTATGGATGTGAGGCACTCAATCAGCCCATCGGGCATTGGGACGTTAGTAACGTCAGATTTCTTAACAGTACTTTTCAGAATGCCAGGAATTTCAATCAACCGCTGAACACCTGGGATGTTGGCCGTGTGGAACAATTTACGTCGATGTTCTTCAATGCCATGGCCTTTAACCAACCTATTGGTAACTGGAACATGAGTTCAGCAACGAACCTGGGAGCTATGTTCCGGGAGGCTCATAGCTTTAATCAACCATTGAATAACTGGGATGTGAGCAACGTCACCAATATGAATCAAATGTTTCGTGGTGCCCTTGCTTTCAATCAGGACCTGAATAGCTGGGATGTGACCAGTGTAATCGGCATGGCGAGTTTATTTGATCGGGCAGAATCTTTTAATGGAGCTATCGATCAATGGGATATGAGCAATGTCCAGGGCATAGGAGGAATGTTTTCGCAAGCCAAAGCCTTCAATCAGCCTATTGGTAACTGGGATTTATCTGGTGTGGTAAATGGCTCTGGCATGTTTGGAGGAGCAGAAGTCTTTAATCAACCTATTGGCAATTGGAATACATCAGGGTTCACCAGAATGTCAGGAATGTTCAGCAACTGCCTCGCATTTAATCAGGACATCAGCGGTTGGGACGTGAGCAATGTAACCGATATGAACCGTATGTTCTTCAATGCACCGGTATTCAATCAGCCCCTTGATGGTTGGGATGTGAGCAATGTGACGAATATGAGTCAGATGTTTGATCAGGCAAGCGTTTTTAACCAGGACTTGAATTCGTGGGATGTGAGCAAAGTCGAAAACATGAATGATGTATTTGCTCGCGCCACGGCTTTTAATGGAAATATATCTAATTGGAATACCGCCTCAGTTACGACCATGTGGGAAATGTTTTGGGCTGCCCGGGCCTTTAATCAGGATATTGGAAACTGGGATGTGAGTAATGTAACGAGGATGGATGAGATGTTTTTGGAAACCAATGCTTTCAGTTACAACCTGGCCAACTGGGAAATTACGGGTGTGAACAGTATGGTCTCCATGTTTTCGAATACCAGTATTTCTGTTGCGGGTTATGATAGCATGTTGGTCGCATGGTCACAGTTATCGTTGCAATCTAATGTGACTTTTGGTGCAGGTGGTTTGCGTTATTGCACCGCTGTAGCTGATCGGCAGAGCATCATCGATACCTTCGGCTGGAGCATTAGTGGGGATTTGGAAGATTGTCCGTTATTCTTCACCTCTACCAGTGATACGACCCTACAGGAAAATGTGGAAGGAGTTGTTTATGTAGCCGCCGTAGCAGAAAGCTTTGGTCAGGTCACCTTTTCACTAGGGAATGGAAACGATGAAGCTTTATGCAGTATTGATCCTGATACCGGTGAAATTACATTTTTAAGTGCACCTGATTTCGAAGACCCACAAGACCTGGACGGTGACAATGTTTATGTCGTTGAGATCATCGCTGAAGATCAGAGAGATCGAGTCCGTTTGATACTCACCATTACCATAGAAGATGTGGCAGAATCTTCCGGAGCATTTATTACGACATGGAACGTGACAGCCCCTGATCTTACAATCACTATCCCGGTAAATCCCAACCTCACAACTTATAACTACTCCGTGGATTGGGGTGATGGTACGATCACCTCCGGGCATACAGGTGAGTGTAGCCATACCTATACGACAGCAGGTGTTTATACCGTCAGTATTACTGGCGCTTTTCCCCGGATCTTATTCAATGGCGGCTCAGAAGCCCTTAAACTTTTGAGCATCGAACAATGGGGGGATATCGCCTGGTCTGATATGCGCAATGCCTTTGAAGGATGTGCCAACATGGTGCTCAACGCAACGGATGCCCCTGATCTGTCAGCGGTTTTCAATATGAATTTCATGTTCGAAGGATGTACCAGTTTCAACTCGTCTATTGATCATTGGGACGTTAGTAACGTTAGGAACCTACAGGGAATCTTCAAGGATTGTAACCTATTTAATCAGGATCTCAATAGCTGGAATACAAGTCAGGTAACCAATATGCAGCAAGTATTTGCTAATGCCAGGGTCTTTAATGGAGACATCAGTAGTTGGGATCTCTCCAGCTGCACCAGTACTGCCTCCATGTTCAGCGGTGCGTGGGCATTCAATGGCAGTATTGACGGTTATGATGTAAGCCAGGTACGAGACATGGGCAACATGTTTTTTCAGGCCAGAGCCTTTAATCAGAACATTGGCAATTGGAATGTGGGAGCAGTGACAAGCATGAATAACATGTTCTTTGGAGCGACTGCTTTTAATCAGCCAATAGGCACATGGGATGTGAGCAAAGTGGTTGCTATGCTAGGAATGTTCCGTGGATGTCCTGTCTTTAATCAGGATATCAGTAGCTGGGATGTCTCCTCTGTTCGCAACATGAGTGGGATGTTTAACGGAGCTGGTGATTTTGATCAACCTATTGGTAGCTGGAATGTAGGTAGCGTCACCAATATGAATAACATGTTTTCCAACGCGGTATTTTTCAATCAGGACATTAGTACCTGGAATGTTTCCAGTGTCACTCGTATGGATGGTATGTTCCAGGGTGCCAGGGCCTTCAATCAAAATATCAGCAGTTGGGATGTGTCATCGGTAACCAGAATGGACCGCATGTTCAACATTTCCAGTGCTTTTGATCAGAATCTGGGAAGCTGGGACGTTAGTTTAGTGACGAACATGACGAACATATTTGATAACTGTGGCTTATCTACAGAGAATTATGACAGAACTTTAATCGGCTGGTCATCGGGCATTTCACTACAATCCAATGTCAATGTTGGTGTGGTTGGTCTTCAGTATTGTACGGCAACCTCTGAACGCCAATCACTGATTGATACGTATAATTGGACCTTTAGTGGAGACGAGCAGGAATGTCCTTTTTCCTTTTCTTCAGGAAATTCTGTATCCGTTGACGAGAATACTGCCGGAGTAGTTTATACGGCAACAGTCGTAGGAGCTTCAGGGGGTGTGACCTTTTCACTTGGGGCCGGATTGGATGAAGGTTTTTGTTCCATCGATCCGGTGACAGGAGAATTGATTTTTAACCTTCCTCCGGATTTCGAAAGAGCAGTTGATGCCAATGGCGACAACATCTATGAGTGTGAGGTCATTGCCACAGATGGAAATATTACGATCACTCAGATCATAACAATTACCATAAATGACCTTCCTGGGGATGGGACCACCTATTTCGTCACGAACCTGAATGATTCAGGACCCGGTTCTTTGCGACAGGCGATTTTAGATTGTAATGGAAGTTCAGGACCGGATAAGATCGTTTTCAATGTGAGTGGGACCATCAATTTGGTCTCTACCCTTCCGACCATTGTCGAAACCTGTACCATCGATGGAACGACTGCTCCCAATGGGGCTGGTTCGGTAAATTTATCATTTTCAGGCAAGACCGCTATTCAAATCACAAGTGCGATTGGTGTGACCATAAAAGGAATTGGATTTACAGGTTCCGGTGGTCAGACAGGCACCGGCATCCGATGCGATAGCTGTGAGGCGCCCGTTATTGAAAGTTGTACATTTAGTAACCTGAGTATAGCCATCGATATTGATGGTGGAACTGATCCGATTGTTCGTAACAATGACCTTAGAGATTGCGGCAGCGATGATGACCATCCTGCTCTGCGTTTGACTTCAGTAACTGCCCTGCGAGTAGGAGCCATCACAGGGAATATCTGGGGAGGTGCTAGAAGTAATGCGTTCTTTTGTCTACATAGTGTTTCGACTTCTTCAGGTGGTATTTTGATCAATAATGGGAATGCAGGGAACCCACATATGGTCATCCCCGATGGGGCAGCAACAACGGCTGGTATTGCGGGATATCTAGGTCAGATCCGAGATTGCGACAATGTAACGATTGCTGGTATTCAATTATCCCGAAGTACGACGGTTCGTGCTGGATTTGGATTAAAACTTGAAAATTGTAACACCTGTGTTATAGAAAGCTGTGATTTCGGTTACTCAGATATCGGCGTGTTTGCCAGGAATTCGGACCGCATTCGAGTCAGAAATAATGTGTTCCTAAATGCGGGGAAAAGTAACTCTCAACCTGCGTTGTACCTGGATAACTGTACCAATCTGGAAGTAGGAGCTGTGACAGGGAATATCTGGGGTGGTGCACTGTGTAATTCTCTTTTCTGGTTGAACCAATGTACCTCGGCCACGGGTCGATTGCTCATTGATAATGGAAGTTCGGGGAGCGGCGTGATCGAAATCCCCGACGGTGTAAGTGCAACCTGTTCAACTGAACCGGACTTTTTGATCCATATTTCTGATTGCCCCGAGGTTACCATGGATGGATTGACGCTTACCCGATCGACGACACAGTCCGGAAAGGGAATACTGTTTGAGGGTAGCCTTGGGGGGGTGTTCAGCAATTGTGACTTCAGTCATTTGATTACGGGATTAGAATTATCCAATACTTCCGGCGCTTCAGTAACAGCAAACAACTTCACCAATGCCGGATTTTCTTCTTCAGAGCCCGCATTGAGTTGCCAGGGGTGCTCCAATTTGCAGGTGGGAGCCATTACAGGTAATACCTGGGGAGGCTCACAAAGTAATTCCTTCCTCTGGCTACAGCGATCAAGAGCCAATAATTCAGCGCGACTGATCGTAGGTAATGAAAGTGATGCACAAGCGCATGTACAAATCAACAATGGTTCTGCTCTGGGAGTCGGTACTACCCATGCATTATTGCGAATCAAAGACAGTGATGAGGTTACGGTTCGTGGAGTAGATTTCCGAAGGAGTACTTCCATTCGGGCGGGTTTGGGCGTCCTCATTGACAATTGCAACGCATGCATCATCGAAGACAATGACTTTAGCTACCTTGACAATGGATGCCTGGTCGGTTTAGGGAGTGGCCCAATAATCCGACGAAATGACTTCAGGAATTCAGGAGAGGATGAAAATAACCCGGCTTTGAGGTTATTAGCCGTCGAAAACCTGGCTCCGGGTTCGGTCATTGGCAACTTTTGGGGAGGGACGTTATCAAATACGCTGGTCCGGATGGAATCAGTCACATCTTCTTCGGGAGATTTCCTCATTGATGATGGCCATTCAGGAACGGCACATATCGTAATTCCGGATTCAGTGTCTGCCACCTGTGGATCAGACAGCTATTTGTTGTCGCTTAGTCGCATTGCCAATCTGGAAGTAAACAGCGTTAACTTTTTCCGAAGTAAAAGCATTCAGACGGGACATGGTGGCTTGAGAGCCGGAATTTGCGATAGTATCCGAATCATTGGTAATGATTTTAGTTACCTCCAGCAGGGATTGACCCTTACAACCGGGATTTTTCCATTGGTTAAACAAAATGATTTTAGGAATTCTGGTTCCAGTCGAACCAATAGTGCCTTTTCATTGTCCACCAAAGATTTATTGCTGAGAGGGGTAGATGAAAACTTGTGGGGTGGTCGGCTTTGTTTGTTACCCTTCAGTTTTAGTGGAGTAAACCCTGGGGAGGATAATCAGATCATCATTGGTGATGGGTCAGATGCCGGTCATCACATTGTCATTCCGGATGGTACATTTTCAACCATCGATCCATTGGGTACTTGTTTGTATTTGGCCAATGGTAACCATTATACGGTCGATAACATGGATTTTTCCAGAAGCAGTTGCGACCGGGTAGGCATAGGTATTGAAGCCACCAATGTTGTCAGATTACGCGTATTAAATTCAAGCTTTTACTACAATCGTTTTGGTGTGAGCATGCGCCAAAATAGCCCTGATTTTATGGCTACTTGTAACTCATTTGTTGGAAATGAAGTCGGGATTCATCTACGGGAGAACGACACGGGAGCCAACATGGCGCAAAATAATTTTGTCGATAATGATGCAGGGATCAGCTCAATCAGTGGGAATATCCTGGAAGGAAGAAATAATTACACAGTTAGCTCTCCATTCGTTGGCTCTATCAATTTTGGTCCGAGATTAACAGAACCCTCAGCTTGTGCCCCGGAACTTATTCTGGCAGATATAGCGGTTTCTGGAAATGGCATTTCTGTGGAACAGAAAACTACCCCAACCCTTGCCAATGGAACTGATTTTGGATTGGTAAGTATCCCTACTACATCCACGTTTCAGGTTGTGAATACCAGTCAATTCCCGATTGCTTTCAGTCAGGTAATTGTACCGGTGTTCGATAGCGCTAACTTCTCGGTATCTGGCATTGTTATCGGAGACACCATTCCGGTAGGAGGTTCAACTGCCTTTGAGGTCACCTTCACCGCGGAACAAGATGGTGAATATGATACCAGAATTACCTTGCTTTATGGTGATTGCCTGGAAGAAGAATTCCGATTTGATGTAGCAGGGGCTTTCCAAATGACCGACGATATTGATCAGGATGGTATTCCGGATGATATCGATGAATACCCGACAGATGGTACCAATAATGGCAAACCATCCATTCTCACGCTAGTGTGGGATGATTTGAATGGTAATGGTCTGTATGATGAAGGGGAGCCAGGAATTGAAAATGTGATGGTAAAACTCCTGCGGTCCAACAACTCAAAGATTCGTGAGCGAAGATCTCAGGAAGATGGTTTGGTGGCTTTCTTTGATCTGGACGAAGGACAGCAAGTGAAATTACAATATGTGTTACCAAACAATCACGATTACACCTTGAGGAATGTTGTCGGTGATGTGAATAGTGATGCAAGTCGATCCAATGGCATTACTGCTAAATTCAGGTTGCAAAATGGGGTGAATACAGGTAGGGATGCAGGCTTTTGGTCACCCGGAGAGGTTCGATCTTTTGTGTGGGATGATCTGAACGGGGATGGATTACAGGATACAAATGAACCGGGTGTTGCTAATGTGACCGTAAAAATGCTCCGCTCCAACGGGACCAAAATAAGAGAAGTGCGTACTGATGCGACCGGTCTGGCCACCTTGACCGGTGTTCCTGCGAACCAGGCAGTGAGGTTGCAGATAGTCAAGCCTGCGAATCACCAATTTACGCTTCGACTTGCTGAAGCGGACGAGACGCGCAACAGTGATGCTAATCGAAATAATGGTCAAACCCCTAAATTCCGGGCAACCTCCGGCCAACAGATTTTTGATAGCTATGATGCAGGTTTGTGGTCACCGGGTACTGCGGTAGCCTACGTTTGGGACGATTTGAATGGTGATGGTGTTCAGGATGAAGAGGAACCCGGAATAGGGAATGTGACCGTAAAACTCTTGCGTTCCAATGGGAACAAAATCAGGGAAGCCCGTACTAACGCTTCCGGGGTAGTTACTTTAGCAGGAGTTCCTGCTGATCAGGCGGTTCGATTGCAAGTGGTCCGGCCGGCCAACCATCGGTTTACTTTTAGATTCCAGGGAGTGAATGACCTGGATAGTGATGCAAATCGAAACAACGGATATACGCCAAAGTTTCGGGCTACCACCGGACAGCAAGTGCATGACTTGAATGATGCCGGACTTTGGTCGCCGGGAATGGCTGAAGCTTATGTTTGGGATGATCAGGATGGAGATGGCCTTCAGGATGTCGATGAACCAGGAATTGCTAATGTAACCGTCAAACTGCTTCGATCTAATGGGACGAAAATCAGAGAAGCCAGAACGAATGGTGAGGGACTGGTAACCTTGACAGGAGTTCCTGCGGACCAGGCTGTTCGCTTACAAGTGATTCGACCAGCTAACCACCGCTTTACCTTGCGGTTAAATGATCAGGATGAAACGCTCGATAGTGATGCTAATCGCAATAATGGCCGAACTCCAAAATTCCGTGCCAGTTCAGGTCAACAATTACATGATTTGAATGATGCCGGACTTTGGTCTCCGGGGCAGGTTCAGGCTTACGTTTGGGACGATCTCAATGGTAACGGGATTCAGGAAACTGGCGAACCCGGCATTCCAAATGTAACGGTGAAGCTCTTAAGAGCCAATGACACGAAAATCAGGGAAGCCAGAACTGATGCTTCTGGTCTGGTGACATTGACCGGGGTACCCGCCGATCAAGCCGTCAGATTGCAAGTCATTCGTCCAGCCAATCATAACTATACGTTGAGAAATCAGGGATCCGATGATGCCCGGGACAGTGATGCCGACAGAAACAATGGTCGCACCAGTAAGTTTAGAGCCTCATCCGGAAGTCAGGTATACGATTTGGCAGATGCAGGCCTTTGGTCGCCGGGGACAGTCACCACCTATGTGTGGGATGACCAGAACGGTGATGGAATTCAAGATACCAATGAACCAGGTGTTGCCAATGTTACCGTGAAGTTACTGAGAGAAAATGGGACCAAAATCCGTGAATCCCGAACAGATGTGAATGGCCTGGTGACCTTGAAGGGAGTGCCCGCCGATCAGTTTTCTAAATTACAGGTGATTCGACCCTCGAATCATAATTTCACATTCAGAGAAGAAGGTGCGGATGGAGCAATAGACAGTGATGTGAGCCGAGGGCCAGGCTTCACTTTCAAATTCAAACCTACGAAAGGGCAACAATCATTTGAGGATTTTGATGCCGGAGTTTGGAGCCCGGGAACCGTTCAGGCCTTTGTCTGGAATGATGTCAATAACAATGGTTTGCAGGATGCCGGAGAAGGCGGAGTGCCTAATGTGACGGTTAAACTGATCAATAGTGACGGCAGTAAAATCCGTGAAGTACGTTCAGACTCGGAGGGCATTGCCACGATCCCTAATGTTCCGGCAGATCGACAAGTTGGACTTCAATTTGTCGCTCCAAACAACCGATCATGGACACTACGAGGTGTTGGAGAAAATGGTGCGATTGATAGTGATGTGAGTGTGGGCAGCGGTAAAACGTTCTTGTTTCTGGCACGAAAGGGAGCACAGTTGTACGAGGATTTTGATGGTGGTTTGATTGGTGTGGCAGCAAGGCAAGTCAATCCCACAAATGAAGTAACAACCGAGGTTTCTGAATTCCATCTCGATATCTATCCCAACCCTGTTCAAGAAGTGCTTAAACTAAGATTAACCAGTCCATTGGCCGAGGTGGCCGAATTGGAAATCACAGACCTGACCGGACGGACACTTCTAAAACAAAAAGTAAATCTGGTGAAAGGAAATAACCTGGTTGAGATGGACCTGTCTGGCATGGCCAGAGGTCAGCTATTGTTGATCACCAGGACTTCAAAAGGTGAAAGCATAACAAAAGTATTAAGACAGTAGTCTAAGTTAACGTAAGAAAGTGGCCCTCGAAATTGGGGGTCATTTTTTTGTTTTGTCCTTGACTCTATACCAAATGACAATTAGTCATGGATAAATGTCGCTTAATGTCCACTATCTCAATAATTACTAATTCACCAAGTGTTCGGTGAGATAAGCATGGGCATTCCCATCGATATCAAAAAGCCACTGTAAACCTTCCTCTGAAAAAACCAAGGTATTCGATGAGATGTCTGAGAATGCCAAATCCACATTGACTTTGCCGCCTACTTTTGATTGGTTCAGGGCTTCCATGATTTTGATGTCCAGTTCATCCAGCACTTCAGACAGAGGGATGGTCGAGTGAGCAACCAGAAATTCAGTGAGCCGGTTATCAGCGATCCATCCGGCCAGATTCACCAGTTGGTTATCGCTGGTGATGTCGTATTCGATTTCATCAATGATGAGGCTTTTATCGGTACCGAGTTTTGGGAGTGCGTAAGCATCTATCTGGGCTTCTACCGTTCCGGTCACATCAAATTGAAGATGTAGCTTTTCATGGG
The DNA here is from genome assembly GCA_965229785.1 of Cyclobacteriaceae bacterium. GTDB lineage: Bacteria > Bacteroidota > Bacteroidia > Cytophagales > Cyclobacteriaceae > JAWPMT01. The sequence goes on from CBDDJS010000001.1 coordinate 7,848,885, forward strand.
CTGTATTGACATTGAAATTCGTTAGCCGAACGGAAGCTCCCTGATAGGAGAATGTTTTGCCATCCAGCTTGGACCGGAGGATTTCGTTCACCTTTTCATACGGAAGGAATACATCTACTTTTATGTCTAATTTGTTTTCGTCCTCCAGGGCGATCTGCGAGTTTTTGGGCAATGGTGGCTTTTGATAGCTTATGCCTTGAGAGGGGGTCACATAGAGGTCAGATTCTGTATGGACAATTACCCGAAGGGTGTCATCAACTTCTTTAGAAAAGTGTGCGGACAAAAAACTAGGCTGGCTCGTAAGCCAGATGTCAATTGGCTTTCTACTCACTCTGTGAGCATTGCCCAGTAATCCCCATATTTTGTTGACTTGCTTTTTTAGCGGTACCAGCTTTTGTACTGCTTCACAAACGGCTTCTTCAATAACCGGAGCCTTGGACTTGAGTTTTTTATCAACAGGCTTTTGCAGATTGATGGCCACCCCAAGCACTATTACTTTGGGAGGTTCTATCCAATGAATTTGCTGTATTCGACAGGTGGCGCTTAGGTTCCAGTCTTCATCAACAGCCAGTCGGGTATTCATGTCGGCCCGTAACTTAACTTTGATGGGCCTCTTCAGTTTCATGCCCAAAACTTTCTTTTGTACACCGACAGTGACTTTCATCGGTATCGATATGTCAAGATTATTGCTGTAGGAACTCAAAATGGCTTTCCCGATGGGTTCCACTTTTAAGGTGACGTAACCCTTTTTCTTGAGGTTGAGCGTATCGTCTAATAGGATCTTGGGTAGTGATTTATTGATCAGTTTAGAAAGATCACGAACGGGGAAATCCAGAGGGAACGTGAGGCTGGAAGTCGCATGCTGAAGTTCAATGTGCTCATTTTCATGGGAATCACTGTATTGTTCCGATGGGTTGGTACAAGCGCAGGTAAGAATCAGGAACAAAAGCGTTATCCGATGCATCACAGGTAATTTACTCCTGAAAATACAGTAAACTATTAAGTTGGTCCGGGTCGAATGAATATTCTTATTGAAACCTCACATCCAGACTGAAATTTTCAGGAAATTTTCCCTGAACACCTGCATAGAAATCCATGATGACTTTCATATCTGCTTCCAGCTCTCCACTGGGCATAAAACACATCCCAATGCCGCAAGTTTTCTTAGTGTAATCCATGAATGAACAGCAAATGGGTACCTTGGCTTCCAACGCTGTATAGTAAAAACCCAGTTTCCATTCTTCCACTTTGGACCGGGTTCCTTCCGGGGTTACTACGACGGTTAATGGTTTATCATCGGTGGGAAATAGTGATGCCATATACTTGGTCCAGCCGCCACCTGTTTTTGCTTTTGAACGATCGATCCATAGTGCGCCAAGGTTGGTGATCATGGGTCCCAGAATAGGAACGTTGAATTCCTTTTTGATGGTAAATTTCGGATCAAGTCCCAATTGGTCCATGGCGGATATGGCATAGACAAAATCCCAGTTACTCGTGTGGGGCGCGGCGATCATGACAGATTTAAATGCTTCTCTGGGCGCTGGAGAAATCAGTTCCCACTTACCAATTTTGAAAAGTACCTTAAAGAGGGCTTTTAGCATGAGCCGGTAGTTTCAGCAAGGTTACTACACTTTCACCTGGGTTGCTGATATAATATGAGGAACGGTGCCGAGATACGTTCTACTTGTTTCATTTTGATCGTTTTCGCTTGCTTAATTGCCTGTTCATGTTTCTTGTCCCCGGTTGGTAATTACCGAATCAGATACTTGCGACAATCACCTTTACGGCTATATTTAACCCTGATTATCAATTGTTTATATCGGAAACGTTTCCGATAATCCAAAAGCATTATTCATGCGAAATTTCATTACCATTTTTTTGTTGACTGGAAGTTTTTCTGCCCTTTCTCAATCTTTTACAGGAGACCAGAAAACTCAGGGATATGGCGTGTTTGGCGACAAGTTGACTTTCATCTTTGATGAAGCCTTGTATCAGGTAAAGCCAAAGCAAGTTTACGTTACAGGAGAATTCAGGAATTGGGACCAAAGCCTGGAACCTGAACAATGGAAATTGAAACAAACAGGTGAACAGTGGTTATTGACCATAGATAATACAGATTTTGAAATGGTAAAGCCCAATACCAAATTCAAATTCCGAATTGATGAAGGTGAGTGGCTGGACCCGCCGGCGGAATCAGAGAATGTCAAAGGAAGTGACCTGGTTTTCATGATGAGTGACGATAAAATCCCGTTGTTGGCGGAATTGAAGAGTGAAAATCTGATCTGGGCTGAGATCAATGTGGAGAGACCACTGGTTCCTGAAGCCTATGTGATCAAGGATGCGAAAGGGAACGAAATAGAAGTGGCGGGGGTGTTACCTAATGGAGCAGCCACGACGCTGATCACTCCCGCTCAACCCCTGGACAAGCGTCGCGTATATTTTCTTGAAATTCCCGAACAAAACCTCAGGACACACCTCTCTTTCGATGGATGGTTCAGAGAAACGTTTTCAACAAAGGAACTAGGGGCTAATATTGATGGCAATCAAACAATTGTGAGGTTATTTGCCCCGAGAGCTGAGCTCGTCAAACTCTACCTTTATAACGGGAAAGATGATGATTCGGCCAGAGAGGTCATTGACATGAAAATAGATCGCGATGGCGTTTGGGAAGCTTCATTTTCTGAAGACTTGCATGGGACTTATTACGATTTTACCATTCATGGAGCCGATGATCCGGGGAATCATTTTTACGAAACTAACCCCGTGCACATCAACGATCCTTATGCACGGGTGAGCGATGATACCTGGGGAAAGGCAAGAATTTGGAGAAGGACCACACCTGCTACACCGCTGAGTGGTGGCATTCCCAAAATGGAAGATGTGATTGCTTATGAAGTGCACATTCAGGATTTTACAGATCGATTACCGGTTCCTGAACAACATAAAGGTACGTTTCAGGGTATGGTTACCCGAGGACTGAAAAATAGTCGCGGGCAAAAGATTGGATTCGATTACCTGCTGGACCTGGGGATCAACGTGGTACACCTCATGCCTGTGCAGGAGTATGTGCATTTTCCCACCGATGATTGGAAGGCGTCTTTTAAGGAGGATCCCTATATGATCGAACAAGGTGTCAGTGAAGAAAACTACCAATGGGGTTACCGGACGTCCTTTGCCATGGCCGTAGAGGCACGTTATCGCACAAAAGGCAGGGAACCAGGTACTGAACGAGATGAATTTCGCGATCTCGTACAGGCTTTCCATGATGAAGATATCGCAGTGATCATTGATATTGTACCGAATCATACGGCCGAAAACATGGATGCCAATGCCTGGTATTTCAATTTTAATGGCATTGATAAACAGTATTACTACCGAACCAAAGATTTTGATCACATCGGTGCCTACGGCAATGAAGTAAAAACCGAAAATCGTCCCATGACCCAGCGCTGGTTGATCGATCAGTGTAAATATTACATTGACGAGTTTGGTATCGACGGATTCCGAATTGATTTAGCGGGACAAATTGATCAGCAAACATTGATGGCCCTAAAACAGGCCATAGGCAGCGATAAGATCGTTTACGGAGAGGCCTGGATAGGGTCGAACGATCCGAATTATGAAGAGAATCCGGATTGGGATTGGTACAAAGAAGATGCGCCCATCACATTCTTTCAGGATGATTCCAGAAATGCGTTCAAGGGCCCGGTGTTTGAGTTGAAAGACCACTTGAAAGACAGGGGATGGCCTGGCGGGAAATTCGATGAAAGAGCGAATGTCATGAAGGGGCTTGCCAATAAATTTCCAGATGATAAAACCCCTTTGAGTGGTATCAGTTACCTGGATATCCACGACAATTTTGCGTTGGCTGATCAATTTGGAGGTCCCTCTTTTGATGGTCGTTATGACGTGGATGAAGACGAATACAAAATCGCGGTAACGTTGCTTTACACCACACTAGGGCCGATTGTGACTCATGGGGGATCAGAGATCATGCGAAGTAAAGCCCATGCTCCTTTAAGAGAGGTAGTCAAAGAAACCAAAGCTGGATATAAGACTTACATGCACGGATATCGAGATACCTACAATCATCGAACGGCCAATCAATTTGTTTGGGAAACAGTCGGACAAAGACCTGAAGGTAACAATAAGAATGACTACCAGAACATGTACAATTTCTGGAAAGGCATGAATCAATTCCGCTTCTCCGAGTACGGAAAAGTATTTAGAATAGCCGAAGCGGTTGAAGAAGGGTATTATCAGTGGATCACTCCCGAAAAAGAGAGTATGCTGGGCTATGTTGTAGATGATAAGATCATGGTATTGCTTAATGCTGATCAGTCAGAGCAGATTTTCAGCCAGATACAGATCCCTGAAGGAAACTGGAGATTGATTGGTACTACGGATCAAATCAATCATCTCCGAGGTGTCAGAGGACCGAAAGGATTGACCCGATTGAAAGGAGGTAAAACCATGGATATTGCTATGGATGCCAGTTCCCTACTGATTTGGATAAAGCAGTAATCCGACCGTTTGTACCTCCAATTTGGAACGTTTCCTCGGAACTTTCCCCTGGGTTTATCCTATTTTCGGGTTTTAAACTGACCTAATCAACATGGGAAAAACCCTTTATTATTCGATAACCGTTGCGTTGGCGGGCTTTCTTTTTGGCTTTGATACCATCGTGATCAATGGCGCCGAACAGGACCTGCAGCAGCTTTGGAGTTCTTTTACCCTGTTCGGTAGCAACGACGCCTTTCACGGGTGGATTGTGGTTGCTTCAGCGCTGTGGGGAACGGTCGTTGGTGCGATGTTAGGAGGGGTTCCCAATGATCGATTAGGAAGAAAAAATACCTTGATCATCATCGGTATCCTGTACACGGTTTCAGCTATTGGTTCCGCCCTGGTGAGTGACCCCTGGCTATTCGCGTTTTTCAGGTTTTTAGGTGGCCTTGGGGTAGGTGCTTCGACCATTGCAGCACCCGCGTTTATCTCTGAAATTGCACCCGCACAAAAAAGAGGACAATTAGTAGCCTTGTACCAGCTTAATCTGGTGTTTGGTATCCTGATCGCCTTTGTTTCTAATGGCCTGATTGCTACATACGTATCATCTGATGCCTGGCGCTGGATGATCGGAATGGAGGCATTTCCGGCCATGGCTTACACATTGATGGTATTTAGTGTTCCTAAGAGTCCGCGTTGGTTGATCGTAAAGAAGGGAGACATAGAGGCTGCCCGACAGGTGTTTCAGGTCATATATCCTGCGGACCAGGTAGAAACGGAGATTCAAAATGTGCAGCAAAGCATGAATCAACCGGAAAAGACCAAAGACAAGTTGTTTTCTGCCAAGTTCAAAATCCCTCTGGCCCTGGCGTTTGCCCTGTCCTTTTTTAATCAATTCAGTGGTATCAATGCCTTGTTATATTACGCTACAAGGATTTTCGAATCCGCCGGGTTGGGAGAAGATGCAGTAGTCTTGAGTACCGTTGGTATTGGTATTGCCAATTTTATATTCACGATACTGGGTGTAGTACTCATCGATCGATTAGGCAGACGACAATTGATGTACATTGGTTCTGTGGGTTATATCCTTACGCTTGCAACCACGTCAATGGCCTTTGCTTATGGTTGGTCAAATATTGTGCCTCCAGCGCTATTTCTGTTCATAGGGGCCCATGCGATAGGACAGGGAGCCATCATCTGGGTTTTTATCTCAGAAATATTTCCCAATCACGTCAGGTCTTCCGGTCAGGCTTTTGGTACTTCCGTTCACTGGGTACTTGCGGCCATCATTCCAGCCATGGTGCCTGTTTTATTTTCCAGCATAGGTGCGGCAACTGTCTTCGCCATTTTTGCGGGATTCATGGTTTTGCAGTTGCTTTGGGTAGCGTTTCTCATGCCAGAGACCAAAGGCAAGTCTTTGGAGGAACTTGAGGAACTGCTGGTCAAATGAAAACTGGATGATCAAATTAAAAAACTCTTTAGGCTGGTTCATAGTATTAGGTGTTGTTCTTGTATCGGCATGTGGACCGACTCAGAAAGATGAAACGACCAATACTGAGACGAAAGTAAGCTACGATTATAATCAGCCTCATCGCCCTCAATTTCATTTCTCGCCACAGGAAAAATGGATGAACGATCCGAATGGAATGGTTTACTATCAGGGGGAATACCATTTGTTTTATCAATATTATCCTGAAAGCACGGTTTGGGGCCCGATGCACTGGGGACATGCTGTGAGCAAGGACCTGGTTTCCTGGGAACATTTGCCCATAGCCCTCTATCCGGATTCATTGGGTTATATCTTTTCAGGCAGTGCTGTAGTAGACTGGGACAATACCTCGGGCTTCGGTACAGCTGATAACCCGCCAATGGTGGCCATCTATACCTACCATGACCCGAATCGTGAGGGTGAAACCAATTTTCAGTATCAGGGCGTTGCTTACAGTGTTGACAAGGGGCGAACCTGGGAAAAGTATGATCAGAATCCGGTATTAGCGGAAGAATCCAGTGTGGATTTCCGAGACCCAAAAGTTTTTTGGCACATCCAAAGCGCTAAGTGGGTGATGATTCTGGCAGAAGGCAATCAGGTAGGTTTTTATGGATCGGCAGACCTGAAAAATTGGGAAAGCCTGAGCAAGTTTGGTGCGGATCAGGGGAGCCATCTTGGCGTATGGGAGTGTCCGGATCTATTCCAGTTGATTGATCAGAATGGCGTTCCGAAATGGGTGATGCTGGTTTCTATAGGCCCTGGAGGGGACAGGGGATCGGATACCCAGTATTTTGTCGGCCAATTCAGTGGCAAGCGGTTCATCAATGATAATGAACCTGAAGTGGTCCGTTGGCTTGATCACGGCTGGGATAATTATGCGGGCGTGACCTGGTCGGATATTCCCAAGCAAGATGGAAGAAGGATTTTTATGGGTTGGATGAGTAATTGGCTTTATGCCACTAAAGTGCCCACGGAAATGTGGCGAAGTGCCATGACGCTGCCTAGACAATTGGCAATTTATCCTACCCAAAAGCATGGCCACCTATTGGCTTCCAGGCCCGTAGAGGAGATGCAACTATTAAGAACCAGAGCAGTGGACATTAATCGGACAGTCATTGCCGGGGCAGCAGACTGGACGGATAAACTGATGGGAGATAGCACATTATTGAACTTTGAATTTACCGTAACAGATATCACCAATGGACAAGGTCGTTCCTGGAGGATGACTTTTAGTAATCGGCTTGGAGAATCTTTGATTATCGGCTATCAGGATAATCGTGATACCTTTTTCATCGATCGATCGCTTGCCGGTGATACTTCTTTTTACGAGGGATTCGGAGATATTCATTATGCTGACCGGATCGCAGAAGTACCACAAATGCCGATCAATATCTGGTTAGACCGGTCAAGCGTTGAAGTTTTTGCGGATAATGGCACAGTCGTGATGACTGAGTTGTTTTTCCCCAGCGAACCCTGGACATCACTGACTTTTCAATCGGGACCTGAAGCGGTATTGGTGGAGGGATCTGTCTTTGAACTGCGATCTATTTGGTAATCGTCATTACAAAATCACCTTAAGTCAAATTAAAGTTCGAAATCTGCTTAATTTCATTGAAATTGCAATAATTATTTGTTGCAACAACTTTTAACCCATTTCAATGAACAAAGTAGTTAGTGGCGCGAAAGAAGCCATTGCTGGCATTAAGGATGACATGACCTTGATGCTCGGTGGTTTCGGCCTTTGTGGTATCCCCGAAAATTGTATTCAGGCCCTGGTGGAAGCAGATATCCGCGGGTTGACTTGTATCTCAAATAATGCGGGAGTAGATGATTTTGGCCTGGGGCTTTTACTTCAAAAGAAGCAGATCCGTAAGATGATTTCTTCTTACGTAGGAGAAAACGAAGAATTTGAGCGGCAAATGCTCAGTGGGGAATTGGAAGTCGATTTGATTCCGCAAGGCTCATTGGCTGAGCGTTGTAGGGCTGGAGGTGCAGGTATTCCAGCTTTTTTTACGCCTGCCGGCTACGGGACAGAAATTGCGGAGGGCAAGGAAGTTCGAGAATTTAACGGTAAACCTCATATCCTTGAAAGTGCCTTAACGGCCGACTATGCCATTGTAAAGGCCTGGAAAGGCGATAAAATGGGTAACCTCGTCTACAAAGGAACCGCCCGAAATTTCAACCCACCAATGGCTATGGCGGGTAAGATCACCATTGCCGAAGTGGAAGAATTAGTGGAGCCCGGAGAATTAGATCCCAATTTCATTCATACGCCAGGAATTTTTGTGCAGCGCATCTTTCAGGGCGAGAGGTATGAGAAAAGAATTGAACAACGAACCACAAGATTGAAAGAAGATGCTTGATAAGAATAGTATTGCAAAAAGAATCGCTCAGGAATTAAGGGACGGCTGGTATGTAAACCTGGGTATCGGAATCCCTACTTTGGTGGCCAATTATATTCCTGAAGGGATCAGTGTTGAGTTTCAATCAGAAAACGGATTGCTGGGCATGGGTCCTTTTCCCTTTGAAGGGGAGGAAGATGCGGATATGATCAATGCCGGTAAGCAAACAGTGACTACACTTCCGGGTGCTTCTATCTTTGATTCCTCTACGTCATTTGCGATGATCCGCGGGCAACATGTGCAACTCACGGTTTTAGGGGCGATGGAGGTAGCAGATAATGGAGATATTGCCAACTGGAAGATCCCAGGCAGACTGGTGAAGGGCATGGGAGGAGCGATGGACCTGGTAGCTTCAGCGGAAAACATCATTGTGGCCATGATGCATACCAACAAAGCGGGTGAATCTAAACTCCTCAAAAAGTGTACACTGCCAATTACCGGTGTGAATTGCGTGAAAAAGGTAGTTACCAACCTGGCAGTGATGGACATTACCACGGATGGATTTAAACTGCTTGAGCGCGCACCAGGCGTTTCAGTAGAACAGATTCAGCAAGCCACGGAGGGTCGACTTATCGTAGAAGGAGAAATACCTGAAATGATGATCTGAGGGAATGACTACTTATCGTTTCGATAGGCGATGGCCAGTAACTGGGCCTCTGTAAAACCTTCGTTGTAGCGATTGGAATAATCAGGGTTCTCGAGAAACAATTCGCGTGAACCCTGAAAATGTTGAACATTCTTTCTCAGCAGTAATCGATTCAAGCCCTTAGATATTTTGATTTTTCTGCCTAACATCTTGCAATCTTTTATTTAGAAGATTTCAAGTTCACTTTTCTGCTCAATAGCACACCCACAAAGGCCAGTGCTACAGAGACCATTACTATTATCAACTTTTTAATCATAACGTATATAAGACAATTAACTTGTCTAAAACCCCCAAAGATTGTGCCGTCATTCCTCCAGCAGTACTAATTCTGCCGAAGAGGTAGCCACACAGCCGAAAAAGCCCAATACGATCTGATCCTCATTGGTCCGATTTCTGAGATTGCCTGTAATGGTTGCGGGTAACGTGCCTGATGCGGTGCCGAGTAGTGTTGTCTGGTTTTTTAAAAGACTCAAAAAGTCAAAAGCCTCTTCCGTGATGGACTGCATTTCTATTTGAAGTGTATCTCCAAATTCGAATCTGAAGCTCCGAAATTCATTGGGAAAGAAATTGCCATTGATCGCAGAGTCATCCAACAATTCCAGGTCATTAGGCGCATTGAAAAGAATACCATTCTTGGAGATCTTCCAACGATAGTAGTTGCGGATGTCTGGGGGGTCCTGTGCAAATGTGACAGGGAAATTTATGATTTCCAGCAAGTTTGGGTTTTCATTGGACAATTCCTCATCTGAATTGAAGACCACACTATCGATGGTTACCAAACGCGGCATCAGCACTGGCGGAGAGTCAATGGTATCGCCTTCGGGCAAAATGACCTCTATTTTGTATATCGCGTCTATCTGACCTTCGAATGCTTCAATAGAACGATAAGTCCCATTTTCTTCCTGCTGGTAAATGAATGGATCACCTTGATTGTCAAACACAGTAACCTTGGCCCCATTGACATATGAAGGTCCCGATTGATCATTGAATTCCTGCGTACGGGTCAGCACCACTTCATGGTTTTTTAATTCATTGGTCACCCAACCCTGCACAACGATAAGATTAGCATTGGTCGGTAAATCGATTTGAATGGGATCTTCACATCCGAGAACCAGTAGCACTGTCAATAAATAAACGACCTTTCTCATGCTAAAACTTAAAATTATAGGTCAATGATGGAAAGATGCTCCCAAGTACGGAATAACGTACGATCTCAGTCTGCCCGGCTACATCAGGATCCTCTCTGAATATATAAGAGAACGCATTTCTTCGAGCGTACGTATTGTACAAGGTTAAAGTCCATGAGTCAGCAAATTTTCGGACTTTACCATCTGATCGCACTTTTTTGCCTTCCAGTCGTGCGGAAAGGTCAAGACGATGATAGTCGCTTAAGCGATCCTGATTTCTTCCGGTAAAATGCGGAATGGAATTGCCTTCAAATGTGTATTTGCCCGCAGGTAAGGTGATTGGGCGTCCCGTGCTGTAATTAAAGGTGCCTGAAAAACTTAACCTGGGGGTAAATTGATGCAAAACCACCACGGAAAAGTCGTGGGTCTTATCATTGTTATCAGGGAAAAATGCCCCATCATTGATGGTTTCTTCTGGTAAGTTGCTTTTCACTTTCCTCTCGGCTCTGGAAAGCGTATAGCTGACCCAACCCCGGGTCGCTCCGGTATTCTTTTTCAGGAAGAATTCAAGTCCATAAGCCCGTCCTCTTGCGTTTAAGAATTCCGTTTCAGGATTGGGATTAAACAACAGGTCGGCGCCATCCTTATAATCAATGATGTTCCTGATTTCTTTGTGAAACAGCTCGACAGAAGACTCCCAATTGTTGTCCGAAAAGTTGCGGTAATAGCCTAATGAGAAGTGATCCGTTTGGGTAGGCTCGATATTTCGGTCACTCAACTTCCATATGTCTGTCGGACTTGGAGTAATGGTGTTTGAAATCAAGTGAATGTATTGATAAGTGCGATTATAGGCCGCCTTTATGGAGGCATTTTCCTTAAGTCGCCAATTCAAAGAAGCCCGAGGTTCGAGATTGAAAAAATCCCGGATCAATTCCCAGTTACCAACTTGTACGGTATCGGCAATGGTATCGTCAGTCTTGGGTCCATTCGGTATGTATCTGTAAATTTCTGAAGTGCCCAGGCTGATATTGTGCAGACTGCTGAACCGTGCTCCGTAGAGGATTTCAAGGTCGGGTCGAATTTGCCACTGATGTGATAAATAGATGCCTGATTCGAAACCGTGCTCTGAATCTAATTCCAATGGATTGGTGGAGGAATCGTCTGGGTCAAAAGGAGTTCTTGTTCCTGGAGATAAGCGATGAAAAGTGGTTGTGGCACCAAAATCAAACTGCGATTTTGGTGAAACAAAATAGGAATAATCTGCCTTTAAGGTATAATCCGTGATACGAAACTGTCCTTTAAAGCTACCTGCTTCACGGGGGTCAATGATTGTATACTGATACGTACTCAGTACACCGGAGAAATGGCCAAAAATACGTTTGGCGAATTGCTTGTTCCATCTAAGAGTCAATGTACTATTGCCCCAGTTCCGTCTGGAATCGAAGCTGGTGCGGTTTTGATCCTGTCCCAGATAACTGGATACATAAAAGGTATTTCGCTCATTGAGTTTCCAGTTCATTTTAATGTTCACATCGCGGAACGAGGTGTTAGAATTTCGGTTGACGTTATCCGGGCCTAATTCCGTTGGGTCCAGAATGGACTGTCTGCCGGATACCAAGAAGGAACTTTTGCCTTTTTTGATAGGGCCTTCCGCCAGCAATCGAGCGGAAAGCAAGCCAATGCCTCCTGCAAAGTGATACTCCTGATCGTTGCCCTCTTTCTGGTGAACACTGATCACTGATGAAGCCCTGCCACCATATTGTGCCGGAAAAAATCCTTTTAGGAATTGGATGTCATTGACTGCTTCAGGGTTAAATACAGAGATCAGGCCGAAATAATGCGTAGGATTATAGATTGGTGCTTCATCCAGTAAGATCAGGTTCTCATCGATATTTCCACCTCGTACGTTGATGCCAGCAGCCTCTTCTCCCAGAATCTTGATACCCGGTAGGAGCAGGCTCCCCTGAAAGACATCTACTTCACCCATAAAGTAGGGGATATGATTGTCTGTAGTAAAATCAATGGCATTAATACCCGGAATGATACCATTGATATTGAAAGAAGGAGGACGCGAGGAAATGACCACTTCCTGTAATTCTTCTACCCTTTCGACCATTCTAAAATGATGAGTACGGTTCTTGTTTAAGTTGACCAGATTTCTGGGAGCATCAAGCCCGATAAAAGTGGCCAGGATCTCATATTCCCCTTCCGGAAGCGTCATGGAATAGTAGCCATAACGATTCGTTATCACGCCGTTTTCATTATCCTCGGTGAATACATTGGCACCGATCAGTGCTTCTCCGGTTTGAGCATCACGAACAAATCCCGACAAAGTGAAGTTTTTGGGTTTTCCTGGGAGGTTATTGCTGGTTAGAAGAATGCGATCATTCCTGATCATGGAAGCTATGCCTTTTCTTTTCAGCACTTTCAGAATCTCACGCTGGGTGTAACTGCTTTTTTTGAGATCGATCGTCACATTGGGCAGCTTATCAAGGCTGTAAACAAGGGTAGCTGCTAGTTGACGATCCAGTTCCGATATCAATGCCTCAACAGTATAAGTGGGCTGGTCCAGGTATACAGCGGAATTGCTCTGACCTTTCGTATCAGAAATAAAAAAGGTGAAAAAGAGAAAAAAGATGTAGAAGGCTCCTAACCGACGATTCATTCAGCTCGTTTCCAGAATCAAACGAGCGCAAAATTAAAAGGATGTCAACAACCCTCGCCGGAAATCAGGAAGGATTCTCCTTTATTTGTCACATCTGCGGATAGAACGATGGAAATTTCCTGCAAAACTTCCTTTAGTGGTAGTTTGTCAAAAGTTCCAGTCACTTTACAAGAAGACATTTTAGTGTCAATTTCAATGTGCTCCTGATAGTAGCCATTCAAATAAGTAACAACTTTTGATAACTCTGTATTCTTGAATACGAAACGGCCGGTTTTCCAGGACATGGCATTGACATCAGGACTTTGATTCAAGGCAATTTTTTTGGACGACTTGGTGAAAACACCTTCTTCACCGGCTGTAATCCTGGTTTGTTGATCTTTTGAAGAAAAGGAAACAACACCTTCGGTTACGGTAACGGTAGTCTGTTGTTTATTCGAGGTGTTCAGATTGAAGGCCGTGCCTAATACTTCGACTTGCGTCTGAGGAGTGGTAATGATGAATCGCTTTCTGTCTTTCGCCACGTCGAAGAAACCTTCACCGTCAAATTGTACGTTTCTCGCTCCATCAAAAGATGCGGGATAGGAAAGAACACTTCCTTCATTCATCCAGACTATTGTACCATCTGGCAAAGTCACGTTTTTCTTCGTTGCTTCGGATTTCACTTGGATCATCGCAATCTGATCTGAGATTTCCGATGTGCTTACATTATTGTAAGTGAATAGTCCGATACCTACCGCGATGATTACCGCAGCGGCTACTTTCATCAACGGTCGCCAATCAATGACTTTGGTTGGGGTTTCTTTTTCAGCAATGGACGAAGAGAACTGGGACCAGGCATCATCGACGTTAATATCCTCTAAATCAACAGGTTCTGTTAATTCATACAGGTCCAGAATCTCCTGATCTGCAGGGTCCGAGGATTTATCCTGATAATGTGTTTGGTTATATGTCTGAAGGATTTGGTGGTCCATTTCTGATTACAGGTCAATTCAATTTGAAAGCACCCCTAAATTTTGTTTCACTTTTTTCAACTTTTTTTCAAAATTTCCATAACAGGCCTCAATGAGTCCCTCAATTTCTTAAGCGCAATGCCCATTTGATTCTCAACAGTTTTTTTGGACAGATCCAGGTCTTCAGCGATTTCATCGTACGTAAGTCCCGCATTTCTGCTCAGTATGAAAATCTCCCGACATTTTTTAGGCAAATCGTCAATGGCTGCTTTTACTGCCTTTTCGATGTACTTGCTTCGGTCTTTTTCTACGTATTCTGATTGTATCCCGATCTCAAATTCCCCTATATCCATTTGTGCCTGAACTTTCGGTAGTTCCAGCTTCAAATAATTGATGGATCTGTTTTTGGTGGCGGAGTATAGGTAACTCTTGAGTGAACTCTGCACATTGATCACCTCTCGCTTTTCCCAGAGATACATAAAGACTTCTTGTGCGATTTCCTCGGCAATGAGTTTATCCCGGACAAACTTGTGTGCATACCTAACGATATCCGCGTAGTTTTTCCGGAAGAAGCTTTCGTAGACCCTTAAATCTCCGCTTTTGATTTGTTGAAAATCAATCAGATCTTGTTCAGACATACACTTATTAAAGCACCAAAGGCCTCACGACCTCACTATACAGGAACATAGAATTGTTAACGATGCCCAAGGCAATGTTTTCCGTGCTAAAGGTAATAAGAAGGTTTTGAGATGGATTGATATATATGTGCTGAGAGAAGAAATAAGTGTCATTTGGCTGGAATAAGGGAATAAATGTGATGTTATCCGAAAACACCTGCCAGAAATAACCATAATTCACATTGTTGGTGATGATGGATTGTGGCGTGCTCAATGTCTGGATCCACTGACTGGATACGATCCGCTCATTTTGCCACAAACCCTCCTTTAGATACAGGTACCCAATTTTGGTCACATCCAGGGTCCGTAAACTAAGACCTGTAGCGGCGTTCACATTGCCCCTAGGATCGGTAGTTAATGTATAATCCGTAATTCCCATTGGTCCGAAAATGCGTTCCTCAACGAATTCGGTGAATGGTTGACCTGAAACTTGCTCCACGATTTTAGCCAATACGATGGCGGTCCCTGTGTTGTAATTGAACCTTACCCCGGGTGCTGCTTCCATGTCTTTTTCCAGCACAAACCGAACCATGTCAGGGGTGCTGAGCAGGATATTCAGGTCATTGCTCGGGTTCTGTAATGAAGTGATCGATTCATTCCAACTGAATCCGCTTCGATGGGTCAATAAGTGTTCAATGGTGATTCCTCTTTTCAGCGCATTCGCAGCGAATATGTCGTCGTACTCCGTGTCCAGTACAGATTGAATAGGGATGTCCAGCCTTGGCAACAGACCCTCATCGAAGACGATGCCTATGGCAAGAATAGTAATGATCGGAGAGCTCCGTAGTAGACTTCTTACGGTATTCCGATCATCCCCGGCATAGTAGTTTTCAAAAACAAGTTGATCATCTTTAATGATAATCATGGAGCGTACAGGATCGAAGGTTCCAAAGGAGGTGATGGTATCCAGATTTAGGAGCAATGCATCACTCATGCCTACTTCAGAGGGTAGGGCGTAATTCCATACCTCCTGATCTGGTGGCGTTTCTTCTCCAACAAAACAACTGCTAAACAAAAGCGCGATAACAATTAGATTACAAATCTTCTTCATCTTCGGTGCTAGCTTTTTTTGTTTTTCTAAATAGACCTAAACGAATACCAAATTGAACTACTAGTCCGGAAAAGTCCTCGGAACTGATCCTTGGTAATTCCAGCCCATTGACCTGTCTGTATCCTACGTTAACGTATCCTGAAAGGAGAAAACCCGGATTGAGTTCTAATTGCAAGGTGGGTTGCCAAATGGTCATTTTATCTCTAAAGACATCCTCGCCAGTGCTCACTCGTTGCCAGACTACATCTCCATGGGTGAATTGGAGCAGTCCATTTACATGGACGAAATTGGTGCGAAAGATATCGTACCCTACATAAGCTCCACCGTGCCGGTATAGCATCGAAAACTGATTGGGAAAGATCAGTCTTTGTTGATATTCCCCGACGTAATCGAGGGCAGTAAATCCAAAATGAATTTTCTTGTATTCGGCCCCCAGTTGCAATTGGACAGAAGGCTCAACTCCATCCGGAGTATCAGCAGCTTCGGTCCCCAGGCCGATGTAAAGGGAGGTCACATTTTGCCAGAATCCTGTTTTAGGTTCGGGTTCGATTTGTAGGGTATCGGTTTCCTGTGCAAGTCCGGTAAAGGAAGCAAATAGGAATATCAATGGTATTGAGATCCGTTTCATCTCCTATAAGACAATCATAAAAGCATTCTCCATACCCAAGATTAAAAAGATATTGAATAGATTATGCAACCGCGCTGAGATTAATATGTCTTTTAGAAGAATTTGATTGAAAATTGGCTGCTAGTACGTTGAATATTCATCAGGAATTGATCGATAAGTGTCGTGATAATGATCGCGTGGCACAATATCGTATCTATCAACTGTACAATAAGGCCATGTTCAATACGGCTTTGAGAATATTGGGTAATAGGGAAGAAGCCGAGGATATTTTGCAAGACGCGTTTGTAAGCGCCTTCAGAAACCTGGACAGGTATCGGGAAGATGCACCTTTTGGAGCCTGGTTGAAGCGAATAGTGGTCAATAAATCCATTAGCAGAACCAAGCAACGAAAAGAGACACAATTGTTGTCAGAATCGGAATCAGAATTTTATTTTGAATGGAACGAAGATGACGGACCCGATCTTAATCTGGAACTGGTCAAACGAGCCATAGCTGAATTGCCCACAGGGTTCAAAACGGTACTGACCATGTATTTGTTAGAAGGGTTCGATCACAAAGAAATTGCTGAAGTATTGGAGATTACGGAATCAACGTCCAAATCACAATATAACCGCGCCAAGAAAAAACTCAGGGATATCCTGGGAAAAGCATTGAATTATGGGTGACAAATTAGAAAAGTTCATCAACCAAAATAAAGGAGCATTTGATTCCGACGAGCCTTCTGAGGATTTGTGGAATCGGATTGAACTTGAATTGCCTACAGTACAGAAAACCTCCTGGTGGTCTTATTGGAAAGTTGCGGCCATGCTTTTTTTGTTTTCTACCATAGTGTTACTCGTAGATCGATTTAAGCAACCGGAACAACCAATGGATCAGGCGTCTGTATTGGTTGCTGAGTTTACTGAAGCAGAGCAATTCTACAGTCAGTTGATATCGGAGCGAAAAACTCAGATCGACTCCTATGAGATTCATGGAGATTTGCATCGGGAATTCCTGGATGACATGAATGAGCTAGATGATTTGTATCTGGAACTCAGATCAACCTTTGAAAGCAAAAAGGGGGATCAGAAACTCATTGACGCCATGCTTTCCAATTTGCGTTTGAGGATGCGGATCATGGATCGACAAATTGAAATTTTAGAAAGACTTGATGAATATGCTGATGAAAGTGAGGAAACTGCTTCTATTTAGTTTGGCATTGATTTTTATGGCCTCTATCCCGGTGGATGAAGGTCGAGATGAAAAAAGCAAAACCATTAATAAGACCTTTGAGGTGAGCACGGAGGATATGATCAGTGTGAAGAATTCCTTTGGTCAGGTACATGTTACCACGTGGGATCAGTCTACGGTTGAGGTGGAAGTAGAGATCACGGTGGAAAGCCGTTATGACAACCGACTGGAGGAGATGCTGGAAGATATCACCATTGATTTTCAGGAGCAGGGGGGTGGTGTCTATATGCGAACCAATAATGACCTCAATACACGTAATAACGAGGAATTCGAGATTAACTATACCATCAAACTACCCCGTGCGAATCCATTAGAGGTCAGAAATGCCTACGGCGATATTTATCTGGATGACCGGGCGGGAGAGGTTGATATTGACCTGAGTTACGGAGACCTAAAAGCTGGAAACCTGGCTAAAGGGGGTGAGCTCAAACTTTCTTTTGGTAAA
Source organism: Cyclobacteriaceae bacterium (assembly GCA_965229785.1). Taxonomy (GTDB): domain Bacteria; phylum Bacteroidota; class Bacteroidia; order Cytophagales; family Cyclobacteriaceae; genus JAWPMT01. Next base: position 7,866,698 of record CBDDJS010000001.1, read on the forward strand.
GGGGATGTGCAGGCTTTTGGTGATGGCAGGATTGAATTGAAATATATGAACTTCTTCTCCCTGGATGAAGCAAAAGAACTGGAACTGGACCAACAGTATTCCGAATTGGAAATTGGGAAGGTAATTCGTGTTGATATGAGAAGCCGGTATGGGCAGGCAGAATTTGGTACGGTTGGGAAAATGGATGTGAATGTCCACTTCACAGATTTTACCATTGAATCGTTAGAGCAGTCATTGGACATGCTTGCCAAATATGCCTCAGACTTCAGCATTGATAATGTATCGGAGAATTTTGAATTCATCGATATTGAAGGCAATTACGGAAGTTACAATATCGACCTTGAGGAAGATTTAAAAGCAGAGTTTACAGCGGACTTCAAATACGCTTCGATGCGTGCGTTAGGAGTAGATATAGATTACAGCCTGCGGATAAAAGAACAGGGAAAAGAATCTTACAAAGCAAAAATCGGAGGAGGACATGCTTCAAAACGCATCCGAATTGCTTCAACTTATGGGGATCTGCGCCTGACGCAATAGGGTACTTCAAGTTATTTTCATAAAAGAAATAACTCCCCCTTAGAAAGGGGGGCGGGGGGATTTCTGAAGTGGTTTGAAACGTTGAGTTAAGTTTTTCAATAGAAAAACGAGCGCGACTTCTATTACTTGCACTTTTAGTTTCCAAAAACTAAGTTGCGCCGCATGGAGCTTCAGGAAGTCGTAGAACAGTTTCAGGTCGAAGGTGCAGTTGATCAAATCAAGGCCCATGGAAATGGGCACATTCACGAAACTTACCATGTAGTAAATCAGGATCAGGAGGCTCCAGATTACCTGTTGCAGAAGATCAATCATCAGGTTTTTACAGATGTGTCGGGAATGATGAAGAACATTCAACTCGTCACAGATTTCCTGGGTAAAAATGCATCAGGTCATTACAATCTGGCGCTGATCCTTACTAAAAAAGGTGTTCCCTATTTTGCGTATGAGGGTGCTTATTGGCGGATGTTCAATTTTTTAGAAGGACTTATTTCATATGACACCCTGACGGATGTCAACCTGGTTTATGAAGGAGGTAGCGTACTTGGTGAGTTCCTGAAAAGATTAAGTGGATTAGATCCCAGCCAATTGGTTGAGACCATTCCTGATTTTCATAGTCTCCCATTCCGGTTCCGGCAATTCAAAGACGCACTGCAAATAGCGGATGATTCCCGTAAAGCTCAGGTAGAAAAGGAAATTGAACTGGTGTATAAGTATGGCTCTTTGACCGATTTTGGATTCATAAACCACCTGCCATCACGTGTAACTCATAATGACACGAAACTTAACAACGTCCTTTTTGACCAACAGGGAAAAGCCCAATGTGTGATTGACCTGGATACGGTGATGCCAGGTATCGTACATTACGATTTTGGAGATGCGATCAGGACCGCCTGTTCTACAGCGGCAGAAGACGAAGCGGATTTACAATTTGTTGGCATCGATAAGGAGCGTATCCAGGCATTCAGCGCAGGTTACCTCGAATCTACCCGAGATGGATTGTCACGAGAAGAACTGGATACCCTACATTATTCCATCCCATTGATGTCTTTGATCATGGGCATCCGTTTCCTGACAGATTTCTTACAAGGAGATATCTATTACAAAACGCATCACCCAGACCAGAATAGGCATCGGGCACAAGCTCAGCTTCGACAAACTGAAGTCGCCATGAAACAACTCAACGACCTGAAATCGATCGTTCGACGCGCTTAGTTGCCGATAACTGGGTATTCCCAGGGGTTTTGGAAGAAGGTGGTATCATTTAAACCTTTGATCTTTGCTTCTACCAGAAGTCCAGTCCCTTGTGCAGTAAATGTAAGGAGGCCATAATTTTTCATGCCTACCAATGGACTGATGCGATAACGGTTGACTTCAGCGCCAGCGGCCTCATAAGAATGAGTTAAGCCACTAGAAGTAAAATCTCGCAAAGGGTAGTCGATACCATCGTAATCCAATTCTGAAACTTCGGCAATATGTCGATCACCACTCAAAAAGATCACGCCGCGAGCTTGCGTTTTCTTAACCAGTTCAAATAGTCTTTTACGCTCATTTGGGAAGTTTTGCCACTTCTCGAATCGGTGTTCCATTGAAATGACCTGAATTCCATTGCCAATCAGATGAACATCAGCGTCGGAATCCGTCAATTCCTTTTCAAGCCAGTCCCATTGTACCTCTCCCAGAACGGTCCCCGATTCATTGGTTTGATATACGCCATCGATCCGATCTAAAGTACCACGGTGATATCTTGAATCCAATAAGATCACTTTGACTTTAGCGTTACCGATCGTATAAGTATGGGCATTGTAAACGCCTTCCTGGTTTCTGACCGGATCATCAGCGGCGACCCCAAGAAAATCGAATAAGGCCTGTTGACTCGCTTGTTTGGAGACGAATTCTACACCGCCATCATTTTTTCCATAATCATGATCGTCCCAGGTGCCAATGATCGGGGTTGTGGTCAATAGTTTTTGATAGCCTTCATGTTGGTTTTGACGGTTGTATTTGGCCACCAACGTGTCAACAATTTCAGAATCCCCATAGATATTGTCTCCCAGCCAAACCCACAGATCAGGTTGTTCTTTTACGATTTCAGACCACATAGGCTGGGGAAGATCTTGTTGATTACATGAACCAAAAGCGATGGTGAATGTCGCAGGCGGGTCTTGTTGAATACTTGTCTTTTCGGAGGGCTGCTGGCACTGAAAAAACAGCAAAGCTATCAGGGTGATTTGAAGGGATTTCATGCCACGAAAATAGAAGGAGTCATTGCTATTTTTGTCCGGCTTAACAAAAACTTAACGTCATGCATCCTTAATGATTACCCCTGACCAATAGGATTTCATTTCTTAACTTAGTCCTTCATAAGAAATGAAATATTCCACAACTCTCGAACATTTCAGTGACAGCCCGATATGGGGATACCATATGCCTGTTTCGCATGAGTTTGCACAGCAATTCATCGAAGGAAATGATCGCCGGGTGATCTGTACTATCAATGGGCAGGAGACCATTCAGGCCGCTCTGATGCCGAATCCGATGGGGTATTTCATCATGATGAACCAGAACCTGGTTAATAAGTTAGGACTACATACGGGAGTCCAGGTAGAATTGGTGATCGAAAAAGATACCAGTGAATATGGGCTCGATATGCCGGATGAGCTGAGAGAGTTATTGAATCAGGATGATGAAGGAAGTGAACATTTCCATGCCTTGACCAAGGGAAAGCAGCGAAGCCTCATTTACATTGTGGCAAAGGTAAAAAACACCAATAGTCGATTAAATAAAGCTTTAGCCATAGTCCATCACCTAAAAGAATTTCAGGGCAAGTTGGACTTCAAAGCCCTTAATCAGACGATCAAATACTACAATAATCTGTGAAACATTAAACTTCATCGTTCAACGGAACCTCCAGCGTAATATTTGTGGTCCCGTTTTCCTTGATATCCAGAAAGCCATTCATGGATCGGGTCAATGATTTGATCATTTTGTAACCATAAGATTCCTCGTTGTTATTTCCGTTGAATCCTACGCCATTGTCCTCAACTTCCAGCCTGATGCTGGTGTTTACCCGATTCATGCGTACCCTTATGGTTGGCTTACCATCAAAATGTTCAGGAAAGGCATGTTTAAAAGCGTTGGTCAAAATCTCATTTGTGATCAGACCAAGTTTCACGGCTTGATTTGAGCCTACTTCCACGTGAGCAATATCCGTTTCAAAGTCTACAGGCTCTTCAAAATCATTGAAGGTTCGATAAATTGAATCGGCCAGGTTAGCGAGGTACTCATCTGCATAGACATGAGTGACACTTTTGCCGTTGTAAAGATTCTGATGAACCAATGACATGGAAATTACCCGGTTTTTCATGTCCTGAATGGACTTCTGTGCCTGTTGGTCTTTGACAAACCTGGACTGAATGTTTAGCAAACTGGAAACGATTTGCAGGTTGTTTTTTACCCGGTGATGGATTTCTTTCATCAGACTGTCTTTTTCTTTCAGCGCTTCAGAAATCACCAGGTTCTTCTCCGACAACAGTTTGTTGGAATTGCTTTTCAATTGATAGAATCTAATGACAATAAGGATCAACAATAGCGCCAGGGCAAGGCCCGCTAGCGTGAAGCGCTGGACCAACGTTTTTCTTTTGATGTCTGCATTCAGGTTTATGCGCTCTTTTTCGAAATTGAAGTTGATGGAATCTTTTTCCTGTTGAAATTCGAATTCAGCTTCAAGTCTGGCAATTTTCTTAGTTTCCTGCTGATTGGCCAGGCTGTCCGCCAATTGTTTATATACGATGTGGTTAGCGTAGGCTGCTTCAAAATTCTTCAGTTGCTCCTCCACAGTTGATAGGTGCTCATAGATGTACATTTTGTATTCCAGTAATCCTGTTTTGTCTGCCGTTTTCAAGGCTCGGTTCAGGTATTGTTTGGCATGATCAGGCTGTCGAAGTTCCAAATAGGCTGTGGCCGTCCTGATCATAGGATCCAGATAATTCCCTTCCGCTCCTATGGCTTCAAATAGTCTTAGACACTCGAGATAATAGTCTATGGCAAGTTGGTAGTTCCCTTGCCGGAAGTGAATGGTCCCAATGTAATTCAGGTCAAGGGCTTGTCCCCAGACGTAATTCGTTTTTTTGTCATACTCGTACACGATATTGATGTAAGACAATGCTTTATCAAATTCCTGAAGATCCGAATACGTGCCTGCTAAATTGAAGTAAGCATCTAAGGCAATCGTGGCATCGGTCACTTGGTCTTCCAGATCGATCGATTTGAGATAATACTCGATGGCCTGATCGTATTGTGATTGATCAGCATGGACAAGCCCCAGGTTGTTATACAGTTTAGCCAGTAGATCATTGTCTTGTAATTCCAGGGCTATTTTGACGGACTCAAGGTAGCATTCCAGGGCTTCCTGATAGCGGCCTTGAAACCGATAGTTCTTTCCAAGCTTTTCGTAAGTTCGGGATAAGTTCTGTGAATCGTCAATGGTGCTGGCAAGCTCCAGGGATTTAAGGAAGTAATCCGTAGCATTATCATATTGACCCTGGGTGTATAAGATGTTGCCAATGCCATTATTGATGGAAATGGACGTTTTGTCGTCCTCTGCTTCATTTGCTTTGTTGTAGGTATTTAACGCTTCTTCATATTTACCCAGATAGTATTGACTCTGTGCTTTACCCAGGTAGCCTTCTAGTTGGCCCTCGGAGAACCGGACTTGCTCCGATTGAGAAATAACTTGATCAAACAAGGAATCGGCTGCACTATAGCGGCCATTCAAATTATAGATCTTTCCGATCTCAATTGAGACATTGATTTGTTCCTCTTGAGAGATAGCATTTTCGAGTATCGCAAGCAAAGAATCAATCGTTTGGTTTTGCTGAGCCTGGCACAAAATGGAACTTAAAAGAAGACCAATGCCAAAAAAAGCTTTCATACCCGACTTGTAGGTCCTGATCATTAGACTAAATCTAATGGCTAAATCCCAGGAAATCCGAACTTCTGATCATTGAATTTTCCCGAATCCTCAAACATGCGAAGCAATGCAGTGGTATGTAGATTAATGGTAATTGAATTTGTCATTGATTTGATCACGGGATTCATTGACCTTTGGTGTAAAATTGCCAGGAAGGAGGGGTGTAGATTTTGTTCTTGATCCTATGTGAAATAATATTGGTGACTTGTTGCATAGACTTGACATTCGAATAAAGAAGTTCGTTTAGTTAATCATAGGGAATACAATGATCCAAACTCAATCGCTGGCGTTTCAATATTCTTCGGAGACCTCTTTTGATTTCCCGGACATAGCTCTTCAATCGGGCGAACATTTATTGATGTTGGGAAAATCCGGGATAGGGAAAACCACTTTGCTACACTTGTTGGCGGGTATCCTTAGGTCGAAGGCCGGTTCTATCACCATAGACGGACAAGAGCTGTCTAAACTCTCTACCGCTCAGTTGGATCGGTTTAGGGGACAACACATGGGCCTGGTGTACCAAAAACCACATTTTGTGCAGTCCCTGAACTTGAAAGAGAACCTTTTTTTAGTGCAACATTTAGCGGGTAAAAAGCAAGACATAAGTCGGGTAAAAGAAGTCCTGGAGCAGTTGGATATGTTACCCCAATTGAATAAAACCCCTAGAAAACTAAGTCAGGGACAGCAACAACGAGCATCCATTGCGATGGCGATGGTCAACAAACCATCAATTATTTTGGCTGATGAGCCCACCTCAAGCCTGGACGATGAAAATTGTATGAAGGTGATTCAACTTTTGAAAGATCAATCTGCGGAGGTCGGCGCTTCTTTGATCGTGATCACCCACGATGCGCGACTTAAAGATCAATTCCAAAACAGCATTACGCTATGAATATTTTCAAGCTTAGTTGGAAGAATTTGTTGGCCAAACCTTTGAACACGGGATTGAGTGTGCTGTTACTGATGCTCGGTGTGGCTATGATTTCGCTGCTGTTATTAATGAGTACCCAACTCGAAGAGCAATTCAAAAAAAATATTACGGGGATTGACATGGTGGTGGGCGCCAAAGGCAGTCCGCTTCAATTGATTCTATCTGCCGTTTTTCAGGTGGATAACCCAACGGGAAATATAAGTCTCGCGGAGGCAGAGGAATTGAAAAAGAACCGTTTGGTAGCTCAAGGTATTCCGTTATCGTATGGTGATTCTTATCGGGGCTATCGCATTGTAGGCACTACACCTGAATACCTGGACTTATATGAAGCATCCCTTCTGGAGGGCAAACTATGGGACAAGTCACTCGAGGTGGTGATTGGTTCAAAGATTGCCTTGGAAACAGGTTTGAAAGTAGGGGATGAATTTGCGAGTGCACACGGCTTTGTAGAAGGTGGTGACGTGCATGATCATGCACATTTCACAGTAGTAGGTATTCTTGAACGTTCTAATACGGTAGTGGATCAACTGTTATTGACGGCCACCGAAAGTATTTGGGATGTCCATGATCACGGAGAGGATACCGCTGATGAGGATCCGCAAATCACGGCGATGTTGATCAAGTTCCGAGGACCCATGGGAATTATTCGCTTACCCAGAATGGTCAATGAAGGAACAAATATGCAGGCAGCTGTTCCTTCCTTTGAGATGAGCCGCCTCATCGGATTGATGGGAGTAGGGATCGACACGCTCAATTTGATTGCTTATTTGGTGATGATCGTTTCAGCCATCAGCATTTTCATCAGCCTTTACAATGCCATCAAAGAACGCCGATATGAAATGGCATTGATGCGGTCCTACGGAGCAACTGCGCGACAATTATTCCTGATGGTGATGCTTGAAGGCGTATTTATGTCACTTGCTGGCATTTTGCTTGGCATCCTGACAAGTCGTGCCGGTTTGTTCATCGTATCAGGTTTGGCAGAGGAAAGGTTCCATTTCGACTTCAATAACATGGCCATACTGGCTCAGGAATATTATCTGTTTGGATTGTGTTTGCTCATAGGCATTGTGGCTTCCATCATACCGGCTATACAAGCACTGCGCATTGATATATCCAGGGCATTAGCTGACGGGTGATCCCGTAACCTTCAGCGTAACAATCCCGGAAGTCAACGTATTTGATGGCTTTGCTGCTGTTCAAAGCAGAGAGATATACCTGGGTCGTTCATTGAATTTTAAATCCATATACCCATCTCCTCACAACAATGCTTAATTTTGCGCGCTGATGGAAATTCTGGTCGTTTCGCACAAATACCCACCTTCGATCGGGGGCATGCAGAAGCAATGCTTCGAATTGGTGAAGGGCCTCAAAAAGAATAACAAGGTCCATCACCTCATACATGAGCACGGTACCTCAAAATTGGGATTCCTGTTGCTCGTAAGTTTCCGGGCAAGGAATATTCTGAAACGTTATCCGAACATCGATTTGGTGTATGCCAATGATGGATTGATGGCGTTTTTTCTGACACCTCTTTTCTGGATGACCAAAAAGCCAATTACGGTAACGATCCATGGCCTGGATGTCGTTTTTCCGTTAGGGTTTTACCAAAAATGGGTGCGTAAGTACTTGAATAAAAGCGCAGCGGTGATTGCGGTAAGCGATGGTACCACGGAAGAGATCAGGAAGAGAGCAATTGAGGAAAAACGAATATTCACTGTGAAAAATGGATTCGATCCGGATTTCAAACCTTTGGAAGTGGATACGGGATACAAGGCCCAGCTGGCTCAAAAGCTCGGTGTAGATTTTGAAGGAAAGAAAGTACTGGTATCCATCGGACGCAGTGTAAAACGTAAAGGGTTTTCCTGGATGGTCAGTAAGATCATCCCTCAACTGGAAGATGTGATTTACATCATCATCGGTCCAACGCTTGGCGATTACGATACCGTACGACGAACAGAAAAATTATTGCCAGGTGCGCTTTGGAATACATTGGTACTACTAGATGGGAAACCACTCGATGAGATCACTGTACATGAAAAAATCGAGGAATTACATTTAGGAGATCGGGTCTTTCATGTTTCAGATCTGGATAATGATGAAGTAGCTCAGACACTGATGTTAGCAGACCTTTTTGTCATGCCTAACCTTTCTGTGCCCGGAGATTTTGAAGGGTTCGGACTCGTGGCATTGGAAGCAGTCATGTCGGGTACGTTGAGCATAGCTTCCCGAACAGACGGAATACCATCCGCTATAACAGAAGACAAAAACGGCATTCTGCTGGAACCAGGAAACGAAGGGCAGTGGTTATCAACGATAAGGGAATTGCTAGCCGATGATTCGAAAAGATTAGATTTGGCGGAGCAATTTCGGAATTACACCATTGAAAATGCTTCTTCCTGGGAACATATGGCCATGGAATATGAGGAAGTCTTCCAAAAAATATTAGCCCGCTGATGAAATTTGTAACCGTAGCTACTCAGGAAAACAATGGTTTACGTTTGCTCAGGCAATCATGTGATCACTTTGGGATTGAACTGGAAGTATTGGGTTTCAATCAGCCCTATCAGGGTAATGGGACCAAGATCATATACCTGACTCAGTTTCTTAAAGAACAAGATCCTGATGAGCTTGTATTTTTTACCGATGCCTACGATAGCTACTTTGTAAGGGATGTGTCTGATCTGGAGCAGGAGTTTAAGGCTTTCGGCCATCCGATAGTGTTTTCTTCGGAAGACAATTATTATTTCAGGATACAGGGAATTCCCCACTTGTTTTGGAACCGCTACTATTATTATAGATATCCGGCAAGTCAGTCCAGCTATAAGAAATACCGTTTCCTCAATTCCGGAGGATACATGGGCTATGCAGGCAAAATCCTTGAATTGTTTCAGGCATCGGGGATTAACGGAAAGATGCGTAGTGATCAGGTCAACCTGCATCGGCATTTCGTCAATCATCCTGACTCGATTCGATTGGATTATGACCATAAGATATTCACGAGTTACGGTAAGTTTTCGCAACCCGACCGCTTTACGGTAACGGATGACGAACTAAAAAATAATTTTACGGGTTCTAAGCCCTACATTTTTCATTTTCCAGGACCCAAACACAGAGGAATGTATGAGTATGCAGCTCAGTTTTCATTCCTAAATCCATCATTATGAATTTAAGTATTGTAGCATTTTCCAGTTTGCAATATCCTTTGTCAGAGGAGTTGAAATCATACTGTGATAAGCATGACGTGGCTTTGCACGAATTGACTTTAGCTGAGGGTGTTTGGACGGAAAAATTGAAAGTTGTCAGGCTCCATGAGTTTCTTGGAGAAAGCCGTTTGCAAGAGAAATCCCTTATTCTGGTGGTGAATGGTGTAGGGACATACCTGGCAGGAAAGCCGGAGGCCCTGGTCGAAAAATTTCAACAGCAGGATACGGATTTACTGTTTGCCGCAGATGCTAATTTCAATTATCCGGAAGGACCACTACAGTATTATCATTGGAAGTATTACCCCAGAAACCAGAAATACAATTATCTCGATTCGGACGCGTTCATAGGCGAAGTTGGAGCAGTCAGGGATTTGCTACGAGATATCAATAGTGCTTATCATCTGAGCAATGGAGCAGCCGTGGAGGACCTTTATTTTACGAGGTACTACCTGGATGTCTTTCTGGAAATAAGCACACCTGCTTACAAGATGGCCGTAGATGGCAATCAGGAAGTACTGGCGGCAACGCGCGGAAGTTTAGGGGCGACCAAGTTTCCATATTTCAATTGGGTAATGGATCACTTTATCGCACTGTCTGAAGCGGAGCGAAGCGCCAGGGGCGGGTACGTCCGAAAAAAGATTCGTGGATTGAAGTTTGATGCGAAAAATAGGTCATTCAGGAATACCCGAACAGGCACAGCGCCAGGTGTGGTCACTGTGCCTCAGGAATATGCGGCGGATGTTGACTTCAAAGGTTCCTCAGGGTTTGTCAATGCTTTCAAGAGCTGGGTATCCTACAAAGTAGCCTTTTTTCGATTTGTGCTGGTGTTTATTGTGAACCGTTTTTCAATAAATCCCCACCACACCTTCCGATTTGAGAAGCATAAGAATCCGGATTACGAGAAAACCATGAGAAGTTTCCTGGGATTTCTGGAGAAAGGTGAGGCTTTCACATTTGCTCACTTCAATGATGGTGAGCTAAACTTCATTAAGAAATTCCTGGCCAAGGACCACAAGAAGACCTGGAATGGTAGAATTCAGGATCAATATGACATTCCATTGGCGGAACGGTTGCTAGACTCGATCAAATATCAACAGGAGAATTACTATATCGGAGTAAGTTGTTCTACATGTGCGGCACCCAGAAGAAAAATAGCAGATGATCTGATGGGTGATTACTCAGGTAAAGTAGGGGCCATGGTCTTTCATCATAACCTGTTTTATCTGCCCAAGATCATTTCTCAAATGAGCAATCGGGAAATGTTCTTTGTGATGAATGATTACCAGGAACTGGACATATTGGAGCACCTGGGAGTCACCGTGAAAGAAGAAAATAAGATCAAGATCCCTTTTGTGAATTCACATAAGGAGTATGATAATCTTAAGGATCGGAAGTTTCCTGAAGGCGCTTTTGTTATTCTTATGTGCGGTATGCTGGCCAAGATCCTCATCAGGAATTGGTACGAATTGAATCCGAAAGTGACTTTCATTGCGCTCGGCTCTACTATGGATGATTTCATTCAACTGTCCAATACCAATTATCGTCCCTATCCCAAAAAGCTGCCATTGACAAGGAATGTCCATTTGATCAAATCCTTCCTGTTTGGAAAGAAGAAGCAATGCGTGGAGTGCTACAACATCTAAGCCATGAAAATCCTTTTTACCGGTAACGACGATTTCAAGTACAACCGAACCCGGATCCTGTTGAACGGATTGTTGGAAAGTCCGGAGGTAGAAGTAATTCAGTATCCACTGAATAAAGAAGGGTTTTCTAAAGCAGAATTTCAAAAACAAGCAGAGGAAGCTGATTACATCTACATTGGTGCCATGCGACATAGCGATGTTCGTCCCGTGAGAAAAATGACTTCCACGCCCATTGTATTTGATCCGCTGATATCAAAATACCTGACCCGTACCATCGATCACGGGAAATGGTGGACGGCACCTGAAAAATATTATCGTGATTGGGTTGCTTTCAGAAACTGTGATGTGATCATGATGGATACCCAGGGTGATATCGATTGGATTGTTAATAAGTATAACCTGGATCCTGCAAACATTTTTGTCCTTCCCATCGGTGTGGATACTTCCATCTTTAAGCCGGCACCAGGTGAATCCAATGAAAAGTTCACCGTGGGTTTTCATGGAGGATTTATACCACTGCAGGGATTGGATAAGATCGTTGAAACGGCCCGAGTCCTGCAAAAGGAAACGGACATCCATTTCGATATCGTAGGAGCAGGCTCTCAATACAAAAAGATAAGAAAGCTAGCTGATGGTTATCAACTGGAAAACATGCAATTCCGAGGTTGGGTTAACTACGATGACATCAATCCGATCATTAATGCCTTTGATGTGTGCCTGGGCATTTTTGCAGATTCTATCAAAACTGATCTGGTGATCCCTAATAAGGTTTACGAATATGCAGCCTTGGGCAAATGTATCATAACGAAGGATACGCCGGCAATCAAGGAAGTCTTTACTGATGGGAAAGATATTCAATTAACACAGGCTACTCCGGAGAATATGGCAGAAGCCATCCTGGCGATGAAGGAAGATCAGGAGAAGAGAACAAACATTGGTAAAGCTGCTTACGAACTCATAGTCAATGGTTACGACCCGCTAAACATCGGGAAGAAGTTCGTGAAGAACATGGAGCAGTGGGAGTCTTCGAAGACCTCAGACTCCTAACTTGAGGAATTCGGGTGATCATGAACCACCTACTTAACTAGGTTTATCGAAGGATCAGTCCTCCAACCAAATAGGAGGTAGCTTTTCCAAAATCTCGATGTTCTCGAATCTGTTGCTTTTATTAATACCGACCGTCTTAGCCCAGTCAGCCATCTTTTTCAAACCTTCGGCAAGGCTGGTTTTGGCATACTCGCCAAAGTATTCGATAGTCTTGGAATGATCGGAATAAGCATGAAGCACTTCGTTTCTGGCTTCCGTAAATCGTAACTCGCCATCTATTTCCATGGCGGTCATCACTTCGGTTGCGAGATCTTTTACTGAATAATTCTTATCAGCGCCTACGTTGAATACCTGTCCGTATGCTTTAGGATCATTCACACAATTGGCAATAACCGGAGAGATATCACCGACATAGGTAAATGCGCGTGTTTGTGATCCATCACCAAAAATGGTCAGAGGCTTGTCTTGCATGAGTTGATTCATGAAGATACCAACCACATTTCTGTAGCGGTCTCCCAGGTTTTGATACTCGCCATAGACGTTATGGGGGCGGAATACGACATAATCCAATCCGAACATCTCATGCGAAACGCGCAATTCCTGCTCTACGGCCAGTTTTGCGATCCCATAGGGGTCTTCAGGAACAGGAGTCATCGCTTCCGTCATTGGAGGCTCTAAAGCACCATAAACGGCAATGGAGGAGGTGAAGACAAAGCAGGATACTTTGTGTTTGATCGATTCGTTGATCAGATTGACACTGCCGATCAGGTTATTGTTGTAGTTGAATCGCTTGATGAAATGGCTCAGGCCCTCAGCTGCATAGGCTGCCAGGTGGTATACATATTTGATTTTGTGATCATTGAAGAGTTGCTCCAATAATTCATGATCTGTGATGGACCCTTTGATGAATTTGGCTTCAGCCGGAATATTCTCTTCAAAACCTCCGGAGAGGTCATCTAAAACTATGACGTTGTGGCCAGCAGCTAATAGGTCACGAACTACATGTGCTCCTACAAATCCTGCACCACCAGTTACCAAAGAATATTCCATTTTCATTCAAAAGTTTGCCGCGAAATTAAGGAAAGTTTGGGAAGAATACGATCTGCGTAAAGGGACTACCTGCCCAAATAAAAACAAGCCCGACAGCCTCGTTCCTCGCTGTTCAGTTGCTCCACTTCCTTCTGGTAACGTGACTTTTCTTTTTGTAAGTCTTCCGGAGTAGGGTCATTGGAGGGAATATCTCTTTTCCATTTTTCACTCCCAATGATCTCAAAAGAACTGGAATCATACAATCGATGGTGGACCTTTAAGCCATGTCGACCGGCCATGAGGTCAATGCTCTCTTTGGTGTGAAGGAAGAAGTGCCGCGGGGGATCCAGTTCCACCCAATTGATACCATATTTTTCCCAGGCTGCGCTATCAGCAACCGGTACGCGAATCACAATGCGGCCATCAGGATTCAGGATATCCCGGAGTTTTCTAAAAACTTCATCCTGATTAGGCATGTGTTCCAGAGAATGGTGCAACATGATCAGGTCATAAGAATCTTTAACATCCTGAATCTGCTTTTTGAGCACAGTCACTCCATTCGAATAGTTGATGTCTTTTTCGATGAAAGGATCAACACCCGTCAGGTTTCTAAAACCGTAGCGATGCATTTCCATCAACAAATTACCCTGTCCACAACCTACATCGAGAATGCCTGAATTGAAGTCCACTTTGCAATGTTCATTAAGCCACAACAAGTGACCGGGAAATGCTTTACGCAACAGTTTTCCAAGCGGGTTACTGGTCTTTAAGGTATTGAGTGAGATCTCCTTTTTGGCAAATGCCTCGAAAGCACTCATTTTTTTAGGCTGGAAGGAGTAATAATCTTCGGGGTAATAAGCATCCATTTCCTCGGGAAACGCTGCGATTTGAACGCAACCACAAGCACCGCATTGGAAGTATTCGAATTCCTCACGTAACCCGTACATCATTTCTCTTGCGAGATAAGCCGTATTGTTTTCTGCATTCTGGCAAATGCGACAATACGTAGGTTCAATTTCCGTGTGTTCTTCTGTATTCTTCATAGACACCACCAAATATTCCGTTAAAAGTACCTAATCCCTTCATCCAGATACGCTGTGCATGTAATCGCAGCATAGGACCCAGGGGTAGGGTAATGATCGATAAAAATCCACCCACAACCAATTGGAAAACTCCATTAAAAAATTGTGTGGATGCCGCTCGTGCATAGCCGTATTCTAATCGCTTTCGGATGAATTTTGAATTGGTTCTTCGATAAGCCCGTTTTAATATCCATTCACGGGTTACTCGTGAGGGCGGGAAATATTCTTTCACTAACCGGTCATCCAGCCAAACGATTTTGGCTCCTTTCAGGGCGGCTTGTCGAAAAAGGAAAGTATCAGAAGCACCAGCGAAATTCAATGCAGGATGAAATCTCAATCCCCACTCATCCACCAGCTTGCGCTTAAAGATAACATTGCTGGTACTGCCTGACTGCCGAATGGACCCTGTTGGGAAGCTGTGCCAATCCAGAAATCGCCCTTTCACGATCCATTTAGGTGTTTCCGGAGGTAATACTCGTTCTACAGCTCCATCAACCGCATCGGCATCATACTTCAATAAAGTATTGTACATGCCCGTCAGCCAGTTTCTATTAACCGTTTCATCATCATCCACGAACGTAATGTAATCTACCTTCATGGCAATGGCTTCTTCCAAAACCCGATTGCGCATATGAATGATGCCTCGTTCGGCTACCACAAGGTACTTCGACTTAAAAGGGAACTTATCCTGATACTTTTCGAAGACAGCTCGCGCACTTTCATCAGCATCATTATCCGAAAGAAGGAGCGTCGCTTCTGCGTTTTCTGGCAGATCAATCTGAGTCAACGATTTGAGGGTGTTTTCCAACATTTTAGGTCGCTGGAAGGTACCTAATCCCAATGCGAATGTGATCTTACTCATGGGCCGCTACGGTCTTTTGAGATGTACTCAACAACGTTTGTAAGAAGGCAATATAATACCAGACGCCAACTCCCAGATGGATAAGACCAAATGTCCAGTGAGGTTTGATGATCCGGATGGCGTAACCGACGAACATTAAGACAAAAGGAAGGTATTGTTTGCGCTCCAGGGTTAACATGATCACGAAGGGCATGGACCAGACCAGCAATTGTCGGTGAGTAACAAAGGTGAACCAGGCCAATGTGACCATGACCAGACCCACATAATAGATGTAATTGCTATCTTTCACTTTGAGAGCCGGTAATCCGATCATCAAGACAAACATGACCAACCAGATCAATTTCGCCTCTGGCAAGGACAAATGTTCAAACAGATCCTTGATGGTTCCTATACCAACCTTCGTGCTGGCAGCACCCTTCCATAGGGGGTGCCCGAGCAAGTTTTGAACAAATGTCTCAGGACACTTCAGAATGAAAGGCAGGAAGCCCAAAACCACTACGCCAATGGTAATGACGCCCAGTATAAATGCCTTTTTGAAGTTACGGTTTCGGACAAAAGAAAACAGAACGATGGCCAATGGAAATTGCTTCAGCAGGACACCAAATCCAGCTGCTAACCCAGATTTGAAAAGCTTGTCTTCGTGCATGTACATCAGCGACAATAACAGGAAGAAAGTGGTGAATCCATCCCAGTGTGCAATCCCCACCTCAATCAAAGCGATGGGATTGAGTGCATAGATCATGGCAGCATGGGTAGCGATACCTTCTTTTCCAAGTTTACGGAAGAAGGCGAAAATGACTAATGGTACCAAAGCATCTCCCAGGCCCAGTGGAAGTGTGATGAGGAATCCTTGCAATAGGGGATGACCACCTGAAAACCAGTTCATCAATCCGCTGAGATAAGGATACAGGGGAGTGTGATTATAAGCGCATTCGCAATACAACCATTTGCCGGACGTAATGCATTCGGCGATGGGGAGACGATACCCTACGTAATCGGGTGCGGTGATCACAAAAAAAAGAGCTACCAGGCGAAGCACCAGACCAATCATCCAAAATCGTTTGACTGGGGTAGGAAGTGAAGTAAAAAAGTCTTTGATCAAGGGCCTTATTATCTACTTGGCTGCAAATATGGTGGAATTCGCCTTGGCTTACCGCAAGGCCTTTTACTTTTGTGCTGAAGTTCGGGAATTGGTTGATTTTTCCTGGCAATTCGCCGAAGCTTGAAACGTTTAATAGACATGTACAAATTCTTTCGATCCGCTAGCGTTTTCTTATTATTCTGCCTTATCCTGGTAGCCTGCCGTTTTCCTAAATTCGAAAAGCCAGCAGACCAAGGAGAAACTTATGAGGCGCCCGATTTCGGAATCGTTTTTCATGAAATCGACAATGAAGCTCAGGTCTACGTCAATGACCAGTTGGTTTGGTCGACCGACGAATTGTTAAAGGCAGATATGAATAAGGTGGTCGTTAACCTCCAGCCAAATCTAAGGAGAGGGATCAACACGATAAATATCAAATTGTTGGATCACCCGGGATCAAGCTGCTTAAATAATGAGTGGAAAGTAAATTATGACCTTTACAGTAACGGTGAAATCTTTGATTATTGGTCGCAAGACAGCAAATACGAGATGGATTGTACAGAAGGCGTAAAGGTTGATAAAACCCACGAACTGACCATCTAAAAATAGTCCCTCGGTACTTTGAGGTTCTTGTACCCGGTAAGCTCTGCCGTGGCCTTCCCAATTCCGAATTTGGCGGAAATCTTCAAAGGCAATTGGTTCTCATCAGCCGTCACCCAGACGGTTACTGGCTTATCTTCCGGGAAAACCGAACTGTTGGGAAACAGAATATAAAGTTTATAAGTCGAGATCTTCTTTCCATGGAATTTAATGCGCTCCTGACCGGCGTATTCTACCCCAAAGTAATAAGTCTTTTTACCGTAAAACGTATTGACCATCACTGAGTCCTGCACATTTCTTTGGGACCAGTCGACACTTCTCAAATAGAGATACGAGCTCAGGATGTCAAAAGTAGGTTCCGGTATTTCTATGTTTCGATTGACATTTTTAGAAGTATCCTTATAATCAATGATATCTACATGGACTTGTGCTGAATCATGGTTGAATTCATTTTCCTGATGCCTCCAATACCTTCCGTCTTTGATGTCTCGGACGGAAGAAAGTGGTTTCAACGTTGAAGTGTCCACATCAGCGTAAAATTTGTCATCCAGATTGGCAAATATGCCCAAGAGGCCTACCGTTTGTCCTTCTGCATAAACAGAATAGTGATCCGTAGCCTCGTCGTTTAGTCGTACCAGTCCTTTGCCGATTTTGAACCAGCCGTAGCTCAATTTGAAGCTTAATTCTTCTTTTTCCGTGAAGGGTCTGAATGCGGTGGAATCATTGCCATTGGCCCGGATACCAAAGCTGATCAAAATCATCAGACCAATTAGGGGCAGTCGAGTCTTCAAGGTATTCATGATTTGCTGATTCAAAGAACGCTATAAATTCCCGGTTTGTTGTGAATCTTCGATGAGAGGACATAAAAAAAGGGCTGCCCGACAAATGGGACAACCCCTAACTAACCACTATGTTTTTGAATTTAAGTTTTTGAATGGGGCGGGAAATAAGGAAAAGCCTGCACCCCGGGAGGGAGCAAGCCTTTCACCAACCAACTCACCAATTATTATCAGTCTCCTGAATTTTCTTCTTCTTCGCCGTAGATGTAGGATACGAGCACTTCATTATTGCAGCTTTCGCCGAATGGATTGAAATCCAGATTGATCTGATCCGTTCCATCTTCGATGAACCAGGACCCTGCTGTGAAGTAATCACACCCTTCCTCTGTGGCTACGGCTAATGTGATTTCGTAAGTCACTTCATAACTTTCTTCATCATCACTTAGGATTGCTACAGCGACACCATCTTGTACTGCGAATTCAAGAGAACCTGTTTCTGTCTCATCTTCAAAAGTGAAGCTCAAAGAGATTTTACCAGCTGTGTAGTGTGTACCATCTTCTGAGAGGGTAAGTGCTTCTACTACTTCGTAATTGGCTAATACCGAATCCGCACTGTAATCTTCATAATCATCCCACTCATCTTCCCACTCGTCATCGTGGCCATCGCACTCATCCCAAACTTCACTCAAATCAATTACTTCACTTTCGCCATCTTCTGTGATTGTAATCAGATTGTCACAAGTGCCATCACCATAGTCAACTGAATATGTGCCTGAGATGGTTTCACCACCTTCATCCACGTAGCTATAGCTTCCAGCCTCAACACCACTTACGAAAATGTAAGCTACGTCACAGGTAAAGTCCATCACCAGTGGAGTCTCTACAGAAGACTCATAAGATTCGCCTGTGCTTACGGAAACAGTCTCGTTAGAAGATTCGACTACAAAACTCGCCTCATCCATGCGCTCAGAACCATTGGCCATGTAAGTCACTTCGATGGTACCTTCTTCTTCTGTGATGGTCTCTACCAGGTCAGAGGAGAATGTGTAAGCAGATTCCCATACGGCAGAATCCGCTTCATCTTCGCTCCAGGTACCATTATAGGCTTCTGTTCCAGTTACTTCCCAATCGGTTCCACCAAAACCAGTATACTCTACTTCTGAACTGAATGAATTGTCAGTAAATGTTCCTCTTTCTACAAGTCGACCTTTCATGAATTCACCATCAACTTCGCAACCATCACCAAAATCGAGGATGAATTCATAACTATTGTCAGTCTCATTAAATGTCTCTGTGTAGCATTCATCGTTAGCCGTTCTTCCTGCTGTGCTTTTGCTGCTTTGGCCGCCTCTGATCTGCTCGAAGACGCCACCTTCTACTCTTCCGTTTCTGGAACCGATTCTGCTGTAGATGAACCCGCCAGGTCCACTGTATCCGGAGATGCCTCTTACTCTTTCCCTAACACTGTTGTTGCTGAATAAGCCTGACCCGTTGGTGATTTCACCGGGATTGATCGTTGGATCATCTCCCACATTCACACCATCAATATCGTTTGTTTCGCAAGACCAGATCGTCACGGCAAGGAGCAGGACGATCAGTACATTCAAATGCTTAAATTTCATAGTATCCTAATTTTTTAAGGTTTGAATGATATACCTGAAGACCCCTGAATACCCTACCTCTTTAATCTGATTTTTCTAAGAAAAAATTGTGATAAAAGAAGTATGATGTATGTAAGTTGCTGATTATCAGTAAATTAAAAATTTGATAATTTTTTAAAAAATCTCTTAAAGTTTGACTTTTAAAAGGAGAAATTCAGGGTGAGGTTAGGGGTGAAGCCCAGCAGTCTGAAATCGATAGGAACGACCTCCAACGTGAATACGTCCTCTGCTTCGTCATAGACTTCTGTCAAAGTGAATCGTCGTGAACGGATATTTTGCCGATCGTAAACATTGAAAAGCGTGACACCTGCTTCCAGATTGTAGTTCTTCAGGGCTATTTTGTAATTCGCTGATAGATCCAGTCGATGATAAGCGGGAAGGCGGGCTGAGTTGATCAGGTCCAGATCATACAGGATGGCGCCAAATTCGTTCACATCGATAGACCCTCCCGGGGGCGTGTAGGGCCGTCCTGAGCCGTATACAAATTGTGATGAGAAGTGCCATTTACCGGATTTGAAGAGATTTACCTGATTGATCTCGTGTCTTTGATCGAAAGTGCTGTTAAAGTCCCGACCTTCTCTAATAATGGGATGTTGATGTTTACTTTCAGAGAGGCTGTAACTCACCCATGAAGTAAAACGGTCCGTCTTGTGTTTTACGAACAAATCCAGTCCCCTGGCATGACCATCAACCGTATAATCCGGATCCTCAAAGAATCCACTGTCTTCAAACTCCAGGTCTAGCTCTGAAAATTCATAGTTCGTGAAGTAAAATATCTCCGACAGAAAGACATTGTTAATGTTTTTGTGGTAGAATTCTACATCAATGGACCATTGATCCTGATTGAATTTAAGACCGCTAACGAAGTGGGTACTTTCCATGGTGGGAAAAATATCTTCATCAGCCATCACCCAGGTATGCGAATCGCTGTTCGCAAATGGATTGGTTGCAATTCGGGTAATGTATTGATGATGCTTTGACCAGCTTAAATTCAAAGAGAGGTTATCTGAAAAGTAATACTTCGCATTTAGTCGAGGTTCCCAGTCTTCCCTGCCACTGATTTCAAAGTAATTAAAGCGTAATCCTACATTGACGTGGAGTTTTTGAAAATTGGACTCATATTCTGCATAGGTCGAGATCTGTCCGGATTCCTGTGTGGTATCATTTTCAAAGAAGACTTCATCCTCTGAACCTTCATTGTAGTTGAATTCCGTATAGTAGGTTGAAAGATCTGTTCCTAAAAACAACCTGTTATTTTTATTCAGCTCAATTTCATTCTTCCAATTGACCGATAACTCCTCAATGTTGTTGATTTGATTGATCTCATAATCGGCACTTATGGTATCGATCTGAGGTTCGAAGGTTATACTATCGTCAAAGAATAAGCCGATAAATTCAAAGGATTCCCGAAAACTCGAGTTACTCTCAAAGTTCGAAAAACTCGTGCCGATTTTTGAAGAAACCTGTCCCCATTGCCGATTCCAGTACAGACTTACACCCAGGTTAGACCAATTGGCAACATCCGTTAAAGACTGGTTGAAATCCTCCTCATCTGTATTGAAAAAACTTTCAAATTCATCATCACTGAAATAGAAGTTCAGGTCCAGATCGGAATTCCTGCCAAGGTTGGCTGAGACCTTGGTGTTCATGTCGAAAAAGTTGAAGTCCGGGTCCAGATCGAACCCATCTTTTAAGGCATTGGTTTGTGTTAGGTCCACTCGGTTTTCCTTTAAGAACCGATCATAAATGTTGTTTTTGACAAAGTTCTGGTAGGATCGCCTTAAACCGAAAATGACACTGACATTTTTGGAAAGGGGAGATTCAAAGTAGGTATTGAAACTGGTGAGACTTATGCCCATGCCCGCCTTCAGTTTATCCGGATTGCCGCGTTTTCCTGTGGCATTGACCACTGATGAGATCCGACCCCCATACCTTGCTGTGAATCCGCTTTTATACAGGTCAATTTGGTTGATCACATAAGGATTGAAAGTGGAATAGAGCCCAAAAAGGTGATTGAGGTGATACAACGTAAACCCGTCCAGGATCACATGATTTTGAGAGGGGTCACTTCCCCGGACCACCAATCCGGCGTTGGAATCGTCACTGGCGGAGATGCCAGGTAGCAGTTGCATTGAGCGAAAGATGTCCGGTTCACCTACCGTTGGCAGGTACTGGATTTGCTTGGGGTTTATGGAGAAAAAGCTACTGAATTTCCCTTGTGTTTTGTCTTTGGAATAATCACTGAATATGAATTCCGGAAGTACGCGAATATCCGGAGTTAACTCTATGTTGATTTTCTCAACATCAGGCTTGATCCAAAACGTACTGGGTTTATAACCCAGATGCGTGACTGTGATTTGCATTGAATCCCGGGGTACTTTCAGACTAAAGGCACCTGTTCCATCATTGATGTTGGCATTATCGATGGTAGCCACTTGGGCATAGGACAACACCTGTCCGGTGCCGCCATCGTAGACCTTGCCTACAATTTTTTCAGTTGGTGGCGGCCGGTCTGGTATAAGCAGAATAAAATCTTTGGCCTTTTTATAATGAATAGGAATATCTGCCAATATTTCTTCTAACAACTTCTTTTCCTTGTTTGTCCGTATGGTTTTTGTAATACGGTATTGCCGCAGAAGCTTGGGGTCAAATGAGAATTTGAAGTTATATTTTTTAGAGATTTCCTTGACAGCATCTTCCAGACTTACATCCTCGAAAGAAACCACGTAAGCTTCCTGAGCACGCAAGGCCAGCGAAGAAGTAAACGCTATGGCGAGTAGCAAGTATCTCATTCAGGTGAATGTTAGTTGGAGGTCACCACTACATCTTTCTCATCAACAATATTGTAAGAAAGGTTAAGTGGTTCGCAAACCATAGACAGGGCCATGTCAAGGCCGGCAGTACTGATAAAGTAACCGCTAAATAATTTGTCTTCCAGGTGTTCTGTCGTGATTGTGACCTGATATTGGCGCTGAATCTCATTCAATACCTCAGTCACCGGTCTGTTCTCAAAGTAAAATTCACCTGATTGCCATTTGCCGATCATGAGTGGCTCAATTCTCGTCATTTTCACTGTGTCTTTCATGCTGGACACAGTTTCGCCTGGTGTAATTACCTGCGAATAAGATTTTTCAGCCACCTCTACCTTTACTTTTCCCGTTTTACAAGCGACAACCAGGTCGTTATCTCGGGCAAATACATTGAAGGATGTGCCCAAAACCTGTACAGTCCCTCCTGATGTATTCACGGTAAATTGGCTTCCTTTTGTCACTTCAAAAAAGGCTTCACCTTCCAGTGACAGGGTTCTGTTCCATTCTTCGGAGTATGAAAGCGTGGAATTCGCATTTAAACTCACTTGTGAGCCATCGGGTAGTGTGACCTGTTCAAACTCACCAACAGTTGTGGCAATTTCAACTGGTGCATGTATGACTTCCGGGCCACTCGTTTTGAATACATTTAGTCCGATGAAGAACAATATCATGGCGGCGGCCAGGCTTCCTACAATCGGCCAGAGTTTAATCGTCTTTTTTTCTTCCTCAGCAGGTTCTGTGGCTGCGTCTATGGCGCTCCAAATATCATCTTTGGTTCTCTTCCCTTCAGGAACCTGAAGCTCAGAGGCCTTCTCCAAAAAGGCTAGCACCTCCGGCTCCAAGTCCTCCGGTGAAGAATCACCGTTGAAATACTGATGATATTTGTCTATATCAGCCATTAGATTTTTCTACCAATTTCTTCCCTCAATATACTAAGTGCCTTGCTCATTCGTTTCTCTACTGCTTTTACACTTATTCCCAGCCTTTCGGCAATCTCATCATATTTGATCTTTTCGATGCGGTTCATCAAAAAGACTTCCCGGCTTCCATCCGGAAGTTTGGCCAGAATTCGATTCAATTTCTCACCAAATTCCTGTTCCTCCATCTGGAACTGCGGCGTATTCAACTCTTTGCGATCTTCTCTAATCTGATCTCCCTCGTGATTTCTGACCACTTTCAGGTGATTGAAATGATTGATCAATAAGTTATTGGCCATCGTAAAAAGTAAACTCTTTACCGTTTCAGACCGGATATCGCTACGTTTTTCCCAAAGCTTGATGAAAACCTCTTGTACAAGGTCTTCCGCTAACTCTATATCGCCAGCCTTATAATAAAGGAAATTGCGGATCGAGGTGAAATGTTCCTCGTACGCTTGTTTTAAATCCTCTTTTGTAAATCCGGCGATGCCCATGGGTCAATTTTCCAGCGTCAAATATAAGACGCTTCATTGGACCTGCGGGCTTCATTAAGGGGTACAGTTCCGTAAAGATTTACCCTACCTGAGGTCCTGAAAATTCTTCTTAATTAAAATCCAAAACGTGTAAAGTCTGGCAGGTATTCTCTTTTCCGAGTAGATTCATACTGGTATACAGCTCTTCCGAGATGGCCGAAAAAGGGCAGGCCGATGGTTTCATATTCGTACTTTCCATCATTATACGTGTCATTTTCATTGACTTTAATGGTGGCAGCTAGAAAAAATTCCACTTTGTTTTCCCGGTCTATGATGTAAGAAACGTCCGTTAGAAAGCCGTATGCCCACCCTACTTTATTGAATATTTTGATGGTTGGAGGAATGTCTCCATTTTCCCGATCACCGTAAATAAAGAATTTCACATAATTATCTTCCTTTTCCTTGTAGCCCTCAATGCCACTTTCTGACGGGAAAGTAGACATCCACTTGTATAAGAATTGATAATCACGCTTACTGAGGTCAAATTGACGATGAGTGGGAGTTTGTTCCGGGAATAAGACGGCTTTCATTACGTCATGCATATCTCGGAGAGAAAAGAAGTTCTTGACTGAGAAATCAAATGGCGCATTGATCAGCTCACCCTCCTTGTTGATGTGAGCCACCCCAAGCTGTTCGTGATTAGTAGAAACCCGGTATCGATCCGGAATTTGACTATGTACTTCTCCCTGATGATAAATCACGTTATCGTCCTTATAAAAAGTAAAGGGATTGGTGTACTGATTATCTTCAAAGCTAAATGGGAATCCTTCAGGCCCCAGTCGGTGAAGAATGCGCGTGTCCTTGTAACCTTTTTCATGTAGTCGCCGGTTAAAGGCTTCCTGACCGATGAATTCATAGAGCCGATTATAGGCGTCATTGTCACTCACCAAGAAGATTTTCTTAATGTAATGTGCAATCGTAGCGTAGCCATCATTAGTCGTGCTGTCCCCTTCGACAGGAACTTGAGGAGCTCTTGCTGCACCTATCTTCAGAGGTGAATTGGCATCAAGTCCAACAACATTTAATTGATTCAGTTTTTCTAAAGCGAGGAAAGCCGCAGGCATTTTTACCGAACTCGCAGGATAGTAATATTCAGTTTCCTGTACCCCCCAGTCAAAACTTCTGAAGGTAGGATTATTGTCCTTATCCCGATCTATGCGAGTATAAATAACCTGGATCTGGTGTTTTGACCGATCTTCCGTAAGTCCTGTTAAAAAAGAGTCAGTAGACATGATTTTTGGTAAAGGATTCTGAGCCCACCCCAGAATCGGTACTAAAAACAAAAAGCAGATCAAAATACGCATTTAGCCAAATTAATATATCCGGGCTGTATTACCATATTCCTCAGGCTTTGAAAAGGTGATCTGACCGTGAATTCAATTCATAAAACTTAGAAATCGTTTGCATCTCAGATGTGCTCCGCTAGCGGTTCCATTTCTTGCGTATCCTTCAAATTCGTGCTACTTTTCATTCTGTTTCTCAGGAAATTCTGACTTAACCCAATGAATCTTTCCACCTATATCAGGCTCAGTGCCATGATGTTCCTGCAGTTTTTTATCTGGGGGAGCTGGTTTGTGACCATGGGAACCTTCCTGGACAATAACCTCGACGCTAATGGTGCGCAAATTGGACTGGCTTACAGTACACAATCCTGGGGAGCCATTCTGGCGCCATTCATCATAGGTCTCATTGCTGACCGGTTTTTTAATGCGGAGCGCATATTGGGTGTCCTGCATCTATTAGGTGGTGCATTGATGTTCCTTCTATATCGAACCACTTCATTCGACTTCTTTTACCCCTACATTCTTGGATATATGATCCTATACATGCCCACGTTGGCGCTGGTAAACTCAGTGGCATTCAGGCAACTGGACGATCCTTCGAAAAGCTTTTCCTGGATCAGGGTATGGGGTAGTGGAGGCTGGATCATTGCCGGACTGGTGATTAGTTATTTCTCCTGGGACGCACAAGGTGCCGTGAAAGAGGGGCTTTTGCGAAATACCTTTTTACTGGGAGCTGGTTCTTCGGTGCTCTTGGGTTTGTTTAGTTTCACATTACCCAAAACACCCCCTTTGATTTCAAAACATGAAAAGGTCAGTTTCGGTCACATGATTGGACTGGAAGCTCTGAAGCTGTTGAAGGATAGAAATTTTGCGGTTTTCTTTATTTCCTCTGTATTGATTTGCATCCCTCTGGCATTCTATTATTCAAATACCAACCTGTTTTTAGTAGAGTTGAACGTGGAGAATTCCGCAGGTAAAATGACCCTTGGCCAGGCGTCTGAAGTGGGTTTCATGCTGCTACTCCCCATTTTTCTTAAACAATACGGAGTGAAGAAGACACTGCTTGTTGGCATGTTGGCCTGGGCCTTGCGATATGTGTTTTTCGCCTACGGAAATGAAGGTTCCTTTGTTTTTATGATTTTATTCGGGATAGGACTGCACGGGGTGTGTTATGATTTTTTCTTTGTCTCAGGTCAGATCTACACGGACTCCAAAGCGGGAGAACAATATAAAAGTGCGGCCCAAGGAATGATCACCTTAGCCACGTATGGGGTGGGCATGCTGATTGGTTACTGGGCTGCGGGAAAAATTACTGATCAATATGCCCGGGAATCAGGGCATGATTGGCCTGCCATTTGGGTAATGCCGGCTGGTTTTGCATTGTTGGTATTCTTCCTGTTCGCCATTGCATTCAAAAATGAGAAAGTAAAATACCAGAATTAACTGGTCTGATTTTAAAGCTAACTGAATACACATATATCGATTATGAAGAAAAGAATCAAAATGGGCATGATTGGGGGAGGACATAACTCCTTCATCGGTATCCTTCATCGGATTGCAGCATACATGGGTGAACACTACGAGATCGTAGGTGGGGTATTTGACAGTGATTTTGAACAAGGAAAATCATTTGCTCAGCAATTGGATCTCGACCTTTCAAGGGTTTACCCGGATCTCGCCGCCTTTATTGAAGGTGAAAATGGGCTTTCAGAAACAGACCGTATTCAGGTCGTGGTGATCGTGACACCTAATTTCCTTCATTACTCGATGGCGAAAGACCTGATCTCAGCCAATTTCAATGTCATCTGCGAGAAGCCCATGACCATGAATGCTGCCGAAGCGGTAGAATTGGAACAGCTGGTCGAAAAGCATGGAGTGACTTTTGCGCTGACCCATACCTACACGGGGTATCCTATGGTCCGTCAGATGAAGGCCATGATTAAAGATGGAGTCATTGGTAAGATCCAAAAAGTTGATTCACAATATTATCAGGGCTGGATCAATCCGGTCATTCACGATGTAGAGAAAAGAAAAGCCGTATGGCGATTGGATCCGGCGAAAGCGGGTATCAGTAGTTGTATTGGTGATATCGGGGTGCACTCTTTCAATATGGTGGAATATACGACAGGTTTGAAGGTGAAGAAAGTGCTTTCGGATACCAATACTTTGTATGATAATAATCCCCTGGATGTCGATGGAACCATTTTGGTGCGCTTTGAAGATGAGGTACGTGGTGTGATCCGGGCGAGTCAAATTGCGACGGGGGAAGAGAATAATCTCGCCATTGCCGCTTATGGCACCAGAGGAGCTTTGAAGTGGGAACAGGAAAATCCTAATTATCTGTACTACTGCGATGAAGGCAAGCCCTGGCAGGTCATGAAACCTGGAAATCCCTACAATGGAGACTTTGCAGCCGAAAGTACGAAAATGGCTCCCGGACACCCGGAAGGTATTTTCGATTCGATGGGTAATATATACAACGGGGCGGCCAAGTCGATTCGTGGTGAGTCTTTCCATGAAGGAGCCTTCCCCACAGTGAATGATGGTGTGCGCGGCATGCAATTCATTGAAGCCGTGATAGAATCATCGGAAAAAGGTAATGTTTGGATTGGATTCTGAGAGTTCTAAAGTTTGAAGTTGGTAAAGTTTGGGAACGATAAAGAAATTTCAGGACTTGCATGTCTGGCAAGAAGCACGAAAGTTATGTCAGATGGTTGATAAATATTTTCTTAGAAATGATTCAATTCGAGATTATCCGTTGAAGGATCAGCTTAACCGATCGAGCGGTTCCGTGATGGATAATATTGCTGAAGGGTTTGGAAGAGGAGGATCAAAAGAGTTCCGTCAATTCGTGGCAATATCGCTGGGATCTTTAAATGAATCACAAAGTCAAATTATTCGAGCGCATGATCGGGCCTATGTCAATGATCAGCAATATGAAGAATTGATGAATCTATCTGAGAAATTAGTTGGCATGTTAATCAACTTTTCAAACTATCTCACTAACACAAATCATACAGGAGCTAAGTATAAAAAGAATTGATAAAAAATACGTGTGGGTTTGATCCAACTTTCAAACCCAGAAACTTTAAAAACTATAAGACATGAATACCATAAAAGGCCCAGCGATATTTTTAGCGCAATTTCTGGACGATAATCCACCTTATAATAACCTCAAAGACATTTGTGAATGGGTAGCTTCCCTGGGATACAAGGGAGTGCAGATACCGGCCTGGGATGCCAGAGTCATCGATATTACCAAGGCGGGTGAAAGCAAGGATTACTGTGATGAAATCAAAGGGATCGTGAACGAAGCGGGCCTGGAAGTTACTGAGCTATCAACACACTTACAGGGGCAACTCGTAGCAGTTCACCCGGCCTATGATGAGATGTTTGATGTGTTTGCAGATCCTTCCGTAAGAAAGAACCCGAAAGCCCGGACGGAGTGGGCCAAGCAACAAGTGATTTCTGCGGCTAAAGCAAGTCGGCACATGGGTATTGATGTGATGGCAAGTTTTTCCGGAGCACTGGTTTGGCCATTCCTGTATCCCTGGCCACAGCGCCCTGCGGGTTTGGTGGAAGCAGGTTTTGAAGAATTGGGTAAAAGATGGTTACCAATTTTGGATGCTTGTAAAGAGGTAGGAGTCAGCGTATGCTATGAGATCCACCCCGGTGAAGATTTACACGATGGCCTGACTTTTGAAATGTTCCTGGATGCTACTAATGGACATGAGGCTGCTCAACTCCTGTATGATCCTAGTCATTATGTGTTGCAACAGTTGGATTACCTGACCTTCATTGATCACTACCATGATTTTATCAAAATGTTCCATGTGAAGGATGCCGAATTTAATCCGACAGGGAAATCCGGTGTTTACGGGGGCTATCAGGGTTGGGTTGACCGACCAGGCCGCTTCCGATCATTGGGTGACGGTCAGGTAGATTTCAAGAGCATATTTTCGAAGTTGAGTCAATATGGTTACGATGGATGGGCTGTGTTGGAATGGGAGTGTTGTATCAAATCAGCTCAACAGGGGGCGGAAGAAGGTGCAATTTTCATTCAAGATCACATCATAGAAGTAACCGAAAAAGCATTTGATGATTTCGCCGGAGGAGAGGCGGATGATGAAGCTAACAGAAGAATTTTGGGTATTTGATCAGACCCGAGACCAATAGAAGAATAAACATGAAGAAGTTATTTCCAGTTTTATTAGTACTTATCCTGTTTTCCTGCGGATCGGAAAAACAGACTGAGCGGCCCAGAGACCCCTGGGTTTTCAGATCCGTCCTAGATGAGCAACCTCGAATGGTAACTGCTGCTTTGCATAAGAACATGTGGCTCGCCTATAGCGCTCAGCATGCCACTTTGTATAAAGCATGGAAAGGTGGTGTCAATTTTGACGGAGCTGTTTACACGACCGTACATGGTCCACAACCTACCAGTAAGGGTTATGCTTATATCCATGACGGTGGTGATGAAAAGTGGATGCTTAAGAAGGGCACCGACCTGATGGCTGCGGATGTGCAATATAAAGGTCACCGTATCTCAGGTGATGAAGTCGTATTCAGTTTGCAAATAGCCACGCCGGAAGGAGAGGTGATAAGAATCAAAGAAAAACCTGCATACATCAAACGAGGCAATCAAAATGGTTTGAATCGCCAGTTCACCGTTGAAAACAATTCTTCGTATGAAGTGGTATTGAGCACAACAATCGAATCCTTGTTGGTAGAGAATGATTACACAACAAGTGGATCATTTGAAGTGACGGGCCAGAATAAGATTGATTACCCTAATGGCTCGGTGATCAATGTGTCCGGAAATCTGACATTAGCTGCTGGAAAAACAGAACTAAAGACTTTCTTCCATGCAGGATTTGATTCTTTCGGAGAGCGTCAGGCGGAAGATGGTGAAGAAGCAGAAATTCCATTGGGAGCTCAGTTGATCGAACGAAGCGACTGTCATTCTTGCCATAATGAAACCGTGAAAACAGTAGGACCTTCTTATTTGTCCGTGGCCAGAAAGTACAATGATTCAGAGCAAACCATGGCCAATTTGGCTCAGAAGATCATTAAAGGAGGTTACGGTGTATGGGGGGCACCAGCAATGACCGCTCACCCAACATTGGCGGAAGAAGATGCGATCGAAATGGTGCGCTATATCCTGACCCTGGATGATAATGATGAGGGTGGAGCAATGGCCAAGTATTCCTTGGGTATGAAGTCTATTCCATTAAAGCTGGTAGAAGGTTTTGACGCCAATGGTGGCGCTGGATTCATGGTGCATGCCTATCAGAACCTTGACCGGAAAAGCCTCCAGGAAGTGCTTGCAGAGGATGCACCGGTTAAGAATGGTGCTGTTCCTAACCTTCACGTATTGGACTCGAGAGATTTTGATGAATTTGTGGAAGATTATGTGTTAAAAATTACGGGTCAGATCGACATAGCGAAAGATGGGAGTTATGATTTTCGATTGATCAGTGATGATGCGTCTTTCCTTTTTATCGATGGAGATGAAGTCATTGATAATGGTGGTTGGCATGGGCCGAGACCTGTAGATGGCGAGATGTATCTGACCGCCGGTAAGCATGACATAGAGATCCATTTCCAGCAAGGTGGAGGAGGAGCCACGCTTTCCTTTCAGTGGTACAACAGAGACGAAGAGCAGTTCCAGTTAGTGGATGATCAGGTGATGAGCTATCAGGCGGCTAATATCGAAGAAGTTGTACCAATGGCTGATCGGGCTAGTTTGGTAAAGGAAATCCCCGGAGACGCCATTCCTCTGGATGCCGTACACCCCTCTTTCGATCTTTATCAGGCCAGACCGGACGGTTTTCAGCCACGAGTAGGAGGAATCGATTTCTATTCGGATGGGAGAATGGCGGTATGCACCTGGGATTCATTAGGACCGGTTTACGTCGTAGAAAACTGGCAAACGGGAGATCCTGCCCAAATGACGGTAAAACGCATTGCTGCAGGTTTGGCGGAACCCCTGGGATTGAAGATTGTGGATGATGAACTTTACGTACTGCAAAAGCAGGAGTTAACCAAGTTGATCGATCACGATGGAGACCAGATCATTGATGAGTTCGAAACCGTAAGTGATGCCTGGAAAGTATCTTCCAATTTCCACGAATTTGCTTTCGGGTTGGTCTATAAGGACGGATTTTTCTACGCAACACTGGCTACTGCTATTTTGCCAGGTGGAGCAAGTGCAAACCCACAAATTCCTGATCGTGGAAAAGTGGTGAAAATCAATAAAGAAACCGGAGCTGCCGAATTCATTGCCCATGGTTTGCGAACGCCTAATGGTATTGGTCAGGGCATGAATGGCGAAATATTCGTAGCGGATAACCAGGGAGACTGGTTGCCTTCCAGTAAGATCGTCCATATTCAGGAAGGAGAGTGGTATGGTTCCCGGTCTGTCGATTTTGAGGGCACGGCTAACTTGACCGAAAAGCTACCCGTAGCGTGGTTGCCACAAGATGAAATTGGTAATTCGCCCAGTACGCCACTTGGGATCGAAATCGGACCCTACAAAGGTCAGATGATCCATGGAGAAGTGACTCACGGAGGGGTGAAACGAGTTTATGTCGAAGAAGTAGAGGGCCAACTACAAGGAGCACTTTTCAGGTTTACGCAAGGGCTTGAAGCGGGTGTCAATCGGATCATCTGGGCACCGGATGGTTCGTTGGTGATAGGTGGCGTTGGTTCCACAGGAAACTGGGGACATACCGGAAAACTCTGGTACGGACTCCAGCGACTGGTATACAATGAGAAAAGCGCATTCGAGATGCTCAAAGTAGAATCTCGTTCCAATGGATTTGAGGTCACTTTTACTGAAGCGATTGATCCCAATGTTCAGTTAGAAGCGTCGGATTTCCAGGTACAGCAGTGGTATTATAAACCAACACCTGCTTATGGTGGCCCAAAATTGGGGCTGAAGGAATTGAAGCCTACTCAATTCTCCATATCCGAGGATAGAAAGAAAGTCATGATGACGATTCCGGGGTTGAAGGAAAATCACATGGTTTATTTCCGAATTGTCCGACCATTTGGAAGTGCGACGGGTAATCAATTGTGGAGTACTGAATCCTGGTACACTTTGAATAAGATCCCGGCCAATAAGCCTGTGCAGCACAGCAGCATTACTACGGCACACAACACCCTGACTGAAGAAGAAGAATCCAATGGATGGAAGCTGTTGTTTGATGGTAAAACGACCAATGGTATCAGGAATTTTAGGACTGAGACATTAGGTAATAAGTGGATTGCTCAAAATGGTGCCTTGCATTTCAAGGGAAAAGATGCCCCTGGCAATGGAGGTGATATCATCATCACAGATAAAGAATACGAGAATTATGAATTTTATCTCGAATGGAAGATATCTACCGGAGGGAATAGCGGGATCATTTACAATGTAGTTGAAAATGACCAGTACGATTACGTATGGCAAACCGGTCCTGAGATGCAGATCCTGGACAATGTCCGACACAGTGATGGACAGATCGTGAAGCATAGGGCAGGAGACCTGTATGATTTGATTGAGTGTGAGACGGTTGTGGTGAATGAGCCTCAAGTATGGAACAAAGTCCGGATTGTGATGAAAGATGGCAAAGTTCAACATTGGCTCAACGGTCATAAGGTAGTTGAGACAGAACTATGGACTCCAGAGTGGGATCAGATGGTTGCTGGCAGTAAATTTAAGGACATGCCAGGTTTTGGGACGGGTCGTAAAGGCCATATTGCCTTGCAGGATCACAGCGATCCGGTTTGGTTCAGAAACATTAAGATAAGAGAGCTTTAAAAATATTTGATAATGAAAAGCAGAAGAGATTTTATCATACAATCAGGATTATTAGCCGGAGGTGCCATGGTACTTCCCGCCTGTGGATCAGGTGGTGAAACACAAGCAACCAACAAGACCCCAGAACAGGTGGTTCTTAAAGCCAAATGGAACATCGGATTGCAGATGTATACCTTGAGAAATCAAATTCAGGAAGACTTACCAGGAACATTGTCTTACGTGGCTGATTTGGGTTATAATGAGGTAGAACTGTTTGGCTTCAGAAATGGACAGTATTTCGGTCGGCCTGCCGCGGAGGTCCATAAGATGGTGAAAGACCTGGGAATGAGTATACCCAGTGCCCATTATCTATCAGGACGTACGCAGGATGCACAAGGTACCGGTACAATTAAAAGCGGTTGGGAAAGTGCCATCGAAGCGGCTGTCGATGCGGGTCAGACCCATATGGTCATTGCCTATCTCTATGATGGAGAACGAGAAACCCTGGAGCAATACGCTGAATTGGCAGAAATGCTTAACACTGCAGGAGAAGCCTGTAAACAAGCCGGGATACAGCTTTGTTATCACAACCATGCCTTTGAGTTTGAGGCAATTGACGGTACGCTACCTATGGACTATCTGTTAGCCAATACTGACGAGAACCTTTTGAAAGTCGAATTGGACTTGTATTGGGTTTATAAAGCGGGCCTGGATCCACTGGATTTTTTCAAAAAATATCCCGGAAGAACCGAACTGTGGCATGTGAAAGATATTGGTGATCGGGGAGATGAAAAAGATACCACGTTAGAGGTTGGAAATGGTAGAATTCCATTCAAAGATATTTTTGCTGCGGCCGGACAATCCGGGTTGACAAATTTCTTTGTCGAGCAGGATCATTCTCCTGACCCCAAAGAGAGTGTCAAAGTATCTTTTTCAAGGGTGAAAGAACTAATAGCGTAAGCGCGAATCATCATGATAACGAAAATTGTAAAGGCCTTTTTGGGCCTTTTATTTATTGTTTTTGCGGCTGTTCAGTACAATGATCCTGATCCATATGCCTGGATAGCCATATACGGAGTAGTTGGTTTGGTGTTCCTGGTCAGTATCATAAAGCCTGTTTCCAAAAAGGCAGTTGGTTTTCTTATGCTGGCTTTACTGATCTATTCATTGACCTTTTTGCCAGGTTTTTGGGAATGGCTCAACAAACCTGAGAAATCAGAAATTTTTGGGGAAATGATTTACGACAGGCCTTACATCGAGCAGACACGGGAATTTCTGGGGCTTTTGATTGCTTGCAGTGCGCTGCTGTATTTGTACCGTAAGAGCTAATTTCGATGAGTAGGTTCAGGTCGTTGATCGTTCTTTTTCTGGCTTCCGTCGTGGTAAGTTGTGAGCAGGAGGACAGGTCAGAACGACCCTTGAACTTTATTGTCATTTTTGCCGACGATATGGGCTATGGTGACCTCAGTAGTTTTGGACATCCCACTATTCAAACACCCAATTTGGACCGAATGGTAGCCGAAGGTCAGAAATGGTCTCAGTTCTATGTTGCGGCTCCAGTCTGTACCCCTAGTAGGGCGGCTTTGCTAACGGGTCGGTATCCTATTAGAAATGGCATGACTTCAAAGAAGAAAGGCGTTCTTTTTCCCAATTCATCCGGAGGATTGCCACAAAACGAAGTGACCATTGCCGAGGTATTGAAACAAAAAAACTATGCCACTGCGGCGGTTGGCAAATGGCATTTAGGACACCTGCCTGAGTTTTTACCGATGGCTCAGGGATTTGATCAGTATTATGGGATTCCGTATTCCAACGACATGAATGCCACGGTAGACTGGTCTGTTTATCGAAGGAACGTAGCTGACCCCAGATACCAGGCAACTACGGACATGTACAATGTCCCGCTATTCGAAAACGAAGAGGTGATTGAACGGCCAGTCAATCAGCATACCATTACCAAAAGGTATACCGAAAAGGCGCTTGCGTTCATAGAAGAAAAGAGAGACGAACCATTCTTTTTATACCTGGCTCACAGTTTACCTCATATCCCGCTTTTTGTACATACCAAATTCGAAGGAACAAGCAAGCAGGGGCTTTATGGAGACGTGATTCAGGAAATTGACTGGAGTGTAGGCGAGATATTGACGAAGCTGGAAGAAGTTGCATTGGACCGTCAAACCATTGTAGTCTTTACTTCCGATAACGGACCATGGCTGGCATTTGAAACTCATGGAGGATCAGCAGGACCTTTACGAGCGGGAAAAGGAACAACCTTTGAAGGCGGCCAGCGGGTACCAGCGATTTTTTGGGGACCGGGAAATGTAAAGCCCGGCGTGGTGGACGAATTAGGATCTACCCTTGATTTAATGAATACATTCGCTTCTATGTCTGGTACGAATATTCCGGATGATCGTAAGATGGACGGCTATGATTTATCGGAAGTACTTTCTGGGAAACGTACTAAAGGGCCGAGGAATGAATTTTTTTACTGGACAGGTGCGGAGCTATATGCTGCCAGAGTCGGAAAATGGAAACTTCATATTCGACAAACAGAACCTGTTAATTATTGGAATCGCATTGGATTATTAGAAAGTCCTGAATTGTATAACCTGGAGGCTGATATTTCTGAAAAATATGATGTGTCTAATACCCACAGTGATGTGGTTGAGCGATTGAAACAAACACTGAAACTCCACGAAATGGATATAACTGACCCTTTACCTGACAATCTGATGGGTACGTTGGATCAGGAATTTTAAAATCATTCGGATTTTGAAGGATCGACTTCACTTAATTTGAATTGATCCATTTTTTCAATAAGCCGCCGGGCGATCGTCATCACCTGTTCTGTTTGTTCGAAGTAAACGGACATACTGGAAGAAAGCTGTGAAGAGGAACTGGCAATTTCCTCGGTTCCTGCCGCTGTTTCTTCTGCTATGACCACAATTTCTTCAGTGATCGATTCCACTTGTTGGACATCCCTGGTCTGTTGTTCAGCGGCTTCTACAATGTTTTCAGAATAATTCAGTGTTTTTGAATAGGAGTTTGTAATGCCAGAAAAAGCTTCCGAGGCGTCATTTGTGGTACTTTCGGCATTTTTGATACGAGTTGCCATGCTTTCGATAAGTGCGGAGGTAGAGGTCGTTGAAGCCTGTACTTTTTCGATCAGTTTTTCAATGTCTTTTGCAAATGATCTGGAGTCGTTTGCCAGTTTACGGATCTCTTCAGCGACTACCGCAAAGCCACGACCTGCATCTCCTGCTTGTGCGGCTTCTATGGCCGCATTCAAAGCGAGTAAATTGGTTTGTGCGGCAATGTCTTTGATCATGTTCAGCACTCCTGAGATATCATTCGTTGTTTTTTCCAACTCCTGAATGGAATCATGACTGTCGTCGGACAGAGATTGTACCTCCTTCATGGCCTGATCTGTTTGAGCCATTACGGTTAAACCTCCATTACTTTCATTTACTCCTTCTCTTGCAGCTTGATTGATGGTTGCTGCCTGTTCATTGACCTTTCTGGAAAGGTTCACAACACCTTCAATCAACTGAGAAGACCGGTCAATTTTATGAACCTGATTACTGGCCCCTTCACTCATTTCCTGGGTGGAGGCTGCTATTTCCTGAGTGCCAAGTAGGATCTCCTGACTTTCCGTGGTGATCTGTTCAGAAGAATTCCCGATTTCTCTGATCTGTCCCGCCAGATCCCGCAACAAGTCTTCAAGGTTATGAAGCCCCTGATTCATGTTGTTCGCCAGTTCTTTGATCGTGCCTTGCGCATCCACCTCATATCGTTGTGATAGGTCACCTTGTGCCAGGGCATTGGCGATTCGGTCAATTTCCATAAAAGGCACGGCAATGGTATCAAATAGTCGATTGAGTGATTCCCCTAACTCTTTCCATTCATCTTTTTTAGTGTCCGTATTGATCCTTACGTTCAGATTACCCGATTCGGAGGCCTCTTTCAGAACAAACTTTATGTCTTCCATAGTAAGCACGAGGTTCCGCCTTTGCCTTCTGAGTTCCTTGTTTTTATCGGTTAACTCGGTACTTTGTCGTTCCACTTCGTCATGCTGTTCGACTAAATTCCTTTCGAAATTCATATTAATGATCATCAGAAAGAAGACCAGAAAGATCAAAATCAAAACGCTGGCGATCAGTAATCCCTGGTGAAGGGCCCAGCCGGCTTGCTCGTAGGGTAAATGATCTACAGGAATCCCCAGTGCCAGTAAACGGTGAAAAAAGATGACAGTGATTAACTGATAGATAATGAGCGAGAAGAAAAGGATTTGCTCGTTTTTGAAATCAACGATCATTAGGGTGCCTACGATCGTTAAGGGGATGAAGGGCTTCAGAAGATGGACATTGAGTACACCAATATCTATCCCCGCTTGTAGAAAGTGCTGATTGGCAAGGATGGAAGCAACAACCATATAAGCCGGTGTTAATCCTAACAGAAGCAATCGTGCAATCACATGATTATACTTGTTAAAAATGAAAACCAGCGCCGGGATAAATGTAAAGGCGAGGAATGCGGGAGCTATTTCCGGGACATCAAACAGATATGAAACAAGTGCAAGTATTCCGGGATAGAAAAGTAGGGCAAACGAAAAACCATTCGTAAGCATCATGCGCTTCTTCATCATTTCTGGCATATGGGCCTCTATCCCTCGATGAAGTATGACTTGCTTCAACCATCCATCTTCGGTTGAATTCATTAGCGTAAGGTCAAATATTAAAGGTAGATTTTATGGCCAGTCCCTAAATAGCTAAACTACACAATCTGCAACGGACAAGCTACCCGTTTGCGTTGAGACAAAACAAAAAAAGGATGGCTTTTGGCCATCCTTCTTGATTAAATTCAATATAATTTTTTATTGCTCATTGAGAGTGAATTCCCATGGGGCTCCCTCGAATCCTTCAACTCTGTTCCCTGACTCTGGAATGGTAAATGTCAATACCAAAGTTCTGGTTGCTGCATCAAGGGCAGAAACACGGGAAATAGTTACTTCGATACCATCGTTTCTGGTAAAGCGCTGAATACTGTTTTCCCCATCAAAGTCCCAGTCTCCATTAGCCGGCCATACAGTGAGCGCATCAGGCTCGTCCGTAGTGTTATGGCCCGAAGTGCCAAAATTACCGCCCCATACAAGTGTCGTGGCGTCCTCTGCACCACCAGAGAATGTAATGGTGAAATTCGTACCCCAGGTGTCAATCCGAGAGGTTCCATCAAATGTGACGTCCGCGCCATCTCCAGCCAATGTCCAGGTACCTTCAATCAAGCCAAACTGGACTTCACCTGCAGTAGGTTCGGGATCCGGCTCGTCTCCCGGGCAACCGGTTAGTACCGTCAAAGCGACTAAACTGGCGCTAAGTAAAAGGATTTGAAATTTTTTCATAAGTAAAGTGTTGTTGCTATGAATTAATACGTATCACCAAAAGTATGATTTTTTTACAATTTTTTCCTGAGAAAATCTCACTGTAATTAAGAAAAGTCCGTGATCGTCAGTTGGTGATCTGCAAAATCGTATTCATAACGAAGGTTTGAAGCGATTATGATGGTGCAATCCCCCTTTTTTTTCAAAATTTCTTCTTTGTACCAGGCTATTCCTTGTTCATCGAGATTAGAAGTAGGTTCATCTAACAAAAGCAAACTGCCTTCAGAAAATAGGGCTAATCCCAGTTTCAGGCGCTGTTTCATGCCTGAAGAAAAATCGCCCACGAATTTGTTTTGTGCTCCCTTCAACCCGACACGCTCTAAGATCTGCGATGGAGCGATCAGGCTTTTCTTGAATTGGAAATGAAAATCGAGGTGTTCCTGAAGTGTTAACTCTTCCAGCAGGTGTTGATAAGGGGCGGCATAATTGACTTCTGTGATATGATCCTCTAGTTGGATCTGTTGTCCATTTTGCTGATAGGTGATTTTGCCCAGAGTAGCGGAATTGTACCCTGATATGATTTTCAGCATGGTGCTTTTACCAGAACCATTTCGGCCACAAATGGCATGAGCGGATTTTGACTCAATGTGATAATTGAGTTTCCTGAAAATCCATTGTTTTCCAAACCGCTTGCTGATATGGTCCAGATGGATTTCCAAGGTGATTATTCTACGCCTTTCATGATCCCTCTTTCGGAAGATCGAATGAAGTCAATGATGATGTCTCTTTCCGGAGATTGAGGTATTTCCTTTTCCAGTACGGCGAGTGCCCTGGTGGTATTGTAATCGCTCATGTAGATGACCCGGTAAGCTTCTTGTATTTGATTAAGCACTTCGGTGGTGAAGCCTCGCCTTTTCAATCCTATGGCATTAACCCCACTATATCCGAGGGGTTCGCGCGCTGCAGAAACGAATGGAGGAACGTCTTTCCTGACCAGTGAACCGCCGGCAATCATCACATGCGATCCAACTCTTACAAACTGCCGTACCGCTGCCAGCCCTCCAAGGACGGTATAATCCCCAATTTCAACATGGCCGGCGACCTGAACTGAGTTGGAAAGGATGCATCGATCTCCAAGTAAACAATCGTGAGCGATGTGCACATAATTCATAAGCAGACAGTGTGAACCAATAGTGGTTTCTCCTCGCTCTTTTGTGCCTCTTGAAATGGTTACAAACTCGCGAATAGAAGTGTGATCACCTATTACTGTATAGGTTTTTTCTCCTTCATATTTCAGATCCTGAGGGATTGCTGAAACCTGAGCTCCGGGAAATATTTTGCAATCTGATCCGATCCGGGCACCTTCCCAAATGCAGGCATTAGGTCCCACCCAGGTATTGTCACCAATCACAACATCTTTATCGATGTAGGCAAAGGGTTCAACAATCACATTTTTACCTAAACGTGCTTCCGAATGTATGAATGCAGCGGGTTTTGTCATGTATCTTTTCTTGTGAGCACAGCGGTCATGGTACCTTCACATACCAGATTGTTGCCAACGTATGCTGTTCCTTTCATTTTTACAAAGCCTCTTCTGATGGGTGCCAGAAGATCACACCTGATTATTAACGTATCACCAGGGATTACCATTTTACGGAACTTGAAATTTTCTATTCCTAGGAAGTAGGTCCAGTAATTTTCAGGATCATCCAGGGTGTTCATGGCCAGTATACCACCTATCTGGGCCACCGCCTCGATTTGAAGTACACCCGGCATGACCGGATTTCCTGGGAAATGCCCCTGAAAAAACGGTTCATTCATGGTCACATTCTTGATTCCGGCAACGGTTTCATCGTCGAGATGGAAAATCTTATCGATCAGCAAAAAAGGATAGCGATGCGGGAGTAAGTTCTGAATTTGATGGATGTCCATCACCGCAGGCAATTTTGGATCGTAGGGAGGTACTTTGTTCACCTCCGTTTGCTGCATTACTTTTTTGAGTTTTTTCGCAAAAGCAATGTTGGCCGCATGACCAGGACGAGCCGCCATGATCTGTGCCTTGATCGGTCTTCCAACCAAAGCCAGGTCACCGACAACATCCAGTAGTTTGTGTCGGGCCGGTTCATTCCTGTAGCGAAGGCTTACATTGTTCAGAATGCCCTCACCTTCCACTTTTACTTTTTTCTTCTTCAGCAGGTCAGCCAGGTAGTCCAGCTCATCTTCCTTTACTTCCCGATCTACAATGACGATGGCATTGCTCAGGTCTCCACCCTTGATCAGGTTGTTTTTATATAATTCTTCGATCTCATGCAGAAAACAAAACGTTCTGGCGGGAGAAATTTCTGTGTGAAAATCTTCAATGTTGTTCAGAGTAGCGTGCTGACTTCCCAGTACCGGAGATTTATAATCCACCATTACCGTCACCCGGTAGTCGTCCAGGGGTAACGCTGCTAACTCAATGTCATTTTTTTTGTCCTGATAGAATACACTTTCAGGGACTTCAAAGAAGTTCCTTTGCGCATTTTGTTCCTCAAGCCCTACTTCCAGGATGGATTCGATGAATTTTTCCGAGCTGCCATCCAGGATCGGAGGTTCGGGGCCGTCAAGCTGGATCAGGACATTGTCGATTTCCAGACCAACCAGTGCAGCCAGGGTATGTTCAACGGTATTTACACGAGCGCCATTTTCCTCAATAGAGGTGCCCCGGGATAAGTCCACTACATTGTCAACATCGGCATGAACAATCGGTTGACCTTCCAGATCAATTCGCTGGAATTTGATACCATGATTGGGCTTTGCCGGAACAAAAGTCATATTGGACACTACTCCGGTATGTAAACCCACTCCGGAAATGGTGACCTTGTCTTTGACGGTGTGCTGATGTAGCTTCATAGGATTGTCGCAAGATTATGGAAAAAAATGCTGACACGGCTTTCCCTGTTGAACATGTAATGCAAAGATTGTTTCAAAAATGATTGATAGAATTAAGACCTAAGACCCGCTTCCTTTTTCGGGCGCCAAATTTAGAAGTTTTTCTTCAAGATCACCTAGCCGCTTCATCACATCCGGCAGCTTCCTGAAGATTGCATAAGATTTGACGTAATTGTTGTAAGCGATGGCGGGACTTCCGTACCAGGCACTATCCGGCTTTGTGTTTTTCGTCATACCTGACTGAGCCTGAACTTTCGTTCCGTCCGCAAGTTTCAGATGCCCCACAATACCTGCCTGACCACCAATCACACATTGCTTCCCAATTTTAGTTGAGCCCGATATGCCCGCCTGAGCCGCAATTACCGTATTGTCTCCAATTTCTACATTGTGAGCTACCTGTATAAGGTTGTCAAGTTTAACACCACTTTTGATGATCGTGGCATCGAAAGTGGCACAATCAATGACGGTATTAGCACCTATATCTACATGGTCTTCCACAATCACTTTCCCCAATTGAGGGATTGTCTGGTAGGTGCCATCTGCCTGAGGAGCAAACCCGAATCCATCGCTTCCCAGAACGGCACCAGCCTGTAAAGTGCATTTTGACCCTATTTGACAGTTGGCATAAACTTTAACACCAGGGTACAAGATCGTTTTCTTCCCGATTTGTACATGATCACCAACATAGGTCTGCGGATAGATTTGTACTCCGTCGCCAATCACTGCTCCTTCTCCGATGTAAGCAAAGGCGCCGATGTATACGTCCTTTCCGATTTTTGCGGAGGGGCTAATGAAGTTAGGTGATTCCAGTCCGGATTTGTTTACCGTGGTGAGCCGCTGATACTCTGCCAGAAGTGTCGTAAAGCTGGCATATGGATCATCTACACGAATCAGCGTCGCTTTCACTGATGCTTTAAGTGCTAAGGTCTTATTGACAATCACGGCCGTGGCTGCTGTCTTATAGAGATATGGCTCGTATTTTGGATTAGACAGAAAGGTGATGCTACCGGGTTGACCTTCTTCGATGTTGCTTATCGCAGAAACGGTTAAGCTGCCATCGCCTTCCAGCTCGCCGTTGAGAATGTGGGCTACTTGCTCCAGGTTGAATTTCATGTAATAAAGGCGGATTTAGTGTTCAGTCAAATAGACCCAACTTCAAGCTGTAAAGTTGATGTCTTTGGGCCAACACAGGTAATATTTTTTCACAATCTTGCTCATCGCTTTTATATTGGGCAGGTCTGTCGCATGGGCA
Source organism: Cyclobacteriaceae bacterium (assembly GCA_965229785.1). GTDB lineage: Bacteria > Bacteroidota > Bacteroidia > Cytophagales > Cyclobacteriaceae > JAWPMT01. Next base: position 7,909,011 of record CBDDJS010000001.1, read on the forward strand.
ACATCCAATACCGTACCATCTTTCATGAGCACTTTGATGCTTTTACCAGATGAAATGTACGCGGCATTGGTTACTTTCCCTTTCCGGACAAAATACTTTGCATCGGTTTCTGAAAATTCCCACGCTCGCGAGACTTCTGTCACGAGTTGATCGTAGGTGTCCTTTGGGATCTTTTCATTGAAAAGTTTCACACGAAAAAGTTTACGATGCAGCAGCATTTTGCTGATGGTATGCAATACTCGATCCTTGTGATTGGACCAAAATTTGATCGATCCCCAGATATCAGTATCATCCATGAGCATGAATACGTCCAGGATATCTGGATCTTCTTCAAAGTCTTTTTGGGTAATGTCTCTTTCCAGAAATAGCTTCAAGGCCGGAGTGGCCGTTACATCTTTTCCTTCCTGGGTCAGTTTTTTGGCACGCTTGATCAGTTCGATTAGCATCCGTTCCGCACTGATGGCCGTTTTATGAAGGTAGACCTGCCAATACATCAAACGCCTGGCACTTAAGAAGTTCTCCAGACTGTAGATGGCTTTTTCTTCCACAACCAACTCATCGTTGACCAGGTTTAGCATTTTGATGATGCGTTCTGCGCCGATAGTACCTTCACTTACGCCGGTAAAAAAACAATCACGCTGAAGATAATCCATGCGGTCCGTGTCCAGCTGACTGGAAACCAATTGGGTCAAAAACTTACGGGGGTAGTCTCCCTGGTAAACCTGAATGGCCATGTCCAGACGCCCTCCAAATTCCCGATTCAGTTTTTTCATGGTCCACAACGTAATTTTTTCGTGATGGATGTCCCGGAACAAACTGAATTCCAGTGTATGAGAAAAGGGTCCGTGACCAATGTCATGGAGCAGGATTGCTACGATGGCTGCTTCCGCTTCCGCATCGAAGATCATGTGACCTTTGGACCGTAGCGATTCCAATGCCTGTTCCATAAGGTGCATGGCGCCAATGGCATGATGAAAACGCGTATGCAAAGCTCCGGGATAGACAAAATCCGTCAGACCCAGTTGCTTGATCCTCCTTAATCGTTGGAAGTAAGGATGCTGTATGATGTCGAAAATCAGATCGGATTGTACAGAAATGAATCCGTAAACCGGATCATTGAAGATCTTCTTTTTATTCAAGTGTGTTTGATTTTGTTAAGCGAAGTTAAATGATCAACTTCTTTCAATTTAATTTTCTTGAATTGCGTTGTTAAGAAAAGGAATATCTCAGGGTCCAATAAAATCTAGTGAAAGTACCAATGAAGAGGTATTACCCAATAAATTGCGCGTATGAAGTATAAAATTCTTTGGGCAGACGATGAAATCGACCTATTAAAGCCACACATCTTATTTCTGAACAACAAAGGTTATGATGTGGTACCTGTCCTTAGTGGAGCAGACGCTTTAGAAGAAATTGATCACAATACATTTGATGCGGTTTTTCTCGATGAAAATATGCCGGGAATGACCGGGTTGGAAACCCTGAACTACATCAAATCCACACACCCGAACCTTCCGGTGATCATGATCACCAAGAGCGAGGAAGAATACATCATGGAGGAAGCTATCGGGTCCAAGATTGCGGATTACCTGATCAAACCCCTCAATCCCAATCAGATCTTGCTCTCGATCAAGAAAATACTGGACAATGACCGGCTGGTTTCTGAAAAGACCAATCTGCACTATCAGCAGGAGTTTCGGAATCTGAGCATGGAACTCAATGAAGTGACAGACTATAAGGAGTGGGCAGAGCTTTATAAGAAATTGGTGTATTGGGAGATTGAAATTGACAACACCGAGGACAAAAGCATGCATGAGGTTTTCCAAATGCAGAAAAGTGAAGCCAATACCAATTTTGCGAAATTCATCAAAGAAGAATATGTGGATTGGCTGAATGATCCGGACATAGAGCGACCATTGCTTTCGCATCAGGTGCTGAAAAAGCTGGTATTCCCTGAACTCAAAGAGGATCGCCCTACTTTTTTGATCGTGATTGACAACCTGAGGCAAGACCAATGGGAGGTGATTGAGCCAGAAATCGCCAAAATGTTCGAAATCGACTACAAGGAACAATATTATTCGATATTACCAACAACCACAGCCTATGCTCGAAACGCACTTTTTTCGGGATTGATGCCGAAGGATATTGCCAAGTATCACTCGGATTTGTGGGTTGGTGAAGACAAGGAAGAAGGGAAAAACGCACACGAGAAGGAATTGTTGGCGAGACACCTGAAAAAAGAACGGCTGGATATTCGTTTTTCTTACCATAAGATCATTCAGGCTCATGAAGGGAGACAATTCACCGAGAGCATTAACAATCTCATGTCCAATCGATTGAATGCAGTGGTCTACAATTTTGTAGACATGTTATCTCACGCCAGAACAGACATGCAAATGATTCGACAGTTAGCCCCGGACGAGTCTGCTTATCGTTCACTTACGAAGAGCTGGTTCACCCACTCATCCCTGCACGACGCATTGAAGAAGCTGTCAGAAAAAGATGTGAAAGTCATGATCACCACTGATCACGGAACCGTTCGGGTAAACCGACCAGAGAAGATTGTGGGAGATCGTAATACCAATACGAACTTACGGTATAAAGCAGGTCGGAACCTGGCCTTTGATGAGGAAGCTATCTATTCTTCCAGAAATCCCGAAGAGCTCAAACTCCCAAAAGTTAATGTGAGCACAGCCTATGCTTTTGCCAGCGAAGATTACTTTTTTGCGTATCCAAATAATTACAATTATTACGTCAATTTCTACAAAGACACCTTTCAACACGGAGGCATAAGCCTGGAAGAAATGATCATTCCCTTCATTTCACTTTCACCTAAATGATCCTGGAAAAATATACCGAACAAGATCTATCGGAAGTGGCTAAAACTTTGCTCGCAGAAGCAGGAGATAAGACCGTGTGGTGTTTTTACGGTGAAATGGGTGCCGGCAAAACGACATTGATCAAAGAAATCTGCCTGCAACTTGGCGTTTTGGATGCCATGAGTTCACCCACTTTTTCAATAGTCAATGAATATCTGGATGACATGGGAGAGTCGGTTTATCACTTTGATTTTTACCGGTTAAAAGAAGAAAACGAGGCCTTGGATATCGGTATAGAGGATTATTTCTATTCGGAATGTTATTGCTTCATAGAATGGCCGGAAAAAATACCAGGCCTCATTCCTGAAGGTCACCTGAAAATAAATATTAATTTAGTAGACGAAAAGACCCGAAGTATCAACCTGGATCATACCTAAGTGGGAAAAAAACCGTCTGGCTTCGCTGACATTGTTAGGGAAAGCGTTCTCTCGCCTGAAGAATCACCTTTAAAAGTAAAAAGGGGTGCAAAGTCTATTGCTATTGGTGTGCCCAAAGCTACCCGATTTCAGGAAAGCAGGGTAACGCTAAAACCTGATTCCGTTTCTGTCTTGGTTAGCAATGGACTGGAAGTCATGATTGAAAGCAATGCTGGTAAACTGGCTAACTTTTCGGATCGTGAATATAGCGAAGCTGGTGCCAGGATAGTTTATGACCGAAAGGAAGTCATGAAAGCGGAATTAATCCTGAAAGTAGCGCCACCGTCGTTGGAAGAGATCGAAATGATGAATACCGGCGCTGTTTTGATCTCTGCTTTCCAAACCGGTGAACAATCTATTGATTATCTCCATGCGCTCGGGAAAAAGCGCATTACAGCCATTGGCTATGAGTTCATACAGGATAAAGTAGGCGGATTGCCGCTGGTTCGGGCCATGAGCGAAATAGCCGGTAGTACCGTCATGTTGATCGCAGCGGAGTACTTAAGTAGTACAGGAGATGGACGCGGTGTGATCCTGGGAGGGATCACAGGAGTACCACCGACCAATGTGGTGATTCTTGGTGCCGGAACAGTAGCCGAATATGCCGCAAGAGCGGCGCTGGGATTGGGTGCCGATGTGAAAGTCTACGATAATCACATTTTTAAACTTCGCCGACTCAAACATGCCATTGGTACACAAGTGCATACAGGAACTATAGAAAATCCGACATTAGAGCGGGCCCTGGAACAAGCAGATGTGGTCATTGGCGCCATCAGGGGAGAAGACGGCCAAAACATGTGCGTGGTAACTGAAGAAATGGTGGCCAACATGAAACACGGTTCAGTCATTATTGATGTGAGTATTGATCAGGGCGGATGCGTGGAAACCAGTCAGGTTACTTCGCATGATAATCCAATATTTCGTCAATATGAGGTGATTCACTACTGCGTACCGAACATAGCGAGCAGAGTTGCTCAAACGGCAACGATTGCCATTTCCAATATTGTGACGCCTATGGTGCTTCAAATAGCAGAAGAAGGAGGAATTGACAACATGATCTTCTCCAACCGCTGGTTCATGAAAGGCGTTTATACGTATAAAGGAACCCTTACCAATTTCAATTTGGCTAAGAAGTACAACCTGGGATACAAAGACCTGAGTTTATTGATGGCAGCGCGGTTTTAATCTGAAGTATTTTGGATGTAAGGCTCAGAATTGAAAAGATGTCAGGTTGACTTCTTGCTGAGATGTTCTGTTAGTAATTTCCATCCATTGCCTTGGTCGATAATTACGGATGTACCAATTCCACCGCCAGAGACTTGTTCTCCGTTCACCAGCCCGGACCAAAGAAAGGTAAAGAGGTACACCGCATAAAATTTTTCTTTGATCAACCAGTTGATTTGATCCATTCTGTAATCTTCATTCTTGATTTTTTGGAAGTTATTCTGAAAAGCCTTCCTCACTTCTTCTTTGCCACGGTGGACTATTCCATTCGAAAAGGTAACGCTCACCTGATCTGAAAATAGTGGCTCGACATTTTCCCATTTTTGCGATTTTAACGCACTTTCATAGGACTTGATGAATTCTTCCGGAGGCATATTCATTTCCAATAGGCAATACTTAATACTTAATACCTAAGACTTAGTAGTTTATACTTAATACCTGATACCTCGTACCTTATACCAACTACCAACTACCAACTACTACAATCGCTGCAAGCTCTCTTCCAATGTCTTAATCTTCGCTTCTGCGTCAGCCTTTTTCTTTTGTTCCGCGGCTACTACTTTCTCAGGAGCTCCGTTCACGAACTTTTCATTACTCAGCTTTTTCATTACGGAATTGAGGAATCCCCTGGCGTAATCCAGCTCTTTTTGAAGTTTCTCTCGTTCGGCTTCAGTATCTACCATGCCTTCTGCTTCCAGATGGAATTCCGTAGCAGCAACTACGAAGCTGAAAGAACTGGCAGGCTTTTCTGACGAGAAACGTACGTCCGAGATCACCCCCAGCTTTTCGATTGAAGGAATCAATGCAGCATACTCACCCTCCTGAGCATTGATGGTCAACGGCAAGGCCTCATGTTTAGGCAATCCTTTGCTACTTCGTACATTACGGATGTTGTTAACAATCTCGAATAAAGCATCGGCTTTTTTGATCAGGTCTGCTTCAAATTCATCGACTTTCACCCAATCGGCTTTGATGAGATACTCACCTTCATTTTGGCCCATTTTCTGCCAAAGTTCTTCTGAGATAAATGGCATGAATGGATGCATAATTCTCAATACCTTGTCGAAGAATCCCAAGGTAACATCTAAGGTTTTTTGGTCAACAGGTGATTGATATGGAGGTTTTACCCATTCCAGATACCAGTTGAAGAAGTCATCCCAAACCAATTTGTAAAGTGCTTTTAGCGCATCTGAAATTCGGAATTTCGAGAAATGATCTTCAATTTCTGTCAGTGCTTTATTCAAATTCGCTTCAAACCATTTGATGGCCAGCGTATTGCAGGTGGGTTGTTCCTGATCGGCGACTTCCCAGTGCTGAACCAATCGGAAGCCATTCCAGATCTTATTGGCAAACTTTTGCCCCTGCTCAATGAGTTCCATATCGAACAACAAGTCATTTCCTGCAGGAGATGAGAACAACATGCCTGTGCGAACAGCATCTGCACCGTACTTCGCGATCAGGTCCAGCGGGTCCGGAGAGTTGCCCAAAGACTTGGACATTTTACGTCGCAGCTTATCCCTTACGATGCCCGTCAGGTACACGTTTTTGAAAGGCTTGTCATCCATGTACTCGTATCCCGCGATGATCATCCGCGCTACCCAGAAAAACAAGATCTCCGGTGCGGTGACCAAGGTGTCCGTAGGGTAGAAGTAGTCCAGCGCCGGATTGGAACCTTTCTTGATTTTTCTGGTCTCGCTATCAACGTATTCCGGATTCAACCCATTGAAAACCTGGATCGGAAATAACCAGGAAGATGCCCAGGTATCGAGTACATCTTCATCTTGTTTCAGATCATTGATCGTCAATGAATGGTTCCCGGATTTTTCTTGCGCAAGGGTAAGCGCTTCATCTGCCGTTTCGGCTACCACAAAATCGTCTTCTCCTTCGCCAAAATAGTAAGCCGGAATGCGTTGCCCCCACCAAAGCTGACGAGAAATACACCAGTCACGAACGTTCTCCATCCAGTGATTGTAGGTATTCTTGAACTTAGGAGGATGGAGCAATATTTCGTCTTCCTTAACCACCTGATGGGCCTTCCTGGAGATTTCCTTCATCTTGATGAACCATTGCAAAGAAAGCTTAGGCTCAATCACACTATCCGTTCGCTCAGAACGACCGATCCGGGTCGTGAATTCTTCACTGCCAACCAAAATACCTGCGGCTTTCAGGTCTTTGATGATTTCCTTACGGGCCTTAAAGCGTTCCATGCCGATATATTTTTCAACACCGCACGCTTCGTTAAGATTACCTTTCAGATCAATGGTGTCTACAACCTCAAGGCCATGTCTTTGGCCAATTTCATAATCATTGGGGTCGTGTGCCGGTGTAACCTTCAGGCAACCTGTTCCGAAATCAAGTTCAACATATTCATCGGCGATGATGGGAATTTCTCTTTCGACGAAAGGAACGATCGCCGTTTTTCCAATGAGGTGTTGGTACCGTTCGTCTTTTGGATTAACTGCGATTCCTGTATCACCCAGGATCGTTTCAGGTCGCTGTGTCGCAATGACAACTGACTCTTCAGAGTCTTTGATCTTATATCGAACTGAGTAGAGATTCGAAACTTCACCGCCATCCTGATAGACAACCTCCTCATTGGAAACAGCTGTCTGAGCTTCAACGTCCCAGTTGACCATTCGAAGGCCCCGGTAGATATATCCTTTTTTATACAAGTCGACAAATACCCGAATTACGGCTTTGTAGTAGTCGTCATCCATGGTAAACGCCGTACGTTCCCAGTCGCAGGAGGCACCTAGTTTTTTCAGTTGTTCAAGAATGATCCCGCCATATTTCTCTTTCCATTCCCAGGCGTGTTTCATGAACTCATCTCGTGAAAGGTCACTTTTCTTAATGCCCTTTTCACGTAGCATTTTCACTACTTTCGCTTCTGTAGCAATAGACGCATGATCTGTGCCCGGAACCCAGCAGGCTTCTTTGCCTTCCATGCGGGCCTTTCTAATCAGGATATCCTGGATGGTATTGTTCAGCATATGGCCCATGTGTAAGACACCCGTGACGTTCGGCGGAGGGATCACGATGGAGTAAGGTTCTTTTTCAGGGTTGACTTCCGCTGCAAAAAGTCCTTTTTCCATCCAGGTTTGATACCATTTGTCTTCTACTTCCGAAGGGTTGTACTTCGTCGATAATGAGGCCATGATTGTTAGTCAATTTTAAAGAAGCTGCAAAAGTAGGATAACTGTTCCATTGGGGAATTAGGAGCGGCCGTTTTTTGGTGCCTGCTAATAGAGCAAACTTTTGGAGCCTCCCTATAAAATGTAACTTGGACCCTGCGAAACGAAGGATGTTATGTGGAAGCAATTATTGGAACGGATCAATTATAGTGGAGAGCTAACCCCTGACCTGGCGGTTTTATTTGATCTACATGAGCATCACGTGCGAAATGTTCCTTTTGAGAACCAGGATGTACAGCATGAAGTGAGGATTAAGCTAGACCTTCCCCATTTGTTTCGGAAAGTGGTTGAGCATAGGAGAGGAGGCTTTTGTTATGAATTGAATCATCTCTTTTATCACTTGCTAAAGAATACTGGATTTGCGGTAGAAATGATATCCGCAAGGACCTATGATGAAGAAGAACTAGGTCCTGAATTCGATCATTTAGCCCTTTTGATCGCTCTTGATAATAAGTTCTGGCTGGCAGATGTAGGTTTTGGCGATTTGTTTGTAACACCTGTTGAAGTTGTTGCAGATAAGGTTCAATTCGATGGCAGGCACCATTTCAAAGTGGAGCGGACCGCTGAATCATGGTTGCTGTTAATGTCAAAGGATGGAAAGGAATATGAAAAGAAATACCAGTTTTCCACCATCACCAGGAGTATTGCGGAGTTTGAAGATCAATGTCATTGGAAACAATATGATCCGGAATCGTATTTCGTTAAGAATTCGATAGCCACATTACCCACAAAAAGAGGAAGGAAATCGATTTTCAATGACAAGTTTATGGTGAAAGTAGATGGCGAGAGAAATGATACAATGGTGAAAGGAAATAATCACCTGACTGAAATTCTTGATAAAGAATTTGGTATTCGAATTAAGGAGTAAAATATTCCTCTGTCATCCAGTTTCATCCTTTTGACCATAATATGCAACCTTAGGTCCGTTAAAAGGTATTATCTTTTGAGTCCGGAATTTTTTAAACCTAGCCTATGCTCCGCAACCTAATCCTTTCTGCCTGGAGAAGTCTCCTGAAAAAAATTGGTTTTACCCTCACGAATATTTTTGGCCTTGCCATTGGGATGACCACTTGTATGGCCATCTTTTTATACGTCGATTATGACTTGTCTTATGATGAGTTTCAGGATGATGACGTATATCGGATGTGGATCAATCGGGTCTACCCGGAGAGGGAAGTTAATTATCCGTTGGCTCCTCATTCCTTTGGTCCTCAAATGGTAGAAGACTTTCCAGAGGTTATTGCACAGGGGCGAGCTTTTAAACCATTCAATCCATCGAATGTTACTGTGGGAGCAGATAGCTATCTGGAGGATAACATCATCTTCGCCGATTCTTTTTTGCTGTCCGTATTAAATATTCCACTGAAGGTCGGCAATGCTGACGAGGCGTTAAAGGACGCGAATTCCGTGGTTATCTCCGAATCCATTGCAAAGAAATTATTTGGAAGCGAAGAAGCATTGGGACAGACTGTTGAGTTTTTCGGTTCTTCCAAAAAGGTGACCGGGGTGGCCTATGATTATCCCCCCAATTCACACTTTTTATTCGACTACCTCACGCCAATGCACCAGTTCCCGTTCTTCAATCAGGAGAACTGGGTTGGATTTTCGGCGATGACCTATTTGAAGTTACAGCCCGGGACGGATCCTATGTCGGTAGAAGATAAATTGCCAGCTTTTGTAAAACAGTATGCTGAAGGTCCAATTCAACAGCGAAATGGCATTTCATACGACGAATACATTGAGGCAGGAAATGGTTACAACTATCATTTGATGCATATCAAAGACATCCATTTGCATTCTAATCTGGAAAATGAAATGAAAGCCAATGGCAACATCAATTATGTCTATATCTTCAGCGTGGTGGCCATTTTTATACTGGTGATTGCGTGTATCAATTTCATGAACCTGTCCACCGCTCGATCTACGGAGCGTGGTAAAGAAGTCGGAATCAGAAAAGTATTAGGATCTGCCAAACAACATCTGATCGCACAGTTTTTAACGGAATCTATTCTGATGTCCTTTTTCAGTGCGGTCGTTGCTTTTGGCATTGTGGCTTTGATCTTACCCTGGTTCAACGAACTGGCAGGTAGGCCTTTGAGTATTGGCCAGGTAGTTAATCCTGCGACATTATTACTCATTGGCGTTATCGTAGTGTTTATCGGAGCGATGGCGGGACTTTATCCAGCCTTTTTTATCTCTTCTTTTACTCCTTTGTCTGTATTAAAAGGGAAACTAAGAGGGAGCAAGACAGGTATCAATCTGAGAAATGCGTTAGTCGTCCTGCAGTTTGCCATTTCCATCATTCTCATCAGTGCTACCCTCATTGTCTTCAATCAGATGGAATTCATGCAGAACAAACCCCTGGGATTTGAGAAGGACAACATTGTGGTGGTGGAAAATGCCGGAGCTATCAATGGTCAGGCCCAGGATAATGCACGATTTGAAACGTTTAAAAATGAGATCAATCGACTACCCAATGTCAAGGTCTCCTCATACTCCTCCAATATGCCTGGAGATCAGGCTGGTGATTTCAGCGTGAGGATACCTGGAACCGGACAGAAAGAAAGCATGATCATGCGTCAGATGTCTTTTGGCGATGATTTACCGGAAACCATGCAAATGGATGTGCTTGAAGGTCGATTCTTTTCCAAAAGTTTCGATGATTCTTTATCTATCGTTCTCAATCAGTCGGCCGTGGAGAAACTAGGGCTGGAAAACCCTATAGGTCGAAAATTGATTGAAATAGCGGCCAATGCTGAACCCAGAGAATATACGATCATCGGAGTGATCAATGATTTTCATTTCCAATCACTACATGTCGACCTGAAACCAGCGGCATTTACCAGCATGGAAGGTCCGTTTCAATTCCGATCCAAAATGGTGATCAGTGTGGAAGAGGGCGATATTCAAAATACTTTAAGTGCTATTGAATCCAAGTGGGCAGAATTTGTGCCTCAGGCCCCATTCAAATCCTATTTTCTGGATGCCAATATGGATTCGTTCTATGAATCAGAGTTGGCCACTGGTCGCATATTTAGCATTTTCACCTTATTGGCTATTCTTATTGCCTGTGTGGGTCTACTAGGGTTATCTGCCTTTGTGATTAATCAGCGGGTTAAAGAAATTGGCGTGCGCAAAGTATTAGGTGCTACAGTTCCCCAAATCGTGCTGTTACTTTCTTCGGATTTTATGAAGTTAGTAGGAATTGCCTCTTTGCTGGCTGTACCCATTGCATACTATTGGATGAATAGCTGGCTGGAGAGTTTCGCGTATTCCGCAGGAGTCAATTGGCTGGTGTTTGTTCTCGCCGCAGGCACGGCTCTCGTCATTGGACTAGGAACGGTAAGTTTCCAATCCATAAAAGCTGCTGTAGCAAACCCTGTGAAGAGTTTAAGGGATGAGTGATCCTTCGGATCACATATGACCAATCAAGGTGAATGTAATGGTGGTTCCTTGATTCACTTGTGAGTCAATGGCAATAGAGCCTCCGTACTCCATGATGATGGATTTGCAGGTCGATAACCCGAGCCCGAAACCCACCTGATTTTCGTGATTCACCCGATAAAACTTGGTGAATACATTGGTGAGTTCTGTTTCAGGTATACCGATGCCATTATCCGTCAGCTGATACTGGATTCCTTGTTGTACCTTCTTCGCTGAAAGTTTGATTTTTGGCGGAATTTCCTTTTGATGAAATTTCAGGCTGTTGGAGATCAGGTTTTGAAACAACTGTACCAGTTGAGAATAGTAACCTGTGATTTGAAACAGCTCTGTGTGAGTAATTTGCGCCCGGAATCGGTTAATGTCAAATTGGAGGTTTTCCATCACATCTGAAACTACCTGATTGATGTTGATCACACCAATGGAATCCGATTCGCGATGCTGGGGGATCATGGCATTGTTTAGAATTTCCGTGATCATGGTAGACATCCTTTCCGAGGAATTGGCGATCATGTTCAGGATCTTCTTACTTTCCTCATTTTGAATCAGGTCAGGGTCTTCATTAAGCAAGGCAATTGAACCCATGACATTCGTAAGCGGTGCACGTAGATCGTGCGAAATGAGCCTTGCAAAATCTTCCAGGTGATCAATGGAAGATTGCATGTTCTTGAGTTTTTCCATGGTCAGGATCTCAATAGAGGCGATGGATCCCTCGTAAGCTCCCGATTCACTTCTCAAAGCTTTGACCGCCGTATTAGCATTAATCAGCGATCCATCCTTTTTCCGGTACTTTTTCATGATGGAGAATTCCTCTATTTCTCCGCTGATCATTTGTTGGATGAGATAGACGCTTTTATCCGCTGAGTCTTTGTAGGATACTTCCGGCATGGAAAGTTGCATGATTTCATGCTTGCGATAGCCTAGCATTTCACAAAAGGCCTGATTGACTTCAGAGAAGTTGAAGTCCTGATCCGTAACGGCTATTGGATTCAGGCTTTTTTCAAAAAGTAACTGGTATCGACTATTGATGTCGATATAGTCCTTTCGGAGTTGGTCGATTTCTAAGGTTGAACTCATTTTGGTTTAACCCCAATGGTGCAGGTGGTTGGTTGTGCCGTAATATGGATGAATTTTACCGTTTGTAAAATATTTCGTCCCTTAAGCAGTGTATTTTCTGATGAATAGGTAGGAGTGCGGACAATCAAGCCGTTTGATAACACGAATTGGCCAGCGCCCAGAAAGTTGATTGAAAGTTGTTTTGGTCTTCGGGAAGGGTGTTATGTAACGATATCAAAGTCACCACTTAGTAGTGATGACTTTGATAGCAACATTTTACTTAAACGCAGGAATTCCTGTGATTTCTGCGCCAAGAATCAACAAGTGAATGTCATGAGTTCCTTCATAAGTCACGACAGACTCCAGGTTTGCCATATGCCGCATCATAGGATATTCTCCGGTGATCCCCATTCCTCCGTGGATCTGCCGGGCTTCTCTGGCAATTTCAAGGGCTACTGCGACATTGTTTCTTTTGGCGAGGGAAATATGTTGCGTGGTAGCTTTTCCTTCATCCATCATTTTACCCAATCGCCAGTTCACTAATTGTGCTTTGGTGATTTCGGTTAACATCTCCGCTAATTTCTTTTGCACCAATTGGAAGGCTGCAATCGGTTTATCGAACTGGATGCGTTCAGCAGCGTATTTTCTGGCCGACTCGTAGCAATCCATGGCTGCTCCAATAGCTCCCCACGCAATCCCGAAACGGGCACTGTCCAGGCATTTCATCGGTGCTCCCAGTCCACTTTTGCCTGGTAACAGATTTTCCTTTGGCACTTTCACATCACTAAAAACCAATTCCCCGGTGGCTGAAGCACGCAGCGACCATTTCCCGTGAGTTTCAGGAGTGGAGAATCCTTCCATGCCTCGTTCAACGATCAGTCCGTGGATCCGGCCCTCTTCATTCTTTGCCCAAACGACAGCTACATCCGCTTTCGGTGCATTTGAGATCCACATTTTGGCACCATTGAGCAAATAATGGTCACCCATGTCTTTGAAATGTGTCTCCATACCGCTAGGATTACTTCCGTGGTTGGGCTCAGTAAGTCCAAAACAACCCAGCCATTCACCGCTTCCGAGTTTTGGGAGATATTTTCTTTTTTGTTCTTCAGAACCAAAGGCGTAGATCGGGTACATGACGAGTGAACCCTGAACAGAGGCTGTGGATCGCATGCCGGAATCTCCTCTTTCGATTTCCTGCATGATCAATCCATAGGAAGTATAATCCAGACCACCTCCACCGTATTCTTCAGGGATAGTCGGACCAAAGGCACCAATCTCACCAAACTTGCGAACCATTTCATAAGGAAAATGGGCTCTTTCCGCCCAATCTTCGATATATGGAGTGATTTCTTTTTTTACAAAGTCACGAATGGAAGATCGGATCAATTTGTGCTCTTCCGTCAGAAGATCATCGATCTGATAAAAGTCAGGAGACTCAAAATCATCCACAAAATTCCGCTTCTTGGCTGCTCCATTCTGAGCTGACATCTCATCACTAGGGGTTAATACTTGCTGTGACACTATCGTACTTTGTTTTTAAGGGTTTTATGGCTCAAATTTACAATTTTTAAGATGTTCAAATGGGAAAGTCAGTAATTGACGACAAGACTTTGGCTCAAATTGAGGCCTTAGGTAAGAAGTATGATGCAATGGGACAAGATTTGTCCTCTTATCTCGATGGTCTCTTGTATTCGGACTACCTCACCTATTGGGATTATGTCCACCTCGACACCCTGCTGAGTTTGCAAACACCTCGCACGGATTTTCCGGATGAAAAAATTTTTATCATTTATCATCAGATCACGGAATTGTATTTCAATCTGATCCTGAACGAGCAACAGCAGGTAATTGAAAAACCGGACGGGAATCGTGAGATTTTTTTGAAAAGGGTACGACGGATCAATCGATATTTTGATCACCTCATCGATTCCTTTGATGTGATGCTGGATGGCATGGATCAGGAGCAATTTTTGAAATTCAGGATGTCATTGTTGCCCTCCAGTGGGTTTCAGTCAGGGCAATACCGTAAAATTGAGATCAATGCGACGGATTTTTATAACCTCGTACCGAAACATTCGAAAGACAAAGTGGAAGCTTCGGCATCCATCGAGGAACAATATGAGTTCATTTATTGGAAAAGAGGAGCTACCGAATTAGCATCAGGTAAAAAGACGCTAACACTAAGGCAATTTGAGAAAAAGTACTCCGCAGCATTTGTGCAGCAAGCGCATGATGTCGAAGAGCATAACTTCTATCATCAGTATTGTAAATTTTACCGTGGTGATGATGAAATTGAGGAAGCACTCCGTCAATTTGACCACAAGGCCAATGTGCTCTGGCCTTTGGCTCATTTGAAATCTACCATTCGGTATCTGCAGAAGAGTCCCGAGGACATCAAAGCTACTGGGGGTACCAACTGGCAGAAATACCTTCCACCCAGACATCAGGGTATTGTTTTTTTTCCATCATTATGGTCTGAACAGGAGATCACTGATTGGGGAGTACACATGAAGTTGGACAGGTAACGGCATGTATGAGGAAACTCCTGACCATAGCGCTTTTCTTCACTCTACAGTTCTCATGGGCTCAGACTTTCGAGTCACGCTCGTATTATGATAGTGAGCAAACCAAATTGAAGGAAATCATTACGCTGAAGTCAAGTGATTCTACACTTCATGGTCCTTACTATTCCTATTTTCAATCCGGGAGTCCGAGTATTGAAGGTTACTACATTAATGGAGAGCCGGATAGTGTCTGGGTTTATTTCTATGAAAATGGTAATAAAAAGTCCAGTGGATTGTTTCGCAAATCCAGTCAGATGGGTTTGTGGGATTATTTCTATGAGTCGGGTGCGCTGAAAGCAAGTGGCATGCTTGCCGGTGGACAAAAATCCGGGTATTGGAGCAATTACTTTGAGAATGGGAACGAAAAAAGCAGTGGTGGGTACTACAAAGACCTGAAGGAGGGCATCTGGAACTACTTTTTTGAAGATGGCACAGTAAAAGCGCAGGCTTACTATGAAGCGGGCGATGGCCTTTATAAGCAGTTTTACCCTTCGGGCGAATTGCGGATGGAAGGGATGAATAAAAATGGCAGGAGCGAAGGGCTTTGGAGTTATTATTATGAAACCGGAGAGGACGAAGCCAAAGGCGCTTTTAAAAATGGCTTACGTGACAGTACCTGGAACTATTACTTTAAGAATGGTCAGGTTTCTGCTACGGGTTCGTATCTGAAAGGTAAAAAGACCGGTAAATGGACCTACTACTATGAAAATGGACAGAAGAGTAGTGAGGGCGAATTAGTAGAAGACCAGCGAGATGGCCAATGGAACCTCTATTACGAAAGTGGGGAGATCAAAGCAAAAAGTGCGTATTCAGTTGGCGATGGAGTATTCACAGAGTATTACCCTAGCGGCAAGCAGAAGGCCAAAGGGGAGATCCTGAACGGGAAACGCCATGGTAAATGGATCTACTTCAATGAAGATGGCGAGCTGGATGGTGAAGCTGATTTTGATCAGGGCAAAGGGATTTATACAGGATATTACCCGAATGAAAGCATCAAAATGAAAGGCCCCATGGAAGGGGAAAAACGAACCGGTGAATGGCAACTTTTCAATCCGGATGGCACCCTTGCAGGAGTATATCGACCCATTTACGAAGAAGCCAGACCCGTGTTTCGGATTGCTCAACCCGTCATTAGGAATGGAACGACCAGAAATCCGGTAGATAAACCAGAATACCTTTTCAAAGACAAATCAATTCGTTACTTCAAAAAGGGTGTCAATGAATTCAGGGCTGTGATTTTGGGAACCAATCCTGCGTGGGTTTTTCTGGACGAATTTCCCGTTTCACTCGAGTACTATTTTCAGGAACGTTTAGGGTACGAATTACAGTTGGTTTACCACCGAGCAAAATTCTTTAAAAACGTAGAAAATTTGAACTTTGATGAGACATACAGCCGTGGCTTCAGTGCCAGGATCCGGCAGAAGTTCTATTCTCGTGAATCGGCCCTTGGCTTAGTGTATTTTGGACATCAAATCGGTATTACGTCACTCATTCATCGGGCTCAGGTGATTGATCAACAGTCACCTCCTTTCGGGAGAAGGACCATAAGAACAGATGAATTTTTGGGCACCTATGGCGTTTTTCTGGGCATGCGCTGGATGAACGTTACAAGAAACCCTGGTTTTTCAATTGACGCTTATATTGGAGTAGATATGAATTACCGGGAATGGACAGTATTGTATGAAGATCGTGACCAGTTTGACCCGGTTTTCGAAGATTTTGACAAATCTTCTTTCCATTTTCCATTTCAATTTGGGCTGAATTTCGGAGGAGTTTTTAGCACCAAAGCAAAGTCTAATCAGGAGATTTCAAGGTGAATCTTATGTCGGGCACCAATTGATGATCAAACTTGTTTTGTTAAAAATCAGTAACTGAAAGTGAAAAAGACATTAGTAGTAGGCGCTACTCCACATGCCCATCGATACGCGTATATGGCGTCGGTTCGCCTGGAAAATACAGGTCATGAAACCCTACCGATCGGCATAAGAAAAGGAAAGGTCAACGGTCAGGAGATCATCAATTTACGGGAGAAACCTGCTCTGGAAGGGATTGATACGATTACTTTATACATTAATCCATTATGGCAGGAAGAGTGGGGTACGTACTTACTCTCACTTAATCCTAAAAGAATCATTTTTAACCCTGGCACAGAAAATCCTGATTTGGCAGGAAAAGCGCAGGCACAGGGTATTGAAGTGGAATTTGGCTGTACGCTAGTCATGCTAAGCGCGGGAACTTATTGAGGCCTTTCTTCTTTCTGGACCGAGAAAGAAGGCGAACAAACCACACCACGCTGACTCATCTCAAAGATCATAGGAGCGATGTATTGATTTTGAGGGGTATCAAAATCAATTGGATTTTCCCGGAAGTACAGTAGCTGCATTTCGGGATACGAAGTGTCCAGACCCTGTGGAATGCCTGTGATTTGATTACTTGAAAAGTCGAGGTAGGTCAAATGAGTCAGATACAACAAATCTTTTGGAAACTCATACAACGTGTTGTTGTCGATTCTTAGCACTTTCAAAGAAGTCAGGTCTTTCAGCTCAGGGATAGAGGTCAGGCTGTTAAAGGCGAGGTACAGTTCCCGTAGCTTAGGTAGTTTCCCAATCTGAGCCGGAATATCATAAATGTTGTTGTTTGAAAGGTATAAAATCTCCAGGTTTTGCAATAAGGAAATGGCTGTATCCAATACCGTTAGTTGATTGTAATAAAGGTCTACAATTTGTAATTTTTTCAGGTTGTAAAAATCGGCGGGAAGGGTGCTCAATTCATTTTTGTAAAATGACAAAACTTTCAAGTCCTGTAAGTTAGAAATTCCACCGGGGATATTTTGAAGCTTGTTTTCTGGAAGTTGGAGTTCTCGCAGACTTTTCAGTCCATAAAGAGATTCATCAATGGAAGTGATGTCACAACTACTCAGTTTCAAGACTTTCAGATTGCGAATGGCTCCGTAGTTCATGGCCCCAATTTTCAGTTGCCTGTTCTTGTCCAGGATCAGGGTTTCCAGTTTGGAGCTCCCTTGCAGTGATTTAACAGGAATGGCAGCAAATGCATTAGAAGTCAGATCCAGTGCCTTCAGGCTTTTGAGTTTCTTCAAATTCCCGATTTTTTGAAATTCATTTTCACTTAAATCAAGATGCTCCAGTGATTTGATCTTGGGTAGCCTGGCTTTCTTATGAGCTACTTGTATCTGACTCCAATCCAGCCTCTTCAGCTGTTTTAGCTTTTTTGTTTTTCTTGGCAATTTGTGGAAGTCATTAAAGTCCAGCATCAATCGTTCTACACTAGTGGCTTTAAAGACAAAGTCCGGCAACTCACTTAGCCGGCCATAGCTCAGGTCAATTTCTTTCAGTGTATCCAACTGGGTATTGGATTGATAACCGGCGATACGGTCCTGAGCTTCTTTTTCATATTGGGCGATCCGATAACGAGAAATGGAGTCTCTGGCAGCTTCATGGTCGCCATCAAAATAAGCCAGAATCGCTTCAAATTGTTGTCGGTTCTTCCTGGATTTCTCAAGTTGTTTTTTGGCAAAAGCAGTGCCAGTGGTATCACTTTCTAAGTGCTGCTGAGCATAGGCGGTGCCAAGCAGTGTTACCAGTATTGAGACTAAAATAAAACGCACTGAGCTGAAAAAATGATAATCAGAAAATCAAATTTAATGCTAAATGTTCCAAAGACCTCAAATCCGTGCTTTTTAGTATTCTCACCGATTAAGGTTAAATATCTCCGAATTGAAAAGAATTGAATGTGCTTTAGGGATTCCACTTTAGATTTAGACCTAAATCAAAAACCTAGTTTATGAAAGTTTGGACAATCTCTCTTTTATTTCTCGTACTGATCCTCAGTTGCGGTGAAAGAGAAAAAGCGGATTTGGTACTCCTAAATGGCAAGATTTATACGGTGAATGCCTCAAATTCGATAGTAGAAGCGGTTGCTGTTAAAGATGGGAAGGTTTTGAAAGTAGGGACGACAGAAGAGATCAGTGGTTTGATTGGCGAATCGACGGAACAGATAGACCTTGAGGGGCAGGCGACTTATCCGGGATTGATTGAGGGACATGCTCACATCATGGGAGTAGGGCAAAACCTGATCAATGTTGATTTGAGAGAAACAAAAAGCTATCAGGAACTAGTGGATGCTGTCGCGGAAAGAGCTAAAGATACTCCCGAAGGAGAATGGATCATTGGCCGTGGATGGCATCAGGACAAATGGACAAAAGGTCCTGAAAATACGATAAAGGGATTTCCTACACATGATCTATTAAGTGAGGCGGTTCCGGACCATCCTGTTTGGCTGAAACATGCCAGTGGACATGCTGGTTTGGCAAACGCCAGGGCGATGGAGGAAGCAGGTATCGATAAGGATAGTCCGCATCCGGATGGCGGTGAGATTTTTAAAGGATTGGGTGGTCAGCCTACGGGAATATTCAATGAAACAGCGCAAGGTAGCATCACGGCGGTGATTCCTCCCGAATCTAAAGAACGACGGGAAAGGGTACTAAAGTTGGCATTAGAATCATGCGCTGCTCATGGTATTACGGGCTTTCATCAGGCGGGTTCGCCAGGTCAGGACATAGAATTGTTTAAAGAGTTCAAAGAAAAAGGTGATCTGACTTTACGTATGCATGTGATGCTTAGTGGAAGAGACGAGGCTTTGTTGGAGGACTATTTTGCCAGAGGCCCCGTGATTGACACGGTAGACCAATTGCTGAACATTCGGTCGGTTAAGCTTTACTCAGATGGAGCGCTGGGTTCCAGAGGTGCCTGGTTATTGGAAGAGTATTCTGATGCTCCTGGTAAATTTGGCCATAATGTCACACCAATGGAAGTGATTGAAGATGTGACGATGCGCGCGGCTGCCGCAGGTTTCCAGGTTTGTACCCATGCCATTGGTGACCGTGGTAATCGCGAAGTACTGGACATATATGAAAAAGCGATTGAGCGCTATCCTGAGCAAACCACGGATCATCGTTTCAGAATTGAACATGCTCAACATATCAATGGAGACGACATTCCGAGATTTGCTTCGCTTGGCGTTGTACCTGCTATGCAAGCCATTCATATGTCCTCTGATCGTCCATGGGCCATTGGTCGCCTGGGAAGAGTGCGTATTCTGGAAGGCGCCTATGTTTGGAGAAAACTCCTGGATCTCGATGTTAAAATCGTGAACGGTACAGATGCGCCAGTTGAACCCATTACGCCTTTTGCTTCACTCTATGCATCGATCACCAGAAAGACACTTCAAGGAACCCCAGCAGGTGGCTATGAGCCGGACCAGCGAATGACCAGAGAACAAGCCTTAAGGTCGTACACTATCGATGCGGCATACGGAGCTTTTCAGGAAAACGTGGTAGGTTCTATTGAGGTAGGTAAATTTGCGGACTTTACTGTTTTGGATCGTGATGTCATGACGGTTGATGAGGCTGATATATTAAAGACCAAAGCAATGATGACCATCATTGGTGGTAAAGTCGTATATAAAGGAATATAAAGAAAATTCGAATTGCTCTTACACCACAATATTTCATTACAACCCTACAATACTTTTGGTCTGGATGTAAATGGCCAGTATGTTGCCATTATCACGCACCTGGATGATATTGAAGAGGTTTATGCCAATCATCGTCTTCGTCCCATGCCAAAGCTTGTGTTGGGGGGAGGGTCCAACGTCTTATTTACCGGAAATCAAAGAAAAGTATTTCTGAAGATGGAAATAGACGGGATCGATGTGATCGAGGAGGGCAGGGATGAAGTCATTGTCGAAGTAGGAGCGGGTGTAGTATGGCACCAATTTGTACTTTGGTGCCTCGAAAACGATCTTGGTGGCGTAGAGAATCTATCCTTGATCCCGGGGACAGTGGGCGCTGCTCCCATTCAGAACATTGGAGCATATGGTGTGGAACTGAAGGAAATATTCCATTCATTGGATGCCGTAGATGGGAAGACCGGAGATACCAGAACCTTTTTAGCTGAAGAATGCGAGTTTGGTTACCGGCACAGTGTCTTCAAAGGCAAGTTCAAAGGCAAGTACATCATTACTCGTGTGCGGATGCGGCTGTCTAAAAACCACAAATTCAATGTGAATTATGGTAACCTAAAGTCCACATTGGACCAAATGGGTGTGGAGCAACTTTCGGTCCGGGCCATCAGCGAGGCTGTCATACATATTCGTCAGACTAAATTGCCTGACCCTCTGGATATTGGAAACGCGGGTAGCTTTTTTAAGAATCCTATGGTCGAGCGACCCTTACTTGAGGCACTTCAGGAGATTTACCCTGACCTTCCCTTTTTCGAAGTTGATGATAGCTGGAGTAAGATCCCTGCTGCGTGGTTGATTGAGAAGTGTGGCTGGAAAGGAAAGCGACGTGGAGATATAGGTGTTCATGAACAACAACCACTGGTATTGGTCAACTATGGTGGCGGATCTGGAAAAGAAATCGTTAAGCTTTCAAAAGACATCCAGCGGTCTGTTTCCAGCACTTTCGGAATAGACCTTACGCCTGAGGTAAATATTATCTAAGCGAACGGATTGCACATCTGGAACTTTCGATACCAGGTGTAAGATCATCAATTGAGATATTCATCAATTGCTTCCTGAATTTCTTCGAGGCTAAAAGGCTTCTTGAAGCTTTTGTCAATGACATGTTGTGCGAGTGCATTTTCGATTTCTTCGTTAAAATCAAAGCCGGATAGAATGAAAAACACCTTGGAATGATTTCTGTTTCTGGCTTCCTCGACAAAAGCAACACCTGACATGTCCGGCATTTTCATGTCACTGATCACCAGGGCTATTTCTGGAGATGTATCAAGGAAATCAAGCCCCTCTTTCGCCGATTCTGCCGTAATTACTGCATATTTTTTTCTGAATGCAGCTTCAAACAGGAGCAAATTATTTGGCTCATCATCTACGTACAATACGGTCCGTTTTAGGTCTGTCATGTTAGATAAGCTTTTTCAACGGAAATGAAAGCGTGAATGTAGTGCCTTCTCCTTCCGTTGAAGATACGTTGATTTCTCCATGGTGTTCTTCTATTACACCATAGGTAATAAATAGTCCAAGTCCGGTGCCTTCTCCGGCTGCTTTGGTTGTGTAAAACGGGTCACTGATCTTTTTCAGATTGGCTTCAGAAATGCCACAGCCATTATCAGATATACTTATGTTGATCCAATCTTCCCCATATTCGGTCAAAATGGTAATTTCTCCTTGTTCCTGAATGGCCTGAGAAGCGTTGAAAAGGATGTTGAGAAAGACCTGGTGCAATTTGGCCTCACTTCCGGTAATGGTTAAATCCTCCCGGGCAAACTTTTTGATGATCTGGGCCTTGTTTTTCGTCTCGCTTCGCAAAATGGTAAGACAATTTTCCAAGATGGCGTGCAAATCACATACTTCATTCAGGTCCGTAGCTTTCCTGCTAAAGTGACTCAGGCTTTTTACAATTTTAGTAGCCCGGTCTACACCATCGTAGATCACTTCAAAAAAAGGAGCGAGATCTTTCACGGTAGTTTCAGGATCATCCTTCAGTTGAGATTCGATGGTTTTCACTCCGTTGAAGATGAAATTGAGCGGATTATTGATTTCATGACCTACTCCTGCCGCAAGAACTCCCAGAGAAGACATTTTATCAGCTTGTAATAGTTGCCCCTGGGTTTCTCGCAATTCCTTAAAAGCCTGCTCCAGTTGTAAATTTCCTTCGTGCAAAGCCTTGTTTTTGCCTTCAAGTTCCTGTGTTCGTTCCTGAACCAGAGATTCCAGATCCGTATTGTATTTTTCGAGTTGTTTCTGAACCCTGCGCAATTCGCTAATGTCTTCTGCGAAGAGAGAGAAACCAATGATTCTTTTTTTCCTATAAACAGGATTATAGCTCAGCATAAAATACTTCAACTCATTCCCTACAGGATATTCAATCGTTTCTTTGAACTTCTCACCTTTAAGCGCCCGATCCATGTACTTTCTAAATACCTCGGCCTGTGGTTGCTTGATGTGGTTTAACAGGTCTATCCCTTCATATAAAACCACACCTTCCATGGTCAGTGCATAATCTGCGAATGCTTTATTAAAAGCGATGACGTGTTTACTGGCGTCAAACAGCCCGATAATATCATTAGTGCTTTCAGTAATGGCACTCAGGTTGGCTTCTCTCGTTTTCAGTTCTTCATTTTTGTCATTGATGCTTTCAATGAACTTTGACGTATTAAGGTCGAAATTGGTCAGGGTAAAAACAATTACGGCAGATACAATTACCAGGATCAGTCCTTTTTCTACCCAATCACTGAATTCCAGATGAGGCGCAATGCCATCACTAAAGGTCAGAACATCGCTGGTGAATAATCCGCCAATGGCCATGTAAATGAAAAGCGTCAGGAATGAAAAGATGGCTGTAGTGGTCTTATCAAAAGCCAGGATCAGGAAGAAGGGGATCATCGGAAGAAGCAAGTAATTATCTCCCAACAAACCTGACTTGTATGTGTCGGCCATCGTAAGGATGAAAATCACCCCGATCAGTGCACCTGCTTTCCAGCGAATCCGCAGGTGTTTTCGTCTGATGGCTACGATTGCGAGGATACCAAAACCAATGAAATCGATCAGTTGATACTGAATGTCCCGCTTATCTCCATCTAATTGTGTAATGAGTATGATCGCCAAACCCAAAAGGGTGCCAATGACTAATGAGGAATCAATGATTTGAGCCCTGTAATGCCTGATATTTCCCTGTTCCGAAGAACGTTTATAAGTAGTCACGGCCATGAGTCCGCATGAGATCTAGATAGTCTGTACGCTAAAATATGGAAATGATACGGGTGTAGAAAATCTTAAACGTTTAGCTTTTCATTTTTGAGAGAAAAGATTTCAATTACAATGACGTATTGGGCTTCATTTTAGGATACCATTGAAGGGGTGGCATGACCTCTCATCACATTTATTCGCGCCGAACGCTGGTTTTTTGTGGTTTGGGCATCTAGTAGAACAGCTGAACTGAACTTAAAATGGGTCAGCGGGTTTAAAACTGTGAATCGAAAATCCAACTCAAGCAACATGCGCAATTTGAAAACTGCAGGGACTGCCAAGGTCATGCTGCTCATTTTTTTGACTTCTTTGTCATTGATCTCAATGGCACAACGTCCGGGAGGAAGGCCCGGAGGAGGTCGAGGTGATTTTTTTAATTTCTCGGGTCAGCTGATAGATGAAAGCACGACAGAACCCCTTGAATTTGCTACAGTCAGTGTTTTTAATCCGGCAGATTCTTCTTTGGTGAAAGGAACGGTTACTGATGCCGAAGGAAAGTTTAAGATGTTTATCCGACCAGGGATATACTATGCTGAATTGCAATTCATTACGCATCAGAAAAGAACCATTGAAGATATCGAAATACAACGCGGTGCGCCCGTAGCTCTGGGTAAGATTGAAATGAAACAACAACAACTGGAGCTTGAGGAACTAGTCGTTACCGGTGAGCGTACCCAAATGGAGCTTACCCTGGATAAAAAAGTATACAACATTGGAAAGGACCTTAGTAACCTGGGCGGAAGTGCCTCGGATTTATTGGGGAATCTACCTTCAGTAGAAGTAGACGTAGAAGGCAACATTTCTCTAAGAGGGAGTGAAAATGTCCAGATCCTTATTGATGGTAAGCCTTCCGGGTTGATTGGATTGTCGGGAACAGGTGGATTACAGCAGTTACAAGGCAACCTCATTGAAAGGGTAGAAATCATTACCAATCCATCTGCCAGATACGATGCAGAAGGAGGCGCGGGGATCATTAACATTATCCTCAAAAAAGACAAGGCAAAAGGATTCAACGGAAGCTTTCAGGTGCAAGCTGGGTATCCTGCTCAGAATGGTGCCAGTGTCAATGTGAATTATCGGACCGGATGGATCAATTGGTTCATAAATTATGGTGTGACCCGTAGAAAATCTCCGGGTCAGGGTTTTACGAACAATGCATTTTTTCGGCCGGATACAACCTATTTTATTAATCAGATCAATGATCGGAATCGGAATGGGTTATCACAAAATGTGAGGTTTGGATCGGATATCTATTTTAATGAAAAGAACGTCCTCACCCTGTCTGCATCCTATCGCAATTCAGACAATGAAAACATTACGAAGACCAATTACGATTTTCTGGACCAGAACCGCATTTCATTTTCCGATCGCTTCCGACAAGATAATGAGCAAGAAGATGATATTAACTGGCAATACGAAGTGTTGTTCAATCGTGATTTCAAGCGAAAAGGACACAAACTTACGTTCAACCTGCAATATCAGGACAGCAATGAAGTAGAGGTCTCCCAATTTGATGATCAGACAAACTTCTCGGATGGAACTGTTTTTGATTTTAATCAGCGCGCAGAAAACGATAATGGAGAGGAGCGTACATTGATGCAAATAGATTACGTTCAGCCATTTAGCAAGGCTGCTAAATTTGAAGCCGGTGTTCGATACAATTTTAGGAATATCTTCAATGATTACATTGTGGAATCCGATACGGCTGGTACCGGAACTTATGAGGAAGTGACCAACCTTACCAATGATTTCAATTTCGATGAACGAATCCTTGCCTCATACCTGATCTTGAGTAATAAGCTGGAAAAAGTATCCTGGCAACTTGGCGCCCGTTTAGAGCACACGGATTTAGAAACGTTGCTTGAGCAGACAGGTGAGTCCAATAATCAAGATTATCTGAGTTTTTTCCCTAGTGCGAATGTGACTTATAAATATTCTGATATTTCCTCACTGCAGTTAAGTTACAGCCGAAGGGTAAGTCGCCCAAGATTCAGGAGCCTTAATCCATTCGTGACTTTTAGTAATCCGCTCAGCATCTTCACCGGTAATCCGAATCTACAACCGCAGTTTACAGATTCCTATGAGTTGGGCATCTTACAAAACAGAACGGAATCCACTATTTATCTGGGGGTGTATCATCGTCATACCGAAGATGTGGTGTCAAGAATTCAAATTGCTGGAGAAGAGGAAGGTCAAACCATTCGACGGCCGGAGAACCTTGCGGTGCGAAATGATATTGGTTTAGAGCTTAATTTGACCCAGGAACTCGGGAGAAAATTCCGAATGACGGGAAATGTTAATTTCTTTAATTCCAATACAGATGGCTTTAACCCCGAAACAGGAGAAGATATCTCTGCAGAAGCGACAACTTTCACCTCACGTATAATGGGATTCTATCGAAATGATAAGGTATTCAATGCGCAAATGACCTGGTCCTATCGAGCACCTAGAAATACACCTCAGGGCACAAGAAAAGCCATTTCCAGCATTGATCTTGGACTTTCACGGGACGTATTGAAAAAGAATGGAACGGTGGCATTGAGTGTAAGAGATCTGCTTAACACGCGTAAGTTCCGAGGTGAAACCATTACGGAGTTTTTCACTACCGATTCGGAATTCCAGTGGAGAAGAGGACCTACCGTTACCGCTTCCTTTACCTATCGACTTAATCAGAAGAAGCAACGAGGCCGAAGAGGCGGTCGCGGCAGAGATGGCGGGGAAGATTTCGGTGGCGGAGAAGAGGGCTTTAGCGATTGATGTAGCTGGCCTGATCTGAAGAAAGAGCATAATTACCTCAGAGTCTTCAAAGAATGGCTCTGAGGATCACTTATATTTATCGAATCTTTCAACTTCAGTTTATCGCCTGCCTGCCGGCAAGAAAGTTAGATAGCCAACAAACTAAATCAGCACATTCTCGTGAGGAATTTCTCCCTGATACTGGACAGTTTCCACGCCAAATTTTCGGAGGAAGTCTACACCTTCGTCAGAAGCAATACCCTTGTATTGCGCATAGGATTTTAAGTAGATCACTTTCTTAATTCCTGAAGTGAAAATGATCCGTGCGCAAGCCAGGCAGGGTGATAGCGTCACATAAAGGGTAGATCCTTCAACAGAGGACTGGTTTTTCACCGCGTAAAGAATGGCATTTTGTTCCGCGTGGATGGCCAAGGAACAACCCCCTTTTGAGTCTCTTGGGCATCCTTTCTCCGGCCATTCCTCATCACAATTATGTGTTCCTGCCGGAGGGCCATTATAGCCGATGGAGATGATACGTGTCTCTTTGGTGAGAACGGCACCTACATGTCTTTTGATGCAATGTGATCTGGAGGCCAGGTTCACAGCCAATTGCATGAAAATATCATCAAATTCAGGACGATCCATATCCAATAAGAACGAGTAAAAATGAGCGCGCTAAAGTAAAGAAAAGACGGGACTTTGAGGTGAAATCTATGGGCGTAGCGGAAGTTGTTTAAGGCAATTGGCGTGTTATAACACTACCAAAACCAATACTGCCACGGAAATTCCCAGTAGCACAATAAAAAGGCGATTTTTGCTCTTCATAGGATCATTAGGTTAGTGATAAGACAGCTGCACTACCGAATACCCTACGCTTATCCATAAAAAAACCTGCGCGAAGCAGGTTTTGTTTATAAATGATGCTTTTTTCTCAGCAATACTCTTTGAATACTTCCTGCAGGTGATCCGCGATCATATGTGCAGGTCTTCCTTCAATGTGGTGTCTTTCCACCATGTGAACCAAATCTCCGTCTTTGAACAAAGCAATGGCCGGAGAGGAGGGAGGATAAGGCAGGGTGTATTCTCTTGCTTTAGCAGTGGCTTCCTGATCTACACCAGCAAATACCGTAGTGAGATGATCAGGTTTTTTTTCGCTATGATGTAGAGCTGCTGCCACACCAGGACGAGCGGCGCCTGCTGCACATCCACATACAGAATTGATTACTACCAGAGAAGTACCTTTTTCATTCTCCAGATGATTGGTCACCGCGTCTGCAGTTTTTAGTTCATCAAATCCGATTTGAGTCAACTCGGCCCTCATCGGTGCTACTAATTCCTCAGGGTACATATGTTTGATTCGTTTTATTCTATAATTACATAAATCCTAGTTCCAGTTTTGCCGCTTCCGACATCATGTCGGTGGCATAGGGAGGGTCGAAAGTCACTTCCACTTCGATATCGTTTACACCTTCGATCTCACTAATTTTTTGTTTGATCTCCCCCGGGATCTCTTCTGCCGAAGGACAAGCCGGTGAGGTCAGGGTCATCAATACGTGGACGTTATTGATGGGAAAGACATTGATCTCGTAGATCAAACCTAGCTCGTATACATCAACCGGAATTTCCGGATCGTAGACCATCTTGATAGCGTCTACAATCTTTTCCTTCAGCTCCAGGGTCTGATCTTCTGTTGCTTGTTCCGTACTCATGACTTCACTTCTTTTTGTGTGCTGCTAAACGCCAGGGCGTAGATTTTCATTTGTTTGATCATGGCTCCAAAACCATTGGATCGTTGGGTTCCGATGAATCGGTTCATACCGATTTTCGAGGGAAAGAAGATCTCTTCATTCAGGATGTCTTCGGGTTTTTGATCGGACAATACCCGGATCAATAAACTTACCAGGCCTTTAGTAATGGCCGTGTTGGAATCTCCCTTAAAGACTACCTTACCATTTTCATGTGAGGCGGTTAACCAAACTTTGGACTGACAGCCTTTCACTATGTTATCTTCTGTCCGATCCGCCTCATCAAACGAAGGCATTTGCTCGCCAAGCTCCATGACATAATTGATGGACATTTCGAAATCACCATCCAGCAATTCGAATTCTTCGATTACTTCATTTTGAATGTCCTGGATCGTTGCGCTCATTTATTAAATTTAGCGAGGATATCTTTTAATGCTTCAGCAAGCATATCAATTTCTTCCCGGGTATTATAAACCGCGAATGAAGCCCTTGCGGTTCCCTCGATACCGAAACGGTCCATGATGGGCTGTGTACAATGATGACCTGTTCTGACGGCAATACCTTTTGCATCAAGGAACATGCCCAAGTCAAAAGGGTGAACCCCCTCCAGATTGAAAGAAATCACACTTGCTTTATTGGTGGCTGTTCCAACAGGGTTGAAACCATCAATGGCCTGAAGCTTTGAAGTTCCGTATGCTAACAAGTCGTGTTCTTGCTGCAATAGCGCTTCGTGACCAATGCCTTCCATGAATTCAATGGCTTTTCGGAAAGCAATCACATCTCCAATATTCGGCGTTCCCGCCTCGAATTTGTAAGGGATGTCATTATAGGTAGTTCCTTCGAAGGTAACTTCCTTGATCATTTCCCCACCACCCTGGTAAGGGTCCATTTTCTCCAACAGTTGGCGCTTACCGTACAGCACTCCCATACCGGTCGGGCCATACATTTTATGTCCTGAGAATGCAAGGAAATCGCAATTCAGATCCTGTACATCGATCTTGCTGTGTGGAGCGGCCTGTGCCCCATCTAGCATGACTTTTGCACCCACTGAATGGGCTTTATCAATGATTTCTTTTACCGGGTTGATTGTGCCCAGACTATTACTGATATAGACAACTGATACAATCCTGGTCTTTTCAGACAAGAGCGCATCGAACTCTTCCCAGATCATTTCCCCTTGCTCATTGATCGGCACTACCTTCAAAGAAGCACCTGTCTGAGCAGCAACGATTTGCCAGGGAACAATATTGGAATGATGCTCCATTCCGGTGATCAGGATCTCATCTCCCTCTTGCAGAAATTTCCGACCGTAAGCCTGAGCGACCAGATTGATGCCTTCGGTCGTACCTTTCGTGAAAACGATCTCTTCTGATTCGTTCGAATTGATGAAGGACTGAATGCTCTTTCGCGTGTTTTCGTAATCGGAGGTAGCACGTTCAGCCAGGGAGTGTATACCCCGGTGGATATTGGCGTTATTATTCTCGTAATAATGCGTGAGTGCATCAATGACACTTTTAGGCTTCTGAGAAGTAGCCGCATTATCCAGGTAAATCAGGTCCTTTCCGTTTATTTTCTGATGAAGAACAGGAAACTCTTCCCTGATTTTGGCAAGATCCAGCGTGGAGGTCACAGCCATCATTGTCCCAGTCGGTTTTCTATGATCGCAGCGACTTCTTCTTTGACCTGCTCAACGGGAACATGATTCAGTGTATCCTCTGCGAAAGCGACCAACATCATGGCTTTTGCCGATATCTCACTCAAACCTCTAGCTCTCAGGTAGAAAATAGCTTCTTCATCTAATTGTCCAATCGTACAACCGTGCGAGCATTTCACATCATCGGCCCAGATTTCAAGTTGAGGTTTGGTATTTACAATGGCCGAATCAGATAAACTGATATTGTTGTTGGCCTGGAATGCATTGGTTTGTTGCGCACCCGGTCTTACGTAGATCTTCCCATTGAATACACCTCTCGACTTCCCATCTACGATCCCTTTGTACAGTTCATTACTGTAGGAATGCGGCTGCTTGTGATCAATGGCAGTATTGTTGTCCACATGAGTAGAACCATCAAGTAAATACAACCCATTCATATAACTTTCACAATGCTCGTCATTTTGAGCAATGTTCAGGTTGTTGCGTACCATTGCTCCGGAGAAAGAGTAGGTATTGAAATAGATCTTACTATCGCGACGTTGATGAGCATAAATCCCATCAACAACAATGTGATTATCCAAATAAACCTGGTTTTTTGACAGATTCAGCGTGGCATTTTTGCCAATCGAAATCTCAGTAGTGATATCATGGAAAAGTGTGCTATTTCCTTCAAATACCAGTTTTTCAACCAGATCCACTTCGCACAATTCGGCTACCTCGATGTTAAGCCTGGGGAATGAGCAAATCTGGCCATTTCTCAGGTCAAAAACATGATATATGAAAACCTGTGGTCGGACTTTCTTATTGTCCGCTTTGATCTGAACACCTTTTGAGAAGAATGCAGCATTTAATGCAGCAAATGCGTCATGATCACCAGTTAGGCTTTCCAACATTTCGGACGGATGATCCTCATCGATGGCACTGATAGTGATATCATCACCGATTAAAGACAAGGCTTCAGTGAACTCTCCATTTGCAAATACCAGATGGGAGCCTGGTAAATCGTAGAAGTGTTGCTGAACTTCCTCTTTACTTAATGCGAAAGCAGCATTAACATGGAGGAAATCTACATTCTTCTCGATGAATTTGTCGATAGGAGAATACTTATAAGCTTCGTTTTTCTTACCAGGAAAACCTAGTGATTTAAACGTGTCAAATGATTTGGCTCTGAGGTCTTTTACGGCTCCGTCTTTCTTAGAAAGAACAAGCGTATCGAATCCCGCTTCCAGAGCAGAAGCAGCTGTCAAAGAACTTTCCATCTTATACCAATTGACCTTCTACTTCTTCCTTGATCCAGTCGTATCCTTTCTCCTCGAGTTCCAGCGCCAGCGATTTGTCTCCTGATTTCACAATTCGTCCTTTGTACAATACGTGTACAAAATCAGGAACGATATAGTCAAGTAATCGTTGATAGTGTGTTACAACGATCGTGGCATTGTCTTTAGATTTCAGAGAATTTACGCCATTGGCCACTATGCGAAGGGCATCAATGTCCAATCCTGAATCTGTTTCATCCAGTACCGCCAACTTGGGTTCCAGCATGGCCATCTGGAAGATCTCATTCCTTTTCTTCTCTCCACCAGAGAATCCTTCATTTAACGATCGGCTCAAAAGTGATTGAGAGATCTCAACCAGTTTCATTTTTTCTTTCATCAACTTAAGAAAGGAAACCGCATCCAGCGCTTTTTCTCCTCTGTGCTCACGCACCTGGTTGATGGCCGTCTTCAGGAAATTGGTCGTGCTTACCCCGGGGATCTCAACCGGGTACTGAAAAGCAAGGAATATGCCTTCTCTCGCTCTTTCTTCAGGGGCCAATTCAATGATGTCGTTTCCGAAATATTCAATGCTTCCTTCGGTCACTTCATAATCCTCACGTCCTGCCAAAACAGAGGCCAGGGTGCTTTTTCCTGAGCCATTCGGGCCCATGATGGCATGTACTTCACCGGCATTTACTTCCAGGTTGATGCCTCTAAGGATGTCTTTGTCCTCAATTGAAGCGTGAAGGTTTGAAATCTTTAACATGTTTATATCGGTCAAATATTTTTTATCAATGATTGAATGAGATTAACCTACACTTCCCTCCAGGGTCAATGCAAGCAATTTTTGAGCTTCTACTGCGAATTCCATTGGAAGCTTGTTCATCACTTCCTTGGCAAAGCCATTGACGATCAGAGCCACGGCACTTTCTTCATCAAGCCCTCGTTGCAGGCAGTAGAATATTTGATCTTCTCCGATTTTGGAGGTAGTTGCCTCATGCTCGATTTGTGCCGTTTTATTTTCAGCGTCGATATAGGGGAACGTGTGCGCTCCACATTGATCTCCCATTAATAAGGAGTCACATTGCGAGAAGTTCCGGGCATTTTCGGCACGCTTCATGATATGAACCTGGCCTCGATAACTGTTCTGAGATTTACCCGCCGAAATACCTTTGGAGACAATCCTTGATCGGGTGTTTTTCCCGATATGGATCATTTTAGTTCCAGTATCCGCTTGTTGGTAATTGTTGGTTACTGCAACAGAGTAGAACTCGCCGACAGAATGATCTCCTTTCAAGACACAGGAAGGATATTTCCAGGTCACTGCTGATCCGGTTTCTACCTGAGTCCAGGAGATCTTTGCGTGATCTCCAGCGCAAAGTCCACGTTTGGTCACGAAGTTGTAGATACCTCCGTTTCCATTCTTATCGCCGGGATACCAGTTCTGTACGGTAGAATATTTTACTTCTGCGTTTTTCGCTGCGTAAATTTCCACTACGGCTGCATGCAGCTGATTTTCATCTCTTTGCGGCGCTGTACAACCTTCCAGATAGCTGACATAGGAGTCATCTTCTGCAACGATCAAGGTACGCTCAAACTGGCCTGTGTTGGCTGCATTGATACGGAAGTACGTCGAAAGTTCCATAGGGCATCTTACCCCTTTTGGAATGTAACAGAAAGACCCATCGGAAAATACCGCGGAATTCAGAGCGGCATAGTAATTATCGCTTACAGGGACCACAGAGCCCAGGTATTTTTTTACTAATTCAGGATGCTCCTGTACGGCTTCGCTGAAAGAACAAAATACAATTCCCAGTTCAGACAATTTGTCTTTGAAAGTGGTAGCGACAGAAACAGAATCGATTACCGCGTCTACCGCCACACCTGTTAAGCGCTTTTGTTCCTGAAGCGAGATGCCTAATCGCTCAAATGTTTTGAGCAACTCAGGATCTACCTCATCAAGACTGCTGGGTTTTTTGTCTTGTTTAGGAGCTGAATAATACTTGATCGCCTGGAAATCAATTTCCGGGTAATTGACATTGGGCCATTTCGGCTCTTTCATGTCTACCCACTTTCGGTAGGCACTCAAACGCCATTCAAGTAGCCATTCCGGCTCCTCTTTTTTGGCTGATATGAATCGGATTATGTCCTCATTGAGGCCAAGAGGTGCTTCATCCGCTTCAAAATCTACGGACCATCCGTGCTCATATTCTTTTGAGGTGAATTCTTCTAATATTTGATCATCGTTGCTCATACGAAAAACTTATCAGGCCTAATAGTACTGCAAAGCTAAATGCTTATTTGGAATTATTCTAAATAAGAACGAGGCTTATTCAGATTTCCTCAAGATAGGAAGCTTAAAAGGCCTGAAAAGGTTTCGAACGGCAAAAACTTTTAGTTAAAAACTGAGATGTCTGTTCAAACTTTCTTCCAGGGAGATAAATGTTTCTGTTCTTTCTATCCCTTCCACTTTCTGAATTTTGTCATGAAGCACATCTTTTAGATGTCTTGTGTCACGGCAATGTATTTTCAGAAAAATATTATAGTTGCCAGTGGTATAGTGGATTTTTACGATTTCGGGAATCTCTTTCAATTCCATCACTACCTTGTCATATAGAGAACTCTTCTGGAGGTAAATGCCCATGAAGCATGTGACGTCATACCCTAATTTCGAATAATCCATTTTTAGAGTGGTCCCGTCCACGACCCCCATTTCCTCTAGTTTTTTCATCCTCACGTGTACAGTACCGCCCGAAACGAATACTTTTTTCGCTACTTCGGTGTATGGGATCTTGGCGTCCTCCATAAGAATATTGAGGATTTTTAGATCTACATTGTCAATTTCATAATTTTTACTCATCTGAGGAAGTGAATTTATGAGATATATAATTTTGGAGTTGCTAAATTAATCAGATTGAAAACTTTTATCAAATTTATTAAAAAATTTTTAAAGAAAATGACATTGTGCTTAAGTTTGTATCAACAAAGCGCGGTAAGGAGTATCACGCTTACACTGTAGAGTGATGAAACTGGCAGACATGCCCTCTCAAGCAGGGGGTGGAGATAAGGGACAAATCCTGAAAATTACTTGGGACTAACTGCTCCGTAGAGGTTCGAATCCTTTCCCTACAGCCATCATTTTTGGGTTAATGTTGTTTGAATTGGGTCTTCTTAGGGGTGAGAGGGCCCTTTTCATTTTTTAGACACTTCTGTTTTTCATTCTTCGGCCCAGGCGCTCCAATTGCGTATCAATCTGTATATCTGGGGACCACCTTATAAATAGTGAAAACTTCATTTTAGGGTTATTATGTCATCTCGACAGAGTAATCCGCTCAAAATGGTTCACCATATTAGGTAGGAAATCCAGGATCAAGCCGGAAACCTGTGGAGTAATTGTACAAAATGAAGTTGTCGCTTTGGGTCGGCCTTGATTCATTTTAGGTTTTTGGGGCAAAGAAGAGCAGAAAAGAATAAAATTCTGTTCGAGCCAGTAGAGTCTCAACTGATTTGATTTCACGAAATGGCGAGTTTATTTTATCCCTGCTCTTTTGGGACAAAAGGCGTTAAAAAATGAATCCGGCCTAGATTTTTGGCCACTTTTCATCGATGGAAAAGTGGTGAGAGAAAACCGATACCTCAGAACCTCAATAAACGCGCAGAAGATGATTCAGGTTCTTCAGCTAAATTTTAAATATTAAGAATTGCATGCTATTTAGGTGCTCCCAAGAATATTTCTTGTTCCGAAATCCAAAACCAAGAAATCACCATTTCAAAAGCAGAAAAACGAAACAACTGACTAACTCAATCACTTTGGATCAATGGAGAGATTATATTCCTCCCCAGGTTATCGATCCTTCAAAACCCAGATATCCTCATATAGTTAATCTGGAATAACCACTCATAACCAATAAGCACACTTAATGGTTATCTGTTGAGGCACCTACTGTGATGATTCAAAAGATACAGCAGGTTTTATCCTGATAATAAAATCAGTCGTTTAGCAATCATTTTTTGCTTATCCTCATCATCGCAGTATATATTTAAAGATTATTTAACCTTTTCAGAATTAACCCAATGAGTAAACGGCCCTGGTTAGAGAACTACCCGGAGGGGGTTCCCCACGAAGTAAATCCGGACGAATTTTCATCGTTAGCTGCACTGTTGAAGGACTCTTTTAAAAAGTTTGGTCCTATGCCTGCCTTCGAGAACTTTGGCAAAGGAATCACCTTTCAGGAACTGGATAAACTTTCGGATGATTTCGCGGCATATCTGACCAAGGTTGCCGGGCTGCAGAAAGGGGATAAGGTTGCGATCCAAATGCCTAACCTGCTTCAATATCCTATTGCTATGTTTGGAGCGCTGAAAGCGGGAATGACTGTGGTAAATACCAATCCACTGTATACCCCTTCGGAAATGAAGCACCAATTCAATGATAGTGGAGCAAAAGTGGCAATCGTACTGGCCAATTTCGCCTGCAATTTGGAGGAGATACTTTCTGAAACAAAGATCGAAACCGTCATTGTTACCAAAATGGGCGACATGCTCGGAGGCTTGAAAGGAGCTATCGTCAATTTCGTGGTGAAGAATGTAAAAAAAATGGTGCCGCCTTACAATTTGCCGGATGCCATTTCATTCAAATCAGCGATGGCTGCAGGAGCCAGGGAGACTTTTGAAGCGCCTGAAATTTCCGGAGAAGACCTGGCCTTCCTACAATACACAGGAGGTACCACGGGTGTCTCGAAAGGCGCAATGCTGACCAATCGAAATGTGGTGGCCAACCTAACTCAGGTCCGAACGTGGATGTTTCACGGTGGCATGGAAGAAGGGAAGGAAATATTCATTACCGCACTGCCGCTCTATCACATTTTTGCCTTGACCTGCAATGCCTTAATGACGGTCTCTATAGGATCGAAGAACGTGTTGATCACTAATCCGAGAGATATGCCTGCTTTTGTGAAAGAGCTGGGTAAACATCCTTTTACAGTAATCACTGGTGTTAATACCTTATTTAATGGCCTCTTGAATAACGATACGTTCAAAAGCCTGGATTTCTCTAAACTGAAGTTTGGTTTCGGTGGGGGTATGGCCGTCCAGCAAGTAGTTGCAGAAAAATGGCAGAACCTCACTAATTCACCGCTTTCAGAAGGCTACGGTCTTACGGAAACATCACCAGTACTAACCTCAAATCCATTGAATGGAAATGGAAGAATTGGTAGTATTGGTATGCCCATTCCTAATACAGACATTGTGTTGCTGGATGATGAGGGTAAGGAAGTAGCACCAGGGGAACCAGGTGAATTATGTGCCAAAGGGCCACAGGTAATGAAGGGCTACTGGGGAAGACCGGAAGAAACCGAAAACTCTTTCATCGATGGTTGGTTCAAAACAGGTGATGTTGCGGTGATGGATGAAACAGGTTTTTTCAAGATTGTAGACCGAAAGAAAGAAATGATTCTCGTCTCCGGATTTAATGTTTATCCGAATGATGTAGAAAATACCATTGCCTCTCACCCAAAGGTACTGGAGGTCGCGGCGATTGGCGTGCCAGATAAAAAATCCACAGAAGCGGTCAAGATCTATGTGGTGAAATCGGATGATAGCCTTACTGAAGATGAATTGCGCTCTTATGCGCGAGAGCACCTGACGGCTTATAAATGTCCTAAACACATTGCTTTTACAGATGAGCTCCCTAAATCCAATGTTGGGAAAATTCTCAGGAGGATTGTGAAAGAAAATGACTTGAAAGTGAATAGCTACGATTAATTAATTGCACACCCTAGTGTAAGATGCCAGTTAATTGATTTAGCTGGCATTTTTATTTCGTCCGGACCGAATGGCGTGATATCGTTGATTAAAGCCTTTTCGTCTAGAAATTTCGTGATTTCCAGTTCAATCATGTTTTTTTGCGGGAAATATTACGAAAAACAGAACCTAACCTGTTTCGCATGAAAAAAATATTACTCGTCGTTTGCTTATTCTCCCTGGGATATGCTGGATTTTCTCAGGATGCAACTACTACGGAACCTTCAGATACTACCTATTGGAAAAAAGGAGGACTTGCCTCTCTCACCTTTACCCAGGTTTCATTGACTAACTGGGCTGCCGGGGGAGACAACTCTGTTTCTTTAAATGGATTTTTCACCTCCTTTGCAGATTACAAGAAAGACAACATCATCTGGAAAAACGTGATTGAAATGGGGTATGGTCTCATTCGTCAGGGTGGTGATGAAGCGGAATTTGAAAAGACCGATGACCGATTGAATATGATCACTGAATTTGGTTATAAGATTTCTGGTGATAAGCTATACTGGAGTTCCTTGCTGGATTTTCGTACGCAATTCGATCGGGGACTTGATTCTGAAGGAAATACCATTTCGAAATTTTTCAGTCCGGCTTATCTGGTTGTGGCAACGGGTTTGCAATGGAATCCGGATCCATCATTTTCTGTTTCTTATTCTCCAATCGGGGGTAAGTTCACTTTTGTTTTAGATCAGGACCTTGCCAACGCGGGAGCATTTGGGGTGGACCCTGGATTCTTTGACGAGGATCTCGGACGATTTACCACCCTGGGATCGAAATCACGTGCGGAATTAGGATCCTTCATCAAGGCTTCTTTTAACAAAGAAGTGGTTGAGAATGTACAGTTTGAAACGAGACTGGAACTCTTCGCGAATTATCTGCAGGATTTTGGCAACATAGATGTTAACTGGCAAAACCTGCTGGTAATGAAAGTGAATGACTTCCTTACTGTAAACTGGCAAACGCAATTGATCTACGATGATGATATTAAGATTGATGAGTTCAACTCGAATGGAGAACTGATATCAAGAGGGCCAAAAACGCAATTTAAAAGTGTATTTGGAGTAGGATTGGCTTATAACTTCGGCCAGACGAGATAGATCAACAAGGATTTCTTAAAGAGGGTGTTTTTGGTTAATTGGAACTGACTGAAGCACCCTCTTCTTGTTTTATGTGGATGTCTCTTTGCGGGAAAGGAATCTCAATTCCCTTATCCCTGAATACTTTAAAGACTTCAAACAGGATCTCACTTTTCAATAAGCGAGGACGATCTGTGAAAGTAGAAGTCCAGATCGCCAGAGTAAAATTGATAGAACTGTCTGCAAATTCATCGAAAAACACCACTGGTTCAGGCTTTTCCAATACATTTTCATTTCTCCCTGCTACGTCCAAAAGCAATTGCTTTACTTGTTCAGGGTCTTCATTGTAACTGACCCCAATGGGAATCCGGTACCTGATGTTGCGATCATTGTGGCTCCAGTTGATGACTTTTTGGGAAATGAATTCCGAATTAGGAATGATCATCGAAATGTTGTCGTTGGTCTGGATGGTGGTGGCCCTTACGGATATATTGATCACATCTCCGTCCACATCACCCACTTCAATGCGATCGCCGACCTTGATAGGCTTTTCAAAAAGAATGATCAATCCTGAAATGAAATTATCGGTGATGTTTTGCAGACCAAATCCGATACCTACACCCAGCGCACCGGCCAACAGACTGAGTGCACTTAAATCAATTCCTGCGCTTTGAACGATAAAAATGGATCCAATTAACAGAATAATATAGCGCGTAATAGCACCGATGGAGGCCCTACTTGATTCTTCTACATTCGCCCGCTCAAGGATCCCATGGACAAGGACCCTTCTGATCTTTTTGGAGAGGTAACTCAGCAGAATAAATCCAAAAGCGATGTACAAGATTGTTCCCATCGTGATTTCGGATTCTTTCAATAAGGGAATATTTACAAATTCCCAGATGGATTTCAATCCAGAAAGGAGGCCTTGCCAAAGCTGTTGAATGCGTTCCATGTGTTTAATAAAAATAAGCCATTATTCCGGAATGAGCAGGCTGCTGTCGCCATAGCTTAGAAATCGATATTCATTTGTCAACGCCTCTTTATAGACCTGCCTCCAATTTTCTCCTATAAAAGAGGCGATCAGTAAAATCAACGTAGAGCCCGGTAAATGAAAATTGGTAATAAGGGCATTGATCACTCTGAACTGATACCCCGGAAAGATGAATATTTCTGTATGACCAATGAGTTGATTCAAATTCTTCCTTTCCATCAATGCCAGGACATTTTTCAGCGCTTCTTGCTTTGATAGTTTACAGTCGTTCTGATAAGGAGTCATTTTTTCAACCATAAATGACGATTCAGGATCTTCTTCCAGCATTGCTCCAAACCAATACAGTGATTCCAAAGTCCTTAAGCTCGTGGTTCCCACCGATATGACCTTTGGGAATTTCAATAGTTTCTCGATATTGGCCCGGGAAATGATGATCTCTTCCTGATGCATTGGGTGTTCTGTGATGTCGTCTGCCTTGATCGGCTGAAATGTTCCGGCAGAAACGTGTAACGTCACAAAATCCTTGGTAACACCCCGGGTTTCAAGTTCCTGAATGATCTCATTGGTGAAGTGCAAACCAGCAGTCGGGGCGGCCACTGCGCCTTCCGGTTCGGCATACACCGTTTGATATCGATCTTCGTCCTCTTTTTCAACTTGTCTCTTGATATAAGGAGGCAAGGGCATTTTCCCTAATTGCTGAATAAGGGTGGAAAAGGGCGTTTTGTCATTCCAGCGAATGCTCACGGTCTGATCCGCCAATCGCGTAATGGTCACTGATAGCCTTCCTGATTCAATCAATTCGGGTTGATTTTCAGGCCATTTCTTTGCGTTGCCAATCATACATTTCCACTCACAATATTCATCGGCATTCATAGCTTCTTCTACTGTAGAGGGAGTCACAGGTTCCAGAAGGAATACTTCGATTTTTGCGCCGGTCTTCTTATAAAAGTGGATCCTTGCCGGGATGACCCGGGTGTTATTAAATACCAGAAGACTGCCTTCATCAATGAAACCTGGGATGTCTTCAAACGTATGATGGCTGATGGTGCCACGTCGGTACCTTAATAGTTTGGATTTGCCCCGGTCACTTAGCGGATACTTCGCTATTTTTTCGGTTGGCAATTCGTAATGGTAATCGGCTAATGATACGTTTTTCACAAAACTTCTTTCCTTGATTTATGCTAAAGCTCGAATATAAACCCTATACGCTTGATTTTACTTTCGAAGCGGGAACCTCCCGGGGTGTAATGAAGAAAAGGGATGTTTGGTTTCTGAAAGTTTGCGATGATCGTAATCCCTCGGTGAATGGGTATGGAGAGGTAGCGCCGCTAAATCGACTGAGCATGGAAGATGTAAGCCTGGTTTCCGATGTATTGGAACAAGTTCAGGAGAAAATCAGACATTTCACCACCCCCAGAACGGAAGATGCAGCTTTTCAAATCGCTAAAGAATTAAGTCCAATTCCGTTTGCCAGTGTTCGCTTTGGGTTGGAAGTTGCGCTTCTGGACCTGGTGCACGGAGGTAGACAATTGATATTTGATAACGCCTTTTATCAAAATAATGAGCCTATTCCGATCAATGGCCTGATCTGGATGGGGGATATTGAAACCATGAAAAAGCGTGCTCAGGAGAAACTGGATCAGGGTTTCAAATGCATTAAAATGAAAATCGGAGCACTTGATTTTGAGCAAGAACTGGAAGTATTAAAACTATTGCGGGAGGTTTCACTGGATCTGGAGTTGCGTGTGGATGCCAATGGTGCTTTCGCGAATCATGAATCTTTGAGAAAACTAATGAGTCTGGCAGAATTTAATCTCCATTCTATTGAACAACCCATCATTCCGAGGCAGCCTGAGGCCATGCAATTGCTTTGTAAGAAGGGAGCGGTAAAAATCGCGCTGGATGAAGAATTGATCGGAATTGAGACCAAAGAAGCAAAACAGGAGTTGTTGGAATTACTCAAACCCCGATACATCGTGCTAAAACCTTCATTGATAGGCGGATTCAAGTCGACAAGAGAGTGGATTGACCTGGCGGAAAAATTGAATATTGGTTGGTGGATCACTTCCGCTCTGGAATCGAATATTGGACTGAATGCCATTGCCCAGTTCACGGCTGGATTTGAGAACGATGAGTATCATGGCTTGGGGACCGGTCAGCTTTATCACAATAATATCGACTCTCCTTTGACAGTAGAAAATGGGCTGATTACCCTCGATCCAAATAAAGCCTGGGGGACAATGCCTTTGTAATCAAGGCGCTACAGGAGCACAAGCCTGACAATATAGTTGCAGTTCCAGTATATCTATCGCAGATTTGTGATTTAGCCTAGCCTAGTTCTAGCTTACATGATCCTCGCC
The DNA here is from genome assembly GCA_965229785.1 of Cyclobacteriaceae bacterium. Lineage (GTDB taxonomy): Bacteria > Bacteroidota > Bacteroidia > Cytophagales > Cyclobacteriaceae > JAWPMT01. Next base: position 7,950,189 of record CBDDJS010000001.1, read on the forward strand.
AGATATACATCTATACGATTCATTTTTACACTGTTCTGTGTAGGATTGTTCATTGGTTTGTCTGCCAGGCAAGTGCCTGATTCACTGCAGCACCTAAACACCAACGAATTACTGGATCTGACCTGGAAGAACAGAAACACCAATCCTGAGCTTTCTACGATTTATGGAGAGGCAGCTATCGTTTCTGCCCTTGAAAGTCAGGATAGCGCCGTTTTGCCCAGGGCTTATGGTTTTACGGGAGTGGCTTATCGCAATCTGGATCAATACATCAAAGCACTGGAATTCTATGTGCAGGGCTGGCAATCTGCGATCAATATCAATGATGCGGAAGAGCAGGCCTACGCTTATATGAATTTGGCCAACCTTAACCTATATATCCGCCGACCGGAACAGTCTAAAGAATACCTGGAATCCATGTCAGAAATTCTAGGAGAGGTGGATAATCAGAATATTCAGGCGTATTACCATCACTATTATGGGAGAGCCTTGATGGTACTGGAGGATTACGTTCCTGCACAGGAAAATCTGGAAAAGGCATTGGAATTACGACAATCTCAGAAGAATGCCATTAGGGTTAGTGTTTGTCAGAAATACCTGGGAGATCTATTCAAGCGAATGGAGCGCTTTGATGAAGCCAAAGCCTACTATTCCCAGGCGATTTCGGGCCTTACTCCAGCAATTGATAAGCAGCTGTACGGCACCTTGCTGGCTGATCTCTCACTGATCAGTACACGAGACGGAGACGTGGAAACCGCAAGAGATTATGCTAATCAGGCGCTATCACTTGGAGAAGAAATTGGATCCAAATTGCGCCAGAGAGAAGCGCATGAGGCGCTGGCAGCCGTAGAGCGTGCTTTGGAGAATTACAATCAGGTACAGATACATTTGAACCAGGTGATCGACCTCAACGAAGCTTTGTTTGGTGCAGATCTGGAATTACAAGCAGACCTTTTTGACTATGAACTGTCGTTGAAAGAACTGGAGTTCGAAAGGGAAAAAGAGCGCATAGAATACAAAGCCGCAAAATCGAGGATCACTTACATTGCTGTAGCCATTTCTTCTTTTGTGCTTGTAGTGCTCTTTTTTGGAGGGAGGTATTATGTCCAGAAACAGAGCCTGAGGTTTGAGCGGGAAAACAACAAGAAGATTACCGAACTCAACCTACAATTGGAGGATAAAGTTGAGAAGAGGACTGAGGAGCTTAAGTTACAGAATGAACGACTTGAGCAATTATCGACCTACAAATTGGAGCTTACCAATATGCTTGCTCATGACTTGAAAAGCCCCTTGGGTGTCATAGTAGGTTACTCAGATTTGATCCAGGAGAAGAGCTTTGGAGAAAAAATCAGGGATTCAGCAAGTTCTATGCTGAAAATGATCTACAACATGCTGGACATTCAGCGATTCGAGGAGGCTAATATGCAGCTCAACAGAGAATTGCTGAGTTTGTCAGACCTCTACGTTGAAGCACACAAAATGGTACAGTCCATTGCCCAGGCCAGAGGAGTGGAACTGGCTTATCATGGTAATGGCAGAGAACAACTTCAGGTAGATCGAGAGATCATGGTTCGGGTGTTGATCAATCTGTTCGATAATGCATTGAAGTATACGCAGCAAGGAGGAACTATTGGTTTATTCGTTTCAGAAAAGGAAAACGCCAGCATTTTAACCCTGGAGGTTCGCGATACAGGTGTAGGCATTGAATCAGAGGACCTGGAGCATTTATTTGATAAATTCTGGCACAAGAATCCGGAACGTCAGGATACGGTCCAATCCACAGGGTTGGGACTCAGTTTTTGCAAAATGGCCGTCGAAGAGCACGGCGGGACCATTTATGCCAAATCAACCAAAGGTGAGGGTACTTCTATTTTCTTTGAGTTGCCAATAGTTGGTTAGTACTTACAAGGTGCTTTAGGATAGGAGTTGATTTCAGGAACTTCAAAATGATTTGATCACTGCACTTGTTGTTTTTGGTTTGAGGTTTTTGAAGTTGGTATCTAAAAGTAGGCTTCTGGATTCACGTATTATTTCCGGTATTGATCAAGTAAGGCGATGAATCCTGGAAATGAAAGTAACTTCACAAAACATCATGTACCTCAGGATGCTTATCAAAGTATTTCCTGGCAAACTTACATACGGGAACGATGGTATATTTTCCTGTTCGGGCGTCTTCAATGGCTTTTTCTACGAGTTTGATGCCATAGCCTTTACCTTCGAAACCTTCGTGTACTACCGTATGGACAATGATCAGGCGACCTGCTCTTAAGCGATACTCCATTTCGGCGGCTTCCTCACCACTTTCTTCGATGAAATACCGGCCTTCTTCTTCGTTTTCTTCTCTTTTGATTTCCATGAGGATTCTATGTTAAAGGAAATTTTGATAATGTGTAAGGTCTTTGCTAAACGGAAGATGCCGGCACGGAGGCCGGCATATTAAACTTCTATTCCTGGAATTGCTGGGCTGGACACTTATGACATTGGCACTTCCATTAATAAGATCCTGGACCCTGCGGAAGCTTTGATGTTAACCTGATCCGTGTCCCAAATACCAAAACCATCCCGTCGCTCCAGTCTTTGACCCTCGATTTCTGCCTCGCCTTCCAGCACAAAAGCATAAAGCCCATTGCCATTTCTGTGGATATCATAATTGACCTCCTTGTCTTCGGTGAAGCGACCCAGGTTGAACCACGCATCCTGATGTATCCAGACCCCTGCATCTTCAGCATTTGGAGAAAGGATTTGCTCGAATTGGTTATGCGAATCACTGTCATTCAATGTGATCTGATCATAACGAGGTGTAACCTCTCTTTTATTCGGGATCACCCAGATCTGCAAGAATTTCACATCCTTATCTTTATTGGCATTGTATTCACTGTGATAAACGCCCGTTCCGGCACTCATTACCTGCACATCTCCTTGTTTAATTACTTCCCGATTGCCCATGTTGTCCTTGTGCTCAAGGTCACCATGTAAAGGAATGGAGATGATCTCCATGTCACTGTGTGGATGTGTGCCAAAACCCATAGAGGGGGCAACTTCATCATCGTTTAGGACCCGAAGTGCGCCAAAACCCATCCTTTCGGGATTATAGTAATTGGCAAAACTGAATGAATGTCGAGAATGCAACCAACCATGGTTTGCATCACCTCTGGTGTCTGCTTTGTGCAGTACAGTCGTTAATGTTTTTGTTTCCATCGGTTTGATATGATTAAATCCAACTTGATCAAAGCCTTCTTTCGAAGTTGTCTTTTCTGTTTTCCCTTCAGCCTGTGTCCCCAGGCCCAATCCTGCGGCAAGAGAACCGACAAATGATTTTCGCAAGAAGTCTTTTCGTTTCATAATGATTTGCTTTTCAAATTCGATTACCGTATGCCAATTGTTGTGCCAAACAATTAACTAACTGACAATCAAATTGTTATGCTTTTATGGGGAATTTATTTATTCCTTTATAAAAGAAAATTCTGATATTTGAGAAAATAACTCGGTTTTTTTATGCTTGCATCTGAATTCTCCTCTGAAATAAAGGCCTGGCAACTGGATAATCTTGCCTATGAAGTGATGTGGATCGCTGAATCCGGAGAGATTGTTTTTGCAAACAAAGCCTGGTGTAAACAGCTCGGATATGCTAAAAATGAGCTTTCCGGGATGACAATCTATGATATTAACCCTCGACTTACGGAAGAAAAATGGCAATCACATTGGGACGAAGTGAGTAAAAAGGGTACCGTAACCTTCAAAACCATTCACCGAAGAAAGGGTGAAGTGCTGTATGATGTTGAGGTTTCAGCACAGTTTTTCTCAAATAACAGAAAAAATGTCATTTGTGCCATTGTTCAGGAAATCACTCAATCTAATTTTTACAAACAAATTCTGGATACGGCGGAATCCTTAGTGAAAATGGGGGGCTGGAGCCTCAACTTACAGGACAATTCTATCATTGTTACTCAGGAAACCCTTCAGATTTTTCAGATTCATGATAATGAAGAAGTCCGGCCTATCAATGCAATCAGGTTTTTCAAAAAACCTGAGCGCTTCCAGGAGTTGATTGGTTTATGTATTTCGAAAGCTCAGCCCTTTGATGAAATCCTGGGTATTAGAGCAGCGGGTGGAGTAGAAAAGTGGTTGCGCTGTGCAGCGGTTCCTGTGATCGTCAATGGAAAAGTAAAGAAGATCACCGGGGTTTATCAGGACGTTTCTGACCATTACAATAATGAATTGTCCCTTCGATTGTTTAAAGAAGTCATCAATCAATCGGAGGACATTGTCTTCGTATGGAAGGAGAACGGGGATTTGATGGACTTCAGTGAATCCGCCATCAAACAGCTCAAATACAGTGCGTTGGAATTAGAAAATGCAACCATCTATGAAGTGGATCCACGGGTTGATGAACAATGGTGGGTCAATCATTTTGAGGACATCAAGCGAAGAAAAAACTTCCGCATGGAGTGGACAGCAACCCGAAAGGATGGTAGTCAGTTTCCGGTGGACATATCCGTTAACCACCTGTATTTTCAGGGCGAACATTTGAATTGTGCGGTTTTGAGAGATATTTCTTCACGGAAACAGAGCGAATCAGACCTAAAAGCAGCTTTCAATGAGATACGCTCTTTAAAGGAGCAGTTGGAAATAGAGAATGAGTACCTGCAAGAAGAATTGAGGATTGATCAGCGCGACATTATCTGCCAGAGTAAGTCTTATGGAAAGGTTTTGAAGCAAATCGAACAAGTCGCACCCACGGATACGACGGTCTTGATCACAGGAGAATCAGGTACCGGTAAAGAATTATTGGCGAAGGCCCTTCATCAAAATAGCCAACGGAGTGCCCAGGCCCTGGTTAAGGTGAATTGTGCGACCTTGCCCAAGGACCTCTTTGAAAGCGAATTGTTTGGTCATAAAAAAGGGGCATTCACAGGAGCTGTAGCAGATAAAGACGGGAAATTCAAAATTGCCGATGGTGGTACGCTCTTTTTGGATGAAATTGGTGAGATCCCGATCGAAATGCAAGCTAAACTGCTACGTGTATTGCAAGAAGGCGAATTCGATATGATTGGCGGTCAGCAAACGATTAAAGTAGATGTTCGGATCATAACGGCCACCAACAGGGATCTTCAAAAGATGGTCAGGGAGGGAAGTTTTCGAGAAGATCTGTTTTATCGGTTGAATGTATTTCCGATCCATAATATCCCTTTAAGGGAAAGAAAAGAAGATATTCCCTTGCTGGCTCAGGCTTTTCTTTTGAAGTACTCGGCCAAGGCGGGCAAATCTTTCCAACGCGTTTCTAAAAAGACATTGGAAGCATTGAATAAGTATGAATTTCCAGGAAATATACGGGAACTAGAAAACCTCATTGAACGAGCAGTCATTACCGAACAGGGCAGCACATTGTTTCCGGGAGAATGGTTGCCCACCACCAGAGATCAGGTGCTGGTATCTGAAGAATTGAAGTCATTCGAACAAATGCAAAAAGACTATATCATTCGGGTGCTGGAAAAAACGAATGGGCGGGTGAGTGGTGCAAATGGTGCGGCGGCTATTCTACAAATGAACAACAAGACTTTATTTGCTAAGATGAAAAAACTAGGGATTGAGAAGAAAGTGATCCTGAAATGACCTGAATCCAACCAATAGAACTAATAGAATGATCACTTGAACCTGAACCAGAAATTCGGGGACCGTGTTAACATCAGAACTAACCTTTACTTTTTTTTCCTGTACGAATAAATAGAGTGATTTTCCGGTTCAGCCAGATTATTATTTTATGTTGAAAGCAACTTCGGAGTTTAAAAAGAGGTAATAGGGGAAAAACCAGATGGAAATATGTACTATTCAATAGTGACCTTTTACTTAAGTATTTTTTTGGCCCTACCGACCGATTCCGGGGGGACCAATGAGTTTTTGACCATTACTAATGGTCAGGTGAAATTCACTTCGAATGCTCCACTGGAATTAATTGAAGCGGAAACCAATAAAGTAACTGGAATCATAGATACCGAATCCAAAAGATTTGCTTTCAAAGTGCCCATTGCCAGTTTTGAAGGATTTAATCATTCTCTTCAACGTGAGCATTTTAATGAGAATTATATGGAATCGGAGAAATTCCCAAATGGTACTTTTTCAGGCACGATCGTAGATGATTTGGATTTTTCCATAGACGGAACTTATGAAGGCGTTGCCGTAAATGGTGTTTTGAACATCCATGGTATCCAGACGGATAGAGAACTGTTGGCCAATATTCAGGTAGTGGACGGTAAAGTTTCCGTTAGTTCCAAATTCCTGATCCCGCTGGAGGATCACAAGATCAAAATACCTAAAATATTGAGCCGCAAACTGGCAACCATCATCTATGTACAAGTAGATGCAGTTCTGACCTCTCGCTGATCCGGTTATTTTATCAATCGCTTATGTTGGCGGTTTTTAATTCTTTTATCGCCTGGAATTCAGTTCAGATTTCTGCTAAATGCTAACAAAGAGATGTTAGTGACGTTTGATTAGCATAAGCACAAAATTTTTAAACCTTTTACAACCGATGGCGCTTGCCTGAGTGGTTGGCTTTTTTTGCTATTCAGATATCTATTTTCCCGACTAATCGATTTTAATTGAGTTTACCAGGGAGGCAGAATAGCTTTAGTTCCTTTTCAATTGGTTACCGCCAAGCATGTTGATTTATTCTGATTTTTTGATCAAATGCCGAATCTGCCCATAAAAATACTACTGATTGACGATGACCCTTCCATCAATTATTTGAATAAGTTGGTGATAGATATGTCACCGATAAAGGCTGAGGTAAGCGAACATACCAAGGCTAACATTGCCTTCGAAGAAATATCTACGGGTCAGATTGCGCCGGAATTGATCCTTTTAGATATCAACATGCCAGACATGAATGGCTGGGATTTTGCAAAGTCCTATGAATCACTGCCTGAAAGTTATCGGAAGTCCAAAATTGTGATATTGAGCTCTTCCATAAATCCCCGAGATAAAGCAAAAGCTGAAACAAATCAGGTGATCCATGGTTTTTTTAGTAAACCGCTGACGATTGCAAGCATTCAGGAAATTGCAAAAACTGTACGCCATTAAGCTTTTCATTTATGATGGTTTGAATGAACCGATTTACCTTGTAAGTAGATGAGAGGCCTTCAATACCTTATCATGTCATGGGCTTTAATGATTAGCGGTAATTCTGTGGCCCAGCACTTTCCATCGAAACAGTACATGATCTCCGATGGAATGCCCAGCAATAGCATCTATGACATTGCCCAGGATAAAATGGGTAAGATGTGGTTTGTGACGAAAGTGGGACCAGTGTACTATGACGCTAGAACCTGGCATACTTTTTCTGATTCTCTTAACCTGCCCACTTCTACTAATTCCAGTATTAGAGCGGTTGGAGATAGAATTTGGGTCGCCGGACTCAACGATACTTCCCTCACTGTTCAGTATTATGAAGGTGGCTGGTGGGACATTGGATCACCCGTCACGGAAGTAGAATTGATGGGTCGGCTACATTTTGACGTACTTGATACGTACGAAGATTTCCTCGTTTTTCTGGGATTTAAGGACCGGTTATTCTTGTATTCCTCAAAAGAAAAATCCTGGCAGCAGATCGCCTTGCCGGAAAACCTGTTGTTAAATAACCTGCAAAAGATTGGTAGGAAATTTTTTCTTTCTACTTCTGACGGTCTTTATTCCTACCATGCAGGTTCGCTCAACAAGGTGTCTCTTCCCTATGATAAGCTTCCCTCTACTTATTTGCTGAATGTTGCTTATGATCAAAACATCTACTACCTCCTGGGCTACAATTGGTTTGCAGAGATGACGGATGAAGAAATCGTTTACCTGATCCAGGATGTCGGATTGAATGAAGCCGCCATGACTGCCAAAACAAGTATTGTAATTAATGATGGGACTGTTTTGTTCGGAGCGAATACGCCTGCCAGGTTGGTAAATCGAACAGAGGGTACTTTTCAGGATCTGTTGATTGACGGAAAAAGACTCAACATCGGTAGTACCCGGATATTGGCAGATCGCGAGGGGACGATTTGGGTAAGTGATACACGTGGGTTATTCAAATTCAACCTGCTCCAGTTTGAAAATTACAACAGTAATTCTGGTTTAAAGGACGATGAGGTGACGGTGATCCATGAACTGGAAAACGGGGAACTGCTACTAGCCAATATTCATCAGTTAAATGTCTTGGGTGAAAGCAAGGTGACTACCTACCCTTCGGTACAGTACGGTGATGCTAATTTTAGAATACTGGATATACATGAAGATCGTGAGAATGATCGAATCATGATGACCACCAGCGGAGGCGGATTGATATTTTATGACCTGAATGATTTCGCAAAACCCACTTTGCGCTTATCAATAAATGAGAGAGTGACCTCTGTAGAAGCATTTAAAAACCGTGTTTTTGTTGCGAATAATCGAGGCCTGCAAGAATTAGTAGAAAACCAATTGACTTCATTAAATCCTGAAGTCAGAACGATCAGAAACATGAGTGTGCTGGGGGATAAGTTGGGACTTTACACCACAGGATATGGCATTTACCTTTTCGATGGTGACGAATTTCAGTCGTTCACTTCCAATGTCTTTGGTTTAATGAGCGTATATGATGGGGTCATTTTCAATGATGAGATCATACTGGGTACACGTGACGGACTGGCTACGCTATCTGGCGATAGAATTATTCCATGGGAGCAACTGAAGATCAACAGTCCGGTCTACGCATTATTAACAGATCAGAAAGGACAGTTATGGATAGGGACAGATCATGGAGTCTACCGTTACGATAGGACAGATCTGGAACTATTTGACATTGATGAAGGATTACTCGGCAATGAAGTCAATAGAAATGCCTTGTATGAGGACAGCAAGGGGCGTATATGGATTGGTACCGAGAAAGGCGTGTCGCTTTACAAGGGTAAGAGTGGGATGAAGAAGAATATCAATTTGACCGTTACCATTAAGGAGGTGTTATCTAAACAAAACGAATCGCTGCTGAAGAGGGAGAATCCGGAGCTTGATTTTGACGATAATAGTTTACAAATATTCTTTCAATGTCTCTCCTTTGTTGATGAACACAAGATTAACTATCGCTATAGGATCAAAGAGGCGGACGATCAGTGGATCTCCTTGTCCCGTGAAGAAGGAACCATTACACTCACTAATTTGGAATATGGATCATATCAGTTTGAGATTCAGGCGAGATTCAGAGAAGGTGATTGGGGCCCTTCCTCTCATTTCAACTTCGTGATCAAAAAGCCTTTTTACTATAGATGGTGGTTTTTGGTTGCGAGTGTGCTTATCCTGATCGCCATGGCCAGGACCATATTCTATTTCCGATACGTTTTATTGATTAAAAAGCAACGGAAGCTGAAGGTACTTATCACTGAAAGAACGAAAGAAATACAGGACTTGAACGATCATCTCGAAGAAAAGGTGAAAGGTCGGACCAGGGAACTGCAGGACAAAAACCTGAAGCTAGAGGAATATGCTTTTATCAACGCTCATCATTTGCGTGCGCCATTGGCGAAAATCATGAGTGCCGTACATGTCGTTGAGCATATGGATAAAGAAAATCTGGATCCTCAGATACTAAAAATCTTGAAGGATTCCATTGAAGAGTTAGATCAGGTTATCTATTCCATCAATGATATTTTCAAGGAGGATTAAGTAATAAGAGCGATTGCTTCGTTCAAATTGTCTTTACCGGTTAGCATTTTTATCTTACGATGAAGTACTCTAAAAAGTGATGACAATGAAGAATGTGATCAGACATACTTTTCTTATGCTGGTTCTGCTCACTTTTCGGCTACAGGCACAGCCATGGTCGGATGAGGAGATGATAGCATTCAAGGTCGCCTATAAGGAAGCCAAAACGAACTTTCTTGAAGATAGACATGAAGAATACATCACCTATTTCGAATCCATCAAAACCTTTGCCGGTATTCCTAAATTTGAAGGACTTAAAATGGCCAGTTTGAGTTATGAAAACCTGGCTAACCTTCAAGCAGTCGAGGATGTTTATCAGGAAGCCATCAGTCATTATGGACGCATAGTCGTAGATGAGTACTGGGAGGTTTTTGAAGTCGGAGTTTCCGACCCTTATCCGGTAAAAGACATGGTAGAGCAAGCTCCGAGGTTTCCGGAAGGAATGACCGCATTTTATCAGTACGTCCGTGAAGAATTGAAGTATCCGAAAGATGCTATGGGCAAAGGGATTGAAGGAAATGTCTTTGTGCAGTTTATCGTGAATAAAGATGGTACCCTGGATGGTGTTCAGGCAGTGAAAGGCATTGGTTATGGTTGTGATGCTGAGGCGGTCCGAGTGGTTAAGAAAGCACCACGTTTTAACCCCGGCAAACAGAATGGTAAAGCTGTTCCAGTTTTGATGATGGTACCCATCATTTACCGATTTCCAAAAGACATCAAGTAGCAATCGATATATTCTTCTCACATTAGCGTCGGTATTTAAGTGAATCTTTCGATCAGAGATCTGTTCAAACCCTACCAGCCAAGTATTGCTTTTTCCCGGGAGCAGGCAGTGGTTTATGAAGAGGCGATCCCGGATAAGTCATTCCAGAATTATGTTTACTGCTATTGGCGGCTTCACACTCCCATGCCATTGGCGAGGCCATTTTCTTATCGCGTGGTTTCCGATGGATGCATCGATATCTTATTTGAACAAAGCGCAGCGGAAAATATTTACGTCACAGGTTTTTCGACAAAATTCCTGGAATACGACCTTGGACATTCATTTGATTACCTGGGTATTCGGTTCTTGCCGGCAGGGTTTGCGGCATTGTTTGACCATTCAGCACATAAGTTGACCAACGTTTTTCTGCCAATGGCAGAGGTTTTACAGGATTTTAATGAGGTTCTGGTTCAATCATTGGCGGGTGTTCTGGAGTTAGATCAGGCCTCAGAACTATTCGACGCGTTGTTTGAAAAATGGATGAATGACCAGAAACCATTGGAGATTGATCTGAGATTTCAAAACGCTATTGGTGCCATTCTGGAATCCGGAGGGCGCATTCCTTTGAGTCAGTTGGATGTTGGTGTGAGTGAAAGACAACTCCGTAGATTGTTTGAGTTTTACTTTGGAGAATCTCCGAAAACCTTTGCCCGGATCATTCGCTTTCAAAATATACTGGGAGCAAAGCCGTCGATTGATAGCCTGAAAAACAATAAGATCTTTTACGATGAAGGCTATTATGATCAGGCTCATTTTATCAAAGAGTTCAAAGCTTTCTACGGGGTAACTCCTAACAAAGCCTTTGGTCGTTGAAAAGGAAATCCCAATCTCATATACTTAACTAAGTAATTACCTGACAGTGTAAAACCCGTGCTTTCACCCTGGAAAACACCGAATTATTAAAATAAAGGTCATTCATGATTGATTCGGAATATGTCCGATTCTTACAATCACACCCTGAGCTGAACCCTCAATTTTGTCTCGTAATCAATAACAAAATGAAACGATTGACATGTTTAATGATCTTAGCTTTCGCGCTGGGTCATCAGGTTTTTTCACAACAAAAAATGAATGAAATGAAATTAAACGCAGGAATCATCACGGAAAAAATGCAAGCTACCAAGACATTTTATTCGGAGAATTTAGGTTTTGAAGTAGTCTTTGAAAACGAGTTTTACCTATTGATGCAAACCCCGGGCGGTCACGCACAATTGAGCTTCTTATTGCCTAATCATCCAACTCAACAACCCTTGTTTCAATTGCCTTTTCAGGGCCAGGGAATGTACCTGACAATTGAAGTCGAAGACGTGGATGCACTTTACGCTAATCTGCAGTCGAAAGAAGTAGAAATTAAGATTGAGATCAGAAATGAACCGTGGGGTGATCGCCACTTTGCGATTCAGGATCCGAATGGTATTGGGATAGATCTGGTCCGATATACAGCCCCCGATTGATTGATCTGGTAGAGACTTAAGCGGAAAAAGGTCGGAGTAAAAGCTTCGACTTTTTTTCTAAACGCGGAGTTTGGCTTCTTTTTTGCGAAGAGAAGGTTAGATTTTATACCAAATAGAAGAGAATGCAACAACTGAGAATTGCACTTTTATCATGCCTTGCCGTTTTTGTATTGTTGTCTTGTAAAGACGATACCGAAGAAGTAGTGCTGGTACCAAGCTCTGAAATTATAGGAAGCTGGTCACTGGTCAGCATTACCGGTAGTTTTGATCCTTCCGTTACCTCTTTTGAAAAAGGAGATATCACGTTAGATTTCAATGACGTTTCTGTGACAATTGTTAATCGGAGTGATGATCAAGACATTGGATTTGAGGCGGGGGAGTATAACTACACCTTAACCATCGGGGATGAAAATCAGTCGCTGTTGATCGGTGAAGGTTTGCTCAATGGTGGGTTCGAACTCTTCACCACGCGTTTTACCATTGATCAACGCGCCTGGGATGGCGTTTTGTATACCTTCGAGAGAAACTGAGTAATTGAAATCAACCGAAAACCCGGTTCGTAAACATCGGTTTTTTTGTGGATAATGAAATTACCTTTTGATCGTTTCGTTTGTGTAAGTAGAATACTTATCAACCCATTCGGTCATGAGAATTCTTTTCGGCTTGTTACTCTCCATGTTGATTGTGTCTTTCATTGTTCAGAAGGATTTTCTGACAGAACAAAAACGTTACCCTCGTGTTCGGGCGGCGATAACTGAAAAGCAAACAGTCATCAAACAACAACTGGAAGCAAATGGATTGACCATTAACAACTATCATTTACTCATCATTGCTTACAAAGAGGAAGATCAGTTGATTTTGTATGCAAAAGCAGTCGGGGAAGATACCTACAGCCGTATTGCTGAATATGAAATCTGCTCCAAATCCGGAAGCCTGGGACCTAAACGTCAACAGGGCGATTATCAGGTTCCGGAGGGATTTTATCACATTGACCGATTCAATCCAGCCAGTAATTTTCACCTCTCGATGGGACTGAATTACCCAAATCTGGCTGATCGAAGGAAAAGTACTTTCGACCGACTGGGCGGAGATATTTTCATACATGGTTCGTGTGTCACGATTGGTTGCTTGCCCATGACGGATGAAAAGATCAAAGAGCTCTATCTCTATGCGATTCATGCCCGGAAAAATGGGCAACAGAATATTCCTGTATATGTATTTCCTTTTCGAATGACGGACGAAAACTTTACCTCACACACCAGGGAATACGCGGATAATAAGGATTTGCTGGATTTTTGGAGCAACTTGAAGACGGGACACGATCAGTTTCATCAAGATAACAAGGAAGTTACTTTCTCAGTGGCTTTCAACGGGGATTACCAATTCCAATAATCATCACACCTTTATGAAGACAAAGGTGAAAGAAATATTCACTTTTATGTAACCTTATTTTTCAAGCTCAGTTAAAAGACAAAGGTGAAACTAATTAAATATGAAAGGAACCCACCTTGGTGAATTTGAAGAATTGGTCTTGTTAACCGTTGGCATTTTGTACGAGGACGCACATGGGATATCTATTCAGCAGGAGCTGGAAAAGCAAAGTGCTCGAAAACCCATGATCAGTGCTGTTCACAAGGTCCTGGTCCGATTGGAAGATAAAGGCTTTCTTACTTCCTCACTCGGCGGCGCTACGACCGAGCGCGGAGGTCGCCGTAAAAGGTTGTACGAAATGACGCCCGCCGGTAAAAAAGCACTGGCAGGATCACGGGCTTTGCGAAATAAGATGTGGGACGCCATTCCCCAGATCGTTTGGGAAGGAGGGCAAATATGAAGAATCATGAGCCACCCAGGTGGATGTTGCGATTTTTTCAGTGGTTTTGCCGTGAAGATCTTTATGAGGCGATCTGTGGTGATCTTATCGTTCACTATCAGGATCGTAGTAGTCGAATGTCAGCCATTCGAAACAACAGCCTTTTCTTTTTTCAGGTCCTGACTTTTTTTCAACCTTTTGCCTGGCGAAAATTCCAGTCTAATGCTAACCGTACCATTATGTATATCAATCACTTCAAAGTAGGCTTTCGCCTGATCAAAAGGAATCCGGTTTATTCCGCTATAAATATTTCTGGGCTGGCCATAGGACTGTCTGCCGTTATGTTGATAGCACTCTTTATTCATCAGGAATTGTCTTTCGATAAATTCCATTCAAAAGGGGAAGACATTGTTCGATTTACTTACCGACTGGAAACCCCTAATGCAACCAGGGAAGGTGCGAAACTTCCTTTTCCAATGAAGTCCGTGTTAGAAGCAGATTATCCGGAAGTACGTCAGGTAGCTCGTTTTTATAACTGGGGTGGAGACACTCCTCTACTTTCTTATGGCAACCAGAAACACACGGAAGAAGGTATATTTTTCGCCGAAAATGAGGTGTTTCAAGTCTTTGATTTTGAATTCATTGCCGGCTCTTCAGAAACGGCACTGAATGATGTGAAAAGCATTCTTTTAACAGAAAGCCTGGCGACAAAGTATTTTGGACAGGAAGACCCGATTGGCAAAGTGATGACCTATAAGAACGAAGATGATTTGATCGTGACCGGTATTTTGAAGGACCTTCCGGCTAACTCCCATATTGCCTTCGATGCACTGCTTCCAATTGAATTACAACGCCAACGTTGGATGGGGTGGGGGAAATACACCTACGATCTGGAGAAGGACTGGAATTGGGCGGGGGCCTGGGTATATGGTTTGATCAACGAACAGACGGATCTCAGTCAATTTGAGCAAAAATTACAGGCCATTGCGAACGAACATTTGAATACAGAAGAACAAAAAGGTTTTTCCATTGAAGTGCAGCCGCTTTTTGACATTCATTTGAAGTCAGATAAAAGTGCCGAACCAGGCACTAACGGAAACATGACCCTGATTTACGCTTTTGCCATAGTCGCTTGCCTCATTTTGTTGATCGCATGTATCAACTTTATTAATCTGACTTCTGCACAGACCAACCAGCGTTTTAAAGAAATTAACATTAGAAAAGTCATGGGGGCTGGACGCTCTAATCTCATCATACAGTTTCTGGTGGAGTCGATGATATTGGTGTTTTTTGCATCGCTTGGAGCCTGGCTTCTTTCTTATCTCTTGCTGCCTTTTTTCAATGAATTCATGGGAAGTTCTTTGAATTTAAGTGTCCGGCAATTTTGGCTGATCTTAAGCGTATTTGTATTGACGTTTTCTGTAGCGGCGTTATCTGGATTGAGACCATCAGTTGCCATTGCCCGACAGAAAGTAGCACAGGTAATGCGAGCGGTGAAGTCGCGCAACTTATTCAATCGGTTGCTTATCGTAGGGCAATTTGCCATTTGTAACGTGCTCATAATAGGGATATTCGTTATTGAAGGTCAACTCGATTTTTTGCGTCATAAAGACCTGGGTTTTGATCAGGATCAAATGCTAGTGCTGAGGCATGGACGGAACTTATCTCAGGATCAGTTTGAGATTTTTCAAAATGAAATCAACGCTTTACCCAATGTCAGGAATTTACATCGTGGATATGTAGCTGGTACAAGTGCCTACACCAATACTTTTCAACCCGTTGGTGAGTCTGAGGACACTTATTCTTTAGGGATCAAATGGATAGGAGAGGGATTTACAGACATGTTTGGTTTGCAAATCTTAGAGGGAAGAATGATAAATGCCGAAAGCATAGCAGATATCAAACAAAACATTCTGATCAATGAAGCTGCTGCGAAATCATTGGGTTGGACGCTCGAAGAAAGTATTGGCAAACAGTTGAATTTTCTACCCGGAGGTGCGTCCCAGCCGGAGATGGTGCGGATCGTTGGTGTAATGGCTGATGCCAATTTTGAAAGTCTTTATGATCCAGTTTTGCCTAGTGTATTCAGAATGCCTCAGTCCGCAGTAGGGAGCCCTGTTAGTCTAAAGCTTAGTCATGATGATAATCTCCTCCGGACCATTAACCAAATAGAAGCAGCTTGGGACCTGGCCATTCCTGAGTGGCCATTCGAGTTTTCGTTTCTGGATCAAAACATACAGGAGCACTATGTAAAAGAGGAGAACCTTGCTGGTGCCATCAGGTACTTTGCCATCCTGGCGGTAGTCATTGCCTGTTCCGGTTTATTCGGTTTATCCATGTTCACCATTCAGCAAAAAGCCAAAGAAATTGGTGTGAGGAAAGTATTGGGAGCTACTGTAAAATCCATCTTCGTCCTTCTGAGCGGCAAGTTCGTGCGGTTGATGATCGGTTCTTTTCTGATGGCTATTCCGGCGGGCTTTTACCTGTCCCGGTCATGGTTAGAGGAGTTTGCCTACCGAATCAATCTGGAACCCATGGTATTTATCTGGTCTGGTATCATTACGTTGATGATGGTGTTGCTGGCGATTGGTACTCAGTCACTGAAGGCTGCCGTTTCAGATCCGGTAGATACACTCAGGTATGAGTAATTGATCCTAACGAAAACGCTTTCTTAGGGAAGACTTTTCAATGGCCAATTAAACACCTAGCTTCGCGGCTGCTTTTTTACAGGTTAATTAGATGCAGTCGTATTTTCAATTGTTCGACCTTCAGCAAAAGGTCAATTATAAGAATGAGATCCTTTCCGGACTCACCGTCGCCCTGGCATTGATCCCGGAAGCCATTGCCTTTGCGTTGATCGCAGGTTTATCTCCCTTGACGGGCTTATATGCCGCTTTCATGATGGGACTTGTAACCTCCGTCCTGGGAGGGCGTCCGGGGATGATTTCCGGGGCTACCGGAGCAGTAGCGGTAGTGATTGTAAGCCTGGCCATATCTCATGGAGTAGAATACGTTTTTGCGGCTGTTGTTTTAGCTGGCATCATTCAGATCGTTACAGGGTTGCTTCGATTGGGGAAGTTCATAAGACTGGTGCCACAACCAGTGATGTTTGGGTTTGTCAATGGGTTGGCCATTGTGATCTTCCTTGCCCAACTTGATCAGTTCAAAGTAGAAACTACAACCGGTCAGATGGAGTGGATGACGGGTATGCCACTGTTATTGATGTTGGCCCTGGTGCTTCTAACCATTCTGATCATTTGGTTATTGCCTAAACTTACGAAATTGATCCCATCGTCACTGGCAGCGATTTTGATCATTTCGGGTATTGTGATCGGCCTGGACCTGGAGACCAAGACAGTGGGGGATATCGCCTCCATATCTGGTGGATTTCCACCATTCCACATTCCGGCAATTCCTTTCAACTGGGAAACACTTACCGTAATTTTTCCTTATGCCTTGATCATCGCGGGAGTAGGGTTGATTGAGAGTTTGTTGACTCTGAACCTCATTGATGAAATCACACAAACCCGGGGACGAGGTAACAAAGAGAGTGTCGCACAAGGAACCGCAAACATTCTGTCAGGCTTGTTTTCGGGCATGGGTGGCTGTGCCATGATTGGTCAGAGCCTGATCAATATATCTTCCGGTGCACGAGCGCGCCTTTCGGGTATCGTTGCGGCTGTGATGTTGCTGGTCTTCATCATGTTTGGAGCAGACCTTATTGAACAGTTGCCGATGGCCGCGTTGACCGGGCTGATGATCATGGTATCGATCGGCACATTCGAGTGGGCAAGTTTGAAAACCATTGGCAAAATGCCTACCCATGACGTGATCGTGATTGTATTAGTAGCGTTGATCACCGTATTGCTGCATAACCTGGCATTAGCGGTACTTATTGGTGTAGTGATTTCTGCACTGGTATTTGCGTGGGAAAATGCCAAGCGAATTCGCGCCCGCAAATACACTGACGATCAGGGAGTGAAACACTATGAGATCCATGGTCCGTTGTTCTTTGGTTCAGTAACCGCTTTCAACGATAAATTTGAAGTGAAAAATGATCCGGAGGAAGTGATCATCGATTTTCAGGAAAGCAGGGTAGCTGATATGTCAGGTATCGAAGCGTTAAATAAGATCACAGAACGATATGCCAGCGCCGGGAAAAAAATCCACCTCAAACACCTGAGCCCGGATTGTCGTCGATTACTCAAAAATGCAGAAGAGATCATTGATGTAAATATCCTTGAAGATCCTACCTACAATGTAATGGCGGATAAGTTGAGTTAATGGTGCCCTTCTCAATCGACCTTAAGTAGTTGGAAGGGGGGCGTCAATTAATCGGAGAAGTCAATGTCGTGTGATTGGGTTGTTCCCGTTCTGAAGAAGATGTCTTTCCAATTTGTGTTGACGCTTCTTGCCATTTCTACGATAATCAGTAATTCCATAGTCAATGAATAATTAATTGATATTGGGAGGATGATACTTCCAATTAGAGAAGCGATAGCATCGTTTCAGCAGTTCTGAAGAAGTATTCCACCCAGTCAACTGTGGTTGTTGAATTTATTTCCATCATTGGTCTAATATACAACGTTTTAGGTAAAGTGAGGGAAATAGCTCTATCTACCTTTACCAACATTTCGATCAAAACAAGCAACAAGTCCTAAACAACGATTCGTGATTTAGGACTTGTTATAAGAAACACGAGATAGGATTAATCCTATTCCTGTCTGATTGATTCTACCGGATTTGACTGGATGACGCGAATTGAACGATAACTTACCGTAAGTAATGCCACAGTAAAGGCCATAATTCCGGCCAATAGGAAAGTGCCAACACCCATAGAAACGTGGTACTCGAATGCTGCCAGCCAGTTAGTCATCATGTAATAGGCCAATGGGCTGGCGATGAGAAATGCAATGCCTACTTGTTTGGCAAAAGTGGAAGACAGAAGCAGAAACAAACCAGCGTGATCGGCGCCCAGGATCTTTCGAATGCCCATTTCCTTCTTGCGTTTTGAGGCTGTAAAAGAAGCCAAAGCGAATAGACCGAGGCATGCGACGAAAATGGAGAGGCCAGCTCCCATCTGAAAGATCATGCCTGCTTTCTTTTCCTCTTCATAAAAGATTTCTAACTGATCAGTGAGCACGTGATATTCCATCGGTGAGCGATCATCAAACTTCTCATGAACCTCATTAGCAGCGGCAATTACCTCAGACATATCTCCGGAAACTTTCAATGTGAAGTAGTCGATGGAACGAATGGGGTTGTTCCATGCACCGATCACCAAGGGAGCTACTTTCTCATGCAATGACTGAAAATGGAAGTCTTTAAGTACACCAACGACACGTGTTCGGATTTTAGCCCGTGAAGTACTGGCAATGATGGTAGACCCAACCGGATCATCCAGGCCCAGGGCTTTTGCTGCGGTCTCATTCAGGATCACTCCCGTAGAATCTACGATTTGATTGGCGCCAAAGAACTCTCCGGCCACTAATTCAAACTTGAAGGTGTTCAACATGTCTTCATCAAATCCCATAAAGTATGATCGTAAAGAATCATTTGGATCACCATTGACGTTTCGGAAGTAGGTCGTAGTGATGTTTTTCCACTCTCCGGGAACCCGTGATGACACCCCTACACTTTCCACACCAGTAATTTGTTCGAATTCATTTTTCATGGTCTGAAACTGTGCCCGGACATTTCCACTGTTAATATCGATGACCAACAGTCTTTCCTTATCAAATCCCATGTCCATTTCGCGTACAAAATTCAATTGACGTTGTACCACAAGCGTGGAAACCAACATGACAATGGTCAGTACGAACTGAAAGATCACCAGGCCTTTTCTTAAGAAAGCGGACCCTCCTGAAGTTTGATTCCTTAGGGCTTGAATGGGTCTGAATCTGGACAAATAGAATGCAGGATAACTTCCGGCAAGGAGGCCGATGAGTATAGACAAAACCAGGATCATTGGTAGGTATTCTACGAGGGTGCTGAAAGTAATGTCGAAGGCCGTTCCCGTAATGCCATTGAAAAAAGGGAACGTGAGGTCCATGATACCCACGGCCAACAACATGGCCAGTAATGTAATCATGAAGGATTCAGTGAGAAATTGCCCTCTTAATTGTTTTTTGTAGGCACCAATGGCTTTTCGAATACCAATTTCACGGACTCTGAATACAGCTGTGGCAGTGGCTAAATTCAGGTAATTGATGCACGCGATCAAAAGGATGAAAAGCCCCATTGAAGTGAAAATGTAGATATAATCCATTTTCCCCTGACTCTCTTCAATGCCAAATTCGATTCCCGCAGAATTCATATATATATCTTCTATGCCTTGAAAATCGATGGAGAAAACTTCAGCAAATGGGCCAAATCGAAGCTTTTCGAATTCCGGGGTTTTAGAGGCTAACTGGTCGATTGAAGCTCCTTCCTTTAACAATACGTAAGAAAAGGCACCGTAAGTCTGCCAGTTGGCAAGGTAGCGCTGCCAGTTTTCGTTGGAATTTACATTGGAAACGAGAATGGAAAATTGCAGATGAGAATTAGCAGGCAGGTCCCTGAGTACTGCTGTGACCTTACCATTGTTTTCTCCTCTTTCCAATTCTCTGCCCACAACATCGGGCGATCCAAAATATTTTATAGCGGCAGATTCTGTAAGGACCACCGTGTTAGGTTCCGTCAGTGCAGTAGAAAGATCTCCATCCAACACTTCAAAATCGAAAATATCGAAAAGTGATTGATCCACAATGAACCAGTCGCGCTCCTGAAAATTTCGGTTATTAACTGAGAATACCACTTGTCCGGATGGCCTGAAAAGTCGGGCGGTATTTTCGACCTCCGGCATGTCTTCCATTAAGGCAGGTGCCATGGGAGGCGGATTAACACCATAGGTTCGTGGTTGGTCCGGGTTGCGTTTATCCAGCAACAACGCCCGATAGATTCGATCCGATTTTTCGTGGTACTGATCATAAGTGAGTTCCTGACTCACATACAGATATAGCATGCAACTAAAGGCAATGCCTATGGCCAACCCTAATACATTGATCGTGGCATGAACCTTATTCCTTTTCAATGAGCGATAAGCTACTTTGATGTTACTTTTTAACATGATATTTGAGTTTTTGCTTTTTGGGAGAGGTCGCCAGGCATAGGGCTGGCAACATCGAAATACATTCCACCAGTAGTAAAGTTTACCCTTCGAGAGACCTTTCAACGCTACACGTTCGTAGTAGAATTCTTCCAGGTCTCCATGCATTTCCTCGTACAAATAAGGGTCGCAATACAGCCTGAATAGCCAATGGGCAAGCTTTGGAACAGGAGGTTTTAGACTCATGAACCAACCGTTTTGAGTTTGAAGGCTACTTCCGGAATTTGCTGTCGTAGGCGAGTACGAAGGTCCATGGATTCATCCAGGGCTTTTTTCCCCAGGGCAGTAATGGAGAAGATCCGCTTACGTTTCCCACCTCTTTTGCTTTCCGGTTCACCGAGTGAAGACTCAAGCATGCCTTTCTTTTCCAGGCGATAAAGGGATTTGTGTACAGAACTGACGTTGACCGGTCGTCCGGACTGTTCCTGAATTTCCTTTGTAATCGCCACTGCATAAGCGTCTTGATAAAGTACGCCGACAATCAATAACACGAGCTCTTCAAACTCTCCGAGATACGTTCGGGACATGTTTATTTGACTTTTGTCTGTAAAATAACGTCAATTGAATTTATAAAGTTGACTTTTGTCTGTAAAATATTTCAAAGACATTTATTTCACCATTGTAAATCAAATCTTCTTTAATTTCGTATCCTTACATATATTTCACTATTGTAAATCAAATGAAGCGGATACAAATCGGTGAATTTGAGGAGTTGGTGCTACTCATCACAGCAATTCTGCATGGTCAGGCGTATGGTGTCAGCGTCATGGACGCCATCACGGATCAGACAGGTCGCAAAATCAATATCAGCGCGGTGCACACAGCTTTAGACAGGCTGGAGAAAAAAGGCTTTCTTAAATCCAGAGTAGGCGGAGCCACAGGTGAACGCGGCGGTCGTCGAAAACGGTATTTTGAAGTCACTGAATTAGGCGTTCAGGCCATTCAGATGACCAGAAAAATGCGAAATGATCTCTATGATAAAATTCCTAAAGTAGTCTTATCTGAGATCAATGGCTGAACGTACTCCTCAACCACCTCATTGGCTGCTGAATTTCTTTCGGCGACTCTGCAAACCGAGTTATGTAGAGTACATCGAAGGTGATTTACTTGAAATTCATGAACGTCAAAGTCGCGATCATGGAAAACGGGCAAACTGGTCATTTGCCTGGAATGTAATTCGATTTCTTCGTCCCCGATACCTAAAAGGGCCCGAAGATGTCTATCCAAAAAGTCCTTATCCCATGTTTAAAAATCACGTCAAAATCTCATTTCGCAACATGCGAAGACAAGCGGCCTATTCATTGATCAACATCCTTGGTCTCACGGTAGGCATTGCCAGCTGTTTATTGATCGCCATCCATATCAATATGGAGCTCAGTTATGATAAAACTTATGAGGAGAATGATCGTATTTTCCGGGTGGCAAATGGAAAATCAGGAAGTTATACACCTTCTTTATTAGTATCCACTTTGATCCGGGATTATCCCGAAGTAGAATCAGGAACTCGCTTGTGGAGGATCAGTGAAAATGTCATGAGAATGGAAGGTAAGATGACAAAGGTGTACAAGGGCCTTGCCGCGGATTCTACCTTTTTCGAAGTATTTCCTCAGGAATTTCTCCAGGGAGATCCAAAAAATGCACTCAACGCACCTAATTCTGTTGTCATCACAAAAACGTTTGCTGATCGCCATTACAAAGGAGAGAACCCCATGGGGAAAGTGGTAGAAGCGGATGGAAGGAAATTTACAATAACGGCTGTGGTGAAAGATCCACCTCGTTTGACATCAGTACCATTCGAATTCATCATCGATTTTGAGCGAGCATGGTATGTTACCGGAGGTTATTGGACGGGTAACAATTTTTACAGTTATATCAAGCTGGTCAATGCGAATCAAGAATTGGCCCTTGAATCGAAATTTGAAGATTTTGTACGCCGCTACTACGCGAAAGAGTTCCAGGATGAAGGGGAAAATGTTGAAGACTACATCCTTAGGAGACTTGAGAATAATAATCCCTTTTTCAGTTTGATCCCATTAGGAGACATTCACCTGCATTATCCCAACCTTTCTTTAGGCGTAGGAGGTAAATACTCAGAAGTCTTGATACTCACCTTCATTGGGATTCTTATCCTGATTGTTGCCGCTATCAACTTTATCAATATGACCACTGCCCGGGCAGGCCTCAGGCATAAAGAAGTAGGGGTCAGGAAAGTATTGGGGACCACTCGAAAGGACATTATGAGACAATTTCTGACGGAATCATTCATTGTCGTCATGATTGCCACGGTATTGGGTTTCATATTGGCAGCGATTTCCATACCCTATTTTAATTCGCTCACACAGCGAAGCATGGAAATTTCAGATATATTCTCGCCATTGGCTTTCACGTTGCTCGCAGGATTGATCCTTATCACGACCTTGCTTTCAGGGGGTTATCCAGCCTTTTATATATCGGGAATAGGTCCTGTGGCCGCACTCAAAGGTGAAGCGGGCAAAGGAAAGGGCAAGAAGATGCGTGTATTTCTGGTCATCTTCCAGTTCGTTGTTTCTATCTTTCTCATTGCCATCACGATCATCGTTGATCGACAAGTACGGTTGATGCAGAACACGGATCTGGGACTGGACACAGAAGAAGTGCTGGCAGTAAGTAACATGTCCGCCATTGCTGATAAGTTCGATGTTTTCAGAGATCAGGTACAACAACAAGCTTCTGTTCAAAGTGTTACACTGACCAATCAAAGACCGGGAAGCAATGTTTCCAATTGGGGTTATGAGGTCATTTCAGATCCGCCCCAGAAAATATCACCCGATCATATCTTTTCCGATGAGTATTATATGGATGTATTGGGGCTAAGCTTACTGGAAGGGCGCTTTTTCGAGAAAGGGAGAGCAGCCGATAGTATGTCGGTTGTGATCAATAAGAATTTTGCTCGATTCATTGGTGAAAATGCCCTAGGAACTACCTTGTCACGTGGGCGTGATAGAAATTTCACGGTAATAGGTGTGGTCGATGATTTTTACGCTACTTCTGTTAAACGAAGATCGAAGCCTATGGTACTGCGTTACGAAGATGACGTGACCGGATCCGTTTCATTCAGTGATTACGCATTGATCCGGATCAAAGGAGATTTCTTATCAACTGTGGCAACAATTGAGAGGGAATGGCAGGAAGTCGCAGGAGACTATCCTTTTGAAGCGACCTTCCTGGATGATGTATTTACCCGGCTTTATGATAATGAAAAGCGTTTTGGTAGTATTTTCAAGCTGTTTGCTATTCTGGCGGTATTCATTGCTGCCCTGGGGTTGCTTTCACTGGCGGCTTACGTCTTGGAAAGACGATACAAAGAGATTGCGATTCGAAAAGTATTGGGAGCTTCTGTGCCAGGGATTACCTCACTGATCTTAACGGATTTTGTGAAAATGGTATTTGCCGCAGCAGTCGTGGCATCACCAATTGCTTATTTCTACGGAAATGACTGGCTTCAGGAATTTGCCAGGCGAATCAATATCGATTGGTACATTCTCGCCTTACCCGCGGTTTTAGTGCTTGCATTTACTTTATTGCTGGTTGTGGTCCAGTCATATCGTGCTGCCAGTGCGAATCCGGTGCATGCGCTAAAGCAGGAGTGAGATTCTATTTTTTATTAAGCTAGGTGATAGACTAAAAACAGCCCGTCATCCCGGAATTTTTAGGTTTAAAATCCGCGGAATACCTAAAAAGATCCATTATCTCAGTCATGCGCGAATTAACGGTCTTTTCTTGAGTTTAATAGCATTTGGGGAGGGGTCAGGGATGTTTACCTAATTCTCCATCGTAAACACGTATGAAATGATATTAGCACCCATCCTTAAGGCTTGTTGTCTTTTGGTTTCCGGATCATTGTAAATGACCTGGTCTTCCCAGCCATTGCCCAAATCAGCTTCATAGGTATAATAACATACCAGACGCCCGTCTACCAGAATGCCAAAGCCCTGTGGTGGTTTACCATCGTGTTCGTGAATCTTAGGAAGTCCTTTAGCAAATTCATATCGTTGATGATAGATCGGATGATCAAACGGTAATTCCACAAACTCTGCTTCAGGAAATACTTTTTTCATTTCCAGGCGAACAAAAGGGTCCATTCCGTAATTGTCATCGATATGTAAGAACCCGCCGGATGTCAGGTATCTTCTTAAATTCAGTGCATCGGTATCGCTGAAAGTAACGTTTCCATGGCCTGTCATGTAGACATATGGATACAAAAACAGATCCGGGCTCCCTACTTCTACAATATCCTCTTCTTTATACAGATCCGTTCTAAGGTTGGCATTGCAAAACCTGATCAGATTGGGAAGTGCCGTTTTGTTGGCATACCAATCGCCACCACCACTGTATTTCAATTTCGCGATCTTCAATTGTTGTGCTTCTACCGGTGAAGTCGCAACCCATATGATGGCCATTAGTGCCATTTTAAGTTTCATCATCATTCCTTTGTACTGAAAAGTTCGTGGATTTGTTCCAAATTGATCTGAGTAAAATCGTCAATGATCAAATCAGCGGATAATTCTTCTCTTTCATGTGAAGTAGCCAACGCAATCACTTTACTGCCGGAGGCTTTACCAGCTGTAATGCCGGAAAGAGCGTCTTCGAAGACTATACAACGTCCGTTTGGTAAGCCAATGGCGGTAGCGCACTTCTGATAAATTTCCGGATTGGGTTTGCCTTTGGTTACCGCTCTTTCATCCAGAATGTCTGTGAATTTGGACCGGATCCCAAGTCCATCCAGGGTGAAATCTACATTTTGAGTGGGTGCTGAGGTGCCTATGACCATCGGAATATTTGCCCGGGTACAGGAATCCAGAAAAGGTACCAATCCAGTCGTTGGTTTGAGATGCTCGCGGTACAATTCCCGATAGATTCCCTCCTTTTCTTCGCCAACCTCACGGACCTTTTTATCGGATATTTCCACTTCGAAAATGAATTGTACCACTTCATTCAACGTTCGGCCATTCATGTTTTGCATGTAAGTGGATTCAGACAATGGTTTGCCATATTTCTGACACATGACCTGCCAGCTTTTGTAATGGTATTCGTGGTTATTCACAATCACGCCATCCATGTCGAATAGGAGTCCGAAATTCATAGTGGCAAATAGAAACTTATCGCTTCGACAATCCAAGAAAGAACAAAATTTCTTAGAGCATCGAACGCAATAGTAGAAGGGAAAAATGACCCTTCTGGTCGTCACAGTTTTTTGTCAGGTTGGTTGTTGAAATAGGGACCTTAATTGTTTGGGAGCACTTCTCGTCTTTGATTACAGACCATCAAGTCTTTCCTCATTTCAAAGGTAAATTACCTTAATCGGCAAGTGAAGTTTTATAGAGTTCAATGAATTAATGGCACCCAATTGAGGATAAGTTGTAACTATCTAAGGACGAAGTGCGCCAGAACTAAGCGATTTTTTCAATCTCCCTAATGAGATCATCCTTTCGATTTCTTGAAACATCCAGTTCCATGCCGTTATCTAAAACAACTTGTGCCTCTTTCCCTTTTTTGAATTTCAATAAGCGGCGAAGATTGATGATAAAGGAGCGATGAATTCTGAAAAAGCCATGATCCGTCAGAAGTTTTTCGTAATCCCCCAACGGCTTGGATGAAATGATGTCTTCCTCTGGTAGGTGGACAGTGGTGTAATTCTTATCCGCTGAGAGGTATAAGATCTCTTTCGTATTGATGATTCTAATCCCGTCCACAGAAGGAACGGCGAAACGTGTTAAGCTTTTTTCCTGAAGAATTTGCGCCAACAGATTGTAGTCACTGGACCATTTTTTCTTCATAAACCGCTGAACGGCGTTTTTCAGATCCTCCGAACTAATGGGCTTAAGGATGTAATCCAATGCAGAAAGTCGCAAGGCATGAATGGCATGTTCCTGATGAGCAGTAGTGAAAATTACCTCCAGATCCACATCCTGGAATCGCTCCAGAAGTTCCAGTCCGGTTCCATTTGGCATATTGATATCTAGGAAAAGTAATTTTGGACGCTTTTCCAATATCATGCTGTAGGCATCACTGATATTGCCACACTCACCTACAATGGTGATTTCGGGGCAATGCTTGCCCAGCAGCAACCTCAACGTTTTTATCGCCAAAGGCTCATCATCTACCAATACAGCCGAAATCATTCAATAAAAATAAATCATTCAATTTACCAGAAACCAGAATTGAAATTAACGTGCCCTTACTAAGTTCTGTTTGGATGGATAGTTTGGACGTTATTCCTTCAAGCTGATTTAACAAAGATAATCGACCTTGGACGAGGCTCGTGCCTTTCGATGAATTTTTCGATTCCGGAAGTGTCAAATCTCTTCCGTTATCGCAAATTTCCACCTACGAGCACTTTTTGCAGGTTGCGGAGGGCTTAGGCTAAATCTTATCAATTCCTGTGCCGTTGATGGATTGCCATTCTATTAAAGATTGAGAGATCGTTATGATATTGGTTATGGCTACAGATAGCTGGTTGCTAACTCGTCGTGTATGAGAAGGCCACGGGCCAAGCCATTTTCTTGGGGACCACCAATAAAATATGCCATTGATCAATTGGGTCTGGTGTTGAATGCAATCCAAATTCAGCTTCAAAATCGCCTACCAAAGCGACATTTGAGTTCTTTTGACCGTGGATAACTTAATTGCTTGTTACCTTAGTTAACTGGGGGTCATTGGAATAATATCATTAATCCACAGGCTTTCTCATTGATACAAGGCCACCCAGGTGATTCATCGCTTTTACGTTAGTTCAGGTGACCAGTCACCCATATAGAGACTGTAGTGCCTCCGTCCACGGCAGTTTTTACTTCCATTCGGGATTTGATTCCTTCCACTTGGTTCAATAACCCCAACCTTCCCTGGACCAGTTGTGATCCTTTCGATGAGGTTTTTACTTTTTCAGGATCGAATCCGCGTCCATTGTCTGAGACTTCAAGCAAGATGGAATCTTCCTCGCTTTTCTTCACACTTAGTTGAATAACACCTTCATCCGTTTGAGAAACTCCGTGCCAAATGGCGTTTTCAATAAAGGGTTGAAGGATCATTGAAGGAATTTTCTCATTGGGGTCAATGGTGTCATCCATGATGATTTTGAAACGAAAACTATTTCTGGAGCGATATTTTTCAAGATCAACATAAAGTTGAATGGTTTCGCACTCCTCATTGAGTGGGATCGTAAGCAGACTGGACTGATCCAGGATTCTTCGCATTAGCTTGCTGTATTTGACCAGATACTCTTCCGCCAATTCTTGTTCATTACTCAATAAGAAAGATTGAATGGAGTTCAGGGCATTGAAGAGGAAATGAGGATTTATCTGTGCCTTTAGCGCCGTGATTTCTGCCATTACCCGATCTTTTTCCAATTCTCTTTTCAATCGGTTATTTCGGGTGGATGAATAGAATATAAGACATCCAATCAGAAGAAGGATTGTACCGCTTAGGATTTTAAACCAGAGGGTCTGCCAATAGGCAGGAACGATCGTAAATGAAAGGGTCTTTTCAGGAGACCATCGGCTATTTTTTGTTTTTGCACTTACTTCGAAAATGTATCGTCCCGGATCCAATTCAGAGTAATTCACTGTTTTGATCCTGGAAGTTGACCAGGGGGGAGGGTTTGCTTCATCTTCGCTTAGGCGATATCGATAAGTAAGATTGGGTTGGTTTCTAAAGAGCAGTGCTTTATAAGACAATTGCAGGGTGCCAACATCATATGGAATTCGATTGGCGATATTTTCATAGTTTCGGCCATCGGTCCCCATTATTCCATCAATAATCAGGGAAAAGTTTTCAGGTTCTTCAAATTCAGTATCCTGATCGATGAATTTGATATTTTCATCCTGTGCAACGAGAACTTTACCTGCAAACAGGGCCATATCTCTGTTTTTTTGACTCGCAAGGCCGTCAGAATTATCTATGATCTTAAAGGAATGATCGTCGAGGTTGATCTTGAAAAGTTCTTTATTTGAAGAGATCCATAAGGTATTGCCGTTGAGTAATGCTTGTTCCGCGATAGTTTGCGAAATGCCTATGTTCAGGGAGTAGTTCTCAATTTTACCATTCTCAAATTTGAGAAGTCCTTTTCCTGTCGTAGGGAGCCAAAGCCGATCTTCCTGAGCAAGAATTTGCGCAACCCTGACACCATTTATCAGTGTTTGCTTCATGTTGAACTGCTCATCAAGCATAAAAAGACCTCTGTCTGTCGCAAGAAGTACGGAATCCCCCCTCACCAGTAAGTCATTGATTCGACCATTGTTCCATACATAGATCTGTTCCTCGCCTGTGGTCAGGTGAAGTTTTGTTACTCTTGACCTGCTCGAAGCAATATACATGGCCGAATCCATGACATATGCGGCACGGACGTTCATATCGATCTGTCTGACCACCTTGCCGGTCTGTGGATCCAGTAAAATGAAGTTCGTATTAGAGCCAAGGATAACCAAATCGTTATAGTGGTTAAGATATTTATAGCCAGCGCGTCCATTCAAGATGAATTCTTTCTCTTTTTGGAGGTTGGAATTAAGGAAGATCAATCGGTTTTTCTGGCCAACTAACAGTATCTCATTCCCATTGACGGACATTTGATCTATTTCGGGAAGGATCAATTCTGATTCACGTACTTTATTGACAGGTTTGAACAATACGCCGTTTTTGAGAGAGGTAAGCCAGGTGTTACCTTCATGATCGATGAAATTTGATGTATTGCCTTCCTGAAGGTGTGTCAGGATGAATTCGTCCTTTTGAGGGAAATATTCGTAAAGCCCTCGAGAGGTGTGTACCAATACCTTCCCGCGCAAGCTGCGAACACTTAAGATCCTCAATCCTGTGTCCTGAATTTCACGGGAGAAGTGTGTGGTAAGGTCATTTGTATTGAGGATTTTAAGTGAGTTGGCATCTACAGTATTGGAGTGGCTTATCAACAAGTCACCCACACAAATGATATACCCAAGGCCTTTTCTGAGAAATTTTTGGTTATCAATAACTAGTTCTTTGTAGAAATCATTATCGTTTTCACCGGGATGTGGGTCAAACTGAACAATACTCAACCCAATGGCAATTTCATTGTCACGCGAAGGGGGTTTGAGCTTTAAAGAAGAAAGTACGCCATATAGTTTCTGCTGGCATTTACAGATATAGGATCCTAACAAATCTTGAATGGGAGGTTCAATGAGGGTTTGATTTTCAGGATCATAAATTTTGACGCCCCCGTGATACGCGGAGATGTAAATTTTGCCTTCAAATTCCACTATTTGAGTGATTCTCGAATTATAGTCTAATCCTGGCAGTAGATTGTTGTTGGCTGTCGAAAAGATAGAATCTTCTTTGAGGTAGCCCATATTCCCATTAAAGGAGTACATCCAAATTCTCCCGGATGAATCTTTGAAGAATTTAAGGATGTCCATGTCGGGAAGCCCATCCTTTAATTCGTAATTCGTAAATTCATACCCATCAAATCGACTTAAACCAGCATCGGTACCAAACCACATGTAGCCCCGGTCGTCCTGAATGACGTCATAGATCGTATTTGAAGGGAGTCCGTCATCGACTGTGTACACCAATTCCATAGAGGACTGAGCAAATGCAGGTCCGGAAAGGGAGAATAAAAGAATTAAAGGTTTTAGGGCATACCAGGCTGTTCTGGACATGGTACAAACTTAAACGCTTATCTGATCAGTGATAGTAACGATGGATCATTTCCGCAACCAGCCCAGTCCATCCTGTCTGATGAGCAGCTCCCAGTCCTTCCCCTGAATCAGCATGGAAATACTCATAGAAGAGGATATAATCCTTGAAGTGAGGATCTTCCTGAAACTTCATTTGTTGCGCATAAATGGGTCGATTACCCTCTTTGTCTGGTAAGAAGATCTGAAACATGCGCCAGCAAACCTTTTGTGCAATTTCACTCAATGTGAATTTTTCCCCGGATCCCGTTGGATATTCTATTGTAAATCCTTCTCCATAAAACGCATCAAATCTTGAGATGGACTCCAGCAGTAAGTAATTCACTGGAAACCATACGGGGCCGCGCCAATTGGAATTTCCCCCAAAGAATGAGCTGTCAGATTCTCCCGGAAGGTATTCGATGCTGAGTACTTCATCTTCCAATGGAAACTCATAGGGGTTTTCTTTATGATATTTTGACAAGGCCCGGATGCCAAATGGAGACAGAAATTCTTCCGGGTCCAGCATACGCTGCAAAATCATTTTCATTCGATGAACCCGAAGAATAGCCAGTAACCGGTTGTGATTCTTACCTTCTACCTGCCATCTGGAAACCAGATCAGACAATTGCTGTCGTTCTGTAAGCAACAGGTCGAGTTTTTTCCTGAACTCCGGCAACTTCGCATAAACTTCTCCATCCAGGATTTCTACGGCGTATAGAGGAATAAGCCCCACCATGGAACGGACCTTCATGCGCTGATCCTTCCCATCATCCCGACGGATGACATCATAATAGAATTGATCCTCATCATCCCACAGGTCAATGTGGTTTTCACCCAGGTCATTCATGGCCGCAGAGATGTAGAGGAAATGTTCGAAGAACTTGACCGACATATCCTGATAGACCGGATATTCCATGGCCAGGTCAAGCGAAATCCTAAGCATGTTCAAGGCAAACATGGCCATCCAACTTGTGCTGTCCGCTTGCTCCAGCCGTGAGTCTTCAAATATCTGGTGATTACGATCAAATACCCCGATATTATCTAATCCAAGGAAACCCCCTTCAAATAAGTTGTTCCCGTCTTCGTCTTTCCGATTTACCCACCAGGTAAAGTTGATGATGAGTTTGTGAAAGGCCTTTTGTAGAAAATCCAGATCTCCTTTTCCGGATATTTCTTTATCGATCTGATAAACACGCAATACAGCCCAGGCATGTACTGGAGGGTTGACGTCACTAAAGTTCCATTCATACGCCGGTATTTGTCCATTAGGGTGCTGATAGCGCTCATTCAGGAGCAATAGCAATTGATTCTTGGCAAATTCCGGATCGATTCTAGCAATGGGTAGACAATGGAACGCCAGGTCCCAGGCAGCATACCAGGGATATTCCCATTTATCAGGCATGGAAATCACGTGATAATTGAACAGGTGCCCCCATTCAGAATTCCGACCGTGCTTTCTATTAGCCGGAGGTTCGTGCCTGCCTGGGTCTCCTTTGAGCCAATTCTGCATATTGTAGTAATAGAATTGTTTGCTCCACATCATACCGGCAAAAGCTTGCCGCTGAATATTGCACAAATCCTTGTTCTCTACTTTTTTCTGAATAGCCCCATAGAAATCATCTGCTTCCTGTAGGCGTTCCTGAAAAATTTCATCAAAGTTTCCAAAAGGATCAGAAAGTGGCTGGTTACTCAGACGCACCTTTACCTCCGAGGCTGCTTTAGGCTGAACTTTTAGTTTATAAATACCCGCTGATTTGGTGCCAAATTGTTTTTCATTGACCACCTTCTCATCGTTGATCAGGTATTCATGAAAGGCGTCTTTGAAATACGAAGCAGTGTTCTTGATTCCGTAAAGTCGCTCCCTGTTGGTTTCATTATCCGTAAAAACCACCTCTTCAACTTCCTCACTCAAATACAGGTAATACGTACCAAGCAGATGATGGTCTACTTGTATGGTTCGCGAGTCCTTCAGGAATAACCTGGGGCGAACAGGATCCCGACCAGAGGACCAGGTGTTTCTAAACCAGATCGTAGGCAGAATAAAGAGATCAGCTGTTCGACTATGCCGATTGTGTGCTGTTGCACGGAAAAGGCAATCGGTGGGCGTATTTTTTGCATATTCCAGGAAGATGTCGAAGTACTTATCATCATCAAAGATGCCCGTATCGATCAGTTCGTATTCTCTTTCCTTCCTGGAGCGTTTGGTGTTTTCATCGACCAGATCCGCGTACGGATATTCCATCATGGGATATTTGTAAAGCATCTTCATGTAGGAATGGGTAGGCGTGCTATCCAGGTAGTAATAAAGCTCTTTTACATCCTCACCATGGTTCCCTTCCGTACCTGTAAGGCCGAACAGACGTTCCTTCAGAATCGGGTCCTTACCATTCCAGAAAGCCCACGAAAAGCAAATGCGTTGATCCGTATTGCTGAACCCACCTATGCCATCTTCGCCCCATCGATAAGCCTTGCTTCGAGCGTGATCATGAATGACACCCTCCCAGGCATTACCATGTTCGGTATAGTCTTCTCTTACGGTGGCCCATTGTCTTTCCGATAGATAGGGCCCCCACATCTTCCACGGGGTAGCCTCACATTCAGCTGCTAATCTTTCTTTCTCTCTGGACATCTTGTTGATTACGAAATTGACGGTGAAACTGGTTTTTCAACCTTCGAAACCCTGGTCGGATTTGACTTTTCTAAACTTCCAATTTTATGCACTCGGAAGTCTGGTAACATATCAGCACTCTGCCTAATTTTGCGGCCATGTTAGAAAAAGTTCTGATCCTGGATTTCGGCTCGCAATATACGCAGCTTATAGCCAGAAGAGTACGCGAACTCAATGTTTATTGTGAGATACATCCATTCAGCAATTTTCCAGACCCTGATGATTCGGTAAAGGGGGTGATTTTGAGTGGTAGCCCATGCTCGGTATTGGAAGATCAAGCTCCTGATATCGATATGGATCGCCTAAACGGACTTCCGATCTTGGGTGTATGTTACGGAGCACAACTCATCGCCCATAAATCGGGCGGTACGGTGGCTCGTTCAGCTCACCGGGAATATGGCAGATCGTCTATACAGGTGAATGGGCAGAACGAACTTTTTGACGGGATCGATAATGAAAGTCAGGTTTGGATGTCGCATGCAGATACCATCACAGCAGTACCTCAAGCTTTTTCTACAATCGCTCATACCAAAGATATTCCGGTAGCCGCCTATAAAGTAGAAGGGAAACCTGTTTATGGTATCCAGTTCCACCCTGAAGTGACCCATAGTGTTCAGGGAAAGCAATTACTTCACAACTTTGTTGTGGGTATTTGTGGAGCCAATCAGACCTGGACGCCAGCGCAGTTTGTGGAAACGACAGTCGATGAATTGAAGGCTCAACTTGGTGACGATAAAGTGGTCATGGGGCTTTCCGGCGGGGTAGACTCTTCCGTTGCCGCTGAATTGATCCACAAAGCCATTGGTGCTAATCTCTTTTGCATTTTTGTGGACAATGGCTTGCTACGCAAAAACGAATTTGAAGATGTGCTCGAAAGCTATCAGCAAATGGGACTCAACGTGAAAGGCGTAGATGCCAAAGACCGATTCTACAGCGCGTTGAAAGGTCTAACGGATCCCGAAGATAAACGCAAGGCGATAGGCCGTACTTTCATCGAAGTATTTGATGAAGAAGCGCATCGCATTCAGGATGTGAAGTGGCTTGGACAGGGAACCATCTATCCGGACATCATTGAGTCTGTTTCCGTAGGAGGACCCTCTGTAACCATCAAATCTCATCATAATGTGGGGGGATTACCGGAGAGAATGAAATTGAAAGTAGTGGAGCCTCTGAAGACGCTTTTTAAGGACGGTGTTAGGCGAGTGGGTAAGACACTGGATATTCCTGAAAATATCCTTGGAAGACATCCTTTTCCTGGTCCCGGATTAGGCATACGGATTCTTGGGGACATAACCGCAGATAAAGTTCGGATCTTACAGGAAGTCGATCATATTTTTATCAATGGCTTAAAAGAAGAAGGCTTGTATGACGAAGTTTGGCAGGCAGGAGCGATGCTACTTCCGGTCCAATCTGTGGGTGTCATGGGTGATGAGAGAACCTATGAACGAGTAGTTGCGCTGCGAGCAGTAAGTAGCCTGGACGGAATGACTGCTGATTGGTGCCATTTGCCATATGATTTTCTAGGAAGAGTATCCAACAAGATCATTAACCAGGTCAAAGGGATTAATCGAGTGGTATACGACATTAGTTCTAAGCCGCCTGCGACCATTGAATGGGAATGATTAGCTAAATTCACCATGCGTTTAACCCAGCCTATTTTGAAAAGAACTGTTTTATTGCTACTCTTCCTCGCGTCTTATGCAACCTCTTTTGCACAACGAACGCAAGATGAATTTCTGGAAGCCAAAAGACTTTTTAGAGAAGAGCAATATGCTTCGGCACAGAGTGCTTTTGCCGCATTGAACAGTGATCCAACGTTTGGTTCCTATGCCACCTTTTACGCCGGTTTGGCGGCCTATCGGCAAAACGAGCAGGAATCGGCCATTTCTATCTGGAAAGTCATATTGTCCAATGATCCGAGCTGGGACCAACTGCCGGATGTCTATTTTTGGTTAACCAAGGCCCATTTTGAGCGCTCGGAATATGCGGAAGGGTTAAGGTATTCGAAATCTTATCAGGATCGTTTTTCGAATAATCTGGATGAGTTACGAAATCGTTATGTTCCGCAAGCCAGTCTCAATGAATTGAAAGTCCTGATCGAGGAATTTCCGGATGATCGTCTCGTGGTGACTCAATTGGCTAAAAAACTCGATCGGTCTTCACAGGAAGATGTAACCCTTTTGAAAAGACTAATCCAGACCTATGAGCTGGATGTCGAAGAATATTCGGAAGTAAGTAATGCTGAAGTCCGGAGGTCTGCTTATTCCATTGCCGTCATGCTTCCTTTCATGTTTGATAGTCTTGAAGCACCCGGGCCCATATTGTCGAACAAGGTGATCGTTGATTTTTATCAGGGAATGCAGCTTGCACAGAAGGAATTGGATTTATTGGGACAACCTATTGACCTTTACCCGTACGATACGAAACGCGACGTTCAGGAAACAAAAAGATTGCTATATAATCCTTCTCTGCAAGAAAGTGATTTGATCATTGGTCCGTTCTTGCCGGGTCCCATTGACGTGGTGAAACCCTTCTCTGTTGAGCATCAGATCAATATGGTGAATCCGGTTTCCTCTAATCAAAATGTAGTTGCTGGAAATGATTTTGCCTATTTATTGAAGGCGGGTTACCCCACCATCGGAGCAAAATTGGCTGAGCGAGCCAAAACCCAATTCACGGATAACAATCGGGCATTGGTCTATTTTTCTTCCAATGAACGTGACTCTATTGTGGCCTTAAGGTACAAGGAGGAAATCGAAGCTGCTGGTTTTGAAGTGTTGGACTTCAGGTCACTTGATAATGAGACCAGCCGTCCTATTTTGGACTCACTCATCGAGCAACATGAGGAGTTCATCGCTTCGATGGAGGAGGTTGATTCTTTAATGGAAATACCAGGCAGATTCATCAAAAACCGGAAGATAGACCCGGAAATAGAGATGGAACTGGAATACCTGATCATTAGTGAAGATGAAGAAACGGAAGGGGATTCATTGATTTTTTATGAAATGAAATTCAATGTGGTGGAGGACAGTATTGGTCATATCATGGTTTCCTCCCGGGACAATGGAATTGTTAACAACTTCATCAGTGCGATCGAAAGCAGACCAGATTCAATTGGATTGTTAGGATATGGCAATTGGATCAAATTTAAGATCATTGATTACGAACAATATGAGCGCCTGGGCGTAGAATTGGCTTATCCTGAGTTTATTGATAGGCGAAGTGAAGCTTATAGAGCATTGTACCAACGTTATATTGATACATTCGGGAGTATACCTGGGGACTTTGTTTTCTATGGGTATGAATGTTTAAAATACCTTGGATCCATGTTACACAAGCATGGCAAATACTTCCAAAATGGATTTCTGGAAGAGGGCTTTTATCCCGGAACCATCATGAGTGGATACGATTTTGGCATTAACAACGACAATCAGGTCGTACCAATCATTACCTTCAAAAACAGTCGGTTAACACCTGTTCAAAATTCTGATGGATCATTCGAGTAGTAAAGCGCTTTTCGATAAGGCGCAGTTAGTAATACCTGGTGGGGTGAACTCACCCGTACGAGCATTTAAAGCCGTAGGAGGCAATCCATTGTTCATTAAGTCTGCAAAAGGAGCTTATCTCTACGATGAGGATGATCATGCTTATATAGATATGATCAACTCGTGGGGCCCAATGATCCTTGGTCATGCCCACGAAGCGGTGGAAAAGGCTGTATTTGATGCCGTGAAAGATAGTCCGTCATTTGGAGCACCAGGCAGGAGGGAAGTGGAGATCGCTGAGTTAATCGTGGACATGGTTCCTTCGGTAGAGAAGGTCAGAATGGTTAATTCCGGTACCGAAGCGACAATGTCAGCCGTTCGGGTAGCGCGTGGATTTACGGGTCGAGACAAGTTCATCAAATTCGAAGGTTGCTATCACGGACACGGAGATTCATTCCTGATTGCCGCAGGTAGTGGAGCCATTACAATGGGAACCCCGGACAGCCCGGGAGTGACTTCAGGAACGGCAAAAGATACGTTACTTGCCCCGTTCAATGACCTGAGTGCAGTGAAGGCCGTGGTTGAAAATAACAAAGACGAAGTTGCAGCTGTAATTGTGGAGCCTGTAGGAGGGAACATGGGCTGTGTTCTACCTGAACCAGGGTTCCTGGAAGGATTACGTCAGCTATGTAACGAGGAAGGGATCGTGCTCATTTTTGATGAAGTAATGACAGGGTTTCGTTTGGCTAAGGGAGGGGCTCAGGAACGGTTAGGAGTTATTCCGGACATGACCACCCTGGGAAAAATTATCGGAGGAGGATTGCCTGTTGGTGCCTATGGTGGCAAAAAGGAGATCATGGATTACGTTTCGCCCGCAGGACCGGTTTATCAGGCTGGAACGCTTTCCGGAAACCCCGTAGCCATGGCAGCGGGATTGGCGATTCTTTCTACACTTAATGAAAATCCTGGCATTTATCAGCAGTTGGATGAGACTACAGGTAAGATTGTTTCTGGTATCAATGACTTACTGAAACAGCATAACTTACCTTATACGACCAATCAAATTGGTAGTATGTACACGCTGTTCTTCACGGATCAAAAGGTCGTTGATTTTGAAACAGCCAAAAGCACGGATTCTGATCGTTTTGGAAAGTATTTTCGTTCAATGCTCGAACAAGGTGTTTATCTGGCTCCTTCTCAGTATGAAGCGCTTTTCGTTTCAACAGCCATTGGAGATGAGGAGGTGGATAAAATCTTGAGTGCTACACAAGTTGCCTTGATGCAACAGTAATCTAATCATTTGTCAAATTGGCCTGTCGAAAAGTTCAAAAGAGAACCCTGCTTTTCTAGTAACAGACCTGGATTTGCACTTGTTTCAAGGCACCCCTCTTGAGAGGAGGGGTGTTTGTGGAGTATTCAGGAATATGTCATTATTGCTTTCTCTTCATCTTAAACACTTCCGTTTTTACTTCTTCTCCATACCTGAGCCGTAATCGAATTTCCATTTCTGTGTCCGATTTGCGTTCAAAGACCAAACCCTTCAATTCTATTTTATCGGGCGTATAATCGATCATTTCGAAAGTAACGAAATCTTCTTTGGTTTCCCATCCGATAAGTTCGGGGGTAAAGTGCTTCAATCGTAATCCGGTTTTATCCAGTACCATGAACTCATAAAAGTTGAGGCTGCCATCGCCTTTGTGATGTCGATAAACACCCATCATGGTGCCATCTGCAGAGGGTGGCGACCACATTTCTTCAGAAGTTCCTCCAAAACCATCACCAACCCAGGTGCCGGCCAGCCACTGATAGTCGTTAATGTCAAATGGTTTTTTAGGATCTGATCCGGCGATCCCCATGACAGGGATCAGCAAGATCAAATAGAGTAGTTGGATATGCTTTTTCATGTCGATTTGAGCTAAAATTTGATGTGATTATAATTTAAGACTTTTCATGCTGAAGGCCACTGCTACCTTACCATGTAGGCTTTTACCTCTACTGTTCCTCCGTACTTCACGTGGGGATTGTCCTGGGCTACGGCAATGGCCTCATCCAAAGATTTGGCTTCCAGGATAAAGTAGCCCGTAGTTCTGACTTCCGCTTCATCGCCCTGACTCACATTTGGTGTTCCCTTTCTTATCAATACTGCTTCATTTACGAGCTCCTGCCCTGTAATCTTCACACCCCTGGCGAAAGTATTTTCCATCCACGCAGCGTATTCCTGAAACATTTCCATGGGTTCACCCGGAGTAAAGCGCTCATCTTCATGTAGGAGTAGCATGTATCCCATTTCCGGGGTTATTGAGATTTGACTGGTTGATGATTTTCCATACCAGGCACCTCCTAAAAAGAGCAGGATACTGGCCGCGATTGCGATGATGATTTTGCCAATATTATTCATTTTATTTTCTTTTATGTGTCCTTCAAACTTCAATTGATTCACGAGTTGTTCCTCTAAATGTGCAGGGGGTTGCAACTCCCTTTCCAGCTGGTCAAATAGCCGCTGATCATTTTCGTTAAGATGTTCCTCTCTCATTTCCTTGCTGCTTTTGAATCTTCACTTAAATATTCCCTAAGCGCCTTTCTGGCGTAGAAGAGCTGACTTTTACTGGTTCCTTCTGTAATGTCCAGGAGCTCCGCGATTTCCTTATGCTTGTACCCTTCAATATCATGTAGCACGATGATCTGCCGGTAACCAGGGGGGAGTTTGGCAATACCATTTTCAAGGTCAATACTGGTAATCGACCAGTTTTGGTCCACGATTGGTTCCGCCTTTGATAAGGCTGAATCATCCATGGCTTCCAGGCTTTCTGTTTCTTTCCTTTTTTTCCTTGATAGATTGATGAGGATACCCACCAACCAGGTCTTTAATTCGGACCTCCATTCGAATTCAGCGAGTTTTCGGATCGCCACCATCCATGTTTCCTGAATCAATTCCTCGGATAACGTATCATTCTGCGTCAATCTGAGGGCCATTCGGTAGAGGTGAGGTGTCTTGGACTTGTATAAGGTCCGAAAGGCCTGTTCACTCCTCGAATGCAGGAAGTCGTCTACCAATTTCCGATCATCCATTCCATTTGCTTTTCCTATAAGTTAGGTAAGAGCTGCAAAAGGTTGGTTGGGGTCAAAAAAATTGTTGAATTAATAGATCATCAGACTGATCAGTGTCTCAATAATAAGCGCAGTACTGAGCATCATGAAGTACGCGGTACCCATAAGGAATAGCTTGAGCAGCGTTTTTAAGTACTTCTGTCGATATACACGGATCAGCGAGAAATAGATGTAAATACTCAGACCTATAAACACAAAAAACAACACTTCTTCCTCGGGGAGCGAGAAAGCCAATATGAACAACCAGCCAATCGTAAGCGCTATGAAGGCAAAGGAATGAATGTGAAAAGAGTGAATGAGGTGTTGAATGTATAATCCTTTCTTGCGGTAAAATATCTTTAGTAACAAAGCATACAGCGGCAGGATAATAAACATCATCACAGGGATGTTTCCTATGATTGCATTATTGATTTGCTCTTGAGTAGTATTTGATAAACGCACAATTCGCCGAATGGCAAGTCGATCCCAAAAGCTTCTGTCTTCTATGTGCAAGGAGTCCAAAATTTCTTTTGACGTGTGCTTCTCACCATACATTTTCTTGATCACGGCGAAATCTCTTTCGCTAAGCATAAAATCTTCTTCCGGATCGAATTGCAGAGAATCCGGGTGAATGGCCAATAAACTATCCGCCTGTTCTTCGTCCATTAGATCAATAAAGGTTTCATTCCCCCCATCTTCGTTTTCCTGGGTTTGAATGAATGAAAAAGTGGTGAAATGGATCAGGCTAATAACGAGGTAGAGTCGTACGGGATGTGCATAACGGACCCTTTTCCCCTGGTTAAAGGCATTGGTCAATGTGCCAGGCTGGATCAGGAAAGGTTTGATGGATCTGCCAAATCGGGAGTCGAGGGAGAAGTAGTTTGAGAAGAACTCTCGGAAAAGCAATCCGAAGGAGATGTTATTGTCGTTGTTTTCCTGGCCACATCGCGGACAATAATTGTATACCTCATTGATCTGGGCCCCACAGTTGAGGCATTGGTTTGCTTTCCTGCGAATTTTCATTCTTTCTTCTTAAATAAGTATTGCAGGCCGTAAGTGGCTCCCCAAACCAATAGAGCGGCGGTTCCATATTCCAGGGCATGTTCTTCATCACGAAGGGATAACCAAAACAAAATGATTACCGCACCTATGAAAACCCAGATGATTACTTTTTGGACTTGATTCACGGTTGAAAGATACGTAAAGCCCTGTCAATATCAGCGGGAACATCAATGCCTGTGCTTTCGATGGTTGTTTCTTTCACTTGAATTTCATGGCCATGAGCCATCCAACGTAATTGTTCCAATGATTCCGCGATTTCAAGGTCAGCTTGTGGAAGTCTAACGACTTGTGCCAATGTTGTTTTATCAAACCCATAAAGTCCCACATGTTTAAAATAGGCTTGTTTTTCGGGCCATTGTTCAATTGGTAGTGTTTTGAAATGAGGGATTGGACTTCTGCTGAAGTACAATGCTTTTCCCTTTTTATCGGTGACCACTTTTACCAGATTCGGATCTTGCAAGTCTTGCCAATCTGTGATCTTGATTTTGAGTGTGGCTATGGAAGCTCCGGATAGTAGGGATTCACATACCAATGCTATTTGTCTTGGGTCGATGAAAGGCTCATCTCCCTGTATGTTCAGGTAGTAATCTGCGACTATAGAGGTGGCAACTTCTGCACATCTTTCCGTGCCATTTTTATGATCAACTGAAGTTAAGAGGACATCTTCGGTAAATTTTAAGGCTGTTTCCTGAATGTCGGGATGATCTGTAGCAATAATGACCCGATCCAGTAGGTCACATTTTTGAGCTTGCTCAAAAACGCGTTTGATCATGGGTTTACCGGCAATATCTGCCAATGGCTTGCCAGGGAATCTTGTGGAGGCATACCTGGCAGGAATTACACCAACGATCATTCCTCCAGTTTTTTCACTTTGAGCGAAGTGCCTTCATCTGAAATGACCTGAACCTGCTCGCCTTGAGCAATGTACTCACCACGTGTAGTTGCGTCATAGACCGTATCATCAATCATGATTTTACCACTAGGCCTCAAAATGGTGTGAGCTACACCTTCCTTACCCTTCATAGTCTCCTCGATGAATCGGGAAGTGAATCCCTGACTTGAATCCTGTGTATCAGTCAAGGCGATTTTTCGAAACAGCGGACTATTGGCCAGGCGAACACCTCCTATGAACAGGAGCATAATTGAAAGCATAAACCCGACCATGGTTGTTGCGGCGGCTATAAATATGTCACCACTGCCAACAAGCGTGAAATCCAGCAAATCATTATTCAACATGACCAGTGTCAGAGATCCGAGCGTGAGGATCAATCCCGCGACCCCCGCGACCCCAAATCCCGGAAGTACAAAGATTTCGACAGCAATCAATACAATGCCCAGGAAGAAAATGGCTATTTCCCAGTTTTCTGCCAGGCCATTCAAATAATACGGTGTGAAGTATAATACGGCGGCCACTGCAGAAGCCAGGATCGGGAAACCTACCCCGGGAGTCTGAAGCTCGAAATAGATGCCCCCGATGATGATCAGGATTAGGATACCACTAACGAAAGGATTGAGGAAAAGCGCGATTACTCTTTCTGAAGCACCCAGGTCATACGTTTCAATCCGATAATTTTCTATGCCCACTTGCTCGATCACCTCTTCAAGTGTGTTGAGTTCTGCTTCACAAAAATCGTATTTGAGGGCTTCGGAGACCGACAGGGTCAATACTTTACCCTCAGTGGCGATACTGTC
Source organism: Cyclobacteriaceae bacterium (assembly GCA_965229785.1). Lineage (GTDB taxonomy): Bacteria > Bacteroidota > Bacteroidia > Cytophagales > Cyclobacteriaceae > JAWPMT01. The sequence continues at coordinate 7,992,754 of CBDDJS010000001.1, forward strand.
CAGGTCAATGTCTTCGTCTACCATGGCTTCGGCCAGAGCAGGGTTTCGGCCTTTGGCTTCGGCAGTGGATCTCATGATGGATCTCATGTAAGATTGGTATTTATCAGGAGCGGCTGCTCCGTCGCCACCCACCACTGTAGCGGCCCCAATACTGGATCCGGACGCCATGTAGATGCTATCACAGGCAATGGATATGAGTGCTCCCGCGGAAGCCGCATCTTTGTTGATCCAGGCATAAACGGGTTTTTCAAAATCCAGAATTCGAGTCCTGATTTCATCCGCATCATTCAGAGCACCGCCGTAAGTGTCCAACTCGATGATCACAATGTCCGCCCCTGCTTCCAATGCCGCCTCCAGACCTAACTCTGTATACCGATTGGTTCTGGGATCAATATCATCCAGCACCTGTAAGTGATAGACCAGTTTCTGATCCTGAGTCAGTGCTGAAAGTGTTGAAAAACAAGTCAGAAGTATCGCTAGTATTTTTTTCATCTCTAATGCAGTTAACCCAATGTAGTTTTAGTTATGTTCTGTGAGGTATCTTGCAAATTAATGCAATTCATCAATTCCTCCCACTCTACATTAGTATCACATGAGGGCACATTTATTACAAAAACGGCCCTGCATTCTACTAATTTGAGTGTCACCTTAAAATTAAGATTTACCAAAATCATTCACATTTTATGACCCTTGTTTTTACGGAACAATTTGAGGCATTGGTTTGGAAGATCCTTGAAGCCAGTAACACATCGGCACTGGGATTGGAGTTGCGATCGGAAGAGGATATTCACGTACAGTACCGTGTATTGGATTTGTTGACTTTCGATCAGGTGATCTATGAAAATGAAGCGTTGGATTGGTGGACTGGGCTGCAGGGTGTGGACCAGGAAAAAGTTTGGGTAAAGAAATTCGAGGATGAAAGTGACCCATCTCAACATGTTTGGTGGTCTGTTGATCGGGTAAATGGTGAATTGTTTGAGGAATCAGCACCTGAGCATCTTTTTGAATCAACGTCGATCAGTATATTTCCTGTAGTGTATCATCAAGGGACGGAAGCATTTGATAAAGTGCAACGATTTATGAAAACTCGTGGCTTAGAGATTGCTGAAGGTGTTGAGTATTTGGAAGCACAGGGCCATATTTTTGTGACTTATTATCAAAAGAAAAATAACCAGCTAAGCCGTCACGTTTACGTAATGAATAACCAGGGAAACGTGTTATTGGACCGGCAACTGGATGAAAATATGGAGGGCGTGGTTTTTCAAAGCTTCTTTACTTACAAAAACCTGCTCATATTTGTTGAAAACAGGAATGAATTACATGTCTATCAGCTATAGATTCATGATCACAGCCTTTTGTTGTTGTATGCTTTTTGGAGCCAAAGGGTATCTGATGGACACTGATTCTCTTCGTCTGGAAGAACAGAACGGCAGGTTTTTCGTCATTCATGAAGTGGAGGCAAATGAAACTTTGTATTCCCTGTCTCGGCGATATTCGACTGAGATAGATAGTATCACGAACAACAACGAACTTAGAAATGGAGGGATTGATCTCGGGCAAATTTTAATGATACCAGTTGCAGCTCCAAAAGTAGATGATCAAGTTGATGGTGAGCCCGATCTTCCAATTGATACCGGGCGCATGACTCATGTTGTGGCTAAGGGTGAGACGGTATATTCATTGTCAAAAAGATACGATATACAATTCTCTGAGCTTCGTAATTGGAATGAGCTATCGGATAACAATCTGAGTATTGGGATGATCCTCTATGTTAGCCCTCCAATCGCGGTTGTACAATCGGAACCTGAAGAAGTGATCTCGATGGATGATGAAGTTCCCAGACCCGTGCCGGAAGAGGAAGTTAATGAGGGGGATCCTGATCCTGAGGACGAGGTTGAAGTCGGGGAGGAACCTGTGAACTATTATACGCACTATGTACAATCAGGAGAAACGCTCACTCAATTGGCCAGGAGGTTCGAAACAATTCCGGACAGTCTCATAACCTGGAATGAACTCGAAAATACGACGTTGCGAATAGGAGATATGCTGTTGGTGAAGAAACCCATAGAACGGGATAGTTTAAATCATTCTATCCCGCAAGCACAGTTCACTTCTTATGGATCAAAATACTGGAAGGAAACATCGGACCAGGACACATTGATTCATGAGGAGGGCATCGCCGGAACCATTGAAAACATTATAGAAACGAGGAAGTTTCTGGCCTTGCATCGTACATTACCCGTGGGAGCAGTGATGAAAGTGGTAAACTTGATGAATCACGAATCATTGGAAGTACGAGTGGTGGGGAAATTGCCCAATACCGGGCTGAATAGAAACATGATGATCCGATTTACAGATGCGACTTTCAAACAATTGGGTATCATCGATAAAAAGTCAAGGGTTGAGATCATTTACTCCGAAACGAGGGGATGAGAAAAACCGAATTGAAAGCATTTCTCGATGAGAAAGCCAATACCTACAATGTGCCGGGCTTTATTGCCAATGATCCGATCTCTATACCACATCGCTTTAAACGGAAGCAGGATATTGAAATAGCAGGATTGTTTGCTGCGGTATTGGCCTGGGGGCAACGTATTACCATCATTAATAAGTGTACTGAGCTATTGTCATGGATGGACAATGCGCCGTATGAATTTATGATGAATGCCAGGGATGATGACTTAAAGCCTTTTGCGGAGTTTAAACACCGGACTTTTAATGGTACCGATTGCCTTTATTTTATCCACTTTCTCCAAAACTTTTATAGTGAACATGAAAGCCTTGAAGAAGCCTTCGTACCCGCTGAATACAACACTCCCGATACCGAACAGGCGCTTACTCATTTCTACGGGGAATTCTTCTCTTTACCGGACTATCCATCCAGAACAAGAAAACACATTCAAAATCCTGCGAAGAAGTCTGCTTGTAAGCGCATGAATATGTATTTGCGCTGGATGGTACGCCATGATGATCGAGGCGTGGATTTTGGCATCTGGAAGCGCATAAGTCCTGCTCAGCTTGTTTGTCCGTGCGATCTGCACGTTGATAGGGTGGCTAGGAAACTAGGTCTCATTTCACGTAAACAAACGGATTGGCAAACTGCTATAGAGCTGACGGAGGGGCTTAGGAAATTTGATCCAACAGATCCGGTTCGATATGATTTCGCTTTGTTTGGATTGGGTATTGAGGAGAAGTTTTAGGTGTCTATTTAAACCTATAAGGTCTCTTACGACTATTTAAGACCTTATAGGTTTTAAAAAGGGATTAATCAATTCCCCCAACTGCCCGGATCTTCTCTCCATGCATTGAGTGTTTCTACTAATTCCGGTTTCAAGTGGTCATTTTCTACTGCGTACTCAATTAAGGTGGGGTAGTCGCTTAGGTAACACAAGTCCACATTGTTGGCTTCCATGGCCTCCCTTGCGATATTGAAGTCGTAAGTAAATATGGAGATCATTCCTGCAATTTCGGCACCAGCACTTCTAAGCGCTTCTACTGCTTTCAATGAACTTCCCCCGGTTGAGACCAGGTCTTCGACCACAATGACCTTTTGACCTTTATTAAGTTGGCCTTCAATTTGATTGGTCAGGCCATGTCCTTTTGATTTGGATCTAACATAGATCATTGGTAAGTCCAGCGCTTCTGCAACCAGGGCCCCCTGGGGAATACCCGCAGTAGCCACGCCGGCGATCACCTCCGTGTCAGGGAATTGCTGCCGGATCATGGAAGCCAAACCTTCTTTGATCTTTGATCTTAGCGCGGGAAACGACAAACTGAGTCTGTTATCACAATATATTGGAGATTGCCAACCCGAGGCCCAGGTAAATGGATTTTCAGGTTGTAATTTGATGGCACCTATGGCCAATAGTTCCTGTGCGATTTCTTTAGCGAGGCTTTTGTCAAAGCAATTGACTGACATGGGATTTCGGCTTCTAATTATTTTTAAAAATATTTTGCAATATTGATCACAGTCGGTGATAATTACATGAGAAAACCACCAAACCTTTTCACGGACAGTGAAAATATTCATTAATGACACCCCAGTCAATCTGACGAGCGCTAATTCGCTTGAAAAGAAAGGCCATTTCAATGTAACCTTGGATGGTAGGTCAGTCAAGATCTCGCATAAAATGCTGGTCGATGACGTGTTGATCATCAATGCTTCCCCTCAAAAAGTGGAAGAATTGCTACAACTGATGACCGACAAGAAGTTAAAAAACTTAAGTTCAGTCACATTTGTAAGTGATCGCAAAAAGGAGTTGATCGCCTACATCAAGGATAAGTTCAAGATTGTGGAAGCAGGCGGGGGAGTTGTTCAAAAAGGGGATCGGCTACTCCTGATCCATCGATTAGGGAAATGGGATCTACCTAAGGGTAAACTCGATAAAGGGGAGAAGATCAGTGAATGCGCATTAAGAGAAGTAGAAGAGGAGACGCTGGTGAAATGCTTACTGGGTCCTAAAATTTGTCATACCTGGCATACTTACACCCGGAATAAGAAATACGTACTGAAAAAGACCTCATGGTATGCCATGGAATGCCTGGATGACTCCAACATGGCTCCACAAACAGAAGAAGACATTGACGAAGTGCGTTGGATGGACCTGAGGGAAATGCGGGAAGCGCTTTACAATTCTTATCGAACCATACGCTTTGTAGTAAGTGAATATCATCGGCAATTAAAGGACCGACAAGGTGTGGCCTAATCTTAATGCTTCAGTTTGTAAGGCAGGAAAGGCGAAACATCTCCGCCATATCGATGCACTTCACGGATGATACTACTGCTGATCGGAGCCAGCTCAGGTGAAGTAATCAGAAAAATAGTCTCCAGGTTGAGATTCAGGTATTTATTGATTTGAGCTATACTGTTTTCATACTCGAAATCAGTTGTATTGCGCAATCCCCTCACCAAACACTGAGCATCGTATTTTTCGGCAATCTTAGCCGTAAGTTCATCATATACAATCACCTCCACAGGTTCGTCAACAAAAGCCTGTTCGATGTATGAGACCATTTCGTCCACGTCAAAGTAGCGATTGTGTTTCTTGGAATTATAGCCGATAGCGACAATGACTTTATCAAAAAGCTTTAGGGTTCTCCTGACAATGTCTTCGTGACCTTTGGTGAAGGGATCAAAGGAGCCCGGAAATATGGCGACTTTACTCATTAATCACAGAGATAGGTCCCGTAAGTATCAAAGTAGTGATATTCCGGGATTTCATCAAATGCATGGCTAAACATGAGGTGTTTGGCTTTTCCCGCATATTCAATGTCCTTGAAATATTTCTTCAAGAGGTCCACATGCTTTGATTGATGCTTGAGCGTTCCCCACATTCGAATGCCGTTCCTTTTCGGACTAAGTCCCACTTCTTTGAAAACGGTCATCACGTACTTGAGGTAATCTTCGCTTTGACGAGCCGCAAACTGATTGTAATACAACAATCGTTTGCCCTCCATTACGATGATATGGAGAATCCCACGGTCCACGTTGCAAAACATTCTTTTCTCAGCCGCTTCATCAGAATTTTCCAGAATGCCCTCAATTAATGCACTTCCTTGATGGACAATGCTTACTTCAATGGCGGGATAGATGGATTTGATCCAGCCCAGCAATTTTTTATCTACCGCAAACACATTGACTAAACCGGACGCCCCATGTTGGTAATGGATGACATCCTCAATGTTTGGTTTTACTTCACTGTTGATGACTAGATAGTCACTTGCAGATTTATTGACAAAATGATCAGCAGGGACCAGTGAGAATTTATGACTTTTGATAGATACCTTGACCTTGCTCCAGAAACCAGCGGTCAGAAAGTGATGACTATCGAATATGCTGTGAAGCACTTTTAGCCGTGTATTGACTGTTTTGATGTTTTCAAGTTTGAAATCCTCAAAATACAATACGCCATTACTTCTCCCATCTACCACACAAAGCTGAAAGTCGTTGATGCCGATCTGCAGAACCAGTGTGTAGTGATGGAGATTATCTATCTCAAATTTCGGGTCTTTTACCCGCTTGATGAGGCGATAGTCCGGTTGCTTGGCGGTCGTCAAAATATTTGGTTACTACTCCCAGTTACCTGCGGTGGTTACACTCGTACGTGAACCAAATCTAAGAGGCTTTCTGGTATTGTATTCACTTTCTTCGTCTCTCGCAGGGTTTACAGGTTGAGGGTTGAAAACTTCAATCACATCTACCAAGACACCCGCTTTCGTAATCTTATCTGCCCATGCAACGAATTTCACTGGAGGATCGATGCCTGGTACGTAAGGAAGGGTTGCCAGATTGAAATTAGGATACAGGTCGGTATTGAACAAGGAGTCCATAACCAGTTTGGTTCCAAGCGTATCAATTTCTACCCAGGTACTGTCAGCACCATAATCAAGCGTGATAACTCTTTCCGTTCTTTCAACAATATAAAAATTGCCTGAATCAACGAAAGCTATCAACGAATCCCAGTTGCTGGTATACTTGCCGTTTACAGATTTATAAGCGATTTCCGCTTCCCTAATCATTTTGAGCTTCGCAATAATCGCAGCTTCCATGCGTTCGATTCGATCTGCTTCGTCGATACTAGTGGAAATCCTGTCGTACAGGTACCAGGCCAGTCCCACGGAAATAAGACCAAAAACTACGGTTAGGATTCTAGAAGTGCTCATTTGTTAGGATTTTTTGCAATAATAATGATTTTACAAAATAATTAAATACGAAGGTTAGGATTCACTGCGATGAAACTTAAAAAAGCCACGCAACTCACCTAATTCTTCGATGCGCTGTATTTCTCTGAATATATTGTGCAAGTTATCCCGATCTGTCTTAGCAAGGTCCAAATTGCTGAAAAATTTGATGTCGGAAAGAATTTGTTGGTCCGGCGGTAGTTCCGGATCCATCCCCAATTCGGGACGTCCCTCCCTGGCCTCTACCTGAAAAAACAGCTCGATCGCGTGATATTTAAGATCAATGTATTCGTTTGTGAACAAATAATCACCAACCTCTACGACCAGCCCGGTTTCCTCAAGAAACTCTTGCTGGAGTACGTCTGTCGCCTGATGACCAAACTCCACTCCACCTCCGGGAGGTGCCCAAATGTGCCCTTTTGGCCCCAATTGGTCATGTTTCAATAATAACACTCCCTGATCGCTGATCATCAACCCACAAACGCGCACCCTTACCTTTCCTCTATAGATATGTTCCATTGAAGGATAATTTTCAATCTTGGGAGCTAAATTGAATAACTATACGTTACTTTGATTCATAATATTCACAAATTGAATAGTAAACAGATGAAAAGGGTACTAGGACTAATGTTGTTGATGGCGGCCGTTATTACCGCCAGTGGTCAGGAAGTTGTCGATGGATCAGGAGCGAGGATTGTTTTCGTCGAAGATGCATTTGACTTTGGCGATATACAGCAAGGGGACAAAGTGGAACACACATTTGAATTCGAGAATGCAGGTGATCAACCATTGATTCTGAGCAACGTTCTTACCACCTGTGGATGCACTGCCTCAGATTGGCCCCGTGAGCCTATTGTTCCGGGGGAATTGGCTTCGATAAAAGTGACTTTTAATAGTGCCGGTAAGCTGGGTGTTCAAAATAAGATTATTACGATCGTGTCGAATGCGATAAACCCTAGAGAGCGTATCAGAATAACGACTAACGTACTGCCTAAAACAGATCAGGAAGGTTAGAGTTAGGTAGGTTGACCCTGACAGAAATTGATAAAACCTGCCCGCGGACGCAATAAGCTTGATTGGTATGTTTGATGCTTCAAACGATCTTGATTTCCATCAGAATTAAGAAAGGTTTGAATCGGTGGAGGCTTTTATAGCGGCATATATCCACGCGGCGATGAGTAACAGACCTCCTATTGGCGTAACAGGGCCCAACCAGCTCCATTTCAATAATGTGAGCAGATAAAGGGAACCACTGAAACAGACGATCCCCGATACGATCAACGTGGCTATTCTGTCGATCGTAGCTTTCTTGTGAAAAGGACTGAAACTGAGGGTTACCAGAAACAGACTATGTAGGAAGTGATACAAGACAGCCGTTTTATAGGTTTCCAGGGAACCTGAGGCTTCTAACATAGCTTTTAGTGCATGAGCGCCGAACGCACCTAGTATTACGCCTATTGCTCCTAAAAGAGCACCAATTCTAAACCACTTTATTTGCATAGTCCCTTGCTCCGAAAATATCTGTTCCTATTCTGATCATTGTAGACCCTGCCGCAACCGCGATTTTGAAATCTCCGCTCATGCCCATGGAGAGCTCCTGTAGCTTGAGATCGTATTGTTCATTCAAATCGTCGAACAAGGCTTTCAGTCCTTTGAATTCTGAGGATATGACAGATTCATTGTTTGTATTGGTCGCCATCCCCATCAATCCCTGGACCTTGATGTGTGGCAATTGCTCCAGTTTTCCTGATTCGATCAGGTTGGTCAGGTCCTGACGGTCAAAGCCAAATTTTGCTTCCTCCTTTGCAATGTGTACCTGGAGTAGTACCGCAATTACCCGGTCAGATTTAGCACCTTCTTTTTCGATAGTCTCCAGTAGCCGTAGGCTATCTACACTGTGTATCAGGTGAACAAACGGAGCAATATATTTAACCTTGTTGCGCTGTAAATGCCCAACCATGTGCCAGCGAATGTCTTTGGGAAGTTCTTCATATTTACTCGCTAATTCCTGAACTTTATTTTCCCCAAAATCTCGTTGACCGGCATCGTATGCATCTTGCAGCAAGTCAATGGGTTTGGTTTTGGAGATGGCGATGAGTCTGCATACAGTGCCAGACAGCATTTCACGGTACCGGTCGATGTTTTCAGCGATTTTTGTCATGTTCAATAGGCCAACAAATCAAGGGAGCAAAGGTTGCTCAAAATTCACAAAGAATTGTTCTTATCCGGACAGGAATTAGCCCGTAAATCACAGGTTAAAATTTGATGAAATGACTAATTTCGTTCCCTCAAGCGGATCATAAAAACAGATATCCAAAGATGGCTATTCTAGGCACCCTGTTGAAGAAAGGTATTACTCTCAGGGAGAGCATTGAACAACAGTATACTTCACCCATCGATTTGCAAAAACAAGAGCTTCGAAAGTTGTTAATTCATACGGAGGATACTCATATAGGACGAGCTTATCGATTCAGGGATATCCTACAAGCTTTTAAGAATAAGGATTATCAGGCTTTTTACAGGGCCTTTCAGACCAACATCCCGGTTCATGATTACAATAAGATGTACAATGACTGGTGGCATTTGACGAAAGAAGGCAAAGCCAATGTTTGCTGGCCGGGTCAGGTGAATTATTTTGCTTTAAGCTCGGGCACTTCAGGCGCTCCTACGAAACACATTCCAATCACAAAGGAGATGTTGAAGTCAATCCGAAAGACTTCTGTACGACAGCTACTCACTTTGTCTAAGTATGATCTTCCAACCCATTTATTTACCAAAGGGATTCTCATGCTTGGAGGAAGTACCGACTTACGCAGGAGCGGCACTTATTTTGAAGGGGATCTGAGTGGTATCACCACTTCACAAATTCCATTTTGGTTTCAGCACTTTTATAAGCCCGGAAAGAAGATCGCTAAGACGAATTGGGATCAGAAACTTGACGAAATCACCAAAAACGCCAAGAACTGGGATATGGGGATCATCGTCGGCGTTCCTGCCTGGTTGCAGATCCTTATGGAAAAAATCATCGATTACTATAAAGTCGATACCATTCATGACATTTGGCCTAACCTATCTATTTTCGTTCATGGAGGCGTTTCTTTTGAACCCTACAAAAAGGGATTCGAGAAACTATTGGCCAAGCCGCTGATCTATATGGAAACTTATCTGGCTTCAGAGGGTTTTTTGGCGTTTCAGGCCAATCCGAACCTCAAGTCCATGCGGTTGGTACTGAATAATGGTATTTTCTACGAATTCATTCCGTTCAATCATCACAACTTCACGGAAGATGGGGAAATGCGACCCAATCCAACAACGCTGAAGATTGATGAAATAGAGCAGGATAAGGAATACGCAGTACTGATCACAACGAATGCCGGGACCTGGCGATACCTGATCGGAGACGTTATCCGATTCGTGTCGGTAGAAGATAATGAAATTGTGATCACGGGACGAACCAAGCACTTTCTTAGTTTGTGTGGGGAACACATGTCGCTGGACAATATGAACAAAGCCATAGAACTGGCGAGTAAGGACCTGAATATTGATATCCGGGAATTCACCGTGTTGGGTGAACATAAAGATTCCCTATTTGCTCATCACTGGTACATTGGAACGGATGACCAGGTAGATGAAAGGGTATTAACAGAGACCATCGATCAACATCTGAAAGTATTGAATGACGACTATAAGGTGGAGCGCTCTGCGGCACTCAAAGAGGTGCTGGTGAAAGTGATGAGTCCGTCTGTCTTTCTGAAATGGATGGAAGTGCAGGGAAAAGTAGGAGGAAGTAATAAATTTCCCAGAGTTCTCAAAAAAGAAAAGGCCAAACAATGGAAGGACTATCTCAGGGAACAAGATTATCTTCGCCCGTAGATAAATGCATCCACTCTTCCACGGACTCATATTTGGCCTGGTCTTTATCTTCTTTATAGGTCCGGCTTTTTTTGCGCTGATTCAAACCAGCATTCAATCCGGTTTGAGAGCAGCCGTTTTCCTGGCACTTGGTATTTCGTTCAGTGATATCTTATATGTGCTGCTAACCATTTTTGGCATTTCTTCCTTTCTGGAAAACCCTGAATTCAAGTTTTGGATCAGTTCCGGAGGAGCGATAATTCTCATCTCCTATGGCATCTACACGTGGAGAAAAAAGCCGCCAACGTACGAAGAAGTGACTATTGAAGATCGGGCTTTATTGATTAAATATTGGGTAAAAGGGTTTTTGCTTAATGGCCTGAATCCCTTTATTATCTTGTTCTGGGTAAGTTGGGTATCGTTCGTATCGGTCAATTACGATTACAACTCATACGATCAAAGGTTTTTCTTCGGAGGCGTATTGATCACCATCTTGTCATCAGACATTACTAAAGCAATCATCGCTAATAATAAAAAACACCTTATCAATCCCCGATGGTTTCAGAGATTAAATAAGGTGGTTTCTCTCATTTTAATCCTGTTTGGCCTCCGGATCATTTACTTCCTGTTTGAGACCTACGTGGGATTCTAAGCCGTTTTTCGCATTCCAATTCTGTGGCAATAAATAACATTGAGCAAAGAGGAAATTTGATTTTCTCTTTGAATGTTACCTTTTGACACCTTTCTTAGGTTTTCAAGGATGTTTAGTCCGACTTCTGTGTAAAGGGAGTTCTCCTCCCGTGACAAACATTCAATTTCCTGAATGTAGTCATCCAAATTATTGGTTTCCATAGGCTCTTGGTTTCTTATTACCAAAATAACCAAATAAGGGCCAAAATGGATTTAGTTAAGTATGTAATTTTTACTGGAATTAATCTTTTGGTAATAACAATCGTTTGTATTGGTATGAAAACGCAATATTTTCTTAAGGTTATAATGTTGTGCGCTTTCTATTTATGAGCCTGTTACTGCCTTGAATCCAGAATGATATTCTTGTTTGATGGAAAGATCTTCTTTTTCGGTTTGAACAGCGTATCGGATTGCTGCTAGCAATCCGATCACTTATGACTACTTCAAATCGCGTTTCACCAAAATCCGACTGGTGAGACTCACATAGAAAATGAGCCAACCGGTAACAATGGCGAATTCTTTGAGTCCGATATAGTCTTTTATTTCCCAGAAGAAATACCTGGGGAAAGGTATATCGATCAAATTGAACAAAGACATGGCTGGGAGAAAGTCAACAACCCAGGCCGTGGCGTCCCTGATCTGTGGTGCATTGGCTAAAATGGCACTTAATATGGGTTCAAACATCAAGGTATACAAGAACAATGCGACGATGACAAAACCCGACTTTTTGATGATCAATGAAAGTAAAAATGCCAGCATGCAATAGGTGACGACCTGATAAAAGAATGCAAACAGGAATTCCATGTCCGTGAACATAGCCCCAATGGCATGAGTATGTGAATAGATTGACCCGGTAAGCATACCCATGGCAAAAAGTACTACAGTACCACTTAGCGCCAGGAACAGGACCAAAGCAAATTTGGATAGCAGATACTCCCTCTTACTGATGCCGTCAATCACGTTCTGACGCAGGGTGTTATAAGTCACATCATTGTTAACAGAAATGATCACAATAAAAGCCGGGAATATCTTCAGGAATGCAGCTAACCAGGTGATGTTTTGCCAGATATCTGGAAAATCATAAATAGGAAGAATGGTTGGATCAATGCCATTGAAATCGGCTCCTTTGGATTTCAACCATTCCAGGAAAAAGGCACCAAATGAAGCAATGACCACCAGTGCCAGTAAATACATGCCGAAAAGCACCCAAAAAATTCGGTAGTGCTTCATTTTCAGCCATTCTAGTTGGAAAGATCGGATGATGTTCATTTTGCTTCGTTTTCAGATTCTTCAAGAATTTTCAGGAACTCCTGTTCAAGGGAGTTTTTCAGAGGGTTGACCTTTGTCAGGACATGTTGCTGTTCGAAACAATATTGATTGAGGTCAGCTGATTTAAATTCCGGATGCAAAGTCACCTTAAGCTCCGAACCATTGAGATTTTCTACATTTTGAACGCCTGTAAATGCGCCCACCATTGAGGTAAGGGATTCCAGATCGGACGAGGCGATTTCTACCTGGTTGGTTTCTCCAAGAATATCCTGGACAGGTCCTTCATGTAGTTTTACCCCTTTTTTCAATACGCAGAAATCCGTACAAACTTTTTGCACTTCATCCAGCAAATGACTGGCCATGATGATGGTTTTTCCCTGCGCGGCCACATTAGCGATCAATTCTCTGATTTCCGCTATTCCTTGTGGATCCAGGCCATTGGTAGGCTCATCAAAGATCAATACCGGAGGATCGGATAGCAATGCAGCAGCTATGGACAGGCGTTGTTTCATCCCCAGGCTGTAGCTTTTGAACTTGTCATTTTTCCGGTCCAGCAGGTTGACCTGTTCAAGTACGGCTTCTATTCTTCCATAACCACACCCTTTGATATTGGCTACGATTCTGAGATTCTGTACAGGTGTCAGATAAGGATAGAAACATGGAGTTTCCAGGATAGAGCCGATGAGTTTTCTACTTGCCTCAGGTGTTTTCCCTTCAAACCATGAAAACGAACCTGAAGAAGGCGCGACCACATCCAGGATCATACCCAGTGTGGTAGTCTTTCCGCTCCCATTTGGACCCAGGATGCCATAGACCTGACCTTTCTTTACATGAAGTTCTAATCCGTTAACGGCTTGTATCCGACCAAAATTCTTACTGAGTTGATTGATTTGGAGGATACTCGGAGTGGATGCTGTCGAAGTACTAGTCATCGAATTCAGGTCGTTTAAAGTCCAGAAAATTGAGCATGTTGTCGGATTGTAGCTGTCGCATGATAGAAGGAATGTTCTCCCATGCGATATCCCCGGTGAGGTAGAATACAAGTAGCATGTCCTCTGCCCCGGCAACTCCGACATATTCTTCTTTAGTAAATCCTTCTTTACCCATTAAAAGGAATCGATTGCCGGCTCCTTCCATGCGTGCATATTCTTCGAAATCTCTTTCGCCATAAGAACGAAGCATTTTTCGATAGCTATCGATGTTGTCAGATGTTTGTGGGATCTGGTAAATGAGTAATTTGTGTATCCCGCTGACTAACTCGTCAAAATGCTCATCATTCGACAAGTTGATCATCCGTAAAGTGCTGGGGTAGAAACAAAATTTGCGGCTACTGATATCTTCAGCATACGCTTTGATCGGGGCCTCTTGTGCAGATATGGCAGAGACCCATAACATCGCTAAAGCGATGAATAGGTTGTGTTTTTTCATGTTGAGTTTTTTAGGACCAATTCATGAGCACTTCGATTCGCATCTGACCAAGATAAAGCACCCATGATAAAATGAAACTACTGGAGAAGAGACCTCTCCAGCAGTTCCTACCTCTAAAATTGGGCGTCGGTAGCTACCCGACGCTACTACTATTGCGTTAATTTCCTTTATCCAGGTTCTTTAGACCTTTGAGACTGTTGACGTTCATGGATGTAGCGAGCTTAGATACGGTTTTCAAATCAATTTCTCCGTAAAGGCTAAGGAAAACGAAATTCTTATTGCCACCTACGACCATGATCAGCTCTTCGATGATGCCTTTCTTCTCTTTGATGCTGAATTTGATGTCTTCTTCGGCATCTTTTACCGTCATCAATTCTTCGTATCCGGCTTTGTCTACATCGGCAGTTGCTTTGTTGTAGATCGCACGGCTGCCACTTGGAAGACTGTCACTTGCCAGGATTTTCAGCCCTTTCAGTTTTGCAACGGCATCCAAAAATTCTTTTTCTTCTTCACTGTTTCCTTCCAGTTCTGTGAAAAGTGAGAACATTTTACTGTTGATGGATACTTTCACATAATTCTCATCCGCAGCATAATCATCCAAATACTGGTTGATCAGTTCGCCTTGAGCCGATGCAGCGAAAAATCCAACCACCATGATAATCATCAAAGTTGCTCTTACTAGGGTATTTTGCTTGTTCATTTTCTTAATTCTTAAAAGTTCCTTTTTTGAGTTGAATGTCAGGTCACTTTAAGCAATAAGTTCTTCTCAATTTATGGGTGTCATGCTTAACCAAACTTATTGGTGCATTAACCGTCCTCGTCTTTAGTGCCGGGTTTGTTTATTTTCTTTAATTCTTCGGAATATTGTTTTCCTTCATTTAATCCACCAGAAATCATCATCAGTGCATTGCGGGTAATCTCATAAGCCTCTTGAGGGTCTTCTATCTCAACCACATATTGTGTTTTTTTAGGATTATTCTCGATTGTCAGAAAGGCAACGAGAAGTCCCACGATGATTGTAGCGGCAGCCGAAAAGCGTGTGTAATTACTTTTCCTTTTCCAGGATACCCCTTCGGCTTTCACTTGCTTCTGCTGGTCAATACTTTTAAAATATTGTGCAGTAGGAGAGAGGTCTTTGGCTTTGGCGAAATGTGCCTTGATCAGACGCTCTTCCGCAACCGAAGTTTCTCCTTTCCAGTACTTTTCAAGCAAATCGTCCATTTCAGGTTCCATAAGCTTCCACTTTTTCTAATGTTGATCTCACTCTGTTTCTGGCTCTGTGTAATGAGACTTTAACCTCACTCATATTTAGCCCCAATACATCGGCAATTTCCTGGTAGCTCATTTCCTCCACTTCCCGAAGGTGAAAGATTTCCCGCTGCTTCACGGGCAGCATATCGATGGTTTCCTGAAACCATCTTTGCTGATCCTGATAAAGCAAATCAAAATCAGGTGTATCTCCCCCGGCTATGGAAGGGCTGTCAGCTATATCAATCAGAGGCCGATGGCTCCGAATGATGTCCAGGCAGTGATTGCGCACAATTTTCATCGCCCAGGCACGTGGATTGTCCAGAGAATCCAGAGATTGTCTTTTATCCCAGATTTTCGCCAGGCATTCCTGCACCGCATCTTTTGCCGATTCCGTGTCTTTCAGCATGGAAAGCGCAAATCGATAAAAGCTATCGTTGAAACTGAGGATCACGCTATTGAATAATTTGACTGACATTCAGGAGGATGACGCTGCTACCTACCGGAAGTTACAAAAAGGTTGAAAAAAAATTCAGAGTTCTTAAGTAAGCAGGTGAAAAAGATCCTAAATCAGCACCTGATAGCTGATAGGATAGATAGAAGATTTTAATAACCTGTCATCAAAAACAGGTGTAGCAGAAATGCTTTATCGGATCGCTGAAACTAATCAACGACGAAGGAAATATGGTTAATCTGGACTTCTGGAAACAAAAAAGATTGGTGAAAAAATGACAAAATTGAAAGGTATTCAATTAATTCTTTTATCGAATTGATAAATGGTAAAATGAAATTTTGAATAAATGGAATATTATTTGATTTGTCGGCAACAAAAGGGCATTTCGCTTGAAATTTTGTCATTAGAATTTAAATTTGCATAGAAGAGATACTACAGAAGAGAATAATGCTACTTATGAAAAAGGTCATTGTGTTTTTGTTATTTGCTACTCCCATGATAAGCGTCATGGGTCAAGACTTTACGTTCGACTATGATGAGGAAAAGCTGGATGCCAGTGAACTTTTCGAAGGAGATGTAAGAAGACACCCATTCGGTAAGTCTTTTGCTGAGAAAATGTTGTTACTGTCTCAAGCTTACACTTACCAACAGGAACCCACCCCATTGAACCCCGCTCCGGCATTGACTATCGAGAAACTGGCGATTTACAATTCGGTGAAAAAACTTAACGCGTATTACAAGAAAAGCGTAAAAAAAGGGAACATGGGCGAAGCGGAAGCCAAAGAAAAACTGCAAAAAGTATTAGACATTGCTTTATGTGTGCGGTATCAGGACACCATCAAATTTGAGGAAGCCCTGAACAATGCCAAAGGAACGGATGCCATTGCAGCGATATTTGAAGGCACGGAACTGGAAGGATACACCGAATTCGCCTCTTCTAATTGAGGAACTTGAATTGAAAACATTTAGAGAGGTCCACCTTATGGTGGGCCTTTTTTCATCTCGGAAGATTATCGGAATTACTTTTGACTGTACCACCGTTTTAACCAAGAACTCAAACCATCCAGACCAGGGTAGATGACTCTTTCGGTTATGTTTGCCTGGTCGAGTTTATCTCTGATTTCCCATTTCATTTTGGCAGGTACGACTACTCGGAAATACAAATGATCATGTTTTTCGAGCCAACTATTGATCGTAGCATTGTTATCGGCCATCATTGAAAAGAGGGCAAACTGATTTACAATTCTTGAATCTAAGGACGGAGGTTCAAAGAAAAGAAAAATGTCTCCAAAGTTGTCCACATTAAAATCATCGACATTTCGGCAAACCTCCTGAAGCAGGTCTGCGGAGAAAGCTTTATAACTCTTATCATCGAGTTTTTTCTTAATTCCATCCCTCAGGAGTTTTCTGGCTTCATAAAAGTCTACACACCAGATCGCTCCGTCAGTGTCATATTTGTTTAGCTCTTCCGTCATGAAATGCAGAGCAACATAGGGAGAGAAAGTCCAGTCGAGTAATCTGGTGGGGAGTCCATGATGTTGTGCAAGGGCAATCCAGTGCCATTCATTTTCTCCAATTTTCAAATCATGAGGGGCATATTTTCTGAAATTTCTCAGTAAATGCCGCTCGACTTGTTCCGGTGGTGTGCCTATTCTACTAAGACTTGTTTTTAGTTCATAATCTTTATTTGAAAGGCCTCGATACACAAAGGGGGATCTGAAACGGTCAAGTTCTTTGTCTACATGATTAAACAACAGTTCCTGAAGGTGATTCCAATCTTTGGCAATTTTGTCCTTTTTCGTACTGACCATGAGTTTTGTGAGAGTGAATACGTTCTTTACTAATATAGTAAATAATGGAAGCAATACAACTCATTTTTTACCATGTAAAACCCGCAGTGTGATTCATTTTCCTAAAGATTAATCATCCCCTCAGTCTCCGAATAAAGGCAATCAACTCTTGCTTCATTTCCTGGTTTTCGCGCATCATTTCAGAGATTTCAACCGTCAATTCATGAGTCAATTGCTTTCGTATTTGTGGGTCTTCTTCCTGCGTTAACGCTAGTAATTTTCTCATGATCGCTTCTTTGATTGTGCTTTTCTCTGATGAAGGATCTTCATCGAAAGATGAAGCATTAGGATGGTCATCAATCATTGTCTCTATACAATATTTTGCAATTTAAATTAGCATAATGAATAATTAAAATACAATTCAGCTTGCTTTTAAGAATGACTTAACCAAATAAGCAGATCTCATTTTATTTGTATCCTGTGAACACTTATTGGAAAGATCGCCTTTTTGTTATCGCACAGTTTTTGCTCATGATCCTGTATGTAATACCTTTCAATCTGGGGCATTTCCGGAGCGTTTTACTTCCTGGTTGGGTATTTGTCCTTGTCGGATGTATCATAGGTTTTGGTGCGATTTGGCAATTGCGGCATTCCATTTCCCCGTATCCAACCCCCAAATCTTCAGCCAGTCTTATTGATAAAGGTGTGTTTAGGTGGGTTCGTCATCCTATTTATACAGGCATTTTATCAGTGACTTTCGGATATACTTTGGTCACTGGTTCTGTCTGGCGTGGAGCCTGCGCGTTTTTCCTATTGCTCCTTTTTCAGTTCAAAGCACGATATGAGGAGCGGCTGCTGCAACGAAGGTTTGAGCAATACCTGGATTATATGGCAAAAACGGGACGATTCTTACCTAAAGTTGGCAAGTAATCGGCGGTGCGAGTCTGGCATTTTTCCTATCTTGGGAGGATGCAAATCAAGAAAAACCCAAAAGAATATGATGTGGTTATTGTGGGTTCCGGAGCTGGTGGTGGCATGGCTACTCACGTACTGGCCAAGGCAGGGCTAAAGGTTGCCGTGGTGGAGGCTGGGCCTTACTTTGATCCAGCTGACCCTGAACAGCGTACACAACTGAGATGGCCGTGGGAATCCCCCAGACGGGGTGCGGGTTCCGTTCGTCCATTTGGTGATTTTGACAGTGCGTATGGCGGCTGGGAAATTGATGGTGAACCCTACACACGAGAACCAGGAACGGAGTTTGATTGGTTTCGCTCTCGAATGCTTGGTGGTCGTACGAATCACTGGGGTAGGATATCGCTGAGATTTGGTCCCCTTGATTTCAAACGAAAGGATGTGGACGGACTAGGTGACAACTGGCCGATCAGTTATGATGACGTGAAACCCTATTATGATAAGGTAGATAAGCTGATCGGAGTGTTTGGTTCCAAAGAAAATATCCCCAATGAGCCAGATGGTTTTTTCCTGCCACCGCCTAAACCCAGGTTACATGAGTTGTATTACATCAATGCCACAAAGAAGGTAAATATTCCCACCATTCCTTCGCGATTGTCCATCCTGACCCAGCGCATTAACGAACAACGTGGTAGCTGTTTCTATTGTGGGCAGTGCAATCGAGGTTGTGCGGTTTATGCTGATTTTTCTTCTGGATCTTGCTTGATCTTTCCGGCACAAAAAGCCGGAGGGCAGGTCGATTTGTATGTGAATGCCATGGTAAGAGAGGTGATCACAGATGAATCGGGCAAAGCGACAGGTGTTTCTTATATCAATAAAGACGATCGTCAGGAGTATCAGATCAATGGGCGTGTGATAGTTCTGGCTGCCTCGGCATGTAGTTCGGCCAGAATTCTGCTCAATTCTAAGAGCAAAGCCCATGAAAACGGGTTGGGTAACAGTAGTAATGTGGTTGGGAAGTACCTGCATGATTCAACCGGTGCCAGTCGTGCGGCATTCGTCCCGGAATTGATGAATCGTAAGATCTACGATGAAGACGGGGTAGGAGGCATGCACGTGTATACGCCCTGGTGGCTCAATGATGCCAAACTGGATTTTCCACGTGGTTATCATATTGAAGTTTGGGGTGGCATGGGGATGCCCTCTTATGGTTTTGGTTTCAATCCTAATTCACTCGCTAAATATGTCGGTGAAGAAGTCGGCGGCTACGGTGACCAGCTGCGAGATGATGTGAAGCGATTTTACGGTTCCGTAATGGGTGTATCCGGCAGAGGAGAATGCATTGCCCGTGAGGATAACTATTGTGAAATTGACCCCAACCTGGTTGATGAATGGGGGATTCCTGTATTAAGATTCAACTACACCTGGTCAGACCATGAACGTAACCAGGCGAAGCACATGCATGATACGTTTGAGGAAATATTTGATGCGATGGGTGCCACGGTGCTAGGGGATAAACCCGATAAAGACCAGGACTATGGCTTGCTAAACCCCGGACGGATCATCCATGAGGTAGGTACGACAAGAATGGGTAACGACGTGAAAAAATCCGTTACCAATGCCTTTAATCAATTGCACGACTGTAAAAATGTTTTTGTGGTGGACGGGGGTCCATTTGTATCGCAGGCAGACAAGAACCCAACCTGGACGATCATGGCGTTGGCCTGGAGAGCGTCTGATTACATAATTGACGAAATGAAAAAACAAAACCTTTGAGCCATGGACAGAAGAGATAGTTTGAAATCAATGTTTATCGGAACCCTGGCCGGAGGGTTAGTTATTCAAGGTTGTGCGCCGGGAGAAGAAGCCGTTGTGTCACCGGAACCAGATAAAAAGGGTTACGGTAGAACAAAAGAGGAAACAGCCCGCGATGAAAAGTTGATGCAGGAAGTGTTTTTCCGGCCAGACGAATTGGAGACATTGGCTGTACTTTGTGACATCATTTTGCCTTCAAATGCCAAATTCCCTTCTGCCACGGAGGTAGGGGTTCCTGATTTCATGGAATTCATCGTCAAGGACTTGCCGTATCATCAATTGCCGATCCGTGGAGGATTGATGTGGCTGGATAATCGAAGCAATAGACGATACCAAAAAGTATTTAGGTCTTGTAGCCTGGAAGAACAAAGATCGTTGTGTGATGAAATTGCCTTTCCTGATCGAACGGACGCGGAATTACAACCCGGCATCCAATTCTTTTCACTGGTCAGAAACCTCACTTTGACTGGATACTACACCACGAAAGAAGGCATTGAAGACCTGGGCTATAGAGGAAATACTACGCAAATCTGGGATGGAGTTCCTCAGGAGGTGCTGGATGATCTGGGTATTTCCTATGATGAATCATGGTTGGCCAAATGTGTAGATCAGACCAAAAGAAATGAGATTGCACAATGGGATGAGGAGGGTAATCTTTTGAGCTAAGGATATGAAATTAGGATTTGTTACGGCAATCGTACCCGAATTAAGTCTGGAAGCGACGATGCAACTGGCCGCGGATATCGGCTATGACTGTATTGAAGTGATGTGCTGGCCTCCTGGAAAAGCGGAACGCAGATATGCAGGAGTAACTCATTTAGACGTTACGAATTTTGGTGAGGAGGACGCTGATCATGTAAAGGCACTGATACGGAAATATGGAGTGAGCATTAGCTCCCTTGGTTATTATCCAAATGCTTTAAGCCCAGTCAAAGAGGAAAGAGAAGTGGCCATTGCTCATATTACAAAATTGATAGAGGCTAGTGTATTGCTTGGCATTCATCAGATTACCACTTTTATTGGGAGAGACTGGACTAAATCTGTGAAAGAAAACTGGCCAGGATTTCTGGAAGTCTGGCAGCCATTGATCACATTAGCCGAGGAAAGAGCCGTTTTTGTCGGAATAGAAAACTGCCCCATGTGGTTTACGGATGATGAATACCCGGGCGGCAAGAACCTCAAAACCACTCCCAGGATCTTTCGGCAGATGTACGAGGACATTCCCAGTAAATTTTTCGGATTGAACTTTGATCCTTCACATTTCATCTGGCAGCAAATGGACTATCTGGCGGCCATAAAGGAATTTGCACCCAGGTTTTCGCACGTCCATGCCAAAGACGTTCGTATGGATTGGGAGCGGTTGAATGAAGTGGGGATCATGGCCAATCCTTCCCAGTATCATACACCAAAGTTGCCAGGAATGGGTGACGTGAATTGGGGTAAATTCTTTTCTTACCTGACTGATTCAGGATACGATGGTCCTGTTTGTGTAGAAGTTGAAGACCGGGCATTTGAGGGTTCCCTTGAAATGAGAAAACGTTCACTGATACAAAGTCATGACTACCTGAGGCAATTTGTACCTAAGGAACGGAAATGAGTCTTGTCTTTAGAACCATTCTAAACTAATCTTTCTTTGAACTTAAGTGGTGTCGCGGTGCTTTTCTATGTACATACATAAAAACAAGAAATCATGGCAGAGCCAACCATAGCTGCGAAGCAACCCATTCCTGTAGAATTAGAAGCAGGCAAACCTTATTTCTGGTGTACTTGTGGAGAGTCCACCAATCAGCCTTTCTGTGACGGTTCACACAAAGGCGGGGAATTCACTCCTCAGAAAATTACCGTAGAGGAAAGCAAGACTTATTACATGTGCCAATGTAAGCACACGGCTAATCCGGGATTCTGTGACGGCCAGCATAAGAACCTTTAAGACATTGATCCCTGTTAGGCTTATCCCCTGACAGGGTTTGTCCTATCTTGAGAAGACGTTACTTCTTTCGGGAAAGCAACGAAATCAATTTTACCCCTTTGGGACCAAGGTTCTTCTCAAGTACTTTCCGATAGTTCTCACTATTTACGTAACCACCATTCGCCTGAAAGAACTCTGCGATGACAGGTGCCCAGTCGCAACCTTTTGGCATGATGAATCCAAATGATTCTCCTTTTCGATCACCTACGGAATGACGTTTAATGGCAATTCGTGAGGAAAACAAGTACAGGTAATTAGGAAAATCCAGGTACGACCAATATCCCGGAGCAGAAAGTACTTTATCAACTTTTCCCATCGAACTTTCAGCGTAAATGATCTCAAAATTGCCGTATTTCCTTTGCATGTCTTTGAGGATCTTATCGTGGGTAGTTCCCTTTTCCGATACGGCTTTCATGCCTTTGAAGGTGGTAGGAATATCCACCAAAGCATTCAGTTCCGGTACATTTTTATCAGTCACCATGATGGCAACATTGTCAAAATACGGTGGAGCAAACTCAAAGATGCTTCTGCGGTCATTGGTGATGGTGATATCCCCTAAGCCAAATACGCCACCTTTACTAGCTTGTACAGCATCCAGAAAAGCCTGAAAGTTTCTTGTGTCTTCGACCGGTTGGTAATCGTAGCGGATATTTACCCCATACTTCGATTGAACAAAAGCGGCAAAATCGTTCATGATATCAAAACAAATACCCGAACCTTGTCCATTTACCGTTTCAGAGAAATTGACCAGATAAACATTGGTCAGTACGATCCGGGCCCTCTTGGTCTTCTGTGCTGCTTCCCAGGTGTCTCCCCTAAATCCCTGAGCCTTCATTGCTGAGAGGACAGATAAGAATATCATGAAGGAAAAGAGTGGTTTCAATTGGCGGTTTGAAATCATGGCGATGGGGTTTTTACATTGAAATTATCTTTTTATCATCTCATCTATCCGGATGGTCTATTCCTTTCTGGATAGAAGATTTATCAATTTCACTACATTGGGTCCCAGGTTTTTATTCAGTACCTCGCGATAATCTTCGCTGTTCACGTAGCCTCCGTTGGCATTGAAAAATTCAGTGATTATCGGTGCCCAGTCACTTCCCTTGGGCATGATAAAACCAAACGATTCCCCTTTTCTATCGCCAACCGAGTGCCTTTTAATGGCAATGCGTGAGGAGAACAGATTCAGGTAATTAGGGAAATCTATGTAAGACCAGTATTGTGGTGAAGAAAGTACTTTATCCGTTTTTCCTACTGACGTTTCTGCATATACGATTTCAAAATTCCCATACTTGCGTTGCATATCTTTCAGAATTTTGTCGTGGGTGGTTCCTATCTGAGATACGGCCTTCATTCCTTTAAAAGTCGTGGCGATATCCGATAATGCCCCCAATTCGGGCACACTTTTATCTGTGACAAGAATGGCAACATTTTCAAAAAAGGGAGGGGTAAACTCGAAAACTCGCTTACGCTCGTTGGTGATCGTGATATCTCCTAACCCAAAAACACCGCCTTTACTGGCCCGAACGGCATTGATAAAAGATTGAAAGTCGGCGGTATTAGCAACCGGTCTGTAATCATAGGTGATTGATACACCATATTTCGTTTGCACATATTGTGCAAAGTCATTCATGATATCAAAGCAGATACCGGACCCGTTTCCATCGACGGTTTCTGAAAATTTGGCCAGGTCAGCGTTGGTTAGCACCACGCTTGCCTGTTTGTTTTTTAGCGCACTTGCCCATGTGTCTCCTGTGAATCCTTGTGCTTTTAAGCTGACAACTGCTAACAGCGTGAGTAGAGTGGAAAAGATGAATCTCATGTTTAGGTAGCGGATCATCGCTAATTCAGTTTATAATTCAGTTGGTGTTTCGTTTATGCCTTCGTCCGAATTCAATTTAAATCGTTTCAGGTTCAATTTTAACTTATCTGAAACTTCATTCAGGTTGCGAGATTTCTGGATGTAAGCATTCATACCCGTCTCCATTTGCGTAGCTGAAGCGGCTACCTCCTCGGTGCCAGCGGCAGTCTCCTCTGCAATTACAACGACAGACTCAGTATTGGTAACTACCTTTTTGATCAATTCAGATTGATCTTTACTCGATTTCAGAATGCGTTCCGAGAATCCGAGTGTTGCTGTGGAAGAATCAGAGATGTCCTTGAATACATCCGAAGCTTCGTTAGACGCCTTTACACTCTTTTCGATTTCTGTCGTCATCACTTGCATGAGACCAACAGTTTGTGCCGTATCCTGACTAACGTTGCTGATAAGCTTCTGAATTTCTTTGGCCGAATTTCTCGAATCTTCTGCCAGTTTTCTGATCTCTTCTGCTACTACGGCAAAACCCCGACCGGCATCTCCTGCCTGTGCCGCCTCGATAGCTGCATTCAATGCCAGTAAGTTCGTTTGAGAAGCGATCTCCGCGATCACACCCAACACTCGCTCGATTTCTTTTGAATTTTGCGAGAGGGTTTTCATTGCAGAATTAGTCTCATCGGAAGCGTGACGAATTTCAGAAATACTACCGGCCACATTCCCGATCATCTCTGCACCTCGTTCGCTATCCGTTACTCCCTTGCGGGCTGCTTCATAGATCAACTCTGAATCAGACATCATTTCATCCGTATTAGAAAGGATATTTTCAACGAGTTGTGAAGACTCATCCACTTTATTGACCTGACTTTGAGCTCCTGTACTCATTTCACCAATGGCGGCGGAGATTTCTACCACATTTGCGCTCATTTCTTCGCCAGAGGAGAGCATCTCGGCAGAAGTGCCATCAATGATTTCTGCAGTATTGCCAATTTCCTGCAATAGATCATTCAGTCGGATTAATGCAAAATTGAGGCTATTGGTTAGCTTTTCAACCTCGCCTCGGGCTTCTTCCTGATATTGACCCGTTAAATCTCCATCGGCCATGTCAGTCAGGATTTTACCAACTTCCTGAAATGGCACGGTAATGGACTCAAAGAGTTTATTGATCGATGTACTAAGCTCAATCCATGCTCCTTTTTTCCCATCCAGATCCAGTCGACTGTCAAATCGTCCATCTGTGGCCACCATCGAAACGATCTGATTGGTCTCAAGGATCATCGCCGTTAAATTCTGCTTCATGCTAAGGAGTGCCTGCCCAAGTACATCGTCTTTACTAAGCAGTTCGTGAGTAGCATTCAGATTTCCATCACCTATTTCCTGAGCGAATTCGGCCGTACTGATAAGGCTCATTCTAAGTTTCTTGACGGAAGCTACAATATCACCTATCTCATCCCTGCTTTCTTTTAAATCGAACTCCGGGATCGATCCTTTGCTGAGCTGTTGAATGGTGTAGTTGAGTGCATGTATGGGTTTTACGATGGAGCGTGTAGCCAGGAAAGTAGCTGCAACTCCGATGATTAAGGCGAACAGTGTCATTGAAATGATTATGATCTCCAGTCGATCGTAGGAAGCATATTTGGTGCTAATCAACGCTTCTGAATCGCTTTCCAGATCTTTGATTTCCTGATTGAGGCGAATGATCATCTCCTCAATCGGTGCGGAGATGTCATCTTCGAGAAGCACAAGCATATCCGCCAAAAGAAAGTCATCTAAATAAGCATCCCGGTTGTGGAGGCCCTCCATTAACTGCTGAATACTGGTAGTGATGCTATCGAATGCTGCTAATTCACCCAGAATAACGTCGCCTGTGTTGTCAGGCCAGTCGTCGATGAGGTTGGAGATAGCTATGTTAAAATTTGGATAGGTCTCAGAAAGTGCTGCTCTCAAAGTCGCTTTGTTATCATCATCATTCGGTGAATACATCCACTTAGAAGCCAATCCGTCGGTGTTTTCAACAAACACCCGGAAGGCTTTCAATTGTGAAATAAGGGGATAATACTTGTTGGTGATCAGCTCATCAACATTCCTGCTCGATTGAAAAGTAGTCAGACTGAAAATGCCGCTGATGGTGGCCAGTATAATGACCAAAGTACTGGAAATAGCAATTTTTCGTGCTACGCTCAATCCGCTAACAAAAGCTTGAATCCGTTCTTTCATCCGGTAGTGGAGGGGCTAAGGTTTATAAGTATGTCGATGGAAACTAAGCGCAATGGCATCCAAATTCAGGTGGTGGTGCTGTGTGAGAGGTTCAGACTTAAACTAACCGAAGCTAATATATTTAAATATTTTATTCAAAGGGAAACAAAGGTTTTGACCATGGATGGATCGACGATCGTCCGGTATAGAAGGGGAATGAGTAAAGAATATTAGGGAATGGGGATTCTTGCCATTGATACGAAAACTCAGAATCTCGAAGTTTTCAAAAAGTCAATGGGATGTTCTGTTTTTCCAGTCTCCGCCAGATCCTTTAATATTTCACCAATTACAGGTACGAATTTGAATCCGTGTCCACTGAATCCAGCGGCCACAATGACCTGTTGATTGGTGTCTGGCACAAAATCAATAATGAAGTGTTCGTCAGCCGAATACGTGTATAAGCACCTGGTGACCTCCATAAAGTCATCAAATACATCTGGCATGAATTGACTCATCATGGCTTTCACTTTTTGCTTTTCGTTTTCGATTGTAGCTTCTGTAAACTGATCGGGTCTTTCTCCAGGATAGTGGTGCGCTACTTTCAGGCCTGGTACACCTCCATAAGTTCTGGGAAGCATCGGGAAGCCATAGAAGATGCCTTCCTCATTGTCAGGTGCAAGGACCCAACAAGGCATCTCACCAAGTACCAGATTTTTGGAACTTCTGGGTTTCACCCAGAGAATCAGCTGGCGCGTAACGTGCATTTCGGCCATGCTTTCAGGAAGAAGTTTTACATTACCTGTGCCACCGGTCAGGATCAGTTTGTCACAGGTATAAGTACCATTTTGGGTATTTACATGCACCGAATTCTTTTGACAGGCCCAGTCAAGCACTGCTTCGTTTTCTTTCAGGACGGCCCCATGTTCCTGGGCAAGATCGGCGTAAGCTTTAATAACCTGATCCGTACAAACAAATCCTGCTTCTGGTTCAAGTATCGTTTCGTAATGCCCGGGGATCTCAAAATCTTTGAGTTGTTCAGAGGCGGTAGTTTCATTAAGTAACTGAAGAGGAAGGTCATACAAACGGGAGGAATCTTTGACCGATTGGAGTACGGGATGGTCCTTTTTTCCAAAATATGCTAACCCAACTGAGTGGAAAAACGGTTGATCGGTTACTTTTTCCAGTGACTCCCAGCCCTTGTAGGCAGCTTTCAGTAGAGGCACATAATCGGGGTGTTCAAAGTAAGCTTTCCTAACGATCCGAGTCTGCCCACTGTGAGAAGCTTCGTCATTCACGATCGTCTGTGCTTCCAGACCAAGCACACTTGAGCCTGCTTTAGCCAGTTCGTAGCAAGTGGCAGATCCCATGCTGCCAACACCGACGACAATTACATCGAAATGATTGACCATTATATCAGTTTGGGTTGAACCAAAAGGTGACCAGAGACGCTTCTACCCATCGCAACGAATCTTGCCCCGGCAGTAGCTGTTGCTTTTCGAATCTCAATTTATTTATACCATGATTAAAGTCCTCCGTTTTCAGCATACTGAGCATCCCTTCTTGTCCTTTTGCGGGGTGTTCATAGAAAAGCAATTCCAGATCGTCATAAGTGGAATCGTTTATTGAGATTCGATAAATCTCATTCAGGCAGGAGAGCATTTCGGCTTCTATTTGACCGCCACTGTCATCCGCCCCGAGATTTATATTGCCTCCACGCGTATTGAACCTCAAGGTCGTGTTCCACCCTTCTTTTTTAGGAGGTTCAAAGTCAGAGCAAACTTCCCTCATCGCGGGATTATCCACTGGGTCATACCGAATGAACAACGGCATGTACGCACCTTCAATGAATTTTGAGGGAATACTCAATACACCAATGTATTGTTTTTCTGGTCGCTCATCGTCATAGTAGTTGCTTTCCAGATAATAGGATTCACTTTCATCACTATAGAACTGTTTTTGATCAAATTCCATGGTAAAACTGAAGATCCAGATGGCCATGACGATGAGGTACATCCAGCGGATCCTTTTCTTGGAGAATTTCGTGATCAGGTAATAGTAAATTGACCGACTGATCCCCGAGAATGTGATGAAGCCATAAAATCGATAAAAAGGCATATAATACTTCGAAAACCACTTGAACTTTTTGAAGAAACCTAGAGAAAAGTAATCGATCAGATAGATCAATCCGGAGATAAGAGTGAGGGGAACTACCAATAACCCGAAGATCACAGATATCGTCTCACCAGCGAGGTTATTGACCCAGCGGGTCAACAATACGATCAAACCCAGAAACAAGAGGTAAAGTCCGAAGGCGATCAACATCGAAATCACCAGAAAAGAGAACGAAAAGATCACACTACAGACCTGATCCAATAAGATCACCAGATCATCCAGGCTACGTACTTTCTTTTTTAGCTGATCAGTAAATCGCGGTGAATAGTTGAGGGCTGAAAAATCAATCGTGGGTTGGACCGATCGTAAACCAATCGCACCGATCCAAAACCCCCTTAACATCAAATGAAGCACCAGGAATAGCGTCAGCGCTTTAATTGAGACACCCAATAAACCAAAGAAGAAAAAGACAAATGCCAGAATGTCTCCGTTGAGGTTATAGGCATAGCGCAATCCCCGAAAGAAATCCTGATAGGCAATATTGGCCTGAATCAATAAAAAAATAGTAAAGGCCGATACCAGCAGTTCCAGTTGCCAGCTCTCTCGCTCCAGTTTCTTCAGCCACTGGGCTACCTGATTTTCTTTGGCAGGGTCATTGTCCGACAGTCCGATCATAGGGTAGGCAAAGCATATTTGGTTATTCTAAGATATGCTGAACCAGTAATTTTAGCAACCGTCCATCAGTTGTTGTAGTTCTTAAATACCTGATCTACAATGCGTACCAGTGTCTGATGATCATCATCCGTCAGTCCATTCCAGCCTTGTTCTCGTAGTTCATCTACCAGAGGTTGCATCTGCGTTACCAGGTTATGACCTTTTTCGGTCAGCGTGATTTTTCTTGCCCGTTTATCGCCTTTTACTTCTTCTCTGATGGTATATCCTTTGGTGCCGAGCAAGTCCAGAATTCTGGAAATCGTAGGGGCGTCCTTGAAACTAAATTCGGCCAGGTCATTTTGTGATTGTCCGTTGTTGAAGTAGAGACTTTCCAAAATCACCCATTGCTCTGGAGTTACATCAAATCCGGCGGATTTGAATGATTGCGAATAGCTCAGCTTTATGATCCGTGTGGTTCGTTCCAGCAGATAACCTATGCGCTTGGGGTCGTGATTTTCCATAACCGTAAACATACATCCAAATCGGTTGACGAAACAGTTTTTAAATCCTCACTTCCTGCCCCATGTGTCCTGCTCACTACCCTCCTCGTGGGTAGCCAGGCTACAGGCCCCGCTGCCATCCGCTTTTACTTGCCCTATCCTGGCTTTACCCTTGCTGCATTTCAATGCAATGGCTTATCTTCCCATGTGCAATATTTTCAGCAAGCAACAACTGGCGAACTTGCCCATTGGGTCAAATGGTTTTGGATGGTGGATGGTGATCCGGAAGAACCTATCACACAGAAAATTATTCCCGATGGTTACCCTGAAGTAATTTTCCACTACGGTGATCCTTATGAAATTGATATTTCAGGAAAGTGGGAGCGACAGTCACTTAGCTTATTGGCGGGCCAGGCCACGCGATTTTTTCACCTGCGGAATACGGGCACCGCGCGCATGTTTGCGATCAAACTGCAACCCTGGACTTTGCATACACTCTTTGATTTAGAGGCTTCTTCCTTATTAGATCAGGTGATTTCACTTCCGA
The DNA here is from genome assembly GCA_965229785.1 of Cyclobacteriaceae bacterium. Classification (GTDB taxonomy): domain Bacteria; phylum Bacteroidota; class Bacteroidia; order Cytophagales; family Cyclobacteriaceae; genus JAWPMT01. The sequence continues at coordinate 8,022,687 of CBDDJS010000001.1, forward strand.
ATACCGGAGCTTGGGATAGATTGAGAGAAATAGGAATTAGTAATCACTCTTTTGAGGATAAATGCAGGGTTACCGGAGAATGGATCAGCGAACAGGATTGGGATCAGGTATCGGCTATGCAACAGATTATTCGTCGAATACTGGCGGAAAATGGCATGATTACTGTGCAGGAATTGACCGCAATAGCAGGGATGTCAGAGAGAACACTGGAGCGGTATTTCAGGCTCCATGTAGGACTCTCTCCGAAGAAGTATTGTCGCATCATTCGCCATGCCTACATTTTCAAAATTGTCAATGAAAAGCCTGACAATTGGGCTCAGGTAGCATATAAGGCGGGCTATTATGATCAAACGCACTTCATCAAAAACTTCCAGGAATTCACGGGAGAAGATCCTTCTAAATATGGGTTTGACGATCAGACCTTTGCCAATTTCTTTTTGAAATAGGCATAGATCATTATTCCTATTTCAATTAGTTAGACATGTGATCATTGTGAAGATTTGAAACCAATTACGCAATCATTTTTATCGGAATTACGTGTAGGATGGCCTTGATTCATTTTAGATTTTTGATTCAATGAAGAGCAGATAAGAATAAAATTCTGTTCGAGCATAGTGGTCTCTCATTTGATTGAATACATTAAATAGTGAGTTTATTTTATTCCTGCTCTATTGGACTAAAAGCGTTAAAAAATGAATCCGGCCTAGAATTTTTGGTTCTTTTTCTTCAATGGAAAAAGAACAGAAATAATCTCTTACTTCATTTTGAATGACATGCTTGACTCAGATTATACTTCTTCTCCTGTCGGTTTTTTACAATACTCCCTTTATCGATCATTCTAGGTTCGCTGTTAAAAACAATCATGAGTCATTTAAAACTACTTTTTCTCAGCATACTTTTCACACCTTTTTTAAGTCTTGCTCAGGTAAATATTGATATACTGGAAGGTTCCTGGAAAGTAGAAGGTCGGGAATCATATGAAGTATGGGAACGAGGAGAAAACGGCCTGACCGGATACGCTTACAAATTGAAGGATGGCCAAAAGATCATCAAAGAAACCTTAAAGATCGTAGGGGAGGAAGGTGCCACGGTATATTCGGCCACCGTACCCGATCAGAATCAGGGAGCGGCGATTCCATTCACCCTGAACAAGGCTGAGAAAGAATGGTTGTCGTTTGAAAACCCACAACATGATTTTCCGGTCAAGATCCGATATAGGCCCGAAACAGCGGATCGACTTTTTGTGGAAGTGCTGGGCGCGGATGGAAAAGGATTCAGTTTTTATATGGATCGGTTCGAATAGGGCTACTCCTTTAATTCCCTGACCACCCGGAAACCATCCGAAAAGCTGCAAAGTCTGGGAGAAGTCTTTTTTCGATAGGTGAGCAGATTCATTGCTTTTTCTGAAATCCATGAACCTCCTCGTATCACCTTCATTTGACCAGTATTGGGGCCCATTGGGGAATTTGCTGATGATCTCCGGTAGTAGTTTTTGTCATACCAATCCAGGCACCATTCGGAAACGCTGCCATCAAAATGAAGTATACCCAATTCATTGGGTAAGGCCTCTTCGTCGCCAATACCTAGTAGTTGAGGATTCTTAGATGATTCAGCCTTTGTGGAATCACCAAAAAGCAACCCTTTGCTTCTGATGCCACCCTGAGCCGCAAATTCCCATTCGGCTTCAGTTGGCAATCGATAGGTGCCTTCGTCGTTTTCGGACATCCACTTTGCAAATGCCATGGCATCATTCCACGAAACAAATACCACTGGTTTTTCCATGTTTTCTACCAGGTTTCCATCCGGACCATACCGCCAATTCATCCCTTCTTTTTTCTGAAGTCCCCCTTCGCTATCAAGGACGAGATGTGTTCCGGACATCCGCTCCAATTCCGTAACATATCCGGTTTGCTCCACAAACTGAGAAAATTGCCCTACGGTGACTTCATATGTCCCTATCTCAAAAGCCGGCAAGGTTACCGGATGCACGACATTATGATCGGGCCCACCATCTGCATCACCCATCATGAAGGTACCGGCTTCTACGTAAGACATGGACATGAACACATTTCTGATGGCTTTATTGACGTAAGGCTTGATCTCAAGGGTTACTGTTTTACCGACTTCTAATTTGACGGACCCTTTCCAATTTTCATCACCGACAAAACTGAGTTCATAGAATCCGGAAGCCAAAGAAGTCAGATTCAAAGGCTCGGATGCGGAGATGATGAATGTTTGCTCTTGATTCATGGATAAGATACCATCCATTTCAGATTTTACCTCCAGTTGCCCGTACCGCTCCAGAGTGGCAGCTTTACCGACACTTGGCTTGAAGGCTGACCGGGTAGATAAATGGCGTGTCTCAGGATTCAATAAGAGGACGAACTCACCTTTGTCCAGCGAAGGGTTTCGAATCTTTCCAAATTGAGGATGCTGCCTTCCGTTGGTACCTGACACCACTTGATCCTGAAGAAAAGTTCCCAATTCGGAACCTGTCAGAAAACTATCTCCATTTTCGTCTGCGATATTACTGCTTAGCGCCCTGACCAATTCCCTTCGGAAGGTACTTTCGTCGGGGACGGTTTCGTTCGCTTCCCCACTGGTAATGAATTGCCGAACAGGTTGAGAGAGTTGATAGTTGAGCGCCTCATTATAGGCTCGTGACTGGCCAAATATGCTACCAGCAAAGCAAGCATCAAACAGGAAAAGCGCATGCTTACTCTGTATACGTTTGGCGTAGATCTCAATTTGTGTCATTTCCATGGATTTACCTTGAAACAGATTGACATCATTCATAGCTCCCGGAGCATCTACGGGAACCAGATAACTAAGTGATTCGCCATAGGAAGTTTTAACGGTTTCGCCATGTCCGGCATAATAGAAAAGTAAACGGTTTGAATCCGTATTTCCATGTGCGGCAATGAAAGCTGAAAAAGCACTGTCCATTTGTGTTTTGCTGTAATCCAGACCCACGTCAACCCGGAATCCATGCATTTCCAAAACTTCTTTAACGGCTTTGAGGTCTTTTTTTACGCCCGGTAACTGGGGCCAGTCTACCTGATAATCGGCATTACCAATCAGTAGGGCATGACTCGCTTGATAGAGATGGTTTGGAGAGACGTCATGGGGAGATTGTGCCTGGGAGATACTCAGGATGCCAAAGAAAAACGTTGTGATAATGCTGTATCTCATTGCATCATAAGTTTTGCCTGACTACCCTGAAACCCGTAAATCCATCTCTTTCGTTAGGACGGTTCTTGTGACGGTTTGTGATCCGCCCACTTCGCTCATTGTTTTTCCAGGAGCCTCCACGCAATACCCTGAATTCACCTTTTAGGCCTCCTGAAGGATTACTGGACAGGCTTTGTTTATAATACTGTTCACTGTACCAGTCCTGGCACCATTCCCAAAGATTTCCGGACATGTCATGGAGTAACAACTCGTTGGCAGCTTTCAGGCCCACCGATTGAATGCCGTCAGGACTATTGGAACTGAACCAGCCCAAATCAGACGCCCGGTCTCCTCCTGCGTAGGTTTTACTCAGTGAATGTATGCCTCCGCGGGCGGCGTATTCCCATTCTGCTTCTGTGGGTAAACGGAAGTTTTCCCCGGACATATCAGATAACCACATGATAAAAGCCTGACAGTCGTTCCAGCTCACGAATGCAACGGGCTGATTGTTCGAGGCAATCTCTCCCTGGGTATTGTTTTTCCACGATAAGCCTGGTTTTTTCACCCAGTCACCGCCTTCCATTCCCCAGGCCCATCCGGCCTTTTCCGCTTCTGTCTGGTAGCCCGTTGCTTTGATGAAAGACTCGAATTGTCCCACAGTAACTTCGTAGGTGCCTATTTCGAAATCATTTACGGTGATAAAGTGAACCGGCGACTCATCGGGTTCTCCTAATTCCAAATCTGAACCCATCGGGAAAGTACCGCCACGAACGTAAGTCAGATCTATGAAAGAGGAGCGATCATCGGTTATGACCTTTGACTTTACGTCAATGCTGATTGTCGAGTCAGCAATAATCTGAACATCAGCTTTCCAACTTTCTTTTCCTTTGATCTCAAATGTATGTAACCCGGGACTGATGTCATTGATGGGAATTTGTGTGAAACTCCGGATAGCAGTCAGTAGACGACCATCTAAGTAAAAATCTCCTCCAAGTTCACTGGAGAGCGATACCGCGCCCACCTGCTTTTTGGATAGAAATGGAGTTTCTGAAGGACCGGTAAGCTTTGTTGTACCCACAGCAAATATGAAATCACCGCGGTTGAGTGATGGATTGTTGATCTTCCCATATTGTGGGTGTTGGCTACCTCGACTGTAATTGATGACTGAAGTTTGGAGAAATCGGCCCAATTCAGTTCCTGTCAGGTAACCATCCTCGTTATAATCTGCCAGGGAAGTGGAAATGGCATCTACAAATTGCCTTCTGAATATGCTTTCATCCGGGACTTTTTCATTCTCGGCTCCACTCGAGATGAATTGACGAACGGGTTGTCGCGTTTTATAGGAAATGACCTCTGGTATGGCCCTGGAAGCGCCGAACAAAGACCCGGAAAAACAAGCATCAAATACGAAAAGAGCATGTTTAGATTCGATCCTTTTTGCATAGATCTCAAGTTGTGCCATTTCCATGGATTGGGATTGAAAGGCCATGGCATCAATATTCGGATCTGGAGCATTCGTGGGGACGATGTATCCTAATTTATCTCCGTAGTTGGTCTCGATAGTATGTCCATGCCCGGCAAAGTAAAAGAGGAGTCGGTTGTTGATCGATTTTCCATATTTCAGGATAAAAGATGAAAAAGCACTATCAAGTTCCTCTTTAGATAAGTTTTGCGCCTTTTCCACCTGAAATCCTTTAGCCATTAGCGCTTGCGAAACCAGATGTAAGTCTTTTTCTACGCCAGGCAGATCAGGCCATCCCTGTGTGTAATGGTTGTTACCAATTACCAGTGCGTAACTGTTTTCGTAGAACACTTCCAGATGGTCGGCCGAAGAAGATTTGACCAATTTAAATCCACGGTCCTGGGCCAGGAGGCACAATTGGAAAACTAAGGCCAGGCAGGTTAGTTGTAATTTCATAAATCTTGGCAGATTTATGATAAATGTACAAAATTCTCACCGTATTCCCTTAAATTAAACATGACGAATTAAGTGATCATTTACATGCGACTAAAGCTCACATCTGTCCTTCTGCTAGTGGCTACGCTTGGTGCAGTGGCCCAAAATGACGAATCTCTTCCTCCGGAAAGTATCGAAAGACTGCAACAAAGACTAAAGGAGTTGCGAACCACAGAACTGGTAATGTCAATGTCCCAAAGATCACTGGTCATGCCCGGTTATTTAACGGAATTGAAGGCCCTGATTGCCCGACAGGCTTATGAATTTTGGGCCACAAGTGAAAGTGAACCTTATGTCTCTCACCTCAATGTCTATTCGGCACTGCATGAGGCGAATAAGTACCTGAATTATGATTCGGTTCGGATGTTGGCATACAATCAGCAACTCGGACACGAAAAGACGGTCACATCCATCAAACTGGGCAAAGATCAACAATCATATTACTCTGCTTCCTCCGACGGTTCCGTTTTGAAATGGAGTCTGGATAATCCAAAGGCCATTCCTGAAGTAGTTTTTGAGTCGGATGAGATTGTTCGTTCCATTGACGTCTCCGCGGATGGGCGTTGGTTGATGGTTGTATTCTATCAAGAGGGAGTGGAACTGGTTTCTTTAGAGCAACAACTGGGTAACGATATTCTCTCTGTCCGTGACCCGGAGCCCGTTCAAACGGCGATTTTTATGCCTAAAGAACAACAATACCTTTCGGTGACCAAATCCGGGGAGTTGTTGATCAAAGGTTTCCAGACACAAACGCGGGAAGTAGGTAAGGCCACTTCTCAGGTGTTGTCGTTAGAGGTAGATGAAGCAGATGGAACGATTTACGCCGGAACACTGGATGGTGTGTTGCAAGGTTGGGAAGAACAATCTTATTTCGGTTATGATTTGGGTTCACCAGCGATCAATTGCCTGGACATTAGCCCGGATGGTAAGCTGTTGGCGATAGGAAGGGACAGAGGTGATGTCATTCTTTGGAATATTTTTCAGAAGAAAATCGAACGCCTTATATCTGGTCACTCCAGCACGGTAACGGATATTAACTTCAGTCCGGACAGTCGCTTACTGTTGACCACCAGTCGTGATAAAACCGCTCGTATTTGGGATTTAAGTGATTCCAGAAAACTGCCTGTGTTGCTGGATGATCATGAAGATTGGGTGATGACGGGATCTTTCGATCCATCCGGGACAAAAGTGCTCACGGGAAGTCGTGATAAATTCATTCGTACATGGCCAGTGCAAGCTTCCGTGTTGGCTGAACGAGCCTGTTTACATCTTACCCGCAACATGACGATCGAAGAATGGAATGAATTTGTCGGGGTGGAAATTGCCTATAGAAGAACCTGTCCTAATATCGATTAGTACCTGACCTACCATTCAAAGAAGATATTTTCCAATCCTAACAGGAGACGGTTATCTTGGAGCCTGTTATCAAGCAACCTTTTAAATTATACTATGAAACGCGTTCTGTTTGCATGCTTTAGTGTTTTAATGCTTAGCGGGGCATTAGCCCAAATTCCAAGTCCTGCCGATTTTCTTGGTTACGAGTTAGGAGATCAATTTACTCGCCATCATCAGGTAGTTAGTTATTACAAAGCATTGGCCGAAGCTTCTGACAATGTTCAATTGATCGAGTATGGTCGCACCTACGAAGATCGACCCTTATTACTGGCATTTGTGTCCAGCAAAGAAAACCTTGATAACCTGGAAGCGATCAGAACGGATAACTTGCGACGTGCCAAATTGGAAGATGGGAGTCCATCCACGAACAAAGGAATCGTTTGGTTAAGCTACAATGTTCATGGTAATGAAGCGGTGGGTACGGAGGCGTCATTGCAAACGATCTACGAAATTCTGACTGACAAGCAAGCCTGGTTGGATGATATGGTCGTGATCATTGACCCTTGTATCAATCCTGATGGGAGAGATCGCTATGTAAATTTTTACTGGCAGTATGGCAATCAACCTTTCAATCCCGATCCATCTTCTATTGAGCATTTGGAGCCCTGGCCCAGAGGGCGCGCCAATCATTACTTATTTGACCTGAATCGTGATTGGGCCTGGCAATCACAAGTTGAATCACAACAACGCATGGACATTTACAACCAGTGGTTGCCACAAGTTCATGTAGACTTTCACGAGCAAGGAGTGAACAGTCCCTATTATTTTGCGCCAGCCGCCGAGCCTTTTCATGAATTGATCACAAACTGGCAGCGTGAGTTCCAGAATCAGATTGGTCTGAATCATGCCAAATACTTTGATAAAAACGGCTGGTTCTATTTCACAAAGCAAAGATTTGACCTTTTATACCCCAGTTATGGGGATACTTATCCTACCTACAATGGTGCGATCGGAATGACCTACGAACAAGGAGGCTCCGGGCGTGCAGGTTTGGGAGTGATCAAACAGGAAGGCGATACCCTTACGCTTCGTGACCGTATTGATCGTCATCATACTACGGGCATGTCCACCGTTGAGGTGGCGTACAATCAAAGAGAAAGAATGCTAACGGAATTTGAATCTTTCTTTGAAGCAGGTTTGTCCAACCCTCCGGGGAAATACAAAACGTTCGTGCTTAAAACAGATGACCGGGAAAAGATGGCAGATATCAAAAAATGGTTGGATAAGCAGGGAATTACCCATGGTTCTGCTTCGGGAAGAGGCCTGAAAGGGTACAATTATCAAACGGGGAAAGACGCCACATTCTCTATAGGGTCGAATGACCTGGTGATCAGTGCCTATCAACCCAAAAGTGTATTGGCTCATATACTACTTGAGCCGCAGACTGCCCTTTCCGATTCACTGACCTACGACATTACTACCTGGAGTTTGCCTTATGCCTATGGGGTAGAAGGGTATGCCACTACAAGTAAAATAGATGTTAGAGAATCTAATAGTGGCGATGCCTTTGCAGAGAATGAAGCTTCTGAGGATGTATACGCTTATATGGCCCGTTGGTCGCATATGAATGATGCCAGATTCTTAGGAGAATTAATCAAACAAAAAGTTAAGGTGCGGTTCACAACGGTTCCAATGACTTATGAAGGTCAATCTTATGATCGCGGTACACTGGTAATTGCCAGAAGAGACAATACACAATTCAACAACTTTGAATCTCTGATCGCCGATATCGCCAATGAACAAAATCAGGAACTGGTTGCGGTTTCGACCGGGTTTGCTCAGAATGGGCCCGATATTGGATCCAGCGACATCAGATATCTCAATGCCCCGAAAGTCGCGATGGTCGCTGGAGAAGGGACAAGCTCTTTGTCTTATGGGGCAACCTGGTACTATTTTGAACAAGAGTTGGGTTATCCGGTTTCTAACCTGCCTTCAGATGATCTGAGTTATGTCGACTTATCAGCATATCAGGTGTTGGTCATGCCGGATGGAGGATACAGGTCATTGGAAAGTTCGGATTTTGAGACGATCGATGAGTGGGTCAGAGATGGAGGAAAATTAATCCTTATTCAGGGAGCCTTGCGTTCTTTCAGTGATTCCGATTATGCTAATCTATCGCGATATACGGATGACGATGAAAAGGCTGCTTTTCAGAAGATTCAGGACGAGATCCAGGATGAAAGACAATTGCTCAATTACGCTGATCAGGAAAGGAATTACATGCAACAAGTCGTTCCTGGTGCTGTATTCAAAGTCACTTTGGACAATACCCATCCATTGGCTTACGGCTATGGAAGGGAATATTTCTCATTGAAAACTTCCAGTTCGAGATATGGCCTTTTAAGCTCAGGGAATGTGGGCTACATTAAATCATCCTCCGATCATATGAGTGGTTTTGCTGGAAATTACGTGAAGCAGTTTGCTGAGAAATCTCTTACAATGGGGGTAGAAAGGCATGGAGGAGGACAAATCGTTTATTTTGTCGACAACCCGTTGTTTCGCGCGTTTTGGCATAATGGTAAATTACTTGTAGCAAATGCCGTCTTCTTCGTGGGCCAATAGGCCGAAAAACTCGGTTTAATTATATTTAGTTTCGAATCAATCGGAAGGGGGATTTTGTGCCTCTTCCTTAATTAACCTGGTAATGAACAAATACATCCTATCCACATTATTTGTGGCTTGCCTTTTTGTGGCAGCCATTGGTCAGAAGAAAGGAAAGATCTCAAAAAACAAACAAGCAGTAATTACTGCTGTTGAAAGCCATGCCGATGAATTTATCGAAATGAGTGACAAGATCTGGAGTTTCGAAGAAGTGGCTTTCGAAGAAGCTAAATCATCAGAAGTTTTGATCAAATATGCAGAATCTCAAGGGTTTACGGTTGAAAAAGGAGTTGCGGAAATTCCTACGGCTTTTGTGGCAACCTATGGTTCCGGAGAACCGGTGATCGGAATACTGGGAGAGTTCGATGCATTGCCAGGCTTGTCTCAAAAGACTGTTGCAACAAAAGATCCTGTGAACATTGGTGGTGCGGGTCACGGATGTGGGCACAACCTGTTTGGTGTGGCCAGTTTAGGGGCGGCGGTTACGATCAAAGAATTGATCGAACAAGGGAAGTTGAAAGGTACGGTAAAGTTCTTTGGAACGCCGGCTGAAGAGAAGTTTTTTGGTAAACTGTGGATGGCCCGGGCCGGATTATTCGATGATCTGGATGTCTGTTTTGACTGGCATCCTTCAGCTTCCACCAAGGCGGCGGTTCAAAGTTCGCTTGCCCTGGTAGACTTTAAAGTAGAGTTTTATGGACAGGCTGCTCACGCTTCTTCAGACCCGTGGAACGGTAGAGATGCCAGTGATGCACTGGAATTATATACAACCGGTATCAACTATTACCGTGAACACATCAAACCGACCGTGCGTATTCATTACGACATTCAGGATGCTGGTAAAGTAGTTAACGTAGTTCCTGATTATGCCAGAATCTGGACTCGGGTCCGTGACACCAGACGATCGGGGATGGAAGCGGTTTGGAAACAAGTGGAACGGATTGCAGAAGGAGCAGCCATCATGGCCAATGTAGATTACAAGATATCACTGATTTCGGGTGTTCATGAGATTCTGGTGAACCGAACAGGAGGAGAGAAGATGCAGGCTAACCTGGAATACCTGGGTGAAATCACCTACACGGATGAAGAGAAGGAATTTGCCTATGGCATCCAAAGGGCCACTGGAAAACCTGAAGTAGGAATGGATAGCGAGATCAGACCACTTGAAGAAACCCTGGAACATCCGATGGGTGGTTCTACAGACGTAGGTGACGTAAGCTGGCTGGTGCCGGTGATCCGCTTGAATGCGACAACTGCTCCGAAAGATACCCCGTGGCATTCCTGGGCCGTAGTAGCCTGTGGAGGAATGAGCATCGGTCACAAAGGAATGATCCAGGCTTCCAAAGCTTTAGCTATGACAATGGTGGATGTCTATGAAAGTGCGGATTTAAGAGAGAAGATCAGAGCAGAGTTCCTGAGAAGAAAAGGAGATTACGTTTACAAACCTATTCTCCCTCCGGGCCCTCCACCAATACCCGGTTTCATGTTGGGAACGACGGGAAATTGATATTCTCCTCTTTATTACTTCCTGACAAGAACTACAGATTGTTAAAAGGATGCAAGTGAGAACACTGTAGCGTATTAATCCCCCTTTACAAAGGGGGCAGGGGGATTGTAAAATATCAGAATGTGGTTCAAGATTTCTGAAAAAGTCCCATCCGGAAATGGTAGAAATAGTCAAGTCGCAGGGACGCTTCACTCAAGAGCTTTACAAAGGTAGGGATTGATTTGCCTTTCTCACTCTCCAGTCTCAAAAGGAGTCCTGATGATCAGGTTCACCCAGTTGTCAATACTCACAGCCATAAGTGTGAAATAGTATGACTCATTTTCCTGGAGAACCGGAGCTGGAGTAATATCATTGACATTGAGGACGACATTGGAAAGTTCGTAAAACTGAAAAGATTTTTCAAGGGTATAAGTGCCGGAGATCAGGTTGTCTTCGGCATCACTGATCACCTGGAAATAGATCACATTTTCATCTATGGCACCATCTTGCCAGCTGAATATAGGCCTTAGTACATCTGTCTTATCGATGGTAAGTAGATCCATATTGATTTCCGTATTGATTTCTGGTGATTTGAGCAATATCGGATTGGCGTAATACAGACTGTCTCCTCGCTCGAAGGTCACAAGGCACCATTTTTTTGAGGTCGTAGCTTCTCGGGTGAATTTTCTTAAGTGACCTCCGAAGACCGGAGAATCTTCAATTGGTCTTTCAAAATACAAGTTGTGATCATGTTGATCGATATCGTCATTTTCAGTTTCGAAGTACCGGAAATTGCTTGCCCCTGAAATGGGCAGGAAAAAGATGGCCACTGAATCTGCGATGCCATTGTCAATGGTGCCTAGATTATTGGCGGCGCATGCAATGAGGTCGTTTACAGGGGTGAGGGATGATTCTTGAAGGTAACTGGCAAAGGAGTTAGGAGGTGTGGTTTCAATTCCTTCCTTACATCCCAGAAAGAATAAGATAATGACAGTATAGAAAACAAGCTTTTGGGCCACGTTATTCAAAAGCCAATACTGCCCTCGTACGATCCCACTCAAATACGATCCCTTCTACGCGATCGATGTAAATGCCAAACTGTTCTTTTACTCCATTCGACATGAGTACGGAAGCTTTCGCTCTGAGTACGTCAGCTTCGGGCTTGTGTGGAGTAGTACCATCATAGTTAATTCCCCAGTCATATTGCTCTTTATTGAATATGATCTCCCAGGAATCAGCTCCGGGAATCGAGAATAAGGTATACTGACCTTTAGGTAAAACTTTCCCTCCAATTTTGATGTCCTGGGAAGTCGAAAACACGGTAGCTTCATTAGCACCGGTTCTCCATACTTTTCCAAAAGGCACCAGGCTGCCAAATATTTCGCGATTCTTCTTGCTGGGGCTGCTGTACGTGATCTCAATTTCCAGATCGCCATCTTTAAAAGTCGCCGATTGCTCGGGACTAAATGATTTGGTGTATGCAATCAATCCCTGGTACGCAATAAGGAGTAGAACGGTCAGAGACACCAGAAATATGATCGTTCGTTTCAAGAATTTGTTCATGGAAGTTCAGTCCAATTAATGACTATTGGCCGCTTTTTCACCTTCTACGAGGATATCCAATTCATGAATCATGGCTTCAAGCTTTTCGATCATTTCTTCTTCGGAGAGTGAATTGTTTTCGAGTAACTCATCAATTTCCTGATAAATGTGGATCTCATATTCCTTTTTATCTCCCTGGGAGTACTTTAAGGCGTGTTTGACATGATACATGCCATATTTCAGTGCGACAAGCGCATCTTTGGGATGATTTTGTTTCAAGAGAATTTCTGAAACTTTCAATTCAGCAATGGTGAGGGCATTCAATGCATCGGAAAACGCTTCATTCAAGTCAGCGGTAACCAATGAATCCATTTCCATTTCTTGACGGACCAGTTCTAATTCTGATATCGAGAACTCCAGAATTCTTTTACTTTCCTCATCCAGATCCAGTTCGATTTCCCGTATGGCTTTGATCGCTCCATCTAACTGGTCCAAAGATCTTTCATAAGCATGCTCCTTTAAATAGAACTTACTGTTGTCTAAAAGTAAGTCAGGTTCGACTGCTTGTTCGGTGAGAAGAGCGGGCTTGGAGTCGTCCAATACCTTTGTGTACAAGGCAAATGCTCCAAAGACCACTAGCATAATTACAAAGTAGATAGCTCCTTTACTCATAGAAATACGCCGGTTTTTTTAATAAAAACAGAGATTCGAAGATAAAAAAACTGAATGAGAATGCTGAAGTTCCTTGCGTTAAAAGGAAAAAGCGAGGGATAAGCCTCGCTTTAACTGATTATTTTTTCACATATTACCCCTTTTAGCGGTTGATTGTTACTTCAATATCGTTGATTTAAACTATTGCTTCAGGATCCACTTCAGAGATTGAGTGTTACTTCCAACTTGGATTCGACTTATATAAACTCCAGGTTCCATCCCGGATGTCAAGTATTCGTATTGATGCTCGCCCGGGTTCAAAAATCCTAATTCGATGTGATCAATTAACCTTCCTTCCAGGTTGTAAATATTCATTTTCACTTCACCGGCTGTAGCTAGTCGATAGGTAAATGAAGCCACCTCCTGCACAGGATTCGGATATACTTCAAAAGACTCGTTGGTGATATTCCTCGGTGATGAGAGGACAATTGCACCCTCGGAATTGAAGCCAATATTATCCACTACCCAACCATATCCCTCAGCTCCAGGATCAGAAGACAAAATGAATCGTACCAGTACTTCATCGCCTTGTTGGAAATTTCCGCTTTCATATAGGTCAACTCTCTGTGCTTTGAACAGGTCAGCGGAGGGAGTGGCGTTTGGGTCGGTATTGTAAGCATCGAGCCAATCGCTGTGTTGTCGGGCATCATATTTGACCAATCGAACCCACTCAGGCACATCGGTTTCCAAGGGTAATTTAACAGCCTCTATGGCGACAAAATCGTAAAACGCTTCTCCAAAATCATTCCCTGGTTCTACGATAGCAACGTCAAAATAATTCAGAATCGCTGTATCAGCATCGAGTGTGAAAGGTGTTCGTATAGTGAACGCGAGGAGTCGATTTGGTGCGTAGGGGTGTGGCGAATGAAAAGCATTCCCTTCAATGGAAAGTGAACGAGACACACTGAAGCCATCAATGATATAATTACCAACAATATCTCCGTCTACAGGGTGGAAAAAAGTATTCACCGCATCATTCAACTGGATAATTCTGACGGTCGATTCCCTTGTTTTTTCTACTCCTTCACTCCAGGAGCTGTGAATGATGTCGACCTGTTGATCTCCTCCAATGCTGGCCAGCGTAGTGGAAAGGTCCAATGTCCAGTTTACCACATCGCCGGCCTCATTGGACATTTGTTCATGGATGACGATATCATCGAACTGATCGCGGTTACTTCGAGCGATGATCCTGGTCGAGTCATAAACGGATCTCAGAGCGGATCTACCGGTAATGGTCGTTTTGTAGGTCTGATCTTGCACTGTCAGCACTGGTGATAAAAAGGCTGCAGGAGGTTCATAGCCAGCTAGTTCAGGTAATGTCGCCGACCAAATACCTCGTCCATGTGTGGCGATAACTACTTCGTCATTGACGATACGCATGTCCCACACAGACACAGCGGGTAAATTATGATCCGTCTTCAATGCCCAGGTGGCACCACCATCGATACTTTCAACAATGCCTATACCGGTACCGACCCAGATGATGTCGTGATCAAATGGCATCACCAATAGGGAGAAAGTAGGTACATCGGGGAAGCCATTGGTACTTTCCTGAATGTTGCCATTGAACCCGGAAATGTCAGCCCAGGTTTCTCCGCCATCGGTAGTTCGCAGTACTTTCGGGCCATTGGCCTGAGAGAATAACGCATAAGCGGTGTTTTCATCTGCGGGGTGCGTGTTGATGTTGGTCACCGCTCCTCGATTAGCTTCGTCATAGGCCCCGGTGGGTAGCCAGGTATCTCCGCCATCGGTTGAGCGAGCGATCAAAGCACCATTGCCAATAGAGGCACCGGACCATACTACGTCAGGATTAACCAGTGAGATGGCTATCCGGGTAGAGAATCCGCTGTATGCCCAGGTGTCAGGCATGGAGAGGATTTCCCAGTTTTCTCCAAAATCTCTTGATCGAAGCACTCCTTCGGGGGCAGACATCAATACCAAATCAGGATCTTGCTTGGAACTTTCAACTTCCGTTACAAAAGGTCCTTCACTACCGGGTAATGGTACGAAATTCCAGGTTTGTCCCTCATTTGTACTTTTCCAGATAGAATTGTTCTGAGCGGATTCAATGATCAGGTTGGGGTTGTTGTAGTGCCAGGCAGCAAAGAAGCCATCTCCGCTTGGAGCGAGCACCCAGTTACTATTCTCGTCCGGATCTACACCGGAAACCCAGGAGCCATTGTCTTGTGACCCTGCCACGTATCGGTCTTCTCCGTTTTTCTTATCAACGCCATAAAATTCTACGGTGTTGTAGCCGCGGAAAGTCGAAAAGTTGCCACCAGTTCTGAAGTTAGCCCAGGATCCGGTTTGAGTGAACGTTTCCCCCTGATCAGTTGAAACGGCTATTCCACCATCATTGCCATTGAATAGGACATAGTCTTGTGTTTCATCATTGATAGGCCATAGGGTCAGGTTGTGGTGATCAACATGCACACCTTTAGAACCGACTTGTCTTTCACCTTCAATATTATATTGGCCATTGGCATCTTTAATGACGTCTAGCGTGCCGCTGTATAAAGAGTCGTTCAACGCTTCATCCAGTGTAATTTTCAGGATCGGACTCACGCCCGCTACAAATACACAGGTATCAATGTAAGGGTGGACCGCTATGGTATTGTCATACCAGCCTTGTCTGCCTAACCAGTTTCTGAAATCATTCGCGTTTCCTTCGCCAATGACCCGTGACCAGGTTGCTCCCTGATCATCAGTCATGTAAAGTTCAGAATCGGGAGAACCATCCTCATCGATTTGCAAGGATAAATACAGGCGATTGTGATTGCTGGGAGCAAGGGCCATTTCTGCTCTGAGCCAGGTTTGCGCTTCGTCGTGAAGGCTATCTGGTGTAAAGATGGTTTCCCAGGTTTCTCCGCCATCAACGCTTCGTATGATTTCCGTGCTATTGACGCTGACAAATTGAAGATTAAAATCATCGGAAGCGGCAAGGACCTGCTGAATCCGACTTCCTGATTGCCTTAGTTGCTCCCATGTAGCTCCTCCATCCATACTCTTCAGTAGAAAAGAACCAAAACTGTTGGAGTTGGTGTCAGTCGTAGTAGAAACGACCAATTCGTTTTCATCGGCCTGATTGACGGCTATCCCTGTGATGTTGGCAAATCTTGAGGTTAGCGTACTTTCAAGTAAGGTCCAGGTTTGACCTCTGTCGGTACTTTTCATGATCCCATTGCCGCTTAATGGATTCCCTGCATTATGTCTACGTCCTGTTCCTGCATAGATCACATTGGTATTGGCTTCAGAGCCCACCAGCAACGAGACGGTCAGATTAGGGAGGTCATTTGTCTGATTTGACCAGGTGTCGCCTCCGTCTGTTGTTCTCCAAATTCCGCCTCCGGAAGATCCAAGCACCCAGGTGTTTACCGAAGCATCGTCGGGATCGATCCAAATGCCTGGAGTTCGTCCACTCACGTTTCCAGGACCTTTTTCGTCCCATACTACCTCTTCAGTTCTGCTGGCAACGAGTTTCTTGGTGGCAGCAATTTTTGCAGCTCTGTATTCTTTGAGCTCATAACCTAATTCATATGCAGGTTTCTCGGCACCTATTTCCGTTTGCAGGTACTGATGCAACTGTAGATATAAGTCAGGACGGTCCGTTTCAGGGAGCTTTTCTTTCTTATTCTGGGTTTGATCAACAAGAGCGGTTTTGGAACTTTCAGGTTGACTAATAAAGTAAATTGATCCGGCAACCAGAGTTACAAGGATCAATGCGACGAACGCTTTTCTCATTCGGGTTAATTTTTAATTGGGGATTTCTTTCGTGTTGTTACATTGAAAACGTAGCCTGCTGATGCACCTTCCTGAGGCACACCGGTGGTGACAGACACACGTATTTGGTTGTTATCCTGCCATGCAACTTTACCTTGATTGATAAAATCTTCAAGAATAATCTCACCTTCGCTTGCCTCATAAATGAAAAAGTCGACCGAGGCAAAAGCCGCATTTTTATCCTTCTGGACCTTACTCACAAGGGCATGGGTCTTGCTTTTGTTATAGGTCGTTATAGCGGAGCTACCATATTTCTCTTGCGTTAATTCATGAAGGCTTTTTTGAGGGGATTCTGTTGAGGGTTGGGATTTGGTGGATTTACATCCGGAGAGGATTAAAATCCCACTCAAACAAACAATAGTAGTAAACTTAGACAGAGCGTCAATAGACATCATAAATAGTATACAATAAGCGGGCAAAATAACCCCACTTTTCATCTTGAGACTAACAATCATTAGTAAATCGGTGAAGATGTGATGAGTAATGTAGCACTGCGAACAAAAGGAGAGGAAGAAAAGAAAAATTTGGGATGAAAATTTAGTGTGCTGCTGTTTGATTATCCGAAAATCTTTTACATTTGCGTCCGCTTTCAGCAATCAGATCGTTGATCATGCTGGCAAGCAATAAGAATTAGACCAATAAAATGGTTTAATCGCGGGGTGTAGCACAGTCCGGTTAGTGTACCTGGTTTGGGACCAGGGGGCCGCAGGTTCGAATCCTGCCACCCCGACGGAGACCGCCAAAGTTCTAAAAAAGAACGAAGGCGGTCTTTTTGTTTTAAGGCTGTTCTATTTTTTGAGAGTATAAGTCTCCGTCGGACAAGCCCGACTTACAACATCATAGTTCAATAGAACGAAGATGGCCTTTTTCTTTTATAAACCATTATTTATTTCTGATTCCTGTTAGCCTCCGTCGGACGAGCCTGCCTGTCCGGCAAGGCAGGCCCGACTTTCTTTGCCAAAGTTCTAAACAAAGAACGAAGGCGGTCTTTTTGTTTTAAGGCTGTTCTATTTTTTGAGAGTATAAGTCTCCGTCGGACGAGCCTGCCTGTCCGGCAAGACAAGCCCGACATGGATCGACGAAGTTCTAGACAAAGAACGAAGGCGGTCTTTTTTCTTTTTATGCCTCTCTACTGTCGACTTTTACTGTCGACTTTGGGTCTTTTTTCAACTCTTCAAATTCACCCGTACGCGCTTCATCTGGTCTTTGCGTCTCGCTGAGACCAGAGGGGTTAACTCAATCACTAAAGGTGCGTCGTTATTCCGATGCTTTTTGCATGAGTTGAAAAACATTCCCTTCCGGGTCTTCTCCATCACAATAATAGTAGTTGTCGTATTCGAAGACCTCCCGCATGTCGACCTGATTGTCCAACAGTTTTTGTCTGAGTTGCGTTAGCTCCTCATCGATCATAAACACCATTTTGGAATTGCTGCTGGCATTGAAAGGCTCAGTTGGATCGATATAGGCTGCACCTATTTTGTGCAACGCGATTTCGGCTCCCGAACTCCGTAGTACCACCCATCCTCCGGGGATTTCCTCCGTGACCTCAAAACCAAAATGCTGGGTATAAAAGTCTCTTAGCAAGTGCAGATCAAGACCAAACAAGATAAGGCGTTGAAAAGTAACCATGGTATGAGAAGGGCTTAAGGCTTATCAAAGGTAGCGATCCTCTGCTTTGTGGCAATTCACGTGTGTTTGTGATTTTTTCGCAGGAAATGGGTTGGTGGTGGGAGGGGTGTGGGTTATCTTGGCAAGAGATCTTTAGCTAAATCCCATTATATCGTTTATACGATGCTAATTTGTTGATAAGAATCAATTAGTCTATATGAGTAAAGCCGCACATTTCAAAGTACATCCTAAGCTTGCTGAACTTCTAGGAGAAACTTATCGATCGATAGAAGAAGCAACGAAGGAATTAGTGGATAATTCATATGATGCAGATGCAGAGAATGTAATTGTTCGATTACCAAATGATTTCGATCCATCTCCGGCCATTTTCATAGATGATGATGGTGCTGGAATGAAAGAAAGCGAAGTTAGAAGTGAATACCTAGATATAGCTAATAGTAGAACATCGCGTAAAGGGGATCGATCAATATCCAAAGGACGTAAAGTCAAAGGACGAAAGGGCATTGGGAAGTTTGCTGGGCTTATGGTTGCATCTGAGATGAAAATTGAAACAAGAGCAGGCGGTAAGGTTACAACGCTAATCATAAACAAAGACGATTTAGCGAAAGCGAAATACGATCTGGAAAAAATTCCATTACATATTGAGGTAGAGGATTGTAATGAACAGGATCATGGTACTACAATAATTTTGAGTGGCTTAAATCAAAACCTAAACTATCCAAACGCAGAAAGATTGAAAGAAATTTTGATGAGAGATTATGGTCGAGAAAATGATTTTTTCAATTACAATCAATGGTACTGATACTGGAGTTTTAGATTTGCAAGGAAGATCTTATGAACAGGAAATTGATCTAAAAAACGGCAAAAAGGCGACACTTCAATATACAATTACAGATAAACCGGTAAAACAATCTGGTCTTGCTGTTAGAGTTAACAATAAGATTATAGGTCGACCTAAGAACTTTCTTTCCGAAGACGAAATAATACCTAAAAAGCTTCAAAGTAGAGTTTACGGTGAGATCATTTGTGATGATCTTGAAGATGATGTGACTGCAGATTTCGGGGCTATTATTGATAATAGCAAGTTGTTTGAAGAAGTCAGTTCCCAAACTTCTCAAGAGTTGAAATCTTCAGTTGATGAGGTTTTCAAAACGGACATGAAAATGGCTCGTGCTCGTTATCAAAGAAAGATCAATAAAGAACTTGAAAAGTTACCGGAGTTCAAAAAGCCCTTTGCTCAAAAAGCCCTTTATAAAACATTGGAAAAGTTCTATGGCGAAGCTGAAGACCGAATTAATACAGTCATTTCGGTGTTGGTTTCAGCGATGGAAAAAGATCACTATTGGGACATAATTCAAAACATTCAAGAATCTAGAAGTGATGATGTTGAACTATTAGCCGATTCTTTGTCAGAGTTTGGGTTACTTGAGATGAGTATTATATCTAGTCAAGTAATAAACCGATTGAAATTCCTTGACGAACTTAATATTCTAGTAGCAAACACAAATACATTAGAATCAACAGTTCATAAGGTATTTGAAAACAATACTTGGCTTTTAGGTGATGATTATTCGGTTATTTTTTCTGATCAAGGACTGAAATCCGCAATAGAGAAAGTCGTTAAGAAAGTGTACATAGGACAAAACCCAAATGATCGGCCTGACTTGTTGTTTGGTAGAAATATCACCAGAACCTTAACATTAATAGAATTTAAACGTCCCAGTTATACAATTAATAGGGATACCGAAAGACAAGCCCTTGAATATAGAGATGAATTAAATCAATATTTTCATAATCAAAAAATTGAGATAATCCTACTTGGAGGGAAAGTGAAAGGGCTTATACATTCTCAAAATGAGCGGAGTGACGTATCGTACAGAACATATTTAGATGTTATTAGTATGGCTAGACAAAAGTTGGAATGGTTGCTTGAGGAATTGAAAAAGGGATAATAGTATTTGTCGCATTAAGATTAACTAAATCTATTATGTAGGTGTAGTTTTAACAAAAAACCTTACAACAGCGGTGAACTCGATCTACATAAACAACCTAAAATTCAACCACCTCCTTCATCGAAACACCTAAAGCCTTAGCCACTTCATACAAGCTATAAAGTGTAGGATTCACCTTTCCATTCTCTAGCTTTTCAATCGCCTGCCGGTCTTTTCCACAAGCCCTGGCTAGATCAGATTGACTCCAACCTTTCTGGGTTCGTAGTTCGATGATGCGCTGGCCAACCTTGACTTTAAGTTCGTCTTTCGTCACGAGTCAAATGTCAACGAAGCATATGACAATTGTGTCATATAAAAGTTTGACAACATGACTTAATTGATTAAGTTTGTCATATACTTGATTGACAAATGTCCCTCACCAAAACAATCCATATCCCCGAGTCTTATCCCATTACTGAGCCGATGGTTTTAGAATTGACGGAGCTGCTGGAGGGTACAGACATCAAGGTGATCAGTCGTATGATTCGCAGACTGACCTTGGAGGAGGTGAAGAGGGAGGGGGCAGAAATGGGAGCGGAGTTTCAGGTCTTTATGGATGCGCTACCGGCGTTGTTTGCTTTTCTGGATGTGGTGGAGGATGAGTTGGAGAAACAACCCTGTTAGGGGTTCGAACCCTAACAGGGTTTCTTTCCCGGGAATGAATTATGTTGATTGTTTGAAGGAGCGTGGAAAGAGATTCCCCTTTGCCGGGACGTCCCAATGCCATTAAGTTAAGGAAAAGGACCGTCATTGCGATGGCACCGGCCACCGGCCTGCGAAGCAATCTCAAATACGGTTTAGAAGCAGAAATAAGTAATAGACTGCCGCTCGGCGGTCCGATTCAATTCTTCGTAGTGACCGGGTCGCGTAGACAAATCTTAACTTGATGGCATTGCGGTATGCTTGTTCTTTCCAGTCCTTGGAAAAAAAGTTAAGGCCCGGAAAACCCTAGCCGGGCGCCCGAGATGACGCTCGAAATTAAACAACCCTAAATCACCCAACCCCGTTATATCTGTAAGACAACCTCCTGGTTGTTCCAAAACAAATTTTATTAACAACTAAATCTTATTTATTCAAGATGATTAAAATGATTTCTATTCCGCGCCTTAAGCTGGCGCAACTTCAAACCCTTACTGAAAGTGTATTGTCGCTAGTTGGTTCCATTCCAGAAGTTTCGGATCAGGTCACTGCAGTACAAACCTCTTTCGATCAGTTCAAAGAGAGCCTCCAGAAAGATCAAGCAGCTTCTGATAAAAGAACCCTCGATCAGGCCAGAGACCGGTTGATTTCCGGCTTTATGTTTGACGTAAAAGCCGAAGACAATTTTCCACATGATGATGCCGCCATGCTAGGAACCATTCAGGAAGTACGCCGGGTGGCCGATCGCTATGGCATGGGTGTCAATCGCTTACCCTACAATGAGCAATCAGCGCAAGTGGACAACATGCTGGGGGAGTTGACGAAAATTGATTTGACAGGTACCGCGACGCTCAGTAGATGGATAGAACCGATCCGTACAGCCAATGAGACCTTCAAAAGTGCTTCGGATGCCTATGTGAAAGATGTGGCAGCTACTCAACAATTACCCTCCGCTACAGCTTCTGCACCGGGCTTACTCAATGAGATTGAGGGTCTTTTTACCTTGCTGGTGGCCCATACGCAGGTCAATCCGACAGATGAATTGAAGGAAGCCTACCTTCAACTGACGACCTTGGTTGATTCTTACCGATAATAAACATCCATGCGCCAGCTTCTCTGGCGCATTTCTTTTTTTCAACATTCTTATTCTTAATACAGCCCGCGATTGTTTCGGCCTATTGTAGCGTTGCAATTGTTCGCGCGCGTTTGTTCCATGTTATTGCAAAGCGGCAATTGCTTGCGCGAGTTTGTTTCCCCCTATTACATCTTTGCGATTATCAGCGCGCGTTTGATTCAGCTTATTGCGACCTTGCAATGAGTTTGGCGTGTTTGTTTCAACCTTGTAAGTGTTACTCAGAATTAACAAAACGTTACACTCGGGCAACGTTTCTGTCCTTAGAGTCGTCTAGGTTTGCACCATACAGCCGGACTAGTCGCATAACTTTTTTGGAAATAGATATCATAAACCTGTGCAGCTGCGCCAATTGCTTTTAATCGCCTTACTTTTTTGCTTCGGGACTTTTTCCATTGCCCAGGCCGCGGACAAAGTGCATCTGATCCCGGACCAATTTGAGCAAATTGAACTCTGGAAAGACTATGAATATCTGATAGATAGTAGTACGACACTTTCTTTGGAGGAAGTACGTTCCAGTACCTCGTGGCAAAGTGCCAGTCAGATCAAGAACTTTGGGTTCACCCAAATTCCGGTTTGGGCGAGGTATACCCTTAAATCCGATGCCAAGGCACCGGATGCTTATGTGGTTCCCCAGACCGTGACCATGGATTCAATCCACTTTTATGTATTTGCACAAGACTCCTTGATTAATGCTACGCTGTGTGGAGATCATCTGGATTATGATACCCGGGAAGTAGAATATCAGGCCTGTTCTTTTTTGCTCCCGAAAAGCAGCGATCCACTTACGATATACATGCGATTCCAAACCAGTGGGCCACTGACCTTACCAGTTACGATCAGGGAAAAGACTTTTTTTCAGCGCAACATTTTTTATGAGACCTATTTGTATGGTCTTCATTTTGGTCTATTTCTACTGGTAGCCTTGTATCACCTGATCTTATTCTTCTTTTTGAAAGACCGGAGCTTACTCCTGTATTCCATTTATGTATTTGCTGCTGGGGTGGTAGGGATGGCTGTGAATGGTATACTTACTCAACTATTTTTTAGAGAGACGGGAGCACCCATTGATGGTGTCATGATACCCTTGACGGGGTTTAGCGTTTTTTTCTACTGCCTCTTTATACTGGATTTCTTATCGATACGAACACGCTCGACTATCCTTCATAAGGTTTACCTGGTCATGATCAGCCTGGGTGTTTTGTTAATCATTTCCAGTTTCACTGTCCCGCTTGCTTTGACTTCAGGTCCAGCGGCCATGGTTTCATTGATGGCACATACGCTGGTACTGATCACTGCTATTTACTTTTTCATCAAAGGCTATCGGGATACCGGATTACTGCTAATTGCTTCGTCGATCTTCCTGGTAATGGCCATGTTGTTTGCATTGCGGGTCATGGGGGCCATACCTGTCAATTTCCTGACCGAAAGCGGTCTCGAAATAGGAGGAGCACTGGAAGTGATACTGATTTCTATCTCGCTAGGAAGCAAGTTCCGCAGAACAGCTATTGAAAAGCAGGCACTGGCTTCTGTTGGGCAATTCAAGCAAGCCATGACGGGTATGGTGGCGCATGATCTAAAAAATCCACTTGGCGTGATCATGGGATCAGCACCGGAAAAGTCGCTGACTCGTCACATGGCTAGTCACATGCTCAGGTTGATCAATAACATGCTGGACGTCCAGAAATTTGAAACCACAGAAGTGAAACCGAGGACCAAACCCATTGCTGTAGCTGAGCTAATCAAGGAATCCATCGGACAGGTAGCTACGCTAGCGGAGGAGAAAAATATTCAAGTAAAGACAGATGTTCATAAAGGTCAAGTCATAGAGGCGGATGATGAAATGATCTTGCGAGTGTTGATCAATCTCTTTACCAATGCCATTAAATATTCCCCTAATAATGGTACAGTTCTGGTAAGCGCCGAGCATAAAGGAGATCAGGTGGCTTTTTCTGTTACGGATCAGGGGCGTGGTATTCCAAAAGACCAGCTGGAAAGTATTTTCGGTGCTTATCACCAGTTTGATCCAAGGAATAGTGGGTTAACAGGTTCAACCGGGCTGGGACTGACATTCTGCAAGTTGGCTTTGCAAGCCCATGGCTCAGATGTAGGAGTTAGTTCCGAGGTAGGGAAGGGGACCACCTTTTCGTTTGCGCTGAAAGGGCAAAAAGACCTGGAGGGAGTGGCGGTTAACGAAGCTGAAAAAGCCATTGTGCTTTCTGATCGAGATAAAAAACTCCTCTTGCCTTTGTTGCCTGAACTGCGTGCTTTCAAATTACATCAGGCGGTGAAGATGGCCGCTTTTCTAGATCAGGTACGTGATCAAAGTCTTGTACTAGAGCATTGGGCCAATGCGGTATTAAATGCCGCTCACAATGGGAACACGGAGCACTTCAAAGACCTTTTGGAACAGGTGGATGGATAATTACTTAAACTTCTTATAGTGTTGCAATTGCGAGAGGCGCTCCCTTTAGGGCAGGGGTAGACGACTCGCGTATTTAGCCCTTTAAGCCTTTGTTGGTGTTATCACTAACGAAAGAAAGGAAGCGATTGATATTGTTGTCGGTCAAAAGACCAACAACGGCAGGGAGCGTCATCGCGAGATGTAAATTTTGGTTTTCGCCAAAACACAAAGCTAGTAGTTCCAAATCCCCGGATTTATTCCGGGCGGTCCGCCGAAGCGGCCTTACAACAACTGGAAGATTCCTGGTCGGGCACCCTGGCACGGAGGCCGGGATTGGAGTACAATTTCCGTTCTTTCATAAGCAGCCTGCGATCGGCCGATGCTACTATCTTCCAATATACGGACAGAGAACTCCCGAGAAAGATCGCCGCGCCCCTCGATAAACTCAGGGCTCGCGATGACGTCCAATTTTTATATGATAGCCTACAACATCATAATAAAATCCCTCAAATTCACATCCTCCTCCAATCCCATCTTCTTCTTCATGCGATAGATGGCTGTTCTCATGCTGCCATGCGTGATATTGAGTAACTGCGAGATCTGCTTGTTGTCCATCCGCATTTTGATGTACGCACAGAGCTTCAGGTCTTTCTGCGAAAGGTCATATCGTTCCAGTTGCTTGAAGAAAACAGGGTGGACCTGATCAAATTGCACTTTGAAGGACTCCCAGGAATCATATACTTCGATGTGATTATCAATGCGTTTTTGTAGCTGTTTGATGTGCGCATCAATTTTCTTATTCTCGCCATTATTGAGCTGATGCAAATAGGTGAGCTCATCGAAATGTTCCTTCATCAGACTGTTCTTCTCCGTAATCAGCATAGAGGTCGTGCTGAGCTGACGGTTCTTCATTTCGATCTCATTTCTCAATAAGTTCTGGATGGCCTGTTGTTGTTCCTTGATCCTTAGGGCCGTATTGATCCTGGCATGAAGTTCTACGAAATCAAAAGGCTTACGGATGTAGTCTGTGGCACCCGAATCCAGGGCAATTTCCAGCTCCTCCGATCCAGTCATTCTACCGGTGGCGATGATGACCGGAATTTGAGAAGTAGCATCATGATTCATGAGCAGCCGAGTGGCCTGAATGCCATCCATGACAGGCATGTCCCAGTCCATCAGGATCAAGTCCGGGATTTCCTCTTTGGCCACGTCGAGGGCCAT
The DNA here is from genome assembly GCA_965229785.1 of Cyclobacteriaceae bacterium. GTDB lineage: Bacteria > Bacteroidota > Bacteroidia > Cytophagales > Cyclobacteriaceae > JAWPMT01. Next base: position 8,048,346 of record CBDDJS010000001.1, read on the forward strand.
CCGACCATTCGACGCATTGATCACCTCAAAGTTCCTGCGCTTCTGCAATTCCGTGCCGATCAACAGCATGGTTTCCTTATCGTCATCAACGATCAAAATTTTCTTTTCCATGGGTACCTCCGGACTTATGATTAGCTCGATTAGCGACTGCTAAAATCCGCATTTTGCGTCAATTTTTTACTAAAAATTCACTTGTTGACACCTAATATACGCCTGTCAACAAATCCATTGACTACTTGTCTATACCCTTCATTAGAGCCCGGAAAAGGCACATTCTAGCTTTGTAAAATACAATTCCCCAAACCTGAGAAGCGAGTAAATGGAACAAAGCGTAGACAAAAACAAGCGCAAAATCCGGAGGTCAATTGACCTTCAAAATTTTCGGGCAACCACGGCACAATACCAGAGCGTCTGGGGTGCAACCGACCACAGACAAAGTTGAGAGACTAAACTTTTTGACCACAGGAAAATGAAAACCATCATGCGTACACCTTTACCTTTTTTGATCCGTCAATGGCAGGAGCTAATGCCCTTGCGGATATTCTTTTTCATGTTAACCGCTTTGCTGGTCTGGAGCGCACAAGCCCAAACTTATGCAGAAAGGGAGCCCAATAACACGGTGAGCGATGTGTTATCAGGAGGGTCAAATCCGCTTCAAACAAGAATTTTCGAGCCTGGAACTTATTCGGGCACGGTATCATCGGGCGATGAGGACTACTGGCTGATCGGATTTGATCAGTCTCTGAACTTTGGAGCCGATAACGAATGGTTTATTTATCTAGATGGAGATCCGGGCACAGATGTTCTCATTGTAAATTCATCAGGACCTGATCCCTACAGTGGATCAACTACGACAACTCTTTTAGGTAGTTGTGGAACCTACAGATTTCTGAATTCAACCACTACCGGATATACTCATATTTGGGTAACTGCAACTGGCGGGGGTGGGCCTGTAAGGAATTATTCATTTAATGTCGTAGCTTATGATGCCACTGTGGAGGCCTCCTGTGGTGCCACGGAACCCAGGCGTGAAGTCATGCAGCCATGTCCGGCACCTGCAGCACCGGATATAAGCGTAACAAAGCTTACTACCAATATGGATCTTCGGCTTGATGCCTTTGCGGCCGTTCCGGATGCTGATGGCTATATCGTAGAAGTGTCTGACGGTTCTCCTTTCGCAAGTTTTATAGGAACTAATGGTGTCGGTCTTTTTGATGACCCGCTTCAGGGGGTAACTCCTAATACCGTCTACGGAGGATCCGGAAGTCAGATTGTAGCAAATTTGACTGCTCCTACCGGAGTAGGTATTGATGGTCTTTCTCCCGGTGTAACTTATACGATTAAAGTGACGCCATACAATCATTGCCTGAGTATGTACAAAATGGGTACACCGGCTACCGTTTTTACAGAAACATGTGGCTCACCTATTCCGGCGCCTACTGGATTGACAGTCAGTTCTACTTCACCAGGCACATTAAATCTGGAATCCATAGGTGCGGTGCCTGGCGGGCTGTCAGTAAGTTATATCACTTACATGAGTGATAGCCCCACTGGGTTTACCACTCCAACTTCTTTACCTGCGGCCAATCCAGTGTATAGCGGATCAGGCACGCAAGCCATCCATGTGGGAACTACATTGACTCCCAATCAGGCCATTACGGGTAGTATCAGCGGAGGAACTACTTATTACTTTCGGACCTATAGTTATCTTGAATGTGGAGGAAACCCTTATATAAGCAGTGCAGGAGCATCGACTTCTATTGAGTTCTGTGGTGTGCCGAATACGCCAACCGTACTATCGATCACCGGCACCAGCCACAGTTCGATGAACGTTGCTTCCATTTCTCCGGTAACTAATGCGGATGGTTATGTGGTTCTGGTGAACACCTCCAACAGTTTTACTACGCCTGCAGATGGTACTTCATTACCCACTGCTAACGCAGTGTATGGCGGAAGTGGTGAGCAAGTGGTCTATGTAGGTACTAGTTCCACCTCTAATACATTGGTGACGGGACTCGACAATAGTAATGGAGGAGTGGAATATTTTTTCAAGGTATTCGCCTATGATAATTGTGAGGGCAACTATTATTTTGAGAATACAGGGTTTGCTACCAGTGCCAGCACAAGGGGAGCGGCACAAACCTTGGCCAGTAACGAAGTGTTCCTCGAAGTAGGTGATGCCTTCATGGATTTTCAATCCTTTACCGGAGCCGCTGGGGCCACAGGTCATGTCATCAAGATGAACACCACGAATTCCTTCACGGCTCCCGCGGATGGAAGTGCTACTTTACCTTCGGCAAGCGTCAATTACACGAGTGGGGAGCAAGTGATTTTTGCAGGTACATCCACCACACCGGCGATTCGAATCACCGGTTTGACGGCAGCGACAACCTACCACTTTGCGATCTACACCTATTCCAATATAGATGGTCAACTATTTTACAATCAAACACCGTATGCGTTTTCACAACAGAATGTAAAACTTACACCCTCGATCACCTTTCCGGACATCACCAAAACCTACGGTGATGCGGCTTTTGCGGCAGGAGCGTCCAGTAATTCTGCCGGGGCACTGACCTACTCCCTGGTAAGCCAGACCAATGGTGGAAGTGCTGTCGCTAGTGATGGTACCGTGACCGTAGGAAATGTAGGTACGGTGACCATTCGGGTAGATCAGGCGGCAAATGCAACTTATAATCCCGGTACCGCCCAGGCAACATTAATCATTAATAAGGCTGACCCCATCATCCAGTTCAGCCCGGTTACGGTAAGTAGTGGTGCAGCAAATCAAACGCTGATCGCTACGGCGCAAGTAGTAGGAAGCGCGGCCAGTGCCTCTACCGGAACGATCTCCTTCAATATCGAAGGTTCGGCACCTTCGGGTAATGTGCTTTCCGGTGCGAACAACTCGATCTGGACACCCGGAGATGCAGGCACATTAACCATACGGGCTTCCATAAATTCAGACGCTAACTACAATGCTGGCTTTCAAGATGGCGTTTTTTCTGTCGCCGCGCCGGCCACTATCTACCTGGCAGGTCCCAATAATGTCTATTCATTGGCAGATGGATCGCTAACCTCTCTTCATGCACTTACCAACGGAGGAGCGTTGGGCCATGATGCTGGTGGAGTAGAAGTCATCAATAACCAGCTCTGGGTGACGACCAATAAAGGCGGAAATAATAGCAAAGGAGTCATTTCAACCATGAATCTGGATGGTACTTCACCCACTCCCCGCGGGCATTATTCTACCACACCACTTTCCTTCTTTTTTGCGGGTCCTCCACATGTAGCCGATGGTAAAGTCTGGGTCACAGCATCAAGTGGCGGGTCAGCAGGAGCAGGTGAGATCTACTCGTTGGACATGGATGGCACCAACTTTCAGGTAGTACACACCTTTACCGGAGCAGGTTTAACGGGTCCAGTCTCGGATCTGGTGGCATACGGAGGTAAATTATATGGCACTGCGGCAGGGGGTACTGGCGCTTCAACGTTAGGAGGCGTTTATTCATTAACTCCTGATGGCATGGGTGGATATACCTATGCGCTGGAGTTTAGCATTACCACCAGTACCGAACAAGCACCCGAGCAAGGGATGACCTTGTTTGACAACTTGCTTTGGTTCACGACATTCAACAACAATCGGCTCGTAGCTTATGATCCGATGACGAATACCATCCCTCATAGTCTGTCACTAGGAGAATATGGACTTAAACCCATTGTCGCAAACAACCGACTATTTGTAGCATTGGAAAGTCAAATCATGGAGGTGCAAAGTTCAGGTGCTTCCTACGTACTGTCTCCGATATATACATTTACCGGTAACCTGAGGAATTGGGGTGGGTTAACTTTCGATGGAGAAGAATTGGTAGGAGTAGGAAGAAATGTACCAACTAATAAAGGTTTTGTCTATAAGCTTGGATTGGACGGGACTGGTTTTCAAAATTTATTTGACTCACCGACGGAGCTTTTTCGGGGAAATGCCATCAATGACGTTCAACGACTTACTCCGGTCATTGACTTTGTCGATCAAACTGTCGATCACCTCAGCGTGACCACCCTGAATGCTACGTCCAATTCAACCGGTGCCATTACTTATGAGTTGATCGGTGATGCGACAAGTTCCGGACTTTCCGGAGATCAGTTTACAGCAGGAAATGTGGGTACCGTTACCGTAAGGGCTTCGGTGGCACAAGATGTAAATTTCAATGCCGCCACGAAAGACGTGACCCTCACCATCCAAAAGGCCAATCCCACGTTTACGATTTCCGACCTGACGATTCCTTTTGGTTCATCTACCCAAACACTCGAACCTGCTGCCACGAATTATTCGGGAGGTGTGGTTACCTATCAGTTTGTGGATGGGGCAGGTCTCACCGTCACCGGTCCTAATACGGGAAGTACGATCATTGGTGGCAACCAATTGACGATAAATAATCCAGGGAATGAAACCATACGGGCAACCTTGCCAGATAATTCGAACTTCAATGGAACCACGGTCGATTTTCAGTTGACGGTTAATAATGCTGTTGCGGACCTATCGGGCTTTACTGACCTGACGGCTTCATTTTTTCAATCAGATGTCACGTTGAGTGTACCTTCCGCCCCTGGGATTGCGGTAACTTATCAATTACTTACCTCCAATACCGGTTCACGCCTGAGTGGAGCCAGCAATTCGGTGTTGACCATTGGTAACGTGGCAGGAACTGAGACCATTCGTGTCACCGTTACTGAGCCGAATTACCAGGCGACGACTAAAGACATTACGCTTACAGTCAATAAAGCGACCCCAATAGTTTCCTGGAATACCCCCGCAGCAATACAATTCGCCATTGAGCCTTTGGATACGGACCGACTTAACGCCACCGCAAGCGTAGCAGGGACATTTGAGTATTACGTTGGAGATGCATTCGGTACGTTGATCACTCCGGGTACCACCACACTAGGGGCTCAGGGGGCTTACACCCTGACGGCAGTTTTTACGCCCACTGATACTGATAATTACACGAGTGCGGAAGCCACGGTGAACATCACGGCTACCAAGATCAATTTAGAGTTGACCATCGATGATAAAGTATGGGTGTTGGGACAAACAGAGCCAGCTTTAACTTATAGCATAACGAATGGAGGAATTGTCTCGACACATGTACTGTTTTTCCCCATTAGCAGAGCGGCCGGAACAACCATAGGCACGTACGCCATTAATGTGGATAATACAGTTCGGTCACCTAGTGCAATGACCGATGATGGTGGGTTCTCTTGCCCGTTTGGCTTGTGCATTTATCTGCCTGCCGTACCATTCTTTGGTGATGAGCCGAGGATGACGCAAGATTACAACGTCACCATTGTGCCGGGTACGTTTACCATCACGGACAAGCCACAGATCTCTGCTTCGGATGTTACCTTCAATCCCCCAACGCTGACGTATGATGGTACCCCAAGAGCCTATTCCGTCAGTGTCGCCACACTCGATCCCGTATTACCCGTTGGCGATATCGACCTGACCTATGAAGGTCGAAACGGGACGGTCTATGCCAGTAGTGCCACCGCACCGACGAATGCGGGCGATTATACGGTGACTGCTACGGTAAACGCCAGTAACCTGAATTATGGAGGGAGCGTGACCTCAGACTATTCCATCGCTCCGGTATCTACCGTCATTAATTTGACCTTGCCACCATCCAATTTTGTGTACAATGCAGCACCTCAGGGTGTAACGGCTCCTACAGCCGATGATATCGGAGGAAATCCTACCTTGGCTTTGGTTACAGAATACGCGATTAGCGGAGGTACCTTATTCAGTGCAACCCCTCCAACAAATGCGGGAACGTATACCGTACGTGTTAACCTGGCAACCAGTGAGATCAATTACACCGCTCCACAAGCCTCAGGTACCTTTACCATTGACCAAAGAGCACAGTCCATCACTTTCAATGCGATCCCGGAAGTGGCCTGTGGACAAACCTCGATTGATCTATCTGCCTACGCTACCTCCAGTATTGGTGCAACCGTCGCTTTTGCCAGTGACAATCCATCTGTGGTTTCGATTGTTGGAAATACTGCCAATATCCTGGGTTCTGGAACCGTAAACATCACCGCTTCGCAAGCAGGGGATGCCAATACCAGTGCCGCCGTAGATCAAATGCAAACCCTTACCATCGCAGCGACGCAGGAAAACTTTACGGTAGACAATCCATCGAATGTATTTATCTGTAATGGGTCACCATATACGCTACCGGCGCTGACCAGCGGGGACTATTTCTCAGGACCGGGTGGTACGGGTACTGCCTATAGTGCCGGAAACATGATTTCCAGTACCACTACCCTTTATGTGTATGGTGCTTCAAGTGTAAACGCTACTTGTACGGATGAAAATAGTTTCACCATTACTATTGAAAGCCTACCAGTGGACAACTTGTCGGATGTGACGGCTGTAGGTTCGTACATCTTGCCGGGATTAACCAACGGTAATTACTATACAGGTCCTGGCAAAACAGGATCTCTACTCACCGCCGGTTCTGCCATTACCAGTAGCCAAACGATCTATATTTTCAATGAAGACGTAGCGTTGGGATGTACAGCTGAGTCAAGTTTTGTGGTCAATATTCCTTTAGCGCCTGCGTTGGATTTCAGCGGAGACCTGGGCACCACCTACGATTACTTGGAAGTACCCGATGCCAACTCACTGGACTTCACTACCGGGATGACCTTTGAAGCCTGGGTGAATTTTGAACAGGTGAATCGTGCCGATGACGGTTACGACTGGCAATTCATTATGGGTAAGTCTTTGTTTGGGGAGTCATTCGGTCTGATGTTCCTGACGGACCCTGCATTCCCTAAAAACCTTGGGTTTTGGCATCCGGGGGTAGGTGATGGATTCACACAATATTTATGGTCTTCAGCGGCGGCCAATACATGGTATCACATCGCAGTTACTGTTGATGGGACGAATGGAACGAATACGTATGTGAATGGCGTGAGGGTCGCTAACGAAAGTGGTGGAGGTGCTTTGACCGCCAATGCTCTGCCGTTGAGGATTGGGGCCAACTCTCCGGGAGGAACGACCCTTCCATATCCATTTCAGGGAGTCATGGACGAAGTACGTTTCTGGAATTACGCCAGAACGGAAGCCGAGATCAACAGTACCAAAGACATTGAGTTAGCTGGTACTGAAACCGGGCTGGTACTCTACTATAACTTCAATGAAGGAACCATTGATGGAGATAACACAGGTTTGACGCAAGTCACGGACAAAACGAGCAATGGCAACAACGCCACTTTTAATTCCTTCGCATTAACAGGTAATACTGGAAGTAATTTTACGGATGGTTCAGGAAACGGCGTAATTCCCGGTATTCCGCAGACCATTACCTTCAACCCGATTCCTAATGTGACTTTCGGAGATGCGGACTTCAACCTGGGGGCCACTGCTTCTTCAGGATTGATGGTAAGCTATACCAGTTCCAATACCGGCGTGGCGACCATTTCCGGGAATACGGTCACGATCGTTGGAGCAGGAACAACCACCATTACTGCTTCTCAAGGCGGTGACGCAAGTCACCTTCCTGCAAGTAACGAGACGCAGACGCTCACGGTCGATCCATTTACGACCTCCATCTCGATTAACCTTCCGGGCAGCAATTTGACCTACGCAGGCGTGGAGCAGGGGATCAGTCCAACGGCCAATGACGTGAGCAGTAATCCTACCGTCGCTTTACAAACCGAATACAGCGTAGCAGGTGCGAATACTTTTAGTGCCATTGCGCCGACGAATGCAGGTTCTTATGATGTACGCGTAAATGTAGCGGCCAGTGCAATGAATTATACTGCTCCACAGGTGACGGGAACGTATACCATCGATAAGGCCCCACTGACCGCCACATTGGACAATGTGAGCATTGTCTACGGCGAAGCTGGTGCCAACACGCATCCGACGACCTATACCGGATTTGTGAATGGAGAAACACAAACCGTACTTTCTATCGCCACAAACTGGCCACAGGCAAACTACTTGGATGCTGGAAATGCGAATGCTTTCTACACGGTAGGTGGCCCCTACGTTGGTGGTGTAACCTGGGCCGCCGATCCTCAATCCAACATTACGTCCTTCAATTATGATATTACGTTTGAAGGGGGTGACCTCACCGCAGTGACGGCTCGACCCGTTGATGTGACTGCAAACAACCGTGCCATTACCTACGGTGATGACGCAAATGTGGGGAACACCGTGACTTTTGAAGCGAATGACGAACTGGGCAAACGTGGATTGGCTAATGGTGAAACAGCTACGGATTTTACGGGCACAGTTACGTTCTCAAACATCACCCAGACGGAAGTGAATAACTACACGGATGCCATTGTACCGACAGGTGGACTGACGAACAGTAATTACAGCATCACCTATCTGCCTGGCGAGCTCGAAATTCAAGAAGCTACTTTGACGGTGAAAGCTCAAAACATCAATCGAGGTTTTGGTCAGTCGAATCCTACGGTAACGGTATTTGAATACAGTGGCTTCCAATATACAGACGGAACCGATGGCACAACAGACATTACTGGGCTAGCCGGTGTGGGTGGTGCTGCTAATGGTACCATTGCCGCTACGGCCGATGCAGCTGCTGCACCAGGTAGTACCCATGCCATTACCGTAGATGTATCCGGTCTGAGCAGTACGAATTACTCGTTTGCGGCTGATAACACAGGAATACTGACCATTGGTACGGTGAATCAAACAATCACCTTTGGTCCGTTAACGGCTGTTACTTACGGGGATGCGGACTTTACCCTGGGAGCTACCGCTTCTTCGGGATTGGCCGTTGAATACGTTAGTTCAAATACGGCCGTAGCGACGGTTTCTGGAAATACGGTGACCATTGTTGGTGCCGGTACTACGAATATCACGGCTTCTCAGCCGGGAAATACCGGTTACAACCCGGCACCCAATGTGGTGCAAAGCCTGACCGTTGATCCGGCGGCCATTACCGTAACCGCGGATGCCGGACAGAGTAAAATCTATGGTGGTACAGATCCGAGCTTTGCGTACACCATCACCACAGGTTCACTGGTGGGTGCGGATGCGTTGACAGGCGACCTGGATCGTGCGGCCGGGGAAAATACAGGCACGTATGCTATCGGGCAAGGGACTCTCGCCAATGCCAATTACAGCATCACCTTCGTCAGCAATGATTTTGCAATCACCCCCAAGGCATTAACCGCTTTAGCGGTGGTGGCAAATAACAAAGTTTACGATGGAAGCGATGCAGCCACCCTGGATATTCTGGAAGCTTCATTGATGGGAGTCGAATCCGGCGACATGGCTAATGTGGCGTTGGCCACTCCTATGGGCACCTTCGCACAAACCAATATCGGAACAGGTATTGCCGTTACCTCAGGATTGACACTGACCGGAACAGCGGCAGGGAATTATACCTTGACACAACCAACTACTTTAACGGCCAACATTGATGCAAAAGCGATCACCGTATCGGGTGTTTCTGCGAACAACAAAGTATACGATGGCACCGACGCGGCGACCCTGGACATCAACGGTGCCAGTCTGACGGGGGTGGTATCAGGCGAGGAAGCCAATGTAACTCTGGCCACACCGACCGGTACGTTTGCCCAGACCAATACGGGAACTGGTTTGGCGGTTACGTCGGCATTGACGCTCACAGGTTCGGCTGCAGGTAACTACACAGTGACGCAGCCCACGGGCTTGACCGCCAATATCACGGCGTTGGCCGTTACGGTAACCCCGAATGCGAATCAAAGTAAAGCCTTTGATGGGCAGGGGGTAAGTACGGACCCTGCCATCAGCTATACGCATGCCCCAGCTCTGCTAGGTTCGGATGTCTTTTCTGGTGCACTAAGCAGGGTAGATGGAAGTGATGTGGGTACGTATGCCATTGAACTGGGTACCTTAAGTGCAGGGACCAACTATGCGCTGACATTGGATGCCGAATCTTTTGAGGTAACCAGATTAGCAGTGACGGTCACCCCGGATGCAGATCAAAACAAGCAATATGACGCCATGGGGACCGCCACGGATGGGCCAATCACCTATACTGTCAGCCCTTCCCTGGTAGGAAGCGATGCCTTTACCGGAGCCCTGACCAGAGTGGAAGGAAGCAATGCAGGCATATATAATATCCTCATCGGTGACCTGGCGACTACTGGAAATTATTCAGTGACGTTAGCGCCAGAGACGTTTGAAATTACGCGAAGACTGGTGATTATCATAGCCTCAGCCAATAGCAAAACTTATGATGGGGTGGGTACCAGTACGGATCCGGTTATTGCTTATTCTGCTCTTCCTGGATTAATAGGTGCAGATGAATTTACCGGAGCCATGACACGGGTAGACGGTAGTAACGCCGGGTCCTATGACATCCTGCTTGGCACACTTTCAGCTGGGGATAATTATATCCTGGGCCCGGTAAATGTTGCCGTGGGTTTTGGATCTTTCCAGATCAACCCTTTAGACATTACCATTACTCCTGATGCAAGTCAAAGTCGCGTGTATGATGGCACGGACGTAGCAGGGGATGGGACCATCACGTATGGCCACTCGCCTGCACTGATCGGTTCGGATGTGTTCACCGGAGCACTGACTCGGGCAGCCGGAACAGATGCGGGAACCTATGCCATTGAGCTGGGTACGTTGAGCGCAGGAAGTAACTACAACCTGAGTGTGGCCGCAGAAACATATACCATCACCCCATTGGCCATCACGGTAACACCAGACGCTAGTCAAAGTAAGGTATTTGATGCGCAAGGAGTCGAAACGGATCCTTTGCTCACCTACAGTGCCGCGCCTTCTTTGATTGGGTCGGATGCCTTTTCAGGAGCGTTAAGTCGTGTAGACGGGAGCGATGTGGGTTCTTACGCGATTGGCTCAGGAACGCTGACTGCAGGTAGCAATTACGCTTTGTCGCTGGATGCGGAGACGTTTGCCATTACCACCCTTGCGGTTACGGTCATGCCTGATGCGGGGCAGAGTAAAGAATACGATGCCATGGGAACATCAACAGACCCTGCGATTACCTACTCAGTGAGCCCTTCATTGGCAGGTAGCGATGCTTTTACGGGTGCTTTAACCAGAGCAGCAGGAAGCGATGCGGGGACGTATAGCATCCTCATCGGAGACCTGGCGACTACCGGGAACTATGCGGTAAGTCTGGCTTCAGAGACGTTTGAAATTTCTCCAAAAACTATTTTCATCTCGGCATCGGGTTCGGGTGCTTCTAAGATTTATGATGGTTCAGGTACGAGTTCTGATCCTGAAATTACATTCATTACTCCAGGTGGTCCGTTGTTAGGGAGTGATACCTTTAGTGGTACTTTAACCAGAGACGAAGGGAGTGATGTGGGAAATTATCCAGTGCGGATTGGAACGCTTACGGCGGGAAGTAATTATAACTTGATCGGATTCCCCAATTTCGGATTTTTCACGATCAATCCTTTAGACGTCACCATTACCCCGGATGCAAACCAAAACCGGGTGTTTGACGGAACGGACGTGGCCGGAGATGGAACCATCACTTACACCGCAGCTCCTTCATTAATTGGATCGGATGTATTTACCGGTGCCCTGACCCGAGCGGCCGGAAGTGCGGTAGGAACCTATGCCATTGAGCAAGGAACATTGAGTGCGGGAAGTAACTACAATCTCAGTGTGGCCAGTGAGACGTACGAGATCACCAAAGCCAATCAGTCCATTACCTTCGGCACTTTGTCCGATGTGTCAGTGGAGGCCGGTACGTTCACCCTGAGTGCCACGGCATCTTCCGGTTTAGGCGTGACTTTTGCCAGTTCTGATGAGAACATTGCGACGGTTTCAGGGAATACCGTGACTCTGGTTGGGGCCGGTACCCTCAACATCACCGCCTCACAAGCGGGAGATGGGACGTACAATGTCGCACCAGATGTGGTACAACCTCTGACGGTGACGCATGGTACATACGAGCGTTACTTTGTGAAAGTGCATTCGCTTTACGGCATGACGGCAGCTAACCAGCCGGTGCTGGTGAAAACCCTGGCTACGGCTGAAGGGCAAAACATAGAAGCGTTGCTGAAAGTCGGTAACCAGATCTGGGGTACGGCCAAAAACGGCGGTAACAACAGCATGGGTACCTTGTTCCGCATGGACCCGGATGGCAGCAACTTCGAAGTGCTGCACCATTTCACTGCGGGTGAAGGGAATCCAAGAAATGATATGGTAGTTGTGGGAGATGCCACAGTTTACGGAATATCCGGTGACTATGGCGTGTATCAGATTTCTGTGGCTACTCCTGGCACCGGGTTGACGTATTACAATGGATATACAGGGGCCGGGCAGTTTACGAATGGGCTGACGTACAGCAGAGGTACATTGTGGACGGTAGATAACAACACAACCATGATTGGAGTGAGTTCAGATTTTACCGGTCATCATGATATGGTGAATGTCAGCGGTTTTTCGGGTACGCCAATTTCAGATTTTGTCATTGAAGGTTACGATTTGATTCAAAGTGATCAGACTGTTTTTGGTTCCACAGCCTTTACCTTTTTTCGGAAAGCAAGTACCGTTAGATCCTCGGAGAACTGGATTTGGAATGATGCAGGTGATGCGTTGGCTATAGAGAATAGCCTATCTGTTGAGAATCTCAGCCAGCGCAAAACCATTTTTGGTGATGGTCAATTTACGACGCCCCTGATCAACGGACTCGGTACGGGATTTGGTTTGTCAATATTTGAGAGTCCGGATGTTAATGCTGAAAATGCTGATAATCAGATTTTGAGGTTAACCTTACCACAACTGAACGGCAACGTTGGCGCAACACCTTTATCCAGTCTTGCAAAACCCTACATGAATATCTATGATGTTAAAGATGGCTGGGTATGGGGTCTACGTGGTGATGAGGCTACAGGGTTATTTGAAGCGTTCTCCTTTAACCGAACGGCTGGAACCTATCAGGTTCACGATTTTGGTAGTGGCAATCTTGAGCCAGGTGTCCCCAATGTGGCGTTCTTCAATTTCCGTAAGACAGCCACTTTAGTGACGGCTGACCAAACCAAAGCCTATGGAACGGTCAATCCAACCTACACTTACGAAATCTGGGGATTGGATCCAGGAGATGATGCTACGACCATTGGTGGAGTTACTACCAGTTCCAGAGTGATGAATACCCCAAAACTCAACCTGGAAGTGACGACTAGCACTCATCCCGGTCATTATCCAATCATGGCATTTGCGGATACTTTAAATGGAAAGTATGATCTGAGGCATAATTATGGTGCATTGACCATTACCTATGCTATCCAACCCTCGGACCTTGATTTTAGCCCGGCTACGGCTAGTTATGTATATGATGGTACAGCTAAAGCCTTTACCTCAACAGGAAAGGCCGGGACACCCGCGGGAGCAAGTGGGATCAGTTTTGACCAATCTGGTAGCTCCCTCGCGGCCACGGATTTCGACTATACTTATCTGGCGTCTTCAGATGGCGGTACCACCTATACCGTGGACCTGAGTACTACCGCGCCGACGAATGTGGGCAAGTATCGGGTCACGGCTACGGTGAAGTCTACCAATGAAGTATACAGTGGTAGTGCGACGTTTGACTTTGAGATCACACCGAAAGCACTTTCCGTAACCGGGGTAACACCTAATAACAAGATGTATGATGGTACTGTAGCTGCCACCTTCGATGTTACGGGCTCAAGCCTGGTCGGGGTAGTGGGTAGTGATGCCGTGAACCTGGCCACGCCGGTTGGAACGTTCGATACGCCTGATGTGGACCTGGATATTGGAATGGAGGCCAACTTGACCCTGACGGGTGCAGATGCAGGAAACTATACCTTGACGCAGCCAGCTCCCTTGTTTGCTGATATTACTGCTGCAAATGTGACCCTTCCTGCATTGACCGCTGCTAATACACCATACAATGGTGCAACTCAGAGCTATGTGGCGCCTACAGTTGCTAATGCCATCGATGGTGGCAACCACGCTTTGCAGGTGGAATACAAGCAAGGTGCGGGCACGTACAGTACAACCGCTCCAACGAATGTAGGACTGTACGATATACGGGTGAGTTTAGCGGCCAGTGAGGCCAATTTTACGGCCATGGCAGTAGAGCTGGTCAATGGCTTTGAGATCACTGCTAAATCGATTACCGTGACGGGAGTAACGGCTAACAACAAAGTGTTTGATGGTACGGATGTCGCTTCACTCGATGTAGAGTCTGCGGCATTGGTGGGCGTCGAAACAAGTGATGTGGCCAATGTGACCTTGTCTTCCATTGCGGGCACGTTTGCTCAGACGGATATCGGAACGGGTATTGCCGTGACGCCAGCATTGAGTTTGACGGGATCGGCTGCTGCCAATTACACGTTGACCCAGCCCACAGGCTTGTCAGCGGATATCACGGTGAGAAACCTCTTTATCCTGGTGGATAACAAAACGAAGGTCTATGGTGAAACGGATCCGGCACTTACGTATTCCGTGGATCCTGGCTCCTCTTTAGTAGGAACAGACATGATCACAGGTATGCTTACCCGTGATGCGGGCGAAGGTGTAGGCACATATGCCATTACACAAGGAACGCTCACCGCGGGTACGAATTATAACCTGAATCTTTTCCCGGCTAACCTGACCATCAATCAACGGGACATCACGATCACCGCTGATGATCAGACCAAGATCGTGGCAGGAGCTGATCCGACGCTCACCTACACGATCACCACAGGTGTCTTGCAATTCAGTGATGCGGTCACCGGAGCACTGACCCGAGATGCGGGTGAAACGGTAGGCACGTATGCAATCACGCAGGGAACCGTGGCTTTGAGCGCCAACTACAACCTGACCTTTGTGCCAGGCACGCTGACGATTACCGATAAAATTCCACAGACGATCACGTTCGGAGCCTTAAGTGCTGTGACCTACGGAGATGCGAATTTCGATCTGACAGCCACAGGTGGTGCTTCGGGCAATGCGGTAACTTATGTGAGTTCGGATGTGTCTGTTGCTACCGTATCAGGCAACACGGTGACGATTGTCGGAGCAGGTACTACGACGATCACAGCCAGCCAGGCAGGTGATGCCACGTATGCGGCTGCGGCGGATGTCAATCAGGTATTGACGGTGAATCAGAGAGATATTACGGTAACTGCTGATGCCGGACAGACCAAGGTCTACGGTGATGCTGATCCAACATTTGCTTATACGATCACTACAGGTTCACTGGTCGGCATGGATGCCTTGACCGGAGCGCTGGACAGAGTCGCAGGTGACAATGTCGGTACGTATGCGATTGGACAAGGAACGTTGGCCAATGCCAATTATAATATCACGTTTGTGAGCAATGATTTTGAGATCAAAACGCGTGCCATCACGGTTACGGCGGATGTCGCTCAAGCGAAGACGTATGGCGATCCTGATCCTACGTTTACGTATCAAGTGACGAGCGGAGCGCTTCAAGGTTTAGACGTCCTGAGTGGTGCACTATCACGGGCTGCAGGAGAAGATGCAGGTTTGTATGCCATCAATCAGGGAACCCTGGCCAGTAGCAATTACGCGATCACTTTTGTGAGCAACAATTTCATCATTGGCAGCAGGTTACTGACGGTTACCGTTGACCCTGGACAATCAAAAGTGTATGGAGATACAGATCCTTCGTTCACCTATCAGTTGACGAGTGGAGCGTTGCAAGGTTCAGATGCGTTCACAGGTACTTTGGACCGAGCGACCGGAGAAGACGTGGGTACCTATGCCATTGGAATAGGAACATTAACAGCTGGAAGTAACTACAGCATCAGTTTTGTGGGTGACGATTTCAATGTTACGGCAAGAGCTTTAACCATTACCGCAGATGCGGGTCAGAGCAAGACCTACGGTGCAAATGATCCTACGTTTACGTATACATTGACCGGAACTTTGGTAGGCATGGATGCATTGACCGGAGCGCTCGATCGCGTAACAGGTGAGAATACCGGTACTTATGCCATCAATCAGGGTACGCTCTCTGCTGGAAGCAACTATTCGGTGAGTTATGTGAGCAATGATTTTACGATTGATCCTTTGGCCCTTACGATTACTGCGGATGATCAGACCAAGATCATTGGCGGAGCTGATCCGTCACTGACCTATACGATCACTAGCGGGGCGTTACAGTTTAGTGATGCGGTAACCGGAGCACTGACCAGAGATGTGGGTGAAACGGTAGGTACTTATGCCATCACGCAGGGGACGGTTGCTTTGAGTGCTAACTATAACCTGACGTTTGTGCCAGGTACGCTGACGATCACGGATAAAATTCCACAGACGATCACGTTCGGTGCCTTAAGTGCAGTTACCTACGGAGATGCGAACTTCGATCTGACGGCCACAGGTGGTGTCTCAGGCAATCCCGTAACATATGTGAGTTCGGATGTCTCGGTAGCCACCGTATCAGGCAACACGGTAACGATTGTCGGGGCTGGTACTACCACGATCACGGCGAGTCAGACGGGTGATGCTACGTATGCGGCAGCGGCGGATGTCAATCAGGTATTGACGGTGAATCAGAGAGATATTACGGTAACTGCTGATGCCGGACAGACGAAGGTCTATGGCGATACTGATCCAACATTTACTTATACGATCACTACCGGTTCACTGGTCGGTATGGATGCCTTGACCGGAGCGCTGGACAGAGTCGCAGGTGACAATGTCGGTACGTATGCGATTGGACAAGGAACGTTGGCCAATGCCAATTATAATATCACGTTTGTGAGCAACGATTTTGAGATCACAACGCGTGCCATCACGGTTACGGCGGATGTTGCTCAAGCGAAGACTTATGGCGATCCTGATCCTACGTTTACGTATCAAGTGACGAGCGGAGCGCTGCAAGGAGCGGATGTACTGAGTGGAGCACTATCACGGGTGGCAGGAGAAGATGCAGGTTTGTATGCCATCAACCAGGGAACCCTGGCCAATAGCAATTACGCGATCACTTTTGTGAGCAACAATTTCATCATTGGCAATAGGATCTTGACGGTCACGGTTGATCCCGGACAGACGAAAGTGTATGGTGATACCGACCCTTCGTTCACTTATCAATTGACGAGCGGAGTACTACAAGGTTCAGACGCGTTCACCGGTGCTTTGGACCGTGTGACCGGAGAAGATGTGGGTACCTATGCCATTGGAATAGGAACACTAACGGCTGGAAGTAACTACAGCATCACCTTCGTTTCAGACAATTTCAGTATCACCGCCAAACCTCTGACCATTACGGCAGATGCAGGTCAAAGCAAGACCTACGGAGCTAGTGATCCGACGTATAACTATACATTGACCGGAACTTTGGTAGGCATGGATGCATTGACCGGAGCTTTGGATCGGGTAGCAGGCGAGAATGCCGGTACTTATGCGATCAATCAGGGTACGCTTTCTGCTGGAAGTAACTATGCAGTGAGTTATGTGAGCAATGACTTTACGATTGCTCCGATTGCTCTGGCCATCACAGCGGATGATAAGACCAAGATCCAGGGTACAGCTAATCCACCGTTTACGTATACCGTCACTTCAGGGGCTCTGATCAACGGAGATATGATTACTGGTTCGTTAACGGTACCACCCTCAGCGATCAGTGTGGGGATGTATCCGATCCAACAAGGAACGTTGACGGCAGGTAGTAACTATGCGATCACCTTTACAGATGGAACCTTCACCATTACCGATAAACTGTTACAGTCGATCACCTTTGATCCTTTAACGGCAGTCACGTATGGAGATGCAAGCTTTACCTTGAGTGCAACTGGAGGTGCATCAGGAAGTGCAGTGACCTTCAGTGGAGATAACCCTGCCGTAGCCACGGTTACAAGTGCGGGTGAAGTCACGATTATAGGAGCAGGTACGGTGAACATTACCGCTAACCAAGCGGGAGATGCGACGTATGCCGCAGCTGATCCAGTGATTCAGAACCTGACCGTGAATCAGGCGGCTCTCACGATCACAGCAGAGGATAAGTCCAGTACCTATGGAGCTGCCAGCTTGCCTGGACTGACCCTGAACTACGCTGGGTTTGTGAACAGTGAAACGGAATCAGTATTGACTACTGCTCCTGTGATCAATACTACTGCAATGGCAAGTAGTAATGCCGGTACTTATCCAATCACTGTATCTGGTGCGATCGCAGCAAACTACGCCATTACCTATGTAGACGGAACATTGACTGTTGATCCGGCGGCCCTAACCATCACAGCAGATGATAAGGCTACCACTTACGGCGATGCGATCCCAACCCTTTCATTGTCTTATGCTGGTTTTGTGAATAGTGAAGATGAAACGGTGTTGACTACTGCACCTGCAGTGGCTACCACAGCAGTGAGTACCAGTAATGCAGGCAGCTACGCGATTACGGTATCGGGAGCCGCCGCATCGAATTATACCATCACAGAAGTAAACGGAACGTTGACCATAGGTAAAGCCACACTGAGTGTAACCGCTGATGATCATAGCAGGACTTATGGAGCAGCTAACCCTTCATTCGCTTTAAGCTATGCTGGTTTTATTGGCTCAGATGATGCAAGTGTGTTGGATACGGCACCAAGTGGTAGTTCAACTGCCGACGCAACGAGCTCAGTAGGTACTTACGCAATCACTGCAAGTGGAGGGGTTGATAATAACTACAGCTTTAGCTACTCGGATGGAACACTAACAGTGAATCAGGCGCCCTTAAGTGTAGCTGCGGATGATCAGAGTAAGACGTACGGTGCAGCCAATCCGAGTATGACAGTAACCTACTCTGGTTTCCAGAATGGAGATGACGGGTCAAGTTTGAACACTGCACCAACGGCAACTACGACCGCTGATGCGACAAGTTCAGTAGGTACGTATGCAATCACGGCAAGTGGAGGCGCGGATGATAACTATACTTTCGCTTATACGGGTGGAACCTTAACCATAAATCAAGCTGCGCTAAGTGTAACTGCAACTGATCAGAGTAAGACGTATGGTTCGGTCAATCCAAGCTTGACGGTGACTTACTCAGGTTTCCAGAATGGAGATGATGCGACAAATTTGACTACCGAACCGACGGTAAGCACAAGTGCAGATGCTACGAGTTCAGTAGGCACTTATGCGATCACTGCGAGTGGGGGCGTGGATGATAACTACGCGTTCACTTACGCAGCTGGAACACTGACGGTGAATCAGGCTACTTTAACAGTTACTGCAGATGATCAAAGTAAGACGTACGGTGCAGCCAATCCAAGCTTGACCGTGAGTTACTCTGGTTTTGTGAATGGCGATGATGTGACCAGTTTAACCACAGAACCTATTGCTTCGACAAGCGCCACTTCGACAAGCTCAGTGGGCACTTATGCGATCGCGGCAAGTGGAGGCGTGGATGACAATTATGCATTCACTTACACGGATGGAACACTAACAGTGAATCAGGCAACCTTAAGTGTAGCTGCGGATGATCAGAGTAAGACGTACGGTGCATCGAATCCAAGCTTGACCCTGACTTACTCAGGTTTCCAGAACGGAGAGGATGTGACCAGCTTAACAACAGAACCTACTGCATCGACAAGCGCCACTTCGACAAGCTCAGTGGGCACTTATGCGATCACGGCAAGTGGAGGAACAGACGATAACTACACGTTCAACTATACCGATGGTACTTTGACGGTGAATCAAGCTACACTAAGTGTAACCGCAGACGATCAAAGCAAAACGTATGGTGAATCGAATCCAAGCTTGACCCTGACTTATTCGGGTTTTCAAAATGGAGAAGATGAAACGGTACTGGATACAGCCCCGACGGCATCCACATCAGCCACAACAACAAGTGATGCTGGGGCGTACTCCATTACTGTATCCGGAGGAACGGATAATAACTATACGTTCAATTACACGGATGGAACCTTAACGATCAATAAGGCAGATCAAACGATCACCTTTGAGGCGTTAGCGGACAAGACGGTTGGTGATGCAGCCTTTGATCTGACAGCTACAGCTAGTTCAGGGCTGAGCGTGAGCTATACCAGTTCTGATGAGACGGTTGCTACGGTTTCAGGAAGCACAGTTACAATCCTTAGTGCAGGAACTACGACGATCACGGCAAGCCAGGTAGGAGGCACGAACTTCAATGCGGCTACGGATGTCGAGCAAACATTGACGGTGAACCCGAATGTACAAGATCAGACGATCACGTTTGAGGCATTGGCTAATCAGAGTTATGGCGCGAGTCCGTTTGCATTGACGGCTCAAGCAAGTTCAGGACTGGCTGTCACCTACACCAGTTCGGATGCGTCGGTGGCGACTGTAAGTGGAAACACGGTGACCATCCATAGCGTAGGAACAACGACCATCACAGCGAGTCAGGCAGGTAACGCTAGCTATACGGCAGCTCCTGATGTGGCACAAACCCTGACAGTGGATCCGGCGACCTTGACGGTCACTGCAGATGATCAATCCAAAGTGTATGGTGAGGCCAATCCAACACTGACCTTGATGTATGTGGGCTTTGTGAATGGTGAGGATGCAACGGTACTGGATACTACACCAACGGTTGCTACCGCCGCCGATGCAAGCAGTGAGGTGGGCACCTACGAGATTGCTGTAGCGGGAGGAAGTGGTTCGAACTATATAATCACACCTGTAGCAGGAACAATGACGATCACAAAAGCGACGCTGGTAGCGACGGCTGATGATCAAGTGATGCGTACGGGCGATGCGGTTCCAACCCTGACCATTTCTTACAGTGGATTTGTTAATGGTGATACGGAGGCGGACATTGATATTGCCCCGTCTATCAGTACTACTGTGACCTCCTCTAGCGCTAGTGGATTGTACGACATTCTACTGTCAGGAGGCGAAGACAATAACTATGAGTTGACACTGATCAACGGAACGCTAACGGTAGAAACGGTACTCGGATTAGTCCTGGAGCAATCGCAAATCATGATCTATCCGAACCCGGTAGTGGACAAGCTCTACATTGACTTTCCACAGTCCCTGTCAGGAGAAGTGATCACGGTGCAGCTATTTGATCTGGAAGGTAGGAAACTCCAATCCAAGGAAGTGCAGGGCTATGGAGTTGAATTGGATGTCAAGGAATTACCGGAAGGTATTCTGATCCTACAAATGAGTGCGAATGGTGAGGTGATTAGGAAGCGAATAAGAAAGGATTGAGCCAGCCTTGTAAAATAGAGATACCCGAATAGATAGTCCGGGTGTCATGGCGACGAACAGGTGGCTTAGGTCACCTGTTTTTTTGTTTCTGGTCAACTAAAACTGGTCGTGAAATGTACGATTCTAGCCAATAGACCCACATTTTAGGTTCATAATCCATTTACCCCGGCTCAAAATAAAGGTGCGTTATTGTCTGGTTAGTTTGTAAATAATTGTATATCAGCAAGTTATAAGGGATATTTTCGGACTGCCACCCCGACGGAGACCGCCAAAGTTCTAAAAAAGAACGAAGGCGGTCTTTTTGTTTTAAGGCTGTTCTATTTTTTGAGAGTATAAGTCTCCGTCGGACAAGCCCGACTTACAACATCATAGTTCAAACGAACGACGATGGCCTTTTTCTTTTATAAACCAATATTCATTTCTGACTCCTGTAAGCCTCCGTCGGACGAGCCTGCCTGTCCGGCAGGACAAGCCCGACATGGATCGACGGAGTTCTTGCAAATAACAAAGGCGATCTTTTGATTCGACAGAACTACGATGGCTATTTTCTTTTTATGCCATTACTCATAGCTGATTCCTGAAAGCTTCCTCGGACAAGCCCTACTTGCTTTGCCGAAGTTCTTGCAAAGGAATAAAGCGGTCTTTTTTGAGACTCTTTAAAATCAAGAGTCAGGCTCTGCAAATTGACAACTACTCCTGCTTAAGTGAATTCACAGGATTGTCATTGGCGGTGGTGTATGACCTGAACATTACCGTAAGCAGGGCCACCATCGAGACGCCCAGTACCGGCAGCGCGATCATTGAAAAGTCCAGAGATATTCGGTATTGAAAACTGGAAAGCCAGTCATCTCCCAGGTACCATATGACTGGTCCCGAAAGGATTGCTCCAATGAGGACGAGCTTAAGGAAATCCCAGATAATCATCCGGACCAACCCTGAGACGGTGGCCCCCAGGACTTTTCGGACTGCTATCTCTTTCATGCGTTTTTCCAAAGTAAATGCTGCAAGTGCAAAAAGCCCGATCAATGCGATCAGGATCGCCAGCCCTGAGAAAGTAATGAAAAGCTGACCAAAACGTTCTTCGGATTCATAAAGGCGTTGAAATGAATCATCAAGAAAAAGGCCATCAAAAGGAAATCCAGGAACAAATCGATCCCAGGTAGCTGCCATATGCCGGAGTGCATCGTCATAGTCTCCGCCAATTCTTACGTGCAAATAGCCATAATACCAATCTCCGTGATGAAGTCGATCCGAATAGCGGAAAAGCAAAGGACTGACCCTGCTATGTCCCGATCTTACCACAATGTCCTTAACTACTCCCAATACCCGATAGGTCTCACCACTACCTCTTGAGAGCATTTGACCCGCGCCACCATCTTTCCAGCCCATGCGTGTAACGAATGTCTCATTGACCACTACATGTCCAGTGTCCGAAGCTACCCCTGAAAAGAATGAACCTTCCACCAATTCAAGTCCAAGTGTTTGCAAAGCATGATGATCCGCAACAAAGTGATCGGGTCCCAGGGATACGGCATTATCACCAATGGATCGGTAACCCCAATCTGAAATTGAACCAGAAGGATAAGCATTCATTAGTCCCGCCGATTCAATCGAAGCATGATTCATGATCTCATTCCGAAAAGCCTCATAACGCTCACCTAGTCTGGTTGCATGCTTCAATATGAAAAGCTGATCGGCATTCATTCCTAAAGATCGATTGTTCATGTGGGAGATCTGAGTGAATACGATAACCGTGGAGGCGATTAGAAAAGTAGATATGGCAAATTGGAAAATCACGAGTCCGGATCTTAATTTGCTACTTCCCCCTTTGACTGATTCACCCCTTAAGGCTGCAATAGGTTTAAACGTTGACAGGTACAATGCCGGATAGCTACCCGCCAGTAAGCCGACAGCCAGAACGATAGAAAGGACCCAGACCAGGTTCTGCCACTGCAGAAGTGTCGAAAGGTCGTAATTCATGTTGGTCAGGTAATTGAAATAGGGTAATGCAAAAACGGTTAGCAGTATACCAAGAATCAATGAAATCATAGTAATCAGCATGGATTCCGTCAAAAATTGCTGGATAATCGCTTTGCGTACCGATCCCATAACTTTTCGTAATCCTACCTCCTTTGCACGGAGTGAGGATTTGGCGGTTGACATGTTGATGTAGTTGATACAGGCAATGAGTAAAATGAAAAAAGCGATGACGCTAAAGGTCACCACGTTGGTAAAACTACCAGGAATGCCCAGGTCGAGACGTGGATGATGCAGGTGGATGTCCAGAAAAGGAACGTAATTGAAAGATTTATGATTTCCATCGGCGAGATAATCTTCCCAGGTGTCATAGCCGGCTATGTATTCCATCATCTCCTCCGCAACATACCTCTCAATGAAATCAGGCATTTTGGCCTCAAGCGTCCTGATATCAGCATTTGGTGCAATCTTGATGTAACTCATAAAGTTGTTGCCAGTCCACCAGCCTGCGGTCACCCACTCTTCGTGTGGCAGAGAAGTAATCGCCTGATAAGGTACAGTTGTATTTTTCGGCGGATCAGCCACAATAGCGATTACTTCGTATTTCTCTTTATCCTGATCTTCCAGCACTTTCCCAATTGGATTAGTGTCAGGAAAATGGGTTTTGGCAAGACTTTCAGTTAAAATGATTTGACCGGGCCTGTTTAGGACACTTTCCGGGTTGCCGGAAAGAAAGGAATTCGGAAACAGGTCGAAGAAGGTTGAATCGGCGTTGATCACCCCTTTAAAAGTGACATAACGATCCTCCAATTTGATGATGGAACGAAAAGGACCTTGAATTCTGGTTCCACCTACAACTTCCGGATAATCATTGATCAGAGTCGAAACTAACCTTGCCGGAGTAGAGGATCCGTATTGTCCGGCCTCATTTCCCCATTGATTGACGGCTCTATAGATTTTAGATGCCTCTGGGTTAGTCTGATCATAGATGATCTGATTTTGAATATGAATAATGATCAACAAACAGGCGGTAATTCCTACCGAAAGGCCTAGCACGTTTAGCAGTGAAAAGCCTTTGTGCTTCATTAAATTCCTTACCGTGACCTTGAGGTAATTTCTATACATGGGATATGAGCTTTTGGTGTAAAAATCTTCAGGACTTTTGAGGTATCGCCAGCGAATGAATCGCAAGACATTCCAGAAATAGAGCAACGCGGCACCCTTACCTTTTGTCAGTTTTTGCCTTTCGTACAATTCCAACAAGTCGCCTTCGATGACATCCGCGTAGTAAGGTTTACAGAACCACTTGAGTAAGCCAGACGAAACGCGTATCAGATGATATGTCCATCTGGACTTCACTGGGTCTTCAGTAATTCGGGTATCTGACTGTACAATGAATTGCGAATGTTTCGGTTAATTTCGATGGCCTTGATGCCCAGATCAGTCACTTCGAAAAACCTTTTACTTCGACCTCCTCTTTCCGAAGTGGCGCCTCCAAGCTTTGATCTTAAAAAGCTTTTCTTCTCTAAACGATCAAGGGCTGTATGTACTGCACTGATGTTGGCCTGACGGCCGGTCTGAGACGCGATTTCATCCATGACGCTGATCCCGTAGGCGTTCCCGTGAAGAACTGCCGTGATCAATAGTACAAGCTCTTCAAATTCACCGAGCTGTCCTCGTTCCATTAGATTTACAATTATGAATTAAATACGAAACTAGCTCAATAAGATTTGATTTACAAATATGAAAGAAAAGAAAGTGGAAATCACCGTTGTTCCATTTGCTGACTTTCAGCAATGGTCAAGCTCAGTTTTTGATTTCGGCAAAACCTAGCAATACACGCAACTAAAGCTTTGCCCTGAAGTCCTTATGGGACTTTTCGCTAATTATATAAATGTTTACTGGTTGCTGAAATTCTTCGTCACGATCATTTCGAAAACTCATTAGATTAGCGTCGAGACCCTGTTTTAGAAAATTTTATGCCGCCTGAAGAAGAGCTTCAAAAGCTTATAGCATTAGTCAAGAAATCTGATGAAGTGGCATTTAAGAAGTTATTCAGACTTTATCATGATGGCGTTTACTGGTACTGTCTTAAGCTACTCAAAGACGATCAATTGGCAGAGGATATCCTGCAAGAGGTTTTTCTGCGACTCTGGCGGAATCGAGAAGGTATAAATCTTAGCAAGTCACTGAGGAGTTACTTGTTTACCGTAGCCCATAACTTATGCCTGAACACCATACGGGACAAGAATTTAGCCAGAGATAAACTCAAACATTTAGATCACGAAACGTCTCACGATCTCAACCCTGTGGCGATTACTTCAGAGAACCAATTGAAAGAAGCACTTTCTGAAGCGATAGACAAGCTTCCGGAAAAATGTAAGGAGGTATTTCTCCTAAGTAGAAATGACGGGCTATCTCAAAAAGAGATCAGTAAGAAATTGGGTATTGGGATCAAAACCATTGAAACCCACATTGGAAATGCGTTAAAAAAAATTAAGAAATCTCTTAATGATTCAGGGTTTGATGTATAAAAAGTGTAACCATATGGATAGTTGAAGATGGAAGACCGATTAGAAAATAATGCATTCATTTCAGCTTACTTTGATGGAAGCCTCAGTGATGCTGAAAGAGATGAATTTGAGCATTGGCTGGCCCAAAACCCATCACATCAATCTAAACTCGATCACTACAGGTTGATCTGGGAGAGTTCATCCAAGCTTCTCGATGAGGAAAATACTTTTGAGCAACGATGGGAGACGCTTTCTAACGAAATGGGAAGCTTGAATTCTGAGAATGTAATCCATGAAGAATCGTTCGGTTTTCCAGAACAGCAGGTTAACACTAAGAAAATCTATTGGTACCTGAGGGTTGCAGCCTTGCTGGTTATTGGTATTACGGCTACGCTGTACAGTATTGTAACTTTCTTAAGCATTGAAACGGTTGCCAAACCTGGAACCACGGCAGAATTAGAACTTCCTGATGGGTCTTATATTACCTTAAATGCCGCTACGTCTTTGAAGTACAGCAAGATAGATTGGTGGCTTGGTCAAAGGAAGGTATTTCTTGCGGGTGAAGCTTTTTTCGAAGTGAAAAAAATGAATGCTACTTTTTCTGTTCAGACAGATTTTGCAACCACTACAGTCCTTGGAACCAGTTTTAATATCTACACCAGGGAAAACAAGCAAGTCATATCTTGTTTTTCAGGAAGTGTCAAGGTAGCTAAAAATGAAGACCCGGGAGAGCAGTTGATGATGGGGGAAGGGGATATGACTTGTTTGGACAGGACATTGGATATTCATGCTGGCAGGTTGGTCAGGATTGATCCGTCGCTGGAAAAGCCAAATTGGATAGACGGTGAATACTATTACAAGAGGACAGCTATCCGAGAGGTATTGGATGAAATTGAAAGGAGGTTCAATATTGATATCGTTTCAGATTCAGATATTGGTACACTGCTTTTTACCGGACACATCAAGAGTGAAACCCCTGATGATGCGCTTGAGGTCATTACTTCATCGATGGGTATTTCATGGTCAAAAGCAGATGGTCAAAAGTATGTTATCGAGTAATTGGAATTTGGTCGGTATTTATCCTGTTGATGGCACGCATGGTCTGGGAGGTAATAAAGCACGATCATCAAAAGGATTTTGAAATATTCAAACTCCATATAATAGGATTGACATCAAGATCAATATCCCTTCCATCTGCTTCGGGATCATCAATGATGCTGGCCTCGAGGTTTGAAAGAATGATTTGAGTTTTCAATCCAATAGCCCAGTTCTTCCTGACTTTAAAGTTTAAGCCTGAACCAATGCCGATGTTTACGCCTTTGTGTAATTCGAAAGCTACCAACTCAGGCGAAGGGTTTGGGCCTAAGTCTGAACTCGGTAGTTCCGTGGTAATTTGCATTTCTTTGCCGTAGCTCGTGTATCCGATGCTCATCATCAGATAAGGATCCAGTCTCCGATTCTTCAATAAATGATAATTGAATTCCGCCGCCACCAGGGTGAACTTTAATTCATCCGAACTTTGTAAAATTTCACCCGTCGCAAAGGTTTCATTGTCCAAATATTCCATATCGGATTGAGTGACACTTAACCCCAATCCGATTTTCTCATTAATGCGGTATTCTAAGCCAAATTGATAACCTGTTCCCCCTTCAACATCAATTTCTACTACTTTACGACCCCCTCTATCGAGTCGCAATTCACCATCCGGGATGGTGACAATTCCACCCGCCCAAATTGTCCATTTCGGGTTGTCTGGATCACTTTCCTGAGCAAAAGATGAAACATTCAGAAGCAACAGTACTGAAGCTAAGAGGAAACCTTTTCTTACCATTTGAAGATTTTAAACACTTACGTTTATCTAACAATCCAATCATAGAAATCAAGTACGCCCACGACGCTAATGATTGCATTAAAAATAGTATTGATTATTAATTCAGGGGTTCAGGCTACTTATGTGTATAACCTCGATAATATTTTCTGAATCGATAGACACGCTATAAATGAGTCATGCCATTAAAAGCTTTTTACTAAGCAACCTGATCATTCAGCTAATTGGTGTAGGATGTGCAGATAAAGCGGATCAGGTAATTCCTCCTTCTATTGAGGAAGTGTACGAGCCAACCATAGCAATCACTTCCACTCCTCCTAACAGCATTCTCCATAATGAACTTTTTGAATATCGACTAACCTATGAATCCACGGCTGGAGATACAACTTACGTGGAAGTTGATCATCCGGATTGGATGGAATACGATGCACAAACCCAAAGCCTGACCGGTACTCCCGGGTGGGCAAATCTGGATCAGGAGTTTAGAATTAGTGTTTTGGTGACCAACGAAATTGATACAGCAAGAAGTGCTTTTATCAGAAATGTAGCGCTTGGCGAAATATTATGTCATCAGGAGTTTGGAGAGCCATCTCTGTCGACCTATATCTTGCCCTACGCAAAAGGCAAAACGTTCAACCTTGGCCAAAGTTATTGTCCTTCTAACCCCAATTGGGGCCATCATAAATGGTTCGCCTATGATTTTGATTTACCCATTGGGGAGCCGGTTATCGCTTCCAGGAAGGGTATCGTACTGGCTACCCGTTCATTCAATGATGATGTCTCGGATTGTTCAGGATGCAAAGAGAACTATGTTTTCGTACTTCACGAAGATGGAACGGTCATGTCCTATATTCATCTTCAGCAGAGAGAGGTACATGTGGCGGTTGGAGATACGATTCAACAAGGACAAATGCTGGGCCTCAGTGGCAATAGCGGATGTACGGGCTACCCTCACTTACACATCGCGCTGTTTCGGGGACAAGGAAATTATGGCAGGCAATACACTCTTCCTTTGAATTACAAAAACGCAGAAGGGGAAGTGAATTCAGAAAATGGCCTCATCATGAATCACAGTTACTTAGCGCTGTGAGACCTGGGAAGTGAGGTTAGGTTTTAACTAAAATAATATGATAAGAAAAGTACTATTTATTGCGGTATATATAACACTTGTTGCTTGTGGCAAGAATGACCTAGAAGACAATATTGATTATAGTGCGATACCTGATCAGATTTATTCGATTGGGTCCGAAGAATTAATGCAAATAACACGAATTCCGGAACTCAATCCTTTTTTCACTTATGATGTTGCCGTATATAAGGTCGAATATCAAACGACTTACAAAAATCAAAACATAGTGGTTTCGGGAGTTATTGCCTTACCGGTTAATGCTCCAAACCCGGCACTGATTGCCTATAGTCATGGAACACTCAATGACTCAGGTGATGCCCCGTCCAATGTCACCGACAGACCATTAACGTTTACGCAATTAGCAGCGACCGGATATATCGTGTTCGCTCCTGATGGCATTGGATTCGGTAGTGATACAGGCAGACAAGATCCCTGGTTGATATCGGAACCTTCTGCACAAGCCTTGATTGATATGGTTTTTGCGGGAAAAGCCTTTTTAAACACCAACGAAATACCCTATAACGATAAACTATTCCTCGCAGGTTATTCTCAAGGTGGAAACAGCACCTTAGCAGCTCAAAGAGAAATCGAGCGAGCTAGTCTGGATCTTAATCTTGTGGCTTCTGCTCCGGGCGGAGGGGTCTACGACATGGAATTTACCTTTGATCGTCGTGTGAACGGTAACAATTTGGAAGAAACGCTGGGAGTTGTTTATTTGCTATCAGCGTTTATAAGTTATTATGATTGGGAGCCTGATTTCTCCCCATACCTTCAAGAGCCCTATGCAGGTGAATTTACAGCGCTGTTTCAGAATGAGGGTTTCTTTGTTGACAAGATCCTTACTTCATCGGTACTTGTACAAAAGATTTCAGATGGAGAATTTGTCCAGGAAAATGTCCTTTTAGATAGCTTCATTGAGGATTTTAATACGAATGCGGCGAACAATTTTAGACTAAAGCTCATTGAAAATCAACTGCTGAACTGGGCTCCACAAGCACCCACGACGCTCTTTTACGGAAGTGAAGACACGACCTCTTACTTTGAAAATTCCATAAGTGCACATAGCTCTTTTTTGGAAGCAGGAGTTGATCCGGAGGTGATAAAACTACAAGGGTTTAGTGGTGAAGATCACAGCGGCGCCAGTAGTAAATGGGCCGTAGCTACCGTTGAATATTTCAATAATTTCTTAAATGAATAACGCTGAAATCTAAGAGTTAAACTATATGTTCGATCTGAATTCCTTTGGAGATACACCTGTCTGTTTCTTAAACTGGGTGTGAAAGGATGATTTGGAATTAAACCCGGACTTGTATTGTATTTCAGATACGGTCAACTTCTTGTTGGAGTCATCTGAAAGCAGATCAATGGCATGATTTACTCTATAGTAATTCATTAAATCGTAGAATGATCTCCCAAATAACTCATTAATGACCTGAGAGACTTTTTTAGGATGAGCATTGATCAATTCTGACAGTTTTTTAACGGTTATGTTAGCTTCCAGGTATAGCTGATCGGTATAGATTATCCTTTCTAGCTTTTGTTTAAGGTCATTTTTTTCATGGTCTCCCAGTTTCGAGTTTTGATATTTGGACCTTTTCAGTTCTGAAAAAAGTGGACTTCCACTCATCCCTTTCAGTAATACGGTGATCAGGAAAGCTAAGAGGGTAAATAATATCAGGTCAAACGTGAAAGATTGATTGACTTTCAAAAAGAGATAGGGTCTGAATACTTGGAGGTAACTAGCGATGTTGACCACCTGAAAAGAAAGGAGCGTATAGATTACCCATTGATAATTAACCGTTTTGTGTTTGCTTCTATGTCTTAATGCTACGATAAAGGAAATAATTAAGTAAACATTGATATGACTGAGCATGAGAAAAATGATCAGTTGAAATTTTTCTTTTGATATGTTTTTCAATACTTCCGATAAGTCTACCCCCAATAGCCATTCAGAATAATGACTTGAGGTGATCATAAAGAAGAAAAAAGGAATCAATAATGCGAGAAGTGGGATAAAGTGCAGGACATCCCGTTGTTGGAGTTTTCCTTTTTCATCAATTGTCACCCGGGAGTAAAGTAGGAGTAAAGGGCCTACTCCCAACAGCAGGGTGTCATCAATCACCCTAAATATGGGCTTCGTTATCAGATTGGTAACGGTGAGGTATGAAAGGAAGATTTGTAAACTGAGCAATAGAAAGAGTATCCCGAGTATTTTGTTGCTTAGTTTGATGCCGTTTTTGTTCCTGAACAATTGCGTGCTGATGATCGCCATGATCATGAAAACAAGTAAGATCAAACTCTCGGTGAACCCTGGCTGTAAACTCATAGTGAATCTTTTAGCAATTGATTGACAGATTTAGGCTGTATTTAAATCTCTCCATTTTGACCGTAAATCTCAGGATGTTTATATGAGAAACAAATATTAATTATATCTATATCCCAAACAAATATTTATTATATTCGTGATATCATAAACAAATATTGATAATATGCGGGAATCGCTGGGAAACTTGGAGCAATTGGTGCTGCTGATCGTGCTTTATCAGGAAAAAACTTATGCAGTAGATCTTGCCAAGGAATTTGATAGCCGATTTAGTCAACCCATTACACTCCCGGCTATTCATGTAGTACTCAAAAGATTAGAACAAAAAGGGTTTGTTAAATCCGCGTTTGGAGAGCCTACTGCACAAAGAGGGGGTAGAAGAAAGCGATACTATGAAGCGACCCGGGAGGGGTATCAGATCAGTCATGATTTGCAGCAAAGCAGAAACGAAATCTGGAAACTCATTCCTAAAATAGGTTAACGATGGCTGAAAAAAATCCACCAAAATGGGCACTTTATATTCTGAAGTCGTGGCTTTCAGATGATTTGGAAGAGGAAATAGGAGGAGACTTGCTGGAGGCATTTTATTGGAGAGCCGAGAAAAAGAGTGCCGTCTTTGCCAATTGGATGTTTGTCTGGGAGGTCATAAAAACCCTTACCATCAGAAATAGAAAAGAACCTCGAAACAAGTCCTTTATGTTGCTCATAAACTACCTGAAAATAGCGTGGCGGTTTCATAAAAGAACGGCACCTTATACTTTATTGAACATTGCCTGCCTCAGCACAGGAATAGTGGTGTTCATCTTGTGCTATCTGTACATCAAACATGAAAAAGCCTTTGATAGAACAGTTCCTCATTCCGATAAAATTCAAAGGGTGGTCTATGCGAAGAGTGATCTAACGGGATATAAAGGGAATGCACGTGCTGCTTATCCGCTTGGTCCAGCCATGAAGGAGGATTTTAGCGAGGTAGATGAGTTCTTAAGAATATATCAAATCACTACCGGAGGAGCCCAGGTTCCGATCATTGAAAACAAAACAGAAAAATACTTTGAACCACAATTCTTTACTGCAGATCCTCAGGTTTTTGATTTTTTAGGAATTGAATTCTTACAGGGTGATCCGAAATCTGCTTTTAATGAGCCCAACAGCCTGGTGATCACCGCATCCAAAGCGAGGAAATACTTTGGTAATGCTAATCCCATTGGCGAGTTTTTAACCTTCCATTTTTATGATACGGCTTACAGTATGAAAGTGACGGGTGTCATGAAATCATTCAAGAATCACTCGCACACTGATATCGAGATCCTTGCACCTATGAAATTCAAGGAACAATCCATATTCCCGGGATGGACTGGTTGGGATGCTTCCATTGCTTACACTTATATCAGGCTGGTTTCAGAGGAAAGTGCAGAAAGCATAAAAGAAGCATTGCCA
Source organism: Cyclobacteriaceae bacterium (assembly GCA_965229785.1). Lineage (GTDB taxonomy): Bacteria > Bacteroidota > Bacteroidia > Cytophagales > Cyclobacteriaceae > JAWPMT01. The sequence continues at coordinate 8,080,716 of CBDDJS010000001.1, forward strand.
GGTTTTATCAAGCGGAACTATCCTGAAAAAGTGTTGAAGATGTTTGGTGATTTTAATTTGGACATCCAACCGCTTCAAAGCATTCATCTCAATTCACATTTAAGAAACGAAATGGAGGCGAATGGTGATGTAAAAACAATCAACTGGATTTGGGTGATAGCTTCGCTTTCCTTGATCATGTCTATCATTAATTTCATCAACCTCTCTACGGCATGGGCACATCAACGTGCAAAAGAAGTAAGCATGCGTAAGGTACTGGGAGGTAACCGCAGTGACGTGATCAAGCAATTCGTTCTGGAAGCGATTATGATGACCTTTATCAGCTTGTGTGTTTCAGTTTTGGTTATCTACTTTGTTTTACCGACTTACCAGGAGTTGATAAGTATTCGTTTCGATCCACATGATCTTGTGTCCTTATCCACCCTTATTACCGCTATTGCATTCGCCATTGTGGTGGGCATTATTGCGGGACTATACCCTTCCTTTGTGATCTCTTTCTTTCAGCCCAAATCATTCAATAGCAAGTCTGGTGATACGGGGGGTAGAAAAGGGGAGTCCGTTCGATCCGTACTGGTCATCTCGCAATTTGCCATTTCAATCGTCTTTCTGATCGTTATGATCAATATGAGGGATCAATTACACTTAATTCAAAAAGGAGACATTGGTATTCATAAGGACCAATTGATATTGGTCAAAGGAAGTAATTCTTTACCACTGGTAAATGAATTGAACCAACTTCCTTCTATAGCGAAAGCAACAACAGCGGGTGGAGATCTTCCCGGAGTAAGAACCCAGGGAAAATGGAAGGTACACCCGGAAGGAAAGTACGCGAAGAGTGGCTACAGGCCTTCAACGATCTATGCAGGCGCCAATATCTGTTCTACTCTTGGCGGTGAGATTTTGCAGGGAAGAGACTTCAACCAGGATGATGTTGACCATTCGGTCAAGAAGTTCCTGATCAATGAAAGTGCTGCTAAAGCGTTTGGCTGGGAAACGGAAGATGCCATTGGGAAATACGTCGGATGGTCCATATGGAAGAGTGATAGTATTGCCGCGGGCAAGGTAGTGGGGGTCTTCAAGGACTTCCACCATGAATCATTTCATCAGTCCATCAATCCCTTAATCATGATCGCAAGTTCTCATGGCGACATCATGGTAAAGATCAACACGGTAGACCTACAAGCTTTAATCACTGACATAGAAGACGTTTGGATTGAAAACAATTCCGACCTGCCTTTTGATGTGGAATTTATGGATGAAAGGATCGATAAGCTTTATCAGTCTGAACAACTTGCTGGTTCCTTGACTTCCAATCTGACCATTATTGCATTATTGATTTCTGGTTTTGGCCTTTTGAGTCTTGCTTCTTATTTGTCCAAAAGCAAAATGAGGGAAGTAAGCATCAGAAAGGTGTTTGGTGCGTCATCCACGCAAATTCTATTGTTCTTTTATAGAAGGATCGTACTCCTTTTGGCAATTTCCAGTGCCATTGCTTTACCTGTGGGGATTACGCTGGCGAATCGATGGCTTAATGAATTTGCCGTGAGGACATCCATTGATGTGGGACAATTTGTCGTTATCGGATTGATCATTGTTCTACTTACCTTCATCTCTGTTGCCTGGCAAACCTTTAAAGTTTCCTTCAGTAACCCGACGAATACCCTAAGGCATGAATAAGACAAGCCCCACCAGAATGTACTCATCAACGAAGGGCTTTAGAAGAGGATTACTTCACTCTGATTTAAGGGCTATGCCAGACCAGGGTGCTCCGTACCTGCTGACTTAGGGTCATCTTTCCATTTCCCGATTACAAAAAAGGCCATTACCAGAAAAACCAATGTAAACAGCACAAAAAATGATATCGGCGCTTTCAGGGCGATGTTGGTCAGGCTACTCGCAGAAGCTACTGCAGCATGCATCAAAACGGCAAGAAATGTACTGCCCCCGGAAGAATTTACAACCCATGTAAATAGTATAGAGAGCACCATACAGAGCACAATGAATCCAATGAAAGCTCCCGCTAGCTGAAAGTTGGACTCAAAGATATCTGCCACGAAGAATGCAGGAAGGTGCCATATAGACCACATAATGCCAATGATCAGGCTTGATTTAAGATTAGAATATCTTTGATTGAGTTCGGTGAGGGCAAAACCTCTCCAGCCGATTTCTTCACCAAATACGATAAATGGCATCGTGATCAAAATGGCGATCGTGTTAATTACATTGTTGAAACCATATTCAGGGTCCGGATCGATAATGGATGTAATCGTAGCGGCGACACCATAACCGATGAATGGAATGGCTATGGAATAGAGATACCATTTGAAAGGGACTTTGAATTTGAACAGTCCTTGAAAAAGTCTTTTCACGCTATTTTTCGGAGCGAGAATAGCACCTGCCATTGCTCCAATAAGCGGACCAATAGCGGTTGAAAAGTGCGTCACTCTTGGAATGTCAATTCCAATCAGCCCTTTATTCGATAACAACATCAGTATCCAGATGGTCCAGGAGATCAAAAATGAAACAACAATAAATACGTAAATTGACCTGCTCATAAGCATTTTTTTAAGTGAACAAATCAAGTATCAGACTTTCACGAAATCGACCGAGTTCAGGATCACGGACTGATTTGTGCTAGCATTATCGATTGTATTTGTGTTTTTCGATCCTAAACTATTTTATCCGAATTCCGGGACTTAATGGGAAATTACCGTAAGTATATAAGCGTGAAAGTGATACTAATACCATCAAACAAGATCTGACTTCATGATGAATGCATTCCTTAACATGTATTTCTTAATGTGCGGTTTTCATGGACTGATTCAATCAATAATCATTCTATTCACCAGGAAGGGGCAGCAATTGGAAAACAGATTTCTTAGTATCTATATTTTTTCCTTTTCGATCATTTTGATTGATGGGTCGCTCAAATTGATGGATGATGATTTTCTGCTGCCAGCTTTTTTGGGGGTTCCGTTTTTGTTCTGTGGTTTCTTGTTATTCCTATACGTCAAGAAATATACCGGACATACCATTTCAAGAGCTGAAGTTTTCTATCATTCCATTCCTGCTATAATCGCCACGATGCTTTTCGCCGCGAACCTCATCGTAAATGCATTTCAATTAGATTCAACGGTTTTCAGTAATAATCCTGTTATCAATAATATTTCAATAAATGCCATTGGTACGATGCATTTCATTTCATATCTGACACTTGCTGTGTATCAATTAAGGAAACCTCGTCAACAAGTGAATATCGATACCAAAGAAAAGTGGATCCGTTTTCTGATTACCATTTCTCTCACGACATGTGTCATATCCTTGATTCTCATTGGGTTCAACGTTTTGCTGATGGAGAGATTTAATTTGCAATGGGCTTATCTTGTGTGGTCGATCATGTCAATTTTTATTTTTTCTATCGGATACATTGCCCTTCAAAGGCCCGAAGTTTTCAATCAATTACCCAGCGCCTTATTGAAATATAGAAATACGAAAATTTCAGGTGATACATTCCAAAAAAGTATCGATCAAATTGAATACTTAATGAAAAAGGAGTTCATCTATCGACAACCGGATCTGACGCTTGATAAACTGGCAGGAAACCTTAACCTTCAACCTAATGTCTTGTCCAGAATTATAAACGAACATTACCAACTCAATTACAATCAGTTCTTGAATGAATTCAGATTGGAAGAGGTGAAACAAAAAATAGCAGATCCGACCTTCGACAAATATACCATACTCTCCATCGCATTGGATGCGGGTTTTAACTCTAAATCCAGTTTTAACGAGCAGTTCAAAAAGCAGACCAGTCTAAGTCCCAATGAATTTAAAAAGCGTATCCGATCTGGTAACTTGTAGTCCAAACATGTATTTCCGGTCGAACTGAACGGAGGAGGATTCCATATTTGATGGCGATATGGAAAAAAAGAAAACATTCATCATTAAGCTGGTTCTAATCATAGAAATCGTCTTTTTCTTACTCTGGCGATTTTCGGGTCTAGCCCCCAGACCGATCCCTTTAGGTACACCCCTTTTCATTGTATTGATCAGTATCAGTTTTCTGATACCCGCTTCTTTTGAAAGAAAGCATTGGATCAAGCTGGGTCTTACCAAAGGAGGACTTAACATGAAGACATTTGGGAAAAGCATAATTGTTGGTTCCATGCTGTCTTTGGTGGGATTCCTCTTACTCATACCACTTTTCGAATGGTTGACCCATAGTCAGTTTGATATGAGTTTCTTCGAACAATTGAGAGGAAATACCAGGCTACTGTTTGCGGCCATTGGCGTTTCTATTATTTATGCTGGTTTTGGTGAAGAAATGATTTACAGGGGATTTCTTTTGAACAGGATCATTGATTTGTTGCCAGATACCAAATGGGCAGAAGTGCTTGCCGTTCTTAGTTCCTCCGTGATCTTTGCTCTGGCACACTCATATCAGGGAATTGTTGGCATACTATCTTCCGGAACCATTGGTATGATACTTTGTATCGTTTACCTCCGTAATGGAAAAAACCTGTGGTTTGTAATTTTTAGTCACGCGATCATAGATATAGTGGCCGCAATGCTTATCTACTTAAGTGTTTTGTGACGACTCTATTTCAACGCTTTCGTTCATTTATTACAATTTCATCTTACTTGACCAGTTATAGGGTAAAAAGAAGGCGTGTTAAATAGAATAGCCTTGTTCGGGTTACTTTATCTCTTTCAATTGATCGTTCAGGCGCAAAACCCCGTATTTATCAAGATAGAGACAGGACTTCTTTGGGATGCTGTCGAAGGAAAGACCTACCTGAGTGGACCTTTCTTAAATATTGAGCCAAAATTGAGGATTTCCAAAAAGACCATTCTTGGTTTGAGAATTGGGACCACCATCAATACGCAGAGAATCCTGGCTACTAATTCCGATCAGTTTAACATCAATAATGAGGAAGGTGTAAATGGAGTGATAGCATTTGGACCAGCATTCGATTATTACTTCAACACAACGAAGTTTCAACCTCATATTGGCATTGGTCTGGGTTATTATCTTTTGTCTACTTCCAAGAAGGGTGTAGACATCCAATATCCTTTGGATCCAATTAAGATGGAAATTGATAACCAGGTGGGGATTTTGGTAAGGGCGGGATTTAACTTGTATAACATGGCAATTGGCAACACGGATTTTAGTCGGTACATTCTAGGGGTGGAATTTCACTATATCCCTAAGGCAAATGTGGAATTAACACAGGAGGCACGACAAGTAGGGACTGTGTCAAGCAGTTATTTTTCAATCACTATTGGAAGAACATTTGGTGATTTTGGTAGCTCATCACAATGATCAGTACGCGTGCCTCCGTATTATTGAGTGCCAGTGGGAAGAGAAACATCACCTGACTTTTAGATGTTCCAGATTCTTCCGTTCCAGGTTTTCCAGAAAGAAATCCGCGATCGTAAGTACTTCACGCCAAAACTCTCCAAATGAAGCGGCACGAGCGTTGATGGAGGCATTGATCACCATGTTGTATTCCGGAAATAGCACCAAAAAGTTCATTGATCCTTTGCTTATGCCCCCATGATGGACCATCCATACAGGTTCCTTCGCATCTAATAGATATTCACTTTGATAGTCATAATAAGATCGCCAGCCCAGGGCGTATTGTTGCTCATTTACTATCCCATCCAAAAGCCGCTGTGGTTCGAAAAAGGTTTTATATGTGCTTTGAGAAATGAAGGTGGTGTCATTTAACCAGGCGTTGCCCATTTTTACCAGATCAGAAGGGGTGGAGAGAAATCCGCCACCGGCCCATTTATAACTTAGATTGATGTCTCCTGTTAATCCGAAAAGGTTCTTCCACTCCTTGAACTTCCTATTTCTGCTGCGGTAAAAGGTCGCCAGGTTTTCTATGTTTGGTTCGCTATGGTCTCCCAGAGTAGAGGTCATGTTCAGTCGCTCAAAGACTTCTCTTTTCATGTAATCCAGAAATGGCTGTTGAGAGGCCTTTTCAATGACCGCACTGGCCAGAATGATGTCAAAGCTGCTATAAGCAAAATCAGTTCCGGGTTCGAAAATCAAATCATAACGGTTGAATACCTCTAAACCTTCTTCTACGGAATCAAATTGTCGACAATTGCAAAGTGTTGTTTTAGCGCTCCGCAGCCCAAAGTCTTCGTAATTGCCGACACCAGCCGTATGACTCAGTAATTGTCGGGTATTGAAATTCCACTCCTTGGGCGGGTAGTTGGGTATTTGATGTCCGATATGATCATCAAGGTTCAGTGCGTTGTTTGTAACCAGTCGTGCCACTCCTGTCGCCGTGATGGCTTTGGAAGTACTTCCCACTCGATATTTAGTGTGAGGTGTAGCATTGATATTGTTCTTGATGTCGGCTAAACCCACCGCCGAAGACCATACTAATTGATTGTGGATGCCAATGGCTACGGAAACCGAAGGAACTTTCAGTTTTTCAGGAACTGAACTCAGATAATGACTTGCCTTCGTTATCTCTTTTTCAAAAAGTGTATCAGAGACGTTCGTTGTGATCTGTAAGGAATTAGGTTTTGTCCATCCATAGAAGCGATTTGCAGTCAATGGTGAGACGGTAATGATGATCAGCATCATGGTTACCCGAATACTTCGTCTTTTCATATCGATTTTTGTTTTGGACGAATCTCAGTTTTTACCAGAAACTCAACAGGAGACGAGCGTTAGGCTGTCCAGTTCGGTCGATATAAAAAGGTCACATACATACAAAAGGAATTCATATGCGAAATTGGAACTTTCATCTATGAAAGACATGAATCTGTCGCCTACCTGGAAATATGTACCTGTGTCGACTTATTTTTAAAACATGTCTAATTCCGATTGGATCAGGTCAATATTCTCCCGGCGATGGGTTCGGCATGTCGCATTTTGGTGTGTAGTCTATATGGCGATGGTGGTATTATACGCCACATCAGGTAATGCAGACCTGTTATTCGGGCAACTTCTCTTCAAGAACCTGAGTCGAATGCCGGCAATACTTCTGGCCTCTTATTCCTTTAACTATTGGTTGATCCCTGCATTCTACCGAAATCGTTACTACCTTTTATTTACCCTACTGTTTTTGCTATCTGCCTACTTTTTTTCTGTGATGGACCGAGCAATCAATATTTATATCAACGAAACGCTATTCCGTGTAGGGGAATATCAGAAAGAAACAGCTCGACAATTGCTTACTCAAATTGGACCACTCGTTCAATCTTACTTCCCCCGCATCTATTTAGTGACACTGGTCGTCACGCTTATTAAAACATCTGGTGAAAATGCTCGGGTAAGGGAAGAGAACCTCCAATTGGAAAAGGAGAAAGCTTCCTCCGAACTAAATCTCCTCAAGGCACAATTACATCCGCATTTTCTGTTTAATACACTAAACAATATTTACGCTTTGGCCACCATCAAGTCGGATAAAACCGCTGCAGCGGTTGCCCAATTATCTGAAATACTGGATTACACCGTATATGGAAATAGAAACGAGGTTACGCTTGAAAAGGAACTAGAGGTCATTGAAAATTATGTCGAATTAGAACGTCTCCGATACGGCGATCGGCTTGATTTTCGGTTCCTACGAGATATTCAGGATCCATCGTTTCGGATTTCACCGGTGCTGTTGCTTTCGTTGGTGGAGAATGCGTTCAAACATGGAGGCGTTGATGGGCATGAGAGGTTTTATGTGCATGTTCGTTTGAAGGTCAATTTGAATCGATTGGAATTTGTTGTTGAGAATTCAGTGAGTCAGGGGCAAAAGATGAAACAGGGTGGTGTTGGTAACAAGAACTTAAAGCGCCAACTAGAATTACTCTATAACCATCATTCGCTGGAAATGAGGAATACAGGGAAGGTTTACGGCGTAACTTTAGTAATCAATCGAGAAGAGATATGAGAACTTCTTGTGTTATCGTGGATGATGAGCCGTTGGCCATTGAACTACTCAAAAATCATATAAGTCTATTCGATAGACTTGAACTAAAGGCCTCCTTTCAGAATGCTTTGGAAGCTTTTGAATACATCAAGGCTAACAATATTCAATTGATGTTTTTGGATATTCAGATGCCGAACCTTACAGGAATTGAACTCCTGCGATCTATTCAAACCCCTCCAAAAGTCATATTTACCACTGCTTACAGAGATTATGCGGTGGAAGGGTTTGAATTAAATGCAGTTGATTACCTGCTGAAGCCGATCACTTTCGAGAGGTTCATCAAGGCCTTGGATAAGTTTTACGATAGTCAGCATGCGGCTATTAGCCCTGAAGTAGTTGATGACAGTATATCTCATGGTTTGTTTGTAAGAGCAGAAAAGAAGAATGTAAGGGTCGATTTTGATGACATTTTATTTGTCGAGAGCCTCAAGGATTACATTAAGATCGTGGTTTCGAAAGGAGAGATCCTGACGAAAATGAAAATAAGTGATTTTGAGGCGAAGTTACCAGCCCATTTGATCCGAGTGCATCGTTCCTTCATTGTGAATAAGTACAAAGTCACCGCCTTCACAGCTCATGATGTGGAAATCAATGATATTGAAATTCCAATTGGAGGATTATACAAACAAGTGGTCTTGAAGGAGCTTGATTGAATTCATTTGAAATTTCTTTTGTCATTTTAATGCTAACGCTAATGACGAGGAGAGACTCCTGAAAGAATTGAAGCAGATTTTTACATTGAATTGGGAATTCTGACCCAATTGGATACATAGAAGTAACAAAAAAAGCGCAGACAGTTTGGTTTGCGCTTTTTCGTATCAATCAATTCTTGTATTACAACAGCTCGTATTTTAATGAGGAATTTCCCCTGTTTCCTTGTTCATCCATTAGGCCCAGAAACTGTACTTTATAGGTGTTGCCTTCTTCGTCTTTTACGATGTAATAAACATGGGCATGGGCGGTTCTGGAAAAGACCGATCTCCAGTTAGATCCGATCGTATGACCATCTGGAGAGAAAGTTACTGACCCAAGATCGTCCGCAGTAAAATCGTCGTAACCAGTCTGACCATCAATGATGGCTCCGTTTTCGTCTGTTTCCAAAACGACTGCAGCTACTTCGGTCCCACCTTGTCGGTTGGACAAAACAAAATCGCTAAAACCATACGCGCCATCTCCAAATCCAAAGTTGATGATGTTGGAAGAAACCGTGAACACAATGTCCCATTTCTCTTTAGCAGGCTCAACTTCAATGTCTGCACCATTTTCAAAGCTGAAATAAGTAAAGTTATCAGTAGCGCTTTTGCTCACAGTCACTTCTTCGAAGGTAGTCGCATCGATATCCGCGTGCTGAATCACATAATCATTTCCGCTTTTCAGAATTCTGATCTTTTTCCATCCAAGGGGAGCCCCGCCTACATCTACCGAACCTGGATCGACATTTCCTTGCCCAGGGCCAACACCACGGTTTACAATGTAGACCGGGTTTTCTCCATCAATAGCAGAGATGTCGGCAATGGCCAGTTCATCCAGACTTCTGTTTGGATGATCAATGAACACATGTGTGCCTCCTGTGCCGATGATCATAGTGCTACCCATTCCAATCGTATCTGAGGCCGTTACTTCATTCATATCAATTTTTTCAAGTGGCTGAGCCATCATGTAAGTAGAATAGTTGAGGACGACTTTGTCTTCCGTTCCCGAATAGAAGCCTAGATCCCAGGAGGTTCGCTCTGCGATAGTTTGATTGTTCAGACTGAAATCCACGTACACTTGGTTGGGTTCGGTAGCTCCTCCTATTTCAGCTGTGAAGCTTGATCCGGGGGAAGAGATGGCATCAAAAGTTACGGTAACAGAAGTGTTTCCTGAGATCTCAGAATGCTCATCTCCGGAGATACTCGAAAGTGTAAAAACTACGTTGCTTCCTGCTTCAATTACGTTAGCCAGTCGGGTCACATCAAAAGAAGCGGTCATTTCACCGGCAGCAATCTCTAAAGTGATAGATCCTCCGGAAATGGTAGGAGAGGTGCTATAGTCAGTTCCGGTTGTCACGCCAGTTTCTATCGTGGTGATCGTAAGCTTGCTAGCCACGGAAACCGCACGGCTTAAAGATACATTTATCGTTGCGCTGGTCGCATCACGGGCAATACCAACGGCAGTTGTTTCAAATGCCACTCCCAGTACTGGAAGAGGCTCATCATCGCTACAAGCCACAGCGAAAAGCATGAGTCCCGCCAGGGCGTAAAAAGAAAGCTTGTATAAATGTTTCATATCTGTATTTGTAATAGTAAGTTTTTTAAAATGTGTAGGTGGCTCTTAGGAAGTAAGACCGACCGTAAGTCAACCCGACGGTTGTCGGGGCATCAGAGTGGGCTCCTGCTTCGCCACTGTTGGTATTTACGTCAGTGATATTGAAGATATTTCTGATCCCTCCTCTGAATTGGATATGATCGGATAAGTTCCAGGTGGTCGTATAATCCAGCCAATTGAATGAATGAGTAGTGCCTTGCCGGAAATCCCCGGATGTATCATCCAGCACGTATTGATTTACCGGACCCGTGTGTTTATAAAACAGAGCAAGGCTAATCCGGGGTTTCGTGAATGTATAGGTGGCATTTAGATTGACTTCCGTCGAATACAGAAAATCTTCCAATGATTCTTCATCTTCGGACAGTTGATTGAACCTTCCAATGTAGGAGACACCTGCATTCACTGTGATATTGGCGAATTCAAACCGGTTACTGAAACTTACTCCCTTAGACTTAAAGCGATCAATATTAATGTATTGAAATCTCAATGGGGTTTGGTTCACAACAGCTAAAGATATCTGATCCTGAATGTCGTTTCGGAATATTTTTAGTGTGGAAAAACCGACCGCTTCTCCGATGCTTAGGTTTTGCTTTAAATCGATGGAAAGACCATGCCCATCTTCAGGATCCAGATTAGTATTCCCCTGTACGTTGTGATTGGCATCTACGAAGTAGAAATACAACTCCGTTACATTAGGTGTTCGATAGGACCTGCCAAAGGCAGCACGAATGTCCATATTGAAAGGAGTACGGTATTTCACATTCACCGAATAAATGACCGGAGCGTGGTATAGGCTGTTGTAAATGGTTCTTACGCCTGGTCTGAAAGTGAGCGCTTCCATAGGAGACCATTCCACACTGGCAAAACCCGCAATGTTCCCGATGCTTTGGGTGCCTTCCTCGACATTGGCACCGTCTACCTTTTCCCAGGTATATTCATACCCAAATTCGAAATCCAAATTATCTTCAGTGAAGTTGTTGACGATTCCTCGACTCGTAAAACTATTTAGCAAGCTGACCTCTTCATTGATCACTTCTTCTTCAACACCGGTTTCGATACGGTGGCGATAAGTTGATTGAGTAGCTTTTACGCCTGTATAGGAGGAAACGACATTATAGTTGATTTTACCCAGGTTTCCCTGAATTGTCAGGTTATGCCCCCAGCGATTGGTGTGATTTCGGTCATCCAGTGCAAAAGGATTGCTGATGCCGGAGAAGGGGTGCTCATCAGGGAAGACCGTTCGGGCATACATTTCCAACCTTTGAGAGAAATAGCCAAACCGATAATTAATTCTTGTAAGATCAGATCGATAGTTGAGCGACGTACTTGCGGAATGTTGTTCTTTGGGATGCCAGTCAAAGCCCCTGCGGCCATCGACTTCCGTATATTCCTTTCCCTGGAATCCATTTCTGAATCCCTGAAAATCATTTCGCTGATAATCAGCTAATAGTGTAAATCGCTCACCTATACGGGTGCCAACGTTGATATTTTGGATATGTCTTCCTGACCTTAGCCCATATTCATTCCCTACGGATTCTTCCTGAAAGGCGATGGAATTGGTGGGGGTAACTTTACTGATCAGGTTGATCACTCCAGCCGCGGCGTTGGCACCATAGCTCACGGCCATAGGACCTTCCACGATTTCTACTCGTTCGATGGAGTTCATATTGATTTGAGTAATGTCCACGTTGTTGCCATTGCCATTGACACTTGGCACTGGAACTCCATCTAAAAGGATCTTGACATATTGTCCATCTAAACCAAGCATGCTAATGCCAGTACGGCCATTGGCTTTATCTGGTGTTAGTGTAATGTTCAGGTTGTTGCTAAGTACGTCTGCTAAATCCACGGCCCCTTGTGCTTCTATGCGATCCCGGTTGATCGCTTTTACGGTATGTACAGAACGATCAATTGATTGTGGTTCAAATTGGCCGGTAACTACTACTTCGTCGAGGCGCTTTGTCAGCGTGGAAACTGTAATGATTGCATTAGCGTCGATGATTTTAAGTTGGGCAGTGTGATAACCTACATGCCGGACCTCTACCATGATCGGGAGCGGTAACCGAGACGAGAACCTGCCATTCATATCGGTAATGACAATTCCACCTCGTTCTCCATTGGCTCCAACAATGGCCACAGTGGCACCTGCCAATGGTTTGGTGTTTTCCTCGTCCACTACCTGAAAGGTTTGTTGTGCATAGGACGAGAGTGCCCATAAGAAGGCCAAGCAAGACATTCCAGCTTTCTTCATTCTTTCCATATTCAGTGGCTTGTGTAGACTATTATCTGGTGTGCAATCTCAATGGTAGATCACGTGAAATGCTTCGAATAAGGTCAGTGATTCCTTGATGGCCAGGTTCATTTCCTCCGCCTCCTCCACGGTCAGACAGAAACCGACACTGACAAAAGGGTTTTTGATGATGGCCATCATTTTGCCCATCATATGGTATTGAAAATCAATCGGCTGTAAACTCCCTACAACTTCTCCGAATTGATCCAGTTCTGAAGCTTAGAAGGAAGAACAACAACTCTTATAGGCCAAACTGAATGATTTACATTTTTTACAATAAGTGATTTGCAGGTCGTCTGATTCAGAAAGGACAATGTATTGATCTATGGCACACATTTCTTAAGATGTTGAATTCAGTTAGTGGGCCTCGCGGAAACTGCACCTCACTTCATGGCGCAGTTCTCCGGAGGACTTGTTTCAAGTACGGTCAAACTAAAAGTCTGGGAGTGGAGAGACATCTAACCCCACAAGGCTGAACTTCCAATGGCTAAATCTTTCGTTAATGCTTTGTGGATAAACCTTCGACATCTCTCACTCCGAATAGATACTCGAAATCTTAATGACTTAAAGCCAATTTTATATCACTTTTCATGTGCAGTTGAATGGCTTCACGAACTTTACGCTTCACGATTTCCTGATCCGCCGCACCCTTCAATTCTTCACCCAGAGCGAATAAGCGCATGAACAAGATCTGATCTTCTGCTCTCATGTTCAGTTGGAGTACTTTTTTAGTGGCGAATACTTCGTCCCAAACTACCCTGACGGAAGCCCAGTAGGCGTTATTGTCTTTCCACCATGTTACCGCCGGATCACACCTCGAATCGGCGACTTTTTTGTATTCGTTCCAACCTTTCTCCTGCGCAATTCTTTGATCCCCAGTCACACGAAGCACTTTATCATTGTCCTGTTCATGGATCCAGCCTTCGTTTGTGATTTCGTGTCGGTTTCTTCGAACCATGACATTGTAGTCACTGCGCTTAGTTCGTTCACGCCTGGGTAGGGGAGCATCTGCCACGGATTCCCAATAATGACGCCCATCTACATGTACCCAGGTCGCGTTTCCTTCATAACGAGGGCTGTCATCCACCTGATATACTTTTTGAGTCCACTGACCTTTTACCTCACTCGCGGGTAATTGCTGGTAATTCCAGGTGCTGTTCGTGTTATACACGTACAGGTCCCTATTTTGGTATAACCAATCTTGTCGCCAGTGCTTGATGATCGTGCTATCGTTGATCACCAATAAGTGCTGGATCACAATTTTGTCTTTTTCCTGTATTATAGGAAAGGCATATTCCAATGCCCCGGAGGAATAATTTTCGTGGTATTCATAGGCTTCGCCGGTACCAAAGGTTTCTGCAAAGTTGAATTTCACTTCGAAACAGCCACACATGCCAAGAATGGCTTCTACGTCTTGTTTTTGCTTTTTCTTCTGAGCAAAACCCATGGTTAATACCAAACATGCGAGCCCGGTCATCCAAAGTTTGAGGTATAGATTTTTCATGATCTTAAGAAGGTTTTATTTGTAATCCAGTGAGTGTAATCGAATTTATTTCAATTATATCCGCTATTTGTAATGAATCAATTTGATGTTAGTTTTCAATAAATCAATGAACCCCTTAAATGGTATCCTACGATTTGCTCTATGGGAGTTAAATGATTTAACACCAATGTGGCTATGAAGAAAACTTCCATTATTTAGATTCATTCTAAACAATGCAAAATTGGTTACAGCGCGATTCGTGGACAATCGCGAATTGTGGCGAAATTTTCATTCACTAGGGCTAGTGATGAGATTCACTAGGTAGTATCGCTAGGATTCACTAGTCATGGCGAGTGTCACTTCCTGACTTGCGCTTTTTCTTATTTCATTACAGGTAAAGATTGATAGAGGCATTTAATTGCTAGAAAGCGGTTAATTCCTAGTGTCAAGGTAGTGCAAAAGCCATGTATTGATCGCCGGATTTAGTGCCCATTTTTCCTCCTCCGCAAGCGATTACAACATATTGTTTGCCATCTATCGCATATGTGGCAGGTGTCGCATAACCTCCGGCCGGAAGATCAAACTCCCAAAGTTTTTCCCCTGTTGCAGCATCAAAAGCCCGGAACTTTTCGTCATAGGTCGCAGCAATGAAGAGTAAGCCTCCGGCAGTTACAACGGGTCCACCATAATTCTCTGTTCCTGTTTCAGGATAGGTTGGATCCTGCACGGTTTCATCATGGCCTAACGGCCGGGTCCATACAAAATCTCCTGTATTGAGATCGATGGCGTTAAGCGTTCCCCATGGTGGTTTCACAACCGGATAACCTCGATTGTCTTTGAACCTTCCGAACCCCGCAATGGCATAAGGGGTATCGCCTGCATCTGCTGCCCGGTGATCTCCAGCTTCTTCATGAGCTTCTTCTGCTCCTCGCAGGAAATCAGTTACCGCTTGTATTTCTGTGTCAGACAAGTTGGGCATTCCTGGCATGGCGCCTCGTCCATTGCTAATGACGCTGGAAATTTCATTCGCTGTTAATCGATCTTTCACATTTTGTAACGAAGGAATTGCTCCCAGACCTTGCAGGTTTCCTCCATGGCATCGGGCACAATGCACTTGAGCAATCGTAGCACCGGGACTCAATGCCACACCATCCTTCATGCCTACTTTGGACATACGAACGATCCATGCCATCTCATTCCCGTTCACATATAAGATTCCTTTTCGTGGGTCCACCGCAGCACCACCCCATTCACCCCCTCCATCTGCTCCCGGATAGAGAATTACCCCTTTGGTATCAATCGGGATGAATTGACCATTGGAGGTGACTTCTCTGAATTTTTCTCTTACGGTTTTGGGCTTAATGTTCTGGGCTTTGTCGATGAAATCATCGACAAATGCAGGCTGATCAGGTGCATAAAGGTCTTGTTCTCGTAATTTCTGACGAGCAAAGGGCTTGGGGTACAAGGGTAGTGGCTGTGTTCTGGAAGCCTTGTCACCCTCAAGTTTGGTGTCAGGGTAAACCTTTTCCTCGATGGGGAACAAGGGCTCACCGGTCTCCCGGTTAAAGACAAATACGTGACCTGATTTAGTGATTTGTGCAACTGCTGGTATGGTTTTACCACCTCGTTTAACTGCTAACAAGTTTGGTGTTGCCGGGAGGTCTCGATCCCACAAATCATGCCTTACCATCTGGTAGTGCCAGATCCTTTGACCGGTATTGGCATCCAGCGCCAGTAAGGTATTCGCAAAGAGATTGTCACCAATTCGGTTTCCTCCATACCAATCAAAAGCGGCTGAACCGGTTGGTGCATAAATAATTCCTCTTTCTTCATCGAGGGCCATTCCTGCCCAATTGTTGGCTCCACCTATGGATTCCAGGGCTCCTTCGGACCAGGTATCGGCTCCAAATTCTCCTTCTTTCGGAATGGTACGAAAAACCCATTTCATTTCGCCAGTAAGCACATTATAAGCTCTTATATAGCCTGGAGCTGCACCGGGTGATTCAGAAGTGCGAAGACCAATGATCAGGGTGTTTTTGTAAATTACTCCGGGAGTAGTCAAAACCACCGTCAAACGATTGGGGTCCCTGTCCAGGTTTTCTCGCATATCTATACTTCCATTATTGCCAAAGGAAGTGATCAGAGAGCCATCTGTCAGGTCGACCGCAAACAACCTGGGTCCCGAAGAGAAAAACAACCGGCTTGGCTCATCTTCGGAAATCCACAACATGAATCCTCTGCAAATGCCTAATCCTGATTGATCCTGAACTGGGCTTTCGAAGGTCCATAACGCTTGTCCGGTTTTCGCATTTAAGGCAAACAGTTTATTGCTGGCATTTACGCCGAACAGCAACGTATCATAGATCAATGGATTAGCTTGTATTTGTGAAGTTCTTCCTTCCTGTAATCCGCCGCTTTTATACGACCACACGGGTCTCAGGTTTTGAACGTTTTCAACGTTTATTTCATCCAGTGATGAGAACTGGGAGCTGGTCGGGTCGCCTAAATAATGCCTCCAGGTAGCGTGATGAGAGGTAATCCATGATTCTGTTTGTGGCTCTTCTTCGTTCCCGCAGGCACAAAGGACTACTGTCAGCAAAAACAGGATTTTATAGCAGGGTTTCGTCATTTGAATAGAAAAATGTTTGGTCCTGGCAACGAATTTTTAATCAATTAAGCTAAGCAATTTCGATTAAAAAAGGTAGACCATGCTTTTGACGAAATGCGGTCTTTTTGAAAATAGTACTAAAGAATCAGCATCTCAATACCGTGTTAGCATTGATGGTCCAACTTACCAACACTTCTCACAAATTGAGAATACTGGTTTGTGCGTTCCAGCGTTTCATTGACTCGACCAAGGCATGGAAATGCCCAGGAAACGCACGCTTACAAATGAAACGTGCGGTCTTTCTCTTTAAATCATTCAACATCTTCCATAGAGTAAGCCTGCGTGCGGCTTTTTCCCACAGAAGCCCTAACCATCACAATATGCAGTATTATCCTTGAAAGTTAGGGCGTGGTATTCATGAGATCCGTGAGCTGATCATAGCGCTCATCTAATACGATATCATCATTTCTAGCTGATAAATCCATGAACTCGTATGTACTTCCTTTTTTGATATAGGCATACGGATACTGTTCATCACTTACAAGGTTTTGCGATATGGATTCTCTCTTGGTATCGAGCAGCACATTAGGCTTGTTTAAAAACGCCTCTCCTAGCTTGATTTTCATAACCTTCCTGTTGGGGCCTAGGGTGATATACAGTGAACTATGGTTATCAATGTGCTCATTAGAAAAATCAATGGCTCTTTGCGTACAGGCACAACTGCCCTCCGCCGGAATGAATAACACCAATTTTGGATCATCGAAATTCTTGGGCAAAGCGTAGGAGTCAATGAATGCCAAGAGTGCTTCGCTCCTGGGGTCTGTGGAACAAGAGGCTGCAATCAGGAAGATGAGTAATAAGCTAATGATTCTCGACACGGAAAATGTGGTATGATAGTGTGTTTTCATTGATATCATTATTGATGTTTTTCGTTGAAATGTACAGTCCGGATTTAGCGATAAAAGTGTCCCGGAAATAGTAAGTATTGTCAGGTAGCCGGGTCTCTCCAATTTTTTCGAATGCTGCGTTGAGAATGATGATCGATATGGACTTGTCATCAAAGGTTCTTACATTCTCTCCGCCAATGGAAGTGATTCGATAAAAGACATTTCGATATTTATCGTACAAAATCTGGAAATAAAAGCTCGACTGGATCAAGTGATCATTGAGTCCCTTGATATCATCATATTCACCTTGCCAGGAGGCAACTTCCGTGATGTAATCACTACCTGCATAATGTTTTTGGTAGGCATTTATGGTATCCAGGGCATTGGCTACATAAACATTTGGATCGGCACCAAAGGAGTAAATGAACTTGTTGGAATCAAAAAGTGCTCTGGAGTTCATGGTTCCGAGTAATCCCCAAACACCGCCATGATAAGTATCTGGAAAACCATGGATCAGTTCTGTTTGTCTGGTCGCTAAATCAAGAATAATATTGATCTGCCCATTTACCCAGTAATCAGAGGAGAAGAGTGTTCTGTCTGGAAATCCGAATATTGAGATCTTATTGCCAATTGGGACAGCTTTCAATGAGGTAAACCCGATTGGTTGTGCACTGTTATAACCCAGCCTTCCAGAAAGCAGGTTGTAACTATCCCTTATTTCACCTTTACTATTGATGAGTTTCAGTGCATATTTTTCTGAATCGATTACATAAATGGAATCTTCATTGAAATAAATTAAACCTCTTGGGTCTTTGATGAGGTTAGGTTCCTGGGTGTACAGAGGGATCACGCTTTGTTCGGATTTATCTTCCAGATTATAGATTCGAATCGATCTCTTTAGATCATTTTGAATCAATAAGTATTCTTGGCCCAAGGAATCTGTATGAACATCTAAGAAGTTGCTTCGATAATTGGTATAGTCATCAACAGGAATTTCAATGGAATCCACTAATGTCATTTTTTGACTATACGGATCAGCGATTGACTGATCGTTTCCTATAACCACTTTTTCTTGTTGCGAACAACTAACAATTAGTACAGACAATAACAGGAGTACAGTGTGCTTCATATCAAAAATGATAAGCCATTCCCCGAATGTGCGGAATGGCTTATGTAATGGCTAATTAATTGATTCCGCTAATAGGTGATGGCCCTTCAATTTGATCGTCATCATCACAACCTCTTTCGCAGAAGTACCCTTCATGTTGTAGGCAACCCCAAAAACCATAATCACACTTGTCAGTGTAACGGGTACAGGCATTGGATTGTGGAGTCAAATAAGGGGAAGCAAACGCAGCGACAAAGGCTAACAGGATAAAAGCTCTCTTTAATTTGTTCATAACGTAATATGTTTTAGTTAATGACCATAAAATTATATAACAATTACCTAATTCAGTCTTTGAAGAAAATAATAATGTCTTCTATTTGATATTAATGAAAGAGTGGTTTACACGGTTAGGAAACAGGCTCAACGTTTGCGGGTTTTCAATGCCTTTTCAGACAAATCATTGAACTTCTTAGACAAACTTGTCTCATTTCCGTATGGCTACTTAGCCAAAAACTCCAGGATGAACATTCAAGTCATAGAACTATTCGGAAAGTCCCTGTTTAGCTTAGTCGAGATTCCGGATTTAGTTCAATTTCCCACGAATATGCCCAGCGATGAGGCGGCATTTGTTTTTATTCTTGAAGGTCATTGTCACAACTATACCGATTTGGAAGACTTTGACCTGAAAGCAGGTAATGCGGTGCTGGCTAAATCAGGTAATGGCGTTTTCAAAACCCATGAAGTCAATGGAAATAGGGGGTTTAAGGCAATTTCTATCCGATTTCATAAAGATGTGCTGGAAGAGTTGTATCAGATGGATCCTTATCCCTTTTTTGAGAGCAGTGCCGTTCCAGTGACGACTAATAGCGTAAAGATCGAATCAGATGTACTTGTACGGCAATATGTTGAAAGCATTCTTATCTATTTTAATCGAAAGGAATCTATAGGTGAAAACCTGTTGATCTTAAAATTGAAGGAACTCATAGCTATTTTGCTTCATACGACAGAAGCTGCCAACGTGAAAGAAGTCATGTCGAATCTCTTTGAAAAGCGCACTTATGAATTTAAAGAGGTGGTTAAAGCGCATATTTTCTCTTCCATCAGTATCACCGACCTTGCTCGTTTAACCCATAATAGTCTATCATCCTTCAAGAAAGAATTCAAACGTGTTTTTAACGATACACCGGGCAATTACCTCATCAACCGACGTATTGAAAAAGTGGCGGAACTTTTGCCCAACACACAGGAACCAATCACGCTTATTGCCTACCACTGTGAATTCAAAACACTGGCTCATATGTCAAGGGTTTTTAAAGCCAGATATGGAGTGTCGCCATCTGAGTACCGGGAAAACTTTTTAGACAAAAGGTAAAGCTTCTAAGACAATTACCGGCCTGTTGGACTGTCTTTCTTCGCACCATTAATTAATAGAATGACAGTTAGAAAAATAACCATGTTCATGGCAGTGTTACTGGCATGTCCTCAAATTTCAGTTATGGCTCAGGAAAAGAGATTCAAGGAAATCAAGGTTGTAAAAGAAAGCGAAATGATACAGGTACCTGTTGATTCGCTATGGTGTATTCTCCAGAATCCGGATTTATCCAGGTGGAGTACTTTACTTGACAGTACCACATTTTCTGGTCCGGAAAAGTTTGAAGGTGTGCCATGGAGCAATAGAGTAAGTGTGGTGAATTCAAAAGGTCACCATGAATCGCATGAAGAATTGATAGGGTACAACCCAGGGGTTAGCCTTCATTTTGCTTCGCGCTTATTGCCGAAATTTATTATTTCCAATGATACGCATTGGAAAGCTATCGACAAAGGTGGTAATCGTTCGATGATAGAAGTAACCACCATAATGAGAATGAAACCTTTTATGGGCCTGTTCCTTTCTGGTGCATTGAAAAAAGCGATTGTTAAGAATGGCGAAGGTGTTTGTCATGATATAAAAATCTATGCAGAAACCGGAGAAGTTTCTGAGGCTAAACAGAAGCGTAAGAAAGAACTTGAACGACAACACTACGTCAGGAAGTATGGCCGAAAGTACAAGGATATCGAGCTCTACTTTGAAAGTTCAGTCATTAACGTTTCTGCGGATTCCTTGTGGAGTATTCTGCGGAAATTCGATCAGGTAGGAAATTGGACGGCTACTTTGAAGCATTCTAGTGGGAGAGGAGAGGCACAGTTTGAAGGTGCCACCTGTTCCGAAAGAGTATGTGAAACTCATATCAAAGGATATGAAACAGCAGTGGAGCGATTGACGATGTTCAACGATGAGACCAGAGAACTCGCTTATGAATTGACGGAAGGTGCCCCTAAATTTTTGTTAATGGCTAGTAATCACTGGAAAGTCGTTGAAATAGGCCCAAATCAATCTCAATTGCACATGTACGTATCCAATCATCTCACCCGATTGATGGGTTTTCTTGCCGCAAAGAAAATGACCAATCTGGCTAGCGAACAAATTAATATTGTGATGAATGATCTCAAAGTATACGCAGAAACAGGACATGTATCTGAAAAGAAAAGAGCTCAGGTTAATTAGCCGATAAACGAGTGCCACAGTACTCGAATCATTGAACTCAAGAGAGCCGATGAGACATGTTTTACTCAACCATTAAAGTGTTAATCATAAATATTTCTAATGTAACTGTTGGGCTCTGCTGCACCCAAAGTGAAAGTACAGGTTCCTCAAGAGGAGTCACGTGAACGCTCTCTGAGGTTCTGATGGGTCTGAGCCGCATCTTTGAGATCTTTGACAAGAATACGTTCTGTTCTTAGCTCTCTTCGAAGCTCTCTTCGACCCGGCTCTGTCAGGATTCAGGACGTGGTTTTGCCAGCTTTCGAGAAGCTCACCCAGTCGGCTTGAGCCCATGTTGCCACTGAGAGACACTTTCGCTGGGGCCGTTGTGCTAAGACGGTGATACCTCCACGTTACTTCAAGCAGCAAAACGGTACAAGTACGTCTCACACAAGCTCAGCATCAGAACAATGCCTTTGGAACGCCTGCAATGGCCGACACTTGTCACTTGGATTGCAGCATTACAAACGCGTGACATTCATTGAATCGCTTGCTTTCTTGGCAGGGGACACTCTCCAAAATGCCCTGGCCTTTTCGAAGCTATGTTTGAAGGTGTCTCTCCAAGGCGCGAACATCTTCACTCGCTGGATGCAGGATGACTGCTACTGTCCAGTAGGCATCCACCTTGAAAGATGCGAATCCGCGAAAATGAGGCCGATTCTGGGCCATACCAAAAAGGTTCTTGGACGTTTTGCTGGACACAAGCAGGCTGGCAAGCAGGCCGGAGTCCATTTCGGAGCCCACTTTAGTGCCACTTTAGCCACTTGCTTCTTAGAAAGTCAGGGTCAAGCTATCATCCCTGGTGCACGGTGAGCGGGCTGGAGAGATGGAAAGGCGTATATCCAGCATATTGTTGGGCTGCCGGCCTTGCTTTGGAGGGATCGTGCTTTGGTGTGTCTGGAGCTAAGATATTAAAAGGATATTGAAAAGATCTCTCATGGACAGCCTAAAATTGACTAAAGGGAATCCGACTGCAGCATCGCGTCCAAGACTCAGTCCAAAGGGCCTCACAGGATTGAAACTGCTGAGGCACCAAGTCAACGTTTGCAGGTGGGAGAGATGCTTCCAAGGCACCAGTGCATGTTGAAGCCACTTGCAGATGGCTATTCATGCTCTTTGCCTTGCTGCTGGACTCGTCCGAACCATCTACATCATTTGCGAGGCTGTTTTGGTCTACAATGCCAGCTCTCAGAGTTTGGAGAAGGTGGTGGGAGGCTCAGCAGCCTTTGTTGGGCTTCACACCCAGGCTGGGAGTCTTTACACTGCCTTCTTCTCCCTATCGGCAGGCTGCATTCTGTGTACTTGTCGGATCCAAAGAGATCTATACATATAATATCATATAATGTATGATTAAATAGTCATATTTATAGCTCCTCGAGGTCACCACTGGCTGCGCCTCTGTGATTCGATGGACTTGTCGCAAGATGAGAAGTCCACAAGCCATGGTGCCCTTGAAGAAGACTCTTTATCTTCATTTAATTCTTTCAGATTCTTTAGATTCTTTTAGAAATGCTTTGAAGTTTCTTTTAAAATCTTTTAAATATTTTTAAGTTAATTGGTTTCTCTTTTGCTTCGAGTATCGCAATCCACTTCTTCTGATCTGTCTCCTGTTCCTCTCTCTTGAGGCTCTACACGACATTCTGCCGCTTGGCGATCCACCACGGCCGGGGTGGGGTGAGGTCTCTGCAAGGTGGTCATCCAGTCTTGGACGGGTGCGGACAGAGAGCTTCTGATTCTTCAGTTATTCAACTTATGCTTATATGGTCGGTGGCCCCACCCACCCCCCGGTGGTGGTGGGTGGTTGTATGGTATGGTACGGTATGGTATGGTAAGTATAGTATAGTATAGAATAGTATAGCCCCCCATACCAGTGGGGGACCATACCATTGCGGGGGGCGGTGATCCCTGATCTCGGGACCATATATATTATACACATATATATATATATATATTTGAATTGTTTGAAGTTTAAATACGAAACGCCCAGGATGTATTTCTTTTGGCTCTCTCTCGTGAGCCTGCTTGCGGCCTTGCTCGGGGTGCGCATTGCATGGCGCTTGTACACAAGATTACGCCTTGGCTGAGTGCCGACGAGCGGAACCTCATCTTTCGAAGAACGCTCATGTCTTCCGTCTTGGTGTCCGTCAGCTCTGCAGGCTTCTGAGGCTGAGTTTAAGCGCGTCCAAGCAGTTTTCCTGGCAAAGTGCTTAATGAATTATATATAAATATTTAATATATTTTATTTCATGGAATTTTACGTTCTATCAAACTTAGGCACTTTATGCATTTTTCATCCATGTTATCTTTGATGGTTTGAATGCAGCAGATGAGGTCTGCATGCTCATCCTCAGCGTGTTGCAAGCTCTGGTTGGCCGCTACTATCCTTGGCGGGACACTTCTGAGCTTCAAGCGGTGACGACAGGCCATGTCTGGTGTGTTGGATTCTGGGCCGCTGCTGAGGCGCTTTGGAAGAGTCATTTTCAGTCTGTTTGCGTCTTGCAGTTTATATACCTGCTGGTTGTACTTCGAGCAGTTGGCCCTGCGACCTCCATGTACAAGGCCACAGCGTGACAGCTCCAATTGTCCTGGCAGTAGCAACTCTTTGCATGGACTACAAGAAGCATCCTTCGTACTGGCCTCAGTGAGATGTGTCGAGAGGCTTGTGCAATGCTTGTACAGTGCTTGTTGAGGCTGAGAGCATCAGCAGTGCAGGTAGCCCTGAAAGAGAGGCCGCAACAGCTGCACACTCTGCTTGTTGCTGTGGTGGGACAGGTGGACATGGCTCAGGGCGTCAGCCATTGTGGATCACGACGCGCTTCTCTACAGGTGCAGTTTCCACACGTGTGCGGAGTGGTCGTCCACAATTGGTACTGTTCGGCCTTAGAATGCTTGCTGTGCTGTCATTCAACCAGCAGCCATTCTCACAGATGTCTGTTTGACGTGGGCCGCTCGCATTCTTTGCCTTGATTTGTGTGTTTGTTGCCACAGGACAGGGATCCACAGACTGAAGCTGCCGTGAGCTGGTCACGTCTCACGTCCGGTAAAAGGAATGAACAGACTTGCTCTTGCAATGCTCTCGCAATGCTTTTGAGGATCGTACACCGGCAATTTGCATGTGCCTGCTGGGGTGCTATGATGCCATGAGCAAGAACCTTGGCCACAAGGCCTTAGTGGAGCCCTTTAAGGCGCTCATGTGCAGGTGACATCTGAGCGAATCCTCCCATTGATCATGCCGCTCTTGGTGGAGGAGGGCTCTCTTTCGACAGTGGGAGACACAACTCTCCGTGGCCAAGAAATTGATGCAACGCGCTGCTCAGCGTTAAAGAGCGCTCTTTCAAGAGCGTTTCAGGTCGAGGCTGCCCGGCGGAAAGAGTACGAGGCCCGCAAAGACCTGCAGGCGCTGAAAAAGCTATCAGCAAGCTGACAAGAGGCGGAATCTGAACAAGCGCTTGGAGCGAAGGTGCGAACGGAAGACTGAGATAGTAAGAATAGGGATGACCCTTGTATAGTAATGACAGATGCTACAGTATTTTATAGTAACAAGAATGATATTCAAGCATATAGATAGGTATATGTAAAATGGATGTTAGGAATGGCTAGGAATATTGCGCTTGAGTGCCTGCGCCAGCACCAGAGCAAACAAAGGCGGAGCCTCAGGACTTCGAGTCCCTTCTGATGGGATCGACAAAGGCCGGTGTTAGTAGACTCGTCGACGATGCCATGAGGCAGCAGCTCCACCTGCTGCACCTGCCCACACCAGCCATCTTCCAAGCCTAATTCAGTGTAAAACAAGGCGATTCGGGAATGCAATGAATACAGCAAGCAGATCTGATAGTGGGTCAGTAAAAGCAACCATGCAAAGAAATGCAAGGGAGCTTTCCTCAATGGTGACTGTTGGGGGTGCTGGTTACATAGTTCGCCGCTGGACGAAATCTCATTCAACTTGGGCCAATACTACCTGCTTGCGTCTGAACCTATGTGTGTCAAAGGAAAGGAGGAGACGGTACACCGCCTTGCTTAACGTGCCCAGCACTGATGCAGCAGAATGCTGCGTACTGCAATGGTATGCAATAACATCCCCTCGGAACTGTCCTTGGCCGGCATTCCAGCCAACATCACATTTTCCCACAACGACAAGAGCCTTTATGCAGAATAAGAACGACATCGCAAAAGGTGTCTCCAAAATCTCGACGTGAGACCCGATCCAAGGACTTGCTGTGTGGTAGCAATCCCCAACCCACCAGTGTGGACATCAGCGTCCAACATCAGCACTATGTTGGTTGGTCTGCTTGAGCAGTGCAAGGAGATACATAGTATATCATGGTATGATATTGCATGATGGGCTGCAAGAAAGCTTACCAGTTCAATGGAGCCACGTGGAGCACAAAGGGAGTTGCAAAGGGCTGGGTTGAGAATGAGTAAGAAGCGATGGGCACATGGAGTACGCTGCCACCAAGCTTTTAACAGCTTCAGTGTCTGAACACCCTACTTAGACAGTTTGTGAGTCTTCACATTGTTCACAACGCTAAGCAATGCTGAGGCCAAGGCAAATGACTTGGTGTCAATGGGGCGCCTTGGACAAGCCCTTGCAGGTACCTGCAGCGCCGCCAGCGACATCTTCTGGCCTGGGCAATGGCTTCGATCCCTTTGCGTCGGCCGCTAAGGTACATAGGCGAGTAAGGGAGAGACCTATTGCTCGTTGTTAAAGGCCTGCTGGGGCCCAGCGGTCGATTGGCTACCTATGTACCTATCTAGTTGTCTAGAGCGCACACGTCCCCAGACCAACACGCTCTGGCCCTGTTGCATCAATCTACGTCTGCCAAGTGAGCTTGTGGCTTGTAGCCCACGTGTTTGGGTTGATCTTTTTGCAAGGGTGGAAGCCTCACTTGACATGTACTGCATAAAGTGGAAGGCTTGGAAGGGAATGCTGTCTTCTACTTCAAGGCTCCATCTTTGCTGTCCGTGGAAGCTCTTCCAGCATGGAAACTGCCAATAAGCAAAGGCATTGAATGCTGCGGCAGCACACAAACTCACAGTGTCAAGGTGCGCAATAAGAAATCGATTAATGCTAGCCATGGGTCAGCTAGATGTTGACCATAAGCTGCATCAGCTCTTAAGTCAATGAATGCCATGCTACAGCATGTTTCATGTATGTAACATCTATATAACATAGTGGCATTATGAGGTCAGCTGGGATGCCTGCAGCTCCAGCTCCAACACCGAGCTTTGATCCTTTTGGTGGAATGGCCTGGGCCTCAAAGTCACAGCAAATTTGAGTCACAGGCGTCTCAAGCCCCCACTCAAGGCCATTCGGTGCTGTCTTTCCACTGCTTAGCAGGTGCTGGCTTCGGCAACCTAGCCATGACAGGCAGATATTCTGTCTTGACTATAGTCAGTTTGTTTTTGAGGGACTGCTGCTGCCGGTGGAATGGGGGGCTGCGGCCACTTGGATTTGCAGTTGTGCCGCCCTTTGCACGCTATGTAGTTGGGAGCAAGTGAAAAAACAGAAGGCCAAGCAGGAATGCGGCGGAGAAACGGAGCAAAGGTGCTGCCCCGCAAGTGGCCCACACTGCGCCAGGGGTGCGGTCATCATTACTCATCAAGCGAAGAGCGATTAGAAGAAGCGATAACGCCATTAAGTTAAGCATCGTTAAGCCATTGGAACAAGCGGCTTAACGTCTTGATAGCTTGCCCAAGCAGCGAAGTGGCTTTACGGCTCGTTCAATGGACCTAACGTCTTAACATTCTTTCCAGACATGTTGTCGTCTTAGCAGCTTGTTCTAGCAACTTCATGTCTTAACAGCTTCTCGGCTTAACAGCTTGTTGCGGCGGCTTCACGCCTCACCACCTTACCGCTTCATCTTTCTTGGCGACGGCTTCACGTTTGAACGCCTTTGCAGCTTGTGCTGCAGGCTTGAAGGTTTTTCCCGAATGCGTAGCGAAAGGTTCTTGCTTTTGAGTGGGGATCTAGGGGGTGGACCGTGTTCGCCGCGACATTCGTTTCATGTTTGCTCACGGTCGCCGCACGTTCGCGACGTGCTCGATACGCTGTGACCTGGATCCGGGTCGGGTGGGTGTAATCTTGTGTCGCAGTCTGGCTGTGCCATGGGGTTGGTGGGGGGGCGCGTCCCGTTGGCAGTGTCTGGTGGCGCTGTGCCGTGGGGCTTGGGGGGGCGCGTCGTCTTGGGTGTGTCTGGTGTCGCTAAGCCAGGGTTGATTGGTAGGTGGCGTGTCCGTTGGTTGTGTGGGGCGTCGCTGTGTCGTGTCACGTCATGCGTCGTGTCATGCCGCGTCATGTCATGTCATGTCATGTCGGGTCATGTTAGGTCATGTCATGGCGTGTCGTGTCGTGTCGTGTCGTGTCGTGTCGTGTCGTGTCGTGTCGTGTCGTGTCGTCCTGTCATGTCATGTCATGCTATGTTATGTCCTGTCGCGTCATCTCATGTTGTTGACACGTTGACATGACTCCTTTACAAGAGTCGTTGACTTTTATGGTGTCACGTTGATTCGGCGGCTTCTCGCGTCTCTTCTGAGATCATGCCGTTTGGTGCCATGTCATGTCGTGTCATTTTTTCACGTCATCTCATGTCATGTAGTTGACACGAGTTGTTCACAGGAGTCGTTGACAGGAGTCCTTGACATTCTTTTGTATAATGCATTCGGGTTCCTGGGTTCATCTTGTGTTTTCAACTGCGCAGCTTGTCGCCATGAGTTCAACGGCTTGCGCACCTTCGCTCATGGCTGCGCGCGTGAAGTGATACCTGCTCAGGGCAGCAACAGTCCACACAAGCTGTGTGCGACATAGCACCGAATCCAAATGGAATCAGACATGTTCCGCTTAGTTTATGCTTTCGGGTAATTAACGCCTTAACAGCTTGAAGCAGCGGCTTAATGGCTTACCAGCTTGAAGTAACGACGTAACTGCTTGACGCGCAAGAGGCGACCAGCCTCCCGATCCCGTGCTATTTGACAAGACGGGCGAAATTCAGTGAATGCAAAAGTATGGAAGGACAGAAGCAACGGCAGTGGAAGCCTAAGAATTGCTGACTCCACAGCACCAACTTCACGGAAAGAACCTGGTCTCTCAGAGAGGGAGCACAAACCTTAGCTGTCCAAATTGGTACCTGTGACGCTTCAGGAAATGCAATGAGCGGGCCAGCAACCCAGGTACTTGCAAGTGATCGTAGCAAGGGAATGCTGTCTGTGATGCACTGTACCTAGGTATCCAACAGGCTTTGGAGGCGAGGGATGGTGCGAAATGTGGAGCTATAGAGAGAAAGTTGAAAGCGTTGCGCGGGGAGGGAATTCGACAGGAAGGAAGGCAGACAGCAAGGGCAAAGCACTAGAAATCTCACGACAAAGAAGATGGAAGAAACAAGCAGGTGGCCGACAGGAGAAGCAATGTAGCACTCACAAGACATGCTTAAGTAGCCTTGTAATGCATGTTGACAATCATGTCTATTTTCCTACTTGACAAGGTGCACTGTGCACAGTTGATTGTTAGTCTGTTTCCACTGTCAGGGCAAGGTGGTGCAGGATCGTTGGCCACTCAGAAATCCGAGATCCGCCTGGGAAGTACTTCCGAGGCTCCCATTTGGTCAGCAAGCCCTTCCCGGCCCTGCCAATATGGGTGGCATCCGGAACTTGCGGAAGCCTAAGAGACCCAAGAAATTCAGAAGCCTTATAATTCATATATAAGTGAGTGTTGCTTCACAAAGTCTTTTCTGCTCAGGACTTATGACCCGTTCGCAGAATGTGACACAGGCCCTCTCACCAACCAATGTTTCTCACATCACAAAGCCCGCTGTGAACGGAGCATCTTGGCAGGAAAGTGAGGACCCAATAGACGCGTGCATGTACTGCAGGCGCATTCCTCTGGTGGTTGGTGATTTCATAGAAGTCATCGGATGATTTTCAGTCAGTTCGAAGCGGATCTTTCGGAAGTAAGATGCCTGCAATGCCATTATGGACGTGCATCTCGCGTGAAGCCAAGCCATAAAGTGGCTGGCTGCGCCGCACGGCAAGGCGCAAAAGCGTGGATCAGAAGCTCCTTTTGACCTTAGAATCAAATTTCATTTCCCTGCTGCTGCCTCTCAGGAAAGTTTAGAAAGCCAGACAGCCGAAACCGGAGGAACGTGGCTGTAAAACTATTCACAAGAAAGGAAAGGGTCTGCTATCCCTGGCAAAGTTTCTGCAGCAAGTTTAGAGAAGCTTTGAGTCAGCACCCCCTGCAGGTTTTTGCCAGTGAAGTCCAAGTCAATAAGTCAATAGCACTTTTCACATGGCCGTCCTGCCATGAGTCCCGCCAGCCTTTACCAATGGTCAGCATCTTGGGGGGTGCTGCTATGTGCAAGGAGTAGATTTGTACGACCATTGGCCATAGGTCTCTGGATTCCTTAACGTGTTGTGACAAGTTCGTCATGCAATGAGCGCTGCTTCAAGTTCTTCCCTACTTCCTATCCAGCCTTTACCCACTATGGTCTGACAGAGAGATCGCCTTAGAGCTCGATCTCTTTCATTATTCTGATGTTTTTTGGGCCCAAGTCGTTTCACTGCTTGGAGGTAGAAGACAATGGCCTCTGCTGAGTACAGAGCTCAATCATGACACAGATTTGCACTTGCAAGGAATCTTGTGGTCGTACAAAGGTACAAACACTCCATTTTGTGGCGTGGAGAGGAGTTCGCTTCTCTATTCGCACATTCTTTCTGCAGGGACCCAACAAAAGCCAAGTTCAAGCCAGCCTATGACGGCACCAAGAGGATTGCTAGGTGCATCTCTCTGATAGTCTGATTGCACACCAGCCTTGAGGTACCGAATAGGACAGGCTCCTGAATGGGCTGAAGAAGGGAAGAAAGCGCCAAAGAAGAGCCAGAATCTCACAAAATGCCTTTGCTAAAGCCTTTGCTGATGGTCTGCCAGAAGCTTTTTTGGTTTGCTTTGTCCAAAGGTGAAGAGCCTGAAGAAGATTTACGCAAGGAGCTCGCGGAACGAAAGGCGCTGGTGGAAAGCTGGATTCAAACAATATCTCTAGGCCAAGCGGCAGCGGCAAGCTTCAGCTTCGGCAGCTTCGGCAGCTTCGGCAGCTTCGGCAGCTTCAGCTTCAGCTTCAGCAGCTTCAGCTTCAGCAGCAGTAGTTCAGCAAGACAAGGCCCGTGTTTCCATCGAAGCATAACACGTTCTGGTCACCTATTTTCAACTGAGACAGGGCCAGGGTCCCCATTTATTGTCATTTTATCCGTGGAGCACTTTTCAAGGGTGACGGCTGTGGGCCGCTCTGAAGCATGCCATTGCAAGGCGTCAGACAGCCGCTTAGCTCGTTTGCAACGCTCGCAAACGGGGGTCGCGTCCTCAGAAGACCAAGCGATGTCACACAAAGGGGGAGAGCGGTGCTGAAAGGGCTGGAGTCTGGAATGCTTTGCTTTACAAATCCAGAGGCGCCTGCGACACCGACAGATTGAAGAAGCTGTCATTCTTGAACAGAAAGATGATGATGAAGTGGCGCTAGCCTCAGACTGCTTTGCGTCAAGAAATGCCAAGGAGAAGAAGGAAGTCTTCAAAGAAGAAGTCGATGATGACGCAAAGCCAGGAGTTGCAGAGGCCCTCTATATGTTTGCAATGCTTACCTCGCTGGCCAGTTGACCTACGAGGAAGAGGAAGTTCAAGTGAGCCTCTAGCCGCAATGCGTCTTTTTTGTGAGTGTGCACGAGTCGAGAGACACTTCGAGAGAAAGCCTTGTTGAAGCGCAAGATCGAAGAAGACGTATTGAAGGCCTGTGTCGAAGAGATGCAAGCTTTTGAGATCTTTTGAGCAAGCTTTTGCCAGCCGAGCTTGAGATGAAGGACCTCAAGAGGTGCGGTGCAGAACCTGCATCCATTGCTCCATTTGCCAGGAGTTGCGGAGGAGAGCGAGTATAGTCTGAATCCGAGGAGATGCCAGGCCATGGGCTAGGAGTACAGTGGCTGGAGTAGGGGTAATGTGGTTACGGCCCGGACTGAGAGGCAGTGCACAAGAAGAGTCCATAGGATGCAACAACTGCAGGAAACATGTGATGAATCACGGCGGGTTTATGTTAAGACATTTCGCATAAATACATTACAAGAACAAATGATATTAAAACTTGGATTGTCAGATTGTCAGATGATTAGTTGAAACACGTACTGTTGATCCTTTCCAAACCAGTTAGTTGAACGTCATAACTCAAGGCTGCTGCACACAAGATTATTGTACGTTCTTAGACAGCAAGCCAGCA
>CBDDJS010000002.1:0-48419 GCA_965229785.1 Cyclobacteriaceae bacterium
TGCAATATCGAAGGCGTTCTCAGGAATTGCCCTATTGTTATAATTGGTTTTTCAGAGAGTTCAAGGCAGAAGCTGTGACTTATGAGGACGGGGATGAAATTGATCGCTCTCTGATCCGGGAAAGAGGTGAGCTGTTTGCCGAAAAATGGATGGAAGCGCTGTTGAATACGAATTTTTAAGATGAAGAAGTCTATGTCACAAATGCGTTTTAATGCGTTCAGCGTATTGATTTTATTCATACCAATAGGATTGATCCTTATGGGTTGTACCGAGGAAAGCGATCCACCGGGAGCAAAAACCTTTGTATTTCCTAATCCTGTCAATACCCATGACCGGCCCATCAATACGCAGAAGAAGCAAACCTATAAGACTGAAGGTGGTTTGTATGCAGATAATCAGTTTCAGTCGGCCAGACTGAACAAGTTCATACAAGTGAATGATTCCTTGTTCAAAGCCACCATCTCTCCAGAAAACACACCGATAAACAGAAGCCCCTGGTATGCCTTTCGCGTTTGGTCTGAACAGGAAAGAATGGTATACATACAGTTGTCCTATGGATCCTTTAAACATCGTTATGCTCCGAAAATCAGCGATGATAGCAACGATTGGCAACAAATTGATGATGACCTGATCACTTACAACAGCGACAGTTCTAATGCTACTATTAAACTGGCTGTATCACAAGACACGATATGGATTGCTGCTCAACCACTTCAGGACTCCAGAAGGGTGAAAGATTGGTGCGAACAGCTTGCAGTTGACCCCAAGGTTCATTTTGATGTCATCGGACAAAGCACGGATGACAGAGATATTTATCGGATGGATATGTATAAAGGTGAACGTCAAAATAAGGACCTGATCGTCCTGATGGGTCGACAACATCCCCCTGAAGTAACCGGTTTTCTGGCGATGAAAGCATTTGTCGAAAACCTTGTCAACAGCGAGGTTTCAGATTCGTTTTTTGACCGATATCGGGTTTTGATCTTTCCGCTGCTCAATCCGGATGGGGTGGATATGGGGCATTGGAGGCATAATGCAAATGGTGTGGACCTTAATCGTGACTGGGCACAATATCGACAACAAGAAGTCAGGCAGATTGTGGATCATATTGTGAATGAGGCTGCTACCTTTAATAACCGCGTGGTATTGGGACTGGATTTTCATTCTACCTATAAGGATGTGTTCTATACCAACAATGCAGAAACAATGAAAAGTGTCATTCCGGAATTTCGTGAACTTTGGTTTCGAGGATTCGAAGAGGCCCTTGGAAATGGTTATCGTGTCAATGAACGCCCTTCAAATGTAGGTAGCCCTGTTTCAAAAGCATGGTTCTATTTGCAATTCAAGGCGGAAGGGATCACCTATGAAATTGGTGACAACACACCGAGGGATTTTATTGAGAAGAAGGGAAGTATTACTTCTGAAGAAATGATGAAAGCCCTGTTGAAAGTCAACTGAAGAATGACGGTTTAACTGCAATGAACCTTCCCTGTCCATATTGCAATGCATTTAAGCAAGCCTTTGATGACAATAACTACTGTTCGATCCATAGTCCTTTACTTCCGAAGGATAAGGGTAATACATTCTACGTAAAAGCCGGAACGCTTTCATCAGGTTGGCACAGATCCCGAATGTCATTCAGGGCGGTGCTATCAGGTTATCAACGCTATCGGTTACAGGAAAACGACCGTGAAGCGTTGGTAAGTGCGAATAATTATTTGTTGGTCAATAAGGGACAGGAATACTGTAATGAAATTGATTCATTTACAGGAGCCGAGTCTTTGATTATTGCCTTTAGAGAAGGCCTTCTGCAAGAAGTTTGGACTGATTCAATGGCCGGGTGGTCCAAATTACTGGATAACGGAACCCTGCTGCATGACGATGATGAAGTCTCCTTTTACAGTACTTCGTACCAAATAACTCCTTCTATACGTAGTTTGCTAAATCAACTAAAAGCGGGTGTACTTCTGGGAGCTACAAGCTCGCTTTTTTATGATGAGCTTCACTATGATTTAGCAGAAGCGTTGGTCATTAATCATTCCCGAGTAATGTCTTTCTCAAATAATTTAAATCTCGTAAAAAAATCTACAAGACATGAGACTTATCGCAGACTAAATGATGCTCGTGATTTCATGATAGCTAATTTTCATAAGAAACTGGATCTGCAAACCATCTGTAAAGAAGGAGCCATGTCGCCTTATCACTTTCTAAAAGCCTTCAAAGCGGTTTATCATCAAACCCCGTTGGAATTTCTTACAGCGGAAAGGATTCAATATGCAAAGAACCTTATGAGTCAAACAGATTTGCCGGTCAATCACGTGACTACTAAAAGTGGCTTTGAGAATACCAGTTCCTTCATTCGTTTGTTCAAGCGTAAAACCGGGATTACTCCTAAAAATTTTCGACTTGCCTGTCGGCAATCTTAAATCCACAAGATTGGCACATTCCTACGGAACGCCGGACAATAGGTTTGCCTGCAAATGCTAACAAAAACATGCGAGAGATTAAAGTATTACAAGTGGGACTTGGTCCTTTAGGGATAAAGGTGGCACAATTTATTGCAGATCGGTCGGGGATTTCAATTGTAGCGGCCGTAGATAAAAATCAGGAGTTGATTGGGAAGAAGTTATCTGAATTGGATGATTCACTTTCGTCAGACATTACTATTTCCGGAAGTGTTGAGGACGCACTATCGGATGTTGAGGCCGATGTAGCCATTTTGACCACTGTATCAGATATGGAACGCATTACACCGCAAATCGAGGAAATCGTAAGTTTTGGACTTCCTGTGGTTTCTACCTGCGAGGAGTTGAGTTATCCAAAAGCTTGTGCCCCTGACCTTTCTCAACGAGTTGATGAAGCGGCAAAAGCTCATAATGTTGCTGTAGTTGGTACAGGTGTGAACCCCGGTTTTTTGATGGATTCACTACCAACCTTCCTTACCTCAGTTTGTCAGAATGTAGAAAGCATTCGTGTCAATCGTTATCAAAATGCCGCTTATCGGCGTATCCCTTTTCAAAATAAGATTGGTGCCGGATGCACACTGGAACAATTCGAGGAGAAGAAAGCCAGCGGTACGTTGCGGCATGTTGGCCTGACAGAGTCAATGCAGTTCATTGCGAATAATCTGGGTTGGAAGTTGTCTAAAACTGAAGATATTATTGAACCCGTGATCGCTGATGAGGATATTGATGAAAATGGGGCTCAGGTGGCAAAGGGATTGGCTACGGGAGTCTGCCAAACTGGAAGAGGTTTCGTTGATGGCGTAGAGAAAATCACATTGATTTTTCAGGCAGCGGTTGGTGAGGTAGACACGTACGATGAAGTGATCATTGATGGTACTCCGGAAATACGATCAAAGATATCTGGCGGAGTAAATGGTGATATAGCTACCTGTGCCATTACCGTCAACGCTACCCGACAAATTTTGAAAGCGCGTCCTGGACTGTGTACCATGGAGGATATTCCATTAGTTTCTTATTTTTCATAAAAAATGTAGGTATGAACCGTTTACGATCTTTCCTGTACTTCTCTTGTTGGTTTGTATTTTGTGCAGTACTCTTTAGTTGCAGCCCTAAGACAGTTGAAGTAACGTACCTGATCAAAAATGGAAAGATCGTGGATGGTTCGGGTAAATCAGCTTATTTCGGGGACATTGGAATAAGTGCAGACACCATTGCCTTCATAGGCGACAGTGATCAGGCCAATGTGCGTGCCCTGAACATTATTGATGCCGCTGGTGCAGTGGTAAGTCCCGGCTTCATCGACCCCCATACGCATGCATGGGGCGATTTGAGGAGTGAGGCCAACGCGTCTAATCTCAACTACCTCACACAAGGGGTAACCACAGTCTTTGTCGGTAATGATGGTGGTGGCCCTTTTGATATTGAGGAAGCGGAAAAGGGGTTGAATGGTGAAGGAATTGGGACCAACGTGGCCTTTTTTGTAGGGCATGGGACGGTTCGTGAAGAAATATTGGGACGAGATGACGTAGCACCAGATGATCGTCAGTTGGAGCAGATGAAAGCCTTGGTAAGAATGGGAATGGAGGAAGGAGCGTTTGGCTTATCGACGGGACTTTACTATGCTCCGGGCAGCTACGCCACGACAGAGGAAGTGATCGAGTTGACCAAAGAGATTGTTCCATTTGGCGGTGTATACGATACGCACATGCGGGACGAGAGTACCTATAACATCGGCTTGCTGAATGCTGTGAAGGAAACATTGGAGATTGGAGAAAAATCAGGCGCCGCACTCCATTTTGGTCATATCAAAGCGTTGGGAGTGGACGTATGGGGACAAAGTAATCAGGTTATTACATTGATTGAGGAACGACAAAAAAACGGGATGACGATTACTGCTGATCAGTACCCCTGGCAGGCATCTGGGACACATTTGGAGAATGCAGTGATCAACCGATGGGTCATGGCCGGTGGCGATGAGGTCTATTACAATCGACTGGATGATGAGTTTCTTCTCCCTAAAATCCGGGAAGAGATCAGAGAAAATATCAGAAAACGAGGGGGAGCGGAATCGCTTTTGATTACCGCAGATTATGTAGATCAGACGATGATTGGATTGAACCTGGCGCAGATAGCGGAGAAACTGAAAGTGGATCCTGTAGAAGCGGCATTGATCATCGCCAGAAATGGGGGAGCACGTGTTGCTTCTTTCAATATGAGTGAGGAAGATATTGCCAATTTCATGGTACAAGAATGGGTGATGACCAGCTCCGATGGAACAAGAGGGCATCCTCGGAAATTTGGAAGTTTCCCGCAGAAGTATCAGAAGTATGTCCAGTGGAAAAAGTTACTGGACCTTGAATCCTTCGTGAAGAAGAGTAGTTGGCTTCCTGCACAGACTTTTCATATCCGCAAAAGAGGACAATTGAAAACGGGTTATTATGCAGATGTGATCGTCTTCGGTGAAACCGATTTCAAGCCACAGGCCGATTTTTCTACTCCTGACCGCTTATCAGAAGGAGTACACTATGTGTTTGTAAATGGACGTCCAACGATCCAGCAGGGCAGTTATGTCGGCACCCTGGAAGGAAGAGTTTTGAAGAGGAATTAGAACCAAAACTTCGTATTCATTATTTACCTTAATCCCTCTGGCCCATATATCGGACGCATGACTTGATTTCTCCACGTCTATGCGGCTTTGCCTGTGAGATTCCATATTTTCGTGCTGTTATTGGTTTCATCATCAGCCAGATGCTTTGATGAATGAAAAGGGAATCTTGTTCAAATCAAGAGCTGTCCCCGCAACTGTAAGTCCTGAAAATGTTTTGGCCTTATCTATCCACTGTTACGTCAATGGCGTGATGGGAAGCTGAACCGGACAAGCCAGGAGACCTGCCTTTAACGATTTGAATTGATGCTTTCGGTGGAAAAGCCGCAATGAATAACAAGCTTATGATCTATTACATTTCCGGCGGAGAAAGATCTGGTAAAAGTCATTATGCCATGGACCTGGCTTTGCGTTTGTCTGATAAACCGATCTATTTGGCAACTTCGCGAAAGTGGGACACTGATTTTGAAAAGCGGGTTCAACGTCATCAAAGTGAACGTGATGAGCGATGGGAGAACTGGGAAGAGGAGAAATCAATTGGGCAATTAAAGGTATCCGGTCGCGTAGTGGTGCTGGATTGTGTCACCCTTTGGCTCACGAATTGGTTTGTGGACCTGGAGCAAGACGTTGAGACTTGTTTAACGCAAGCGAAGCACGAATTAGAACAATTTTTTAAACAAGAGGCCACCTTTATCATCATTTCGAATGAAATCGGAATGGGTTTGCATGCCGAAACCCATATGGGGCGCAAGTTTGTGGAATTGCAGGGATGGATAAATCAATTCATTGCCGAAAAAGCGGACAAAGCGATTTTCATGGTTTCAGGCCTGCCTCTTGAATTGAAGTAACAAAATTTGTAAATGACCAATAAATTTGAAGTGTCCATAGTACTTCCAGACGCGACACAGGATGAACACATTTGGAACAAACTGAACCTTAAGACAAAGCCTCCGGGTTCACTGGGACGTTTGGAGCAACTGGCCTTCCAAATCGCGCGGGTACAGCATACACTATCTCCGAAATTAAATCAACCAGTGGTGTTGGTTTTTGCCGGAGATCATGGCATTGCAAAATCTGGTTTGGTGAATCCTTATCCCCAAGAAGTGACTCACCAAATGGTGCTGAATTTTTTGACAGGGGGTGCCGCAATAAATGTCATATCGCAGGTTGCTGGCATGGAAGTAATTGTGATTGACGCTGGGGTAAACCATGAATTTGATTCAACGCTTTCTTTGATTGATGCGAAAATAGATTTTGGCACGGCAGATTACCGGTCATCCCCGGCTATGAGTCTGGATGCATGTCATGTAGCTATGAAAAAAGGCTCGCAAATAGTAAAAGAGGTGGCGAGTAATGGCACTAATGTGATCGGTTTCGGGGAAATGGGTATTGGCAATACATCATCTGCTTCGCTGATCATGAGTACCCTTTGTGATCTTCCTTTACGAGAATGTGTGGGAAAAGGCACAGGTGCTTTCGGGGATTTATTGGAGCAAAAACTCCGAACGCTCCAGGAAGTTCAGGCTTTTCACGATTTATCAGCTGCCGATGATCCTGATCGAATATTGGCAACTTACGGCGGTTTTGAAATTGCTGAAATGGTAGGAGGCATGCTTGAGGCCGCAGCACAGCGGTGTATCGTTTTAGTAGATGGCTTTATTTCAACCGCAGCTTATTTGATTGCACAAAGCATGGCCCCGGCGATCAGAGAATACGCAGTATTTACCCATCGATCTGAGGAACAGGGACATGTCAAAGTTTTAGATTTTTTGGAGGCAAAACCACTGCTTCAACTTCAAATGAGATTGGGCGAAGGAACGGGATGTGCCGCGAGTTATCCATTGCTGCAGATGGCTGTAGCTATGATCAATGATATGGCCAGTTTTGAGTCGGCAGGGGTGAGTGATAAAGTGGATTCGTGAAAGAAGAACTCAAAATATTTTTCACGGCGGTGATGTTTTATACCCGGATACCCTGTCCTTCCTGGGTCGATCACAATCCTGATTACATCAATAAATCGGTCCGGTATTTTCCAGTCATTGGATGGATCATTGGCTCTCTATCAGGAGCTGGGTTTCTATTTGGCGTCTGGCTGATTGGCCCTTTATTCGCCTCGCTGTTATTCATCCTTATTTCAGTATGGTTCAC
This sequence comes from Cyclobacteriaceae bacterium, assembly GCA_965229785.1. Classification (GTDB taxonomy): domain Bacteria; phylum Bacteroidota; class Bacteroidia; order Cytophagales; family Cyclobacteriaceae; genus JAWPMT01. The sequence continues at coordinate 7,219 of CBDDJS010000002.1, forward strand.
CGGAGCCTTTCACGAGGATGGGTTTGCTGACGTATGCGACGGTTTTGGTGGTGGTTGGACCAAAGACCAGATGCTTACCATCATGAAGGACAGTCGGGTGGGTACTTACGCGGTAGTCGGACTCACATTGTTGCTCTTGATCAAAGTATCGCTTTTGATGAAACTTCCTGAACAACATCAGACATTGCTGTTGCTGCTGATATTGATCAATGGCCATACCCTCAGTCGGATGATGGCGGCGACAGTGATCTTCACCCATGAATACGTACGAGAGGACGAATTGAGTAAGGTCAGACCCGTGGCCAAATCTTATTCAAAGACCAATGTGTTTCTGGTTCTGATTTTGGGTTTTATGCCAACTCTTGCGATTGCCTATCTGACGGAGCAATGGTGGTGGTGCCTTATTCCATTACCCCTCTATGTTGTAAAAATGCTCCTTGCTCGTTTCTTTGAAAAGAAGATAGGTGGCTATACAGGTGATTGCCTGGGAGCTACCCAACAAGTGGTGGAAGTGGCGTACTACCTCAGTGTAATAGTACTATGGAAATTTATTTGATCCGACATACCACTCCGGATATTGCTAAAGAGATTTGTTACGGTCAATCAGAGATTGAGCTGACTGAATCTTTCCCAGAAGAATCAAGACGAATATTGAGAGAGCTTCCGGCTGCTCTGGATATGGTTTTTACCAGTCCTTTGAAAAGGTGTCTGCAGTTGGCAATGTTGATTCCACACCAAGATCTGAAACAGGTTTCAGAGCTACAGGAAATGAATTTTGGGAACTGGGAACTAAAGCCCTGGACGGAGATTCCAAAAGCGGAACTAGATCCCTGGATGACTGATTTTGTCAACCAACAAGTACCGGATGGAGAGTCGATGACCATGCTAGCTGATCGCGTATTGACCTGGTTCGGAACATTGAAGTCATTCAATCTGGAAAAGGTGGCCATAGTCACTCATGCCGGACCCATCAGGATCATATTGTCTGAAGTCAATCAAACCCCCTTGGAAGAAGCTTTTCAACGCTATTCGGTGGATTATGGCGAAGTGATTGTGATACAGCAGTAAGTATGTATTACGAGGCTCCTATGCTGATCCGAGTACCTATAAAAGCTGAGATAAATTTGGTTCCGAAAGAAAGCACAAAGGCCACCCAATGATCGCCCCAATCTACCCCATAAGGAATGAGTATCAACAGGTCGAAAATGACGTAAAAGGTCGGTAAAAGTATCCAGATTGGTCTTTTCGCCTCGGGATGCTTCGTTGCTAATCTTCGAGCCAGAAACAAGAAAAGCACTATCCCGCCAATAATGGCGACGTATGGAGCAGATACTGAAGCATGATCTGAATAAACTGATTCTTCCTGACCCGGATTGATTAAAATCGAATAAATGAAGACCTCCAGAAAGGAGAGAGCAATCAGTATCACATGAGATAAGGCCGCCCAGAGGGTAGTTTTTAAAATGATTGATTTGTTGAAACTCATATCGGTCTGATCTTAAAAGGGTGATTCACACCAGTGTTTAACAGTGTAAGAATCAAATTATTTCTTTGAGCGAACAAGGTAGAAGACTACCACGGGTTTTTAGAAAAATGACCCGCTAACTTTGTCAATCTGGATCAAGATTAACAAAGTCCTGTTGAGTTCGAAAACTCGCGACCTTTTATCAGGTCACCTCATCAATGTCACCACCTGCCGCCGCTTCTTTTCTATAAGTGGATGGAGTTTTTCCCGTTACCTTTTTGAAATAGTTATTGAAAGAAGTTTTGTTGTTAAATCCAACCTCTTGCGCAATACTGGCGATGGTGTACTTCCTGGCATCTTCATGAGTGAGCATGCGCTGTGCTTCAGCTATTCGATATTGATTAACAAAATCGAAGAAATTATGCCCATACCGTTCATTGATGATTTGAGAAAGTAGGTGGGGAGAGAGGTTTAACCGTTGAGATAACATTGCCAGGGACAGATCCTGCCGCAAAAAGAGTCGGTCTTTTTCCATGAGTATCTTCAGTTCATTAAGGTAAGTAACTGCCTGATCCTGATCCAGCGTGGAATTAGCATACTTGGTTGACTTGGATGTGTCTGGGAAGACATGTACTTCCGGAACCTGAAACGATTGGTAGCCCATGGAGTAGATGAATAAGATCATTCCACTAATGCTAAGGTAATCGTATAGCCTGGCAGTGATGAACTCTTCCGGGATGCCTATAAAGCTCAACATCCACAGGAAGTAGCATGCACCAAAACCGATGATCAGATTTCTGATATGTTTCAATTTTCGCCATATCGATTCTTCATTGACCTTGGAAAGGCTTCCCATTTTTTGTTGGAGCATGAAAATAGCCAAAGAGGTATAGGTAAAAAGGTGTGGGAATTGGAGATAGACCTTCCATCGAGGCATAGCCTCATTTTCAAAAACACCCGTTTCAAAATAACTGCTTATGATATCTATTTTAACCTGAGCTCCACTGAAGTAGAATGGAAACATCGAGATAGTCACCACGATAAACGGAATCAGATGCACCCATAAGCGACGATCCATTCTAAGACTTCCAGAGACCAGGTGTCTTACATAGAAGTACAACAGAACACCAAAGGCATAGGAAAATGGAAAAGAGGTTTCGAGAATATGAGGAATGATAAGGTCCAGCCTGGTCCAGAATGCGGTTATTTCGAATAGTCGGTAAGAGAAAGTGACTAACAATAATCCAAGAAAGGAGTTGGTCCATCGATTTCCCTTCCTGGAGAATAAGAATAACACCCCAATGAATCCACCCTGCGCAGCGGCTATCAGGTGGAGGATATCCCATAACTCAAACGTTGGCTCCATCTGAGAACTAAACTAAACTCAAAATCTTCGAGAGATCAAATGGAGAGGTCTGATTCTTTTTAGAATGTTGTCAAAGGTTTTGGGAATTAATGTGTCTTAGTGTTCCTCTGATAGTAAACCCCTTGCTCCGAAGGCCCGCGAATAATGATCGATTGAAATTTGAAACGCTTCGATTATGTTGGATGAAACCAGTTTTCGTTGTAGAGGTCACCCTGAATTTATTTCAGGGTCTTTCAACTATGTTTGCTTAGGAACTAAGGGCAATTTCTGTCACGAAAGAAGCTCAAAACAATTAAGATCACAAAATGAAAGAAGGTTATGTGTACATCTTATCAAATTACAACAGAACGTCACTCTACATAGGAATGACGAATGATATTGAAAGAAGAGTATTAGAACATAAAGCAGGAGTGGGATCGGAGCATACGAAGAAGTATAAATTGAAATGCTTGATGTACTTCGAAAAAAGCCCTTCAATACAGGAAGCTATTGCTCGAGAAAAGCAAATGAAGAATTGGCATAAAGAATGGAAGTGGAATCTAATCAAGGAAAATAATCCTTCATTAGAAGATTTAGCATTTGATTGGTTTGATGAAAAGGATATCCAGTCTGTGTTAACGGGTATGTTGTAGGAATGAGATGCTGAAACAACTGTAGACTACTAAAGGATGCTGAACAAGTTCAGCATTGACCACATAGTGTATCTCTTGATTCCAAAGGTAAGGCTCTTTCAGGCTAATTTCGATTAGAGGTTGGTCTAGTTTTTGATGATTGATGTAGAGTAATTTAATAGTGGTTGCCACCCTGAATTTATTTCAGGGTTCATATGAAACGCTAGTGAAATACTGAAACAAGTTTACAACGGTCATTTCATTTTCCCACTTTCCTCTAATTTCGATCCGCAATGGGAAAGTTGAGGCCAATCATGTTAGTGGGTACTGGGTCGGATGTCGGCAAAAGCTGGATTACGACTGGGATCTGTCGTTGGTTGAAGAACCATGGTTACCAACCGGCGCCATTCAAGGCGCAAAACATGTCCCTCAATAGTTTCTCCACTCCGGATGGTTTAGAAATAGGCCGGGCACAGGCGGCACAGTCTGAGGCTAGCAAGTTGGCACCCATGGTGGAGATGAACCCGATTTTACTCAAGCCCTCGGCAGTGAACAAATCGCAGGTAGTATTGAATGGTAAACCCATCGGTAATCAGACGGCCAGAGAATACTTTGCTAATGATAAAACCGACCTGTTTGCATTCGCTCAAAAAGCTTTTAAGACCCTGGATGATAAGTTTAGCCCAGTAGTGATCGAGGGTGCGGGAAGCATCAGTGAGCTTAATTTGAAACACAGGGATATTGTGAACATGAGAATGGCGCAAGCGGCCAATGCCTGTGTTTATCTGGTTGCTGATATTGATAAAGGTGGTGTATTTGGTAGTGTCTATGGAACCATTGAGCTTCTGGAACCCTGGGAAAGAAATTTGATCAAAGGGATTATCATCAATAAGTTTCGTGGAGACGCGTCCCTTTTTGAGGATGGGAAAAGGATGCTGGAGAAATTAACCGGGACACCCGTTTTAGGAGTAATGCCTTTTGCTTCAGACATTGTGCTGGAAGAAGAAGATTCCGTGGCACTGCAACATAGGAAACGAACGGCAGAAAAGAACAAGTTGAATGTTGCGGTTGTGCATCTCAATTACCTTTCAAATTATACAGATTTTCAGGCTCTGGAACAAGAACCACTGATCAACCTTTATTACACGAGAGATAAAGGAGAGTTGAAAAAGGCGGATGTGATCGTTATTCCTGGGACGAAAAATACCATTGAAGACCTGGTTGCATTGAAAGTAGAGGGTATCACTGAGACGATCTGTGAGTTGTATAGCTCAAAGCCTGTTCTTGGGATCTGTGGTGGATTCCAAATGATGGGAAAGTGGATTGAAGATCCTTATGGTGTGGAGAGCGATCGGGGAAAAGAGGAAGGAATGGGTTTGTTCGATATTACGACAGCTCTATCCAAAGAGAAAACGGTAGTTCAGCGAGATTTCAACTTTAAAAGTTACACGGAATCTTGTAGCGGCTATGAGATCCATATGGGTGAAACGTCGGTTCCAGAAGGCAAAAATTTGAACACTGTGGATGGAATGCCTGAAGGCTATTTCGATGGTGACAAAAGTTGGGGTACCTATTTCCACGGCATTTTAGATAATCAGGTGATCGTAAACGAACTGCTTCAATTCAAGTACAAGGAGGCCAGGGCGATGGATTACCTGACTTTTAAGGAAACACAGTTCGATAAGCTGGCGAACTGGATCGGGAAAAACCTAGATATGGAAGCCATCATCAATAATAGCAAAGAGGGATGATAGATGGTCACGGCGATGATATCCATCGATATGATGGCAGAATAATCCATAATTTCAGCTCCAATGTCTACTACAAGGGATGTCCACCTGAACTTTTGGAATACATCGCTTCTCAGGTCAAAACGATCCAAAACTATCCTTCCCCAGCAGCTCTGGAATTGAATGAAGCCGCAGCGAAAAGGCATAGTTTGCCAAGGGATCAATTTCTGTTCGCCAATGGAGCTACAGAGGCATTTTATTTGATCGCCCAAGCCTTTTCCGGCGGGCGTGCAGCCATACTGGCTCCGACTTTTTCAGAGTATGAGGATGCCTGCAGGATTCATGGGTTGAAATATCAGCTGGTCAATAAATCAGCGTTGGAGCCATCTGATTACGATCTGGTATTTATTTGTAATCCGAATAACCCGGATGGCAGCATTATCTCCACGAAGGAGTTGTCCGGCATGATTGAAAAATCTCCCTCGACTACTTTCGTGATCGACGAAGCTTACATCGAGTTCACAAATTGCGTATCCTCCATTGCGCCTGAAGTAAAAAGGCGATCTAATTTGATTGTGGTAAGATCACTAACGAAGACCTTTGCGATTCCCGGTGTACGGTTAGGATATGTGATGGCATCAGTTTCGATTATCGAGCGACTATTGAGCAAAAAAATGCCCTGGAGTGTGAATGCGCTCGCAATTCAGGCCGGTTTGCAGTTATTCATGAATCATGATCGGTGGCGATTTGATGTGAAGGAGTTATTGCAGGAGACCGGGGAATTTATACGTCTTCTCTCAACGCTGAATGGGTTGGAGGTAAAACCGACGAACACCAGTTATTTTCTGGTGAAACTGTTACGAGGTTCTTCTGCTGAGTTTAAAAAGTATTTGGTCGAATACCACGGAATTCTTGTGCGGGATGCCACCAATTTCAATGGTTTGGAAGGTGAATACATTCGGTTGGCTACACAAAGTCCGGAGGCGAACAAGGCGTTGATAAAGGCATTGAGCAAGTGGAATTAACTCCGATTTACATTTTATTGATTGCTTTTGTACTTGATTCCATACTCGGAGATCCCAGAGGATTACCGCACTTGATTGTTCTTTTTGGAAAATTCATTGCTTTTGGAGAACGTCACTTAAATAAGGGCGATAACTTATTTATCAAAGGTCTGCTGATGGTGATGATTTTGGTCCCCGGTTCATATTTCCTGACTTTGCTCTTGCTGGATTTTCTGGGAGTGATCCATCCCTTGGCTGGGAATGTAATTGAGGTAGTACTGTTGTTCTATTGTCTGGCCAATCGGACGTTGATCAAAGAAGGACAAGCGGTTTTTAAGACATTGAGCGAAGTAGGATTAGAAGCTGGGCGGAAAAGGCTCTCCTGGATCGTAGGAAGAGATACGTCGAAGCTCGATGACCAACAAATCCGAACCGCGACTTTAGAGACACTTTCAGAAAACCTGAGTGATGGCGTGATTGCTCCTTTATGCTATTATTTCATTCTGGGAGTGCCTGGTGCTGTGGCATACAAAATGATTAACACCCTTGATTCCATGATTGGATATAAATCAGATCGGTATAAGCTCTTTGGAAAAGCTGCGGCAAGGCTTGATGACGTAGTTAACTACATTCCAGCACGGATCACTGCTTTATTGATGTTGTTGGTTTCGGGGAAATTCAGGGGCGTGGCATTCGTAATTCGCGATGGGAAAAAACATGCCAGTCCTAATGCAGGATATCCAGAAGCTGCATTGGCTTTTATCCTCAACTGCAGGTTTGGTGGACCCAATTTTTATCATGGGAAGCTGGTCGAAAAGCCATACATCGGCGATAATCCCAAAACACTTTCAAGTAAGGATTTGAAGTCCGCCATCTATGTGAATTGGGCTTCAGGTGTGGTTTTGATTTTTATCTATTCTGCCCTTTTTTATCTGTTCCGTGGAGGCTTACATTAGAAAATACATCGTTACCGGTGCACCTGGAACGGGGAAAACGACCTTGATCAAGGCACTGGAAGAGGACTATCCATGTATGCGTGAATTGTCCAGACAGGTAATCATTCAGGAACAACAAAAAGGTAGAGAAGGTACACCATGGCAGGATATCGAAAGGTTCGCCGAACTGGTTCATGAAGCTTTTTTAAGACAATTGGCGGTTAGCCCTCAAAGTGTTTTCACGGATCGTTCATTGCTGGATTTGATGGCTTATTTACAAGTAGAAGGGAAGTCCATTTCATCAGAACTCAGGCATTTTCCTTACAAGGAAAAGTTTGAGGATAAGGTGTTTTTTGCCCCTACATGGGAAGCTATTTATCATAAAGACCAACAACGTCAGCAGGAATTTGCGTACTGTCTTGAATTAGAAAAAGCACTGCTAAAGGTCTATACTGAAAAAGGATTTGAAATTATATACCTGCCGAAGAACAAAGTCTCGAATCGCGTTAATTTCGTCACTTCAATCTTAGAACAAGAAGACAGGTTGTCATTATGAAAATATATACGAGAAAAGGAGATAAAGGAACAACGGGCGTATTCGGCGGAAAGCGGGAACCCAAAAACGGTGCGAGGATTGAATGTTTAGGAACCTTAGACGAAGTAAATAGTACCATTGGACTACTTCGTGCCAAATTGGGAACTGACCATGAGTGGCAGGCAAATTTGCACCGGATTCAAAAAGACATGATGGACATGATGTCGCATCTGGCCCGACCTTCTGGTTCCAATAAAACCAATACCAATCCGAAGCCAATGGATGGGGCTGACTTTTGCGAAGCGTGGATTGATGAATTAGAGGGCGCAATGAGCAGTCCGTCAGACTATTTTTTACTCCCCGGAGGTAATGAAGTTTCTGCACTTTGCCATGTATGCAGAACCCAAGTGAGGCGAGGAGAAAGGGCGCTCGTTAGTCTGGCCGATGAAGATCCGGATTGTGTGGAAGAGTACGTGTCCGCCTATATCAATCGCTTATCTGACCTCTTTTTCATCATGGCGAGAGCGGAAATGGACAAGCATGGGGTGGCCGAGGAAAAGTGGAATCTTTTCCTGTATAAAAAGATCAAGAAGGCTTAGTGACGTTAGATAAGTTTATCAGTACATAATCTTGTGTGGAGGCTTTTTGAGGCCTTCGGAACATCGAAAATTCCAATTGATAAAAGGGGAAAGATGGGATTTCTTTAGAGAAAGTTCGGAAGGCTTCTACTTTGAATCTTTCTTGGCATTTGTGAGGACACAAACCCGGGCGGAAGATCAAGAAAAGCTTAGTTGCATCTCAACAACGTTTGGGCAGACACAAACTAAGGTGAAGATTTTAGAAGAATTCAGAACACCAATAATCCCACTTTTAAAAGGGGTGAAGGTGGATTTCAATAAAGAAGTTCAGAATTCTTCGAAGCAGAATTCCTATCCAGTGTTTTGTCTTATTAAAGTTTTGTGATAACACAGAAACGTATGTGGTAGGGCTTGGATGATCCTTATTAAAGAGATACTACTCCAACGCCCTTATCAACTTCTTACTATCCATATACTCAAAGTATCTGGCAGTTACGGTGAAATTTTCATCTAACACGACCATTGTGGGCGGGGCAAACTGACCCTCTCTTAGTGCTAACAGTTGAGCAATCTGATGGATGGGTGTTCTGGTTTTTTTCAGTTGATCGTTGATAAAGATTTGTCCTCCAAATTGAACTTCTGATTCCGTTTCCGCATCAAATCGTACCGCGAAGTAGGCTTCATTCAATAGGTTGACTACTTTGGGTTTTGTAAACACAGCCTTGTCCATCTTCCGGCAGTACGTACACCAGTCCGTATAGAAATCTATGAATACTTTTTTTTGTGTGTCGGCATTTCGATTGATGGCCAATGAATCCTCTAATTGTTCAAAGGTGAGCCAATGTACAGATCCTTTTTCCTGTGCACTTAATGAAATGCTGAGGACTGAACAACTTAGAAACAAACCAAGAATAAGATATCTTCTTTGCATTAATGGAGATTGCCAATCTTGAGGGAGATGAAAACGGAACGTGGTGCAGCAGGTCCGTAAATGAAATCTGAATCCCTTTCAGGTCCTGCATCAAATTCAGGTTGAAAGCTGTTAAAAACATTTTTTACGCCACTACTTAATTCCAGATGAAAGTCATCCGATATTTCAAAATCATAACTTGCCTTGATGTTAACATCCAAAAAAGGATCAGCATCAATCAAGGCTAAAAAACCATCATCACCCACCACACGAGGCACGATCATAGAACCTGTATACGTGCCGGTTACGTCTATCTTAAATACATCACTGAAATGATAAAAGGTAGTAAAGTAGCCGTACAAATTAGGATTTCTGACAAACTCATCCACCGTTACGGTATTTTCGCTTCCTTCCTCCGGTTCAAATAGTACCTGAGATTCGTCGTAGCTAGTTTGTTGCCCCGTTCCTCCCAGTTGGAATGCAAACTTTGAAGAAGGAGAATAACCAGCTTCAAAATTGATCCCGGAGACGCGTGCCCCTTCACCATTCCTGACTTCTTCCACAATAGATCCGTTCGGGAGCGTGGATCCTGTACTCACCTGAGTGAATGGATTTTGAAGTTGGGTGAAAAATCCTTCAACCAAGAAATTGAACTGGGCCAATCCCAAATTTTTTGTGTAATTAAATGAGCCGGTGAATGCATTTGACGTTTCTTTATCCAACTCATCTGAGAGGATGACAAACTGCGGTTCACCACCTACGGAAGAAATGTGTAAGTCTTCATTGAATGCCTGAGGAGCTCGAAATCCTCTCGCGTACCCCGCTCTTAATCGGATCGCTTCGGACAGTTTGTATAGCAAAGTCACTCTTGGGCTGAATACCTCGATATTCGTGTCAATGCCTCTGCTAATATTACCAATTTCATAAGTGCCTTTCACATCTGACAGGTCGTACCTCGCACCAAGTAGCGTCGTGAGTCTCGATGTGGGCTTCCATTCGTATTGTCCAAAAAAACCGATAGTATTGACGCGTTGGTCTATCAAACGATCATAACCCTGTATTTCGTCCCGGGTATCGTAGTTTTGACTTTCCACTCCCAAGGTGATCACATCGTCGTTGGCCAAATACCGATTGTACTGGGTCCCCATAACGAGGGACAGGTCTTGGGTAAGTCCATAAGCATTGATGGCTAGTAAGCTATCTTCGGCGGTCCTTCCACCTCCCAATCCTCCATAAAAGCTGTCTCGTTCGGTATCCTGGGCAGAGGTATAGATCGTTAATTTGTTTCGCGAATCCCGACTCCAGAGTTCGTAATTGATCCCTCCAAAAATAGTTGTGTGATCTAATTCTTCGGTAATATCCGTAAAGTGTGGAGCTAGGTCGAGTCGGTCACCACCTCTTCGGTATTCCGTTAATGTACTGAAATCTAGTGATAGTTTACTTTGATCTCCGGGTTTGAAAAAAGCTTTAGCTCCCAGAACGTTGTTTTCTAATGCGACCAGTTCGGTAAAACCATCCCCATTGGCGTCCCAGCTGTCACGATTACGGTTCATCCCAAAAAAAGTGACGCCACTATTGAGGCTTTCGCTCACAATTGACCCATTGAAATTCAGGGTTTGATCTAACGCATCTCCACTGATCAATGACGTATTGGATCGTATTTCCCAGGTATCTTCCACCGGTTCTTTTGTGATGATGTTAATGGTTCCGGCGATGGCATTAGATCCATAAAGCGCCGATCCACCCCCTCGGACCACTTCAATTTGTTCGACAATATTTGTCGGAATCTGGTCGAGACCATACACACTATTCAATGCACTGAAAACAGCTCTGCTGTTGATTAAAATTTGAGAATAAGCACCTTCGAGGCCGTTCAGACGTACTTGAGTAAAGCCACAGTTTTGGCAGTTGGTTTCTACTCTTACTCCGGATTGAAAATTCAAACCTTCTGAAATAGCAATGGATTGAGAGGCATTCAGGACTTTATTGTCCAGAATATTCACCACTACAGGTGCATTAGCCCGGTCGTATTCATATCGCGTACCACTCACCACGATTTCTTCAAGGTTCAACAGATCCTCATTGAGCTTTATTTGTATACTGGAGGGCTGATTTGAGGATACTTCTATTGATTGGCTATAGGAGCGAAACCCGGTGGCACTGGCCCTCAATATATAATTGCCATTAGGAATGTTGCTGATTTCGAAGTTACCCTCTATATCTGTGATGGTACCATAAGTCGTTCCTTCCAGGCCCACGGTGGCAAAGGCCAAAGGTTCTTCGTCAGTAACAACTTTTCCTTTAATTGAAACCAATTTCTCCTGGGCCTGTAGTGAAACCACCATCAGACTCATTATGATGAGAAAGAGATATTTGTTCATGAATATAAGATTACGTTTCTGATCAGAAATTCAGTACTTAGTAATACAAAACTAATAAGTTAGTCTATTCTAACAATTATTTTAGAGCCTAATTTCTATCTTTGTCGGCAATTAACCTGGTATCAATTGGCAACATCTACCGAAGAGAATTATTTAAAAACACTTCTTAGGCTTTCGCAGAAGACGGGAGAGGTGAGTATTTCTGAATTGAGTAATGCACTAGAGGTCAGTAAACCTACGGCCAATAGTATGGTGAAAAACCTGAAGTCTCAGGGTTTGATCTCTTATGAAAAATATAAACCCTTGTCATTGACAACTGAAGGAAGAAAGATGGCAGCCTTAATTCTGCGGAAGCACCGATTAACGGAAATGTACCTGGTGGAAAAAATGGGATTCGGCTGGGAGGAGGTGCATGAAATTGCGGAACAGGTAGAGCACATTAAGTCTCCGGTCCTGTTTGACCGGATGGACGAGTTGATGAATTTCCCCAGTGTAGACCCTCATGGCTCACCGATACCAGATAAGGATGGAAAAATTGAAATGTTGGCCAATAAGCGATTGATTGATTGCAATCCTGGATCAGAAGTGATTATTTCTGCATTGGGAGAGTCATCCAAAGAGTTTCTGGAGTTTCTCGATACACGAGGGCTGACATTGGGTTCGCGGCTAAAAATCATTTCCATATCAGCCTTTGATAATAGTGTATCGGTAACCTTCGATGGAAAGCAGGAGTCCTTCAGTACCAAGGTCAGCGAGCGGTTATTGGTGGATGAACTGAAATGAATCAGATCTTTCGGCAGTGACCTAACCTTGTATACATTTCAGTGAAAGGATATTTTCTCCTGGCGTAACGATTGCAGCAATTCCAGTATATCCCGACAATTGATGGTTTTACCATTGATACTCAGCTGCCAAAGATCATTGGTAAACTGCACTTTTATCGGAAAATCCGGATCGTCGATAACCTCATAGCCTTCTCTTTCCAACGCCCTTCTTGTCCAGGTACTGTGTATTCCGTTTTCCCGTAAGGAGACTTTGCCTTTTGCAGGATGCACTACTTTGAAGGATCCGGAGAGCTTGTCAAACTGAAAGGCATTACTTTGAAAAACCTGTTCAAACATCCCTGATAGCACGAGATCTTCCGGAGTACCACATTTCAGCGTTTTCTCACGACTCATCAACCAGATCGTATCAGCGGTTTGAAGAGCGAGATCTAATTCATGCGTAGACAGTAAAATGGCCTTATTGGTGTTTTTGGCCAGTTGCTTTAAAATGTTCATGATTTCTACCCGGTTGGGCAGATCCAGATGAGCCGTAGGTTCGTCCAGCATAATCAATGGTGTATCCTGGGCAAGTGCTTTGGCGATCAGGACCCTCTGTTTTTCGCCATCACTTAATTCATTGAAGAAGCGATACTTATAATCGCTTAAATGGACACTTTCCAGTGATCGCGCAATCATTTCATGATCCCTTGCCTCAAGCTTCGCAAAATAGTTTGTATGAGGGTAACGACCGATCGAGACTATATCCATGACGGTCATGGCTCCTACGTTTATTTTGTCGGTCAAAACAAGACTTAAAAGTCGGGCGTATTGATGAGGCTTAATTTTTTTGACGTCCACATCTGCGATGAACGTATCGCCGGCCAGCGGTTTTTGCAGACCTGCAATAGTACGCATCAGGGTGGATTTACCACATCCATTTGGCCCAATTAAGCATACGAGCTCCCCATTGTGAACTTTGATATTCAGGTCCTTTTCCAGTTCGAGTGAACCATTTTTTGATGGGTAGCCTATGGTCAATCCCGAGGTGCTGAGAATAGGGATGGAAAAATGGTCGGTTCCCTGATGGGGCGTAATTGCTGCTTCCATTAAAATGCCCCTTTCATTTTTTTGTTTTTGATGATAATGCCCAAAATCACCGGAGCACCGAAAAGCGCCGTGATCGAGTTGAGTGGCAGGGTCGTTTGAGAGCCAGGAACCTGCGAAACTATGTCACAGATGAGCATAATGATCATGCCACACATCATCGTGGCGGGTATTAATACTTTGTGATTCGAGGTTCGAAACAAAAGACGTGCTAAGTGGGGAACAGCCACACCTATAAAAGCAATAGGGCCTGTGAACGCTGTAAGGGTTCCGGCCATGACACTGGTGAGCAATATAAGTTTCATCCGGGTTTGAGCAACATTGACACCTACACCAGTTGCATAATTCTCTCCCAGTAACAAAGCATTCATTTGCTTGGAGAAAATGAGAGAAAGCAGCAGCATAACTACGATGATCGGACCCATTACTTGTAATTGGGACCATGCCACACCGGAGAGACTGCCAAACGTCCAAACCAGGAAATTTTGAATGAGTTCAGGGTCGCTGAAAAATTGTAAGATGCTAACTACTGCCCCTGTGATGAACCCGAACATGAGTCCTACGATCAAGACGGTCACACTATCGGATATTCGTGCAGATGCCAATAGCACACTTAGGAGGACCAGAAACGAACCACAAACGGCAAAGAGGACCAGGCCCCAGCTTCCCAGGGTTTCCTGAAAGTTGGTATTGATGCCAAAAATGGCCGTTGATGACAACACGAAAACGGCGACGCCCAGACTTGCCCCATGACTTATTCCAAGCACGGACGGACCCGCTAAAGGATTCTTGAACAGCGTTTGCATTTGGAGCCCAGCCACGGAAATACCTGCCCCCGTCAATATGGCCGTAAAAGCCTTAGGAAGCCTGAAATTGAAAAAGATGTATTCCCATGATTTCTTAGAAGCATTTCCCGCGATAATGTTCAATAGTTCTTCTACAGAGATCTTGACACTACCCAGACTCAAATCCAGTAGGAATAGGCTTAATATGGCTACCACACCAAAAAAGACAACCAACCAGGGCTTAATAATGGAATGATTAACAGCTTCCAAAAGTCAATTACTGAAGTTTTATGTAATAGAAAAGCTCATGCTCAGGCAATAGTTCGGGATGAAATATTTTGATAACATCCTTTAAAATAATATCCGGGCGGGTCATGCCCGTTTCCCAGTAATCATTACCACCATTATCACTCATTCTCCTGTTAAAGGTGTACACATGCCCCTCTTGAAAAGCCTTGAATAATGAATAGCGTTCATCCATCATTTCCAGCTCTTTTAATGACGTTGCCCTGAGGCCAATCCAGTAATCCGCATCTACAAACTCATCAAGGACTACTTCAAAACTAAGCGGGAGGCTCCCGCTGGACTTTTCATTTTTGAAGTGATAGTCTCCCCCCGCATCCAGAATAAGTTTGGTCAGGTAGCTGTCGGCACTGGGCATGTACCAAGTTCCTTTGAAGTTGGTTCCAGTCATGGTGGTAGGCCTTGATTCGATATCAGCAACCAGGTCAATGGCTTGTTGATATTCCCTTTCTACATGCCTGAATATGGAATCTGTCTCCTGGTCCTTATCAAAAAAGGCACCCACAAGCTTGATCCATTCGGCACGGGCGAGCAAGTTCGCTTCCATCCATTCTACATGATATGAAAGGGGTATTCCGGCTTCTACCAGCCGTGTATCTTCATTTCTCGCATTATCGAAACCTGTTCTCATGACCAGATCTGGTGACAGATCGAGCAGGATTTCAAGGTTACTGTCCTGAAGGGAACCCACCTGAGCGATGTTGCCGCTACCTATTCGGTCATATACATCCTGGTTATAGATGTACCGGTCGTCAGCAACTCCCGTGATTTTATCTGCTTCTCCTATCAAGGCGATCGATCCGACATGTGGGCTGGCGGTGGCAACTACATTTTCGATAGGAATGGGGATAGAAAATTCTGCCCAATCAACCGAAGGAGCAGGTGTTCCTTTTGGATAGAGCACATAGGATACCAATGTATCACCTTCTTTCCAGGGGTTTTTGATGATTAATGATTTATAGTTTTCATGGACCTCTATTTCGAAGTGCTGCGCATATTTTATGGCAGGTTTGAAAGACGATGATCGGGTGATTTGATCATTCCCTTCTACAATTTCCGATTGTTTATTGGTGTTATTGCAGGCAAAGAGGATTAATGCCAGTAAAAAAATGCCCAACCATTGTACTTTCATTCTTGCTTATTTTAAATGAAAGAGGTCAATTAAATTCGGGCAATTAGGCAACGTGCATGGAACGTATTATTCCTGAAACGATACACATTCGAAAACTTCATCCCCTAAGCGTCGAATTCTTTGATCTCCGGAAAAGGTAGGTCTTCTGGCTCACCAAGTTTTATGCCTTCCCGTACTGCTATTGCGATACAGTGGCTTTTTGAATAAAACTCCTCAGAAAATCTGAGTAATGGTTTACAGCTGCGGGGGCAGCTCCGGAATTTATCCTGATTTGGAATAGCACCGGATTCCCTGTTATGCTTACGCACCTTATTCGGATACAAATTTAACCTTCTCCATGGATTTGATGGGATTCCATTTTTTACCTGACAGAATATTATTGCGCTTTTTCTGTCTGAGTTCGGGGATAAAGTTACATTTGCGGCCAATTCGGTTTCTACGCAATAAATCATTTGCTGCGGAGAATTAATAGGGAATCTTGTGCAAATCAAGAGCTGTCCCCGCAACTGTAAGCTCAATAAGCTCAGGTCATATCGAATTCCACTGTCAGGGTAATGAAAGTCCTTGATGGGAAGGAAGCCTGAGTTGAGTAAGTCAGGAGACCTGCCGAAGAAAAACTATTTCAAATCAAACTTCGGGTGAAAGTTGAGGAGAAGTCACATTCAATTATGCCCTCAGGGCTTATTTACGAAATGAAAACTTTTTCAATTCAAAAAACATTTTTTTTGGCAGCTGCGATCTGCCTGGCACTGGCTGCACAAGCACAGGATTCACTAAAAATTGTTCAGCTAGATGATGTGGTGATTACAGGTAATAAAGTCGAAACGACGATCGAAAAGTCCGGTAAAACCATCTACAAACTTGACCGAAAACAAATCGAATCCAATAGAGGAAAGGACATCTCCGATTTGCTCAATGAGATCCCTGGTGTCCAGATCGACGGAAACTTTGCCACCCCCGGATCCAATATTAATTACCGGATCAGAGGTGCAGGAAGTGAGCAGACGTTGATTTTGATTGACGGAATTCCCTATAATGATCCTTCTGGTCTTGCTCAGACTTTCGATCTGCGTATGTTGGATATAGAGCAAATTGAATCCATCGAGGTACTCAAAGGAGGGCTCAGTTCGCTTTATGGGACCGGTGCTGCTGCCGGTGTGATCAGCATAACGCTTAAAGAATCAGCGAAAGAAACGGTTTCGGGAAGTGTAAATGCTGCATATGGAAGCTTCAACACCTTTACCTCCAATGCCAATGTGTCCGGATCATCAAATGGCTTCAATTACCTGGTAAGTGGATCATTCAAATCCTCAGATGGGTTCTCCGCGGCGAATGATACCCTGGGTACCGAAGGTTTTGATGACGATGGGGTTCAGTCTTTAAACTTTCTTGGAAAATTCGATTACCAGTTCACTGATCAATTTTCAGTAGGATTGACGACTACTTACGACCAGGTAGAAAGCGATTTTGATGGGGGTGCCTTTAGAGATGATGACTCAGAATTAGAATTGAATCTGCTGCGTTTCGCATTGACATCAACCTACAAATGGACGGGAGGGAGCATCCGCGGCAATTTGTCTTACCATACCAATGAGCGGATTTTTAATTCTCCTGATTTCTTCGATCCTACGGTGAGAAGCATCAGTGAGTTCAATGGAAACACGTTTCAGGCGGACGTCATATTGGATCAGAATTTATCTGATGAAATCAAATTAATTGGAGGGGTCAACCTGCAACGACCGGTCTGGGAACCTGAAGATGCTGATAGTGAGAGTTTCACCATGATCGATCCTTACGTTTCGTTCATCTATGACAAGGCAAATTTCAATGTACAGCTAGGAGGTCGATTGAATAACCACAGCGAATATGGTTCCAACTTTGTGTGGAATCTTAACCCAAGTTACCTCTTTGATTTTGGGACAAGTAAGTTCAAAATTCTTGGCTCATATGCCACTTCCTTTCTTTCTCCGTCTCTGAATCAGCTTTACGCTGGTGATTTTGGGTTTCTCTTAGCGGATGCTGGGAACCCGGACCTTGAGCCTCAAGAGTCGGAATCTATTGAAGGAGGATTTGAGTTGATCTCAGATGGGAAATTCCGACTGGGAGCCGTCTATTTCTATAGAAAAGACAAGAATTTCATTGATTTCGAGTTTAATGCGGACTTTACTGAAGGCCTCTATGTGAATGTCGATGATGAGACCGAGACAGATGGCATTGAGTTGAACGCGAGTTATTCGTTCCTGCCGCAACTCACTTTATCAGGACATTTCACGTACACCAATTCATTGACCGAAGAGGTAATCCTGAGAAGAGTACCAGATAATAAATTTGGTTTTACACTATCGGCTTTACCGGTTGAGAATCTGTTGGTGAAGTTGACGCACTTGCATGTAGGGAAGACTCCCGAAAGCACAGATGTGGTGCTTGATCCCTACGACTTGATAGACGCATTTGTATCCTATAACCTTGGGAATGGATTGACTTTTTCCGGGAGTATCAATAACCTGTTTGATGCGGATTACATCGATCGTTTTGGATTTACTGTGGCAGAAAGAAATTACAACCTTGGAGTGAGGTACAACTTCTGAGTATAGGTTCGCCTTAAGCATTTTCAAGCCATCTCATCCATTTGAGATGGCTTTTCTTTTCAATTCAGAAGAGGATCATTGAGGTTGCTGGTCAAAATTGTAACAAAACCATAATCCGGAATTCTCACCTCCAATGAGAATTTTCGCTACCTCACACCCTGATTCAAAAACCTGTCCATGCGCATCTTCATTTCCACTTTTATCTTACTTGGCTTCCTGTTCGGATATTGTCAGACTCAACTTCCTCACCGAATTAAGGCCAAAAAAGGTCAGGAACAAGCCAAAGGGGTCGTATTTGAAGATACGAATGGAGATCGCAGGATGGATGCTACCGAACAAGGAATTCCAGGTGTATTGGTTTCTAATGGGGTGGATATAGTTCAAACCAATGCTAAAGGCGCTTATGAATTACCCGTTTCGGATGATGCCGTGGTTTTTGTGATCAAGCCTAAAGATTGGATGACGCCTGTCAATGAATATTTTTTGCCTCAATTCTATTACTTGCATGACCCACAGGGATATCCTGATGATTTTACCTATAAGGGAACAGAACCGACGGGAAAGCTTCCTGAAGCGATCAATTTCCCTCTGTATCCTGAAAGTAATTCGGAGGAATTTAAGATGGTGGTATTTGGTGATCCGCAACCTTATAATATTGAGGAGGTGGATTTCTTTGCCGAAGACGTTGTAACGGAGCTTATCGATAGAACTGAACTTGAATTTGGGATGACCATGGGAGATATTGTGGGGAATGATCTTGAGTTATTTTCTCCCATGAATCAGGCCGTCTCAAAAATTGGTATTCCCTGGCACAATGTATTGGGGAATCATGATATCAATTTCCAGGCACCCAACGATCGTTTATCCGACGAAACCTACGAACGCGTGTTCGGTCCTGCTACCTATGCCTTTGTTTATGGAGAAGTGCATTTTGTGGTGTTAGATGATGTGATCAAAGATGATTCCGTAGGTTCCGGAAGATATATTGGAGGACTGAGACCGGATCAATTTGATTTTGTCTCCAATTACCTGGCAACAGTGCCCAAGGAGAACCTGGTCGTGCTTACTATGCATATTCCTCTGACTCAGCACGGTGAGACCTTTCGCAAGAGTGATCAAAAGAAATTGTTTGATCTTTTGAAAGATTTTCCAAATACGCTTTCCATTTCCGCTCACACACATAAGCATGACAATCGCTTTTATCATCAGGGTTCGTCAGATTGGCAACGTGAAGAACCCCATCACCATTTCAATGTAGGAACTACTTCGGGTAGCTGGTGGAATGGTATGCGGAATGAAAAAGATGTGCCACACACGATGATGCGAGATGGCACGCCAAACGGCTACTCATTCATTACCTTCAAAGGGACCGAATATGTCATTGACTGGAAGGTCGCAGGTAGTCCGGCAGATCATCAGATGAATATTCATGTGCCCAGAGGTATTGTGGCAAACTCACCAGACACCACCCTTCTGACCGTTAATTTTTTCAATGGCAGTGAGCAGTCCAAATTGTTTTATCGGGTAAAAGGACTGACTGATTGGAAACCCATGCAGAAAGTGGATAAAGCTGATCCTTATTTTGAATTACTGGGTAAAAGATGGGAGAAGTTTGACAGGATCGATTTCAAGGCCCTGTGGAATGCGGATACTACAGTAGATATTCACAATTTTAGAAGCTGGAATTTACCCAAGCCGGAGATTAGCACGCACATTTGGGAAGCGAACCTGGATACTGACTGGCCTGCAGGTCGTCATGTGATTGAAGTGAAAGCCGAAGATCGATATGGAAGGACCGTCAAGGCGTATCATATGATGCGGGTCGTAAAATAAGACCGAGTGTTCAAACCAAACTACGTTCCACAAAACGTTTGATACCCTGCGTCGAAGTTAGCGGGGACCATCTGGATGATGGATGAATCATCGTATGGAGCTTTCAATTCATTCAGAAGGGTATGGAATGGATGCATGTCTCCTGAAACGGCTGCATTTAAGACCTCTTCTACCATGTGGTTTCGAGGAATAATAACCGGATTGGTTTTCGCCATGAGTGTCTCACTTTCTGCTAAAGACGCATTCCGCAATCTTGCCACTTCCCATTTCGCATACCAGGATTGGAAGGCTTCATCTTGCCTAAGTTGGTCGATCATTTCACCACCTCGCCGCAATGCCGTGAAGAAGTTTGTGTAATCTAACTGATGATTTAGCAGTAGCTGGAGACACCCTTGCATCATCTCACCATCCGCCTGGACGGGATGTACGATGCCCAGCTTCCGGGCCATCATGTCAAAATTGGCTCCCGTGAAATCTTCCGGAAAATGATCCAGCATGGCCTCTGCCTTTTCTTTTGCCACAGTTTCGTCCACATCTATCAGAGGCAGAAGCGAATTGGCAAACACACTTAGGTTCCAGTAGGCCATATTGGGTTGGTTCCCAAAAGCGTAACGACCCTGTGTGTCAATGGAACTAAACACCGTTTTGGGATGATAGGTATTCATAAAGGCACAAGGACCATAATCAATGGTTTCACCGGAAAGGGCCATGTTATCGGTGTTCATAACGCCATGAATGAATCCCACCCTCAACCAGTCAATGATCAGGTCTTTCTGCTTTTGCATCACGGTCTCCAGCAGAGCCAATGCATGATTTTGATGATCCAGTAAGTCCGGGTAATGTCGCTTTATGGTGTATTGCAATAAGGCCTCCAGGTCTCCGGGTTTTCCGAAAAAACGTGCGTACTCAAAAGTGCCCACACGAATGTGACTTGAAGCCACCCGGGACAGGACCGCACCATCACTGACGCGTTCCCGAAACACTTTATCGGTGGTTTTCACTACAGCCAGACTTCTGGTTGTAGGGATGCGTAGCGCGTGCATGGCTTCGCTGATGAGGTATTCCCGCAACATGGAATAGAAGGTAGCTCTACCGTCTCCTCTTCTGGAATAGGGCGTTTGTCCTGATCCTTTGAGTTGCAGATCATACAATCCCCGATCGGTTACTATCTCCCCCAATAGCACGGCGCGACCATCACCCAGTTTGGTAAAATGGCCGAATTGATGTCCGGCGTAGGCCTGAGAGATCGGCTGACTTCCCGGTACAATCTCATTACCTGATAAAATAGCCGTGGCATCTGGTCCGCTTTCTGAGGTGAGTTTCTTGTCGCTGAGGTGCCCGGTAATTCCCAGTTCATCGGCCAGCGCATCATTGTACAGGGCCATTTGCGGATTACCGATGGCTTCCGGTTTTTGTGCTGAGAAAAAACGGTCAGGAAGCGCAGTTGCATAAGTGTGTTTTAGCCAGGACATGGAGATGCGTTTGTTGTCTAACCAAAAGCGAAATTAATTGGTTCTGGGATGAGGGTGAAGCGGGTTTACTTTATTTCCTTTTCACCTTGTGCATTGACAAAAAGAACATTGCCAATGTCCTTGAACCCCTGGAAGGCTTCTCCTCCGAATTGTTTTACCGCCTCCATCCGGAATCCAATAATCGTAAGATCAGCAGCTTTGGAATGACTTTTTACAATGTCTTTGGTGCTCCCTTGTTCCTCTTGTTTGACGATGACTTCTATGTTATTGGTGGAAATGGGTAATCGCCCTTCTTTGGTAAGGTCGAGCAGTTTTTCCCGTTCCTCTTTGGCTGATTCCGCCGGAAAAATGGCAAAGATCTTGATACAGGCCTTTTGCCAATCGGGATGACCCATCAGGATGTAGCCCATCAGGATCATGAGGTTGGCATTTTCATAGTCATTTTGTGTGATCCAGATGTGGATCTCTGTCTTGTAACCAAAACCGCGTTCGGAGGTGGCCAGTACACAGATATCAAAGTCCGCAGAACGGACCAATGGAATGTTTTCAATGATGTCCTGGGTGCTTTCTCCATTGATCTTGGAAAATTCAAACAAGAACATGTTCCCTTCCTTTCCTGAAATACTGGGCAGTTGCAAAGACTGGGCAATGGCGGTGGTGTAGGAAGGGGAGATCATGGTGTCCATATAGACATTGCTCTTGACCTGGCCTGCAATTTTGATCAGATTCTGGAGATCTTCCTTCGCCTTTTGATTGGATTCCCTGGAGAGATAGCCGCGAATGAAGTGAATGTAAGTGCCAAATCCGTATCGGTGGCACATCCAGCGTATGAGGTCAAAATCCGAAGTACGCTTGAACGCGTTTTGAGAAATGCAGATGATAGAAGGGCGCCAATCTTCATCATCTTTATCCGCGTTCTGCAGGAAGATCTGGATTTTACGAGAAAGTTGGAATATGGCCCCCTGGAAGATCTTAGCCAGTCCGCCCCCGCCATTATTGACCCGGGAGATGATGCTATAAATGATAACCATGATCACTATGGAGGCAAACGCATAAGGGGCGTTCATAGAAAACATGAGGTAAAAGCACATCAGGGCGCCGATCAGTGAAAAGTACCATTTGGACCTAAAGGCCGGTCGGTAGGAAGGGTCTGCCGCGAAGTGATGCAAAAAAGAAATAAGGCAAATGGCTCCATAGGTGACCATGAAGAACATGGAAATGATCTCTGCAACAAAATCCACGTTACCAAGGGCAACAAACACAAAAGCGAGCAGGCTCGTGACCAGAATACCGTTGACAGGTTCGTTATTTTTTCCGGCTTCTTTGCTCAGCCACCGGTTAACAAATGGAACGCCAAACACACGATCTCCGGCCAGGGCCTGAAGGGTCCGTGGCGCTACCATGATGGATCCTAAAGCGGAGGAAAGCGTCGCGCTAATCAAACCCAGAATAATGATGGGTCCCCAGGCGGCAATTTTTGCCATGATCAATTGGTCGTTCGCTAGTTCTTCCGGACTCGCCGACATACTCAGCTTGTAGGCTGCAGCGATGTAAATAAGCATACCTGCGATGGTTGCCCAAATGGTGCCTCGTGGAATAGATACTTTGGGGTCTTTCAAATCTCCAGAAAGGCCGACTCCTGCCGCCATTCCGGTGAAAGCTGGAAAAATGATGGCAAATACGTAGAAAAAACTATCGTGATCCGGGACGGTTGCCGTGAAGTTTACAAAACCCTGACTCGCATAACTTGTGGTGCCAGCGAAAAAGAGCGCCAATGCGGCGAAAAGAATGGCTACTACGCCATACAAGGCTTTTACACCAATATCAGCTCCCTTGGTGAGCATGAGCAGGCAGACCAATAACGTAAGGGGGATACTCACGATCCTTTTGTCCTGCAAGGCAAGACCATAGTGTTGATTGACAAATTCGAAAACGGGTGTAAACGCCTCAGCACAGGCAATAATGTAGAAGGCGACGCTGATGGCTTGCGACAAATAGAGGGTAACGCCAATGGCTGCTCCAATATTGATCCCAAATGAACGGGAAATGATATAGTAAACACCACCACCTTCTACCTTCTGATTGGTAGCAATTTCAGCAATGGCCATCGCTGTGGGTAAAGTGACCAAATGCCCGATGGCAATGATGCCCAGTGTTCCGAGCAGACCCGCATGACCCACAGCATACCCAAAACGCAGGAACAACACCGCTCCCAAAATAGTGGAGAGGGTGGTCATGAATACGGGCAGAGTCCCAAAGTTTCCTTTTTTCTGATCGAGTGATATTTTATCCGCCATAAATGATGATCAGCGATCCCATGCTCAAGCTTAATTCATTTTTGAGATTTGAGGCAAAATTCTTTTGAATAAGAAGTTGTTTTGATCCCAATCTAACCAATTACGGAATGGGAGCAGACAGGTTAAGCGAGAAAGTATGATTTTGGTGAGAAGGGCGGAACTTTTTGATTTTTGGATCTGATCAAGGTATTTGAATCGGGGCTACACTGCATTTCTCACCAGTTGGAATTGAAACTTGAAATATTGTGATTACCATCAATAAATGCAACGTTGCACATGGTTGTTTACGAAATGAATATGGCTGACCCACTAACTGGAACTATCTTAACCAACCAATAATTACACTTGAGAAATTAAGGTCATGATTTATATAACACAGCTCATTTATATAATCGATGGGCAAGAAGAAGTATTTCATCAGTTTGAAGAAATGGCGATTCCAACGATCTCAAAATATAATGGCAGATTGACGCTAAGAATTCGCCCAAATGATGATGCAATTGTGGAAAAGAGCATTCAAAAGCCTTACGAAATTCACCTGGTTGAGTTTGATAGCCAGGAAGATTTTGATGAATTCAAAAATGACGAGGAAAGAAAACGATTTCTGCATCTGAAGGAAAAGTCCGTCAAATCATCCATCCTGATTCAGGGATCTAGACTGTAAAAGGCCCAGTAACAAATACAGCATTGATCACGCATATTGAGCATGTTGGCAACCTATTGAAAAAGTAACCTTTTCGCTTCTGGCAGTTCGTGTATATTCATTTTAACTGATCCTCATGTTTTATTAACCAAATGAAATATCTCATATATGTATCATGGTTATTGGTTATTGGTTGTGGCTTAAGTCAGAGTTCAAAGGAGCGTATTTCCTCCCATAAACAGCTTATTTTAAATTCACTGCAAGAAGAGCATCTTAACAGTGAACTGTATAAAAAGGAACTCCTCAGCAAAATATCTGTACTAAAAGATTATAATGATGGGAGGGTTATTTACACCGTTAATTTTGAGTCTGGTAAAACAAAGCAATATGTAGCTCAATTGTATCTAATGCTTGATGGGAAGGTTAAACAGAAAGTCGAAAGATTCAATGAGAGGTATCATCCAGGCCATTTTAGAATTACGGATAAATTAAAGGATTTAAAAGATGGAATACTGTATGAGATACTAATTCCTACCGGTTCAGTTGCTCATTCTACAATACAACATGAGTATTTTGAACTGAAGCATGATGAAATCTCTAGTTTGATTGAATTTACTTACCGAGAGGTTGATTGTGCGACTGATACAAAATCAGGTAGATTGATCGAAAGGGAAATTTTGCAAGACTCTCTAGGCTATTCGTTTAAGAAGGCCATTTATGCTTTTGATTGTAAAGATTTTGATTGGAGGGGAGACATCAAAGCGATTAGTCTGGTCAAGGAAGAAATGGAGAGATAGAACTGTCCTTTGGAATTTTCCTTTTCCTATGACAAAGTTTATCATCGTTAGACACCTGAAGTAGTGCTTCCAGTTTCAATCTAAGGACCCTAAGGTGCTTTACCTACCATTCATGGAATGAAGATGCAACCATGTTGCGAATAGTCTTTTAATGTGATACTTTAGTATTTGTGAAGGTCAGACTTGAAACAGTATCGCGAATACTTTTGGTATACTTTTTAGTACTCCCGGTTCTGTTTTGTTGTCATTTACAACATCCTTTGCATAACGAGGATCAAATAGATCGTCACGCAGAAGAGTTGATCATCAGCAATGAAACGGAGGATTGCCAATTGTGTGATCTCTATCAAAACAACGATTCATTCTTTTCAGAGACTTTCTATCCTCGAACAGTAGCAGAAATTTCTATTAGTCAGGTTTTTCCTCTTGTCAGGTACAACAGCACTGTAATCTCTTTTCGATTGCTGAGAGGTCCTCCGGTGGTCTGATCATCTCTATACTCCGGTGTGTAGTTGGAATCTTACACTCAGACTTCATTTTTAATCTAACGTAACCAATATATCTCATGCTTGAAGCCATTAAACTGACAAAATCATATGGCGATCACCTGGCTCTTTCCAACCTCAACCTTACCGTAAATGCGGGTGAGGTGTTTTGTTTATTGGGAGCTAATGGTGCCGGCAAAACCACCACGATCAATCTGTTCATGGGTTTTGTGCAACCAAACTCGGGTCAGGCAAGGATCAACAACCTGGACGTGGCCACCGAATTTGCTGCGGCCAAAAAGCAATTGGCTTATATTCCTGAGAATCTGAAGCTTTATCCTAACCTCACAGGTCTTGAAAACCTTGATTTTTTCTGTGGCCTGGCGGGTAAGGATTATCCCAAAGTTCAGCTCGAAGAACTGCTCAAGCAGTCAGGACTACAACCTGATTTTGTGTACAAACGAGTGAATACATATTCTAAGGGCATGCGACAAAAGGTAGGAATAGCCCTGGCACGAGCCCGAGATGCAAAAGCCTTACTGTTAGATGAACCCACATCGGGATTGGATCCCAAGGCCAGTAATGAGTTCTCAGAATTATTGCATGATATGCGAGAAAAGGGCGTAGCTACGCTAATGGCCACCCATGACCTTTTCCGGGCGAAGGATACCGGAACACACATCGGTATCATGAAAGAAGGAGAATTGAAGCACCTGGTGTCCACTGAATCGGTCTCTTTGACGGAGTTGGAAGAATTGTATTTGGAAACCATGAAAATGGATAGAGCTGTACTGTAATGATTAGAAGAATAGCCCTCAAAGAATTCAAAGAGAACTTGCGAGAAGGCAGGTTTCGCATCGCTGTTGTGATCGTGTCCGCTCTGTTGATCATGGGCGCATGGCTGAGTTTCAACTATTTTCAGTCTGTCCAGCGACAGCATACGGAAGCAAAAACCAATGCACGGAACATCTGGGTAAGTCAAGATGAAAAGAACCCGCATTCTGCGGCACATTATGGTACTTATGCGTTTAAACCGAAGTATCCTCTTTCACTCATCGATCCGGGGGTGGATAAGTATTCTGGGATCTCTATTTTCCTTGAAGCCCACAAGCGGAATGAATCACAATACATGGCCGCTGCCGACCAAACTGGGTTGGCCCGATTCGGGGATCTGACTCCTGATTTTATTCTGCTTTTTATCATACCCCTTTTGATCATCCTCACCGGTTACAATGCCTTCACCCGAGAAAAGGAACAAGGCACCCTCCAGCTTCTAATCAGTCAGGGAATATCTACCTGGAAGCTCGCACTTGGTAAGTGGGGGGGAATCTTTTTGCCGATCCTGATCATTACCAGTGGCCTTTTCATCATTGCGGCCCTTTTGTTATCGAGTCTTCAGGATTTTGGTGAGTTGAGTTACGGAGAGTTGCTCCTGATGTTCATCGTTTATCTGGCGTACTATGCTGTATTTATCAATATTGCTTTGATTGTTTCCGCCTGGGCGAAACAATCCGGTGTGGCACTGGTGAGTTTATTGGTGATTTGGATAGTGATGTGCCTGGCCATGCCAAAAGCCTCCAGTAACCTGGCTGATACGATCTATCCATACCCAAGTCGACAGGCATTTGCATCCGCAGTAGAGAAAGACAAGAAGGCGGGCCTGGATGGACACAATCCCTGGAGTGAAGCGGCGAAAGCATTTGAACGTGAAACGCTGGAAAAATATGGGGTGGATAGTTTGAGTCAACTCCCTTTCAATTTTGATGGTTATCGCATGCAAAAAGGGGAGGAGCATGAGGCGGAAGTCTACTTCAAGCACTATGAACATTTGAAAGAGACGCATCAAAAGCAAACGCAAGTCTACAAGGCCAGTGCGGTACTTTCTCCCTTTTTGCCTGTTCGATTTTTATCCATGTCCCTGGCCAGGACGGATTATGGCGTTCATTGGGATTTTGCTGATGCTGCCGAGAATTATCGTTTGAAGCTTCAGGAAGCATTGAACATGGATTTTGCTGAGAATTCCAATTATGGCGATTGGGCTTATAAAGCCGATAAAACCTTATGGGAAGGTATACCCGATTTTAGTTATGAACCGCCTACCCTGGGAATGGTAGTCAGGAAGAACCTGAGCAATTTCGGGCTCCTGTCCTTCTGGCTGATGATCTCTTTTGTTGGACTCAAGTTTAGCACACGACGCGTATGAAACCTACTAAACCTTCCAGATACCTTTTCCGCTATGAGATGGTTTCACTCATCCGCCAGCGATGGTTACAGTTATTAACTGTTGTTATGTTGGTTCTGGTCGTATTCGCGGTGGTGAATGGACGTCAAAAGGTCAATCAGCGACTGTCGGATATAGCAAGTGCCCAGCAAGCTGTGTCAGAGAAAGATGCGCTTGGCGTAGTGCTACTTGATTCTATCGAAGCAGGCTTCTCGGTAGATGTACCCCGTTGGTATATGCCAGATAAACCTCATGTGATCGGGAATACGTATCCGCGAATTGCAGCCATGCCCCCTGATGACATGGCCATCATTGCTACGGGACAAAGTGATCTCTTCACCCACTATGTGAAACCAGTATTGTATGGAGAGAGCTTCGAATTAAACTATACAGAACTTTCCAATCCCGTTCAGCTGATGTTCGGAAGCTTTGACCTTGCTTTTGTACTGATCTACTTATTGCCACTGATCGTCATTGCTTTTACGTACAATATCCTGTCATCCGAGCGGGAACAAGGGATCCTACCTGTCATTGCTTCACATCCCATTTCACTTTATCGATGGTTATTGGAAAAATCCCTGATCCGGTTCGTATTACTGACGGGAATATTGGTGATTCTTCTGATCGGAAGTCTGGGAATGGCCGGAGTGCCACTCGTTTCGAACATAGGAAGCGTTGTTTCCTTCATTTTGTTATCAGTCGGATATGTGCTTTTCTGGTTCATTTTGGCTTGCCTGGTCAATTTACGAGGACAATCTTCTGCCAACAATGCGGTATGGCTGATTGCGAGCTGGATCCTTTTCGTGTTACTGATTCCCTCTTCAGTCAACCAAATGGCAAATAGTCTTTATCCTGTTCCTTCCAGGGCTAATTTGATCAATGATTTTCGGGTGGTCAATGCCAGTGCAGAGGAGAAAGCGGATGAATTATTGGAAGGGTTTCTTCGAGATCATCCCGAGTTGTCCGGTTTTGAAGGCGGGTCTAAGGGTTGGCAATTGTATTTCGCAACGCAGGACCTGATCAAAAGTGAAATCAAGCCTGTACTCGATGAATATGAAGGTAAGCTGGAACAGCAGCAAAAATGGGTCAGCCAATTACGTTTCATTTCTCCTTCATTACTCTTGCAAAGTGCCTTCAATGAGTTGTCAGGTACCTCGACAAGACATTATGAAGATTACCGTCAACAGGTGAAGGGTTTTTACCTGACCTGGCGTGACTATTTTCTACCTAAGATATTCAAGGGTGAAACTTTCACGAAATCCATGATGGCAGCCTTGCCTGAGTTTGAGTATCAGTCTTCTCAGTTGCGTACGCAAAGTATCAGTAATACGGTCATGTTGTTCAGCTACTGCCTGGTATTGCTTTTAGGTGGCATGTTGTGGTCGACTCAGACTAAGTCGAATTTGATTACTGAGTAGCTGTGAAGGAGGACAACCACAATAATATCGTCAGCTTCTTCCGGATAGCGGGCAAGACTTTATTCTTGCTGATCATTCTACAATTGTTCTCAAGCTGTTACTCAAACCAGCCATCAAGTCAGCCATTTCATGAGTCCAGTGAAGAGATGTCCAATGCATTTACAGATCAGGTAGTCATAGAAGATGCCAGGAATTTTACGGTTTCCTATCATGGTAATTTGAAACTGGTGAAACTAAGCTTTAAGAGCGAGGCACGGGAAATTGATTTCGAACAATCACTGGTTTTGGTGCAACGTGGTATGGAAGTGAATTTGCCAGATTCTCTTTCAAATGCGTGGGTCATCGAAGTGCCCATCCAATCGGTAGCGGCGAATGAAGATGGTGAAATTACAAGATTGAAGAGCCTGGGACTCATTGATGCCATAGCAGGAATGGGCGGCGGAGGTATCTACGACCCAGAACTTCGAGAAAGGTGGGAAAACAAGCAAATTGCTTCCATCGGCTACAGTTTCCATGCGATACCCAAACCCGAATTACTGATGTCATCCGGAGCGGAGCTGCTCGTACTTCATACGTTTGACAATACAAGACTTGATGGAATGGAAAAGCTCCGGAAGTTGGGGATCAATGCAATACCACAGTTCGCGTGGGCAGAACAGGATTTCCTGGCCAAAGCCGAGTGGGTCAAGTTTACGGCACTTTTATTTAATAAGGAGAAGGAAGCCAATGAACTTTATGGCCAAATCAAAAACAGGTGTCGACAACTGATTGAACTGGTTGCATCCCAACCTTCAAAAGCCAATTCATTCCTACTTTATCATCCAGCCGGAGAGGGAGACTGGGCGGCCCATAGAAATGATTTCTACGCTTCCTATTTACAGGCGGTGAGTACCAACGTTCTGAAAGATAATGGCCCAACACACAGTGTCGGAATAACGAATGAAACGTTGTTGAAGCTGGCAGAAGAGGCGGATTTTTGGTTGGTTAACAACACCGAAGACGCGAATTGGCCTCCCTTAAACTATTTGAACAGTTTTAAGGCTTACCGAACCGGCCAGGTATATCATTATCAAAAGCGGACACGTCATGAACACGATGCTTACGATTGGTACGAAACCCCAGAGGTGCGACCTGATCTTGTATTAGAAGATTTGGTAGCTGTGTTTTATCCGGACTTGTTACCTGATCATGAGTTGATGTTTCTGGAAAAAGTTAACCTGACTAAGAAATGAGTATAAAACACTTGCTATACTCTGTGAAAAGTAGTGTCAAGCTAAGCTTGTCGAAGTATGTTACCAAGAAAGATTTCGACAAGTTCAACCTGACAACCTATTTATGCTTTCATAAAGCGAACAAGGCAAGTTTAGCTTTTAAAGTGCTGCTTCTCTTACTTTTCAGCTGTGGAACCACTGCCATTCAGGAGGCAACTACTTCTACCTCCAGTAAATCTGATAAGGATTATTTCCCAGAAAAGGCGGATATACTTTATGCAGAGAACTTCACAGTGAGCTATCATGGCAATTATAAAGTCCTTAAAACCAAAGTTGATTTCGGTAGGGCCGCACAAGATTCTGATTCCGTTTCTTGGGCGCAGGCATTCACCGACAAAATGGTACTGGTCCAGAAAGGTACCGCAACTCCGGAATTGACGGGTGAGTTAAAAGATGCTCATGTGATAGAGATCCCTGTCAGTTCTGTCGTTGGGAACGCAGACGATGCACCTACTCGATTCCTTGCGCTAAAAGTGACTGATAAACTGTTGGGGTTAGGGCATGCGGCGGTTTATGACCTGGATTTACGAAAGCGATTTGTTAACGGTGAGTTGAAAGAGATCGGGGCGTCCTGGCATACCGGTCCCAATCTGGAAATGCTGGCTGCGCTGCAGCCAGAATTGGCGATACTGACTATGGCCAGCCTTACTCAGGCGGATGGATTGAAACGCACGCGTGACCTGAAATTGAAGGCGGCACCTGATTTTTCTTGGAGCGAGACCTCTTACCTGGGACAATTGGAGTGGATCAAATATGACGCCTTGTTTTTCAATGCAGAGGCCGAAGCCAATCGTTATTTTGAGGACATCAAATCCAGGTGCGATTCGCTGGCCAGTTTGGTAGCACAGGTTGATCAAAAGCCCGGTGCCATGTGGGGCATGCATAGCAAAAGTGGCAACTGGACCGTTCGGTCAAATGGAGGTATCGCGGAACTGATCAAAACAGCCGGAGCTAATAATCCTTTCGAGGATAGCAATGCGGCAATTACTGATACCAAAGCCAATGGGCTGTCCGAAGGGATAACTTTCTCCGATGAGATCATACTGCAAAAGGCCTCAGACGTGGATTTCATTTTTTCATTCCAATCTACTACAGGGAATTGGCCTCCTGATCAGTACATGTCTGCTTTTCCGGCATACGCAAACGACCAGTTGTACCATCATTTTAAGCGATTCCGAGATTATGGTGCCCATGACTGGTATCAAACAGCACCTATGCGGCCGGATCTTTTGTTGAGTGACCTGATCAAACTGTTTCATCCGGAAGTCCTGCCGGATCACGAGTTCTTTTTTATGGCACCTATAGAGAAAGTGAATTGAGATGAGACCGAGACTCCCTATAAACATCTATTTCATAGCTCTGTCATTGATCGGAGCATCCTTTATGAATGCATGCAGTCCGGAAAAGCAACAGAATGATGATAAGGCCGCTGTTTTTGATGCTTCTAAAGATTACTTCGAGACCAAAGCCGAAGTACAGTATGCTTCCAATTTTGACGTCAGCTATCACGGCCATTACAAAGTGGTTCGCACCAGCGCTTCATTGAGTTCCTGGGAAGGAGGAGCAACGGAAAGTAGGGAAGATGTGATGGTACTTGTGCAAAAAGGAACACCTACTCCGGAACTTACCGGAAATTTGACCGGAGCCACAGTGATCCCCATTCCGGCCGAAAGGGTAGCGGTGAACATCGAGAATGGCGAAGTTTATATCAGCGAGTTAGGTCTGTTTGATAAAGTAGTGGCCGTTGGAGGTGCGATATCTTATGATGATGAAATAAGGAACCGTGTACTTAACAAAGAATTAGCACAGGTAGGGTATAGTTGGCATCAGCCCGCTAATCTTGAGCTCTTGCTTGCCAGTAATGCTGATCTTTTTTTGATGAACTTGTCGAACCTCGATTTTGCAGGGACGCTGAACAAAAGCCGGGAACTGGGAATACCCACGGCTTCTGTTTTTGAATGGGCTGAAAGTAACTACCTGGGAAAAGCGGAATGGATCAAATTTTACTCGCTCTTTTTCAATGCGGAAGCGCGGGCAAATAAGCGATTTGGAGAAATGGTTCAGCGAGTAGCAGAGCTGAGAAACCTTGCTGCTGAAGTTGACAAAAAGCCTACGATGGTTTGGGGGTATTATGCGGGCAATGATCGATGGATGGTCCACACCAATAGCATTGAAGCTCAATTTATGCGAGATGCGGGATTGGATAATCTGATGGAGGACTTTTCTCAACCAGTAAGAAATAATGGAGCGCCGGTAAGTAGTGAAGCATTTTTATCACAAGCCTATAAAGCAGACCATTGGGTGATTGGTGACGTTCATTCAGCATCGCTTCCCACTCAAAATTACCTTAGTCAATTCGAGTCCTGGAAAAGGGGCCAGCTTTATCACAATATGAAGCGGATCAAACCAAAAGCCAATGCATTCGACTGGTATGGGAGTGCGGCGGTCCGACCAGATCTTGTTCTGGCCGATCTCATAAAGTTGATCTATCCGGCTCAGTTGCCTTCTCATGAGCTCTATTTCATGGATCATTTTGACAAATCGATGAAGCTCCCTTTGGAAGTGAATGAACAATTGTATGGTGAATAAACTACTGACAACTCTTCAAACCAAAAGTTAAATGGCAACAACGCTTTCAACCCCTATCAGTGCTACAAAACCTAAGTACAAACTGGCGAGTCAATCGAGACTATTTCTGTTCCCAATCCTTATGATCGGGGTAGTAGCGGTCTTTTTGTTGGAACTGGGTATCGGTTCGGTACCCATTCCTGTGTCAGGTATTGTGGGTGTGCTTTTAGGGCAAGAAGTTGCCGAAACCACTTGGGCAACCATCATTCTGGAGTTAAGGTT
This sequence comes from Cyclobacteriaceae bacterium, assembly GCA_965229785.1. Lineage (GTDB taxonomy): Bacteria > Bacteroidota > Bacteroidia > Cytophagales > Cyclobacteriaceae > JAWPMT01. Next base: position 40,697 of record CBDDJS010000002.1, read on the forward strand.
ACCTCGGACTTTGGCGGCCATCATCGGCGGCGCGGCTTTGGGAGCAGCCGGTTTGCAACTACAGACACTTTTCAAAAATCCGTTGGCTGGGCCATGGGCTTTGGGCCTGACAGCTGGTGCACAGTTGGGAGTTGCATTGGTGGTTACTACTGCGGCGGTCATTGGTTCATCCTTCCTGGAAAACTTTGAGTTCATGAGTAACCTGAGTATCGTGGCAGGAGCCATGTTAGGTTGCTTGATTGTGCTGTTGGTCATGATCACTGTATCGAAATATGTAAGCACCATAACGCTACTCATTTTCGGGTTGATGCTGGGATTTCTTGCCCAGGGGTTGATCAGCGTAATCCTTCATTTTACTAACCAGTCTCAGACCAAAATCTACGCCGGCTGGAATGATGGCAGTTTTGCAGGCGTGTATTGGGAGCATTTTCCGGTACTGGTCCCGCTTACTATGATTGGATTGGTTGGGGGTTGGTTGATGGCCAAACCGCTCAATGCTTTTTTACTGGGAGAGAAATACGCACGTAGTATGGGCATGTCAGTGAAGCGGACCCGTCTCATTACACTTGGCTGTGCAGTCATATTAGCTGGGCCGGTTACGGCATATTGTGGACCTGTATTGTTTCTGGGTATGATCCTGCCACATATGGCAAGAGGTCTTTTCAGTACTTCCGACCATAGAGTGCTAATGCCGGCGGTGATGCTTCTGGGAGCCATTGTTGCTCAAGCTGCCGATCTGTTTGTCCACCTTCCCTGGGAGAAACATTTCCTGCATCTCAATGCGGTGAATGCGCTTATAGGTGCCCCGGTGGTGATGTGGGTGATTTTGAAGAATAAAAAAATGAGAGGTTTTGAGGTTTAGCCTTCTGGTACTTTAGACCTGGCTACGAGTGTGTGATTTAAGTATGTAAAGAAAGAAAATGAATACATTATTCAACTTGAAACTGGCCTGGAGGTCGATCAAAAGAAGGCCAGCCTTCTCCGCGATCGTGATGCTTACCCTGGCCATTGCTACCAGTACCAGTATTGTGGTATTCAGTTATATCGATGCCGTATTATTGACACCATTGCCGTTTGATGAGCCAGACCGGCTCGTGCGGATACAATCTTTGAAAGGGGAGGAGAAGGGATTTCTTTCTTATCCTGAATTCCTTGACATGCAAAAGGAATTGACCACTATTGAAGAGCTGGCAGTCTATCGTGATGGCGGGCGCTACAATTTGAGTGGCGATGGTAAAACGCCAGAAGACCTGACCGTTACCTTCGCTTCGAGTAATCTTTTTCAGGTGTTGGGAGTAGACCCTGTGATGGGAGATCATTGGCCAGAGACGCTGGACAAACGTGGCTCTCATACTGTGATGCTTACCCACGAATTCTGGGAACGAAGGTATGATGCCAGTGGTGAGATTCCGGAACTAACGCTGGATGGGTTTACCTATGCCAACTATGGCGTGTTACCGGAGGGCTTTAGTTTCCCCGGAAGAAATGAAGCCTTCCGGGCGATGGCCTATGCCGAATTTGTAGTAACTGCCCGTAACCGTCGTTTATGCATCGGTTTGGCCAGATTGAAAGATGGGGTTACCCTGGCACAATTCAATGACGAACTGGAGCATTTTGCCCGGGATCATGAGCAAAGACATTCAGATTCCAATAGAGGGATCACTTTCGTTGCAGAGCCTCTGGAGGACTTGTTCCTGGGTAATTTGTATAACTACCTGTTGCTTCTGGCCGGGGCGGTAATATTTCTCCTGATCATTGCGGCAGTGAACGTTTCGAATCTCCTGGTTGGTCAAGCCATTCGCCAAAGCAGAGAGACCACAGTACGTAGGGTTTTGGGTTCTTCTCAGGGAGCGATTATTCAAGGTTTTGTTACCCATTCGTTTTTACTGGCTTTTTTAGGGAGTATTGCTGGCTTGGGGTTGGCCTGGTTTTTCATGGATGCTTCGCACAATCTGGTGAGTGCCTATTTGCCTCACTGGATCGATGTTTCAATCAATACCAACGTCTTATTGTACACTTTAGGACTGGCCCTTTTACTGGGAATAGTCACCGGAGTGGTGCCCTGGGTATTGCACCTGAATCGCACACAGTTGATTTCGGGGTTGAAAGAAGGTCAGCAGACTACAGGGAGTAAAAGACAAAGAAATTTGCAAAAGGGATTGGCCATGGTCCAGATTCTTGTGAGTGTGCTGATGATGGTGGGAGGAGCCTTGTTGTACAAAAGTTTCCAGGCTGCACAGGATGCAGATCTGGGTTTTGAAACAGACCGCAATCTTACTTTCCGCATTGCACTGTCCTGGTACAAATATGGTGGCCAGGAGAAGAAACGGATCTTTTTTGAATCCAGCTTAAGAGAAATAGAATCTATACAAGGAGTTGAAGCAGTCGCTATGAATAGCGTATTGCCACTTACAGACATGGTCAATACTTCACCAGAGTCACAGGCCGTGTTTACTATTGAAGGGCAATCGGCACTTCAACAAGCAGAAAACCCTTTTGTGAGTATTCAGCGGATCACCCCCAACTATTTTAATGTGCTGGATATTGGCCTGGCGAAGGGCCGGGGATTTGACCCGACGGATAAAGCAGCGCATCAATTCCAGGCTGTGATTGATGAAAATCTGGCCCAAAAAATGTGGCCTGGAGAAAGTGCTGTCGGAAAGCGAATCAAGTTAGGCAGCCCTGAATCCGATCGATCGTTCTTAATCATTGTCGGCGTTGCGGAAAATGTGAAGCACCAAAGCATCACACAGGAAAACATTCCCAGTATCTACATTTCTTTACTGTCTTATACGACCACTGATGCGCACTACGTGGTGAAAACCTCCAGACCAGCATCAGAAATTAATCCGCTACTAAGCGAAACTATCCTCAACCTGGATCAGAATCAACCCACTTTTGAGTATTTGGCTATGGATGATCATGTGGCTTCTCAAAACTGGCAGTCCAAAGTGTCCAGTACCTTGTTTCTGGCTATAGCGGTCATTGGTAGTTTTATTGCTGCTATTGGGCTCTTTAGCATTATGACGTTCCTTCTGATTCTAAAGGTCAAAGAACTGGCCTTAAGGCGTGTACTAGGGGCAAGAGACCGGAATATCTTGCAGTTAGTCATGAAAGAGTTGATATGGATTGCGGGAATAGGTATAGGAGGAGGTATTTTGTTGGCTCCTATAGTATTGAGGCCGTTACTTCCTTTTTTGTTCGAAACACAGCTTACTGATATTCCGGTTTATCTGTTTGTAGGTGTCTTACTACTTTTAGTATCGGTATTAGCAGTGGTTTTCCCATCATGGAAAGCCTTGTTCATCAACCCAGTTACGGTGTTAAGAAAAGATTGATCCATGGAAGTTGTTATCGATATTCAACAGCTATCTACGGGATATCAATATAAATCCCGAAAGACCCAAGTTACCAAAGATATAAATGCCTCCATGCATAAAGGAGAATTGGTTTGCCTGATTGGTCCCAATGGAGCGGGCAAGTCCACATTAATGCGAACCATATCCGGAGAACAAAAGCCATTGGATGGAAAAGTGTTTCTGGAGGGGAAGAACATCCATCAATTGCCACCGAAAGTGTTGGCGAAGAAGCTGAGTCTGGTATTAACAGATCGTGTTTCGGCAGGGATGCTTTCCGCGTATGAGGTTGTGGCATTGGGTAGGTATCCGCATACCAATTGGTCGGGAAAACTAAGTGAGGAAGATCACCAGATCATCCATGAGGCCATTGCCATGGCTGGGGCAGAAGAACTGGCCGAACGGACGCTCTCTGAACTCAGCGACGGAGAGCGTCAGAAAATCATGGTAGCGCGAGCCTTCGCTCAGGAGCCGGAAGTGATGATTTTGGATGAAGTCACGGCTTTTCTGGATTTGCCACGACGAGTAGAGATCATGAAACTCCTGAAACGAATGGCAAGAGAAGCTGGTAAGTCTATCTTGTTATCAACACATGACATGGATCTGGCACTTCGTGGTGCGGATCGTATTTGGCTGCTGCCCAAAGGTGGTGACATGGTTATTGGTGCGCCCGAAGACTTAGTACTGGATGGTTCATTTCAGGCAGCATTTCACAGTGAGGGGATTCAATTCGATTCCCAAACAGGATCCTTTCAGATACACACAGATTACCATACTTCAGTGAACCTGGAAGGAGAGGGTAACGTGGCTTTATGGACCCAAAGAGCCCTGGAGCGCAATGGGATTCGTTTGGACCGAAATGCAGCGACTAAGGTAATTGCCACCGAATCAGGCCAGCAAAATCACTGGCTTATTCATCAGCAGGATACTGAAAAGGAAGTGCATTCACTCTTTGATTTAGTAACAGAATTAGATCACGGAAAATGAAAAGATTGAAGTAAGCAATACTGACTATAGTATCTATCTCGGCCTTATTGACCCTAACATAGTTCATTCCGGTTCATCTTCCTTTAACCCTAACCGGCAGCAATCGTCGAGCCGGGCGTGCCCTTTAGGGTCGGCTGGAACACCGTCTGCATCAAAACCCAATTTCGAAATGATTTGCCGGATTGCCTCTACATTGGTCCTATTCGTTCTGTAAACAACTGTAATGGTAGTGTCAGACGGGTTAAATGCAGAGTACTTTACGCCCTTGGATAAGTAAAGATCCCTTTCAAACTGTAACCCACAACTTTCGCAGGTCTGGCAATGGTCGCAGAGGATTTTTGTTTTGATCTTGACGGTATCAATTTTACTTTGTCCGTAACCGGATAAAGCAAACCCAAAAGCGACGATTAGGAAAAATACACGTAGGTTATTCATTCTCACATGTTGATTCGGGAACATCAGATGGTCACTTGCAAACAGCACAGTTCGGTGTACCGACGAGTTTCCCATTGGTATTGATTTCGTATTTGCAGCAATTTTGAAACTTTTCTTTCAATATCACTTTTGACCTCCTGATCCTTGCTTTGACATTGCTCACAGTGATGCTCAATATCTCTGCAACCTCCTCTTGCTTCTTTCCGGAAACATAGGTCAATTGAATTACCTCATTGTACAACTCAGGGAGTTCATCAATGAACCGGTCGAAACAGCAAATCTCAATCGAAGATTCATCGGCCGGACTTACCTCCGAGACAACCGCTGTATCGTAGACCATTTCCTGATTGAAGTAATTGGCAATTTCATTTCTTGCGATTTGAAAGGCCCAGGCTCGCACTTTTGAGACCTCTTTCAATTGTTGAATGTGCTTGTGGATTTTCAGGAAAGAACTTTGGAATACATCATTAGCGATGTGGTTATTCTTCACTTTTTTTAAAATGAATAAATACACCTCCTGTCCATGTACCCGATAAATTTCCTGGCTATTCATTCAAAATTTTCCTTCCCTAGCAACAAGAACAATTTTTGCATTCACATTTTTGGCAAGGGCAGGTATCCACTTTACAAGGTTTACATTCACAATGCTTACAGTTGCAATCTCCACATTTACATTGACTCATCTTTAAAAAATTTTAAGGTTTTGTAGAGGAGACTGTAGAATGATAAAAAGGATACGCTTATTCTGAATTATTTTTTTCATGTTTGCCGGGATTCATCCTTCCTTTTGCCGGGATTATTTGGCCTTGAAAGCGATGTTGATTTGCCCTGGAATGGGAATTTTATGAGTCAACTTTTCGTCGCAGATAATTGCAGTGCTTCAATACTTTGCTCTATGGCCCTTTCCAATACTGAAAAATCACTGCCGGGTCCGACAGTTAGCAGCTTGGGTCCGGTAGTGGGTTCACCGTAAAAAGGTCGTATGTTGACCGAACCGTCCGGAGTTCGCTCAAAGAAGGTATAGTTTTCTTCGTTACCAATTCTGGTACAGCCTTTGACCCTTAACATGCTTTTCGGTAAGTACTGACAAATGTGTTGAATACAGCTTGTATCTGGTAAATGAGGTAAGTCCACAGAACAAGAAGCCCAGTGTGCTTTTAAATGATCTAACTTTTCCGCTTTATTGGAAGTGGGTGACAGTTTGGGAAGGAGGGACACATCCACTTCCTCCGAGGTAATGATCTCGGCGGTAGGATTCAGTTTAGAAATACCCTGAATGACTTCTTCTTGTCGCTTAGGTTTTGTGTTCTCCAAATGGGTGAGAACAATCAGGGAAGAAACCTGGATCTGATTCCTTTCCAACTCATTGTGCTCGTATCGTCGTTGCCAGTTTTTGACATCTACGACTGATACCTGTACCGGAGGCGAAAACCGATCATCCAGACCAACACCTAGAAATCCCATTAATGAGCAAGCATCGGAAGTGCCATTGGCTTCAATGAGGGTGATGCCATTTTCCCGTTCGGGAATGCTATTGACGTAGTAGCGCAATTCGCCGATACCACTACAACAAATGCAACTGCCATTGAGTGGCATGATCTCTTTCGGTCCTAGTTTTTCAAGGAACTGTTGCATATCGAGGGAAGCATTTTCATAGTCATTGAGAATGACATAAGGATTCCAACCCAACTCCAAAAACCGATTGGTCAGTTGCCGCAATAAAGTGGTTTTTCCTGCTCCCAGGAATCCTACGATGGTGATGATCGCTTCCATGTTTGTTTTCCTAAAACCTCGGTAGGGATTAACCATTTACGGAGGATTGATAGTTCCTGCGAAAGTACGGATTATGGGATGCAATACATACATGACGATCCGCTTACTTATGAGACCTTCCTTCAATAATGAGTTTGATGGGCTAAACATTCATTTAAGTACCTGTTGGTAACCTTCATGATTTGCCAAAGTATCCCTGATATGATCAATAAAGTATCTTTCCTTCTAGCATTATCCACCATTGTCCCGATTTCTTGTTCACAGAGAACAAATGGGATAGAATTCAGAGGAGCAAAAGTCTATGATGGGAAAGTGTTTCACGAGGATACTTTTTATGTCATAGATGGATTGATTTCATTTGATGAACCAACCTACATCGATAGTACCATACATCTTGCTGGAAAATTTATCATCGCACCATATGGGGAAGCACATAACCATAATATGGATGACTATCGTACCCTGCAAAAGAGCTTGAATTATCTAAAACAAGGGATCTTCTACGTGAAAGTGCCCAATGCCTTGCCCCGCTCGAGGAAGTCTGCAGATTCGATATTAAGCACAATGGAGACAGTAGATGTATCTTATTCCAATGGCGGAATTACCGCAGGAGGAGGACATCCGATAGGTGTTGTTAAAAGATTAAAATCCATTGGAATCTACTCGTCTGAAGATGGAGAAGGACAGTTTTACCATACGGTAGATGACACGATGATGCTCGATTCTAAATGGCCAGGAATTCTTTCGGGTAATCCTGATTTTATTAAGACGTATTTACTTTTTTCGGAGGATTACGAACTAAGAAAAAACGACCCAACTTATTTCGCTCAAAAGGGGTTAAATCCTGAAGTACTAAAAGCTGTGGTGCGTTCAGCTCACCAATCGGATCTGGAAGTTTCCACGCATATTGAAACGGCAATTGACTTTGAAAATGCAGTCAAGGCGGGAGTAGATGAAATCAATCATTTTCCAGGATTTCGAATGGATTTCGAAGCTGATTTATCCAGATATCAATTAAGTGATTCAGCGGCAAGGGTGGCAGGCGAGAAAGGTATTCGTGTCGTCACAACGCTTGGATTGATGCTTGATTACCTTAGTTCAGACCAAAGAAAACTATCAGCCGCTTTGGAGGTCATCAGATATAATATTAACCTACTTAGGGAACACGGGGT
>CBDDJS010000003.1:0-10474 GCA_965229785.1 Cyclobacteriaceae bacterium
CATTGATTGTGAAAGTGGTATCTGCCTTTCATTGTTTGATTACTCAATAACGATATAATTATGAAGGATACTATTTCATTAATTGGCCGAGGCCTCATACTAGGTGGTGGATTTGGCGCTTCTATTGGGCAATTCTTCGGAGGTTACACTGGCGACAATTGGCAGCTCATTGGTGTCATGACAATTGTAGGGATTGTTGTGGGGATGGCAAGTGTTTTAGGTATATATTCAGTGCGGCCAAAGTCGAAAGAGCAATTCAATTTGACTCAATCGTAAATTAGATTCCTGGAAAGCGGACTTTTAACAAGGAAAAGAGCCGCATAGTTGAAGCGATTTTCAAGGCAAAATTTTAAGTCCAGGAGACAAACAATTGGCCTTAAGACGCACTGTATTAGCTCCTCCAACTGTCCTGATTGTAGTTTGATTTTGCAGAAAATGGTTGTGTGGGTGTTTAATGCTTTTTATCTTGTAGAAGAGTTAAGTGCTGTGGTAGGCAATTAGCGATTCCTAAGACACCAAAGTATGAACACCTACGGAAGCAGTAGTACAGACAAAGCCAGCAGATCAATAGCGAACCATGTTTACCGCCATCAGGGCCTGAAAGATGTCAATATCCAAGCTTTAGACCATCGCCCGGAGACTGCACAAATGAAACGGCTCCGGCAACAGGTTGACGATAGTCCTCGCAATCAGGTACTTACCCAACTTCATAAAATCATAAATGGGAGTTCGGTTGGGAATTCCGATTTCCATCAAAACACCAATGGCGAAGAGCCCTTTGGTAAAGTAGGTCAAAGAATGGTCCTACAGCGTGAACCCGGACATTTCGATTTGCAAGATGTACCCGCTGGACACAAGGGCATTGTGTATCGGGGCGGGTCCATGTCAGAAAACAATTTCACTCCAAGACCAGCCGACGTACATGGCCCTCAAAGGGGTCTGTCCACTTTTGAAGACCTGGGCGATATCAAAGGGAAAGCAAGAATACTGGATACCAACGATTTTAATTTCATAGAGGCACATCGAAACGGACATGGAGATTCGCATGTATCATTGCTGCCTCCCGCTATGTACGGCGTGGCACCTGAACAGGATCCGACGAGGATGTATTCAAGCGATGAGAACCTGGCACAATGGGCGCTGGAACGTGATAGTAAAGCCTCAAAATTATTTACTGCGGATATCAGGACTGAAGTCCAGGGAGCCGTAAACGGAACGAAAGCTTAATAAGCTGCCCTATTTATCGATTGCAATAATTCACCAAGACTCAATTCCAGGTGTACGCTAAGGGGGCTCTCAAGAAATCTTGCCTGCTGAACGATCTTCATTAACAGGGCATGGCAAAGTCACATAGATCAGTACATTGACGTGACAATGGTAATGAAGCCCGGCCTTTTCTTTTCTAAAATTTCGAATAGCGACTAAATTGTAAGTTCTTCGATTTGACGGAAAGACGGGAGAATGCTCATACGCTTATTCATCTTCATTTTCATTTTCTATGGCCTACACGATACCAGTGCACAGGAAAGAGATATATCCCTGAAAATTGAAAACCAGAATTTCAAGAAGACCATTAAGGAGATCCGTAAGCAATGCAACTGCAAATTCGTATATGCGAAAGGCCTGGTAAGTGAAAATGACCTAATCAATATTCAGGTAGAAAATGCGTCCCTGGAAGAAATCCTACAGGAGATCAAGCATCAGATTCCTGTGGATTATCAGTTCGAAAAGAATGTTGTAGTATTCAGGAAAGCCACTCGTGACCATGGTTTTCAGCAAAATCAAATCATACAAATTGATGGACAGGTATTAGGAACCGCTTCCGAGCCTCTTCCTGGGGCCACCATCATGATTGAAGGAACCCATTATGGTACAACCACAGATCTTGATGGAAATTTTCATATGGAACTCGAAGAAGAACCTGAAGAATTGACGGTAAGTTATGTAGGTTTCTCTACCCGGACCGTTAGGCCTTTAAATCGCTCTTTTCTTACCATTACACTTCAGGAGGATGTGGATGTCCTTGAGTCCGTGATGGTCAATGCGCTGGGATTTAGTGTGGACCCGGATGAATCCGGAGCCACGTACAATGCCTTGTCACTCAGTGATGTCAATCGGTCAGGCGAATCCACTTTACTCAATAGTTTGGGTTCAAAAGCTTCTAATGTTGTGATTTCAAGGTCAAATGGTGATCCGGGAGCAGGATCTACCATACGAATCAGAGGTGCAAACAGTATAACAGGCGACACCAGTCCATTGATCATTGTGGATGGTATACCTATTTCTAACGAAACGATTTATGGAGGAGGAAATAGTCAGACAGGCGGAAGCGGTAGAAATAGTGGAGTTTCTCAGCAATCCAGGATCAATGATATCAACCTTCAGGATATAGCATCTATCCAGGTATTGAAAGGTGCCTCTTCAGGAGCCTTGTGGGGGTCAAGATCTGCCAATGGCGTAATTGTGATCACAACCAGGGATGGGACTGCTGGTAAGATGAAAGTATCCTATAAAGGGTCGTACTCATTTGATCAAATCAATCAAAGAATAGATCGGCAAAAAGTTTGGGGTCAGGGAAGGGAAGGGGTCTATAATCCTACCAGCCCAGAGTCCTGGGGAGATTACATTCCGGATCGCCCAGGTACGGCAGATCAGTTCTTTACCGGAGGTGAGCGATTCACAGCGGCAAATGGAACAGTTTATTATCCAATCCAGGAAAAGAACTCCCGACGAACATTTGTAGAAGACAATTGGAAACAGATCTTTCAGACTGGCGGATTCAGTCAACATGATTTGTCAATTAGCAACGGAAACAATCGATCCAGCTACTATTTTGGAATAGGTCGATTGGATCAGCAAGGGATCATTAAGGAAAGCGACTATGAACGGACATCTGTGCGAATGAATAATAAGGTCCTGATCAATGATTGGTTATCAGTCGCCAATCGAGCCAATCTTATACTAAGTTCTTCCAACCGAATCAGGCAAAGCTCTAGCACTGCTGGTTTGATGCTCGGTTTGTTACGCACACCACCGGATTTCAATAACAAGGATTACATCGGGACTTACAGGAATGAGGTGGGGGAAGAATTTCCTTTGAGACACAGGAGCTACCGCAGATATCTGGGAAATGACCTCAATCCGATTTACAACAATCCTTTATGGACCATACGTGAGCAACAATCTGAGAGTAAAGTAGCCAGAAACCTGATGTCGATGGAATGGGTAGCAGAACCAAACGAAAAACTTCAACTTACTTTAAGAGGTGGATTAGATAATTACACAGATAGACGGAATTACTTTTTTCCGAAAGGGTCTGCCACTTTTCGTCAAAATGGAAACTTCGCTGAAGATATCATCCGGCGGCTCGAAATCAATTTGGATGCAATCGTAAGGTCGAACTGGAAAATTCATGAAAACATACTTTTAAATGCGACCTTAGGATGGAATCTCAACGACCGAAAAAACACAACTAATCACTTCGGGATTGATGGTTTTCTGGTGAACGTCAGGAAATTAACCACGGACCTCAATACTTCCGCAGCCAATTCATTCACTCGAAATGAAATCAATCACATTCGTTCCAATCGGGGCTATAGTATTTTTCAGTTGGAAGCATTTGATCAACTCTATTTGAATTTTTCAGGAGCCGTGGAGGCAAGTTCTACTGTGAAGGGAAATTTCAGTTATCCGGCCATCGATCTTGCCTGGCAATTGACGGAGCTGCCAGTGTTCAACGGCGGTCAGGCGCTGACTTTTGCAAAATTGAGAGGGTCCTGGGGCAAAGTAGGTATTTCGGCTCCTCCGCACGGTTTCCGAACCCTGGCCGAAGGAGGTTTCCAATATGAGACTTATGACGATCCACTCGATATCACGCTATTTGGCGGTGGCTTCCGATTGGATAATAATAAAGGCAATGAGAACTTGAGGCCGGAAATCAAAACAGAATGGGAAATTGGAGGAGATTTCAGACTAATACGGGATAAAATTGAAATTTCAGCGACCTACTATAGAAATACCATTAAGGGAATTATCATTCCTGTTCAATTAACTCCTTCGTCAGGATTTGCCACCCAGATTGCCAATGCCGCTTCAATGAACAACAAAGGATTTGAATTGGATTTTTCCCTGGTGGCCCTTGATCACTCGGATTGGGAAATTGAGGCATATGGTAATTGGGCAAGCAACCAAAATAAGGTCACTGAACTACATGGAGCCAGATCAATAGACCTGCATCCAGGGGCATCCATTACCTCAAGAGCGGTGCTAGGTCAGTCGTTAGGGGTCTTATATGGAACGGGTTCTCAAACGGATGAAGAGGGTAACTTCATTTTAGATGAAAACGGGTTTCCCACACTTACAGCCAGTCCGGTAGTTCTAGGTGATCCAAACCCGGATTGGAGAGGAGGTTTAGGAGTAGCCATAGGCTGGAAAAAACTGAAATTTAACGCGTTGATAGAGCATTCTCAGGGAGGAGATTACGCACCAAGAACATTGTGGGTGCTGAGAAGGTTTGGCACGACACAGGAAACAGCTGGGCGAACTACGTTAAATCAGGATCTGATCAATTATGATGGTGAAATCGTGCCCGCTGGCTCTACCGTACGAGGAAGGGTCCATGATTTTGGCGGAGGGCCGGTTATTCTCGATGAATCCTGGTATCGCACCGGAATCGGAGGAGGTTTTGGTGACAATCAGGCGTACAACTTTGCCATAAGGGACGCTACATTTACTCGTTTAAGAGAAGTCACGTTTGCCTATCAATTGATCGATGCTGAAAACAGGTATTGGATCAATTCACTTCAATTTTCAATCACAGGAAGAAACCTGTTTTTATGGGATAAAATCCCTGGCATAGACCCGGAAGTCAATCAGCCAGGCGTGGGAAATGCGTTGGGATTGGAGTACTTTACCAATCCGAGTACTCGCTCAATTATTTTTTCGATTGAATTGAAAATTTGAGTAGAAAATTGGGTCAAATTAAATAAAAACCAAAGAATAATAAGTAAATTTCTAGATATTAGACCCAAATATGATGCAGGGTGATCTGGAAAATGTATGGGAAAAAATAAGAAATGGAGATCAAATTGCCTTTCGAGAGCTTTTTGATCACTATTATGAGGACCTGGTGCGGTTTGCTATTTCACACCTGTATAATCGAGATGAAGCTGAAGATGTAGTACAGCAATTCTTTGTTTACCTATGGGAAAATGCTAATAAACTGATAATTTCAAGATCATTGCAATCCTACCTGTTTTTATCGGTAAGGAATCGATGTTTGAATGCCCTGAGATCGAAAAACGTCCGAGATAAAAATGAATTACTGTTTGTCGATGGTTTTTTGGATTACCTGAGCCAGGAGGATACAGCGTCTTTGGACCTGGAGGAAAAACTTTTGAAATGCCTGAAGGCATTGCCCCCCAGAATGAAACAGATCATCGAACTGAAGTATTTTGGGAAAAAGAAGATCAATGAAATATCGGAACAACTGGGGATTTCATCACCATCTGTGAAGACTCAACTACAAAGGGGAAAGTCCAAGATCAAGTCTTTCTTAGATCGTTCGGGTAGCTGAGACAGGTACATAACCCACTAAATACCTTCTCCGATGAGCCAGGGACATCTGGTCAAAATGGCATATAGCAGCCTTGAACAGGGAGCTTCCTAATGGTTTTTTAGAGCATTCAAATGCCATTGGATAAAAAAACTAAAATTATTGTCATCCCTTTTTCAATGTCTGGTGTCATTTAGTTGATGAGCCTAAAACCCGAAGGAGAGAACCCTTCAATTGATATCGAGATCATTTGGAAAAAGATCTACAATCAACTCAGTGAGCAGGAGGAGCAGGAGTTTGATCGGTGGATCGCCAGGAGCGTTGGAAACAAGCGTTTTTTCCAACAAGTGCTTGCTCATCATGCAGAAGGAGATTCTTATCAGAGATATCATCGAAAAGAAGCGGCCTGGAATTCGATTGTAGGTGAAGCTTCCGAAAGTAAATCTCCGGATGAAAAAGTAATTCCTTTAAGATTGTGGGGATCCGTTGCGGCTTCTCTGGCAATTCTCCTGAGCCTGACCGTCTATTTCTTTTTAGGAGGTCCCATAGAGATGGAGATGCCCCTTGCCGACTCAGATCCAATCTCTCCCGGATCGGATAAAGCCATTCTAATAACCTCTACCGGATATTCCGTCGAACTCGCACAGAATGATGATACGCTGGACATTGAAGACAAAAATATGTCCATTGTGCTCCATGAAGATAATCTGACTTATTCCGGAACATCCTCAGACCTGGCAATGAATAAGTTGATTGTTCCAAGAGGTGGCAAATTCCGACTGACACTCGCCGATGGAACCCGGGTATGGCTTAATTCGGAGACTACTTTGGAATATCCCATAAGTTTTAGTGAAACTGCACGATCCGTAAGCCTGAGCGGTGAGGCCTATTTTGAGGTGGTGCCGGATGATAAACCATTTATCGTCAATACGGAATCGCAAAAGATCCAGGTTTTGGGTACTTCGTTCAATGTTTCTGATTTTGGAGACCTGGAGGAGAGCTCAATTACATTGGTTGAAGGAAAAGTAGAAGTGCTGCATAAGCAATCAGCTTATCAAACGCTGCTTAGTCCTGACCAACATTTGGTGCTCAATAAACCATCAGGACAAAGCATTTTATTACAGGAAGACATACGAAGATACGTGGCATGGAAAGATGACTTGTTTGTATTTGAAGAGGCTTCACTGGAGTGGATTATGAACAGATTGTCTCGTTGGTACGATATCGATGTATTCTTCCAGAATACTGATCGAAAGCATGTGATATTTTCCGGTGAGATTGATCGGTTCGAAGAATTTGAAAATGTCCTCAACCTTTTGGAGATGACGAATGAAGCACAATTTGAGATCAAAGAACGAACCGTAATTGTGAAATGAAATAAAAAGAAAAGTGAGAGGTGCGGCAACACCTCTCGTGATTACTAATTGTTAAACCATAAAGCTTAGAAACCTATGAAAATTAGTTCTACAAACTTACCCAGAAGTTCTGGTAAGCGAGTGTTATTTTTTCTTAAGCACTTGCGAATTGTACTCACCCTGTCATTCGTGCTGGCAGCGCAATGGGCACTGGCACAGCATACGGTCAGTGGGACCATTACCGATGAGAGTGGTGAATCGCTACCTGGAGTGAATGTTTTCCTGAAAGGAACTACTTCAGGAACTACCACCAATGTGGATGGATCTTATCGTCTGCAGGTGTCCGATGCCAATGGCACGCTTGTGTTTACTTTTATTGGCCTGGAGCAACAAGAAATCCAGATTGGAGGGCGAACACAGATTGATGTTCAAATGCTGGAGGCAACCGAGCAATTGGACGAAGTGGTTGTTACTGCTCTTGGTTTCACTCAGAAAAAGGATGAAGTAGGTTCCAGTTCCTCTGTCATCAATACTTCTGATGTGTCGAGATCAGGTGAAGCTACCCTTTTGAATGGCTTGGGTGCAAAAGCTTCCAATGTGCGGATCTCAAGATCCAATGGAGATCCCGGTGCTGGTTCTACCATCAGAATCAGAGGAGCGAATAGTATCACCGGTAGTGGCAACCCATTGATTATCCTGGACGGTATCCCAATCTCCAATCAGACCATTTACGGTGGAGGAAATAACGCGACTGGCGGACGAACAGGAGGAGTTTCTCAGCAATCCAGATTGAATGATATCAATCCGAATGATATTGAGTCCATTCAGGTGTTAAAAGGTGCATCGGCTGCGGCACTTTGGGGTTCTCGGGCTGCTAATGGCGTGGTGGTGATCACGACGAAAAATGGCAAAGCGGGGAAATTAAGTGTTTCTTACAAAGGCACGGCTTCTTTTGATATTGTCAATCAGCGCTACGAATTGCAAGACACTTGGGGACAAGGAAGGAATGGAGTTTATAGTCCCACCAGGGCAGAATCCTGGGGTGATTACATTCCTGATCGTGCTGGTGGTTCGGATGAGGTGGATAACAGCGGCCAGCGCTTTGTTGCGGCAAATGGAAATACATACTTTCCAATCACGACGAAAAATTCCCGGGAGACTTTTGTAGATTCAAACTGGGATGAGGTTTTCCAAACCGGAGGATTTTTACAACATGACCTGACCATCAGCAACGGTAACGACCGTTCCAGTTATTTCTTTAGCATGAGTCGTCTGGATCAATCCGGAATTGTCAGGGAAAGTGACTATGACCGGACCAACGTGCGCTTGAATAATAAAGTGTTTTTAAATGATTGGTTGTCACTGGCCTCAAAAGCCAGTCTTACGATTAGTTCGTCGAACAGGATTCAGCAGAATTCGAACACGGCCGGATTGATGTTAGGATTGCTTCGTACACCACCCGATTTTGATAACCGCGATTACATCGGAACTTATATCGACAATGATGGAGCAGAATTTCCGCTGAGACACAGATCCTACAGAAGATATCTTGGTAATGCGGTGAATCCTATTTACAACAATCCTTCATGGACCATTGAAGAACAAACGGCCACCAGTGATGTAGCTCGCTACCTGTTCTCAGCTGACATCATTATTGAACCTACTGATTTTCTTCAATTTACAGTGAGAGGTGGTTTTGACGGATTTGAAGACAAGCGTAACTACTTTTTCCCGGTAGGATCAGGAGGTGATCGACAAAACGGGATCTTTGCAGAAGATGTGATCGGTAGGCAGGAAATCAACTTCGATGTGATTGGAAGGGCCAATTTTAATCTGACATCAGAGATTTCGGGTATCGCCACGGTGGGTTGGAATTTGAATGATCGAAGTACGATCACTAACAGCTCTCAGATCACTGGCTTTCTGGTGAACGCCCGTAAAGAAACGACCGACCTGAACACAGCTGCAGAGAATTCAACCATTTCGAATAACAAGACTTTCCTTCGATCGAATCGAGGTTATACCACAGTGGCATTGAACTTTTACGACCAATTGTTTTTGAATCTCTCGGGTGCAGTGGAAGCCTCCTCTACGGTAAAAGGTAATTTCACTTATCCAGCGGCAGATCTTGCCTGGCAATTTACCAAGCTTGCTCAAATTCCGACCAACGACATATTCTCATTTGGAAAATTGAGAGCATCGTGGGGGCGAGTGGGTATTTCCGCTCCTGCCCATAGATTCCAGACGCTGGCTGAAGGTGGGTTTACCTATAGCACTTACAGTGATCCTCTGGATATCGCTTTATTTGGAGGCGGTTTTAGACTCGATGATGATAAAGGGAATCCCGATCTGGAGCCCGAAATCAAAGAGGAGTGGGAACTGGGGATGGATTTGAGGTTCTTCAGAGATCGATTGTCCTGGTCCTTTACCTATTACCAGAATAATATCGATGGGATCATTATCCCTGTGGACCTAACGCCTTCGTCTGGATTTGATACGCAGATCCGAAATGCGGCCTCCATGGAAAACAGAGGTCTGGAAATGGACTTGAACTATACTGCCATTAATACCAACGACTTCAACCTCGAGTTTTATGCCAACTGGGCTACCAATGAGAATGAAGTGACGGACCTTGAGGGTACAGAAACCATTGACCTGTCGGGTGCTTCAGTAAGTTCCCGTGCGATAGTTGGACAACCACTAGGCGTTTTGTTTGGCACAAGTTCACAGACTGATGAAAATGGAAATTTTGTTTTGGACGTGAACGGCTTTCCTATGTTAACAAATCGCCCGGTTCCGTTGGGTGATCCCAATCCTGACTGGAGAGGAGGACTCGGGCTCCGTGCCAATTACAAAAACTTCGGTTTTAATGTTTTGGTTGAGCACTCAGAAGGAGGCGTATTCTCTCCAAGATCCCTTTGGGTATTGAGAAGATTCGGTACAACTAAGGAAACGGCTAACCGGTTGACCACCAGCGAAGAACTGGTGAACTACGGAGGAGATGTTATTCCGGCCGGTACCACTGTACGTGGAAATGTGGCGAATTTTGGCGGTGGCAATGTCCTATTGGATGAAACCTGGTACCGAACTGGTATTGGAGGAGGATTTGGTGATAACCAGGCTTATAACTTTTCTATTGAAGATGCCACATTTACCCGTTTGAGAGAAGTTACGATAAGCTACTCTATCAATTCTGCTGCTTTCCGTGAGGCCACTAAATTGAGTTCGGTCGTTTTGTCCGCTTCTGGAAGGAACTTGTTCCTTTGGGATAGTATACCGGGCATTGACCCGGAGATCAATCAGGTTGGCGTAGGCAATGCGCTTGGTCTGGAGTATTTCACTAACCCAAGTACCAAGTCCTACCTTTTCTCTGTCCAAGTTAATTTTTAATCATTCACAAGATGACAATCATGAAAAAACTTATATATGTATTGCTTGCCATGATGTTTGCTTGTCAAAGCATTGTGGAGGATGTAAATGAAAACCCCAATCAGATCACTCCGGAAGAGATTGAGGCACGTTTGTTCCTCACCGGAGCCATGCTGGCCAATACTTCTGGCCAGAT